>NZ_CP011364.1:0-3934167 GCF_000800725.1 Edwardsiella sp. EA181011 | reverse complement strand
GGGAGGGCGTGCCGTTACAGATCTATTGATGGCATGATATCTATCGATCTAACTGCTATCTTATTACTTAGTTAAGGCTCCCTTGCTGCCGTCGGACGGGGATTCGTCTGAGGGACTGCGGCGGCAACTCACTAGGAGTGCGCATAAGTGCGTCTGTCACATATAAATTTCAATCATCTCTATTACTTCTGGCAAGTGTGTAAAGAGGGGTCGGTGGTCGGGGCCGCTGAGGCGCTGTTTCTGACGCCGCAGACCATTACCGGGCAGATTAAGGCGCTGGAAGAGCGCTTAGGCGGCAAGCTGTTTAAGCGTCAGGGACGCGGCCTGGTGCCTTCTGAGCTGGGGCAGCTGGTGTTCCGCTATGCCGATCGCATGTTTATGCTCAGCCAAGAGATGCTGGATATTGTGAATTATCGCAAAGAGTCCAGCATGCTGTTTGACGTCGGCGTGGCCGATGCGCTCTCTAAACGGCTGGTGAGCCAGGTGCTGGAGACCGCGGTGGCCGATCATGAGCAGATCCACCTGCGCTGCTTTGAGTCGACTCACGAGCTGCTGCTGGAGCAACTGAGCCAGCACAAGCTGGATATGATCCTATCGGATTGCCCGGTGGACTCCAGTCAACAGGAGGGGCTGTTTTCCGTCAAGCTCGGCGAGTGTGGCGTCAGCTTCTTCTGCCGTCAGCCGCTGCCTGAGATGCCATTCCCGACCTGCCTGGAGCAGCGTAAGCTGTTAATTCCGGGGCGGCGCTCTATGCTGGGGCGCAAGCTGCTGAACTGGTTTAACAGCCAGGGGTTACAGGTGCAGATCCTCGGCGAGTTTGATGACGCCGCGCTGATGAAGGCATTTGGCCTGTATCACGATGCCATTTTTGTCGCGCCGTCGATTTATGCGCAGGATATGTACGCTAACGTGCAGGACAATATCCGTGAGGTGGGACGTATCGACAATGTGCAGGAAGAGTATTACGTGATCTTTGCCGAGCGGATGATTCAGCATCCGGCGGTACAGCGGGTATGCAACAAGGATTTTTCAGCGCTGTTCAGCCGCTAGGCATTCCGCCTCAGAAACAAAAAAACCGGCCGAGGCCGGTTTTTTATAAAGCTTACAACGTAAGGCAGATTACTGCATTGCGTTGATCTGAGCGGTCAGATTCGCTTTATGACGAGCAGCTTTATTCTTGTGGATCAGGCCTTTGTTTGCCTGACGGTCAACGATCGGCTGCATGTCGTTGTACGCTGCCTGAGCAGCTGCTTTGTCGCCAGTAGCGATAGCTGCGTATACTTTCTTGATGAAAGTACGCATCATGGAACGGCGGCTAGCATTGTGCTTGCGACGCTTTTCAGACTGAACGGCGCGTTTCTTAGCTGACTTGATATTAGCCAAGGTCCAACTCCCAAAATATTCTATAGAGGACAATTCAAAGGCCGAGGAATATGCCCTTTCAGCCTTCTTTTGTCAATGGATTTGTGCAAATAAGCGCCGCTTGTAGTGGCGACACCCGTGCGTTTCAATGGCGCCGAATTTTACCAGCTTTGTTGTGCGGAATACAGCGTTTCAGGTGATTTTTCCCATCATGGCTGTCGGACGACGACGGACGGGGGGCTAAATCACCGTCGCGGCCGCGCAGGCGGCGGTGATGCCGCGCCGGGCGGGAGAGAAATCCGCATTCATGTATTTAATCGTAGGCTTAACTCCGGTATGGTGAATCAATCCCGTTAAACACCCGACAATCGCCGGTTAACCTTAGTCGCTGTACAAGGTATAATCCGTCGATTTTCACTGTTTTGAGCCTGATATGGAGCTAATTCGCGGCATTCATAACCTACGCGCGCGGCATCGTGGCTGCGTGTTGACCATCGGCAACTTTGACGGCGTGCACCGGGGACATCGGGCGCTGCTGGCGCGTCTGCGTCAGGAGGGCGAGCGTCTTGGGTTGCCGGTGATGGTGATGATCTTCGAGCCCCAGCCGCTGGAGATGTTCGCGCCGCAGAATGCGCCAGCCCGCTTGACGCGCCTGCGGGATAAGTGCCGCTATCTGGCCGACGCCGGGGTGGATGCCGTGCTGTGCGTGAGTTTTGACCGCCAGTTCGCCAGCCATTCGGCTCAGGACTTTGTGAAACACCTGCTGGTCGAGCGCCTCGGGGTGAAGTTTTTGATGATTGGCGATGATTTTCGCTTTGGCGCCGGGCGTGAGGGAGATTACCACCTGCTGCAGGCCGCCGGCAAAGCCTATGGGTTTACCGTCACCAACAGCCTCAGCTTCTGCGTCGGCGATCGGCGGGTTAGCAGTACCGCGGTGCGCCACGCGCTGCGCCACGATGACCTGGCGTTAGCGGAAAGCCTGCTGGGCCATCCCTATCGGATTGCCGGGCGGGTGGTTCATGGCGATGCGCTGGGGCGTACCATCGGTTTCCCCACCGCCAATCTACCGCTAAAACGGTTGGTAGCGCCGGTAAAAGGCGTTTACGCCGTTGATGTTTATGGACTGGGTCCCATGCCTTTGCCGGGCGTGGCCAACATCGGTACCCGTCCGACCGTCGCTGGCATACGCCAGCAGCTGGAGGTCCATCTGCTTGATGTGACGATGGATCTCTATGGGCGCCATATTGATGTGGTGCTCCGCGCAAAACTGCGCAATGAACAGCGTTTTGATTCGCTTGATGCACTGAAGCGGCAAATCGCCCAAGATGTGGTGGCTGCCCGCGAATTTTTTGGGCTGACAACACCGGTCCAGAGCCTGATGGCTCAATCCCAATAGCCGAAAACGGAACCGAAATCGAAGATGAGTGACTACAAGAATACCCTGAATTTGCCGGAAACAGGGTTCCCGATGCGCGGCGATCTGGCCAAGCGCGAGCCTGGCATGCTGCAACACTGGTATGAGCAGGATCTGTACGGGATTATCCGTAATGCTAAGCAAGGCAAGAAAAGCTTCATTCTGCATGATGGCCCGCCGTATGCGAACGGCAGCATCCATATCGGTCACTCAGTCAACAAAATTCTGAAAGATATTATTATCAAGTCCAAGGGGCTCTCTGGCTACGATTCGCCCTATATCCCCGGCTGGGACTGCCACGGCCTGCCGATTGAGCTGAAGGTAGAGCAACTGATCGGCAAACCGGGCGAAAAGTACAGCGCGGCTGAATTCCGTGAGCAGTGCCGCGCCTATGCCGCCGAGCAGGTCGCCGGGCAGAAAGCCGACTTTATCCGTCTTGGCGTGCTGGGCGATTGGGAACATCCCTACCTGACTATGGACTATGGTACCGAGGCCAATATCATCCGTGCGCTGGCGCGCATTGTGGATAACGGCCACCTGATGAAAGGGGCCAAGCCGGTGCACTGGTGTCCGGACTGCGGCTCTTCGCTTGCCGAAGCGGAAGTGGAGTACTACGACAAGGTCTCGCCGTCCATCGACGTTCGTTTTGCCGCCGTCGATAAAGCGCAGGTGCTGGCAAAGTTCGGCGTCAGCGAGGCGAAGGGCGATGTGAACGTGGTGATCTGGACCACCACCCCTTGGACGCTGCCGGCCAACCGTGCCGTGGCGCTGCATCCGGAGCTGGAGTACCAGCTGGTGCAGGTGGAGGGCGAATGCCTGATCCTGGCCGCCGAGCTGGTCGAGAGCGTGATGAAGCGCGCCGGCATCGACCACTGGCAGGTGCTGGGTAGCTGCAAAGGGGAAGACCTGGAGCTGTTGCGCTTCCGCCATCCTTTCATGAGCTTTGATGTGCCGATCATCATGGGCGACCACGTTACCTTGGACGCCGGCACCGGTGCAGTGCACACCGCACCGGGCCACGGCCCGGACGACTACGTCGTCGGTCAGAAATACGGCCTAGAGATCGCTAACCCGGTTGGTAGCAACGGCTGTTATCTGCCGGGCACCCATCCGGCGCTGGACGGGCTGTTTGTCTTTAAGGCCAACGACGTCGTTATCGACCTGCTCAAGGACAGCGGTGCGCTGCTGCACGTAGAGAAGCTGACCCACAGCTACCCCTGCTGCTGGCGTCATAAGAGCCCGATTATTTTCCGTGCGACGCCGCAGTGGTTTATCAGCATGGATCGCCAGGGGCTGCGCAGCCAGTCGCTGGCTGAAATCGATCGCATCGAACGGCAGGGGCTGGATGAGCAGAATCTCAGCGGCTGGATCCCGGCCTGGGGCAAGGCGCGCATCGAGTCGATGGTGGCGAACCGTCCTGACTGGTGTATCTCTCGCCAGCGTACCTGGGGCGTGCCGATGGCCATGTTGGTTCATAAAGAAACCCAAGAGCTGCATCCGCGCACCACGGAGCTGATGGAAGCGGTTGCTCAGCGTGTCGAGCAGGCGGGCATTCAGGCCTGGTGGGATCTGGACATTCGCGATCTGCTGGGCGATGAAGCCGATCAGTATGAGAAAGTGCCGGATACGCTGGACGTGTGGTTTGACTCTGGCTCAACCAGCTATTCGGTGGTGGATGCCCGTCCGGAGTTCGGCGGCCACAGCCCGGATATGTACCTGGAAGGCTCCGATCAGCATCGCGGTTGGTTTATGTCCTCGCTGATGATCGCCGTCGCCATGAAGGGTAAGGCGCCGTATCGCCAGGTGCTGACCCACGGTTTCACCGTGGATGGGCAGGGGCGTAAGATGTCCAAGTCCGTCGGTAACGTCGTCAGCCCGCAGCAGGTGATGAACAAGCTGGGCGGCGACATTCTGCGCCTGTGGGTCGCCTCGACCGACTATACCGGTGAAATGGCGGTGTCGGATGAGATCCTCAAGCGTTCCGCCGATGCCTATCGCCGCATCCGCAATACGGCCCGCTTCCTGCTGGCTAACCTGAACGGTTTCGATCCGCGTAAGGATATGGTGAAGCCGGAGGATATGGTGGTACTGGATCGCTGGGCGGTCGGCTGTGCCAAGCAGGCGCAGGATGAGATCATCGCCGCCTACGAAAACTATGATTTCCACGAAGTGGTGCAGCGCCTGATGCAGTTCTGCTCGGTCGAGATGGGCTCTTTCTATCTGGATATCATCAAGGATCGCCAGTACACCGCCAAGGCTGACTCCGTGGCTCGCCGCAGCTGTCAGACCGCGCTGTACCATATTGCAGAGGCGCTGGTGCGCTGGATGGCGCCGATCCTCTCCTTTACGGCCGATGAGATCTGGGGCTATCTGCCGGGTGAGCGCGCACAGTTCGTGTTTACCGAAGAGTGGTACCAGGGGCTGTTTGGTCTGGATACCGCGGAGCCGATGAACGACGCCTTCTGGGCTGAGCTGCTGAAGGTGCGCGGCGAGGTGAACAAGGTCATCGAGCAAGCGCGTAACGACAAGAAAGTGGGGAGCTCGCTGGAGGCCGCCATCACGCTGTATGCGGATGAGGCGCTGGCGACGCAGCTGGATAGCCTGCAGGACGAGCTGCGCTTCGTGCTGATCACCTCGGCGGCGCGCGTACAGCCGTTGGCTCAGGCCTCCGCTGATGCGGTGGCCAGCGAACTGGCCGGGCTGAAGGTGGGCTTGAGCAAGGCCGCCGGCAGCAAGTGTCCGCGCTGCTGGCATTACTCGACCGCCATCGGTCAGGATTCCGCGCATCCTCAGCTGTGCCCACGCTGTGTCACGAACGTGGCCGGTCAGGGCGAAGAGCGTAAGTTTGCATGATGCGCAGACCTATTCTTTCAACCGGACTGCGCTGGCTGTGGATCGTCGTTGCCGTACTGATTGTTGATTTGGGTAGCAAGCAGCTGATCCTCCAGCATTTTATGCTGGGGGAGACTCTGCCGCTGTTCCCGTCGCTCAATCTGCACTATGCGCGGAACTATGGCGCCGCCTTTAGCTTCCTGGCCGACAGCGGCGGCTGGCAGCGCTGGTTCTTTGCCTGCATCGCTATTGCCATTTGCGTAGCCTTGCTGGTCATGATGTACCGCAGCGCGGCCTCGCAGCGTCTGAACAACATTGCCTATGCGCTGATCATCGGTGGGGCACTGGGTAATCTGTTCGATCGTCTGTGGCATGGCTTCGTCGTCGATATGATCGACTTTTACGTCGGAAACTGGCACTTCGCCACCTTTAACCTGGCGGATACCGCTATCTGTATCGGGGCCGCACTGGTGGTGCTCGAGGGCTTTTTGCCGCAGCGGGACAAGGAGAAAAAGTAATGCCTCAGGCTCAGGCGACAAGCGCGGTACTGGTGCATTTTACGCTGACGCTGGAGGATGGCTCCCTGGCGGAGTCGTCGCGCGAGCGCGGTCAGCCGGCGTTGTTCCGGCTCGGCGACGGCAGCCTCTCCCCGGCGCTGGAGGCTCAGCTGCTGGGCTGCAGAGGCGGCGATCGACGGGCGTTCACCTTAGCGCCCGCCGATGCGTTCGGCGAGCGCAGCGATGATCTGGTGCAGTTTTTTCCTCTGGGACAGTTTCGCGACAGCGGAACGCCGCAGGCCGGCGCGGTGATCCTGTTCACCGCCGCCGACGGTGCCCAGATGCCGGGGCTGGTTCGTGAGATCGTCGGTGAGTCGGTAACGGTCGATTTTAACCACCCGTTGGCGGGGATGCCGGTGACCTTTGACCTTGAGGTGCTGGCGATCGATCCGCCGCAGGGAGATGAACATGCGCATTCTGCTGGCTAACCCGCGCGGTTTCTGTGCCGGGGTCGATAGAGCGATCAGCATCGTCGAGCGTGCATTGGCTATCTATGGCGCGCCGATCTATGTCCGTCATGAGGTAGTGCATAATCGTTTCGTGGTGAACGATCTGCGTGAGCGCGGTGCGGTGTTTATCGAGGAGATAAGCGAAGTCCCCGACGGGGCGATCCTGATTTTCTCTGCGCACGGCGTCTCCCAGGCGGTACGCGCAGAGGCGAAGGCGCGCCACCTTACCATGCTGTTCGATGCCACCTGCCCACTGGTGACCAAGGTCCATATGGAGGTGGCTCGGGCCAGTCGCCGCGGTACGGAGGCTATCCTGATCGGTCATGCCGGTCACCCGGAGGTGGAAGGCACCATGGGGCAGTACAGCAATCCTCTGGGGGGCATGTATCTGGTTGAGTCACCGCAGGATGTCTGGCAGCTGCAGGTGAAAGACGAACGTAACCTCTGCTTTATGACCCAGACGACGCTGTCGGTCGATGACACCTCTGAGGTGATAGACGCCCTGCGGGCGCGTTTCCCGGCGATCGTCGGACCGCGTAAAGACGATATCTGTTACGCGACCACCAACCGTCAGGAGGCGGTGCGTAGTCTGGCGGCGCAGGCGGACGTGGTGCTGGTGGTCGGTTCGAAAAACTCCTCCAACTCTAACCGTCTCGCGGAGCTGGCGCGTCGGGCAGGAAGGCCGGCTTACCTTATCGATAGCGCTTCGGATATCCACGATGCCTGGCTGAGCGGCGTGGGCTGCGTGGGGGTGACGGCCGGGGCATCGGCGCCGGACGTGCTGGTGCGAGAGGTCATCGACCGCCTGCAGACGCTGGGCGGTTCGGCGGCGCAGGAGATGCAGGGGCGGGAAGAGAATATTGTGTTTGAGGTGCCGCGCGAGCTGCGTATCGAGGTACAGCAGGCCGATTGAGCCGCGGGGCCAAGGGAACAACAAACGGGGTGCCGGATGGGCGCCCCGTTTTTCGTTGTGCTATGGCATCGTGCGCGGGGACTCAGCGTATGTTGGTCGGCGCCGTCAGGCGGGCTTCGCCGATTTTATGCTGCAAGATGAAGTAGCCGGCGTAGGCGGGAGAGGCGTGGGCCGGAATATCTAACTTCGCGACATTCAGCGCATATACGGTGATTTGGTAGTTATGGGGCTTGGCGCCCGGAGGAGGACAGGCGCCACCAAAGCCGTTATAGCCAAAGTCATTGCGCAGCTGAATTGCACCTTTGGGCAGATCGCGGCTCTCTTTCTCTCCGACGTTTTGCGCCAGGCTATGCACCGAGGCGGGGATGTCGATCATCACCCAGTGCCACCATCCACTGCCCGTCGGGGCATCCGGATCATACATGGTGACGGCAAAGCTCTTGGTGCCTGCTGGCACATCGCTCCAGGTCAGCGCCGGTGATTTATTCTGTCCGGTACAGCCCCAGCCATTAAAAATCTGCACGTTTTGTAGCGACTTACCATTGTCAACCGTTGGGCTGCTGAGCGTCATAGCCTGGGCGCTGAGGCTAAGTCCCCCGGCAACCAGCAGGCATGCGAGTGCTTTCTTGGTAAACATAGAGCGATCTCCTAGGGAGGTGAGTGGGAACGCAGTGAATGCGTTTGATCATAGTCCCCAGCGGAGAAATTGCCAGTTATGTTAGAATATTTTTATTATTTTCAGTGCGTTATGTAATATTGGTGCCATGGGTGTAACCCGATATTACCGCAGCAATACCGAGTTACGCCGGGGGCACGCGCTCGGCAGCCTACTGATCTTCCTCGCGCTGGCAGAGATCGACGGCGCGTACGATGGCCTGATAGCCGGTGCAACGGCACAGGTTGCCGGAGAGGCCGCGGCGGATCTCCTGGTGCGTCAGCGGGCGACTGCGCGGTTTCGCCAGCAGGGCATGGGTCGCGACCACCAGTCCCGGGGTACAGAAACCACACTGCACTGCGCCGGCGTCGACATAGGCCTGCTGGATCGGCGAAAGGCTGTCGGCTCGGCCCAGCCCATCGGCCGTGACGATCTGCTTACCGTCGGCCCACAGCGCCAGGTACAGGCAGCTGTCGGTTGCCACGCCATCGATCAATACGCTGCAGGCGCCGCACTCACCGACACAGCAGCCCTGCTTCACGCTGGTTAGCCCGTGCTCGCGCAGCATTTCCAGCAGCGACATCGCCGGCGACACGCAAAACTGATAGGTTTTCCCATTGATCTGGCAGGTGATTTCAACCCATTCTTTGACATTCATAGTATCTCTCCTCCCGCCCGCTGCACGGCCAGGGTAATGGCTCGCTGCGCCAGGGTACGGATCAGGTGTAAACGGAATTCCTTTTCGGCACGCCAGGACGAGCGCGGCGAAACGTCACCGGCGACGGCGGCGGCGACGGCGGCCAGCGTCTGGCGGCTCAGCGGCTGGCCGTCGGCGCAGGCCTCGGCCTGCGGGCAGCGGATCGGCGTCGGTGCCGCGACGCCGTAGGCCAGGCGCAGCTCGCTGAAGTGCCCAGACTCAATGCGGCACAGGGCTGCGCAGCCGATGGTGGCGATATCCATCGCGCCGCGCATGGCGTACTTGATATAGGCGCTGCCGGCGCGGCGGTGATCGTCGGGGTGAAAACGGAAGGCCAGCAGGATCTCGCCGGGGCTCAGCGCCACCTTCCCCGGCCCGGTATGAAAGCCGTCGATCGGACGGATCGTCACGCCGTCGGGCGTCAGGATCTCCAGCTGAGCCTTGAGCGCGACGCTGGGGGCGGCGGAGTCTGCGCTGGTGGCGCCGTTGCAGATGTTACCGCCGTAGGTGGCGACGTTGCGGATCTGTGGGCCGGCGATAGTGGCGGCGGCTTCGGCCAGCATCGGCAGGTGTGCCTGGATCTGCGGGTGTTCGATGATCTGGGTAAAGGTGGTGCCGGAGCCAATGCGTAGGGTGCCATCCTCTAGCGTCGTAATGCCGCACAGCTCGGGTAGCCCGTGGATATCCACGATATGGGCGTACTGCGCGTTATGGTGGTGCAGCTGGATCAGCACGTCGGTGCCGCCGGCTAACAGACGGCTGTCCGGGTGGGCCAGCATCAGTTCGCTGGCGTGGCGCGCGCTGGTGGCGCGCAGATAGCGTTTAATATCATACATGTCGCATTACTCCCTGATCAGTCCGGCCTGCACAAATTCGCGATACAGCGTTTTGGGGGTGATCGGCAGCGCATTGATCGCGACCCCCGTTGCCATGCGAATGGCGTTGCGGATCGCCGGTCCAGGCGAAATGATCGGCGGCTCCCCCAGCGCCTTGTGGCCATAGGCCGACTGCGGCTCCACCGTTTCGACGAAGGCGCACTCCAGATCCGGCAGATCGACACAGGTGGGGAATTTGTAGTCGAGCAGATTCGGGTTGCGTACCACGCCGCTCTTCTCATCGATGATCATCTCTTCGAACAGCGCCCAGCCGATCCCCATCCCCATACCGCCGTGAACCTGTCCCTCCGCCAGCTGCGGGTTGAGGATCCGCCCGGAGTCATGCAGATTCAGGATGCGGTTAATGGTGACCTGGCACAGCGCGATGTCGATGCTGAGATCGACAAAGGTGCAGCCGAAGGCCGGGGGATTGGTGGTTGTTTTATGGGAGACCTCGGCCAGGATCTGTGCGCCGATCTCCTGGTGGTAGTAGGCCTGCATGGCGACGTCGGCGACGCTCATTAGCACCTGATCCGGCTGCATCGCCATCACTACGTTACCGTCGCACAGGGTCAATCCCCACTCCGGCTGGTGACTTATCAGCGCCGCGTGCGCCAGGATTTTCTGACGCATGATCTCCGCCGCGCGGCGGATCGCCGGGGCGGCGACATAGCTTTGCCGTGAGGCAAAGGCGCCGGGATCGAAGGCGGTGATATCGGTATCCTGAGTTGAGATCACCCGGATCTGTTTAAAGGGGATCCCCAGCGTTTCCGATGCCATCTGGGCGAAGACGGTATCGGATCCCTGGCCAATTTCGGTAGCGCCAATCTGCAGGTTTACCGTCCCGTCCTGATTGAGCAGCAGACGGGCGCCGGCGATCTCCACCCCGACCGGATAGGTATTGGAACCATAGCTGAAACAGGCGACACCGACGCCGCGCCGTACCGGCGCATCGGCCGACTGGGCCATACATTCGGCGCGGCGCCGATCCCACTCAAACAGACGGCGGCCTTTTTCCAGGCACTCTGTGAGCCCGGCGCTGTAGATGCTCTTTCCGTTAACCGGGTTACGGTCGCCCTGACGCGCAACGTTGCGCAGACGAACCTCGAGGGGATCGAGATCGAGGCGGGCCGCGGCGTCGTCCATCAGGCACTCCAGGGCGAAGTCGACCTGTGGCGCGCCGTAGCCGCGCATCGCACCGGCGGCGGGCAGGTTGGTATATACCGTATCAGCGCAGTAGCCAAAGGCGCTGCGGGGATAGAGATAGCTGATTTTATTGGCACCGGCGGCGGCAATTGAGTGGCCGTGAGAGGCATAGGCGCCGGTATTGGACAGCACCGTCAGACGGTACCCCTCCAGCAGACCATCCCGGCGCATACCCAGCCGGGCATCGATGCTGAAGGCGTGGCGGGTGCGGGTGGCGACGAAGCACTCCTCCCGGCTCAGGCTGACCTTGACCGGTTTACCGCCGAGGCGCTGGGTTAAAAAGGCGGCCATGGGCTCTTCCAGCACATCCTGCTTATTGCCGAATCCGCCGCCGACGTAGGGCTTGATCACCCGGACGTGCGACCAGGGGAGACCGAGGGCCTGGGCGACGGTGCGCCGGACAATCTGGGGAATTTGGGTGCTGGAGACAATGACGATGTGATCGGGCTGCTCCATATAGGCATAGCAGGTCACGCCCTCCATGTGGCAGTGCTGCACCACCGGCGTCTCGTAGTGACCCTCCAGCTGCAGATCGGCGGCGGCGATGCGGGCTTCTGGCTCTCCGGCGTCGATCTCGCTGTGGCGCAGCAAATTGCCGCCGGGGTGAATGGCCGGTGCTCCGTCGGCCAGGGCCGCCTGTGGCCGGGTGATCACCGGCAACGCATCATAGCTGACCTGTACCCGCGCCGCGGCGCGCTCGGCGCTGAGCAGATCGCGGGCGACGACGATGGCGACGCCGTCGCCAAAGTGGCGCACGTGGCCGGTCAGCAGATGGCGATCGGCGATATCCCGTTTGCCCGGCTCCAGCGACCAGGCGTGGCCGGCGGTAGGGAAGGGGGCTGAGGGGACATCGTGAAAGGTGAAGACGGCTTCTACGCCGGGCATGGACTCCGCTTCCCGGGTATCGATGGCGGTGACGTTACCGTGGGCGATACGGCTGCGCACGTAGCAGGCATGGAGCATGCCGGGCATCATCATATCATCGGTATAACGCGCCTGTCCGGTGACCTTGGCTTCGGCATCAACCCGCCGCAGCGGCGATCCTAAAGACATAGTATTCTCCTGTGGGGAAATAAGCCTGGGGGATAGTTCAAGGCAGCAAGATATGCGCCACACTCATTGAGCAGAGGAGATATATCCTCATAAGTGTGAGTCGGATCGAGATATCCCAAGGAAATTATGACGCTATAAGACAGGAAAAAACTGGCTGTATATCACTTTGAGAGCATGACGGGTATTTTTGATAGTTTTTCTCTCAAAGTGATAGGGGGTTCCTTGGGAAAGAACGCTGTGATAATTGCATATTCATGCAGGCTGAGGTGCGATGGCCGGCCATCGCCGATGAATTTTTGCATCATCACCGATTTTTTCTGGCTCAGGGCCGAGACAGCCGTTAACCTGAAAAGCCACCAAATAGAGGGGTCGTGCGGCACGCGGCGAGCTACGCGACGCCGACGGACAGCGAAGAGAGCATCATATGGGAGACGGAAGATGGCAGAACAGATTCGGGTAGCGATCGCCGGTGCCGGCGGTCGGATGGGGCGTCAGCTGATTGCGGCGGCCGCGGCGATACCCGGCGTGACGCTGGGGGCGGCGCTGGAGCGGGAGGGCTCCGGCCTGCTGGGGTGCGACGCCGGCGAACTGGCGGGCTGTGGTATGACCGGTGTGACGGTCGAGTCATCGCTGGAGCGGGTCGCGGGGCAGTTTGATGTTCTGATCGACTTTACCCGTCCCGAAGGAACGATGGCGCATTTGGCCTTTTGTCAGGCGCACGGTAAAGCGATGGTGATCGGGACTACCGGTTTCAGCGAGCAGGAAAAGGCGGTCATTGAGGCGGCTTCACAGCATGTCGCCATCGTGTTGGCCGCCAACTTCAGCGTGGGGGTGAACGTGATGCTGCGCCTGCTGGAAAAGGCGGCGCAGGTGATGGGGAGCTACTGCGATATTGAAATCCTTGAGGCGCATCATCGCCATAAAGTCGATGCGCCCTCGGGAACGGCGCTGGCGATGGGTGAGGCGATCGCTGGTGCGTTGGGCCGTAGCCTGGAAAGCTGTGCGGTCTATACTCGCCAGGGGCACACCGGGGAGCGGGTTCCTGGCAGCATCGGTTTCGCGACGCTGCGCGCCGGCGATATCGTGGGCGAGCATACCGCCATGTTCGCCGATGTCGGCGAGCGTCTGGAGATTACCCATAAGGCGTCTAGCCGTATGACATTTGCCAGCGGTGCCATGCGAGCGGCGCTGTGGCTCGGCGCACAGCAGCCAGGAATGTACGATATGTGTGATGTTTTGGCTCTGGATACCTTATAAAAGGCCTATTCTTCGACAGATATCATGGTTGCTATGTTGTTTAATGTGATGAAAATAATGATTTTTTCATCACATTTTTTATTTATGGTGAGAATTTACATCTAAATTTATCAGTATGGCGATTTTTGCTATTTACCTTTTATTTCACCCCGCTGCGCCGCCCGCATCTTGATTTTTTCAGTGAAAAAACGCATTATAGCGCCGTTGCCTTTGATATCTGTGTCCGGCAACCGTTTTCTCCTTCCCTAAAATTGGTGTTTTTAATCATTTGGCATTAAAAACACATTCAGATTTGTAAAAAACACAAAAAACTCTCCTTTCATCTGGACAATGGGCGGATGCGTCATTAGAATGCGCGCAATTTGTCAGAAATTCGCCGCAGTGGCAGTTTTTGCGATTGATTCACGATGCAATATCTGAATTAATATGCATATATTGTGACTGAGTATTCCTTTGGAGGGTGTTTTGATTAAGTCAGCGCTTTTAGTTCTGGAAGACGGAACCCAGTTTCACGGCAGGTCGATCGGAGCAGACGGATCGGCCGTGGGGGAAGTGGTCTTCAATACCTCGATGACCGGCTACCAAGAAATTCTCACCGACCCCTCCTATTCCCGTCAGATCGTCACGCTTACCTATCCCCATATTGGCAATGTCGGCACCAACGCCGCCGATGAAGAATCCTCCGCCGTGCATGCTCAGGGGCTGATCGTGCGCGATCTGCCGCCGATCGCCAGCAACTTCCGCAGTCAAGAGACGCTGCCGGACTATCTGCGTCGTCACCGCGTGGTCGCCATCGCCGATATTGATACCCGTAAGCTGACCCGCCTGCTGCGTGAGAAGGGGGCGATGAACGGTTGCATCATCACCGCGGAGAGCGGGAGTGAGCCGGATGCGGCGCTGGCGCTGGAGAAGGCGCGCGCGTTCCCCGGCCTGAAAGGGATGGATCTGGCCAAAGAAGTGACGACCCAGGAGCCCTATGAGTGGCGCCAGGGTAGCTGGACGCTGAAGGATGGGCTGCCGGCGCCCTGTGAGGATGCGGCGTTGCCCTACCACGTGGTGGCCTATGACTTCGGGGTGAAGCGCAATATCCTGCGGATGCTGGTGGATCGCGGTTGCCGCCTGACGGTGGTGCCGGCTCAGACGCCCGCGCAGGATGTGCTGGCGCTGAATCCGGACGGTATTTTCCTGTCCAACGGCCCCGGTGATCCGGCCCCCTGTGACTATGCCATCGAGGCTATCGCGACCTTCCTGCACGGCGAGATCCCGCTGTTTGGTATCTGCCTAGGGCACCAGCTGCTGGCGCTGGCCAGCGGCGCACAGACGGTAAAAATGAAGTTTGGCCACCACGGCGGCAACCATCCGGTGAAGGATTTGGATCATGACCGTGTGATGATCACCGCGCAAAACCACGGTTTTGCCGTTGATGAAGCGACCTTGCCGCCGACGCTGCGGGCGACCCATAAGTCGCTGTTCGACGGCTCGCTGCAGGGCATTCACCGCACCGATCGCCCGGCGTTCAGTTTCCAGGGACACCCGGAGGCCAGCCCAGGGCCGCACGATGCCGCCCCGCTGTTCGACCATTTTATGATGCTGATTGAAAACTACCGCCGTACCGCCAAGTAATCAGGGAGCCTGAACAACCATGCCAAAACGTACTGATATTAAAAGCATCCTGATCCTGGGCGCCGGGCCGATCGTCATCGGCCAGGCGTGCGAGTTTGACTACTCCGGCGCGCAGGCCTGTAAGGCGCTGCGCGAGGAGGGCTACCGCGTCATCCTGGTTAACTCCAACCCGGCCACCATCATGACCGATCCGGAGATGGCCGACGCGACCTATATTGAGCCGATTCACTGGGAAGTAGTGCGTAAGATCATCGAGAAGGAGCGTCCTGATGCGGTGCTGCCGACGATGGGCGGCCAGACGGCACTGAACTGTGCCCTGGAGCTGGAGCGCCAGGGGGTTCTGGCCGAGTTTGGCGTGACCATGATCGGCGCGACGGCCGACGCCATCGATAAGGCTGAGGATCGCCGGCGCTTCGACCAGGCGATGAAGAAGATCGGCCTGGATACCGCGCGCTCCGGCATCGCTCACAGCATGGAAGAGTCGCTGGCGGTGGCTGAGCAGGTCGGTTTCCCCTGCATTATCCGTCCATCGTTTACGATGGGGGGTACCGGCGGCGGTATCGCTTACAACCGCGAAGAGTTTGAAGAGATCTGCGCGCGCGGCCTGGATCTTTCGCCGACCAACGAGCTGCTGATCGATGAGTCGCTGATCGGCTGGAAAGAGTATGAGATGGAGGTGGTGCGCGATAAGAACGACAACTGCATTATCGTCTGCGCTATCGAAAACATTGATCCGATGGGGATCCACACCGGCGATTCGATTACCGTCGCACCGGCGCAGACCCTGACTGATAAAGAGTACCAAATCATGCGTAACGCCTCGATGGCGGTACTGCGTGAGATCGGCGTGGAGACCGGCGGCTCCAACGTGCAGTTTGCGGTTAACCCGAAAAACGGCCGCCTTATCGTCATCGAGATGAACCCGCGCGTATCGCGTTCTTCCGCGCTGGCCTCCAAGGCGACCGGCTTCCCTATAGCCAAAGTTGCGGCCAAGCTGGCGGTGGGCTACACCCTGGATGAGCTGATGAACGACATCACCGGGGGACGTACGCCGGCCTCGTTTGAGCCCTCTATCGACTACGTGGTGACCAAGATCCCGCGCTTCAACTTTGAAAAGTTTGCCGGTGCTAACGATCGCCTGACCACGCAGATGAAGTCGGTGGGTGAGGTGATGGCGATTGGCCGTACCCAGCAGGAGTCGCTGCAGAAGGCGCTGCGCGGGCTGGAGGTCGGGGCGAGTGGTTTCGATCCCAAGGTGAATTTGGACGATCCGCAGGCGCTGACTAAGATCCGACGCGAGCTGAAAGATGCCGGCGCCGAACGTATCTGGTATATCGCGGATGCCTTCCGCGCCGGCCTGTCGGTGGATGGGGTGTTTAACCTGACCAACATCGATCGCTGGTTCCTGGTACAGATCGAGGAGCTGGTGCGTCTGGAGGAGCGGGTTGCCGACGTGGGTATCAATGGCCTGACGGCCTCCTTCCTGCGTCAGCTGAAGCGTAAAGGGTTCGCCGATGCGCGTCTGGCCCGTCTGGCCGGCGTGGCGGAGAGCGAGATTCGCAAGCTGCGCCATAAGCAGGGGCTGCATCCGGTGTATAAACGCGTGGACACCTGCGCGGCCGAATTCGCGACCGACACGGCTTACCTTTACTCCACCTATGAAGAGGAGTGCGAGGCTAACCCGACGCACGATCGCCCGAAGATCATGGTGCTGGGCGGTGGCCCGAACCGCATCGGTCAGGGGATCGAGTTTGACTACTGCTGTGTGCACGCGTCGCTGGCGCTGCGTGAGGATGGCTATGAAACCATCATGGTCAACTGTAACCCGGAAACCGTCTCTACGGATTATGATACCTCTGACCGCCTCTACTTTGAGCCGGTTACGCTGGAGGATGTGCTGGAGATCGTCGCCGTCGAGCGTCCGCAGGGGGTGATCGTACAGTACGGCGGCCAGACGCCGCTGAAGCTGGCCCGGGCGCTGGAGGCCGCCGGCGTGCCGGTTATCGGCACCAGCCCGGACGCAATTGACCGCGCCGAGGATCGCGAGCGCTTCCAGCAGGCGGTGAATCGCCTGGGGCTGAAGCAGCCGGCCAACGCCACCGTCACGGCCATTGAGCAGGCGGTGGAGAAGGGGGCTCAGATAGGCTATCCGCTGGTGGTTCGCCCCTCTTATGTCCTCGGCGGTCGGGCGATGGAGATCGTCTACGATGAGAGCGATCTGCGGCGCTACTTCCAGACGGCAGTCAGCGTATCCAACGACGCGCCGGTGCTGCTAGATCACTTCCTGGACGATGCGGTCGAAGTGGACGTCGATGCCATCTGTGACGGCGAGCGCGTGCTGATCGGCGGCATTATGGAACACATTGAGCAGGCGGGGGTGCACTCCGGTGACTCCGCCTGTTCGCTGCCGGCCTACACCCTGAGTGCGGAGATCCAGGACGAACTGCGTCGCCAGGCGGAGAAGCTGGCGATGGAGCTGTGCGTGCGGGGTCTGATGAACGTGCAGTTTGCCGTCAAAGACAACCAGGTGTACCTGATTGAGGTCAACCCACGCGCCGCCCGTACCGTTCCCTTCGTCTCCAAGGCGACCGGCGTCCCCTTGGCCAAGGTGGCCGCTCGCGTGATGGTGGGGCAGACGCTGGCGCAGCAGGGCATGACGGAGGAGGTGATCCCGCCCTATTACTCCGTCAAAGAGGTGGTGTTGCCGTTTGCCAAGTTCCCCGGCGTCGACCCGATTCTGGGGCCGGAGATGCGCTCTACCGGCGAGGTGATGGGGGTGGGGCGGACCTTTGCCGAGGCCTTTGCCAAGGCGATGCTCGGCAGCCAGTCGCAGGTGAAGACCCCGGGACGCGCCCTGCTGTCGGTCCGCGAGGGCGATAAGCACCGGGTGGTGGATTTGGCGGCCAAGCTGCTCAAGCAGGGCTTTGAGCTGGATGCGACCCACGGCACCGCGGTGGTGCTGGGGGAGGCCGGTATTAACCCGCGTCTGGTCAACAAAGTGCATGAGGGGCGTCCGCACATTCAGGATCGCATCAAGAATGGCGAGTACACCTATATTGTGAACACCACCGCCGGGCGTCAGGCGATCGAGGATTCCAAGCTGATCCGGCGCAGCGCGCTGCGCTACAAGGTGCACTATGACACCACGCTGAACGGCGGCTTTGCTACGGCGATGGCGCTGAACGCGGATCCGACCGAGCAGGTGATTTCGGTACAGGAGATGCATGCCCGCCTGAAGTAACGGCGCGGCGTGGCGTAAGGCCCGGCGACGCCGGGCCTTTTTGTTGCCGGCCGGGCGGCCCGGAAACTTGCCGCCGTGGGATGAGGCGGCAGGTTACGCGACGTGCGGCGTTGTGGCACAATAAATCACCGCGGTGCGGGTGGTCTGCGCCGCGGGAGCGTTGTCAGCGGTGCTGAGCCGCTGAGCCGCTATGACGGGATCACCCTGACAGGAGTCGATTGTGGAGTCTGATCGCCAGCGGGAGATAACCCGCCTGTGTATTCACTGTGCCCTTTTCCTGCTGCAGCACGGCGCCGAGAGCATGTTGGTCGAACAGCTTTCTACCCGGCTGGGGCTAGCGCTGGGTGTAGACAGCGTAGAGAGCTCTATTTCGGCCAACGCGGTGGTATTGACCACTATTAAGGATGGCCGCTGCCTGACGTCGACGCGCAAGAATGTCGATCGCGGCATCAATATGCACGTAGTGACCGAGGTGCAGCATATTGTGATTATGGCTGAGCACCGCCTGCTGGACATGAGCGATGTGCGCCGCCGGTTGGAGCATATCCGCCCGCTGCGCTATCCGCGCGCGCTGGTGGTGCTGATGGTCGGTCTCTCCTGCGCCTGCTTCTGCAAGCTGAACGGCGGCGGCTGGGACGGTGCTCTGGTGGCCTTTTTGGCCAGCGCGGTGGCCATGTACGCCCGGCAGCTCATGACACATCGCCAGCTTAACCCGCTGATTAACTTTTGTATTACGGCCTTTATTGCCACCTCGGTCTCCGGCGCCCTGCTGCAGCTGAGTGCGTTTGCCGAGACATCGCTCATCGCCATGGCGGCCAGTATTCTGCTGTTGGTTCCGGGGTTCCCGCTGATCAATGCGGTGGCAGATATGTTTAAAGGGCATGTCAACACCGGGCTGGCCCGCTGGGCCATGGCGACGCTGCTGACCCTGGCGACCTGTCTCGGCGTGGTGATGGCGCTGTCGCTGTGGGGGCTACAGGGATGGGCATGATGACGTTACTCTTAGCATTATTACAGGATATGCTGCTGGCAGCCGTCCCCGCGTTGGGGTTTGCCATGGTGTTCAATGTGCCAAACCGGGCCTTGCGCTACTGCGCGCTGCTGGGGGCTATCGGCCACGGCTCTCGTCTGCTGCTGATAACGCTGGGGCTGAATATTGAGTGGGCGTCGTTGATGGCGGCGATCCTGATCGGCATTATCGGTATCCAGTGGTCGCGCTGGCTACTGGCGCACCCCAAGGTGTTTACCGTGGCGGCGGTGATCCCGATGTTTCCCGGCATCTACGCCTATCGGGCGATGATCGCCGTGGTCGAGATCTCCCGCAGCGGCTATTCCGAGCCGCTGTTCGCCAGCATGGTCACCAACTTTCTCAAGGCCTCTTTTATCGTGGGCGCGCTCTCCATCGGCCTGTCATTACCGGGAATATGGCTATATCGTAAGCGTCCCGGCGTCTAATTGACTATTGTTCAGCTTTACTGCGGAATTTTACGTTGCATATAGATTTACCCGTCGCAGGCTATCGACGCCTGCGCGGCCATTCCGTATAGTGTGCGCACTTTTTCTCCCAGACAGGACAGACAAGCATGATTATCAGCCTGATCGCCGCACTGAGCGCGGATCGTGTGATCGGTTTAGACAATGCGATGCCGTGGCATTTGCCGGCCGATCTTGCGTGGTTTAAGCGTAATACTCTGGCAAAACCGGTGATCATGGGGCGTAAGACCTATGAGTCCATCGGGCGTCCGCTGCCGGGGCGGCATAACATCGTGATCAGCCGCCAGGCGGGCAGCGACGATCGCGTAACCTGGGTGACGACGCCGCAGGCGGCGCTGGACGCAGCTGCGGAGGCGCAAGAGGTGATGATCATCGGCGGAGGCAGCATTTACAGCCAGTTTTTGCCGCAGGCGAGCCGGCTGTATCTGACCCATGTGGACGCTGACGTCGCAGGGGACACCTATTTTCCCGACTATGCGTCGGATGAGTGGCAGACGTGCTTCAGCGAGTTTCATGACGCCGATAGCGACAATTCACACGCCTATTGCTTTGAGATCCTGGATCGCCGTTAACCGGCGCTGCGCCCTTTCTCTGCGCGTTCTCCGCGCTTTTTATCATGTCATCATCACGTCGTTAACCCTACGCAGCCCCTCTGCGGCGTGGAGTGGGCCGAGGTGGCCGTCACGCCGGGAAAATATCGCCTGCATCGTCTCCCTAGTAAGCGCTCGCCGCTACGCCGTCGCCCGCGGCTAGCCGCGCGGGCGGCATGAGGCCGTTACGTGGCGGCGAGGAAAGGGGTCGGGCTATTCCGCTTTGGCGTGGCGTGATGCGCGGCGAGAGGGCACGCTGAAGCTGCGGCGATCCTCCCAGCGCAGGGCCGTCAGGGTGCCGCCCCAGCAGCACCCGGTATCCAGGGCATAGACCTGCGGCGGCGTACCGCGCCCTTCCAGAGAGGCCCAGTGGCCGAAGGCGATGCTGTAGCCAGCCTCGCGCACCGGGCTGTCGAGATCGAACCAGGGGCGCAGCGGCGCCGGCGCATCGTCCGGCGCATCCTTGCAGATCATGTCCAGCTCGCCGCCGGGGAAGCAGTAGCGCATCCGGGTCAGGGCATTGGTGGTAAAGCGCAGGCGCGCCAGGCCACTGAGCGACTCGCTCCAGTTATTCGGCATATCGCCGTACATGGCATTGAGAAAGAAGGGGTAGCTGTCGCTGGCCAGCATGGCTTCCACCTCGCGCGCGCAGCGCTGCGCCGTGGCCAGATCCCACTGCGGGCTGATGCCCGCGTGAGCCATCACCAGGCGCAGATCGCTATCGGCCTGCAGCACCGGCTGGCGGCGCAGCCAGTTGATTAGGCTGTCCGCATCCGGCGCCTCCAGCAGCGGCGTCAGTTTATCCTTGGGTTTATTCCGGCTGATGCCGGCATAAACGGCCAGCAGGTGTAGGTCATGGTTACCCAGCACCAGGCGTACGCTGTCGCCAAGGGATTTGACATAGCGCAGTACCGCCAGAGAGTCGGGGCCGCGGGCGACCAGATCGCCGGTCAGCCACAGCGTGTCGCGGGCGGGATCGAAGCCCGCCAGGGAAAGCAGGTCGCGCAGTTCATGGTAGCAGCCATGAACGTCGCCAATAAGCAGTGTCGACATAGAATCAGTTAATCAGGCTGGGAATGGCCAGGCGGAAGACCGGAATGGCGATACGGAAGGTGTGTCCTTGATGGTCAACCATTTCGTAGTGCCCCTCCATGGTACCGCAGGGCGTTTCGATGATGGCGCCGCTGGTGTACTGAAACTCGCCGTTGGGCAGGATCAGCGGCTGTTCGCCGATGACCCCTTCGCCCTGGACTTCAGTCTGGCGGCCGTTGCCGTTGGTTATTAGCCAGTAGCGGCGCAGGAGCTGTACGTTAAAGCGGCCCAGATTACGCAGAGTGACGGTATAGGCAAAGACGAAGCGCGCCTCTTCAGGCAGCGACTGCGATCCGGCATAGACACTCTGTACCTGAACGATGATACGGGGTGCATCGATCATAACGTAAGGCTCCTGTTTGCACGGTTACTGAGCCTGTGGGTGTTCACACAGCCAGTTGGCCAGTCTGCAGTAGTCTGCCACTGACAGCGTTTCTGCTCTGCGTGCCGGATCGATTCCCAGCGCGCTGAGCTGGTCGGCGCTGAACAGATGGCCAAGACTGTTGCGGACGGTCTTGCGCCGTTGGTTAAAGGCTTCTGTCGTGATGCGGCTCAACACGCGTACGTCGCTGACCGGGTAGGGCAGCTCACGGTGTGGGATCAGGCGAACCACGGCAGAATCCACCTTCGGTGCCGGGCGGAAAGCGCTGGGCGGCACTTCCAGAACCGGGATCACCTGACAGTAGTATTGCGCCATAACGCTCAGACGGCCATAGGTTTTGCTGTCTGGTCCGGCGACAAGGCGGTTAACAACCTCTTTCTGCAGCATAAAATGCATATCGCCGATGGCGGATGCGTAGCTGAACAGATGAAACATCAGCGGGGTGGAGATGTTATACGGCAGGTTGCCGAACACGCGCAGCGGCTGGCCCGCCTCACGCGCCATCTCGCTGAAGTCGACGGTCATAGCATCTTGCTGACGAATGGTCAGCTTACGGCTGATAAAGGGATGGGTAGACAGACGCTCGGCCAGATCCCTGTCCAGCTCGATGACGGTCATTTTGTCCATGCGGTCGGCGACCGGCTCGGTCAGCGCACCGAGGCCCGGGCCGATTTCGACCACGGCCTGGCCCGGAAGGGGGTTGATGGCGGACACGATGCTGTCGATCACGAATTGATCGGTCAGGAAGTTCTGTCCAAAGCGTTTACGGGCCAAATGCCCCTGGTGCACTCTACTGTTCATTGCTGTGGTTGGTCATCTCTATGGCAAGATTTAATGCGGTGATAAAGCTGCCGGGCTGCGCCTGACCGCTGGCGGCCAGATCCAGCGCGGTGCCGTGATCTACCGAGGTGCGGATAAACGGCAGCCCCAGCGTGATGTTGACCGCGTGGCCAAATCCCTGGTATTTGAGTACCGGCAGTCCTTGATCGTGGTACATCGCCAGCACCGCGTCGGCGTCGTCCAGGTATTTCGGCTGGAACAGCGTGTCGGCGGGCAGCGGGCCGGTGAGGTGAATACCGCTGGCGCGTAGGGCATCAAGGGTCGGGATGATAATATCCAGCTCCTCTCGCCCCATATGCCCGCCTTCACCGGCGTGTGGGTTGAGTCCGCAGACGTAGATATGCGGCTGGCGGAGGCCAAACCGGCGGCGCAGCTCGGTGTCCAGAATGGTGATGACCTCGCGCAGCGTCTGCGGCGTGATCGCTGCGGGAACCTCCCGCAGCGGTAAGTGGGTGGTCGCCAGCGCGACGCGCAGGCGCTCGCTGGCCAGCATCATTACGACGCGCGGGCAGCCACTGCGATCGGCGAAGAACTCGGTATGCCCGGTGAAGGGGACGCCGGCATCGTTAATGATCCCTTTGTGCACAGGGCCGGTCACCAGCGCGGCAAATTCGCCGCTCAGGCAGCCGTCGCAGGCGCGCGCCAGCGTGGCGACCACATAGTTGCCGTTGGCGACGCTGAGTCTACCGGGGATAACGTCGGTCTCTAGCGGGATCGGCAGCACCGTCAGGGAGGCCGCCTGCTGCGCCTGGGCCGGCAGCGCCGGATCATAGCGGCGCAGCGTTAGCGGCAGCCCCAGCGCGCGGGCGCGCGCCTCTAGCAGGCTCGGATCGGCGCATACCACCAGCTCGGCAGGCCAGGGTTGCTGCGCCAACTGGACGATCAGCTCCGGTCCTACCCCGGCCGGCTCGCCGGGGGTGATGACAATGCGACGAATCGGTGCCATGGGATTACTGGGCTCCGTTTGCGCTGTTGCCCAAGATCTTCACATAGGCCGCCGCGCGTTGCTCCTGCAGCCAGGTCTGTGCTTCTTCGGCAAATTTACGGTTAAACAGCATGCGATAGGCGCGCTCTTTCTGGGCCTCGTCGGTGCGATCGACCTGACGGGTCCCCAGCAGCTGGATCAGGTGCCAGCCAAAGTTGGAGTGCACCGGTTGGCTTATCTCACCCTTGTTCAGCTTCATCAGCGCATCGCGGAAGGCCGGATCGTACATGGACGGTACCGCCCATCCCAGATCGCCGCCTTTCTGCGCGCTGCCCGGATCCTGTGAATACTCTTTCGCCGCCTGCTCAAAGGTGATCTGGCCGGACTTGATCTGGGCGGAGAGCGCCTCTAGCTTGGCGCGTGCCTGGGCATCGCTCATGACCGGCGAGGTGCGTAGCAGAATATGGCGCGCGTGCACTTCGGTGACGGAGACGTTGGCCTGATCGCCGCGCAGGTCGTTGACCCGCAGAATATGGAAACCGACGCCGGAGCGGATAGGCCCGATGATATCCCCTTTCTTGGCGCTCTGCAGGGCTTCAGCGAACAGGGTCGGCAGCTCTTGCAGGCGCCCCCAGCCCATCTCACCGCCTTTCAGCGCCTGGGGATCGGCGGAATAGGCCGCCGCCAGCTTGGCAAAGCTGGCACCCTGGTGCAGCTGCTGGATCAGAGACTCCGCCTGCTGCTGGGCCTCGCTGACCTGCTGCTGGGTCGGATTCTCCGGCAGCGGAATCAGGATGTGGCTCAGGTTAACGGCGGTTTCACCGCTGTTCTGGCTGCCGATTTGCTTGGCCAGCGCATCCACCTCCTGCGGCAGAATGGTGACGCGGCGGCGCACCTCGTTATTACGGACTTCGCTGATCAGCATCTCTTTGCGGATTTGGGCGCGGTAGGTCTTGTAGTCGAGACCATCGGCTGCGAGGCGGCTGCGCAGCTGCTGCATGCTGATATTGTTCTGCTGGGCGATGCCGTTAATGGCGTTATCCAGTTCGCTGTCAGAGATCTCCAGCCCCATCCGCTTGGCCATCTGCAGCTGCACGTTGTCCATGATCAGCCGCTCAAGGATCTGATGGCGCAGAGTGGCATCGTCCGGCAGCTGTTGACCGGCCTGCTGGGCGTTGAGCTTTACCGACTTCATCATGCCGTCGACGTCGCTTTCCAACACGACGCCGTTGTCTACGATAGCCACGACTTTATCGACGACTTGGGGGGCCGCAAAGGCGGTATTGGCGCACAGCGCCACGCCGAGGATCAGCGTTCTCCAGTTCTTCATAACTATCCCATTGTATTAATCCGCCCACGGCGGGTTTAGGTTTTACCTGACAGCCGACAGCCTGTGGCTAACGGTATTATCTGCATTTTTGTACCGTTAGACCACGCATTGCGCCAAATGTTAGAAGGCGCGTTGATAAGGCAGAATGCCGGAGTGCAGCATCTCTGCCGTGCCCAGGCTGTAGTTCTGGTTCATCCCGCGCAGGGCAAACTTGAACGAGAACTTGTTGTCATACTTGCTGTTCTGGGTCGCGCTGTCCCAGCTGTTGATCTTGCGCTCATAGGTGACGCCCACCGACCAGCAGCAGGTATTGTACTGCAGGCCGGCGATGGCATCGGCGGACTGCTTCGCCTTGGTGTCATAGTAGTAGCCGGCGACCATCGCCCAGCGATCGGCCAACGGCAGACTGCCGATGATCCCAGCCTGGCTGATGCCCTGGTTGTAGATGGCATTGTTGGCGTAGCTTGGCAGCATGGAGGTGATGTACTCCGGGCTGGCGTAGCGATAGCTGAGCTGCAGCACGCTTTCGGCGTCCTTACGGTACTCCATCACCGCGTTGCCCAGCGCCACGCTGTTCAGGCGGGTATCATACTGCAGGCCGCCGCGCAGACCCCAGTTATCGGTCAGCTTAAGGTAGCTGTCCCCGGCCCATACCAGGCTGCCGGTGTTGTTGTGGCGATCGATATTGGTGGTCTCATCGCCGGTGCGCGACGGTGAGAAGTAGTAGATCTGTCCGATAGAGGCATTGAAGCGTTCGTTCTGCTCGTCATCGTACAGGCGGGTCGTCAGGCCGGTGGTGACCTGATTGGCCGAGGCGATGCGGTCCAGGCCGCTGTAGCTGCGGTCGCGGAACAGGCCGGTATAGTCAGTCTGCAGCAGGGTGGAGTCGTAAGAGTAAATGTCGCTCTGGTCGCGGTACGGAATATACAGATACTGGGCACGCGGCTCCAGCGTCTGGGTATAGCCGCTCAGCAGGGTGGCGTCGCGCTCAAAGACCATCTTGCCGTCGATCTTAAACTCCGGCATCACGCGGTTGACGCTGTCCTTCAGCTGCGTCAGGTTGCCTTGGCTAGGGACATCCTGCTGATAGTGGGTCGCCATCAGCTTCGTTTCTGTATTGATACTCCCCCAGCGGTTGGACAGCGGCAGCGACAGGACCGGCTCGACGTGGTAGCGATCGGCCCCGGGCAGGTATACGTTGTCATTGGTGAACTTGACCGCCTGGCCATACAGGGTGAAGTCGAACGGCCCCAGATCGTTTTTGTAGTAGTTCAGATCCAGCTGCGGTGCGGTGCGGTAGGCGTTGACGTCCCCTGCGTTGGCGAACACCTGGAACTGGGTAGTCGAGAGCGTCGCATTCCAGTTGGTCTCGGCATAGCCCAGGGTAAATTTCTGCGTGGCGTAGCCGCTGGTGCTGGATCCGTAGGAGGAGCTCAGGTCGGTGAAGTAGTAGGGGTCGCTGACCTTAGTGTAATCGACGCCGAAGCGCCAGTGGTCGAGTACACCAGAATGACGCCAGTAGAACAGCCAGCGATCGCGGTTCTTCAGATCTTCCAGCGCCTGCCCGGTGATCCCCTGATTTTTACGATCCTGCTGGAACTGCCGGTCGTTGCCCAGCCAGTCAAACTCGACCAGACCCATGCCAAATTCGCTCAGATAGCGGAATTCGTTTTGCAGCTGCAGACCGCGTTTTTCCATGTAGTGCGGAGTAAAGGTCGCGTCGGCCTGCGGGGCGATGTTCCAGTACCAGGGCAGGGTAAACTCTATCCCATCGCCGTTGGAGTAGTTGACGTTGGGGATCAGAAAGCCGGAGCGGCGCTTGCTGCCGGTTGGAAACTGCAGATAGGGGCTGTAGAAGACCGGAACCGGCCCGATCTTAAAGCGGGCGTTCCAGATCTCGGCCACCTGCTCCTGACGATCCTGAATGATCTCGGATCCGGCGATGCTCCAGCTGTTGTCACCCGGCAGACAGGAGGTAAAGGTCCCGTTATCCAGGATGGTGTAGCGGTTAGCGTCGCGGGTCTTCATCAGATCGGCATCGCCGCGCCCCTGGCGACCGACAAACTGATAGTCGCCGCGCCAGACGTTGGTATCTTTATTATTCAGGTTGGACCAGGCGCTGGGGCCCTGCAGCCGGATCTGACTGTCCGCGTAGTGTACATTGCCGATCGCGGTCACGGTGCGCAGCGGATCGGGCTGTCCCTGGATCGCTTTCTGATCCAGCTGAACCTTGTCGGCGGTCAGGGTGCTATTGCCCTGCTGAATATCGACGTTGCCGTGGAACAGGGCGTTGTTCGGGTAGTTGGCTTCGCTCTTATCGGCGGTGATGTGTACCGGAAGGCTATTGATATCGCCGGAAACCAACGGTTTGTCATACACGGGAACGCCGATCAGGCACTGTTCGGCGAGGGAGGCCAGCGCATGCTGACTGTAAAGCGCTGACCAGACGAGGGTGGCTATCAGCGTGGGTATACTTTTTTTCATACGCGGTGTCAGGGATTCCGTCATCAGAGGCGTCTTGCCGCAATCGGTCAGAGACTATCTTACCCGTCAGCGTGGCGCTAGTGTTAAATTGTGGCTCAGCGTCGCTGCCATTAGGTGTCAGAATAAATGACAGGTATGATAAAGCAAATTATGTCCCACGACATGATGAATTGAGGACGATATGCGCTATTGGGGTAAATTAGTAGGGGTGCTGCTGGGCCTGATGGCCGGGATCGGTTTCTGGGGCGTTGTGCTGGGCTTTTTGATTGGCCATATGTTTGATAAGTCGCGCGCGATTAAGCGTCAGGGCTATTTTGCCAATCAGCAGCAGCGCCAGGGGCTGTTTTTCCGCACCACCTTTCAGGTCATGGGGCATCTGACAAAGTCGAAGGGGCGGGTGACGGAGGCCGATATTCAGGTTGCCTCCATGTTTATGGATCGCCTGAACCTGCACGGCGATGCCAGGCTGATGGCGCAGCAGGCCTTTCGCGAGGGCAAGGAGTCCGGCTACCCGCTGCGGGAGCGCCTGCGCGAACTGCGTAGCGTCTGCTTTGGTCGTATCGATCTGATCCGTATCTTTTTGGAGATCCAGCTGCAGGCGGCGTTCGCCGATGGACAGCTGCACCCGAATGAGCGGGCGGTGCTGTATGTGATCGCCGAAGAGCTGGGTTTTTCACGTGCGCAGTTCGATCAGTTTCTGGGCATGATGGAGGGCGGGCGCCAGTTTGGCGGCGGCTACCATCAGGCGGGAGGACAGCAGGGGGGATTCTATACGCCGCCCCAGGGGCCGACGCTGGAGGATGCCTGTAAGGTGCTGGGGGTTGCGCCGAGCGCCGATGCGACCACGATCAAGCGTGCGTATCGTAAGCTGATGAGCGAGCATCACCCCGATAAGCTGGTGGCTAAAGGGTTGCCGCCGGAGATGATGGAGCTGGCCAAGCAGAAGGCGCAGGAGATCCAGGCCGCGTACGATCTGATTAAGAAAGAGAAGGGATTCAAGTAGCGCAGAGGACGTCGCGTTTGCTGTCGGCTCACGATGATACGGCCCGCGAAAGCGGGCCGTATTTTTCTGGGTGCGGCTAAAAGTCCGCCTCGCAGCGGAAGTGCATCGGGGTGGCGAAGGCCGGATGCACGATGCGTAGCTCCTGGGCGTGCAGCAGCAGACGGGAGGCTAACGCCAGCGCCTGTGGCGGCGCATAGAAGCCGTCGCCGAGGATCGGATGGCCGAGGGCCAGCAGATGGACGCGCAGCTGATGCGAGCGGCCGGTGATCGGCGTGAGCAGAACCCGGGCGGTGCCGTCGGCGTCGCGCGCCAGCACCTGATACTCCGTTTGCGCCGGTTTGCCCTGTTCAAAGCAGACCTTCTGCTTGGGGCGGTTGGGCCAGTCGCAGATCAGCGGCAGGTCGATCACCCCCTGCTCCTGCGACGGGTGTCCCCAGACCCGGGCGACGTAGTTCTTTTTCGGCTCACGTTCGCGAAACTGGCGCTTCAGCTCCCGCTCGGCGTCCTTGGTCAGCGCGACCACCAGTACTCCGCTGGTGGCCATATCCAGACGGTGTACCGATTCGGCGCCGGGAAACTGCGCCTGAATTCGGGTCAGGATGCTGTCCTGGTGCTCAGGCAAACGGCCCGGGACCGACAACAGCCCGCTGGGCTTATTAACCACCATGATGTGTGCGTCCTGGTACAGCACGTGCAGCCAGGGCTCGCGTGGCGGATCATAGTGCTCCAGCGCCGGGGTAGCGCTGGGCGGCAGCGCGCCGCCCACGGGAGTGCGCCGTCCCATTACTGGTGTGACACCACGATGAGACGTAGGGCATCCAGACGCCAGCCGGCCTGGTCCAGCGTTTCCAAGACCTTCCGACGGGTGAACTCCAGGGTTTCCAGCTCATCGTCACGGATATTGGGGTTCACCGCCTTGAGCGACTCCAGGCGCGCCAGCTCAGCGCTCAGCGCCTCATCGGCCTCACGCTTGGCGGCGTCGATCAGCGCCTGTGCCTGGTCTGCTATCCGCGCTTCACCAGACTGCAGCATGGCGTGCACATCGGGCTGTACCACATTGACCAGCTTGCTGGCGGTATGGCGATTGACGGCATTCAGCTGGCGGTTGAAGCTTTCGAACTCCACCTGGGCCGCCAGATTGTTCCCCTTGGCGTCCAGCAGCATACGCACCGGCGTCGGCGGCAGGAAACGGGTCAGCTGTAGCTGCTTCGGTGCCTGGGCCTCGACCACGTACACCGCCTCCAGCAGCAGCGTACCGACCGGCAGCGCCTTGTTCTTCAGCAGAGACACCGCGCTGGAGCCGGTATCGCCGGAGAGGATCAGATCCAGGCCGTTGCGCATCAGCGGGTGCTCCCAGCTGATGAACTGGGCATCTTCGCGCGACAGCGCCTGTTCGCGATCGAAGGTGACGGTGCAGCCATCCTGCGGCAGGCCCGGGAAGTCAGGCACCAGCATGTGATCCGACGGGGTCAGCACGATCAGGCTGTCGCTGCGATCCTCCTGATTTATGCCGACGATATCGAACAGGTTCAGCGCAAAGTTGACCAGATTGACGTCGTTATCCTGCGCAGCGATGCTCTCGGCCAGCGCCAGAGCCGCCTCGCCGCCATTGGAGTGCATCTCCAGCAGACGATCGCGCCCCTTCTCCAGCTGGCTTTTCAGCGTATCGTGATCGGTGCGGCAGGTTTTGATGAAGTCGTCAAAGCCATCCTGCTGGGTCGGTTTGGCCAGGAACTCCAGCAGGGTGTCATAGTAGCGGTCGTAAATGGTCCGGCCGGTGGGGCAGGTGTGCTCAAAGGCGTCCAGTCCCTGATGATACCAGCGGATCAGCACGGATTGCGCGGTGCCCTCGAGGCAGGGAACGTAGATCTGAATGTCGCGCGCCTGACCAATACGGTCCAGACGGCCGATTCGCTGCTCCAGCAGATCCGGGTTAAACGGCAGATCGAACATCACCAGGCGGTTGGCAAACTGGAAGTTACGGCCTTCGGAGCCGATCTCCGAGCACAGCAGCACCTGAGCGCCCTCCTCCTGCGAGGCAAAGTAGGCCGCGGCGCGGTCGCGCTCAATCAGCGACATCCCCTCATGGAAGACGGCGGCGCGGATCCCCTCACGCTCGCGCAGCAGCTGCTCCAGATGGATAGCGGTGGCCGCCTGGGCGCAGATGACCAGCACCTTCTCATCACGCTGGGTCAGCAGGAAGTCGAGTAGCCACTCGGCGCGCGGGTCAAAGTTCCACCAGGTGGCGTTTTCCCCTTCGAACTCCTGGTAGATCCGCTCCGGATAGAGCATATCGTTGGCCTGCGCCTCGACGCTCTTCTTGCTGCCCATGATGCCGGAGACTTTAATGGCCGTCTGGTACTGCGCCGGCAGCGGCAGGGTGATCTGGTGCAGGGTACGCTGCGGGAAGCCTTTAACCCCCTGACGGGTATTGCGGAACAGAACGCGGCTGGTGCCGTGGCGATCCATCAGCATGCGTACCAGCTCGGCGCGGGCCTGCTGGCTGTCCTCACCGTCGGCGTTGGCCGCCTTCAGCAGCGGCTCGATATCTTGTTCGGCGACCATCTCGCTGAGCATGTTGAGCTCATCCTGCTGCAGATGACCGTCGTTCAGCAGCAGGGTCACGGCGTCCGCCACCGGACGGTAGCGCTGCTGCTCGGCGACGAACTGTGCGTAGTCGTGAAAACGGTTGGGATCCAGCAGGCGCAGGCGGGCAAAGTGGCTCTCCTGACCCAGCTGTTCGGGGGTCGCGGTCAGCAGCAGCACCCCGGGGATCTGTTCGGCCAACTGCTCGATGACCTGGTATTCGCGGCTGGGCGCCTGTTCGCTCCAGGCTAGATGGTGAGCCTCATCGACCACCAGCAGATCCCAGCTGGCGTCGGCCAGCTGCTCCAGACGCTGCCTGCTGCGGCGGACGAAGTCGAGAGAGCAGATAACCAGCTGTTCGGTTTCAAACGGGTTGCTGCTGTCCTGGGCGGCCTCCGCATAGCGCTCATCGTCGAACAGCGCCACGCGCAGGTTAAAGCGGCGCAGCATTTCGACCAGCCACTGGTGCTGCAGGGTTTCTGGTACCACGATCAGTACGCGTTCGGCGCGGCCGGAGAGCAGCTGCTGATGAATGATCATGCCGGCTTCGATGGTCTTGCCTAGGCCGACCTCATCCGCCAGCAGAACGCGCGGAGCGTGGCGCTGGCCGACGTCGCGGGCGATATGCAGCTGGTGTGGGATCAGGCTGGCGCGCATGCCGCGCAGGCCGCTGCAGGGCAGGCGAAACTGCTCACTCTGGTATTTACGCGCGCGATAGCGCAGGGCGAAGCGATCCATGCGATCGATCTGGCCGGCAAACAGGCGATCCTGCGGTTTACTGAAGGTCAGGCGGCTGTCGAGCAGCACCTCGCGCACCGCCACCGGGTTTTCGCCGCTGTCGCTGCGGCTGCCGATATAGGTCAGCAGCCCCTCATGCTCCTGTACCTCTTCAACGCACAGCTGCCACCCTTCGTGGGTGGTGATGGTGTCTCCCGGGTTAAACATCACGCGGGTGATGGGGGAGTCATTGCGGGCATACAGACGGTTTTCGCCGGTCGCGGGGAACAGCAGCGTCACCATGCGCGCATCCAGCGCCACCACGGTACCCAATCCAAGTTCGCTTTCCGTATCGCTGATCCAGCGTTGACCTAAGGTAAAAGGCATAGATTATCGACTCAACTCTTTGTTCTTGTTTACATAGTGATCTGGAGGCTATCTCAATAGGCGGTGTTGTCGCCCTGGCCGATTGGGATAGGTTCCATGACGACCGCCGCGCAGCGGACGCCTGCATAATTTGGGCATAAATCAACCGCATCACGGCCTGTCGGCAGTGAAGTCGGCGTTGTATGGGGGAAAGGGCGATATGGTAATGGATGGCGATGCATTCGTCACCCCCTGAGTGGGAAGATTCTTATATTCCCTCGGCGTTAAAACAGCCCCAACTGACCGGTTAGCAGGGTCTCAAAGTCATCGCCGAGGAAGGGCAGAATGGCGTCGGCGACCGGCTGCAGCTGGCGTTCCAGATAGTGCTGATAGTCCGCCGGCGCATCGACACACTCCAGCGGCTGTGGGCCGCTGCGGGTGATGATGTAGCTTATCCAGCCGCCGTTTTGATATTGCAGCGGGCGTCCAAGGCGGTGATTGTAGTCGTCGGCCAGACGCGCGGCGCGGACGTGCGGCGGGACGTTGCGCTGATACTCGGCCAGCGGGCGCCGTAGGCGCTTGCGGTAGATCAGCTGGTCGTCAAACGCCCCCGCCAGCAGGCCGTCTGCGTAGCGGCGAATCACATCGCGGTAGCTCTGGCCGAGAAACACCCGGCGATAGAGCTCCTGTTGAAACCGCTGCGCCAGCGGCGTCCAGTCGCTGCGCACCGTCTCCAGCCCTTTAAACACCAGCCGATCGCCGCATAGCCCGGCATAGCGCTTTTTGCTGCCGAGATCGGCGCCGCGCAGGGTGGGCATCAGAAAGCGGCGATAGTGGCACTCATACTCCAGCTCCAGCGCGCTCTCGAGCCCGTATTGTCGTGACAGGTGCTCGCGCCACCAGGCGTTGACCCGCTCGGCCAGCGCCTGGCCAATGGCTGCGGCCTGGGCCTCATCGTGCGGCTTACCCAGCCAGACAAAGGTGGAGTCCGTATCGCCGTAGATCACCGTGTAGCCCTGCGCCTCGATCAGGCTGCGCGTCTGGCGCATGATCTCGTGGCCACGCAGGGTAATGGAGGAGGCCAGGCGGGGATCGAAGAAGCGACAGGCGCTGGTGCCCAGCACGCCGTAGAAGGCGTTCATCAGGATCTTCAGGGCCTGCGCCAGCGGCGCATTGTCCAGGCGTTTGGCCGCTTCGCGTCCCTGCCACAGCTGGCGCACAATCTCCGGCAGGGCGTGGCGGGTGCGCGAGAAGCGGGCACCGAGAAAGCCGGGCACGCTGTGTGTGTCATCAGGCTGCTCTCCGCCGCTGGCCAGTCCGACGGGGTCGATCAGAAAGGAGCGGATAATCGCCGGATACAGGCTCTTGTAGTCCAGCACCAAAACGGAATCATACAGCCCCGGGCGCGAGGCCATAACAAAGCCGCCGGGGCTGGCCTGCGGCGCCACCTCGCCCAGGGAGGGGGCGACATACCCCAGCCGATGCATGCGCGGCAGATACAGGTGGCAGAATGCGGCCACGGAGCCGCCGCTGCGATCGGGGGCCAGCCCGGTCACGCTGGCCCGCTCCAGCAGAAACGGCATCAGGGCGGTGTGCGCAAAGATGCGCGTCACCAGTTCGCAGTCCCTGAGGTTATAGTGCGCCAGCGCCGGTTTATCCTCACGGAAGCGCCGCGCGATCTCCGCCATTCGCCGGTAGGGGTCGTCCAGCGCCTTGCCTTCGCCCAGCAGGGTCTGCGCCACGCTGTCCAGGCTGTAGGAGGGAAAGTGCCAGAAGGCGCTTTTCAGCGCCTCGATGCCATCGATGATCAGCCTGCCGGGGGCGCTGGCAAAAAAGTGGCCGGCGCGAAAGCCGTGCTCTCGCCACTCCAGCGGCGTCGCCGCGCGTCCCAGCAGCAGGGGAACGCCTTCGCGCTCGGCGTGGCGCTGCAGGATCCGCAGATCGAACTGTACCAGGTTCCAGCCGATGATGGCATCGGGATCGTGGCGCGCCATCCAGCGGTTGAGGGCGTCGAGCAGCGCGGCGCGGCTGGCGACGTACTCCAGCGTGAAGTCCAGCGCCTGCGCGTCGCCGTTGGCGGGACCCAGCATATAGACGATGCGTTGATCGCCGCCGTGCAGGCCGATCGAGTAGAGCTCTCCCTGGGGGCTGGTTTCAATATCCAGCGACACCGTACGCAGCGTCGGGCGGTAGTGAGGATGGGGTTTAATCCGGGTCTCTGCGCCCCCTGCGTCGCCGCAGAACCACAGCGGCGCATTGATAAAGCGCTCCATCAGGTAGCGATCCGCGGGCCGGATATCGGCCTCCAGCAGCGGGATCCCCTGTTCCCCGAGGCGCCTTTCGATCTGCTGAAGCCGGCGGTAGCTGTGGCAGTACAGCGCCAGTACCGGCCGGTGATGGAAATCGCGCAGCGCTACCGGCCGTAGCTCGACGTCGGGAAAACCGCGCAGGAGGCGCTGCGCGGCATCACGCTGCGCGGCGTCCATAAAGGCCACCGCTGGCTCCGGCGGCAGGGTAATGCAGCAGGGGCCGCGCTCCGTGGCCAGCCATAGCGTAACGCAGACGCCCTGCGGCGTATCGCGCCAGTGACGGGTAAGGATAAAACCAGCTTGGGGCGTATTCACTCGGCGGGCTCCCGGAGTAAAGGGCTGGCGGTGGTCAGGCCGCGATTCGAGCGGCGTTCCGCTACGCGCCGCACACCGTCGGGCTATTGTGCAGGGGATGGCGTTCGCTGTCCAACGCCGGACGGCCTATTCGGCCTCTCCCGGCGCCTCTCGCCCCAGCAGGCGCGCCGCGGCGACCGACCCCGCCAGCAGGGCGACGGTCGGGCCATCGTATGCGACATGACCATCGTCAATCACCAGGGTTCGCGGCGCGATGCGCGCCGCATCGTCCAGGTTGTGCGACACCATCAGCAGGGTCAGCAGCCGCTGGCGGCAGATATCATCCAGCAGCGTGAGCATTTCGGCCCGCAGGGCGGGATCCAGGGCAGAGAAGGGCTCATCCAGCAGCAAAATCGGCTGGCGGCGCAGCAGGCAGCGCGCCAGCGCGGCCCGCTGACGCTGGCCGCCGGAGAGCTGGCTGGGGAGCCGCGGCAGGTAGTCGCGAATACCGACCAGTTCGGCGATATCCGTGAGCCGACGGCGCTGGTCATCATCAAGCCGCAGCCCGGGATCCAGCCCCAGCCCCAGATTCTGAGCGATGGTCAGGTGGGCGAACAGATTGTGCTCCTGGAATAGCATGGATACCGGGCGCTGAGACGGGGGGGCGCGGCGACAATCGATGCCGTTGAGGTACAGATCGCCGCTGCTCGGCGCCAGAAATCCAGCGATGAGGCTCAATAGGGTGCTTTTCCCTGCGCCGCTCGGCCCCAGGATGGCGATGCGCTCGCCGGCGGCGACGTGCAGGCTGAAGCTCAGGGTCTGTTGCTGATAGCGGTAGTTCAGATTATCCAGGCGGATCATGGCGATTTTCTCCCGGCGGGCAGGCGCTCCAGCAGGCTGAAGAGGGTCAGACAAAACAGCAGTAGCAGCAGGGCGGTGACTGCGCCGTCGGCGCTGCGGTAGGCGCCGAGCTGTTGATACAGGTAAAAGGGCAGGGTGCGGAACTGCTCGCTGCCAAACAGGGCGACGACGCCAAAATCGCCCAGCGAGAGGACGCAGGCAAAGGCCAGCGCCTGCGCCAGCGGGCGGCGCAGCGCGCGCAGCTCAATCCAACGCAGGCGATTGAGGCCGCCGATGCGCAGCGACAGGCACAGCGGGTCATAGCGTTCGGCCAGATCGCGCATGGGATATTCGAGCACCTTCATCGCGTAGGGGATCGCCATCAGCGCGTTGGTCACCATCACTAACAGCCCTGGCGATGTGGGCAGGCCGATCGTGGCGTTGAGCAGCAGGAAAAAACCGGTCGCCAGCACGATGCCCGGCATGGCCAGGATCAGCATGCCGCACAGCTCCATTCCCTGCGCCCGCCAGCGCTGGCCGCGCAGGTTCAGCTCGCGGCTGCTCCACAGCAGCATCATGGTCAGCGAGACCGCCAGCGCGCCGGCGCCCAGCGCGATGTACAGCGAGGTTCCCAGCGCCTGCCACAGGGCCGGCTGTCGCAGGACGCTGCCGAGCGCCTGGTTTAGCCCATCGACGATCACCGCCAGCAGCGGCGGCAGCAGCAGCAGCAGGGCGAGGCCTATCGTCAGCGTATCGCTGAGTTTCAGCCTCAGCGAGTCGCGTGTGTCGCGCCACCGCATACGCCGGGTGTGCCCGACTGGCAGAATGCCGGAAAGCCGTTGGCTGAGCAGCACCAACCCCAGGCAGCATCCCAGCTGTAGCAGGGCCAGCTGAGCGGCGCGCGCGGGGTCATAGTCGTAGCTGAGCGCCTGATAGATGGCCAGTTCGATGGTGGTGGCCTGAGGACCGCCGCCCAGCGAGAGCACCGTGGCAAAGCTGGAAAAGCACAGCATGAAGATCAGCGCCCCGGCGGGCGGCAGCTGGCGGCGCAGGTAAGGCCACTCGATGAAGCGCAGGATCTGGCGGGGCGACATGCCCAGCTGGGCGGCGAGCTGGCGCTGTTCAACCGGGATGGACTCCAGCGCCTGCAGCAGCAGGCGGGTGGCCAGCGGCAGGTTGAAGAACACGTGGGCCAGCAGGATCCCCTGCAGTCCGTAGGGGCTGAAGCGATAGTCAATGCCCAGCGTCTGGCACAGTAGCGCCAGCCATCCCTGACGGCCATACACGCTCAGCAGCCCGAAGACGGCCACCAGCACCGGCAGCACCAGGGTCATGGCGCACAGGCGCAGCAGCAGCGCCCGCCCGGGAAAGCGGCGGCGGAACAGCGCCTGGGCCAGCGCGATGGCCGGCAGCAGCGACAGCAGCGTCGAGAGCAGCGCCTGCCAGAAGCTGAAGCGAACCACATGCCACAGATAGCTATCCCGCCACAGCGCCGCGGGCGCGGCGGCGGGGGCGCTATACCACAGTGCGCCGAACGCCAGCAGGGCGATCCCCAGCAGCAGCGCGGCGGCTAGCGCGCCCGGCCAGAGCCAGCGGGGGATCAGCGGCTCAGGGCGCTTTGCCATGCGCGGATCCATTCAGCCCGATGCTGTGCGACGTCGTCGGCGGTAAAGCTGAGTGTCTTCTGCGGCGTGGGCAGGGCGGCGAAGGCCGGCGGCAGCGGCACCGCCGTCGCCGGATACATCCAGTTGCCGGTCGGGATGGCATTCTGGAACGGCGAGGTGGTAATGAACTGCATAAACTGGTGCGCCAACGCCGGCTGCGGGCTGTGCTTCAGTACGCCGGCGACCTCGACCTGCAGGTAGTGGCCTTCGTCAAACATCGCCGCAGCATAGCGATCGCTGTGCTCTTCGATCTGGTGGTAGGCCGGCGAGGTGGTATAGCTCAGCACCATATCCGCCTCTCCCTTCAGGAATAGGCCGTAGGCCTCGCTCCACCCTTTGGTGACGGTGACGGTTTTTTGCGCCAGCTTCTGCCAGGCGGCCGGCGCCTGATCGCCATACACCTTCTGCATCCATAGCAGTAGGCCCAATCCCGGGGTGCTGGTACGAGGATCCTGATAGATAACGCGCCACTTCTCTGGCCCTTCGACCAGCTGTTTCAGGCTGGTAGGCGGATTTTTAACCCGCTGGCGGTCATAGACAAAGGCGAAATAGCCGTAGTCGTAGGGGACGAAGGTGGTATCGTGCCAGCCACCCGGCACCGTCAGTGCTCGGGTATCGGCCTGGCTGGGGCTGAATAGCCCGCTTTGCCGGGCGGCGGTCAGCAGGTTGTTATCCAGCCCCAGCACGACGTCGGCCGGGCTGTTTTTCCCCTCCATCCGCAGGCGATTAAGGATAGCGACGCCGTCCTCCAGCGGGATCAGCTTGAGCTCACAGTGGCAGGATTGTTCGAAGGCCTGCTTGATCTTGGGCCCGGGCCCCCAGTCGGCGGCGAAAGAGTCATAGGTGTAGACGGTCAGGACAGGTTTGCCGGCCGCCTGCGCCAGCAGCGAGACCGTCAGTAGGGCCAGAATGGAAAACAGTTTTTTTAACACTTTGCACTCCCTTGGTGGCGGTGGCAAAGGTCTTTGAGCAGCAACGGGCTCTCTCAAATCCCTCCGCCGGCATTAACCGGATCAGGTTCGACGGGTATGCTCTCAGCCCGGCGATCCGCCGGGCACCCCGTTGAGACGGCGCTTATTGTAAAGAGCGCGTGCGTGATTAGAAAGACGTTTGTTAACGGGAGACGGCCGGAGGATGCTCCGGCGGGGCAAACCAGGCCGACTTGAAGTCAAACCAGCCCAGCGTATTCATCCGCACCCCACGCATGCTGTGCTGGCCGTGCAGCTTGAGCCAGTGGTGAAACAGTGGATGCAGCTGATGCCGCTGCACTAGCTGCTGACTCCACTCCGCCACCGGCAGACGCTGTTCACGCCAGCGGTGGGCCTCGCTGGCCAGATCCAGCCCGGAGCAATGGCTCAGCAGCGGAAGTTCGTACAGCATGGCAAAAATGGAGAACTCCAGCGGCAGATAAAAGTTGGCGCTGCCCAGCCACAGATCGCTCTCGGCGGCGCCCTCGTGCCAGCGGGGATAGTCGATCTCCTGCATTTCCAGCGTGACGCCGTGTGCCGCCAGCAGCGGCTGCAGCGCCTGATAGAGGGCGTGGAACTCCGAATGCTCGCTGTAGAAGGTGATACGCAACTGAGTCAGCTGCGGGGGCTTGGGGCGATTGCTGAGCATCTTGTTGTGGTGCCAGCGCGGCAGCAGGCCGTAGGCGGGAGACCAGTAACGCTGGTGCAGGTGGCTGGCGTTGTTCAATAGGGCGATGGGGTTGATCGTCTGACACAGCCAGGCGCGCACCGCCGGATCGCGCATCTGTGCGCTGCGCTGGTCGAACAGCATAAAATAGTAGCCCTCCTCCAGGCGACTCTCCAGCTCGTCGCCGCCGCTGCCGTCGGCCTGCAGCTGCACGCCGGCGTGAACCAGCGCCTCGGAGATTTCCGGCAGCACCCAGATATTGACCTCATCGATCAGCGCCCGGTAGCCAAAGTAGCCGTCAAAGGCGCGGATCTTCAGCTGGCTTTCCGTGTTGCGTACCACCTGATAGGGGCCGGTACCGACGGGGAGGCGGGCAAAATCGCGCATCTCCTGCCACTCCTGCGGCAGGATCATGGCCGGGACGCTGCCGAGCAGCCAGGGAAGCCAGGCATCCTCCGCCCGCAGATGGATATCGATGACGTGTGGGGTGGGGGAGGCGACCTGCGCGATATGGCGGAACAGCGGCAGCGTGCACAGGCGCTCCAGCGAGGCGATCACGTCGGCCATCGTCAGCTCGCGCCCGTGGTGAAAGTGGATCGCCGGGCGTAGATAGAAGCGCCAGTGCAGCGGGGTCAGCGGCTGCCAGTGGTGGGCCAGATCCGATTCGAGTTCCCCGTTTTCCTCATTTATGCGGGTGAGGCCGCTGAAAATCTGGCGGGCCAGATGGGTCTCCGAGCGGCGTAGCGGCGAGGCGGGCTGTAGCCCGAGCAGTGGGCGGTAATAGAGGATTCGCAGGATATGGCGTCCCTGGCGGAAGCTGCGCCCTAGCTGCGCCAGCAGCATCTGGCGCGCGCTGTCGCGATCGCCGACCAGCTGCACCAGCTGCTCAAAGTGATCCTGCTCCATCAGCTCTTCGGCGCGCAGCTGCTGCACCTCAAGGGCGCTGCAGAGAAAGGCGAGGCGTGAACGTTTTCCGCGTCCGCTGACGGCCTGCCAGCTCAGCCAGCCTTGCTGCTGCATGGCGTTGAGCAGGGTACGAACGTGGCGACGTGAGCAGTTTAGCGCCGCGGCCAACTCGGCCAGCGTGGTATCACAGCCGTTGCCCTGACAGTGCTGCCACAGGCGAATAAACTGATGCTGCAGGCGCGGGGTGGCCATAAATGGGGATCTCTTGTCTGAAAGGCATCTATTTTTCTTTCCCTATATTACGCAGATACTGTCGGCAGATGAAAGAGGGTATCTCTCCGACATCGAAGAGTGTTTCTGAGTAAAGGTGCTTTTCACCGGCCAGCGATCGTCGATCGCTGGCTTTTTTCTGTTTTCCGTCGGTTGCGGCGGGAAAACAGGGTACTCTGTGGCGGCGTTGATGTGATAGAGCCAGCGCGGTGCTTCGGCTACGGCGTCGGCGTTCGCACAGCGCGCGCGACCTGCGCCGGGCCGACGCGGCGTGGGCGGATTCCCACAGAGTAAGATAATAAAAGGATGGCACCCTATGGATAAACTGACGCCGTTAAAGCCTCTGCCCGCCCTGATTGCGCTGGCGATGACCCTGACCCTTTGGTTTATTATCCCGGCGCCGGCCGGCGTGAGCGCCAATGCCTGGCAGCTGCTGGCGCTGTTCGTGGGCACCATTGCCGCCATTATCGGCAAGGCGCTGCCTATCGGCGCGGTTTCGGTGGTGGCGATTGCGCTGGTGGCCCTGACCGGGGTGACCGCGCCCGGAAAACCGGCGGCGGCGTTGAACGACGCCCTGAGCGGCTTTTCCAACGCCCTGATCTGGCTGATCGGCATTTCAATCATGGTCTCGCAAAGCCTGAATAAAACCGGGCTGGGGGAGCGGATCGGCTACTGGTTTATCGCGCTGTGCGGCAAACGCACGCTGGGTATCGCCTATGGTCTGGCGTTGGCGGAGACCTCGCTGGCGCCGGTAACGCCGAGCAATACCGCCCGCGGCGGCGGGATCATTCATCCGATCATGCGCTCGATCGCCGATAGCTTTGGCTCGTATCCGCAGCCGGGATCGACGGAGAAAATCGGCCGCTATCTGTCGCTGGTCAACTACAACATCAACCCGATCACCTCGGCGATGTTTATCACGGCAACGGCACCCAACCCATTGATTGTCAACATTATCGCTAAAGGAACCGGCCATGAGTTTGAGCTGACCTGGGGCGCTGGCGGCGCTGTTGCCGGCGCTACTCTCGCTGCTGCTGATGCCGCTGGTGGTCTACTGGCTTTATCCGCCGCAGATCCGCCATACCCCAGATGCCCCGCGCTTTGCCCGCGAACGCCTGCGGGCGCTGGGGCCGATTTCTCTGGCCGAGAAGATCACGCTGGCGGTATTCCTGCTATTGCTCGTGCTGTGGGCGGATATTCCGGCCTGGCTGCTGGGCGATGGCTGGTCGGTCAATGCCACCACGGCGGCCTTTGTCGGCCTGGCCATCCTGCTGTGCAGCGGGGTGCTTAGCTGGGATGATCTGCTGAAGTGCAAAGGGGCGTGGGATACGGTGATGTGGTTCGCCGCGCTGGTGATGATGGCGACCTTCCTCGGCAAACTGGGGCTGATAGCCTGGCTTTCCCAGAGCGTCAGCGCGCTGATCGATGGCATGGGGATGCACTGGGTCGGCGGTATGCTGCTGCTGACGCTGGTGTATGTCTATGCGCACTACTTCTTTGCCAGCACCACGGCGCACATCACCGCCATGTTCGCCGCCTTCTTTGCCGCCGGTCTGGCGCTGGGCGTTCCGCCGGCGCTGTTTGCGCTGGTGCTGGCCTTCTCCTCCTCGCTGATGATGTCGCTGACCCACTACGGCACCGGCACCGCGCCGATTATCTTTGGCTCCGGCTATGTCACGCTCGGGGAGTGGTGGAAGACCGGGTTTATTCTCAGCGCCGTGAACCTGACGCTGTGGCTCAGCGTCGGCAGCCTGTGGTGGCACTGGCTGGGCTATTGGTGACGCGCCGCCCTTCGCAGGTCTGCGGCGGGCGGCTTTGCCCTAATTAGTCGCTGCCGATAAAGCCGCCGGTCTGATGAGCCCACAGCTGGGCATAGATGCCGTTTTGCCGCAGTAGTTCCCGGTGGCTGCCCTGGGCGACTATCCGCCCGTGGTCCATGACGATAAGGCGATCCATGGCGGCGATGGTCGAGAGGCGGTGCGCGATGGCGATAACCGTTTTCCCGGCCATCATCTGCGCTAGGTTGTCCTGAATGGCGGCCTCGGCCTCGGAGTCGAGCGCGGAGGTCGCCTCGTCCATGATGAGAATGGGCGCATCCTTGAGCAAGACCCGGGCGATGGCGATACGCTGGCGCTGTCCACCGGACAGCTTGACTCCGCGCTCGCCGACCTGGGAGTCATAACCGCGCTGGCCCGTATCGTCAGCCAGTTGGCAAATAAAGTCATGCGCCTCCGCCCGCCGGCAGGCCGCGATCATCTCCGCCTCGCTGGCCTGCGGATTGCCATACAGCAGGTTTTCGCGGATTGAGCGGTGCAGCAGGGCGGTATCCTGGGTGATCATGCCTATCTGTCGGCGCAAAGAGGTCTGCGTAACCTCTGCGATGTTCTGGGCATCAAGGGTAATGCTGCCCGACTGCAGGTCATAAAACCGCAGCAGCAGATGCATCAAACTGGACTTTCCGGCCCCGGAGCGGCCGACAAGGGCGACCTTTTCACCGGGGCGGATGTGCAGATCCAGCCTATCGAACAGCGTCCGTCCGCCGGGGTAGCCAAAGCCGACGGCGTTAAAACGAATCTCGCCGTGCGTCAGGCGCAGCGGTACAACCCCCGGTTTATCGGCGACGTCGATGTCGTTGGCGACGGTATGGATGCTGTCGATGACCTGCCCGATGCTTTCAAACAGCGCGCGTACCTCCCACATAATCCACTTGGACATGCCCTGTAGACGCAGGGCAAGACTGATGCCGACGGCGATGACGCCGACGCTGACCGCCTGCTGCTGCCACAGGGCGATAGAGAGCGCCGCCAGGGAGAACAGCAGCAGATAGTTGATGACATCCACGCTGAACAGCAGCCCGGTCAGGGTACGCATCTGACGGTATACCGTGGTCAGATAGCGCTGCATGGCGTGTCGGGCATAGTCGCTTTCGCGCTGGTCATGGGAAAACAGTTTGACGGTGGTGATGTGGGTATAGGTGTCCACGATGGTGCCGCTCATCACGGACTGCGCGTTGGCCTGCTCGCTGGCGATACGCCGCAGGCGCGGCAGGAGACGGATCTGAATCAGGGTATAGGCCGCCAGCCACAGCAGCAGGGGGAGCAGCAGCAGCGCATCGACGCTGGCGATCATGACCAGCACCGAGAGCAGATAGACCAGAATATAGATCAACAGATCGACCATTCTCATGACCACTTCGCGCACCGATTGGGCACTTTGCATCACCTTTGCCGCCACCCGCCCGGCGAAATCACGCTGAAAAAACGCGATGCTCTGGCCGAGGAGATAGCGGTGTACCTGCCAACGGATGGCCATGGGGTAGTTCCCCAGAATACTTTGGTGCAGCAGGTTCGAGTGCAGCCAGGCCAGTAAGGGCATGACCGCCAGCACCAGAATCGCCATGACTATCAGGCTGGGGCGTTGATCGGCCCAGAAGGTGGCGCGCTCGGCGCGGCTCAGCAGATCGACCAGCTCGCCCAGGTAGCGTAACAGCGTGACTTCGCAGACGGCGACGGCGGCGCTGAGCAGCGCCATGGCGCAGAGCGGACGTTCAAAGCCGCGGGTGTAGTGGCGACAGAAGCCGAACAGCGTCGCCGGCGGTTTTTGGGGATCCTGTGACGGGAACGGCTCCGTCAGTCGTTCGAACCACTGAAACATGGATAAACCCTGGATGGCACGCAGAGTTGCCAAGTGGAAAAGGTGAATATAGAATGCAAATGATAATAAAAATGGTTATCAATTGGTGTCAATTCATCACAAGGGAACGCCATGTTTTCGCTAACCAACTTGGAGGTTGTGCGCGGGGGACGCGAAGTCCTGGCTATCGAACAGTTGACGATCCCAACGGATCGTTTGACGGTGATTCTGGGACATAACGGGTCCGGTAAATCGACGCTGGTCAGCCTGCTGGCCGGTCAGCTGCACCCCGACGGCGGCCAGATCGCTCTGGATGGGCAGGTGTTGTCATCCCTCTCCGCCGGCGCACTGGCGCGGCGGGTGGCCTTTTTACCGCAGAAGCTGCCCGCCAGCGCCGGGTTGACCGTGAGGGAGCTGGTGCGCCTGGGGCGCTTCCCCTGGCGTGGCATGCTGGGACGCTGGCGCCGTGAAGATCGACAGCTCATCGACGCGGCGATGGCTGAGACCGGGGTGACCCCCTTTGCCGAAACGCTGGTGGATACGCTGTCCGGCGGGGAGCGCCAGCGGGCGTGGGTCGCCATGCTGCTGGCACAGGCCTCGCCGCTGCTGATCCTCGATGAGCCGACCTCGGCGCTGGATATCCAGCATCAGTACCAACTCATGGCGCTGCTATCGGCGCTGCCGCGCGGCGTCTTGGTCATTCTGCACGACCTGAATCTGGCGCTGCGCTATGCCGATCACGTGATTGCCCTGAAGCAGGGGCGCGTGGCCTTCGCTGGCCCGGCGGCGGCGTTGGCCGACGAGCGGCGCCTGTCCGAGCTGTACCAAACCCCGATCCGCCTGACGGATCACCCGCATCCTGCCCCCGGGGCGCCGCCTCATAAAGTTGCTATCGTATGTGCTTGATGTTTAATTTTATTTTTAGATTTTTTGCGCCGTTGGCGCTGCTACTCTCCCTGTTTTCACCCAGCGCGCAGGCGCTGACGGTCAGCGACAGCCGCGGTACTCATCAGCTACCGGCCGTGCCGACGCGAGCCGTGGTGCTGGACTGGGATCTGCTGGAGCAGACCATCGAGCTGGGGGTGACGCCGCTGGCCGCCACCGATCTGGACAGCTACCGCGAATGGGTGGCACAGCCGCCGATACCGGCGCAGACGCAGAGCGTCGGCAGCCGAGAAGAGCCGAATCTGGAGCGCATCGCGGCGCTGAAACCCGATGTGATCCTCGCCAGCGAAATGCAGCAGGCGCTGCTACCGCGCCTGATGCAGATTGCGCCGGTGCTGTATTACACCAATTTTTCCGCCGCGGACGATCACGCCGCGGTGGCGATAGCGCAGTTCCGCTAGCTGGCGCAGGCGTTTGGTCGTGAGGCGATCGCGGAGCAGAAGCTGGCCGCGATGCAGGCCCGCTTTCAGCATTTATCACGGGCGCTGCGCGCGGCGTTTCAGGGCCAGCTCCCCGCCGTCACGGTGATGCGCTTTGCCAGCACGACCTCAACCTACCTGTATACCACTAACTCGATGCCGGTCTATGTCCTGCGCCAGCTGGGGATCTCGCCTGCACTGGCGCCGCCGCCGGCGCGCTGGGGGATTGTCCGGCAGCCGATCGCTGGGCTACAGCGGGTCGGCCAAGGCTACGTGCTCTACTTTTTGCCTTTTCATGACGCCGCGCGCCTGGATGCGACGCAGCTATGGCAGGCGATGCCGTTTGTCCGCGGGCAGCGGGTGAGCGCCGTCCGTCCGGTCTGGAGCTATGGCGGCGCGATGTCGTTACAGTATGCCGCAGAGGCGATGGCGGAAAGCCTGATGGCGCTGGCGGTGCAGAAATGAGCGGCGCAGTAAGGCTGGCGGCGCCGCTGCTGCTGTTGACGCTGGCCGTGGCATCGCTGCAGTGGGCGCAGCCGCTGACGCTGCTGCAGCAATGGCAGCTCCTGCTGGCCCCGCAGCAGGCGCAGAGTCTCGATGACATTCTGTGGTTGTACTCGCAGCTACCGCGTCTGGCGATCACGCTGTTGGTGGGGGCAACGCTGGGCCTGGCCGGCAGCGTGATGCAGCAGCTGACCCAGAATGCGCTGATGTCGCCGCTGACGATGGGCACCTCGTCGGGGGCATGGCTGGCATTGGTGCTGCTGGCGGCATTCTGGCCTGGGCAGCAGGCGCAGTGGGGTGCCCTTGCCGCGATGGGGGGCGCTTTGCTGGCCTTTGCCCTGATCGTGCTGATCGCCGGGCTGGACAACATGACCGGCCTGCCGATGGTCATCGCCGGCATGGTGATTAACATTCTGCTCGGTGCGCTGGCATCGGGGGTGCTGCTGCTACAGCACCCCTATGCGCAGAACATCTTCCTGTGGGGCAGCGGCGACTTGGCGCAAAGCGACTGGGGGTGGGTGCGCTGGCTGTTACCCCGCCTGACGCCGGCCCTGCTGCTGCTGCTGTTCGCCCCGCGGGTGCTACAGCTGCTGCGCCTGGGGCACCAGGGGGCGCAGGCGCGCGGCGCGGCGGTGGTTCCGCTCTTTTTTGCGCTGATGCTGCTGACCATCTGGCTGGTCTCTGCGGCGGTGACGGCCGTCGGGCTGATCGGTTTTATCGGCCTGCTGACGCCCAACATCGTGCGGGCGCTGGGGGTGCGGACGCCGCGGGGCGAGCTGTATGCCAGCCTGCTGGGCGGAGCGCTGCTGTTACTGCTGACCGATGCGCTGGCGCAGGGGGGTCGCTGTGGCTGGGGCAGCTCTTGCCGACCGGCGTGGTGGCCGCCGCTATCGGCGCACCGGCGCTGATCCTGTTCAGCCGGCGTCGCCTGAGCGCGCCGGATGGCCTGGGGGCGCCCCTGATATCGGCCCGCGGACGGGTTTCGGCGTGGGTTGGCGCGGCGTTGACGACGCTTGCTGCGTTGGCGTTGCTCGGCTACCTGACCTACCAGCCGGAGGCGGCGGGCTGGCCCTTTGCCTGGCCACAGGCGTATCAGTGGGCGCTGCGCTGGCCGCGGGCGCTGGTGGCGTTGAGCTGCGGCGGGGCGTTGGCGCTGGCCGGCGTGCTGTTACAGCGTCTGATGTATAACCCGTTGGCCAGCCCCGATCTGCTGGGCGTCTCCTCCGGTGCCACGCTGACGCTGGTCTTGGCGATGCTGTGGTGTGGCCAGACGCTAACGGCCTTACAGCAGTGGGGCGTCGGCCTGGCGGGCAGCCTGGCGGTACTGGCGGCACTGATGGCGCTGGGGCGTCGCCAGCGTTACGCCCCGGCCAGCGTGATCCTGACCGGTATCGCGCTGACGGCGCTGTTGCAGGCGCTGGTGCAGTTTTTCCTGGCGCAGGGAGGCCAGGACAGCTACCGCATTTTGCAGTGGCTGGCGGGCTCCACCTATCGGGTGACGGCCGTGCAGGCGCTGCTGCTCTCTACGCTGACGGCGCTGCTGCTGCTGTTGGCGCTGTTTGTCGCGCGCGCCCTGACGCTGCTCTCCATCGGCCGCGCCTTTTCCCAGGCCCGCGGGTTGAACGGCGCGAGGGCCACGGCGCTGCTGTTGGCGCTGGTGGCGCTGCTGTGCGCCATTGCGACGGCGGCGATGGGCCCGGTGGCCTTTGTCGGCCTGATGGCGCCGCACCTGGCGCAGATGCTGGGCGCGCGGACGGCCAGGGCGCAGATGGGGCTGGCCGCGTTGCTGGGGGCTGCGACGCTGCTGTGGGCAGACTGGCTGGGGCAGGCCTTACTGTACCCCCGTGCGATGGCGGCCGGGACGCTGGTCGCCATCGTCGGGGCCACCTATTTCCTGCTGCTGCTGATCGCTGGGCGCCTGACGCGCCGCCGTCTTCAGCGCGTCACGTAGCGGTACGATCCGCGGCGCTGACCCACGCAGCGAGTACGGCGTTTTGGGTTGTTTTTACGTAATGATTATAAAAATCATTTTTATTTTTGTTTTATTTATATAAGGGAAATTATGTCATCACTGCGTTTATCCCGCATGGGCATGGGCATGGGCATGGGGCTGTTGGGCGCAATCTCGCTAGGCTGCACGTCTGCTGCGATGGCGGAGGAGAGCGCTCGCCCGACGGATGAGATCACGGTTAGCGGCTCGCAGGTTGCGCTGGGCGACAGCTATGAGGGCGGGCAGGTCGCGCGTACTGGGCGACTGGGTATGCTGGGTAACAGCGATTTTATGGATGCTCCCTTTACCCTGACCAGCTACACCTCGGCGTTGATTGAGCAGCAGCAGGCAGTCAGCGTGGCCGATGTGTTGCAAAACGATCCCACCGTGCGGGTGGCCAAGGGATTCGGCAACTTCCAAGAGCTGTATATGATCCGCGGTTTCCCGGTGTACTCCGATGATATGACCCTGAACGGGGTCTACGGGATTTTACCGCGTCAGTTTGTCGCCGCCGAAATGCTGGAGCGGGTTGAAGTGCTGCGCGGTGCCAATACCTTCCTGAACGGCGCAGCGCCCGGCGGCAGCGCCGTGGGGGGGATGGTGAACCTGGTGCCGAAGCGGGCGGGATCTATGCCGCTGACGCGGGTCACCGGCGGTGTGCAGGGGGATGGCCAGGGCTACGCGGCGTTGGATGTGGCCCGGCGCTTCGGTGACGATGAGGCCAACGGCATTCGGGTTAATCTGGTCGGACGGGACGGTAAGCGCGCGGTCGCCCGAGAGAAACAGCGCCTCGGCGCGATCTCCATCGGCTTCGATCATCGCCGTGACCGGCTGCAGCTATCGGCGGACATCGGCTATCAGGATCACCATATCGATGCGCCGCGCCCCAGCGTCACGCCGGGGGGGCCCACGCTGCCTGCGGCGCCGTCGGCCAGTAAAAACTATGCCCAGGACTGGACCTATACCGATGAGAAGCAGCTGTTTGGCGTCGTGCGCGGTGAGTATTTACTGAACGACAGCACCCGTGTCTGGCTGGGGGCGGGGGCGCGGCAGGGTAAAGAGCATAACCTGTTGGCTAACCCCACGGCCGATGGCGATGGGGTGCTCTCGGCTTTCCTGTTCGAAAACGTCAGGCGGGATAACGTGTTGTCTGCCGATGCCGGCGTGCGTCACGATCTGACCACCGGCGGCGTCAACCATACGCTGGTGCTCTCCGCGGCGGCGTATCAGCTGCGCTCCAAGAATGGCTGGGCCATGTCGTCCACGTTTAGCGGCTTTGGGACGCTGAATGACATGGCGTCGGTGGCCCGCCCGGAAGCTAGCTTCTTCGGCGGGTCGCTCAGCGATGCGCGGGAGACGGAGCGTAACAGCAGCCACAGCGTGGCGCTGGCCGATACCCTGGGCATACTGGAGGATAAGATCAAGCTGACGCTCGGCGGCCGCTGGCAGCGCCTGGAAACCCGTTCTTATGACTATGATAGCGGCGCCCTCAGCGGTCGCTATGGGAAAAACGCCCTGACGCCTTTCGTCGGTGCGCTGTACCAGCCTTCGCTGGAGGTGGCGCTGTTCGCCAACTACGCCGAGGCGCTGCTGCCCAGCGGGGTGGCGCCGGCAACCAGCAATGGCGTCACGGTAAGCAACGCCGGCCAGGTCTTTGCCCCGTTCCGCGCCCAGCAGATCGAGGCGGGGGCCAAGTATGACAATGGCATGTTTGGGGCGTCGGTCAGCCTGTTCCAGATTACTCGTCCGGAGTTTCGCCTGGACGATACCACCTATACCGATAATGGCGAGCAGCGTAACCGCGGGATTGAGCTGACGCTGTTTGGTAAACCCCATGATCGCGTCACGATGCTGGGGGGCGTAACGCTGCTGGATGCCCGGCAGCAAAAGAGCTCGCTCGGCGGTCAGGACGGGAAGCGAGCGATAGGCGTACCGGCGGTTCAGGCAAATCTGAACCTGGGCTGGGAGACGCCGTTTATCGACGGGCTGGCGCTGGAGGGGCGCGCGGTCTATACCGCCTCACAGTATGCTGATGCCGCCAATACCCTGTCTATTCCGGCGTGGGTACGCGTCGATTTGGGGGCGCGCTATGCGCTGAAGCTCGACGGTCATGACGTGACGCTGCGCGCGCGGGTCGAGAACCTGAGCGATAAGCGCTACTGGTCGTCCGTCGGCGGTTATCCGGGCAGTAACTATCTGGTGCAGGGCAACCCGCGCACCTTTATCGTCTCTGCCAGCTACGACTTCTAACCCAACGGCGGCCGGGTGATGCCCGTGCCGCCGCGGTCGTTAACGCAGAAACGCGGGTCGACGCGCTTCGTAGTCGTCGATCGCCGACGCATGCCGTAGCGTCAGGCCAATGCCGTCCAGGCCGTGGATGAGACAGTGGCGGCGGAACGGGTCCAGCGTAAAGGTATAGCGCGTGTCGCCCGCCTGCAGCGTCTGCTGCTCTACGTCCACGCTAAATGCGATGCCGGGCGATGCGCTGACCAGGGTAAACAGCGCCGCTATCTGTGCCTCGTCGAGGATAATGGGCAGCAGCTGGCTGTTAAACGCATTGCCGTAAAATATATCGGCAAAGCTGGGGGCGATAACCACACGGAAGCCGTAGTCGGTCAGCGCCCAGGGCGCGTGCTCACGCGATGAACCACAGCCAAAGTTTTCCCGCGCCAGCAGAATACTGCCCTGTTGGAACGGGGGTTGATTCAGGACGAACGCCGGGTTGGGCCGCTCCCCTGCCTCGTCCAGAAAGCGCCAGTCGTGAAACAGGTGGCGGCCAAATCCGCTGCGGGTCACCTTCTGCAGAAACTGCTTGGGAATAATGGCATCGGTATCCACGTTGGCGGCGTCCAGCGGGACGACGATACCGGTATGGCGGGTGAACTCAGTCATGGGCAGGCTCCTGAAACTGACGAATATCGGCAAAGTGGCCGCAGACGGCGGCGGCGGCGGCCATGGCCGGGCTGACCAGATGAGTACGCCCGCCGCGCCCCTGGCGTCCTTCAAAATTGCGGTTGCTGGTTGAGGCGCAGCGTTCACCGCTGCCCAGGCGGTCATTATTCATCGCTAGGCACATGGAGCAGCCCGGCAGGCGCCATTCAAAGCCGGCCTCGGTAAAGATTTTATCCAGCCCTTCGGCCTCGGCCTGCGCCTTGACGGGCCCTGAGCCGGGAACCACCATGGCCTGCACGCCCGGCGCGACCCGGCGCCCGCGGGCGACGGCGGCGGCGGCCCGCAGATCCTCAATGCGGGAGTTGGTACAGGAACCGATGAAGACCCGATCGATGGCGACGTCGCTCATGCGCGTCCCCGGCTGCAGATCCATATAGGCCAGCGCTTTGTGGGCCGAGGCGCGGGCGATGGGGTCGGACAGCGACGCCGGCGAGGGAATGGGCGTATCGATGGCGATAACCTGGCCGGGGTTAGTCCCCCAGGTGACCTGAGGGGCAATGTCATCGGCCTGCAGGGTCACGGTGCGATCGTAGCGCGCATCCGCATCAGAGCGCAGAGTGCGCCAATGGTCGACGGCCTGCTGCCACTGTGCGCCCTGTGGGGCAAACGGCCTCCCCTGAAGATCGGCGAATGTCGTCTCGTCCGGCGCGATCAGGCCGGCCTTGGCACCCAGCTCGATAGCCATGTTGCACAGCGTCATGCGCCCTTCCATGGACAGCGCCTCCACCGCCGGGCCGCAAAACTCCACCACATATCCGGTGCCGCCGGCGTGGCCGAGGTGCCCGATGACCGCCAGCACGATGTCCTTGGCGCTGATCCCCTCGGCGCATCTCCCCTGGATGACGACCTGCATCGTACGGGCGCGGTCCTGCTTCAGCGTTTGGGTCGCCAGCACATGTTCTACCTCTGAGGTGCCGATACCGAAGGCCAGAGCGCCGAAGGCTCCGTGGGTGGCGGTATGGGAGTCGCCGCAGACGATGGTGCTCCCCGGCAGGGTCATGCCTTGCTCCGGGCCGATAACGTGGACGATCCCTTGGTGAGGGTGGTGCAGATCGTACAGCTGGACGCCGAACTCACGGCAGTTAGCCATCAGGGTTTCCATCTGAACCCGGGCCATCTCGCCGCAGGCGCGGATGTCGCGGCTCTGGGTGGAGACATTGTGATCCATGGTGGCAAAGGTATGCTCCGGCCGACGTACCCGGCGCCCCTGGGCGCGCAGCCCGTCGAAGGCCTGCGGTGAGGTGACCTCATGCACCAGGTGACGATCGATATACAGCAGCGGGGTCTCGCCGGGCATCTGATGGACGATATGGGCGTCATACAGCTTTTGATACAGTGTTTTGCCCATGCTTAGGCCTCCTGTGTAATCAGTCGGGCGATGGCGTCACCCATTTCGTCGGTGGAGACCGCCGGCGTGCCGGCGGCCAGATCCGCGGTCTTAATGCCTTGGGTCAGCGCCTGGTTGACGGCGCGCTCAATCGCCGCTGCGGCGGTCTCGGCGGATAGGCTGTGGCGCAGCAGCAGCGCCAGCGACAGGATCTGGGCTATCGGGTTGGCCAGATTCTGACCGGCGATGTCCGGCGCCGAGCCGCCTGCCGGCTCATACAGACCGAATCCCTGCTCATTCAGGCTGGCGGAGGGCAGCATCCCCATGGAGCCGGTCAGCATGGCGCACTCGTCGGAGAGAATATCGCCGAAGAGGTTGCTGCACAGCAGCACGTCAAACTGGGCGGGGTCTTTGATCAGCTGCATGGTGGCGTTGTCGATATACATATGGTTCAACGCCACCTGGGGATAGTCCTGCGCTATCTCGCTGACCACTTCGCGCCACAGCAGTGAGCTTTGCAATACGTTGGCCTTGTCGATGGAGGTCACCTGCGCGCGGCGGGAGGCTGCGGCCTCAAAGGCCAGGCGAGCAATGCGTTCGATCTCAAAGCGGTAGTAGACTTCAGTGTCGAAGGCGCGCTGATGCATGCCATGTCCCTCACGCCCCTTGGGCTGGCCGAAGTAGATGCCGCCGGTCAGTTCGCGGACGCACAGAATGTCGAAGCCACGGGTGGCGATATCGGCGCGCAGCGGGCACAGGGACTCCAGCCCCGGGTAGAGGCGCGCCGGCCGCAGGTTGCTGAACAGCTTAAAATGTTTGCGCAGCGGTAGCAGGGCACCCCGCTCCGGTTGGTCAGCCGGCGGCAGATGCTCCCAGCGCGGCCCGCCGACGGAGCCGAACAGGATCGCGTCGGCCTGCTCGCAGCCGCGCAGGGTCGCCTGCGGCAGCGGGGTGCCGTGGCGATCGATGGCGATGCCACCGATATCGTATTCGCTGGTGGTGATACGCAGCCCAAAGCGGCTGCGCACGGCGTCCATGACCTTATTGGCCTGCGCCATGATTTCCGGGCCGATGCCGTCGCCGGGCAGTACGGCAATGTGATGGGGGTGGCTCATAGTAACAGGGCTTCCTTAATGGGTAGATGACGTTGAGATTGACGGGGCGGGCGAGTGCAGCCGCTGGCGCTCCTGCTCGACCTGACGGGCGCGCCAGATATGGTTCAGCACATGGATCAGTGCCTGAGCAGAGGATTCGACGATATCGGTCGTCAGTCCGACGCCGTGAAAACGCCGTCCCTGGTGTTCGGCGACGATGTCCACCTGACCCAGGGCATCGCGCCCCTGGCCTTTGGCCGACAGCTGATACTTCACGATATCGACCGAGATGCCGGTGATGCGACTGATGGCCTGATAGACCGCGTCGACCGGTCCGTTGCCGGTCGCGGCTTCGGCGCGGGTTTCAGCCCCGCAGATCAGCCGCACGGAGGCGGTGGCCATGACGCTACTGCCGGACTGCACGCTGAAGTACTCCAGGCGGAAATGGTCCGCCTCTTCCTGCTGGCGATCGATAAAGGCCAGCGCCTCCAGGTCGTAGTCAAACACCTGACCTTTTTTATCGGCCAGGCGTAAAAAGGCCTGGTACAGACGCTCCAGATCAAAGTCGTTGCCTTCGCAGTAGCCCATCTCCTCCATGCGGTGTTTAACCGCGGCGCGCCCGGAGCGGGAGGTCAGGTTCAGCTGTGTCTGCGGCAGACCGATGGACTCCGGCGTCATGATTTCGTAGTTTTCGCGGTTTTTCAGCACCCCGTCCTGGTGAATCCCCGAGGAGTGGGCAAAGGCATTGGCGCCGACCACCGCCTTATTGGCCGGTATCGGCATATTGCACAGCTGGCTTACCAACTGGCTGGTGCGGTAGATCTCCTGATGGCGTATGCCGGTGTGTACCCGCAGCAGATCCTGGCGGGTACGGATCGCCATGATCACCTCCTCCAGCGCACAGTTACCGGCGCGTTCGCCGATGCCGTTCAGGGTTCCTTCCACCTGGCGGGCGCCGGCCTGGATGGCACTGATCGAGTTGGCGCAGGCCATGCCCAGGTCATCGTGGCAGTGTACGGAGATAATGGCCTTGTCGATATTGGGTACCCGTTCAAACAGGGTATGGATAATGCCGCCGAACTGATAAGGGGTGGTATAGCCCACCGTATCCGGAATGTTGACGGTTCTGGCGCCGGCGTCGATGGCGGCTTCGACGATGCGGCACAGATTATCGATGGGGGTACGCCCGGCGTCTTCACAGGAGAACTCAACGTCGTCGGTATAGCGACGGGCGCGCAGAATCGCGTGTCGGGCCATCGCGATGGCATCATCGAACGAGCGGCGCAGCTTGGACTCCAGATGCAGCGTGGAGGTAGCCAGAAAGGTGTGAATGCGGAAGGCGTCGGCCGCGCGCAGCGCCTCGGCCGCGGCATCGATATCGGCATCGACACAGCGGGCCAGCGCACACACCCGGCTCAACTTCACCCGTTGCGCAATGGCGCGTACCGAGGCGAAGTCGCCGGGGGAGGAGATGGGGAATCCTACCTCCATCACATCGACGCCCATGCGCTCCAGCGCCAGGGCGATCTGCAGTTTTTCCTTCACGCTCAGGCTGGCCTGCAGGGCCTGCTCCCCGTCGCGCAGCGTCGTATCGAAAATAATTACCTGTTGGTTCATCGTTCCGTTCCTCGGCGTCGTTCCCTGTGTGATGCGCTGCGCGGTATTTTGCTAAAAAAAAACCCGCGCTATTGCGCGGGCTTGTGGAGTCTGTGGGTGAATTCTAGCGGTAACCTCCACCCATACGCCATCCGCGCAGTGCCTCTGCGAGAATAATAAGTAGTAGGTTCTGGCGTATGAACATCATGGGCGTATCCGTCATATAATCACCGTTGGTTATAAAGTGATACTGGATAGTTTTTAGCTTGTCAACAGGCAATGACGCGAGACGCAGTAATACTCGGCAGTACACATTGGTATTATGTATTGAATAAATTATCAAAATTAGGATTATCTATTGTCTTATGCGGATAAATACTCATGAATGGGTATATGCTGATGGGGATTTTTAAAAATAATGAAAGCATACCATCTTATTGTCATTAATTATTTATTTTAACTTCTTTGAAAATTAAGCACAGCTACATTATTAATCTGTAAAATATTTTTATTATGAGGCATTATGGCTATTTCTTTTATGTTACAACTTTATATTTATAAATTCATATAATGAAGTTTTGCTTTTGATAATTTCAAAGAATGTATTTACCGGCTGTCAACGCTGACAGGATTAGGCTAAACACGCAGGGAGGTTATAATGACAGAGCGGCATGAACATCCGATGATACCGGCGGAGTCCCACAGCAGCGCGGAAAATAGCCTGCGCAACGTCGATCTGAACCTGCTGACGGTCTTTGATGCCGTCATGCAGGTGCAGAGTATTACCCGCGCGGCGCGTTCGCTGAATATGACGCAGCCGGCGGTGAGCAATGCGGTGGCACGTTTAAAGCTGATGTTTAACGATGAGCTGTTTATGCGCTATGGGCGCGGCATCCGCCCGACCAATCGCGCCTATCAGCTGTTCGGCCCAGTACGCCAGGCACTGCAGATTGTGCGCAATGAGTTGCCCGGTGCCCGCTTTAAACCGGAAAGCAGCGAGCGCGTGTTTAATATTTCGATTACCAGTCCGCTGGATATATTGCTGACGGCGAAGCTGCTGCAGCGGATAAAAGCGTATGCACAGCATGTTCAGGTGAGCTTCGATTCGTTGATCAATGAACAGATAACGCGGAAATTACGCTATCAGGAGAGCGATTTTCTCATCGACTATCAAGATCTCAGCGGCGATGAGTTTTGTTGCGAAGCACTGTTTGACGATGAGTTTGTCCTGGCGGTCGCCGGACAGCATCCGCGTATCGGCGAGACGTGTTCCCTGCGCGGACTATTGCTGGAGTCCCATGCGGTGGTCAGTATTAATCAGTTTTCCAGCGTCAGTCGCTTTTTTTATTCCCATTCGGATCTGATCCGCCAAATAGCCTATCAGGGAACGGACTTAAGCAGCGTATTAAGTATGGTGTCGAAAACCGATATGGTCGCCATCGCGCCGCGCTGGATGGTGGAGCAATATGCCGACTACCTGCAGCTGCGGGCCGTGACGCTGCTGGATCTGGAGAGTCAGCGTACCTGCTTTTTCAACTGGCACCGGGCCTCTGAACGCGATAGCGCCCACGTATGGCTGCATCAGCTGCTGAGCGAGTTTGCCCAGCAGGGGCGTTAAGGCGAGACGGCAGCTATCGCTGCCGTTTTCTTATTATGCAGTGGATTCTGTCGCCCGTAAGAGCTCCTGCTCATCGGGTTGACAAACGTGAATATCGCGAAAATCCACGGTAGCGCACACTTTTACCCTCGATAACGGTTGATTCATGCACAGGAAACGGTAGACTGCGCGCGAAAATCAGTGCACAGCTGTACGCTGAAAATGAGTGTGCGGGTGGGCAAATGTCGCGGCAGATACCGCGTTCTTGCGATGAATGGACGAATGATCAAAGCGTTAGATAATTACCATCTGGTAGCTCGTATTCAGGGACAGATTGCCAACTCACCCAACCGCGTGGCGCTGCGCGACTGGTCGCCGGCGGCGGAGGTCGCTTACCGCTGGCGCGAGGTCGGGGAGCAGGTCTCCCGGCTGGCCTGTGCGCTGCTGGCGCTGGGCGTAGAGGTACAGGAGCGGGTGGCCATCTTTGCCCATAATTCGGTGGCCTGGTCGCTGGCCGATCTGGCGATCCTGCATCTGCGGGCGGTCACGGTGCCGGTCTATGCGACCAATACGGCGGCGCAGGCGGCCTATATCCTCAATGATGCCAGCGTTCGCATCCTGTTTGTCGACGGTCAGGCCCAGTATGACGCCGCGTTGGCTCTGCGCGATAGCTGTCCGCAGCTGACCCGTATCATCGCGCTGTCGGATGGCATCGATCTGCGCGGCTGTGCGATCGCCTGCCATCTTCACGGGATCGCACCCGTCGGCGATGACGCCAGCCTCGCACGGTTGGCGCAGCGTATCGACGAGGCCTCGCTCGACGATCTGTTTACGCTCATCTACACCTCCGGCACTACCGGTGAGCCGAAAGGGGTGATGCTGGATTACCGGAGTCTGGCCGCTCAGCTGTATCTGCATGATGTCCGTCTGAACGTCAGCGAGCAGGATGTCTCTCTGTGTTTCCTGCCGCTCTCCCATGTCTTTGAGCGCGCCTGGAGCTTTTATGTGATGCACAGCGGTGCGCAAAACGTCTATCTGCACGATACCAACCTGGTGCGGGAGGCGATGTCGGCGGTACGCCCGACCATGATGTGTGCGGTTCCTCGTTTTTATGAAAAGATTTTCAGCGCGGTGCAGGCCAAGGTCGCCCAGGCGCCGTGGCTGCGGCGCCAGCTGTTTCGCTGGGCAGTGTGGTGTGGCGAGCAGCGCTTTTTAAGCGAACGCGCGGCGCGTCCCCAGGGGCATCTGATGACGGCGATGCACCGTTTGGCCGATCGGCTGGTGCTGGCGAAGCTGCGTGCGATTTTAGGCGGGCGGGTACGCTTTTTACCGGCGGCCGGTGCCAAGCTGGATGACAATGTGATCCTGTTTTTCCAGGCGCTGGGGTTGAACATCAAGTATGGCTATGGCATGACGGAGACCTGCGCGACGGTCTCCTGCTGGGAAGAGCAGGACTTCCGCTTTGGGTCTATTGGCCGTCCGCTGCCCGGGATCGAGGTGCGCATCGGTGAAGATAATGAGATCCAGGTGCGCGGGCCTATCGTGATGCGCGGCTATTTCAATAAGCCGCAGGAGACGGCGCAGACCTTTACCGCCGACGGATGGCTGAAGACCGGTGACGCCGGCGCGCTGGATGCACAGGGACACCTGTTCATTACCGAGCGGTTGAAGGATCTGATGAAGACTTCCAACGGCAAGTACATTGCCCCCCAAATGGTGGAGGGGACGCTGGCGCGCGATCGCTTTATTGAACAGGTAGCTGTGATTGCCGATGCGCGCAAGTTTGTTTCTGCGCTGATCGTTCCCTGCTTCGACTCGCTGGAAGAGTATGCGCGCTCTATCAACCTCAAGTATCACGATCGCCTGGAGCTGCTGCGCCATAGTCATATCGTTGAGCTGTTTGAGCAGCGTTTGATGGAGATGCAGAAGGAGCTGGCCAAGTTTGAGCAGGTCAAGCGCTTTACCCTGCTGCCGCAGGCGTTCTCTATGGAGCTGGGCGAGCTGACACCGACGCTGAAGCTGCGCCGTAAGATTATCCTGAGCCGCTATCACCAGGAGATCGAGTCCATGTATCTGGATCGCTAGGGTCGACGCCGACGCGGTACACGGCTTTTCCGTGCGCCGCGGATCCCGCGGGCGTAGCGCTCATGATTAACCTCTGAATTTTTCCCGCTTCCAATCATAAGCTGGCGATACTTAGGCCAGCTTTCAGTTTTTTATCCGTCGGATATTGCCCGCCGCAGTTTTCTCTCCACCGCAGCGCAGTTCTCTCCCCGCCGACGGTTTGCTCCATAGGAAAAGTGACGTTAATGTAACCAGACGGCGAGGCGATGTCCTGCCGTCCCGCGCGGCCCTGGTGCCGCCTTGGTTGAGCCACGTAGGGGAGGCAAAGGCAATGGAGATGTTATCAGGCGCCGAGATGGTGGTGCGATCGCTGATCGATCAGGGCGTCAAACACCTTTTTGGCTATCCGGGCGGTACCGTGCTGGATATTTATGACGCCCTGCATACGGTCGGGGGGATTGAGCATATTCTGGTTCGGCATGAGCAGGGGGCGGTGCATATGGCTGACGGCTATGCGCGGGCCACCGGGCAGGTGGGCGTCGTTCTGGTGACCTCCGGCCCGGGGGCGACCAACGCCATTACCGGTATCGCAACGGCCTATATGGACTCCGTCCCGCTGGTGGTGCTGTCGGGTCAGGTTCCCACCTCGCTGATTGGCAATGATGCCTTTCAGGAGTGCGACATGGTGGGGATCTCCCGTCCAGTGGTAAAGCACAGCTTCCTGGTAAAGCAGAGCGAAGAGATCCCCGCGGTACTGAAGAAGGCATTTTATCTGGCCAGCAGCGGGCGTCCCGGCCCCGTGGTGGTCGACTTGCCCAAGGATATCCTTAACCCCGCGCAGAAATACCCCTATGCCTACCCGCAGCAGGTGAGCATGCGCTCTTATAACCCGACCTGTCAGGGGCACCGGGGGCAGATCAAACGTGGCCTGCAGGTGCTGCTGGCCGCCCGGCGTCCGGTGATCTATGCCGGGGGCGGGGTGATCGGCGCCGGCTGCCACGAGGCGCTGCGCGCGCTGGCGCAGCAGCTCAATCTGCCGGTGACCACCTCGCTGATGGGGCTGGGTGCCTTTCCTGCGTCGCATCCGCAGAGCCTGGGGATGCTGGGGATGCACGGTACCTACGAAGCCAATATGGCGATGCACCATGCCGATGTCATTTTTGCCGTCGGCGTCCGTTTTGACGATCGTACTACCAACAATCTGGCCAAGTACTGCCCCGATGCGACGGTGGTGCATATCGATATCGATCCCAGCTCGATCTCCAAGACCGTTACGGCGGATGTTCCCATCGTCGGCGACGCCGGCAACGTCCTGGGGGCGCTGCTCACCCTGCTGGCGCAGGGCGACTGTCGGCAGGATTTCGATAGCCTGCGCGACTGGTGGCAGCGTATTGAAGTCTGGCGCGATCGCCAGTGCCTGCGCTACGTCAGCGATGGTCAGCGGATCAAGCCACAGCAGGTGATCGAAACCCTGCACCGTCTCACGGCGGGCGAGGCCTATGTGGCCTCCGACGTCGGTCAGCATCAGATGTTCGCCGCGCTCTATTACGGCTTCGACCGGCCGCGCCGCTGGATCAACTCCGGCGGGCTCGGCACCATGGGCTTCGGCCTGCCCGCGGCGCTCGGCGTGCGTCTGGCGCTGCCGCAGGCCACGGTGCTGTGCATCACCGGTGACGGTAGCATTCAGATGAATATTCAAGAGCTGTCGACGGCGCTGCAGTACGATCTGCCCATCGTGGTGGTCAATCTGAACAACCGTTTTTTGGGCATGGTGAAGCAGTGGCAGGATATCATCTACGCCGGGCGTCACTCTCAGTCCTATATGCAGTCCCTACCGGATTTTGTGCGGCTGGCCGAGGCGTACGGCCACGTCGGTATCGCCATTCGCAGCGTCGATGAGCTGGAGACAAAGCTGCGCGAGGCGCTGAGTATCCGTGACCGGCTGGTGTTTGTCGACGTGACGGTAGATGAGACGGAGCACGTGTACCCGATGCAGATCCGCGGCGGGGCAATGGATGAAATGTGGCTGAGTAAAACCCAGAGGAGCTGATCATGCGGCGGATTTTATCGGTGTTACTGGAAAATGAATCCGGCGCGCTGTCGCGGGTCGTCGGGCTGTTTTCCCAGCGTGGTTACAATATTGAGAGTTTGACGGTGGCGCCGACGGAGGACGCCACGCTATCGCGGATGACCATCCAGACCAAGGGCGATGCCAAGGTACTGGAGCAGATAGAGAAACAGCTGCACAAGCTGGTGGATGTCCTGCGCGTCAGCGAGCTGGTGCCCGGGGCGCACGTGGAGCGCGAGATCATGCTGGTCAAGCTGCGCGCCAGCGGCTACGGGCGGGAGGAGGTCAAGCGCAGCACCGACATTTTCCGTGGGCAGATCGTCGATGTGACGGCGTCGCTGTATACGGTGCAGCTGGCCGGTGCCAGCGATAAGCTGGATGCCTTTTTGGCGGCGGTTCGCGAAGTGGCTGAAATTGTTGAAGTCGTGCGTTCGGGGGTGGTTGGCGTGGCCCGTGGCGATAAAATAATGCGCTGACAGACGTTGAGTGTACGCGGTGTGACCGCGCTGGGGCCCGGCTATGTGTCGGGCCTCTTATTTTTCCGTTTTTGCTGACGCCTTTCAGCTAAATCGGTTGCTCCCTCGCCGTTTATGCGCTTAGATCGCACAATACAGCCTGGACAGCCAGGTCGACGCATTGGCTGTCACCGTAAGGCGATTGCCTGTAAGGGGGATAATGTGAAACTGGATGAAATCGCGCGTCTTGCAGGTGTCTCGCGAACGACCGCCAGCTATGTGATCAACGGGAAAGCCAAGCAGTACCGCGTCAGCGACAAGACGGTCGAGAAGGTGATGGCCGTCGTGCGCGAGCATAACTACCATCCTAATGCGGTGGCCGCCGGGCTGCGCGCGGGGCGAACCCGCTCCATCGGTCTGGTGATCCCAGATCTGGAGAATACCAGCTATACCCGCATCGCTAACTACCTGGAGCGCCAGGCACGCCAGCGCGGCTATCAGCTGCTGATCGCCTGTTCTGAGGATCAGCCGGACAACGAGATGCGCTGTATCGAGCATCTGCTGCAGCGTCAGGTCGATGCGATTATCGTGTCGACGGCGCTGCCGCCGGAGCACCCTTTTTACCAGCGCTGGGCCAACGATCCTCTGCCGATTATCGCGCTGGATCGCGCCCTCGATCCGGAGCACTTTATCAGCGTGGTCGGCGCCGATATGGACGATGCCGAGATGCTGGCCGCCGAACTGCGGCGTTTTCCGGCCCAGTCAGTTCTGTATCTGGGGGCGCTGCCGGAGCTCTCCGTCAGCTTCCTGCGCGAGCAGGGGTTCCGCAAGGCGTGGCAGGGTGACGAGCGCCCGGTGAACTATCTGTATACCAACAGCTATGAGCGAGAGGCGGCGGCGGCGGCGTTTAGCCAGTGGCTGCAGTATCATGAGATGCCGCAGGCGCTGTTTACCACCTCGTTCCCCCTACTGCAGGGGGTGCTGGATGTCACGCTGAAAAAGCATGGCCATCTGCCGAGCGATCTGGCCATTGCGACCTTTGGCGATAACGAGCTGCTGGATTTCTTGGACTGTCCGGTATTGTCCGTCGGCCAGCGGCATCGCGATATTGCCGAACGGGTACTGGAGCTGGTATTGGCCAGCCTGGACGAGCCGAGAAAGCCGAAGCCGGGGTTAAGCCGGATGCGGCGAATTTTGCTGCAGCGCGGGCGCCTAAACTGGCAGTAAACAAGATAAAAAAACCGGGGAGACCCGGTTTTTTAGCTTTAGATACGTCGACTTGCCTGTCTCGCTGTAAATGGCCTGGTTCTGTTTTAACTCCATGGTGGTAGTGATAATCACTGTAATGCTGTTATTTTCTGAATTTTATTGCTGTATTTTTCGTTTTTTGTGGATTGTATAACTTGGTGCTTGATATTTTACAGCGTTGAGTTTTGCGGCAACTTAACTCGATTTGCCCTGTATCTGCGCCTCTTAGCGCTAAGCTCCGCCGAGCTGATAAAGAGGATTATCTTATTTTTCAGGATATTTCAGGAATAGTCTTAAAAAATAGCGCTATCGCTCAAAAGTAGAGCTAATGCGTTTTTTAGGTAAATTACTGCTTTTAGTAAAACGGTGTAAGCAAGGTGAGGAATGTTGCGTGACTGGGGGCGGTATCACGGCGTTACGTTATTAATCAACGAAGAAAAAGAGGACTGAAAAATTCAGTAAAATATTTGACGACGAAAGAGATTATTATTGCTTAGAAAGTAAGATAAAATGTGTTCAAATAATATCTTCGATCTATGATTAAAACTTAATTCATTGAAATTTATTGATATTTTTAATTATCTTTCGCAGGGTTTTTAGTCAGATTGTTCTGCTGTTATAGCCGTTTACAGATGATTTATTTGTGTGCACATTGGTTAAAATGAGAGCTGTATTGCAAAAAATGAGCAAAGTTTAACGTTTGGTTATGTAGGGGGTTTTTCTGTTATTTGGTATGGCGGATTTAAATTTCCTCTAATTTATCATGGTGTTAATTTCCATTTTTGGCGATCGGAATTTTCTTGCCTATTTTGTTAAAACCCCACGTTGATAAAAATATTGCCAAACCGCGCCCGCTCTGGCTTGACAAGGTTTTCCTCCCCTCCGTAAACTTCTTAGCGTGGGAATTTGTGGGATAAAGTGGTGATATGGGGCATCAGGGAGTCACTCCGGCATGTTTCGAGGCGCAACAACCATCAATCTCGACAGTAAGGGACGTCTGGCGGTACCTACCCGCTACCGGGACTTATTGATTGAGGAAGCGCAAGGTCACATGGTATGCACCATCGATCTCCATCACCCCTGTCTGCTGCTTTATCCTCTGTCACAGTGGGAAGTGATCGAACAGAAATTATCCCGTCTGTCGAGTATGAATCCTGCCGAGCGCCGGGTGCAGCGTCTGCTGCTGGGTCACGCCAGCGAATGTCAGATGGACGGCGCCGGACGCCTGCTGATTGCCGCGACGCTGCGGCAGCATGCGGGGCTCCACAAACAAGTGATGCTGGTGGGCCAGTTCAATAAGTTTGAGCTGTGGGATGAAGAGACCTGGTATCAACAGGTCAGGGAAGATATTGAGGCTGAACAGTCCGCAACGGAGATCCTCTCCGAGCGTTTACAGGATTTGTCGTTATAGTCATGTCGGAAAATTTTCAACACAAGACCGTGTTGCTTGATGAGGCGGTAGCAGGCCTTAATCTGCGCAGTGACGGTATTTACATTGATGGCACCTTTGGTCGCGGTGGTCATTCCCGTCTCATTCTCTCCCAGCTGGGGGCGGAGGGACGCCTTATTGCCATCGATCGCGATCCGCTGGCCATCGCCGCCGCCGCGCAGATTGATGATCCGCGTTTCTCCATCGTCCATGGCCCGTTTTCGGCGCTGGCAGACTATGTGCAGGAAATGGGGCTGAGCGGCAGGATTGACGGCATACTGCTCGATCTGGGGGTTTCTTCGCCCCAGCTCGACGATCCCGAGCGTGGATTCTCCTTTATGCGCGACGGGCCGCTGGATATGCGTATGGACCCATCGCGCGGTCTCTCTGCCGCACAGTGGCTGATGCAGGCGGAGGAAGATGATATCGCCTGGGTGCTGAAGACCTTCGGTGAGGAGCGCTTCGCCAAGCGTATCGCCCGCGCCATCGTGGAACGAAACCGCACGGAGCCGCTGACCCGTACCCGTGAGCTGGCGGCGCTGATCAGCGAGGCCAGCCCGTTTAAAGAAAAACATAAGCATCCGGCAACGCGCAGCTTTCAGGCCATTCGCATTTACATCAACAGCGAGCTGGATGAGATTGAGCGGGCGCTGGAGGGGGCGCTAGTTGCGCTGGCGCCCCAGGGACGCCTGTCGGTGATCAGCTTCCATTCGCTGGAGGATCGTCTGGTTAAACGCTTTATTCGCCAGCACAGCCGTGGCCCGCAGGTCCCCAAAGGGTTGCCGCTGACGGAGGCGCAGCTGCAGGCGCAGGGCGGTCCGCAGCTGAAGGCGCTGGGGAAACGGATGCCGGGTGAGCGCGAGGTGGCCGATAACCCACGGGCGCGCAGCTCGGTGCTGCGGGTGGCGGAAAGGATCGCGAGATGATTGGCAATGAGCGCCATTCGCTGATTTCCATCATCGGTGGCGATCTGCTGCGCCACGGTAAATTACCGGTGCTGCTGTTTATCGCCGTGCTGGTCTCCGCGCTGTCGGTGGTGACGACGACCCATAAAACGCGCCTGCTGACCGCAGAGCGCGAACAGCTGGTTCTGGAGCGGGATGCGCTGGATATCGAGTGGCGCAACCTGATTCTGGAGGAGAATGCGCTGGGCGATCACAGCCGCGTTGAGCGCATCGCGACGGAAAAGCTACAGATGCAGCACGTGGATCCCTCTCAGGAAAATATTGTGGTCCAACAGTAAGATAACTGATCGATGACGAGCAGGTAATCAAGGAATCAATGAAAGCAGTGCGATCGGGGAAGATACGGCGTCAAGAAGAACAGGCCAGCTTTGTCAGCTGGCGTTTTGCGTTGCTGTGCGGCTGTATCCTATTGGCGCTGCTTGGGCTGCTGGCGCGCGCCGCCTACCTGCAGGTGATCAGTCCTGAACACCTGGTGCGAGAGGGGGATGCCCGCTCCCTGCGTACGCAGTCGATCCCGACAGCGCGCGGCATGATCAAGGATCGCGCCGGACGTCCGCTGGCGGTCAGCGTGCCGGTGAATGCCATCTGGGCCGACCCGAAAGAGGTGAACGAGCACGGAGGCATCACGTTGGATACGCGCTGGCAGGCGCTGGCCGATGCGCTGGAAACGCCGCTGGATAAAATGGCCGCGCGGATTAACGCCAACCCGCGCGGGCGCTTTGTCTATCTGGCCCGCCAGGTGAATCCGGCGATGGGCGAGTATATTCACAAGCTTCGTCTGCCGGGTATCTACCTAAAGCAGGAGTCGCGGCGCTACTACCCGGCGGGGCAAGTGACCGCTCACATCATCGGCGTGACCAATATCGACGGCCAGGGGATTGAGGGGGTTGAAAAGAGCTTCGATCGCTGGCTGACCGGGCAACCCGGTGAGCGTACCGTGCGCAAGGATCGCTTTGGCCGGGTCATCGAGGATATCTCCTCGGTCGATAGCCTGGCGGCCCATAACCTGTCGCTGAGCATCGATGAGCGCCTGCAGGCGTTGGTATATCGTGAGCTCACCAATGCGGTGGCGTTCAACAAGGCCGAATCGGGCACCGCGGTGTTAGTGGATGTTAACACCGGTGAGGTGCTGGCGATGGCCAATAGCCCCTCCTATAACCCGAACAACCTTACCGACACGCCTCAGGAGGCGATGCGCAACCGCGCTATCACCGATATCTTTGAGCCGGGATCGACCGTGAAGCCCATGGTGGTGATGACCGCCCTGCAGCGCGGCATCGTCAGGGAGAACAGCGTGCTGAATACGCTGCCTTACTATGTCAACGGGCATGAGATTAAGGACGTGGCGCGCTATGCCGAGCTGTCCATTACCGGTATTTTACAGAAGTCGAGTAACGTCGGTGTTTCCAAGCTGGCGTTAGCGATGCCGTCCTCGGCGCTGGTGGATACTTACTCCGGCTTCGGGTTCGGAAAACCGACCAATTTGGGGCTGGTCGGGGAAAGCAGTGGCATATACCCAAAAAAACAACGGTGGTCCGACATTGAGAGGGCCACCTTCTCTTTCGGATATGGGCTAATGGTAACGCCGTTACAGTTAGCGCGTGTCTATGCAACCATCGGCAGCATGGGGATTTATCGCCCCCTGTCGATTACCAAGGTGGATCCGCCGGTGCCCGGCGAGCGGGTATTCCCCGTCGCGCTGGTGCGTAGCGTGGTGCACATGATGGAAAGCGTGGCGCTGCCCGGAGGCGGCGGTGTCAAAGCGGCAGTAAAAGGTTACCGGGTCGCCGTTAAGACCGGTACGGCCAAGAAAGTTGGGCCCGACGGGCGCTATGTGAATAAATACATCGCCTACACGGCCGGTATTGCACCGGCCAGCAATCCCCGATTTGCCCTGGTTGTGGTGATTAACGATCCACAGGCGGGGAAATATTACGGTGGTGCGGTATCTGCACCGGTCTTTGGCGCCATCATGGGCGGCGTACTGCGCACCATGAACGTTGAGCCGGATGCGTTGCCCACGGGTGATAAGAGCGAATTGGTGAACAATAAAAAAGAGGGTTCAGGTGGCAGATCGTAATTTGCGCGCGCTTTTGGCTCCTTGGGTTGCACAGGCCCCGGAGCGCGCTTTGCGGGACATGACATTGGACAGCCGCGTAGCGGCTGCAGGCGATCTGTTCGTGGCCGTCGTCGGCCACGCGGCGGACGGCCGCCGTTTTATTCCGCAGGCCATTGCGCAGGGCGTCGCCGCCGTTATCGCTGAGGCCGAGGGCGAGGCCGAGGACGGCAGCGTACGCGAGCTGCACGGCGTGCCGGTAGTGTATCTCAGCCATCTCAACGAGCGTCTTTCCGCGCTGGCGGGGCGTTTCTACGGTCAGCCGGGCGCCGATCTGCGCCTGGTGGGCGTGACCGGAACTAACGGTAAGACGACAACCACCCAGCTGCTGGCGCAGTGGGCACAGCTGCTGGGCGACACCGGCGCCGTGATGGGCACCGTCGGCAACGGCCTGCTAGGGCATGTCTATCCCAGCGAAAACACCACCGGCTCGGCCGTCGACGTGCAGCACATGCTGCGTACGCTGGCCGATGACGGCGCAACGCTGGTGGCGATGGAGGTCTCCTCGCACGGTCTGGTGCAAAACCGGGTGCTGGCGCTGCCGTTTGCCGCGTCGGCCTTTACCAACCTGAGCCGCGATCACCTGGATTATCACGGTGATATGGAACACTACGCACAGGCGAAATGGCGCCTGTTTTCGACCCATCACAGCGGTGAGAAGATCGTCAACGCGGACGATGAAACGGGGCGACGCTGGCTGGATAAGCTACCGGATGCGGTGGCGGTGACCGTCACCGGCGCCTTGCCCGAAGGCTGGGCGGGACGCTGGCTGGTCGCGCGTTCGGTGGTGTATCACGACGGCGGCGCGACGATCGCTTTCGACTCCAGCTGGGGAGAGGGCTCGCTGAACAGCCGCCTGATGGGCGAGTTTAACGTTAGTAACCTGCTGGTGGCGCTGGCGACGCTGCTGGCGCTCGGCTATCCGTTGGCGGCGCTGTGCGCCGCGTCTGGCCAGCTGCAGCCGGTCTGTGGGCGAATGGAGGTCTTCCAGGCGCCCGGTAAGCCTACGGTGGTCGTTGACTATGCCCATACGCCGGATGCGCTGGAAAAAGCGCTGCTGGCCGCGCGCCTGCACTGTCAGGGAGAGCTGTGGTGCCTGTTCGGCTGCGGCGGGGATCGCGATACGGGCAAACGTCCGCTGATGGGGGCGATAGCCGAACAGTATGCCGATCGGGTGGTCGTGACCGATGATAACCCGCGCAGTGAAGAGCCGCGGGCGATCATTAACGACATTCTCAGCGGTATGCTGGATCCGGGACTGGCGATGGCCATCCCCGGGCGTGCCGAGGCGGTGACCGCGGCCGTGATGCAGGCGGCGCCGCAGGATGTGATCCTGGTAGCCGGCAAGGGACATGAGGATTATCAGCTGGTCGGCAACCGCCGTCTGGACTATTCCGATCGGGTGACGGTAGCCCGTCTGCTGGGGGTGGTAGCATGATCGCCACGACGCTGCAGACCCTCGCCGACGCCATCGGCGCGACGCTTATCGGTGCGGATGGCCCCGTGGCGGCGGTGACGACCGATACCCGTAAGCTAACGCCGGGGTGCCTGTTTATCGCGCTGCAGGGCGATCACTTCGACGGGCATGACTTTGCAGCCCGGGCGCTGGAGAGCGGTGCCGGCGCGCTGCTGGTTAGCCGCCGTCTGGCGCTGGATGTGCCGCAGCTGTTGGTGGCAGATACCCGTTTGGCGCTGGGGCAGCTGGGCGCCTGGGTGCGCCGTCAGGTTCCGGCTCGGGTGGTGGCGCTGACCGGATCGTCGGGCAAAACCTCGGTAAAAGAGATGAGTGCGGCGATCCTCGGCCTGTGCGGCAACGTGCTATACACCGCCGGTAACTTGAATAACGACATCGGCGTGCCGCTGACTCTGCTGCGCCTTGAGCCGCAGCATGACTTTGCGGTGATCGAGCTGGGCGCCAATCACGTCGGCGAGATCGCCTATAGCGTGGCGCTGACGCGTCCGCACAGCGCGCTGGTCAATAATCTGGCGGCGGCGCATCTCGAAGGGTTTGGCTCACTGTCCGGGGTCGCCCGGGCCAAAGGCGAGATTTTTGCCGGTCTGCCGCCACAGGGAACGGCGATCGTGAACGCCGACAGCAACGATTGGGAAAACTGGCAACATGCGCTGACAGAGCAGCGCGTGTGGCGTTTTTCCCCGCAGGCGGGCGCGGGGGTAGACTTCTACGCCAGCGCCGAGCGCAGCGATGCGGCGGGAACCCACTTTACCCTGCATACCCCCGTGGGACAGTGTGATGTGCTGCTGCCGCTGCCCGGTCGGCATAACATCGCCAATGCGCTGGCGGCCGCGGCGCTGACCCTGTCGGTGGGGGCCTCGCTGGCGCAGGTACAGCAAGGCCTGGCCGGGCTGCAGGCCGTGCCGGGACGGCTGTTTCCCATCCGTCTGGGCGAACAGCAGCTGCTGCTGGATGACAGCTACAATGCCAACGTCGGCTCAATGAGCGCCGCCGCGGAGGTGCTGGGCACGATGCCCGGCTACCGGGTGATGGTGGTCGGGGACATGGCCGAGCTGGGCGCGGAGGCCGAGGCGTGCCATCGCCGCGTCGGCCAGGCGGCCTGCGCGGCGGGGATCGATAAGGTGCTGAGCGTCGGCGGACTGAGCCGACTGATCGGCGAGGCCAGTGGTTGTGGCGAACATTTCATGGATAAAGGAGCGCTGATTGAGCGCCTGAAACACCTGTTATGCGAACATGCGGCGATCACCATTCTAGTAAAAGGCTCACGTAGTGCCGCAATGGAGCAGGTAGTACGAGGCGTATCTGTGCAGGAAATGCAGGAGAATCAATCATGTTAGTCTGGCTGGCCGAACATTTGGTCAAATACTTTTCTGGCTTTAACGTCTTCTCCTATCTGACGTTTCGCGCCATCGTCAGCTTGCTGACCGCCCTGTTTATCTCCCTGTGGATGGGGCCACACCTGATCGCCTGGCTGCAGAGGCTGCAGATTGGCCAGGTGGTGCGTAATGATGGGCCGGAGTCGCACTTTAGCAAGCGCGGCACGCCGACCATGGGCGGCCTGATGATCCTGACCTCGATTACCATTTCGGTTCTGATGTGGGCCTATCCCTCTAACCCCTATGTTTGGTGCGTGCTGTTTGTGCTGCTGGGCTACGGCGTCGTGGGCTTCGTCGATGACTACCGTAAGGTGGTACGCAAGAACACCGATGGGCTGATCGCCCGCTGGAAATATTTCTGGCAGTCCGTGATCGCGCTGGTGGTGGCATTCACCATGTACAGCATCGGTAAGGATACGCCGGCTACCCAACTGGTGGTTCCGTTCTTTAAAGACATCATGCCGCAGCTGGGGCTGCTGTACATCCTGCTGAGCTATTTCGTGATCGTTGGCACCAGCAACGCCGTCAACCTGACGGACGGCTTGGATGGCCTGGCGATTATGCCCACGGTGTTTGTGGCCGCGGGCATGGGCCTGGTGGCCTGGGCGACCGGCAACGTCAACTTCGCCGCCTACCTGCATATTCCCTACATTCGTCACGCCGGCGAATTGGTGATCGTCTGTACTGCGATCGTCGGCGCCGGGTTGGGATTTCTGTGGTTTAACACCTATCCGGCGCAGGTCTTTATGGGCGACGTCGGCTCCCTGGCGCTGGGCGGCGCACTGGGCACCATTGCCGTGCTGCTGCGCCAGGAGTTCCTGTTGGTGATCATGGGCGGTGTTTTCGTGATGGAGACCCTGTCGGTGATCCTGCAGGTGGGCAGCTTTAAGCTGCGCGGCCAGCGCATTTTCCGCATGGCGCCCATCCATCACCACTACGAGCTGAAGGGCTGGCCGGAGCCGCGAGTGATCGTGCGCTTCTGGATCATTTCGTTGATGCTGGTGCTTATTGGACTGGCAACCTTGAAGGTACGTTAATATGGCTGACTATCAGGGGAAGAGGGTCGTTATCATCGGGCTGGGGCTGACGGGCCTCTCCTGCGTCGATTTCTTTATGGATCGCGGCGTGGTACCGCGGGTGGTTGACACCCGCGCAACGCCGCCGGGGCTGGATAAGCTGCCGGCGAGCGTCGAGCGTCATCTGGGCAGCATTGAGCCGTCATGGCTGATGGACGCCGATCTGATCGTCGCCAGCCCGGGGATCCCCCTCTCGTCGCCGGCGCTGGATCGGGCGGCGCAGGCGGGCGTGGAGATCGTCGGCGATATCGAGCTGTTTTGCCGCGAGGCGCAGGCGCCGATCGTGGCGATCACCGGCTCTAACGGTAAAAGCACCGTGACGACGCTGGTCGGCGAGATGGCCCGTGCCGCAGGCTGGCAGGTCGGGGTCGGCGGTAATATCGGGGTGCCCGCCCTGACGCTGCTGAAGCATGAGTACCGCCTGTATGTCCTGGAGCTCTCCAGCTTTCAGTTGGAGACCACCTCCAGCCTGAGGGCGGCGGCGGCGACCATCCTGAACGTCAGCGAAGATCACATGAACCGCTACCCGCTGGGGCTGCAGCAGTATCGGGCGGCCAAGCTGCGCATCTATGAAAACGCCCGGGCCTGCGTGGTCAACGCGGACGATGCGCTGACCATGCCGATCCACGGCGCCGATACGCGCTGCGTCAGCTTTGGCGTCGACGTGGGCGACTACCATCTCAACCGCCAGCAGGGCGAGATCTGGCTGCGCGTTCGCGGTGAAAAGATTTTGAATACCAAGGAGATGCAGCTCACCGGCATCCATAATTACACCAATGCCCTGGCGGCGCTGGCGCTGGCGGACGCCGTTGGCCTGCCGCGCGCCTCCAGCCTGCGGGCGCTGACGACGTTCCGTGGCCTGGCGCACCGTTTCCAGCTGGTGCTGGAGCACAGCGGCGTACGCTGGATTAACGATTCGAAGGCGACCAACGTGGGTAGCACCGAGGCGGCGCTGAAGGGGCTTCATCTGGACGGCACGCTGCACCTGCTGCTGGGCGGTGACGGCAAGGGGGCGGACTTTACGCCGCTGCTGCCGTATCTGCAGGGCGATCGTATCCGCCTGTATTGCTTCGGCCGCGACGCCGGGCCGCTGATGCTGCTGCGACCGGAGGTTTCCCGACGCTTTGATACCATGGAGCAGGCGATACGCGCGCTGGCGCCGCTGACGCGTGGGGGGGATATGGTGCTGCTTTCACCGGCCTGCGCCAGCCTGGATCAGTTTAAAAACTTCGAACAGCGCGGCGATGAGTTTGCCCGCCTGGCACGGGAGTTCGGCTGATGCGTTTGCGTCTCGCGCTGCCTCGCCCCCGCCTGCCGCATCTGCGTCTGCCGCGTTTTTCCCTGCCGCTGATGGGTGGGATGCTGCGCCTGCGCGACTGGGTGATGGGCGCCGGCGAAGCCGACAGTGCCGGGGTGGTGCTGTATGACCGGACGCTGCTGTGGCTGACCTTTGGGCTCGCGGCGATGGGCTTTATCATGGTGACGTCGGCGTCGATGCCAATCGGACAGCGCCTGGCGGACGATCCGTTTCTGTTTGCCAAGCGCGACGCGCTTTACCTGACGTTGGCCTTCGGCCTCGCTATGGTGACCCTGCGCATTCCGATGGAGTTTTGGCAGCGCTGGAGCAATGCGATGCTGCTGCTGTCGGTGGCGATGCTGCTGGTGGTGCTGGTGGTCGGCAGCTCGGTTAACGGCGCCTCGCGCTGGATCGCGCTGGGACCGCTGCGTATTCAGCCGGCGGAGTTCTCTAAGCTGTCGCTGTTTTGCTATCTCGCCAGCTATCTGGTGCGCAAGGTCGATGAGGTGCGCAATAACTTCTGGGGCTTCTGTAAGCCGATGGGGGTGATGGTGGTGCTGGCGGTGCTGCTGCTGGCGCAGCCGGACCTGGGAACCGTGGTGGTGCTGTTTGTGACGACGCTGGGGCTGCTGTTCCTGGCGGGGGCCAAGCTGTGGCAGTTCCTGGCGATCATCGGCTCGGGGATCTTCGCGGTGATCCTGCTGATTATCGCCGAGCCCTACCGTATGCGACGCGTAACGTCGTTCTGGAATCCGTGGGCCGATCCGTTCGGCAGCGGCTACCAGCTGACCCAGTCGCTGATGGCTTTTGGCCGCGGCGAGTTTTGGGGGCAGGGGCTGGGAAACTCGGTTCAGAAGCTGGAGTATTTGCCGGAGGCGCACACTGACTTTATTTTCTCCATCCTCGGCGAGGAGCTGGGCTATTTCGGTGTGGTTCTTACGCTGTTAATGGTATTCTTCGTCGCTTTTCGTGCGATGTCCATCGGACGGCGCGCACTGGAGGCCGATCAGCGTTTTTCCGGCTTTCTGGCCTGCGCCATCGGCGTCTGGTTCAGCTTTCAGGCGTTGGTTAACGTCGGCGCGGCGGCCGGCATGCTGCCGACCAAAGGGCTGACGCTGCCGCTGATAAGCTACGGCGGCTCCAGCCTGATTATTATGTCTACGGCGCTGGTATTTTTGCTGCGCATTGATTATGAAACCCGCCAGGCGAATGCCCAGGCGGTGGTTAAGGGGTCACGATGAGCGGCGCGGCGAATCATCAAGGAAACAAACGGTTGATGGTCATGGCCGGCGGTACCGGAGGACACGTGTTCCCGGGGCTGGCGGTGGCGCACTATCTGCAGGCGCAGGGATGGCAGATCCGCTGGTTGGGTACCGCGGATCGCATGGAGGCGCAGCTGGTTCCACAGCACGGCATCGAGATCGATTTTATTCAGATTTCGGGCCTGCGCGGCAAAGGGATCAAGGCGCTGCTCGGCGCACCGTTCCGCATTGTGCGTGCGGTGCTGCAGGCGCGGCGAATTATCAAGGCGTACCGTCCCGATGCGGTGCTGGGGATGGGGGGCTATGTCTCCGGCCCGGGCGGTCTGGCCGCCTGGCTGTGCGGCGTTCCGGTGGTGCTGCACGAGCAGAACGGGATCGCCGGGTTGACCAACCGCTGGCTGTCCAAGATAGCTAAACGGGTACTGCAGGCGTTTCCCGGTGCCTTTCCCCATGCGCCGGTGGTGGGAAATCCGGTGCGTGAGGATGTGCTGGCGCTGCCGGCGCCGGCGCAGCGGATGGCCGGACGCACCGGCCCCGTTCGGGTGCTGGTGGTCGGCGGCAGCCAGGGCGCCCGGATCCTGAACCAGACGCTACCCGCGGTGGCGGCGCGTCTCGGGGAGCGGGTGACCCTGTGGCATCAGACCGGGAAAGGGGCCCAGCTGTCGGTCGAGGCGGAGTATCAGCGCCTGGGGCTGCAGGAGCATCGGGTAACCGAGTTTATTGACGATATGGCGGCGGCCTATGCCTGGGCCGACGTCGTCGTATGCCGATCCGGCGCATTGACGGTCAGCGAGATCGCCGCTGCCGGTTTACCGGCGCTGTTTGTGCCCTTTATGCACAAGGATCGTCAGCAGTACTGGAATGCGGCGGCGCTGGCACGTACCGGTGCCGCCAGAATTATTGAACAGCCCGATTTTAGCGTCGATGCGGTGGTGGAGACGCTGGCGGGCTGGGATCGCCCTACGCTGTTACTGATGGCGGAAAAGGCCCGGGCGGCGGCGATCACCGATGCAACCCAGCGGGTCGCCGAGGCGATCTGCGACGTGGCGCGTTAATATCAACCCGGGTGGGGAGACCGACTCGGACAGTGAAAATGGATTAAAGTGAACAAGACAGTGAATACTCAACAGCTCGCTAAACTGCGTACCATGGTGCCGGAGATGCGCCGTGTCCGGCACATTCACTTTGTCGGCATCGGCGGCGCTGGCATGGGCGGTATTGCAGAGGTGCTGGCCAACGAGGGTTATCAGATCAGCGGCTCCGATCTGGCGCCCAACGCGGTGACCCAGCAACTGAGCGAGCTGGGCGCGCAGATCTATTTTAACCATCGCCCGGAAAACGTACGCGATGCCAGCGTTGTGGTCGTATCGACCGCGATCGCCGCCGATAACCCGGAGATTATCGCCGCCCGCGAGGCGCGTATTCCGGTGATCCGCCGCGCGGAGATGCTGGCGGAGCTGATGCGTTTCCGCCACGGTATCGCCATTGCCGGAACCCATGGCAAGACCACCACCACGGCGATGGTCTCCAGTATTTATGCCGAGGCCGGGCTGGACCCGACCTTTGTTAACGGCGGTCTGGTGAAAGCGGCCGGCACACACGCCCGCTTGGGTTCCAGTCGCTATCTGATCGCCGAGGCCGATGAGAGCGATGCCTCGTTTTTGCATCTGCAGCCGATGGTGGCGATCGTCACCAATATCGAAGCCGATCATATGGATACCTATCACGGCGATTTCGAAAACCTGAAGCAGACCTTTATCAACTTTCTGCACAACCTGCCGTTTTATGGCCGGGCGGTGCTGTGCATCGACGATCCGGTGATCCGCGAGCTGCTGCCGCGCGTCGGGCGCCAGGTGACCACCTATGGCTTTAGCCAGGATGCCGATGTCCGCATTGAGGAGTACCGCCAGTGCGGCGCCCAGGGAACCTTCTTCCTGTGTCGTCAGGATCGTCCACGCCTGGCGGTGACCCTAAATGCACCAGGTCGCCACAATGCTCTGAATGCGGCCGCCGCTGCGGCGGTAGCCAGCGAAGAGGGGATCGACGATGAGGCTATCCTGCGCGCGCTGAGCGGGTTTCAGGGCGCCGGGCGTCGCTTTGACTTCCTGGGGGAGTTTAGCCTGCAGCACGTCAACAATAAGCCGGGCAAGGTGATGCTGGTGGATGACTATGGACATCATCCGACGGAGGTAGATGCCACCATTAAGGCCGCCCGTGCCGGTTGGCCGGATCGCCGCCTGGTGATGGTTTTCCAGCCGCACCGCTTTACCCGTACCCGCGATCTGTATGATGACTTTGCCAACGTATTGTCACAGGTAGATGTCCTGCTGATGCTGGATGTGTATCCTGCCGGCGAGCATCCGATCCCCGGCGCGGATAGCCGCTCGCTGTGTCGCACCATTCGCGGGCGCGGCAAGCTGGACCCGGTGCTGGTGTCGGAGCCGGCGACGTTGGCGCAGACGCTGGCGCAGTTCCTGCAAGAGGGTGACCTGATTCTGACCCAGGGCGCCGGTAATATTGGCCGGGTGGCGCGGGTGCTGGCGGAGTGCCGCCTGCAGCCGTCCGCGGTAACGGAGTAAACGACGATGGCAGAAAAAGTAGCGGTATTGCTGGGCGGCACCTCTGCCGAGCGCGACGTCTCCCTGCTGTCGGGGCAGGCGGTGCTGAAAGGTCTGAAAGAGGCCGGTATCGATGCTTATCCGGTTGATACAATGCAGTTTCCTGCAACACAATTACGGGAAGCCGGCTTTGAGCGGGTATTTATCGCCCTGCACGGCCGCGGCGGTGAAGATGGCACCCTACAAGGGGTGCTGGAGTTTCTGCAGCTGCCCTATACCGGCAGCGGTGTGATGGCATCGGCGCTGACCATGGATAAGCTGCGCTCCAAGCAGGTGTGGCAGGCCGCCGGGCTGCCGGTGGCACCCTACGTTGCCATCAGTCGCGAGCAGTTTGACGAGGGGCTGACCATGGATACGCTGCGCGAGATTAACGATCTCGGCCTGCCGCTGATTGTGAAGCCCAGCCGCGAGGGATCCAGCGTCGGTATGAGCAAGGTCAGCGAGCCGTGCGAGTTCGATCCGGCGCTGGTCGAGGCGCTGCGCCATGATGACGAGATCCTGATCGAAAAATGGCTCGCCGGTCCAGAACACACCGTGGCCTTTATCGGCGATGAAATTTTACCGTCGATCCGTATCCAGGCTGCCGGCGCGTTCTATGATTATGAGGCCAAGTACTTATCGGATAAGACCGAGTACTTCTGTCCCAGCGGATTGAGCGATGAGCAGGAGCAGGCGCTGGCGGCGCTGGTACGCCGCGCCTATAAGGCGCTGGGATGCAGCGGCTGGGGACGGGTGGATGTGATGCAGGATGCCTGCGGGGAGTTTTGCCTGCTGGAGGTTAACACGGCGCCGGGCATGACCAGCCACAGCCTGGTTCCGATGGCCGCCCGTCAGGCTGGGATGAGTTTTTCGCAGCTGGTGGTGCGGATTTTGGAGTTAGCGGATTGATATGTCTCAGGCAGCCCTGAACTCGCGGGAACCGAGCGGTTCACCCCGTAGCCGCATCCGTCTGCGGCGCAGCAACGGGATGCGTCTGGCAGGGATGTTGTTTCTGCTGTTGGTGCTGGCCGGTATCGGCTGGGGTGGCTGGATGGTCGTCAACTGGATGAAGGACGCCAGCCGGATGCCGATGTCCAAGCTGGTTGTGACCGGGGAACGCCACTTTACGCGCAACGACGATATTTGCCAGGCGATCCTGGCGCTGGGTCCGCCGGGGACGTTTATGACTCAGAATGTGGATGTGATCCAGCAGCAGATAGAGCGTTTGCCGTGGATTAAGCAGGCCAGCGTGCGCAAGCAGTGGCCGAATGAGCTGAAGATCCACGTAGTGGAGTATGTCCCGGTGGCGCGCTGGAACGATTTGCGTTTGGTGGACAGCGACGGCAAATCGTTCAGCGTTCCGGCCGACAGAACCGGCAAACAGCCATTGCCGCTGCTGTACGGGCCGGAGGGCAGTGAAATGGATGTTCTGGAAGGTTATCGCGCGATGAGCAAGACGCTGGCGAAGGATAACTTTACGCTGAAGATGGTCTCAATGAGTGCCCGTCACTCATGGCAGCTGGGGCTGGATAACGATATCCGTCTGGAGCTGGGGCGCGAAGATGTCGCCGGGCGGCTGGCCCGCTTTGACGAACTCTATCCTGCGCTGCAGCAGCAGGCCCAGGCCACGCATCAGCGTGTCAGTTATGTGGATCTGCGTTATGACAGTGGCGCTGCGGTAGGCTGGGCGCCGGCGTACATCGATACGCCGCCGGCCGGCGCGAATCAGCAACAGAATCAGGCACAGGCTAAACAACAATGATCAAGTCGACGGACAGAAAACTGGTAGTTGGGCTGGAGATCGGTACGGCAAAAGTCGCTGCGCTGGTAGGGGAGGTTCTGCCCGATGGCATGGTCAATATTATCGGCGTGGGCAGCTGCCCGTCGCGCGGCATGGACAAGGGTGGCGTTAACGATTTGGAGTCGGTGGTGAAATGCGTGCAGCGGGCCATCGATCAGGCGGAGCTGATGGCGGACTGTCAGATATCGTCCGTGTATCTGGCGCTGTCCGGCAAGCATATCAGCTGCCAGAACGAGATCGGGATGGTGCCGATCTCGGAGGAAGAAGTGACCCAGGAAGACGTGGAAAATGTGGTGCATACCGCAAAATCAGTGCGCGTTCGCGATGAGCACCGGGTTTTACATGTGATTCCTCAAGAATATGCCATTGATTATCAGGAAGGGATTAAAAACCCGGTGGGACTGTCCGGCGTGCGGATGCAGGCCAATGTTCACCTGATCACCTGCCATAATGATATGGCGAAGAATATTGTGAAGGCGGTGGAGCGCTGTGGTCTGAAGGTGGATCAGCTGATTTTTGCCGGTCTGGCCTCCAGCTATGCGGTGCTGACGGAAGATGAACGTGAGCTGGGCGTTTGCGTGGTGGATATCGGCGGCGGCACCATGGACATGGCGGTCTATACCGGCGGTGCGCTGCGCCATACCAAAGTTATCCCCTACGCGGGTAACGTGGTGACCAGTGATATCGCCTACGCCTTCGGCACGCCGCCGACGGATGCCGAAGCGATTAAAGTGCGCTACGGATGCGCGCTGGGCTCGCTGGTCAGCAAAGATGAAAGCGTCGAGGTTCCAAGCGTGGGGGGACGCCCGCCGCGCAGCTTGCAGCGTCAAACGCTGGCTGAGGTGATCGAGCCACGCTATGCCGAGCTGCTGAACCTGGTCAACGATGAGCTGCTGCAGCTGCAGGAGCAGCTGCGTCAGCAGGGAGTGAAGCACCATCTGGCGGCAGGCATTGTTCTGACCGGCGGTGCGGCGCAGATCGAGGGGCTTGCCGCCTGCGCCCAGCGTGTGTTCCATACCCAGGTACGCATCGGGCAGCCGCTGAACATCACTGGTCTGACGGATTATGCTCAGGCGCCGTACTATTCCACGGCGGTTGGGCTGTTGCATTACGGCAAAGAGTCACACCTGAGCGGTGAGGCCGAAGTCGAAAAACGTGCCTCAGTTGGCAATTGGTTTAAGAAAATCAATGGCTGGCTGAGAAAAGAGTTTTAATGTTTGAAAAAAGGGATCATTCTACGCGTTAATGATTCCGTAGCGACAGGCACAAGACGGAGAGAAACTATGTTTGAACCAATGGAATTAACCAATGACGCGGTGATTAAGGTCATCGGCGTCGGCGGCGGCGGCGGCAACGCCGTTGAGCACATGGTACGTGAACGCATTGAAGGCGTTGAGTTTTTTGCGGTGAATACCGACGCACAGGCCCTGCGTAAGACGGCCGTTGGCCAGACCATCCAGATCGGCAGCGGCATTACTAAAGGGCTGGGCGCTGGCGCCAATCCGGAGGTCGGACGCAACGCGGCGGAAGAAGATCGTGAAGCGCTGCGCTCTGCGCTGGATGGGGCCGATATGGTCTTCATCGCAGCCGGCATGGGCGGCGGCACCGGCACCGGCGCTGCGCCGGTCGTGGCGGAAGTGGCAAAAGAGCTGGGCATCCTGACCGTTGCCGTGGTCACCAAGCCGTTTAACTTTGAAGGTAAGCGTCGTATGGCGTTTGCCGAGCAGGGTATCGCCGAGCTGTCCAAGCACGTCGATTCGCTGATCACCATCCCCAACGATAAGCTGCTTAAGGTGCTGGGACGCGGCATCTCCCTGCTGGATGCCTTCGGCGCGGCCAACGACGTGCTGAAGGGGGCGGTACAGGGTATTGCCGAACTGATCACCCGTCCGGGCCTGATGAACGTCGACTTTGCCGACGTACGTACCGTGATGTCTGAAATGGGCTACGCCATGATGGGTTCCGGTATGGCCAGCGGGGAAGACCGTGCGGAAGAGGCGGCAGAGATGGCGATCTCTTCTCCGCTGCTGGAGGACATTGATCTGTCCGGTGCCCGCGGCGTACTGGTTAACATCACCGCGGGCTTTGACCTGCGCCTGGACGAGTTTGAGACCGTCGGTAACACTATTCGCGCCTTCGCCTCTGACAACGCGACGGTGGTTATCGGTACCTCTCTCGACCCGGATATGAACGATGAGCTGCGCGTAACCGTCGTGGCCACTGGTATTGGCATGGACAAGCGTCCGGAGATCACCCTGGTGTCCAATAAGCAGGGGCAGCAGCCGGTGATCGACCAGCGCTACCAGCAGCACGGCCTGTCGCCGCTGCCGCAGGAGAGCAAGCCGGCCGCGGCCAAAGTGGTTAACGATCAGAGCGTGCCGAGCGGGAAAGAGTCTGACGACTACCTGGATATTCCGGCTTTCCTGCGTAAGCAGGCCGACTGAGTATTGGGGATCTCCGCTCTTTGTGCTAAACTGTCTTGCCGCCTTTAATGTATAGTAATTATCATTTAGAGGTGGTTAGGACGGATAAACACTGCGAGATAACACGATGATCAAACAACGGACCATAAAACGTATCGTTCAGGCGACGGGTGTCGGGCTGCATACCGGCAAGAAAGTCACGCTGACCATGCGCCCGGCTGCGGCAAACACCGGGATCATCTATCGTCGCACTGACTTGAATCCTCCGGTCGATTTCCCGGCTGATGCCAAATCGGTGCGTGACACCATGCTCTGTACATGCCTGGTTAATGAGCATGATGTGCGTATTTCTACCGTAGAGCACCTGAACGCCGCCCTGGCGGGGTTAGGGATCGATAACCTGGTTATCGAGGTCGACGCGGCTGAAATTCCGATCATGGACGGCAGCGCCGCGCCGTTTGTCTTCCTGCTGCTGGATGCCGGAATCGACGAACTGAACTGCGCCAAGAAATTCCTGCGCCTCAAAGAGGCCGTGCGGGTCGAGGACGGTGACAAGTGGGCCGAGCTGGCGCCGTATAACGGCTTTAGCCTGGACTTCACCATCGACTTCAACCACCCGGCCATCGACGCGAGTACGCAGCGCTATAGCCTGGACTTCTCTGCCGATGCGTTTGTGCGTCAGATTAGCCGTGCGCGTACCTTTGGCTTCATGCGCGACATTGAGTATCTGCAGTCCCGTGGCCTGTGCCTGGGCGGCAGCTTTGACTGCGCCATTGTCGTGGATGACTACCGCGTGCTGAACGAAGACGGCCTGCGCTTTGAGGATGAGTTTGTGCGCCACAAGATGCTGGATGCTATCGGTGACCTGTTCATGTGCGGGCACAATATCATCGGCGCCTTTACTGCGTTCAAGTCCGGCCATGCGTTGAACAACCGTCTGCTGCAGACCGTGTTGGCGAAGCAGGAAGCGTGGGAGCTGGTGACCTTTGAAGACGGTGAGGAGATGCCGCTGGCGTTCCGCGCACCGTCAACCGTTCTGGCCTAACCAACGGGCTCAGGAGCGGCGCTTCTTATCACGACTGGCTGTGTCGGTACTCTCTCCGGCCAGCGCAGCCAGTCGCTCTAGTTTTTTACGCAATCCCTCCGGGCTTTGACCGGCTAGCCAGCGCAGCTGCTGTGCGCTTTCTACGCTCAGCGTGCGCATTACCGCCTCCTCCTGCGCACTCTTCTGCCTTTCCTGTGCGAACGACTGCGCATTTTTCCCACTCTGACACATCAGGGCGGGATTAATCCTGATGTCGATCGACGACAATGATGGTAAAATCTCTCCCCTGAGTGCGGAAAGTAGACTGCTCTGCTCATAGCGCAGGCGCATCAGCCAACTGGCGTTGGCGACTTCCAGCACCAGAATGCCCTGACGAAAGTTGGCGACGCGGCAAAACGGTTTCAGCGGCGCCGGCAGCAGGGCTTGTACTGCCCGATCGAGTCGGAGTAATGCCACTGCGCGTTGCTGAACGTTTTTGAGGATGCCGTCAACGGCGGCGTTGTCATCCAGCAGGGTATCCAGGGATTGTGGGCGACTATCACGCATAAATACGGCTCCGCGGCTATTAGGGCTATTGATTCGGTACGGCATGTGATTGGTATTCTAAAGCGTTGGCGACAGTTTGGCAGACGTTATTTTTGGCCGCATCTCCTGTGGGGGATGGTGGCGGCGACGCTTGGCGTTCCGTCGCTGGCCAACGCTGAGCAGCCGCGCCCCTCTGCGCAAACCATTACCCTGCAGCGGCTGATCGCCGCGCATCACAGCCATGTCTCCCTGCAGCTGCTGTCCGGTAAGCGCCGGGGACAGGGGGTTGATTACTGGCATCAGTACGCGCTGCGTATCGCCATCCGTCAGCTGAGCAGTCGCCTGACGCCGCCGCACGCTCAAAACTGTCTATCTGCAGAGCAGCAGCGCCAGCACCTGGTGCTGCTCAGCTCGCTCAGTTCACTACTGACCCGTCAGCCTACGCTTTATGCTACGCCGCTGCACCCGTGGCCGTCGCGCTACGCGCCGTCGTCCCATGGGCACCTCCCGGCGCTGTGGCTGGCCCGGGTTCAGGGGATCCGCGCCGGTCCCGCTATCGCCGCCTGAGTTTACCGTTTCCCTTTTTGTCCGCGTTTTGACCCGGGTGGTTTGGGCCACCCATGAGAGATTGTATAACTATGTTAATTAAATTATTGACCAAGGTTTTTGGCAGCCGTAACGATCGTACCCTGCGCCGCATGCGTAAAGTGGTTGAGCAGGTTAACCACATGGAACCGGCGATGGAGCAGCTCAGCGATGAGCAGCTGAAGGCGAAGACCGTCGAGTTCCGTGAGCGTCTGGCGCAGGGCGCCGCGTTGGACAGCCTGCTGCCGGAGGCGTTTGCCACCGTCCGTGAGGCCAGCAAGCGCGTGTTTGGTATGCGTCACTTCGACGTGCAGCTGCTGGGCGGTATGGTACTGAACGAGCGCTGCATCGCAGAGATGCGCACCGGTGAAGGTAAAACCCTGACGGCGACCCTGCCGGCCTACCTGAATGCCCTGACCGGTAAAGGGGTACACGTGGTGACCGTCAACGACTATCTGGCCCAGCGTGACGCCGAAAACAACCGCCCGCTGTTTGAGTTCCTCGGCCTGAGCGTCGGCATCAACCTGCCGGGCATGGCGGCGCCGGCCAAGCGCGCCGCCTATGCGGCCGACATCACTTACGGTACCAACAACGAATACGGTTTTGACTACCTGCGCGACAATATGGCGTTCAGCCCGGAAGAGCGCGTTCAGCGCAAGCTGCACTATGCGCTGGTGGATGAGGTGGACTCCATCCTGATCGATGAAGCGCGCACGCCGCTGATCATCTCCGGTCCGGCAGAAGACAGCTCCGAGCTGTACATCAAGGTCGACAAGCTGATCCCGCACCTGAAGCGTCAGGAGAAAGAGGATTCCGATACGTTCCAGGGCGATGGACACTACTCCGTCGATGAAAAGACCCGTCAGGTTAACCTGACGGAGCGCGGTCTGGTGCTGATTGAAGAGCTGCTGGCCGGCGCCGGGATTATGGATGAGGGCGAATCGCTGTACTCCCCTGCCAATATCATGCTGATGCACCACGTGACTGCGGCGCTGCGCGCCCACGCGCTGTTTACCCGCGATGTGGACTACATCGTGAAAGAAGGTGAGGTCATCATCGTCGATGAGCACACCGGTCGTACCATGCAGGGGCGCCGCTGGTCAGACGGTCTGCATCAGGCGGTGGAGGCCAAGGAAGGGGTTCAGATCCAGAACGAAAACCAGACGCTGGCCTCCATTACCTTCCAGAACTACTTCCGTCTGTATGAGAAGCTGGCCGGGATGACCGGTACCGCCGATACCGAAGCCTTCGAATTCAGCTCTATCTATAAGCTGGATACCATTGTGGTGCCGACCAACCGCCCGATGATCCGTAAGGATTTGCCGGATCTGGTGTACATGACCGAGCAGGACAAGATCGCGGCGATCATCGAGGATATCCGCGAGCGTACGGCCAAAGGGCAGCCGGTGCTGGTGGGTACGGTCTCCATCGAAAAATCTGAAATGGTCTCTCATGAGCTGACGAAGGCCGGCATTGCCCACAGCGTGCTGAATGCCAAGTTCCATGCCAAAGAGGCCGATATCGTTGCTCAGGCCGGTCAGCCGGGCGCGGTCACCATCGCCACCAACATGGCCGGCCGCGGTACCGATATCATGCTTGGCGGCAGCTGGCAGGCAGAGATCGCGCTGTTGGAGTCGCCGACCGAAGCGCAGATCGAGGCGATTAAGGCGGCGTGGCAAACGCGTCACGACGCGGTGTTGACCGCCGGCGGTCTGCACATTATCGGCACCGAACGCCATGAGTCGCGCCGTATCGATAACCAGCTGCGCGGCCGCTCCGGTCGTCAGGGGGATGCGGGCTCCTCCCGTTTCTATCTGTCGCTGGAAGACTCCTTGATGCGTATCTTCGCCTCTGATCGCGTGGCCAACATGATGCGCAAGCTGGGGATGAAGCCGGGCGAGGCCATTGAGCACCCGTGGGTGACCAAGGCGATCGCCAACGCGCAACGTAAGGTGGAAAGCCGGAACTTCGATATTCGTAAGCAGCTGCTTGAGTACGACGATGTGGCCAGCGATCAGCGCCGCGCCATCTATACTCAGCGTAACGAGCTGCTGGACGGTGGTGATGTGGTCGATACCATCAACAGCATCCGTGAGGATGTCTTTAAGGTGGTAATCGACAGCTATATCCCGCCGCAGTCTCTGGAGGAGATGTGGGATGTCGCCGGGCTGGAAGAGCGTCTGCGCAATGACTTCGATCTGGAGCTGCCGATTACGGCGTGGTTGGATAAAGAGCCGGAGCTGCATGAGGAGACGCTGCGCGAGCGTATTCTGACGATGGCGGTGGAGCGCTACCAGAGCAAGGAAGAGGTGGTTGGCAGCGAAATGATGCGCAGCTTTGAAAAGGGCATCATGCTGCAGACCCTGGACTCCCTGTGGAAAGAGCATCTGGCGGCGATGGACTACCTGCGTCAGGGGATTCACCTGCGTGGCTATGCGCAGAAAGATCCCAAGCAGGAGTACAAGCGCGAATCCTTTGCCATGTTTGCGGCGATGTTGGAGTCCCTTAAGTATGAGGTGATCAGCGTGCTGAGCAAGGTGCAGGTGCGGATGCCGGAAGAAGTCGAGGCGCTGGAGCGCCAGCGCCGCGAGGACGCCGAGCGTCTGGCCCGTCAGCAGCAGCTGAGCCATCTGGACGATCAGAGCGCGGCGGCGCAGGAGATGGCGTCTCAGACTGGCGATCGCAAGATCGGGCGCAACGATCCCTGCCCGTGCGGCTCCGGCAAGAAGTATAAGCAGTGCCATGGACGCCTCAATGCCTGATCGTTTGGGCATTAGGTGATCACCGACAGGGAAGCGCAGTGCGCCTCCCTGTTTTTTTATCTTACGGGTACTCCGTGCTCAAGGAGAGGTAGAGATGACCCAGTCGCTACCGACGCTGCAGATTGCCGTCGGAATTATTCGCAACGCACGGCAGGAGATCTTTATTGCCCGGCGCCAGTCCGGCAGCCACCTGGCCGGTCTGTGGGAGTTTCCCGGCGGTAAAATCGAGCCGGGAGAGCACGCCCGGCAGGCGCTGACGCGTGAGCTACAAGAGGAGGTGGGGATCTCGGTAGCGCCGGCGTCAGCGCAGCTGCTGCGGCGTATCGAGCATACCTTCAGCGATCGGCGGGTGGTGCTGCACTTCTTTTTGGTCGGCGCCTGGCAGGGGGAGCCCTGTGGCCGGGAGGGGCAAGAGACCCGCTGGGTCGCGGCGGCCTCGCTGTGTGCCGCCGATTTTCCTGCGCCAAACCGGGCGATAATCGAAGCGCTGCGCGCCCAGGGATAGCGCACAAAAAAAGGCGCCTATCGGGCGCCTCAATTGCGGTGAGCGAGGGGACGAAGCCTCAGCGGTCGTCTCCCTCACTCCACTCTTCGCTGTCGGAGTGGGTCGCGTCGCTGGCGATCCGCTTCTCTTCGTTGGCCCATTCGCCCAGATCGATAAGCTGGCAGCGTTTGCTGCAGAACGGGCGGTAAGGACTCTGCTCTCCCCAGATAACCGCGCTGCCGCAGGTCGGGCAGGCGACGGTGATGATCTCGTTTTCCATTGCTAACTCCCTAAGGCCGCCGCTCAGCAGCAGGCCAGATTGAACGACAGGCGATCCGGCACCACGCCATGCTCGCTGTCCAGCGGCAGAAAGCGAATGGCAAAGCGGCTCTTATGGCCGGAAACCTGCGGATAAATTTGCAGATCCAGCGCCAGCTGAATACGCAGCATGTCGGCGCCGTCGGCATTATCTTGGTAGAAGCCGTGTAGGCTGGTCATCGGCTTAAAAGCGGCGGCCTTGCGCAGCAGATCCAGCACCAGCGTCAGGCTGTCCGTCAGCGGTGCCAAGGAGGCTATCCAGGCGTCGATCTGACGATCGCGCGCGGCCTGATCCAGGCTCAGCCACAGGTAGAGCGTCGGCAGATCAAAGCTGCAGCAGCCACCGGGGATCCCTAGCCGCTGGCGGACCAAGGCGACCAGGCGATCTTCGCGCAGCGTCTGGCCGATACGGGGCGCTGCCATCAGGACGGCGGCCTGTTGCTTTAGACGCTGGCTCAACGCATGGATCATCTCCTGATCGACGCCCGGTGCGTTGAGCCACTGCATCAGCTTGCGCTGCTGGCGCTCCAGCTCTTTGAGCAGATCGGTTCGCACCTCGCCGCGCTCCAGCACATCAAGCAGGTCGGACAGGGTACGAAAGAAGGTGAGGGCACCGCTGGTATCGCGCTGCGGTCGATGCTGCAGCAACTGCTGCAGCAGAAATTCCAGGCGCAGCCAGGTACGCATTTTTTCATTGAGCGGGTATTCAAACAGTATGGTCGGAGCGGCGTCACTCATGCTTGTGATCCTGTCGAGGCGGCGGCCGCCTGCGCGAGCGCCAGATAGAGGCGATGCAGGGCGGCGACCTGTGGGGCCAGCGCATCGGCGGACCCGCTGTTATCAATAATATCATCGGCGTAGGCTAGGCGCTGCTCCCGGGTGGTCTGGGCGGCGAGGATACGCTGCGCCTGTTCATGGCTGAGACCATCGCGCGCCTGGGTACGCGCCAGCTGCTGTTCGACGGGCAAATCGACGACCGCGATACGATCCGCCTGCGCCGTGAGGTGATTCTCGATCAGCAACGGCACCACCCATAGGGCGTAGGGGGCCGCTACCTGCGCCAGCTGACGCTGGGTCTCCGCCTGGATCAGCGGGTGCAGCAGGGCGTTAAGCCAGGCTTTTTCCTGCGGCTGGGCAAAAACGATATGACGTAGGGCGGTGCGATCCAGGCTGCCGTCCGCCCGTAAAACCCGCGCGCCGAAGTGGGCCGTAATCTGCACCAGGGCCGGCTGTCCCCACTCGACCATCTGACGGGCGATGACGTCGGCATCGACCAGCGGCACGCCGAGGCGGGCAAAGGTCTCAGCCACGGTGGATTTACCGCTGCCGATACCGCCGGTGAGAGCAACTGTGTATGCCATGAGGAGATCCTGCGAGACTGTGCGCGGGCGTGAGCTGCGCGGAAAAATCGGCGAACCTGCGGATCATAATGGACCTGACGGTAAGTGCAAGTCACGCGTGCGGCAGAAGACGATACCGAGAGGATGCTGAGGCCGATTATCGTGGGTAAATTCAGAACAGTGTACCTGAAATTTTGTTGAAAAAGCAGACTTGTCGCCGTGTTATTCCTGCGTATGATAACGTCACTGGAACTGGCGTCATACAGCAGCCAATCGTTTGTATGATCACATTTTCTCTAATATTGTCGCCATTAACCAGGAAAGTATCTCATGCGCATTGAAGAAGATCTGAAGCTGGGTTTTAAGGATGTCCTGATCCGCCCGAAGCGTTCTACGCTGAAAAGCCGCTCTGATGTTGAGCTCGCCCGCGAGTATCGCTTTAAGCACAGCGGCTGGCAGTGGTCAGGTGTTCCGCTGATCGCGGCCAACATGGATACCGTCGGCACATTTAGCATGGCGCGGGTGCTGGCCGGTTTTGATGTGCTGACCGCCGTGCACAAGCACTACAGCGTGGAGCAGTGGCAGAGCTTTGTCTCCAGCGTCGGTGAAGAGACGCTGCGCCATGTGATGGTCTCGACTGGGACCTCCGAGGCGGACTTTATCAAGCTGCGTCAGATCCTCGCGCTCTCCCCGTCCCTGAAGTTCATCTGTATCGATGTCGCCAACGGTTATTCCGAACACTTCGTTGACTTTCTGCGCAGGGCGCGCGACGCCTGCCCGGACAAAGTGATCTGCGCCGGTAACGTGGTCACCGGTGAGATGGTGGAGGAACTGATCCTCTCCGGGGCCGATATTGTCAAGGTGGGCATCGGCCCCGGCTCCGTGTGCACCACCCGGGTCAAGACCGGCGTCGGCTACCCGCAGCTCTCCGCCGTCATTGAGTGCGCCGATGCCGCGCACGGGCTGGGCGGGCAGATCGTGTCTGATGGCGGCTGTACCGTGCCGGGCGACGTGGCCAAAGCGTTTGGCGGCGGCGCTGACTTCGTGATGCTAGGCGGCATGCTGGCGGCCCATGAGGAGTGCGAAGGACGCATTGTCGAAGAGCAGGGGCGCAAGATAATGCTGTTCTACGGTATGAGCTCGGCCTCGGCGATGAACCGCCACGTCGGCGGCGTCGCAGACTATCGCGCGGCGGAGGGGAAGACCGTTAGCCTGCCGCTGCGCGGTCCGGTGGAAAATACCGTGCGTGATATTCTGGGCGGCCTGCGCTCTGCCTGCACCTATGTCGGGGCGTCGCGTCTCAAAGAGCTGACCAAGCGTACGACCTTTATCCGGGTGGCCGAGCAGGAGAACCGTGTCTTTGGCCGGGCCGATTGAGCGCCTGCGCCGCGAGCTCTGCCCTGTATCAATAACGCCGGCGATCGCCGGCGTTATTGCATTACGTTGCCCAGATGCAGAATCGGCAGGTACATGGCCAGCACCAGTAGGGCTATCAGGGCCGCGCTTATCATGAGCATGGCCGGCTCCGCCAGTGAGGCCAGCGTCTCACCGCGCCGCTGTGCGCTGTGGCGATAGAACTCCCCCAGATGGCGACTGACAGCGGCGAGGCGCCCCGCGGCCTCACCCTGGCGGATCAGCTGTCGGCACTGGGGCGGAAAAAGACGCGGATCGCGCAGGGCCGCTGAGAGCAACTCTCCCTGACGCAGGCGTAGCACGCCGGTATGCAGGGCGCGGCGATAGGCTGCCAGCGGTAGAGAGCGGCGGCAGCAGTTTAGCGCCGCCGGCAGCGTGATCCCGGCCTGTAGCATCAGTGCCAGCATCTGAAACAGCTGCGCGAGGGTGACATCGCGCAGCAGAATGCCATAGCCCGGAAGGCGCAGGGCGAGGTGCTGCAGCGCGCCCCGCATCCGTGGGCCGCGGCGGCGCAGCGCGACCAGCGCGAGTCCGGCCAGCGGGATACCCGCGGCCATCCAGTGCCACCCCCAACGCAGGGCATCGGCCAGCGTCAGGAGTTGCTGGGTCAGCCAGGGCAGCGGCGCATCGAGCGATGCGTACAGCTGGGCAAACTGCGGCAGCAGGGTTAGCAGCATGCCCAGTGCGATCAGCAGCGCGACCGACAGCAGGAACAGCGGGTAGCGTAGCGAACGCAGCAGGCGTTGGCGCAGCGCGTGCGCCTGCTGCTGCTGGTGGGCCAGCTGGCGGCAGACGTCGGCCAGCGCGCCGCTTTGTTCCGCCGCCGCCAGAGTTCGACCGTACAGCGCGGGAAAAATGGCGGGCTGCCCGCGCAGCGCCTGGGAGAGTGTCAGCCCATCGGCAACCTCGCGGCTCAGCTGATGGATCAGCGCCCGCCACTCGGCGTGAGGGTGCCCGTTAGCCATCAAATCCAGCGCCGGGAGCAGCGGTACCCCGGCCTCCAGCAGATCGGCCAACTGGGTAATAAAGTCACTGCAGGCGCCGCCATGCCAGCGATAGCGCAGCGGGCGACGGGCGGTGACGATGGCGAGGGGCAGGACGCCGTGCGCCGCAAGGTCGCGGCGCAGATGGCGGCGGCTGAGGCTGAGCCGCGTTTCCATCCATCCCCTGCCATCCCGATCGAGGAGCCGACAGTGATACAGCCGGGGCTTCACGCCTGCGGTCCCAGCACCCGTAGAACCTCCCCCCAGGAGGTCTTGCCCTGTTCGGCCAGGCGGTGGGCCGTCGTGTGCAGCGGGATCATCCCCTGCGCTTCGGCCAGCTGCTGCAGCCGGGCGCTGTCAGCGCCGCTGCGCATGGCCTGGCGTAGGGTGGGCGTCGGCGTCAGCAGTTCAAACAGGGCGCGCCGGCCACGGTAGCCGCCGCTGCAGTGGGCGCACTCGCCCGGCAGCCAGCTGGGACGAGTGGCGCCAGGCTCCCGCTGGCGACAGTGGCGGCACAGGCGACGTACCAGACGCTGGGCGATGACCAACAGCAGGCTGTCGGCCAGCAGATAGGGCGCGATACCCAGCTGTAGCAGGCGGGTCAGGCTCTGGGTGGCGCTATTGGTATGTAAGGTCGAGAGCACCAGATGTCCGGTCTGGGCGGCGTTAACGGCGATATGCGCGGTGGTTTCATCGCGGATTTCCCCGATCATGATGACGTCGGGATCTTGGCGCAGCAGGGCGCGTAGTACGGTGGCGAACTGCAGCCCGGCGCGTGGGGCTATCGCGGTCTGATTGATGTTGTCCAGCGGTGTTTCAATGGGATCTTCAACGCTGCAAATATTGAGCGTCTGCGCGTTCAGCCGGCGTAGTCCGGCGTAGAGGGTCGCGGTTTTTCCGCTGCCGGTCGGTCCGGTCACCAAGATCAGGCCCTGGGGCTGCGCTAATGCCTGAGCCAGCGTCTGACGCTGTGTGGGGCTCAGCCCTAGCCGGGCTAGGCTACGGGGCGTTTCCCGGGTGCTGACCTGGCGCAGCACCGCTTTTTCACCGTGCAGCGTCGGGAGCGTAGAGAGGCGAAAGCTGGGCGTTTGCTCACCCAGGGGGATACGCAGTTGGCCGTCCTGAGGCAGGCGTCGCTCGGCGATATCCAGACCGGCCAATACCTTCAGGCGAGTCACTAAGCGGGTGAATTGCAGCGTGGGGTAGTCCGTCAGCGGGTGTAGTACCCCGTCGATGCGCAGCCGTACGTGTCCCCGGGTCTCCTGCGGCTCCAGATGGATGTCGGAGGCGCGTCGCCGCAGCGCATGGAGCAGCAGCTGCTCCAGCTGTGGGGCGGTTTGGCTATCCTCCGTGGCGGGATACAGCGTCTCTTCCTCCTCTGACTGCCGGCGGCTCAGGGGGCGCCACTGGGCATCCAGTCCGGTAGCAAAGCGGATGGCTTCCAGCAGCGCGGCGGGCGCCTCGTTCAGCCCGCCGACGATAATGCTGTGCCGATCCTGATGCAGCAGACGGCAGCGATAGCGGCGGCAGAGTCGCTGGAGATCGCTCATGGTCTCTCTCCGCCGTCGGTTTCTCGCAGGACGCTGCGACAGGCCTCCAGCAGCGCGGCGTTATTATCTTCGCTCTGGCAGCGCTGTTGCCAACGCAGAGTGCCCGCGCTGCGATCTAGCATTGGCGTTAGCGTCACCCGCAGACCGGCCAGCGTCTGCTGGCCGCTCAGCGAGATAATGCCCGCATCGACGCTCAGTGTGCTGACATAGGCCGACGGCGGAAACGCCGCCAACCCCAGCTGCGCTTCGCTGCAGGCGGCAAGGCTGCCCTGCTCCAGTGCACACAGTTCGACCTCGGTGCGATAGGGGGTGACCGCCTGCAGAACATCCGTCATGGCCGCTTTTTGCAGGTAGCGTTGATAGGCCGGTACGGCTATGGCGCCGAGAATGGCGATGATAGCGATTACGATCATGAGCTCCAGCAGGGTGAAGCCGTGCTGTGATGACATAGATACCTCCACGGGTTGCGTTTGGAGAGTGTGCCCGAGCGGGCCGCTGCCGACGAGCCGCGCTGACGCAGGCTGCGCGCCGCGCCGTGGCTTAGCTGTATCGGTTGCGCCTGTGTCCATCGTCGGTGCGGCGTGTGCTATAGAATGGGGCGGCGTTTTTCAGTGGCTTCTCGCGGGGAGGAGGCGGCGCGAGCGGCGAATCATGCTACCCTGTAGGCAGTTTGAATCGCGGGAGGTCGCGTTAGTGATGCAATTAGAGCAGGGGTGGCTGACGGGCGCGCGGCGCGTGCCGTCGCCACATTGTGATGCGCGTCCGCAGGGGGAGCTTCCCTCCCTGCTGGTGATCCACAATATCAGTCTGCCTCCAGGAAAGTTCGGTGGCCCCTATATCGACCACTTGTTCAGCGGTACGCTGGCGTGTGACGGCGATCCTTTTTTTGTCGGTTTGCAGGGGCTGCGGGTCTCTGCGCACTGCTTGATCCGGCGTGATGGGAAGATTGTCCAGTATGTGCCCTTTGAACGCCGGGCGTGGCATGCCGGCGTATCACGCTATCAAGGGCGCGAGCGCTGTAATGATTTTTCTGTGGGCATTGAGCTGGAGGGGACGGATACGCAGGTGTATACCCCGCAGCAGTATCGGGCGCTGGTGCGGATCAGCGCGCTGTTGATGCGTCACTATCCGATGTCACCGGCGCGGGTGACCGGCCATAGCGATATCGCCCCCGGGCGTAAAACTGATCCCGGCCCGGCGTTTCGCTGGGATGAGTACCACCGTTTACTGCGGGCGGCGTTGGCCGGATCCGCAGCCACACCCGATCGTCACTGAAGAGAGAGCTACCGGAGATGACGTTATTCTCGCTACTGCTGGTTTTGGGCTGGGAGCGGCTGTTTAAGCTGGGGGATCGCTGGCAGCTGGATCGCTGTCTTGTCCCGCTGTTTGCCCGCATAAAGCGGGTATCGCTGGCTAAAACGCTGCTGCTGCTATTGCTGTGGATGCTACTGATTGGCGCGCTACTCCAGGGGATTAAGGGGCTGTTTTTCGGCCTGCCGACGCTGCTGATGTGGGTTTTCATCGGGCTGCTGTGCTTTGGCGCGGGGGCGATTCGCCGCGACTATCGCGCCTATATGAAAGCGGCGCGGCGGGGAGAGCAGGATGCGATGACGCAGATGACGGCGGAGCTGGCGCTGATCCCGGGGCTGTCGGCCGATACGCGTCCGGAGGTCCGCCTGCGTGAGCTGCAGAGCGTGCTGGTGTGGATCAACTATCGCTTCTATCTGGCGCCCCTGTTCTATTTTGTGATAGCCGGGCCTTACGGCCCGGTGGCGCTCGGCGGCTATGCGCTGCTGCGGGCCTATCAGACCTGGCTGACCCGCCAGGCCGACCCGCTGATGCGCGCGCAGGCCGGGATCGATCGTCTGCTGCACTGGGTCGACTGGATCCCGGTGCGGCTGGCTGGGATTGCCTACGCCCTGCTGGGGCACGGTGAGCGTGCGCTGCCGGCCTGGCTGGCATCGCTGGGCGATCTGCGGAGCGGCCAGTACCAGGTGCTGACGGGGCTGGCGCAGCTTTCGCTGGCACGCGATCCGCACCTGGATGGGGTAAAGACGCCGCTGGCGGCGGTGACGCTGGCGCGGCGCATTACGCTGGTGTTGATCGTGGCGGTGGCGCTACTGACCATTTATGGCGCGCTGCTCTAGCGGGATAAGCGACCGCGTGCGATAGGCGAAAAAAAACCGGCGCGAGAGATAGCGCCGGTTTTTTTATTTGGCAGCGCCGCGCGCTAGTCGGGGAGGCGTGCGCTGTGTTGCCGCGAACGCTGTTTGATGGCATAGCCGACGGCCAGTACGACCAGCCATAGCGGGATTAACAGTACCGAAATCTGGATCCCCGGGGTAAGGAACATAATGACCAGGATGGCGGCCATAAACAGCAGACACAGATAGTTGCCCGCCGGGTACCAGAAGGCACGGAAACGGGGAACCACGCCTTCGCGGTTTTTCTGCGCCCGAAAACGCAGATGCGCGACGCTGATCATCGCCCAGTTTATCACCAGCGCGGAGACGACCAGCGCCATTAACAGCTCGAAGGCTTTGCCCGGCATCAGGTAGTTAATCAGTACGCACAGCAGGGTGGCCGCCGCTGAGAGGCCGATCGCCACTACCGGGACACCGCGCCCGTCCACCTTGAGCAGTGCCCGCGGGCCATTCCCCTGCTGGGCCAGGCCGAACAGCATACGGCTGTTGCAGTAGACGCAGCTGTTGTAGACCGACAGCGCCGCGGTCAGCACCACGATATTGAGGACGGTGGCGACCAGGTTACTGTCCAGCGCGTGGAAGATCATGACGAACGGGCTGCCGCCCTCGACCACCTTACCCCACGGGTAGAGGGAGAGCAGGATCGCCAGAGAGCCGATGTAGAAAATCAGAATGCGGTAAATGACCTGATTGGTCGCCTTGGGGATGCTGCGCTGCGGATCGTCGGCCTCCGCAGCGGTGATCCCGACCAGCTCCAGACCGCCGAAAGAGAACATGATCACCGCCATAGCCATGACCAGCCCCATGACGCCATTGGGGAAGAATCCGCCCTGATCCCACAGGTTACTCACGGCGGCCTCGGGGCCGCCGTGCCCGCTGAACAGCAGCCAGCCGCCAAAGAGGATCATCCCGATGATGGCGACCACCTTAATAATGGCGAACCAGAACTCCAGCTCGCCGTAGATTTTGACGTTGGCCAGATTGATGGCGTTGATCAGCAGGAAGAAGACTGCGGCGGAGACCCAGGTCGGGATGTCCGGAAACCAGTACTGTACATAGATGCCCACGGCCGTCAGCTCGGCCATAGCGACCAGCACATACAGCACCCAGTAGTTCCAGCCGGAGGCAAAACCGGCAAAGTCCCCCCAGTATTTGTAGGCAAAGTGACTGAATGAACCGGCCACCGGCTCCTCGACCACCATTTCACCCAGCTGGCGCATGATCAGAAAGGCGATAAATCCGCCGATGGCGTAGCCCAGCAGCACCGATGGCCCGGCCATTTTAATGGTTTGTGCGATCCCTAGAAACAGCCCTGTGCCGATGGCGCCGCCTAGGGCGATCAGCTGTATATGGCGATTCTTCAGGCCACGGTGTAGCTGCTCGCCGTGTTGCTCACTCATATCTCTTACCCTCATCCGGCTCTGTTCAGGGATACTGTCAGCGCCATTCTGTCATTATAACAATACAAAAAACGTAATTTTATTTTTACATTGAGAACATATTAAAATCTGTTCTGAATCTACCAACGAACTGAGAATAATGGTAAGCGAAAAAAAATGCATCCGATTTCTTGTGCCGCTGTGGCTGGAATGGGGGGAAGGCGCGTTGGGCCTATGCCGCAGACCGTCTGTGCATGGGGGCGGAGACGCTCTGCGGCCGTATCGCAGCGATGGACGATAGGTGCGTTGCCCGTTCTGTTTTTCTATTCATTTATTTTGTATATAAATGCTTGTAGTGACTGGTTTTCACGCTTCAGCTCGCGTGACTCGCCGTTTATAAAACGTTAACTTCGAACGCGAAAAGGTAAAAAGTAATACCCTTACTTGGTTATCACGCTGGTGTTTTATTGATTATTGATTGTTAACAAACGCGACATTTCATGATTTACATCAATAGTTGTATGGACAAGTGGTGAAGATTTTGTTACTTTGAGGTCATGTTTTTGAAATTGGTAATACCAATTTACTTTGCGGTTCTCCGATGAGAACGTCACCTACGCTCAGAGAAGACATTGCCACATGGCCTACAGCAAAATCCGCCAGCCCAAGCTATCCGATGTGATCGAACAGCAATTGGAGTATCTGATCCTGGAAGGAACGCTGCGTCCCGGGGAAAAGCTGCCGCCGGAGCGCGAACTGGCGAAGCAGTTCGATGTATCCCGCCCCTCTCTGCGCGAGGCCATTCAGCGCCTAGAAGCCAAAGGTCTGCTGCTGCGCCGTCAGGGTGGTGGCACCTTCGTACAGGCCAATCTCTGGCAAAGCTTCAGCGACCCGCTGGCAGAGCTGCTCGCGGCCCACCCGGAATCCCAATACGATCTGTTGGAGACCCGCCATGCCCTGGAGGGGATCGCGGCCTATTATGCCGCGCTGCGCGGCACCGACGAGGACTTTGTTCGCCTGCATGAGTGCCATCTGGCGATTGAAAACGCCCAGGCCGCGGGGGATCTGGACGGCGAGGCCGATGCGGTGATGCAGTATCAGGTGGCGGTGACCGAAGCCGCTCATAACGCGGTGCTGCTTCACCTGCTGCGCTGCATGGCGCCGATGCTGGAAAAGAACGTAAAACAGAATTTCGAGCTGCTCTATGCGCGTCGCGAAATGCTGGCGCTGGTCAGCGATCACCGGGCCAGTATCTTTGCGGCCATTATCGCCCGGGAGCCAGAGCGTGCACGTGAGGCATCACACCGTCATCTGGCCTTTATTGAAGATATTTTGCTGGAGATGAGTCGCGAGCACAGCCGCCGTGAGCGCTCGCTGCGGCTGCTCCAGCAGCGTAAGGATTGAAAATTGGTTCGTGCGTAGTCCTTCGGGGCACGCGCGCCGATGTTAACACTAGGCAACTCACCGATTGGGCCTGTCTTCGTGCGTTTTGGCAGCAGAGCGCAGGAAGACAGGCTCCAGACAACCCATTTAGACAGATAAGGAATACCACCATGTCAGATCGTTTACTCAATGACGTGGATCCGATCGAAACCCGCGATTGGCTGCAGGCGATAGAATCGGTCATCCGTGAAGAAGGCGTAGAGCGCGCGCAGTATCTGATCGATCAGGTACTGAATTCCGCCCGTCAGGGCGGCGTTAATCTGCCTTCCGCTGCGCTGGCCCACAATTACGTGAACACCATAGCTCCGGAAGATGAGCCGGCCTATCCGGGGAATCTGGAGCTGGAGCGTCGTATCCGTATCGCCATGCGCTGGAATGCGGTGATGATCGTCCTGCATGCGTCGAAGAAAGATCTGGAGCTGGGCGGTCACATGGCCTCCTATCAGTCTTCCGCTACGGTTTACGAAGTGTGCTTTAACCATTTCTTCCGCGCCCGCAACCAGAAGGACGGCGGCGATCTGGTCTACTTCCAGGGTCATATCTCTCCGGGGATCTATGCGCGCGCCTTCCTGGAAGGACGCCTGACCGAGGAGCAACTGAATAACTTCCGTCAGGAGGTTCACGGCACGGGGCTCTCTTCTTACCCGCATCCGAAGCTGATGCCGGAGTTCTGGCAGTTCCCGACCGTCTCCATGGGCCTGGGGCCGCTGGGCGCGATTTATCAGGCTAAGTTCCTGAAGTACCTGAACCACCGCGGTCTGAAAGACACCACGGCGCAGCGCGTGTACGCCTTCCTCGGCGACGGTGAGATGGATGAGCCGGAATCCAAGGGCGCCATCACCATTGCCACCCGCGATAAGCTGGACAACCTGTGCTTCGTCATTAACTGCAACCTACAGCGCCTGGATGGCCCGGTGACGGGGAACGGCAAGATTATCAACGAACTGGAAGGCATCTTCGCCGGTGCGGGCTGGAACGTGATCAAGGTGATTTGGGGCTCCCGCTGGGATGCGCTGCTGCGTAAAGATACCAGCGGCAAGCTGATCCAGTTGATGAATGAGACCCTGGACGGTGACTACCAGACCTTCAAGTCAAAGAATGGTGCCTATGTGCGTGAACACTTCTTTGGCCGCTATCCGGAAACCGCGGAGCTGGTCAAGGACATGTCTGACGATGAGATCTGGGCGCTGAACCGCGGCGGCCACGATCCGAAGAAGGTCTACGCCGCCTTTAAGAAAGCCGAAGAGACCAAGGGCCAGCCGACGGTGATCCTGGTGCATACCATCAAGGGCTATGGCATGGGTGACACCGCCGAAGGCAAGAACATCGCCCACCAGGTTAAGAAGATGAACATGGATGGCGTGCGTCACTTCCGCGATCGCTTCAGCGTACCGGTGGCCGATGCCGATCTGGAGAAGCTGCCGTACGTCACCTTTGACGCCGCCTCCGAAGAGGCGCGCTATCTGCACGAGCGCCGCGCCGCGCTGCAGGGCTATGTTCCGACCCGTAGCCCGACCTTCAGCGAGCGCCTGGATCTGCCGGCGCTGGAGGACTTCTCCGCCCTGCTGGAAGAGCAGAACAAAGAGATTTCGACCACCATCGCCTTCGTGCGTGCGCTGAACGTGATGCTGAAGAACAAGTCCATCAAGGATCGCCTGGTACCGATCATCGCCGACGAAGCGCGCACCTTCGGTATGGAAGGGCTGTTCCGTCAGATTGGGATCTATAGCCCGAACGGCCAGCGCTATACCCCGCAGGACCGCGAGCAGGTGGCCTACTACAAAGAGGACGAGAAAGGACAGATTCTGCAGGAGGGGATCAACGAGCTGGGCGCCGGGGCATCCTGGCTGGCGGCAGCCACCTCTTACAGCACCAACGATCTGCCGATGATCCCGTTCTACATCTACTACTCCATGTTCGGCTTCCAGCGCATCGGCGACCTGTGCTGGGCGGCGGGCGACCAGCAGGCGCGCGGTTTCCTGATCGGCGGCACCTCCGGGCGTACCACCCTGAACGGGGAAGGTCTGCAGCACGAAGATGGCCACAGCCATATTCAGTCTCTGACGATCCCGAACTGCATCTCCTACGATCCGGCCTATGCCTACGAGGTGGCCGTGATCATGCACGACGGTCTGGAGCGCATGTACGGTGAGAAGCAGGAGAACGTGTACTACTACATCACCACGCTGAACGAAAACTACCACATGCCGGCGATGCCGCAGGGCGCTGAAGAGGGTATCCGCCGCGGGATCTACAAGCTGGATACGCAGTCTGGCGACAAGGGCAAGGTTCAGTTGCTGGGCTCCGGCTCTATGCTGCGCCACGTCCGCGAGGCCGCGCGTATCCTGTCTGAAGAGTATGGCGTTGGCAGCGATGTGTACAGTGTGACCTCCTTCACCGAGCTGGCGCGCGATGGCCAGGACTGCGAGCGTTGGAACATGCTGCATCCGCTGGAGACCCCGCGTGTACCGTACATCGCTCAGGTGATGAGCGATGCGCCGGCCGTGGCGTCTACCGACTATATGAAGCTGTTTGCCGAGCAGGTACGCACCTATGTTCCGGCCAGCGATTACCGCGTGCTGGGCACCGATGGCTTCGGCCGTTCCGACAGCCGTGAAAACCTGCGTCACCACTTTGAGGTCGATGCCTCCTACGTGGTCGTGGCGGCACTGGGTGAATTGGCAAAACGCGGGGAGATCGCCGCTTCCGTGGTGGCGGACGCCATCGGCAAGTTCAATATCGATCCGGAAAAAGTAAACCCGCGTCTGGCATAAGAGGTACGGAATAATGGCAATTGCAATCAATGTACCGGACATCGGTGCGGATGAAGTAGAAGTCACTGAAATTCTGGTGAAAGTTGGTGACCGGGTCGATGCGGAGCAGTCGTTGATCACCGTTGAGGGCGACAAGGCTTCAATGGAGGTTCCCTCGCCGCAGGCCGGCGTGATCAGTGCCATCAAGGTTGCGGTGGGCGATAAGGTCACAACCGGCTCTCTGATCATGGAGTTTGAGGCGGCAGATGCCGCCCAACCGGCGGCCCAGGCACAGCCGGCAGCGGCTCCGGCTGCCGCCGCGCAGGTGCGTGACGTTCAGGTACCGGATATCGGCGGCGATGAAGTGGAAGTCACCGAGATCCTGGTGAAGGTCGGCGACAGCGTCAGCGCGGAGCAGTCGCTGATCACCGTCGAAGGCGATAAGGCCTCGATGGAGGTGCCGGCACCGTTCGCCGGGGTGGTTCAATCCATCACGGTTGCCACCGGTGACAAGGTGAAGACCGGCTCGCCGATCATGACCTTCAGCATCGCGGGTGCGGCCTCTCCTGCCGCGGCAGCGCCGGCCGTCGCGCCCGCCGTACCGGTGGCCCAGGCCGCCGCCAGCCAGCCGATCAGAGTGCCGGATATCGGCGGCGATGAAGTTGAGGTCACCGAAATTCTGGTTAAGGTCGGCGACAGCGTCAGCGCAGAGCAGTCGCTGATCACCGTCGAAGGCGATAAGGCCTCGATGGAGGTGCCGGCGCCGTTCGCCGGGGTGGTCAGCACCATTACGGTCAGCGTGGGCGATAAGGTGAAAACCGGCTCGCCGATCATGACCTTCAGCGTGGCGGGCAGCGCGCCTGCGCCGTCGGCATCTCTCCCCGCGGCCGCGGCGCCGGTAAGTGCGCCGGTAGCCACCGCGCCTGCGGCGGTACAGGCGCAGAGTGAGTTCACCGAAAACGCCGCCTATGTGCATGCGACGCCGGTGATCCGCCGTCTGGCGCGCGAGTTTGGCGTTAACCTGGCCAAGGTAAAAGGCAGTGGACGTAAAGGCCGCATCTTGCGTGAAGACGTGCAGGCCTATGTCAAGGAGCTGATTAAGCGCGCTGAAACCGCGCCGGCGGCGGCAACCGGGGGCTCTCTGCCGGGTCTGCTACCGTGGCCGAAGGTGGACTTCAGCAAGTTCGGCGAGGTGGAAGAGGTTGAGCTGGGGCGTATCCAGAAGATCTCCGGCGCCAACCTGCACCGCAACTGGGTGATGATCCCGCATGTCACCCAGTTTGACGAGACCGATATTACCGAGGTGGAAGCGTTCCGCAAACAGCAGAACGTGGAGTCCGAGAAGCGCAAGCTGGGGGTTAAAATTACCCCGCTGGTGTTTATCATCAAGGCGGTGGCCAAGGCGCTGGAGGCGATGCCGCGCTTTAACAGCTCCCTGTCTGAGGATGCCCAGCGTCTGACGCTGAAGAAGTACATCAACATTGGCGTCGCGGTCGATACGCCGAACGGTCTGGTGGTTCCGGTGCTGCGCGACGTCAATAAGAAGGGAATCATCGAGCTGTCGCGCGATCTGGCGGAGATCTCAGCCAAGGCGCGCGCCGGTAAGCTGACCGCCGCGGACATGCAGGGCGGCTGCTTTACCATCTCCAGCCTGGGCGGTATCGGCGGCACGGCGTTTACGCCGATCGTCAACGCACCGGAGGTGGCGATCCTGGGGGTATCCAAGTCGTCGATGAAGCCGGTATGGAATGGGAAAGAGTTTGCGCCGCGCCTGATGCTGCCGCTGGCGCTCTCCTATGACCATCGGGTGATCGACGGTGCCGACGGTGCCCGCTTTATCAGCTTCATCAACAGCGTGATGTCTGACATCCGCCGCCTGGTGATGTAAGCCGAGGGCCGGCGCATGCGCCGGCCTTTTTCTTAATTCGCGGTATGGCAGGCGCTGGCTCGCGTCAGCCATGCCGTCAGAGGCAGACGTCGACGGATCATCCCTTTACAGAATTATTAACATTTCTGTAAACTGTGGGACGCGACGGGTGTCCCGGCGGAGGCCGCAGCGCCGCGGTAATGTCAGCCCGTGGGGCGGCGGACGGTCGGTCTGGGTGCCATCGCGGTGCATCCACGCCGCCGGAAAAACAATAAAGAGGTCATGATGAGTACTGAAATCAAAACTCAGGTCGTGGTACTTGGGGCGGGCCCGGCAGGGTATTCTGCGGCGTTCCGCTGCGCGGATTTGGGGCTGGAGACCGTTATTGTCGAGCGTTACTCCACCCTGGGCGGGGTGTGCCTGAACGTCGGCTGTATCCCCTCCAAGGCCCTGCTGCACGTGGCTAAAGTGATTGAAGAGGCCAAGGCGCTGGCGGAGCACGGTATCGTGTTCGGTGAGCCGAAGACCGACATTGACAAGATCCGCACCTGGAAAGAGAAGGTGATCGGCCAGCTGACCGGCGGCCTGGCCGGTATGGCCAAAGGCCGTAAGGTGCGGGTGGTCAACGGGCTGGGTAAGTTTACCTCGGCCAATACCCTGACGGTTGACGGGGAGGCGGGGCAGACGGTGATCCATTTTGATAATGCGATCATCGCCGCCGGCTCCCGTCCCATCCAGCTGCCGTTTATCCCCCATGACGATCCGCGCGTATGGGATTCAACCGACGCGCTGGCCCTGAACAGTGTACCGCAGCGCCTGCTGGTGATGGGCGGCGGGATTATCGGCCTGGAGATGGGGACGGTATATCATGCGCTAGGATCCGAGATCGACGTGGTTGAAATGTTCGATCAGGTGATCCCGGCTGCCGATAAGGACGTGGTGAAAGTCTTTACCAAGCGTATCGGCAAACGCTTTAACCTGATGCTGGAGACCAAGGTCACCGCCGTGGAGGCCCGTGAAGACGGGATCTATGTTTCCATGGAAGGCAAGAAGGCCCCGGCAGAGGCGCAGCGCTATGATGCCGTGCTGGTGGCCATCGGTCGCGTGCCGAACGGTAAGCTGATCGACGCCGGGCTGGCCGGGGTTGAGGTGGATGAGCGCGGTTTTATTCACGTGGATAAGCAGCTGCGTACCAATGTGCCGCACATCTTCGCCATCGGCGATATCGTCGGCCAGCCGATGCTGGCGCACAAAGGGGTTCACGAGGGACACGTTGCCGCAGAGGTGATCGCCGGAATGAAGCACTACTTCGATCCGAAGGTGATCCCCTCTATCGCCTATACCGAGCCGGAGGTTGCATGGGTTGGTCTGACGGAAAAAGAGGCGCGCGAGAAAGGCATCAGCTACGAAACCGCCACCTTCCCTTGGGCGGCCTCGGGGCGCGCCATCGCTTCTGACTGTGCCGACGGTATGACCAAGCTTATCTTCGATAAAGAGTCCCACCGCATCATCGGCGGGGCGATTGTCGGCACCAACGGCGGCGAACTGCTCGGTGAGATCGGCCTGGCCATCGAGATGGGCTGCGACGCGGAAGACATCGCCCTGACGATTCATGCCCACCCGACCCTGCATGAGTCCGTCGGCCTGGCGGCTGAGGTTTATGAAGGCAGCATCACCGATTTGCCGAATGCGAAGGCGAAGAAGAAATAATCGCGTGAGATAACGCAAAAACGGCTCCCATCGGGAGCCGTTTTTTTTTGCCCGTCACTGCCGTCAGTCATAGCGAAAGCCGATAAAAAAGGCCAGGGCCGGTATGCAGATCCCCAGTCCCAGTGAGCAGAGAAAGTAGTTCATTCCCCACAGAAAGCCATCGTGATCCAGCATTTCCTGCCCGCTCAGGCCGCTGTCCAGCGCCAGCGCGTTTTCGCTGTGGCTGACCTCGATAAGGTAAAACAGCGCGCCGACGGCCAGTAGTAGGGAGAGGATTTGCAGCAGGGTCAGGCAACGCGAGTGCGTGGTCGTCAATGACATCGTCGCCTCCCAGGCCGCTGAAAGCGTGGCATGATACAGAAAAATCGCCGGGGGTAAACGTAAAACAGGTCAGATCTGTGCGTTAATCGTACGTTTTGCCTGGTCAAAAATGGTTTTATGCGGTTATGTTACTTTTTTGTAAACCATTTAACACGGTGGCTGAATGCTGATATGCTGAAAAGGCTATCCGGGTATCCGACAGGCGGTCAGGCGATGGGTTAGGGCACGGCACGCTACCGGCATCCCGGTATCTACAATGACAATGAGAGCGAGGAGTCGAGTCGTGCTAAAAGAATACCGTGAGCACGTCGCCGAGCGGGCGGCCCTGGGTGTGGTTCCTAAGCCGCTGGATGCGGCACAGATGGCAGCGCTGGTTGAGCTGCTGAAGTCACCGCCGGCGGGCGAAGAGGCCCTGCTGCTGGATCTCTTGACCAACCGGGTGCCGCCGGGCGTCGATGAGGCTGCCTATGTGAAGGCGGCCTTTCTGGCCGCGCTGGTGAAGGGCGAGGCCCACTCGCCGTTGGTCAGCGCCGCCAAGGCGCTGGAGCTGCTGGGAACCATGCAGGGTGGTTATAACATTCATCCGCTGATTGAGGCGCTGGATAACGCGGCGCTGGCGCCGATCGCCGTCGGCGCGCTGTCCCACACGCTGCTGGTTTTCGACAGCTTCCACGACGTAGAGCAGCGCGCGCGCGCCGGGAACCCGTTTGCCCGCCAGGTGCTGCAGTCCTGGGCCGATGCCGAATGGTTCCTGTCCCGTCCGGCGCTGGCGGATAAGCTGACGGTGACCGTCTTCAAGGTCAGCGGTGAAACCAATACCGACGACTTGTCTCCGGCGCAGGATGCCTGGTCCCGCCCCGATATTCCGCTGCACGCGCAGGCGCTGCTGAAGAACCCGCGCGATGGCATCACCCCGGATCAGCCCGGCGCCGTGGGGCCGATCCGTCAGCTGCAGGCGCTGGCCGGGCAGGGGTACCCGTTGGCCTACGTCGGCGACGTGGTGGGCACGGGATCCTCGCGTAAATCGGCGACCAACTCGGTGCTGTGGCTGATGGGGGAGGACATTCCCTTCGTGCCCAATAAACGGGCCGGTGGCGTCGTGCTGGGCGGTAAAATCGCGCCGATCTTCTTTAACACCATGGAGGATGCCGGCGCGCTGCCGATCGAGGTGGACGTCAGCCAGCTGCAGACCGGTGAAGCCATTGATATCTACCCCTATCAGGGGGAGATCCGCCGTCATGCCGACGGCTCCCTGCTGGCGACCTTTGTCCTGAAGACCGAGGTGCTGCTAGATGAAGTGCGCGCCGGCGGACGTATTCCGCTGATCATCGGCCGGGCGCTGACGGCGCGTGCGCGCGAGGCACTGGATCTTCCGCCCAGCGATGTCTTTCGCCAGCCCAAAGCGGTCAGCGACAGCGGCAGGGGGTATACCCTGGCGCAGAAAATGGTGGGGCGCGCCTGCGGCGTGGCCGGCGTACGTCCCGGTCAGTACTGCGAACCGCGGATGGCCTCCGTCGGCTCACAGGATACCACCGGCCCGATGACGCGTGATGAGCTGAAGGATCTGGCCTGCCTGGGCTTCTCCGCCGATCTGGTGATGCAGTCCTTCTGCCACACCGCCGCCTATCCCAAGCCCATCGATGTGCAGACGCACCATACGCTGCCTGACTTTATCATGAACCGGGGCGGGGTGGCGCTGCGCCCGGGCGATGGCATCATCCACTCCTGGTTGAACCGGATGCTGCTGCCGGATACTGTGGGCACCGGCGGCGACTCCCATACTCGCTTCCCTATCGGGATTTCGTTCCCGGCGGGGTCCGGCCTGGTGGCGTTCGCCGCCGCGACCGGGGTGATGCCGCTAGATATGCCGGAGTCGGTTCTGGTGCGCTTTAAAGGGCAGATGCAGCCGGGGATCACCCTGCGCGATCTGGTCCATGCCATCCCCTACCACGCGATTCAGCAGGGGCTTCTGACCGTCGAGAAACAGGGGAAGAAGAACATCTTCTCCGGACGGATCCTGGAGATCGAAGGGCTGCCGCAGCTGAAGGTCGAGCAGGCCTTTGAGCTGGCCGATGCTTCGGCGGAGCGTTCGGCGGCCGGCTGCACCATTAAGCTGGATCGTGAGCCGATCGTGGAGTATCTGCAGTCCAATATCGTGCTGCTGCGCTGGATGATCGCCGAGGGCTACGGCGATCGTCGCACCCTGGAGCGGCGCATCCGCGCCATGGAGAAATGGCTGGCCGATCCGCAGCTGCTGAAGGCGGACGCTGACGCCGAATATGCCGCGGTGATCGAGATCGATCTCGACGCGATTAAAGAGCCTATTCTGTGCGCCCCCAACGATCCGGACGATGCCCGCCTGCTGTCACAGGTGGCCGGGGCGAAGATCGATGAGGTCTTTATTGGCTCCTGCATGACCAATATTGGCCACTTCCGCGCCGCCGGTAAGCTGCTTGACAGCCATCAGGGGCAGCTGCCGACGCGACTGTGGGTGGCGCCGCCGACCCGAATGGACGCCGCGCAGCTGACGGAGGAAGGGTACTACAGCGTGTTCGGCAAGAGCGGCGCGCGGGTAGAGATCCCCGGCTGCTCTCTGTGCATGGGCAACCAGGCACGGGTGGCCGACGGGGCGACGGTGGTATCGACGTCGACGCGTAACTTCCCGAACCGCCTCGGCACCGGTGCCAACGTCTATCTGGCATCGGCCGAGCTGGCGGCGGTGGCGGCCCTGCTGGGTCAGCTGCCGGACGTCGCGCAGTATCAGCAGTTTATGGCGCAGGTGGGGGCGTCGGCGGCAGACACCTACCGCTATCTCAACTTTAATCGCCTGACGCCGTATACCGAGAAGGCCGGGCAGGTGATCTTCCAGACCGCGGTATAAGCGCGTCCTCAGGGCGATTGCGGGGGAGTCCGTCTGTGCGGGCTCCCCCCTTTTTATTACCGGTGTTACATAGCATTGCATGGCGTCGACATAACTTGACGTTTAACCTCGTAACCTAACGTTATTGGGCCGATGCGGGGAGAGTGGAGATGAAAAAAGGCTGGATGGATCAACTACAGTCGCTGCTGGGCGACGCTAAGCGCGGCGGCGGCGAAGGGCTGGGTAAACTGCTGGCGCCGGCGGCGCTCGGTGGCCTGGCCGGCGTGCTGCTGGGGAATAAATCCGCGCGTAAGCAGGCGGGAAAGCTGGGTAAGAATGCCCTGCTGCTCGGCGGCGGCGCTGCGATCGGTGCCCTGCTGTGGAACAAATACCGCGAGCGGGTGAGAGAGACGCACCGCGATGAGCCACAGTACGGTCAGCAGAGCGCACCGCCCGATGCGCGCGCGCGGCGTCTGGTGCAGGCGCTGGTGTTTGCCGCGAAAAGCGATGGCCACATCGATGCTCGGGAGCAGCAGGCCATCGACGATGCTATGACGCGGCTGGCGCTGGGCGATGAGGCGCGCGTTTGGGTGCGCCAGGCGCTGGAGCGTCCCCTCGATCCACACCTGCTGTCTCGCGAGGTACAGGACGAAGAGGAGGCGCTGGAGATTTATACTGTGAGCTGTACGGTCATCGACATCGACCATTTTATGGAGCGTAGCTATCTGGATGCGTTGGCGCAGGCGTTGGGCATTCCATCGGACGTAGCGCAGGGGCTGGAGCGTGATATTGGCGCCGGGAGTGCATAGCCGGCGGGATGCCCGCCCCTATTGACCCCCTGGGGCTTTTTTGCTGAAATCGCTCGCCACACAGCGCGGAGACCCAGTCTCCGCGTTATTTTTTGCAGATTGCGAGCCGGATTTCAGGCCGCATCACGGCGCTGGGTTACACTGAAAAAGAGTCCCCAGATGGGGCTGAGAGGGAGGGCTGGCTGTGGATTATGAATTTCGCCATGATATTGGAGGCCAGGTGATCGCGCTGTTTTCGATGGGGCATGAGGCCGTCGGGCACTGGCTTAATGAAGAGGTCAAGGGAGATTTGGCGCTGCTGTCGCGCATCGAGCAGGAGGCCGCGGCGCTGAAGGGTAGCGAACGGCAGTGGCAGTTGGAGGGGCATGAGTACACCCTGTGGCTGGACAGCGAAGAGGTGATGGTGCGCGCGAACCAGCTGGCGCTGGAGGGCGATGCGCTGGATGACGGTATGCGCTATTACGATGAAGAGAGCCTCTCGCTGTGCGGGCTGGAGGATTTTCTACAGGTGCTGGCGCGCTACCGCAGCTTTATTCAGCAGCGCTAACCGTGGCGGGCCGTCGCGTCCGTCCGGCGGCTGGCGCTCCAGCACAGCAGTGAGCCCACCACCACCAGCAGCACGCCGGACCACAGGCTGGCCGGCGTCGACGCCGCCAGCCATAGCGCGGCAATGGCAATGGACAGCAGCGGCGTAAAGTAGGAGAGGGCGGCGACCAGGGTGGCGTTGCCCTTTTTCATGGCCTGATCCCAGCACAGATAGGCGATGGCGGTGCTGCCGCTCATCAGCAGTAGCTCGCCCAGCGCCGCGCGGGTGATGCGCAGCGGAGGCTGCGGCGTCAGCAGCCATAGTAGCCACAGACACAGGGCCGTCATCAAGAGAAACAGCGGCAGGGCACCGCGGCTGGGCTGATAGTAGCGCAGTAGGTTGGAGTAGATGGCCCAGGCAAAGGCGGCGCCGCAGGCCAGGGCGTAGGCCAGCGGATTGCCGCTCAGATTGCGGTACAGGGCGGCGGGATCGACGCCGGCGTCACCGCCGACGACCCAGACGACGCCGCTGAAGGCCAGCAGCGCGCCGGGCCAGAGCCACCAGCGTACGCGCAGCCCCAGCAGCGGGACGGCGAACAGCAACGTCAGGCTAGGCCACAGGTAGTTGATCAGCCCCAGCTCCAGCGTCTGGGCCCGGTTATCCGCCAGACCGATGGCCAGGGCGAAGGCCACCATATAGAACACGAACAGGGCACCGCAGCCGAACAGGTATCCCGCTCGCTGACCGCGTACGGCAGGTTTTCCCGCCGCGCACCATACCAGCAGGCCGCTCAAAGAGTAGATAGCGGCGCCCGCGGCGGTAGGGCCGAGGGTCTCGGCCAGGCTACGCGTCAGGGCTACGCTCATGCTCCACAGCAGAATGGCGCACACGCCCAGTAATGTCGCTCGGTGTTTCATGGCCATCCTCCCTGTTATGCCCAGGCGCTGACTGTAGCATGTTTATGTTATAGGGCGCAGGAGGCGGGAAGGTGAAATGATTTCACATAGGCAGGCGCTGAACGCGGCGGCGTATCGCGCGCCGGTGAGAGATCAGTTAGCGTAGGCCAGCAGTCCCAGCGAGTCGCGGGCCAGGTATTTGCACTTGGTTTCCACCGGCATGGCGATGCGGCTTAAATCGTGGTAGCTCTCTTCACCCAGCTTTTTCATCTTCTTGGTGTTGTAATTGCTCATATCCCAGCCGTTGCGGCTGGCAAAGAAGACAATCGCCCGCTTAATCTGATTGTTGGGGAGGTCGTGGTAGCCACAGTCATTTTTCAAATAGACGAAAATGGCGGTTAAATCAGCCAGATCTTCCGCCTGCATCTCATCCAGCGCTCGACTGGAGGTCGTGATACTGAGTAAGCCCAACAATAGCACTAGCAGAGAGGATTTTTTCATACCGGAAAACACGATTTGTTATTGTGCTATGACGGTATCATATTTCATCGGTATGACTACAGTCTGATATTCACTTTTAATATGTAATTGAGGCGGATTTTATGCCGCTCGGCGCGCGGGCATGTCGGGGGGCTTTTCGTACCTTAGGGCAGCAGACCCGTTTAAGTCGCCACCTCGGCCTGCTATACTCTGCGCCCTTAACAAACCGCGCTGTTTTGTGCCGAGGAGTGGAGCCATCCGCCGGGCGCAGGACAGATTGATTTTGCCGTCCGCCCACGCGACGGCACGCACGCAGGGTAAAAGCGATGAAACATACCGTAGAAGTCATGATCTCTGAACAGGAGATCAAGGCACGCGTAGCTGAACTGGGACGCCAGATCTCCGATCATTACCGTAACAGTGGCAAAGAGCTGGTGCTGGTGGGGCTGCTGCGCGGCTCCTTCATCTTTATGGCCGATTTGTGCCGCCAGATCAGCGTACCGCATGAAGTCGACTTTCTGACGGCCTCCAGCTATGGCAACGCCATGAACAGCTCCCGTGATGTCAAGATCCTCAAGGATCTGGATGAGGACATCCGCGATAAGGATGTCCTCATCGTTGAAGATATCATCGACTCCGGCAATACCCTGAGCAAGGTGCGCGAGCTGTTTAGCCTGCGTGGCCCGAACTCGCTGGCCATCTGCACGCTGCTGGACAAACCGAGCCGTCGCGAGGTCGCAGTTCCGGTGGAGTATATCGGTTTCTCGATCCCCGACGAGTTCGTGGTGGGCTTTGGCATCGACTACGCTCAGCGCTATCGCTATCTGCCCTATATCGGCAAAGTTACCATGCTGGAAGAGTAATTCCGCGTAGCGGTGAAAAAGGCGACCTGGGGTCGCCTTTTTACTGCACGTACGGTCATCTGTACGGAAAATTAATACGTTGAACGGAAAGCGTTTTTTTATTAACCCGCGCGGATTAACCTTCCTGGTTCTGCTGCTGTAGCAGCTTGGCCATGGCGTTGCGGTAGCGCACTTCCAGACTCTCACGGCTGATGGTGGTAATGTCCAGATCGTGCAAACGACCGTCCTGCAGACCGTAGACCCAGCCATGGATCATCACCTTCTGCCCGCGTTTCCACGCCGATTGCAGAATGGTGGAGTGTCCCAAATTGTAGACCTGCTCAATCACGTTCAGCTCGCACAGCGTATCCATGCGCTTTTCCGGCGGCAGCTCACCCAGCAGGGTGCTGTGCTTGTACCAGATATCGCGGATATGCAGCAGCCAGTTGTCGATGAGCCCCAGCTCCGGATTGGTGACGGCGGCTTCGACACCGCCGCAGCCCAGGTGACCGCAGATGATGATGTGCTCAACCTGCAGCACGTCGACCGCATACTGCACCACGGAGAGGCAGTTCAGGTCGGTATGAATAACCAGATTGGCGACGTTGCGGTGTACAAAGAGTTCCCCCGGCTGTAGACCGGTCAGCTGCTCCGCCGGCACCCGGCTGTCCGAACAGCCAATCCACAGAAAGCGCGGACGCTGGGATTCTGCCAGCTTGGCGAAGAAGGTCGGATTATCCTCCTTTACCTGCTGTGACCATGCCTGGTTGTTGGCGATCAGTTTCTCGATTTCTTTCATGAAGGTTAATCAGCTGTAACGGGAAAGAGGCCTAATATAGGCCAATCCACGGGCTTTGGAAATCGGAACAGTGGGCCGCGCGGGCGTTTACTCGATGCTGAATCCGACGCCGTGGTGCGCGTTGAGCGGGATATCATGGGGCGTGATCCGCTGCAGTTTGGCCCGTAGCGTCTTGATATGGCGCTCGACGCTGCGCTCGCCGCCCTTCTCATTCAGCGGGCGCAGCAGATCGTTCAACTGGCTGCGGGAAAACACCTTTCCCCGTCCCTGCAGCAGCGTTTTCAGCAACAGGTATTCGCAGTGGTTCAGCTGTAGGGCATGGCCAAAATAGTGGGCACAGTCGCGGCTATCGTTAAGGGTAAAGTTGCCATAGCACTCCAGGCGGGTCGCCTTGGTGCCCATCTTTTCCGGATGCGGTAGCAGCGTACGCATACGCACGCAGATTTCACGGGCGGAAAAGGGGGGAATAATGACGGCGCTGTGCGGCAGCGCGGCAGCGCTGGCCTGCGCGGCTTCCCCGGGGGCGCCGGCCAGAAAGAGCAGCGGTAGCGCGGGGTGGCGCTCCTGCAGGTGGCGACCCAGCGCCAGACCACTGCCGTCGGGCAGCGTCAGCTGAATGATAGCCAAATGCGGGGATTGCTGTTTAAGGGCGTCAAGGGCGGGCTGGATATGGTTAAACCAGCATACATTAAACCCTTCCGTTTCCAGCGTATAGATCAGCGGGTCAGCGGCGGTGGCCCGATCTTCGATAAGCCAAATTAACGGTGGCACAGGATGTCTTCCACGACAGGATGAATCGTTGCATCATAGCAAGGTCGACCCGCCGCTGGCAGCTGGTGATTTCAGACAACACGCCATATAACATATAATCATGCAGAAAGAACCCGTGGGGGAGCCGTTTTGCCGCGCCCTGGGGGTTTCTGCGTGCACCGCGCGGTGTCCAAGGCAAAACGCTTGATGTAAGGTTAACCCATCGCCATGACGAATGCTCTTGAGCTATCTCAGCTTACCAAAACTTATGCCGGCGGCGTTCAGGCGCTGCGTGGCATCGATTTAACCGTAGAGGCCGGCGATTTTTATGCGCTGCTGGGGCCAAACGGGGCAGGAAAATCCACTACTATTGGCATTATTAGTTCGCTGGTGAATAAGAGCGGCGGGCAGGTGAGCGTATTTGGCTATGATATTGACCGCGATCTGGTCAATGCCAAACGCCAGCTGGGGCTGGTGCCGCAGGAGTTTAACTTTAATCCGTTTGAGACCGTATTACAGATCGTGGTGAATCAGGCCGGTTACTACGGCGTGACGCGCCGCGAGGCGATGCAGCGCGCCGAGCGCTACCTGAGCCAGCTGGATCTGTGGCAAAAGCGCAATGAGCGCGCCCGGATGCTGTCGGGGGGGATGAAGCGTCGCCTGATGATCGCCCGCGCTCTGATGCATCAGCCAAAGCTGTTGATCCTGGATGAGCCGACGGCCGGGGTCGACATTGAACTGCGCCGGGCGATGTGGGGCTTTCTGAAAGAGCTGAACGCTCAGGGAACCACGATTATTTTGACCACCCACTATCTGGAAGAGGCGGAGATGCTGTGCCGTAATATCGGTATCATTCAGCACGGCCAGCTGATAGAGAATACCTCGATGAAGGCGCTGCTGGCGCAGCTTAAGTCGGAGACCTTCATCCTCGACCTGGCGGCGAAAAGTCCGCTTCCCCATCTGGAGGGATACCAGCACCGACTGTGCGATACCACGACGCTGGAGGTGGAGGTGCTGCGCGAGCAGGGACTCAACGGAGTATTCAGCCAGCTGAGCGCCCAGGGGGTCCAGGTACTTAGCATGCGCAATAAGGCCAATCGGCTGGAGGAGCTGTTTGTGTCGTTGCTCAACGGTGAACAGGAGAAGCAGTCATGAGGCGTTTGTACTGGGTGGCGCTGTGCAGCATCTGGAGCAAGGAGGTTCACCGTTTCGGCCGCATCTGGGTACAGACGCTGGTGCCGCCGGTGATCACCATGACGCTGTATTTTATTATTTTCGGAAACCTAATCGGTGCGCGCATCGGTGAGATGCACGGATTCAGCTACATGCAGTTCATCGTGCCCGGGCTTATCATGATGTCGGTGATCACCAACGCCTATGCCAACGTGGCCGCATCGTTCTTCAGCGCCAAGTTTCAGCGCAGCATTGAGGAGCTGCTGGTGGCGCCGGTGCCGACTCATGTGATCATCGCCGGTTACGTGGGCGGTGGCGTGGCGCGCGGGGTCTGCGTCGGCTTTCTGGTTACCCTGGTCTCGCTGTTCTTCGTGCCGCTGGTGGTAAACAGCTGGCTGGCGGTGGTGATGACCCTGCTGTGTACGGCGGTGCTGTTCTCCCTTGGCGGGCTGATCAATGCGGTGTATGCGCGCACCTTCGACGATATCAGCCTGGTGCCGACCTTCGTGCTGACGCCGCTGACCTATCTCGGCGGGGTCTTTTACGCCCTGAGCCTGCTGCCGCCGTTCTGGCAGACGGTCTCCAAGCTCAACCCCATTGTGTATATGATCAGCGGGTTCCGCTATGGCTTCCTGGGGATTCACGATGTGCCGCTGGCGCAGACGTTTGCCGTTCTGTTGGGATTCATTGGTGTACTCTATCTTATGGCCTGGTACCTGATTGAGCGGGGGCGCGGCCTGCGCAGCTGATCGCGCGGTATCATACGGCACCTACCGTATATCCTGGGGACGGTGCCGTAAAATTCATCATTTCTGTCTGACCTCACACTCCTGAATCGCCGTTATCACCGATTGCTGCCTGCGCTGCCGTTTCCTGTTACACCATCATCATCAAGGGTGCTTACGTCTGACCGGTGCGCCGGCGGGCGGTGACGAGAGGATAGACTGCATGCTGGGTATCGTATTCGCCGGACACAGCGGTTTTAGCAGCGGAATGCTGAAGGCCTTAACCCATCTGCAGGGTGCCCGGCCGCCCCAGTGTGTGGGCGTGGAGTACAGCGACGGCGTGAGCGCCAACATGCTTAGCCGTATGATGTGCGATGCGCTGCATCAGGTGGACAGCGGCGATGGCGTGGTGATCGTGACGGATATTCTCGGCGCGCCGCCGTTTCGCGCCGCCGCGCTGATGTGCCATAAACATCCGCACTGTGAGGTGGTGGTCGGGGTGAGCCTATCGGCGCTCGCGGCGCTGTGGCCCCAGCGTACGCAGAGCGACGCCGCCGGGTTTCGCGAAGCTCTCCTAGCGCAGACCCAGCGCCACGCCACCAGCCTGTGGCATGAGCAGCGCCGTCAGGCCGCGCTGTTTACGCCCCCGTCCTCCGGTGCGTAGGCGCCGCGCGGCGGCGCGTTCGGCCGTCGACAATCTCTGCGCCATTGCGCAGAGATTGTCTTTGCTTGCGTTGTGATAGACAACTTGCGCTAATATATAAAAATGTGAAGTTGATCGGTCAAACAACACAACTTTCATTCCCGCATTTCTCTCCGCTTTCCTTTCGGTTTCTGCGCAATCGTCCGCTTAACAACGGCGTCATGCGGGATAACGCTCCGGGCGACGCTGCGGCGGCGCCGTGGGCCAAGTCTTTCGGTTGGCAATTAATCGAAAGAATTTCTGTCACTATCTGCTGGAAAAACAAGGTGTAACTGCGATCACACCTGATCGGTGATTCCTTTGCTGTAATTCGATGGTCGCGGTACGAGAGGGGTTATCTCCGACCTTGGCCGCGCGAGGAGGCAGAATGGGCATCGATACCGTAAGGCGCCGTGAGCAGATCATCGATAGGCTATGCCTGGAGGGCAGTGTACGGGTGGAGCAGCTACGTCACCACTTTGGCGTCTCCAGCGTGACTATCCGTAACGATCTGCGCTACCTGGAGCAAAGGGGATGTGCGCTGCGCTCTTACGGCGGCGCCATGCTGAACCAGCAGTTTGTCTTCGATCGGCCGCTGCAGGACAAAGGGCGCCTGAACCGCGACGTAAAGTCGCGTATCGCCGCACGGGCGGCGGCGCTGGTGCAGGACGGCGATACGCTGATCCTCGACTCCGGCTCCACCACGGCCCAAATCGCCCCCTTTCTTAAGGCACACCGCCATCTGGTGGTGGTGACCAACGCCTTGAATATCGCCTGTGAGTTGACGGGGTATGAGCAGATCGACGTGCTGGTTTTGGGCGGCAGCGTACGTCCAAACTCCTACTCCCTGTATGGGGCGGCCGCCGAGCAGCAGCTGCGCCAGTACCATTTCGATCGGCTGTTTCTGGGGGTCGACGGCTTTGATCTTAGCTGCGGTATCACCACGCCCCATGCGGGGGAGGCGCAGCTTAATCGGGTCATGTGCGACGTGGCCAGCGAGATCATCGCCGTCGTGGATGCCAGTAAGTTTGGCCGGAAAAGCTTTTGCACCATCCGCGGCGCCGCACAGATCCACCGAGTGATTACCGACAGTCGGATCCCGGAGGGGTATCACCGCGCGCTGTGCGATTTAGGGGTGGATGTGATCATCGCCGACGGGTGACGGCGCACGCCCTATCTTCTCTGTTTTCGCTATGCAGCGTAGCCGGATGCCGGCTGTGCCGGGGCGGCTTTACCCTGGCGAAGCCCACCGCTACGCCCTGACTCAATCTGAGGAGTAAACGCATGAGTGATGAGGTACTCGGCTATTCCCCCGCGTGGCTGCAGGCGCGCGGCGCCTGGCATACGGCCCGTGAAATCGCACAGCAGCCGGCGCTGTGGCAGGCATTACACCGCGAGCTGAGCGAGGCGCAGTCGCGTTGGCGTCCCTTCCTTCAGGCCGTGCTGGCGCAGCCTGCGCTGCAGATTGTGCTGTGCGGAGCCGGATCCTCCGCCTTTGTCGGGCGAGCGTTGGCCCCCTGGCTGCGAGAGCAGTGCGGCCGTGATGTGGTGGCCTACGCCACGACCGACATTGTGCCATCGCCGCGGCAGTATCTGGATCCCAGGCGTCCCACGCTGCTGGTCTCCTTTGGTCGCTCCGGCAATAGCCCGGAGAGCGCTGCGACGCTGGCGCTGGCCGATCGTTTACTGCCGCGCTGCCATCATCTGCTGCTGACCTGTAATCCGGACGGCGCCCTGGCGCGCTATGCCGAAGGGCGCGCTAACGCATGCTCGCTGATCATGCCGCCGGGATCCTGCGATCGGAGCTTTGCGATGACCTCCAGCTTCAGCTGCATGATGCTGGCCGGCGCGCTGTTGCTCGGTCCGCTCACGCTGGCCCAAAGCGCGGCGCCGCTGCAGCGGACGGCGGCGCTGTGTCAGCGCGCGCTGCCGCGATGGCTGCCGACGATCAAGACGTTGGCCAACGGTGGTTTTCAGCGGCTGGTGGTGCTGGGTAGCCGCAGCTTTAGCGGCGTGGCGGAGGAGGCGGCGCTGAAGATGCTGGAGCTGACGGCCGGACGCATCGCGACCCGCCATGACTCCACCATGGGGCTGCGTCACGGGCCCAAGTTTATGGTCGGGTCCCAGACGCTGGTGGTCGCGATGCTGAGCGCCGAGCCCTATTGCCGCCGCTATGACCAGGATCTGCTCAAGGAGCTGCAGCGTGACGCGCTGGCCCTGCGCTGCGTTGCGCTGAGCGGCGATGGCACGGGCGCGCTGGCGTGCGATCTGGACGATCTGTGGCTGATGTTTCCGTTCCTGCTTTACCTGCAGACGCTGGCGCTAGAGACCGCTCTGGCGCTGGGGATCACGCCGGATAACCCCTGCCCGAGCGGAGAGGTTAATCGGGTGGTGCAGGGCGTCGTCATTTATGAGTATCCCGTAGCGCATTCAACCATAGCCACGATGGAGGTGTGATATATGTCAAACCCGAACATCCTGATGACCCGTATCGATAACCGGCTGGTGCATGGACAGGTCGGGGTGACCTGGACCAATACGCTGGGCGCCAATCTGGTGCTGGTCGCCAACGACGCCGCCGCCGCCGACCCCGTCCAACAGAACCTGATGGATATGGTGGTGGCAGAGGGCGTGCAGACCCGCTATTTCACCCTGCAAAAAACCATTGAGGTGATCCACCGGGCCGCGGATCGCCAGAAGATCTTCATCGTCTGCAAAACGCCGCAGGATGTGCTGACGCTGGTGCGCGGCGGGGTGCCCATTCACTTCGTCAACGTCGGCAATATGCACTTTGCGCAGGGAAAGCGCCAGATCCACAAGACGGTGTCGGTGGACGGCGAGGATATCGCGGCGTTCCACGCGCTGGCGCAGCTTGGCATTCCCTGCGAGATCCGCCGGGTGCCGGATGAGGCGGGGGAGTCGATTCACCCGCTGTTGGACTGAACGCAGGAGGTAAACCATGTTAACCGATGCATTGTTGATAGGGCTGTTGGCCGGTATCGCCGGTATCGACCTGTTCGACGGACTGACCCACCTGCACCGTCCGGTGGTGATCGGGCCGCTGGTCGGGCTGATCCTGGGCGATATACAGACCGGCCTGCTGGTCGGCGGGACGCTGGAGCTGGTGTGGATGGGAATGGTGCCTCTGGCCGGCGCTCAGCCCCCCAACGTGGTGATCGGCGGCGTCATTGGCACCGCGTTCGCCATTTTGACCCACGCCGATCCCAAGGTCGCCATCGGGGTCGCGGTACCCTTCTCCATCGCGGTGCAGGGCGGCATTACCCTGCTGTTTACCGCCTATTCGCCGATGATGCACCGCTGCGATGAGATGGTGAAGCGGCTGAACTGGCGTGGGGTGGAGTGGGTGAACTACGCCGGGCTGCTGATCCTATTCTGCTTCTACTTTATCGTCGCCTTTTTGCCAGTCTATTTCGGGGCCGATGCGGCCAGCGCCATGGTGGAGAAGGCCCCGACCTGGCTGCTGGAGGGGCTGGCCGTTGCGGGGGGAATGATGCCGGCCATCGGCTTCTCTCTGCTGATGAAGACTATGATGAAGAAGACCTATGTGGCCTACTTTATTCTGGGCTTTATCTCCGTGACATTCCTGAATATGCCGATTATCGCGGTGGCGCTGGGCGCGCTGGCTATTGCGCTGATCGATTTCTTTAACCGTACTCGTAATGAAGCCGCGCCGGCACAGCGTCCTGCCGCGCGCCAGAACCAGGAGATGGAAGAAGATGGCATTTAACGATAGCGATGACGCGCTGGTAGCTAAGGCAGAAAAGCGGATGACGCAGGCGCTGGCTACCAGCCAGGTCGAGAGCGACGAGTATGTGGATCAAACGCCGGGGCAGGCGCTGAGCCGCCGCGATATCAACATTATGGCGCTGCGCTCCCTGCTGCTTCAGGCTTCCTTTAACTATGAGCGTATGCAGGCGGGCGGCTGGCTGTATACCCTGATCCCCAGCCTGCGCAAGATCCATCGCAATCCGCAGGATCTTGCCAACTCAATGAAAATGCACATGGAGTTTATCAATGTGCACCCCTTTGACGTCACCTTTCTGTCTGGGCTGGTGCTGGCGATGGAGCGCGGCAAAGAGCGCGTCTCGACCATCCGCGCGGTGAAGGTGGCGCTGATGGGCCCCCTGGGCGGCATCGGCGACGCGCTGTTCTGGTTGACGCTGCTGCCTATCTGCGCCGGCATCGGCGCCTCGCTGGCGCTGGAGGGGAGTCTGTTCGGGCCGCTGGTGTTCCTGCTGCTGTTCAACTCGGTGCACTTTGCCCTGCGCTTTGGGCTGGCGCACTATGGCTACAGCGCGGGAACCAGCGCGCTGGCACTATTGAAAACCCATACCAAAAATATCTCTCACGCCGCCTCGATCGTGGGCATGACGGTGATAGGCGCGCTGGTGGCCTCTTATGTTCACCTCTCGACGCCGCTGGTGATGTACGCCGGCAAGGCGACGGTGGCGCTGCAGAAGGATGTGTTGGACAAGCTGATGCCCAACCTGCTGCCCCTGTGCTTCACCCTGCTGGTGTACTGGCTGATGAAGCGCGGCTATTCACCGATCAAGCTGATCGGTGTGACGGCGGCCGTGGGTATCGTGGGCAAGCTGATCGGCTTTCTGTAAGGGGGCATCATGCCGGGGCGCGACCGTGGCGGTTTCGCCAGCGGCCTGCGACAGGGCGTTGAGCGGGGAACGGCGTCCCGCGCAGCGTCAGGCGGCCGACGCCCCGATGGCGTGAGTATGGTCGGGCTGCCGCAGCCGCAGCGCGGCGGCTCTGGTCGAAGATCATGTGCGGCCGGCGACAGAGAGGATGCCGGCGCGCGGGGGACTTGGCGCCGTGGCGTTATTTTGCCGCAACCCCAGACGCTAGCGATCCGCCTCAATAGATGCGCGTGGGAAACAGGCCGTACGCGCGCGAGGCCGATGAGATCCGCCGCTGCGCCAGCGCAGAGGGAGCGGTAGCAGCATATTGATTTGAAAAGGCGTTGTCGTTTTGGTCGCCTGTCGCCGCGCGTGCTATGCTGAAGATATTACCCACCGGGCAACGGATGCCCCGCGCTGATTCTTTCATGTATAGGCACTTATTATTGGCGGGCCTGCTGCTGCTGGCCACGCTCTCTGTAGCCCGGGGCCAGCCCGCGGCGGGCGCTGACACGGCGCGCTATATGGTGACGCTGCGCGACAGTGAGATTTACTCTCCGGTTGGCGATCGCATCATTCCCGTGGGGCGCCTGAAGCGGGGGCTGCTGCTCAATGTACAGCCCGCTGACAACGGCTATTTCATCTTTCGCTTTGGCAACGCCAGCGGATTTATTGCCAGCGATAGTCTGGCGGCGTCGACGCCGCCGCTGCCGGCGGCCCGCGACGTCGCCCTGCTGCATAAAAAGAGCCCGGACTATTTGCTGACCCTGCACCCGGTCATGGTCTATGACCGCCCGGAGAGAACGGCGGCGCCGGTCGCGAGTCTGACGGGAAATCTACGCTATCCTATCTTGGCCAGAGAGACGGACGCGGCGGGCTGGCGCTGGCTGGTGATCAACCTGGGCGGACGGCTGGCCTATGTACGCGCCGATCGGGTTGAGCTGGACAACGGCATTCCGATCCTCACCTATCACCACATATTGAAAAACGAGGAGAACCACCGCTTTCGCCACACCTCGACCACCACCTCGGTCCAGGCGTTTGATGCGCAGATGGCCTATCTGCGCCAGGCGGGCTATCTGACCATTTCGCTGTACCAGCTGGAGGGGTATCTGCGCGGCAATGAAAATCTGCCGGCGCGCGCGGTGGCGCTGACCTTCGACGACGGGCTCAAGTCGGTCTACCGCTATGCCTATCCGATCCTGAAGAAAAACGGCCAGCGGGCGACCGCATTTATTATTTCGTCGCGGATTAAGCGCCACCCGCAGCCCTGGAATCCCAACGGCCTGCAGTTTATGAGTCTGGCGGAGCTGCACACGATTCAGTCGGTATTCGATGTTCAGTCCCATACCCATTTTCTGCACCGTCTCTCCGCGGATAAACGGCCGATCCTGTTTCGCCGTAGTCAGCATAATATCCTGTTTGATTTTGAGCGCTCGCGCCGGGCGCTGACGCAGTTTACTCCGCGGGTGCTGTATCTTTCCTACCCCTTTGGCGGCTTTAACCGCCAGGCGATTGAGGCCGCGCACCGGGCCGGTTACCACATGGCGGTGACCACGGTACGCGGCAAGGTGCGGCGCGGCGATAATCCCTACACCCTGAAGCGGCTGTATGTCCTGCGCACTGACTCGGTGCAGACCATGGCGCGCCTGATCGCCAATCAGCCACAGGATGTGCCGCCGGTCGATACGCCGGTGCCGATTCGCCTACCGCCGCTCATGCAGGCGCTGATCCCGCTGGATTGAGTCCGCGGCATCGGGGCCGATGATGGCCAGACACACGGGGAGCGCCGCCGCGCCGGGCTGGGCAATAAACGCTGTCTGGTGATAGATCTGTGGCTGCAGCGTCGGCCAGTATTGCCATACGGATGTAAAGGCCTCCCGGGTACAGCTCATGCCGATCTCGCCGACGAGCAGTACGCCGCTGCGCTGGATTTCCGCCAGGGTCAGCCCCGGGGTATAGACGTTGGGCGGCCGAGGCGTATCCACGACCCAAGGCTGAATCGTCCGGGGGCGATCGGCGCCGTAGAGGATCAGCCACTGATGCAGATAGCCGCCGCCCACCAGGCGCAGCGGTGCTGCGCTGTGCTGGTGCCAGAATTGCTGGGCCTGTGCGCTGAACGTCTTGACGCCGCCCCACTGCGCTCGGCAGTCCCGCAGGTTGAGGTGATAGACCAGGAGATATCCCAGGAGAACCAGCGGCGCCAGCGCCAGTAAACCGCGAGTGAGACGGCGCAGGGACGGCGCCGGCAGATCGTGGATGGTCGCGCAGAGCAGGGGGAGTGCCGGGACCACAAAAGGCTGGAGCCACTCGATGACCGGCTCGCCGCGATACAGGCTGAGCCACAGGTAGATCAGCGCCAGTGGGAGTAGAAATAGCAGGAGCAGGCTTCGGAGGGGGCCCGACGGGGGCCAGCGCAATCGTCCGCCGCACAGGTATACCAGAAGGGCAAGCAGTAGACAGGGGTAAAATACGGACAGCAGCGCGACGGTGGCGCGCAGGTTCAGCTCTGGCCGTATCTGCCTGCACACCCAGTATAACGCGGAATATTCATGGGCGATCAGCCACAAGACGTTGGGAATAATCAGCAGCAGATAGAGCGCAATGGCCAGCCAGAAATAGGGCTGACGGTAGAGCCGTCGGCGATCGGCGCAGAGCAGGGTTAGCCAGAACAGTGCGCCCAGCGGTGCCAGCGTAGAGTATTTCGCCATCGTGGCCAAACCGGCAACCAGGGCAAAGAGCGGCCACACCCAGCGGGGCGGGTCGCTATCAAGCGCCCGGGCAAGGATGAAAAATAGCCACGGCCACAGGGCGACCAAGAGATAGTTATCGTTATAGGGCAGGATGTCGACGTTAATGATGCCGGAGAGATTGAGCGCCATCAGGGCCAGCCAGGCCAGATCTTCCCGCCCGCTGAGGCGGCGTGCCAGCATCCACACGCCCAGCATGCCGGAGGCGACAGCGGCAAAGTGGATGGCGTAACCAGTAGCCGTCCGGCGCTAGCGTGGAGAAATAGATCAGTGGCTTCATCATCATCCCGACGAGCCACGGGTTTTTCGGCGATCCCCACTCGCCGCTTTGTGCCCAATTTACCGCTTCGACGGCATCATAGGGGAGCGCGGGACTCAGCCATAGAGCGACGGGGGTCCAGAGCGCGACATAGAGGAATAGCCACAGGATCAGCCACGGTGGAGGGGCGGCGCGTGGCCAGCGGGGTGTTGTCATGACTGGCGCCCCCTGAATATCCGATGTTGCTATTCGCGGCGCCGTAGGGCCGCGGGACGGTGCGCTTGCTGGGAAGCGGCCCGTTAATTATGGGCGAGAGTGGTGGGAAAAGCGAAAAACGAACCGCTGCGGACGCGCGCCGCAGCGGAGCGAGATCAGGCGACCTGTACCGGAACGGATTTGGCCAGACGCTTCATGTGGTTGGCGCCTTCGAAGTAGGCCACCTTGGGGTGGTGCGTGCGGGCCTGCTCATCGGGCATCTGAACATAGCTGCAGATGATCAGCGTGTCGCCGACGCAGGCGCAGCGGGCGGCGGCGCCGTTGACTGAGATAATTTTAGAGCCGGGCTCGGCGGCGATGGCGTAGGTGGAGAAGCGCTGGCCGTTGTCGACGTTATAAATATCGATAGCCTCATATTGCAGGATACCGGCCGCGTCCAGGAAATCCTGATCGATTGCGCAGGAGCCTTCGTAATTCAGGTCGGACTGGGTGACTTTCACGCGGTGCAGCTTACCCTGCAGCATTGTACGTACCATAGTGTAATACCTGTAATCATCGTAATGGAGCCGATGTACGGCCCGGTAAAATAGTATGACGTCAACCACCATGTGACTGCGGAGGTTGACGTCATGGTTGCGCATTTCGCCGCCGCTGTCTAGCCGCCAGGCGCTAGGCGTCGGCGTTAAAGGCAATGCGCACGTTGTCGATGAGTCGGGCCTGTCCAAGCCAGGCCGCCATCAGCACGATCGCCGTACGGGTATCGACGTTGACGTCGCCCAGCGTGTCGGCGTCGCGGATAAACAGCTCATCGGGGCGGAAGCCGGCCTGGCGCAGACGACCGGCGGTCTGCTCCAGCAGGGCCTCCAGATCGCGCTCGCCGTTCTCCAACTGACTGGCCAGCTGCATCATGATGTTGTACAGACGGGGCGCCAGGCGGCGCTCATCGCTATCGAGATAGCCATTGCGCGAGCTGAGCGCCAGCCCATCCTCGCCGCGGACGATGGGGACGCCGACGATCTCAATGCCATAGCCCATGTCCGCGACCAGCTTGCGGATCAGTTGCAGCTGTTGATAATCCTTTTCACCAAAGCAGGCCAGATCCGGCTGCACCAGATTAAACAGCTTGCTGACGATGGTGGCGACGCCACGGAAGTGACCCGGACGGCTGGCCCCCTCAAGAATGGTCGAGAGCGCGGGAACGTCGATGTAGGTCTGCTGCGATACGCCCTGGGGATAGATCTCCTCGGCGGCCGGGGCAAAGACCAGATCGACCCCGTGACGGTTCAGCTTTTCGCAGTCCTCCTGTAGGGTGCGCGGGTAGCGCGCCAGATCGTCCGGGCGATCGAACTGCATCGGGTTGACGAACACCGATACGATCACCACGTCGGCCCGGGCGCGGGCCTCGTTGACCAGGGTCATATGCCCCTCATGCAGGTTGCCCATGGTCGGAACCAGCGCAATACGTTTCCCTTCCTGGCGCCAGCGGCGTACTTCGCGGCGCAGCAGAGGGACAGTCTCAATAATCAGCACAGCTCGTTCTCCAGCAGAAAAGTCGGGCGGCCCGCCTGGGCCGCCGTCCAGAATTCGGATCAGTTAAAGGTATGCTCGTCGGCGGGGAACAGCCCCTGCTCGACGTCACTGATATAGCGGCGCACCGCCGCGCGGATATCGCCTTCGACCGCGAGGAAATTTTTTACAAAGCTCGGCATGCGCCCGCAGCTGATCCCCAGCGCATCGTGCATGACCAGGATCTGGCCGTCGGTATCTCTGCCGGCGCCGATGCCGATCACCGGAATACGCAGCGCCTCTGTGATCTTCTTGGCAACCAGGGCTGGCACACACTCCAGCACCAGCATCTGGGCACCGGCGCCCTCTAGCGCCAGCGCGTCGGAGAGCAGCTGATCCGCTGCATCCTGATCGCGCCCCTGCACCCGGTAGCCGCCGAGGATATTGACGGACTGCGGCATTAGCCCCAGATGTCCGCACACCGGCACCGCGCGCTCTGTCAGCATACGCACGCTGTCGCACAGCCAGGCGCCGCCCTCCATCTTGACCAGATTCGCCCCGGCGCGCATCAGCTCGGCGGCATGGCGACAGGCCAGCTCCGGTGTGGCATAGGACATAAACGGCATATCGGCCATCAGCAGACACGCCGGCGCGCCGGCGCGCACCGCGCGGGTATGGTAGGCGATATCCGCTACGGTTACCGGCAGCGTGGTCTCGTGGCCCTGCAGGGTCATCCCCAGCGAGTCTCCGACCAGCATAACGTCGATCCCCTGCTCGGCAAACAGCCGGGCGAAGCTGGCATCATATGCGGTGATCGTGGCGAACTTGTGCTTCTCCTGCTTACGTTTACGCAGGTGTGATAGCGTGGTTGGCGTCATCACTGTCTCCGATTGTCGACCGGCCGCGGGCCGGACTGGTAAGGTTGGGCGGTGCACTGCGGGCACCACTGTGGCGTATTCTACTGCAAGAAAATCGTTTGCGGTGGAGGAAGATCAAGCAAATGCGTTGCGTGCAGCGCGCGCTGCGGCGAGAAAGGCGGCCCGCGGCGCGGGCCGTCTGGATCAGGCTGGCGGGTCCTGCGCGGGCAGGGCGATCAGGGTGTCCGCATCGTGCAGGCGGGCGATGACATCGCGTAGCGCCTCACCGTCGGGAAAGCGCAGATCGGGGGCGATCTCCGCCAGCGGCACCAGCATAAAGCTGCGGTTTTTCATGTCGTAGTGGGGCACCGTCAGGCGCGGGCTATGGATAACCTGCTCACCAAACAGCATGATATCCACATCCAGCGTACGCGGCCCCCAGCGCTCGGCCTTGCGCTCCCGCCCCTGCAGACGCTCAATGCGCTGCGTGCAGTCCAGCAGGGCCTCGGGCGATAGCGCTGTCTCCAGCGCGACGGCGGCGTTGACGTAGTCAGGCTGATCCTGTGGCCCGAGGGGGCGGGTGCGGTACAGGGAGGATGCGGCCAGCAGACGGCACTGCGGCAGCGCCGCCAGCGCATGAATGGCCTGCCGCACCTGACGGTGCGGTTCGGCTAAGTTGCTGCCCAGCGCGAGGTAGACCGGAGTCATGCACCGCTGCCTTCGCGGCGCGGCGTTCTGCGGCGCGGTCTGCGACGGCGGCGGGCGGCGTTACCGTCGCCATCGTCGTCCAGGGTGTTGACCATAGCCTTTTGCTGGGAGACGCTGGCGGTCTGGAAGGTGCCCCACCAGTCCGCCAGACGCTGCAGCTCGGCGCTGTGTTCGGCCTCGGCGCGCAGCGCCAGCAGATCGTAAGCGGCGCGGAACTTAGGCTGCTCCAGCAGTTTGTGGGCGCGCTTACCCTGGCGGCGCGACAGGCGCAGCTGCAGCGTCCAGATATCGCGGATCAGGGCGGTGATGCGCTTGGGAATCGCCAGAGAGCGGCACTGCTCATCCAGGATATCGTTCATCGCCAGGGCGAACGCATCGTGATAGGTCAGCCCCCCTCTTGGGTAAGCTTTTGCGCCAGCTCGATCAGCGGATACCACAGCATAGCGGCAAACAGAAACGCTGGGTTGACCCGCATATCGTTCTGAATTCGGTGATCGGTGTTCTTCAGCACCTGCGCCAGAATCTTCTCCATCGGGCTATCGCCGTTGGGGGTAAAGTGGCGGCAGATCACCGGGAACAGCGGTTGGAACAGATGGTATTCGCGCAGCTTCTGATAGGTTTCATAGCCATAGCCCGCCTGCAGCAGCTTCAGCGCCTCTTCAAACAGGCGTGCGGCGGGGATATCGCGCAGCAGCGATGCCAGATGGGCGATGGGCGCCGCCGTCTCCGGGCTGATGGACATCTGCAGCTTGGCGGCGAAACGCACCGCCCGCAGCATGCGCACCGGATCCTCCCGGTAGCGAGTCTCGGGATCGCCGATCAGGCGAATTTGCCCGGCGCGCAGATCGTTCAGGCCGCCGGTATAGTCACGGACGCTGAAGTCGGCCACGCTGTAATAGAGGCTGTTAATGGTAAAGTCACGCCGCTGGGCGTCTTCTTCAATATTGCCGTAGACGTTGTCGCGCAGCAGCATGCCATTTTTGCCCTGCTGGGCAATATTCTTGCCTTCATCGGCATGCTCGTGGTGGCCGCGGAAGGTCGCAACCTCAATGATCTCCGGTCCGAACATGACGTGCGCCAGACGAAAACGGCGCCCGACCAGGCGGCAGTTGCGGAACAGCTTACGCACCTGCTCCGGCGTGGCGTTGGTGGTCACGTCGAAATCTTTCGGGCGTTTGCCCAGCAGCAGATCGCGGACGCCGCCGCCGACCAGATAGGCTTCATAGCCTGATTTATTCAGACGGTACAGAACCTTCAGCGCATTTTCGCTGATTTGCTGGCGCGAGATTGTATGCTGATCACGCGGGACTACGCTCAGATGGGCGGACTCCTGCTCCGGTACGCTGTCCGTCTCGCGATTTAGCACTCTACGGCAAAAGTTGGCGACTCGGGTAAAAATGGTACACCTCGATAGTGTCTGGTAAATAGCTCCGTCATCGCTCAGGCGATCGCGCCAACGTGGGCGCGCTGAGGCCGATGGGGCATGGTGTGCAGAAAAATAAGCGGCTAATCATAGCTCACGCAGGGGAATTTGAGAATGGTGCAGACGGAATCGTTGTCGGCTGAGTGACCTGAAGCGGCACTTTTTCCAGTCGCCAGTGGGCTACCGCCTGGGTTAACAGCGCCTCCGTGCTCAGATCGCGCAGCGCCGCGTCGGGCGTCTGCCCCAGAAACGTCAGCGCCTGTAGCAGCAGCGGGCGCGGATCGCCGAGCGGTATCGGCTGGGCATGATTCTGCTTGGAGAGCTTGTTGCCGTCGTCGTTGAGCGCCAGCGGCAGGTGTAGATAGGCCGGCGCCTGCCACCCCAGCTGGCGATACAGCGCTATCTGACGCACCGTCGGCGCGATCAGATCGGCGCCGCGGACGATTTCATTGACCCCCTGGAAGTGATCGTCCGCCACCACCGCCAGATTATAGGCAAACAGGCCATCTCTACGGTGGATGATAAAATCCTCGCGCGCCAGCGCCGCATCGGCGTCGAGCCAGCCGTGCAGGCGATCGTGAAAGCCGTATACCGGTTGGATCTGGCGCAGGCGCAGCGCCGCACCGGACGCCCCTTGCCCCAGATCGCGGCAGTGCCCGTCATACAATCCTCCTAGCGCGTGAATGCGTTGGCGGGTACAGGTGCAGTAGTAGGCCAGCCCCTGGCGGTGCAGCTGATCCAGGATGGCGCGATAGGCCTCATGGCGCTGCGACTGGTATAGCACCGGGCCATCCCAGCGTAGGCCATAGTGATCCAGGGCGCGCAGGATACGGTCGGCGGCGCCGGGGACTTCGCGCGGCGGATCGATATCTTCAATCCGGACCAGCCAGCGGCCGCCGCAGGCGCGCGCGCGCAGATAGCTGCCGAGGGCGGCAATCAGGGAACCAAAGTGCAGATCGCCGGAGGGGGAGGGCGCAAAGCGGCCGACGTACTCCGGGGGAGTGGGCAGGGAATATGACATGATTAACAGCGACGTTTACGCCGGAAACGCTCCGGATCGTGGGGGCGCACGCCGCCCGCCGGTGTCCGCTGGCCGGCAGCGTACCAAGGAAACGGGGCCCGGAGATGCGGGCCCCCCCCGTTAGGGCTTTAGCCTGCCATCTGCTTTTCGCGGATTTCGGCCAGGGTCTTACAATCGATGCACAGATCGGCGGTCGGGCGGGCTTCCAGACGGCGGATACCGATCTCAACGCCGCAGGATTCGCAGAAACCGAAGTCATCATCTTCGATTTTCTGCAGCGTTTTCTCGATTTTTTTGATCAGCTTGCGCTCGCGATCGCGGTTACGCAGCTCCAGGCTGAACTCTTCTTCCTGGGTCGCGCGGTCGGCGGGATCCGGGAAGTTGGCAGCCTCTTCCTGCATATGGGATACGGTACGATCCACTTCATCCCTGAGCTGGTTACGCCATGCCTCAAGAATTCGCTTAAAGTGCGCCAGCTGGGCGTCGTTCATGTACTCCTCGCCCGGCTTTTCTTGATATGGCTCCACCCCAGCAATGGCGAGAATGCTCAAGGACGACGGTTTACGGTTTTGCCCTTCTTGCATGCTGCTTCTCCTAATAACACGCATTAGCGATCCCCAAATGGGGGAAAAAATCAGGCCGCTATAAATAACAGATGCGGTAGAGGTTGGCAATTATTCCTGTCTACGGCTTGACAAGGGTGTGAAGGGCGGCGTATTTAGCCGTGTTTCATCCTTTCCCACCGCATATTGCCGACGATTTACCGCCGCGCGGCGCGCCTAAACCGTCACCGGCAGCGGCTGCGTGAGCCGGATGCCGGCGGGGCCTACCTGCGCGCCGTAGCAGAGAATCTCCACCCCGAGATCGCTCGCCTGGGCCAATAGTTGCGCATAGCAGGGATCGATGTGGCGGGCCGCCCGCACATGCGTAATCCCGCTGTGCAGCACGGCGAAAAACAGCACCGCCCGCACACCGCTTTGCACCTGATGCTGCAGCTCGCGCAGATGCTTTTGCCCCCGCTCGGTGACCGCATCGGGGAAGTATCCGCACGCCGCCTGCAGCAGCGTAACTGACTTCACCTCAATATAGCAGTCGGGGCGATCTTCTGCCTGTAATAACAAGTCGATGCGGCTATTTTCTGCCCCATAGCGCACTTCGCTGCGTATTTTAGTGTAACCGGATACTTCGCCGATCCGCTGCTGTGCAATCGCCTCATGCACCAGCGCGTTGGCGCGCAGGGTATTGACGCAGATCCAGTCTCCGGCCTGGGTATGGGTGAGCTCCCAGCTTGACGGATATTTGCGCTTAGGGTTGTCCGAGGTGGAGTACCACACCGTATCGCCCGGCGTGGCGCAGCCGGTCATCGCGCCGGTATTGGCGCAGTGCAGGGTGATGATCTGGCCGTCGGGACGGCGTACGTCGGCCAGAAAACGTTTATAGCGCTTGATCAGGATGGCGCTCTGTAGGGGAGGGGTGAACTGCATGGTGGGGCTCCTGTGGGTTAGTCATCGCGCCGCAGGGGCCAGCTGGCCAGCGGTTGATAGCGGGTGCGTCCCTGAGCCTGCTGCGAGCTGAACAGGGAAAAATGGGTGACGTCGAACGTCCAACGAAAGGTCGCCGCGGGGATCGCGATCGCCTGATAGGCGTGGCGCAGCAGCGTAACATGGGGATGAAAGGGGTGCGGGCTCTGGTAGCAGCCGCTGCGCGCCGCCTGTGAGCGGAGCAGATCTGCCAGCTGGATCAGCCCGCGCGGCGCCCGTCGCATACCCAGCCAGACCACGCCGGGGCGTGGCCACTGGCCGGCGTCATCTAGCGTCAGGCTAAAGGGCGCCTGATGGATACGCCCGGCTAGCGTCTGCAGACGCTGCTGCTGTGCGCTGCCGACGTCGCCAAGAAAAGCCAGCGTCAGATGCAGGTTGGCGGCGGCGATCGGTCGTCCCGCCTGGGAAGAGAAGTGCTCGGCTCGCCACTGGATCAGCGTTTGCTGCAGCGGCGGCGGTAGCGGAATGGCAAAAAAAAGGCGTTGCTGCATGGTGGTTTCCCGTTAAGCGCATCGCCCGATGCTACAATGCGCGGCAGAAATTGTTAATACGCTGGGGCGAATGGCATCGGCGCCGTTTACCCCGTCGCGAAAGAGAGTGGAGTCTACAGTGTCCTTATTACCCGTGGCCGCGGTGCTGCCCGATCTGCTTGCCGCCCTGCAGTCTGCCTCCCGGGTGCTGCTTAACGCCCCGACCGGGGCGGGAAAATCCACCTGGCTGCCGCTGCAGCTGCTGCAGTCTCCCTGCCTGAATGGGCGTATCGTGATGCTGGAGCCGCGGCGTTTGGCTGCGCGGACGGTGGCCAACCGGCTGGCGCAGCAGTTGGGCGAGCCGCTGGGCGAGACGGTTGGCTACCGGATGCGCGGAGAGCATCGGGTCGGTAAAAATACCCGTCTGGAGGTCGTGACGGAGGGGGTTTTGACCCGCATGCTGCAGCGCGATCCGATGCTGGAAGGGGTGGCGCTGGTGATCCTCGATGAGTTTCATGAGCGTAGCCTGCAGGCGGATCTGGCGCTGGCGCTGCTTTTGGATGTACAGGCCGGGCTGCGCGACGATCTGCGGCTGCTGATTATGTCGGCGACCCTCGACGATGCCCGCCTGGGGACGCTGTTGCCGGATGCGCCGACCATCGTCTCTGCGGGGCGCAGCTATCCGGTGGCGCGTCACTATCATCCCGTTTCCCCCCATGAACGCATTGAGCAGGCGGCGGCCGCCGCGGTGCTGAGCCTGATGAACCGGGAGAGCGGCTCGCTGCTGCTGTTTTTACCCGGGGTGGGCGAGATCCGCCGCTGCGCGGCGCTGCTGGAGGAGTGCGTCGCCGAGGATACCGACATCTGTCCCTTATACGGGGCGCTGTCGCTGGCCGAGCAGCAGCAGGCCATCGCGCCTGCGCCGGCGGGGCGGCGCAAAGTGGTGCTGGCGACCAATATTGCGGAAACCAGCCTCACTATCGATGGCATTCGTCTGGTGGTCGACAGCGCGCTGGAGCGCGTCAGCCAGTTTGACGTGCGCAGCGGGTTGACGCGGCTGGTGACCCAGCGGGCGAGCCAGGCGTCGATGACCCAGCGCGCCGGGCGCGCCGGGCGTCTGAGCGAGGGGATCTGCTGGCATCTGGTATCGGCTGAGCAGGCCGAGCGGGCCAGCGACTATGCCCAGGCCGAAATCCTGCGCAGCGATCTGAGCGCGCTGTGGCTGGATTTGCTCAGTTGGGGCTGTCGGGATGCGCAGCAGCTGACGTGGCTTGACGCGCCGCCGGCCGCGGCGCTGGGCGCGGCACAGCGCCTGTTGCAGCAGCTGGATGCGCTGGATCCGCAGGGGGGACTGAGTGCGCTGGGGCGGGAGATGGCCCGCACGGGCAGCGATCCGCGCCTGGCGGCGATGCTGTGCGCCGCCCGCGACGCCGGCGATGCCGCGTTGGCCTGTGCCGCCCTGCTGGCGGCGATTGTCGAGGAGCCGCCGCGTCAGGGGAGCGCCGATATGCGCCAGGCGCTCTACCATCCTCAGTCACACTGGCGTCAGCGGGCGGCGCAGCTGGTTAAGCGTGTGGGAGGGCGGCGGGCGGAGGCCGATCTGGCGCAGGCGCCGCTGTGGCTGGCGCATGCCTATCCCGACCGGATCGCCGCCGCGCGCGGGCAGGATGGGCGCTATCTTCTGGCCAACGGACTGGGTGCGGCGCTGGAGGCGGACGATGCGTTGGGGCGGATGGCGGGGCTGATCGCCGCCTCGCTGCTGCAGGGGGCCTCCGGCGGCGAGCCGCGGATTCTGCTGGCGCTGCCCTGCGATCTGGCATCGCTGGCGGCCCAGCTGCCGCACCTGGTCAGCGAAGGCACCGGCGTTGAGTGGGATGAGGCCAAAGGAACCCTGCGCGCCTGGCGCCGCGTCCAGTTGGGGCGCCTGGTGCTGCGTGCGCAGCCGCTGGCCCGTCCCGATGAGGCGACGCTGGCGCAGGCGCTGTTGGAATGGGTGCGTACGCAGGGAGTGGCCGCGCTGGGGTGGGACGAGGCGGCGACGCAGCTGCGCCTGCGTTTGATCTGTGCCCAGCGCTGGCTGCCCGAGCATGCCTGGCCGGCGGTGGATGATGAGAGCTTGCTGGCATCGCTGGAGCAGTGGCTGCTGCCCGCGCTGTACGGCGTCCGCGATCTGCGGGGGCTGCGTCAGATCGATCTGGCCGGGGCGCTGCTGCGACTGCTCGACTGGAACACGCGTCAGCGGCTGGATAGTGAGCTGCCGACTCATTACACTGTGCCGACCGGATCGCGTCTAGCGATTCGCTATTTTAGCGATAAGCCGCCGACGCTGGCGGTGCGTCTGCAGGAGATGTTCGGTGAGCGGGAGAGTCCGCGTATCGCGCAGGGGCGCGTCGCGCTGGTGCTGGAGCTGTTGTCTCCGGCGCAGCGGCCGCTGCAGATCACCCGCGATCTGGCGGGATTCTGGCAGGGCGCCTATCGTGAAGTACAGAAAGAGATGAAGGGGCGCTATCCCAAGCACGTCTGGCCGGACGATCCGGCCAACGCGCAGCCGACCCGGCGCACCAAGCGATATTAATTTTCAGAGCGTTCCCCCTGTTATTTGCGGGGGACACAGGCGCATATTAGGCGGCTTAGGCCGTATTACAGCCGGAGAAACAGGATATGTCTGGGGACGATCGCCAGCCAATCGGGCGTAAAGGTAAAAAACGGGCGGCGCAGCCGCCACGCGGAGAGCCTGCGCGCCGTCGCCGTCGTTACGACGAGGATGACTACGACGAGGATGACCAGGCGCGTGGGGAGAGTGATGATGGTGGATATGATGATGACGATGATGAGGGTGATGTGGCGCGCAAACAGGTAAAACGTTCCCGTCGGCGCCGCGTGCTGTGGCTGCTGTTTCGTCTGGCGCTGGTCGCGCTGGTCGTCATTGGCGCCTATGGGGTCTATCTCGATCAGCAGATCCGCAGTCGTATCGACGGTAAGGTCTGGCAGCTGCCGGCCGCCGTGTATGGTCGGATGGTCAGCCTTGAGCCGGGGATGAACTACAGCAAGAAAGAGATGGTCAATCTGCTGGAGGGCATGCAGTACCGCGAGGTGAGTCGTATCACCCGTCCCGGCGAGTTTACCGTCTCGGGCAGCAGTATCGATATGCTGCGCCGCCCCTTTGATTTTCCTGATGGAAAAGAGGGGCAGATCCACGCTCGCCTGGTGTTTGATGCGGATGGCCTGAACGAGATTGTTAATCTGGAGAATAAGCGCCAGTTTGGCTTTTTCCGTCTCGATCCCCGGCTGATCACGATGCTGCAGTCGCCCAACGGCGAGCAGCGTCTGTTTGTGCCGCGCAGCGGCTTCCCGACGCTGCTGGTGGATACCCTGATGGCGACGGAGGATCGCCACTTCTATCAGCACGACGGCATCAGCTTCTACTCCATTGGCCGTGCGCTGCTGGCCAACCTGACGGCCGGGCGTACGGTGCAGGGGGGAAGCACCCTGACTCAGCAGCTGGTGAAAAACCTGTTCCTGAGCAACGAGCGCTCCCTATGGCGCAAGCTTAACGAAGCCTATATGGCGCTGATCCTTGACTACCGCTACAGCAAGGATCGCATTCTGGAGCTGTACCTCAACGAGGTGTACCTGGGACAGAGCGGCAACGATCAGATCCGCGGTTTCCCGCTGGCCAGCCTGTATTACTTTGGCCGTCCGGTAGAAGAGCTGAGCCTGGATCAGCAGGCGCTGCTGGTGGGCATGGTCAAGGGAGCATCGCTGTATAACCCGTGGCGTAATCCCAAGCTGGCGCTGGAGCGGCGCAATGTGGTGCTGCATCTGTTGCTGGAGCAGAAGATCATCGATCAGGATCTGTACAACATGCTCAGCGCCCGCCCGCTCGGGGTACAGCCCAAGGGGGGCGTCATCTCGCCGCAGCCTGCGTTTATGCAGCTGGTGCGCCAGGAGCTGCAGGCTAAGCTGGGCGATAAGGTACAGGACCTCTCTGGGGTGAAAATCTTTACCACCCTCGATCCTGTCTCGCAGGACGCGGCGGAGAAAGCCGTCGAGGCCGGTATTCCGGCGCTGCGCGCGGCGCGCCACTTAGACGATCTGGAGGCGGCCATGGTGGTGGTCGATCGCTTCAGCGGCGAAGTGCGTGCGATGGTGGGCGGTGCGCAGACCCAGTTTGCCGGCTTTAACCGCGCGATGGACGCCCGTCGTCTGATCGGCTCGCTGGCCAAGCCGCCGACCTATCTGACGGCGCTGAGCGAGCCGGCTAGCTATCGCCTAAATACCCCGCTGACGGATCAGCCGGTGTCGATCAAGCTCTCCAACGGCACCTACTGGGAGCCGAAAAACTACGATCGTCAGTACCGTGGACAGGTGATGCTGATGACCGCGCTGGCGCAGTCGCTCAACGTACCGACGGTGAATTTGGGCATGGCGCTGGGGCTGGACAGGATCAGTGCGACCTGGCAACAGCTGGGCGTCCCGAAGAGCGTCATTGATCCAGTTCCCGCCATGCTGCTGGGCGCGATCAACCTGACACCGATGGAGGTGGCCCAGGCCTATCAGACCATCGCCGCCGGTGGTAATCGGGCGACCCTGTCGGCGCTGCGTTCGGTGATCGCCGAGGACGGCACTGTCCTGTATCAGAGCCTGCCCCAGGCGCAGAGCGTGGTGGCCCCGCAGGCGGCCTACCTGACGCTGTATGCCATGCAGCAGGGGGTGGTGAGCGGAACCTCGCGGTCGCTGTCGGGTAAATTTGGCCGCTACCATCTGGCGGCTAAGACCGGTACCACGAACGATCTGCGCGACAGCTGGTTTGCCGGTATCGACGGGAAGGAGGTCGCGATCACCTGGGTTGGGCGCGATAATAACGGCCCCTCCAAGTTGACCGGGGCCAGCGGTGCCCTGACCCTGTACCGCCGTTATCTGGAGAATCAGACGCCGCTGGCGCTGGATCTGGTGCCGCCGCAGGGGATCAGCATGGTAGGGGTCGATGACGCCGGTAATTTCCAGTGCGGCAGCGGGCGTACCCTGCCGGTCTGGACCGACGATCCGCAGTCGCTGTGCAGTGCGCCGCCGCCGGCTGCCGCTGGCCAGGGGCAGAGCAGCGACGGTGTTGCCAGTTGGATCAAGGATATGTTCGGCCGCAACTGAGCCGGATAGCACAAGCGCATAAGAGCACAAGGCCTCCCTCGGGAGGCCTTGTTTATAATGGGCGAGATTAGAAATTATATTGAATGCCGACGCCCAGCTGGTTATCGGTATCAATGTTGTTATAGCTGCTGAACTCGTTATCTTTCAGCAGATTCATCTTATATTCAATGTAGGTCACCATGTTTTTGTTCAGCGCAAACTCGGTGCCGACGCTGATGTAGTTGACCAGGCTGCCAGACGCGTTTTTCTGCGCCGCGTTGTCGCTATTAAGGTTGAGGCCGCGCGACAGCACATAGCCCAGAGAGGGACGCAGGCCGAAGTCGAACTGGTATTGGGCCACCGCCTCGAAGTTCTGGGTCTTCTTCGCGATCAGGTTATTTTTGTTGAAGGGGGTCATATTGCGGGTTTCCGCGTACATGGCTGCCAGGTAGATATTATTGGCATCGTATTTGGCGGCGAAGGTCCAGGCCTCGGCGTGCTCGCCCCTTGCGCTGCCCTGCGTTCCCGATGACTGGGCGGTGGTGCGATCGGAGCTGCTATAGGCCGCTGCTAGAGCGATGCCGAAAGGCAGCTCATAGGTGGCGGCGATCCCGGCGCCGTCGCCGTTGTCACGCCGCGCAGAGGCGTCGCCGCGGTTGCCGGTGCCGCTCTGAATATCGCTATCTTTAATCGTCCCCTCGTTCTTGCCCTGGTACTGCAGGGTGATATTCAGCCCCTCGATCTGGCCGAAGAAGTCGCGGTTGCGGTAGGTGAGCAGGTTATTGGCGCGACCGGTCATGTAGTTATCGGTCTTGGTATAGGAGTCGCCGCCGTAGACCGGGAATACGTCGGTAAAGTCTTCCACACCTTTAAGCACGCCGTTATTACGGCCATAGTCCAGCGAGCCGAACTGGGCGATATTCAGTCCCACGAAGCCCAGACGGGTATAGCTTTCTGGCGCACTTTCGTTGCGGCTGGCTTTCGCCTGGAACTCCCAGCGGGCATAGCCTGTCAGCATCGAGTTAACCTGGGTTTCCCCCTTAAAGCCGATACGCGCATAGCTGTCATCTCCAGCGCCGTCACCGGAGTAGAACTCTCCGGCGAGACGGCCATAGATATCGACCTTATTGCCATTTTTATTATAAACCTCAGCCCCATGCGCTACGCCCGCCGCCACTAATGCCGGAATAACCACTGCAAGGTATTTATATTTCATATCTTATCCTTGATGAGTAATAATTATTTTAAATGGATGGCTAATAATGGTGTTATAACCAAGGGCAGGATAATCGCTTGACACCAAAAATGGCACGATGACTCATTTTAATCTTATTGCATAATGTAATTCATATGTATGTAGCTCATGGGTAATCTATTTATTTTGTTAATTTATATGCAAATGGATTTATTTTATTGATTGTTTTGTGGTGGTGCTGGTGAGAGCGTACATCCCCGGCGGCGGGGATGCCTCTTGGATGATGGGGCTAAAGTGGGGGAGTGATTATTTTTGGGCGAATCTGATTTCAGAGAGGATTGATACTGCGAATGTTTAAATATAAAAATAAACTTTGAATAATTGGATATATATTATTGTGCTTATTGCTTCACTAAAAATCGTGGATATCTTGCTGGTGTTATATTTTATTTTGCTGGGTTATTTCGCAATAAATATTGAATAGTATTTAAATGTAGGGTTTATATTTTATCCGTGTCGATGAATAAAAATCTGGTGAATATACTTAGAGTTACATTTTGTTACATTTGGCGTGCAGGCGCACACCGGGAAGCGGGGAGGGATCTTCCCGGCGTGAGCGATGCGTTAGAAAAAGGAGGAGTCGTCGTCGTCGCCGCCAAAGAAGCCGTCGTCCTGAGGATCGGAAAAGCCGCTATCCTGGCCAAAACCGCCGCTATTATCCTGACGCCAGTCGGCATCGTTCTGGCCGTTGTCCTGAGCATCGGTGTTCTGAGCGTCATTGCCCAGGGTCTCATTGCCCCGATCGACGTCGCTGTTGGTGGCCTCCGGCTCGGGGGTGTCCTCAATGATATTGACGATCTCTTCTGGACGGCTCTGGTGGAACAGTCCGGTCAGCATATTGGCCATCACCATCCCCCCGGCGACGCCGGCCGCGGTCTGCAGCGCACCGCCCAGGAAGCTGCCTGCACGGGAGGGGGCTGCCGTCGGCTGCTGGCCATAGCTGGGCGCCGGCTGACCATAGCCCGGTTGAGCATAGTTGGCAGCGCCAGGGATCGGTTGGCTACCCAGCGGCGTACGGGTAGCTGTCGGCGCAGCGGATGCCGGGGCATCGCCGCTCTGGCTGCCGCCGCCGAACAGGCCGGCGAGGAAGCCACCGCTGCTACGCGGCTGGCTCTGGAGCTGACTGATCTGCTGCTGCAGCTGTTCAACCTGCTGATTGAGTCGCTTGAGCGCGGCCTCCTGGATCAGCATGGCCTGCGCCATGTAATACGGGGCGGCCGGCTGTTTGGTCAGACAGGCCTGGATCAGCCGCTGTGCGTCGGCGTCGCGGGGACCGCTGCCGGCCTCAGCCTGCTGCAGACGGGAAAAAAGACCTTCAATGATACGTTGTTCTTCAGTTTGCATAATCTGCCTCAACACAGCGCCCGCCGCAGCGGGGTCGATAACGTTGGTGACCGGTAAAATGGAAATGGCCCGTACAATCCCGTCCCGTCGGATCCGGGACGGGATTGCAGCGCACCGTGCTCAGGGGCGAACGGCCGCCGGCTCTCTGAGTAATGTAATGCCCAGATACAGCAACGCAATCCCCCTTTACCTAAAGCCACATTGCCTGATATTTCTCTACATTAGGAAGCCCGCAGCGTATACAGCGGCGGTGGGATCAGCGGGTCAGCTGCTCCAGCAGCGGCAGCAGGATCCTGACCCCCTCGCGGGTGCGGGCTCGGATCCGTCCCGGCAGGTGCCGATCCAAATATTTCATATTGTCGTACTGGGGCTGATGCCAGCTGGTGCCCTGTGCAAACAGGTTGCCGCCGTGGCGCGTCTGGCGCGTCGGATCTTGGCTATCCGCGGCAGAGAGCAGCAGCAGTGGAAGCCCGGCCTGAGAAAACAGCGCCATCCCCTCGTTCTGGGGCGTGGACTGACCCAGCGCCGCGCTGTCGCCGCGTGCGATGCGGATACCGTCGCGTTTGGCTAGCTGTAGCAGGCGATCGCGGCTGCGCTCGGCCAGCGCCTGAGCGTTGCTGGTGGCGAGCAGCCTGTCGCCGCTGATCAGGGAGTCTATGCCGATCACCAGCAGGGTATTTTTCTTCTCCTCCTGTGTCATACGGCTAAGGTAGTTTTCGATCCCCTTGCCGCCGAGCTCCTGCGCACTCAGCGCCAGAAAGCGAATGCCGACCTGGGTTTTTATCGGCCGCAGGCGCTCGGCCAGCTCCAGCATGACGCCGACGCCGGAGGCGTTATCATCGACCCCCTGGAGCGTCAGCCCGCCCAAGTTATGGTTAACGTCGTCATCGCTCTGCGGAGTAAAGGTATCCAGATGGGCGACGATCAGGATCTGCTGAGCGCCGTGGCCCGCTTTTGCGGCGATCACCGAGGTGGCTGTAACGTTGTGCCAGCTGTTTTTACCGTTGCTGTCGCGGTACAGATAGCGGGTCTTAAAGTCGCGCAGGTTGCTGTCATAACCCATCTGACGGAAGCGCTGGTTGACATAGTCGGCCATCATCAGCTCGGCGGGGCTGCCCGCCATGCGGCCGGGGAAATAGGTGGCGATATGGCGCACTTCCTGATCGGCGATTTTTCCAATGGGCTGGTGGGTCTGGGCGCTGACCGGCGCGACGAGCGCGCAGCCCAGGCAGAGCGCGGCCAGGGAGAGAGAGTATCTGCAGCGGGAAAGCATGAGTCGGGCGTCCTTTGTATCGGTCTGTCGATGGCGCGTCACACGTCGGCAGGGGCATTCATCTGCCAAATATTATCGCCTGTGGCAGGGGATTAAACAATTTCTTGCGCGGACAAAGGGGGAAAAATAGCGGGAGTAAGGCCGATGAGAAGGGGATATAACGTCTCCCCTAGGCGTCATGCCTCCGTATGGTGCAATTTAGGCGGCGGAGAGCGCCGCCGGACGCCTCGAGAGGGAGAACAATTGGTAACAAATTTGGCCGTGCAAATGTTAGACGTTTTGGCCCTCGGCGGTATTATCAGCGCATATGCCAGCGTGAGTCTGAGGCCGTACGGCTCTGGCATTCGGTGTTGCGCCTGTCGGCCCTGTTTTGCCCGGCGCGCAGCGGTGAGGCCGATCGCCTTTCCGCGTATGTGAACGCTTTGCTGCCGCAGGATTCGGGTATGCTGATTAATGCCGCCAACAGGCCGGCCGATGAACTGACCACCGGCGAACGCGAAGATCCCTCTTACGCCTTCAGCGGCGGTGTGTTGGGATTTGTTTTCTATTGGCTGGCGTTCGCGCTGCCCTTTGTCGTTTATGGCACCAATACGCTGCTGTTTATGCTGTATACCTGGCCCTTCTTCCTGGCGCTGCTGCCGGTATCGGTGCTGGTGGGGATTCTGATCCACCGTTTGCTCTCCGGCCGTCTGCTGTTCAGCGTGCCGCTGTGCGCCCTGCTGGTGGTCACCCTGTTCTGGCAAACCTTTTCTCTGCTGAGCGGCTGGTAAGCAGGGGGGCGTTGTCCAGCGTTCGCGCCCTCGCCGGCTATCACACGCGCTCGCCGTTTTCTGAAAATACGTTGGGATGGATATATTCCGTGACGATCAGGAAACGATTAAGGCAGAGTGTATGACGGCCATTACCCGGGTGCCCCCCTCGCCGGCGGTGGACACGCAGGGCGCCGGCGCCTGATGCTGCGAGATAAGCCTATCTTTTCGGCTGCGATCCGCCGTGGGGCGATACGCTTTTTTACATAACTTTATCGTTACGCATACCCCGGTTCCTCCACTTTCCTATGTTATGATGCGCCACTTGAGCATTTTATACGGTTTCTCAGACAGTATTGTGGTGACAGATGACGAACTATCTGCATTTTCCCAGTTTTGACCCGGTGATTTTCTCCATCGGTCCGGTAGCGCTGCACTGGTATGGCTTGATGTATCTGGTGGGCTTTGTCTTTGCCATGTGGCTGGCGGTGCGCCGGGCCAACCGGCCGGGCAGCGGCTGGACCAAAGACGAAGTCGAAAACCTGCTGTACGCCTGCTTCCTCGGGGTATTCCTCGGCGGGCGCATCGGCTATGTCCTGTTCTATAACCTGCCGTTGTTTATCGATAACCCCCTATATCTGTTTAAGGTCTGGGATGGCGGCATGTCTTTCCACGGCGGTCTGATCGGGGTGATCCTGGCGATGCTGTGGTTTGCCCGTCGCACCAAGCGCACCTTCTTCCAGGTGTCTGACTTTATTGCGCCGCTGGTGCCGTTTGGTCTGGGCGCCGGGCGTCTGGGCAACTTTATTAACGGCGAGCTGTGGGGCCGCGTGACGCTGGATACGCCCTGGGCGATGCTGTTCCCAGGCTCCAGCAGTGAGGATATGCAGCTGGCAGCGACCCACCCGCAGTGGCAGGCGGTGTATAACCACTTTGGCCTGCTGCCGCGTCACCCGTCTCAGCTGTATGAACTGTTGCTGGAGGGGGTCGTGCTGTTTATTATCCTGAACCTATTTATTCGCAGGCCGCGTCCGATGGGCAGCGTCTCCGGACTGTTCCTGGTGGGCTACGGCGCCTTCCGTATTATCTGTGAGTTTTTCCGTCAGCCCGATGCGCAGCTTGGCCTGTTTGACGGGGTGATCAGCATGGGGCAGATCCTCTCCATACCGATGATCGTGGTCGGCGTTATCATGATGGTGTGGGCCTATCGTCATTCGCCGCGCGCGCAGGCGTCCTGATTTTTTTACGTAGAGAGTTTGAGGTGACATGAAACAGTATCTGGATTTGATGAGAAAAGTGCTGGCAGAGGGGACACCCAAGGCCGATCGTACCGGCACCGGCACCCTGTCGATTTTTGGCCATCAGATGCGTTTCAATCTGCAGCAGGGTTTTCCCTTGGTGACCACCAAGAAGTGCCACTTGCGCTCGATCATTCATGAGCTGCTGTGGTTCCTTAACGGGGAGACCAACGTCAAGTACCTGCATGAGAATAACGTCACTATTTGGGATGAGTGGGCTGATGACAACGGCGATCTTGGCCCGGTATACGGTAAGCAGTGGCGCGCCTGGGGCTGCACCGACGGCCGCCAGGTGGATCAGATCAGTCAGGTGATGGAGCAGCTGCGCCAGGATCCCGACTCGCGCAGGATCATCGTGTCGGCCTGGAACGTGGGCGAGCTGGATCAGATGGCGCTGGCGCCTTGCCACGCCTTTTTCCAGTTTTATGTCGCCGACGGCCGCCTCTCGTGCCAGCTGTATCAGCGCTCCTGCGACGTCTTCCTGGGGCTGCCGTTCAATATCGCCAGCTATGCGCTGCTGGTTCATATGATGGCGCAGCAGCTGGATCTGCAGGTCGGCGATTTTGTCTGGACCGGCGGGGATACCCATCTGTACAGTAACCATATGGAGCAGACGGCGCTGCAGCTGACCCGTGAGCCGCGTGCACTGCCGCGTTTGGCGCTGGCGCGCCGTCCCGCGTCGATCTTCGACTACCGCTTCGAGGACTTCATCATCGAAGGTTATGATCCGCACCCGGCGATTAAAGCCCCCGTCGCCGTGTAATGCGCAGCGACGCATACTCCTCTGTAAACGCCGGCCCTGTGCCGGCGTTTTTTATTGGCGTCAGCCGTATCCCGCCGCGATAGCGCTTGGCCTGCCGTCGTCGCCAGCTTAGGCTGGATGCCGCCACGGCGAGGGCCGCCGTGCCATCGTGCGAATGGGGGCGGTCATGCGGGAGGCGCCGCGGGGATACACCCTGCTGGAAGTGATGCTGGTCTGTGGCGTGCTGGCGATGCTGGCCGCCGCGGCGCTACCGCTCTGGCTGCCGCGCCGCGATCAGCAGCGGATGCTGGCAGAGGGGCTACGCCTGCAGACGTATCTGCTGACGCTGCGCGAGCAGGCCTTTCGCAGCAACGGGGGGCGTCCTATCCTGTTTCGCCGCGGCCGCGGGGGAGTGGCCTGCCTGGTGGCGCAGCCGCAGGACGACTGTCGCGCCGCCGCGGCCTTTATACCGATAGCGCCGCTGCGCCTGGAGGCGCAGATGTCTGCCGACGCCGGGTTTTACGGCGTCCGCAATACGGCGCGTCCAGGGCATCTCCGCCTGAGCGATGAGCGGCGTGCCGTCCGGGTGATCTGGTCGGCGCAGGGGAGGGTGAGGCTGTGCGCAGAGTATGGAGTGTCGGCGCTGACGGCGTGCGATGTCAGCGGGGAATGAGCTTGCTGTCGATCATGGTGGGACTGTTTCTCGGCGCGCTGGTGATGTCGGCCACCCTGCGCCTGGTCAGTGAACTGCGGCGTCAGGGGCTGGCCGCTCAGCGTCAGCTGCAGCGCATGGAGGAAGCGGCGGGGCTGCTGGATCGGCTGGAGAAGGATCTGCGCCGCAGCGGATTTTGCGCGGCGCCCTGTCGCCGTCCGGCGCCGCCGGTGCAGATAGCCGCCGTGCGCGGGGAGCCAGGCGGCTCTTGCGTGCTGCTGGCCTACGATCTGGACGGCGATGGCGCCGTCGAGGAGGCTGAGCGCTTTGGCTGGCGTCTGCGCCAGGGGGCGCTGGAGGTGCGGCGCGGTGCCACGCTCTGTGACGGCGGCGGCTGGGAGCGGGTGAGCGATGAGCGGCGCTGGCGGATCGATGCGCTGCGTATTGTCCGTCGCGCGGCGACCTTTCAGCTGACCCTGAGCCTGGCGGAGCGGCGATACCCCGATGCGCCGCTGGTGCTGCGGCAGTGGCTGGCCGCACCGAATCTAGCGCGGCCAGCCGCCCCGTGAGGCGTCAGCGCGGCGCGGCGCTGTTGGGCACGCTGCTGGCCGCGCTGGCGCTGGCATTGGGCTGGGTGCTGGCGCAACAGGCGCAAACCACGGCGCTGCTGCAGCGTAGCGCGGCGCAGCAGCGATACTGGTACGCCGAGGTGCAGGCCGATCTCTGGCTGACGCGGGCGCAGCGCCTGCGCTGGCAGGCCAGGCCGTACTGGCAATGCCGGGCGCTGGCGCCGTCGTGGTACGCCTGCATTCGCGCACTGGATGCGCAGCGGGCGCTGCTGTGTGTGTCTGGCCAGCCGTCTCCGCTGACCTATCCACTGGTTCGGGTACGCTATCTAGAGGGAGAGGCGCATGAGCGGGATCAACGATATCGGGCGCTGCCCGGCGGCTGGAGCGACTTTGTGCCCGCGGGGATCGTCTGCCCTGCAGCAGGGGAGCACGCTGGTTGAGGTGATGCTGGCGCTGCTGCTGACCAGCGTCGGACTGATGGGGCTGGTGCAGACTCAGCGCACGCTGCTGCATGCGCAGCGGGCGCAGGAGCAGCGTCAGGAGGCTTGGCGCTATGCACGCGGCGCGCTGGCGCAGGCGACGCTGCCGCTGCAGGCGCCGTCGGAGGAGGGGGTGCCGCCGGGGTGGAGCCGGACGCTGGGGCTGCGCGCCGCGGGATCCTGTCGTCTGCTGGTGTGCGAGCTCACCCCGCCGCGGGGGCGGCCTGTCAGCCTGGCAAAGTTGATTTGCCCTTAGCGGGCGATCGCGGTAGCTTTGGCGCACACCCAACAGGCCGCGCAGCAGGGCGGGCCCCACCGGAGAGGCTATGTTTACCGTTTATCACTCCAATCAACTGGATGTTCTGACGCAGCTGATGGCGGCGCTGATGCAGGGGCAGCCGCTGGAGACGCCCTTTGCGCGCGAGGTGATCCTGGTGCAAAGCCCGGGGATGTCCCAGTGGCTGCAGATGGAGCTGGCGCGCAGCTTCGGCATCGCCGCCAATATCGACTTTCCGCTGCCGGCCACCTTTATCTGGGAGCTGTTTACCCAGGTGCTGCCGGATATCCCGCAGCGCAGCGCCTTTAGCAAAGATGCCATGACCTGGAAGCTGATGTGGCTGTTACCGCAGTTCCTCGATCGCCCGGCGTTTGCCCCGCTGGCGCACTATCTGAGCGACGATACGGATCGGCGCAAGCATTTTCAGCTGGCGGCGCGGATTGCCGACCTGTATGACCAGTATCTGGTCTACCGCCCCGAGTGGCTGCAGCGCTGGGAGCAGGGTGGACTGATCGAGGGGCTGGACAGCGCGCAGCAGTGGCAGGCGCCGCTGTGGGTGGCGCTGCGTGACTATACCGAGCAGCTAGGCCAGCCCCAGTGGCACCGCGCCAACCTATATCAACGCTTCATTCAGGCGCTGAAGGCGAGCGACGGCGCCCCGCCGGGGCTGCCGCGCCGGGTCTTTATCTGCGGGATCTCGGCGCTGCCGCCGGTCTACCTTGAGGCGCTACGCGCGCTGGGTGAGCACATTGATGTGCATTTGATGTTCATCAATCCCTGTCGTTACTACTGGGGCGACATTCAGGATTACGCGTTTCTGGCGCGGCTGCAAAGCCGACGCCGCCGCGACTACCTGCTGGCGCAGTGCAGTCTGGGCGATAGCCAGAGTGCGCTGTTTCGTGTGCCGGAGCAGGCCGCTGCGCTGTTTAGCGAGGAGGGCGAGCAGGCGTTGAGCAATCCGCTGCTGGCCTCCTGGGGCAAGCTGGGACGCGATCATATGTATCTGCTGGCCCAGCACGGCCCACAGGAGGTCAGCGCCTTTGTTGACCTGGCGCAGGATACCCTGCTGCAGCGCATCCAGCGGGATATGCTGGAGCTGGAGGATCACGCCTGTATCGCTGCCGCTGCGCCGGCGCTGCAGGATAGTCGGCAGAAGCGGCGGCTGGCGTCGGACGATCGCAGCATCAGCGTACACGTCTGCCACAGCCCGCAGCGCGAGGTTGAGGTGCTGCACGACAGCCTGCTGGATATGTTCGCCGCCGATGCAACGCTGAGCGCCCGCGACGTGATCGTGATGGTGGCCGATATCGACAGCTATGCGCCTTTTATTCAGGCCGTCTTCGGCAATGCACCGGCCGCCCGCTATCTGCCCTTCGCAATCTCGGACCGCAGCGCCCGCCAGCTGCATCCGGTGGTGCAGGCGCTGCTGGCGCTGCTCGATCTTCCCCATAGCCGCTTTAACGCCGAGCAGGTGCTGGCGCTGCTGGAGGTGCCGGCGCTGGCGGCGCGCTTTGATATCGACGATGACGGTATCCGGCTGTTGCGCCACTGGGTGGAGGAGTCCGGGATCCGCTGGGGGCTGGACGATGACGCGGTGCGTGACTTGGCGCTGCCGGCGACCGGTCAGCATACCTGGCAGTTTGGCCTGACGCGCATGCTGCTGGGCTATGCCATGGACAGCCGCAGTGGAGAGTGGCAGGGGGTGCTGCCCTACGATGAGTCCAGCGGGACGATCGCCGAGCTGGCTGGGCAGCTGGCGCAGTTTCTGGCGGCGCTGCGCGATTGGCGTCAGCGCCTGGGGCAGATGCAGACGCTGGCGCAGTGGCAGCCGCTGTGCCGGGCGCTGCTGGATGACTTTTTTGTCACCGACGCCGATAGCGAAGCGGTGTGTGCGCTGATCGAACAGCAGTGGCTTAAGCTGATTGAAGAGGGACTGGCGTCGGCCTATCCCGAGACGCTGCCGATCACGGTGCTGCGCGACGAGTTGACCGCCCGTCTGGATAATCAGCGCATCAGCCAGCGCTTCCTCGCCGGGCCGATCAACTTCTGCACCTTGATGCCGATGCGCTCAATCCCGTTTAAGGTGGTGTGTCTGCTGGGAATGAACGACGGCGTTTATCCGCGTACCCTGGCGCCGCTGGGGTTTGATCTGATGGCGGGGAAAGCGCAGCGCGGCGATCGCAGCCGGCGTGACGATGACCGCTACCTGTTTCTGGAGGCGCTGCTGTCGGCGCAGCAGCGGCTGTACATCAGCTACATTGGCCGTTCGGTCCAGGATAACAGCGCACGCTATCCCAGCGTGCTGGTCAGTGAGCTGCTGGAGTATATCGCCCAGAGCCATTGTCTGGCTCAGGATGTGGCGCTGGACGTGGACAGCAGCGCCGAACGGGTGATGGCGCATCTGTGCCATACGCACCCGCGGGTGCCGTTTGATGCCGAGAACTTCGATCCGCAGGGCGAGTTCCAGAGCTACGCCAGTGAATGGCTGCCGGCCGCCTGCGGGCAGGGGATCGAGCATCCGCCGTTTGCCGCCCGGCTGGCGCCGCTGCCGTTGGAACACCTGACGCTGGATATGCTGATCCGCTTTTACCGTCATCCGGTCCGGGCCTTTTTTCAGCAGCGTCTGGGGGTCAGCTTTATCCGTGAGGAGAGTGAGCTGCCGCAGGAGGAGCCCTTCACGCTGGATGCGCTCAGCCGCTATCAGATCAACCAGCTGCTGCTTAACCGCCTGATCGGTGGCGATGAGATCGAGACACTGTATCGCCAGATCCGCGCTGCTGGAGCCCTGCCCTTTGGCGCTTTCGGTGCGCTGTGGTGGCAGGCGCAGTGCGACGAGATGACGCAGCTGGCGCAGCGGGTCGGCGATCTGTTCCTGCCGGGGGAGAGCCTGGAGATCGACCGTACGCTGGACGGATGCCGCCTGACCGGCTGGCTGCCGCAGGCGCAGGCGTCAGGGCTGGTGCGCTGGCGCCCCGCAGAGCTGGGGGCGACGGACGGGATCGTGCTGTGGATAGAGCACTTGCTGTTCTGCCTGGCTCAGGGGGGCGGCGATAGCTGGATGTTTGGGCGCAAGAATACGACGTGGCACTTTGCCGGACTCGATGCGGCGCAGGCCGAGCGTGAGCTGGTGCGCCTGATCGAGGGCTATCGCGAGGGGATGCAGGCGCCGCTGCTGCTGACGCGCAGCGGATGGCAATGGCTGAAGTGCTGTTATGATAAGGAAACGGGACAGCTACAGACGACGGACGATGCTCGGCTCGCCAAGGCGCACGGCAGTCTGCTGCAGGCGTGGAACGGGGATGCCTTCAGTCCGGGAGAGGGGCAGGATGCCTATCTGCAGCGGGTGGTGCGCACGTTGGATAACGCGGCGCAGCGAGAGCTCGAAGCACAGGCGCAGCGCTTTTATTTACCGCTGCTGCATCATAATTTGGCGTGATCCTCCGCGACGGCGGGGAGCGGGCAGGCGGGTGCGTTTTCGGGGGCACCCAGGACAGGGGCAAGAGGGGATAGGACGTGATACGTAGACAAAGTGCGACCATCGTACTGTGGATATTACTGCTGTTTTGGGCGCCGCTCGGCGCTGCCGCGCAGGGCTGGCAGCCGCTGGCGCAGAGCATCAACAAGAGCGCCGGCGATCCGCGCGCCTATCAAGCCATCCGCCTGGATAATGGCATGAAGGTAGTGCTGGTCTCCGATCCACAGGCGCCGAATGCGCTGGCGGCGCTGGCGCTGCCGGTGGGATCGCTGGACGATCCGGACAGTCAACTGGGGCTGGCCCACTATCTGGAGCATATGGTGCTGATGGGGTCAAAACGGTTCCCGCAGCCGGACAATCTGTCGGAATTCCTGAAAAAGCACGGCGGCAGCTATAACGCCAGCACCGCTTCATACCGCACCGCCTACTATCTGCAGGTGGAAAACGATGCCCTGGCCCCGGCGCTGGACCGCTTGGCGGACGCCATTGCCGAGCCGCTGCTGGACAAAGGGAACGCCGATCGCGAGCGCCACGCGGTGAATGCCGAGCTGACGCTTGCGCGCTCGCGCGACGGTTTGCGCATGGAGCAGGTCTCTGCCGAGACCCTGAACCCGGCCCACCCCAGCGCCCGCTTCTCCGGGGGGAATCTGGAGACCCTGCGCGATAAGCCGGGTAGCAGTCTGCATCAGCAGCTGGTGGCGTTTTATCAGCGCTACTACTCCGCCAATCTGATGGTGGGGGTGGTTTACGGTAACCAGCCGCTTCCCGCGCTGGCGTCGCTGGCGGCGTCGAGCTTTGGCCGCATTCCCAATCGACATGCGACGGTCGCGCCGATCGATGTGCCGGTAGTGACACCGGCGCAGCAGGGGATCATCATTCACTATGTCCCGGCTCAGCCGCGGCGGATGCTGCGCATTGAGTACCGCATTCCCAACGATAGCGCGGCGTTCCGCAGTAAAACGGATACCTATATCAGCTATCTGATTGGCAACCGCAGCAAGAATATGCTGTCCGACTGGCTGCAGCGCCAGGGGCTGGCGGAGTCCGTTAGCGCCGGCGCCGATCCGATGGCAGATCGCAACGGCGGGGTGTTCAATATCAACGTTGCCTTGACTGAGAAAGGGGTGGCCGAACGGGGCCGGGTGATCGCGGCCGTCTACGACTATCTGCGCCTGCTGCGCACCCAGGGCATCAAGCAGAGCTACTTCGACGAGATAGCGCATGTGCTGGCGCTCGATTTCCGCTACCCGTCGGTGACGCGCAATATGGGATACGTCGAGTGGATGGCTGATATGATGCTGCGGGTGCCGGTCGAACACGTCCTGGATGCGCCCTATCTGGCCGATCGTTTCGATCCCAAGGCGATCGCCGCTCGCTTGGACAGCATGACCCCGCAGCGTGCGCGCATCTGGTTTATCGGTTCCGATGAGCCGCACAATAAGATGGCCTACTTTGTCGATGCCCCCTATCAGGTTGAACGCATCACGCCGACCCTGCTGGCGCGCTGGCAGCGCGACGGGCGCGATATCTCCCTGTCGCTGCCGGCCCTGAATCCCTATATTCCGGATAACTTTACCCTGATTAAGCCGGTATCTCCGACGCCAGCGTATCCGCAGCCGATCGTCTCCCGTCCGGGGCTGCGCGCGCTGTATATGCCGAGCCGCTATTTTGCCGATGAGCCCAAGGCCGATATCACCCTGGCGCTGCGTAACCCGCTCGACAGCGACGATCCGCGCGGCCAGGTGCTGTTTGCCTTGACGGACTATCTGGCCGGACTGGCGCTGGATCAACTCTCTTATCAGGCGTCGGTGGGCGGCATCGGTTTCTCTACCGGCTATAGCGATGGCCTGCTGATCAGCGCCAGCGGTTTTACCCAGCGTTTGCCGCAGCTGCTTAGCGCGCTGCTGGAGGGCTATGCCGGATTTACCCCGACGGCGGATCAGCTGGCGCAGGCTAAATCCTGGTACAGCCAGCAGTTGGACGCCGCCGACAAGGCCAAGGCCTTTGAGATGGCGATGCAGCCGGTACGCGCGCTTTCCAGCGTGCCCTATGCCGAGCGCGCCGCGCGCCGCGCCATGCTGCCGTCGATAACGTTGGACGATATCCTAGTCTACCGTCAGCGGCTGATCCGTGCGGCGACCCCGGATCTGATGGTGGTCGGTAACCTCTCTGCTGAACAAGTACGCCTGCTGGCGGATCGCATCAGCGCCCAGCTGCACTGCAGCGGCACCCATTGGTGGTATGGCCGCGACGTGGTGGTCGGCGGAACATCGCTGGCGACGCTGGATAGGCCGGGCAGCAGCAGCGACTCTGCGCTGGCGGCCGTCTACGTGCCCACCGGCTATGATGAGATTCAGGGCATGGCGCGCAGCCAGCTGCTGAGCCAGATCCTGCAGCCATGGTTTTACGATCGGCTGCGCACCCAGGAGCAGCTGGCCTATGCGCTGTTTGTCTTCCCGACGTCGGTTGGCCGCCAGTGGGGGCTGGCCTTCCTGCTGCAGAGCAGCAGCCGGGCGCCCGACTATCTCTATGGCCGCTATCAGGCCTTTTATGCCCAGGCGGAGCAGCGGCTGGCCGCGCTAAGCGAGGCGGACTTCAGCCAATATCGCGGGGCGCTGGTGACCCAGCTGCGTCAGCGGCCGCAAACCTTATCCGAGGAGGCCGACCGTTTCCAGGGGGACTTTGCCCGCGGCAATCTGAGTTTTGATACCCGTGACAGGCTGATCGCCGCGCTGGAGGGGCTGACGCGGGCCGATCTGCAGCGCTTCTTCCGCCAGGCGGTGCTGGCGCCGCAGGGGCTGGCGCTGCTGTCGCAGGTTATGGGACAGAGCACCCAGGGACAGTATGCCCAGCCGGCCGGCTGGGCGCGCTACCCGGACGCCAGCGCGCTGCAAAAGACGCTGAAGATAGAGGTGACCCGCTGATGACGCCGTCGACTCCGCCGGCGCCGCGCGCGCCAATGCCGACGCAGACTCTGGATCCGCTGACCCTGCCGCTGCGCGGCGCCCGTCTGATCGAGGCCTCCGCCGGCACCGGGAAGACGTTTACCCTGGCCGCGCTCTACTTGCGTCTGCTGCTGGGCCTGGGCGAGGAAAACGCCTATCCGCGCCCGCTGGCGGTAGAGGAGATCCTGGTGGTGACCTTTACCGAGGCTGCCACCGAGGAGCTGCGCGGCCGCATCCGCAGCAATATTCACGCGCTGCGGCTGGCCTGCCTGCGCGGCGAGAGCGGCCATCCGCTGTTTGCCAGCTTGCTGGCGCAGATAGCCGATCGAGCGCTGGCGGCCTCTCTGCTGCTGGCGGCGGAGCGGCAGATGGATGAGGCCGCCATCTACACCATTCATGGCTTCTGTCAGCGCATGCTCAGCCACAACGCCTTCGAGTCCGGGGTGCTGTTTCAGCAGACCCTGCTGCAGGACGAGCTGCCGCTGCGCCGTCAGGCCTGCGCTGACTTCTGGCGTCGCCACTGCTATCCCCTTTCCGCCGATCTGGCGGCGGCGGTCAGCCAGCTATGGAGCGGTCCAGAGGCGCTGTTGGCCGAGCTGCAGCCCTATCTGTCCGGCGAGATGCCGCTGCTGCGTCCGGCGCCCGACGCGCAGGAGACGCTGGCGCAGCGTCATCAGACCCTGCTGGCCCGCATTGAGCGGGTCAAGGACGCGTGGCGGGAGCATGCGCACCAGGTGGCCGGCCTGATCGCCGCCTCGGGCGTCGACAAGCGCAGCTACAGCAGCCGCTATCTGCCCAAGTGGATGGATGAGGTGTCGGCCTGGGCGCAGGCAGAGACCCGTGACTATCAGCTGCCGTCGTCGATCGCGCGCTTTGCACAGGCGACGCTGCTGGAGAAAACCAGCAAGGGGGCGCCGCCGTGCCATAGCGTATTCTCGGAGATTGAGTCGCTGCTGGCCGAGCCGCTGTCGCTGCGCGATCTCATGCTGGCGCGTGCGCTCGGTGAAATCCGTGACGGCGTACAGCTGGAGAAGCGGCGCCGGGCTGAGCTGGGCTTTGACGACCTGCTAACCCGGTTGGATCAGGCGCTGGGCGGTGCGGGCGGCGCGGCGCTGGCCGCGGCGATTCGCCAGCGTTATCCGGTGGCGATGATCGATGAGTTCCAGGATACCGACCCCCTGCAGTACCGTATCTTCCAGCGGATTTATACCGCAGACGACGCCAGGTCGACCGAGATAGCGCTGCTGCTGATCGGCGATCCCAAACAGGCGATTTACGCCTTTCGCGGCGCGGATATCTTCACCTATCTGCGCGCGCGCGCGGCGGTGGACGCCTGCTATACCCTGGAGACCAACTGGCGCTCGGCGCCTGGCGTAGTACAGGCCGTCAACGCGCTGTTCTTACGCCTGGAGGCGCCGTTTTTGTTCGCAGAGATCCCCTTTGTACCGGTGGACTCCGCCGCGGCCAACGCGGGACGCCGGCTGACGATCGACGGTGAGCCCCAGTCGGCGATGGCGCTGTGGCTGTATGATGTTCCCGGCTGCACAGCGCAGGAGTATCTGCAGACGATGGCGCGCCGCTGCGCGGCGCAGATCCGTGACTGGCTCAGCGCCGGTCAGCGGGGCAGCGCGCGACTGACCGGCGGTGATGACGGCGAGGCGGGACGCGCGCTGTGCGCCGCCGATATGACCATCCTGGTACGCAGCCGCCACGAGGCGACGGTGATGCGCGATGCGCTGAGCGCGCTCAATATCCCCTCGGTCTATCTTTCCAACCGCGACAGCGTCTTCTCGACACCGGAGGCGCGCGACCTGCTGTGGCTGCTGCAGGCGATCCTGACGCCGGCCCAGAGCCGAACCCTGCGCAGCGCGCTGGCCGTAGGCCTGCTGGGGCTGGATGCGGCGGCGCTGGGCGCGCTGAGTCAGGATGAGCGGCGCTGGGATGCGGTGGTGGATGAGTTTGACGGCTATCGCCGTCAGTGGCAGCGCCGCGGGGTGCTGCCGATGCTGCGAGAGCTGATAGGGCGCCGCCGCCTGGCGGAGAACCTGCTGGCGACCGCGGGGGGCGAGCGCCGCCTGACCGACGTTCTGCACCTGGGCGAGCTGCTGCAGGAGGCCGCGGCGCAGCTGGACAGCGAGCCGGCGCTGGTGCGCTGGCTGGCCCAGCAGATCGACAGCCCGCAGCCGCAGGCGGAAAGCCAGCAAATGCGTCTGGAGAGCGATCGCCATCTGGTGCAGGTGATCACCATTCACAAATCCAAAGGGCTGGAGTTTCCGCTGGTTTTCCTGCCCTTTGTGGCGACGTTCCGCCGTCAGCGGCAGGGGCTGTACCATGACAGGGCCACCCACCAGGCGGTGTTGGATCTGTGTGCGGACGATGATGCGCTGGCGCTGGCGGATCAGGAGCGACTGGCGGAGGATCTGCGCCTGCTGTACGTCGCCGTGACGCGTGCCGTGTATCACTGTGCGCTGGGTATCGCCCCGCTGGTGTCTGGAAATCGCCGTAAACAGGATGAGAGCGATCTGCATCACGGCGCTATCGGTTATCTGCTGCAGCGCGCCGAGCCCTGCGATGCCGAAGGGCTGAAGCAGGCGTTGCAAACGCTGTCGAATGACCAGATTCGCCTGGAGATCCTCTCTCCCGGCGAGGGAACTCCGTGGCAGGCTGAGCCGATACCGCCGCGCGCGCTCTGCGCCCGCCGCTTTACCCGTCGTCTGCAGGATGATTGGCGGGTGACCAGCTACTCCGCGCTGCAGCAGCACGGCGCTAGCACCTATCTGGAGCTGTTGCCGCGCCTGGATATCGATGCCGCCGGCGAGAATCGCACGGCGGCGGCGACGATCTTCAGCGCCCACACCTTTCCACGCGGCGCGGCGCCGGGAACCTTTTTACACGGCCTGTTGGAGAAGTTGGACTTCGCCGCGGCGCCGGATCCGGCGTGGCTGGCCGAGCAGTGCCTGGCGCAGGGGATCGATTTGGCATGGGTGCCAACGCTGGCGCAGTGGCTGACGCAGATCCTGCAGACGCCGCTGGATGAGAGCGGGCTGACCCTGAGCGATCTGGCCCCGTCGCAGCGCCAGCCCGAGCTGCAGTTTTATCTGCCGATTGCCCGCCCGCTGCGGGCGGAGGCGCTGGATGCGCTGATCCGCCGCCACGATGCGCTGTCGGCGCAGTGTGAGGCGCTGGCGTTCAGCCAGGTCGAGGGCATGCTGAAGGGCTTTATCGACCTGGTTTTCTGCCACCGGGGGCGCTATTACCTGCTGGACTATAAGTCCAACTGGCTGGGTGAGGATCGAGCAGCCTATACTCCCCCGGCGATGGCGGCGGCGATGATCGCGCACCGCTATGATCTGCAGTATCAGCTGTATACCTTGGCGCTGCACCGCTATCTGCGTCATCGGCTGGTGGATTATGACTATCAGCGCCACTTCGGCGGCGTCTTTTACTGTTTCCTACGCGGCATGGCGGGCGCTGAGCCGGGGCAGGGGGTCTTTGCCTGCCGCCCCGAGGAGGCGCTGGTCACGGCGCTGGATGCGTTGTTTGCCGGGGAACAGGAGGATAGCGATGCGTGAGTCCCTACTCTCCCAGATGGCGCAGCAGCGTACGCTGCGCCCGCTGGATCTACAGTTTGCCACGCTGTTGGCCGGGCCGCAGCAGCTGCACCTGGCGCTGGCCGCGGCGCTGGTTAGCCAAGAGCTGGCCGCCGGGCATGTCTGCCTGCCGCTGGCGGCGCTGGATACGGCGACGCTGAGCCAGCGCTTTCCGCAGCAGGCCGATGCCTGGCCTGCACTGCTCGCGGGATGGGACGTCGCCCGCTGGCGGGACTACCTGCTGGCGCAGCCCTGTGTCAGCGGCGGCGAGAGGGCGACGCCGCTGGTGGTGAGCCACGATTGCCTGTATCTACAGCGGCTATGGCGTGATGAGGGTACGGTGGCGGCCTTTTTCGCCGACGCCTGTGTGCAGCCGCGGCGGGTCGATGAGGCGCTGGCGTCGGTGCTGCATCGCCTGTTCCCGACTACGGCCCAGCGCCCGGACTGGCAGCAGGTGGCCGCGGCCGTGGCGGTGACGCGCCGGGCGTCGGTGATCTCCGGCGGCCCCGGCACCGGTAAGACCACAACCGTTGCGCGCCTGTTGGCGGCGTTAGTCGCGCTGGCGCCAGGGCGGATGCCGCGCATTCAGCTGGCGGCGCCGACGGGTAAGGCGGCGGCGCGTCTGGGCGAGTCGCTGGGGCAGGCCTTGGCGGCATTGGCGCTGGCACCGGATCAGCTACAGGCGATGCCGCGCGAAGCGCTGACGCTGCATCGCCTGCTGGGTGCCCGAGCAGACAGCGCCCGCTTGCGCTATCACCGGGATAATCCGCTGCATCTGGATGTGCTGGTGGTGGATGAGGCTTCGATGGTGGATCTGCCGATGATGGCGCGGCTGATCGAGGCGCTGCCGCCGCAGGCGCAGCTGATCCTGCTGGGAGATCGCGATCAGCTGGCTTCGGTCGAGGCCGGCGCGGTGCTGGGGGAGCTGTGCCGCTTTGCCGAATATGGCTTCAGCGCCGCGCGCGCGGCCGAGCTGAGCCGGCTGTGCGATGCGCCGATCCCCGCCGGAGAGACGCAGCCTGCGGTCGCCCTGCGTGACGCCATCAGCCTGCTGCGTCACAGCTACCGCTTCGACGCCCGTTCAGGGATCGGGCAGCTGGCGCTGGCCGTCAATCGGGGCGATCGCCGGATGGCTATGGCGTGCCTGGCGGATCGCTTTGCCGATCTGCATTGGCATGAAATCGCTCAGGATGAAGACTACCAGACGCTCTTAACGTGCTGTCTGGCGGGGTATCGCCCGATGCTGGAGGGGATCCTGCGCGGAGAGGCGCCGGCGCAGATCCTGGCCGAGTTTGCCCGCTTCCGTCCGCTGTGCGCCCTGCGTGAGGGCCCCTTTGGCCTGCATGGCCTTAACGACCGTATCGCCCTGACGCTGCAGCGGGCGGGGCTGATCCGGCGCACGCATGAGGGGCAAAAGCACTGGTATGCTGGGCGTCCGGTGATGATCACCCGCAACGACGCCAGTCAGGCGCTGTTTAACGGCGATATCGGTATTACGCTGGGCGATGAGCAGAGTGGCTGGCAGGTGTGGTTTATGGGCAGCGACGGCGCGCCGCGCGCGGTACAGCCCAACCGGCTACCGCCCCATGAGACGGCCTGGGCGATGACGGTGCACAAGTCGCAGGGATCGGAGTTCGACCATACGCTGCTGGCGCTGCCGACCCAGCCGTCGCCGGTGGTGACGCGTGAGCTGGTGTATACCGCCATCACGCGGGCGCGGCAGCAGCTGACGCTCTTTGCGACCCGGCCGGTGCTGGAGCGGGCCATTCGCACGCCGACCGAACGGCGCAGCGGGCTGATGGCCCGTCTGCTGGCCGCCGCCGATTAAGCGGCATGTGGCGAGGCACCCGCGCAGATCGCCCGGCGGGGCTACAGCTCGGTCAGCAGGATTTTGGAGCGGCGCTGGTAGTTGTACAGCGCCTGCTTCTGCTGCGGCAGCATATCGACCTCGACCGGCTGGAAGCCACGTTCTTGAAACCAGTGCAGGCTGCGGGTGGTCAGGACAAATAGCTTCTCCAGCCCCATCTGACGCGCCTGGGCGGTAATTCGCTGTAGCAGCTGCTCTCCGCGCGCTGAGCTGCGGTAGTCCGGATGCACCGCCACGCAGGCCATTTCGCCCATACGCTCCTGGGGGAAAGGGTAGAGCGCGGCGCAGGCGATAGTCAGGCTATCGCGCTCGATCAGGGTAAAACGCTCGATCTCCCGCTCCAGCTGTTCGCGCGAGCGACGCACCAGGATCCCCTGCTGCTCCAGCGGGCGGATCAGGGCCAGAATACCGCCGATATCATTGATGTTGGCGCGACGGATCTGCTCTGCGCTCTCCATCACGATCTGGGTGCCGATGCCGTCACGCGAGAACAGCTCCTGCAGCAGGGCGCCGTCTTCCAGATAGCTAATCAGGTGGCTGCGGCCTACGCCGCTGCGGCAGGCGGCGATCGCGCCGCGCAGAAAGCGCGTGCTGCTCAGGGCCCCCTCACCGGTCTCCTCCAGCGCCGCGACGCGCCGTTCGGCCTCGTTGGGCAGCAGCTCGGCGGCGATGCTACCGTCGTCGTTGCTGACCCCCTGCGCGGCGCAGAAACCGATCAGCTTCTCCGCCTGCAGCTTAATGGCCAGGTGGGTGGCGATCTCTTCGGTGGTCAGGTTAAAGCTCTCTCCGGTGACCGACACCGCCACCGGACCGAGCAGGACGATGGCACCGGCGTCCAGCTGGCAGCGCAGGGCGGCCTCATCAATGCGGCGAATGCGCCCGCTGTGACAATAGTCCACGCCGTCATCGACTCCCAGCGGCTGGGCGATGACAAAGTTACCGCTGACCACGTTGATATGCGCGCCGGCCAGCGGCGTATTGCTCAGGCTCATCGACAGGCGCGCGGTGATATCCAGCTGAACCTGGCCTGCGGCCTGCTTGACCAGCGCCAGCGTACGGGCATCCGTGACCCGGGTTTGCTTGTGGTAGCGAGGATCGCAGCGCTGCTCTCGGAGCAGCGTATCGATCTGCGGGCGGGCGCCGTAGACCACGACCAGACGAATGCCCAGGCTATGCAGCAGCGCGATATCGTTGATGATGCCGACGAAGTTCGCCTCGGCGATGGCCTCGCCGCTCAGCATAATGACAAAGGTCTTGCCACGGTGGGCATTGATGTACGGCACCGAGTGGCGAAACCCCTGAACCAGTTCTGTGCTGCGCTCCTTCATAATCGTCCCTTTGTGAATATCTATTCGTTCATTCTGTATTTTTATTCTGCAATTGAGCAAAAGGCAAGCGCCAAATTGTCCGCGCGGGTTCGCCGCCGCGCGGGTAAGGACATAGATTGTTAAATCTCTATTCAGATTTTCTAATGACATCCCCAGACGGTTTCGCTAAAGTTTTGCCCGTCTTTTCCCGGCGCCGGGGCGCCGGAGCGGGTATTTCAGCGTTGTTCCCTGGGGTTACATGACAGATTCCAACCATAGCCTAACGCGCCGCCGCCTCTTGCAGGCTGCCGCGGCCACTTGGTTCCTTAGCGTCAGCCGCGTCGGCTTCGCGGCGTCCGCACAGGTGATCGCCGTGCGTGTATGGCCGTCGTCGACCTATACTCGGGTCACGCTGGAGTCGAGCCAGCCGCTCAAATACAAGCAGTTTGCGCTCAGCAACCCCGATCGTATCGTGGTGGATATTCAGGGGGTGCATCTCAACAGCGTCCTGAAAGGGATCGGTCATCAGGTGCAGGGGGGCGATCCCTACCTGAAGCATGCCCGGGTCGGCCAGTTTGATCAGGATACGGTGCGTCTGGTGCTGGAGCTGAAGCAGAACGTCAGCCCGAAGGTGTTTACCCTGTCGCCGGTCGCCGAATTTAAGAACCGCCTGGTGGTGGATCTCTACCCGGTCGCCGGCTCTCCCGCCGCGCGGGCGGACGATGAGGATGACCCGCTGCTGGCGCTGCTGGAAGATTATAACAAGGGGGATCTGGAGCGCTCTCTACCCAAGGCCGGGCCGCAGAAGGGCAAGGCCGGGCGCGACAGACCCATCGTCATTATGCTCGATCCCGGCCACGGCGGCGAAGATCCCGGCGCCATCGGTAAAAACCGCACCCGGGAGAAAGACATCGTGCTGAAGATAGCCCATCGCCTCAGCGCGCTGATTAAGCGTCAGCCGAATATGCGGGTGTATATGACCCGCTATGAGGATGTGTTTATCCCGCTCAAGGTGCGGGTGGCCAAGGCGCGCCGTCAGCGCGCCGATCTGTTTATCTCCATTCACGCCGATGCGTTCACCAGCCGGACGGTGCGCGGTTCGTCGGTCTTTGCGCTGTCGACCAAGGGGGCGACCAGCACCGCCGCGCGCTATCTGGCACAGACGCAGAACGAGTCGGATGAGATTGGCGGGGTGAGCCGCAGCGGCGATCAGTATCTGGACCACACCATATTCGATCTAATGCAGACGGCGACCATCAACGACAGCCTGAAGTTTGGCCGCGAGGTGCTCGATCGCCTGGGGCGGGTCAACAAGCTGCATAAGAATCGCGTCGATCAGGCCGGCTTTGCGGTGCTGAAGGCGCCGGATATTCCGTCAATTCTGGTGGAGACGGCGTTTATCAGCAACGTAGAAGAGGAGCGGCGTCTGCGCACCAGCGCATTTCAGCAGCAGGTGGCCGAGTCGATTCTGGCGGGGATTAAGGCCTATTTTGCCAGCGGAGCGCAGCTGGCGAAGCGTTGACGGTGAAGCGGTAGGCAAGGACGGGCGCCCCGCCGACCGTGGGCCGGGCGATAAAAACAAAAAAAACACCGGTTAAGGTGTTTATTGTCGATGACGAAATTGGTTGCGGGGGCCGGATTTGAACCGACGACCTTCGGGTTATGAGCCCGACGAGCTACCAGGCTGCTCCACCCCGCGTCCGTCATACTGCTATCACATTGTCTGCTGCACACAATTGGTTGCGGGGGCCGGATTTGAACCGACGACCTTCGGGTTATGAGCCCGACGAGCTACCAGGCTGCTCCACCCCGCGTCCGTCATACTGCTATCATATTGTGTACTGCGCATCGGATTGGTTGCGGGGGCCGGATTTGAACCGACGACCTTCGGGTTATGAGCCCGACGAGCTACCAGGCTGCTCCACCCCGCGTCCGATGAGGGCGAATAATACACGCCATCTGGCGGGATGCAAGATTTTTTTGACAAACATCACCGATCCGCGATGTGTTCGCGGGAATATTCATCATCTTGTTTTAATTTTAATCATGATATGGATGTGGGTGATTTTTTTATTCGCTCTAATTCCTTTCACGATAGGGGTTTGTTATGGTTCGCCGGTGGTAACCGATTGCAAAAAAGAAGGCGAGAGATGAAAGGGCGTTGGGGAAAATACGCGGTATGTGGGTTATTGGTGGCGCTGATGGCCGGGTGCTCCTCCCGGCCGACGGATCGCGGTCAGCAGTATAAAGATGGCACCCTGAACCAGCCGCTGGCGCTGGTTAACCATCCGAATGCCAAGGGTAAGCCGGTTAACGGCAAAGACTTTGTGGAACAGGTGGACGCCATCCGTCAGGCCTCGCCGTCGCTGTATGGCCGCCACGTCGGTAATTTTGAGGCGGTGACCGAATGGCTGATGGCCGGGGCCGATACCCGTAAACTCGCGCAGTTTGGCCTGAACGCCTACCAGATGGAGGGCGTAGATAACTTTGGCAACGTGCAGTTTACCGGGTATTACACGCCGGTGGTGGAGGCGCGCCCCCATCCCCAGGGGGCGTTTCAGTATCCGCTGTACCGCATGCCGCATAAGCGTGGTCGCCTGCCGGCGCGCTCGGCCATCTACGATGGCGCCCTGGATAACCGCGGGCTGGAGATCGCCTACAGCAACTCGCTGATGGATAACTTTATGATGGAGGTGCAGGGCAGCGGCTACGTTGACTTTGGCGACGGCCAGCCCCTGACCTTTTTTGGCTACGCCGGCAAGAATGGCCATGCTTATCACAGCATCGGCAAGGTGCTGATCGATCGCGGCGAGGTGGCCAGGGCGGATATGTCGATGCAGGCGATCCGCCGGTGGGCCGATGATCACAGCCGCACCGAGGTGCGCGAGCTGCTGGAGCAGAATCCCTCGTTTGTCTTCTTTAAGCCGGAGCAGTTTGCACCGGTAAAAGGCGCCAGCGGCGTGCCGCTGATCGCCAAGGCCTCCGTGGCGTCGGACCGTTCGCTGATCCCGGCGGGATCGGTGCTGCTGGCCGAAGTACCGCAGCTCAACGCGCAGGGAAAATTCACCGGGCGCTACCAGATGCGCCTGATGGTGGCGTTGGACGTGGGCGGCGCTATCAAGGGACAGCATTTTGACATTTATCAGGGGATCGGTCCGGAGGCCGGACACTGGGCTGGCTACTACAATCACTATGGCCGGGTCTGGCTGCTGAAAACGCCGCAGAGCGGCGCGCCGCTGTTTAACGCCTACCACCCGCAGCGCGCTAGCCACGACGGCGGGCAGATGCTGGTACGTAACTGAGGCGCGCGGGATAGGGAACGTAGGGGCATGCGTGCCCCTTTTGTTTTTCTCGCTATCCCCTATACTGCCCGGCAGTTTTCACGCTTGATAGGGGACCTCCCATGACTGCACCATTTTCTGACGCCTATTGGCAACGCTTCAGCGGGATTGCGCGTCTGTATGGCCGCCCGGCGCTAGAGGCGTTTGCCGGTGCCCACTTCTGTGTCATTGGCCTGGGCGGCGTTGGCTCCTGGGCCGTAGAGGCGCTGGCGCGTAGCGGGATCGGCGCCCTTACGCTGATCGATATGGATGATGTCTGCGTGACCAATACCAACCGGCAGATTCAGGCCCTGCGCAGCACCGTCGGACAGCCTAAGGGCGAGGCACTGGCCGCGCGGATCCGGGAGATTAACCCCGAGTGCCGGGTGACCTGCGTGGATGACTTTATTACTCCGGATAACGTGGCCGCGCTGATCGATGGCCGCTTCGACTATGTGATCGATGCCATCGACAGCGTACGACCCAAGGCGGCGCTGCTGGCGCACTGTCGGCGCAACAAGATCCCACTGGTGACCACCGGCGGCGCCGGCGGCCAGATCGATCCGACGCGCATTGAGGTGGCTGATCTGGCCAAGACCATTCAGGATCCGTTGGCGGCCAAGCTGCGCGAACGCCTGAAGGCGGATCACCGCATCGTGAAGAACAGCCGGGGAAAGCTGGGCATCGACTGTGTCTTCTCCAGCGAGGCGCTGGTCTATCCGCAGCCGGATGGCAGCGTCTGTGCGCAGCGCAGCACCGCCGAGGGGCCGAAGCGCATGGACTGCAGCGCCGGGTTTGGCTCGGTGACGATGGTGACCGCCAGCTTTGGCTTTGTGGCGGTCTCCCATGCCCTGAAAAAACTGCTGGCTCGCCGCGCTCAGCGCGCCGCGTCGGCATAGCGGCGGGCAATCGCTGCAACGCCCTGCGCCAGGGCCTGTAGCCCGCTGCTGCGCGAGGCGCTCAGCTGCGCCATGACGTTGAGTTCGCCAAACAGCGCCAGCGGATCGCTCTCCAGCGCCTGAGCGGGCGTTTTCCCTTCGACGGTGGTCAACAGGATCGCCAGCAGCCCCTTGACGATGCGCCCTTCGCTGTCGCCGTACAGATGCAGGGTGCCGTCTTCCAGCCGCTCTCCGTCCAGCCAGACCCGGTTTTCACAGCCTGCGAGCTCCGCCTGCGGGCAGCGCAGCGTCTCATCCAGCGGCGGCAGCTCGCGCGCCAGCATGATAATCTGGCGGTAGCGATCTTCCCACTGCATCAGTCCGGCAAAGCGCTGACGCAGGGTCTGTGCGGTGATCTGACGGCCAAAGGGGTGCGGTGCCTTCATAGCGGATCCTCGTTAAGCAGTGAAACGGCGCGGCCGACGGCCTGCACCAGCGCCTGGACATCGGCAGGGGTATTGTAGGGGGCGAAGGCGGCGCGCAGCGTGCCGCTGACGCCAAGGGCCTGCATCAGCGGCGCCGCGCAGTGTACGCCGCTGCGTAGCGCGACGCCCTGCTCGGCGATCAGGGTATTGAGATCGCTGTGGTGGATCCCGGCAACGTTAAACGCCAACAGCGCGCTGTTGGGCGCCCGGTAGCTGATAAAGCCGGGCAGCAGACTCAGCGCCGCCTCCGCCTGCTGCGCCAGCGCGACGCAGTGGCGCTCGGCGGCGGGGCGATCGATCTCTGCCAGCCAGTCGAGGGCGGCGGCAAAGCCGAGCACTCCGGCAATGTTGGGGGTGCCCGCCTCGAAGCGGTGCGGTACGGCCTGCTCCGTAAAGCCGTTAAAGTCGGCGTGGGTCAGCATCTTTCCGCCGCCCTGCCAGGCGTGCATCTCCTCCAGCAGCGCGCGTTTGCCGTACAGTACGCCCAGCCCGCAGGGGCCATACAGCTTATGGGCTGAGAAGGCGTAGAAATCGGCGTCGGCGGCGTGCACATTAAGGGGATGGTGTACCACCCCCTGCGCACCGTCGACCATGACGGCGCAGCCGCAGGCATGCGCCTGGTCGATCGCCTGCGCCAGATCCGGGCAGCCGCCGGTGACGTTGGACATTTGCCCCAGGGCCAGCAGGCGCGGGCGCGATTCGAGCAGGGCCGGAAGCCGGCTGAGGTCCGGCAGGCCGAGCGCATCGACCGGTAGGCGGACGACCTGAGCCTGGCACTGCTCGGCGACCATCAGCCATGGGATCAGATTTGCGTGGTGCTCGGCCTCGCTGACCAGGATCCGATCGCCGGGTCGCAGGCGCGGCCGCAGGTAGCTCTGGGCGACCAGGTTGATCGATTCGGTCGCGCCTTTGCTCCAGATAATTTCATGTTCATCGGCCCCGATCAGCGCCGCCGTCTGACGCCGGGCGTTCTCAAAGCGTTCGGTAAGGCGTCGGGCCGCCGCGTGCTGGCTGCGGTGCACCGTGGCGCCGTGGCCGGTGTAATAGGCCTGGATGGCCTCCAGCACCGCCCGCGGTTTCAGTGCGGTGGCGGCGCTATCCAGGTAAACGCTGTCCGCTTCCAGCGCGGGGAAGTCGCGGCGCAGCGCCATAAAGTCAAATGTCATAGGCGGGATCTCTGTAATACGGCGCGGAAACGGGACGTGAAGCGGCTTCAGGATTAACAGGATTAATCCGAGAGCGGGCTCACAATTTACCGCGGCCCGCGTTGAGCGGACCGGCGCGCGGGCCTTAATGGCGGGCATTTTAAACTGGTAAAGGGCGATGATGAAGCGATTGTATGCGCTTTTCCGCGCCGCGGCGCCGAAAAAAAAGCACCGCAACGGGCGGTGCTACTAAATCACTATGGACAGACAGGGTAAATGTACAGGAAGTGAAAAACGGCAGGGGCTTACGCCGCTACCACGTCTGAAAGGTGTCAGACAACTTGCAAACACAACATCACAACCACAAAGCCAAAAGCATTCCTGAAAAGAGTCATTCCTGCTTTTTCGTTCCGGCCTGGGAAGTGTCGCCACTATAGGTATTTGCTGGCCTATCCTCAACGGACAAATTATAATGTCTCGGATAAAAAAAACTAATGTGTAAACATCAGGTTAACAGTTGGTAACCATTTGATAACAAGTGACCCGATATGTCGAAACGATTACCGCCTCTGAATGCGCTGCGCGTCTTTGATGCTGCCGCCAGACATCTGAGTTTTACCAAGGCCGCCGAGGAGCTGTTCGTGACACAGGCGGCGGTCAGCCATCAGATCAAATCGCTGGAGGATTTTCTGGGGCTGAAGCTGTTCCGCCGCCGCAACCGCTCGTTGCTGCTGACGGAAGAGGGGCAGAGCTATTATCTTGATATCAAAGAGATCTTTTCTGCGCTGAACGAGGCTACGCGCAAGCTGCAGGCGCGGAGCGCCAAGGGGGCGCTGACCGTAAGCCTGCCGCCGAGCTTCGCCATTCAATGGCTGGTGCCGCGCCTCTCCGGCTTCAACAGCGCCTATCCTGGCATCGATGTGCGTATTCAGGCGGTGGATCGGGAGGAGGGTAAACTGGCGGACGACGTCGACGTCGCCATTTTCTATGGCCGCGGTCACTGGCCGGGGCTGCGGGTCGAGCGGCTGTATGCCGAATATCTGATGCCGGTCTGTTCGCCCCAGCTGCTGCTGGGGGAACATCCGCTAAAAGATCCGGCCGATCTGGCTTATCATACGCTGCTGCACGACACATCGCGCCGCGATTGGCTGGCCTATACTCGGCAGCTCGGCCTGCAGCACATCAACGTGCAGCAGGGGCCAATCTTCAGCCACAGCGCGATGGTGGTGCAGGCCGCCGTACACGGCCAGGGGATTGCGCTGGTCAATAATGTGATGGCGCAGACGGAGATCGAGGCCGGGCGCCTGGTCTGCCCGTTTAACGATGTCCTGATCAGTAAAAACGCCTTTTATCTGGTTTGCCAAGACGCGCAGGCAGATTTGGGTAAAATAGCCGCTTTTCGCCAGTGGATACTGGCCAGGGCCGCCGGTGAGCAGGAGAAATTCCGCTTCCGCTATGAATCGGATGGCGCCGGCGTGCGCCAGGAAAAAGGGTGAAAAGGTCGCGTAATGAGTAGCCGTTCCATGATTTTATTCGCCGCTATTAGCGGTTTTATCTTTGTGGCGCTGGGCGCATTTGGCGCCCACGTACTGAGTAATACGCTGGGGGCCAAAGAGATGGCCTGGCTGCATACCGGACTGCAGTACCAGGCGGTGCATACGCTGGCGATCCTGGGTCTGGCGGCGCTGATGCTGCGCCGCAGCAATCTGTGGTTTTACTGGAGCAGTGCCCTGCTGGCGCTGGGAACCGTGCTGTTCAGCGGCAGTCTTTACTGTCTGGCGCTATCGCAGCTTAAAATTTGGGTGTATATCACACCGATCGGCGGCACCTGCTTCCTGATTGGCTGGGTATTGATGTTGATTGGCGCGATGCGCATGGGAAAGAGGGCGGAACGCCATGAATAGACTTGCTTTGTATTGCCGTCCTGGCTTTGAGAAAGAGTGTGCGGCGGAGATCACCGATAAGGCGGCGGCCCTCGAGGTATACGGTTTTGCCCGGGTGAAAGAGAACAGCGGCTACGTGCTGTTTGAGTGCTATCAGCCAGACGATGCGGATAAACTGGCGCGCAAGCTGCCGTTCCGGGAGTTGATCTTTGCCCGTCAGATGCTGGTGGTCGGCGAGCTGCTGAAGGATTTGCCGCCGGAGGATCGCATCGCGCCGATCTGCGGCATGCTGCTGGGGGTTATCGATGGCGGCGGTGAGCTGCGCGTCGAGGTGCCGGATACCAACGAAAGCAAAGAGCTACTGAAGTTCTGCCGTAAGTTCACCGTGCCGCTGCGCGCGGCGCTGCGTGAGCAGCGTACCCTGCTGCGCCAGGAGAATCCCTATCGTCCGGTGGTGCACGTGTTGTTTATTGCGCCGGGCTGCTGCTACGTCGGTTACTCGTATAGCGATAATAACTCGCCGTTTTATATGGGGATCCCTCGCCTGAAGTTTCCCGCCGACGCCCCCAGCCGCTCTACCCTCAAGCTGGAGGAGGCATTCCACGTCTTTATCCCTGCGGATGAGTGGGATGAGCGTCTGGGCAGCGGCATGCGCGCCGTCGATCTGGGGGCCTGCCCCGGCGGCTGGACCTATCAGCTGGTGCAGCGCAGCATGATGGTGCAGGCCATCGACAATGGCCCGATGGCGCCGAGCCTGATGGATACCGGGCAGGTGACCCATCACCGCGCCGATGGTTTCCGCTTTACGCCGGAGGGGGATAACGACTGGCTGGTGTGCGATATGGTTGAGAAGCCGGCCAAAGTCTCGGCGCTGATGGCGCGCTGGCTGGTCAACGGCTGGTGTCGGGAGGCGATCTTCAACCTGAAGTTACCGATGAAGAAGCGCTATGAAGAGGTGAGCCAGAATTTGGCCACGCTGGCGCAGGTGCTGAAAGAGAACGGCATCAACGCGCAGATTGCGGCCAAGCAGCTGTATCACGATCGTGAAGAGGTGACGGTGCACGTTCGGCGCATCTGGGGCGCCATCCCCGGCCGTCGCGACGAGCGTGAGTTCCGCCGCCGCGAACAGCGCGATTAATCCCCGCGCCGCCGCTCGGCGGCGGCTACGCTCGGCCGTTCAGACGCAGCTGCTGCAGATTGCCGTGCAGCGCCAGGTCGGTCTGCAGCGTTGCGACGCGGCGGCAGATCTCCGCCGTCTCCCGCTGCTCGCTTAGGCGCTGACGCCAGCGTTCGGGCGCCTGTGCCAGGCGCTGATAGAGTGTCTCCAGCGATCCAAACTCCTGCAGTAGCGCAGCGGCGGTCTTGGCGCCGATGCCGCTGACGCCGGGGATCTTACTGCTGCCGATCCCCGCCAGCCCCCAGAAGTCCGTCAGCTGCTGCGGCGCTACCCCAAACTCGCGCTGTACAAACGGCAGATCCAGCCAGCGCTTTTGAAAATAGTCGCGGATTTGGATCTGCGGCGAGAGCAGCTGGCAGTAGCCTTTGTCGGTCGAGACGATCGTCACCCGATGTCCGCCCTGCGCCACTTTGTGCGCCAGCGTGGCGGCTAGATCGTCCGCCTCGTTGCCGGGGCTGTGCCAGCAGGCGACGCCCAGGGCGGTAAACGCGGCACGCAGGCTCTCCATCTCCTGCGCCAGGTCGTCCGGCATCGCCTGACGGCCGGCCTTATAGCCGGGGAGCAGTTGATGACGCCAGCTTTCTGCGCGATCGTCTTGGTCAAAAACGGCGACGGCGTGGCTGGGGGTGGTATGTCCCAACAGCTGACGCAGCGCCGCGCTGCAGGCGTCGCCGCAGGGAGAACCCTGCACGGCGTGAATGCGGCGGATCAGATTGAGGGCATCGACGATTAACAGATGGATGGACATAGCGATTTAACCGGATTAGCGGGGCGGCGGCGGCGCGCCCCGGGGTAAAAACTCAGCGGACGATCTGGTAGCAGGGCACATAGGCCGAGCCGGGCAGCTTCATGCGCTGCTGGGCGACAAAGCCCTGCAGCAGACGGTCCATGTGCTGCATCATCTGCGGATCGCCGTGCAGCTTGAACGGCCCGTGCTCGGCGATGGCGCGGATCCCCGCCTCTTTCACGTTGCCGGCCACGATGCCGGAGAAGGCGCGGCGCAGGGCGGCGGCAAGCTGCTCCGGCGACTGATTGGGATGCAGGTTAAGGTTGGCCATATTGTCGTGGGTCGGCGCAAACGGCATCTGCAGATCGGCGCTGATCTTCAGCGACCAGTTAAAGCTGTAGAAGTCGCCGCTCTGGCGCCGGTTCTCTTTCACCCGCGGCATGGCGAGCTTCATGCGCCGCGCCACTTCGGCCGGATCGTCAATGATGATCTGGTAGTGGCGGCGCGCCTGCTCGCCCAGCGTATTGACGATGAAGTCATCCAGCACGCGGAAATAGTCGGCGCTCTCCTGCGGCCCGGTCAGGATCAGCGGCAGTACCTGGCTACGGTTTTCCGGATCCATCAGGATCCCTAGCAGGTACAGCAGCTCCTCCGCCGTGCCTACGCCGCCGGGGAAGATGATGATGCCGTGACCGAAGCGGACAAAGGCCTCCAGCCGCTTTTCGATATCCGGCATGATGATGAGCTCATTGACCAGCGGATTGGGCGGCTCGGCGGCGATGATCGAGGGTTCGGTCATGCCGATGAAGCGTCCCTCATGGTAGCGTTGTTGGGCGTGGCCGACGGCTGCCCCCTTCATCGGCGCCTCCATGGCGCCGGGCCCGCAGCCGGTGCAGACGTTCAGCTCGCGCAGCCCCAGCTGATTGCCGACCTGGCGCCCATACTGATACTCGATTTCACTGATGGAGTGGCCACCCCAGCAGACGATCATGTTAGGTTCATCGCCAACGTGCAGTGAGCGGGCGTTGCGCAGTATCGAAAACACCAGGTTGGTGATGATGGTCGGGTTTTCCAGATCCAGCGCCTGGGCGCGCTGGGCGCTCATCAGCTGGCCGTTAACAAACAGAATATCGCGCAGGACCGCAAACAGGTTAGCCTGCAGGGCCCGGATGATCCGCCCGTCGACGAAGGCTTCCTCCGGCGGGTTGACCAGCTCCAGCTTGACGCCGCGTTCACGGCGTAACACGTTGATATCAAAGGTTTCAAAGCGAGACAGCAGCTCGGTGCTGTTGTCCGTTTTCGCACCGGAGTTGAGCACGGCAAGGGAGCAGTTACGGAACAGGCGGTACAGGTCGCTGCTGGCGGTGCGCTTCAGCATGTCCACTTCCATCTGTGACAACAGATCCATCGATCCCAGCGGGCTGATGTGTGTAATCAAAATCTCTCCTAGGCATCCAAACGATGCGGTTACCGCGTCGCCGTGGGGCGTTGCTGCGGCCGGCGTCTTACTCTGGGCGGCGTGCATGGGCGCCGCGCCGTACCGTTTTCACCTTACCGTGCGCGCTGGCGTCTTGCCAAGACTATCGGGGAAAAATGCCAAAAATCAACGCCTCTCCGCAACTATTGGCGCGCCAGGCGCCCGCAGGGCGGCTGAAACGGGACGTTGCTGCGCCAGGGGTTGATATCCAGCCCGCCGCGCCGGGTGTAGCGGGCGTACACGCTGAGCGCCTCTGGCTGGCAGAAACGCTGAATATCGTTGAAAATCCGCTCCACGCACTGTTCGTGGAACTCATTGTGGTGACGGAACGAGACCAGGTAGCGCAGCAGCGCCTCGCGGCTGATGGCCGCGCCGCGGTAGCGGATCATCACGGAGCCCCAGTCGGGCTGATGGGTTATCAGGCAGTTGGACTTCAGCAGGTGGCTGACCAGCGTCTCGTCGACCTGGCGCGTCGGATCGGCGGCGTTTTCCAGCAGGGTGGCGTCGAAGCTGTAGCTGTCGATGCTGATGGGTTGGTCATCGATGCACTCGCCGGGGAGCGCGGCGATGGGCTGGCCTTCAACCTGCGACAGGCGCAGCAGGGTGACGCTGACACCGCCCTGGGCACAGTGGGCCAGATCGTGCTGTAGCGTGCGCTGCACCGTGTCCCAGTCGGCGAAACGGGTTTGATTAAAGCTGTTGAGATAGAGCTTAAAGCTCTTTGATTCGATCAGATTGGCGCCGTAGGCATCCAGCGCGACCTCGGCCAGGGCGACCTGCGGCAGGCCGTTGGCGTTGAGCCAGGAGAGCTCATACAGGGTCCAGATATCGGCGCCGTGGAACGGCAGCGCGTCGGGGTAGAGCCCCAGCGGTTCGCGGTTCATGCTGCGCGGTACGGCTTGCAGCAGTGAGGCATCATACTGGTCGCGGTATTCGGTGGCCTTGCCCAGGGTCAGGGAGGTGAGCGCCGGGTTCTCTTGGTATGACATACGGTTAACCTGTGGTGAAAGCGGCTGTGCGCGGTGCGACAGCAGGGTACAATGGGAAACCGGCGCAGAGGCCGGTCATCGCTTGCCGCAGTTTACCACCGCCAGGCGGTATCCCGTAACTGTGGGCGCGCGTCTCTGCGCTGCGCCGATGCGACGGCGCGTGATGGGATACAGCCTCAAGAGACAGAGAGAAGATTATGGAGCATCAGGTTTCCGCCGCCCTGCGCGAATTTACTCAGCGCTATGTGGCGCAGTGGCAGCAGCAGCACGGTGACTGGCCGTCCAGCCATGCGCTGTACGGTATTCCGTCCCCCTGCGTGGTCTACAGTCGCGACGACTGCGTATTCTGGCGTCCCGAGCCGGGGCGCGGGGAGGATCTGGAGGGGATTGGCCGGGCGCTGGATATCCGGCTGCATCCGGCGCTGGCGCCGTTTTTTACCACCCAGTACGCCGGCGATATGCGCGCGCGCTGGAATGAGATCGAGATGGATCTGGTGCAGGTCTGGAGCGAGGAGGACCTGCAGCGCCTGCAGGAGAACCAGATAGGCCATTTGGTCACCCAGCGTCGTCTGAAGCTGTCGCCGACCCTGTTTCTGGCCAGCACGGCGGATGAGCTGAGCATGGTGACGCTGTGTAACCTGAGCGGCAGCGTATTGCTTGAGCAGTTTGGTAGCCCGCAGCGGCGTGTGCTGACGCCGACGCTGGCCGAGTTCCTCGCGGCATTGCAGCCGCTGGCGCAGGAAGTAGGGTAACGGCGGGTCGGCGTGTGAGAGATCTCTTACACGCACTGTAAGAGATCTCGTTTTATTATCTGATTATTTTGCGAAGCGCCGTCGTAAATTCGATAGTTATCATGATATTAAAATTCACAGATTACGTAAGTATCACATATGTAAGACAATATCCCCATTGCTAAACCTGCGAAAATCGGCGAAAGTAATTACATCGAAAGGGAAGTCGCCGGAGTAAGGACACATCAGGATGATGTTGTCTCAGGATGAGGCGAGGACCCGCCCAGGACGGGCGAAAGGATGTACCGCAGGACGTCGGTCAGGATATTTCAGGATGAAATAAGGGACACCTCCAGGAAGGAGACTGAGAGCCGGTTTGGATGGCCGGTGTGTCAGGATGACTGAGGGATATCGCCCGGATGGCGAACAGGACGCAGGCAATGGAGTGTCCGGAAAAGGAAATCCGCAGGGAAAAGTTTTCACGGATGAGCAGGGAGCACGTTGTGTAGCGGGACTGCTATAAAACGAATCAGGGGGTGCTGCATGGCAGCACCCCCTCTTTTTTGCGTCCGCTTTTCCCCCCACCCGGTTTGGGCGCGGCGCCGTCGGTGGTATGCTGGCGCGATTTTCCCACCAGACCGCAAGAGAGTCCGTCATGAGTGATTACGCCATCGTACACGGCCATTTACAGCAGATCGAAGCCCAGATGCGCGCGCTGTCCCTGTGGCAGGCGCAGGCGCCCGCCGCCGATGCCCTGGCCAGCCAGGAGCCGTTCTGCGTCGATACCCTGGAGGCGGCCGAATGGCTGCAGTGGGTCTTTTTACCGCGCATGCACGCCCTGCTGCTCTGCAGAGCGCCCCTGCCGCAGCGGATGGCGATCGCCCCCTATATTGAGATGGCCTACCCGCAGGAGCTGGCGCGAGTGGCTCCGCTGCTGGCGGCGCTGCAGCGCCTGGATCGGCATCTCGGCGGCGATCCGCGTTAGTCGGGGGATCCGCCGCGCAGCGCGCCAGATTGCGCCACCGGCAGGTTATGCTGTAAGGTGCCGCGTTTTTTCTTTTTGTCGGGTATCGGGATGGAAATTATTTATCAGGATGATCATCTGGTGGCAATCAACAAGCCTGCCGGGTGGTTGGTTCACCGTAGCTGGCTGGATCGCAAAGAGAAGGTGGTGGTGATGCAGACGGTGCGCGATATGCTCGGGCGCCATGTCTATACCGTTCATCGCCTGGATCGGCCGACCTTCGGGGTGCTGCTGTTGGGGTTGTCGAGCGAGGTGGCGCGTGCGCTGGCCCAGCAGTTCGAACAGCATCAGATCCATAAAGTCTATCATGCGGTGGTTCGCGGCTATCTGCAAGGGGAGGCGCTGCTCGACTACCCGCTGACGCCGGAGCTGGATAAAATCGCCGATCGTTTCCGTTCCCCCGATCGCGCTCCGCAGCCGGCGCAGACCCACTACCGGGGGCTGGCGACGGCGGAGGTGCCGCTGGCCATTGGCCGTTATCCGACGTCACGCTTTAGCCTGGTCGAACTGATGCCGCAGACCGGCCGCAAGCATCAGCTGCGCCGCCACATGGCGCACCTGCGCCATCCGATCATCGGCGATACCGCGCACGGCGATCTGCGTCAGAATCGCGGCGTCGCCGCCCACTTTGGCACGCCCGGTTTAATGCTGCACGCCAGCGAACTGCGCCTGACGCATCCGGTGACCGGAGAGGCGCTGTGCCTGCGGGCCGGCCTGGATCTACGCTGGCAGGCGCTGATGGACGGACTGGGCTGGCAAGCCTATCTCCCTGAACTTGATCGGGTTGAGTTTACGCCCGATTGCCCTCAGGATAGAGCAGATGAGACAGAGACGGGCCAAGAGGCCTGACAGAAGGAGTGGGCAATGGCGCAAGTGGGCATTTTTGTGGGAACCGTATACGGTAACGCGCTGATGGTGGCGGAAGAGGCGCAGGCCATTCTGCAGCAGCAGGGACACCAGGTGATGCTGTTTGAGGAGGGGACGCTGGCCGACTGGCAGCGCTATGCCCAGCAGCATGTACTGGTGGTGACCTCGACCACCGGGCAAGGCGACCTGCCGGACACGCTGGCGCCGCTGTTTGCGGCGCTGCGCGATGGGGTGGGGCAGCAGGCGGCGCTGCGCTATGGGCTGATCGCGCTGGGCGACAGCGGCTTTGCCCACTTCTGCGGCGCCGGACATCAGTTTGATGCGCTGCTGCAGGCGCAGGGGGCGACCCGCCTGGGTGAGCTGCTCGAGGTAGATGCCCAGCAGGCGCCGGAGCCGGAAACGGTCACCTCACCGTGGGTCAGCGCCTGGGCGCTGCGCTTGGGCGAGTAGGCGCGGTATGGCGTCGCCGTCGCGGCGCTATTTGCCGGTGAGCTTCTCCAGGTCGGCCTCGATCTCGGCGATCTTATTGGCGACCACGCTCTCCAGATGGCGCAGATCGTCCAGGATTTTGCGCTTCAGATCCTCCTCTTGACGATCGCGCAGGCACAGGCGATCCAGCTCCTCGATGACATAGCGCAGGTTGGGGCTGATCTCGCTGATCTCCCGCACCCCCTGGCTGTCGTTGTCGCTCAGAATGGTTTTACGCTGGCGTGGGTATTTGAACTTCACGCTCTTGGCAAAGAATTCGCCCTTATCCTTACGAAAGTAAATCTTCAGAATGTCGTTGTTGGCCTCCTGACGCAGGCTATAGCGATCGATCTCTTCCGGTTGGGTGATCCCCAGGCTTTTCAGGTTGTCATACATAGCGGCACCTTTCATGCGTTAACGCGTCGGCTCCGTCAGAGCGTGCTTCTGGCGGAATGAATACAGCCGTGGTTTTTATGGGTCATTTTTTGACAAATGACAAAGAGCGTAAGGGCGGTGAAAGTATACATGCGGTGAGCCATTTTGCCTGTGATACCTGAGGAATTATTGCACTCTTTGTCGGCGCTGGGGCGAGCGGTGGCTTGGTGTCCAGGCACAGGCTCCAGCGCAGTTAGCTGCGGGGGGCTGTGAGCACTGGCTCTGTGGCGAGATTGAGCACCGCCCCTGCGGTAATGGGGCTGGAGCGGAGGTTCGCGGCCGCCCGGCGTCAGGCCGAGCGGCTGGGCGAGAGGGGATCAGTCGATGGTGCGCAGCAGCTCGTTGATGCCGACCTTACCGAGCGTCTTGGCATCTACCTTCTTGACGATAACCGCACAGTACAGGCTGTAGTCGCCGCGTTTGGAGGGCAGGTTGCCGGAGACGACCACGGAGCCGGCCGGTACGCGACCGTAGTGAACCTCGCCGGTTTCACGGTCATAGATCTTGGTGCTCTGTCCGATGAAGACCCCCATCGAGATAACCGAGCCCTCTTCCACGATGACCCCTTCGACCACTTCAGAGCGGGCGCCGATGAAGCAGTTATCTTCGATGATGGTCGGGTTGGCCTGCAGCGGCTCCAGTACGCCGCCGATGCCGACGCCGCCGGAGAGGTGAACGTTTTTACCGATCTGGGCGCAGGAGCCGACGGTGGCCCAGGTATCGACCATGGTGCCTTCGTCAACGTAGGCGCCAATGTTGACGTAGGAGGGCATCAGTACGGTATTGCGGGCGATGAAGGCCCCCTGGCGAACGGAGGCCGGCGGTACGACGCGGAACCCCTCGCGCTGGAAGCGGGCTTCGTCATAGTCGGCGAACTTCATTGGCACTTTGTCGTAGAAACGGGTTTCTGCGCCTTCCATCAGGCGGTTGTCGTTGATGCGGAAAGAGAGCAGCACCGCCTTCTTCAGCCACTGGTGGGTAACCCATTCGCCGTTTATTTTTTCCGCAACGCGCAGGGCGCCGCTGTCGAGCAGGGCGATGACCTGGCTGACCGCCTCACGGGTGATGCCGTCGGCGTTGGTCGGCGTGATCTCGGCGCGGCGCTCAAAGGCGTTTTCGATAACTGTCTGTAACTGCTGCATCCTGTCTATATTCCCCTCGTAATATCAACCGTTCCGCCGGGCGCCGGATCGGCGCGGCGGGTGCGTAAAAAAATCTACCCTTTATCGGCGCTAAGCAGGGTTTCTGTCAACCGTTGCGCCAGCTCCCGCTGCATTTCAGGCGTTAATGCGCGCCGTTCGCCGTCGGCCAGAATAAACAGATCTTCGACCCGCTCGCCAATGGTGGTAATGCGGGCGCCGTGCAGCGAGAGCCCCATTTCGGCAAAGATCTCGCCGATGTGTGCCAGCAGTCCCGGACGATCGAGCGCGACGAGCTCCATGTAGCTACGCCGGGCGTTATGGGCCGGCAGAAAGCTGACCTCCGTCGGAACGCTGAAGTGGCGTAGACGCGCCGGCGCGCGGCGCGCGCGCGGAGGGTGATAGTGCGGCTGCGTCAGCGCGTGCTCCAGCGCCAGGCGGATGGCGTCGTGGCGATCGGGCGCCAGCGGGCTGCCGTCGGGCTCCAGCACCACGAAGGTGTCCATGGCATAGTTATCGCGATTGGTGAAGATCTGTGCGTCGTGTACGCTGAGATTGCGTCGATCCAACTCACCGGCGACGGCGGCAAACAGGTAAGGCCGATCGGGGCTGTAGATGAAAATTTCGGTACCGCCGCGCGTGGCATGCTGACTGACCAGCACCAGGGGGCCGTCGCCGCGGTGGCACAGCAGGTGGCGGGCGTGCCACGCCAGCTGGCTGGGCGTATGGCGCAGGAAGTAGTCTGCGCGGCAGCGGCCCCACAGCTGCATCAGTTCCGGTTCGTCGATGTTGTCCATCCGCAGCAGCGCCAGCGCCTGCAGCCGGTGATGGCGTACCCGTTCGCGCATGTCCGGGCTGCTGTGCATACCGCGGCGCAGCTGTTTTTCGCTGGCGAAGAACAGCTCGCGCAGCAGGCTCTGCTTCCAGCTGTTCCACAGGTTTTCGTTGGTCGCGCAGATGTCGGCGACCGTCAGGCAGATCAGATAGCGCAGCCGGGTTTCGCTGTGCACCTCCGCACAGAAGTGGCGAATGACCTCGGGATCCTGAATATCGCGGCGCTGAGCGGTGACCGACATCAGCAGATGGCAGCGCACCAGCCAGGCCACCAGCTGGGTTTCGCGCGTGTTAAGGCCGTGCAGACGGGCAAACTCCAGCACGTCGTCGGCGCCGAGCAGGGAGTGGTCGCCGCCGCGTCCTTTGGCGATATCGTGGAACAGGGCGGCGAGCAGCAGCAGCTCCGGCTGCGGCAGGCGCGGGTAGAGCTCGACGCACAGCGGGTGGCGCCCATGGTTATCCCGAGCGGCAAAGCTCTCCAGCTTGAGCAGCACCTGCATGGTGTGCTCGTCCACGGTGTAGGCGTGGAACAGGTCAAACTGCATCTGGCCGACGATCTTTCCCCACTGCGGCATATAGGCCCACAGGACGCTGTGATGGTGCATGGGCAGCAGCGCGCGTCGCACCGCGCCGGGGTGGCGCAGGATCGCCATGAACAGGCTGCGCGCCTCGGGTAGGGCGCACAGGGGCTGTTTCAGATGGCGGCGCGCGTAGCGCAGCTGACGCAGCGTGGTGGAGTAGATGCCCTCGATCTCCGGATTGCGCGCCATGGCGTAGAACAGGCGCAGAATAATCACCGGATCGTGGCTGAAGGTGTCCGGATCGCGCAGATCGATCAGGGGGCCGCGCAGCTGGAAGTAGTCATCGAGAATGCGCGGTTTTTCCCGGGTGTCCAGTGCGAGGATCGCCTCATCGAACAGCTGTAACAGCATCTGGTTCAGCTCACGCACCCGCCGGGTCATGCGGTAAAACTCTTTCATCATCTTTTCGATGGGCGCGTTGCCTTCGCCCTGATAGCCCAGCAGGCGGGCGACGCTGAGCTGACGATCGAACAGCAGGCGGTTGTCGTAGCGGTTGACCACCAGATGCAGGGCGAAGCGGATGCGCCACAGGAAGCTGCGGCATTCGTTCAGCTCGTCGGCCTCGGCCTCTGTCAGGTAGCCGAAGCCGACCATCTCATCGAGGGAGGTGGCGCCAAAGTGACGATGGGCGACCCACAGCAGGGTGTGAATATCGCGCAGGCCGCCGGGGCTGGCCTTGATATCCGGCTCCAGATTATAGCTGGTGCCGTGATAGCGCCGGTGGCGCTCGCGCTGTTCGTTCACCTTGGCGTGGTAAAAGCGCGGCGAGGGCCAGAAGTCATCGCTGAATAGCTGTTTTTGTAACTGGAGAAACAGCGCGACGTCGCCGCTCAGCAGACGGGATTCGATCAGGTTGGTGGCGACGGTCAGATCGGCCAGCCCCTCGCTCAGGCACTGCGCCAGGGTACGGACGCTGTGGCCAACCTCCAGGCGCAGGTCCCACAGCAGGGTTATCAGCGCGCCAATCTGCGCCTCCTGCGCCTGCGCCAGCGGCTCGGCGCTGAGCAGCAGCAGGTCGATGTCCGATAGCGGGTGCAGCTCAGCGCGGCCATAGCCGCCGACGGCGATCAGCGCCAGGCCGGGCTGGCTGTCGAAGCCGTAGCTGCGCCACAGGCGCACCAGCAGACGGTCGAGATAGTGGGTTCGGGCGGCAACCAGCGACTCGGCGCTCTCGCCGCGGCGAAAGGCGCCGTCCAGCCAGCGGCGCAGCTGCTCCATGTGGGGCTTCAGCCCGGCGCAGGTCAGCGCGTCGGCGGGGAGGGTGTCCGGCGATACGGGCGGCAGGGCGTCTGATTCGCCGTGCGATAACTCGGCCATAGGCAGTCCATTGATAAAAAAGCCGGCATAAGCCGGCCTAGGTTATCTGCGTGCTGCAGTGAGACGCCCCCGCAGGGGCGGGCGCGCACTCACTGGGCGCTCATGTCGTGGGCGATCACCCGCGGTAAATCGTGCTCTTCCTCGCGCAGCGTCAGGATCTCGCAGCCGCTGTCTGTGACAACGATAGTATGCTCGTACTGCGCGGACAAGCTGCGATCCTTGGTTTTTACCGTCCAGCCGTCCTTCATCAGGCGGATGCGGTAGTCACCGGCGTTGACCATCGGTTCAATGGTGAACGTCATGCCCGCCTGCAGCACCACGCCGCCGTCGTCGGCATCGTAGTGCAGCACCTGCGGCTCTTCGTGGAACACTTCGCCAATGCCATGGCCGCAGTACTCTCGCACCACGGAGAAGCCGTTTTCCTCAACGAATTTCTGAATGGCCTTGCCGAGGCTGCGCAGACGGATGCCCGGTTTGACCATCTTCAGCGCCAGATACAGACTCTCCTGGGTGATGCGGCACAGGCGCTCGCCGAGGATGGTCGGCTTGCCAACGATAAACATCTTGGAGGTATCGCCGTGCCAGCCGTCTTTGATCACGGTGACGTCGATATTGACGATATCGCCGTCCTTAAGCGCCTTATCGTCGCTTGGGATACCGTGGCAGACCACCTCATTGACCGAAATGCAGACGGATTTCGGGTAGCCGTGATAGCCCAGGCAGGCGGAGATGGCGTGCTGTTGCTGTGTGATGTACGCATCGCACAGGCGATCCAGCTCGCCGGTGGTGACGCCGGGCACCACGTGCGGGGCGATCATTTCCAGCACCTCGGCGGCCAGGCGGCCAGCGATGCGCATTTTTTCGATGTCTTGTGGTGTTTTCAGTGCAATAGCCATAGGTATTCTGTCCACGGACGTCGCCGCAGCGACAATGAGAAGCAATGTCTTCTATGGTAACAGTCCCGCTACGCCCTGCCAAATGGCAGCAGGGTGGCTGGCTCAAAATGCAACAAAAGGTGGAGTCTATCGCGTGTTTATGGTATAAAGCGCGCCGCAGTTCCCGTATGTCCGCAAGGCGTACGCGGAAGCTGTAAATCTCACTTTGTGTTATTTGCATAAACAACACACACGTATCGGCACATGTGCCGGGGTGCCGTCGGACGCGAATGCGTGCGGTGGTCGGCGTCATGGGATACGTGGAGGCATAACCCCAATTTTTATAGAGGTCTAATCATGGCAACTGTTTCCATGCGCGATATGCTCAAGGCTGGTGTTCACTTCGGTCACCAGACCCGTTACTGGAACCCGAAAATGAAGCCGTTCATCTTCGGTGCTCGTAACAAAGTTCACATCATCAACCTTGAAAAAACCGTACCGATGTTCAACGACGCTCTGGCTGAGCTGAGCAAGATCGCCTCCCGTAAGGGCAAGATCCTGTTCGTTGGTACCAAGCGCGCAGCAAGCGAAGCGGTAAAAGACGCTGCCCTGAACTGCGATCAGTTCTATGTGAACCATCGCTGGCTGGGCGGTATGCTGACCAACTGGAAAACCGTTCGTCAGTCCATCAAGCGTCTGAAAGATCTGGAAACTCAGTCTCAGGATGGCACCTTCGACAAACTGACCAAAAAAGAAGCTCTGATGCGTACCCGCGAGCTGGACAAGCTGGAAAACAGCCTGGGCGGTATCAAAGATATGGGCGGTCTGCCGGACGCGCTGTTCGTTATCGATGCCGATCACGAACACATCGCCATCAAAGAAGCCAACAACCTGGGTATCCCGGTATTCTCTATCGTTGATACCAACTCCGATCCGGACGGCGTTGACTTCGTTATCCCGGGTAACGATGACGCTATCCGCGCTGTGACCCTGTACCTGAGCGCCGTGGCTGAAGCCGTGCGTGAAGGCCGTTCTCAGGATCTGGTTGCCCAGGCTGAAGAAACCATGGCTGAAGCCGAGTAATAAGGACAGCTCGCAGGAGCCCTTATTAACCGGTATTCATATGTTGGTTAGGGGGCCTATCATGGCCCCCTTTCTTTGTGGTCTATTCCGCAAAGATGTCATCTCTAGAACAATCGTCTGGCGCAGAGGCTCCCTCTGGGCGAGATAACCGAGGAAAATACAATGGCTGAAATTACCGCTTCCCTGGTAAAAGAACTGCGTGAGCGTACCGGCGCAGGCATGATGGAATGTAAAAAGGCACTGGTTGAAGCTAACGGCGACATCGAGCTGGCCATCGACAACATGCGTAAATCCGGCCAGGCCAAAGCGGCCAAGAAAGCCGGCCGTGTTGCCGCTGAAGGCGTGATCCTGACCAAGGTTGCCGCTGACGGTAAATATGGCGTCATCGTTGAGATGAACTGCGAAACCGACTTCGTTGCCAAAGACGCTGGCTTCAAAGCGTTTGCCGATGAAGTTGCCGCCGCTGCCCTGGCTGACAAAATCATCGATATCGATACCCTGAAAGCGAAGTTCGAAGAACAGCGTACTCAGCTGGTTGCCAAAATCGGTGAAAACATCAACATCCGTCGCGTGTCTGAACTGACCGGTGACCTGCTGGGCACCTACAGCCACGGCGCGCGCATCGGCGTTATGGTTGCCGCTACCGGCGCTGACGAAGAGCTGATCAAGCACATCGCCATGCACATCGCCGCGAGCAAGCCGGAATACGTTAAGCCGGAAGACGTACCGGCAGACGTGGTTGCGCATGAGCACCAGATCCAGCTGGACATCGCCATGCAGTCTGGCAAGCCGCGCGAAATCGCTGAGAAGATGGTCGAAGGCCGTATGCGTAAGTTCACCGGTGAAGTCTCTCTGACCGGTCAGAGCTTCGTTATGGATCCGAGCAAGACCGTTGGCCAGCTGCTGAAAGAGCACAACGCTAACGTGACCGGCTTTATCCGCTTCGAAGTAGGCGAAGGCATCGAGAAAGTCGAAACCGACTTCGCTGCAGAAGTTGCCGCGATGTCTAAAGGGGCCTAATCCCCTTTGACGACAGAGCCGCCGTGAGGCGGTTCTGTTTTATCCGGCCAGACTTACTTCAATGAGCGGTCAGGGGCGCAGACCGTACATTGAAATACCTCCGACTAATTAATTGACTGTTTCTTAGGACTCAAACACCATGGCTACCAATTCCAAACCCGTTTACCAGCGTATTCTGCTTAAGCTGAGCGGCGAAGCTCTGCAAGGCTCAGAAGGTTTTGGCATCGATGCGAGCGTGCTGGACCGCATGGCGCAGGAGGTCAAAGAGCTGGTTGAATTAGGCGTGCAGGTGGGCGTGGTGATTGGCGGTGGCAACCTGTTCCGCGGCGCCGGTCTGGCGCAGGCGGGGATGAACCGAGTGGTCGGCGACCACATGGGGATGCTGGCGACGGTGATGAACGGCCTGGCGATGCGCGATGCGCTGCACCGTGCCTATGTCAACGCCCGTCTGATGTCGGCCATTCCGCTGAACGGCGTATGTGACAACTACAGCTGGGCGGAGGCGATCAGCCTGCTGCGCAACAACCGCGTCGTGATTTTCTCCGCCGGCACCGGTAATCCGTTCTTTACCACCGACTCCGCCGCCTGTCTGCGCGGGATCGAAATCGAAGCCGACGTCGTGCTGAAGGCGACCAAGGTGGACGGCGTCTATTCGGCCGATCCGATGAAAAATCCGGACGCCACGCTGTATGAACAGCTGAGCTATCAGGATGTGTTGGAGAAAGAGCTGAAGGTGATGGATCTGGCCGCCTTCACTCTGGCGCGCGATCATAATCTCCCGATCCGCGTGTTTAACATGAATAAGCCGGGTGCGCTGCGTCGCGTCGTGATGGGCGAACAAGAAGGTACGCTGATCACCAAATAATGCGCTGCGTGCATGCGGAACAGCCGGCACGTCCGGCTGCCGTATTGCGCCGGTCGCATTGAAAAACGCTTGGCCTTTGGTGCACAATTCACTCTACTAACCACAACCACCGTTTTCAAGGGTTCGCAACGTGATCAACGAAATCAGAAAAGATGCCGAAACGCGCATGGACAAATGCGTCGAGTCATTCAAGGGCAATATCAGCAAAATCCGCACCGGCCGTGCACATCCCAACCTGCTCGATGGCATTCAGGTTGAGTACTACGGCACCGCGACGCCGTTGCGTCAGCTGGCCAACATCGTTGCGGAAGACTCCCGTACGCTGGCCCTGACCGTATTCGATCGCAGCATGTCCGGGGCTATCGAAAAAGCCATCCTGACCTCCGATCTGGGCCTGAATCCCGCCTCTGCCGGCACCGTGATCCGCGTTCCGCTGCCGCCGCTGACGGAAGAACGCCGTAAGGATCTGATCAAGCTGGTACGCTCTGAGGCCGAATCTGGCCGCGTTTCCGTGCGTAACGTACGCCGCGACGCCAATGATAAGGTGAAGGCGCTGCTGAAAGACAAAGAGATCAGCGAAGACGAAGATCGCAAGTCTCAGGACGAGATCCAGAAGATCACCGACCTGATGATCAAAAAGATCGATGCGGCGCTGGCTGACAAAGAAAAAGAGCTGATGGATTTCTAATCCCGCCGCGGCAGCAGCATCCCCCTGGGGCGGCGCCATGCGCGCCGGCCGCTGCGCAGCACCTCTGCGGTGGGCGCTCTCCTCGCCTGCCGTTTCGGGAATAAGCGTCGCTTCGGCGGCGCTTTTGTTTGTGCGCCGCCAGTGCGCCTCGGCGACGGCGCAAAATTCGCTGGGGAGGTGCGCTGGCTTAGCGTATCCTGTAGCGATTTGACCCAGTAATTCAGAGTATCCTCATGAAGACGCTGACCATTTTAGGTTCAACCGGCTCCATCGGCACCAGTACGCTGGCGGTGGTGCGGGCCAATCCCGGCGCGTTCCGCGTGGTGGCACTGGTGGCAGGCAAGAACGTTGATGTCATGCTGCAGCAGTGCCGTGAATTCTCCCCCCGCTATGTCTGCATGGCCAATGAAGGCGCCGCCGCCACGCTGCGCCAGCGCCTGTTCGAGTGCGGCCTTGGCGCGATTGCCGTGATGAGCGGGGAGCACGCCGCCTGTGAGCTCGCTGCCCTGGATGAGGTCGATCAGGTGATGGCGGCGATCGTCGGCGCCGCGGGCCTGCTGCCGACGCTGGCGGCGATTCGGGCCAACAAACGGGTGCTGCTGGCCAACAAAGAGGCCCTGGTGACCTGCGGGCGTCTGTTTATGGAGGCGCTGTCCCACAGCCAGGCGCAGCTGCTGCCTATCGACAGTGAACACAACGCCATTTTTCAGAGCCTGCCGACGGCGGTACAGCAGCAGCTGGGCTTTGCCAGCCTGCGTGAGCACGGGGTGACCCGTATCGTGCTGACCGGCTCCGGCGGTCCGCTGCGTCAGCTGCCGCTGGCGGATTTTGATGCCGTCACGCCGGCGCAGGCCTGCGCGCATCCCAACTGGTCTATGGGGCGCAAGATCTCCGTCGACTCCGCCACCATGATGAATAAAGGGCTGGAGTATATTGAGGCGCGCTGGCTGTTCAACGCCTCGGCGGAGGAGATGGAGGTGATCGTTCACCCGCAGTCGGTGATCCACTCCATGGTGCGCTATCGGGACGGCAGCGTGATTGCCCAGCTGGGGAATCCGGACATGTGTACGCCGATCGCCCATGCTATGGCCTATCCCGACCGCGCGCCGAGCGGCGTTGAGCCGCTGGATTTCTGCCGCCTGGGCTCGCTGAGCTTTGAGGCGCCGGATATGGCGCGTTACCCCTGTCTGCAGCTGGCTATCGAGGCGTTTGCCGAGGGGCAGGCGGCGACGACGGCGCTGAATGCGGCGAATGAAATTGCGGTTGCCGCCTTTCTGGATGGGCGTCTACGCTTTACTGACATCGCCCGGCTGAACCGCGGCGTGGTGGAGCAGCTGCGCTGCGCTGAGCCGGACTGCGTTGAGGCGGTGCTGGCGATTGATAGCGCCGCCCGCCAGGCAGCCCAGACGCTGAGCGCGCGTTTTTCCCGCTAAATTTGCCCGGCCGGGTGCGCTGATTTGTGGCGCTAACGGCATGATGATATAGTCTGCGCCAGTTTTTTGCGCGTGCGCCGCAAAAAGAACGGCGTGAGGGCGGGGAATGATCCCCCCGCTCGCCGGCGTCGGGTGTGCGCGGCAGTCTGAGTTGAGATGATTGGGGGGCCGTGCTGATTCACGGCCTTATTTACGCAGGAGTGACCGTCGCCGCAGGACTGCGCGCGGCGGGATGGACACGTTGAGGCCGCCCTGCTGGCTTGTTGAGGAAAAATTTACACGTATGTCATCCACACAACCAACTGTGATGAGCGACGCTGCCTCTGTTCCCCGGCATGTTGCGATTATCATGGACGGCAACGGCCGCTGGGCCAAACGTCAGGGTAAAATGCGTGTATTCGGACATAAGGCCGGCGTTAAGTCGGTGCGCTGTGCGGTGCGTTTCGCTGTCACCCGGGGAATTCGGGCGCTGACGCTGTATGCCTTTAGCAGCGAAAACTGGAATCGGCCGCAGCAGGAAGTGTCGGCGCTGATGGAGTTATTTGTCCGTGCACTGGATAGTGAAGTCAAACGACTGCATAAGCATCAGGTGCGGCTGAAGGTGATCGGTGATATCAGCCGCTTTAGCCCGCGCTTACAGGAGCGTATTCGTCGCTCAGAGCAGATGACCGCCGAGAATACCGGCCTGACACTGAACATCGCCGCCAACTACGGTGGGCGCTGGGATATCGTTCAGGGGGTGAAAACGCTGGCAGAGCAGGTGCGTCAGGGGACGCTGCTGCCGGAGGCGATCACGGAGTCAATGCTGGGTGAGCAGATCTGCCTGCATGAACAGGATGCCGTGGATTTAGTTATCCGTACCGGAGGCGAGCATCGGGTCAGTAACTTTCTGCTGTGGCAAATTGCCTATTCAGAATTTTATTTTACTGACGTGCTGTGGCCTGATTTTGATGAAACAACCTTTGAAGGTGCACTGAATGCATTTGCACAACGCGAGCGTCGCTTCGGGGGAACGACACCTATCAACGCAACCGATGCGTCATAGGGGGAACTTTTGCTGAAGTCGCGCATTATTACTGCATTAATTTTGGTCCCGGTGGTGATTGCCGCCCTGTTCTTGCTGCCGCCGCTGGGATTCTCGCTGGTGACGCTCGCCGTCTGTATGCTGGCCGCCTGGGAGTGGGGACAGCTGGCCGGTTTCGCCAGCCGCAATCAGCGTATCTGGGGCGCCGTGATCTGTGGGCTGGTGCTGGCCGCCATGCTGCTGGGGATGCCCGAGTTCACCCGCAGCGTGCATCTGCCGCTGATCGCCGGCTCGCTGTGGACTGCCGCCGTCTGGTGGATTGTGGCGCTGGCGCTGGTGTTTTTTTACCCTCGCTCGGCCGGCTGGTGGCGTCACTCGCGTGCGCTGAAGGTACTGTTTGGCATCGTCACCATTCTGCCCTTCTTCTGGGGGATGGTGGCGCTGCGTCAGTATGGCTATGAGGCTAACCATTATCGCGGCGCCTGGTGGCTGCTGTATGTCATGTTCCTGGTATGGGGAGCCGACTCCGGCGCCTATATCTTTGGCAAGCTGTTCGGCAAGAACAAGCTGGCGCCGAAGGTGTCGCCGGGGAAAACTTGGGAAGGATTGATCGGCGGGCTGATGACCTCTGCGCTGATCTCGTGGCTGTTTGGGCGCTATGCGCCGCTGGATGTCGATGTCCGCGTGCTGTTGGTCTGCTCAGTCATCGCCGCGCTGGCCTCTGTGCTGGGCGATCTGACGGAGAGCATGTTCAAGCGCGAGGCGGGTATTAAGGATAGTAGCCACCTGATCCCCGGCCACGGCGGCGTACTGGATCGCATCGATAGTCTGACGGCGGCGGTGCCGGTATTTGCCTGCCTGATGCTGTTGGTTTTTGGCCAGGCCTAAACGGGTAAGGGAGGAGCGATGGGTGGCATCCTATGGAGTGTACTGGCGTTCTTGGTGGCGCTGGGCGTACTGATCACGGTACATGAGTTTGGCCACTTCTGGGTCGCGCGCCGCTGCGGCGTGCGGGTCGAGCGTTTCTCCATCGGCTTTGGCAAGGCGCTGTGGCGGCGGGTCGATCGTCAGGGGACCGAATACGTGGTCGCGGCGATCCCGCTGGGTGGCTATGTCAAAATGCTGGATGAGCGGGTCGAGAGCGTGGCGCCGGAGTGGCGCCACCAGGCGTTCAATAACAAGAGCGTGCTGCAGCGCGCCGCGATCGTCAGCGCCGGTCCCATCGCCAACTTCGTGTTTGCCATCATCGCCTACTGGCTGGTCTTCGTCATCGGGGTGCCCAGCGTGCGTCCGGTGATCGCCGATGTGACCCCGGATTCTATCGCCGCCGCCGCCCATATTACGCCGGGAATGGAACTGAAGTCCGTTGACGGTGTCGATACTCCGGACTGGGAGTCCGTTCGACTGGCGCTGGTGGGGCAGATCGGCGACGGCAGCACCACGCTCGGCGTGGGGCCGTTTGGCAGCCACTTGGTGAGTGAAAAGACCCTGGACCTGCGCCGCTGGCAGTTTGATCCCGAGCGTCAGGACCCGGTCGTCTCGCTGGGGATTATCCCGCGTGGCCCGACCATTGAGCCGGTGCTGGCGGAGATACAAAAGGGGTCGGCGGCGCAGAAAGCAGGTTTACAAGTAGGGGACAGGATAGTTAAAGTCAATGGCGTCCCAATACGCGGCTGGCGTGATTTTGCGTTGCAGATCCGCGATAATCCCGACCGCGCGCTGGCACTGGATGTCGAGCGGGCGGGGCAGCCGGCGTCACTGACGCTGACGCCGGAGAGCCGGCGCGTGTCGCGCGGGCTGACCGAAGGCTTTGCTGGCGTGGTTCCGCAGGTAATCCCGCTGCCGGAGGAGTATCAAACCATTCGCCAGTATGGGCCGTTCGTGGCACTGTATCAGGCGACGGACAAGACCTGGCAGCTGATGAAGCTGACGGTCTCCATGCTGGGTAAACTGATTACCGGTGATGTAAAGTTGAACAATCTGGGCGGCCCTATCTCCATAGCACAGGGAGCGGGGGCGTCAGCTGAGTATGGCTTGGTGTATTACCTGATGTTTTTGGCGCTGATCAGCGTCAATCTGGGGATCATCAACCTGTTTCCTTTACCGGTTCTTGATGGGGGACATCTGCTGTTTCTTGCGCTGGAAAAGCTCAAGGGCGGTCCGGTGTCCGAACGGGTTCAGGCTTTCGGCTATCGCATTGGCGTGATTTTGCTGATGCTGTTTATGGGGCTTGCACTTTTCAATGATTTCTCGCGGCTGTAATGGGCGGGATTGTTAGGAAGAACGCATAACAACGATGGCGATGAAAAAGTTGCTCTTAGCGTCGCTGCTGTTTGGCAGCGCAACCGTATACGGTGCAGATGGTTTCGTAGTGAAAAATATTCATTTCGAAGGACTGCAGCGGGTCGCCGTCGGTGCGGCGTTACTTAACATGCCGGTACGCGTAGGCGATACCGTCTCTGATGAGGATCTGAGTAATACCATCCGCGCGCTGTACGCCACCGGTAACTTTGAGGATGTGCGGGTACTGCGTGATGGTAACAACCTGATTGTGCAGGTTAAGGAACGTCCGACCATCGCCAGCATTACCTTCTCTGGCAACAAGTCAGTGAAGGATGAGATGCTGAAGCAGAACCTGGAGGCCTCCGGGGTTCGCGTCGGCGAGGCGCTCGATCGCACCACGCTTTCCAGCATTGAAAAAGGGTTGGAAGATTTCTACTACAGCGTCGGTAAATACAACGCCACCGTGAAGGCGGTGGTGACGCCGCTACCGCGCAATCGCGTCGATCTGAAGCTGGTGTTTACCGAGGGTAAATCGGCACAGATCCAGCAGATTAACATCGTTGGCAACCATGCGTTCAGCAGCGCCGAGCTGCTGGGGCACTTCCAGCTGCGCGACGATGTGCCGTGGTGGAACCTGATGGCCGATCGCAAATACCAGAAGCAGAAGCTGGCCGGCGACCTTGAGGCCCTGCGCAGCTACTATCTGGATCGCGGCTATGCGCGTTTCGCCATTAATTCGACCCAGGTGAGCCTGACGCCGGATAAGAAAGGGATCTACATCACCATCAACATCACCGAAGGCGATCAGTATAAGCTGGAGGGGGTGGACGTCACCGGCAATATGGCCGGCTACAGCGCCGAGATCACCCGCCTGACCAAGGTGGAGCCGGGCGAGCTGTATAACGGTGCCAAGGTCACCAAGATGGAGGATGAGATCAAGCAGCTGCTGGGGCGCTATGGCTATGCCTATCCGCGCGTGCAGACGCAGCCGGAGATCAATGACAAGGACAAGACCGTTGTCCTGCATATGAACGTCGATGCCGGTAACCGCTACTATGTGCGTCAGATTCGCTTTGTCGGTAACGACACCAGCAAAGACGCGGTACTGCGCCGTGAGATGCGCCAGATGGAAGGCTCTTGGCTGGGCAGCGATCAGGTCGAGCAGGGTAAAGAGCGTCTGAACCGTACCGGTTACTTTGAAAACGTCGACGTGGAGACCCAGCGCGTACCCGGCACGCCGGATCAGGTCGATGTTGTCTACAAGGTGAAAGAGCGTAATACCGGCAGATTTAACTTCGGTATCGGCTACGGCACCGAGAGCGGCGTCAGCTTCCTGGTCGGAGTACAGCAGGATAACTGGCTGGGCACCGGCAACGTGGTGGCGATCAACGGTACCAAGAACGATTACCAGACCTATGCCGAGCTGTCGCTGACCGATCCGTACTTTACGGTGAACGGCGTCAGCCTGGGCGGCCGCCTGTTCTATAACGATTTTAAGGCCAACGACGCCGATCTGTCTGACTATACCAACAGCAGCTATGGCTTTGACGGCACCCTGGGCTTCCCGATCAACGAGAACAACTCGCTGCGCACCGGCCTGGGCTATGTACACAACGACCTGTCCGACATGCAGCCGCAGGTGGCGATGTGGCGCTATCTGCGCTCCGTTGGTCAAAATCCGAGCGACAGCCAGCGCGCCAGCTACAAGGCCGATGACTATACCTGGACCGCCGGCTGGGCCTACAATAACCTGGATCGCGGCTTCTTCCCGACGGCCGGTAGCAAGGCCTCGCTGAACGGTAAGATCACGCTGCCGGGCTCCGACAACGAATACTACAAGCTGACCTTTGACAGCCAGAGCTATTTCCCTATCAACCAGGATCGTACCTGGGTGGTGCTGGGACGTACCCGCCTGGGCTACGGTAACGGCTTCGGCGGCAAAGAGATGCCGTTCTATGAGAACTTCTACGCCGGCGGCTCTGGCACCGTACGCGGCTTCCAGTCCAATAACATCGGTCCGAAGGCGGTGTACCTGAACAGCGATGGCAGCGTGGATCAGAACAAGACCGGCGACAACGACGCGGTGGGCGGTAACGCCATGGCGGTCGCCAGCCTGGAGCTGATCACCCCGACGCCGTTCGTCAGCGAGCAGTATGCCAACTCTCTGCGCACCTCCGTATTTATGGATGCCGGTACCGTCTGGGATACCAACTGGGATCAGGCCGCCTACCCGACGCTGCCGGACTACAGCAAGGCGACCAACGTGCGTCTGTCGGCCGGTATCGCGCTGCAGTGGATGTCGCCGCTGGGGCCGCTGGTGTTCTCCTATGCCCAGCCGGTCAAGAAGTATGAGGGCGATAAGGCGGAGCAGTTCCAGTTTAATATCGGTAAAACCTGGTAACCGGAAACGCGATTATCCGCAGGAGGCACTGTGGCGCGGCGACGCCGCCGGCGCAGGCCTCCGGATATAAAGGCGCGGGGATGTCCCCGCACCCTTTTTGCATATGCTCCGCTCAGCGCGTTCTTTTCTCTGGACGTGGTGAGACACGATGGGTCGGCGCCTGTGCAGTGACGTGTCATTGACACAACTAGGTGATGGTAAGGAGTTCAAAGTGAAAAAGTGGTTATATGCGGCGGGTCTGGGCGTAGCGATGGCTGTTTCCGCCAATGTGCAGGCTGCTGAAAAAATTGCCGTAGTGAACGTTGCCGGCGTTTTCCAACAGCTTCCGCAGCGTGATGCGGTGGCGAAGCAGCTGGAGAGCGAGTTCAAAGGCCGTGCCACCGAGCTTCAGGGCATGGAGCGCGATCTGCAGAGTAAAATGCAGCGTCTGCAGCGCGATGCTTCCACCATGAAGGCCAGTGAGCGCACCAAGATGGAAAAAGAGATCGCCGCACAGCGTGAAACTTTTGCCCGTAAGGCGCAGGCTTTTGAACAGGACAACCGTCGTCGCCAGATGGAAGAGCGCAATAAGCTGCTGAGTCGTATCCAGGATGCCGTACGCAGCGTAGCGAAAGACAAGGGCTACGATATGGTTATCGATGCCAACGCGGTGGCCTATTCTCAGTCTTCTGACGACATCACTGCTCAAGTATTGAAACAGGTTAAATAAGGCATGGCTTCAATTCGACTGGCTGACCTTGCTCAGCAGTTGAATGCCGAGCTGCACGGTGATGGCGATCTCGCCATCACCGGCGTGGCATCGATGCATTCAGCACAAGCGAACCAGATTACGTTTCTGTCCAACAGCCGCTACCGTGAGCAATTGGCTGCCTGCCAGGCCGGCGCCGTGGTGTTGACGCAAGCGGATCTGGAATTCTGTCCGCAGTCGGCGCTGGTAGTGAAGAACCCCTACCTGACCTACGCCATGATGGCGCAGATCATGGACACGACGCCGGCGCCGGCGAGCGGCATCGCGCCGAGCGCGTCAATCGATCCGACGGCGACGCTGGGCAACAATGTCTCCATCGGCGCCAATGCGGTGATTGAGGCGGGCGTAGTGCTGGGCGACGACGTGATAATTGGCGCGGGCTGTTTCATCGGTAAGTTTACCCGGATCGGCGCCGGGAGCCGCCTGTGGGCCAACGTCAGCGTTTACCACCAGGTCGAGATCGGTGCGCAGTGTCTGGTGCAGTCCGGCACGGTGATCGGCAGCGATGGCTTTGGCTATGCCAACGATCGCGGCAACTGGGTGAAAATTCCGCAGCTGGGCAGCGTGCGCATCGGCGATCGCGTCGAGATCGGCGCCTGTACCACGATCGACCGCGGCGCCCTGGATGACACCGTTATCGGCAACGGCGTGATTATCGATAACCAATGTCAGATTGCGCACAACGTCATGATTGGTGACAATACAGCGGTTGCCGGCGGTGTTATCATGGCCGGCAGCCTCAAGATTGGACGCTATTGTCAGATCGGCGGCGCCAGCGTGATTAATGGTCACATGGAGATTTGCGATCAGGCAGTGGTGACGGGGATGGGCATGGTGATGCGACCTATCACCGAACCCGGTATCTACTCTTCTGGCATTCCGCTTCAGCCAAACAAAACGTGGCGTAAGACGGCTGCGCTGGTGATGAATATTGACGAGATCAATAAGCGTTTGAAGGCCGTAGAAAAGAAAGTCCACAGCGATTAATGCCCGCCGGGCCCGTGGCCCAATTCGATTTGCGGCCTGCATCATGTCCCCTGAAGGAGTGAGGCAGGCCGTGTTGTTTGACATCCGTTTTTACAGGAAGAGTATTTTGACTACTGACACTCATACTCTCAATATTTCAGAGATTTTAGAGCTTCTGCCGCACCGTTTTCCGTTCCTGCTGGTGGATCGTGTGCTGGATTATCAAGAGGGCAAATTCCTGCGTGCAGTGAAGAACGTCTCCTTCAACGAGCCATTTTTCCAGGGACACTTCCCGGGCAAGCCGATTTTCCCCGGGGTGCTGATCCTCGAAGCCATGGCGCAGGCCACCGGTATTCTGGCATTCAAGAGCGTGGGCAAACTGGAGCCGGGCGAACTGTACTACTTCGCCGGTATCGATGACGCCCGCTTTAAGCGTCCGGTTCATCCGGGTGACCAGATGATCCTGGAAGTGGAGTTTCTGAAAGAGCGCCGCGGCGTGGCTCGCTTTAACGGTGTTGCCAAGGTTGACGGCAAGATCGTGTGCGAGGCGTCCATGATGTGCGCCCGTAACCGTGAGGCCTGATACGTGATTGATCAAACCGCCTTTATCCATCCCAGCGCTATTGTCGAAGACGGTGCGGTGATTGGCGCCGGTGTTCACATTGGCCCGTTCTGCTACATCGGTTCGCAGGTTGAAATCGGCGCGGGCAGCGTGCTGAAGTCCCATGTGGTGGTCAACGGGATCACCAAGATTGGCTGTGATAACCAGATCTATCAGTTCGTCTCCATCGGCGAAGTGAATCAGGATCTGAAGTATGCCGGCGAGCCGACCCGGGTTGAGATCGGCGATCGCAACCGCATTCGCGAGAGCGTCACCGTTCATCGCGGTACGGCGCAGGGCGGCGGTCTGACTCGTATCGGCAGCGATAACCTGCTGATGGTCAATACCCATGTTGCCCATGACTGCGTCATCGGCAACCGCTGTATTCTGGCCAACAACGCCACGCTGGGCGGCCACGTCAGCGTGGACGACTTCGCCATCATCGGCGGGATGACGGCCGTACACCAGTTTTGTGTGATCGGTGCGCACGTGATGGTGGGCGGCTGCTCCGGCGTCGCGCAGGACGTGCCGCCGTACGTGATTGCCCAGGGTAACCACGCCACGCCGTACGGCCTGAACCTGGAGGGGCTGAAGCGCCGTGGCTTTGAGAAGGATGCCCTGCAGGCGATTCGTAACGCCTACAAGATCCTCTACCGCAGCGGTAAAACCCTGGAAGAGGCAAAGCCGGAGATCGAAGCCCTGGCTCAGCGCCAGCCGGCGGTGCAGCTGTTCGTCGATTTCTTTGCCCGCTCCACCCGCGGCATCATCCGTTAGTCCATGGTGGCGTCAGCGCGGGGCCCACGCCCGCTTACCATTGGTCTGGTCGCCGGGGAGACCTCCGGCGATATTCTCGGTGCCGGCCTGATCCGCGCACTGAAGGTGCGTCACCCCGACGCCCGCTTCGTCGGCGTGGCGGGGCCGCTGATGCAGGCCGAGGGCTGTGAGGCCTGGTTCGAGATGGAAGAGTTGGCGGTGATGGGCATCGTCGAGGTGCTGGAGCGTCTGCCGCGCCTGCTGCGCATTCGCCGCGAGCTGACCCGGCGCTTTACGGCGCTGCGGCCGGACGTGTTTGTCGGTATCGATGCGCCGGACTTCAACCTGACCCTGGAAGGCCGCCTGCACCAGCGCGGCATTCGCACCATCCACTATGTCAGCCCCTCCGTCTGGGCCTGGCGTCAGAAGCGGGTGTTTAAGATTGGCCGCGCCACCGATTTGGTGCTGGCCTTCCTGCCGTTTGAGAAAGCCTTCTACGACCGTTTCAATGTTCCCTGTCGCTTCATCGGCCATACCATGGCCGATGCGATGCCGCTGGCGCCGGATCGCGCCGCGGCACGTCAGGCGTTGGGGATCGCCGCCGATGCGCGCTGTCTGGCGCTGCTGCCCGGCAGCCGCAGCGCCGAAGTCGAAATGCTGAGCGCCGATTTTCTGCGTACCGCGCTGTTGCTGCGGCAGAGCTATCCCGATCTACAGATCGTGGTGCCGCTGGTCAACGCCCGGCGTCGCGCGCAGTTTGAACGGATCAAGGCGGAAGTGGCGCCGGATCTGCCGGCGCATCTGCTGGACGGTCAGGCGCGCAACGCCATGTACGCCAGCGACGCGGCGCTGCTGGCGTCGGGAACGGCGGCGCTGGAGTGCATGCTGGCCAAGTGCCCGATGGTGGTGGCCTACCGCATGAAGCCCTTCACGTTTTGGCTGGCGCAGCGCCTGGTAAAAACCGAGTTTGTCTCTCTGCCCAACCTGCTGGCTGGCCGTCGGCTGGTCGAGGAGCTGCTGCAGCACGAGTGTCAGCCGCCGCGTCTGGCGCAGGCGCTGGCGCCGCTGCTGGCCGACGGCGCACAGACTCAGGCGCTGAAGCAGACCTTTTTACAGCTGCACCGCCAGATCCGCTGCGGCGCCGATACGCAAGCCGCCGAGGCGGTGCTGGCGTTAGCCGCTGACCCCCGGGAGTCCTCCAATGAGTGAGATTTTTGTCTACCCCTGCGCCGACCGCATCGCCGGCGTCGATGAGGTCGGCCGCGGGCCGTTGGTGGGCGCGGTGGTGACGGCGGCGGTGATCCTGGATCCCGCGCGTCCGATTGCCGGGCTGGCCGACTCCAAAAAGCTGAGCGAAAAGCGGCGCTGCGCGCTGTATGACGAGATCGTCGAGAAAGCGCTGTGCTGGAGCCTGGGCCGGGCAGAGGCGGAAGAGATCGATCGCCTCAATATTCTGCAGGCCACGATGGTGGCGATGCAGCGCGCGGTGGCCGGGCTGGCGCTGCAGCCGGACTTTGTCCTGATCGACGGCAACCGCTGTCCGGCGCTGCCGATGGCGGCGCAGGCGGTGGTCAAAGGCGATAGCCGGGTGGCGGAGATCAGCGCAGCGTCGATCCTGGCCAAGGTGACGCGCGATCGCGAAATGGCCGAGCTGGATTGCTGCTATCCCGAATATGGCTTTGCCCAGCACAAGGGCTATCCTACCGCACTGCACCTGGAGCGCCTGGCTGCGCTGGGGGCCACCGAGCATCACCGCCGCAGCTTTGGGCCGGTGAAGCGGGTGCTGGGCCTGTAGTCTGTCACCTCTCTCTGGGATGACATCGTTTTCTGGTATTAAAAGGTAATCGTTCGATGGCGGAACCACGTTTTATACATCTGCATGTGCACAGTGACTACTCGATGATCGACGGGCTGGCGAAGACCAGTCCCCTGGTCAAGAAGGTCGCCGCGCTGGGGATGCCCGCCTTCGCGATCACCGACCATACCAACCTGTGCGGGCTGGTCAAGTTTTATGGCAGCGCGCACGGCGCCGGGATCAAGCCGCTGGTCGGGGCCGATGTCCTGGTCCGCAGCGAGACGATGGGCGATGAGCTGTCGGCGCTGACTCTTCTGGCCTGTGATAACGAGGGCTACCAGAATCTGACCCAGCTTATCTCACACGCCTACCAGCGCGGCTATGGCGCAGAGGGGCCGACGATCGATCGCGATTGGCTGATCGCGTACCGCGCCGGGCTGATTTTGCTCTCCGGCGCCCGCCACGGCGACGTGGGTAAGCTGCTGCTGCGCGGTAATCAGACGCTGGTCGGTGAGTGCGTTGACTTCTACCAACGGCACTTTCCTGATAGCTACTTTTTAGAGTTGGTGCGCACCGGACGCCCCGATGAGGAGAGCTATCTGCACCTGGCGGTGGAGCTGGCGCAGCAGCGTGATTTGCCGCTGGTGGCGACCAACGACGTCCGCTTCTTGGAGGCCTCGGACTTTGACGCCCATGAGATCCGCGTCGCGATCCACGACGGCTACACCTTAGACGATCCCAAGCGCCCACGTAACTATAGCGCTCAGCAATACATGCGCAGCGAAGAGGAGATGTGCGAGCTGTTCGCCGATCTGCCCGAGGCGCTGCAGAACAGCGTAGAGATTGCTAAGCGTTGTAATGTGACCATCCGACTCGGCCAGTACTTTCTGCCGCAGTTCCCCACCGGGGAGATGTCGACGGAGGATTTCCTGGTGAAGATGGCGCACGAGGGGCTGGAGGAGCGTCTCACGTTCCTGTTCCCCGATGAGGCGGACCGTGCCCGACTGCGCCGGCCTTACGATGAGCGTCTGGAGATCGAGCTGAAGGTGATCAACCAGATGGGCTTCCCCGGTTACTTCCTGATCGTGATGGAGTTTATCCAGTGGTCTAAGGATAACGGGGTTCCGGTGGGGCCGGGGCGCGGCTCCGGCGCCGGCTCGCTGGTGGCCTATTCGCTGAAGATTACCGACCTCGATCCGCTGGCCTTCGATCTGCTGTTCGAACGTTTTCTTAACCCGGAACGCGTATCCATGCCCGACTTTGACGTCGACTTCTGCATGGAGAAGCGCGATCGGGTGATCGATCACGTCGCCGATATGTATGGCCGTGAAGCGGTATCGCAGATCATCACCTTCGGTACCATGGCGGCCAAGGCGGTGATCCGCGACGTGGGACGTGTGCTGGGTCATCCCTACGGCTTCGTCGATCGCATCTCCAAGCTGGTGCCACCGGATCCCGGCATGACCCTGGCCAAGGCCTTCGAGGCGGAGCCGCAGCTGCCGGAGATCTACGAGGCGGATGAAGAGGTGCGGGCGCTGATCGACATGGCGCGCAAGCTGGAGGGGGTCACCCGCAACGCCGGTAAGCACGCGGGTGGGGTGGTGATCTCGCCGACCAAGATCACCGACTTCGCGCCGCTGTACTGCGATGCCGAGGGGAATCACCCGGTCACCCAGTTCGACAAGAGCGACGTGGAGTACGCCGGGCTGGTGAAGTTTGACTTCCTGGGCCTGCGTACCCTGACCATCATCAACTGGGCGCTGGAGATGATCAACGCCCGCCGTGCGCGCCAGGGGCTGGAGCCGGTGGATATCGCCGCCATTCCGCTCGACGATCAGAAGAGCTTCGATATCCTGCAGCGCGCGGAGACCACGGCGGTATTCCAGCTGGAATCGCGCGGGATGAAGGATCTGATCAAGCGTCTAAAGCCGGACTGCTTCGAAGATATGATCGCGCTGGTGGCGCTGTTCCGCCCCGGCCCGCTGCAGTCGGGGATGGTCGATAACTTTATCGACCGTAAGCACGGGCGCGAAGAGCTCTCCTACCCGGACCGTGAGTGGCAGCATGAGAGTTTGAAGCCGGTGCTGGAGCCGACCTACGGCGTGATCCTGTATCAGGAACAGGTGATGCAGATAGCCCAGGTGCTGGCCGGCTACTCGCTGGGCGGCGCCGACCTGCTGCGCCGTGCGATGGGTAAGAAAAAGCCCGAGGAGATGGCCAAGCAGCGCTCGGTGTTTGAAGAGGGCGCCAGGAACAACGGCGTCAACGGCGAACTGGCGATGCACATCTTCGACCTGGTGGAGAAGTTCGCCGGCTATGGCTTTAACAAGTCGCACTCCGCCGCCTATGCGCTGGTCTCTTACCAGACGCTGTGGCTGAAAACCCACTATCCGGCCGAGTTTATGGCGGCGGTGATGACCGCCGATATGGATAACACCGAGAAGGTGGTCGGGCTGGTGGATGAGTGCTGGCGGATGGGACTGAAGATCCTGCCGCCGGACATCAACAGCGGGCAGTATCACTTCCACGTCAACGATGAGGGCGAGATCGTCTACGGTATCGGCGCCATCAAAGGGGTCGGGGAAGGGCCAATCGAGGCGATCATCGAGGCGCGCAACAGCGGCGAACAGGGCTATTTTAAGGATCTGTTTGATCTGTGCGCCCGCACCGATACCAAGAAGCTGAACCGTCGGATGATGGAGAAGCTGATCATGTCCGGCGCCTTCGATCGCCTGGGGCCGCACCGCGCGGCGCTGATGAGCTCGCTGAGCGATGCGCTGAAGGCCGCCGAGCAGCACGCCCGCGCCGAGGCCATCGGACAGGCGGACATGTTTGGTGTGCTGGCGGAAGAGCCGGAGCAGGTAGAGCAATCCTATGGCAGCGTGCCGCCCTGGCCAGCCCAGATGGTGCTGGACGGCGAGCGCGAGACCCTGGGGCTGTACCTGACCGGCCATCCGATCACCCAGTATCTGAAAGAGATCGAACGCTATGCCGGCGGTGGCCGTCTGAAGGATATGCATCCGACGGATCGTGGTAAGATGACCACCGCCGTGGGGCTGGTGCTGGGGGCCCGGGTGATGACGACCAAGCGCGGTAACCGCATCGGAATGTGTACCCTCGACGATCGATCCGGCCGTCTGGAGGTGATGCTGTTCACCGATGCGCTGGAAAAATACCAGCATTTGCTGGAGAAAGACCGTATCCTGATCGCCAGCGGACAGGTCAGCTTTGATGACTTCAGCGGCGGCCTTAAAATGATCGCCCGCGAGTTAATGGATATCAGCGAAGCCCGTGAAAAATATGCACGTGGACTTGCCATCTCGCTGACTGACAGGCAAATTGATGATCAGCTTTTAAACCGTCTCCGTGAAGCGCTGGAACCACATCGTTCGGGGACGATCCCAGTACACCTGTATTATCAGCGTGCGGATGCGCGGGCCCGGGTTCGTTTCGGTGCAGCCTGGCGCGTGACGCCGACGGATCGCCTGCTGCTCGATCTGCGCACGCTGGTGGGATGTGAACAGGTGGAACTGGAATTTGACTAATATAGGAATACTATGAGTCTGAATTTTCTGGATTTTGAACAGCCGATTGCCGAACTTGAAGCGAAGATCGATTCGCTGAACGCTCTCAGCCGTCAAGACGAAAAATTGGATATTAATATCGACGAGGAGGTTCAGCGCCTGCGTGAGAAGAGCGTTGAGCTGACCCGTAAGATTTTTGCCGATCTGGGAGCCTGGCAGATTGCCCAGCTGGCGCGTCATCCGCGCCGCCCCTATACCCTGGATTATCTTCAGCATATCTTCACCGACTTCGATGAGCTGGCCGGCGATCGCGCCTACGCCGACGACAAGGCGATTGTCGGTGGCACGGCACGTCTGGACGGCCGTCCGGTGATGGTGATTGGCCATCAGAAAGGGCGCGAGACCAAAGAGAAGATCCGCCGTAACTTCGGCATGCCGGCGCCGGAGGGCTACCGTAAGGCCTTGCGCCTGATGGAGATGGCCGAGCGCTTTAACCTGCCGATCATCACCTTTATCGATACCCCGGGCGCCTATCCGGGGGTGGGGGCAGAAGAGCGCGGTCAGTCTGAGGCTATCGCACGTAACCTGCGCGAGATGTCTGGGCTGAAGGTGCCGGTCATCTGCACGGTGATCGGCGAAGGCGGTTCCGGCGGCGCGCTGGCTATCGGGGTTGGCGATAAGGTCAACATGCTGCAGTACAGCACCTACTCGGTGATCTCACCGGAAGGATGCGCATCTATCCTGTGGAAGAGCGCCGACAAGGCGCTGCTGGCCGCGGAAGCGATGGGCATCACCGCGCCGCGCTTACAGGAGCTGAAGCTGATCGATTCGGTGATCTCGGAGCCGCTGGGCGGCGCCCACCGCGATCCGCAGGCGATGGCGGCGAGCCTGAAGGCCCAGCTGCTGTCCGATCTGGGGGAGCTGGATACCCTAGAAAAAGAAGAGCTGCTCGACCGTCGCTATCAGCGTCTGATGAACTACGGTTACTGCTGATCCCCCTACCGTGGTATCCCTTTACATCAAGCCCGGAAACGGGCTTGATGCCTTTATTTTCTGTATGTTTTCCCTCGTCAGGCGCTAACGCTTTTATCGCGCCCACGGCATAATCCGCAACACTTTATGGGACCTCGGGAGATATAGTGCAGCTCAATCGTCTTCATCATGTCGCCTTGATTGCGTCAGACTATGCACGCAGCAAGGCGTTTTATTGTGATATCCTCGGTTTTTCCTTGGTGCGTGAGCATTACCGCACTGAGCGTGACTCATGGAAGGGTGATCTGGCGCTGAATGGCGTTTATACACTGGAGCTGTTTTCTTTTCCTGCGCCGCCGCCGCGGGTATCCGCGCCGGAGGCCTGCGGTTTGCGTCACCTGGCCTTCAGCGTTGCGAACCTGGGGGAGGCCGTTGCGCATCTCGCCAGTCACGGCGTGACGTGCGAGACGATACGCCGTGACGAATATACCGGACGCTGCTTTACTTTTTTTCGCGATCCGGATGGATTACCGCTGGAGTTGTATCAGGAATAGTTGGCGAAGAAAACAGTTTCGGTGGTAAATTAATAGATGGCATGTAGGTGTTACTTTAAGCACTATGTTAGTATGGCACGCTTCAGACTTTTCTCTCCGGGCAATTAGTACACTATGCAAGAGCAAACTTTCCGCGTAGGCGAGTGGTTAGTACTGGCAGCAGACAATAAAATCACCCGCGAAGGACGCGTGTTGGTACTTGAGCCCAGACTCATCGACATGTTGAGCTATTTTGCTCATCATCCTGATACGGTGTTGAGCAGAGATGAGCTGATTGATAATGTATGGAAACGAAATATCGTTACCAATCATGTTGTTACTCAGTGTATCTCCGAGTTGCGCAAGTACCTGAAGGATGGGCGTCCCGAAGCACCAGAGTATATCGTGACCGTGCCGAAGCGTGGCTATAAGCTGGTTGAGTCGGTTATCTGGTGTGGGGAGGAGAGTCTCGAGCTGCCGGCGGCGGCGGCTCTACCGGTAGAGACGCCGACTAACCCTGCGGTGACCGACGTGAGTGCGCCGCTGGGGAGTGTTGGCCCCGCATCTGCCGCGGAGCCTGGCGCCGTCGCGCCGCCCTCGGCGTCTGCTGTAGCTTCTGTTGCGCAACCAGCGCCGCCGCGTGATGCGCCGGTGCTGCCCGTTGCGCCCGCCGCGCAGAAGACGCCGCGGCGCGCCAAGCGCTCCTCATTCTGGGTCTGGGTGGCCTTTTTGGTGGCGCTGGCGCTGTGCGTGACCTTTGTTGGACTGGCGGTGTTCAGCAACCGGGTGCCGGTAGCGCCTCAGCCGATGCTGCTTAATCCCCGCGATATTGATATCCGTATCCAGGGCGGTAACAGCTGCAGTAACTGGACCAATCAGCTCTCCTATGTGATTGGGCTGAGTGAGGAGCTCACTCAGGGACTGAATACCTACTCCACCTTCCTGGTTCACGATCAGACCAACTATAACTATGGCGGCCAAAGCAGCTCAGGTAAGTCGCTGTACATCGAGTTTGTCAATCAGCGCCACTATCGGGCGCAGCAGTGTTTCCTCTCGGTTCGCCTGATCGACAACGCGGATAACTCGGTGATGCTGGAAAAGCGCTACTTTATCACGCCGGATAACCTGCTCAGCGTTCAGAAGGACTTTATCAATAGTATCTTTACCGTGCTCAAGGTCAGCATGCCCCCTTCGCTGGAGAAGCGTTATGAGGCGCTGATGCCTACGCACAGTCAGATGCTGCAGCAGTATTACCAGGCCCATCAGCTGCTGCTGCAGGGCGACAGCGAATCACTCAATCAGGCCAACCGCCTGTTGACGCAAATTATTAAACAGGATCCCGACTTTGTGTATGCCAAGGCGGAAAAGGCGCTGGTCGATATTCTACTTAACTCCTATCAGCCCCTCAGCGCGCCGCAGCTGGCGGCGCTACGCCAGGAGATTAATGACGTAGAGCACAACCCGCTGCTGCAGGGGACTCCGATCATTCAGCAGATTTATACCGTCGACTATCTGGGGCAGGGGAAGGTGGATCAGGCTTTCTCCGCGATCAATAAGGGTATTGAGCTGGAGATGTCCTGGATCAACTATGTGTTGCTGGGCAAGGTCTATGAATTGAAGGGGCAAAATAACCAGGCGGCGGATGCCTATATCACCGCTTTTAATCTACGCCCGGGTCACAACACGCTGGACTGGATTAAAAATGGTGTATTCCAAACTAATATTGAGCGCGTTGCACCTTACCTGCTCAATTATGATGCAGAGAAGTCTGAATAGATTTGTATAATGATTAACCACACCCGCCTTCAGCGATGAAGACGGGTTTTTTTTTACCCCATGATCTCCCGGATAAAACCTCAACATCACCCGGCGATTTGCTTTTTTGACTCCATTTGTGTGATGAAATCTCTGAGCATTTTGTTGGTATTTTAGCGTGTTTTTTGCGCTGTTTCTTCATATCAACATTGTATCAACGTATTGTATTGTAAGGTTTTATGTGAATTTCCTTGATGTTTTTTTACCTTCACCTAAAAAACATCAAGATGTCATTTATTGCGACACGCTGAGAATTTAACTTTACCTTTAGGACTTTGCTTTCCGGGGTCATTACTATGCCTGCCATCAAGTCGGGTACTCGCCAGACATCAGTGAGTAAATTCGACTTATCTGAAAATTAATCAGGAGCAACTTGACCATGTCATCGAGCAAAAAAATCGGGCTTATCGCCTGTACCGGTGTAGTCGCCGGTAATATGATGGGGAGCGGCATTGCACTTCTGCCTGCAAACCTGGCGAGTTTAGGTTCCATCGCCATTTTCGGCTGGATCATTTCTCTGGTTGGTGCCATGTCTCTGGCTTATGTCTATGCCCGACTGGCTACCAAGAACCCGCAGCAGGGTGGCCCTATCGCCTATGCCGGTGAGGTTGGTCCTGCTTTTGGTTTCCAGACCGGTGTTCTTTATTACCACGCTAACTGGATCGGTAACCTGGCTATCGGCATCACCGCCGTCTCTTACCTGTCCACCTTCTTCCCGCTGCTGAACAGCCCGGTACCGGCGGGTATCGCCTGTATCGCCATCGTCTGGATCTTCACCTTCGTTAACATGCTGGGTGGTACCTGGGTGAGCCGTCTGACCACCATCGGTCTGGTTCTGGTACTGATCCCGGTTGTGGGCACCGCCATCGCCGGCTGGGCCTGGTTCGATCCGGCTGTTTATCACGCTAACTGGAACACCTCTGGTGGCACCGATACTCACGCCGTTGTTAAAAGTATCCTGCTGTGCCTGTGGGCGTTCGTTGGGGTTGAATCTGCCGCGGTCAGTACCGGCATGGTTAAAAACCCGCAGCGCACCGTTCCGCTGGCAACCATGATGGGTACCTGCCTGGCCGGTATCGTCTACATCGCCGCAACTCAGGTTATCGCCGGTATGTTCCCGGCCAGTGAAATGGCTGCCTCCGGTGCGCCGTTCGCCGTCTCCGCTTCTGCGATGGTCGGTCACTGGGCTGGTCCGGTTGTTTCCGCCTTCACCGCCTTCGCCTGCCTGACCTCTCTGGGCTCCTGGATGATGCTGGTTGGCCAGGCCGGTGTCCGCGCCGCCAACGACGGTAACTTCCCGAAAGTTTACGGTGAGATGGATAAGAACGGCATTCCGAAGAAAGGCCTGCTGCTGGCTTCCGTGAAAATGACCGTACTGATGGTGCTGATCACCATCCTGAACGCCAGCGGCGGTAAAGCCTCTGACCTGTTCGGTATGCTGACCGGTATCGCCGTACTGCTGACCATGCTGCCGTACTTCTACTCTTGCGTTGACCTGATTCGCTTCGAAGGCGCCAACGTTAAGAACATCATGAGTCTGGTCGCCGCCGTACTGGGTTGCTGCTTCTGCTTCATCGCCCTGATGGGCGCAGGCAACATGGAGCTGTCCGGTACCTTCATCGTCAGCCTGATCATCCTGATGTTCTACGCACGTAAGATGAATACCCGCAAGGCACAGAATACTGAGAACAACAGTAACGCCGCGGCATAAGTAAATAAGTAAGACTATTTAGTAATCATAACGATTACACACAGCAAGTAATTTAACGACTTTATCCAGCCTCTCTCTACTGCGACACAGTCCTGCCGAACGGCAGAGAGAGGCCCGCATTTTGCCTGGAGAATTAAAGTATGAATATTATTGCCATCCTGAATCACATGGGTGTTTACTTCAAAGAAGAACCCATCCGTGAACTGCATAAGGCACTGGAAGCACAGAATTTCCAGATCGTGTATCCGAACGATCGTGAAGACCTGCTGAAGCTGATCGACAACAACGCACGTCTGTGCGGCGTCATCTTCGACTGGGATACCTATAACCTGGATCTGTGCCGCGACATCAGCGAGATGAACGAGCACCTGCCGGTTTACGCTTTTGCCAACACCCACTCTACCCTGGATGTCAGCCTGAGCGATCTGCGCCTGAACGTTGAGTTCTTCGAATATGCACTGGGTGCTGCCGAAGACATCGCCCTGAAAATCCGCCAGAGCACCGATGCCTACGTAGACGAAATCCTGCCGCCGCTGACCAAGGCGCTGTTCAACTACGTTAAAGAAGGCAAGTACACCTTCTGTACGCCGGGCCACATGGGCGGCACCGCGTTCCAGAAGAGCCCGGTAGGTAGCCTGTTCTATGATTTCTACGGCGCCAATGCCATGAAGTCTGACATCTCCATCTCTGTCTCTGAGCTGGGCTCTCTGCTGGACCACTCCGGCCCGCACAAAGAAGCGGAAGAGTACATCGCACGTACCTTCAACGCTGAACGCAGCTACATGGTGACCAACGGCACCTCTACCGCCAACAAGATTGTCGGCATGTACTCTGCGCCGGCCGGCAGCACCATCATGATCGACCGTAACTGCCATAAATCGCTGACTCACCTGATGATGATGAGCGACGTTACGCCGATCTACTTCCGTCCGACCCGTAACGCCTACGGCATCCTGGGTGGTATTCCGAAGAGCGAATTTGCTCGTGAAACCATCGAAGAGCGCGTGAAGAACACCCCGAACGCGACCTGGCCGGTACACGCCGTAGTGACTAACTCCACCTACGACGGTCTGTTCTACAACGCTGAGTACATCAAGAAGACCCTGGATGTTAAATCCATCCACTTCGACTCAGCCTGGGTGCCTTACACCAACTTCAGCCCGATCTACAAAGGTCTGTGCGGCATGAGCGGTGGTCGTGTGGAAGGCAAGGTTATCTATGAAACCCAGTCTACTCACAAACTGCTGGCGGCCTTCTCCCAGGCATCCATGATCCACGTTAAAGGTGACATCAACGAAGAAACCTTCAACGAAGCGTTCATGATGCACACCTCTACCTCTCCGCACTACGGTATCGTGGCTTCCATCGAAACCGCCGCGGCGATGATGAAGGGTAACGCTGGTAAGCGTCTGATCAACGGTTCTATCGAACGCGCCGTTCGCTTCCGTAAAGAGATCAAACGCCTGCGTAGCGAGTCTGATGGCTGGTTCTTCGACGTATGGCAGCCGGAGCACATCGACGAAGCGAAATGCTGGAACCTGGATCCGAAAGAATCCTGGCACGGCTTCAAAGACATCGATGAAGACCACATGTTCCTGGACCCGATCAAGGTGACTCTGCTGACCCCGGGGATGAAGGAAGATGGCACCATGGCGGATACCGGTATCCCGGCCTCCATCGTTGCCAAATACCTGGACGAGCACGGCATCATCGTTGAGAAGACTGGCCCGTACAACCTGCTGTTCCTGTTCAGCATCGGCATCGACAAGACCAAGGCGATGAGCCTGCTGCGCGGTCTGACCGACTTCAAACGTGCCTATGACCTGAACCTGCGCGTTAAGAACATGCTGCCTTCACTGTACCGTGAAGATCCGGAGTTCTATGAAAACATGCGTATCCAGGAACTGGCCCAGGGCATCCACGCGCTGATCCAGCATCACAACCTGCCGGATCTGATGTACCGTGCCTTCGAAGTGCTGCCGACCATGGTGATGAACCCGCACAACGCATTCCAGATGGAACTGCGCGGTCAGACCGAAGAAGTTTACCTCGAAGACATGATCGGCAAAGTTAACGCCAACATGATCCTGCCGTACCCGCCGGGAGTTCCGCTGGTAATGCCGGGTGAAATGCTGACCGAAGAAAGCCGTCCGGTTCTGGAGTTCCTGCAGATGCTGTGCGAAATCGGTGCTCACTACCCGGGCTTCGAAACCGACATCCACGGCGCCTATCGCCAGGCTGACGGTCGTTACACTGTGAACGTTATCAAAACTGAACAGAAGTAATTGATGACCGAGGGCGCCCCGTCAGGGGGCGCCCTTTATTTTTACCCTCCGTTCTATCCCCCGCGTCAGGGAGAATCTATGAAAACACCCTCACAACCGCGCGCAATCTACTATGTCGTAGCGCTACAAATCTGGGAATATTTCAGCTTTTACGGCATGCGTGCGTTACTGATCCTCTATCTCACCCACCAGCTCGGGTATAACGATACCCATGCATTCAGCCTGTATAGCGCCTATGCATCGCTGGTTTATGTCACGCCTATTCTGGGCGGTATCCTGGCCGACAAGCTGCTGGGCAACCGTGTGGCCGTGGTCACCGGCGCCGCGCTGATGACGCTGGGACACGTCGTTCTGGGACTCAGCGCCGTCTCTCCGTTCTCTCTCTATCTCGCCCTGGCCATCATTGTGTGCGGCTATGGCCTGTTCAAATCGAATATCAGCTGCCTGCTCGGCGAACTCTACTCTGCAGAGGATCCGCGCCGTGACGGGGGCTTCTCCTTACTGTATGCGGCGGGAAATATTGGCTCGATCATAGCGCCGATTGCCTGTGGTCTGGCCGCCGAACAGTACGGTTGGCACGTCGGCTTTGCGCTGGCGGGGATCGGCATGTTTGCCGGTCTGGTGATTTTTATGTGTGGACATCGCCACTTCCGCCATACGAGCGGCGTGAACCGTCAGGCGTTGCAGGCGCGCAGGGCCGTGTTGCCCAACTGGAGCTGGCTGCTGCTGGGGCTGCTGCTCTCCCCGCTGCTGGTCGCCGTCCTGTTTTGGCGCGACTGGTCCAGCTATGCGCTGGCGCTGGTCTGCGCGGCGGCGATGATTATCCTGGGCAAAATTTTTCGCCGGGCCACGCCCGAACAGCGTCGTGGGCTAATCCAGATAGTGATCCTGATGGCGCTGGGTACGCTGTTCTGGGCCTTTGCCCAGCAGGGCGGCAGCTCTATCAGCCTGTTTATCGACCGCTTTGTGAATCGTCATCTGCTCTCCTTCACCGTGCCGACGGCGCTGTTCCAGTCCGTGAACGGCTTTGCCGTGATGGCCTGTGGGGTGGTTTTGGCCTGGCTGGTCAGCGAGCGTAGCGGCGGTAACCGTATTTTGCGCATCTGGGGTAAGTTCGCCCTGGGGCTGGCGTTGATCAGCATCGGCTTCGGTATTTTGACCTTCAACGCTCGCTGGGCGGCGCAGCATGGACAGGCATCCATGGGGCTGACGGTGCTGGGGCTGGCGGTGATGGGCTGCGCAGAACTATTTATCGATCCGGTCGCCATGGCGCAGATCACGCGCCTGACGATCCCTGGAGTGACGGGCGTCCTCACCGGGATCTATATGCTGGCGACCGGATCGGTAGCCAACTATCTGGCCGGGATCATCGCCAATCAGACCGCTGAATCCAGCTTTGCCCACGGCGGAGAGGCGCTCACCCACTCGGTGATGGCCTATGCCAAGGTGTTTAGCGATATCGCCTGGGGGGCGCTGGGATGCGTCGCGCTGGTGGCCGTGATTTGGCTGGTCAACTTGCTGCTGGTACGGCGCGCTGCGCCGCAGGCGGTGTCAGAGTAAAATCGGATATCGGGGATGCCGCCCGCGCGGCGGCATCAAACGGCGCGGAGACCGACGGCGTTTGCGCCGGGGAACGCTTCCCGGCGCGGCGTGGAGAGCAAGGGGCTTGCTTCTCGCGGAATTGCTGGTTAACGTGCTGATACTTATCGATGCAGGGCGGTGAAAGCCGCAAATACTTCCATGAATACCCTAGATATCCAGAGGCACATTGCCGACAGGCTGGCCGGGCGCCGGCATCTGTTGGTTGCCTTTAGCGGCGGCCTGGACTCCACGGTGCTGCTGCATGCGCTGGTACAGCTGCGCGCCAGCCGTCTTCCCCATTTACGCCTGCGGGTGGTGCATGTGCACCATGGACTGAGCCATTTCGCCGATCAGTGGGTCGACCACTGTGAGTCGGTGTGCTATCTGTGGCAGGTGCCGCTGCATATACTGCGCGTTCAGGTCGATACTCAGCGCAACAGCGTGGAGGCCGCGGCGCGTGATGCCCGCTACCGGGGGATTGCCGAGCTGATCGACAGTCATGAAACCCTGCTGACCGCACAGCATCTGGACGATCAGTGCGAAACCTTCCTGCTGGCGCTCAAACGCGGCAGCGGCCCGACCGGCCTGTCGGCGATGGCGCAAAGCATGCCGTTTTTCGCCTGCGAACAGCTGCGTCCGCTGCTGGATATTTCCCGTGAACAGCTCATGGCCTATGCGCAGGCGCACGATCTCTCCTGGGTCGAGGATGACAGCAATACCGATGCCCGCTTCGATCGCAACTTCCTGCGTATGCGCATTGTGCCGCTGCTGCGTGAGCGTTGGCCCCATTTTTCAGAGGCCGTGGCGCGCAGCGCCAGCCTGTGCGCCGAACAGGAGCAGCTGCTGGACGAACTGCTGATGGAGTCGCTGCAGGCGCTGATGAGCGAAGATGATGCCCTGAGCATCGACGGCCTGCTGCCGCTCTCCGAGGCCAAACGCTATGCGCTGCTGCGGCGCTGGATCGCCTGCTTTGGGGTGATGATGCCGACGCGCGAGCAGCTGCAGCGCCTCTGGCACGAGGTCGCGCTGGCCCGTGAGGACGCCGAGCCGCAGCTGCACCTGGCCAAATGCCAGGTGCGTCGCTTCCGGCGTTGGCTCTACCTGCTGCCGCCGCTGCGCTCGCTGCGCGACGAGGTGCTACGCTGGGATCTGCGTAAGCCGCTGACGCTGCCCGATGGGCTGGGGGAGCTGCAGATTGGCAGCCGGGGCGTCTGCGTGCGGGCTCCGGCGCCCGACGAAGCCGTCACCATCCGTTTTTGTGCGCAGGGAGTGCTGCGCATCGTGGGACGCCGCCACTCCCGGGCGATAAAAAAAATCTGGCAGGAGATGCATATTCCGCCCTGGGAGCGTGAGCGCACCCCGATGCTGTATTATGGTGAGCGTCTGATCGCCGCGCTGGGCGTATTTGTTACCCAAGAGGGGGTGGCGCCGGCCGGGGAAACGGCGTGGAATATTCACTGGTCTAAGGACTGGATGTAGGGTACGACAACGGATTTCTCAGGAGGATAGCGATGAAACGGGGTGTGATGGGGATACTGGCGCTGGCGCTGGCGTTGCCCCTGGCGGCGCAGGCGGGCGGCGATGCCGCCGCTGGACGGCAGAAGTCTGCATCCTGCGCCTCCTGCCACGGGGTTCAGGGGCAGGGGCTGACGCCGATCTATCCGCCGCTGGCCGGGCTGAGTGCGCAGCGCCTGGTGGAGGCGATGCAGGAATATAAGGCCGGGACGCGCCACGGTGGGCAGGCGGGGATCATGTCGGCCTATGTGGCGCGCCTCAGCGGGCAAGATATGGCGGATCTGGCGGCGTACTATGCTAGCCTGACGCCGCCGGCGGCGCCGTAATGGCGAGTCGGGGCCCCGTGGGGCCCCGACTGAATGGGAGAGTGCACGTCGCTACGACATGCTGATGGTGACGGTGCCCAGCGTCGGGTGGCTAAAGCGGGCAATGTGATCCAGACGGAGCTCGCGCGGCTGGCCTTGGCTGGTGACCAGCAGATACTCCACGTGCTTGCGGGAAATCAGATCGCTGGCCTGTCCTTCGAGCGCTTCACCGTCGCGCAGAACGATCTGCAGAACCAAATGGTGCTGGCAGGCGAGCTCCAGGCTGTCGTAATCATCGCAGTTGATGGGTTGATACTCTTCAGTCGTCGACATAATCACTCACCAATAAGTTCGCGGCGGCATAGGCCGCCTGTTCCCTAACGGCCGGTGGCAGCTGTTCATCGGCCGCAACCGCATCCAGTGCCTTTAAGGCACACCCTACTGCATCGGGGATATAGCCGAGGTCGCCGCTGGCGATCTCGGCATATCTACGCCGAACCAACGCAGAGTATTGTTGCAACGTCTTCTCCTATAGAGCGTAACCCGGTGGCGTTATCCTGCGGGTGAGCTGGGCTTACCTGCGGATAAATCTCCATTTTGACTATATCACAGGGTTGCTCCGGCGGCAGCGGGGCGCAACGGCGCCCGACGATAAAAAGTGTGCTTTTCCCCCGGCATGGATTCGTGCCGGGCGGTAAAAACGGGTAAAATGGCGTAAAGATTCGAAATGGGGAAACGCATGGCACTGAAGGCAACCATTTATAAGGCCAACGTCAATATTGCCGACATGGATCGGCACCACTATCAGGATGCCGCGCTGACGCTGGCGCAGCACCCCTCCGAGACGGAGCAGCGCATGATGCTGCGCCTGCTGGCCTGGTGCTGTCATGCGGATGAGCGGCTGACGTTTACCAAGGGACTTTGCGCAGACGACGAACCAGAGCTGTGGCTGCATAACGACTACAACGGCGTGGATCTGTGGATTGAGCTGGGCCTGCCGGATGAGAAACGTCTTAAAAAAGCCTGCTCGTTATCGCGCCAGGTGGTGCTGTATGCCTATAGTGAGCGGGCCGCACGGGTCTGGTGGCAGCAGAATCAGGCGCGGCTGGCGACGCTGCGCTCGCTGAGCATCTATTTTATCGATGATGAGGCCCTGAGCCGGCTGGCGGCGCTGGCGACCAGAACTATGGATTTACAGGTGACGCGCCAGGAGGGGCAGCTGTGGGTTTCCGATACCGCGCACAGCATCGAGATCGCGCTGGATGTCTGGCAGCAGGGTAGCGTCTGAGATGCTGTATATCAACGCCCGCCTGGCGATCCCCGAACGGGAGATCTCGCTGAGCGCCATTCGCGCGCAGGGAAACGGTGGGCAGAACGTCAATAAAGTGTCCAGCGCCATTCACCTGCGCTTCGATATTCGCGCCTCCAGCCTGCCGCCGGTTTACCAGCAGCGGCTGTTGGCCATGCAGCACCATTTGATTACGGATGACGGCGTGGTGGTGATCAAGTCCCAGTCATTCCGTACCCAGGCACAGAACCGCGACGATGCGCTGGCCTGCCTGGCGGCGCTGATCCGTCAGGCCTCAGAGGTGGCTAAGCCGCGCCGGGCCACGGCGCCCAGCCGCGGCGCGCGTCGTCGGCGTACCGACGATAAAACACGGCGTGGATCGCTGAAGTCGCTGCGCGGCAAGGTCATTCCGGGTTAGAGCGCTTTTTTCGCGCTGCCGCAGGGTCGGTGGCGCTGGGGGACATGCAGGTCGCCCGCTTGATATTGCATTCGTTTGCACAGTAGGAGAGAAACTGTGAAAAAACTGGCTATTTCGCTGTTGTTGGCGGCGGGGGTGATCACCCTGTTTGGGTGTCATGCGCGTACGCAGTACGCTGAACAGCCTCTGGTGCCGATGGCGCAGAGTTTTCAAGGTACGCTGCCGTGCGCCGACTGCGGCGGCATGGAGATGTCGCTGTTCTTGGACAAGGACGGCAGCTTTGTCCTGAAATCGATCTACCGCGCTAGTCGCGACGGCGATCAGAGCTTCGCCGAATACGGGCGCTGGCAGCGCACCGCCGATCGCCTGGTGCTGATCGGCAGCGACGGCGAGAAGCGTTACTTCCGTCCGGTCGGGAATGACATGCGCCTGCTGGACACCAGCGGCAATGAGATCGACTCGCCGTTCAATTACACGCTGAAGGCGGCCACCTCGCCGCTGCCGGTGACGGCGATGAGCGTGAAAGGGATGTACCGCTATATGGCGGATGCCGCCACGTTTCACGACTGCGCGACGGACAACGTGTATCCGGTGAGCAGCACCGTCGAGCTCGAGCAGGCCTATATTAACGCCCGTCCGGCGCCGGGACAGGCGGTTTACGTGGAGATGAAGGGGCACTTTGCGGTGCTGCCCTCCATGGAGGAGGGGCAGGTGGCGAAAACGCTGGTGCCAGACGGCGAGGCCCGTTTCGACGCCCGCGGCCACTGCCGCTGAGCGACGCGGGCGGCGGCCCGCTTACAGGACGTCGCTGTGGTACAGTCGCACAAACTTGTCCCACAGCTGCTCTTCGCTTTCGGCGTGCGCCGGATCGCGGATGATGGTGTTATCGATCGGGCAGACCTTGATACAGGTCGGCTCGTCGTAGTGACCGACGCATTCGGTGCAGCGCGCCGGATCGATCTGGTAAATCTGCTCCCCCATCGAGATCGCCTGATTGGGGCACTCCGGTTCGCACATGTCGCAGTTGATGCACTTCTTGGTAATCAGTAACGCCATTCTAGTCACTTAAGAAATATAATTTAAATATCATGCAGATAGCGTGATTAACTTCCTCTGCGCGATCGCGTATGCGCGTATTTTTGCACACTCCCCCGCACATTGAAAAACCTTTCTGCGCCGGTTACTCCAGCGTCTTGACTAGCGCGCAGCTGTTGCGAATATGCAGGCAGGCGTGCTCCGCGTTCTGCTGGACGATCCCCATATACAGCAGATCCGTCAGGGTGCTTTGCGCAATACGTGAGGAGATGGCGGTGGTCTGATCGGCGTGGGCATCGATGACGGTATACAGCGTCAGCGACGCCAGATCCTGTAGGGGATTGGGGGAGAAGCCGGTCAGGGCCAGCACCTGGGCGCCGCGGCGGCGGGCCGTTGCGGCGGCCATATTGACCTCTTTGCGTTCGCCGCTGTAAGAGATGGCCATCAGGAGATCCTGCGGCTGCATGGCCTGGGCACAGACTATCTGCACATGGGCATCCGATTCGGCGTAGGCCGCCAGGCCAATCTGCATCAGCTTATTGGCGAAGTCCTTGGCCACTAGGCCGGAGGCGCCGAGGCCGGTAATAACAATGCGCCGGGCGCTGAGCAGCATGCGCAGCGCCTGCTGCAGCTGCTCCTCATGGTTGATGGTCAGGGTGGACTGCAGCGCCGCGATCTTTTCCGCCATCAGCTTTTCGCCGACCACCTTGAGCGGATCGTGGCGTAGAATACCGTGATGGAGCGCGGCCTCGTTAGCCGGCGCCTGATGGCGCAGCAGATGGGCCGAGATATCCTGCTTTAGCGCGGGAAAGCCGCGGAAACCCAGCTTTTGGGCGAACTTAACCACGCTGGACTGGCTGATACCGAGCGTATTGGCCAGCTCCTGAGAGCTTAGCTTGCCCAGCTGCTCCGGCGAGGAGAGGATAAAATCGGCCAGCTTACGCTCGTTTTGTGCCAGCGAATGATAAAGCTGTTTTATTCTCACCAAGCTGCTCATAAATGTCCCCTTTGCATGCGAGGGGATAGTTTGCCATAGTCAGCCCCATGAGGCGAAACCTCGCTTGCTGCATAAACTCCATATCATGACGTCATCGTCATAATTTGTCAGCGCGAGCGACATAGACCCGACGCGGGTAACGGGAGGCGGTCGTGATACATCAGCGGGAACATTCTGTACGCAGGCAGGTCTTTTTTGACCTGGACGGTACGCTGCACCGCCAGGATCTGTTTGGCTGCTTTCTGCGTTTCATGCTGTGGCGTCTGCCGCTGAACTGGCCGCTGGTGCTGCTGTGCCTGCCGCCGGTGGGGCTGGGGCTGCTATTCGCCGGGCGGGCGGCGCGGCGTCCGGTCAGTCTGCTGCTGTGGAGTATGACCGCTGGTCGCTCGGAAGGGCGCCTGCGGGGGCTGGAGACGCGGTTCGTGGCGCAGTTTCGCCGCCGGGTTCAGCCCTTTCCCCTGGTGCGGGCGCGTCTGGATGACTATCTGGCGTGCCCGATGACGCAGGTCTGGCTGCTGACCGGTTCGCCCGAGCAGCTGGTGGAGCAGGTGTATCGCGACAGCGGCATTCTGCTGCGCGTGAGGCTGATAGGCACCCGGATGCGCCGTCGCTTCGGCGGCTGGACGCTGACGCGCCGCTGTTTGGGGCGGGAAAAGGTGCGCCAGCTAGAGCGCTGTCTCGGGCGTCCGCTGCAGCTGTACAGCGGCTACAGCGATAGTCGCCAGGATGATGTAGTGCTGAGTTACTGTCGCTTTCGCTATCGGGTCGATAAGGAGGGCGCGCTGCGGCGCCTGCCTTAATCGGATGCCCCGCCGTCGGCGGGGCCGGGGATCACAGCGCGGCGCGGAAGATCGCCACGATCTCCGCATGACTGGCCTGGATCGGGTTGGTTAGACCGCAGGCGTCCTTCAGGGCGTTGTTGGCCAGGGTGTCCAGATCCTCTTCACGCACCTTCAGCTCGCGCAGACCCGCCGGGATCGCCACGTCGTGGGCCAGGCCGCGGATGGCGGCGATGCAGGCTTCGGCGCCCTGTGCGTCGTCCATATCCTGAACCGCGACGCCCATCGCCGCCGCGATATCCTTCAGACGCCCCGCGCAGGCGCGGGCGTTGAAGCTCTGTACGTGGGGCAGCAGTATCGCATTGCAGACGCCGTGCGGCAGATCGTAGAAGCCGCCCAGCTGGTGTGCCATCGCATGGACATACCCCAGAGAGGCATTGTTAAAGGCCATCCCCGCCAGAAACTGGGCATAGGCCATGGCTTCGCGCGCCGCCATATCGTCGCCGTCGCGGACGGCGTCGCGCAGATGGGCGCTGATCATCGTGATGGCCTTCAGCGCGCAGGCGTCGGTGATCGGGGTCGCGGCGGTAGAGACATAGGCCTCTACGGCGTGGGTCAGGGCATCCATTCCGGTGGCGGCGGTCAGCCCCTTCGGCATACCGCGCATGAGCTGCGGATCGTTGACGGAAAGGATCGGGGTGACATGCTTGTCGACGATGGCCATCTTAATGTGACGCTGTACATCGGTGATGATACAAAAGCGCGTCATTTCAGAGGCAGTACCGGCGGTGGTGTTGATGGCGATCAGCGGCAGCTGCGGGTGCTGTGAGCGATCGACCCCTTCATAGTCACGGATATCCCCGCCGTTGGTCGCCACCAGTGCGATGCCTTTGGCGCAGTCGTGGGGCGAGCCGCCGCCCAGCGAAATCACGCAGTCGCAGCCGTGCTCGCGCAGCAGCGTCAGCCCTGCGGCGACGTTATCGGTGGTCGGGTTGGGATGCGTGCCGTCATACACCGCGCTCTGAATGCCTACCTTGGCCAGCAGCGCCTGTACGTCGCCGACGACGCCCAGACGACTGAGCACGCTGTCGGTGACGATCAGCGCCTGGTGGTAGCCGTACTCTTTCATCGTCGCCGCCGCCTCGTTCAGGCAACCGCGACCGATCATATTTACACTGGGAATGAAAAACGTTGAGGTCGTCATCGACAACTCCTTTTATGTTAGTAAATTAACAACCAAGATAGCCTGCCAATGAATTATTACAGCGATCCCGCGCACGAAATGATGAAAATTAAATGTTTAGAAAGCTAACAGTTAAGGTTTTTTTGTATTAAATTGCCATAATTAGCCGATATCGTTGCTATTTTATACTCGTTTAAAGCGGTTTTTTACTGAGTGGATAATAAGTCGGCATTCACCGATGCGGCAGCGCGGCGGCGGCGTGACAGCGGACCGCCCCCGCGCAGGGTGTTATTATTTTACCATTTGCTGGTGCTTGGCGACCTGTTCCAGCCCGCCCGCATTGACGGCGTGGCGGTAGCCCATCTGCTGCAGCAGCGCTTCCGCCTGGCCTGACTGGCGCCCGCTGTTGCAATACAGATGCAGGGTATCATTCTTGTCCTGGGTCAGCGCGCCGATGCGCTGCGCCAGGTTTTTGAGCGGAATATTGTGGGCGCCCTTGACGTGCTCCTGCTGGTATTGCTCCGGTACACGGACGTCGATCCAGTACTCTGCCGCCCACAGCGGGGCGGATGTCGCCAGCAGGCCGGCCATCAGCAGGCCCTGTTTCATGCGCCGAATTTGTGCAAACATCCAGATATCTCCTGAGAATGATTAGGCTATGCCCTTTTGCCCCATCGATACGGCGGGCAGGTGCCGGCGTATCATACGCCTGCGCCGCAGCGGCTGTCCGCTTCCGCGCGGAGAAATTGGGCGATAGCGCTAATTAGGCGCGGCGGGCGCGCAGGGGCTGTGTATAATGCGCGCCGGAAACAGAGAGGGGAAACGTGTGACGCAACGCGATGACAGTTACTGGATGCGCCATGCCCTGCAGCTGGCGGAAAAGGCCCGGGCACAGGGCGAGGTGCCGGTCGGCGCGGTTCTGGTCTTGAACGATCGGGTGATTGGCGAGGGGTGGAACCGGCCTATTACCCGCCACGATCCGACCGCGCACGCCGAGATCATGGCGCTGCAGCAGGGGGGGGCCGTCATGCAGAATTATCGTCTGCTGGAGGCGACACTGTACGTGACCCTGGAGCCCTGCGTGATGTGCGCCGGGGCGATGGTGCACAGCCGCATCCGGCGGCTGGTGTACGGCGCGCAGGATCTCAAGACCGGCGCGGCGGGATCGCTGCTGGATGTGCTGGGGCACCCGGGGATGAATCACCGGATCGCGGTGTGCGGCGGCGTGTTGGCCGACGCGTGCGCGGCGCAGCTGAGCGATTTCTTCCGCCAGCGGCGGGCGCAGAAAAGGGCCGAGCGCGACGCCCGGCGCGGCGCCCACGGCGCCGGCGCGGAGTAAGGGTGGCCGGCTCAGCTCAGCGCGGCCCGAGCAGCGCTAGCTGGGTCGCCTCTGCCGCCTCTCGCTTCTCCTTCTCCTGCAGGTAGCCGCGCAGGCTGACGGTATAGCGGCGAATGTTTTCGACGTACTGATAGGCCTCGTGCCCACGCGCGTAGCCATAGGTCAGCCGCTGGTAGTATTTCTTTTGGCTCAGCAGCGGAAGACGCTGTTTGACATCGGCCCAGCTGTCGGGATTGGCCCCCTGTTTTTGGGTCAGCTGGCGGACGTCCAGCATGTGTCCGTAGCCCATATTATAGGCGGCCAGAGCGAACCAAATCCGCTCATCCTGCGGAATGCTCTCCGGCAGCCTCTCCATCAGCCGCTCCAGGTACAGCGAACCGCCGGCGATGCTCTCCTCCGGATCGAGGCGATCTTTCACCCCCAGCCCCTCGGCGGTGGCGCGGGTCAGCATCATCAGCCCGCGTACGCCGGTCGGCGACGTGGCCTGGGGATTCCAGTGTGACTCCTGATACGAGATCGCGGCCAGCAGCCGCCAGTCCATTTTGCGCGCATGCTGGGTAAAAAAGTCCTGCAGTGACGGCAGCACGCTATCGATAGCGGAGAGGAACGTACGTGTATCGACGTAGTCGAAGCTGCCGACGTGGCCGATATATTTCTCCTCTAGGCGCGCCAGGGTGCCGTCTTCAGCGCTCTGGCTGAAGAAGTCCAGCATCGCCGCGTACAGGCTGTCATCCTCGCTGCGGTTGAGATACCACATGACCGGCTCTTCATCGCTGATATCGAAGGCGACCGCCACCTGCGGGTGGATCCGCTGAAACAGGGAGATCGCCATCGAATCCGCCACCGTATAGTCCAGCTTGCCCTCGGCGACCTGCTTAAGCAGCTCGGTTGCCGACAGGCTGTCGCTGCTCTGCCACTGCAGGTCAGGGTACTTTTGCTGGCGGTAGTGCTCCAGGGTGGTGATATGGGCCGACCCGGACTGTACCATCAGGGGACCGCTGAGATCGCCCAGGTTACGCGGGCGCACCTTGCCCTGGCGGTAGACCAGCTGCTGGGAGACGGAGTAATAGGTCGGCCCGGTGCGATAGCGATGCAGCCGCGCGCTGCTGTACAGCAGTCCGGCGGCGACCATATCGGCATCCTGTCCATCCAGATCGTCAAACAGACCCGGCAGCGTGGGGCGCACGGTGACGCGCAGCTTCACGCCCAGATAGTCGGCGAAGCGTTTGGCCAGTTCATAGTCCAGGCCGGAGATCGCATTGCCCTCACGCTGATAGGTGAGCGGCGAAACGATGGTGCTTACGCGCAGCTCTCCCCGGTCGAGGATCTGCTGTAGCTGGTTTTCATTACCGCTGCGCCACGGAATATTGGGCCACAGCGCCAGCGCCAAAAGCGCGGAGACAATACCGATAAGGTAATAATTATATTTTATACGTTTCAAATAGTTATCCCATGACGGTCTAGCGGGATGCGGTTGCTGGTGTTAAAAGTGGAATAAAGGTAAAGCCAATCAGGCAGGCGCATTTTGCTTAACAAAACGCCAGTGTGCAACTTTAACCGCATTATTGGGCAATAAATGAGCCGATCGCGCTCTTTACAAGAAAGGCTACGCAAACGGTTTCGTCGGCGCGGGAGATTCACTATAATGGCGCCCGGTTTCCCCCTGTTTCGCCCATTGAGGCGGCTGTAAACAGCTTCCTCGCAGACGAGAGAATCAAATCATCATGGAAATTCTGCGCGGCACCCCCGCTTTATCGGCCTTTCGTGTTAACCAGCTGCTGTCTGCCTGCCGCGACGCGTCCCTGCCCGTCGACGCGATTTACGCCGAGTACATTCACTTTGCCGACGTCAGCGCGCCGCTGGATCCGGCGGCGCACGATACGCTGCGCCAGCTGCTGACCTACGGACCGTCGCAGGCTGCCCGCCCGCAGTCAGGACGGCTGCTGCTGGTCACGCCGCGCCCGGGCACGATCTCTCCCTGGTCATCTAAGGCGACGGATATCGCTCGCCACTGCGGGCTGGCGCAGATCCGCCGGCTGGAGCGCGGTCTGGCCTACTACATTGAGGCTGGGGCGCTGGATCAGGCGCAGTGGCAGACGCTGTGCGATCTGCTGCACGATCGCATGATGGAGCAGGTCTTCACTGAGCTGGCGCAGGCCGAGCAGCTGTTTATGCAGCATACGCCGCAGCCGGTGCAGTCTGTGGATATCCTTGGCGGGGGGCGGACTGCGTTGGAGGAGGCCAACCAGCGCTTGGGGCTGGCGCTGGCGCAGGATGAGATGGACTACCTGCTCAACGCCTTTACCCGTCTGGCGCGTAACCCGAGCGACGTCGAGCTGTATATGTTCGCCCAGGCCAACTCGGAGCACTGCCGCCACAAGATCTTCAACGCCGACTGGGTTATCGACGGGCAGCCGCAGGAGAAATCGCTGTTCCAGATGATTAAAAACACCTACCGGCAGACGCCGGAGCATGTCCTGTCCGCCTATAAGGACAACGCGGCGGTCATGGAAGGCTCCGCGGTGGGCCGCTTCTTTGCCGACGCCGACAGCGGCTGCTATGACTTCCATCAGGAGCCGGCGCACATCCTGATGAAGGTGGAGACCCACAACCACCCGACGGCGATCTCGCCCTGGCCGGGGGCCGCGACCGGCTCCGGCGGGGAGATCCGCGACGAAGGGGCGACGGGGCGCGGCGCCAAGCCGAAGGCGGCGCTGGTCGGCTTCTCCGTCTCCAACCTGCGCATCCCGGGGTTCGAACAGCCCTGGGAGCAGGACTTCGGCCGTCCGGCGCGCATCGTCAGCGCGCTGAATATTATGACCGACGGACCGCTGGGCGGCGCGGCGTTTAACAACGAGTTTGGGCGCCCGGCGCTGCTGGGCTATTTCCGCACCTATGAGGAGCGGGTCGACAGCCATAACGGCACGGAGCTGCGCGGCTACCACAAACCGATCATGCTGGCGGGCGGCCTCGGCAATATCCGCGCCGAGCACGTGCAGAAGGGGGATATCGCCGCCGGCGACTGCCTGATCGTGCTGGGCGGTCCGGCGATGAATATCGGCCTGGGGGGCGGTGCCGCCTCGTCGATGACCTCCGGTCAGTCCGATGCCGATCTCGACTTCGCATCGGTGCAGCGCGATAACCCGGAGATGGAGCGCCGCTGCCAGGAGGTCATCGACCGCTGTTGGCAGCTGGGCGATGCCAACCCGATCCGCTTTATCCACGACGTGGGCGCCGGCGGTCTCTCCAACGCCATGCCGGAGCTGGTGAGCGACGGCGGCCGCGGCGGCCGCTTTGAGCTGCGCGACATTCCCAACGACGAGGCGGGCATGAGCCCGCTGGCGCTGTGGTGCAACGAGTCGCAGGAGCGCTATGTCCTGGCGGTGGCGCCGCAGGATCTGGCGCGCTTTGCCGCCATCTGCGAGCGTGAGCGTGCCCCCTATGCGGTGATCGGCGAGGCGACGGAGGCACGTGAGTTGATCCTGAGCGATCGCCACTTTGACAATCGTCCCATCGACATGCCTCTCGACGTGCTGCTGGGGAAAACGCCGAAGATGACGCGCACGGCGGAGACCCTGCGGGCCACGGGGCATGCCCTGGATCGCGCCGGTATCGTGCTGGCCGAGGCGGTGCGCCGGGTGATGCACCTGCCGGCGGTGGCGGAGAAAACCTTCCTGATCACCATCGGCGATCGCAGCGTGACCGGCATGGTCGCCCGCGATCAGATGGTGGGCCCGTGGCAGGTTCCGGTGGCCGACTGCGCTGTGACCAGCGCCAGCCTGGACAGCTACTACGGCGAGGCGATGTCGCTGGGAGAGCGCGCCCCGGTGGCGCTGCTGGATTTCGCCGCCTCGGCTCGCCTGGCGGTGGGGGAGGCGCTGACCAACCTGGCGGCCTGCCACATCGGCGATATTAAGCGGATCAAGCTCTCCGCTAACTGGATGGCGGCGGCGGGGCATCCCGGCGAGGACGCCGGCCTGTATCAGGCGGTGAAGGCGGTGGGTGAGGAGCTGTGTCCGGCGCTGGGGCTGACCATCCCGGTCGGCAAGGATTCGATGTCCATGAAGACCCGTTGGCAGCAGGAGGAACAGACGCGAGAGATGACCGCCCCGCTGTCGCTGGTGATCACCGCGTTCGCCCGGGTGGAGGACGTGCGGCGTACGGTAACGCCGCAGCTGCAGCCCGCGCAGGATAACGCGCTGTTGCTGATCGATCTGGGCGCCGGCCGCAACGCGCTGGGGTGCAGCGCGCTGGCGCAGGTGTATCGCCAGCTGGGGGATACGCCCGCCGACGTACGTGATACGGCGCAGCTGGCGGGCTTTTTTAGCGCCATGCAGGCGCTGGTGGCGCAGGGGCTGCTGCTGGCCTACCACGATCGCGGCGACGGCGGGCTGCTGGTCACCCTGGCAGAGATGGCCTTTGCCGGCCACTGCGCGCTGGATATCGATATCGCCGCGCTGGGCGACGACGCGCTGGCGGTGCTGTTCAGCGAGGAGCTGGGGGCGGTGATCCAGGTGGCGCGCCGCGATCTGGCGGCGGCGCAGGCGCTGCTGGCCGAGCACGGTCTGGCGGCGGTCAGCCACGAGATAGGTCGGGCGCTGCCGGGCGACCGCCTGCGGATCCAGCGCGGTGGACAGGCGGTGTATGACGAGAAGCGCTCTACGCTGCGCGCCTGGTGGGCAGAAACTACCTGGCAGATGCAGCGTCTGCGCGATAATCCCCTCTGTGCCGATCAGGAGCATCAGGCCAAGCTGGTGGAGGAGGATCCCGGTCTTAACGTGAGCCTGAGCTTCGATCCGCAGGAGGATATCGCGGCGCCCTTCATCGCCCGCGGCGCGCGTCCGCGCCTGGCTGTGCTGCGGGAGCAGGGGGTGAACTCGCACGTCGAGATGGCCGCCGCGTTCCATCGCGCCGGGTTTGAGGCGCAGGATGTGCACATGAGTGACATCCTTTCCGGGCGGACGACGCTCGAGCCATTCCAGGGGCTGGTGGCCTGCGGCGGGTTCTCCTACGGCGACGTGCTGGGCGCCGGAGAGGGCTGGGCCAAGTCGATTCTGTTCAACGCCCGCGCACGTGACCAGTTCGGCGCCTTCTTCCTGCGTCCGGATACGCTGGCGCTGGGGGTGTGTAACGGCTGCCAGATGATGTCTAACCTGCGTTCGCTGATCCCGGGCGCCGAGCTGTGGCCGCGCTTTGTCCGCAACGCGTCCGAGCGCTTTGAGGCCCGCTTCAGCCTGGTCGAGGTCAGCGACAGCCCGTCGCTGTTCCTACAGGGGATGGTCGGGTCGCGCCTGCCGATCGCCGTCTCCCACGGCGAGGGGCGGGTCGAGGTGCGCGATGAGGCTCACCTGACGGCGCTGGAGCAGCAGAGTCTGGTCGCGCTGCGCTACGTCGACAACGTTGCGCAGGTTACCGAACGCTATCCGGCCAACCCGAACGGCTCCCCCAACGGGATCACCGCGCTGACCACGCGGAGCGGGCGGGCAACGGTGATGATGCCGCATCCGGAGCGGGTATTCCGCACGGTGAGCAATTCCTGGCACCCCGCCGAGTGGGGCGAGGATGGCCCGTGGCTGCGCCTGTTCCGCAATGCGCGGCGCGCGCTGGGCTGAGCCGCGCGGCGGGATAGCAGGCGGCCTTCGGGCCGCTTTTTTTCTGCCGTTTCCCGCGCAGCGGTTGGCGCGGCGCTAGGATTGATCCTAATATTACAAAATATTAATCGTGGCCACTTTTTATTTTGGGTGAGTTATGTAACCATATTAGTGGTTGCTCATTCGGCCCTTTATGTCAGCGCCAGTCATGGCCGGCTCCATAAAACATCGAATGACGCCATTAGCACGGTGCCTACCGTCCGGAAATATCGATAACAGTCGCTTCGGCGCTTTATCAGGCACAGGACGACACGTTGAGTGAGGCGCCACCTATTCTGCCCTGTGCCGATAAGGCGCAGGCCGCGCGACGGGGCCGCTGCCCCGTCGGCACGCCATCAGGCCCGCCGGTTACCCGCCGCCGGGCTTTTCCCGTTATGGCCGTTCGGTTAGCCTGTGGCGACCCCCTTTGACCTTTGGGAGTGATGCCGTCATGCCGTGGCCCCTGTTTCCCCGTTCGCTGCGCCAGCTGGTGCTGTTGGCCTTTCTGCTGGTGCTGCTGCCCCTGCTGGTGCTGGCCTATCAGGCCTACCAGAGTCTGAATCACCTGAGCGCCCAGGCGGCGGATATCAACCATACCACCCTGAGCGACGCCCGCCGCAGCGAGGCGATGGCCGCACTGGCGCTGGAGATGGAGCGCAGCTATCGTCAGTACTGCGTGCTGGGGGATGAGACGCTGGCGGCGCTGTATCAGCGTCAGCACGCCCAGTACCGTCAGCTGCTGGAACGCCACGCCGCGCTGCTGCCCGACGGCAGCGACTACGCGCAGCTGGATAGCCTGCTGCGGCAGCTGGCCGCGCCGCGCTGCGCAAACAGCCTGCCGCTGGCGAGCGCCGACGGCCAGCTGGCTCAGTTTTCCCGCGCCAACGGCGCGATGGTGCAGGCGACCCGTAACGTGCTGTTTGGCCGAGGTCAGCAGCTGCAGCAGGCGATCGCCGAGCGCGGCCGCTATTTTGGCTGGCAGGCGCTGGTGCTGTTTCTGGTCAGCGTACTGCTGGTGGCGCTGTTTACTCGTATGATCATCGGCCCGGTGAAGGGCGTAGAGCGCATGATCCGGCGCCTGGGCGAGGGACTGAGTCTGCAGGCGTGTCCCCCTTTTCGCGGGCCGCGTGAAATCCGTACGCTGGCGCAGCGCATTCTGTGGCTCAGCGATCGGCTGGCCTGGCTGGAGTCCCAGCGCCATGAGTTTTTGCGCCATCTCTCCCATGAGCTGAAGACCCCGCTGGCCAGCCTGCGGGAGGGCACTGAACTGTTGGCGGACGGGGTCGCCGGGCCGCTGAGCGCGGATCAGCGCGAGGTGGTGACGATTCTGGATGACAGCAGCCGTCGCCTGCAGGTGCTGATCGAGCAGCTGCTGGACTATAACCGCCGTCTGGCCGATGCGCCGCCGGAGTCCGCTCAGCTGGAGCTGGCCGCGCTGCTGGAGCGGGTGGTCGCCGCTCACCGCCTGCCAGCGCGGGCTAAGAATATCCAGACCCGCTACGCGCTGGATGAGACCCGCTGCCGCGCGCAGCCGGTGCTGCTGGAGCGGGTGCTGGAGAATCTCTATTCCAATGCGGTGCACTATGGCGCGGAATCCGGTACCATTTGGCTGCGCACCCGTAGGGACGGGGAGCATCTGGTGATCGAGGTCGCCAACAGCGGTACACCGATCCCGGCCAATGAGCACGCGATGATTTTTGAGCCTTTTTTTCAGGGGAGCCATCAGCGCAAAGGCGCCGTCAAGGGTAGCGGCCTCGGTCTGAGCATCGCCCGCGACTCGCTGCGCCGGATGCACGGCGATCTGCGCCTGATCGCCGACGATGAAGCCGACGTCTGCTTCCGCATTGAACTCCCGATAGCGAGATAACACCAAGCATGAGTATGTGGTTCTTACCCCCTCCGTTTCCCCCGATCTGCGGCCGTCTGCGGCGGCGACCGCCTGCTCTCCTGTGGCTGATGACGCTGCTGCTCGGCGGCTGTAGCCACGGCGGCGATCGCGCCGTGGAACCCTCCGGGGGGCGAACCTGCGCCGGTACGCCGGTGATGCGCGACTATCAGCACGCCGCCTGCGATGCGCTGTGGCAGGAGCACTCCCCCCAGGCGATGGGGAACGGCCTGTACTGGCTGCGCGCCATGACCTGCGCAGAGCGCCTGAACCGAACCCAGGCGCGGGCGCAGGCGCATCGGCTGGGCGGGGAAAGCTGGCAGGCGGCCCTGAAGCAGAGCCTGTTGGTGGGACGCGCCGATCCTAGCGTAGCCGAACGCCGTCAGATCCTCGATCGCCTGGCGAGCCTGGACGGCCAGATCCCGCCGGCGCTGCAGCCCCTGGTGCAGCTGTGGCGCGCCCAGCAGGCGCAGGCGATCGCCCTGCAGGAGGAGCGGACCCGCTATCAGCGGCAGCTCTCCGCCAGCGAGACGCAGCTGGAGAGCCTGCGCGATGAGCGGCAGCTGCTGCAGGTGCGCCTGGATGAGACGCAGCGTAAGCTGGAAAACCTAACCGATATTGAACGTCAGCTGTCATCGCGTAAGCAGATGGTCCCGGAGGTGAAGGGAAGCCTCCCGGCGCCGGCCGGCGGCGACACGAGCAAGGAGCCCTAACGGATGACATCCGCCCACTCTGCCAGCCTGCTGCTGGTCGATGATGATCCCAGCCTGCTGAAGCTGCTGGGCATGCGCCTGAGCAGCGAGGGGTTTCGGGTAACGACCGCCGCCAGCGGCCAGGAGGCGCTGCGTCTGTTGGCCCGCGATCCCATCGATCTGGTGATCAGCGATCTGCGGATGGACGAGATGGACGGCCTGGCGCTGTTCAGCGAAATCCAGCGGCGTCAGCCGGGGCTGCCGGTGATCATCCTGACCGCCCACGGCTCGATACCGGACGCCGTGGCGGCCACCCAGCAGGGGGTCTTCAGCTTCTTGACCAAGCCCGTCGATCGCGATGCCCTGTACCGCGCCATCGACGATGCGCTGGCGCAGTTGATGCCGCAGGGGGGCGATGACGCATGGCGTCAGGCATTTGTGACCCGCAGCCCGCTGATGCTGCGTCTGCTGGAGCAGGCGCGAATGGTGGCCCAGTCGGACGTCAGCGTCCTGATCAACGGCCAGAGCGGGACCGGCAAAGAGCTGCTGGCGCGGGCGATCCACAGCGCCAGCCCGCGCGCCGGAAAGGCCTTTATCGCCATCAACTGCGGCGCGCTGCCGGAGCAGCTGCTGGAGTCAGAGCTGTTTGGCCATGCCAAGGGCGCCTTTACCGGCGCCGTCAGCAGCCGTGAGGGGCTGTTTCAGGCCGCCGCCGGCGGCACGCTGTTTCTGGATGAGATCGGCGACATGCCCCTGACGCTGCAGGTGAAGCTGTTGCGGGTGCTGCAGGAGCGCAAGGTCCGCCCGCTGGGCAGCAACCGCGACCTCGATATCGACGTGCGCATCATCTCCGCCACCCACCGCAACCTGCCCAAGGCGATGGAGCTGGGGGAGTTTCGCGAGGATCTGTTTTATCGTCTCAACGTGGTCTCCCTGCGTCTGCCGGCGCTGAACCAGCGCCCGGAGGATATTCCGCTGCTGGCCGCCCATCTGCTGCGCCAGGCCGCCGAGCGCCATAAGCCGCTGGTGCGCGGCTTCTCCAGCGGTGCGATGACGGCGCTGATGAGCGCCAGCTGGCCGGGCAACGTGCGTCAGCTGGTCAATGTCATCGAGCAGTGCGTGGCGCTGACCACGGCGCCGGTGATCGGCGAGGCGCTGGTGGAGCAGGCGCTGCAGGGTGAAAATACGGCGCTGCCGACCTTTGTCGAGGCGCGCCACCACTTTGAGCTGCACTACCTGCGTAAGCTGCTGCAGATCACCAAAGGAAACGTGACCCATGCGGCGCGGATGGCCGGTCGCAACCGTACCGAGTTTTATAAGCTGCTGTCGCGTCATGAGCTAGATCCTAATGATTTCAAAGAGTAATCGTCTAATTTTCTCTCACGCGGCGGGTATCGCCCGCCGCTGCCGCTAAACAAAGTCGCCGGAATGATTTACACTCCCTGCGGATTTTTATCAGTCAGGCTGCGGTATGCCGCGTGCGGCGCCCTGCGGCATATCGGACAGTGAGTATTTATGAGTCGAACCCTCTCCATCGCACTGGCCCAGCTGAATCTGCTGGTCGGTGACATCGAAGGCAACGCCGAGCGTATGCTGGCCACCCTGGCGCAGCAACAGCAGGCGGGCGCCGACGTCGTGATGTTCTCTGAGCTGGCGCTCTGCGGCTACCCGCCGGAGGATCTGCTGTATCGCGATGATTTTCATCAGCGCTGTCAGAGTCAGCTCGCGCGTCTGCAGCAGGCCTCCGCCGGGATCGCCGTGATCGTGGGCCACCCGTGGCGCGACGGCGATCGCCTGTATAACGCCCTGTCGGTGTTTGCCGAAGGACGCCTGCTGGCCCGTTACTACAAGCAGTGTTTGCCCAACTATGGTGTGTTCGATGAGAAACGCTACTTTAGCGCCGGGGATACCCCGTGCACCGTCACCCTGAAGGGCTACCGCCTGGGGCTGCTGATCTGTGAGGACGTGTGGTTTGATGAGCCGGTCGATGCGCTGGCCGCCGCCGGGGCCGAGGTGCTGCTGACCATTAATGCCTCGCCATATAACCGCGAAAAGCCCTACATGCGCAATACCCTGCTGGCGGATCACTGCCGCCGCACCGGCCTGCCGCTGCTGTACCTCAATCAGGTGGGCGGGCAGGATGAGCTGGTGTTCGACGGCTGCTCCAAGGCCTTTGACGCCAACGGCGCGCTGACGCACCGTCTGGCCGCCTTCGACGAGCAGGTGACCCAGGTTCGCCTGGACGACGGGCGCCTGCTGCCGATGGCCTCGCCGGCGGCGGCGCTGCCACCGCTGGCGCAGATCTATCAGGCGCTGGTGCTGGCGGTGCGTGACTACGTCGGGAAAAACGGTTTCCAGGGCGCGGTGCTGGGGCTGTCAGGGGGGATCGACTCCGCGCTGACGCTGGCCATCGCGGTGGATGCGCTGGGCAAAGAGCGGGTGCAGGCGGTGATGATGCCGTTCCGCTACACGGCCGACATCAGCGTCGCCGATGCTCAAGCGCAGGCGCTGACGATGGGGGTCGAGTTCGACATCCTCTCCATCGAGCCGATGTTCGATGCCTTTATGGGACAGCTGGCGCCGATGTTCGCCGGTACCGAACGCGATACGACGGAGGAGAACCTCCAGGCGCGCTGCCGCGGCGTGGTGCTGATGGCGCTGTCGAACAAGCGCCGTCGTCTGGTGCTGACCACCGGCAACAAGAGTGAGATGGCGGTCGGCTATGCTACGTTGTACGGCGATATGGCCGGCGGCTTTGACGTGCTGAAGGATGTACCGAAGACGCTGGTGTTCCAGCTGGCGCGCTACCGTAATACCTTGACGCCGGCGATCCCGCAGCGGGTTATCGACAGGCCGCCCTCCGCCGAGCTGGCGCCGGATCAGGTCGATCAGGATAGCCTGCCGCCCTATGATATTCTGGATGCCATCCTGCAGGGCTACGTCGAACAGGACAAGTCGGTGGCGCAGCTGGTGGCCGACGGCTTCGATGAGGCGGTGGTGCGCAAGGTGATTCGTCTGGTGGATATCAACGAATACAAACGCCGTCAGGCCGCCGTGGGGCCGCGCATTACGGCGCGTAACTTTGGCAAAGATCGCCGTTATCCGATTACCTCCGGCTTTGGCCGCAAAAACTGGTGACTGAGGAGCTGTGATGAAAAAAATTGATGCGATTATTAAGCCGTTCAAGCTGGATGACGTGCGTGAGGCGCTGGCTGAAGTCGGTATTACCGGGATGACGGTAACCGAAGTCAAAGGATTTGGCCGCCAGAAGGGACACACCGAACTGTACCGCGGCGCGGAGTATATGGTGGATTTTCTGCCCAAGGTGAAGCTGGAGATCGTGGTGGCTGACGATATCGTTGATACCTGCGTTGAGACCATCATGCAGACGGCGCAGACCGGCAAGATCGGCGACGGCAAGATTTTTGTCTACGACGTAGCGCGGGTCGTCCGTATTCGCACCGGCGAGCAGGACGAAGAAGCCATCTGATCACCGAGGCGCGGCGGCAGCCCCCGCTAGCGGCGCCTCCGTATCCGGCGCCGCCGACCGTTTACGCCTCCGTTCCCGCCGTGTCGCCTCCTTGCCCTCCGCGGGGCGGTATTTTGTTCGAGTATAATCATTTTTCGTTCGAAAAAGAAAATAGCGCCGCGCTGGGAAAGCGCGTCCGCCTTGCTTCTCGTCGCCTGGTCAATCCGTTACACTGCTAGGGTATCCGTATTGAACTCATTGATGAGGCGTGCCCATGTATCAAGATCTGATTCGTAGCGAGCTGAACGAAGCGGCGCAGACACTGAATAATTTCCTGGCCGATGAGGCCAACATCCTGGCCATCCAGCGGGCAGCTCAGCTGCTGGCTGCCTCCTTTAAGGCCGGCGGTAAGGTACTCTCCTGCGGCAACGGCGGCTCCCACTGCGATGCGATGCACTTTGCCGAGGAGCTGACCGGGCGCTATCGGGAAAATCGCCCCGGCTATCCGGCGATCGCCATCTCCGATCCCAGCCATCTCTCCTGCGTCAGCAACGACTTCGGCTATGACTATGTCTTTTCGCGCTACGTCGAGGCCGTAGGGCGGGAAGGGGACGTGCTGCTGGGGATCTCGACGTCGGGCAACTCCGGCAACATCATCAAGGCCATCGAGGCCGCGCGCGCCAAGGGGATGAAGGTGATCACCCTGACTGGGAAAGACGGCGGCAAGATGGCCGGCAGCGCCGACGTGGAGATCCGGGTGCCGCACTTCGGCTACGCCGATCGCATCCAGGAGATCCACATCAAGGCGATCCATATCATGATCCAGCTGATCGAAAAAGAGATGGCGTCAGCCTGACGGTAATGGGGCAGGCGGCGCCTGCCCCGCGATAAGGAGCGGCAATGTGTGAACTGCTGGGCATGAGCGCCAACGTGCCGACGGATATCTGCTTTAGCTTTACCGCGCTGGCGCTGCGCGGTGGCCGTACCGGTCCACACAAGGATGGCTGGGGGATCACCTTTTACGAGGGGAAAGGCTGTCGGACCTTTAAGGATCCGCAGCCCAGCCACAGCTCACCGATAGCCCGCCTGGTGCGCGAGTACCCGATCAAATCCTGCGCCGTCGTCTCCCATGTGCGTCAGGCTAACCGGGGGGCCGTCTCGTTAGAGAATACCCATCCGTTTACCCGCGAGCTGTGGGGGCGTAACTGGACCTTCGCCCATAACGGACAGCTTGAGGACTATCTGTCGCTGCCGACGGGGATGTATTGCCCGGTAGGGCAGACCGATAGCGAATACGCCTTTTGCTGGCTGCTGCATCGATTACGCGAGCGCTATCCGACGGAGCCGGAGAGTGCCCCGGACGTGTTCCGCTTTATCGCCGAATGCGCCGATGCGCTGCGCGCGCGCGGGGTGTTTAACATGCTGCTGTCGGACGGTCGCTATGTGATGGCCTACTGCAGCACCCATCTGCACTGGATCACCCGGCGCGCGCCGTTTGGCAAGGCGACGCTGGTGGATGAGGATGTGGCGATCGATTTTCAGGCCGAAACGACGCCGAACGACGTCGTCTCGGTGATTGCGACCCAGCCGCTGACCTGCGATGAGTCCTGGCAGCGCATCGCGCCGGGGGAGTATGTCCTATTCTGCCTGGGTGAACGCCAGGCGTGACGGCGCATCGCTGCCCGGCAGCGGAGCGTTGACCACGTAGCGGCCATCCTGCACGTTGACCTGCGGCGGCAGCGCATGCTGGGCAAAATACTGATAGCCCGGCTGCAGCTGGCGCCAGAAGCCGATGTAGCTGGAGTTACGGTGGCGCTGCATGTTTCTGTCGGTCATCCGGAACGGATAGATATTGATATTGACCAGCGTCTGGCCGCGGCGGAAGGCGCTCTGTACATAGCGATAAATTTCCGAGATGCCGTCGTTGGTCATGGCATAGCAGCCGACCGATACGCAGTCGCCGTGGATCATCAGGTATTTACCGGAATAGCCGTGGGACTGATCGAAGCTGTTCGGGTAGCCGATGTTGATGGCCTGATAATAGCGGCTATCGGGCTTCAGGTGACGGGCGTCGATTTGGTAGAAGCCCTCCGGGCTCTTAAAGTCCCCTTCGGTGCGCTTGGGACCCAGACCGCCGGAAAACTTACAGATCGGGAAGCTTTTTACCAGCTGGTATTTGTCCTGTACTTTGGCATACAGCTCCAGCTGACGCTCTTCCTTGAAGATTTGAATATAGACCTGCGATCCCAGCAGACTATTGACGCCGCTGCGCGGCGTAGTACCGGACTCACTGGCGGACGATTTGCACGCCGCCAGCGGCAATGCCAGGCATATCGCCAGCATGGCAACTATCTTACCCATTTAAGACCCTGTCAAAGAGAGTAATACCAAGAATTTTTAGGATAAGGTCGATTGACGCTCCCCAAAGTGGGCACAGTGTAATCCAGAGCCGAAGGGCATCGTGAGCGTTTTTTTTGTTCACGGCGAGGAAAGCGATGCGGCGGTGTCTCACGCTCTTTTTTTATAACCAGAGGTGTGAATTCCCCCGCTGATTATATCTATTTTACAGGATTGGACGCCGACGGGGCCTTGTCCTCATAATGTGCGCCATTGATCAACGGTGCGCCGCGTGGCGCACCCCGTAAGACAGGCTATAGGCATGATGAAACATCTCTCAACCGGACGCGGGCTGACGGCCCGCTTTCTCGCGCTGCTGACGGCGGCGCTGCTGCTGAGCGGCTGCGGCCCGACCCAGGTGGATCTCACCGGGAAAACCATGGGCACCTACTATGCGGTTAAATATGTCGGCGTGGACGGCGCCCCGGCGCCGACGGTGGTTCAGGCGGAGATCGACCGTCGCCTGGAGCGGGTCAACGATCAGATGTCCACCTATCGCCCCGGCTCGGAGCTGAGCCGCTTTAACCAGAGCCGCACGGTGGGCGTGCCGTTCCCGGTATCGGCGGACACGGCGCGGGTGGTGAAAGAGGCGCTGCGCATCAACAAGCTGACGGACGGCGCGCTGGATGTCACCGTGGGGCCGCTGGTCAATCTGTGGGGGTTCGGCCCGGAGGGGCGGCCGGATCGTGAGCCTGCGGCGGCGCAGATTGCGCAGCGCCGCGCCTGGGTCGGCATTCAGCACCTGTCGCTGCAGGGCAATGCCCTGGTGAAGGATATTCCCCAACTGTACGTTGACCTGTCGGCGATCGCCAAGGGGTATGGGGTGGACGTCGTCGCCGAATATCTGCAGTCGCTGCATATTGAGAACTATATGGTCGATATCGGCGGCGAGGTATGCACCAATGGGGATAACGGAGAGGGCGCGCCGTGGCGTATCGCCATCGAAAAACCCTCAACCGATGCCCAGCAGCGGGTGCAGACGATCATCCAGCCGGGACGGATGGCGATAGCGACCTCCGGCGACTATCGCAACTATTTTGAGCAGGATGGCCAGCGCTTTTCCCACGAGATTGACCCCAATACCGGGCGCCCGGTAACGCACCGTCTGGCCTCGATCACCGTGCTGGCGCCGACCTGTATGACCGCCGATGGCCTGTCCACCGGGCTGTTTGTCATGGGGCCGGATCGCGCCATGGCGCTGGCCAATCAGATGAATATCCCCATCTATATGATCGTCAAGGGTGAACACGGCTTTGAGGAGCGCGCCTCGGCAGCCTTTGACGCCTATCGGGCGCCGAGCCCGAGCCAACCCTAGCCGCGGCGCCATCTTCACGGGCGCGGATACCACGCCCCTGTCGCGTTCTCAGCTCGCCTAGACGCCGGCATGGGGCTGGCCGCTGTGCGCCGTGCTGCGCTGGCTGTAGGCGTGCAGCAGCAGGGGCAGCGCCACAAAGGCGGCGGTGCCGCCCAGCAGCAGCAGGACGTAGCGCGCCGGTGAGCCGACCGGGATCTGATCCGGCGGGATAAAGCTCAGCACAAAGGCCAGCAGGGCGGCGACCAGTCCGACGCCGGCCACCAGCCAAACCCCGGCGTTGCCACCGGGGATCCGATAGGGACGCGGCGTATTGGGCTGGGTGTAGCGCAGGGTGATCACCGCCGCAAACATCAGGATATACATCAGCAGATAGAGAATGGCAGCCAGCTGGCCCAGGATTTGAAACGCGGCCTGCACGGACGGCAGGCAGACCAGCATGATCGCCATCAGGGTAACGATGGCGCCCTGCAGCAGCAGAATATTGCGCTGTACGCCGCTGCGGTTGCTTTGCTGCAGCAGCGACGGCAGATACCCCTCTCGCCCCACTTCAAACAGGCCGCGCGATGGTCCGGCGACGATCACCGTGACCTGTCCCAGCACCCCGACGGCGACCATCAGCGCGACCACGTGGCCGAGCCAGGGGACGCCGAGCGAGCTAAACAGCAGGTCATAGGCTACCAGCAGGCTCTGTACCAGGTTGATGCGATCGGCGGGGATCAGTGCGCTGATGGTCAGCGTACCTAGCACCAGTACCACTACGGTCAGCAGCGCACTGATCCCGATAGCCAGCGGATAGTTACGCGATGCGTTGTTCAGCTCGCGTACGTGGACGGCGTTGATCTCCATCCCGGAGTAGAACAGAAAGACGCTGGCGGCCAGCACTAGGTTATGCAGATGGGTAATGTTGGGAAACAGCGCGTCCCACCCCAGAGTAAAGTGCACCGGGTTACCGCGGGCGATGTAGAGGATGCCGCAGCCGATCAGGATCGCCGCCGGGATCAGGGTCCCGATCATCCCGGCGATGGCGCTGATGCGTGACGCCGAGCGGACGCCGCGCAGGTTAATCCAGGTCGCCAGCCAATAGACGACCAGCACGACGCCCAGCGTATAGACGGCGTTGGAGGCCAGATGGGCGTCGGCGCCGGGGAGGGGCAGCGCATAGGCCAGCGCGACGGCGGTAAAGATCAGCATGGTGGGAAAGCAGATGGTGGTTGCCAGCCACTGTAGAAAGATGGCCAGCAGGCCATAGCGATCGCCAAAGGCCTGGCCTATCCAGCGAAAAACCCCGCCTTTCTGTGGCCAGCCGGTGGCCAGCTCGGCGGCGCACAGGGAGACCGGCACCAGGAAACACAGGGCGGCGAACAGATAGAGAAAGACGGCGGCCAGCCCGTACTCGGCCTCGGCCGCCAGTCCGCGCAGGCTGACCACGGTGGTAATGTTCATCATGGCGAAGGTGCCAGCCCCTAGGCTCACCGCCGCCAGCGCAGGCTTGCTGCTCGATTGCGAATTCATGATAAGGCACTCACGCTAAAGGGCCGCACGGGGCGGCCCGGGTGTGGCGGTTACTGCCGATCGGCGTTGGCCGGTTGCCAAGAGGGCTTGCGGCAGGCGTAGACAATCAGCGGAATAACGAAGAAGCAGACCGATCCGATCATCAGGATCAGGATATAGCTGCCCGGATTACCGACCGGGATCTGGGAGGGGGGAATGAAGCTGAGGACGAAAGCCACCAGGGAGCCGATAAAGCCGGCGCCGGCGATAACCCACATCCCCAGCGCACCGCCGGGGACCCGATACGGACGCGGCGTGTTGGGCTCTTTATAGCGCAGGTAAATTGCGGCGGCGAACATCATGATGTACATCAGCAGATAGAGGATGGTCGCCAGCTGTCCCAGGATCTGATAGGCGGACTGCACGGAGGGCAGCACCACCAGCAGAACGGAGATGATGCTGACCACGATGCCCTGGAAGATCAGAATGTGCTGCTGCACGCCGTGGCGGTTGGTCTTCTGTAAAAAGGGCGGCAGATAGCCGGAGCGGCCGACCTGCAGCAGACCGGTGGACGGGCCCGCGACGATGGCGGTAATTTGCCCCAGCACCCCGAACGCCAGCATGGCGGCCAGAACCTCGCCCAGCCAGTGCAGGCCAAAGTGGTCGAACAGCGCGTTATAGGCGATGAGCAGGCTCTGCACCAGGTTGATTTGCTGTTTGGGGATCAGGGTGGCGATACACAGGGTGCCGAAGACAAAGATAACGACGGTGGCGACGGCGGCGCTGATGATGGCCAGCGGATAGTTGTGCGACGGGTTGTCCACCTCGACCACGTGGACGGCGTTGATCTCCATCCCGCCGAAGAACAGGAAGATGCTGGAGGCCAGCACCAGATTGTTCAGGTTAGTCAGGTCGGGGAAGAAGTCGGCGGCGCGTGCCACAAAGTGCACCGGATTACCGTTGAGGACGTATACCAGCGTCAGCACCATCAGGATGATGGTCGGGATGATGGTCCCGATAAGCCCGCCCAGCGTCGCCAGCTTGGCGGAGGATTTAATTCCGCGCAGGGCGACCAGGGTGGCCAGCCAGTAGACCAGCAGCAGGATCACCACGGTATACAGCCGGTTGGCGGCCAGGTGGGAGTCGACGTCGGGGTGCGGCCCGATGAAGGCCAGCGACACGGCGGCGAAGATCAGCACCGTAGGAAACCAAATGGTGGTCGCCACCCACTGTAGATAGATGGCGACGAACCCCCAGCGGTGGCCAAAGGCTTCACCGATCCAGCGGAAGACGCCGCCTTTCTGCGGCCAGCCGGTCGCCAGCTCGGCGGCCACCAGTGAAACGGGAATTAAAAAGAAAACGGCGGCAAAAAGATAATAGAAGGCGGATGTAATACCATACTCGGCTTCGGATGGCAGACCACGTAAACTGACCACCGTGGTGATATTCATGATTGCCAGCGTCATAATGCTGAGCTTGGCGGAAGGTTTCCCTTGCGTCGTGGAGTCCGATGTGGAGGCCATAAATGCTCCTTGATAAAACCTGATTTATGCGTGTTTCATGGGTCAGCGATGCGAAAATAAAGAGGCATATAGGCCGGGATAACCCGGCCTGTGCATATATTGATGGCGGTGTCCTGCGGCGGGTTATACGCATCGATATGATGCCCCGTCGCGGAACAGTCGCGTGGCATTATTTAATGCCAAGCACCTCATTACGTGCGGCAGTGACGCAATCTACAACGTGCTGCATAATTTCATGGGTTAAATGAACATTCATCGGATACACTTTCAGGGCAAATACGGTTGCATCCGGGTCGTGCGCGTCGCGGTTATATTCAGTCACCCGGAAGCCGGTGCTGAAGCTCATGTACGGAGTATATTGTCCGTTGATTTTCTTACCGCTACGGAACCACTCGTAAAGTTTATTACCGACGTCCATGGTTAGTTTGTTATTGGCGATCAGCTGAGATTTGTAGGACGGATCGCTGAGCTCATGCTGATATTGCTGATGAGCCATAACGCCTTCCGGGTAAATACGGAACAGCGTTACCAGGCTGTAGTCATCGGGGTTGACGCAGACGGTGGCGGCATTTTCATGCAGCAGGTTACGCAGGTAATACTGGTTCTCCAAAATCCCGCCCATGATGGCCTGGAAGCCCTCATAGCCGAAGTATTTCATCGTGGCCCAGCCAGCCAGCGCGCCGGTCGCCGCACGGGAGACCTCCAGCGTGTAGTCCAGCGGGTTGTACGGGGAGCGCGGCTGCAGATAGGCGGAGCCCGGACGTTTCAGGATGCTTTCAAACTCCTCCGCGTTGCGGTAGGTGAAGCAGCTGCTGGCGTAGGGGGTAAAGCCGGCTTTATGGAAGTCAAAGCCGATAGCATCAGCGTACTTCATGTCCTGCAGCGCGCGGCAGTTGGCCTCGATGAACGGCAGCAGCTCTTCGGTGAACTGCAGCGGGTTCTTGGCAAAATCATATTTCTTAAAGGCCAGCCATGACCAGCTGGTGACGGCATCGCAGTACAGCAGCGCCTTGCCGTAGGGGGCGGCGTTGGGGTATTGATCCAGCAGCTTACGTACCCCGCCCACCGGGTCAAAGGCGTTAGCGTCGGTGGTCCCCATGGTACATACCACGGAGGCAACCGGGATTTTCTTGGCCTGCAGCGATTTCAGCACCGCCTCCAGGTCGTTCAGATCCATCGCGTTGGTGTCAGGATCGGTCTTGATGCGGATGATGTTGTCCATCCCCAGGCCCATCCAGTCGGTGCTGTTCAGCATCGTGTAGTGTGCCTGCTGAGAGCACAGCACCTTGGCATCGGTACGGACGCCGCTGTGGCGGGAGTTCGGCAATACGCGGGTCAGCGCATATTTAACATGGTAGGTCCAGCAGCCTGAGCCGCCGTAGGTGTACAGACAGCCGGCGTGTTTGGCGTCCCAGCCGACCATGTTGGCCAGCATCCCGGCGCTTTCCAGCTCGGCGCGGTGAACGTTCCAGGAGTATTCCCCTTCCAAAATATTCGGGGAGAAAATTTCTGACATCACGGCCGCGATAATAGAGGCGGTATTCGCCTGCGGGATCACGTTACACATGGTCAGCGGATGGCCCCAGTTAGGCAGCCCTTCAAACAGAGCGCTGGTATCAGCAATGACCTGGTCGCTGCTACTCATTTTATCGGCCATTTCAATGTCTTTGACTTTATCGAAATCGATAGTCAAAGCCGGATTCTGTCCCAAATAGGCGGGGCCGCCGTCGGCAGGACGTAGCTTATTCAGCTGTTCAATGGCTTTGGCTATCGATTTGGTTAAAGGATCATGATCGTCACTGAATGCAGACGGAAATGCAGAGCGCATCTCTTCGCGGTATTTTGTCCACTGTTTGTCATTATTACAGTTACACGTTTTCATTTTTAATGTCCTTGATATGGTCTCTATCACGTGAGTGATAAGCCGTAGACCCATTTTTCGCTGGTATGACATCACAGCGCAAAGGAAAACGACTCAGGGAATGTCACTAAAGCCTATATTGCATGTATTAACTCTGTTTTCTGGAAACAAAAATCCCGGCTGTATTAAAACAGCGTGTTGTACTGTGTTGAGCGCATCGATTAAAATAAATCATGCTTGGCTCAGCTAACGTTTTTAATTCTAGCACCGCAGCTGCAGTCATCATGAAATAAAGAGTGTAAACACGACAAAAAGCCGATCGCGATGTAAAGTGGGCCAATTATTTTATAATACAAATTGAACTATATTGTGAGTGTACTATTACGTGATGGTCATCCCAATTGTGGCGCAATATCATGATTATGCAAATCCTGTGCCTGAATATTTAAACGCTTTTGGTTGCTAGTTTCGTATGAAACAGAGTTGGTGATATATGAAACATTATGCAATGGTTGTTTTTAATTATTATGAATGATAATTGTGCTGAGGATATTTTGCGTATATTTAATATCACCCTGCTGTAATTAAAACGTGCTTAGAGTTTAACGGCGTCATTATTTATGAACGGACGGGAACGGTTTTCCCGGCAGGCCATGCCCCACCGCCTCCTCACGATAGCGCGACGGTTGAATCGACTCAATTGTGCTGTATACTTATACAGTGCAACTGAGGCGTGGGCAGGCTGATGGGTAAGATCATTCACATCGATATGGACTGTTTTTTTGCGGCGGTCGAGATGCGGGATTTTCCGGCGCTGCGCGAGGTGCCGCTGGCCATCGGCGGCAGCGGCGAGCGGCGTGGCGTGATCAGCACCGCCAACTATGCGGCGCGGCGCTACGGTGTCCGCAGCGCCATGCCGACGGCGCAGGCCCTGAAGCTGTGCCCCCATCTGACGCTGCGTCCAGGGCGCATGGCGGTGTATAAGAGCGTCTCTGGTGAAATCCAACGCATCTTTCAGCGTTACACCCCGTTGGTCGAGCCGCTGTCGCTGGATGAGGCCTATCTGGACGTCAGCGACTGTCCGCTGCACCACGGCTCGGCCACGCTGATAGCCCGGCAGATCCGCGCCGATATCGCCGCCGAGCTGCGGCTGACGGCCTCGGCCGGCGTCGCTCCGCTGAAGTTTCTGGCGAAAATCGCCTCTGACATTAACAAACCCAACGACCAATATGTGATCCCGCCGGAGCAGGTCGATGCCTTTGTTCAGGCTCTGCCGCTGGCGAAGCTCCCCGGCGTGGGGAAGGTGACCGCCGCCCGTTTAGCCGAGCTGGGGCTGCATACCTGCGCCGACGTGCGCGCCTACGATCTGGCCACGCTGCTGCGCCGCTTCGGCAAGTTTGGCCGCGTGCTGTGGGAGCGTAGCCTGGGGCGCGATGAGCGCGAGGTCAACCCCGCTCGGCAGCGTAAATCGGTAGGCGTGGAGAAGACGCTGGCGCAGGATATCGGCGACTGGGCGGCATGCCGTCAGCTGATCGAGCAGCTGTATCCCGAGCTAGAACGGCGGCTGGCCAGAGTCCAGCCGGATCTGCGCATTGCCCGCCAGGGGGTAAAGCTCAAGTTTGCCGACTTTCAGCTGACCACGCAGGAGCACGTTTACCCCTATCTGGATCGGGACGATCTGCTGGCGGTGGCGCGGCAGGCGTGGGATTTGCGCCGCGCCGGACGCGGCGTGCGTTTGGTGGGGCTGCATGTGATGCTGCCCGACCCCGGGCAGCAGAAGCAGCTGTCGCTGGACATTCTTTGAGCCCGGCGCGGCTTTATCGTCGTTCTTGCGGGCGCTTCAAACTTTTATGACACCATTGCTTTTATAATTCCGTCGGTTGACCCTAAAGGAATCTAAGTAATGGATATTATTGACCGTTTTATTAGTTACACCCAAATTAATACCACCACCGATCGTGAGAAAGGGGCCCAGGGCATCATGCCGTCGTCGCCGGGTCAGCGGGTGCTGGCGCAGCGCCTGGGAGAGGAGCTGCGCGCGCTCGGCCTGCAGGAGGTGCAGGTCAGGGAGAATGCCATCGTCACCGCGACGCTACCGGCTAACTGCGATCGGCCGCTGCCGACGGTGGCCTTTTTTGCTCATCTGGACACCAGCGCCGAGCAGAGCGCCGATACCCACGCCCAGGTGCTGCCTTACCGCGGCGGCGATCTGTGTCTGAACGCCGAGCGGCAGATCTTTCTGCGCCAGAGCGCGTTTCCCGAGCTGGCCGACTACGTTGGCGATGATCTGATCGTGACCGACGGCACCAGTCTACTGGGGGCGGACGACAAGGCGGCCATCGCCGCCATCATGAACGCCCTGCAGCACCTGCAGGCCAACCCGCAGATTGCCCACGGCCCGGTCAAGGTGGGCTTTGTCCCGGACGAGGAGCAGGGGCTGCGCGGCGCCAAGGCGTTCGATACCGAGGCCTTCGGCGCTGACTTTGCCTATACCCTGGACTGCTGCGGCATCGGCGAACTGGTGTGTGAAAACTGGAACGCCGGCGATGTTGAGGTGATCTTTACCGGCGCCTCGGCGCACCCGATGTCGGCCAAGGGCAAGCTGAAGAACTCGCTGCTGATGGCCCATAAGTTCATCGCCATGCTGCCGCCGGGCGAGGCGCCGGAGTACACCGAAGGGCGTGAGGGTTACTACTGGGTGAAGCAGCTGTCGGGCAACAGCGCGCGTACCGTGCTCAAGCTGGATATCCGCGACTTTACCGACGCAGGCTATCGCCAGCGGATGGCGTTTATCCGCCAGCTGGCGCAGAGCTGTGAGGCGCTGTGGGGCGAGGGGAGCGTCGTGGCCCACCTCGCTGATCGCTATGCCAACGTGGCCAACAGCCTGCAGGGCGCCGCGAGTTTCCCGGTGGAGATCGCCCTGCGCGCCTACCGGCGCTGCGGTATTACCCCGCGCCCGGTGCCGATGCGCGGCGGCTATGACGGCGCGGTGCTGTCGCAGAAGGGACTGCCCTGTCCCAACCTGTTTACCGGCGCGCATAACTTTCACTCCATCTATGAATACCTGCCGGTGAAATCCCTGCAGGCGGCCAGCGACGTGGTGGTTGCGGCGATCGTCGAGACCCACGCCCACTTCAGCGCAGAGGAGACGGCATGATCCAGGTGATTATCGCGCTGCTGGTGATCGTGGCGGTGGCCCGCCTGATCCTGCGCGGCTATAAGGCGGAGCCGGTGCTGCTGGTGGCCGGCCTGCTGCTGATGTTCTGCACCCAGCTGGCGGGCTGGGGCAGCGTGTTGCCGAAAGGGGTGGCCACGACCGGGATCGCGGCGCTCGACCCCTTTGAGGTGATGCGCGATCTGTTCAGCACCCGGGCGGCGGATCTGGGGCTGATGATCATGGCGCTGATGGGCTTTGCCCACTATATGGATCACATCGGCGCCAACGAGGCGGTGGTGCGGGTGGTGACCCGCCCGCTGCGTCGCCTGCAGTCGCCCTATACCCTGCTGTTCTTCTCTTACCTGCTGGCCAGCCTGCTGCAGCTGGCCATTCCGTCGGCTACCGGCCTGGCGGTATTGCTGATGGGCACCATGTTCCCCATCATGCTGGGGCTCGGGCTGTCCGCCGCGTCGGCGGCGGGGGTGATCGCGACGTCGCTCGGGGTGGCCTATACCCCGACGGCGATCGACGCCATCCGCGGCGCCAAGGCCGTTGAGATGGATGTGGTGGAGTATGTGCTGTACCACCAGGGGCCCGCGGCGCTGGCGACGGTGCTGGTGGTCGGCATCTGCCATGTCTTCTGGCAGCGCCACTGCGATCGGCGCGCCGGCACGCTGCCGCAGGCGGCGGTACGGCAGCAGGAGGATGCGCCCGCCCGCTCCCCCGCCTTTTATGCGCTGCTGCCGATGCTGCCGATTCTGATGGCGGTCGGCTCCTCCAAGCTGTTTGTCAGCGGCATCAACCTGAATATCGTCACCATCGTGATGATCGCCATGGCGATCTGCATGCTGATCGAACTGCTGCGCCTGCGCGACTTCAAGTCGGTGTGCGACGGGTTTAGCCACTTTCTGAAAGGGATGGGGCAGGCGTTTGCCGGTGTGGTTGGCCTGCTGGTGGCCGCCGGGGTCTTTGCGCACGGCATCAAGGTGATCGGCGCCATCGATCAGGTGATCCTGCTGGCCGAACACGTCGGGCTGCCCCCTTTCGCCATGGCCATTGTCTTTGCGCTGGTGACCTTCGCTGCCGCGATTATCATGGGATCGGGCAATGCGCCTTTCCTGGCCTTCGTGGAGCTGATCCCGCAGATCGCCAGCAGCATGGGCGCCAACGCGGTGGCGATGATCCTGCCGATGCAGCAGGCCTCCCATATGGGGCGCGCGCTGTCGCCGGTCTCCGGGGTGGTGATCGCCGTCTCCAGCGGCGCCAAACTCTCGCCCTTTGAGGTGGTGCGGCGTACCTCGGTACCGCTGATCGCGGGCTTTCTCTTCCATACGGTGCTGATCGGCCTGTTCTACTGAGTATTGGCGTGACGCGCCAAGGGTGAGAGCGCATCGGTGCGATGGGGCCGCAGAGTGAAGACGGCGGCCTCTTTTTTTGCCTGCCGTAAAGCGGACTACACTGAGATCATCCGAGGGAGAGAAGGAGAGCGTCGATGAAAGCGTGGCCAGCGCTGTGCGCCGTCCCCCTGGCGCTGTTGCTGGCGGCCTGTCGCTCGCCGGCCCCGCCGCGCGGCGTCGAGCCGCTGCGGGGGTTTGACGTCGCGCGTTATCTGGGCACCTGGTATGAGGTTGCCCGTCTGGACAACCGCTTTGAGCGTGGGCTAACGCAGGTGAGCGCCCACTATGCCTTACGCGAGGATGGCGGCATCAGCGTGCTCAACCGCGGCTACGATGCGCAGCGGCGGCGCTGGCGTCAGAGTCAGGGCAAGGCCTACTTTATCACCGGGCCGACGACGGCGGCGCTGAAGGTCTCCTTCTTTGGGCCGTTCTACGGCGGCTACAACGTGATCGCGCTGGACGATGACTACCGCTATGCGCTGGTCTGTGGGTCAAACCGCCGCTACCTGTGGATCCTGTCGCGAACGCCGACGCTTCCGCCCGCGGTCAGGCAGGCGTATATCCGCCGGGCGGGCGCGCTCGGGTTTGCGGTAGAGCAACTGCGGTGGGCCGATGGGTAGACAAAAAAATCCGCGCGCCCGAGGGCGTGCGGATGAAGTGTGATTCGCCGCGTCGTCAGTCGCGCGGCGTTCGTCTGCGCGGGATCAGGCTTTTTCCGGGATCGCCTTCAGCAGGGCGGTCAGCAGTTGCCAGTAGCGGCCAACGCTCGGGATGTTGACCTGCTCGTCCGGCGAGTGCGGCCCGGTGATGGTCGGCCCAATGGAGACCATATCCATCAGCGGATAGGGTTTCTTGAACAGACCGCACTCCAGACCGGCATGGATCACCATGATGTTTGGCAGGGTACCGAACAGCTTGTGGTAGGTGTCGCGCACCAGGTGCATCACCGGGGAGCTGGCGTCCGGCTCCCAGCCCGGGTAGCTGCCCTTGGCCTCTACGCGGGCGCCGGCCAGCGCGCCCAGCGAGGTCAGCTGGCTCACCACGGCGTCTTTACCGCTTTCGTTCAGGGAGCGGATCAGGCAGATAACCTGCGCCTCGCTCTCCGCCGTGGTGACCACACCCAGGTTAAGGGAGGTTTCCACTACGCCCTTGACCTCGTCGCTCATGCGGATCACCCCGTTCGGCGTGCTGTTCAGCAGCGCGATAAAGCGGGATTGGCTGGCGGCGTCCAGCGGCAGCAGCGCGCTTTGCGCCGCGTCGACCGTGACGCGCGGGCTCTTCTCAACGGCGCTCAGGTCGTGTGCGACGATCGACTGGAAGTGCTGCGCCAGCGCCTGCAGACGATCGAGGTTTGCCGCCGGCAGCGCCAGGGTGGCGAAGGCTTCGCGCGGGATGGCGTTACGCAGGGTGCCGCCGTTGATGTCCAGCACCCGGGCGCCCAGCTCGTCGGCGTGACCGGCCAGGAAGCGGCCCAGCAGCTTGTTGGCATTGCCCAGCCCCAGATGGATGTCGCCGCCGGAGTGACCGCCCTTCAGCCCTTTGATGCTGAGACGAACCACGCTCAGGCCGGCCGGCATCGCTTCACGCTGCAGCGTCAGGCTGGTGATCACGTCGATGCCGCCGGCGCAGCCCATGTAGACCTCGCCTTCCTCTTCGGAGTCGGTGTTGATCAGGACTTCACCCTGCAGCCAGTTGGGCTGCAGGCCGAAGGCGCCGTCCATGCCGACCTCTTCGGTCATGGTCAGCAGCACTTCCAGCGGGCCGTGAACCACGCTGTCATCGGCCAGCACCGCCAGCGCAGAGGCCATGCCGATGCCGTTATCGGCGCCCAGGGTGGTGCCGCGCGCTTTAACCCAGTCGCCGTCGATATAGGCCTGAATGGGATCGCGGGTAAAATCGTGGTCGGTGTCGTTATTCTTCTGCGGAACCATGTCCAGGTGTGCCTGCAGCACCACCGGAATGCGTTGTTCCATGCCGCGGCTGGCCGGTTTACGCAGCAGGATGTTGCCTACCGCGTCGCGCTCGGCGTGGATCCCTTTCTGGCTGGCCCAGGCCATGATGTGGGCGGCCAGCGCTTCTTCGTGGTAGGAGGGATGCGGAATGGCGCAGATATCGGCAAAGATCTGCCACAGCGGCTGTGGCGACAGTTGAGACACTTCAGACACGTTAAGTCTCCTGATATACGGTTGTGCTGTGAGGGTGCATGCCCGAGTGGGTGTCATGCGATCAAACGCGGGCGTAATGGGTTGCGCACCGCCGCTGGCCGCAGACAATATGCGCGGCACAGCCAGATTTTCAGAGAATACCACCATATTGACCCGGTGGGGCAGGCTTTGACATCAATTTGCCCCTGGGAGGCCGGCTTTGGCATCTATTGGGCAGGGCGCCGGGGCGAAAGTGGCGATGGCGGGGGGCGAATAGACGCACTGCGGCACAATTAGCGCGAGCGCGGCGGCGCTTTGACATCACGGGGCTGGTTTTTATCGTGGCAGGTCACTATAATCTCGCGCAACCTTTTTTCCCCCGACTAATTTATAAGCCATTTAACAGTTTGTTATCATTGGCTGGGATATGTTTTATGAGCGAAAAATACGTTGTGACCTGGGACGTGCTGCAGATGCATGCGCGTAAACTGGCTGCCCGCCTGCTGCCCGCCGAACGCTGGACCGGGATCATCGCGGTAAGCCGCGGCGGCCTGGTGCCCGCGGCTCTGCTGGCGCGTGAGCTGGGTATCCGCCACGTGGATACCGTCTGCATCTCCAGCTATGACCATGATAACCAGCGTGAGCTCAAGGTGCTGAAGTGCGCCGAGGGCGACGGTGAAGGGTTTATCGTGGTAGACGATCTGGTCGATACCGGCGGCACCGCCAAGGCCATTCGCGACATGTATCCCAAGGCGCACTTCGTGACCCTTTTCGCTAAGCCGGCCGGCCGTCCGCTGGTGGACGACTACGTGGTCGATATCCCGCAGAATACCTGGATCGAGCAGCCGTGGGATATGGGCGTCAGCTTCGTCGAGCCCCTGAGCAGCCGTTAATTCGTCCGCGCTTTTCCCTGCGGCGCCCGGCTTTATGCCGGGCGCCGTTGTTTTTGGCGCGCGTCCTGCGTTGCCAATTTCTCTTCGGCTCGGCATGATAAACGGTGCTGCCGTACCGCCTATAATGACAGGGCTGCCCGGCAGTTTCCGTTAGCAACCTGTCTATGGAGGCCATCGTTCCGCTATGAGCGAATCAAACCAACCCCGCGCCAACCTGTCGGAAACGCTGTTCAAACCGCGTTTTAAACACCGCGAAACGTCCACGCTGGTCAATCGCGTCGCCGGCGCGGCGCTCCCCGGCATCAACAGCGCGCTGGATGGCCGTTCGCAGGCGAACTGGTATCGCATTATTAACCGGGTGATGTGGGCCTGGCGCGGCGCCGATCCGCTGGAGGTCGAAATGGTGCTGGCGCGCATTGCCGCCAGCGACGCCGAGCGCAGCGATGAGCGACTGCTGGACACCGTGGTGGGCTACCGCAGCGGCAACTGGATCTATGAGTGGTCTCACCAGGCGATGGCGTGGCAGCAGCGCGCCCAGCAGGAGCCGCAGGCGTCGCGCGCCGGAGAGATGTGGCTGCAGGCGGCCAATCTGTACAGCATTGCCGCCTACCCGCACCTGAAAGGGGACGATCTGGCCGAGCAGGCCGAGGCGCTGGCCAACCGGGCCTACGGCGAGGCCGCCCGCCTGCTGAGATATGAGCTGCGAGAGCTGACCTTCAGCGTGCCCGGCGGCAAGGCGATTACCGGGTTTCTGCACCTGCCGGACGGCGGCGAGGCGGGGCCCTATCCCACCGTGCTGCTGTGCGGCGGCCTCGATATGCTGCAGAGCGACTGCCACCGCCTGTTTCGCGACTATCTGGCGCCGGCCGGAATGGCCATGCTGACCATCGATATGCCGTCGGTAGGCCTCTCATCCCACTATACCCTGTCGCAGGACTCCAGCCGCCTGCACCAGGCGGTGCTGCAGCAGATGGCCGATCTGCCCTGGGTCGACAGCACGCGGATCTCGGCGCTGGGCTTCCGCTTTGGCGCCAACGTGGCGGTACGCCTGGCCTACCTGGAGCCGCGCCGCCTGCGCGCCGTCGCCTGCCTGGGACCGGTGGTGCACCATCTGCTGTGCGACGGCAACCTCCATCAGCGGGTGCCGCCGATGTATATCGACGTGCTGGCCAGCCGCTTGGGCATGGCGTCGGTGTCCGATGCCGCACTGCTGACGGAGCTGCGCTGCTATTCGCTGAAGACCCAGGGGCTGCTGGGGCGCCGCTGCCCCACGCCGATGCTGGCGGCCTATTGGGAGCGCGATCCGTTCTGCCCGCGCCAGGAGGCGCAGCTGATCGCCAACTCCTCCGCGCAGGGGGAGCTGCTGGCGGTCTCCTCATCGCCGCTGTACCAGGGGTTCGATCGTGCGCTACGTCAGATTTGTGAATGGTTCAAGAAGCACTCATATTAATTTAATTGCTTAATTTGGCGGTTTTGTTAAAAGAGGGTAACCGTAATAAGGAGATTGCTTAATGACATTACCCCAAGGCTACCCCAAAGGACGATTGATCAAAAAATTCATGGCGCTGGGACCTTACCTGCGCGCCGATCAGTGCGCCGACAACCGCTTTTTCTTTGACTGCCTGGCCGTATGCGTCAACGTCAAGCCGGACCCGGAGAAGCGTGAGTTCTGGGGCTGGTGGTTGGATCTGCAGGCCGAGGGCGAGCGTTTTCACTACCGCTATGCGCTAGGGCTATACGATAAGGCCGGGCGCTGGCAGACGCTGGAGATCGCCGATCGGCAGGTGAGCGAGCGCCTGCTGCAGACCCTGACCACCTTCCACGGCAATCTGCAGAGCCTGCTGGATACTCTTTCGATGTCGCTGCACCCCGCCGACGACGACTCCCTGCGGCTGAGCCGCGCCGAACGCTGATTTGGATCATACGCAACGCCTTTTCGTCGGCTTTGCGTATGCTTTTACCCCCCGCCTGTTGGCATAATGGGCTACGCCTGATAAAAATGCAGGCGGGGCGAGGCGGCGCCGCGGGCGCCGCCGTCTCCACGTTAGCGTGCCGGGAACCACGGTTCCTCTCTTTATTCTGTGAAAACACAACGGTTATAGAACATGACGAGTGGCAGTCAGACCCTGGTGGTAAAACTGGGCACCAGCGTGTTGACCGGCGGCTCCCGCCGCCTCAACCGCGCCCATATCGTAGAATTGGTCCGGCAGTGTGCCCAGCAGCACGCCGCGGGACACCGTATTGTGATCGTGACCTCCGGGGCGATCGCCGCCGGGCGCGAGCACCTGGGCTACCCGGATCTGCCGGCGACCATCGCCTCTAAGCAGCTGCTGGCGGCGGTGGGGCAGAGCAGCCTGATCCAATTGTGGCAGCAGCTGTTCGCCATCTACGGCATCCATATTGGTCAGGTGCTGCTGACCCGCGCCGATATGGAGGATCGCGAACGCTTCCTCAACGCCCGCGATACCCTGCACGCCCTGATGGACAACCGTATCATTCCGGTGATCAACGAAAACGACGCGGTCGCCACGGCGGAGATCAAGGTGGGTGACAACGACAATCTGTCGGCGCTGGCGGCGATCCTGGCCGGGGCCAACAAACTGCTGCTGCTGACCGATCAGGCCGGGCTGTTTACCGCCGATCCGCGCCATAACCCGGCGGCAGAGCTGATCCGTGAAGTGACCGGTATCGACGATGCGCTGCGCGGCATCGCCGGCGACAGCGTCTCCGGGCTGGGCACCGGCGGTATGACCACCAAGCTGCAGGCCGCCGACGTGGCCTGCCGCGCCGGGATTGAGGTGGTTATCGCCGCGGGCAGCCGTCCCGGCGTGATCGGCGAGGTGATCGACGGAATCTCCGTCGGCACCCGCTTTCACCCCCTGCAGACGCCGCTGGAAAACCGCAAGCGCTGGATCTTTGGCGCCCCGCCGGCCGGTGAAATCGTGGTGGACGACGGCGCGCTGGAGGCGATCGTCACCCGCGGCAGCTCGCTGTTGCCCAAGGGGATCCGCGAAGTGAGCGGTGACTTTTCCCGCGGTGAGGTGGTGCGCATCCGCACGCTGGACGGGCGCGATCTGGCGCACGGCGTCTCCCGCTACAACAGCGATGCGCTGCGCATGATTGCCGGCCACCATTCGCTGCAAATCAGTGCGATCCTCGGCTATGAATATGGCCCGGTAGCCGTACATCGTGACGATATGATCGTCAGCTAAGGAGCCATCATGCTGGAAGAGATGGGTAAGGCCGCCAAACGGGCCTCATATCAGCTGGCGCTGCTGAGCAGCGCCCAGAAAAACCGGGCGCTGGCGCTGATCGCCGATTGCCTGCAGCAGGATAGCGCGGCCATTTTACAGGCCAACGCGGAGGACGTCGCCCAGGCGCGCGCGGACGGCCTGAGCGAGGCGATGCTGGATCGTCTGCTGCTGACCGAATCCCGCCTGGCGGCGATCGCCGCCGACGTCCGCCAGGTATGCAGTCTGCACGATCCGGTCGGTGAGATCATTGATGGCCGCCAGCTGGACAGCGGCCTGAGGCTGCAGCGCCGCCGCGTCCCCCTGGGGGTGATCGGGGTTATCTATGAGGCGCGCCCCAACGTCACGGTGGATGTCGCCTCGCTGTGCCTGAAGACCGGTAACGCAGTGATCCTGCGCGGCGGCAAAGAGACCTGGCGCACCAACCGAGCGACGGTGGCGGCGATCCGCCGAGCGCTGGAGCTGGCCTGCCTGCCGCAGGACGCGGTGCAGGTGATCGAGAGCCCGGATCGGGCGCTGGTCAGCGAACTGCTACGCCTGGATCGCTATGTCGACATGCTGATCCCGCGCGGCGGCGCCGGGCTGCACCGGCTGTGCCGCGAGCAGGCGACGATCCCGGTGATCACCGGCGGCATCGGCGTCTGTCATATCTATGTCGATCGCGGCATGGAGATCGACGCGGCGCTGACGATCATCACCAACGCCAAGACCCAGCGCCCCAGCACCTGCAATACGGTAGAGACGCTGTTGATCAACGCCGCCATCGCTCCCGCCTTTATGCCAGCGCTCAGCGCGCAGATGAAGCGCGCCGGCGTGACTCTGCACGCCTGTCCGCGCGCGCTGCCGCTGCTGCAGGACGGCCCGGCGACGACGGTTGCGCTGGATCCGCAAGCGCTGGACGATGAGTGGCTATCGCTGGATCTCAGCGTGGTGCTGGTGGACGATCTCGATGATGCCATCGACCATATCCGCCTCCACGGCACCCAGCACTCGGACGCCATCCTGACGCGTGACATGCGCGCGGCCGAACGCTTTGTGAATAGCGTGGATTCGGCGGCGGTGTACGTCAACGCCAGCACCCGTTTCACCGACGGCGGCCAGTTTGGCCTGGGGGCGGAGGTCGCGGTGAGCACCCAGAAGCTGCATGCGCGCGGCCCGATGGGGCTGGAGGCGCTGACCACCTACAAATGGATCGGCTACGGCGACGATCTGGTGCGCGCCTGATCGCGTTGCAACGGCTCCCTCTATTGGTGAGCCGTTGCATTAACTTCAGCCTATCAATGTGGGCTCGATCAATCGGCCACTTTCACTAACAGCTTGCCGAAGTTGTTGCCCGAGAGTAGCCCCTGTAACGCGGTTACGGCCTGTTCTAGCCCCTCGATAACATCCTCCCGATACTGGACTGGCCTTGAGCTAGCCACAGGCTCATCTGTTGATAGAAGGCCGCATAATGCTGACCGAAGTCTTGGCCGATGATAAACCCGCGGACTAACAGCCGTTTTCTCAAGATGGTACCCATCAGCATCGGTAAGCGATCGTCGAGATTATCGCTCGTCACACTATTGTATTGGCTGATCAGGCCACAGAGCGGCACGCGAGCCAGGGTGTTGAGTAACGGAAGCACCGCATCGAAGACGGCACCGCCGACATTCTCATAGTAAACGTCGATCCCGTTCGGACAGGCCGCACGTAGCTGGGCGGGGAAGTCGGGCGCGCGGTGATCGATGCAGGCCGCCAGACCGAGGGTATCGCACACGTAGCGACACTTCTCCGCGCCCCCGGCGATCCCGACGGCTCGGGCTCCGCGTAGATGAGCCACTTGGCCAACGACCGGGCCGACTGCGCCGCTCGCGGCGGAAACCACCACCGTCTCACCGGGCTGTGGATCGCCGATGGCGGTCAGCCCCATATAGCCGGTGAATCCCGGCATTCCCAGCACGCCGAGTAACCTGGTGGGGTGCGCCATCCCCGCAGGGACCTTCTGCAAGCCGTCGCCATCGGAGAGGGCATAATCTTGCCAGCCGCTTTGCGCCAGCACCCACTCCCCAGCCTCATAGTCGGGGTGGTGTGAGCACTCGACCCGACATAGGGTGTGGCCGACCATCACGTCACCCAGCTGCATGGCGGGAGTATAGGAGGGGCCATCGTTCATCCGTCCCCGGATATACGGGTCGATAGAGAGGTAGAGGGTACGCAGCAATAGCTGCCCCTGGCCGGGGTGCGGGATGGCAGCCTGCTGTAACTGGATATCCTGCTCTGTCGGCATTCCACAGGGTCGCTGGCGTAGCACGAGACGCCGATTCGTCGTTCCTGTCTGTGTCATCATTTGCTCCTTTGTTGCCGTGTTGTAGGGGTTAACAGGGACAGCCTAGAGCAAAATCGAGTAGGGCAAAGTGACGGCGTTGACGCTATCCCGGCCCATAGCATAAACGGTGCATTGTCGAGTAAATAACCATTTGTTTTGCCAGCTCTTGACGCTCCTTTGGTTTTTCACTATGGTATCTCCCGCACTTCGGGCAACACGCCCAACTCCCTCAGTGCCGATATAGCTCAGTTGGTAGAGCAGCGCATTCGTAATGCGAAGGTCGTAGGTTCGACTCCTATTATCGGCACCATCTCAACTTCCTCAAACGTCCGTATTAGTCCGTAAATCGCCTGATTTGTAACTTTTTTTCTTCTTTTAAGTCCATAGTAGTCCGTAACCATCCAGTAGAATCCGGTACTGAATGTGTATAGGATTGTGTATATGTTCCTGTTCGGTCTGGATTCCTATACACATGCCTTTAAACGATATGCAGATTCGCCGTGCTAAGCCTGAAGCTAAAGCCTATACACTTGGAGATGGGCAAGGGCTGTCTTTGCTTATAGAACCTAATGGAAGCAAGAGCTGGCGGTTCCGTTATCGTTTTGCCGGTAAACCCAAAATGATCTCCCTTGGTGTTTATCCAACCATAACACTTGCCGATGCGCGTTCCCGTCGTGATGAAGCTAGAAAACTTGTGGCGGAAGGAAAGAACCCTAGCGAGGTTCGAAAAGAGCAAAAGCTGGCTCTGCAAACAGAGTCAGAGAACGCCTTCGAAAAGATAGCCAGAGAGTGGCATCAACTTAAATCGGCTAAATGGTCGGCAGGATATGCCTCTGACATCATGGAAGCGTTTAAGAACGATATTTTTCCTTATGTCGGAACAAGGCCAGTGGGAGAGATTAAACCGCTAGAGCTGCTGAACGTTCTGCGTAAAATTGAGAAACGTGGTGCGTTGGAGAAAATGCGGCAGCGTTGCTCCGAAGTGTTTCGCTACGCAATTGCAACGGGTAGGGCGGAGTACAATCCTGCGGCTGATCTCTCCAATGCCCTCGAAGTACATCAATCCAATCATTTTCCGTTCCTGAAAGCTGATGAGATACCCGATTTTCTGCGTGCTTTAGACAGTTATACAGGAAGTCGGCTTGTCCAGATCGCTACTAAATTACTGATGATTACGGGTGTAAGAACCATTGAACTACGTGCGGCATTGTGGTCAGAGTTTGATCTGGATAACGCTATTTGGGAAATTCCTGCTGAAAGGATGAAAATGCGTAGGGCGCACCTTGTGCCATTGTCGACTCAAGCGTTAGATTTACTTAACGAACTTAAAATTATGACTGGGAACTATCGTTATGTTTTTCCAGGACGAAATGATCCGAATAAGCCAATGAGTGAGGCAAGTGTAAATCAAGTAATCAAACGCATTGGCTATGGTGGCAAGGCCACTGGGCACGGATTCAGACATTCAATGTCTACTATTTTGCATGAACATGGCTTTGAATCGACTTGGATAGAAATGCAACTAGCTCATGTTGATAAAAACAGTATCCGAGGAACTTATAACCATGCCCAGTATTTAGATAAACGTAGATTTATGATGCAGTGGTATGCTGATAACATACAGGTGAAATAAATGCAAACTTCAAAAGTTATTAGTAAAAATATCGGGGGAAATGACTCTGAAAAATATCTTTCCAAGCTATGTGAAAAAACCTTCTTAAGTTTATGGAGTTATCCGAATGTTTATACTGATGAAGGAAAAAAGACAGCATCGGGAGATGGGAAGGAGCTTTGTGATCTTCTAGTTGTATTTGAAAATCATGTCATAATATTTTCCGATAAAGATATTTCATTTAAGGACTCAGGGAATTTAAAAGTTGATTGGGGGCGTTGGGTTAAAAGGGCTGTTATTAAATCCGCTGTTCAACTTTATGGTGCTGAGTCATCATTAAAAGAAAGACCCGGTAGGTTATTTCTTGATGCTAAGTGTAATGTCCCTTTTCCAATTAAAGTGCCAAAGTGTGATGAAATCATCGTTCATCGAATTGCTGTCGCCAAGAATGCATCAAAAAAATTTCAAGAGCATTCTGGTGGTTCTGGTAGTTTGATTGTATGCCCGCGCATAGTGGGGAATCAACATTTTGATACTCCGTTTATGATCGGTCAGCCTATTGCTGACAAACCTTATGTTCATGTTTTTGATGATGTTGCTTTAGATATTATACTTTCTGAACTTGATACCATTGCTGACTTTATAGATTATCTTAGTAAGAAGGAAAAATTCATAGCTTCAGGAGGACTAAACTCGGCAGCGGGGGAAGAAGAACTTTTAGCATGGTACTATATAAATGCTAAAGATGGGCGTGAACCGGGTTTTTATATAGAACAAGGAGTTTCAGCTTTGATTGTTGAGGGGGCCTATGGATCGCTAAAAAGTCTTCCTCAATTTATTCGAGGGAAAGAACTAAATTCTCAATCTTATTTTTGGGACGCCTGTATAGAAAATTTCGCGAAACATATGCTTGGTGGAACAATATTGTCTGAAGGGGATTTTTCTTTTGATGACATGACTCGTGGTCTAAGAATTATGGCATCCGAAAGTAGGTTTTCAAGGCGTATACTATCAAATGCAATAATTGAAAAAGTCACATCTATCCCTCATGGGCATAGAGATGTTAGAGTTTTGATCTCACCTAGTAACAGTGATAATGGGTATGTTTGGCTAGTAGTTCCGGTGCCAGAACTTTGCACATCATATGATGATTATAGAAAATATCGAAAAAAAATCCTCTCTATTTACTGTGCTTCAGCAAAGCTAATTTCCCCAGATATGAAATATATAGTAGGAGTTGCCACAGAACCTATGGGGGGAAATGGAGGGGAAGACATGGTGTTTATTGATTCAACTCAGTGGACAGAGGATGACTACGAAAGAGCTCGAAGAGATAGAGATGAATTTCAAGCTTTAGCTCCTAATAATGTTAAAAGAATTGATGGTCATGATTACCAATTCCCCATTCTTCCAGGAGACTACCCTGAAAAAGAAAAATCAAGAGATGGGAAAAACAATAAAGCCAGGATAAAACGAATTAAAAAGGCGCAAAAAAAATCGCGTAGAAATAATAGGAAATGAACTATGATCAATTCAAGGGCCTTTTTAAGGCCTTTGGATCAATCTTCTGAGGGTGATTTAAATTTACAAGATATTTTTCTCTTTATTTTTCTTAATGGTTTTGAAAGATGCCATTTTAAATTGAACAAAGTATCCAATAACTTTTCTGTGTTCTGCTTATTTAGCAGCCTGTGTTCATATCTTATCAACAGAAATATTTTAAGGTAGGGATCGTCAATTTTTTCCTCCAGTTCTTCACAGGCGTAATTGTTGACTCGCTCAAGTGCGATATACTCTATTTTTATTTCTTCGGGTTCCCTTAAGGTTGTTTTTTCCCATTCCAATCTAATTGGTTTGCTAAATAACGATATGTTCTCTTTAATATGCGTCATAACACGTTTAAATCGATTGTTAAATTCTTCATTATCAGTATACATAACTGGTGATTGATTTCCTAATAATGCTGAGTTTTTTTCTCTTTGAAATTTGTAATATTCCTCTGATACTTTTTTGCTAAAGCTGGCTTGGTCTGACTTACTCTTGAATTCTATATATTCATAACTATCCGGGCCATATATTTGCTCAATCCAGTGCAACTGACTGAATTGATTGACTGCTTGTTCTAAATCTTTATCTTCTGATATGTATGTTTTCTGCGACTTTATTTTATAATCAAATATTAGTAAGTCGCAAACATCGAAATAAATTTTGTCATAAATTCTTAATCGTTCTATTTTTCTATTGTATCTTGACTGTCGAATTGTATTTAAAAACCCCAGGCAAGATATGATGAAGCCACCGATGGAAATGTATAAAGAAATTGAAGTGTTATCCTGCACCAATTATCCTCCCTCGAAAAAATTGGATTATTAAGTCTAAAGTCAATTGTATCTTCGGATAAGCTTTTCTATCTCAAAAAATTTAAATGGTCAACTATACTTGCGCGCAATGCTTTCCCCGCCTCGCCTGCCCGCTTCATGGGGTGCTTTTAATGCAGATGCATGAGACGGCGCAGGGGGCGCCAGGACTGGCGCTGCGAGGGTTAGAAAAGATCGAAGGATGCATGCAAAACCATGCACGCTATGCATGCATGGCTTTTTAGAGAAAAAATGCGGGGATTTACGGCGATTTTTTTATGCCGGGCACTGCTGTTCCAGTGCGATTTTTCGGTGCATAAATTTCAGGTTTTCGGCAGGCGTCGTACGGCTGATGGCATCCTGCCGGGCGGCTGTTTCTGGCCGTAGTCCCGCACTGTTTAAAATATCCCGACTGGCCTCCGCGTACTCAATGGCCGGGCTGATGGCCATACTGACGGCCAGCGCTTCCCGCAGGTATTCCAGTGCCCGATCGGCGGCCCGTGTGCGTAACAGTTCCGGTTGATGATTCAGCCCCATTAACTCTGGGGCCAGCGCACTGAGTAGCTCGGTGCCGTGACGTTGCATGAAGCTGCGCAGCTCCGTACGCACACTGACACGCAACAGTTCATCATGGGCATGTAGGTATCGATCGGCGTGTTGATTCATCTCCCACTGTTTCACGGCGATCAATTCACGCAGATAGGCCAGGCGATCGCCAGACTTGCCGCTGCTATCGGCCTGTAGGCTAGCCATCTCCAGCGTCGCCTTGGTCCATGCCTGACGGCTATCCTGCCAACGTGTTTTGGCCGCTTGGCACGTCATTGCCGCTTTTTGTAATGGGGTTGTCGTCATGTTGGTGTTCTCGGTTAATGTGAAAAGGGAGAGCGATAGCAACCGGATACCCGGCGCGGCTCCGCCTGTGGTGTTGGCCGTTCTGCCGTTACCGGCTTGGCTGGTTGATGGATAATTTCATCGATGGATTCCAGCGTGCGGAACGTCGCCGAGCAGTGAACATTGGTGCACTGGTGATAGCGCTGTTTGACGTTATCCGATAAGTATCGGCTGCTGCGGGTATGGGCGGATTTACCGCAAAAAGGACAATGCATCATGCGATCAGCCCCCGCGCCTGAAGCTGGGCTTTACGCTGCTGCATTTCTTCGTAAAAACGCATGCTCTGTGCCGGTGTTGCGGCGAGCTCATAGTCCATATGGGGGAACGGGCTGGGCGATAACCCTATTTTGTACAGTACCGGCTCATCGTTCAAACGGATCTCATATTGGTCTACTTGCGCTTTCAGCCAGCGACTGATTTCTGCCAGAACCTCTTTTTCGGCCGACTCAATGTCATGATGGCCAGCGCGATAGCGTTGTTGTTGCAGGGCGAAAATTTTGAGCTTGATTGCCCGGATGAGTGCAGGGGCTCCCTGTGACAGGGTGGTCTCAAACTCGCGCTGCACGTAGTCGTTCAACAGCGAAAAGTGTGCATCACGGTAGGCTTTCGCCGAGCTGCAACATGTGCCCTTTCCCTGCTCAAGTTCATAAGCCAATACCTCGGCAGCGTTCTCACACTCTTGCATCAGCTCCCGGCGGGCGACACGCTCCATATGCTGTTGCTTGAGCTCATCGGTGAGCACGGCACCATTGCGCAGGAATTGCTCGCGCCAGGCTTGCGTATCATCGAGGCCCGTTTGTTCCAGACGGGTTTTCTGTTGTTGGGCCTGCTCGATGGCATGCTGGATTTCATCCATCCGGTGCACGTTATTCAGATGATGAGTTTTGGCGCTATCCAGCACTTGGAATGCCTTATCCAGCACGGCGGGGATCGCCGTCTCTTGTTGGGGGTGAGTGGTTGGTTTCATGGTCTTCTCCTGCTGCGTTATCAAGGTGAAATCATTCTGCAACGCACCACACAACCACACGAGCGATCACGGTTGTCGCAGGGATGGCACAAACAGAATCGGGCAGAACGGCAATCAGGAGGGCTAGCCAGAGAAAGGGTCGGATAAGCTTCTCTCTCTGTTTGTTTTTCTATAAATAACTGTTCACTACTATTCACTATAAAGAAAAAGATAAGTAATACAGTAAATTAAACAGTGAACAGTTGAGATAAAACTATTCACCGACTGTTCACTACTGTTCACCGTTGACGATGCTCTGCTCTATGAGTCTCCTTTCATTATTTATAGTTATTTCGGGTAGATATCTTAATTAATACCCGTTAATCATCTAAATGCAGTACTACGGAGTGTCAATGTGGTGCAATGGAGTGCAACGGCGGGCAGTTATTATTTTTTGTATGAAAATTGCTCTGTTGTGTGGTGGTACACTACAAAATGACTTGTTGCCCTACGTAAAAATATTCACAAAATAGAGAGCTACCTGAAGCCGGACGGACACGACCGGACTTGTATGGATTTTATGAGGTAGCCCTATGCACACTGCTTTTTCTTCCCCGTCCTCAGCCCCTGCCGCCCCGATGATGTCGGCTCCTGATGCGGTTCAGGAACGCTTTATCCGCCTGCCCGAAGTGATCCACCTTTGCGGGTTGTCGCGCTCAACCATTTACGATCTCATCAGCCGCGAGGCCTTTCCGAAATAAATCTCGCTCGGCGGTAAAAATGTGGCCTGGGTACAGTCAGAAATCACCGCGTGGATGGCCGATCGTATCGCCGACCGTAACCGGGGCTACGACGCATGATGATACCCGCACCGCAAACTCCCCCTTTTTCTGGCTTGCGTCTGTTGGCCGTTTTTGGGTATAGTTTTTCCGCTGTCGCAAAATCGGCAGCCGGGCGTAGGAACCCGAGTTACTTATTGGCGACACCAGACGCGCCAGGCGTCTTTTTTTGCGTCGTTGTTCAGGCATACCCATTTTCTGGGCTGTGGTGCTTACACCATGGCCCTTGTCAGATAATGGTGGCCCGGGCGGGGCAGCCTTCGGGCTGGCCGGTTTCCAATAAGGCCGGTATTCCTACCCCCGTCCGGGTCACCACCCATGAGCGTAGGAACTCCGGTGGTGGCATTTACCGCTACTTATTGGAGGTTGCCATCATGGCTACGATCCTCACCCCGTCACACCCGCAGTTTGTCTTTGTCTTCGCCGCTGTCCGCCGCGCCGATCGTCATTCCCCTATCTGTATGCTGCGCACCGTAGCTGATAACGAACGCAGTGCCCGCCGCTCCCTTGCCCGTGAGTATGTCCTGTCCTTTGCCGGTCGCCTGCCGGTGACGGGGGTGTACGCATGAAGCATACCACTATCGCCTTGCAAGACCTCGAATGCCTCGATCACCTGCGCAATGTTGGCCAACTGGTCGGTGAACTGATGCAAGAGCGGGCATGTATAACCGTTCAACGTAACCCGGAGCAAAATCTCCAGCTCACCTCCCTGATATACCTGATGACCGCCCAGCTCAATAGCGTGGTCGAGCGCTGTAACCAGCATTGGCTTGCCGGGGAGGACAATGTATGACTACGCCATTACCGCCTGTCCTGCGTGCCGCGTTGTACCGCCGTGCCGTTGCCTGCGCCTGGCTGACCCTGTGCGCGCGTCAGCACCGCTATCAGGCATTCACCCTCGATACGCTGGAAAATGCCATTGCCACCGAGCTGGAGGGCTTTTACCTGCGCCAGCACGGCGAGGAGAAGGGCCGCCAGATTGCCTGTGCGTTACTGGAAGATTTAATGGAAGCCGGACCACTCAAGGCCGCCCCGTCACTGTCCTTTCTCGGCATTGCCGTGATGGATGAACTCTGCGCCCGTCACATTAACGCGCCGGTATTGCACTGAGGGAGAAAACAACAATGGACATGAACGTTACGGACACCGTTAATCTGGCGCGCGGCCACTGGTTACATATTTTATCGGCGCTGGGGATGAAGATAAGGAAAAACCGCCATCAGCCCTGCCCGATTTGTGGTGGTGATGCGCGTAGCGACCGCTTTCGCCTTGATGATCTGGAGGGGCGGGGTACGTGGTACTGCAATCGGTGTGGTTCAGGAGACGGGCTCAGGCTGGTCGAAAAGGTGTTCGGTGTGTTGGCCGTAGAGGCCGCCGATAAGGTGAATGCGGTGATCGGCAACCTTCCGCCGGTTGCCCCGAAGGTGATTGCGGCCGCAGAGGCCGGAACGGAGGCCGACCGCAAAGCGGCGACCGCGCTGGCCGTAAAACTCATGGAGAAAACCCGACCGGCCACAGCTCAGGGATAAAATCGCCCGGGAGCTGGTCGTCATCGTGCGCCAGCTCATGCAGACGTTCAGGGACCCGATGACCGCGCGCACACTGCTGCAGTCGCAGCAGAACTCCGACGAGGCACTCTGCATCAAGCGCGACGCCGACCCGACGTTTGATTTTTGTGGTTATCTGGAGGCACTGCCCGAGCCTGACGGTATGTATATGGGAAATGCGAATATCATCCCGCGACAGCCGCGCCTGTATCTGTATCACGCCTATCTGGTGTACATGGAGGCCCATGGCTACAGGAACGCACTCAGCCTAACCATGTTCGGCAAGGGGCTCTCAGCCATGCTCAAAGAGTACGGTCTGAATTACGATAAACGGCGCACAAATCAGGGCATGCAGACCAATCTCGCGCTCAGGGAGGAAAGCAACGCCGATTGGCTGCCGAAGTGCGATGAGCCCACCGCGACATAACCTACCCGGACCGGCATTGCTGGTCTTTTTTTATGTCTAAATCGGCAAGGTGAGAAACGGAGGATCGCCATCTAGTAATTGCTATCAATTGATCAAATGATTAATATTATTTTGATTCTTGTTGAGGGGGGGGCGTGGAATGCTTTTATTTTGTCACATGTTTTTTTGACAATATCAATAGTCAACGAATCAACTTCTTTACGGGAAATGTTTATTAAATTACTTGATGGTAACCCTATTCGAATCGATTGCGAGAAACTCAATGATTAAGGAGAACAATGATGAATACTGGTGATGACAGAATCAACCAAGAGTGGATAGCGCTGAACGCAATAAGAGGCATGGTAAAAATCGCTTCAAAAGGTAGCATGAGTAAATCTACATACGACAATGCGTTAGATTTGGGAGGGGTTCTTTATCCTGAACTACTCGGCCCTGACAATAGTCTTTTAAGACGGGAGCGTGAGAGTGATACCACTAAGGAATATCGTCAAAAAGCTGAGCTCAGATCAATAAAAAATGAGTTCCCTATTACTGCGCTGGAACTTGTTTTGACGGATATTGAAGATTACGAATCACTCATATCAATAGCTAGAAAAAATAGAGGTGATAAACAAAAATCCGATCAACTCAAGAGGAGATTGGCTCAGCTTTTAAAAGCAAAATCTGAACTGGAGATAAAATCACACTCTGAAAATCAACTGATTTTTAGAGATGCTTATAATGCCGAGAGAAATCTTCCTGAATTATCTAAGGGGCATGCTTATAAAGACTTTGAATTGCCCGATGGTAATTATCTAAGGCTTCGTGTGCTACATCCAGATAGACCGGAGCATATTACTGGCGCAGATATAATATATGAGCGGCATAATGAGAAGTCAGGAAAGATAAGTGTGGTCATTGTTCAGTACAAAATATGGGAGGATAAAAAATTATACATATCAGATAGTAGAATGAGAGATCAAATAGATAAAATGAGAAAGTTTACGTGTGGAAATGATATTTGTTCTCTTCAAAAAGGAGATAATACTTATAGATTCCCTTGTTGCGCAGGATTCTTGAGACCAACTGACAGGTTGCAACATGCAGATCAAAAATTTATTTCCACGGGTGAACACCTACCTATCTGTAGAATAAATGACTGTAAATCAGTAGGAAAGCAAGGTGGTGAATTACTTGAATATGATAAAGTAAAAGAAGTATCTCTTTCTGCTGAGCTATTTGAAGAACTATTTAATAGGGGAAAGGTCGGTTCTAGAGAACTATCACGTGATGAGTTGGAAGTATTGTATAAGAATGCTTCGGTTATCGATGCACATGATACAGTCGTCATCTACGCACAGGAATTTTAAATGTCGACTCAAAGGTATACAGGTACACTTTTCTATTTAAATGAAAAAATGAGAATAGTACTTATATCTATCGCCAATTATGAATGATGTTGAATAAGATTGGGAGTAAGAAGATTGGTCAGCACTACAGGTGCCCCCCTTCATACTTAATAGAAGGCCATTTTTCTGTATGGTAGCAACAGTGAACAGTAAAGTGTTCACTGTTCACCAACCATTCACCACATAACTGTTTGAATATTAATTGAAAAAAGGCATTGTGAATAGTGTGAACAGTTTTCCCCAAAAAAAGTTTTTTTCTGTTCTTTAATTTGTATGAAAAATGAACTCGCCTGCCAATATGTATAGGAGTGTGTATAGATTTATTCTTCTATTTAATTTTTATCAATTAAATCATGGTGTTACTATGTTTTATTGGTTCCTGTTATCTGCGCCTTGTTCCATATTTGTGCCATTCTCCGCCAAGAATGAGTCGATTTAAATGGTGTGCTGCGTCAGGTGATTCGGTGCGAGGTAGACCCTGCACACGATTCTGTGTAAATGCCTTTTTTAGACATGACCGTCCAGGCGGTCACCGAACTTGATAATAAAGCGACTTATCGCCATGCGCCGGCCCCTCAGCGGTATAGTCCATTTCTGTGACGCCGCCTGGGTTGCCAGCCACACCACCTTTTTCACTGTGTCATCCATCGGGAGCACCTTACGCTTTTTGATGGCGTGTCTGATCACGTTGTTTAGCGACTCGATGGTATTGGTCGTGTAGATCACAAGGTGGATGTCCGCTGGGTAGGAAAAGGAAGTGGTCAGGTTCTCCCAGTTGGCCTACCCGCGGCGTCTTATCTGCGGATCTCAGTTGCTCCAGTCGCTGGAGAGCGCTTCCAGCGCCTGCAAGCCTGTATCTTCCGTGGGAGCTTGGTAGATAGCTTTCAGGTCACGGGTGACGGCCTTGTACTCTTTCCCGGAGGCAAAACGCAGGCGGTTGTGCACCCTATGCATGATACATAATGGGATATGCTCCTACGGATACGCTGTATTAGGCCGCCAATACCAGCGATGAAAGCGTCGTTCAGTCCGTGATGCTTCAGCTCCGTCAGCACGCTTAGCCAGAATTCGGCGCCTTCATTTTCGGCTATCCACATCCCCGACAATGCTTTCTGGCCTTTGATATTGATACCCAGTGCTAGAAACACCGACTTATCGAGGATACGACTATATTGTCGAACGTTTAGAGAAATATTATCAAAATAAACAATTGGATCAGCTGAAGCCCGCGGCCGGTGCTGCCATGCGACAGCTGCGCATGACAGCATCGGCTCTCTTTGAGCGTCGCGCCGCTTCGACACAGATTTTCCTCAGCAGGCGATCGAACTGGTTGAGATTCTAAGGGGGATGATGTTGGCCAGTTGGTTAGTCAGAGCCGGCAACTGTTTTTCGTTCATAAATCAATCGGTATTTAATGTTGGATTGAACATATCAAAATCAATCAATTAGACAAATATATGCGCGGGCTTACCGATATCTGTGAGACTCAATAAATTTTTTTCTTTGAGGTGTATTACCCTAATTTACATTTATCAATAATTTAAAAAGAGATGGAACAACTTAATCGAGCCATTGCATTACACCAATTACTATTGGATTTTCGCTACCCCGTTCCACGCTCAGTCATTCTGGAGCGGCTTGAGTGTTCTGCCAGTACCTTCAAACGGTTACTGGAATTGTTGCGAGACCGCTATCAGGCACCAATCCTATGGGATCCGGTCGCCCGAGGTTATCGTTACGATACCGATGATGGCCGATTTACCTTACCCGGTGTCTGGTTTACCGCATCAGAAGCCTTTGCCCTGTTGATGGCCAATCGTCTGCTACAAGATGTGCAGCCTGGACTACACCAACAGGGGCTGGCGCAACTGCAGGAGCGCATCGGCACATTACTCGGCCCCCAGTGGAAGGGTCAGGCAGACCGGCTGCGAGTTGAGAGCATAGGGCGCCAGTATGTAGCACCTGAACTCTTCCTACCCCTGGTGCAGGCCCTGTTTGCTAGGCATCGACTCCAACTCCACTATCGTGCAACCTCGCATCAGGCCGACATTCGGTGCGTTTCTCCCCAGCGCCTATGCTGGTATCGGGACAACTGGTACTTGCTCGCCTGGTGCCACGAACGAGAGGCACTCCGCATCTTCGCTTTGAGCCGCATTACCGAACCCCTTGAGCTTGATGAGACCGCCTACGACAGCGAGACGCAGGAGCTGGACGCACTCTTTTCCAGTGGCTATGGCATCTTTGTAGGCAGTACCTTGCAGCAAGCCGAGCTACGCTTTGATCCCAGCGTGGCCCCTTGGGTCAGAGATGTGCAGTGGCATCGAGATCAAATTCAGACATTAGAGCAGAGCGGCCATATTCGTCTGAGCTTTCCCTATGCCGATCAACGCGAACTGGTGCGTGACCTGATGCGCTTTAGCGGTGAGATCGACGTGCTGGCACCACCGGAGTTACGTCAGAGTGTGATAGCCGCCATGGTGGCGGGATTAAAAAAACATGGAGCAAGGACATCAGTAGTCCAGCCCCTGAGCCAGTGGGGGGAAGATAATGGCTAAGGTGATAAAACAAAGGGCGACTGCGATATGATAAACCGAAGGCGCAAAGCGGCGGATACGGAGTCAGCGATCGCGGCTGTCCCCTTTGAATTGTGTCCGGCTAAGACCTATAAAGATCGGCAAGGCGTACCCCATCTGGGGCGGAGTGTGTTTAACCACTGTCAGATAGTGGGGCAAACGGCCAAAACTTTGCTGGAGCGGATACCCGCGACGATTCGACACTCACTCTTTCCACCCGGGAGTGCACTCCAGGCCGCTCTTCACGATATCGGTAAGGTCAGCCCCGTATTTTTCCTCAAATTACAGTGTGCGGTGGAGGGGGATCACTCCTCTTGGTTACAGCGAATGCCCCAATTTCGCGCAATACAGGAGCGTGAATGGGGGGCCATGCTGGCGTCAGCGAGTTGGCCCTCGCCGCAATCACAATCAACCCGTTTGTACCTAGCATCGCTGGGCAGCACCACGGCTTTAATCCGCCCGAGGTGATGTTGACGGCCGATGCGCCGCCTTTGGGAGGAGAGCCCTGGCAGACAGAGCGCTGCAAGCTGGTGGAGGCGTTACAACGGGCAATGGGGGAAGCGATCCCCATTATCACGACGCCGGCGCAGGCCAGAATATTGGCAGGGCTGACTACCGTAGCGGATTGGATTGGCTCTGGTCCTCACTTTGAAGATCCTGCCATCCCCTGGCAACCCAGAATAGGGCAAGCATTAGATGATGCCGGGTTTGTATTGCCTCAGGTACGTCATGGGCTGACCTTTGGTGATATTTTCACTGCTGAGGATGGGACTCCCTATCAACCCAATGAGCCTCAGCAGCTTCTCCACCAGCATAGCCAAGGCGTCGGTGTTTATGTGCTTGAAGCGCCCATGGGGCTTGGTAAGACCGAGGCGGCGCTCTATGCAGCCTACAAGATGTTGGAAGAGGGAAAGGCCACAGGCATCTATTTTGCGCTGCCCACTCAGCTGACATCTAACAAGCTGTTAGACCGCTTCAATGGCTACCTCAAGCAGATCCTGACCGAAGAGAGTCCACACCGTCACTCCCTACTGCTTCATGGCAGCGCCTGGTTGGTAAATCAGGAGTGGGGCGAAGAGGGTAAACCCGGCCGCAGCTGGTTTGACAGTGCCAAGCGTGGCCTGCTGGCACCCTTTGCCGTGGGTACCCTCGATCAGGCACTGATGGCCGCCATGAACGTCAAACACGGTTTTGTCAGGGCCTTTGGCCTGGCGGGCAAGGTGGTGATCCTCGATGAGGTACACAGTTACGATGCTTACACCGGAGTGATCCTCGACGAGCTGATCCGACTACTTCGCACCCTGCATTGTACTGTGATTATTCTCAGCGCTACGTTAAGCCAGGCTCGCCGCAGTGAGTTGCTCGGGCAGCAGGCACAGCGAGATGCCTACCCGCTCATCTCGGTATCACCAGGTATCACGCCATCACCGTTGCAAGAGCTCCCGGTGACACCGGAAGCATCCCGCGCAGTTCACCTGCAGTGCAAGGCCATGGCGGATCAGACTGTATTAGAGGAAGTGCTAAAGCGAGCGGCCCAAGGCCAGCAGGTGCTGTGGATTGAAAATACGGTAGCAGAGGCACAGGAGCGTTATCTCGATCTGGCTGCCAGAGCCCAAGAGCTGGGGGTAGCCTGCGGTCTACTGCACTCTCGGTTTACCGCACTGCATCGGCAAAAAAACGAGGCTCATTGGGTTGGCTGCTATGGCAAAGTGGGCAGAGCTGCTCGCAGGGAGCAAGGGCGCATTTTGATAGGCACTCAGGTGCTTGAGCAATCACTTGATATTGATGCCGATTTTCTAGTCAGCCGCATGGCGCCTAGCGATATGCTGTTTCAGCGTTTGGGTCGCCTCTGGCGCCATGAACAGACACCTAGGCCGCCAGAAGCCAGTAGAGAGGCCTGGATCCTTGCCCCAGACCTTGATACAGCGCGCCAAGATCCCTATCAGGCCTTTGGTGCAACAGCCCACGTCTACTCACCTTATTTGCTTTGTCGTTCTTTAGAGGTGTGGCTTGTGCAGGTGAAGGAGGGGATGGTCTCCTTGCCTGACCATATCCGTACGCTGGTGGAGTCCACCTATCGGGAACGCGACGAAGATGACGCGATGGTGCGCTGGAAACGAGAGCTCTTTGAGGGTTCGCACCGGCGTAAAGGGGTTAATACGCTTCGGCAGCTGGCGCGACTTACGCTCTCCAAAGGAGGCAAGACCCTGCCCGAGGCCAAGGCACAAACCCGCTATAGCGAGCAAGAGAGCGGTAACTTGTTGCTCCTGTCGGGGCTATCTCTGAACAACCACGATCAGGCTACAACCCTGACCTTTCTCGATGGTGAGCAGATCATTATTCCATGGCATGGACATCGCCTTACTCCAGCAGAGTGGCGAGGCCGTGCGGCACGAGTGACCCAGCATCTAGTCAGCTGCCGTTTAAGCCAGCTGCCCCGGCCAGCGGAGCGGCTCTGGTGCCAAAACGTAGGCCTGGGCCATGTACTGTATCTCGGCCATCCGGATCAGGATGACGCCGCTATTTCTATTGCCCTGGTCGCTACAGATCATCAATTACATGCTGTCGATGGGTGCTCCGCTCCCTTAAGCGATCGCCTCTCTTATCGCTATCGGGATGACATCGGTCTCATCATTACCCAATACAAGGAGTAAGCCGTGGAACATCGCTTCAATCTGATCGACGAACCCTGGATACCGGTGGCCGATAAAGGACGGGTCGGGCTTAAGGATATCTTCACCCACCCCGAATACCGGATGTTGGGTGGTAATCCGGTGCAAAAGGCTGCCATTTTGAAGCTACTGCAGGCTATCGCCCAAGCCGCGACGACACCGAAAGATATGGCGGCGTGGCAGCAACTGGGTTGGCAAGGCATGGCAGAGCGGGTCTGTCGCTATCTAGCCCAGTGGCACGATCGCTTCTATCTCTACGGCCCGACCCCTTTTCTTCAAATGCCTGCCATTGCCAAAGCCGCTATCAAGAGTTTTGGCACCGTGCAGCCCGATGTGGCGACCGGCAATACCACGGTGTTGACCCAGTCGCAAGCTGAGCAGCCGCTCGATGATGGCGAGCGGGCGCTGCTGTTGATCACCCAGATGGGGTTTGCGCTGGGGGGAAGAAGACCGACAACAGCGTAGTGCTAACACCGGGTTACACCGGTAAGAGCAATGATAAAGGGAAGCCATCAACGGGCAAGCCAGGCCCCTCTGTTGCATATATGGGCTTACTGCATAATTACTGTTTGGGCACATCATTGCTAGAGAGTATCTGGCTCAACCTCTTTACCGAGGCTGAAATTGCTGATCTCACTCTTTATCCATCTGGCTTGGGTATAGCGCCTTGGGAGAAGATGCCAGAGGGGGAGGATTGCCAAGTTGCTAAACAGCTCAAGGGCTCTCTGATGGGGCGGTTGGTTCCATTGTGCCGCTTCTGCTTATTGGCCGATGAGGGACTGCATTACTCCGAAGGTATTGCACATGGCAACTACAAAGAGGGCGTCTTCGACCCTTCAGTGGCGATCGATATTAGCGGTAAGGAGCCCAAGGCGCGCTGGGCAGACCCCGAGCGCCGTCCTTGGCGCGAATTGACCAGCCTGCTCGGTTTTATCGATCAAGGAGGAAAATCGCTTGATTGTTATCAGATTAAACTGGCTTTGCGCAAAGCTAAAAAGCAGGTAGCTCACTTTGCTATCTGGTCTGGGGGATTAAGGGTCAGCAGTAATGCCGGTGAACAATATGCCTCCGGTTCAGACGATATGGTCGAGTCGCTTTGCTGGTTCTCTCCTAGCCACGTTAACGCGCTCTGGTTTAACCGTTTTCAAACCGAGATAGGCCAGTTAGATGGGCTGGCCAAGACCCTTTACGGCTGCGTGATAGGCTATTACAAGACACAGATGATGGAGGGTGAGTCGCTCGCCAAACAGGCGAGCAACCTTTTCTGGCAGCTCTGCGAGCGTCAGAGTCAGGCTCTGATCGATGGTTGTGATGAGGTAAAGGCTCGACAACAGCTGCGCCGTCAATTTGCCCGCTATACCACTCAGGTATTTGACCAGTTTTGCCCCCATCAAACGGCGCGTCAGATGGATGCCTGGGCCAAAACCAAGCCAAACCTCTCCGCCTATTTGCAACAGGAGCAATCATGAATACGCAACCGCAAGCCTCACAGCGTCGCGAGGTGGATTTTGTCGCCTACCTCTGTCAGCGCTGCCAAAACGACAAGGGATTTGCCGCCCGGCTGCGCCGTGCCGATAACCCTGCTACCGAGTATCAAAGTTGGGACACCCTCGCCGCCTTCGGGATCAATCTGGAGTGGGCCGAAGAGCGCCAGCCATTTGCCCTGATTGCCGCCGCCGTGGCACGCAGCGATCAGGCATGCAATGGTACCTTGCCACTGGGGCAGGCGATAGCCCTCGCTTTTAGCGAGGGGCGCGAGAGCGATCAAGCCAAAGCCAGGCTACGCCGCCTGCTTGCCTGTGACGATACCGAAGAGGTATGCCGCATTTTGCGTCCGTTGTTGACGTTGATCCGGAGTCGGGTCAATCAACCCCTCGATTACGCGGCGCTGCTGGTGGACTTACGCTGGTTTCATCGCAGTGCAGATCGCGCCAAAGCACGCTGGGCTCAACAGTTCTACGGCCGGCAGGAAAAGGAGATAACAGTATGACCCTCTATGCCAGCGTGTTACGCCTCGATCGGGCCGCAGTGAAAGCGCTGCGAGTGACCGACCTCTACTCACTACACCGGGTGGTTTACACACTGTTTGAGGACGTACGTTCAGAGATGCAAAAGCAGGCCAGCGTACCAAGCGGAATCCAATGGGTCGATAAAGGGGGAGATCACCGTTGTCGCCAGATCTTGCTGCTCTCGGACCGCCTTCCTCAAACCGGTGAATACGGTGAGGTTGAATCACGTCCGCTGCCTGACGATTTTCTAGCGCATCGTCACTACCGCTTTGCCGTTACCGTCTCTCCGACCAGACGCGATAACCAGAGCCGTCAACTCAAGCCAGTGAAAGGGCGAGAGGCTATTGCCGACTGGTTTATTGAGCGCGCGGCCACAAACTGGGGCTTTTATATCGACCCTGAGCGTATTCAGGTCGATGACGTGAGAGTGGCCCAGTTCAAGGGCAACGCTGAGCGAGCTATCACGCTGCAGCAGGCAACCCTGAGCGGTTATCTCACCGTGACCGACCCCGAACGTTTTGCCATGAGCGTAGCCAACGGAGTGGGCCGTGGCCGCGCCTTTGGCTGTGGCCTGTTGCAAGTCGTTCCCCTTATCGAACTCCCTCTATTCTGACAAGGAATCATCATGAATAACGCGCTGAAAAATACCCGTATTGAGTTTCACATCCTGCAGTCTTTTCCGGTTACGTGTCTGAACCGGGACGATGTAGGAGCCCCCAAAACGGCCGTCGTCGGTGGCGTCACCCGCGCCAGGGTTAGCTCCCAATGCTGGAAGCGTCAGGTGCGTCTGGCCATGCAAGCGTTTGGTATTAAGCTGGGTATTCGCACTAAAAAGGTCGCTGATCTTGTCACAGAACACTGCATCAAACTGGGTGCAGCACAGGAGCCTGCTCAGGCGTGTGCGAGCAAGATTGCCGAGCTATTGGCCGATGATACCTTGCTGTTTATTAGCGACAGTGAGGCTGAAGCCTTAGCGGATTATGCTAGAGAGCAGGAGTTCGATTCTAACAAGATCAAAGATAAAGAGCTGGCTAAGCGGGCTAAAAAAAAACTCAACCCAGCCCTGGATGCGCTCGATATTGCTCTCTTTGGGCGCATGGTTGCCAAGGCCGCAGACATGAATGTCGAAGCCGCCGCCTCTTTCAGCCATGCCATCTCGACTCACAAGGTGGCCAATGAGGTGGAGTTCTTCACCGCGCTGGATGATCGGCAAGACGAGCCCGGTTCGGCCCACATGGGGAGTCTGGAATTTAACTCCGCTACCTACTACCGCTATATCAGCCTGGATCTGGGGCAACTCGCCGACACCATGGGTGGGGATGAACTCAATAAAGACCAGTTGAAACAGGCCATCGCCGCCTTTACCAAGGCGCTGTTTGTCGCGGTTCCCGCGGCTCGTCAGACAACCCAGTCCGGCGCCAGCCCGTGGGAGTTTGCCAAGGTGCTGGTTCGTAAAGGACAGCGCTTGCAGGTGCCCTTTGATGAACCTGTAAAAGCCGCTGGTCGTGGCTTTTTAGTCCCCAGCGTAGCAGCACTCAAAGGCTATATCAGCAAGAAAGAGGCGCTCACCGGCAGCCTGTTTGGCAAGCTGGGAGATTATGAGTGGGGTGAGGACGAGGCATTCAGTGTGGATCACCTGATCGCTAAGTTACAAAACCATGTGGAGTAAGTCATGAGTCAACCTTACCTGTTGCTATGGCTGGAGGGGCCGCTACAAAGTTGGGGACACGACTCCCGCTTTGGACGACGTGAGACCCTGCCTTTTCCAACTAAGTCCGGGGTACTCGGGGTGGTCTGTGCCGCCTTGGGCGCGAGTGGCCCTCAGACATCCCTACTTGCCCAATTTGCCGATCTTGATATGCAGGTCCACAGCTTTGCTCGTCGTGACAAGAATGGGGCGCTCGTGCCCCGAGAGCCTTTGTTACGCGATTTTCATATGGTGGGCAGTGGTTACGATGACAGGGACCCTTGGCAGAGTCTGCTGATCCCCAAAACCCGTGAAGGAAAGAAAGCGGTGGGGGGAGGCACAAAGATGACCTACCGCTATTACCTGCAAGACCAGGCGTTTGCCGTACTGCTCCAGACTCCTGCTGGCCTGTTAACCGAGGTCGTCCTGGCTCTGCAAAATCCGGTCTGGGATCTCTCCCTCGGCAGAAAAACCTGCGTGCCCAGCGAGTTTATCTTTCAGGGACAATTTGCCAACCGGGATGATGCGCTGACAGCCGCCCTCAATCTGGCCGAGCAGAAGCAACGAACCCAGGACTTTATGGTGGTCCAGGGTGCTACTGAAGGGGGAGAACTGCTGACATTAAACGATGTTCCGCTGCAGTTTGGTCAGCATAAGCGTTATCGGGATCGGCAGGTGACGCTAATAAACGAGGGCTAAACCATGAGTCGTGGTCAGCGTCTATTCGTCAAGATCACCCGGGAGTCTCTACCTCAGGTTAAGGATAAATACCCCTTTATCTACCTAGAGCGCGGGCGCTTAGAGATTGATGATAGCAGCTTAAAGTGGCTCGATGCCGAAGGGCAGGTTGTACGTTTACCGGTAGCGACGCTCAACGCCATCCTGTTAGGCCCTGGAACCAGCTTGACTCATGAGGCTGTTAAAACGGCTGCAGCGGCCAACTGTGCTATCTGTTGGGTGGGTGAGGATAGTCTGCTCTTCTATGCGGCGGGTTTTTTACCCACCGCAAGTACGCGCAACCTCCAGCATCAGATGCGGCTAGCCTGTAATAAAAAGTCATCCCTTGAGGTAGCTCGCCGCATGTTTGCCTATCGTTTTCCCGATGCGGATTTGGCAGGTAAGAGCCTCAAGGAGATGATGGGCATGGAGGGTAGCCGGGTACGCGCCCTATATCAGCAAAAGGCCCAGCAATATGGGGTTGGTTGGCGAGGGCGTCAGTATATTCCGGGAAAGATGGAAATTAGCGATACAACCAACCGAGTGCTCACTTCAGCTAATGCTGCTCTCTACGGCATCCTTTGCTCGGCGTTGCATGCCATGGGTTATTCCCCGCACATGGGGTTTATTCACTCAGGTAGCCCGCTGCCTTTCGTCTACGATCTGGCCGATCTTTATAAAGAGAACCTCTGTATCGATCTTGCCTTCTCCCTGACGCGTGAGATGGCGGGTCGTTATGAGAAGGCTCTGGTTTCATCTCGTTTTCGAGAGCGGGTGATAGAACTGAATTTGCTCGCGAGTGTAGCCAGAGATATACCACAGCTACTTGGAGGGGCAAATATTGATGCTGATAGTGCTAGCTAACGATTTACCTCCAGCAGTTCGAGGACGAATGAAACTTTGGTTTATTGAACCGCGGCCAAATACCTTCGTTTCCGGTATCAAGGATTCGGTTGCTGACACAGTGATCGAATACCTTTATCAACACTGCTCACCGGCAGCGGGTGTGGTGATATTTAAAAGCATTGCTAGAACACCGGGATATCAGATCCATACCATAGGATCACCGACTAAGACGCTCTGTGAGATCAATGGCCTGCAGTTGGTGATAGAAAAGCGACTCGAGCAGTAAGTTAACCACAATATGTAGTTGGTTTAGTATGCTCTTTAACAATATAATGGGGTCTTCCCCACGTCCGTGGGGTGTTTCTGTTATCTTTCTCCATCTCAAACGCCTGCGTTAGTCTTCCCCACGTCCGTGGGGGTGTTTCTAAATTAGCAGTATTAAAGCAAGCGCAGGTATTGTCTTCCCCACGTCCGTGGGGGTGTTTCTCTCACACCTATCTGTCCGGCAACATCGAGTGCGTCTTCCCCACGTCCGAGGGGTGTTTCCAAAAGTCAGCCAGTGAACCGTCTCGGTTTTGTGGGAGAGCGTTAAGTCCGGGAGTTCAGGCTGCCATAGCCTCGTTCCCGATGGGAGCGTAATACACTTTTTCTGCCTCAGCGGGTGGGATGTGACCCAGCCGCTCAAGCAACCGACGATTGTTGTACCAGTCCACCCACGCCAGTGTGGCCAGCGCCACTTCCTGCCAGTTTCTCCAGCTCTGTCGGTGTTTTGTACAGACCGTTGATACTTTCGGCCATGGCATTATCATAAGAGTCACCCGTACTGCCCGTTGAAGCTAGAAGCTCCGCCTCCTGTAGCCGCTGTGTGTACGCCAGCGATACGTACTATGAGCCTTTGTCGCTGTGATGAAGGGGGGCTGATGGCCGACGGGCCCACAGCGCCAGCTCCAGCGCGTCCAGTACGAACGCTGTCTCTTGGTCAGTGAAGCCTGGATCGCCAGTGGGGGTTCCGCCGGTGTCAGAAGCATCGCCACGATGGTCACTATGAAGGCCGTAAAACTCGGCCGATGGCTGGCCGGGCGGGTGATGAAGGAACTGGGTATCTCCAGTTGTCAGATGCCGGGGCATAAATACAAACGAGGGGGCAATGAGCATGTTGAACCCCTAATCTTCTTGCTCGGCAGTTTACCGCCACAGCGCCAGACCAGGCCTGGTGCGGCGATGTGACCTACATCTGGACGGGCAAGCGGTGGGCTTATCTGGCCGTAGTGCTGGATCTGTTCGCCCGCAAACCGGTGGGCTGGTCGTTACCGTATTCACCAGACTCAGACCTCACCATAAAAGCACTTCAGATGGCATGGGCGTTACGAGGACGGCCATCTGGCGAGTGATCAAGGGAGCCATTATACCAGCCGTAAGTACCGGTAGGTGTTGTAGCGCTACCGGATCACACAGAGTATGAGTCTGCGGGGAAACGGCTGTGATAACAGTCCGATGGAGCGGTTCTTCCGAAGTCTGAAGAGTGAATGGGTGCTGACGACGGGCTACAAAAGCTTCGGGGAAGCACGGTCATCCATAGCCCGGTATATCACGGGGTACTACAGTGCTCTCAGGCCTCACAGGTATAACGGCGGCTTAACGCCAAATAAATCAGAGTGACTGTTTCATGAACAGTCAGGTCGTGTGGCCAAAATTAGTTGACCACTACACAGTTAACCCTCTTCAGACTGAGCTCGTTTGATTCCTAGCGTTCTCTGTTCCGCTGTAAGTTTTTTTCAAAACGGACTAATCCGGCCATCATTGTTAACGTGGCTTTACCAACTGGCATTGTCAGGTCGAATTTTTCACGCAACCTAATAACCTTCTCCCCTTGGCCTGTAGTATCTCAAGGGTTGATAGGTCGTCAATCATGTTACATTCGGTTCCGCACGAACAGGTTGGTCAGGGCCTGTCGCCGAAGGCGAGTCATACAGAGGTTCAGTTCTGGTAAAAGGGGAAGTATGTGGCGCAGCATCCGCGCATGAGTATAAGCACACCAACAATCCGCCCGGACCAGAGGATTTCAATGTCGTCGAAGATGTTTTCCCGGGCTAGCTCCCGGGTTTTATAGCGGCGTTTTCCGTAGTACTTTTTTTTCAGTGAACTGAAGAAGGATTCGACCACGACACTGATGCTCCGATGTAAAGAGTTGACGATTTGCATATGCAAAATCTGAAAAAGTCAGTGGATAGAGTTCGCGCACGATATAGTATTTTAAACATCTGATGATCTCTTTGGTTGGTAGTTATTTGCCAGTTCGCCTGTCTACACTGACTTTGTCACTCTGTTTACTCGATAAACTTTTACCGTATATATTATATGAGGCATGATTAGAGTCTTACATTATATATATCAAGATGGCTCGAGTAGAGAATTTCGTTTCCATTGAGATGCTAAAACACGATGTCAATATATGTGGCTATTAACTCATAATAATGAAGGCTGTTCTCTTGCTCTTTCTTTTTCGACTCACTTAAACTTAAACAGTATGTGATTAAAATCATATCATGCTTTTGTAAAAAATCACGACTTATTCCTAATAAATTAAAGTCAGCAAGGAAAATAAAATCCTCATTTGGATTGTCGCAATAGCAAGAGAATTTATCATTTCCGATAAATTTATGAAAGTATAAAATTGCGGTGTTTTGCATCTTGGTTAAACTTGACGTAGCCGAAATCTCTTGCTCTATATATTCCATGTAAACCTCTGTTCATCTATGTGGGAGATACAGATGCGCATGCTACTGAAACCTGTAATATACAGCCAATTATTTCGTGTTTTAAAAAAGAATATGTATTCATAATTGATAAGATTATAGCCTCCGCTACGTAATCGACATGAGTGCTTGGTTGCCATCAGCTATATTGACGGGGATTTAATGGTTACAATGGTTTTGTTGAATAAATCAAATTTCGGGTGGGTTTTCCGGCTACCAGCCTGATTCTCTGGTGAAAATACGTTGCCTGTTGCTCCATGTTCGTACCATGGATCCTATGTTGCCTGACCTCTGTAGGCCCACAGCGTCAGTAAAACTCCCAACAACGGTTTTCGCGATTCCAGCGATTGAATGGTGATTATAATCTATTATCTATTTCCACCGCGCATGACTCCCGCTCAGTCGCTGATTCGCAACGCCGCGATTGTGCTCTGCATACTCAACCGGACAGTAACCCGCCCCTTTTCAGGGAGGAAGAGGGCTCTAATGTTCTTACGATGCAGTTTATCGTGACATAACCGGGTATTGTAAGTGTCATCAGCCACGGCTGACCTGATTTTCCTGTGAGTCTGTTGGATGAGTCCGCTGGGGCCCCTGAGTCGGTTCAACGAGAGGGGTAGCACAGATAATGTCATGTGTGTTCACATCAATGGTCAAATGCAGTTTCCGCCAGATGCGATAACGCTCTTTGCCAGGCTTTTGAACTTTCCACTCACCGTCACCGAAGATCTTCAGCACGGAGGCATCAATTACCCTATGCGTAATCTCACCTCGGCTGGGCGTTGTAAAACTGATGTTAACCTACCTGATACATTTACTGACACGACTGTAATCAGGGCTGTGCAATGGGATGTCCAGCAGGGAAAAATGGATCAATAAAGCCCGGTGCGACCCACTGGGTGAGTCGGAGTATATGCTTAATTGCCATGACGGCGACGATGGCAAGGTCAGAATAGCGCAGAGGTCGCCCCCGTGATGAGGGGGATACTGACTCATACTGGGAGGATCATCTCGTCATCCAACACAGGAAGTGATGGCGCCTCGGTTGACGGATGCTTTGCTGTCGTTACGCCAGTGGGTGGTCTGCTTTGCTACGGAACCAGCTGTGTTGCCGGATGGTACGTGATCTGATCTTTCAACTCAGCAGCAGTTCGATTTACTCAACAATGCCGATATGCAATATAAATAATAGGTAATTATGTGATTATTTAGATAATCGCACTTATATCTGATTCAGATGACTATAATTCCTCGTCACTTTACTTCAGTAAATAACACAAATGGAGAGCGTATGAGAGCGAACTTGAATTTAGTCTTGAATAGCTATGATTGTGTGTCTGAGCTAGAGTGCTTATCTATTGAAATTGACATTCTTATGTCTGAGTTTATATATGCAAATAAGATAGAGAAAAGCGCCTTGCATGAGCACATATTCTTAACATATCTTCTATCAATACATCATAAAATAACATTATTGATACAAGCCAGAAAGGCGGAGAAGAGAATGGATGTAGTGTAACTCGAGTAACTGGTGATTATCTTACAATGAATAGACAAATTTAATTAATGCAGTAATTATATTTTTTGTTATTGTAAATTGAGTTATATGCAAAATAGTCATATTAACCATTTTGTATTGGTGGTAATGCTTTTTATTATTTGTTTATGATTCGTTTATGATTCGTTTATGTTGTTAATAGTTTTTCATGTATAGTTCTTCGTTTTCTTCTTGAAGGGGGAGGGTAAGTGTCGGCTTTGATAATTAGAGGGGAAACCCTATATATAAATGAGGAAGAGCAAGCTCTATCCGCTAGTGAGGTTGCTTTGCTATATTTATTATATAGCAATCCAAATGTTATATTTGGAAGTGATGATATCATAAAAAAATGCTGGCCAGATCGTATCGTTTCTGCTGGCTCTGTTCCTGTATCCATAAAACACATAAGGGATACCTTAAAAAAAATAACAGAAAAACAAGTGATAATAACGCATAAAGGTAAAGGATACAGCTTTGATAATATTGCTGGATATATAAGTATAGACATGTGTGATATCAACCAGGGGGCTATTAGCTTAGCGTCTGACAGTAAATTCAGCGTAACTAAAATAAAAACACTATTTGTTATTTCTGTTGGCGCCATTTTTATAGTCGGTTTATTAGATTGGTTGAGTAATACGTTTATTATTGTTGATAATGATCTGGATGTTTCCTCTGGACATCTGGAAATGAGTAAGTATAAGAAAAGTTCAAATGGAGAAGTTATATTTCATGATGCAAATGGCAAAGTCATTCGGTGTAACAATGCGACATGCTTGGAAAGTAGTCATTAATTTCAAGGTAGTATTGATCGTTTTATTGATTTCTATCATCCTACTTGGTAAGGGGACATTCAATGGATATTTTAACGATACATATAATGAATCGAGAGGAGTTGTTGAGCACATAGATTTATCTATCAGTAACTATAGGTTCAAACTGGCTCACTTTGTGAGCGATGAAAATAAAAATTTACTCTTAGCTGAAGAGGAAGAAGGAGTGGCTATTAAATTGTTTAATGGTAAATACCATCTTCTCCCCTTACATTATCAGAAAACCTTTTCTGCTATTAAATATATTGCATCTTTTGATGAGCTAGGTAGCATTAGGGCATGTCTTTATGATTTTGATAAAAAATCTAGGAGGCGTGTGCTTTTTTTAGATAATGACAGGGGTGGTATTGTTTTAAATGGAAAGTCTGTATACCCGTCATCACTATTTCTCGAAGGAGAAGGGCACGATAATAGCTTCTTTCATTCCAAATAAACCATGAATCCAAATACCTTCATAGCTTTTATCACCTAGGGTACCTGGTCTATCCTGGTCTATCCTATCCCCTTTGGGCTATTGATTCGGATGGCGCATAGTTATTTTCATTATTATTTATTAATAATGAAAATAACTCATAATATAGCCCCACCCTTCTATTTTTATTGTAAATAACTTATTTTAATACTCGTCATGCCTTATGCTTTTGTGGCTATTGTAGAGTCGTTTTTTTTGAACATCTATCGAATTATCTAATGGAAGGGGGAAGGATGAATTGTAAAGTGAAGTGTGTATCCCAAGGCGAAGTATTAATTTATTTTATAGGCGTATGTCAGTATGAATTGTTTGGCGCGGAGTTGCTAATGGATAAGTTGGTTGAAAAGATAAATGGCGCTGGACTTAAATGTTGTCAGTCAATTGTATTGTTACCATCAGCCATGAAGTTAAAATATCTTGGTGAAACAATAAACTTAATAAAAGATAATGGTATTCTTCATCAAGTTGATATCCTTCTCTTTGTTGCAAGTTCTGGTTGGGGCATTAAAGTTTTAAATAAAATGTTATCATTTCACTCAACGTATGAGCCGTTTTCATTGGATTCATATAAAATAAAAATGAGTAAAAATTTAAAACTTGTGGAGAGAAAGAGTATCAAAGCGGCTCATAATTCATTTGAGTCTCATTTACTATCATCCATTCTAAATGGGGGAGATAGTAGGGCATTGCCCAAGACAAGGCCAGAATCTAAGGCTTTTTCACAGAGAAAAGTTTCACTTATAAAGCAATATGGATTCCGGCATTTTAATCATTTTTGTATTTTTCTTCAAGGTAGTGAGTCTCTCATTAGAGATTTGTTTTTATCCTATTAGCATAAACGGATCATATCGCCTTGTTATTTTTTATGGTTGGAGTCCCTGTGTTACGCCATCTGAATTTTTTTAGCTTTGGCTTTAGTATTGTTGTGCGTATTTTATTTCTTGTGGCATTTGTTTTAATATTAACAACTAAAATGGTTGCTGCACAGTTACACCCATTACAACAGTTCGAACCATATATTCATGTATATACATTGAAAGTGGGGGATAGTGCTACATCTGTAGCGGAGAAATTTAACATTACCCTGAAACAGTTATACCAACTAAATAAGTTTCGTAATTTCGAAAATGGCTTTAGTCATTTGCAGGTGGGTGATGAATTAGAGGTGCCGATTCTTATTCTTCATCAAGAAGATAAATTCCTTTCATAAAGTGAAATGCATTTTTAAAAAAAGGTTTGGAATAGCTTGAAAGCCATGATGATTGTATTGATGATAATAAACATTACTGCTTGTAAGTCTATAAGAAAAGAACAGCAAGAGGTTATTGTTATGAGAAAAGAGTCGTCAAGTTTTATATATAATAATATAAATAAGGAACTTGTTGCTTGGATTAAACATTTTGCAAAAATCGATAGTGATAAGCTATAAGCAAGCTTATTTGATATGTTATTACTATGGTGTTTATTTATGGTAAGTAAAACTCGGCTTATGACAGAGAAAATATTAACTGGTGATAATGTTCTACATGCTGCAATGGAGCGTATTGATTGGATCTTTAGAACATTTACATCAGTTTGCTTATCTTTTTCTGGAGGAAAGGATTCCACTATCCTTTTCCATCTTGTCGCTAATGTTGCCAGAAAGAAAAAGCGTCGTTTCTCTGTATTATTCATTGATTGGGAAGCTCAATATGAGTGCACGATCTTGCATGTTCGTAAGATGCGAGATGTATATCAAGACGTAACGGAGAATTTTTACTGGATAGCACTTCCTTTGAAGACGGTAAATGGAGTATCTCAGTTTCAGCCTGAATGGGTATGCTGGGAGCCAAAAGTAGAGTGGGTCCGACAACCCCCAGATCATGCTATTGTAGATTCAGCATATTTCCCTTTTTATCGGCATGCCATGACATTTGAAGAGTTTGTGGTGGATTTTTCATCTTGGCTCGCTAGCACCAATAAATGTGCTGTCGCTATATTGACTGGTGTACGTGCAGATGAATCTCTAAATCGATTTATGGGGTTGGTATCGCATCGCAAACAACGTTATGCAGACGATAAGCCTTGGAGTACAGCATCTCCTAAAGGGGATTATTATACAATGTATCCTTTGTATGACTGGAAAGTCCGTGATATATGGATATATAATTCCAGAACTAATGCCATTGTTAATCCAGTGTATAACCTGATGTACAGGGCCGGTGTTTCATTACACAACATGCGCGTCTGTGAACCTTTCGGACCGGAGCAGCGCAAAGGGCTGTGGCTTTATCATGTCCTTGAGCCGGAAAGTTGGGCTCGCATGTGTTCCCGCGTCTCCGGATGTGTCAGTGGGGCCCTTTATGCTAATGAAACTGGCGCTTATTTCGCTCTACGAAAGCAGATATCAAAACCATCTCATCATACTTGGCGTAGTTATGCTATGTTTCTTCTGGATGTTATGCCAAGAAAGACTGCTGAGCATTACCGGAATAAGATAGCTGTATACCTGCGGTGGTATCAGACACATGGTTACCCAGAAGATATTCCGGATGAACAAATGAATGATTTAGGTGCTAAAGATATTCCATCTTGGCGAAGGATCTGTAAGACACTAATTAAGAATGATTTTTGGTGTCGGACGTTATCGTTTAGTCCAAACAAATCTAGATACTATCAGAGTTATTTAAGTCGGATGAAGCTAAGGAGAAAAGAGTGGGGGATTTTATGACGTTGGAAGAGTTGAGTAATATGATTCATCGGTATTTCAGACTAAATGAAACAGAAGATGAAAAAATTCAGGCACTAAACTATTTGCGCAAATTACTTCATGAGCTTAGCCCCTTTGTGTTAGAACCGGTAGATTGTATTCTGTGGGTGAGGGCTGATCAGGTAGTAACTAATGATTATAATCCTAATGTCATGGCCCCGGCGGAAAAGAAATTGTTAAAGCAGTCATTGGAGAAGGATGGATTCACTCAACCAGTGGTTGTGTCGGAAGAAAAAAACCATTATCTAGTCGTGGATGGGTTTCACCGTCAGTTATTGGGTAAAAATAAGGGAGGGGTCGGAGATAGATTGAGGGGGTGGTTACCTGTCACCTGTATCAGAGCAGAAAGAAAAGGGCAAGCAGCGCGTATCGCAGCCACCATTAGGCACAATCGAGCTAGAGGTAAACATCAAATAACATTGATGTCTGATGTTGTAACGGAGCTATCACAACTCGGGTGGACGAATGAGAATATTGCTCAAGAGTTGGGGATGGATCAGGACGAAGTCCTTAGACTAAAGCAAATTAGTGGATTGACAGAGCTATTTCAAGAGGAGGAGTTTAGTCCCGCATGGACTGTTCGTTAATATATGCAATGGCAATGGCAATGAGGGGGAAGGGGGGAGACTACGGCAAGATTTCGAAGCGTATCACACTATATAAAGATGCGTACTTCAAGTCATGATTTGTCCTCTGCTCACTTTAGGCTTCTGAGAAGCTAAGATTTCAGATAAAAGGATTATCTAAGAGTTATCTATTAAAGTAGAGTGATTACTTAAAGGCGGCGCCTACCCTATAAAATATCACCATGAACATTTTATTTGGCGACATAGTGACCTCGGCTGATTAAGTATATAAATAAAATATATTAGTACCTCATTGCCATAGGAGGATAGTAATCCTGCTGTGCATGAAAAGTTACCAATGACTTATATGAACCTTCTTGTTTGTCATTTTTATAAAAAACATGAGCGATATGTAGTCGTGAGTTATTTGTGATTGTATTCCCTGTGAGCACTGCCAGGTTAGCGACAACAATAGTATTGTTGTCCTGCCTGATATCATTATTTCGATAAATTTAAGTGAAATAATGAGATATTATCACTAATTGTTACTCCATATGATACTTTCATAAGCGATTGGACTGATTTTTATTCCTTTCGATTAAAGGCTAGGCGATAGTCATGAGGGCGGTTTCAACAGGGTGATACATTATTCTTACATGATTGCTTTCGATAATATAACTAGGGATAAAATTAAACCTACTAAAGTTGTTAGGTTTTAAGTTATTGGCTTTAATGAGTTGCTAACTACTATCAATAGAGGTGAGAGGGGTTATGAAGAATTACATCACACAAGCTTTAACAGTAGTTTATATTATGGTTTTAATTGCGGTAACAATATATGCTTCATTAATAGATGCAGATATTGAGCTGTTTAGAAAAGATGTTAGTGGCGAAATAAAGAGAAATCATGCGGGAGGGTTTTCTGTCTCATCTAAAAATGAATGGGAGTTATGTAATATGAGTTATCTTTTTTGTGTAGGGGTTCTGGCAAGAGAACCATTTATTGACGCTGTTCCTGCATATGATTTATACATTAATGGAATGTATTATGCTAACACTAAATTTACCGCCAGTGAAATCAAAGGTATTTGCCGAGCTACAAACAATAATGTCTCATATTATTTCAAAGACTAACTTATCAAAATAACAGGTATGGTAAAGCATCATGAATATAAAATATAAGAAAAGGTTTGTTTTTATCTTTGCCGTTGTAGCTGCATTAGTGTTTTTTGTATCGCCCCCTTTTTTAACAATTAGAGATGTCCATACGCTATGGAACAATGTTTTTGATGGCGGTCGTGATTCAAATCATAACCATGAGAAATATAACGTACTAAACCCATTGGTTTTAAAGCAATATGATGGCAATGTTTTTACCTATATCAATCATATTGATCATATGCAGTGCATCGTTCTTGTTAGTAGTTTTATGTTTTATGTTTTATGTGAAGAATAGAGTTGGCACTTATGCTGAGACATGTATAAATAACTATTGTAGGAGTAATAGTCTGAAGTTAAATAATGCTTTGATTTTATTGGAGTCATGCAGTGAATATGATAACAATATTGTGATAAAATACTATAGAAATAAGTATTAATATGGTTGATGATGAGCTTGTTGTTTCCATTTGGTCTCTACTCCCCATTGCGATGGGGAGTAGACATATTTACTATCTTTTAAGATAACCTTTCTCATATCAGATATCGATGTTATTTTACACTTACTTTTAGAACGAAAAGGGTATCCGCGATACATGCTTGTTTTTTTATTGATTTTTCGGACCTAGCATTGGTAGGTAAGATAAATAGTCATTTATTGATGTATCTTAGACAGTTATTCTTGATGGTTAATAGATTGAATCGGCTATTTTTGAGATCTCTAACCATAGATCGTAGCGCGTTACACTCATCAGATGATGGGCACTGCTAGCGGTTACGCGTAAAAATACCTGTTTTGCTTTACTTTTAATCTAAAACTCGTTTTTCAGGCGCAATTATCCAGTAACGGGGTCTGAAGCCATCGCTTTTCGCCATCAGATGACAGCCTGTCAGAGAGCATTTTTGCCGCGTGCTCGTCCACTCCTGCGCCGGTAAAACGCAGCTGACTTTTACACTGGATACCCTCGTACGGGGTGGTGCTCAGGAAGCCCTTCATCAGTACCGCGCGCACCTAGGTCGTTTCGGTTTTTCCCATACACACATCTTCAGTGCTTCGTAAACCTTCTGCAACAGCTGGCCCCGTTCGCGGTTGGCTAGACAATCGTAGTTCCGCACCATGTTAAAGTTCCGTGCCGGAATGTGGCTGACGTAACGCTGTAGCATTCCTCCTGGCTAGATTTTCTGGCGTGTGTTGCTGTGTGCGGTGATCGTAATACTGATATATACGCCACCGCCTCGGTAATGGCACTGCGGAGAGGCCGCCACCGGCGATCGCTTCGGGCGGCGTTTTTCAAGGCGCTGGCCCAGGTATTTCACGTTGTGCCAGACACCTCGGATCTTTTGGGCAAAGTGTCCCTTCCAGGCCCGTCGATATTGTGCATGCGGGTAATGGCGCCTCCCGTCTGCGTTACGGGTATAGTCGGGACCCGGTAGGTCATTGGGGGATTCGCGCATAGTTATCTCGCAGAAGGTGAACGACGGCGTTGCGCCAGATGGTTTCTACCTCTTTCTTTTTAAAGAACAGCAGTCGCCAGACGTGGTGTTTGATATCGAGTCCAGCGCGGGTAACGGAGACATGAATATGCGGGTGCTGATTTAGCTGCCGACCATAAGTATGGTGCGCGCAGAAGATATCCACTTCGATTCCCTGTTGGCGCGTCCCGCGGAGCATGGCGCGGGTGGTACAGCGGAAAAGCACATTACGCAGCGACCAGGTATTGTTGAAGAACGGCCATGGTAGGTGAGGTATGGTGACGGTGATTGCTGCCTATCACCGTCAGGGAGGACGTGCAGCTGTTCGGCGGCCTGGAGGTCACAGCTGTCGCAGGCTTTGGACTTGCAGTTCTGGCATAAGAAGCGGGCATGGCTACAGTCCGACGAGGCGCTGTCGTCGCGGCGAATATCCATGGCACAGGAGCTACCGGCGAGCATGCGCTCGACGACGAGTTTGATCCTGTTGCCGAGGGGCGCCATGTTTATCGGGATACCGGAGCCCGCCGCCCTGCGGGAGTAGAAGTTTTACGGGGCGCACCATGTACATGGTGCAGAGCCTGCAGTGCGGCCGCGGGCAGGAAAAGGGCATCGGCGCTAGTCGGCTCACGCCACAGGCGGGCTCATTTTATGCGGGTATCAACGCGACGGGGTATGCGTCATCGCGTGAGCGGCCGGGCTGTCAGGCAGCGCTGGCGTTGAGATGAGGCGGGATCTTAACGAAGGCTGATGGCAGCCTCGCTGCCGTGCTCGCGCCATAGGGGCGCTACGTTCAGATGAAGGTGGTGAACGTTTTGCTGTACTGTACTCGTTTATCAGTACCTGTCGGCTGAATGGGGGGCGCCAGAGGCGTGGCTGCGTTATGTTCTGGGACATATCCAAGACTGCCCGGTGAACCGGCTGCGCGACCTGCTGCCATGAATGGCAAAACTCACATCTGCATAAGCGTCAATACAGTACTTAATTAACGCTTATTCATTTACTTCCCGTTTGACGTCTTTTCTGAAAAAGAATAAAGCATACACGGGATGGTGGCAGATGAAAATGTTGCGCATTTCATAATCACTTTGTGATTTGACTATAATATTTGATTCTTTTGGGTTATGGCACTGCTTAATTGCCCTCTATACCAATCCGTTTACACTGCATTGAATCTAAGGTCTGCATCCTAAGCGCTTTACTAGATTGCTGTTCGCAAATATATTCCACCGCGTGAAATGCAATATTATATCTAGCCTTTTTATTACCAGAATATTTCTTCGAGTGGGTAGAGCATATGCTACAGCGAAAAGCTTATATAACGACGACCAAATCATACCATTATGCTCGGGGAACATTAGTGTGCTCTACAGCATTATTCGTAACCGCATTGGTGTTGGCCTTTCTGCCAGGTTTAAGCAGTTCGATAGAAAAAGAGAAAATCGAAACCAACACGCCCAGCCCCTCATCACTGTTTGACTGGACACGATACGAGTCATTTACAACTCGATATCAGTCAGATGAAATCCTGGTTGTCAGCAATTCATTGGGCCTCGTTGAAAATAGGTGATCATGCTGTTTTTAGAGGCGTCAATATGCCTATCATACTTGTGTATTGCTCTCTATCCTGATGTTACTCCACTGACTTTAGAGTGCTGCGCCCCTATTTTTTAAGGGGGAATGATATCTATTTATTCAACAACGCTACTCACGGAATGCTATTTGCAAAATTACCCCATTATAGTGCAGTTTAATATTATTTCTGGATATTCGTCAATGTATAAAACACGGCGGCAAAAAGTGAAATCAATCATAAATACAAATATATGCAATATCGTAAAATGCCTGCGGCGGCGGTTTATCCTTTGTGTAATATCGGGATTTCTTGGTTTGCTGCTTTGCTCTTCTACCTTTGCCAGCGGTATTACACTGGGCGCCACGCGCGTTGTTCACCCGGCTGATGCTGCGCAATCAACCTTCTCCGTCAGCAACAAGACCGATGCGTCAACCTACCTGATCCAATCCTGGGTGGAAAATGCCACCGGTGCCAAGACCAGCGACTTTATCGTTACGCCACCGCTGTATACCAGCGCGCCGGATAATGAAAATGTGCTGCGGATCGTCTCGTCTGGGGCCGCCCATCCGCAGGATAAAGAAAGCCTGTATTACCTGAACATCAAAGCCATTCCCTCCGTGGATAAAAAGGCGCTGGAGAAACACGAGGGCGGAAGCCTGATTGTGGCGACCCTGATGCAGGTGAAGCTTTTTGTTCGTCCTGCCGGCCTGACTCCGTCTCGGGAGAAGGCGGCGGACAAGCTGGAGTTTACCCGTAAAGGGGCCAACCTGAACATTCATAACCCCACGCCCTACTACCTGACGCTGATTGACATAAAGGTAGGAACGAAAGCCCTGCAGGATGTCATGGTGCCTCCCCGGGAAAGCGTATCACTTGCACTGCCTGCCGGCAGCGGTGGAACGGTGAGCTGGAGTGCCATCGGCGACCATGGCGAGCAGGATAAAGCACAACGGATTATTCCCTGAGGAATTTGGGGATGTCTGGCCATTTCACCTTTCGACTGAGCGTACTGGCGACCGCGCTGCTTTGTTCTCATGCCCAGGCCGAAGAAGCGCTTTGGTTTCCGCCCGAGCTGGTTTCTGGTGTGGCGGAAACGGCAGACCTGTCTCGGTTTGAGCGAGGAGAGCAACTGCCGGGCACCTACAGCGTCAGTGTTTTCCTCAATCAGGAGGCGCTCGGGGTGCGCGACATGGCATTTGGGGTTGCCGATACGCCGGAGAAGCGGGCCGGCATCACGGACAGTACCGGCCTGATGGCGGAGCTGACCCGACAGGAGCTGATTACTGCCGGCGTTCGTCCGGAAGCGTTTGGTGAACAACGGGTTGACGAGGGCGTTGCCGTCCAACCGTTGTCACCAGGCAGCATCATTCCTCAGGCAACGACACACTTTGATTTTCAGCGGATGCGTTTGGACATCAGCATCCCGCACAAGTGGATGCAAAAACATTCGCGCAACGGGCTCTCCCCGGAGCAATGGAATGACGGCATTGCCGCCGGCCTGCTGAACTGGTCTTTGAGCGGAGCCCACACGAAGGGACGCTATGGCGGCAGCGCCAGTTACTTTCTGCGGCTGAACAGCGGGGTAAATGTCGGTCCCTGGCGGTTGCGTGATGAACGCACTCTGAGTGAAAACCGCTACGCCTCATCACACAGCCGAGAGTGGCGTCATGGACGCACCTGGCTTGAGCGGGGGATAACCTCTTTACGTAGCACTCTGATGATGGGGGACATGACCACTGCCGGCAATATTTTTGATTCCACCGAAATACAGGGGATTAGTCTAAGGACGGAAGACGCCATGTATTCGGATATCGAACGGGGATATGCCCCGGTAATACGGGGGACGGCCCTGACAAATGCCCGGGTCAGCATTCGCCAGAATGGTTACAGCGTGTATGAGACCAATGTGGCCCCGGGGGATTTTGCGATTGACGACATCAACCCGGTGTACTCCAGCGGCGACCTCGAGGTGACAGTGACCGAGGCGGATGGGAACGTCCGCATCTTTACGGTGCCTTATGCCACCTTGCCGGTTTTGCTTCGGGAAGGGCGCGTGTCATACACCCTGAACGCGGGTCGATTGCATGAGAGCGGGCGGCGCGATGCCCGGGAGTCCGGCCTGATACAGGGCACCTTGGCCTGGGGGCTGCCCGGGGGTATCACGGTCTATGGCGGCATCCAGCTAACCCGGAAGTATCAGTCTGCGGCCCTGGGCGCCGGTATCAACATGGGGACATGGGGGGCGGTATCGGCTGATATCACGCATGCGGACAGCACCTTGGCTGACGACTCTCATCATCGCGGACAGTCCATTCGGTTTTTATACAGTCGGGGTTTTGAAAGTACGGGAACCACGTTCCAGTTGGCCGGTTACCGTTACTCCACCCGGGGATTTTACACCCTGGAAGAAAGTTACCGGTCATTCATGCGGGGTTGGCGAGGCGAAGAGCGCCGTGACACCTCTGGGCGACGACTCCCCCGCCCGGTGACGGATTGGTATGACCTGAAGGACAACCGCCGGGAGCGGATGGAGGCCAACGTGTCTCAGCGCGTGGGAGACCACAGTTTGCTGTATCTGTCCGGCAGCCGACAAACGTATTGGAACGGTAAGGGGGCGAGCACATCGTTGCAGTCCGGCTTTAGCAGCCAACTCGGGCCTGTCAGTTACAGCCTGAGTTACAGCGAGAACTACAGCTCGTCACTGCGAGAGACGGACCGGGGGGTGAGCCTGTCTCTGTCCGTTCCGTTGGACGCCTTGTTCTCCGGTGCGGGTAAATCCACCTATGCCTCATGGGGTATAGGTCATAACAGCAGCGGCGGCATGACACAGCAGGCTGGATTGAGCGGTACCGCTCTGGCGCGGGACAACCTGAGCTGGAGCCTCTCCCAGAGTTACTCCCGCCAGAGTGGCAACGGTGACAGTTTTCAGGTGGGGTATCGGGGAACCTATGGTGACATCGCCGCCGGCTACAGTCAGGGCCGTGACTACCGTCAGGTTAGTTATAACGCCGCAGGCGGCATCATCGTTCACCGCGGCGGTGTCACCCTCGGCCAACCGCTGGGGAGCACTTCCGTTCTCGTGTCGGTGCCCGGCGATGCCGGTGTGCCGGTGGAAAGCGGCTCCGGGGTTAGGACGGACTGGCATGGATATGCCATTCAGCCCTGGGTCAGTGAATACCGCGAGAATCGTATTGCACTTGATGTCGCGCATCTGGATGCGCGCACCGACGTCGAGAAACCGGTGGCGCAGGTTATCCCAACGAAAGGCGCAGTCGTCAAAGTGGAGTTTGCAGCAAAAACCGGGCTACGTGCCCTGATGACGTTGACAAAAGACGGTAAGCCACTGCCGTTCGGCACCACGGTGAGCGCCGGGGAGAGCACCGGCATTGTGGGTGACGGCGGTCAGGTATTCCTGTCCGGTCTTACCCCTAAAGGCTCGCTGACCGCGCAGTGGGGACGCGATGCCGGTCAATCCTGCAGAGCCTCATGGATACTCCCTGCGGCAGATGCGGAGGGCCTGCTGACAAGGGGATCGGCAATCTGTCGATGAAACCGAATTTTTAAACCATTGCGTTAGGCAGTAACACACTAAGGAAACACACAATGAAAAGCACCATCATGAAAAATGTCACCGGTCTTCTGGTTCTGGCTTCAGCCGTCCAGCCGTTTGCCTCTCAGGCGGGTGAGGCGTCTGCCACGGTAACTATTACGGCGACCGTGGATGCCACTGTGGCATTGGATGTTGCCAAAACATTTGACCTGAAAAACAAGAAAGACGTACAGACACTGGATATCAAGACGACGAGCAATGGCACCAAGGTCAAACTGGAAGTGTCCCAAGCCGAGGCGGCAGATGACCATATCGTGCTCTCCGCTGGCGAGGGCAAGGACAAGCTGACAATGAATGTGAAGGCCACCCTGGGGACTTCTACAGAAAAATTTAAGAGCGGCACCCTTTCAATAGAAGTTCCTGCGGCTACCACTCAACAGACAACAAAACTGAACCTGACAGCCCTGCCGACGGCGACGCAGGTCGCCGGGAAGTACAGCGGTACCATTACCGTGAAGGCATCGACGATGTAAGGCTGTCATGCCCCTGATTCGTCATCAGCTCCCTGATGCGGCGTGGTCTCTGGCCTATGAGTGGCTTTGCCGGCAACGGCGAGCCGTTCCGCCCGACGCGAATGTATGAGGCCTGAGATGGCACTGGCCACGGGAGCTCAGCGGTTTTGAGCGTTATCTGGAGAAAACACAGATAGGCCGATAACGGTTTTGACTGGCAGGGGCTATGGTTCGGGCCTGAGGGGGCTGCCCTGGCGCCCCGCGCCTAAATAACCATCATGAGCGAAGCCTGCGGCTTTTTGAGCAGGCCTGGAGAGGGGGCTGTCTGAGCATGACGCCCGGCTGCGGGTGCAGGTGTACGCGGCTCGATGGCATCGCTGGGCTGACGCCATATTGCTGGCTGCCCGATAAGGAATGAAAATGCGAAAAATTATGCTGTACGTTGCTATGGTGTGGTCGGTGCTCGCGGCTATGCCTTGTTGGTCTACTACCCTAAAGGTGGAAACATTGTCTACGGGGATGAGTGCGGGTGAACATTCAAATTATTGGGATAAATGGCTAGACCATTGGATCGTAATCGCCCCAGAGGGGTGCGTGATATCTAATATAAAAGAAGCCAAATATTTCGACGATAACCTTTTGTATAAGTACTGGGCTGACATGGCTATCGTGGAGGGTGAAGGTACTCGAGAGGTAACTCTATGGATAAAGGAGCAGAGGGAGCAGGGGTATGCTGACACTAGCAGGTGGAAGGGTGAGGTATACGTGAAGTGCCTCGGGCCCTCACGGAGGGTACAAGTTAAGAGCATTGGCTACTATAGAGGCTCGGAAAAAATGTGGGCGGGGGGCTTGGACTTCGACATAGACGTTACCGGTGGACAATCCGTAACCGCAGAAGTGAATGACCTGAACTTCCCTATATCTAATTACGGATGCACCGCGTATCAGACCATTGGGCGGGCCTTGTCTGATATAGCTTCACTTACCGGAACGATCGTCAAAAAGCCGGATACATCGTCGCTCCAATTGGAACTGGCGTCTAAATCGGGTGAGCTGCGGGCGCGGATATGTAACACCGGTGTTGGTGCGGGACGCTACTCATGGATGGTAACGGCAACACTCGCAGTGAAGTGACATTGCGTTGTTAACGTCTAGGTGTTTCGCCCCTGCACACGATTCTGTGTAAATGCCTTTTGCAGACATGACCGTTCAGGCGGTCACCGAACTCGATAATAAAGCGACTTATCGCCATGCGCCGGCCCCTCAGCGGCATAGTCCATTTCTGTGACACCGCCTGGATTGCCAGCCACACCACCTTTTTCACTGCGTTATCCATCGGGAGCACCTTACGCTTTTTGATGGCGTGTCTGATTACGTTGTTTAGCGACTCGATGGTATTGGTCGTGTAGATCACCTTACGATCTGCCGGTGCCAGAAATATCGCCACGATGGTCACTACAAAGGGCGTAAAACTCGGCCGATGGCTGGCCGGGCGGCTGATGAAAGAATTGGGTATCACCAGTTGTCAAATACCGGGGCATAAATACAAACGAGGGGGCAATGAGCATGTTGAAATCCCGAATCTTCTTGCCCAGCAGTTTACCGCCACAGAGCCAGACCTGGCCTGGTGCGACAATGTGGCCTACATCTGGACGGGCAAGCGGTGGGCTTATCTGGCCGTAGTGCTGGATCTGTTCGCCCGCAAACCGGTGGGCTGGTCGTTATCGTATTCACCCGACTCAGACCTCACCATAAAAGCACTTCAGATGGCATGGGCGTTACGAGGACGGCCATCTGGCGTGAGAGTTCATGGATACCGACGACGGGCTATGAAAGCTTCGGGGAGGCACGGTTAGCCGTAATCCGTTATATCACGGGGTACTACTCTCAGGCCTCACTGGTATAACGGCGGCTTAATGCCAAATGAATCAGAGTGGCTGTTCCACAAACAGTCAGGTCATGTGGCCAAAGTTAGTTGACCACGACACAGAGAGGTTCAATCATCGCTGTGAGTCAGTTGCCTGTGGAAAATAGAGCTGATATAACCAATTAGTAGTGTTACCAGGAGTAATTCTTCTGAGTGATAAATAGAAACGCCGCATATTGCGGCGTTATATTTCATGGTTGCCATTACTAATTACACGAAATGGTGAATTTCATTATCGTTTTTGAGCCTCGTCGAACTGTAATAATATTATCACCAACGCCGTTATCGCAAGAAACTTTATTCTCATTTACAAAAACATTTCCAGAGCTAGCAATGATATTTAAATCTGGAGCTAGCGACCAATTTAACTCTTCTATGGGTCTGTTACCGCAATTAGGTACCGGTGTACTATCAAGCTTAATCGTAATATCATCCCTGTCTAATTTTATAGGGGTGCGGTGTATTGTATGACATTGATCATTCCATCTCCGCAGAGTCACCTCTCCTACAAATGGAGAAAAATGCACGACCTTTGTTTTACCGTATATATCAAAATTAGTTCGTACTTGCACCGTAATTTCCTCGAGAACATCATCTGTTAGCGTAAATCGTACTATGCCATTCTTATCTGTCTTTTTCGACCGTGAACTCAGGAAACCTGAAGAACTACTGATGTATACGTTTTCATTAGGAATGTTCTGGTTAGATTTATCTTTTACTTGCGCAGTAAAAGCTATCTGGTCTGTAGAATATTCTTTGTCTGCGGTGAGCGCATAAATCTTCGCTGAGGCGGCATCCGCTTTAAAGGTGACAGATGCTGTTTTGCCTTTTGTGTCAAATGGCGTCGTCGCGGTCACGGTAACGTTCTCAGCTGCTGTATCCGTCAGCTTCGCGTAAGCCACCCCGTTATCATCGGTCGTCACCGTATTCTTAGACAGTGTTCCACTGGTGGCCGCCAACGTGACCTTCACCCCCGGAACAACGGCGCCGGCAACATCTCTCACCACCGTAGTAAAGGTGATGGCATCCTTGCCATTATCAACGGCAACGTCTTTGTCTGCGGTGAGCGCATAAATCTTCGCTGAGGCGGCATCCGCTTTAAAGGTGACAGATGCTGTTTTGCCTTTTGTGTCAAATGGCGTCGTCGCGGTCACGGTAACGTTCTCAGCTGCTGTATCCGTCAGCTTTGCGTAAGCCACCCCGTTATCATCGGTCGTCACCGTATTCTTAGACAGTGTTCCACTGGTGGTCGCCAACGTGACCTTCACCCCCGGAACAACGGCGCCGGCAACATCTCTCACCACCGTAGTAAAGGTGATGGCATCCTTGCCATTATCAACGGCAACGTCTTTGTCTGCGGTGAGCGCATAAATCTTCGCTGAGGCGGCATCCGCTTTAAAGGTGACAGATGCTGTTTTGCCTTTTGTGTCAAATGGCGTCGTCGCGGTTACGGTAACGTTCTCAGCTGCTGTATCCGTCAGCTTTGCGTAAGCCACCCCGTTATCATCGGTCGTCACCGTATTCTTAGACAGTGTTCCACTGGTGGTCGCCAACGTGACCTTCACCCCCGGAACAACGGCGCCGGCAACATCTCTCACCACCGTAGTAAAGGTGATGGCATCCTTGCCATTATCAACGGCAACGTCTTTGTCTGCGGTGAGCGCATAAATCTTCGCTGAGGCGGCATCCGCTTTAAAGGTGACAGATGCTGTTTTGCCTTTTGTGTCAAATGGCGTCGTCGCGGTCACGGTAACGTTCTCAGCTGCTGTATCCGTCAGCTTTGCGTAAGCCACCCCGTTATCATCGGTCGTCACCGTATTCTTAGACAGTGTTCCACTGGTGGCCGCCAACGTGACCTTCACCCCCGGAACAACGGCGCCGGCAACATCTCTCACCACCGTAGTAAAGGTGATGGCATCCTTGCCATTATCAACGGCAACGTCTTTGTCTGCGGTGAGCGCATAAATCTTCGCTGAGGCGGCATCCGCTTTAAAGGTGACAGATGCTGTTTTGCCTTTTGTGTCAAATGGCGTCGTCGCGGTTACGGTAACGTTCTCAGCTGCTGTATCCGTCAGCTTTGCGTAAGCCACCCCGTTATCATCGGTCGTCACCGTATTCTTAGACAGTGTTCCACTGGTGGCCGCCAACGTGACCTTCACCCCCGGAACAACGGCGCCGGCAACATCTCTTACCACCGTAGTAAAGGTGATGGTATCCTTGCCATTATCAACGGCAACGTCTTTGTCTGCGGTGAGCGCATAAATCTTCGCCGAGGCGGCATCCGCTGGTTTAACCTTGATAGTCGTCGCGGCGGGATTAGAGTTATTACCGTTGTTATCAACGCCAACCGCTTTAATCACGTATTCCTGCGCAGTATTAGCGAGTTTGGTGTACAGGTATGACGGCAGCGTTACTTCTAATTGGGTAAGCGACAGTTTACGAAATGAGCCGCCGTTAGCGAAGAACTCCACAGAAGCCGTCCATTTGACATCCCTTAGACCATATTTATCTTTAGATACCGTGAGCGGTAGTGTTATTGTTTCTGCAGCTTCAGCTGTGACCGTGTTTGGCAATGAGATTTCCAGCAGATCCTGCTTGCGATATTGCATCACGATTTCATTGTTACGGTCGACGAGTTCGTACGAACTACCCATCAAGCTACGTAATACCTTAACGCCGTCAATGCTAATTTGTTGCGCCCATGGCACACCAAATCGATAATTAACGTTGATCCCAATACGGCTAGCGTCTTTCCTACCCCCGGAGTACTCACCCTTCAGGGTAATCAGCGGGATTGGTGTATAACTCAAGCCAAATGTTAGTGCTTTTGGATTATCTTTCAAGTCATCAGCATGACTACCGATATTCAAACGAACACCTTCACCAAAATATTGCTCGTATTTAAGGCTGGCACCTAATTGAGGATATGACGGCAAATACGCTTCAGCACGAAGGTCAAAGCCGCTGGCTGGACGTTCATCATAATCTTTCATGGCGGATAAACGGGACTCATGCCAGTCTGTTAGACCATAGTAGCCATTTACTGCCAGCTTCATATAATCCGCCCACATCTCCCCACCGATACCTGCACGTGCATGTTTCCCCGCGTAACTATAGTCGTAGAAAGTATTGACGCCATACATCCAGTTGTTGATATGTTTTCGATAACCCACACCAATATTGACGTAGCGACTGTTGCCAACGCTGGCATGCAGCCCAAACTGCGAGAAAAGCAAACCATCCGAACTTTCTGTGATTGGGAGTAAAACATCACCAGAAATTTTATTATCAAAGGAAGCATTAATGCGTACGGTGCCTTTTTGATTTGCCCATGCGTTAATTTTCTCTTTTATTAGATCTTCACCAATGCTTTCTGCGTAATTAATAGATAAATTTTTGATGTTCTCACTAGACAGGATTCGTCCTGCCTGCATTACGACATCCGCAACTTTAGTTGCAGGAGTGGGCAGTTGCGAAGGAATTGACTCACCGCCACCAAGAGACGGTAATTTATGGGTGTTCTGATTTTTTTGAAAAATGGCTGAGTTTCCCCCGCTCACATTTCTAGATTCACTGGCTCTAACTACTGAACTAACAGAAAACAATAATGGGGTAATTGTTTGAATAGATATCATCACCCATGATGTTATATTCACTATTATTTTGGCTATTTGAGTGGGGAGTTTAGGTGTCATTATTAAAAATAAAAATTAGATGGATTGGGTTGATATTATGGGGAGAAATCAGTGGATTTGATCATTATTTCTGGTTAATTTTGCATTAATAATGCCGCGCAAACAAAAGAACAGCCCCTCAGAGGGGGCGTGAGGCGACCTTTATGTTTTGATAATGTGAGTGATGATGTCTGATGACCACGTCATGGCAGTAGACCCACTTGCATATGACATGACTCATCAAGGAGGTGCTATGACAACATAGCATAAAAAACGGATTATTGATTACTACGCTGTACTGGATGATCCTGCCCCCAAGATAAAGTGGAAACCATATGGTTATAAAATGGCGAACGAAGTTTTCCTGCAACAGCATTACGCGCCGATTATCAATTAGCAAAATATCGAGAGCAGACATTAGGCTAGCTTGATGTTTACTTCCTTTTTTATAAAGGGCTTTTGTTTAGAAACAACGTTCGAAATTAATCATAGCTTAAGGTTATTATTCGAAGTTAACTGACTATGCTGAGATTAACTGTCTTTAACTTAACCGAGTGAGGTCGGGAATCCTCACCGCCGTTAATGCCGCACTGACATTTAGGTCTAACCGCTGTATTTTTGAGTAAAACTGAGATGTTTGGAGAAAGAAACGGATAAAGGAGCCTCGCGCAAGGTACACGTTGTTGCAACGTGAGGGGGATATTACACGTTAGCGCCGGCAGGCTCCAGCAGCAGCTTGTAAAACGCCTCTGCGTCCTGCGGCAGCAAGCCAGGATGTTCTCGCCTGAGGGACTCCTGTCGGTGCAGCGACTGGATTGGCGTCGCTGTGCCGCTAACTGACCATTTCACAAATTGCTGATATGTGGAGTTGGCCATATTCCTCATGGCACACGACTCGAATGAACAGAATTACTAGGAGAATGGCAGGATTAATACCGTGGTTTGACTTAATCGGTGTAATCCGGTTAATGCGATGCGCTAACATTAAACCCATAAAACATGGGGAGTTGGCATGAATGAGCTGTGGAAAGATCTGGAACGCTGGCTGCAGGCTCACCGCCCGGCGTTGCTGGACGATCTCAATTCTCCGGCCAGCGGGGCGGAGATTCGCGATCTGGAGCAGGTGATTGGCGCGTCGCTACCGGCGGATTTCACGGCCTGCCTGCTGGTACATAACGGCCAGAAGGGCCTCGGAGGCTGGCTGTTCGGCAGCTGGGAGTTCCTGTCGACGCAGAATATCCTAATGAGCTGGTCGGTATGGCGAGATCTGCTGGAGGAAGGTGATTTTGAGGGCAAGGTCGCCAGGCCAGCGGAGGGGATTCGGCCCGGCTGGTGGTTGCCCGGCTGGATCCCTTTTGCCAGCAACGGCGGTGGCGACTACCTGTGTCTGGATCTCACCCCTGCAGTTGGTGGGGACTATGGTCAGGTGATCAATGTATTTCATGACGTAGCGGACAGAGTGGTGGAAATGCGCAGTTTCTCCGCATGGTTCACGCGTTTTGTTGTTGATAAACGGGTCTAATTCAGGATGGGAAGAAGTATGGATAGGAACCTTTCTACGCTGCGGGAAGAACGCCTGCAGCAGCTATTCGAAGATTGCCAGATGCAGGTGATTGGGCAGATTATTGGGCCCTTTGGCCTATCGACTGCCATGTTTGAAGATAGAAATGGCGGCAACGTCACCACACTGCGTAATTTTGAACGTAAAGATGATGACTATGTGGCGACTGATTCTGATCGTGCTTTGCATGCGCATTCACGCAAAGACTACAACGCTGTGGTCAGGTCGGAGTATGAAATTGATACTGGGGCTAAAGCGAAAAACGCCGGCGCTAAGACCTGGGATCAAAAGCGTGCAGATAAAATTGGCCAGGGCAGGGATGAGTACACCGGCAGGCGTGTTTCTGCTGACGGAACCATTGAGCTCACAGACGGACGGATTGTCCGCGCCGAGCTGGATCACGTGGTCTCGCTGAATGAAATTCATCACAATGCCAAAAACCATCTTGCCATGGGGAAGGTAACCCAGGATGCAGAGAGCGGAGAGATGAGCGTCGATACCAGCCGTATCCGCGGCATGGCCAACGATGACGAGAACCTGGCGCTGACCAATCAGCCACTAAACGGCTCCAAGAGCGACGAAGATATGGTCAAATGGGCGGCTAAGGAGAGGAAGGATGGGAGAGACGGCGCCACCATCACCAACGCTGAAAAGTTTGCAGTCGACGATGCGTTGATGAAAGAAAAATATCAGCGTGCAAAGCAGCATATCGATAGCACAGCGAACCACGCCATGCTGAAAAAACAGACGGCAGAACTGTTGCAGACCGGCGGTAAGCAGGCCGCCATGATGGGCATGCGCCAGGCTCTCGGCGTGCTGCTTACCGAGTTGGTTAACTGCCTGTTCAACGAATTTAAGGTACTGGTTAAGCAGGGCGTTGCCGTTGGGAAAACGCTTTTTGAAGAGATCCGCCAGCGTCTGGTGCGGGTCATCGATTCGGTGGTAAAAAAAATTCCTGATGCACTAGGGCAGATGATTCAGGGCGGCGTCGGCGGATTTATGAGTAATCTGCTGACCTTCCTAATCAACAACTTCCTCTCTACCGCTAAACGTTTTGTCATGGTGATCCGCGAGGGGCTTCTGGGGCTGTTCCGTGCCTTTAAAATGATTTTTTTCCCTCCGAAAGAGATGACCCGGGATCAAGCGCTGCAGGAGGGGCTGAAGATTCTCACCGCAGTGGTGGTCTCATCGCTGGGGGTGCTACTGACCGAAACGGTAGCGACTTTTATGGCCACAGTCCCATTCCTCAAGCCGTTCTCAGACCTGATTACCCCGGTGCTGCTCGGCATCCTGACCGGCCTGACTTCTGCGTTTTTTGCTTACCAAATCGATCGTCTGTTTGATCGCTACCGCTACTCCCTGAGCGAAAAGTTTATGGACGAGCTACTGCAGGACGGAAAGCGGCGAGATAAGTTTGCCAATGAGTTAGCCACCCTGTCTGAACAGTCGCTGAGCAATATAGATAACTACCAGAAATCGATCTCGGTGTACCAGCGTATCGGTACCTCCTTAAGCGGGGCAGGTCTAGCTGCCAACGCCACGCTGGCCAGCCTGGAGCAGACTGTGGCGGAAACCGCTGAGCAGGTGGACAAAAGTATTGCGACTATCGCTTTTATTCGCGATAGCCAGTCAGAAATTGACGACTTTCTTAAAACCTGTTGAAAGGATCAGGGGTATGACATCTCCAAATAGCCAAGAACTCAGCATTATTGAGGCCTTTTCTTCTGCCACCATACCCGAACGCATTATCCGTGAGAGCAATATTAAAGAGCTTATCAATGCGATGACTGCGGAGCGGGGCGAAGTGCAATCGCACACCAGGCAGCTGGATGCGCTGCGCCGGCAGCAGAAAAACGGAAATTTTCTCAGTAACTGGTGGAACGATCTCGACGATAAAGTACAGGAGGCCCAGCTCGACCTGAACAAATCCATCGGTCGGTTGACCGAGAAGTCGTCGCAGCTACTGATCGTCAACACCGCGATCTCTAAGGTGCTGAGCGATCAGCAGCGCATTCTGCTAAGACAGCAAAATTTACTGAAGCAACAGACTGATAGCCTGGAACAGCAGAATCAGAGAATTCTCGACCAGCAGATATTGCTGGAGCAGCAGCAGCGTGAAATAAACAAGGCCAACCAAGGGCTGATGGAGGCCAAGGGGCTCACCCAGAAACAGGCGCAGCAGCTGGTTGGCTGTGTGAAACAGGTCCGTGAGGCAGAAAGCCGCATCAGCGCCACGAGTGATGCTCTGCAGCTGGAGGTTGAGCGGCGGTTGCATGATGCGGCAGAGCAGTATCTGGCACAGCTGGACAGCGCCATTACTGAACAGCAACGCCGCAGCGACGCCTTTGAGCGGCGGGCGACGGCCAGCGCTGCAGAATCCGCCCAACGGCTGCAGGATACGCTGGGAAACGTTCTGGCAGAGGCGACCCAAAATCACCAGGAAATTCAGCAGCAGATTGTCGCACTCACCGCGACCCAGCTACGGCAGGGTGAAGAGCTTAAGCAGCAGATGCAGCAAATGGCAGCAGAACAGTCTCAGCGGCTGTGCTCAGAGCTGGCTCGCTTTGCAGGTGAGAATGCCGCATTTCAAACAGGGTTAAGTGAGCAGCAACAGTCAGAGTTTAAGAGCGTGCAACAGAGGCTATCGCTACAGACGGCTGCGATGCAGCAACAGCAGCAGGCGCTAAATCTTGGCGAACTGAGGCTGCAGACTCTACGGGAGGAGTGCCAGCAGAAGCAGGAAACCGCTGAGAATCAGCTGATCGCTCAGCAAAAATCTGCTGATAGAACCCGTTTAATGCTGGGAGTTTTGGCGACCCTGACGCTGGCTTCGCTAGGGTGGCAGGCCGCGGTGCACTATGGGCTGGTTTAGATAAGTCGTGGGTGGGGGAAAGCCATGCTAAGGCGTTCCTCCACACTGATGGAACTGCTGAGAGGTAGTGTATTAGTCGCGACTTGATCTGACTCATCGCCTTGAAAGGTTTAGCATTACCGATTTTGATATCCGTGTCGTGTTCTGATACCCAATGCGCGGTAATTATCACACTTCGTATGAATAATTACCTCATTAAATATTACGCCAGTTTACTTAGTCTAGCTGAGGCGTATCAGTAATGTGTCGAAAACCGGATAAATTATGGGGGAATCCATGAGAGACTTTAAGCCCGCCATAGGAAGCATTCTCCCAGCTCAAGGTGCGTAAAATCCCATCTGGTTGCTATCGTATTCTATCAATTGCTTTAGCTTTCTGCACGCGGCTGTCTAATTACGCTGGTCCTGACTAAAAAAATTCCCGATGCCAAAACCGCATTCAGGCACAATGAATACTACTATGAGCAAAATGATAAAATCAGATATGCCAGAAGACGTACGTATTACCTGAGAGAGATGAGCCGTTACGGGGTGACCCATCCAAAATAGAATGTGTTTCACAAGCCATTTCCCGCGGCGGTGGCTGCAGAGGGATGGATAAGATGCCCCGAACACGCTTGGTATGAGTTAAGCAATTCTTATGTTTTCCGTTATCATCTGTAGCTCAACCACGGCGGTTAAATCCCTTTCTGTTTATCTAAAAAATATAATTGACTCCTTAGAATAGCATTTTAACTCTCTGTTGATTTTTTTAAGGAAAACATATGACTCGCATGTTTTTAACAATGTGGGTGGGTCTGTACGCTCTCTTGTGGAGCCTGGCTACAATCTTCCTGGATCCTACGGTGCCCTATGATGCAGTGGAAGCATTGAACTGGGCACAAAATGCCGAATGGGGATCGCCGAAAAATCCCTGGCTGGTTGGTATGGTATGGCGTCCGGCGCTGTGGTTTTCCGGTATCTCGCTGAGCGCCTATTGGTATATCACGCATTTTTTGGCGATCGCTATCGGAATGATTGGGTGCTGGTTTCTCGCAAAACAGCTGAGCGGTAGTAAACGGCTGGCCTGGATTGCATTATGCACACTTAACCTGTCAGGAGTCATTAATTTCGATATCATCAGTTATAATGATAACTATTTGTTGGTTATGCTGTGGCCATGGATGCTATTGTCCTTTTTCCTGGCGTTCACCCGCCATCCTGCATGGTGGATAATATTTGCATTTACGGCTGGCCTGGGGGCGATGGCTAAGTATTCAACGCTGGCATTTGTCGGTGCCGTGTTTGTTGCCACACTGGCTGTGCCAAAAATTCGGAGATGTTATCGCCAGCCTGTATTTTATCTGGCGCTGCTGATTGGTCTTGTGATGCTTGCTCCAAATCTATTCTGGCTGTGGGAACATGACTTCGCGGCGTTCAACTGGGTCGATACACAGATAGCGCGTCAGTTTAACCCTAGTTTATTTATAAAGCTACTCAGCATCTATTATCCGTTGCTGTTTTTATGGTGGATATTGTACTCGCAAAAGATCTCTCTCCAGTGGCCTGTTGACACAGATAAACGTATCCTGTTATTGGTCGTTTTAGTGCCTCAGGTATTGATTTGGCTATGGTTCTTGTTTCATCATGGAGGGCGACTAACCGAGTGGCTTCAGCCGTTTTTCATTCTGGCCCCCGCATTGGTTATCGCCTGCGTCGTTACTCCCGGTACGCAGTCACTGAAAAGGCCTGTTTTGGTACTAATGGGGACCGCAATTCTGGTGTTACTTGGCTATGCTATGGTTATGATAACCAATGTAGCTAATGCGGGGCGCAAAATGAGCGGTATTATCCCGTTTAGCCACAATGTGGAGAGGCTATGGCTAGAGCGCTATGCTACTCCACTGCGTCTAGTTGGAGGAGAGCATCTGGCTGAGTGGCTCATTTTTTATGGGGCGTCAAGGCCTGAAATCATCACGCCTTGGAGTAACAGCACTAAACCTAATATCTATAACGCAAATATCCGATTGGCCGATATTAAGCAATCAGGAGCATTACTGATAGGCCGGTCTGATAAAAATTGTACTTATGCTTCGTTTACTCGGGGATTAAGTCAATGGCCGTCTTTACAGCTTGATGCTATCAGTCAGATAACTTTTCAAGAAGATAGCAAACATAGCGGTTATCCTGTCTGTATTGGGTTTGTAAAACCGGACACTATTAAATGAAGGTTCTTCGGATAAAAATTTATAAATAGTGCGCCCATAAGCTTAAAAGTCGCCGCGGCTTAACTTATTAACAGCGCCTTAAATCAGTTGAAACGGTGTTTTTTCGATAAATACGCCGGTGAGTTTTCCTCGGCTATGGGAGCAGATGCTCCGTGAGATGAAAACTCACGATTGAAAATTAATGGCGAGAAAGTTAAAGCGATCGGAAACGCTACGCCTAGCTTAGCTAGCATCGCGACTGCTCCCCCCCACAGTGTTCCAGCCAATGGAACCTGTCGGGCCATTGCCCATGGAGATAACGTTTGCCAGCAATCGCTGCGTTTGCCGGATCTATCACGCTGTCTAACAGATAACTGATGCCGGCATTTGCACTTGCTCCCAGTCTCTGCATCGCCTGAGTGTAAATAGCCCCATTTTAGTTCCAGACATTTTTTGAGATCTTGGCCAAATAATGGTATTGTCGATATTCCTCCGGCGTCATATTGTTCAGTGATTCATACGGGCGTTCATCGTTATATTCTGACAACCATCTTTCCGTGATTTTTATCACTTTATCCAGCTGGATAAATTCCAGTTTTACTGCATGTTTCTCTGCTCGTTCAGTCAGCACCAGTGAGATAAACTACGGACCATGGTTCTCAAAGCTCAGGTCGGCAAACATCTGTTTGAGACGTCGGTTCTCGTCCTCAAGAGCCTTGATCTTTTTAATATCAAAGGCCTCCATGCCACCATATCTGGACTTCCAGCTGTAGTAGATGGCTTCAGAAATACTAGCCTTCCGGCAGGCATCTTTAACGGTGCGTCCGAATTCAACCGATTTAATCACGGCGATGATCTGATGCTCAATAAAATGGGATTGACGCATAGCGTTCTCCTTCGTTGGAGGATTTATTATGCCGAAGGATCTCTAAATGTGAATGGCACGATTATGCGGTATACTTACGATACGTCGTCACCAAAATGACTTTTCGACTCTATAATCGTGTCGATAAATGCTCTTTTATGCCCATGTTTCAGCACATCATCGATATACATAATTCCGGTCTGAAAGGTGGAGAAGGCTTTTGCCATATCTAGCGGAACTAACCCGCGGTTTGTGGCTTCCTGCTCCAGCTGCAGCGGTAGAGGTAGAATACAGTGGCTCTGGCTGACCAGTGCGATGGCATTGGAGACTGAGAACACTTCAAAACGCACCCGCTCAGGCGGAATACTGCACAGTAAGGGATCTTCAAACTCACCTTCTTCCGACTCCTGTCGTAGGACAACCCACTCACTCTGGCTGAGCCGCTTTTGGGAGATGTGCCGACTGGTTGCCAGAGGGTGATCCGGTGCGCAAAACAGCATAAAGCGGGTCGTAAAAATAGGGATGTAGTGAATGGCGGACAGGCGGTTGTCGGGGGCCGGTATTGCCCCTAAAGCAAGGTCACATTCCCCCTTGAGCAGATGCTGTTGTCCCATGGCGCTGTTGCTGTTTTTGATGACAATGCGTACATCAGGAAACTGTGCCATATAACGCTGCATCAGTTTAAACAGCACACCGTGGCTCCAGGCATGTCCACATTCCAACACCAGCGTTTCCCGGTGGCTGCGTTTGATGGTGTCGATATCCAGCATCGCCTGGCGATAATTTCGTTCCAGAAGGCAGGCATGCTGGTAGAGGCTATCGCCGTATACTGTCAGTGAAATTTTTTTTCCGTTGCGCACCAGAAGAGAGACATCCAGCGCGGACTCCAGACGCTGCATGTTTTGTGTGAGCGTCGGCTGGGAGATAAACAGATTTTCAGCGGCAGCAATGAATGTTTTTTTCTCAACCAGTACCCTGAACTGAGCGATGAGTTTATGTAAATGCAAGATGACTCCTCAGTACATCAGTAAAACAGGTCGATAGTAACCTGTCAGTACAGTGAAAGGATACTGTTGAGCGTGATGACCAACGCATTCAGACACAACGAACCGCTGATCAGGCTTTTTGCTAGCGCTGACGGAAGGGTACACAAGTCAGTATTACAGACGAGGGTCTGCTGGCGCCGGTATGAAACCATCACCAGCGCCACTGACAAGGCGACAGAGGCACAACTCAGCCCGATGAGCAGCTGGCTGCCGTGGCAGAAACATGCACGGGCGATGACCAGAGTCAGTGCCAGTGAGGAAAATGCTGTTCTGTGCCACGACAGCGATGTTCGCTCTGGCTGAAGTCCCTGATCACGGATCCGGCGAGTCAGAGTCATATCATCAGTCCCAGCATCACAAGAATGCAAAGTGCCAGCCCGCCACTGAGCCAGAGGAGCAGGCGGGGAAAGGGAAGATCTTTATCAAAACGCATCGCGTGCTCATTTTTGTGCCAACGATACCAGGCGTAGCAGGATAATCCTGCGGCGGTCAGGCTGAGTACAATCACCAGTCCTGTCCGGAAGGTGCCCGGAGTCAGCGTGGTGGCCAGTTGATCTATGCCAACTGACGCAGCCATAAAGGCCAGTGCCGTCCTGACCCACGCGAGAAAGGTGCGTTCGTTCGCCAGTGTGAAGCGATAATCCGGTGATTTTCCCTGTTGTGGTGATGCCATTTTATTGTCCTGCTTACTGATGAATTAATACTGAACCCGTGGTTTAAAGGGGGATGCCTGAACGCTGCCGCAGATATGCCCCGGCGCCGAGGAGACCCGGATTGTCATGGACAATTAAGTAAACCGGAATGTCCTGCACATAGGAGGTAAAACGCCCTTTATCTTCAAAACGCTGGCGGAACGTTGAGGCTTTAAAAAAGTCCAGAAAACGGGGCACTATGCCGCCGGCAATGTAAACCCCTCCGGTAGTGCCAAGTGTTAGCGCTAGATTACCGCCAAAGCGTCCCATGATGTCGCAAAAAAGGGTGAGCGCTCGTCGGGCATCATGGCTGCGGTTTGCCAGTGCCTGCTCAGTCACTTCCTCCGGCGACAGGCTCTCCGGGAGTCTACCGTTCGCGAGCGCAGTGGCCCGATACAAATTGACCAGCCCGGCCCCTGACAACACACGCTCTGCGGAAACATGCCCCATCTCCTGGCGCAAAATAGCGAGCACATCTCCCTCTTCTTTATTGCCGGGGGCGAGATCCACATGCCCCCCTTCCCCGGGCAGGCTTATCCAGCGATTATCCACCGGAATAAGGTGTGCGATACCCAGTCCGGTGCCTGCGCCATAAATGGCAACGGGCTTTCCGGCGGCTGCCTCCTTGCCACCAAGCTGAATAAGATGCGCGGGTTTCAGAACCGGTACCGCCATCGAAACGGCGGTAAAATCGTTGATGACATCCAGCCGTGAAAATCCCAGATTGCGCCTTAGTGCAGTAACTGAAAATGCCCAGCAGTGATTGGTCATGGTGACATGGTCGCCGGTCACCGGGCAGGCGATGGCAATACATCCGTCATCCACCGGGGATGGAATATCGCGGAGATAGTCACGGATCAGGTTTTCTGGCCCCGGGTATGCCGTGACCCTGTATGTCTGCACACGGGATAGTTCTCCGGTGGTGAGATTGCACAATGCGAGGCGGGCATTGGTCCCCCCACATCGGCCACTAACGCAAATGTTGTCATATTTCTGTGGCTCCGCACAGGTCTGAACCATCATGACCTATCAGGGCCATGATGGAGTTCCGTTGTGTTCAGTAAGGTTTGTTAAACAGCGAATACAGTTCCCGGGCGTAATTACCCTGCTCATAAAATGCAATGACAGTCTGTTTTTTGAGATGGCCGAGCGAATGACTGGCAGCCAGTTCACTCAGGAATGTCTCACCGCCGGGACAGGCGGCGATTTCCAGTAGCAGCGTCCGGGTATCCGGGTGCATGCTCATCCCGTTGAGTGGACCGAGATACTGCTGCATGACCTGGTTTCTCCGGGCATGCTCCTGTGACACATACCCGGCATGAATATCATCGATATTCACCGGTAGCCCCAGCCGGCGCCATTCATCTTCAGGTGCCTGAGCCTCCGACAGGGCAAGGGACAGCATGCGCATCATGGCCGCCTCACGCTCAGGACAACACAACGGGTGCTCTTGATTTTTGTCGAGCTGTAAATCAAACAGCAGATTCCCGTGTGCGTAGGAGCTGTAAAATCCGGCAGATCCGGGAATTTTCATTACCGGAATGTGGCCCGTGAACGGGAAGCCCGGATGCAGCGTAGCATTCCGCAGTTCTGTAGCATTAAACATACGGCGCATGCGTGTGGGCATTAGGGTGTATTCATACAGCGGTATGTTCTCAGGGCTCTGGCTTCCGCGCATATAAACGTAGCGGCCATCGGTGATGGACACATGTGCGCCGAAATAACCAAACAGGGCGACGGATTTGACCGGGCCAGGCTTAGTCAGCATGGGCAGCAAAGACTGACCGGTCATCTGTGGTGTCTTTTCAATGCCGAAGGCATCAAGGAGGGTCACCGCGACATCGTGCATCTGCGCGAGTTCATCTCGTGATTCTCCGGCGACCTGGCTGCGTGGATCCCAGATAAAAAACGGGGTGTGCGCAATTTCGTTATACACCGGCATCACGCTTTTACCTGACCACTCTTTTTCACCAAACATAAAGCCATGGTCGGTGTTGATGATAAGCATGGTGTCCTGCCACATATCATGGGTATCGAAGAAATCGAGAACCTTACCCAGATATTCGTCACACATCAGCATCAGTGCCTGGTAATGTTTTTCACCATCGATGACTTTCTGCGGGTTATTGATACGTTCCGTGGAGCTGTATTCCGGCCAGTCATCCGTGTTGCCAACAAGTGCCGGATCAACCATCCGTTTAAACCTGTCCGGAACAAAAAAGGGTTCATGCGGATCAAAGCTTTCGATTTGCAAAAACCAGTTATCCTGCCGGTGATTCTCCGCCAGAAATTCTAGTCCGGCCTGATAACAGCGGGCCTGTGGGTAGTCCCGCTCCTCGTGCATATAGCTGCGGTTTATCTGGTCATGCTCAATCATATTGCGGCGTAGTGGCTCAGCATTTTTCCACGCGTCCAGTTTCTCCGCACCGGTAAAGCCAATTTTTGCTTTCCACAGGTCGCCTTCCTGACCGCGGATAAACTCATAGCTATTATAGCGGTTGTGGTAGGTTGCGCCGCCGTCCTCCCAGTAGTGCTGGTGGTCAGTTATCAGATGGGAATAGATCCCGTGCTTTTTCATGATCTCAAAAATGGAGTCATCAAAAGGCTCCAGTGGCCCCCAGCTACGGTGGAGGAAGTTCAGACGCCCGGTATGCAGATCCCGGCGCGCAGGCATGCAGGGCATGGAGCCAACGTAGAAATTATCGAAGCGAACCGTTTTTTCACCTAGTCGCTGAAAGTTCGGCAGCGGATGCGCATCCGGGTTGTAAGGTGGCAGCTTGTTGCGGCGCAGGGTATCAAACATCAACATGACAACTTTCATATTTACTCTCCGGAACCCAGCAGTTTCATACAGATTTCTTTGTGATTTTTTCTGTTGAGGGAATAGAAAACCATAGCCAGCAGTGAGAGCAACTGACCACAGACCGGGGTCAGTACCATCAGCGTGGTCAGGCCGTGCAGTGCGCCATCTGTCTGGGTCGCGGTGCCCGGCATATAGCCAATCAAATCCAGCATCCAGCCCAGCACAAACGCCCCGACCGCCGAGCCAAATTTGTTGGAAAAGGTCAGGGTGGAGGAGGCGATCCCGGCAGCATTCTGTTTTGTCTTCCAGCGCAGTTCGTCGGCGCAGTCTGTGACCATCATCCAGGTAATTAGAGAACCGCCCTGGCAGAACGCCATCACGCAGGCCAACAGGACCAGGGTGTAGGTCACGTTATCTGGACTGAATGTCAGCCAGAGGAGCAGTGAAGGAATGATGGCAATAAAGCAGACTGTCACGAACGCGGTTTTGTTACCGTAACGGTGGACCAGCCATTTCACCACCAGATACATTGAAGCACCGAAAATCATATTCAGCAGAGCACCGGTCGCCAGCAGCTTCGTGTTATGCAATACCCAGGTATAGAACTGCACGGTGACCCCGGCGGTGATGGCTAAAGCTAGGGTATTGGCTGACGAGGCCAGTGCCAGACAGGCCAGTGAGCGGCTGCGAAATGCCAGTGACATATGTTTAAACACGGCGATAACGATATGGGTTTTATCGGTTTTTGCCCCATTGTTCATGGCGGCGTCATCACTCTGAATACGCTGCCAGTTATCCTGCCTACGGGCGCCATATGCACAGATCCAGAATCCCAGCGTGGTGACCACGCCAAACAGAAGCCCTAGATACTGATAGCTGTGAATATCGACGACGGCATGCCCTGCTGCATCTTTAGTCTGGCTGAACGCCGACAGAATATAGATGCCGCCGGCACTGACGATGAATTGGGCAATAATGCCGGTAAATTGTTTGAGCAGGACAATGTTACTGCGATCATTCACTTTATCCGTAACATACGCCGTCAGGGAGTGGTAGGGGATATTGGATACGGTGGAGACAATGGAATAGAGCATGTAAATACCGGCGATATATATCACTCTCCCGAAGGAGGAGAGCGCCGGAGAGGCAAAGACCAGCCAGGTGGTGAATCCCAGCACCGGAGCCGAGGTGATTATCCAGAAGCGATATTTCCCCATCCGCGTGCGGGTCCGGTCACCAATTGCACCCATAATGGGGTCGATAAAGGCATCAATCCCCTGGCGGCAAGTGTGATAGCACCGACAGTGGCCGGATTGACACCGTAAATATCAGAAGCGTAGGTAATAAAGAAGACCAGCATGGCGTAGAAGCTGAGGTTGGAGGCAAAGCCACCGCCCACCGCGTAGCAGAGTCTATCAGAGAGGGTCAGTCGTTCCATTTTATTGTCCTGGTATTTTTTTATGGCCTCTCATAGATAAAGCACTCTCCGCGCCGGGGATAATAGTTTGCGTCATTGATGTATAGGAAAAACCTATATATTGGCGTGCAGGAAGACACGGTGCCTTTGCAACATGCTGTAATTGTTTGTTTTTATTTCATGGCAGAGGAGCGACGCATCAGAAGATGGCAGAGAAAACAATGTGCAGAAATGTGACATTGCGCGAAGTCTGTACAGGGGGAGGGGGTGCCCTGATACTTCCATCAGGACACATTGTTGGCTATGTTAACGGGCGCAACACTTTTTGAATTTCTTTCCACTGCCGCAGGGGCAGGATGCGTTGCGGCTGGCTGTCGGTGTGGTGTGATCTCCCTGCGCAAGGGCCTGCATGACAACCCGAGCCGGATAACCTGCCGCCAGTAAATCTTTCAGCAGATTCATTTTCCGCGTAATGTGCTTAAAGAAATGTTTGTAGCCAGCACACAGGTAATTGTGACCCGGTTTCCCTCCCGGCGACAGCGCAAAGCGGTGCTTCGGACATCCACCGTGACAGACAAACTGATATTCACACTGGCGGCAGTCTTGGGTCAGGGTGTCCTTTTTCGCATGGCCAAAAGCCATGGCCTGCTCGCTGTGGTTCAGCGTTCTGATGTCCTGCTGGTGGATATTACCCAGCAGATGCTCAGGGTAGACAAAGTGGTCGCAGTTGTAGAGATCGCCATTGGATTCCAAGGCAAACGCGTGACCACAGGTTTCAGCGTGCACGCACAACACCGGGGGCTGACCATTCCAGGCAGTTATCGCCACATCAAACATTTGCACGGACACCTGACCCACATCACGGCGTATCCAGATATCAAAAATCTGCCGGAGAAATTCGCCGTACTGCCATGCTGGAACGGTCCACGGGGCCAGAGCCGCGGCACTTTCACCGGGCATCACCAGATGCAGGGGGGCGTTGTCTGATGTGCTGATGCGCTCGACCAGCGGAATGAACTGAATATAGCGCGAACCAGCTGCCAGCAGGAACTCATATACCTCTGCAGCATGGCTGACGTTGTGCTTACCGACTACCGTTAGGGTATTAAAATCCACGTCGTGCTGTTTCAGCAGTAATAACGCTTTCATGACTCGCTCATGGGTGCCATGACCGGCCCGATTTACCCGATAACAGTCGTGAAGCGCCTGGGGACCATCAACGGACAGGCCTATCAGAAAATGGTGCCGGGCAAAAAATGCCGCCCACTCTTCATTCATCAACATACCGTTGGTCTGCAGGGCATGCTGTATCCGGCGGCCCTCGCCGTACTTCTCACACAGTGCAATGACCCTGCGGAAAAATGGCAGACCCATCATCGTGGGTTCACCACCCTGCCAGGCAAACAGCACGTCATTGCTGTTCTGCGCTTCAATATGCTGGCGAATATACGTTTCCAGCGTCTCATCTGACATCCGCCAGTTCTGTTGCCTTTCCGGGTACAGCGCCTCTTTTTCCAGATAGAAACAGTAACTGCAGTCGATATTACAGACAGAGCCAGTAGGCTTTGCCATCACGTGACAGCCATTCAGCGTCATGGGCAGGGATCCTTATTCAGACTATCTCAGTCAGACTGTGCAGAGCCAGAACCAGCGCGTCCAGCGCCAGGGCACTGCAGGTTAGTCGTGTTAACAGCATGACTTTCGACTCCTGCCATTGAGGTTGATAATGGAAGGCTAAAAACGTCATGTCTGACAGACAATGCCACGGGAATACCCCCTGAAACAACAAGCGTAAGGTCAGTATGACGATAACCGCTGCGAACAATTAGCAGGGACAGCACCAGCAATGAGAGCGCCGTGCGCTGCTCAGCCAATGAGGTTCACTCGCTGGAGGGTATTGCCGGTTGGCCCGATCGCGCACGACGATCGCGCCGTCGGCGATAGCCGACTGGGTGGTGCCGCGGGCGCGCTCATTCTGATTGGCACCCGCCAACAGGCTATTGGCCATATTGCCCGCGAACTGGCCGCCAATGCTACCGCCGGAGCTAAGGCCAAACCCCTGGTGCTGCGCCTTGAACTCAGCGCGGTTGTCGATATCGGCAAAGCCCAGGGTTCCGCTATTTAAGCGGTTGTTCTCCTGATCGGCCGCGCTGGCAATGGCCGCGCCGTCCAGCTGGGTATGATTACCCACGGTGATATCAAAGCCGCCTTTACCGGCAAAGATGCCGGTCTGGTTCTCCACCGAGGCATAGTCGCTGTGCATCTTATCGCGGCTGGCGGCGATACTCAGAGAGCCATTGCCGAAGCCGATGCTCCCCCCGGCGCTGAGGTGGGTTTGTTCAGGAGGTAACTGCCTAGTCATAACTCATTATCCTCACGTACTACGTGTACGCTCCGGTTGTTCCGCGCTGTCCGTGTCCAAACTGGCTGCAACAATACACGCCTACGGGGATAGGCTCCAAATGACCAAATATCATTGGTTATAATTAACGGCAAAAAACTATATTAATTCTTTTTGAAAGAATAAAATAAGGCACCCAAATAATGACGCCAATCACTCCAGAGAGCAACACTTTAATACTATCAAAATTCAGTTGTATATTAAAAATAATTGCAGGTAATACAGTGAGATAGAGAGAGGTCACTAGCCCTATTGCATAGTAAATAATCATAACATTACGCGTTCCTTTCTTGCGCAAAAAAAATGACCATGCAGCATAAAGCGATACAAGAAAGACGAGCGTTAGAAGTGCAAGCGCCCCCATAGGGTAATAAGGTAAAAAATTATTTTTAATGACATAAGTGTGCAACTCAATAATTAGACCGTAAAACTCAATGCCTCCTGTAAATATATTGAATAGGATTCCAAAAGCAGGAAAGTATAATATCCCATTAATTCTACGCATTTCCTCCCACTCACAGGCATCACACAAACCAGACTCTTTGTTTGCTTCATAAGCTCTACATTTTATACATTCCATTTTTTACACTCCATTGTTTACTCATATTGTGGCACAACAGACTTACAGTCTCCGTTAGGATATTTTTATATCTATCATAACATTACTATCCACTTTATAAAATCGGACTGGTTTGTTATTTCCATTAATATCAATTTTATCTATGGTTGGTGCTTGACCTTTTTGAGTATCAATGTTTGAGCGAGTACCTGCTGCAGAGTCGTTAGGAGAAATTATCACTACAGGAGAGTACATCCGCAGCATGTTCCTTGGCTTTATCGATCTGAAGCCACTCACTACCGCCAAGAAGGTTATTCTCCACTTCTATCTCCCTTATTGGATTTTGAAATTTTCCATTCTTCAATCTTAACTTTGATAAAAATCCCACCACCTGCAACTACCCCCCAAGGAGTCCTATCTCGATAGATCTAAATGTCATTTTCCACCAATTGAAATCAAAATAAAAATAACCAAGTTTAAAGGCAAGCACAAAAAAACCAGCAAGATATCCTACAATACAACAAATAAAAATACTGATGGAGCAATTTAAAACAAGGGTGAAAAAAAGTCGTAGATTATTTTTTTTCATTTTTTGTCTCAGCATCTACATTATCAACACTATTTTTTATAATACCTACGGCCATTTCATTAGCTATCCCGCCGCCAACACTCCCCATCAGCTCAGCAGTACTTTCCTTAACCACCGTAGATGTTTGAGTCTTAATTACGCTATTAGCATGACTACCTGCGACTGCCCCTACTCCTGCACCAATCACAGCGCTAATAGGATCCTCTCCTTTAAGTGCACTGCCAACGGCGGCCCCACCCATATTAATGGCTGCGGAAGCCTGCCAACCTTTTCCTGTCGTCGCGGCTGATATCAATCCCGCAATACTCGCATCCACATAACTGAAAGGATCGTCTCCACTTAATTGAACTACAGTGTTGACACCTATGCCTATCGCCGCATTAACAGCCATACCTCCTTTTATTGTAATACCCAGCATACTGCCAGAAAACAGCAGCGGTGCATCACCAATACTCGCATTGGATTTATGATATCCCCATGCCATCATTATATTTTGCGCCTCAGCCATTACATCAGAGTCTGGGCCTCGTTTTAGATAGTCGCTCCCTGAAAGCAATCCATTGACTAGCTCCTGAGCAACACCTGTACCATATTCCGTCTCCATCTCTGCTGCGTAAATACGCAGATAACCAGCTAATTCGCTTCGTTCAGCGCTATTCAGTTGGGTAGGATCTGACACAAACTTCGCGATAAGTATGTCACTCCGTTTGTCTGCGTTTTCTAATTGAAGTAACTCTTTCGCCGTCGCTAACGTCTTATCACCATGCTGTATTTTTTCGATAATTTTATCTAGCTTGCTGGACGATTTTGTCCCAAGGAAATTATTCTCCACCGTCGTCTTACCCGACTGTGCGCCGGCGAGTGCAGAGGCACCCGCGTCGCCCACCAGTCCACCGGCCAGTCCGGCGGCGAGGGTGGCCAGTGTTGAAACGGTCTGTTTCTCGCTTTCGCTGAGCTCAGCGACCGGTTTCTGGTATATCTCCGTGGCCAGCATGCCGACGATTTCGCCGGTGGCCGCACCCGCGGCTCCGGCAAGGGCATTATTCCCCTGTGCTGCGGCAAACGCCGCATTTACCACCGCATGGGCCGCCACACGCCCCGCGCCGTCCGGGGTGCTCTGCTTGATTATCTCACTAATATACGGCGCCGCGCCGCCCGCCAGCGCCGCCTGCAGGTTGTCGCCCGCCAGCCCCTGTACCGCCGCCGTGGCCGCCTGAATCGCCTGCTGGTATTGCCCTCCGGTGCCAAACCCGGAATCGCGCATGCCGGTGTTATACGCCCGCTGCGCTACATCCCGCTCGGTAAACGGCTTACCGCCGGCCGCCAGCGCGGTACGCGCCTGATCCAGGGCCGTTGGGTCACGCCGGGCTTTTTCCCCGGCGATCTCGCCTTCTGTCCGTGCAATATCGGCCACCTGATTGCCAATCTCACCGAGCAGCTGGCTCTGCTGCAGGCGCCGCTGCGCTTTCTCCTTGTCGAAGATAGGGGAGAGAGGCTGGTGCGCTCGAGCTGTGTCGCGCGCTAACCCGGCGACATCCTGCTGCTGGTTGGCCCGATCGCGCACGACGATCGCGCCGTCGGCGATAGCCGACTGGTGGTGCCGCGGGCGCGCTCATTCTGATTGGCACCCGCCAACAGGCTATTGGCCATATTGCCCGCGAACTGGCCGCCAATGCTGCCGCCGGAGCTAAGGCCAAACCCCTGGTGCTGTGCCTTGAACTCAGCCCGGTTGTCGATATCGGAAAAGCCCAGGGTTCCGCTATCTAAGCGGTTGTTCTCCTGACCGGCCGCGCTGGCAATAGCCGCGCCGTCCAGCTGGGTATGATTACCCACGGTGATATCAAAGCCGCCTTTACCGGCAAAGATGCCGGTCTGGTTCTCCACCGAGGCATAGTCGCTGTGCATCTTATCGCGGCTGGCGGCGATACTCAGAGAGCCATTGCCGAAGCCGATGCTCCCCCGGCGCTGAAGCTGGATTGCTTGGCTTCATAGCTATCAATCGCCTGCTCACTGCGTAGGGTCAGATTATTGCCGACATTCGCCACCACTTTCTCCCCCTGTACCTGCGCCCCTTTCAGGGTGGTGTCATTACCGCTGTTCAGCGTCAGGGTGTTGCCCGCGCTCACCGTGGTATCCGTGGCATAGCGGCTGTTGCCTTTTTCAAACCCTTTGCCTTTGCTGGCGCTGGCATTGACATTGAACCCCACGCCGTTGGAGCCGAAGGTTATCCCGACCCCCACGCTGCTGCTCCGGCTGCTGTTTTTGCCGTCCACCGTCTGGGTGTTTTGGGCCGATAGCAGGGTGATATCATGCTGGGCATCGAGCGCAATATCGCCGCCGGCCTGTAGCGCGCTGCCGGTGACGGCAATATTGCCGCTGTCGGGGGCTTTGCCGGTTGCGCTGACGCTCAGGTTGTTACCGGCGCTGACGCCGCTGCCCTGCGCCGTGGTCTGGCGAGTTTCGGTTTCGGACTTGGCGGCGCTGCTGCCGAAGGAGAGGTTAATCCCGATGGATGCGCCGCTGTCGCCCTGAGAGGCGTCAGCCAGGCGCGCGCCTTGTACTGCCTGAACCGCGGATAGTCCCGCTTTGATCGAATGCAGCGCTTTAATCCGGCTGTCATCCGTCTCTTTCGCCTGATTCGCCGTCTGTACGGCGGTATTCAGCGCGCTGCCTACCGTTCCGCTCAGGGCGAGCGTCAGCCCGCTCTGCTTCTGCTCGGTTTTGGTCAGCTCCGTGTGGGTGTTCTCCGCTGCGCTTACCGTAACGGACTGACCGGTCAGGTTGATATCTTTCTTCGCGATCACATCGCTGCCGTGCAGCGTAAGATTTTCACCGGCGCTCAGGGTGACATCGCCCCCGGTGCTGCCCAGGGTGCTGCCCTGGTGCTGCTGACTGTGGCTGTCCGTCGTCTGTGTCAGGGAACGTGTCCCGATGGTAAACCCGATGCCCCCGGAGCCCATCAGCCCGCTATTTCTCTCTGCGCGCAGGTGGGCCTCGTTACGCAGCTCATCCGCGGTGGTGACGGTGATATTTTTGCCCGCGCGGGCGCTCAGGTCGCCGTCCGCAATCACCTGGCTGCCCTCGGTCGTGAGGTTATCTCCGGCGCGCAGAGTAACGGTGTGGCCACTGAGCTGGCTGCCGGCCGCCCGTTGGCGCTGTACCTCGTCATGGGTTTCCAGCGACGACGCCGAAAGGAGACCTTTACTGTGCTGTTGGCTATGTTCAACCAGATCGGTCGCCACCGTCCCAGATTTTAGGGTTATATCCCGACCCGCCGCGGCCGTCAGGGCGCTATCCGCCGCCACCGTCGCCGCCGTGGCCGCGATATCCCGTCTGGCGTTGAGGGCGATGCTCCCGCCGAGAAGCTGTGTACCGACGTCGGCCTGCTCGCTGAGGCGGCGATAGTTATCCGCGCCCCAGTCGCTGTTTTCGGTGCGAGTGGTGGTCACCGTCGCCAGGGTGATGTCGCCGCCGGCGCTAATGGCGGTTTTAGCGTCTTTGCCCCGACTCTGAATATCTGACGCAGTCAGCGTGACGGAGTCTGTTGCGCTCATCGTTAGCTGGCCGCCGTCGTTCTGTATATACACGCCGGCAATGCGGTTGAGGTGTCGGTTGTCCTCCGTTCCCGTCAGGGTCGTTTCACTGCGGATATTTTCCGCATTCATGGTCAGGGCGCTGCCGCCGATAAGCGTGCCGCCGATGTTGCTGAGGCTACGCTGCGCGCTGAGCAGGGTCTCATTGCTGCTGATGGTTCCCTGGTTGAGGATATCCCCGGCACTTACCCGTAGCGCCGCTTGGCTGAGCATGCTGCCGCTGTTCACGAGCTGACCGTTAACGGTAAACCGCGTATTTTTACCGGACAGCAGCGCGCCGTCGGCGCCTAAATCCCCCGGCTTCAGCCGGGCATAAACCTGCGGCACCAGCACCGTTTCGCTGCTGCCGTCCGCCAGTGTCACGGTTTGCTCAACCAGCCATATGATATCGCTCGTCAGCAGCGCCATCTGTTCTGCGGTCAGCGCCGTACCCAGGGTCAAATTAAATTGTTTGCCAAAGGTGATACCGTTATTCATCAGCGCCTGGAACTGCTCCTCGTCACTGCGGTAATCGCCCAGATAACGCTGCCCGGCCAGCGTCACAATCTGCTCAGAGACCAGCTTCTGCTCGTAGTAGCCGTCCCCCAGGCGTTTGTGCATCTGCTGGTGATCGCTCAGCATGGCCTGCTGCATGTAATCGGTCGCCAGCCACGTTTTGTGGTTGGTGAAGCGCGGATCCGTCTCTACCAGGTACTGGCTGTCGCTGCCCGGCTGCACCCTAAACAGGTTATTCTTTGGCAGGGTCAACGGGGGATTCGCGCTGCGGATCACCGCCTCCACCTGCGCACCGTCCGTCGCAGACATTACCGGGAGCGTGGTGATGGCCAGCGGCGTGCGTCCGCCGCTGTCCCGCGTCTGAACGTCGGTCTGTGCATTGGCCTCCCATTTCTGCACCGCAAGGTCGATAGATGTGGTCAGCGGGGGAGGGGAGTAGTTTCCGCTCTCCTTTCCCTGGGATGTTTCTGTTCCGGCGAGGGGGCGCTTTGTCTTTTTGGGCCACCAGCGGGTCTGGGTTCCTGCGTCAGTCACAATATGGACGCCCGGCGTCGCGTTGTTTCGCAGGTCATGGATCGTCGCTATCAGCAGATCGCCTGCAATAACGCGACTGTCCTGATTCATCAGCGTGTCACCGTTGATGGTCAGCGTCATACCGGACTGAATAACCCCGGGCTCCGTCTTTATCACCTGCGTTTCCTGAATAACCCGGGTATATCTATATTCGTAAAACGAGTCATCGCTGCTGCCGTCTGGCATCACTGCGCTATGGACGCCATATTTATTTTTATGGCTGATATCAATATCCTTCCAGTCAAAACGCTGCGTGTATCCTTTCAGAACCCCCTCGTGGCGCTGCTGGCGGCTGATTTCGGCAATCTGGGTTACCAGGTTGGTATTGATATTGTTAATCTCCCTGATATTCAGGGTCATATCTCCCTGCGACTCGAGGGTGGCGCCCATATTGTTGAAGCGATCTGCGCTGCCGGTGGCGCGGCCATTGGCATCTAGGCTACGTCCGATATTCAGCAGCCCTTGGCTATAAATCAGGCTCTCTCCCGCGTTATTCAGGGTCGCGCTGCCGATGTTCAGGCTGCTGCGGGCGGCGATTACCGCCGAGCGGGATTTATCCGCGGCGGCGGTGTTATTAATCAGCGCGGCCTGCAGCGCAATATCATCACCGTAGAGCCGGCCTGAGGCGGCATTGTTCAGGGTGCCGGCGTTAATCTGCGTCTTGATGCCGTCAATCAGTCCGATATTAGTGAGGGCATTGCGTACGCTCAGCGTGGCCTGATCGGCGCTGATTTCGGCGTCGCGGGTATTTATCAGCCAGGGGGCTTCGATGGTTAGCGCTGTTCCCCCTTGGATCTGCGCTGCGTTCTGAATGCCCTGATGTGCTGCGATCAGCAGGCTGCCGTTAGCCTGCACAGTGTGCTGGTTGCTGAACCGATCATTCAGCGTCAGGGCCATATCGCCGGACGAGAGGATATTCCCGTCACCGCTGAGTGTTCCGCTGTGAAGGGTCAGCGTCTGACCGGCCATCAGCGTGCCCTGCGTATTGGTGAGGCGCTCCGTGGTAAGGCGCACTTTTTCATCGCCGGCCGTGATGCCCTGCGTGTTGTCCAGCTCGCGGGTCGAGACGCTTAGCTGCCTGCCCGCGCGGATCTCTCCGCCGTGATTATCTGTTTTCTCGGTCACCGTCAGCCGCGTAGCCGCGCTGCCTTGAATTCTTCCGTGCTGATTGTGCAGAGCGTCGGCGCTGAGCGTCACGCTTTGTCCAGCGATGACCCCCTGTGCGTTGTCCAGGGTGTGCCGTACGGCCAATGTCAGCGCACCGCTGTCTCGCTGTATCAGGGTACCGGCGCGGTGTGACAGAGAATGGATCTGCGCGCTGATACTACGAGCGGACGTTTCACTGTTATCCAGCTGATAGCTCCCGCCTTTCATTATCAGGTTTCCATTGGAGCGCATCTCGCCCTCCTGGCCGTTAAAATCCGCTGTGGCGATGCGGACAGCGCCGTCACCGGCGTGCTGAATGCGCCCGCGCCGGTTATCGATCCTGTCTGCGCTCAGCGTGAGATCGCGACCGTTGGCGGCGATCGTCCCGCCGTTATTGATTATCCCGTTCTTATGCGTCAGCGTCAGCTCCTCTGCGCCTATCTGGATAATCTGCCCCTGCGTGTTGTCCAGCCTGCTACTGCTCAGCGTCAGTGCGCCGGCGCTCAGCCTGCCGCTGTGGTTATCAATTCCGTCCGGCGCCGCCGCCGTCAGTGCGTCGGCGGCGGTCACCGTCGCAGTTTGCAGATCCAGCCGAGTGGCCGAGCGCAGCGTGACGGCGGCGGCGGCGGTGTGGCTGCCCTGCAGTGAGGCAGCCTGTGCCGATACCGCCACATGGTCATGCGCGAGCTGCAGCCCGTTCAGGGTGGCCGCGTTCGCGGCGTTCAGAACGAGATCGCCGCGCCGAGAGAGCCTGCCGTCTTGATCGACGCCGGCCGCCACAACGGCCCCCATCGCGTTATTCAGCGCCCGGCTGTCAGAGGTGATATGGCGCCCCGCGAGGAGCTGTTTCCGGTTATCCATATCCCCGGCCGTTTTCAGCTGAATATCGCGCCCGGCGCTGATGGTGCCCGCGTTGGTGACGCTATCCGTCAGCGTCACCTTCAGGTCCGCGGCAGCGGTAAGAATGCCGCTATTCTGCAATTTACCGTCGGCGCTCAGGCTCAGTTCGCCAACCTGTGCCCCGATGATGCCCGCGTTACGCACGCCAACCCCATGTTCTGTGCCGACCAGCTTAATTTTATCGCTGTACATGCCGCCGACCGCCGCGACATCCAGCGCAAAGGCGGGCACGTCGCCCTCTGGCTCTCTTTTCCTCACCACGTTGCCCTGCGCATCGGTGATATTATGTCCGGTGGTAATGGTCAGATCCTGGGCATGCAGCTTGGCGTTGACCTCCACCGCGCGGCCGATCAGTCGGGTGTAGTCACTTTGCGCGTCGTTCATGCCGCCGCCGGTGATGGCAATCTGGCCTTTGTCCACCGCAAACCCCGCGACTCGCCCTTGCTCCAGCAGCGCCTGCGCGGCGGCCATCGTGGTCTGCCCGGCATTGATAAAGCCACAGCCGCTGCAGGTGATCCCGGCCGGGTTGGCAATGATCACATCCGCCCGCCTGCCCGCCACCTCAATAAAACCGTTGAGCTGGCTCGCGTTGGCGCTGTTGACCTCATTGAGAATGATCTTCGCCTCGCCTTTTGCCAGCCACGGGTTGGCGGTGATCATGCCGCTCAGCTGCGTCTGCGTATGGATTGCGCTGTTATTGAGGATGGCACCTTTGCGATCGACATCGAACTGGCGGTAGTGATTGTGGGATACCCCATCGCGGTTTGGGGTCTGAATATTCACCTGCGGCGTACCGTTGGCGGTGGAGAGCACGGACGGTTGCCGATTGCCGGGCGCCGCGCCGTCCGCCACAATACCGCCGGCGCTGGCGGGCAGGGCGATCCAGCCCAGCAGCAGCATCGTAGTCAGACGCAGCGGGGAGATGACGGCCGTCAGCGATGGGGTATCCACGCCGCGCGGCGCCCGGGCGTTATCCGCGCTATGATTTTTCGCTAACTCGGATACCACCATCATCATCTGGCGGGAGTGATTAAAAACGACACGATAGCAGCGTTTATTCATGGGTTATCACCTGCATCTTCAGCTTGGTCATCGGCACAGTCATCACGTGTCTCCGTCAGTACTGCCAGTTCACCGAAAAATTAACGACCGCATTGTCCGTCTTGAAGCCGTCCGGTTTGGACAGCGGCGTGCCGACAGAAAAATCATATGAAAGCCCCGCGGGGTAATAGCCGCCCCTCAGGCCGATCACGCCGCCGGCAAGGGTTTGCCCGATAAGTTCGCTGCGGTTATGGCCGTCCACCCGGCCGTAATCTGCGCCGATATACAGCTGCTGCTGCGGCAGCGGGGTCTGCCAAGATAGCGTGTTACGCAGATACCAACCGTCGTCACTGTTCAGCGTGCGTTCACCATCAAAACCACGCACGCTCCAGCGATTGCCGATGGAAAACTGATCCTGCGGCGTCAGCGGCGTCGCGCTCAGCTGGCGCAGGTATTCACTGTGTAACTGAAACTGCTGTTCACTCACCGAGAAGGGGAGCGTCAGCGATGCGGAGAGCTGTAAAATACGGGAGAGTGCGGTGGCATAGTCTTCGCCGTCTCGAGCGCGGTACTCCTCAAACGCGGGAATGGCGCCGAACCAACGGGTGCCGCGCTGATAGCTCCCGCCCACATCCAGAATGGCAGAGGCGAAATACTGTCGGTGCGTCACTCCTACTCGCCAGCTGCTGGTGCGGCGTTTCTGGCTCTCAATTTCAGTCTCTTGAATAAAGTTGCGGGTCTGGCGCAGATCCACGCCATAGTTCAGGGTCGTTTTGCCCGAGGTGTTGCGATACAGCACATTGCTGAGCTGCATATTGATATTTTCACTGCGCCCTTTATAACGCGCATCGCCATTGAGCAGCGCCACGGTTTGGACGTAATCATATTTACTCCCCGTGAATACCAGCTGCCAGTAACCGAACGGTACAGAATAGTGCGCGCTGTAGTTGGTCGATGCTTTCGCGTCCGTAAACAGCAGGTCCCGGGTGGCGGTGACATAAAACAGATCGCTGAGGGAGAGCGGATTATCCAGGGCTAACATCATCCCTCCCTGGTTTTTTCCGGCGCTCTCCGTGCCGGTATTATCCACCCACAGATTAACCCGCCACATTTTTTTCTGTTTGCGGGTAATGACGATATCGCTCTCCCCCGGCTGATTGCCGGGATGCAGCGCCACCGTGGCGTCGACGCTCGGCAAACGCTGTAAATTCTCCAGCCCCTGTTCGATATCCCGCAGATCCAGCACGTTTCCTTCACGGGCAGGCATGGCGCTATAGCGTGTTGCATAGTCATCCGAATCTTCGGTAAAACGCACCTGACGTATGCGCCCTGGCACCACGGCCAGCGCGAGGGTACCCTGCGTCAGATCCTGCTGCGGCGCCAGCACACGGGTCGTTACCCAGCCGTGGTCAATAAGGCGGTTTTGTAGGGTGGACATCAGCAGGTTAATCCCCTGCACACCCAGGCAATGACCGATCGCCTGATTGGCGAGGCGGGCTAAGGGGAGCCAGTGGGGTAATGCCTCGGTGCCGCTGAGATGAACCTGCGAAATAGGGAAGCAGGGCGTCTCACGCGGAAACTCGCCGTTAACGGCGGGCAACGTCGGCGGCGCCAGGTGGATATCTGGCGCCACCGGTGCCATCTGCTGTTCAAGCGCCTGCTGACGCTGCTGTTGGTGGATAAAGGGCTGCCCCGTCAGCGGCGCTGCTATTGGCGCGGCCTGAGATGAAAAGGCGCATGCCTGTGCAATTGCAGAAATAAATAAAATGTTTTGCCTGGCTTTTATAGCCATTCGAGGGCGAGGTGTTTTGCCAAGACAATAGGAATATGAGTTTTGCATTTATCGTTAGTTATATTTATTCTAGTGATAAGAGGAGGCGTTTTACATTATTATCTGCGCTGAGTAGCTAATGAAATAAACGCTGGCCGGTGATGACTGGAATTATTAATAAGTAATTGGCGTTAAAATGCAATGGGTCGACGCTTTTTCAGACTTATCGCATTATAAAAACATATCTATTATATGGTGGGTATAATTTTTTGATATTACTTGAGGCCATTGTCGGGGAATAATGGCGGGCGTCGCGGATTGGGGGGCGGTAATATGTTCGGTGAGTTTATTTTAATTATGGTGGCTGTGCCCGCTATACTCCAGAAATATAGCGGTCTCTCGTCGGGCTAGGGGATATAAACCCCGCCGCTTGAGCACCCTGCGATCCCGGCAATGTTCAGACGGGATCCGCGCCGGCCATCTAACGCGATAAGCGACGTCGATCGCGATAAACGGCGCCGGAAAAGCGCGGGCGGCACCTCTCTCATTTACGCTTGGTCGCCGGGGCTAAGGTGACGCCGCGGCGTCATCGCGGCCGCAAACGCCGGTTGGCCGTTTTTATGGCGGGAGATATCCGGCGGCGCGGCAGGGCAAGACGCTCCGGAGAGACGCTCGCGCCAGGTCGGCCCGACGGCGCCGCGCGGATCCGCGCCGGCAGCGCTGAAACGCTCCCTGGTCGGATCCGCCGGATGCGACATGCTACGCCCAGCGCTTAATGATGATGGAGGTGTTGATCCCGCCGAAGGCAAAGTTGTTGCTCTGCAGGTACTCGCAGTCAATGCGGCGAGCTTCTCCCATGATGTAGTCCAAGGCGCCGCACTGTGCGTCCGGCTGCGTCAGGTTGATGGTCGGCGCAAACCAGCCTTCGCGCATCATCTGTAGACTCATCCAGGCCTCCAGCGCGCCACAGGCGCCCAGCGTGTGGCCAAAGTAGCTTTTCAGTGAGGAGATCGGCACGCTATCGCCGTAAATCGCCGCGGTGGCCTGGCTTTCCGCAATATCGCCGCGGTCGGTGGCGGTGCCGTGGGCGGAAAGGTAGCCAATATCGCGCGCGCTAAGGCCGGCCATGTTCAGCGCCTGCTGCATACAGATCTGCATGGTGTCGCGCTGCGGCTGAGTGATGTGCGCGGCGTCGCAGTTGGTGGCAAAGCCGACGATTTCACCGTAGATGGTCGCGCCTCGCGCTTTAGCGTGCTCTAACGCCTCCAGCACCAGGGTTCCCGCGCCTTCGCCAATCACCAGCCCGTCGCGCCCTTGGTCGAACGGGGAGGGGGTGGTTTTGGGCTCGTCGTTACGCTGGCTGGTGGCGAACAGCGTATCGAACACCGCCGCTTCTGAAGGGCAGAGCTCCTCTGCGCCGCCCGCCACCATCACGGTCTGGTAGCCATGGCGGATGGCTTCCCAGGCGTAGCCGATGGCCTGGCTACCGGAGGTGCAGGCGCTGGAGGTGGGGATCACCCGTCCGCGCAGGCCGAAGAACAGCCCGGTATTCACCGCCGTGGTGTGCGGCATCATCTGCACGTAGGTGGTGCCGGTGATGTTGTTGGTGTGCTTTTCGGTCAGCATGGTGGCGAACTCACTCACCGGGCCGGTGCTGCCGGTGGAGGAGCCATAGGCAATCCCCGTTTCACCGTTGGTCAGCACCGGATCGTCGATCAGCCCGGCCTGCTCCAGCGCCAGTTCGCTGGCGCGGGTCGAGAGCAGCGAAACGCGACCCATCGAGCGAATGCGCTTGCGGGTATAGTGCGCCGGCGGGATAAAGTCGTCGATCGGTGCGCCGAGCAGGGTATGGAGGCCGTCATAGACCTGCCACTCCGGCATTTTACGCACCGCATTCTCATAGCCGAGCAGGCGGCGGGAGACGGCATCCCAGCTCTCGCCAAAGGCGGTTACGCCGCCCATTCCGGTAATCACCACGCGACGGGTCATAGCATTCCTCCGTTGATGGAAATGACCTGTCGGGTCACGTAGCCCGCAATGTCAGACATTAAATAGCCGGCAAGCCCGGCCACCTCATCGGCCTGACCCATGCGTTTCATCGGGATCATCGCCATCGCCTCTTTCAGCGCGCTCTCCTCCATCGCGATCATCCCGGTCTCAATCAGCCCGGGCGCGATACAGTTGACGGTGATTTTGCGCTTGGCGAGCTCAATTGCCAGCGCTTTGGTGGCGCCGATGATCCCCGCCTTCGCCGCGCTGTAGTTCACCTGGCCACGGTTGCCCATCACGCCGGAAACCGACGACAGGGTAATGATACGCCCGCCCTGGCGCAGGCCGATCATCGGCATAATGCACGGGTGAATGACGTTGTAAAAGCTGTCGAGGTTGGTATGGATCACGCGGTCCCAGTCGTCGTCACTCAGGGCCGGAAACGCGCCGTCGCGGGTGATGCCCGCGTTGCTGACCACGCCGTACCATGCGCCGTGCCGGGCGATCTCCTGCTCCAGCACCTCGCGGCACTGCTCGCGGTGGCCGACGTCAAAGCTGAGCAGGCGCCCGCTGCCGCCCGCCTGCTGAATGGCGGCCAGGGTCTCTTGTGCTCCCGCTTCGTCGCGGTGGTAGTGAACGCCTACGGTAAAGCCGTCGGCGGCAAGCTGACGGGCAATCGCACGTCCAATTCCTTTACTGGCCCCGGTGACCAGTACTGAGCGACTCATGCGCTATCCCCTTTATTAAAAAGCGTTATTAATTCTTCAGTCGTCGGCTGAAAGGTGTTGATGCGTCCGCTGGCGAGCGGGACGCCCTCTGCGCTGATGGTGCACTCAAAGCTGCCAAAGCGCTGATCCTGCATCAGCAGCTTCACCGCTATCTCCAGCGTGGTCTCGGCCGGAAACCCCCCTGCGGCGCACACTAGCTCGCGCGCGCCGAGCACCATGCCGAGCGCAATGCACGCCTTACCGGCCTGCTGACGGTGCCAGCCCGACCATACGCCGACGGTCTGCGCCATCAGCTCCAGCGCATACCAGCCGGGGAGCTGATCGTGGGTATCGACAAACGGCGCCAGCACGCCGCGGCGGCTGACGGTGACCCGGCAGTGCGCCGTGCTGTCTGTGACGTTGACCACCTCTTCCAGCAGCAGCATCGGCGCGTCGTGCGGCAGATAGTGGGCGGGGGGCAGATAGTGGCTCATGATACGCTCCCCAGCAAAATGCTGGCGTTGTTACCGCCAAAGGCAAACGAGTTGGACAGGATCACCGGCCGGGCCAGCGGCTGCGCCTCGCGCAGGATCCCGCAGGCGGGCAGCGACGGGTCAATCTCGCCGCGGCTGAAGTCCTGCGGCGGCAGCGGCAGCCGCATTTGCAGAATCAGCGCGGCGATCGCCGCCTCGGTAATCCCCGCCGCCCCCAGCGTATGTCCGGTTAAGTGTTTGGTCGAGCTGCATGGAATATGCTCGCCAAACAGGTCGTGCACCACCTTAGCTTCGATTTGATCGTTGAGCGGTGTGGCGGTGCCGTGCAGGTTGATATAGCCCACGTCGTTCGGCCGCAGTCCGGCGTCGCTCAGCGCCTGCGTAATCGCCCGGATCGCCCCCTCTCCCTGCGGATGCGGCGCCGAGATATGCCAGGCATCGCTGGATTCTCCCACGCCCAGCAGCGCAATTGGCTGCGGCTGGCGCGTGAGCACCATTAGCGCTGCGCCTTCACCGATGGTAATGCCGCAGCGGTCGCGGCTAAACGGCTGGCACTGCGTGGGGGAGAGGGACTCCAGGCTGTTAAAGCCGTTGATCGGCATCCGGCTCAGGGTGTCCGCGCCGCCGACGATCGCCACGTCGGCAAGCCCGGCTTCGATCAGGCGCCGGCCGCTGATGATGGCCCTGGCGCTGGATGAGCAGGCGGTGGAAAGGGTGAACGCCGGGCCCTCCAGCGCCAGCCAGCGGCTGAGGAAGCGCGACGGATCGCCCAGCTCCTGCTGCGGATACTGCCAGTGCGGGCTCGGTTGCCGGTTCAGCGATAGATTGACGTGCGTGTCGCCCTCGTCAAGCCCCGAGGTGCTGGTGCCCATCACCACGGCGATGCGATCGCGACCGTAGCGCGCGATGGCGTCATCCACCTGCGGCTGGATCTGCGCCAGCGCGGCCAGGAGCAGCTGGTTATTGCGCGAGCGGTGCGCGGCAAAACGGTCGGGGATCGGCGGCAGCGTGGCGTCCACGCCGCCCAGCACCGCGTCAGGAAAGCCCTGCAGCCAGCCTGCGCGCGGACGCATGCCCGGGGCGACGCCGCGGGTCAGGTTGGCCGCCGCTTCTGCGGCGTTGCTGCCCAGCGCATTAATCATGCCGATGGCAGAAATGTAGATCATCTCACTCACCCAGATATTGAATGGTAATGTGGTATTTAAAGGCGTGCTGTTCAACGCTGACAGGCTCGCGTTTCCCCTTGCGCTGCAGATAGGTTATCTCCGTCACCAGCGCGCCGCGGGCATCGCGCAGCTCACGTTTATCACCCTTGTCGATGAGGGTCCAGCCTTTTGGCAGCAGCGGCTGCCAGTCGCTAATCGGCCAGTGGCTCAGCATTACGTCTGCCAGCACCTGACTCGCCGGCGGCAGCTGCGGCACGACGATCGACTGTTCGGTGTGCAGCCCTGTCTCATCGTAGGTCAAGAGGAACAGGCGGATGCCGACGGAGGAGAGCCCCGCCAGGGTCAGCCTTTTATCGTCGGCGTTGAGCATCACCAGCAGCGACTGGGTCTTGCCGTTAAAGCTGCCGGTCAGCAGCTGCTGCACGTTGACCGCCGGGGCGATCCCCGGCTTTGGCAGCGTTACGCGTGCGCCCGGCTCAAGCCAGGCCTGGGGGCGGCCCTGGCGTTCCGGGGTCGAATGGCTACAGCCTGCGAGGGTGAAGGCAGCCAGCAGGGCGATGGCGCGCCAGAAGGGAGAGGTTATCATCGTTTTTCCCGTTTTTTGTCCGGCATGGCTAGCGGCGCGAGCAGGTAGGCGGTGAAAATACCGCTCACCAGCACGATGCCGAAACTGCTGATAGCCTGGGTGGCGCTGAAGATCAGCATGCCAAGGGTTAATAGGGTGGTCAGCATCGCAAGGGTAATCGCCAGCAGGGAGGTCAGCGGCGTACCGCGCGGGTTACTGAAGAACAGGGTGTAGTTGATGCCGATGCCAAGCACCAGCACCAGCGCCAGCAGCGAAAACAGGTTTAGCGAATGGCCGCTGAACGACAGCGCGGCCAGCCCGCAGCCGAGCGACAGTACCGATGGTACCAGGCTTATCAGCCCCTTGCGCAGGCCCAGCCGCGCCACCGCGCCGCAGGCGATCACCGCCAGCGCCACGCCGAGCAGCCCGGTCAGCAGGATCCGGTACTCGGCAAACAGCGCATCGAAGGTCAGCTTACGATCGACCCACGCCACGCCGGGCTGCTTCGCCGCCAGCGCCGCCAGCGCATGGCTGTCGCTGACGCCGTCCGCCGGAATCAGCACCCCGCTGGCGCCGTTCGGCAGCGTCAGCCACATCAGGCGCCAGCCTTCGCTGGCCGGGCTTTGCAGCCAGGCGTCGACGCTGACGGTCATCGGGCTGAGGTCCGGCGCGACGGCGCTGAGCCCGGCGCTTTGCAGCGTATGCTCGACCGTCGGCGCCGCCTCGCGCAGCAGCTGAAGATCCCGCTGCTGACGCGCCAGCGAGTTCAATGGCACGCTGCGGTAGCGCTGCAGTATCCCGTCGCGCTGCGCCGCCTCCAGCGCCGGGATAAAGGCCTCCATGCGCGTCAGGGTTTGCTCCGGCGTATCGCCGTAAACCACAAACCACTTCTGATCGACGCTCTGTCCGGTCAGGCGGGTGATGGCTTTCTCCTGTGCCAAGATCGACGGCGGCAGCGCCTGTAGCTGCGAGATATCATCATTGACTTTCAGCTGCGCCAGCCCGGCGAGGGAGAGCAGCGTCAGCGCCGCCGGCAGCCCAATGCGCAGCCGGTTGTCGCGTCGCCAGGCCGCCAGCCAGCGCAGCAGCGGCACCATGGCGGGTACCGGACGCACCGGCAGCCCGCGGCAGAGCCACGGGTGCCAGAACAGCACCGTCAGGCAGGCGGCGCTCAGGCCGACGGCCGCGAATACCGCCATCTGGCGAATCCCGGGGAAGGGCGCCAGCATCATGATCAGGTAGGCGGCAACGGTGGTGAGCAGCGCCAGCAGCAGGGCGCTGCGTACCTTTAGCAGGCTTTGCCACGGCGTATTCTCTGCGCCGTGGACCATCCGTTCGGTAAGGTAATAGAGCGTATAGTCAGCCGAAATGCCGATGATGCTCATGCTCATCACCAGCGTCATCAGGTGCAGCTCACCAAACAGCAGCAGCGTCACGACGCTGCCCGCCAGCGCGCCGATGCCAATGGAGATCAGGCACAGCAGCAGCGGGCGCAGGGAGCGGAAGGTGATCACAATCAGCAGGATCACCCCCAGAATGGTCGCTATGCCGAGGGTCGAAATATCGCGTTTGGCCTGCTGGCTGGCATAGTCGCTGTAGAACACCGTCCCACGCGCGAGCAGCCGCGCCTGGGGATAGCGGGCCTGAAGCTCGCGCTCAAGCGTGTTCAGCGTCGTCACCAGCCGGTGAGTTTGCTGCATATCGAAGGAGTTGCCCGCCAGTTCGCCGTGCAGTAGATACCAGTAGCGGTCGTCCTCGTCCTGGGTCACCAGCCAGCCGTCCTTCAGCTGCAGGCGCTGGCTGTTCTGCGCCATGGCCAGCTGCGATCCGCGCATCAGCATCAGCGGATCCTGGCTGAGTTCTTTGCCGCTCACGCCGGAAAACGCCGAGTAGATCTGGGCCAGGATCCACTGCGCCTGCGCTTCGCCGTCGTTTTGCAGGCGCGTGCGGGTGGCGCTGTCGATCAGCGCGTTGCGGTGAGTCCAGAAGAACTCGCCCCAGGCCCGCTGATCGGCCGCGTCCAGCGGCCCCTTCACCCCGCGGAGCGCCGGCGATTTTTGCAGCGCGTTAAGCCACGCCTGCGCCACGCTGGGATCGGCCGTTTTCCCCGGGCTTACCAGCCATACCAGCTGGCGATCGAGGCGCTGCATAAAGCCGTCGTTGAGCGCCGGGGGCAGCGTCCCCAACGCGTGCGTGGGCAGCATTGCCAGCACGCTGCTGTTGATGCGCGACTGCGGTAGCAGTGCGAGCAGGGTGCCCAGCAGCGCCAGGCACAGTATTCCCCACAGCAGCGCCGGGCGGCGAGCCTTATTGGGCGGCAAAGCGTTGGCGTTCGTCATGGGTCAGCGTTGCGGGCGTCAGTTGGTGTTGAGAGAGCGCGATATCGGTGCGATCGCCCTGTTTATCGTTCAGCTGGATGGTGTCCAGATAGGTGTTTCCCGCCAGATCGATAGTGGCGAAGATCTTATCCAGCGGCGTGGTGACAGGCGTTAGACGCAGCGTCCAGCGGTCCTGGCCCCGATCCTGGAAATCAATGCGGAAGTTCTGCTCCAGCACCTTCCGGTCGGCCTGGAACAGGGCACGCAGCAGATGGTTAAACTGGAACATCTGCGGGTTATCCTCCGCGGTGATCACCTGCGGCGGCTGGTGATTGATCACCTGTACCATCCGCGTGTCATCGAGCATCAGCCGCATCGGGAACGGCGTTTTCTGATCCCACAGCAGGCCGGTGTCGCGGGCGATCAGCATCTCGCCCTGCGATCGCAGGGGCTGAGGCAGCCCTTTAATCGTCCGGGTCTGCTCGAAATGGGCGCGCACCACCGGCTGTTCGGTAAAACGCTGCTGCAGGTCGTCCAGGGTGACGGCGCTGACGAACGGGCTCACTAGCAGCAGGATAACGGGCCAGAATCTCATGGTGTGACTCCCATACGTTCAAACAGGATCGCCGGGCTGACGAAGCACATCTCCCGGCTTTGCTCTTCCACCGCCACTTGAATGGTGTAGCCGGTGGTGGTGCGCTTGCCGCTGGCGGCGTCGAAAATCTGATAGCCGATGCGCAGGCGGTTCTCAAACTCCTCCAGCGTTGCGCGCACGCGAAAACGCTGCTCAAAGGTCAGCACGTCGCGGTACTTCACCCGGGTGTCGACCACCGGCCAGACGTAGCCGGAGGCTTTCATCTGCCGGTAGCCGTAATCAAACTGGTTCAGCAGCGCCTCGCGGGCGATCTCAAAGTAGCGAAAATAGTTGCCGTGCCATACCACGCCCATCATATCGACGTCGTGAAATGGGACGGTCAGCTCAACTTCGGCGGTAAAGCGGGGATCGCTCAGCACCCTTTACTCCTTATCGGCGGCCTCTGGCAGCTGCCAGAAGTCAAAAAAGTTAAACCAGTCCAGCGGCGACAGCAGCGCGTAGTGTTCGAGGCGCGCGGCGTAGCGGTGGATGGCCTGCTCCAGCGCGGCCTGGCGCTCGGCGCGCGGCAGCAGGAGCGGGTCGGCAAACGCCTCGCAGTGGATATGCAGCCTGCCCTGTTGATACAGGGCGAAAATCAGCAGCACCGGGCAGCGCAGAATTGAGGCGAGAATAAACGGCCCCTGGGCGAATGGCGCAGGCTGGCCCATAAACGGACTCCAGGTCACCCGGAAGTCGCCGCCGCGCTGTGGGTTGACCGCAACGCGATCGCCGACGATAGCGACCCATTCACCGCGATCAAGCTTCTCTTTCAGCATAATAGCGGTTTCCGGGCCAATATCGTTCACCGGCAGCAGATTGACCCCGGCCTGCGGCGCCATCTCTTCCATTATCTGCTTAAAGCGCTGGGCGTTTTCACTGAACACCAGCGCGTTGATGGTGATGTCTCCCCTCATGCTCGCCAGCGCCCGGCAGGCTTCGATATCGCCGAGATGCGAGGCCAGCAGCAGTTTACCCTGGGGCTTATCGAGCGCCAGCGCGGCTTCGGCGCCGGGGGCGAACACCACGTCGCGCCCAAAGTGCAGTTCGCCGCGCCAGCCGGCGACTTTATCCAGCATGGCGTTAGCGAAGCGCAGGAAATGGCGATAGCTGTTAAAGGGTTTGGGGACCGGCATCTGGTGCAAGGCGAGCTGCCGGCGTACGCGCGCCAGCCAGTTCTGCGAGGCGTGACGGGCGCGGGCGGCGGTCAGCCAGTAGACGCCCACCACCGGCCAGAGCAGAACGGTAAAGGCGTTGCGTCCGAGCCGGCGCCAGACGGCGAGCATAAAGCGCATGCCCCACAGGCCCCTGACCTCTTTCTGCTGCGCCCAATGCGCCGTCCGGCGGCGGCGCAGCAGGGAAGGTATGCGCGGCAGCATGCCGAAGAACAGCCGGGCGTGCATCAGGGAGATGCGCAGGTTGTCTTTCAGGGCGTCGAAATGCGACAGCCCATCAGCGGGGTAAGTCACCCGGGTGGGCAGAAAATGGCTGGTGTTACCCTGCCAGTAGAGGCGCACCATCACCTCGATATCGAAATCCATACGCTTGCCGATATTCACCTGGTCCGCCAACTGCAGCGTCGGGGCGACCGGGTAGACGCGAAAGCCGCACATGCTGTCTTTAAGCTGTAGCGAGAGGGTCTCTATCCAGACCCAGACGTGAGTAATCCAGCGTCCATAGCGTCGCGAGCGGGGGATCGACGCATCATAGATCGGCTGGCCGGAGATCAGCGACTGTGGGTGCTGCTGTGCCAGGGCTAGCATGCGGGGAATGTCTTCAATGGCGTGCTGACCATCGGCATCGACCTGCACCGCGTGGCTGAAGCCCTGCTGCTGTGCCGCCTGTAGGCCGCGCATCACGGCGACGCCTTTACCCGCGTTCTGGGCGAGGCGCAGCAGCGTCACGTCGGGCCGCGCTGCTGCGAGGGTTTCCAGCGCCGTGCGCGTGGCCTCGTCGCTGCCGTCATCGACAATGATGCACGGCAGGGAGAACGGCGCGAGGCGCGCCAGCACCGTCGGCATCATCGCGCCGTGGTTATAGCAGGGGATCAGCACGCAGGGGGAGAACGCTACGGGCATAGTCGAATCTTCCCACTGCTGGCGGTGTGGCGCGCGTCGCCCTCATGGCGCTGGAAGCTGAAGCTCAGCGTCTGCTTTGCCGGCAGCCAGTGCAGCGCCAGGGTGACGGTGGCGCCGGGCAGTAGCGGCGCCTGAAACTTTACGTTCTGAATGCTGTGAAAATGAAAGCCTGGCGCCAGCAGGGTCTTGGCATAGTGCATCGCCCACTCCAGCTGGGCAACGCCGGGTAGCAGCGGTTGAATCGCAAAATGACCCTGAAACCAGAAAAGGGTCGGATCGAGATAGAGTTCGATCTCCATCGCTCCACCCGGCGCCTGCAGGCGCTTAATTTCATGCGGTTTCATCAAATAACTCCTGTAGCTGGGCATAAACGCGCTTGTTCATACTGTTGACTGGGATCTCATCCAGTACCCGCCAGTAGCGGGGGATCGCCACCGGCTCAAGCCATGGCCGCAGCGCCCGGCGCCATGACAGCGCCAGCGCTTTGCCGTGCGTTTCCTGCCAGCGCTGGCGGAGCGCATCGTCAAGAACCAGCAGTACGCCAATGCCCTGGCGCCCTCCGCGGGTGATGGACAGGGCCGCCGCCTCGCGAATGCCATCGAGGTCGGTCAAGCGCCGCTCTATCTCGCTCAGTGAAATGCGTTTTTCTTCAATTTTCACCACGCGTCCGCGACGTCCGGCAAGGCAGAAGCGCCCGTCGTCGCCGAAGCGCAGCACATCGTCAAGCAGCAGGCCGTCAGCGTCGGCAATCAGGGGGGATCTCGCGCGGAAGGCGTCGCCTTCCGGCGTTATTTGCACGCCGGGGAAGGGGAGCCATGGGACGCTGTCCCGCTGGCGGTGACGCCAGGCGAGGATCCCGGTTTCGGTGCTGCCGTAAATCTCATCCGGCCAGATGCCGAGCCAGCGCTGCGAGAGGGTAACGTCGCTCCAGGGCAGCATGCCGCCTGCCGAGAGCAGCATGGCGAGCGGCGGCGGCGTCAGCTGGTGATCGAGACGCTTAAGGAACGCCGGGCTGCTGACGAAGAGATAGCGGTGGCGCGGGCTAAGCGCCACCAGCTGTTCAGCGTAGTGGGTCATCGCAGCGTGCAGCGGCAACCCCAGCGCCATCGGTAAAAAGATGCGGAAGGTCAGGCCGTAGAGGTGCTGTGGCACCACGGAGGCGACTACCCGGCAGCCAGCGAGACGCCCGGCAAAGCGGGCGCCGAGCAGCGCGGCTTCCGCATCAAGGGCGGCGATGGACTTCACCACCCGCTTAGGCTGTCCGGTAGAGCCGGAGGTGAACAGCGTCACAAAGGCATCGGTGGGTATCGGCGGTAGCGCGGCGGCGGACGTACGGCCGTCGTCAGCCGAGTGAACCCACAGGTGCGGGCCGTGCCAGTCCAGAGGGCTTTCGCTCAGTACGCCGTCGAACAGCGCGCGCTGTTCGTCCAGCAGCGAGGCGCGGCAGTGGCCGGGAATCACCGGGGTTTTCCCCGCGTGTAGCGTCGCCAGCAGCGCCACGATAAACAGATAGCTGTTCTCAAAGCACAGCGCCCAGCGCTGACCCTCCTGCTCACGCAGGGTCGCGAGCAGCGCGGCAACATCGTAGCGCAGCTGGCCCAGCGTCCAGCTGCGATCGCCAAGCCAGGCGATGACGGTTTCGTCACTGCGCGAGGCGCTGAGCCACTGCGACAGGGGAAGCGTCTGATTCATTGAGTATCTCGTTTCATGACCCGGCGGCGAACCAGCCATTCGCCGACCATCAGTGTGCCCATCAACAGATAGGAGACCATACCGTTCCAGGCGGTCCACATCCGCATATCGCCATACAGGGCGGTAAAGAGCGCGATAGCGCCGTTAAAGAGGAAGAAGAGGCACCAGATCTGCGTTACGCGGCGGGTGTAGCGGACACCCTGCGGCGGGAGATCGGGGGTACGCAGACGCGCCAGTCGCTCGACGAGCGGCATTGCGCTCCACAGGGAGCCGCCGAAGACGCTGAGCATCACCGCATTGACGACCACCGGATAAAACAGCAGCAGCTGGTGGGTTTTCAGCAGCGCGCTGGCTGCGCACAGCACAATCCCCGCCAGCGCCACGCTCTGCATGACAAAGCGCATCGGCCCGGCGTTCCGTCTCGCCTGGCGTAAGCGTAAAACCAGCAGCAGCGCCAATACCGGCAGCAGCCAGCGCAGCGCGTTGTGCGCCAGCCCAAACCAGATAATAAAGGGCCAGGCCAGCAGCAGCGCGCCGGTCGCTACCTGAATGACGGGTAGCCCTCTGAAGCCTCGCATGGGATCAGGCGTCTTGCATCAGGCGCTCTACGGCGTCGACGACATCCTGCACCGTACGGACGGCTTTAAACTCTTCCGGCTTGATTTTCTTGCCGGTTTTCTTCTGTAGGTGGACTATCATGTCGACGGCATCGATGCTGTCCAGCTCCAGATCCTCATACAGGCGCGCCTCTGGCGTGATGTCTTCCGGGGCGATTTCAAACAGTTTAGTGAGAAGCGTGGCGACTTCCTGGTAGATAGCGTGTTGTTCTGTCATAGCGGGCTCGTTATCAGGCGCGTTGTGAATGAATAAAAGCGGCCAGCGTCGCCACGGAGTAGAAATGCTGGCGCATCTCTTCGCTCTCGGCGGACAGGACGATGCCGTACTGATTTTTCACCGCCAGACCCAGCTCTAATGCATCGATAGAGTCCAGACCTAACCCATCCCCGAACAGCGCGGCATCGGTGTCGATGTCATCGGTGCTCAGCTCGTCCAGATTTAACGTGTTAATAATGAGATTTTTAATTTCAAGGTAAAGCGCTTGCATCATTAATTCCTGAAAGAGGTGTTTCAACGATTTGTAATTTATTTAAAAGATGCCGGTTAAGCTGCCTTGCCGCCAGCGCCGGTTCTTGTGTTTTCGCATCATAATAATCGGTAATGTAGAGCCGTTCACCCACCGTCACGGTAAACCGCGGTTTGCTGGGGGGCACGTTATACCATTTGCTCTGTTTATCGAGTAGGCGTTCGCTACAGCGAATCGTCACAATGCGCAGGTCGCTGTTACAGCGTATGGCGATATTGGCCGCGCCGCGCTGCAGCGACATGTTTTCTCCCGGACGGGTACGGGTGCCCTCCGGAAAAATAAGAATGGTGTCGCCCTGCGCCAGACGCCGTCGGCTTTGCGGCAGCAAGGCGTCAGCCTGGCTATTGACCAGGTAGTCCGCGGCGCGGATAACGCCGCTGATAAAGGGGTTGCTCAACAGGGCGCTCTTCACCAGACAGTCGGTTTCCGGCATCACGGAGGCGATAAGCACGTAATCGATCAGCGTCGGGTGGTTCGCCACCACCAGGCAGCCTTGTTCCTGACGCAGCAGCGCGGCTCCCTCGATGTGGTAATCCAGCGTCCCGGTCAGCCTCGCCACCCGCAGAAAGAAACGGAAACTGAGGGAGATGCTGCGCCGGGCGATGCGCCGACGGGTATTATTGTTGCGCACCACGAGTAACAGGAGGTTAAACCAGACCAGCGACAGCAGCAACCCACCTACGCCAAACAGCGCGAAGCACATTCCGGTCATCAGCAGACGCCAGAATTGACCGAGGCGGGTGACCAGACTCATTGCGCGCGGCTCCAGCGCCACTGCCGGTTATCGCCGGCCAGCGTAAAGCATGGGGCATCATTAAGCACATGCTGTAAAAACAGCAGGCTTTGCGGCAGAGCCGCCTCTGCGCTGTCGTCTGCGCGCCGCGAACTGCACCGCAGCGCATCACCGGCTTCAAACACCAGCGCGACGGCGTAGGCCCAGGTCGGCATCTGTGTCGGCAGCTGCGGGTGATAAAACGCCGGTAAATTACCGTCAAAGTCGACCATCAGCACGCGCTGATAGCCCGCCTGCAGCAGGCAGATGACCTCGCACAGCCCCTGTTGAAACGTATCACGCCCCGCAGACAGCGATGAAGTGACCACCGGGTGCTTCGCCGCGATGGTCAGGTTGCCGACCGCGGCGTTGTGTACCGACATGGTGAAATCCGTGGGCGAGACCGCCTGCTCGGTCGCCAGCGCCTGCAGGATACGGTAGTTGCGCTCCAGCTCCCCATGGCGGCTGGTGTAGAGCACCGCGTCGATGTCATGCCGGCGCAGCATGGCCAGGCCGCATTCGACGGCGAGTTTGCTGCCGGAGCTCAGTCGCCGGGCGGTCATCATCGGTAGTTCAGTCAGTTTTGCCTGAGTCGCGCGGGGATCGATGGCAAAGGGCTGCTGTGACCACTGCTGCCACTGTGACGTTTCGCTCAGTCCTGGCGCTCTCGCCTGCCAGTCGATAAGGTTTAGTGCAAATTTCATCAACGCATGTCCGCGGTAAGTCGCGGCCCAAGCAGCATCAACCTTGACGCTGAAAGCCGCCGAATATTAACGTTTCTCGCATATTAATAAAGTATGCCCAACGCCGAGATTATCGAGGCGCTGTTCTACCCGGAAACCGGCTATTTCCAGATAGCGATAAAACTTTTCAATGCTGTAAAAACGGCTGTTGCCATTGGCCAGACAGGTAAAATAGAGCGATGAGGCGTTCAGGCTAAACGCGGCTGCTTCAAATCTCTGCGTATCCCAGAAGAGCTCCATGATGCAAAGTCGGGCTCCGGGTTTCATCACGGCGGCCATACGCGTCAGCATGGCGATAATCTGCTGCGGAGAGAAGCAGTCGAGGAACTGGCTCATCCACCAGATATCTGCCTCGCCGGGGAGCGGCGCATCGCTAAGCATATCCACGGCGTGGAAGTCGATGCGATGTGATAATCCTGCATCCTTAACATGCTGGCGGGCAAGCTCAATTTGCGGAGGCAGATCGAGGATCGTTACCGCGACGTTTTCGTCGTATTGACAGCAGCGCAGCGCCCACTTACCGGTATTTCCACCGACATCGTACAGGACTCCGGGCTGACTTGCGAAGATATGCGGTAGTACGGCGTTAAATGCGACGTCAGAATAGTAGTGATCGAAGGCAAACCAGCTTTCCCGCGCCGGGGATGGTAGCTGCGACAGCACCGGGTAGATGGTCTCGGCGTCGCTGAAGACTTTGAGCCCGGAGGGCTTCTCCGTCTTTAAGGCCTCCTCCAAGAAAAAAAGCCCCTGATAGCAGACGTCCTGAGTGAAATCCATATTCACCCGCGTCATTGCGTCGTGCAGCAGGAAGTGGCCCACTTTCGACAGGTAGTAGCGTTGATCCTTGCTGATGACGATACGGCCACTGAGTCCCATATCAAGCAGGACACTCACCGCATATTCGCTCAGCGCGCCGTTAGTGACGATGTCGTCGAGCGTTGCCCCCTGCGTTCCTTGCCGATCAAGATAGGCTAACACCCCGGTATTTCGCAGGTTGAGTGCGGTTTGAAACAACATGGGCGCAAATGCAATGCGCTGCGCTTCCGTGATGGCGTCGAGGGCGCTGAGAGAGTCCTTATCGTACATAATATAGGTAGCTTATCCTGGGCAAAAAGTCATCAGGCCATTGCTGGCCCAACGTTAGTGCAAATTATTGAACCGCGCCGGAGGCGAGATTGAGCTGAATATCTTTGTTGAGGTTATGCACCCAGCGATTATAGGTTTTGTGAATTTGACCGCCGGAGGCTTTCAGGTTGAGGCTGCTGTCGTATTGGATGCTATAGCCGGTAGCCGAGTAGGTGATGCGCACTTCGGCAACGTGGCCGCGGCTCTGTTGACGTGCATGAATTACGCCTGGACCCGCCGCGTTCATGACCCACTGGCGCTGTACGCCCGCTTTAAGAATGGCATTTTTAACCTGAGCTTCGGTATGACCGGCGCTGACGGTTGACTGTACGTTATCAATCGGTACGGTGCGCGCGCAGCCTGCCAAGGCTCCCATGACCGCGAATGCGGCTACCCATTTAGCTATTTTTTTCATATATACTCCGTCTTTGTATTATAAATCCGAATTACACATATTGTATCACTTTGATGTAAATAAAAACAAATATTAATATCAATACACATTAAATTTGGGATTACTCCCAAGAGGGATATAGGTATTAACAATGCTTTTCCATAAATGTATTGATGAGATTACTCGAGGGCGTAATGGCGCCTCAGCGGCGGGTGGGGGATATTAACCGGGTGATATAATTTGATTTCTGGATGGTTAATAGCGCTTTGACCGTTGCTGTTTTCCCCCGAGGCTTTTGGCTTTGTTTTGATAAAAGATTTTATTCTTTTGATATCAGAGGTTTCATCTCATCGTATGTTGCTTTCTATCTGGAATATAAGGCTGCAAATATTTTCGTCGCGCGGTAGATATCTTTGACGGTACGCGCGTAGGCGAGAGACTTTAGCACGCTAATGAGGCGGTGTTCGGTGCGTCGGGCCTCATGCCGGATGTTCCCCTGTGGGAACCTAGGCAACCTGCCGGAAAATCCTAACCGTGGATGGCTCGATAAAACGGGCTGTCTACCGTCATTTCATTATCCTGCCAAGGTTATAATTGTGGGGGTGGCGCCGGCTCAGTTTTTTGATGAGTTAATTTGCAGCGATATTTTCGGGTGGTGTGGAGCATATTGACTGCATTTTTATTGTCGCGCTGAGTTAGGCTGCCGTATTGGTTATCAACAGCCGAGGGGGAGCGACATGCGAGTCGGTGTCCCTGAATCATCCGGGCTATAGTAACCATCAGTTTCCACAACCTATCGAACGATGGCTCGCGACGATCCGCGCGATGGGGGATGGACTCTTATCCCGCCCTTACTGACTGCTGACCCCACCACCTACGGGCCGGATGTCCATGGCCCGGATAGCATAAAATCATTCATGGGGAGCCGGTCAGGTCATCAGATCGGTGCGAGGCCTTGGGCTATTTTGCCGGTGCCCTGCCTCACCGTTCCCGCGACCCCAGAAGCCTGAGCGGCCGTTTTGGCGGCGAGGCGTTTATCGTCTTGTGCGGCGCCGAACAGACCTGTGGCGTATTGCGCGGCTGGGTAAGCTCGCGAAACGCTAGATTACGGCAGCGATCGGGCGTTGCCGGGGCATCTCACCGTCGATATCGGCGGTATGCCGCTGCCCCGGCAGAGCGTGATCCCGCCCGATTTCGATGCCCAGGTGCATCATGTCGATAAGAGGCTATATCAGGCGAAGAACCGTGGCCGTCGCTGTCTAAGGCGCCGCGAATTGAAGACGCAGCAGGAGGTGACGCCGCCTGCGCAAGAGCGCCTCCGTGCGCCCGCTTGGTGAGAGGCGCTTTCTGGCTTGCTATTCTGTTCTCCTTTATTCGCCTTGCGTTAGCTGAATACCGGCAATAGGTTGAGCGCCTTGCCGAACCAGTAGGCGATGACCAGCAGGCCAAACAGGATCACTAGCACGGGGATGACCTTGCCACCCCAGACGGTAAACAGCTGCTGCGGGAACTTCTGGCGTGATTTCAGCCCGAGGATGGCGGGCACGATGACCGCCCAGATGGTGGCGCATAGCCCGGCGCCGCCGATCCCATAGAGGAAGCCGTTGGGGAACAGCAGATAGAGCAGCGCCGGCGGGATGAAGGTCAACAATACCGTCTTGAGGCGGCCGACAGACGAATTGTCGATGTTAAATAGATCGGCCAGGTAGTCGAACAGCCCCAGGGTGACGCCGAAGAAGGAGCTGGCGACGGCAAGGTTAGAGAATACCAGCAGAAAGAACTCGATCACCCGGCCCGGCGTGGTGCCGATGAACGATTTCACCAGTGAGTCGACGTTGCCGCCCGCGGCGATGATATCTTTAAACGCCTCGCGCGGGATGTTGCCCATGGTGCAATACAGCCAGAACAGGTAGATCACCAACGCCAGGAGCGAGCCGAAGACCAGGCTCTTGATCAGCTTATCCTTACGCTTGCCATAGCAGATGATCAGGCTGGGAATATTGCCGTGGAAACCGAACGAGGCGAGGCAGACCGGCAGCGCCATAAAGATATAGGGGAAGTAGTGGTTGCGCTGGCCCATGCCGGCGGTCGCGTCGGTGAGGGTGGCGTAGTCGACGCGGAAGAAAAACGAGCCGAAGACGATGACGAAGGCGAGGATCTTGATGCCGAGAAACAGTGAGGTGATCCGGCTGGCCGCCAATGAGCTGAACCAGAGTACCGCGCCAACGAACAACGCCGTGGCGATGCCGACCAGGCGAGGATTAACCTGATGGCCTAGCTGCATGGCGATGGTTTCGCTGAGGATCGCGCCGTTGGCGGAGATATAGGCATAGGTCAGAATATACAGGACGAAGGCAACGGTGATGCCGTTAATGATATTCCAGGTGTTACCGAGGAGATCTTTGGTGATGGTATTGAAACTGGAGCCAATAGGGTAATTTAAATTTGCCTCGAGTAATAAGAGCCCAGAGTGTAGCATGGAAAACCAGGTGATGATTAAAATAAAAGCACCCCAGAAAAACCAACTGCCGGCCAAATCGACGGGTAAGGCAAACATTCCGCCGCCGATAACGGTGCCGGCGATAACCATAATTCCCCAAAATGCAGAATGCTTGTTTTTAAACTCCGGCTCCATAAGATTCTCCTCTTATTCAGAGCGTGATGATTTCTTGTTGGCGGAGAAGAGCCTACGCATGGTGCGCAGGCCCCTATTTTTGGTTTAGACTTCTTTTAATTTGGCGGTGAAGTGGCGGAGCACCTTCGGTTCGTAAATAAATTCCAGTCCTTTAATATTTTTGGCGCTCTGCTTGATCTGTTGGAATGCCTCGATAATAAAGTCCATGTGCGTCTGGGTATAGGTGGCGCGCGGAATGGTCAGGCGCAGCAGCTCGGCGGGGCAGGGCAGCTGTTGACCGGTTTTCGGGTCGCGGCCGAGTAAGAAGGAGCCGATTTCGACGGCTCGGATACCCGCAACCTTATACAGTTCACAGGCCAATGCCTGGGCCGGGAACTGCTCGGCGGGGATATGCGGTAACAGCTTACCGGCATCGACGAAGGCGGCGTGGCCCCCAGCCTGCTGGCAGGTGATGCCGATCGCCTCCAGCCCATCGACCAGGTATTGCACCTGGGTGATGCGGTAGGCCAGCCAATCCTGGTTCATGCCATCGTGTAGCCCGACGGCCAGGCGCTCCATGGCGCCCCCCTCCAGGCCGCCATAGGTCGGGAAGCCCTCTTGCACCACACACAGCGTGCGGCATTCGGTGTAGACATCGAAGAAGCGCTCATCTTTAAAGCACAGCAGGCCGCCCATCGGCACCATGGCGTCTTTCTTCGCCGACATGGCGAGCATATCGGCAAACTTGTAGGTTTCGCGGGTGATCGCGTCAATGCTCCAGTCGCGGTATTCCGCCTCGCGTTGCTGGACGAAGTAGGCGTTTTCGGCGAAGCGGGCGGAGTCCATCACCACCGGAATCTCGTATTTCTGCGCAACGGCGTACATCGCCTTCAGGTTGGCGATGGAGACCGGTTGGCCGCCCGCCGAGTTACAGGTGATCGTCGCCACGATATACGGTACGTTGTTGGCCCCGACCTCGCGGATGCCTTGCTCCAGCTTGTCGATGTCGAAGTTACCTTTAAAGTCATGGCGTGCGGCGGTATCGAAGGCCTCTTCGATGTAGACGTTGCGGATAGTGCAGCCGTTGATCTGGCTATGGCCCTGGGTGGTATCGAAGAAATAGTTGGAGAAGGCCACCATCTTGTTTCTATCCAATCCCTTCTCTTGCTCACGCTTCTTGATCAGCACCGGAATATAAATTTGCTCGGCGCCGCGCCCCTGGTGGGTGGGGATGGTGTATTGATAGCCAAAGATCTGCTTAACGGCGTCGACCAGCGCGTAGTAGCTGCGGCTGCCGCTGTATGCCTCGTCGCCGCGCATCATCGCGGCCTGCATATTCTGCGTGACGGCGCCGGTGCCGCTGTCGGTCAGCAGATCGATAAACACGTCTTCGCTATCCAGCAGGAAAGGGTTCATCCCCGATGCGGCGATCGCCTGCTCGCGATGCTCGCGAGTCGTTCTTTTTACCGGTTCAATAACGCGAATACGGAATGGTTCTGGTAAATGTTTAAAGTTATCCATTTTGCTCACCCTTTTAAATATACAGGTAGGGAGTGTTCTTTTCCGGCGGAGAAGAACACTGTAGATAAATAAAATATATAGCGAAGCGGAGCGGACATAATAAAACAGTTATGCCGTGGTGCACGTTCGCATAGAGTCAATCCCGCATGGCGTTATCCTATGCGAGTTTGCCAAAGGTGTCAGGATGGGAGATTAGGAAAAGAATTCGACGAGGATGGTGTCGAGATTAAACCACTTGCTAGGAATATTTGTTTCACATAGTTTTTTCATGATATGCAAACATCCTTAGTGAACGCTGTGACTATAAAATGCACACGGCGACTTTATTTGTCTATTGTTATATTGGTTAATTGTGATGGGATTCACGCGCCATAATTTAACTCAGGTATTTTTCAGGCCAAGCCGGTGTGGCGGTTATCGTTGGCATGGCGGGGTAATTTCTTGGGTGATCATCATCGGTGGAGCACCGCGGGGAATATGACGCCGCGTCGCCCCCATCCTGTATAGCGCCTGTTATGTCACACCAGTTTTTGAGCGGGCGGGCGCGGCGTGGATCGTGCTGGTTCCGCCGCCGATATTGCTCAGGGGGATAGCGAAGTGTTGGCGCAGTGGAGGGATAAAGGCGCGGATGTTGGCATCGCTGCGCGGCGGCGGTCTGCTCCGGGTCGCGGCGGCGGATCTCAGCGCTGCGCTCCCCGCTGTGCCTGCTGCTGTAGCCAGCCGATAAAGGCGTCGATTTTGGGCCACTGGCGTCCCGGCAGGGTGGTGGCATAGTAGTGCTGATGGCACTGTAGCGCCATTTGGCCGAAGGGGGCGATCAGCTCGCCGCTGTCGAGCCGCTTTTGCACCAGCCGCTTACGCCCCATGGCCACCCCGATATGGTTCATCGCGGCGATGACCGCTAGATCGGAACGGTCGAATCCAATGCCGGCGGCGGGCGGCAGGGGGACGGCAAAATGCTGCGCCCAGCCGAACCACTCATCGGTGCCGGAATCGTTGCTCCAGGCCTGCCTGTCGTGCAGCAGCGTACAGTGCTGCAGATGGTGCGGCGCGTTTAGCAGGTTGAACTGCCGGGCGTAGTCGGCGCTGCAGACGGGGAGGATGGCCTCATCCATCAGGAGATGGTGGCTCAGCTGTGCCGAGGGGGCGTCGTCAAAATAGATGGCCACATCAACCCCCGACCACTGCAGGTTGACGTTGTCATTGCCGGTCAGGATCGTCAGCGAAATCGAGGGGTAGCGCCGGGCAAAGTCGCCCAGGGCGGGCACCAGCCAGCACTGCGCGATGGAGGGGCGGGAGTAGACCGTCAGGGTGCCGGAAAGACGCTGGTTTTTGATGTCCAGGAGCTCCTGGTTCAGGACATCCAGCGATGACTTTAGCGCCCAGTATACCCGCTTGCCCTCCGGCGTCAGCTCGACCTTTCGGTGCGAGCGCACGAACAGCAGAATAGCCAGATCGGCCTCCAGCTGGGTGATTTGATGGCTGATGGCGCTGGGACTCAGGGAGAGCTCGGCCGCGGCCAGGGCGAAGGACTGGTGACGGGCGGCGACCTCAAAGGTATGGAGCTTGGCAAGCTGCCAGCCGTTAAGGGGGCGGTTTCTGACTTCTCGTAGCGATTCCATGGCGTCATCAGGCAGGGTGCGAAGGAAGGGAGTGTAAAGAAATTTGCTGCATATTTCATCATATTGATGAGCGTTTCTGACTTATTTTCTATTCCCTGCGTTTTATTTGATGCCGGTCACGCCATTGCATCTGTTTTCCTCATGTGAGCCGCCAATTATATCGTTTGTCAGCCGATGCGGTTTCTTTGTTCAATAGCACCGGGTTAATTACAGGGTAAGGTGAGATATGCACTCGCAAATTTGGGTTGTGGGCACGCTGCTGATCAGCATCGTGTTAATCGTACTGACTATCATAAAATGTAAACTGCACCCGTTTCTGGCCCTGCTGCTGGCCAGTTTCTTTGTCGGCACCATGATGGGAATGGGGCCGCTGGATATGGTTAACGCCATTGAGAGCGGTATTGGCAGCACGCTGGGGTTCCTGGCGGCGGTGATCGGCCTGGGCACCATCCTGGGCAAGATGATGGAGATCTCCGGGGCGGCAGAGCGTATCGGCATCACCCTGCAGCGCTGCCGCTGGCTCTCTACCGATGTCATTATGGTGCTGGTGGGGCTGATCTGCGGCATTACGCTGTTTGTGGAAGTGGGCGTGGTGCTGCTGATCCCGCTGGCGTTCTCCATTGCTAAGAAGACCAACACCTCACTGCTGAAGCTGGCGATCCCGCTGTGTACCGCGCTGATGGCCGTGCACTGCGTGGTGCCGCCGCATCCGGCGGCGCTGTTTGTGGTGAATAAGCTGGGCGCGGATATCGGTACGGTGATCGTCTATGGTCTGCTGGTTGGCTTAATCGCCTCGTTGGTCGGCGGGCCGCTGTTCCTGAAGCTGGTCGGCAACCGCCTGCCGTTTAAGGCGATCCCGGCAGAGTTTGCCGATCTGCAGGTGCGCGATGAAAAGACGCTGCCCTCGCTGGGCGCCACGCTGTTTACCGTATTGCTGCCGATTGCGCTGATGCTGGTAAAAACCCTGGCCGAGCTGAATATGGCGAAGGCGGGATCGCTGTATACGCTGCTGGAGTTTATCGGTAATCCGATAACCGCCATGTTTATCGCCGTCTTTGTCGCCTATTACATTCTGGGGCTGCGTCAGCATATGGGGATGGGGACGCTGCTGAGCCAAACCGAAAATGGCTTCGGCGCTATTGCCAATATCCTGCTGATTATTGGCGCAGGCGGTGCGTTTAACGCCATTTTAAAAAGCAGTGGCTTGGCGGACAGCCTGGCGCTGATCCTCTCTAACCTGCATATGCACCCGATTTTGCTGGCCTGGCTGGTGGCGCTGATCCTGCATGCGGCGGTGGGGTCGGCGACGGTGGCGATGATGGGGGCCACGGCGATCGTGGCGCCGATGTTGCCGCTGTATCCCAACGTCAGTCCTGAAATCATCGCGATCGCCATCGGCTCCGGCGCGATTGGTTGCACGATCGTTACGGACTCGCTGTTCTGGCTGGTGAAGCAGTACTGCGGAGCAACGCTGAACGAAACCTTTAAATACTATACGACCGCAACCTTTATTGCGTCGATTATTGCCCTGGCAAGCACCTTCTTGCTCTCTTTCATTATCTAAGTATCAAGAGACGTATGATGACGAACATTAATATGACCTCACTTATTGCCCAGTATCCGTTGGTGGCCGATCTGGTGAATTTACGGGAAACCGTCTGGTTTAACCCGGCGACGACGACGCTGGTGGAAGGACTCCCCTATGTTGGTCTGACGGCGCAGGACGTGCAAGATGCCCACGATCGCCTGGCCCGCTTTGCCCCTTATCTGGCCAAGGCGTTTCCGGAGACGGCGGCGACCAACGGTATCATTGAGTCCGAACTGGCGGCGATCCCGGCCATGCAGCGGCGTCTAGCGCAGGAGTACGGCCAGCCGATCGGCGGTCAGCTGCTGCTGAAAAAAGACAGCCATCTGCCGATCTCCGGCTCCATTAAGGCCCGCGGCGGCATCTATGAGGTGCTGGCGCACGCAGAAAAGTTGGCGCTGGAGGCCGGTCTGCTGACGACGGATCAGGACTACGGCATCCTGCTTACCCCGGCGTTTAAACACTTTTTCAGCCAGTACAGCATCGCCGTTGGCTCCACCGGCAATCTGGGCATGTCTATCGGCATTATGAGCGCCAGCCTGGGCTTTAAGGTTACCGTTCATATGTCGGCCGATGCCCGTGAGTGGAAGAAGGCCAAGCTGCGTAGCCACGGTGTGACGGTGGTGGAGTATGACGAGGACTACGGGGTGGCGGTAGAGCAGGGACGTAAGGCGGCGGAGTCCGATCCCAACTGCTTCTTTATCGACGATGAGAACTCCCGCACCCTGTTTTTGGGCTACGCGGTGGCCGGCGAGCGGCTGAAGGCGCAGTTTGCCGCGCAGGGGCGTACGGTCGATGCCGATCATCCGCTGTTCGTCTACCTGCCGTGCGGCGTCGGCGGCGGTCCCGGTGGGGTCGCGTTTGGCCTGAAGCTGGCCTTCGGCGACAACGTACATTGCTTCTTTGCCGAGCCGACCCACTCTCCCTGCATGCTGCTGGGGGTGTATACCGGTCTGCATGACGCCATCGCCGTGCAGGATCTGGGGATCGATAATCTGACGGCGGCGGATGGACTGGCCGTTGGCCGCGCCTCTGGCTTTGTGGGGCGGGCCATGGAGCGCCTGCTGGACGGCTGCTATACGCTCGACGATCAGAGCCTGTATAACATGCTGGGCTGGCTGGCGCAGGAGGAGGGCATTCGTCTGGAGCCCTCGGCGCTGGCCGGTATGGCGGGACCTGTCCATGTCTGCGCCTCGGCGGAGTATCCGCGGATGCACCACTTCGGCGAGCAGCAGCTGGCGCAGGCGACCCATCTGGTGTGGGCGACCGGCGGCGGCATGGTGCCTGAACGCGAGATGGCGCAGTACCTGGCGAAAGGACGCTGACGCGCGGGCGGCTGTCCGGCGGCGTTTCGTTGCCGGGCGGCCGCGCTTTTAACGCCCTGCGGCGTCGGTAACGCGGCGCCGCCGTTTTTCGGTTTACGGCCTCGCCGCGATCATTTTTTGCCCAGGCGGCCTGCCACCCTTTCCAGCTTTATCATTAAACAGAGCGTAATGGCTACCAGCACAATTGTCAGCGCCGCGCCGTCGGCAATATTGCCGCGGTCGGTCAGGCTAAAAATAGCGACGGGCAGTGTGGACCACCCCGGCGGGTAAATCATCATCGTGGCGCCCAGCTCCCCCATCGAGAGCGATAAGCTCAGCGCCAGCGCCGAGATCATCCAGGGCATCAGCAGCGGCAGCGTGACGTGGCGCAGACGATACCACGGCGTTGCGCCGAGGCTGGATGCCACATGTTCAATGTCTGCCGGCAGGCGGGCTAACCCCGTGGAGACGTTGCTGAAGGTAAAGGCCGAAATCAGTACAAAGTGGGCGGCCAGGACAATCCATAGTGTTCCATTCATCTGTAGCGGCCCTTGGCTGAACGCGACCAGAATCCCCAACCCCACGGAGACCGAGGGGATAGCGCTTGGCAGGTAAAACGCTAGGCTGAGCCATTTTTGCGCCCTGGCGCTGTATTGGCGCAGGGCCAGGGCCGCCCATACGCCGCACAGCAGGGCAAACAGGCTGGCGCAAAAGCCGACCACCAGACTGGCCAGCAGGGCGTCCCATGCGGCGCCGCGAAACGCATTCACAAAGTGCATCAGCGTGAATCCGCTGGGCAGAATGCCGTTCCACTGCTGGCTGAGGCTGGACATCAGAATGACCAGCAGCGGAAGAAAGAAGATCACGGTAAAGAGCGTCGTTGCCACGACGCCGGCGGCGATGCGCCCTTTGCGAGACCAAATCAGCATGGTTGGCTCCTTAGGTGGGTGCGCGAGACGGCCAGGCGATACAGGGAAAACAGCCCCAGCGAGAGCAGAATATTGATCAGCGCAATCATACAGGCGACGCCGTAATCCGACTCCAGGATGGCTTTGCTGTAGACCATCATCGGCAGCGTATTGACGCCCTTGGCGCCAATAAACAGCACAATGCCGAACTCATTGGTCGTGAGCAGCAGGCACAGGCTGCCGCCCGCCAGCAGGGCGGGCAGCGCCGCCGGAAAGATGACTCGGGCTATTATCTGGTGCGGGCGGGCCCCCAGGATGCTGGCGGCCTCCAGCTGACTTTTGTCGATTTGCCGCAGGGCGGCCATCAGCGGGCGCATGACCAGGGGGGTAAAAACGGTTATCTCGGCGAGGATCACCCCTTGCAGAGAGTAGAGAAAGCTTACCGGCGGTAGCTCAAAGCCGAACAGCTGCATCAGCGTGCCGTTGAGTAACCCGGCGGAGCCGTAAATAAAGGTAAACGCCAGGGTGATAAGGAAGGTTGGCAGGGCGATAAACGTATCGACGACCCGGCCGATCAGCTCGCTTCCCGGAAAAGGGATAAAGACCAGGATAAGCGACAGCACACTGCCCAACAGAAGGCAGCCGGCGGTGGCGAAAAAGGCAATTTGCAGGGTATTGATCAGCGCGCCGGTAAAGCGCCTGGACTCCACGACCTGCCAGAGGCTCTCCAAGCCCATTCCCCCATGAGGCGTGCTCAGGGCCTGCTCTGCAATGAGCAGCAAGGGGTAGAGAAACAGGGTCGCCAGCACCAGCAGCGGCGGCGCCAGCCAGCGCAGCGGGCGCAGCACGGGGCGGGATCTTTCCAGTGTCATAAAAAGCGACATCGTTATACCTCAATGAGAACCGCATCGTCAGGCTCAAACCACAGCGCCAGGCTGTCACCGGGCTGTGGCATGGGGCTGACCTGGGTCATGACTATACGTACGGACTCTCCCGCCACATCGCACAGCAAATGGGTTAAGTCGCCCTGCCAGTGTACCGACTGCAGCGTGGCGTTCAGGCGGTTGCTGTTCGCCGTGCGCGGCGCCAGGCTGATATGCTGCGGGCGAATGCACAGCAGTTTGTGGTATCCATGCTGACCGCCTCGGCTAAAGGCATTGATGATGGCGCCTGCGCAGCTTACGCTGACCATACCGGGCGTCGGGGTGACGCTCAGGGCTGTAGCCGGGATAATGTTCGCCCGCCCGAGGAACTCTGCCGCAAAACGATTGGGGGGTGGTGATACAGCGAGCGGGTTTCGCCGTGGGCTATCATGGTGCCGTCTTTCATTATGCCTATCTTATCCGCCAGCGTGAGGGCTTCGGTCTGATCGTGGGTGACATAAAGGATGGTCAGCTCGGGCAGCTCTCGGTGTAAGCGGGCTATTTCTTCCACCATCGTGTGGCGGATCTGCGCATCCAGCGCTGACAGGGGCTCATCCAGCAGCAGCACGCGGGGGCGCACGGCAATCGCCCGGGCAATGGCTACGCGCTGCTGTTGGCCGCCGGAGAGCTGGTGGGGATAACGGGCCGCATAATCGCTCATCCCGACCGTCCTCAGCGCGTCGCTGACGCGATCGTTAATCAGCGCTTTAGGCTGCTTTTGTGCGCGCAGTCCAAACGCGACGTTATCCTCTACCCGGAGGTGGGGAAACAGCGCATAGTTTTGTACCACCATCGCCAGACCCCGTTTATACGGCGGCAGGTGGGTAACGTCGGTACCGCCAATGACAATACGTCCGCCCGTCGGCTGAACAAAACCCGCCAGCGCCCGCAGCACCGTCGTTTTTCCCGAGCCGGAGGGGCCGATCAGCGCCAGGACCTCGCCTGGTTCAATGGTCAGTGAAAGCGGTTTAAGAACCACGTTGCCGTGGTATGCCACGCGCAGGGCGTCAAAGGTAATACCGGAGGCGCCCTGCTGCGCCGGTGTTGGGATAGCGGTGGATTTCATCAGCATAATGCTTACTCGCTATCGGTCACTTTATGCCAGCGGGCGATGTCGGCTGACAGCGAACGCGCGACCTCATCCCAGTCCGGCTGCCAGCTTTTCACGCCCTCAAGCATGGCCTTGGCCATCATATAGTTGGCATCCTGCGGTGACACATCGCCGCGTACCGGCATTCCCCAGGAGAGGGCGCTGACGCTGGTTTGCGCCTCCTTGCTGAGCAGGAAGTTAATTAGCTTTTTGCCGTTCTCGCTTTCCGGCGCACCCTGAACTAGGCCGATGACATACGGAATCGATAATGCGCTGCGCTCCCCCTTGGCATCGGCGGGCCAGAAGATATTTACGTTCGGGTTGCGCTGCATCTGCGCCAGGTTCATCTGTAAGTCGCCGTTGGCGACGTAGAGCTCGCCTTTATTGACCAGGGCGGTGAGCTTGCCGGTCGAGGCAGACGGGCCGATGTTATTGGCCTGCAGCTGGCGGAGATAGTCAAAACCGGCCTCTTTGCTGCCAAAGCTGTGAAAGGCCTGGAGCATCACGGCGGTGCCGTCAGCGGCCTGACCGGGCGTGGAGTACTGCAGCTTGTTTTTGTACTTGCTGTCGAGCAGATCCTGCCAGCGTGCCGGGGCGGTTTTCAGCCGCTGGCCGTTGTAGATAAAGCTCAGGTAGTTTTGCACCAAAGGGGAGTTGCGATCGTTGGCGCCCGGGATCTGCTCCGCGGCATCCGAGGTAAAGCCGGCCAGCAGGTTTTCGGCGGCGGCGCGCTGAATAAACGGCGGGGCGGTTACCAGTACGTCGGCCTGTGGGTTCGTGCGCTCTTTCGCCAGCCGTTCAACCACAACGCCGCCGCCGCCCTCCACGTAGCGGACGGTGATCCCGGTCGCTTGGGTAAATGCCTTAAATTGCGCTTGATACCAGCTATTGTCCCCATCATGTAAACCATCGATAGAGTAAACCGTTACCGTAGAGCCTGCCCATACCGGCGCGGCGGCAAGGGTGAGAGCGGAGAGCAGTGCGAGTCGGGAGCGTTTCATCGAGATAGCCTCATTGCATGCGTTAAACTCATCTGGCCTATACCAGATTTTCGCTGTTACGCTAAACGGCTTTTATGACAATACGATGAAGGCACGCTATTTTTCGCCGCCGCAGCGGCAGAGCGCGGGCGGCGTTGGGGAGACTAAGGGGCGGTATCTACCTCAATGCGCAGGCTGTCGTGACGCCAGTATTCGATGTCCAGATCGAGTATGCGGCCATATTGGTCATAGTTGAGGCGGCGTAGCAACAGCGCGGGCCGCCCCTCCATCACGCCCAACGCCTGGGCGGCCTGAGGCGGCATCGCCGTGGGGTAAAATGACAAATGCATGCTGGTATAGCGCAGGCCGTAGTGCTTCTCATATATCTCCGTCAGGCTGCCGTTGAGATCGTATTGCAGCAGTTCGGGCACCCGGGCCGGCAGGCAATGGTTTTCGCAATAGCAGATAGCCCGATCATCGGCATAGCGCAGGCGGGCCAGCAGGTAAATTTTATCAACGGACTGCAGCTGTAGCGCGGCCCGTGCTCCCGCGGGTACATCGGTCACTATCCCATTGAGTAGCCTCGTTTTTGGCTGGCGTCCCTGCTCACGGCAGAGCCGATGGAAATTGGTGTTTTGGGTGGGGTCCAGCCATAAGCGATCCGGCGTCACGAACCAGCCTCGCCTATCGGCACGCCAAATGATCCCGCTGGCCTCTAACTGCGCCAGGCTTTCTCGGATGGTAATGCGCGTGGTGTTAAAGCGCGCACATAGCTCACGCTCCGAGGGCAGCTTATCGCCGCTGCTTAATGCGCCGTCCCGAATACATGCCTGCAGTTCGGCCTTAATCAATAGATATTGAGGTGTCTCGCCGGGAATAGATTTCATGGTGACTCACTGCCGTTTTTCCTGCCGTCATTATACAGACGTTGATGAATTTTTTGTTGCAACCCGATTTTCCCTTTGACCCTGTGCCGTAAAGATCGTCATGATAAATGTAAATCTGGTATAGACCAAAGGCAAATAACATGACTTCACGTAACTATCTGCTGCTGACGCCCGGGCCGTTGACCACCTCGCGTACCGTGAAAGAAGCGATGCTGTTCGACAGTTGTACCTGGGATGATGATTACAATCTGGGGGTGGTAGAGCAGGTTCGCCGCCAATTGACCGCGCTGGCAACGGCGGAGGCGGGCTATACGTCCGTACTGCTGCAGGGCAGCGGCAGCTATGCCGTTGAAGCCGTGCTGGGCAGCGTGATTGGCCAGCACGGCAAGGTGCTGATTGTCAGCAACGGCGCCTATGGCGCCCGTATGGCAGAGATGGCCGAGCGTATGGGGATCGCCCATCATGTGTATGACTGCGGCGAGGTGGCAAGCCCGGATCCCCACGCCGTTGAGGCGATCCTTAAGGATGACGGCGCGATAACCCATATTGCGATGGTCCACTGCGAAACCACCACGGGAATATTGAACCCCATTGCGGCGCTGGGCGCGCTGGCCCGGCGCTATGGTAAGACCTATATCGTTGACGCAATGAGCAGCTTTGGCGGTATCCCGTTGGATGTCGCCGCGCTGGGGATCGACTTTCTGATAAGCTCCGCCAATAAATGTATTCAGGGGGTTCCCGGCTTTGCCTTTGTTATTGCCCGTGAGGAGCAACTGGCGCTGTGCGCCGGCCGATCCCGGTCACTGTCGCTGGATCTGTATGCCCAATGGGTCTGTATGCGGGATAACCACGGTAAGTGGCGTTTTACCTCCCCGACCCACACCGTACTGGCGTTTGCCCAGGCGTTGAAAGAGCTTGCCGAGGAGGGCGGCATTGCCGCGCGCTATCGGCGCTATCGCGATAGCCAGCGTCAGCTGGTGGCCGGTATGCAGAGGCTGGGATTTACCCCGCTACTGGAGGCCGCGCTGCATTCGCCTATCATCACGGCATTTTATTCCCCCACGCATCCGCAGTACCGCTTTGACGACTTTTATACCCGCCTGAAGGCGCAGGGTTTTGTTATCTATCCAGGCAAGGTGTCACAAAGTGACTGTTTCCGCATTGGCAACATTGGCGAGGTCTATGCCGCGGACATCACGGCTTTGCTGAACGCTATCGATAATGCCATGTACTGGCATAAATAAGGAGCATGATGAAGCGTATTAATGCAGTGATTCTTGACTGGGCTGGGACCACGGTCGACTTTGGCTCTTTTGCGCCGACGCAGATTTTTGTCGAGGCATTCCGCCAGGCATTCGGCGTTGAGATTACCCTTGACGAAGCGCGGGTGCCAATGGGGCTGGGCAAGTGGCAGCATATTGACGCGCTGGGTAAGCTTCCCGCCGTGGCCGCCCGTTGGCAGGCTAAGTGGGGGCGAGCCATGACGGCCGACGATATCGATGCCATCTATGCGGCGTTTATGCCGCTACAAATCGCGAGCGTTGTCAATTTTGCCGCCCCCATTGACGGCGTTGTCGACACGGTGGCGCAGCTGCGGGCCGAGGGGATCCGCATTGGCTCTTGCTCCGGCTATCCCCGCGCGGTAATGGAGAAACTGGTTCCCGCCGCCGCGGCCTATGGTTACTCGCCCGATAACTGGGTGGCGACCGACGATCTCGCCGCCGGCGGGCGCCCAGGCCCCTGGATGGCGCTGCAGAATGTGATTGCGCTGGGGATAGACTCCGTTGCCCACTGCGTGAAGGTCGATGACGCAGCCCCGGGGATTGTAGAGGGAATCAATGCGGGCATGTGGAGCGTCGGGCTGGCGGTATCCGGTAATGCGTTTGGCGCAACTCGGGAGGCGTTCTTGGCGATGCCGGCGGCGGAGGTTGCGCAGCGCCGCGAACGGGCCGCCGCCAAGCTGTACGCCGCCGGTGCGCACTATGTTGTGGATACGCTGGCAGACTTGCCGGGCGTGATAGCGCAAATCAATGCGCGCCTGACGCGGGGCGAGCGGCCGTAAGCGGGTTGCGTTGGCGTGATTCGCCGAGCGTGACAAGGGCATCGGTGTGGTGCCCTTGTCTGTTTCTGTTATCCGTGCCGCTGTGGCTCAACGGTGAGCGAGCGGCCATCGTTGGCGCTGGATGCCTCTTTATCTGAAACGCTGGTTTCACCGCCCTGCGGGTTATTCTCCCGCGGCATGCTGACCGAGGGCACCGTGGCGCAGCCGTTGATGAGTAACAACAGTGTGGAAAGAAGAACATATTTCATCTTGCTATAAACGCCCTTTTAGCGTTTGGATTCATGTCGCTCAGTATCGACGGTGATTATTCCGCCCGCGTATTTAACTTAACATGGGCGCCGACGCTATCGGCGGCGTGGATTTTTGACGGGCCTGCGTCTTCCTGCGGCGACCTGGCCATGGGCGTTGTCCCGACACGGTATGGGGATGACGATTGGCGCCGTGCACCCTGCCGTAGCATGACCCTGTACGTCTCGCCTCATTATTTATCTACTGATCATCCTACCCATAAGGAATAATTATCGGTGTTTTAATTCCTATGGCTAATACGTTGAGGAATACCGCTATAGATTTATCAACGACAATACAACCAGGGGCGCTTTTAGGGCGAAAACTTATAACGTTTTGTTTAAGGATTTAACTTTTCGCCGTGGGGTAGACTGCAACTATTCCCCTACATGCAGGAGCGACCGGATGAGCGGCGCAAAGGTAGTGAATGTCCATCCGCTATGGCTACGGCTGTGTCACTGGATTAATGCCATCGCCATCTTTTTAATGATCCTGAGCGGATGGCGGATTTATGACGCCTCACCGCTGTTTGATTTCTATTTTCCCAAGCAATACACCCTGGGGGATGGTTGGGCGGTGCCCTGCAGTGGCACTTTGCCGCCATGTGGCTGTTTGCCCTTAATGGCGTGGTGTATCTGACCATCAACGTGATCGGCGGCCGTTTTCGTCGGCGCTTTTGGCCGATATCGCTGCGGCAGCTGGGACAGGATATGGCAGACGCGCTGCGCGGCCGCCTGGCCCATGACGATCCGCGCCATTATAACGCGGTGCAGAAGTGTGCCTATCTGTCGGCCATCGGCGCCGCCATCGTACTGCTGCTTTCCGGTCTGGTGCTGTGGAAGTCTGTGCAGTTTCCGCTGCTGCGTGGGCTGCTGGGCGGGTATGAGGCGGCGCGCTATATCCACTTTTATGCCATGGCGTTCGTGTGCGCCTTCCTCGTGGTGCATGTGGTGATGGTGGCGCTGGTTCCTAAAACGTTGCTGGCGATGTTACGCGGACGCTAAGGAGCGACGATGAAGAAGAGCAACATCGATTTATCCGTCGGTGATGGTGATGCGCTGGTGAAGGAGGCGCAGCGTCTGGTTGCCCGCCGCCTGGGCGGATCGTCGCGCCGCCGTTTTCTGCAGCAAGGCTTGACGCTGGGCGGCATCGCCCTGCTGACCGGGTGCGATCTCAGCGAAAATCCCGACGTAGAGAGCGTTCTCAACCGTATGTCCCGGTTTAACGATCGGGTACAGGGCTGGCTATTCAGCGGGCAGCGCCTGGCGCCGGAGTATACGCCGAGCGAGATCACGCGCCCCTTTCCCTTTAATGCGTTTTATGGCGAGGAGGAGATTCCCGACATCGCGGGAGATGACTACCGGCTAGAGGTTCGCGGGCTGGTGCGGGATACCCGGAGCTGGCGCCTAGCGGAGCTGTATCAGCTGACGCAGCATGAGCAGATTACCCGCCATATCTGCGTTGAGGGGTGGAGCGCCATCGGGCGCTGGGGCGGCGTGCGCTTCGCTGACTTCCTGCAGCTGATCGGCGCACAGACCCAGGCGAAATACGTTGGCTTTCGCTGCGCCGATGACTATTACACCAGCATTGATATGGCGAGCGCGCTGCACCCGCAGACCATTATGGCGCTCTCCTGGGATGGGCAGCGGCTGCCACCGGAGTATGGCTATCCGATGAAGCTGCGTATTCCGACCAAGCTGGGCTATAAAAATCCAAAGCATATCGTTTCCATAGAAATAACCAACCGATTCCCCGGTGGTTATTGGGAAGATCAGGGCTACAACTGGTTTGGCGGCAGCTGATCTTTTTAATGCAGTACTTCCTCAAATAAGATAAGGATGGAAAAATGAAAAAAGTAATCGCAACGGTACTGGCGGGTTCTCTGATGATGGCCTTCTCCGCAGCCTATGCCGCAGACGGCATGGCCAAAGATAATATGGGTCATGATGGCATGAAGCAAGAGAGCGCGATGTCCCATGATAATATGGGTAAAGATGGCATGAAGAAAGATGGTATGAAGAAAGATGGCATGAAGAAAGATGGCATGAAGAAAGATGGCATGAAGAAAGATGGTATGAAAAAAGACAGCATGAAAAAAGATAGCATGGCCAAGGATGAGATGAATAAAGGTATGTAACCCCGCGCCAGCGGCTTTATTTTATTCTGTGTCTTTCTACTACGCCCTATCGCCGCTCCCCCGGCAATAGGGCGTTTTTCTATTAGGATATCTTGTGTCGCGCCGCGGGGGGGAGCCCCTGCGCCGTTTGACGGAGGATATTACGCACGTTGATACTGCTGGTTACCGGCAATATAGGTCTCTTTAATATTCTGTTTGCCCCCCATGATCATCAGTGCAAACAGCCTGTCTTCTAATGTAGTCGTATTATCCATACGCAGCTTTTGTATCTCATCGGTGTGCCAGTCGATAACCGTAAAGTCGGCCGTTTTCCCCGCGGTAAAATTCCCTACCTGCGCCTCAAGGCTGAGGGCAACGGCACCGCCGAGGGTCGCCAGATAAAATCCCATAAACGCTGACAGCGCGCCTCCCGCGAGCTGGGTGATTTTATAGGCCTCGCACAGGGAGTCTAATTGGCAGAAGCTGGTTCCCGCGCCGATATCGGTTCCCAACCCCACCCGAATGTGATGATTTTGCGCCCTGGCCAGATTGAATAGGCCGCTGCCTAAAAAGAGATTGGAGGTCGGGCAGAATGCGATGGCCGAGTCCGTTTTAGCGATGCCGTCCCACTCTGCGTCGCTGAGGTGAATCGCATGAGCGAATACCGATTTTTTCCCGGCGAGTCCATAATGGCGGTAAACTTGGAAGTAGTTTTCCTGCTCGGGATACAGCTCGGCAACCCAGGCAATCTCACTGTGGTTTTCACAGAGATGGGTGTGGACATAGGTATCTGGATATTTTTCTTTCAGCTTTCCAGCCAGACGCAGCTGCTCTGGCGTAGAGGTTGGGGCAAAGCGTGGCGTAATCGCATATTTCAGCCGGCCCTTGTTGTGCCATTTCTGAATCAACCGTTCGCTGTCTTGGTAGGCCGATTCTGCGGTATCAAGCAGGTAGTCGGGGGCGTTTCTGTCCATCATGACCTTGCCGGAGATCAGCAGCATATTTTTGCTCAGGGCCTCCTCAAACAGCGCATCTACCGACTGTGGGTGCACGGTGCCAAAGACCAGGGCGGTGGTGGTTCCATTGCCGAGTAGTTCATTGACAAAAATATGCGCAATGCGTTGGGCATAGGCCGGATCGGCAAACTTTTTTTCTGTTGGAAAGGTATATTTCTCTAGCCACTCCAACAATTGCTCACCATAGGCGCCGATCATTTCACTCTGTGGATAGTGAATATGGGTATCGATAAACCCCGGGGTAATCAGACAACCGGTTTTATCATCAATGTTTTTATAATTATACGCATCGCTATGATGGTAGGGGCGGCACTCAACGACTTTACCCTCTTTAATTATAAGTAATCCATCTTGAATAAATTCAAATGAGTCGCTGAGATTGTCTGTTTTTGCCGGATTACTAAAGAAATGGAGAAAACTAGAACGAATGGCTGATGTTGCTTGGTTCACAAGGATAGTCTCGTTATTGTTGGTGGAAGCATAAAATAATAGCATCGGTGGCAGGGACGTTTATCTGATTCGATATTATGTTGGTGTTTGGTTTATTTTTATATGGATGGGCGGCACTGGATCTTTTTTAGTGCGCCGGCGCGATTGTTTTCGCCACGGATATCAATACGGCCGGCGCTGGCGCCGTGCGGCAGAGAGACTTCCGCCGGGATAAAATAGATCAAGAGACGATACTATCGCTAAGGCTATGAATGGCTTCATCTAGCTGCAGGCGATGGTCCGCGTCGTTAAAGCATGCGTCCGGCAGCAGCTGTATCAGCTTGCCCAGCGATTGCAGGAGCCGATAGCGATCCAGCTCGGCCTGCGGCGGTAACATTTCGGCCAGCGTATCGGCGTTAAGCCATATCTGCTCGATCAGCTGTACCACGAGCAGCATGAGCCCTTCACCGCTAATGGCCGGCATGCCCAGCGCCGCGGCGGCGCGATCGCAGTAGTCCTCTAGGCCGAGCAGACGCAGTAGCTGGCGCAGATCGTCAATGACGGCGGCCAGATGGCTGCCGACGATCGGCTGGCCGCTGGCGGAAAGCGCGTAGGCTAAGAGGTGCAGCATGGCGCGTATTTTTTTGCGGCGCTGCTGCCGCTCTCCTAGCAGGTTCAGCCACTGGGAGATCTGGCGGCGGGGGGCCAGCGCGCGGTGATAGAGCTGGAGTAGCTCTTGGCGCAGGCCCGGCGTCACGGTGCCAAACTCCAGCGTGGCAAACAGCGCGATGGCCGTTTGATCGTCCGCCATCAGGCTGGCCAGCGCCGCCTCCATTCTGCTGCGCAGCCTGGCCCCCGGCTGCCGGTGGGCCAGCCAGGCGGCCAGATGCAGGGCGGCCGCGCCGGGTGCCGGATACTGCGCCTGCAGGGCGCTCAGCAGCTGGGGCGCGTGCTGCCAGGCGTTGTCGTCGTTCAGATCGCTGAGATCCTCCTCCGCAACCATGGCCACCTCCGCCACCAGCTTGTGCATGAGCACCCGCTCACGGCTGCTTGACTCCTGCTCTTTGCCGTTGCGCAGTTCGCGCAGGCGTCCCCCCAGCGCAAAGCTCAGATCCTCCTGGGTCTCCTCTAAGGCATCACTCTGGCTTTCACTCAGCTCCACCATCGCCTGCGCGATGACGGATGCGCTGTTATCCGGACCTGGCGCGGCATGCGGTACGAGCGTTTGCCGTTCGGTGGGGGCCAACGAGGCGGAGTGAATGTTAAGCATATTGCCTCCCGCCGCAGGTATCCCTGAGCAGCTGCAGCAGGCGTGACTGCTGTGCCTGGCTATCCAGGTGAATGCGCAGCAGCCCATCGTCCAGCAGCGCCTGACCCCCTTGCAAGGTGGGATCGGCGGTGACGGCGATCCGTGGGCTGTCGGCCCAGGCGGCCTGGGCGTGCGCCATGGCCGAGGGTGGTACGCTCAGGGTGAGACGTCCCTGAGCGAAGCGACGGATCACCAGCTGATTGACTCTCCGAATAAGCAGCGCGTTCTGGTCCTGTTTCCCCAAGAGCTCCTCGATGGCTTGGGCCGTCAGCTGACGCCAGCGCTGCGCGAGCTGATCGGCCAGATGCTGCTCCAGATCCTGCTCGTGGCACAGCCACTGTACGGCGGCGGCGATGGCCTCCTCCTGCTTTTGCCGGGCCAAACGCTCCCCCTCCCGCAGCGCCTGCTCCCGCACCTGCTGCGCCTGCGTCTTGGCCTGGGCCAGAAGATCATCGGCCGCGGCTCGTATCGCACCGGCGTGATCTTCAGCCTGGCGCAGCGATGCGGCGATGGCGCACTGCGCCTCTTCCCGCTCTTGCAGGCGCTGTGCCGTGAGATACCCGTGGCCCGGCAGGGCGCCGGGGAGGGTCGTAAACGGAAGGTGCAGCGGATTGTTCATAGCCACCTCGCTAGCTTTTGCAGTATGGGGATGGGCGATCCCGCGGGGGCCGCGCCCTGGGACGGGGGCGCGTAGAGTCGGCAGGCGCGCAGCGCAGGATCCGGCGCCTGACTCAGCCAGGCGCTGCCGAGCTCCCTGGCCCGCTGACACAGCGACGCGGGCGGTAGGGCCTGCGGCGCGGCGCCATAGGGCAGCAGTACCTGCAGCTGTCCGATGCTGAGCGGATCCAATGCGTCGGAGAGCGTCTCGCGGTAGGGCTTGAGCAGCAGCAGCCCTCCGGCCTCCAGGGCCCAGAGTCCCATGGCCAGCAGCAGCGTCGCGCGGCGCTCGGCGCTGGACAGCAGATCGCCGGATAGCGGTGTCAGCGTGGGCGGCAGGCCGCTTTGCCCCAGGCGCTGGCGTAGCAGCGTATCAAGCGCAGGCCGCGCCAGCGGGCTATCACGGTAGATCGACTGCCAGCAGTGCAGCCCCAGCGCCCCCCACCATGCAGGATCGATGATGTGCCCAGGCTGGTGCCAGATCTGGTACAGATGCTGCCGAGCGGGGGTCATGGTGTGCTCCTTGCGGGGCGTCGCAGCCACAGGAGCAGGCTAACGAGCAGGCCAAACAGGAGGGTGCAGGCTGCGGCGACCAGCGCCTCTTTGGGCAGCGGGTGGCCGTACAGCGTGATTTTATGATCCTCCGTCGCGACGGCGGCCGGAGGCTGATAGCGGTATTCTGCCCGCTGCAGGGTCACGCTGATGCGATCCGGCGCGAGCCCTGGAATACCATTGTGGATGAGGGCCCGGATCTCCGCCTCTCTGGCGGGGAGGTTGATTTCGGGGCTGTATTTAATGAAGACCGCCGCGGAGGCCTGGGGCGGCGCCTCGCCGACGATGATGCGCGGCTCAGCTACCGAGACCTCGGCATTAATGACGCCATCCATGCTACCAAGCATCTTTTCAATTTGCTGGCTTTTAAGAAAGTTGAGCTTGGCTTCCTCCTGTTCGGGGGAGGTAACCAGCTGTCCGCTGGGAAACAGCTCCTGCATGGTGACGGTTTTACGGCGCGGCAGGCCGTTTTGGCGCAGCACCTCGACGGCATCGACAAAGCGCTCCCGCTCGACCAGCAGGGTCACCCCCTCTTTTTCCACCCGCTTATCGGCCGGAATGTTGTTGTAGATCAGCAGGGCCATCATCTGATTCGCCTCTTTTTCATCCAGCTTGCTGTACAGCTCGCTTTTACATCCGCTCAGCAGGGGCAACAGGCCGAATAGCAGTATCCATGGAATAATTTTCATGACGGATTCACCAGCTTATTGATGGATTGGGCCACGGATCCCGCGACCTTGGCGGTCAGGTCGACCCCGACGGCCAGCTCATTCAGGGTGCCCTGGATCGCCAGCAGGGAATCCGGCGAATCGCCGGCCTGCGGCGCGTTCATCAGGGCGGCAAAGCGCTGCTGGGCGGGCAGGGGAACCGGATCTTGCGCCTCTGCCGTTCCGCGGGTCAGCGCCTGTCCGATAGCATTAATGGCATCGATATTCATACCGTTTTCTCCTGAGTGGTGGGCGTAAGCAGCGCGCGCAGCGGCAGGCAGTCGTCCGGCGGTAACATCGCCAGGCGGGCCGAGGCCGCCTTCCTGCGCCCCAGTCCGAACAGCAGAATGGCTTCGCAGCGGGTAATCTGGTCGGGATCGTCGATCCAGTCGGGCAGCGCATTGAGAATGTCGTGCATTTCGGCCCGCATCCCGCAGTTAACGGCGGCAAAGCCCGCCTCAACGACGAGGCGGGGGACAGACAGCGTATCCATGGCATTACCCTATTTTGCTGATGATGCTCATCATCATGTCTTTGACGGTTTTCATGACCGAGCTTTGATAGCCGATCATGACGGAGTACTGCTGCATGGCAAACTGGGCTTTCAGCATGGCCTGCGGATCGTTGTTGACGCTGCCGGAGGTGATAACCGTGTGCGCATCGTTAGACATGCGGGAAACCTGATTGCCCAGCTGAGAGACGATATCCTCAATGTTCATATAGGCTCCTTACCGTGTTTAGCCGGCGCGGTGGTGAAGGCTGGCCCGGCGCACTTCGCTCGGCGACTGACTGAAGTGGCGCCGAAAGCAGTCAGAGAAGTGGGCGGCGTTGCAGAATCCGGACTCCAGCGCTACGTCGATCACCTTTTTGGAGGTGGTTTCGAGCAACTGACGGGCATGGCCCAGGCGCTGGCGCAGCAGCCAGCGTTTCGGCGCCATCCCAAACTTATCGTTGAACAGCTGGTTGAACTTACGCTGCGACAGGCCGAAGAGATCGGCATAGCGCGCCACCGGCCAGGGCTCGAGCCGATGGCGATAGAGCGTGTCGAACAGGTCGGCATCGGCGGTCAACAGCGATCGCAGCAGGGTCGACGTCCGCTGACACTCCAGGGTCAGGCTGTAGGCCAAGACCAGCCTGAGCATGGTTTCATCATCGGCATCCGCGAGCCGCAGCAGCGTTTTCAGCAGGCTCGGCGCCATGGCGATGGGTAACGGCTGAGGGGGAGAGACGGGGTCCGGGCCGCTGTACATCAGGTGCTGCAAGTCCCGGCAGATGCTGTGCAGAAGATTGCACGGATAGCTAAATAGCCGGGTATGCCGGGTCGATGCGATGCCGGGAGGTCGTGAGTCAGCGATCAGCAGTACGCCGGGCTCCGGCAGGAGCGCGATGTTATCTGGACCGGTGACGAGCAGTAGATGCAAATTGGGCATGAGGTGCTCCTGACTGAGGTACTAAGGCCATCATAGCGACCGGGTAAATTTCCCCTATCGGGTCATCACCTGAGTTAGCGGCGATCAGGTGCTCTGATGCAGGGTCCACAGGGTATCGATGACGCGTACCGCGGCCAGACACGACTGACGCTGACGCTCCAGGCGGGCGTACTCGTCGGCGCTGTGCGGCTGGCGCAGGGCCAGGGCCAAACGCCGCGCGGCCTCATTGAGGCAGTCGATCAGGCGTTGGCGCTGGTGTCCGTGCGGATCCTGGCGAAGCGAATCTTCGAGATGCGTTAGGGTTGGCATAGGGAGCCTCTCAACGGGAGTGTAGGGGGATAAAAACAAGGCGCAGTCGACCCGCCAGCGAGACGCCGCTGGCCGTAACCTGGACGATGCGCATGCCTTGGCTGAGCGGTGCGCCGGGGAGCAGCCGCATGCCGTTGCTCAACTGCAGATATAGGGCATCATCGGCGCCGCCGACGCCGGCGATCGGCGCGGGCAGGAGATCGCCGGCGTCGAACTCTCCCGCCATACCGATAAAGCGCAGGGGCAGCGTATCTCCCTCACCCTGCCGGTTGAGGCGCTGAAGTAAACTGTTCAGGCGCGCCTGCTGCGGCGGCGCAATGTGCCCTGAAAGCAGCCAGGCGTGCTCGGTGCGCCGCGCGCTGATGCCCTCCAGCAGCCCCTCGGTACGCAGGGCATTGATCAGCCGTGCCAGCGTCTGTGCGCCGCTGTCCGTAAACTGCCAGCGTCCCAGGCCCGGCAGCCGATCCAGCGCCTGGGCCAGGGGAGCGCTATTGCCCTGGAAATCGCCGTCGATGGCGGCGTCGCCGTTATCCTGCAGTGTGATGATCATATTCTGATAGCCATAGCTATTCAGCAGCGCCCGTAGCGCCTGGCGCAGCGTATCGTTACACACGGCCTCCTGCTGCAGATGGATGCCGCTGGCCTGCAGGCGCTGACGCAGCGCCGCCAGGCGCCCGCTCTCCTGGCAGTGGCCGCGCAGCAGCAGATCCCCGCTGCTCTGCCAGATGGCCTGTAGCCCCGGCTCACTTTGCAGCGCCTGCGGCAGCCATGAGCGCGGGGAGGGGGGCGTCGGCGTCGCGCTGGGCCAAAGGAGACCGATGATCCCAAGCGTCGGCAGCAGCGCGCCGAGAAGGGGATACAGCAGCATGGCGCGGCGTTTGGCCATCTGCGGCAGCGGCGTATCGCTGTCACCGTCGGTCAGCGCAAAGTGGATGCCGGCGAGATCGATTCCCTGATTTAACGGCAGGCGTTCGCCGTGCCAGGGGCGGCCGCCAACCCAGCAGGCGGTAGGGGTAGCGAGGCTGACGCCCTGGGCGGTGACCGATAGCGAGGCGCTACCGCCGCTTTCCAGCGCCAGGTGCAGATCGTTCTCCTCGCGCCCGCCAAGGGTAAACTCGCCTGCGGGCAGCCGCAGCGCCTGTCCCCGTAGGGGGCCATTGAGCAACGTAAGCTTGAAGCAGGTCTCCATGGTTACCTCACATCTGGCGGGGCTCGGCTTTAATCAGAAACAGACGTACTACGCTGTGTATCTTGCGATCGGTGCTGCGGAACAGTCCGCCGATCAGGGGAATGTCGCCCAGCAGCGGAATTTTGCGGACGCCCTGCGTGTTTTCATTCTGCACAAAGCCACCCAGCAGCAGGGCCTGCCCCAGATTTAGCGTCGCCTGAGTGGCGATCTCCGCGTTTTGCACCTGGGGCAGGGACTCCGCCTGGCTGAGCGGTGCCCCCTGGCGTCCGTCTTCGATATTGAGGATCAGCAATATCTTATTGCCAGCGCTCTCCCGGATAAGGCGCGGCGTAACGCGCATCAGCGCCCCGGCGGTAATCGCCTCCAGCTTGGGGTTCTTCTCGCTTCTGAGCTTGGTGTAGAACGTGATGCTGCGATCCAGCACCGCCTGCACATTGTCCAGCGTGACGACCGAGGGGCGTGAAACGATCTTGGCCTTGGACTGCTGCTCCAGGGCGGAGAGGCGCACCATAAAGCTGCCGGAGTTGGAGATCAGCGAAGAGAAGCTGTCGGCGTTGAGCCCGCCGCTGTTGAAGCTGACCTGACCGCCGCCGATGCGCGCGGAGGCGGACCAGTCAATGCCCAGTTCGTTGATATCCCCGGCATCCACGTCGATGATAGTCACGGAGATCTCGATCAGGGTCGGGCGTTTGTCGAGCTGTTGGATAAGCTGGCGGTAGAGCGCCATATTCTGTTTACGATCGCGGATTAATACCGCGTTTTGGCGCAGGTCAGCCGAGAAGGTGGGCAGGCCGCTGCCATTGCTAGGGGGGGGCCGCTCTTGCTGTCGGGAAGCGGCATGGCGTGTCCCTGCGCCATCTCGCGCAGTACCGATACCAGCCCAGGGACGACGACGCTCTGGCTGCGGTAGGCGTAGCTGGTGTCGCTGGCGTTGGCATACTTGAGCGGGAAAACGGCGACGGTTTCACGGTTTTGCTCCAGGTTAAGATCCTGCTCGTCCAGCTGTTTGGCCAGGGTCGTCACCTGGCTGAGGCAGGCGGGGACGCCGTTGACCTGTAGGGCGTTGGCGCTGGCGACCTGGCGGACCTGGCAGGCATAGCCGTCCAGCAGCCCGCTGCGTTGTAATAGGCGTTTGAGCACGGATCCCGCCAGGTAACTGGGCGCCAGCGTGGCCTGCTCCATCTCCTGAGCCTTATAGATATACAGCGTATTGCCATCGTAGTAGGGCAGCAGCTGGTACAGCCGGCTTAGCTCGGCCAGTATTGTGCCGCGCGGCGTATCTCGGAGCTCGCCCGCATAGGACTCGGTGATGCGGGGGCTGACCACCACCGGCACGCCGGAGTTGGCGCCAAGATCGCGCAGCACAGAGGCCAGCGTGGCGCTCTGGCTGGAGACAAAAAAGGGGGCGCCGCGCCAGGGGATGGGCTGCGCCAGGCTGGAGGCGGAAAATCCACCGCAGAGTAAGAGCAGTAGGACGATGATTCTCATGCATACCTCCCAATGAACGGGCCTGTGGGATGCGGCTCCCGAACCGCGGGCATCAGTAGCCCCGCCATCGCCAGCTGCTGCTGCAGTAAAAGATCGAGCTCTGCCTCCGTCAGCAACGGCGGATAGCGACGCAGGAGCCAGAACTGCTCCTGCTCAACGTAGAGCGCGTCGTCCAGCGTTTCCGGGCTCGCCGCCAGCAGCAGGCACGCCTGGCTAGCCTGCGCCAGCGGCCATGCGATCGTTATCGCCACGCACATACCGCTGGCAAAATAGCGTCCTTTCAGACGCCTACCCTGCAGGGTACCCGTGAGGCTCTGCTGCCCCTGGGACCAGTCGGCATGGCTGAGGTACATCGCCAGCTGCTGCAGCGCCTGGCGGGGATTCAGTTTTCTGTTCATGTCATCAGGGTAAAGCGGCGGCGTCCCGCTGCGTATCGGGTGCATACCTGAGTTGATGGGCAAGGGCCGCGCGGGCATACCGGCCGCAGGGGCGCCGCCGGTATGTTCATGAGGCGAGAGGGTGGGGGTCAGGCAAAGCTGTAGCGTCGCGTCGGCGGCGCAGACCCGGCGCCGCTTTGACTGAGGGTTTGGAGGAGAAATGCGCGGGTTTTCTCCAGCGTTGCCAGCTGCGCCGATATCCTCCGTTCATCGGCATCGCGGTCGGCCCGCTGTTCGCTCTGGGCTATCTCTACGCGGCCCCAGGCCCGGCCGGCGCTGATCTCATGGACGCGCTGAACGATGCCATGGTGGGTCTCGTTGGTTTTAATCGCGTTAGCGCTGATCTCTATCATCGTTCTGCCCAGGGTCAGCGCCGGGATCGTGGTTTGCAGGGCGAGAGGGGCGGCGACGGGAAGAAATCCGCTGACGGCGACGGTGCTGACGGTAACGGCGCTGCGCGCCAGCAGTGAGCCATAGGCGGCGACCTGGCGTGCCCTTTCGTCGCTGGCGCCGCCGGTTTTCCCTAGCCAGTGGATCGCGTTGCCGATAGCGTCGCTGCCCATGGCGAGTCCTCCGCCGCCATTTTTTTTGTGGTTCCAGTCATAGGCTGCACAGGCGACATCGCCGACGGCGAGGGTGAACCCGACGCTGGCCAGCGTCAGCAGGGGGACGCCGGCGCCGGCGGTGAGTCCGGTGATCAGCGCGGCAGTGATCAGCACGGCGCTGGCCGCGACCAGGGTGAGCACTTTGGCGACAAAGGCGCGTTTCGCCATCTCGACGCCGCAGGCCTTGGCCTTTTGCTCGGCCTCCTGCGCCTGTGCCCTGAGCTGATCCAAGGGGATTGGGGCGCCCGGCGCCCGGCTGCGCGGCGCCTCAATGCCCAGCAGATCGCACTGGGTTGCGATATCCCTGCGGCCAGGCGCGGGCTCACTCCTCGGCGTTGCGGAGGGCGGCAGCGGTGCTTCGGTGAAAACGCCGTTGATCATCATGGCTTCCTTAAGGTTGATTAAGCGTATCCAGCAGGTCCTGTGCCCGCTGACGCAGAGGTGTATAGCGTGGGTTGGCGTCGGCCTGGCCATAGCACAGCGCAATCGTGGCATCCAATGCATCCATGGCGGCGTCAGGCTCTCTCAGCGCAAACAGGCACTCCGCCATATGAAACGGGGTAAAGGGATCGTTAGCCTGCAGCGCGAGGGAATAGCTAAAGAGGGTCAGCGCCTGGCGATACTCCTGCTGCTGCAGCAGTACGCAGGCAAATGCGAAGGTAAAGCGCCGTTCCAGCGGCTGCTGTAGGGAGAGAAAAGCGAACGTGGCCGTCGCCTCGTGAATATCGCCGTCGTTCAGGGCCTGGCAGCCGCGCGCATAGCGGGCCTCCATTTCATCCTGGCTGGCGCCGCTGAGGGGACGCTGGGTTTCCTTCCCCTCAAGCAGCGCCAGACAGCGACGCGCCACGTTTTCAGCCTGGGCGGAGAGCGATGCGGACGTCATAGTGTTCTCCAATTGATATGATATATTATTACATTATCAGGGCCTTTCCTCCGGGGCTTTGGCAAAGCGGGGCGGCTTTGGCTTTTGGCATTATGATTTCGGGGAGCCGGCCATTCTCCCCTGCGGCGGAGCGCTGGCCGGCGTTGATTGGGCGGTTAACGGCAGCGATAGCGCAGCCACAGCGCATCATCCAGACGTATGGGCTGCGCGCCTTCCGCCAGCATCACATCCGTCAGGCGCCGTCGCATCCTATCCAGCGCCCGATCGTGGGGCGCGGGCAGGATCATGGCATCGATATAGCGCAGCAGGGGAAGCGCGCCGATGAGGCGGCGCAGGAGTCCCATCAGGGCGATAACGGCCTGCCCATCGTCATTGCGGGCGGTAAAGTCACAGAGGATCAGACGTTCCCCCTCCTGCCGATAGGTGAGGTGAAAACGCGGGGTTTCGATGCGCTGCCCCATGAGAAACTCGCTCTCCAGGAAGTGCGCCGGCGCCGGGTGTAGCCCCTCTGCCACCATGAAACGGCTGACGTCATCCATCGTGTCACCTCCTTCAGGACATGCGTACGCTGCTGGCAATACGCTCGTGGGCCTGATTCAGGGTGGTCAGTATCTCGCGCAGATCGCCGGAGACTCTGAGCGCCTTTTCCTGCGTTTCATCCGCCCGCTTAAGCTGCTGGGCAGCCAGGCCGTGCTGATATTCGGATAGCGCCTGCTCCTCCTGCGCCTGACGGGACATATCATTGACATAGCCGACGCCGACGATCCCCTGCGTCATGCTGTTAACGCCATTGCTAATGGTATGCGCCTGTTCGCCGAACGCGCCGCCAAAGGCCTGGGCGATGCCGCCGAGGATTTGTGCGATAGCCTGGGCCTGCTTGGCCTGAAAGTCTTTATCGATGGCATCCACTCGAGTGTCATACGCTGTTTGTTGCATCTTGAACGCGTTGCTTTGCTGCGTCTGCTGATATTGGCGCAGCACATCGCGCAGCTTCCCAAACAGCTCTCCAAGCTGAACCATCAGCTCATTCAGCTGGCCGATGGCGTCGCCGCCGCGATCCCCCGAAACGTAGCGATGGCTGTCCGGTGGGGTAATGCCGTTAACGCCGAGGCTGCCGCTGTCGATGGTACTCATAGTCTGCTCCTTGGTTCAGGCGATATTGGCGGCGATGCTGCTGAGCATGGCGCCGCTCTTTTGCTGGGTATCCGCCGCGGCGGAGAGGGCTTTGCCTGCCCCGTCCATCAGGCTGCCGATATTCTCTTTGGCGCGTTTTTTGATTTTTTCAAACTCATCCAGCATGAACTGCATAAAGTCGGTCTCATTGATCAGCTGCTGGATGACTTTCTGGAGCTCGGCCCGCTCCTTGGTGATAACGCCTTGGTAGACGCCGTTAACGCTCTGCAGGGTGCTGCGGGTGGCTGACTTCGCATTGTTGGCCACGCTGTCGATGCAGGCGCCGACGATGGCTTTGATGACCTCGCGCTGCACCTCTTTAATGACCTGCTTGCTCAGCTCCTTGGCCGATATCTCGACGCCGGATTGGAGCGCTCTTTTCGCGGCGGTCTCGACCGCCCGCGTGACCATTTGCTCGATGGCCTGCTTGCTGAACGCCTCCAGGAGATGGCCCTGGCCCAGGAAGCGAGCGCTCTGCTCGGCCAGGCTGCGGGTGACCTGCTCGGAGACCTGTTCGGCAACCTGCTTGCCTATCTCTGCAGCCGCGGTCTTTATCGCGGCCTCGCTGCCCTGGGTCACGGCGGTATGTAGCGCTTCGCCGGCCGCCCCCTCCATGACGGTTTCCGTCGCTTTGGCGATGGACTTGCTCGCCATGACTCCGCGCCCGACGCTGACCAGATCGACGGCCATGCCGGCGATCTCGAAGGCCAGCTGTACCTTTCCGGCGACGTCGGCAATAGACTGGTATTTTTCCGCATTGTCCTTATCGATCAGCGCCAGGGTTTCGCAGGCGGCTTTCACCAACCCGGCGCATCCCGCCGCCACGTCCATGGCGCCGCCGGCAAAGTCGCCGATTAGGATTTTGCCGATGCCGCTGACCACCTCGGCGATGGAGACGATCCAGTCGACGATGGCGGAGAAAATCCCCGCTTTCTGCGCCTTGGCCTGATCCTCGATGGATTTCTCCACCTGTTTACGCAGATCTTCATTCTGGCGCAGACGTAGGCTTTCGGCGCCGTGGGTGCGGATCTCCATGGCCAGCGCTTTGAGATTGGCATTGTCGCCGAGCGCCTTGACCCCCAGCAGAGAGGCGGCTAGCGTCATCGCCTCCATCGGCGTGCGCTCGATATCGGTGACCGTCAGCGGCTTGCCGTCGACGCGGGGGCCAAAGATGTCCAGAATGCGGTTCAGTGCGCCCTCTGCGAGGCGCAGCGTCACGGGCTGACGGGGCGCGGGCGGGCGATGAAACTCGCGCTTAGGGTCGTGATCCTGCTGACGCTGAGGGGGGGAACGCAGCGGATCCAGTGCGCCGGCGCCAATCTGCGGGTGATCGTGCTGTGACTGCACGCTGTCGTTTTGCGCGCTGCCCCCCAGCGGCGGCGTGGTATAGCGGGTCTCAGTGATATTGTTCATGGCTGTGTCTCCTCGGTCACCGGTGTGAACTGACGCAGTATTTCCCCCTTGATCGCCTGGTACTGCGGCTTGGCGGCGCACCATTTCAACGCCGCGCTGAAGGCCTTGCCGGCCAGCGCCGTCTGCCCCATTTGTCGATAGCTGAGGCCCGCTAGATAGGCCGGCTGGGGGTCGTCCAGCCGCAGCAGGCCGGCCTGACCGAAGCAGAATACGGCCTGATCGTGCTCCTCCAGGCGCTGACAGCACAGCCCCAGGGAGAGCCAGTACTCGTATTGCCAGTGGGAGAGGCGGGCCAGCAGCAGGTAAAAGCGTTTGGCGCCGGCATAGTCCTCTGCGTCGAATAGCTGGCAGGCATAGCTGTAGACATGGTCAAGATCGTCGGGGGCGATATCCATCAGCGCCTGTAGGGTGCCACCCTGGTTGAAAAAACCATGCAGCGTAGCGAGATCGTCCTGTTCGGTCATCGTGGCCTCCTTAGCGGATATTCTGGGCGATGGCTTTGTTCATCTCGGCCAGCAGCGTCTGCATACTGTTGATGAGGCTGACGCAGACGTTATAGGACTGCATGGTCTTCTGGATCTGCAGCTGAGCCTGGGTGACGAAGTCGGAGCTGCGCCCCGAGTCGGTCTCCAGCGCGCCCTTAATTACGTCAAGCTCCCCCTTGTCCAGCCCCTTACCATCAGGGTGGCCGATGCTTTTCAGGTAGCTGTCGATGTCGCTGGTGGCGTTTTTACCGTCGTCTTGTACCGTGATATTGATGTTGTGATCGCGCAGATACTTGAGCACATCGGGCGGAAGATCGCCGGTATCGCCCGCTTTTTTGAACTTGGCGATGATGGCATCGATCTGATTGGCCACCTGCTGGGAGTTTCTGGCCCGGTCGGCCTTGGCCTTCATCTGGTCATATTTTCCCTGCGCCAGATCGGTGAATAGCGTCATGAACTGGTACAGCACGCTGATTCCTTCGGACATGATGCTATCGCCCTGACTCGCCATACGATCCAGGTCGTAACCGTTGGCGCCGATGTGGGTTACACCACCTTGGCTGTCGATATTGATGGACATAGTGCTCTCCTCTGATGGGATGGCGTTAGATGAAGTCATGCCCGATCGCCGGGGAGTGACCGGCGCCGCCGGGGCGTGACGGCGCCTGGCCAGCGCCCTGTCTCAGGGTGGCGCCAAGGGCGGAAAAGTGCGTTTGCAGACGGCTGATGCTGCTGTCGAGCTGCTGACGCAGCGGGGCTATCTCTTCGCGCATCGCGTGACTGAATCGCTCAAGCCGCTGGCGGGCCTGTGGGTCGCGGGGCGCGCGTTCATGGAGCGCGGCGATCTCTTGCTGTAACGCGTGAAAGGAGTCGATCTGTTCGCCAAGTTTGCGCTGACGCCGCTGTAGGTCTTGCATTAGTTGCAAAAGGGGATGAATGGCGTGTTGGCTCATAGTGAAACCTCCTATTGGCTACCGATAAGGTGATGCTAGAACGCCGTTAACGGGCGAACTTTCGAGAAGTTGCATAACGTTTGCTGTTTGGTCGTCGGGGTCGGACTCTTTTGCATCAACGTATTATCTGCGCTGATTTCGTGCGGGAGATATCGGGTAATTACCTGAATTTACGTTTGTTTTACTCTAGGATGGGGCTGAGGTGGGCCGTGCCGCCGGCCTGCGCCGGCGGCGCTCGATGGTTTGCGCGGGCGCCGGGGCGCCGCTCCCCCTGTGCGTCGTCCGCGCCGGGGCTATCCTTCCCGCGCATCGGGGACGGCCGATATCCGACGGGTGATCCGCACGGCCCAGCCATCGTCTAGCCGCAGTAGCGTTCCTTCCGCCCATGGGATGCCCCGCAGGGAGAGCTGCAGGCGCGGGTAGGCACAGGCGTTGAGCGGTGTCTCTAGGCCGGGCGCCCACTCTCCCAGGCTCTCCGCCTTGAGGCTGACGCGGCCGGCCTCGGCCAGGAGGCAGAGTTCGTCGGCGGCCGTGAGCGCGACCGTGGGCAGCGTTGCCCGTACGACGACGCCGCTCTCTGCGTCGTGGAGGCGTAGCTGCTCGGGGCTATCGGGGGAGGCGAGCCAGAAGCAGTCGGGCTGGGGAGCCATCCCCTGCAGCGGCAGCGCATCTCCGGGGGCGATCTTGGCCGCCTCTTCCGCCGAGAGCCAGCACCAGCCGAGGACTAACGGCAGCGTATGCTCCCGCTGCGCCGGCGGCGCTAGCGCCGCCAGCCAGCGCGTCAAGAGGCCGGGAGCGATCTGCGTAATATAGAGCGACAAGCGGGCGTCGGCGCGGGTAAAGGTGAAGCGCCAGCAGCGCTCTGGCGCCTCGGCCTGATGCAGGGTTGGCGAGGCCAATTCGGGCAGCGACGCCGCTTGTAGCCACACATTCAGCGGTGAAAGCAGCCAGCCCGCAACCGCCGGGTGGAGATCGGGCTCAATTTGCGCCAGGGAGGGGGCCGCCAGCTGCGGCGCCAGCCAGCGACTCCACTCCGCGCCGACCCACAGCGCGATGGCGAGATCGTCACAGCGGCTCTCCAGGCGCAGCCCCGATCCCGAGGGGCGGTGTTGATCGGCCTGGATCCGCAGGCCGTTTATCTCAGCGCTGGCGTCGAGGCGGCTGAGAAAGAACAGCGACTCACTGCTAAAGGGGGCGGCAAGGTTCATAGGCTGTCTCCACGGTTACGGGGATCCCCAGCAGGTCAGAGAGCGTGGCGCCGAGCGTATCGCCGGTCTGCGCCAGACGATCGCGCAGGGCGCCGGAGGGGGCAGACAGGCGCAGTATCAGCCGTCCGCCGTGCCATCCCGCCGTCACCATCAGTCCGGCGAGCGGACCGCTGGCTGCCCGCAGCTGCAGCCCCTCCGCGGACAGCGGCAGGGGCGTGGGGCGCGGGAGCTCCGGCAGGATGCCGCCGCCCGGCGCGCGATGCCCTGGCGTGTCCGGAGGCGTCGCATCGTCGGCGGCGCGGTGAGGCTCGGGGAGGGGCGCTGGCGGCGCCAGCAGCTGACGGAAACGCTCGGCGTCACGATCGGCGTCGGCGTCGCGCCGGGGGCGGCGTCCGTCGCGATCCGTGGCCGGGGCGTGGCCGGAAGTGGGCCCATAAGACGGCGTAATCATTCGCTCTCCTCCAGCAGTTTCAATTTTTCCTGTTCGCGCAGGTTGAGGCGCAGCTGCGTTTCGTGTTCACCGCGCAGCTGGCTGATGCGTCCCTGCTCCGCGGCCAGCGTGTCCAGCTCATGGCGCAGCCGCTGCGATTCGCTCTCCATGGCCGACTGGGCGCTGCGCAGGCGTCCCAGCGCCAAATGATCCAGGCAGCCCGTCTGCTGATTCAGGGTGCGCCAGCGGATCTGCAGCGCGGATAGCCGCGTCTGGAGCTGCTGCTGTCGCCGCCGTACGCTGTCAGCCTCATCGGCCAGCTGGGCCAGCGTGCTGCGCAGGCCGCGTTCGCGTAGCCGCTTGATATCGCGTAGCTGCGTCAGCATGGCTGGCCTACTGCGCTGTACAGCGCGCTGAGGGTGGCGGCCAGCGGGCAGCGTTCATCGGTTTTCTGGCACAGTAGAGTGGCGATGGCCTCCCGGCGGGCCATCGCGTCATCCGCGTCGGCATCCTGCCCCGGGCGGTATTCGCCCACCCGCACCAGCAGCGCGATCTCCTGCCAGGTCGCCAGGAGGTGGCGCAGGCGGTTGGCCGCCTGGCGGTGCTGTGGCGTAACGACCTGCGACATCACTCGGCTGACGCTGGCCAGAATATCAATGGCGGGATAGTGGCTGGCTTCGGCCAGGCGGCGTGAGAGCACGATATGCCCGTCCAGCAGCGAGCGGACCTCTTCGGCCAGCGGGTCGCTCTTTTGCTCTACCAGTACGGTATAGAACGCCGTAATGCTGCCGCAGGCGGCGGGGCCTGCCCGCTCCAGCAGCCGGGGCAGGCGGGCGTAGAGGCTGGGGGGATAGCCGCCGCTGACCGTCGGCTCGCCGGCGGCCAGCGCGATTTCACGGATCGCGCGTGCGTAGCGGGTCAGCGAATCGACCAACAGCAGTACGTGGTGTCCGCGATCGCGAAAGTATTCGGCGATGACGGTCGCGGTATCGGCGGCCTTGATCCGCTCCAACGCCGGCCGATCCGAGGTCGCCAGGATGACAACGCTCCGGGCGCGCAGTTCGGGGGACATGATCTGTTCGATAAACTCCCGCACCTCGCGTCCCCGCTCCCCGATCAGCGCCAAGATGACGACCTCGGCCTGGCTATTGGCGGCCAGCATGCCGAGCAGGGTGCTCTTGCCGCAGCCGGCCGGAGAGAAGATGCCCAGGCGCTGGCCGACGCCGACGCTGAGCGCGGCATCGATGGCGCGAACGCCCATCGGCAGCAGGGTATCGATAGGGGCCCGCTGCAGGGGATCTGGCGCGGGGCTCTCCAGCGATCGCCACTGCGTGGCCTGCGGCGGCGGTTTCCCGTCCGCCGGTTGCCCCAGCGCATCGATGACCCGCCCCAGCAGCGCCTCGCCGACGCCGATGCGGGCCTGCGCACCGCTGGGGGTCACCAGCATGCCGTTGGCGAGGCCCAGCGGCGGCTGGTAGGGCGAGAGCAGCGCCTGATCCCCCTCGATCGCGACCACCTCGGCCGGGCCGCCGTCGGGCAGGGTGCACTGTTCGCCAAGCCCGACCCCGGGCAGATGGGCGCGTAATAATGTCGCGCCGACGGTGAGCAGACGCCCCTCCAGGCGCTCTCCCGTCACCGACGGCAGGGTGGGGCTGCCGAGCAGGTCGAGGATCTTCTGAGTGTCAGGCAGCCGCATGGGTGTCTCCTATCAGCTCAATGTGCCCTAATACCTTGAGTTCCGCCTCATCGTCCAGCTCCTGAAACGAGAGTACGGCGGTGGTGAACAGCTCACGCTCGATCAGCTTACGGATAAATCGACGGATATCGATCGCGGTTACGATGGCCGTATTGACGGCGCCGCTGCGCTCCAGCGCCGCGTGGATCTCGGCCAGAATCGCCTGATTCTCCTGCTGCGAGAGCGCGGAGTAGGAGCCCGCAGAGGTCTGGCGGACAGACTCGCGCACCATCTGTTCAATCCGGCTACCGATAAGCCAGGCCTTGACCCAGGGCTGGCCGTGGCGCTGGCGCCCGATAATGTGGCGGCGTAGGGCCAGTCGGGCATATTCGGCCAGCATCACGGGATCCTTTTCCCGCGGCGCCCATTCGACCAGCGCTTCAAAGACGGCGCGCAGATCGCGGATGGAGACGCTCTCCGCGACCAGGCGCTGCAGAACATCGGCGACCCGTGCGACCGGCAGCTGGCGCTGCAGCTCTTTGACCAGTTCGCCGTAGCGCTGCTCCATCTGATCCATGAGATAGCGGGCTTCCTGGACACCGATGAACTCGGCGCCGTAGCGATCCAGTGCCAATGAGACGAGATAGGCAATCCGGTCATTGCCCTGATAGCGGTGCAGGCCGATGGCGGCGCTGCCTTCGGCCTGCTCCAGAGAGAGCCACTGCAGCGTGATCCCGCCGAAGGGGAGCGTCTCCCGGTGGTCGACCTGGCGCAGCGCGGGCGCGGCGAGATCGAGCAGGGCAAGGTGAGGAAGGGTCATCGAGAGCACCGGCTCCTGATACAGCAGCAGGGTAAACTGATCCGGGCCCAGGCCGTTATCTGTCTGGATCTGAATCTCCGGCAGCGGCAGACCCGCCTGCTCCAGCTTCTCCGCCCGCAGCGTGGCCAGCGCCTGGGCGAGGGAGGGATCGCGGGCCAGTGCGGCGGGCAGGCGCAGCGCGAGCGGCGTTGCGCCGATGAGCAGCGGCACGCCCTCCTGTCCGCTCTCGTCGCGCGGATCTGCGGTTTGGCCGGCGGCGAGCGGGGAGCGCTGCCGCTCTTTGCGTCTCAGCGCGTAGGCGATGGCGGCCACTCCCGCGCCAAGGCCGATAAAGATCAGGGTAGGGAAGCCGGGCAGGGCGGCAAACAGGGCCAGCACCGCGGCAACGATCCACAGCGCCTGACGCTGGCGCAGGATCTGCTCGGTGAGCTCACTGGCAAGGTTACGCCGGCTTTCCCCCGGGACCCGGGTGACGATGATCCCGGCGGCGATCGAAATGAGCAGCGCCGGGATCTGGGCAATCAGGCCATCGCCGACGGACAGGATGGCGTAGGTCGTCGCCGCATCGCCCGCGCTCATCTCATGCATAAACACGCCGACGCAGATTCCCCCGACGATATTGACCAGTATGACGATGATCGAGGCGATGGCGTCCCCTTTGACAAACTTCATCGCGCCATCCATCGCGCCATAGAGCTGGCTCTCTTTCTGAACCAGGGCCCGCTGACGGCGGGCCTCTGTCGCATCGATAATCCCGGCGCGCATATCGCCGTCGATGCTCATCTGCTTGCCCGGCATCGCGTCGAGGGAGAAGCGGGCGCTGACCTCGGCCACGCGCTCAGAGCCTTTGGTAATCACGATAAACTGCACGACGGTAATGATGGCGAACACGATGAGGCCGACGGCCAGGTTGCCCCCCACGGCAAAGTTGCCAAACGTATAGACGATCTCGCCGGCATCGTGCTGCAGCAGAATAAGGCGGCTGGTGCTGATGGTCAGCGCCAGACGATACAGCGTCGTGATGAGCAAAACGGAGGGAAAGGCGGAGAACTCCATGGGTTCCCGGATGTAGACCGCCATCATCAGCAGGGTGATCGATAGCGTGAGGTTGATGGCGATCAAGATGTCTATCAGGGGCGTCGGCAGGGGAATGATCATCATGAAAACGGCCAGTAACAACATGGCCGCCAGAATGATGTCTTGGCGCGCGGTGATCTTGTGTAGCCAGCTATTGACCGTTTTCATGGGGATTCTCCATCACGCGATCGAGCAGGCGCCGTTGACGGCGCGCCAGCTCGCGCCACTGCTCGGCGCCGCTGTCAGGCGGCGCCGCCGCTGAAATCCACAGCGCATCGCCCGCCAGCCAGGCTCGCAGCGGGATCCCGCCGCCGGCCTCGGGCTGTAAGAGCTGCAGCAGGCGCAGCAGCGTCGGCTGCAGCTGCGGCACCGGTAGGCTGCGCGCCAGCGTTAGGCGCGCCCGCCCTTGATCCTGCTCCAGAAAAATACGGTCGCGATCCCGGCCCAGGGTCAGGCTGATCGCCGGCGGCTGAGGGGCGGCGCCCATCAGGCGTAGCCAAAGTTCGGTTTGCCGTTGCCACTGTAGGTCCATGAATATCCTCCGCGATCGTGATGCGCCCTCATGATGGCGGAGCCGTATTCAGTAAGGCATAGGGTGAATACCTGATGTCGCGTTAGCCCTGGGTTTTCCATGCAGGTCAGGTCTTTACCCGATGGGCGTCGGGGCGGAAGTGGGGAACACTGTCGGCAGATCCTAGAGGAGAACCCATCATGTCTCTGACAGAACAACCGGCGGAACTGATCGCGCTTCTGGTTACCCTCTCGCTGCTACCGCTGCTGATCGTAATGGGGACCTCGTTTTTAAAGCTGTCCGTTGTGTTTGCCCTGCTACGTAATGCGCTGGGAATACAGCAGATCCCCCCGAATATTGCGCTTTACGGTCTAGCGCTGATCCTGACGCTGTTCATCATGACGCCGGTCGGTACCGCCGTGCAGGCGCGGCTGGCCGATGCGCCTGTGGAGGCGCAGACAACGCTGCTGTCGCGGCTGTCCGACAATACGCTCGACCCATACCGTCAGTTTCTGCGCCAGCACACCTCCGCGACGCAGCTGCACTTCTTTCGCCAGGTGGCAACCAAGAGCTGGCCTGCCTCCGTTCGAGACCAGATCAGCGATGACTCGCTGCTATTACTGATGCCGGCGTTTGCCGTCAGTCAGCTGGTGGAGGCGTTCCAGATAGGCCTACTGCTGTTTTTGCCCTTTATCGCCATCGATCTCATCGTCTCCAATATCCTGCTGGCCATGGGGATGATGATGGTGTCGCCGATGACGATCTCCATGCCGTTCAAGCTGCTGGTCTTTATTCTGGTCGGCGGCTGGGACAAGCTACTGGGCCAGCTGTTGCTTTCGTACCGCTAAGGCCCGGGAGGCGCTATGGGAAAAGCACAGCTCGTGCAGTTGGCCAGTGAGCTGCTATGGCTGGTTCTGATCCTCTCTCTCCCGGTGGTGCTGGTCGCATCGTTGGTCGGCGTGCTGGTGGGGCTGGTGCAGGCGCTGACGCAGATCCAGGATCAGACGGTCTCTTTCGCCATTAAGCTGGTGGCCGCCAGCGTTACGCTGGCGCTGACCTACCACTGGATGGGCAGCGCGCTGTTTAGCTATGCCGGGAGAGCGATGGATCTGATCGCGCAGATGGGGGGCTGATGATGGCAGAGCTGAACCACTGGTGGCCGCTATTGGGCATCGCCATGATGCGCCCGCTGGGCATCATGCTGATCATGCCCCTATTCAACAGCGCGATGCTCGGCGGGGCCCTGATCCGCAATGCGCTGGCGCTGATGGCGGCGCTGCCGGCGCTGCCGCAGCTGGCGGCCCTGGTCCTGCCCAGCCCTCTGCAGGCACCGCTGCACTATGGGGGGCTGCTGCTGGGGGAGTTGGCCCTGGGGCTGTTGCTGGGATTTTCGGCGGCGCTGCCGCTGTGGGCCTTGAACATGGCGGGCTTTATTATCGACACCATGCGCGGCGCCTCCATCGCCGTGCTGTTTAACCCGCTGCTGGGCGAGCAGTCCTCGCCGATGGGGGTGCTGTTTTCCCAGCTGGTCGGCGTGCTGTTTATCGTAGGCGGCGGTTTTCATGCGCTGCTGGCCGCCCTGTTTTCATCCTATGGTGACTTGCCGCCGGGGCAGTATTGGCAGTGGGGACGCGGCTTTATTCCCCTGCTGATGCACTTGTGGCACCTGCTGTACGCCCTGGCGCTGAGTTTTTCCATGCCGGCGATGGTGATGATGGTTCTGGTCGACCTGGCGCTCGGCTTTATTAACCGCTCGGTGCAGCAGCTCAACGTATTTACCCTATCGATGCCGATTAAGAGCGCCATAGTGCTGCTGATGCTGATTATCAGCCTGCCTTTTGCCCTGGATGGCGTGCAGGCACTGTTCACCCGCTTTGACGGCGGACTGCTGCGCCAGCTAGCGGAGGTGCTATGAGTGAGAAAACGGAACAGCCTACGGCGAAGCGCCTGCGCGATGCGCGCGAGGAGGGGCAGGTCGCCAAGAGCCAGGATATCAGCGCGACCGTACAGCTGGCCGTCATTTTGCTCTGGATGGTGACGGAGGGGCCGGCGCTGTATGCGGCCATCGGCGGCTTCATCGATGCAACGCTGGCCACGCTGAACCTCCCGTTGCCCGACGCTATCGCGCTGCTGACCGGCAAGGCCGCCGCGCTGGCGGTGCGCTTTGTCTTCAGCCTGGCCGCGCTGTTGGCCGTGACGCTGATCTTAACCGGGCTGGTGGAGACCGGCTTTTTGTTTGCGCCGAAGGCCATCATGCCCTCCGCCGAGCGGATTAACCCACTGAATAACGCCAAGCAGATGGTATCCCTGCTCAAGCTGTTCGAGCTGGGTAAGATGGTGCTGAAAATCGTGATCCTCGGCCTGACCTTTACCTATTTTATCCGCGGCTATGCCGCATCATTTGCGCAGCTGGTGCGCGCCGACGCCGAGGCTGGTCTATGGGTCACCGGCAAAATGACCCTGTGGCTATGGGGGATCCTGCTGCTGCTGACGGCGCTGTTCGCCGTCGTCGACTACAGCATGCAGTACCGCCATCTGCGTAAGCAGCTGATGATGTCGCATGAGGATATTAAGCAGGAGTTTAAAAACGCGGAGGGGAGCCCGGAGATCAAGCAGCGGCGCCGGGAGCTGCACAGGGAGATCCAGAGCGGCAGCCTGGCCGATAGCGTCTCCAGCGCGTCGGTGGTGGTACGCAACCCTACCCACATCGCCGTTTGCCTGCGCTACTGCGAGGGGGAGACGCCGCTGCCGCAGGTGGTGGAGTATGGGCGTGGGGCGCGGGCGCGGCATATCGTGGCGCTGGCGGAGGCGCGGCGCATTCCCGTGGTGGAGAATATCCCACTGGCGCGCGCGCTGATCGCGACCACCTCTCCGGGCGATTACGTTCCCGAAGAGCTGTTTGTCGCGGTGGCCCAGCTCCTGCGTCTGCTGCGTGACGATACACAGGAGGAAGACGATGATGCGTAAATGGGTATGGGTGGGGCTGACGCTGGCGCTGCTGGCCGGGCGCTGCGCCGCGGCCCCGCTCAAATGGTATCGGGTGAGCGGGGAGGAGCGCGTCGCGTCGGCGCCGGCATCGGCGATAGCCGGCGGCGCGAGCTATGCGTCGCTGATTGGGCAGGTGGCGGGGAAGCATGCGCTGGATCCGCGGCTGATCCAGGCGGTGGTGGCCGTTGAATCCTCCTATCGTTATGATACGGTATCGGAAAAAGGGGCGATGGGACTGATGCAGGTGATGCCGGAGACGGCGGCCCGCTTCGGCCGTTTCGCGCTGCTGGATCCGCGCGATAATCTGGAGGTCGGTACGCGCTATCTGAGTACACTGCTGCGCCGTTTCAATGGGCGGCTGGATTTGGCGCTGGCCGGCTATAATGCCGGCGAGGGCGCCGTGCTGCGCTATGGGGGGACGGTCCCCCCCTATCCTGAAACGCAGCGCTATGTGCAGCGGGTGTTGGAATACTACCGTCAGCTGCGATCTGCTGTACCGGCGGCGCCCGCGCCACCGCCGGAAATGGGGGTGCATACGTCCGGAGGGGTCGGTAACCTTGGTCAGCTATGGCGCCTGTTAACCACTGGCTCTCCGGGCTCTTCGGCGTCCTCCCGCACATAAGGAATCCCCTATGTCCCGTCATATCTGGCGCACCTCCCTCTCGTTTCGCCTGGCGCTGATCCTCAGTGGATTTATTGCCCTGTTCTGGCTGCTGAGTACCGGCGTGACGCTGCTGCTGAACTTTGAGCAGACCAAGTCATCGCTGCAGCGGCGCTTGACGGCGACCGTGGCGGAAACGGTTTATGAGCTGAGCTCTGAGCTGCTGGACGTCAGCCGTGATGTGGATACGCTGATGCGCTGCTGGCACCGCCTGGACGACGGCGTTGCCTCTGGCGCCTACTATCTGACGGCGCGCTACATTCACGATATGACTGCGCCGCCGGATCCGGCGGCGCGCATCAGCCGCGCGAAGGCCTTTGTCGAAGCCTACGGCAGCGGTGGTCTGGGCAATCTGGTGGATACCTTCGTCCTGCTGGACGGCGGCGTGGTGCTCTCCAGCGCCGGCGGCCAGCCGACCGATACCCCGCTGCACATTGAGCAGATCCGGGCGCTGCGCGAGCAGGCCGTCGGCAACCACATCATCTGGAGTAAACCCTACCGCAGCGTCAGTGGAAACTGGCGGGTGATCGCGGCGAAGCGGGATTTGCTCACCGGTGCGCTGGTCGGCATGACGGTAAACCTGCACCCCTCCTTTAGCGCCGTAGAGAAAACCCCGGGCGGTGAAACGATCGTGTGGCTCGATCGGGAGGGGCAGCCGATCATCCCGCTGTCCGCCGCGTTGCGTCAGAGCCTGCCGGCGTGCCAGCGCGAGATGGAGGGGAATTTTGATGAGGTCTTCTCCATCTGCCGCGAGGTCGCCCCGGTCGGCTGGAAGCTGCTGCTGTTTACGCCGAGCCGTCAGATTACGGACGCGGCATTTGCCGCGCTGCACCGCTATCTGCCGGTGGCGCTGCTGTTGCTGGTCGCGCTGGTGGGACTCCTGTACCTAGTGCTGCAGCGCACGTTGGGACGTACGCTGGCCGGTATTATGCAGCGTCTGACGCCCAACGTGGCGGTTGCCGATCTGCCGCCCCTGGTGGTGGCGGGAGAGGATGAGCTGGGGCGCATAGCGCAGGTCTATAACCGACTGCTGTCGGCGGTCAAGGCGCAGTATGCGCAGCTGGAGGCGCGGGTTGCCGAGCGTACGGTAGAGCTGGAGCGGGCGCGACGCCAGGCCGAGCGCGCCAGCGCCAACAAGAGCGAACACCTGAACAGCATCAGCCATGAAATCCGTACCCCGCTGAATGGGATTATCGGCGCGCTGACGCTGCTGGAGAACGGTGAGAATACGCCGGAGCAGCGTGATTTACTGGATACCGGGCTTAAGTGTTCGCGCCACCTGTTGGAGATCATCAATAACCTGCTGGACTTCTCGCGCATAGAATCGGGACAAATGGTGGTCAACCCGGAGTACCTCGATCCGCTGCCGCTGATCGATCAGGCGATGCTGACGGTGCAGGTTCCGGCGCTGGAGAAGGGGTTGACCCTGCACTGCCTGCTGGCGCCGTCGTTTCCGCAGACGCTGTATACCGACGGGCTGCGCCTGCGTCAGATTTTGATCAACCTGCTGGGCAACGCGGTCAAGTTTACCGCCCATGGCGAGGTGGTGCTGCACGGCTGGAGCGAGCAGGATCGACTCTGCTTCCGGGTGCAGGATACCGGCCCGGGCATCGATGAGGCGCGGATTAACGATATCTTTACCGCATTTCATCAGGTCGATTGCCACATCGCCGGCAGCGGCCTGGGGCTGCCGATCGCCCGCAGCCTGTCACGTCTGCTGGGCGGAGAGCTTTCCTGCGAGAAAAGCGCGATCGGCGCCCGTTTTCGTCTGACGCTACCGCTGGAGGGGAGCGGGAGCGTTCCCATCGCGCCGCCGGAGGATAAGGGTAGCATTGTCGCGCCGCGCTGCCTGCACCCACAGCTATCGGCCTGGGGATACCACCCCCTGGCGGGCGACAACCCCGATCTGGATGCGCCTGAGCTGAGCTACCTGCCCGGCCGTTTGCGGCAGCATTTGGACGGCGAAACGCAGGCGACCGGCGTACGGGAGCGGATGCCGGTATCGCCCTGGTCGCTGCAGGTGCTGGTCGTGGACGATGTCGATACCAATCAGGATATCGTCGGGCGTATGCTGCGCCAGCAGGGACATAAGGTGTATACCGCCTCTAGCGGCTCTGAGGCGCTGGTGCTGGGGCGTGGACACGTGTTTGATCTGGTCCTGATGGATATGCGTATGCCGGGGCTGTCCGGCGATGAAACGCTGCATCTGTGGCGGGATAGCGTGAACGGTATGCTCGATCCCGACTGCCCGATCATCGCGCTGACGGCCAATGCGCAGCCCGGAGAGCGCAAGCGGCTGCAGGACGCCGGTTTTAATGAGTATCTCACCAAGCCGGTGACCCCCGCGATGCTGTCCCGAGCCCTGGAGTACACGGCCGACATACAGTTAACCCGGGGTATCGAGCTGTCGCCTAACAGCGCAGGCGAGATACCGCTGCTCGGGCAGGATCCCGCGCTGCGGCGGCGTCTTCAGGAGGATGTCTTGCACTACCTGGCGCAGCTGACGCAGGCGGTAGAGCAGCAGGATACCCCTGCGGTGCGGCAGACGTTGCATACGCTAAAGGGGCTGGCCGGGCAGGGTGGTCTGACGCTGGTGTATGAGGCGGCTGCGCGCTGGGAGCAGGCGCTGGAGGGCGGGATGCCGATGCCAGACAAGGCGCTGGAAAGCCTATCCCGCTTGGTGCACAGTGAATTTGAGGTGGATTAAAACTCCAGAACTCCCAGGCGGCGGGCCCAGTTGCTCAGCTCCGCCGCGTTGTGGGCATCCAACTTGCGCATCAGGTTGAGCCGGTGGGTCTCCACGGTTTTCAGGCTGATGGACAGCAGCTCCGCGATATCCCGGTTACGCTTTCCTTCGGCGACCAGCTTGAGAATTTGCCGTTCACGCAGGGTCAGCGGCGGCTCCTGGGCCATATCGGACGAGGCCACCAGGGAGTCCAGCCTGAGGGCGGGATCGACAAAGGTTTTTCCCAGCGAGGCATGCTGCATGGCCGCCAGCAGGGTTTGCTGCGGGCTTTGCTTCAGGACATAGGCGAGCGCGCCGGCGGCGAGGGCTTCGCTGCCGCGCCGCGCCTCAGACGAGGCGGTGACGACGACGATGCGCATATCGCTCCAGCGACGCCGCAGCTGACGGATCACGTCAACGCCGTCCATGCCCGGCAGACCCAGGTCGAGTAAGACCAGATCGGGCGAGAGGCGCTGGCAGGCCTCATAAACGGCCAGCCCATTCGATACGGCGCCCACGACCCGGTAGCGGGGCTGGCTGTCCAGGAGATTACGGATGCCATCGGCCAGCAAGGCATGATCTTCTACGATCAGAATGTTCAGAGGTAAAATAGAAATCGTCATATTTAAGGGGTACTCCGAATCAGTGGCACACTGAAAACTTCATACAGCTCGCTCGGGGCATTTGAATAACCAGGGTTGTGCTGAACGCTTTTTTTTTGCCGTCTAGGATTTTTCTACCACTTTTAGCGTATTGCATTTCTCGATATTCAAATTTCGGAGTGAGATTTTTAATCTATTCATTCCACGGTTTTTCAGCATTATTTTGGATAAACTGCGTCACGGTCAAGCAAAACTGCTGCCTTGGCTGAGCTAAGTGTAGGTTTTCAGGGGGGTGGTAATGTTTTTTGCACCGTAAGCGCCCTCGCGTTGAGATGCCTCATCATGTCGAAAATGAGCTAATTGATAGCATTTTGCGGCGATTGAGTCTGCTATTTTCAATCGTAATCTGTAGTTTTGCATGGGCGGATTGGTAAAATTATAGGTGAATTATAATAATAAATTCAGAAGTCTAGGATTTTTCTATTCACGTTATTATTTCCAAGTGACATATTTTTATCTGTCGATAATCTCAGGCCAATACCCGAAAGCATCTCAATAGCGGTACGGATAAAATCGCATTATGTTCCGGCTAACGGCCGGCGCCCCGTGTAACGCGATTGGGAGGTCTCTCCATGGTGAATGCTTTTACTTTATCCCCCGCGCTCAGCGGCAACACCGCGGGCTCTGAGTCAACGGAGAGCCTTTCTCGCAGCGTTAGCCGCGTGGCCGCGCTGTTTCCTGCCGAGAGACGCGCGGCGGCGGAAGCGCAGTATCATCAGCTGCTGCAGCGGGGGGATGACTCTCTTGCGGCGCTGGAGAGCGCCGCCGCGCTGCGCCAGCTATGTAACGCGGACAGCCAAAGCGCGGTGACGGTGGATTATGATGATACGACACAGGATTTCACGCTCAGTATCGATGGGCAGTGCATCAGCCGCCATCGGGACGCCCGTCTGCTCGAGCAGCTCAATCTGAGCGAGACATCGCTGCTGGCACCACAGCGTCTGGCGCTGTTTAGCGATCCGCTGCGGTTTTTCTGCTGGCTAAAAGAGCTGGGGTCACCGCATCAGACGACGGCGCTGAGCGCGCATGTGGCGCCCCATGACGGATCGGCGCTGATCCTGAGCGCCAATGGTCATGAGGCGCTGCGCCTTCCGCTCGGGCAGATTGATGAGCGTGCCTGGGCTGAGGCGCATCGTCTGTTCCCGATGCTGGCGGAGACGCGCCCGGCGGAGGAGCACCGCATTCTCGATTTGCGGCCGCCGCACGCGCCGGTGGCGCTGCCGCCTCCGGCGCCGCTGCGGGACGACGCACTGGATGACCTGCTGCCCGCGCCGATAGCGCTCGGCTCGTTGCTGCAGATGCAGCGCCATACGTTTAATCTCCTGTTCCGGGTGAAGGACATGCTGGTCGGGGGGCCGACCGAGCCAGCCTATCAGGCGCTGTCCCGACGCATCGAGACCCTGAATCACACGCTGGCGACGCTGCGTACGACGCTGACCACGGTGCGGCAGCAGAGTGAGACGCTACTCGCCCCTGCGGAGGCGCTGGGCGCGGCGATTGCCGAAGAGCAAAGGGCGCAGGAGGCGGTTCGCCAAGCGCTGCAGGCGGTGTTGACCGAATGCGCGGGGATCGAGGGGGGGCCAGAGGCGCCGCCGGTGATACAGCGTATCCGCGCACAGGCGCTGCATGTGGCCGATCGCCTGGCCGCGCTGGAACAGCGGATGGATGGGGTCGCGCAGAGTGAGTCCCCCACGGGTGAGCGGGGCGTATGGCGGGCCCGCCTGGCGCAGGTGAGCGCCCAGCTTGGCGATGGCGCCGGCGCTGTCGGCGACGACGATCGCCTGTGGCTGGCGCTGGTTCAGCAGGCGCAGGGAGAGGCGGGCGCCCCCGACGCGACCCGTTTACGCCAGGCGGTCGCTCGGGTGATGCAAAGCGGAGTGAGTCTGCCGGATACGGCGGTCGCCCAGCGTCTGCTGGCAGCCTGTTATCCCTACGTCGCGTCGCTCCGGGAGGATACCGCGGCGCTGCCGGCGCCGGATAGCCTGCTTATCGATCGGGAGCGCTATTCTCAACTGAGCGCCCTGCGCCGCACCACGCTGCAGGAGCGCGATCGCACCCTGCAGCTACAGCAGCTGCTCAGCGACGCCAGCCAGCAGGCGCAGGAAACCCTGCGGCGCGATCTGGATGAGATTAAGGGTAACCCGGATTACTTCAGCGCATTTAAACAGCGCAGCCAGGCGCTGGACGCGCTCGAGGACTATTTTTCCCGGCGCTGGTCGCCCGACGTCGATACGGACGATAGCGATGGCGCTGCGGCGCCGATCCCCCATGAGCCGGCTTTGGAAGGCCTGCTGTATCTCTGTGCCCGCAGCGGCCCGGCCACCGTTAACCGCGATCGCTTGCTGTTGGATAACGACACGTTCGTCGCAGAGGATATTGCGGTGAGCGAGGCCGTGCTGCGGGAGTATCAGCGTTTGGCGCCCGCCGCGCAGGCTCGGGTCCAGACGATCGCCGCGGACTGCCTGCAGTTAGAGCATCAAATTGATTATCATAGTGAATTTCATCAGAACGCAGGGGTTAACTTCCCACAGGCGCTAGCGCAGGGCACGCTACGGGCGCAGTTTATGGCGGATCCTGAGGGCTATCTGGCCTTTTTCCAGCAGCGGGATCGGCTGCTGCAGCGCTACCAGGACAGCGTCGCGGCGCTGGCTTCGCAGCTGCCCGACGCCGAGGCCCCCCACGGGGTGCTGAACCGGGCGCTGACGGAGATTAACGCCGAACGGCGGGTGATAGCGGCGCTGCTGCGCAGCGGAGAGACGCTGGCGGCCGTGGATAGGCTGGGGCACACTCTGGCCGCGCAAACGGCCACGTCTGCCCGGCTGGCGGCGGAGATCACGACGGCGGCCCAGCCGTTTGACGGCGCGCTGGCCACCATCAATCAGCAGGTGTATCAGCTGCGCAGCGCGGCCCTGAGAGCGATGACGGCGGAGACCGACGGGATGGTGCGTCAGCGCGATGCGCTGCGACAGGGAACGGAGAGTGGGAGCGACGTCGTGTCGCAACTGGCGCAGCTTGAGCAGCGTATCGCCAGCAACAGCGCCGCCTTTCGCGTGGCGCTCTTGGCGCTGCAGCAGGAGCAGCAGCGGGCCGATGGGCCCGGCGGCGGCGGTTATCCCAAGGACATTTATTGGAGCAGCTGGCTGCTCGCGCAGATGGGAGACAAGGTCTCCTCGCTGCTGGGGGCGCGCATGGACAAGCCGCGGGATTTGCTGCTGCAGTACCAGCTGGCATTGAGCGGAAAAGGTATCGTCGCGGCCTCCCTGGAGCTGATGCAGGCGCTGCGCAAGCTGCCGACCGATCCCACCCAGGCGTTGACGGAGCTGGGATTTACCCCGAGCCAGCTGCTGGCCTGGGCCAGTGCGTATCCGCAGGAGCTCGCGTACCTCTCCAGCAATTTGGATCATACCTACCACGCGCTGGTCGCGACGGGATCGTCGACGCTCCTCGGCGATATGTTTCATACGGCCTGGCAGCGAGGGACGACGGCCAGCGTGATACAGGATACGCTGTTTGGCAAGCGTGAGCCGGTGGTGGGCGTGACGGACGCGAAGCCGATGCCGCCGGCTCTGATCATGCTGTTGAGCATGGCTGACTGGGCCCCCTATGCCGCCGGCGGCGTTAAGGGCATGCTGAGTCAGAATCTCGGGGGCGTGGTGGCCGGCGGTCTCGGCGGGGCCCTGTTTGGCGGCGGGGTGGCAACGGTGGCGCTGACCTCCATTTTGCAGTTTGTGGTGGGGGCGGCCCAGGCGCAGGCAGAGAAGGGGATCGCGGATAAGGTGGCCGAGCAGCGGCGAACCAACGTAGTCGTCAATGCGGTGCTCCGCGGGATGCAGCTGGACTCGTCGGCCAGTATCAATGAGCGTATTCAGCGCGTGACGGCGTATGCGATGCAGCGGGAGGCGTTACGCAGTGCGGGAACGATTGGCCGCGATCTCGCGGAGGAGGGGAAGCGGGGGGTGATAGGACGCATGCTCCAGGATATGTCCCTGACCTGGAAGCACGCCAGCGGCGCCCAGAGAGCGCTGTTGGTCGCGGCCAGCGTGGCTGCTCCGCTGTTGATCGGCGGCGTAACGCTGGGCTTTCTGGCGCTGGGGCCGCTGGGACTTCTGCCTGCCGGGATTATCGCCATCGGGGCCGCGTTGTTCAGCGGGGCGCTGACGACCGGCAGCCTGTGGAACTCGATGGTATCCTGGCTGATGCCCGAGCTGGGCCAGCGGGCGCAGCGGGAGATGAACGGCGACATATTGGAGAGGGCCTTGGCAAAGGCGCGTGAAGAGGCGGGGATACAGATGGCGAAAACGCTGGCGCAGATCGACGTGCGCGATCGGCACACGCTTGACGAGATACAGCGTCAGGGGGTCAGCAGCTGACGCATCGGCTGGATACCCTGGCGGGTGAGCTGCGGAAGCAGACGGCGTTCGCCTCGCTGTCACCCCAGGAGGTCGGTGAGCAGTTTGACCTTGCGCTACGGCAGGCGGCGTCGGAGTCAGCGCCGCACCTGCCCTTGAATATGAAGGCGGAGGCCATCATACAGGCGGGGCTCAGCGTACAGCAGGCGGAGGAGATCCGCGATGAAATAGAGCAGGCGCTGTGGCAGCACAGCCCGCTGAGCGGAGAGGGGACGGCGGCGGCGATATAGCCGGGCATGCCGCTATAGAACGAGCGGGTTGGCAGGGACGCCGGGCGGCGCTGACGGTATCAAAAGCAACCCCCGGCATTGCCGGGGGCTGTGTCTGGATTTACGCCGCCGGGTCAGGCGGCGTCGCACCATTACTTAGCGCAGATCGTAGCGATCGGCGTTCATTACCTTGGTCCAGGCGGCGACGAAGTCGCGGACAAACTTCTCTTTATTGTCGTCCTGTGCATAGACTTCGGCATAGGCACGCAGTATTGAGTTGGAGCCAAAGACCAGGTCGACCCGGCTGGCGGTCCACTTCAGCGCACCGTTAGCGCGCTCGCGGATTTCATACAGATTGCTGCCGGTCGGTTTCCAGGTGTAAGCCATATCCGTCAGGTTGACGAAGAAGTCATTGCTCAGGACACCGATGCGATCGGTGAAGACCCCGACCTTGCTGCCGCCATAGTTGGCGCCCAGCACGCGCATCCCGCCGATCAGCACCGTCATTTCACAGGCGGTCAGGCGCATCAGCTGAGCGCGATCCAGCAGCAGCTCTTCGGCCGTGACCACGTAGTCTTTCTTCAGCCAGTTGCGGAAACCATCGGCCAGCGGCTCCAGAACTTCGAAGGAGGCTTCGTCGGTCATCGCCTGGGTGGCATCGCCGCGTCCCGGTGCAAACGGCACCTCGATAGCGACGCCGGCGGCCTTGGCGGCCAGCTCAATCCCCAGGTTACCGGCGAGGACGATGACATCCGCGACGCTGACGTTAAACTCGGCGGCAATCGGCTCCAGTACCGCCAGCACCTTGGCCAGACGGGCCGGCTCGTTGCCTTCCCAGCTGTTCTGCGGTGCCAGGCGGATGCGGGCGCCGTTGGCCCCGCCGCGTTTGTCCGAGCCGCGGAAGGTACGGGCGCTGTCCCAGGCGGTGCTGACCATGTCGGCGATGCTCAGGCCGCTGGCGGCGATCTTCGCCTTGACGGCGGCAACGTCATACTCGCTGCGGCCGGCGGGAACCGGATCCTGCCAAATCAGCGCTTCCTGCGGCACATCCGGCCCGAAATAGCGTGACTTCGGCCCCAGATCGCGGTGGGTCAGCTTGAACCAGGCGCGGGCAAAGACGTCGGAGAAGTAGGCGGGATCCTGACGGAAACGCTCGGCGATCTGACGGTAGGCCGGATCGACCTTCATCGCCATGTCGGCGTCGGTCATGATCGGCAGAAGACGGATGGAGGGATCCTCCACGTCGACCGGCTTGTCCTCTTCCGCGATCTGGATCGGCACCCACTGCCAGGCGCCTGCCGGGCTCTTGGTCAGGGTCCACTCATGGCCCAGCAGCATGTCAAAGTAGCCGTTATCCCACTGGGTCGGCTTGCTGGTCCATGCCCCTTCGATCCCGCTGCTGACCGTATCACGGCCAATGCCGCGGGTGGTATGGTTGTTCCAGCCCAACCCTTGTTCCTGCAGATCGGCGCCTTCCGGTGCCGCGCCCAGGTTGGCGGCGCTGCCGTTGCCGTGGCATTTACCTACGGTGTGGCCGCCGGCGGTCAGGGCGACGGTTTCCTCATCGTTCATCGCCATACGGGCGAACGTGACGCGCACGTCGTTGGCGGTTTTCTGCGGATCCGGGTTGCCGTCCACCCCTTCCGGGTTAACGTAGATCAGGCCCATCATGACTGCGGCCAGCGGGTTTTCCAGATCGCGCTCGCCGGAGTAACGGCTACCTTCGCTGCCGCTCGGCGCCAGCCACTCTTTTTCTGAGCCCCAGTAGGTATCGATTTCCGGGTGCCAGATATCTTCACGGCCAAAGGCGAAGCCAAAGGTCTTCAGCCCCATGGACTCATAGGCCATGGTACCGGCCAGCACGATCAGATCGGCCCAGCTGATTTTGTTGCCATATTTCTTTTTAATCGGCCACAGCAGGCGGCGTGCTTTATCCAGGTTGACGTTGTCGGGCCAGGAGTTGAGCGGTGCGAAACGCTGGTTGCCGGTGCCTGCGCCGCCGCGGCCATCCGCGATGCGATAGGAGCCAGCGGAGTGCCAGGCCATACGGACCATCAGACCACCGTAGTGACCCCAGTCAGCCGGCCACCAGGGCTGGCTGTCGGTCATCAGCGCCCGCAGATCGTCTTTCAGCGCCTGGACATCCAGCTGCTTCAGCGCCTCTCGATAGTTGAACTGCTGTCCCATCGGGTTGGTTTTGCTATCGTGCTGATGCAGAATGTCTAGATTCAGGGCATTCGGCCACCAATCCTTACTGGCCATGCCCGCGGAGGTCATACCGCCGTGCATGACGGGGCATTTACCGCTAGAAAATTCGTTGTTATTTCCCATTTATCGCACCTTCAGTAAATTTATGGAGTACTGTTCAGGTCATTACTGCGGATAACCCATTGCGTGATGGATCGCTGCTTTCGTTTTATTCCTTAACGATTATACGTGCTAATGATTTTTTGTCCGGTCTGCATGCCCAATTTCTGAAATAGGAACAATCGATTAATCTATCGAACTTGATTGTTATTTCCTGTTAATCAAGCCCGTCAATACGTTTCCCTGCCCGATGACTTTTGCTTGGCAGCGCCGCTGGGGACGCGCTCAGTATCTATAGGGTGGCGCGTCGTGCGGCGGTGTGCCGATCGGGCCGTTTATCTGACGACAGCCGCAAAAGCGGCCGTCGCGCCTTCGGACGCCGTCGGTTTTTAGGACGATTCGGTAACGCCTTGCTACTCCGGTCGGTGGTGTTGGTAATAGATTCTGTTATTTTGCCCATTTCATGGTGCTATTTGTTGTTATGGTTATTAAATTAGGTGTTTTGTGTTGATTTTCCCACTGATAATGTTCTTTTGTCCAGGTAGCAGGGCGCCGCTTGGCGCGCGGCGAGGGGGGCAGACAGGGCAGCCCCGCTGGGGTGAACCGATGGCACCGATAACATTCTGATGGAATATTTTTGTTTATCCGCATAAATTCATTTTTAGCTTCTTGGCGATTTAAAAATAGCTTTTTGGGAGGTGTTTAAATTATCGCCATAACATAAAGTTATTCTCTCTTTTTTTCTTGATTGTGGTCATGAAAAAATACGTTATTTTTATTTATCTATATGAAATGTATAGGGTAAATATCAATTAAGAACATTGTACTTTATAAACTGTGAGCAATAACACATCCCCCCATAACCCTATTTAGTAGAGTTCAATACCACCCGCTGAGAGAATAAGTGCTAATGAATATGAACACCTTTATTCTACCCAAAACGCAACACCTTGTGGTCTTTCAGGAGGTCATCAGAAGCGGCTCAATTGGGGCTGCAGCCAAGCGTTTAGGAATTTCTCAACCGGCGGTAAGCAAGACCATCAGCGAGATGGAAGACTATTTTGGTATCGAGGTTATCATTCGTAAAAATACCGGCGTCACGCTGACCAGTGCGGGGCAGGTGCTGCTGAACTATTCCGAGTCAATCACCCGTGAAATGAAGAATATGGTCAGTGAGATCAATAGTCTGAGCTGTAGTAGCGTAGCCGATGTCGCCTTTGGTTTTCCCTCCCTGATCGGCTTTACCTTCCTGTCGCAGATGATTAAGACATTTAAAAGCGTCTTTCCCAGCGCGCAGGTGTCGATGTTTGAAGCTCAGCTTTCATCCTTTTTCCCGGCGATCCGTGATGGCCGTCTGGATTTTGCCATCGGTACGCTGAGCGACGATATGCAGCTGCAGGATCTGCACGTCGAACCGCTGTTTGATTCAGAGTTTGTCGTCGTCGCCAATAAGTCCCGCAGCGGCAGTGGCCCACTGACGCTGGAGGCTCTACGGCATGAGCAGTGGGCGCTGCCGCAAACCGATATGGGATATTATAAACAGCTGCTCAGTATTCTGAATAAGCACCAGATGACACCGCTAATATCATAAAAACCGACTCAGTCGTCACGATCTATAATTTGGTGCTCAATGCAAATTTCCTTACCGTGATCCCCTGCGATATGACGACCCCCTTCGGCTCAAACCAGTTTATGACCCTGGCGATTGAGGATGCGCTGCCAATCGCACATTATGCCGCAATTTGGTCAAAAAACTATAAGATTAAAAAATCCGCTCTGCTGTTGGTCGAGTTGGCTAAGCAGTATTGTCCAAGCCAGTGTGCCAAATATAAACAGCCCGTCGCCGCTGAGCAGTAGCACGTTAGATTAACGAATGTGGGTAATTAAACGATACCCACAGGATCAGTATTGTCGTTGGCTTTGAATATAAATTACTCTTATAGAGAGGATAGCATGCATATTACATATGATCTTCCCGTTAGCATTGATGATATTCAAGCAGCAAAAACCAGACTCTCCGGAAAAATATATAAAACAGGGATGCCGCGCTCTAATTATCTGAGCGAACGCTGTAAGGGCGAAATATTTTTGAAGTTTGAAAATATGCAGCGTACCGGTTCGTTTAAAATTCGCGGCGCGTTCAATAAGCTCAGCTCCCTGACGGATAGCGAGCGACGTAAAGGGGTGGTGGCCTGCTCTGCCGGTAACCATGCCCAGGGGGTTTCACTCTCCTGCGCCATGCTGGGGATCGACGGTAAGGTCGTCATGCCGACCAGTGCGCCCAAATCTAAGGTTGCGGCAACCAGTGACTATTCGGCAGAGGTCGTGCTACACGGCAATAACTTTAACGAAACTATCGAAAAAGTGAGCGAGATTGTCGAGATGGAAGGACGGATATTTATTCCGCCCTACGATGATCCGCTGGTGATTGCCGGCCAGGGGACCATCGGTCTGGAGATTTTAGAGGATCTCTATGATGTCGATAATGTTATTGTACCGGTCGGCGGCGGTGGGCTGATAGCCGGTATTGCCATTGCGATTAAATCGGTTAACCCGACCATCCGTATTATCGGCGTGCAATCGGAAAACGTACACGGTATGGCGGCGTCCTATTACGGCGGGGAGATCGCCTCTCACCGTACGGGCGGTACGCTGGCCGACGGCTGCGATGTCTCTCGGCCAGGGAACCTGACCTTTGAGATCGCCCGCGAGCTGGTTGACGACATGGTTCTGGTCAGTGAAGAGGAGATCCGGGCCAGCATGGTGGCGCTGATCCAGCGCAATAAGGTGATTACCGAAGGGGCCGGCGCCTTAGCCTCTGCCGCACTGCTGAGTGGAAAGCTCGATCAGTATATTAAAGGGCGCAAAAGCGTCAGCATCATCTCCGGTGGGAATATTGATCTCTCCCGCGTTTCGCAAATCACCGGGCTGGTAGGCGCCTGATTTTTTATGTGAGGATAAGATATGAGTAGCACTGACAGTGTCGTTACGGGTCAGGCCAAGGTGACCACGTGGCGCAAAACGGATACACGCTGGGTTTTAGGGTTGTTCGGCACGGCGATCGGAGCCGGCGTTTTGTTTTTTCCGATCAGCGCCGGTATCGGTGGACTGCTGCCGATTATTTTCATGCTTATTCTTGCTTTTCCCATCGCGTTCTTTTGCCATCGCGCGTTGGCCCGTCTGTGTCTGTCCGGGCACAGCGCATCGGATAATATTACCGATACCGTCGATCAGCACTTCGGCCATGTCGGTGGCGTGGTGATCACCTTCCTGTATTTTTTTGCCATCTGTCCGCTGCTGTGGATCTACGGCGTGACCATCACCAATACGTTTATTGCCTTCTGGGAGCATCAGCTGCTGCTACCGGCCATTAACCGCGGCGTGGTGGCGCTGGCGATCCTGCTGGTCATGGCGTTTTTTATCTACTTCGGCAAGGATTTAATGGTTAAGGTGATGGGATATCTGGTCTTTCCCTTCATTACCTGCCTGGTGCTGATCTCCCTGTCGCTGATCCCCTACTGGACGAGTGACATCTTTACCAGCTTTGACATGCACAGCCTGAGTCTGTTCGGCAGCCATGGCATTCTGGTAACCGTATGGCTGGGGATCGCGATTATGGTGTTCTCCTTCAACTTTTCCCCCATCGTCTCGTCGTTTGTGGTCTCCAAACGCGAAGAGTATGAGGCGGAGTTTGGCCGGGAATATACCGAGCAAAAGTGTGCGAAGATCATCTCGCGCGCCAGCGTGCTGATGGTGGTGGTGGTGATGTTCTTTGCCTTTAGCTGCCTGTTTACCCTGTCGCCGCAGGATATGGCGCAGGCTAAACAGCAGAACATTCCCATTCTCTCCTATCTGGCCAACCACTTCAGCTCGCTGGGCAGCGGGAAATCTACTTATGCCACCGTTTTGGAGTATGCCGCATCGATTATCGCCCTGGTGGCTATTTTTAAATCGTTCTTTGGTCATTACCTGGGAACCCTGGAGGGGTTGAACGGTTTGATCATTAAATTTGGTTACCATGGAGAGAAGTCACAGGCGCCGATGAAGAAGCTCAATATGATCAGCATGGTCATCATTATGGGCTCTACCTGGGTCATCGCATATCTCAACCCGAATATTCTGGATCTGATCGGTGCGATGGGCGCCCCGATTATTGCTGCACTGCTGTGTCTGCTGCCGATGTATGCGGTATGGCGGGTTCCTGCGCTGGCGAAATATAAAGGTAAAGCCTCTAACTATTTTGTCACGATTATCGGCCTGCTTACCATCCTGAATATTGTTTATCAGCTGATGTAATTCGGCGATCGGACGATGGGGAGTCATAAAATGGATGAGTATCCAGTCGTGCTGGTGATAAACAGCGGATCGTCTTCGATTAAGTTTTCCGTGCTGGACGCTCAGCGCTGTGAGGTGCTGCTGTCCGGCATCGCCGAAGGCATCAATAGCGGCAGCGCGACGCTGTCGGTGAACGGCGCGGCGCCGGTCGCGCTGGCGCAGCAGGGCTATGAGCCGGCGCTGGTCGCTATCTGCGCCGAGTTGGAGAAGCGCAGCCTGATTGAGAGCGTGGCCTTAATCGGCCACCGGGTCGCGCACGGCGGCAATCTGTTTCAGCAGTCGGCGATCGTGGACGATGAGGTGATGGAGAAGATTCGCCGGATCTCGCCGTTGGCGCCGCTGCACAACTATGCCAACCTGAGCGGTATGGTCTCCGCTCGACATCTGTTTCCCGGTGTGACCCAGGTGGCGGTGTTTGATACCAGCTTTCATCAGACGCTGGCGCCGGAGGCCTGGCTGTACGCCCTGCCATACCGTTATGCGCAGGAGTATGGCGTGCGGCGCTACGGTTTTCACGGCACCTCGCATCGCTATGTGTCGCAGCGGGCTCATCATCTGCTGGGGCTCGCTGAGGCCGACTCCGGGCTGGTGATTGCGCACCTTGGCAATGGGGCCTCTATCTGCGCGGTGCGCAACGGACGCAGCGTCGATACCTCCATGGGGATGACGCCGCTGGAGGGGCTGATGATGGGCACCCGCAGCGGCGACGTCGACTTTGGGGCGCTGGCCTGGATCGCCAGCCAGACCGGCCAGTCGATCGCCGATCTGGAGCAGATGGTGAACACCGAGTCGGGGCTGCTGGGGATCTCCGGACTGTCGTCGGATCTGCGGGTCTTGGAGAGGGCGCAGCGGGAGGGGCATCGGCGGGCCGATTTGGCGATCCGCACCTTTGTCCACCGCATTGCGCGCCATATCGGCGGGCACGCCGCCTCGCTGCGGCGTCTGGACGGCATCATCTTTACCGGCGGGATCGGTGAGAATTCGGCGCTGATCCGGCGGATGGTGCTGGAACATTTATCCGTATTCGGTATTACGCTGGCGCCGGATAAAAATAATCTCCCCGGTAGCGCAGGTGAAAGAATTATATCCGGAGAGGACTCAGCCGTTATTTGCGCAGTAATTCCTACCGATGAAGAGAGAATGATTGCTCTGGATGCACTGCGTCTGGGAAAAATGATGCCATCGATTGAATACGTATAATTTATTCATTGTTATCTAAAGAGAGTATTTCCATGAAGGTTGATATTAATACCGGCGATCGCGCGTATGCCGAGGCCTGGTATGGCTTTATAGGTACTGAATGGAAAAACGAAATAAACGTTCGTGACTTTATTCAGAATAACTATACGCCTTATACCGGCGATGAATCTTTTCTGGCGCAGGCGACGCCCGCGACAACGGCGCTATGGCAAAAGGTGATGGAGGGGATCCGCACCGAGAATGCGACCCATGCACCGGTCGATTTTGATACGAACGTCGCGACGACGATTACCTCTCACGGGCCGGGCTATATCGCGCGGGAGCTGGAGACCATCGTCGGTTTGCAGACGGATGCTCCCCTAAAGCGTGCGCTGCATCCGTTTGGCGGCATCAACATGATCCGCAGCTCGTTTAACGCCTATGGACGGGCGATGGATCCGGCGTTCGAGTATCTGTTCAGCGACCTGCGCAAGACCCATAACCAGGGGGTCTTCGACGTCTACTCACCGGAGATGCTGCGCTGCCGTAAGTCGGGGATTTTGACCGGCCTGCCGGACGGCTATGGCCGCGGACGTATCATCGGCGACTATCGCCGAGTGCCGCTGTACGGTATCGCCTATCTGGTGCGTGAGCGTGAGCTGCAGTTCGCCGCGCTGCAGCCGGCGCTGGAGCGCGGCGACGATCTGGAGGGGGTGATCCGCCTGCGTGAGGAGCTGGCGGAGCAGCGGCGGGCGCTGCTGCAGATCCAGGAGATGGCCGCCGGCTACGGCTATGATATCTCCCGTCCGGCGCGCAGCGCGCAGGAGGCGATACAGTGGCTGTACTTCGCCTATCTGGCCGCCGTGAAGTCACAGAACGGCGGCGCCATGTCGCTGGGACGCACCGCCACCTTCCTGGATATCTATATCGAGCGCGATCTGCAGGCCGGTGCCCTGACGGAGACCCAGGCGCAGGAGCTGATCGACCACTTCATCATGAAGATCCGCATGGTACGCTTTCTGCGCACGCCGGAGTTCGACTCACTGTTCTCCGGCGATCCGATCTGGGCGACGGAGGCGATCGGCGGAATGGGGCTGGATGGCCGTACCCTGGTGACCCGTAGCTCATATCGCTATCTGCATACGCTGCATACCATGGGGCCGGCGCCGGAGCCAAACCTGACTATCCTGTGGTCGGAGGCGCTGCCGGTCAGCTTTAAAAAGTATGCCGCGCATCTCTCTATTCTGACCTCGTCGCTGCAGTATGAAAACGATGATCTGATGCGCCCGGACTTTAACAGCGATGACTATGGTATCGCCTGCTGCGTCAGCCCGATGGTGATCGGGAAACAGATGCAGTTCTTTGGCGCCCGCGCGAACCTGGCCAAAACCCTGCTGTACGCGATTAACGGCGGAGTGGACGAGAAGCTGAAGATCCAGGTGGGGCCGAAAATCGCGCCCCTGATGGATACGGTGCTGGAGTATGAGACGGTGATCGAAAGCCTCGATCGTTTTATGGACTGGCTGGCGGTCCAGTACATCAGCGCGCTGAATCTGATCCACTACATGCACGACAAGTACAGCTATGAGGCGGCGCTGATGGCGCTGCATGACCGCGATGTCTACCGCACTATGGCCTGCGGCATCGCCGGACTGTCGGTGGCGGTGGACTCCCTGTCCGCCATTAAGTACGCGCGGGTGACGCCGATCCGCGACGAGCAGGGTCTGGCGGTGGACTTCGCCATCGAGGGGGACTACCCGCAGTATGGCAACAACGACGATCGGGTCGATCGTATCGCCTGCGACCTGGTCGAGCGCTTTATGAAGAAGATCCGGGCGCTGCCAACCTACCGTCACGCGGTGCCGACCCAGTCGATTCTGACCATCACCTCCAACGTGGTCTACGGGCAAAAGACCGGCAATACACCGGACGGCCGCCGCACCGGGACGCCGTTCGCGCCGGGGGCTAACCCGATGCACGGGCGCGACACAAAAGGCGCCGTGGCCTCACTGACCTCCGTGGCCAAGCTGCCCTTTACCTATGCCAAAGACGGCATCTCCTATACCTTCTCCATCGTGCCGCAGGCGCTGGGCAAGGAGGAGACGGTGCGCAAGGATAACCTGGTCGGCCTACTGGACGGCTACTTCCACCATCGGGAGGCGGTTGAGGGCGGTCAGCACCTCAATGTCAACGTGATGAACCGCGATATGCTGCTGGATGCGATAGCGCACCCGGAAAACTACCCGAACCTGACCATCCGGGTCTCCGGCTATGCGGTGCGCTTCAATGCGCTCACCCGGGAACAGCAGCAGGATGTGATTTCACGCACCTTTACCCGCACGTTTTGAGGAGGATAACAATGCAGCGTAACACCCTGGCTACGGCACAGGCGCCGGGCGCGATTGGCCCCTATGTGCAGGGCGTTGATCTGGGCGGTCTGGTGATGACATCGGGACAGATCCCGGTCGATCCGCAAACGGGACGTGTGGCGGACGCGGTCGCCGAGCAGGCGCGCCAGAGCCTGGAAAATGTCGCCGCCATTGTCCAGGCCGCCGGACTGACGGTCGGCGATATCGTCAAGACTACGGTTTTTATCACCGAACTGCAGGATTTTGAGGTGATAAACCGAGTATACGCGGAATTCTTCGATGCCCACGGCGCCGCTTATCCCGCACGCAGCTGTGTGCAGGTTGCCGCGCTACCGAAAGCGGTGAAGCTAGAGATTGAGGCCATCGCCTGGCGCGGATGCTCCCGCTAACCCTCCGGCCGCCTGTCTTGGCGGCCTGTTTTTTTGAGCGCCGGCATCAGGTTTGCGGTGCCTGGCTTGAGATTTTCAGCATTAACGCGTAGTTTAGCTGCGCAACCCTGCCGTCACGGCAGGGGGTTATCTTGTCGGAGTGCCCTGTTGGGCTGAGACCGTTTATTCGGGATCCGCGGAACCTGATCAGGCTAATACCTGCGAAGGGAACAAGAGTTACACTGCTGCTGCATCGCCGTTAGGCGATCTCACCTCTTGCTTCATCCGTCGTCTGACAAGCCACGTCCTTATCTTAGGGAAATGAGCTATGTCCGGAACTCAATCACCCCATCGCGCCTCTGCGCGCGGCCTTGGCGGGCGGCTCCACCGCGCCCTGCTTTTCCCCGTGGCACGCCGTACGCTAGCCCACGGCGGCGCACGGTGCCTGCATCAGGAGGTGGTCTGATGTATCAGCCTGATTTTCCCCCGGTACCGCAGCGCTTAGGGCTGTATCCGGTCGTTGACAGCGTGGAATGGATCGCCCGTCTGCTGGAGGCCGGGGTACGCACCCTCCAACTGCGGATCAAAGATAAGGCGGAGGGTGAGGTAGAGGACGATGTGATCGCCGCCATTGCGCTGGGGCGCCGCTATAGCGCCCGGCTTTTTATTAACGATTACTGGCGGCTGGCTATCAAACACCGGGCCTATGGCGTCCATCTGGGCCAGGAGGATCTGACGGAATGTGACCTGGCCGGGATTAAGCGCGCCGGGTTACGTTTGGGCGTGTCCACCCATGATGACATGGAGATGGATGTCGCGCTGGCAGTCCGTCCCTCCTATATTGCGCTCGGCCATGTATTCCCGACCCAGACCAAGCAGATGCCTTCCGCGCCGCAGGGGCTGGTGCAGCTGGCGCGCCATATTGCGCGTCTGGCCGGCTACCCAACCGTCGCCATCGGCGGCATCACGCTTGCCCGTATCCCAGAGGTGCTGGCGACCGGCGTCGGCGGCGTGGCTGTCGTCAGCGCCATCACCCAGGCGCCCGACTGGTTACAGGCTACGGCGCGGCTGCTTGAGAGGGTGGGCGCAGGTGATGAATGATCGCGATTTTATGCGTTACAGTCGGCAGATTTTACTGCCGGATATCGACGTTAGCGGGCAGTCCCGGCTGCTGGAGAGCCGGGTATTGATCGCCGGGCTGGGAGGGCTGGGCGCGCCTGCCGCGCTGTATCTCGCCGGCGCAGGCGTTGGCACGCTGGTGCTGGCGGATGACGATGACGTTCACCTGAGTAATCTGCAACGGCAAATCATGTTTAGCGCGGAGGATATCGGCAAGCCGAAGGCCGAGGCCGCCCGGGAGCGCCTATCTCGGCTGAACCCGGATATTACGCTGATCGCACGCCAGGAGCGCCTTGGCGGCGAAGCGCTGTTAAACGAGGTCCGCCAGGCGGATGTGGTGCTCGACTGCACTGACAACATGGCAACGCGCCAAGCGATTAACGCCGCCTGCGTTGCGGCCTCGACGGCCTTGGTGAGCGCTAGCGCCGTGGGGTTTGGCGGCCAGATGATGGTGTTGGCGCCCCCCTGGACGCATGGCTGTTATCGCTGCCTGTGGCCGGAGGATGCCGAGCCTGAACGCAGCTGCCGCAGCGCCGGCGTCATCGGCCCGGTGGTGGGCGTGATGGGGACACTTCAGGCGCTGGAGGCGATTAAGTTGTTGAGCGGCCTGGAGACGCAGCGGGGTGTCCTGCGTCTGTTTGACGCCCGCGCCAATCGTTGGCATACGCTGACGCTCCGGCGTGCAGAGGGGTGCCCGGTCTGCGGAGGCGATGATGAACGTGTTTGTCAATGATGAGGCCATCGTCTGCCCGCCGGCGTTAAGCGTGTCGGCGCTGCTGGCGCAGCTACAGCTGCCAACGGCCGGCATGGCGCTGGCGCTTAACCAGCATATTCTTCCGCATGCGCAGTGGCGGGATCATATCCTGCAGGAGGGCGACTCCCTTCTGCTGTTTCAGGTGATAGCCGGAGGCTGACATGTTGCGTATTGCCGATAAAACCTTTGAGTCCCATCTGTTCACCGGCACCGGTAAGTTTGCCTCGCCGCAGGTGATGCTGGAGGCGATTCGCGCCTCGGGAAGTCAGCTGGTGACGCTGGCGATGAAGCGGGTGGATCTCCGCGGACATCGCGATGCCATCCTGGCGCCGTTGCGCTCGTCGGGCGTGACGTTGCTGCCCAATACCTCCGGTGCGAAAACGGCGGAGGAAGCCGTCTTTGCCGCCAGGCTGGCGCGAGAGGCGCTGGGAACCCACTGGGTAAAGCTGGAGATCCACCCGGATGCACGCTGGCTGCTGCCGGATCCGATCGAAACGCTGAGGGCGGCGGAGAGCCTAGTGAAACAGGGATTTGTCGTGTTGCCCTACTGCGGCGCGGATCCGGTACTGTGCAAGCGGCTGGAGGAGGCCGGCTGCGCCGCCGTGATGCCCTTGGGCGCCCCCATCGGTTCGAACCAGGGGCTGGAGACCCGCGCAATGCTGGAGATAATCATCAGTCAGTCGATGGTACCGGTGGTGGTCGATGCCGGCATCGGTCTCCCCAGCCATGCCGCGCAGGCGCTGGAAATGGGCGCCGATGCCGTGCTGGTCAACACCGCGATAGCCGTTGCCGATGACCCCATCCGTATGGCCCGGGCTTTCCGCCTGGCGGTCGAAGCCGGTTTGCTCGCCCGCGCGGCCGTGCCGGGGGCCTGCAGCCAACGGGCTCAGGCCACCAGCCCGCTGACCCGTTTTCTGGAGGCTCGGTAATGGAGACCTTCAGCGCGCGTTGGCATCAGCTGGATTGGCAGACTGTCCGCCAACAAATCCATGACAAAACCGCTGCCGACGTTGAGCGTGCGCTTGGCGCGGCCACCCTGAACCGTGATGATATGATGGCGCTGCTTTCGCCCATCGCACAGCACTATCTGGAGCCTATGGCGCAGCGGGCCCAGCGCCTGACCCGCCAGCGTTTTGGCAACACGGTCAGTTTTTACCTACCGCTCTACCTTTCCAACCTCTGCGCCAACGATTGTACCTACTGTGGCTTCTCCATGAGCAACCGGATTAAGCGTAAGACGCTGGATCAAGAGGCTATCATGCGTGAGTGCCAGGCGATTCGGGCGTTAGGGTTCGAGCACCTGCTGCTGGTCACCGGAGAGCATCAGCAGCAGGTCGGCATGGCCTATTTTCGCCGGCACCTGCCGATGATCCGTAGCCAGTTTGCCTCATTGCAGATGGAGGTGCAGCCTCTGTCGCAGGCGGAGTATGCCGAGCTGAAAAGCCTGGGGCTGGATGGCGTGATGGTGTATCAGGAGACCTACCACCGGGCGGCGTATGCGCGTCACCATCTGCGGGGCAAGAAACAGGATTTCTTCTGGCGCCTGGAGACGGCGGATAGGCTGGGGAGGGCGGGGATCGATAAAATCGGCCTGGGCGCCCTGATCGGGCTCTCTGACAGCTGGCGGGCAGACTGTTATATGGTGGCCGAGCATCTGCTGTGGCTGCAGCAGCGCTACTGGCAGAGTCGGTATGCGATCGCCTTTCCCCGCCTGCGCCCGTGCGCTGGTGGTATTCAGCCGCTCTCCTTGATGGATGAACGGCAACTGGTGCAGGCCATTTGCGCGTTCCGCCTGCTGGCGCCGGATGTGGAGCTGTCGCTATCCACGCGGGAGTCGGCGCCGTTTCGCGATAACGTCATCCCATTGGCGATTACCCACGTCAGCGCCTTTTCCAAAACGCAGCCGGGAGGCTATGCCGATAGTGAGCCGGCGTTGGAGCAGTTCGCGCCGCATGACAACCGACACCCGCAGGAGGTCGCCCGCGCCCTGATCGCCCGTGGCCTGCAGCCGGTGTGGAAAGACTGGGACAGCTGGCTTGGGCGTACAGCGCCAGAGGGGTGAGCGTCGGCGCGGGCGGATGATGGCCACCCGTGGCGCGGGAGAGCAGAACCAACGGGGCGCTAGCGCCCCGTTAACCCCCTTATGCCAGCCAGGCGCGCCCCAGCCGGTCGGCCGCCAGGATCGCGGCGTACACCTGCGGCGGGGTCACCGTAAACGGCATATTGTGGATAGTTTCGCCCTCGGCGCAGCTGGCCTCGGCGACGGCCATGATTTTATCGTTCAGCTGCGGGCCCTCCTTGATGCCCAGCTGCGCCAGGGTGACCGGCAGTCCCACCTGGACGCAGAAGTCGAGCACGGTTTCGATCTGCTCACTGCTGCTGTTTTGCAGCACCAGCTGACACAGGGTGCCAAAGGCCACCTTCTCCCCGTGGTACATCGGATGGCACTCCTCCAGCACCGTCAGCCCGTTGTGGATGGCGTGCGCCGCCGCCAGCCCGGCGCTTTCAAAGCCCAGCCCGCTCAAATAGGTATTGGCTTCGACGATGTTGTCCACCGCCGGCGTAGCGACGCCGGCCTCGACCGCCAGCTTGGCCTTGTATCCCTCCTCCAGCAGCGTTTGATAGCACAGGTGCGCCAGCGCCAGCGCCGCCCGGGTCGACTCCCCGCCGGCCATGCTGATCGCGTGGGCGTCCACGCAGGCCTGCGCCTCAAAATAGGTGGAGAGGGCATCGCCCATACCGGCGACCAGCAGCCGTACCGGCGCCTTGGCGATGATCGCCGTATCCATCAGCACCATATCCGGGTTAGTCGGGTAAATCAGATACTCCTCAAACTCGCCCTGGTCGCTGTAGATCACCGACAGCGCGCTGGTCGGTGCGTCCGTAGAGGCAATGGTCGGCACGATCAGTACCGGCAGCGCCTGATAGTGGGCCAGCGCCTTGGCGGTATCCAGCGTCTTGCCGCCGCCGATGCCGATCACCCCCGGCAGCCAAGCCGCTTCAGCTCGCGGCCCAGACGATCGATCTCGCTACGGCTGCACTCGCCGCCAAAGCGGGCAAAGTGCCCTTCGACGTCGGCCTGTTTCAGGCTGGTCGCCACCGTCTCGCGGGTCAGCCCCATGACAAAGTCGTCGGCGATGACAAACTGGCTGTCGGCCAGCAGCCGGGCATACTGTCCGATGGCGTGCAGTGCACCGGGCCCCTGAATGTACTTGGACGGTGATTGAATAACTTTTAACATCGTTACGCTCCTATCGGGAAGATCACGTCTGCTCAAGGCGCTCCGCCGGGCGAAGGCCACGCTGTCGTTGAGTATGGATCAGATAGTCAGGTTACGGCCCCTTTTTTGAGCCGGCAAGCGACGATTTTGTTATGCAACTATTCATCGATAACCGTGGCCAATTAATAGCGTCCGGCCTCTTACTGGCAAGCCACCCATTTTGCCAGAAGCGTTCGACAACCTCAGCATCACGCCACTTCCGGGAAGCGACGACGGGCTGTGATTGACGAGCATATGCCGATCGCCTTTCGCGCATTGCATCCGCAACCCGTCCTGAGGACGACGGCAATGGCGTTCATTGCCGTACGCGTTATCCATGCGCTTACGCTGCGTCTCCAGTGGATGCCAGGTTCTGTGCTCTGGGCGGCGCGATGCCATCGTTTTCCCGATCTCTGCGCGAGTCTGCTACTTGTGGCCTGGCATATGTCACCCTAAGCAATTACCGTGACGCATTATATGACAGCGCCTTTGGGAATAGGCGCTACACGCAGACAGGAGGCTGTCCCGTTTAAGACGCGGCGGATCTCAACCAACCATATTTGATAAATATCGGAAGGGCTTCATCGGAGCGCAGCCAGGCTGCAAATTGGCGCGTTTCTACATCTGAGTCTTTACGGACGGTAATATTCATATCGCGCCATATCATATAGTCTGGTTCAATATTAACTACATCACCTATTCCTGGATTACTGATAGCCCAATCCGCCCAGGTTATCCAAACATCGGCTTGAGGCTGCTCTTCCAGGGCCTTACGGGCGCTCCCGCTATTGGGCGCAAAGAGGATGATATTTTTCCGTATACCGATAACGGTCTTAATATCCCCTTTACGCCCCGCGATATCTTCCCATACCCCCGTGCCAGAGGTATTACTCGTACCACCGCCATCATTTACGATAATCCCAATTCCAGGACGAGATAGATCTTCAACTCCCTTGATATTTTTAGGATTTCCTTTTTTTACCAGCAGGATACTCTGCCGTAAGTACAGCGGCTCAATATCTTTCTCACTGAAGTTATTCTGATGATCGCGGACGATGGCCAAGGCCGATTGCTCAGAGGCACCAAATAGGATATCCGCATTCTTCTTTGCTGCATCATTCCACTTCGCCTGAGGGCCGTAGTGTACGGTAATCGGCACCCCAGTTTTTTGGGTATACTGTGCCGCCGCCGCCTGTAAGGCGACGTGGGGGCCTCCGGGCCCATACAAATTAATGTCGGCCGATGCAGCTGAAGAAAATGCAAAAACCATCGTTGCCAGAACTTTTTTCATAGGTATTCCTCTGATCTTTAGCGAGGAGATATGATAAGTGTTTTAGCCGTATCCCGATGTGTTATCACGAAAACGTTAAACTTTTAACATTTAATAACCCATAAAAAAATAAGGATATAAATAGGATTATTGGATAGATAAATAGAATGTCTATAGGTGATAATGATGTTACATCACTCGCCATCGGGCTATTTCACTGCGTCAGTCGAAGCACGTTCGATGATAGCCTAAGTGCCCGGCGTCCCGCCGGCAGTACCCGTTTTGCCAGAAGCGTGTGACAACCTCAGCATCACGCCACTTTGGCAAGCGACGATGGGCAGTGATTGACGAGTATATGCCTGGCGCCTTTCGCCAATTGCATCAGCAACCCGTCCTGAACACGAAGGCAACGGCGTTCATTGCGCTACGGTTATCGATGATGCGCTTACGCGGCGTTGCCAGTCGGCGTCGGGGCTTGCACCCTGGGCATTGCGCCGCCCTGTTTTCCCTGTACTCATCGCGGATCTTCCATTAGGGGGTTGTCCGACATTATCGATGGCGCTTTTCTGGCGGGGGCGACGATGCTCCATTGATGACACACGTTATTATGCGTCAGCGCGGGGAGTGAGTATCGGTGAGATTTATCTTATTGTTATACAAAATGAGGAATGATTTATTTTTTATTATATTATTCCAGGCTCTACTCCATTAGTATTAATTATGCCACACTAGCCGCTGGCGCTCCTGGCGTCATTCCGCTGGCCTTGCCTTGCGTGGCCTGAGTATGGCCTGTCTATTCCGCGATCACCTCGTTTAGCTGCGATTTAATCTTGTCTAGGAATACTCTTGAATCGCGTTTATCAATAATGGCGCCATTTGCATTAAAATAATTCACATCGCTATAATCGCCGCTCCGATGGAGCGCCACGCACAGCGGTTCCGGTTATTTCTTTTTATTTACCTCTGAATGAGTATATTTATATGCAACGCCATTATAAAAATGCCGCTATTGCCGGTCTGATCTCCCTTTGTCTGCTGTTGTCCGGCTGCGGCGCAGTGAGTACGGCGATTAAGAAGCGTAATCTGGAGGTAAAAACCCAGATGAGCGAGACTATTTGGCTGGAGCCGTCGTCCCAGAAAACCGTTTATCTGCAGGTGAAGAATACCTCGGATAAAACGCTGGACAATCTGCAGGCGCAAATCGCCGAAGATATTCGGGCGAAAGGCTATCAGCTGGTCTCCAACCCCGACCAGGCCTACTACTGGGTACAGGCCAACGTGCTACGGGCCGATCGGATGGATCTGCGCGAGGCGCAGGGTCTGCTGGGCCAAGGCTATCAGGGGGCGGCCACGGGGGCCGCGCTGGGGGCCGGAATCACCGCCTATAATACCGCCTCTGCCGGGGCGACGCTGGGGGTCGGGCTGGCGGCGGGCCTGATCGGACTGGCGGCGGATGCGATGGTTGAGGATGTCAATTATACCATGGTCACCGACGTGCAGATTGCCGAGCGTACGACGGCCAGGGTGCAGACCGACAATGTGGCGGCCCTGCGCCAGGGGACCTCCGGCGCCAAGGTGCAGACCAGCCGCGTTCAGGGTAATCAGCATCGCTATCAGACGCGTATCGTCTCCAGCGCCAATCAGGTCAATCTGAAGTTTGATCAGGCAAGACCGGCGCTGGAAGCGCAGTTGGCCAAGTCCATCGCCAGCATTCTGTAAGCGGGCCGTTGGGGCCGGCCGATCCTGCCCGGGCGGATCGGCGGGTCGTCGCGGGCGGCCTCTCTCTCTACGTTATCCCTACGCTCTCCCCGTAGTTGTCTCACGCCCTCCTCACGCTGCGCCTTCGCCGCGATCCCTTTTCCTCTCTCCGCGAACGCTCCGTTGCCTGTGCTCACAGCGTTAGCCGCCGGCTGGGCTCCGGGCCGAATCCGCGCAGCGTCAGGCGCGTGCCGTTCAGCTCTGCGATGGCGAAAGGAGAGGCGTCGGCGCCGTCGACCATGCCGCGTAGGGTAATAAAATCGGTGTGCTCCCGGCGCAGATAGCCACCGCGGTGATCGTGCCCGCTGAAGCAGGCGCGTACCCGATAGTGGCACAGCAGCTGGCTGACGGCGGCGTGGTTCCACAGGCTGTGGTGGGTTTCCTGCGCCAGGGGAAAGTGGCAGAAGACCAGAGCCGTTTCCGCCCGCCGCCGCGCCGCGTTCAGCTGCCGGTGTAGCCAGGTCAGCTGGGAGACGCCGACGGCGCCATTCCAGGGCTGGGCCTGCGGCGCCCCGCGCTGGGTCAGATGCGCCAGTAGGCGCTGCGCCCGGCGCAGATCGTCGCCGGCGGCGCACAGGCTGAGGTCATTGCCATCCAGGACTAACAGCCGTATGCCCGGCAGCGTCACGGCGTAATAGTGCTTGGGCAGCGCGAGGGGCGGCTGCGCCGCGGCCAGGTGAGCGGCAAGCGCGACGGCATCATGGTTACCGCTGACGATCAGATGGGGATGGCGCAGGGCGCGGTAGCGGGCCAGCAGCGCAGGATAGTCGCGCCAGTGGCGATCGACCAGATCGCCCAGCGTGGCGACAAAGGCCAGCGGCTGTCGGTTAAAGCAGGCGATGGCGCGGTCAAGCTTCTGCGGGCTGTGGCGGTAATAGCGCTCCCCGTCGGGGGGCGCGTCGGCGTATTGGGGATCGGCCACCAGGCCGAAACGCAGAGGCTCCCCTGCGCGGTGATGGATAGGCGGGCGTCGGTATAGCGCGGCGGCCAGCCCCAGGCGCCGCCGCTGGGGCTGAGTGAGCAGGGAGGGCTGGGCATCGCGGTGCATCAGCGGATCCCCGCGCGCATAAAGGATTGCACAAAACGGCGCTGGCACAGCAGGAATAACAGCAGCAGCGGCAGGGTCGTCATCAGGGTGGCAGCGCCGATCAGCGCCCACTGTATGCCCTGTTCGGGAGCGGAAAAAAGCTGCAGACCGACGGTGAGCGGGCGGGCGCGCAGGGAGTCGGTGATCACCAGCGGCCAGAGAAAGTCATTCCAGTGAAAGCTGACCGACACCAGGGTAAAGGCGACGTAGACCGGCGTTGCCAGCGGGACGTAAATGCGCCACAGAATGCAGGCTCGGCTGGCCCCCTCGATGATAGCCGCCTCCTCCAGCGCCAGCGGGATCCCCTTAAAGGTCTGGCGTAGCAGGAAGATGGCGAACGCAGAGGCAAAGTAGGGCAGTGCGATGCCCCACAGCGTGTCGCGCAGTCCAAGGGCGCTGATGGTCTGGTAGTTGTTCAGGATCAGGACGTCCGGACTGATCATCAGCTGTAGCAGGATCAGGGCAAACAGCAGCCCGGCGCCGCGCGGCGCCATCCGCACCAAGGCCCAGGCCGCCAGCGTGGCCAGCAGCAGCTGGACGCAGACGATCAGGGAGACCTGCAGGGTCGTATTGATGAAATAGCGGCCGAAGGGGGCCGCGTGCCAGGCGGCACGAAAGTTCTCCAGCGTCAGGGGGACGCCCGGCGAGAGGCTGCTCTGCTCGGCCGCCGGGTGCAGGGCGACCCAGGCGGCGACCAGCACCGGCAGCAGCCAGAGCAGGGCGCCGATCCAGATCAGCAGGGTGACGGCGCGGCGGCCCAGCGCATAGGCTCGCGGGCGGTAGGATAACGGCAGCGTGAGGGTGCTCATTGATACCAGGCTCTCCTGTCCAGCAGGGTGAACTTCATCAGCGTCAGCGCGGCGAGGATCGCCAGCAGGACGACGGTCATCGCGGCCGCATAGGGCAGATCCCAATAGCTGAACGCGGTGCGGTAGATGTAGAACAGCAGCAGGCTGGTGCTATTGTCCGGCCCGCCGTTGGTCATGGCGATCACCTGATCCGCCAGGCGAAAGGCATTCATGGAGGCGTTGATCAGTACAAATAGGGTGGTGGGCATCAGCAGGGGCCACTGCACCCGGCGAAAGAAGGTCAGCCGCGAGGCGCCCTCGATGGCGGCCGCCTCGCTCAGGCGCGGATCGATCTGCTGCAGCGCCGCCAGATAGAAGATCATAAAGAAGCCCGCTTCGCGCCATACTGAAACCGCCATCAGGCAGTACAGGGCGCTATCGGGATCGCCCAGCCAGTTCACCGGGGCGCAGCCCAGCAGCGCCAGCGCGCGGTTGAGCAGCCCCAGCTGCGGCGTATAGAAAAACAGCCATAGGTTGGCGATAGCGACCATCGGTAGCAGCGACGGCAGAAAAAAGGCCGTGCGGATGAGCGCGCTGCCGCGGGCGCGGCGATTGACCGCCAGCGCCATGGCCAGCGCCAGCCCCACCGCCAGCGGAATGGTCAGCAGGGCGTAGCGTAGGTTGTTGTACAGTGACAGCACAAAGGTATCGTCCTGCCACAGGGCGCGGTAGTGCTCCAGCGTGATACCGCCGCCGGGGTCGCTGCTGAGCAGGCTATCGCGCAGCGCCGCCAGCGCCGGGTAGTGGGTAAACAGCGCCAGCGGCGCCAGCGCCGGCAACAGCAGAAGATAGCCGTATACCTGGCGCTGCACTCCTGCGCGGCGGGCCAAAGAGACGTGGGCATGCATCATCCGTCGCTCCGTTTATTGGTAGCGCTGCAGCAGGCGATCGGCCTGGCGCTGGGCGTCAGCGAGGGCCTGCTGGGGGCTCTTCCCGCCGGTGACGGCGGCTTCGACGGCCCGGTTGAGCAACTCCTGCACCTGTACGCTGCGGTAGGTGGAGAGCTCCGGCTGGGAGTATGGGAGCTGATCGCGGGCGACGGTGGCCTGGGGGAACTGCTGTACATAGCGCTGCATGGCATCGGTCTGCCAGGCGGCCGGTGAAGTGGCAACATAGCCGGTGGCGATGCTCCAGCGCGCCGCCTGTTCCGGGGCGGAAAGCCAGCGGATAAAGCGCAGGGCCGCCTGGCGCTGCGCCGGGTTTGCCTGGCTGAACAGGTACAGGTTGCCGCCGCCGGTCGGGCTGCCGCGTCCGGTATTGGCCGGTAGCATGGCGACGCCGAAGGGGAATTTGGCGCTATCGCGCACCGTCGCCAGATTGCCGGTGGTGGTCACCATCATCGCCGTCTTGCCATCGATAAAGTCCTGTGGCGTCGAGCCCCAGTGAATGTCGCCCGGCGGCGAGATGGCGTGCTGTCGCGCCAGATCGCGCAGCCAGCTGAGCGCCTCGCGGTTGGCGGGCGTATCAAAGGTGACGGCGGTACCGCGGCGGTTGTCCAGCGTGCCCCCGTTGGTGGCTGCGATGGCCTGGAAGGTCCAGTAGCCTATCGGCGTGGACGGGATCTCTATTCCCCACTGGCGTACCTGGTTACCCTCGCGCAGGGTCAGGCGGCGGCCAAACGATTCCACCTGTCGCCAGCTCTGGGGCGGGCGCTCGGGATCCAGTCCCGCCTGGGCGAAAGCCTGCTTGTTCCAATACAGCACGACGGTAGAGCGTTGAAACGGGATACCGTAGATCTTGTCGTCAATGCGGCGAATAAAGGCCGGATAGAAGCTGTCTAGCCAGGCCTGGCCCGCCGCGTCATCGACCAGATCGCTGATGGGGGTGATGGCGCCGGCCTCCTTCAGCGAGTAGACCTCGATATCGCCGATCACCGCCAGCTGGGGCGGGTTGCCACCGCGAAAGGCGGTCAGCGCCTTGGTGACCGTGGTGGCATAGTCGCCGGTGTAGACCGGCTGAATGCGGATGTCGGGATGCTGCTGCTCAAAGTCGGCGACCAGGGCGTCGACGGTCTGGCTGACCTTGCCGCCGACGGCGATGGGGTAGTACATCTGGAGAGTCACCGGGGCCGCGCTGGCCACGCCGGCCGTCAGGGCCAGTAGGCTGGCCGCGGCGAACCGTGGCAGAGATCGTAGCATGACGTTTTCCTTATGGGGCAGAGAACGGATTAATGGGCAGCGTGAAGGGCAACCCGTGGTAAAAACGGCTGTTCAGCGTCGCGGCAGCGCGTGCCGCTGTCGCGGTGAAACAGATACTGGGCCTGGCGCGGCCAGCTCAGGCCGACGGTGCTGCCGGGGCTGAACCGGCGCAGCCCGCTCATGCTGACGGTGAGCTCGCCGCCGCACTCCAGCGCACACTGCAGCCAGGTCTCGGCACCCATATATTCGACGGCGCCGATCCTGGCGTCGGCTTTACCGGCGCCCAGGGCGGTCAGAGTCAGGTTTTCGGCGCGCAGCCCCAGCGTCAGCGCCGTCTGGCCATCATCGGCGCAGATGGGCTGGTGGCCCAGGCAGTGCCAGCCGCTGCGGCGGCGCAGGGGCAGCAGATTCATCGGCGGGGCACCGATAAATCGGGCGGCAAAGCTGCTGGCGGGATCGTGATAGAGGTTTTCCGGACGGTCGTGCTGGACGATGGCCCCCTCCTGCAGCAGGATGATGCGATCGGCCATGCTCATGGCCTCCAGCTGATCGTGGGTGACGTACAGCACCGTCAGCCCCAGGCGCTGCTGCAGGGTACGGATCTCGCGGCGCATGCTCTGGCGTAGGCGGGCGTCCAGATTGGAGAGCGGCTCATCCATCAGACACAGCCGGCGGCGGGCGATAACGGCCCGCCCCAGGGCGACCCGTTGCTGCTGTCCGCCGGAGAGCTGTGCGGGCAGGCGATCGAGCAGGGTATCCAGCTCCAGCAGGGCGCTGACCTCGGCCAGGCGGCTGGCGAAGTGACGCTTCTCCTCATGGCGCGCCCGCAGCCCGAACAGCAGGTTTTCACGGACGCTGAGGTGGGGAAACAGGGCGTAGGATTGGAACACCATAGACAGCTGGCGCTGCGCCGGCGGCAGGTGTTCTACCGGCTCGCCGCGCAGGTGAATGGTGCCGCTATCGGCCTGATCCAGGCCGGCCAGGGTACGCAGCAGGGTGGTTTTTCCACAGCCCGATGGGCCGAGAAGGGCGACAAACTCCCCTTCGTGGACGGAGAAGCTGATGTCGCGTAGGGCGGTTTTATCCCCCCAGGCTTTGTGAATATGGTGCAGCGTCAGGTAGCTCATGGCATTGGCCCGTCAGGAAATACGTGGCTTAAGCCTGCCAGCGCTGCGTGTCAGTTTCATGAAGGGAATATAACGCGGTGATGACGGCAGAGCGCCCAAACGGGGCGCTCTGCCGGCGCGGGGGGCGCTCCCCATCGCGCCCGGCGGAGAGGGGCTTAGGCGCGGGCTTCCAGCATATCGACCCACTGGGTCAGCGGTACGATGGCGCCGGGGCGATAGGTGAGCTGCAAGGCGCCCAGCAGCCGCACCAGATGGCTTTGCACCGCCGGCAGGTTTTCACGGACGTGGGGAACCACCAGAATATACTGCTCCAGCCAGCACTGCAGATTTTCGGCAAAGCCGCTGTTAAAATGCGCCAGCCACTGTTCGATGGCCTGTGGATTTCGCTGCAGGGCCTGGCTTACCTGCTCCTGGCTTTCGCTGACCGGAAAGACGAGGGTGCGCATCAGATTGAGCGCGTCGTCGCGATCGACCACCCGCAGCACGATAGCCGATGCGGCGTCGGGCAGCGCCTCTCCCTCCGCGGAATAGGCTCCGGGCGCTGACAGCGTAGCTGACTGAACCATGATAACTCTCCTTGAGAATATGAATATACTGGTTGATGACGGTATCCGTCACGGATCTGTTATCAAGATTAGCGCATCCTTTGTGGGGTTACCCGTCGTCATATCACACTGACATAATGGAATAAGCAGTGAGCCCCTCCAGTGCCGCGGCCGCTTATTTCTCCGGCGCCGTATTCTGCGCAGCGCCGCCGGCCTGACGCTAAAAATATCCCCGTATTTCAGTGGACAAGAGAGTGTGACAAATAGCACGTCTCCGCGCACCTGAGAGTATTCGGCCTATTTCGTCTTTCCTAAATCAAATTACCAATGATTCATTCTTTGAACGCAATCCATTGCCTATATCCACGGCGGGTGGCGCAGCACAATGTTTCGCAAAATAGGGGGATGGATAGCGATGTAATTATCAATTTGATTAGATTTGTATTGATTTATATTACAAATTGAGATTAATCTTAAAAACAGATTAGAAAGGATTAACTTTACGATGTTGTTTCGCCGTTCCATGCAGGGAAGATAACGATAACTCCACCGACAGATTGCCGTCGCCCGGGGGAATAATATGAATAAAAAAACGCCTTTCTGCCTGCTATGGGTAACGCTCTGGGGATGTCGTGCGGCGCGGGCGCCGCGCCGTTCTGGGACAATACGCCGACCGATGAGTCGAGGCGCGCGCTGCAGAATAGCACGCGCGAAGTCAATTCACTGCTGGAGCAGCAGCGCCTTCAACGTCTGGAGAAGCAGCGCCAGGCGCGCCCCGCCGCCGCCGCGCCGGCCCAGTTGCGTGAAGACACGGCGTGCCTGCCGATCGGCGGTGTCTATTTAACCGGGATCACGCTGCTATCCCTGCGCGATCTCCGGACGCTGGACGCCTTGCCGGCGCGCTGCATCCGTAGCCGCGACGTCAATCATCTCGCGAAACAGCTGACCGCCCTGTATCTGGAGAAAGGCTATATCACCGCCCGGGTCCAGTTTCTGCGCCCCAACGCGCGCGGCGAGCTGGGCGTGCGGGTGACGGAGGGATTTATCGAGCGCATCGAGGGGGGCGATCGAGGCGTGAATCGGCGCTGGCTGTTCCCCGGCGCGATCGGTAAACCGCTGCGTCTGGCCTCTCTGGATCAGGGGCTGGATCAGGCCAACCGGCTGCGCTCTAACCACGTCAGCATGGACATTCTGCCCGGGGAGCGCGTCGGTGGTTCGGTGATCCGCCTGTACAACCGGCGGGGGCGTCCCTGGCAGGTCAGCGGCTCGCTGGACAACTACGGCCAGCAAAGCACCGGGGAGTGGGTGGCGCGCGGCAGCGCAACGCTGGACAGCCCGCTGGGGCTCTCTGACTTTGTCAGCCTGAGCGCGTCGACCACGCTGGCCCGGCCCTCGGCGCGCTACAGCCGCGCCTACATGCTGTTTTACTCACTGCCCTATGGCGACCTGACCTTCAGCGGCTTTGCCAGCTTCTCGGACTATCAGATGCACCAGTCGCTGCCGCATACCCGCATCCTGCTGGACGGGCAGGCCAGCCAGTACGGCCTGCGCGGCGATGCGGTGCTGCAGCGCAGTCAGCGTCAAATCAACACGCTGGGCGTTCAGCTGACCTATAAGCGCATCCGTAGCTATCTGCAGGATGATCTGCTGCGGGTCAGCAGCCCGACCCTGAGCGTAGCGGAGCTGGGTCTCAGCCACCTGCATATATTGTCCGGCGGCGTCGCCACGGGCAATCTCAGCGTGGAGCGGGGGCTGTCTATTCTGGGTGCCGATCGCGGACGTCAGCGCACCGGCGCCGAGGCGCAGTACACCAAGCTGAAGCTCGCCGCCGGTTTGAGCCAGCGGGTTACGCTGGCCGACGATGTCTATCTGTTCAGCTCCCAGTGGTATGGGCAATACAGTCGGGATCCGCTGCCGGGCGTTGAATGGGTCAGCCTCACGGAGCGCAGCGCGGTGCGTGGATTCAAGCGGGGCACGCTGTCGGCGGATAACGGATGGTATTGGCAGAACACGCTGTCGCGTCCCCTGAGCTGGCGGGCGTTCACCGTGACGCCGCGCATCGGTCTGGACGTTGGCCGCGTGCTGTCGAACGCGGGAGATCAGGGATGGCAGAGTGGCGTAGGCGCCGTTGCCGGCGTAACGCTGAGTACAGCCTCCGCGCAGCTCGATATTGAGGTCGGGCGCGCCAGGGCGATTTCAAATAATAACTTTCCGGGTCAATCGACCCAGCTATTAACACGGTTTTCCTATTCCTTTTAACTCGGCTTCGGCGTCCGCGGGCGCCGATATGAGGTAACCTCTATGGCATATCAACATTTTAAACTCTCTTCGGCGGGGCGACTGGCGACCATCATCGCCATCTCCTTTGTCGCCTGCAGCAGCTTTGCCGGCAATATTGTGCCGGATGGCGGGGCGCTTGGCCCCGGCGTGGCGACGGCGCCCAGCGGAGCCCAGGTGGTCAATATCGTCACACCGACGGATCGGGGGCTGTCCCATAACCAATATCAGGATTTTAACGTTAACCGTCCCGGCGCGGTATTCAACAACGCCCTGACGGGGGGAGAGTCTCAGCTGGCCGGCGCGCTGGCGGCCAACCCTAACCTGCACGGGCAGAGTGCCAGCGTGATCCTGAACGAGGTGATCAGCCGTAACCCCTCTCTGCTGCTGGGGCAGCAAGAGGTGTTCGGCATGGCGGCGGACTACGTGCTGGCTAACCCCAACGGCATCACCTGCGACGGCTGCGGCTTTATTAACACGACCCGATCGGCGCTGGTGGTGGGTAATCCGCTGGTCGAGGGGGGAGCGCTCAGCGCCTATTCGACTCTGAACAATGGCAATCGTCTGCAGATCGGCACGGGCGGGCTGTCGACGGACAGCGTGCTGGATCTGGTGGCGCCGCGCATTGAGAGCGCGGGTGCGGTCAGCGCCCGCGAGATCAACGCCGTCAGCGGCAATAACCGTCTAACGCGCGATCTCCACCAGATCGACGCGGGCGTCAATGGCACGGCGCTAGACAGCTATTATCTGGGCAGCATGCAGGCCGGGCGCATCCGCATCATCAACACCGCCGCCGGCAGCGGGGTGAAGCTGGCGGGCAGCCTGCAGGCGGATCAGGGGATTTCGGTCGCGGCGAAGGATCGTCTGACCCTGCAGTCCGCGGAGCTGCGCGGCGGCGATATCTCGCTGCAGGCGGGAACGCTGCGCGCCGAGGGCACCCTGTCCCAGCGCGATGAGCAGCGGGAGGGCAAGGATAACTACCAGAACTACCGCGGCGGGATCCACGCCAGCGATAGCCGCCGGGAGCAGAGCTACCGGCGCACGGTGCTCAGCGGCAAGAACCTGAGCCTGGTGGCGGCGGAGAGCAACCACCTGACCGCCACGGATATCAGCGGTGATGATGTGACGATCGCCGGCGGGGAGGTGCTGCTGGATGGCGCGTCGCTGACGCAGGAGCAGAAACAGACCGATAATCGCTGGTTTTACTCCTGGCAGCACGATGAAACGCGCAGCGACAGCCAGCAGCGTACGGTGGCGGGGCGTATCGATGCGCGCCATAACGCCAGCCTCAGCGCGATGCACGGCGATCTGCGGCTGCAGGGCAGCGAGGTCAGCGCCGGCCAGGATCTGCGCCTGAAGGCGAAGGGGGACGTGGCGCTGAGTGGTATACAGGAGCGCGATGAGCATCAGCTGACGGGGTATAAGCGCAACGAGGGCGCCGCGCTGAACAGCGGGCGTTGGAGTCAGCGCAGCAGCGAGGAGCGTCTGCATCAGACACGCCTGCGCGCCGGGCACGATCTGAGTCTGGAGGCCGGCGGCGATCTCAGCGCCCAGGCGGCGCAGATCCGGGCGAATAACGACGCCGGGATCGCGGCGGCGGGGAACGTTAACCTGACGGTGCAGAACGTCGCCAACCGTAAGACCGAGATCGACAACCATACCTACTGGGGCGGGATCGGCGGCGGCGGCGAGCGGGACAACAATCATAGCCAGGAGCGCAGCCAGGCCAGTGAGGTCGAGAGCGGCGGCCAGCTGACGATCTCGGCCGGGCAGGATGTGACGATCAGCGGCAGCCGGGCGCACGGCGGACGCGGCGGCGTGGTGCAGTCCCAGCGCGGCGACGTGATTATCGATCGGGTGGTGAACACGACGCGTGAGCAGGATAACAGCCGCCGCGGCGGCGCCTTTAACATCACCACCGCCTCGGAGAAGCGCACCGAGAGCCATGAGCAGGTGCGCGGCAGCCAGCTGGCGTCGGACGTGAACCTGCGGGTGAAGAGCGCCCGCGATATTCAGGTCAACGGCAGCCGGGTGGAGAGCGACGGAAAGCTGGCGCTGCAGGCCGGTGGTCGGGTCGATGTCGCGTCGGCGGCCGGCGTGGATACGCTGGAGAAAGAGAGTACCTCGCTACAGGTGACGGCGTATGCCAAGGCGCAGGGGGATAAACAGTATCGCGCCGGGGTTGGCATTGAGCACACCTCACGGCAGGAGGAGAGCCGCAGCGTGACGCATCGGGGCAGCCAGCTCCGCGGCGGCAGCGTCGAGGTGACGGCGGGAGATGACGTGGTGTTTAGCGGCGCGCACCTGCAGGCCGATGCAGGCGATGCGCAGATAAGCGGTAAGAACGTCGCCTTCGTGAGCGCCGAGGAGAGCAAAACCAGCCATACCCGTCAGACTCAGGCGGGGGGCGGAATGTACTACACCGCCGGTATCGATAAGGCCGGCAGCGGCTATGAGGGACACTATAGCCACAGCGATACGCAAAGTGAGCAGATCCGGGCGCAGGGCAGCAGCAGTAACGTCAGCGGTAATCTGACCATTACGGCGACGGATAAGCTGACGCAGCAGGGGGCGCACCACCAGGCCGGCGGTGTCTACCGGGAGCAGGCCGCCAGCGTAGAGCATCTGGAGGCCCACAACCGCGACAGCAGCCGCAGCCAACAGACCCAGGTCCATGGCGAAGCGGGTGCGAGCGTCGACTACAGCGCGGTGACCCGCCCGCTGGAGGGGGCGGTGAAGAAAGGCGCTAGCCTGGACGCCAACGGCGTAGTCAATGAGATTGGCACCATCGGCAAGCCGAATCTGGGGATCGATGTCGCCGCCAGCGGGGGCACCCATACGCAGAGCAGCAGCGATACCACGGCGCAGACCACGCAGATCCAGGCGGGGGCCATTCAGGTCACGGCGCGTGACGAGGTGCATGACCGGGGAACGCAATACCGGGCTACCGACGGCGGCGTCAGCCTGCGGGCGGATAGCCATCGTTTTGACACCGCCAGCGACAGCCGCAGCAGCCAGAGTGACGACGTTAATGGCGGCGCTAGCCTGCGCATCTACACCACGACCGGCAAGGATATCGGCGGTACTGCCCGTGGGCAGGGCGAGAATCGCAGCAGCCAGGCGCAGCACGTGACGGCGCAGACCGGTAAGGTGCAGGCGGCGAATGGCATCGATATCCAGCTGGGACAGGAGGGGCGCTATCAGGGAACGGCGCTGGACGGCGGCCGTGGCAAGGTGCAGCTCAACAGCGGGGGCGATCTGCGGCTGGATCAGGCGACGGACAGCCACAGCGTCAGCCACGCCGGCTATGATGCCCACGCCCGTCTCAGCGGCGATATGAGCGGCAGCAACAGCGGCAGCGCGGCGCTGGGCGGCGGGCAGGATAACGGCCAGCAGAGTGAAACTCAGGCGCATACGGCGCAGGTCCGCGCCGACGGCGGTGTGACCCTGAGCAGCGCAGGCTCCCTGACGCTGCAGGGCACGGAGGTCAGCAGCCAAGGGGATGTTACCCTCAAGGCCGATGAAAAACTGGATCTGGGCCAGGCGGACTCCGCGCGCCGTCAGCAGGGCAGCCTGTGGTCCGGCGAGCTGAGCGGCGGCGCCAGCCGCGGCAGCAGCGACAGCGCCGATAGCCGGGGAGGCTCGGTGGGGGCCAAGGCCAAGGTGGCGATGCAAAATGAGCAGCAGACGACGGCACAGGGCGCGCGCGTCAGCGGTGCCAACGTCACCCTGAGCGCCGGCGCGCAGGATAATGATGCGCTGCATCTGCAGGGGGCGCGGGTCACGGGGCACGATGTCGCGCTGAGTGCGAAACAGGGCGGAATCGTGCTGGAGTCGGCCAGCAACGTTCAAGAGAAAAACAATTGGGGCATCGATGCCTCGGGCGGCCTGTCCGGCCGTCAGAGCGTGAGCAAGGACGCTCAGGGGCAGGTCGATCCGGCCAGCCGTCAGAATCGCCATACTCTGAATACGGGGCTCAAGGTGGACGTCGATCGGCAGGCACAGACGACGCAGCAGAACAGCCAGATCCAGGCCGATAATCAGGTCACGATATCCAGCCAGGGGGATACGTCGCTGGCCGGCGCGCGGGTCGATGCGCAGCGTATCGGCGGCGAGGTGGGCGGCGATCTGCGTCTGGAGAGCCGCCAGGACAGCGAGCGCAGTACGCAGGTTAACGCCGGGCTGACCTTCAGCCACAGCAATGATGAGGGGGCCAGCAAGACGGCGAAGCTGTCCAAAATCGCGACGCCGCATCTCGCCGGCAAGGTACAGGACAAGCTGGAGGGCGCCATCGACAAGGTCAGCGATAAGGTGAGCGACGAATATAACGGTGCGGTACGCCGTTTGGATAAACGCCAGGACACCACCGGCAGCGTCAGCTTTAACAAGGCGAATGAGGCGGTGACGCTGCCGGAGACGCTGGCCGGTGAGAAGCCGCAGGGGGCGCTGTGGGATCGCGCAGCGCGCAGCGCCGGTAACGGGGTGAAATCATCGCTGACCGGCGCCCCCGGCGCGCAGGGATCGCTGCAGGCGGAGGGCAAGCGGGTGGATAACCTGTCGGTTACGCAGCAGTCCGGACTCTCCGGCCAGCAGGGCGTTACGCTACGGGTTGACGGGGAGAGCGACCTGACCGGCGCGACGATCGAGAGCCAGGCGGGACAGGTCGATCTGAACGGTAGCCGCGTGGTACAGCGCGATCTGGTGGGACACCGCTATCAGGGCAGCGGTAAGGGTGCGCTTCCGCTGAGCGTCGGTGGCTTGACCGAGGTGGCTAACAAGCTGGTCACTCAGGGTGAGCTGCCCCTGAGCGTTTCGACGGAGAGCCATCCGGAGAGCAGCCAGAGCGGGGTCCACAGTAAACAGTAAACAGTAAACAGTAAACAGTAAACCGGATAGCGGCGACGCTATCCTTCATCAGCGGCGGCCTGCGGGCCGCCGTTTTTAGCGCGGATAAACCTCAGCCGGCCAGCGTGCGCAGGCGCCCACGCGCGATGCCATGCACGGTGTAAGCCACCATCCACAGCAATAGCAGCGAAACCACAGCCAGCAGCAGCAGGGCGATCCCCTGACTGATCGGGCCGGGGTGATGGGCTGCATAGCGCAGCGCACTGCCCGCGCTGGAGGCCAGCGGAAAACTGACCGACCACCATGACAGGCGAAAAGGACAGGTGCGCGGCAGATTCTGGACGCGGCCTATCAGTACGCACAGCAGAAAGAGCGTCAGCATGTACAGCGCATCGGCAAACGCGTCGACCTGCCCAAGAGTGGTGACATAAGATGAGAATCCGACGGAAAAGGGGGCTAGTAAAATCAACAGTGACGGCTGCAGCGCAACGGGCAGCGGCGTGTCAAACAGGAGGCGGGAGAGGATCAGGGTAAACAGCGGCAGCGCGAAGAACAGCCCGATGGCCAGGGCAAACATCATCATCTGCGGATAGGTCTGCAGCTGCAGCGCAGGCATGGCCAGCGGTAGGTCGATGAGCCCGACAACCGGCACCATCCACGCCGGTGTCGCATGCGCCGTCTGCTGACGCTGGGACAGCCAGCGCGTTACGCTAAACCAGGCAAACCACACCATGCCGACGGCGCCTATCGCCCACACGGCCCGCGCCAGCGGCAGGCAGTAGTCGGCGATGATCATCGGTAGCAGCAACAGGCTGATCAGCGGCGTGCCGAATAGGTTACCGGCTATCGGATGGCGAAACTCAGCGCTGACGACGGCGGGGCTACCGATGATTTTGATGATGTAAGCGACGCTCAGCACGACAAAGACCAAGAGCGCGAACAGCCCAATTCCCTGGGCAATCCAGTGGGGCAGCCCAAAAAGTCGCCCAGCCAGCTGCCAGGCGGCGGCGAGGCCCGCAAGCCCCATCACGCTGCCAAACAGCGCAACGGGCAGGTGGTCTAAAGGGCTCCGCCGCGCGGCGTTAACCGGCGAACCCAGCGCGGCCAGGGTATCTTCTGTTTGTGCCATAAATGACTCCACGGTATTTTCTGTTATTTCGGAATAGGAATAGAAATAGGAATAGGACGATGAGTGGGGCAGATATTGCCTGTATTATTGTTTATGGAAATATATTTTATATGCCATCAGTGTATTATTTTGGCAAGCCTAGCCGAATAGCGCAATAAAGACAAATGCTGTATTTAATTAATCTATTTTTCTGAACTCAGAGACGCTAAAGCAATTATTTGCGCGTGGTGCACAGTGCAATATTTAAATAAAGGGTTATGATGCGGCGCCTGATTCTCAGCGTGTGGTGGGGCATCAGTCGCTAGACGCCTGATCCGTGCGCCCCGGCGGATGTCGCGCGGTGCCGCCACCCAGCGTCATAGCCCGCTGGGCGCGGGATGGCGTGGCCGACGATCATGGCCTGGTATTATTATTTTTTTGCATTATTGGCCTTGTGTATTCTTCTCCGTGTTTTTTATTACAACTTTCACCAACTGAATTGTTTTTTTTACATTTATTGACGCTACGGCCGGCGGCTTTTGTTAAGAATAGCCGCGCCCTCCCCCCTCTGCGCGGGCGGGCGGCGCGGCATGGCATATGCCCGCGCGTAACGACGATATCTGAATGAGGAAACGCTTTGAATACAGTTGCCAAAATCCCGCTGGCCCTCTTACTGCTTGCCGGTGCCGCCCAGGCACAGATGGCCTTTCCTCTGGTGCCGCCCCATATCGATGCCGCCTCCTGGGTACTGATGGACGCCCAGACCGGACAGATCCTGGCCGCCGGGAACCCGGATGCCCGGCGTAACCCGGCCAGCCTGACCAAGCTGATGACCAACTACGTGGTGGAGCGGGCGCTGGATCAGGGGCGAATCGGGCTCAACGATCGCGTATCGATCGGCGATGACGCCTGGGCGACCCGTAATCCGCTGTTTAAGGGATCGTCGCTGATGTTCCTCAAGCCGGGGGATCACGCGACGGTCAGCGATCTGATCCGCGGGATCATCATTGACTCCGGCAACGACGCCTGCGTTGCCCTGTCTGACTATGTCAGCGGGGATCAGGCCGATTTTGTCCGTCAGATGAACGCCTATGTCAATGCGCTGCACCTGCAGAATACCCACTTTGAAACGGTGCACGGTCTGGATGCGCCCGGGCAGTACAGCAGCGCGCGCGATCTGGCGCTGTTGGCCCGCGCCATCATTACCCATGAGCAGCCCTACTACCATTTTTATGCGGAAAAGAGCCTGAGCTGGAACGGGGTGACCCAGAACAACCGTAACGGGCTGCTGTGGGATCAGGATCTGCACGTGGACGGGATGAAGACCGGCCATACCGCCAGCGCCGGCTTCAATCTGGTGGCCACCAGCGTTGACGCGCGCGGTCAGCGTCTGATCGCCGTGGTGATGGGGGCCGACAGCAGCCGGGGGCGAGAGGAGCAGGCAAAGAAACTGCTGCTGTGGGGCGATCGTAACTTTGAAACCGTGCAGCTGGCGGCCAGCGATAAAGCGGTGACCCGTCAGCAGGTGCGCTATGGCCAGCAGCAGACCGTGGCGCTGGGCAACCCACAGGATATTTACTACACCCTGCCGAAGGGCGAGCTGCGCGACGTGAAGGTGGAGTACACCCTAAGCCATGACTATCTGAAGGCGCCGCTGGCGAAGGGCGAGGTGGTCGGGCAGGTGGACTACCTGTACGGCGGCAAGAAGATCGGCAGCTATGCGCTGCGAACGCTGACCCCCGTCGCCGAGGCCGGGTGGTTCTCCCGCCTGGAGGACTATATCGCGATTAAGATCGGCTGAAGGGGCGTAGCCCAGACCCACGCTGTCTGCGCGGCGGTCATTGTCGCCAATAGTTGAGGCAGATCCCATTTTTACCAGCAGCATACAAAAATCCAGTAAATGAGGCTTTTCTCTCCTGTCGGCGCGCGCGCCGATTGCCTATTGTGAGCGCAGATTGCCCGCACCCGCGGGCGTACCGTATCTGCATCCGTCTGCAAGGAGATCGCTATGCCAAACCGTATCTCGCGTTTAAAGGCCGCGCTGTTCGCCCAGCCCCGGGCCATCTCTCTGGAGCGGGCGCTGCTGTATACCGACAGCCACCGGCAGACGGAGGGGGAGCCGGTGATCGTGCGCCGTGCCCTGGCGACCGCCCATATTCTGGATAACGTGGCGATCGCCATCCGCGAGGATGAGATCGTGGCCGGCAACCGTACCGTGCAGCCGCGCGCCGGCATCGTCTCCCCGGAGATGGACCCCTACTGGCTGCTGGAGGAGCTGGAGACCTTTTCCCAGCGGCCGCAGGATCGCTTTGAGATCGACGAGCAGGATAAACGCCTGTACCGCGAGACGCTCTACCCTTACTGGGCGGGGCGCTCAATGAAGGACTTTATCAACGCGCAGATGACGGAGGCGGTACAGCGCGCCGCCGCCAGTCAGATCTTTAGCATCAACCAGACCGATAAAGGGCAGGGGCATATCATTATTGACTACCCGCACCTGCTGCAGCACGGCCTGTCGGCGCTGATCGCCCGCCTGGATGCGGATTGCCGTCGGGCGCCGCACAGCGACTTTTACCGGGCCGCGCTGCTGGTGATGCGGGCGGCGCAGCGCCATATTCTGCGCTATGCGACGCTGGCCGAGGTGATGGCCGCCGCGTGTCGCGACGCGGCGCGGCGCGCGGAGCTGCTGCAGATTGCGGCGATATCGCGTCATAATGTCCACGAGGCGCCGCAGGATTTCCGCCAGGCCTGCCAGCTGTTCTGGTACTTCAACGTGATCCTGCAGTATGAGTCCAACGCCAGCTCGCTGTCCCTGGGGCGGTTTGATCAGTATATGCTGCCGTTTTATCAGGCCTCCCTGGCGCAGGGCGAGAGTGCCTCGCAGCTGCAGACGCTGCTGGCGGCGCTGTGGGTGAAGTGTAACGATGTGGTGCTGCTGCGCTCCAGCGGCAGCGCGCGCTATTTTGCCGGCTTCCCGACCGGCTATACCGCCCTGCTGGGCGGCCTGAGCGCCACCGGGCGCAGCGCGGTCAATCCGCTCTCCTTCGCCTGCCTGGCGGCGTACCAGGAGGTTTGTCTGCCGCAGCCCAACCTCGGGGTGCGGATCAACGAGCTGATCGATCGGGCGTTTTTGCTAAAGAGTGCCGAAACCATTCGTCTGGGCACCGGTATTCCGCAGATCTTCAACGACGAGGTGGTGGTTCCGGCCTTCCTCAACCGCGGTGTGTCGCTGGAGGATGCCCGGGACTATGCGGTGGTCGGGTGCGTCGAGCTGTCCATTCCTGGCAAGACCTACGGGCTGCACGATATCGCCATGTTTAATCTGCTCAAGGTGATGGAGCTGGTGCTGCTGGATAACGAGGGTAACGCCGCCCTGAGCTACGCGGATTTGCTGGCGCAGATCCGCGAGCGGATCCGCCACTATATTCGGCTGATGGTCGAGGGCAGCAATATCTGTGATATCGGTCACCGCGACTGGGCGCCGGTGCCGCTGCTCTCCGCTTTTATCAGCGACTGTCTCGACAAGGGACGCGATATCACCGACGGCGGCGCCCGCTACAATTTTTCCGGGGTGCAGGGGATCGGTATCGCCAACCTGGGCGATTCGCTGCACGCCCTGCGCGGCATGGTGTTTGAGCAGCGGCGCCTCAGCTTTGATCAGCTGCTGGCGCAGCTGAAGGCCAACTTCGTGACGCCCGACGGCGCGCAGATCCGCGCCCGGCTGATCAACCGCTTCGAGAAGTACGGAAACGATATCGATCGCGTGGACGATATCAGCGCCGATCTGCTGCGTTTTTACTGTAAAGAGGTGGAGAAATACCGTAATCCGCGTGGCGGACAGTTTACGCCCGGCTCCTACACCGTCTCGGCGCATATTCCCCTGGGGGCGGTGGTCGGGGCGACGCCGGATGGCCGGCTGGCCGGCGAGCAGCTGGCCGACGGCGGCCTGTCACCGATGCTCGGTCAGGACAGTCAGGGGCCGACGGCGGTGCTGAAGTCGGTCAGTAAACTGGATAACTACCTGCTCTCCAACGGCACGCTGCTGAACGTGAAGTTTACCCCGGCGACGCTGGAGGGCGAGGCGGGACTGAATAAGCTGGCCGATTTCCTACATGCCTTCAGCAAACTGAAGCTGCAGCATATCCAGTTTAACGTGGTCAGCGCCGAGACCCTGCGCGCGGCGCAGCGGCGCCCGCAGGCGTACGCCGGGCTGGTGGTGCGCGTCGCGGGCTACAGCGCCTTTTTTGTTGAGCTGTCGCGGGAGATCCAGGATGACATTATCCGCCGTACCGCCCACCCGCTGTGAGACGGCCCGCGCCGCCGGGGAGACGGCGTGCATCTTTAACGTGCAGCGCTATTCGCTGAACGACGGGCGCGGGATCCGCAGCGTGGTCTTTTTTAAAGGCTGTCCGCACCGCTGTCCGTGGTGCGCCAATCCTGAGTCGCTCTCCCCCGCGCCGCAGACGGTGCGCCGCGAGCAGCGGTGCCTGCGCTGTACCCCCTGCCTGAACGACGCCGATGAGTGCCCCTCTGGCGCCATGGAGCGTATTGGCCGGATCGTGACCCTGGCGCAGCTGGAGGCGGAGGTGATGAAGGACGCCGTCTTTTTCCGCAGCTCCGGCGGCGGAGTGACGCTGTCCGGCGGCGAGGTGCTGCTGCAGGCGGCCTTCGCCACCCGCTTTCTGACGCGCCTGCGCCGGCTGGGCGTGCGCTGCGCGCTGGAGACGGCGGGGGATGGGCCCGCCTCGCGGCTGCTGTCGTTGGCCAGCCTGTGCGATGAGGTGCTGTTCGATCTCAAGATCATGGATGCCGGGCGCTCGGCGCAGCTGCTGCGCCTGAATCTGCCGCGGGCGCTGGATAATCTGCGCCTGCTGCGTCAGCGTGGGATCCGGGTGATCCCGCGGCTGCCGCTGATCCCCGGCTATACCCTGTCACGGGAGAATCTGCGGCGGGCGCTCGACGCGCTGGCGCCGCTGGGGATCGACGAGTTACACCTGCTGCCGTTTCACCGCTACGGCGAAGGCAAGTACCGGCTGCTCGGCCAGCGCTGGGCGATGCAGGGGACGCCGGCGCCGACGCCGGAGCAGATCGCCCCGCTGCGGAGCATGGCCGAGGCGGCGGGCCATCGGGTGAGGGTTGGCGGCTAATCGGTGCGGCGCCGAGCCGCCGCTATGGCGCGTCTCTCTGGCTATGGTACTGGCGGCGATATTCGCTCGGCGTACGTTCGGTGCGCTGGCGGAACAGGCGGCAAAAGTCGTTGCTGTCGTCGTAGCCGCAGGCGTGGGCGATCGCCTTGATGGTCATCTCATACTCCTTGAGCAGCGTCTTGGCCTGTTCAAGGCGAACGTGATTCAGATAGTGATTAAAACCGCCGCCGTCGGCGCGCTGAAACAGCTGTGAGAGGTAGTTGGGCGCGCGCCGGGCGACGGCGTCGCGGCTCAGGGCGTTCATGTAGTGGCCGTCGATATAGTCGCGAATGGCGTTCAACAGCGCCTGGCTGCGCGGCGCGCAGGTGGCCCGCCAGCAGGTCAGTGCAGTGGCTGAGCAGCGCGCAGACGGTCAGCCGCGCAGTCGTCTGGACGGCGGGCTGCATGGCCTGCTCGTTCAGCGCCTGCAGTAGAAAGGTGCCGGTACGCGGCCCGCGCCGGGCGATCTGGGTCTGCTGCCGACGCTGGAGCTGCGTGCCATCCCACTGCCACAGGGTCAGAACGATCCGCTGCTTGGCAAACAGCAGGGTCAGCAGCGCGGCGCAGCAGGTTCCCGGCGATAGCGATCTCCAGGCGCGGCGGCTGCGCGGGCGCGGAGAGGGCGCTGGCGAACAGGATCTGTCCCAGCGCCAGGCGATCCTCCAGCAGGCGGCTCAGCGCCGGGGCTATCTCCAGAGGCATCGGGTTTCTCCATGGGGCAAACGCCGGCGGGCGGGGAGGCCGGCCGGATCCTCTCCGATTATCCGTTGCGCCAGAGGGGGAGGCAAGCCCGCCGCGACGGGGGATGACCGCCAGGATTGTCCTTGCTGGCGGCGGAATAAACAGGATAGTCTGAATGTCCTCCCGCGGCGGATCAGGGCGCCGGAGGGGTCATCATTCGTTCAACCAGGAGTCTCTCGATGGATATCATTTCAGCGGCGCTATCCCGCTACTCAACCAAGGTGTTTGACGCCGAGCGGAAAATCAGCCACGGCGATCTCGACAGCGTCAAGGCGCTGCTGCGTTTGAGCCCCTCTAGCACCAATTCCCAGCCGTGGCACTTTATTCTGGCGGGCAGCGATGCCGGTAAGGCGCGCGTTGCCAGCGCGACGGTGGGCACCTATGAGTTCAACCGGCGTAAGGTGCTGGAGGCATCGCACGTCGTGGTCTTCTGCGCGAAAACGGAGATAGATGAAGCCTATCTGCAGCATCTGCTGCAGCAGGAGCAGGACGATGGCCGCTTTGCGACGCCGCAGGCGATGGCGGCGCAGCATACAGGGCGCGCCTACTTTGCCGCCCTGCACCGCGATACGCTGCAGGACGCCGGGCAGTGGATGGCCAAGCAGGTCTATCTTAACCTGGGTAACTTTCTGCTGGGGTTGGCGGCGCTGAAGATTGACGCCGTGCCGATCGAAGGGTTTGACAGCGCCGCGCTGGATGCCGAGTTCGGCCTGTCGCAGCAGGGGCTGACCAGCGTGGCGCTGGTAGCGCTGGGCTACCGCAGCGCAGAGGACTTTAACGCCGCGCTGCCCAAGTCTCGTCTGCCGCTGTCAGAGATCCTGACCGAGTGCTGAGACGCCTTTCCCTCGCCCCTGCCGCCGTGGGGGCGGTCGCCCCGACGCGACATTTTAGCCGCTGCGCCTTTTTGTCAGACATTTTCCCCGCCGGGAGGACAGCGACAGACAATCGCGCTATAACGGAGAGAATCGCGTCCCGCCGGGGCGTCTGACTGGATAAGGGGAAGAGCAATGAAAGCGATCGCAATTCCGGGCAAGGTGCCCGCAACCCAGGAGTGGATAGCCGAGGTGGCACACGCGCTGCACGTGCCCGCGCTGGATCTGCAGGTGCACCGTTTCGCCGCCTGGCGGCAGCCGCAGGCGGCGTTCGATCTGCAGGCCGAGCTGACGCATATGCCGCACGGCCAGTGCGACCTGCTGCTGGCCAAATCTATCGGTACGCTGGCCTGTGTCCTGACGCCGGCGCTGCAGGGGCGTCAGACCGTCTTCATCGGCGTGGCGCTCTCCCTGTATAACGCTGAGCAGCGCCGGGCGCTGCAGACGTTGACCGCCCGCCAGCGGGTGCTGATTATCCAGCAGGAGGCCGATCCCTTCGGATCCTATGAGGCGTTGGCCCAGCTGGTGGGTGAGACGGCGCAGTGCCGCTGCGTTGCCGGAAACGATCATCTGTATAGCGATATCGATGAGCTGGGGCGGATCATCCGCGCCTGGCTGCAGTAGCCTTCTGGTCCGCGCCGGCGTCTGCGGCGCGGCCGTGCGTGGACTCAGGCCGGGCGCTCATTCAGCGCCGGGCGGATAAAGCCCCGGTGCCGGTCGAGCAGCGCCTGCGCCTCGGTGGCCGACAGGCCGGTCAGCACCATCACAATGGCGGTTTTACACTGCCGCTGGCTGCGCTCCAGCGCCTCGACGGCGCTGGCGCGATCGCACTCCCCGGCCTCCATCACAATGCGGATTTGGCGCTCGACCAGCTTGGCGTTGGTCGCTTCTACGTCCACCATCAGGTTGCCATAGACCTTTCCGCTGCGGATCATCGCCGCGCTGCTCAGCATGTTCAGGATCATTTTCTGCGCCGTTCCCGCCTTCATCCGCGAGGATCCGGTAATCACCTCGGGGCCGACGATCGGCGTCAGGAGGATATCGGCCAGCGGCGCCATCGGGCTGTCTGGGTTACAGCTCAGCGCCACGGTGGTCGCCCCGAGGTCGCGGGCGTAGCGCAGGGCGCCCAGGACATAGGGGGTGCGTCCGCTGGCGGCGATACCGACCACCACGTCGCGGGACGACAGCGCCAGGCGCTGCAGATCGTCCTGCGCCGCCTGCGGGTTGTCTTCCGCATTCTCTACCGCCTGCAGAATGGCCCGCTGTCCGCCGGCGATCACGCCGATCACCTGTCCTGCCGGGGTGCCAAAGGTGGGGGGACACTCGCTGGCGTCCAGGATCCCCAGGCGCCCAGAGGTGCCGGCGCCGCAGTAGATCAGTCGTCCCTGACGCGCAAAGGCGGCGCTGACGGCATCCACCGCCTGGGCGATCTGCGGCAGGATACGGGCAATGGCCGGGGCGACCTTACTGTCTTCGGCGTTGATCAGGTTCAGAATGTCCAGGGTGGACAGGGTATCGATGGCGGCGCTGGCCGGGTTACGGCGTTCGGTCATCATGGCGTCAAGGTTCAGGCTCATGGGCTCCTCTTTCTGGCTGTGGGTAGCGCGGCGCAGACGGCCGGCGCCGCGTGGTGACACAGCATAGCACCGTTGGGAGAGACCGGCGTTATCGCACATGATAACGCGCCGCGCCGGGGTATAATCAGCGCAGGTTTCGGGGCCGGCGCGCGCGGCGCGGCGGCGGAGCAATCGCGATCGCGGCGGAGAAAGGGCATGGAGCGGGTAGGCTATGGGCAGGGGCATAATATTGAAACCAAATGGCTGTACGATTTTTTAACGCTGGAGGGGTGTCGCAATTTTTCCCAGGCCGCCATGCGGCGCAATGTCTCCCAGTCCGCGTTTAGCCGCCGTATTCAATCGTTGGAGCAGGCCTGCGGCGTCGTGCTGTTCGACCGCGGCATATCGCCGTTGCAGCTGACCGAGCAGGGAAAAATTTTTCATTCGCAGGTGCGCAGCCTGCTGCAGCAGCTGGAGAGCAATCTGGCCGAGCTGCGTTCGGGGGGAGATCCGGCCCAGCAGCGGATCGCGATCGCGGCGGCCCACTCCCTGTCGCTGGGGCTGCTGCCCTCGCTGGTAAAGCGGATGCCGGCGCCGTTTAGCTATACGGTCGAGGCCATCGACGTGGACAGGGCCGTCGATACGCTGCGCGAGGGGAAGAGCGACTTTATCTTTTCCTATCATGACGATAACCTGCTTCAGACGCCGTTTGCCCACATTCATCTTTTCTCCTCTCAGCTGTTTCCGGTGTGCGCCACCGATCGGCACGGTCAGCCGCTGTACCGGCTGGATCAGGCCGATGCGCCGCTGCTGAATTACACCGCCAACTCCTACATGGGGCGGCAGGTTAATCGGGTGCTGGCGCGCGATACGTCGCTGAATTTTCGTACCGTCTTCGTCTCGTCGATGAGTGAGCTGCTCAAGCAGGTGGCGCTGGATGGCTCGGGGATCGCCTGGCTGCCGGGCTACGGCATCCGTCAGGAGCTGGCGCAGGGGCGCCTGGTCGCCCTCGATAGCCAGGCCCTGCTGATCCCGATCGATGCCTATGCCTACCGCCTGGATACTCGGATGAGCCAGAGCATGGAGCGTTTCTGGCAGCTGCTGGGCGAGCTGTTTAGCGTCAGGGCGGGGGAGATGGAATAGCTCCGCCCTGGGGCGGAGCAGACGCAGCGGGGTGTACTCAGACCACCAGCGGGGCGATGAGGAAGCCGAAGGCGACACCCGCGACGATCCCTCCCAGCCCCGGCAGCATAAAGGGGTGGTTGACGATGTACTTACCCACCCGCGTGGAGCCGGTGGTGTCAAACTCCATCGCCGCCAGCGAGGTCGGATAGGTCGGCAGCACGAAGACACCGGTGACGGCGACATAGGATGCCAGTATGGCCCAGACGGGGACGTCGAGCGCGATGGCCAGCGGAATGATCAGCGGCGTGGTGGCCCCCTGCGAATAGAGCAGCGCGCAGGTTAGAAACAGCACCAGCGCCAGCAGCATCGGGTAGGCGCGCAGGACGTCACCGGCGATGAACTTGATCTGATCCATATGGGCGTCGACGAAGGTGGTGCCCAGCGTCACGATCCCCAGGATCACCGCCAGCGAGCTCATGCCGGAGCGAAACGTGGGCGTCATCACTATCGCATCGCCGTTGGTTTTACACAGCGGCACCATCAGGCAGGTGCAGGAGAGCATGCAGATGATGATGATATCGCGGGTGCCCATCGGCTTGCCGATATCAAAGCCGGGACGCAGCTGCGGGAAGGCCGCCAGGATCACGATGGCGACGGTCGCCAGCAGAAACAGGGCGACGGAGCGCTTGGCCTGCGGCGTATCGACGTTCTGCTTCTCCTGGTATTTGCTGACCAGCCCCTTCTGCAGACGCGCCAGGTACACCTCGTCATCCTGCAGTTCGCACCCCTGGCGCGAGGCGATCAGCGCGGCGACCATCGCGGCGACAAACGAGGCGGGCAGACAGATCGCCATCACCTGAATAAAGGTGACGCCGTTGCCCTCCATGATGGTCAGCATGGCGGCCATGGCGGCGCTGATCGGGGAGCCGGAGATGGCGATCTGCGAGGCGACGACGGAGCCGGCCAGGGTGCGCGATGGCCGGATACCGGAGTCTTTAGCGACCTCGGCAATGACCGGCAGCGTTGAGAAAACGATGAAGCCGGTACCGGCCATAATGGTCATGGACCAGGTGATGATAGGTGCGATGATATTGATATAGCGTGGATTACGGCGCATGAAGGTGCCAGCCAGTCGCACCAGATAGTCCATCCCCCCGCGGCCTGCAGCGCAGAGGCGGCAACGACAACGGTCATGATAATCAGGATCACGTCTACCGGCGCAGAGCCGATGGGCAGGCCAAGGCCCAGCGTCAGAATGGCCAGCCCCAGCCCGCCGCACAGGCCGATGCCGATCCCCCCATGCGGATCCCAAAGAAGATTGCGCCCAGAACAACGATGATTTCTAGCCATACCATAAAGGCCTCCAGAGGCAGTGCAATGCCGTTTAGCAGCAATAGTGAAGAAAAGGGGGCGGCGGCCGCCGCCGTGCGGGTTATTGCGTCAGGAGGTCGGTTTTTCCGACGCGTTTTTCATACCAGCGGATGCCGGCCCGCACCAGCGCACCCGTCGATTCGATATAGCGTTCTGGCTGCGCCCTTTGCGCCTCGGCCAGGATCACCGGCACCTCGGTACAGCCCAGTACGATGATCTGCACGCCGCGGGCGAACAGCGCGTCGGCCTGCCGCTCCATGAGCCTGCGGGCACGCTCGGCGTCGCCGGCCTTGAGGGCGTAGATGCTTTCCATGACCTGCTCCTGCCCCTCGCGATCGGGGGCGATGCAGCGCAGGCCGTGCGCCTCGATGGCCTGCTGATACAGCCCCATATACAGCGTGGCGTTGGTGGCCAGCAGGCCGATGTGGCGCTGACCGCTGGCGCACACCTCGTTCAGGGTCGCCTCGACGATGTTGAGCAGTTCGACGTGACAGGACTGGCGCAGCTCATCAAACCAAAAGTGGGCGGTATTGCAGGGGATCACGATGCACTCGGCGCCGGCCTGTTCCAGGCGCTGTAAATAGTCGCGCATCGCCGGCAGCGGTGAATGGCCCTCCTGCATCAGCGCGGCGGTTCTGTCTGGAATATCTGGAATGGAGGAGATCAGCAGCGGAATATGCTGTTGATCGCTGCTCGCGCTGGTAAATGTGACGAACTTATTGAACATATCCACGGTGGCGGCTGGCCCCATGCCGCCCAATACGCCAATTAACCCTTTCACGCTGTTTCCCCCGGTTGACTGAGTACGCTGTCCACGGCCAGGGCGTGCCGAGGCACGTCATGGCGTCTTGACAGAATGCTAGGCGGCGAAGCGCCTTCGGTGGAAATGCAATAAAACGTGTATCAATGCAAATTACACATAGTATGGCTTGGTATGGATGGTGTAATAGTGGGCTATCACCTACTACAATGCGGTTTTGATAGGGTTTTATTGCGTAATGCGGTACAGCGGCGTCATGCGAAAAAGGCTTGATATATGCAAATAGTGCATAGTTTGCGGCGCTTGCGCGAGTGCCGTAGCCGGGCTGCGCCCGGTGCTCCGCGGCGGGCGCGATAGCGGAGATCGGCATAAAATAATGCTTATGGCTCAGCAGGATGAATGCGTTGCATTGTCTTAGGTGAGCTCTTACACTCATGACGGTTCGTTTACCATCCGCCCTTAATGTGAGGAGTCTGTCATGGATATTAAAATCAGTATCGCTGATACCAGCATTGCACACCTTTCTGCCACGGAATATGACGCCTACGTTGCAGAGCTGGGAGCGCGGGTGAAAGAGGTCTACCCGGAGAGCAGTCTGCTGATCGTGCATGACGGCGATGAAACGACGTTTACGGCAGAGGGCTTTCACGATAATGAGGAAGTGCGTATCGTGCTCCATGAGCTGCAGCAGGATGTGCAGCAGCACGGCCACTGGCGCAGCTGATCGCCCGCGTGATCTCGTAGGGAGCGGCGCTACCGCTCCCCGCCCTCAATCTCTCTTTGCCACACCGCCACACCGCCCCGTCCGTCCCCCCGCGTCTGTCCCCATCTAAAAAGCCCGAGTGCGATCACGTTGCCCGCCTTTGGCCGTTGTCGGGCTAGCGTAATATATTTATATATATAGCGATTGGATCGACCGAGGAAGACGGAGTGAATATGAAATGGCGTGTGGGGTTAGGGATGGCGTTACTGTGGGGCTGGGGGGCACTGGCCGCCGCGGCAGAGCTGCATCTGTACGCCGGCGCCGGCCTGCGGGAGCCGGTAGAGGCAGTGGTCAGCGCCTTTGAGAAGCAGAGCGGCCACCGGGTGACGGTGGAGTACGGCGGATCGGGGCAGCTGCTGACGCGCATTAACTTGACGCACGCCGGCGATCTGTTTCTACCCGGTTCGGCCGACTATGTCGAGCGCCTGCGCGCTCAGGGAAGGGTAGCCTTCTCCGCGCCGCTGGTGCTGCATACGCCGGTGATGGTGGTGCGGCGGGATACCGGCGCTCAGGTGGAGACGCTGGCGCAGCTGGCGCAAAGCCCGCTGAGGATCGGGATGGGCGATCCGCACGCCATTGCGCTGGGGCGCAGCGGCGATGTGCTGCTGGAGGCCAGCGGATACGGTCAGGCGCTGCGCAGCAGGGTGGTGGTTCAGGCGACGACGATTAAACAGCTGCTGCTGTATGTGCTCAACGGCGACGTGGATGCCGCGGTGATCGGGCGGGCGGATGCCATGCGCCACCGCGATCGGCTGCGCCTGCTGCCGACGCCGCTCGGTGTGCCGCAGGAGGTGGCGACGATCGCGGTGCTGCAGGGCAGCGAGCAGGCCCCGGCGGCTCGGGCGCTGGCGGAGTACTTCGCCTCGCCCCAGGGGATCCGCGCGTTCACCGATCGCGGCTATTTGCCGCTGGCGAAGTAGCGTCCGGTGCGCGCGCTGGCGCTGCTGCCCCTGCTGCTGCTGCTGGCGCTGATCGTCGGTTCGCTGGCCTCCCTGCTGGGACAGATCGATCTTGCCATGCTGGCGGCGCTGCTGCGCGATCCAGAGATTCGCTTCGCGCTGGGGCTCTCTCTGTCGACGGCGCTGCTGTCGCTGGCGCTGGCCTGTCTGATTGCGCTGCCGGCGGCCTGGGCAATGGTACGGGTGCCGCTGCCGGGAAAACGCTGGCTTAATCTGCTGCTCGATTTGCCGATGGTGACGCCGCCGCTGGTGACCGGCATCGGCCTGCTGCTGCTGCTGGGACATCAGGGGCCGCTGGGGGGCTGGCTGCCCGGGCTGGCGCAGCGGCTCTTTTCTCCGCAGGGGATCGTGATCGCCCAGACCTATGTCGCCACGGCGATTTTGCTGCGCAGCGCCGGCGCCGCCCTGGCCAGCATCGATCGCGCCTGGCTGGAGACCGCCCATAATCTGGGGCTGGCGCCGCTGGCGACGTTCCTGCTGGTGGAGATCCCGCTGGTGTGGCGCGCCCTGGTCAGCGGGGCGGTGCTGGCCCTGTCGCGGGCGCTGGGGGAGTTTGGCGCCACGCTGATGCTGGCGGGGGCGACGCGGATGAAAACGGAGACCCTGCCGATCGCCGTGTATCTGAATATCGCCGGCGGCGACTTCTTCGCCGCGGTCGGCTGCGCCCTGCTGCTGATCCTGCTGGCGCTTGCCCTTCTGCTGCTGCTGCACAGCGTGCGCCCGCCGAAGGAAAAGGGGACATATGCTGCATATTGATGCGCTGCACTGTGCGATCCTGCGCGGCGTCAGCCTGTCCGCCGCCGCCGCGGGTTGTACCGCCGTCTGCGGGGCCTCGGGCAGCGGCAAGACCACCCTGCTGCGGGCGATCGCCGGTCATCTGCCGTACCGGGGCAGCGTGTGCGTGGCGGGACGCCCTATCGATGGGCTGCCGCCCTGGCGTCGGCCCTGCCGCCACCTGAATCAGCGGCTGTATCTATTTCCGTTTCTCAGCGTAGAGCAGAATCTGGCGCTGGCGCAGTTTGCGACCGGGCGACCGCGCTGCGCAGAGGATCGCCTGTCGCTGCTCCGGGAGCTGGAGGTGGACCATCTGGCGCAGCGCTATCCCCAGCAGCTGTCCGGCGGCGAGCAGCAGCGGGTCGCGCTGGCGCGCGCCCTGGTGAGCGCCCCGCCGCTGCTGCTGCTGGATGAGCCCTTCTCCAGCCTGGACTGGCCCCTGCGCCGGCGGCTGTGGGGCTGTCTGCGCCGGGTGCAGCGCCAGCGCGCCATGACGCTGCTGCTGGTCAGCCACGAGCCGCGCGAGGTCGATGCCCTGGCCGATGCCTGCTACCAGCTACAGGCGGGGCAGCTGCGGCGCCTGACCTAGCGCGTCCGCGATGGCGTCCGGACGCCGATCGGCTATGCTGTGGACGGTGTGGACGGTGCGGTTGGTCTTGAGGGTGCGCGGGATGGATAATCGGATTCGGGTATTGCTGCTGCTGCTGCTGCTGCTGCTGCTGACGCTGGTCGGCGGGTTTGCCGATGCGGGCGCGTTTGTCCTGCTGGGTACCTTTACCGGCCATATCACCGGGAATGCGGTGCTGGCGATGATCTATCTGGCGCAGGGACGCTGGCTGACGCTGGGCTACTGCGCCGTGGCGCTGGTCTGCTTCCTACTGGGCACCTATTGGGGGAGTCGCTGGCGTCTGCGTCGGATGACGGACAGCGATACGCGGCGCATTGCGCCGCTGCTGTCGCTACAGCTGCTGCTGATGCTGGCGGGGGCAGGACTCTGGCGCTGGGGCTGCCCCAGCGGCTTTATTCTGCTGCAGGCGTTGGCGCTGGGGCTGCAGAACGGCGTGATCCAGAGCCTGCATACCACCAAGGTGCACTCGACCTACATCACCGGGATGTCGACGTCGCTGCTCAACAGCCTGGCGGCGGGGCGGGCGGCGCCGGATCGTCCGGCCCGTGCGACGCTGCTCTGCGGTATTCTGGGGTTTGTCGGCGGCGCATTGCTGGGGGGAACCCTGACCGACCGCTTTGGCGCGGTCGGTTTTATCGCGGTTGGTATACCGCTGCTGGCGGCCGCCCTGCTGAGCCGTCGCATCGCCGGGACGCCGGGCGGCTGACGACGCGGGGGGTTACAGGAACTCGGCGGCGCGGAATTTGGCCAGCGCGTCGGCCTTTTGCTGGGTCGTCATCGGGCGCAGCGGACGGCGCGGATCGCCGACGTCGATGCCGTGCAGCTGCATGGCGACCTTGCCCGCGGCGACGCCGCCATATTCGACCAGCACCCGGATGATGGCGATCACTTTATCCATGCAGCGGGCGACATCCTGCATATCGCCGCGGTGGAAGCTCTCCATCAGGCGCAGATAGAGCGGCGCGGCGTAGTTGTAGGTGCTGCCGACGGCGCTGGTGGCGCCGCAGGCAAGCCCGGCGGGCATAAACTCATCGACGCCGAACGGAATATCGAAGCGGCCGTTCTCTACCCGCAGGCAGCGCTGGTACTCATACATATCGCTGGCATTGAACTTCATGCCGCTCAGGTTGGGAATGCGCCCGGAGGCACTTTGTAGGAAGCGCTCCATGTCGATGCTCAGGCCGGACATGCTGGAGTGATAGTAATAAAAACCTTTATCCGGCGCGGCCTCGGCCACCAGCCGGCAGTATTCGACCAGGTCATCTACGCTGCCCGGTTTAAAGAAGCAGGGGCCGATCACGGAGGTCGCCATGATATCCAGGGTATTGGCATGACGCGCCAGCGTCACGGCGTCGGCAATGCTCAGCGCCCCGGTATGAACGATCAGATCCAGCTTTCCCTGACTGGCGTCGACCCAGCGTTCGGCGATGCGCATACGCTCTTCCACCGAACACTGAATACCCTCGCCGGTGGTGCCCAAGACATAGGCGCCGGTGACGCCATCAGCGATCAGGTGTTCGGCAATGCGGTCGATGACCGGGTAGTTAACGCTGCCGTCGGCCTTAAACGGGGTATGCGGTGCAGCGATCAAACCGGTTAGCTTTTTCATGCTAGCATCCTTTTGGAGTTATCTTGTTTTTTGGCTTTCTTGTATGGAGTTTGACTCCATTTTAGGGCGTCATACGGTGAGCTGCAACCGTCGCAGCGCGTGACGACGGTAGATTTTCGTTAAACTGTGAGCTCCTGCATTTTTTGCCCGCCGGGGCGCGGGCGGCCGTTCACGACAGCGCTTTAGCGCTCTGCAGCGCGTTCAGCGTCCGCAGCTTTTGCGCGGTAACGCGCTGCGGCTCCGCCTGAACCAGCAGGGTGTACAGCAGATCCAGTACGAACAGCTGGGCGGTCTTGGTGCCGATGGAGTCCCCCTGCAGCTTCCCCTGATTATTGCCGTTGATCAGGCTGATATCGGCATAGCGCATCAGCGCCGACCCCAGATTGTGGGTCAGGGCGATGGTGCGCGCGCCGGCCTCCTGCGCCAGCTTGAGCGCGTGTACCGTCTCCGGTGAAGCCCCGGAGTGACTGATGGCGATAGCGACATCCCCCGGCTGCAGCAGCGAGGCCTGCATGTACATAAAGTGGTTATTGCTGGTGCCGTTAACCCGGTAGCCGATGCGCATCAGCTTGTTTTTCATGTCTTCGGCGGTGATGCCGGAGGAGCCGACGCCGCAGATAAACAGGTAGTTGGCCTGACGAATCGCATCGACCGCCGCCTGTACCTGTGCCATGTCCAGCAGGTTCAGCGTCTCTGACAGGACGCTGTTGATGGCGGACTGCAGCTTGCGGCCAATGGTCGGTACATCGTCGCTGTCGATGATTTCGGCATCGAGCAGCGGGGTTTCCTCCGCGTCGCCGCGGGCGAGTTCAATCGCCAGGTCCAGCTTGAAATCCTGAAATCCTTTATAGCCGAGGGTGCGGCAGAAGCGGATCACCGTCGCCTCGCCGGACTGCGTGGCCTGGGCAAGCTGGGCGATGGAGAACTGGGTGACCTGCGCCGGGGTGCGCAGGATATAGTCGGCAATCCGTTGAGATACGCGGGTCAGGCTGTTCTGCATGGCAGAGAGCGTGTCGAGGATTTTTCCGGGCTGTAAGCGAATCTGCTGAGAGTCCTTCATGAGAGGGCGCCTTGATTGATGAACTGCACCGTCCAGCGGCGCTGCGGGATAGGAATTGGGATATGTAACGTTAAGCGTAGCAAATAACCACGTTTAAAAAAAGTCAGCCCGGCATGGACCGGGCTGGGAGAGAAGGGCACGCGTCAGACGCGTTCGCGATCCAGCGTAACCTGTTTGGCCGGCGCAAACAGCGGCGCGGCGAGCACGCCGACCACGACGACCGACATGGCGCCGACGACGCCGTAGAAGAAGAAGTTGAGGTCAGAGGCGTAACGCGTTAGTAGCACGGCGACGATGCTGACCAGGATCCCGCAGAAGGCGCTGCCGGCGTTGGCGCGTTTAAAGAAGATCCCCAGCATAAACAGGCCGGTCATGGGGCCGCCCATCAGGCCGATCAGGCTGTTGAAGGCATCCCAAATCTCGGACTCATTGGAGAGCACCAGCCAAATGGTGGCCAGGCTGCTCAGCAGGCCGGCGAGGATAATCACCAGACGGGCGATCTTCATCTTCTGCGGCGCGCTGCGCTCGTGACGGCTGAGCCGCACATAGATATCGGAGTTAAAGCAGCTGGAGATGCTGTTCAGGCTGCTGGAGATGCTGGACTGGGCCGCCGCGAAAATGGCCGCGATGATCAGCCCGGCGATGCCGCTGGGCATTTCGGTGACCACGAACAGCGGCAGGATCCCGCCGGTGTTAAAGCCCTTCGGCAGCAGCTGCGGATTCTGCTGATAGTAGACAAACAGCGCGGAGCCGATGGCGAAGAAGAAAATGGGGATAATCGCCACCAACTTGGCGTTGGTGATCAGCGTCCGCTTGGTCTCCTCGATGGAGTCGGTCACGATGTAGCGCTGGACTACGTCCTGGCTGGCGGTAAATTGCTGAATATTGGCAAACAGAAAGCCTATCATCAGCACCGGAATGGTACTGTTGGTCCAGCTCCAGTGAAACTGGCTGTCCGGGAAGAATTTATCGGCGGCGGCGGTGACGCTGTAGATCTCGCTAATCCCGCCGTTCACCTTCCAACAGATCATGATGAAGATCAGCACGGCACCGCCGGAGAGCAGCAGCCCCTGGATCACGTCGGTCCAGATAACCCCTTCAATCCCCCCATCCAGGTGTAGATGATGCACAGAATGCTGATCAGCAGCACCAGAACCACCGGATCGATGGCCAGGAAGGGACGCAGGGCCAGTACGGTCAGATAGGTGATAATGGCGATGCGGCCGATGTGGAACAGCATGAACGAGAGGCTGGCAAACAGCCGGCTGCGGACATCGAAGCGCGCCTCCAGATACTCGTAGGCCGAGGTGATTTTCAGCTTGCGGAAAAACGGAATGTAGAAGTAAAACACCAGCGGCAGAATAGCGATAGCCAGATACTGGCCGATGATGAATGTCCAGTCCGAGGTATAGGCCTTGGCCGGAATGGACATAAACGTGATGGAGCTCAAGGTGGTGGCAAAGACGGAGACGCCGGCGGCCCAGCCGGGAACGCGGCCGCCGCCGCGGAAGTAGTCATCCGCCGTTTTCTGGCGCTTGGCAAAGTACATCCCCACCAGCATCATCGCCAGCAGGTAGCCGAACAGGACGGCATAGTTAAGGAATCCGAAGTCATGAATCTGCATGTTTAATTCCTGCCATGGGTAAGGTAAGAGGGAGGGCGCTGACGGCGATAGTCCGGCGGGTGCGCGCGCCGCGGGGGGATATTGGATAGTGCATCACGCCGTCCTCCGTTAGGGTCGTTGTGTCGGCTCTGCGTCCTGGGGCAGAGGCGGGTCTTGTTGGTGTTTTGCTCCGTTATGATTATTTTTTCGGAGCGTTGCTTCATCAAGCGAAAAAATGGGGAAGTGTGAGGCGTCGCATAATGTGGTACGAAAATCGCTCTCTTATGTAGTGCAGCGCACACTTTCCCATTGATGAATTTAAAGATTACAGCCCTGTCTGTGCCGTTAGCGGAGCACGCGGCGGCGCCCCGCAGAGGCGTTAGAAGTTGTACTGAAGCCCGACGCGGTAGCGCGTCTGGCGCGCATCGCTGTTGCTGTTGACGGCGACGTTGCCGACTTCGATATAGGGGGTAAAGGACGGATTTATCCGGTAAGAGAGGGCGACGTTGTGTTCATAATTGGTCTTTTTATTATTGTATTTAAGTGCGTCGCTATACATTTGGGTATAATCATATTCAACACGCCAATCATCAAATCGATAGCCAATATAACCATCCAGGCGGTTTGTCTGTTCGTCGTTTACGCCATCCTGCGTTTTTCTCGCATAGTCAAAACGGTAACGCCCGGCGATGTAAATACCGCTGTCAAAGCTGTATTGCGCTCTCAGGTAAGGCTTATAGATAGCGGTATCCGCGCTGCTCTCAAAAATAATGCCTGGCTGTAGCGTGATATTATCGGACAGCTTATGGCTATAGCTCAGTCCCATTTCAATAGCGTTGGTTACTAGATCGCTTAAAAATTTATCCTGCTCGCTATTTACGCCACCGGATTTTACGCTAGCATCAACGTAAAATCCTACGCCGCTGGCAAAGTTATGAATGATGGCGATGCGATCCTTATTAATGCGTGAGGCATCTGCATATTCATGGCGAAAGTCGATGGTGGTGGCCTGCGCGTTTATTGCAGAGAAAATGAGAGATAGCGCTAATGATATAATGGTCTTTTTCATTTTTCATTCCCAGAGATATTGAGTGGTTTTTGATTATTTATGGGTACAGCTAGTCGTCGCCGCGATAGAAGGGATCGCGGCACGGGTAATCGTTATCGGCGGCGGCGCATCAGCGTTCGATGATCAGCCTGCCGTCGCGCATGCTGAGCGTGATGACCGAATCGACCGCCTGGCCCTGTAGCGTCTCTCCGCCGATCAGGTAAAGGTGCTGGCCATCGCTGACGGAGACGCCGTAGCCCAGCGGGACAGGCAGCTCGCCAATGGCCTGCCAGCGCTCGCCCAGCTGGGCATAGATGGCCTGCTGCCAGTGCTTATTAAGCCCTTGATGGGCATAATAGTGCCGTTGGCGATAGTTGGCCCGGGCTCCGGGGAAGTTGGCGCCGCCCGCCACCAGCAGGGTTCCATGGCTGTAGCCTGCGTAGGCACCGGCCAGCCCCTCTTGAAGCGGCTCTCCCGGCGGCGGCGGCAGCGCACCTTCGCCGGTCCAGCGCAGCCGATCGTGGGACCAGGTGGCATAGTGGATCCGCTCTGTGCGCAGACCCGGCTTGATCTCGCCATTGATCAGCGTGATGCGTTCGCCGCTGCGCACCAGCGCCGAGCCCGCCGTTCCGGCAAAGGGGGTGACGCCGAGCGACTGCCAGCGTTGGCCGTCGGCATCAAATAGCAGCGCCTCCCGACTAAAGAAATAATCCTCGCTCGGCTTATCAAAATAGCGCTGAATAATATTATCAGAGGCTGGCTTATTATCTTTATTTTGATGAATGTCTCGGAGGTAACCATCAAATATTTGTTTGTTTACGCCGCCTAAAAATAGCCCCTGGGTGCGGTTGAGCGCGACGGCGGCGTGACCGACAAAGCCCCGTGGCGGATGCGTATCTATTTTTTGCCATTGATCGCTCTGCGGTATATAGCGATAGGTATCGGTTAATGCGGAGGGCGTCTCATCGTGCTGGCTAGCCTTACCGCTGCCGCCAAACACGTACAGGCTATTATTTAACGCCAGCGTCACCGCCTGATCCCGGGCCGTGCCAGGAAATGCAGCAATAGGCTCCCAGCGCTTTTCCTGGGCGGCCAAGTCCAATCGATACCAGGATTTATCGGCGCTGCCCAGCCCGATATAAATCGTGTTGTTGAGAATGGCGCCGGTGCCGCCTTTAAACGGCGTTGGCAGTACGGGTAATATCTCCGCATTTCCGGCAGGAATAATCAAGGCAGATAAAATCACGGCGGCCAGAAGACGGACGACTGGCTGCGTTAACCCAGGCATATAAGCTCCTTGCGATTAAAGTATCATGATGCGGTGGCCGTTCTGCCCGCGGGGTGGACGACGGACATGACAGGACGTTGTTGTAGTATTGCTCCATTATAAAATGATCTTTGGAGTTATACTTCAATCTGCTTTTGTGTGAAGTGTGAGAGAGTTCAAAAATGAATCCGTTGCTTTATTGTGCAGCGCCATCGGGTCGCGAACCCAACGGGTTTATAGGCATAGAAAAATCATCACTAATTATACTTCGCGTGCTAATATTGGGTAAATGTTATTAGTCTGCCGATGCCGCGCATCGCAATAGACACCGTGGTGATGCTAACGATCATGCCGATCTTTCCGCTCTCCCCCCTGACCGACCTGGTCGTTGGGGCTTCACTGTACTTTCCCCCGCTGTTTAAGGCGGTGGCGCTGGGACTGCTGCTGTGGCTGATCGTTCACCGCCTGCTGCGCGCCCAGATCTACGGCGGCGATATCTGGCATCCCACGCTGCTGGATCTCTCCCTCCTCGTGATATGCATCACCCTGGCGTTTGCCTTGCTAATCTGCGGATAGTCTTCGATGAAACTGCACTCCCTGAAATATTTTTTGAGCGTGATCGCCTGTGCCATCGCCCTGTGCGCCGGCGGATGGCTGTGGAACTACTACATGCAGTCGCCCTGGACCCGCGACGGTAAGGTCCGCGCCGAGCTGGTCAGCGTGACGCCGGAGGTCTCTGGGCGCATCACCCGCGTGGCGGTACGCGATAATCAGGCTGTGACCCGGGGGCAGCTGCTGTTCACGCTGGACAGCCAGCCGTTCATTATTGCCCGCGATCGGGCCAACGCGGCGCTGATGCGGGCGCAAAGCGATCTGGACAAGGCGCAGCACGAGGCCGCGCGGCGGCGCCGTCTGCCGGCGGACGCCATCTCCGCCGAGTCGCTGGATACCGCGCAGCTGAATGTTAAGGCGATGCAGGCCGCCTATCAGGTCGCCCGCGAGAGCCTGGCGCAGGCCGAGTGGGACCTGGCCCACGTGCGTATCGAGGCGCCGGCGGATGGCTTTATCACCAACCTGCGCAGCCGGGCCGGCAACTATGCCCACGCCGGCACGCCGCTGGTGGCGCTGATCGATCGTCATTCGTTCTATGTGATGGGATACTTTGAAGAGACCAAGCTGCGCCATATCCGGGTCGGCGATCGGGCCGATATCATGCTGTATGACGGCAGTACGCCGCTGCAGGGGCGGGTTGAAAGCATTGGGCGCGCCATCGACGATCAGAGCGCCGAGCCGGGCGCCGATATGCTGCTGAATGTGAAGCCCAACGTGCCCTGGGTGCGTCTGGCGCAGCGCGTGCCGGTGCGTATCGCCCTGGACGGCGTGGCGGCCGATACGCTGCTGGTTTCGGGCATGACCTGCACCATTACCCTGAAACCCTAGGGCGGAGTGGAATGATGACGCGCAACGGCGGTCTGTGGCAGCAGCTGCCCTGGGGAAAGGCGACGGCGGGGCAGTGGCGCTACGCGCTGCGCAATACCCTGGCGATGTGTCTGGCGCTGTGGATCGCGTTCGCCCTGGATCTGGATGAGCCCTACTGGGCTTTTACCTCGGCGGCGGTGGTCAGCTTTCCGACGGTGGGCGGGGTGATCGGCAAGAGCATCGGCCGGATTATCGGCAGCCTGCTGGGGGCGCTGGCCTCAATGGTGATCGCCGGGCTGTGCCTGAATGAACCCTGGCTGTTTACCTTTTGCATCGCGGGCTGGATAGCGCTGTGCACGTATGTTTCTAACCACTATCAGAACAACCTCTCCTATGCCTTCGCGCTGGCGGGCTATACGGCGGCGATCATCGCCTTTACCACGCCGAACAGCAGCGATACCATGCAGATATTCGATATCGCTCAGGCGCGGGTGTGCGAGGTGATCACCGGCCTGCTGTGCGGCGCCCTGATGATGATGATCATGCCCAATGACTCGGACGGCGCCAATCTGCTGACGTCGCTGCGGCGCATGCATCAGCGCTTGCTGGAGCATGCGCTGATGCTGTGGGCGCCAGCGCCGGGCAGCGATCTGCGCACGGCCCATGAGACGGTGATCCGCGAGATCCTCACCCTGAACCTGCTGCGTATCCAGGCCTTCTGGAGTCACTACCACTTTCGCCGCAACAATCATCTACTCAACTATCTGCTGCACCAGCAGCTACGGATGACCAGCGCCATCGCCATTATCCGTCGCATGCGGCAGCACTGGCCCGATGCGCCGCCCGCGCTGGAGACGGTGCTGACGCAGATCGTCGATGCCCTGCGGCAGCCGACGTGCGATCCCTACCGTACGGCGCGCCTGCTGGCGCCGCTGTACGCGAGCCCGACGTCGCGGGTGCGTCTGCAGGCCTTTGTCCGTCAGGTGCAGCGCTTTGTCCGCCTGTACCTCGGCAGCTTTCGCTGGCTGCAGCGGCTGGCTCAGAGCGGCAGCGAGAGTGCGGCGCTGACCCCACCGAGCACGCCGCCGCTGGCGCTGCATACCGATACGCTGGAGGCGGCCTACAATGCGCTGCGAACTTTCTGTACCCTGGTGCTGGGCTGCGCATTCTGGATTGAGACCCAATGGGATAGCGGTGCATCGGCGCTGGCTATCGCCGCGGTAACCTGCGTGCTGTACTCCGCGTCGGCCTCGCCGATGAGCAGCCTGATGACGCTGTTTAAGGCGATGATCATGCTGTCAGTCTTCTGCTTTTTGCTGAAGTTTGGCCTGATGATCCAGATAAATGATTTCTGGGTTTTCTGTCTCATTCTGGCGCCGATCCTGCTGACCATGCAGCTGCTGAAGCTGCAAAGCGCCCGCCATGCGGCGCTGTGGGGGCAGGTTATCGTATTTATGGGATCGTTTCTGATGGTGACCAATCCGCCGCAGTACGACTATGCCAGCGTGCTGAACGGCAGCATCGCCAAGATCGGCGGCGTGCTGCTGGCCGCGCTGGCGTTCCAGATCCTTCATCCTAGCTCCGATCGGCGTAAAGGTCGCCGGATCATCCGGGCGATGCGCCGGGACTTTATCGGGCAGCTGGCGGCCCACCCTCGCAGCAGCGAGGCGCAGTATGAGTCGCTGATCTATCACCGTATCAGCCAGCTGAACCAAAGCCGGGATGCCTTGGCCCGCCGCTGGCTGCTGCGCTGGGGCATGGTGCTGCTGAACTGTACGCACATCGTCTGGCAGCTGCGTAACTGGGAGGCGCGCGGCGACCCGCTGGAGCGAGTACGGGATCTCTGCCTGCACGGTCTGCACGGCATCATCAGCGAGGAGGGGGTCCAGCAGGCACACCTGACGCACACGCTGGCGCAGCTGGCGCGCATGAGTGAGCTGCTCGCCGCCCATCCTAACCCCAGCGCCCGCGATCTGGCCGGTGTTATCTGGCGCTTATACTGCGCCCTGAGTCAGCTGCAGATGGCGATGGACTAAGCCAGATAGAGCGCGTTGAGGCAGTCGTACTGCCGCTCCTGCGGCAGAAAACAGCGAATAAACAGCTGCAGATCGGTTTTTTCGCCGACGAACATCACCTGTAGACAGGGGGCATCGCTGATGCTGATGCGGTGCAGGGTGCAAAAGTCGCGCATCTCTTCACTGACGCTGAGCAGCGAAACCAGCAGGCGGTAGCGCGGCGGCGGCGGTACCGCCTGCTGTTTTTCTGCAATTTGATCGATTAGCGAGCGCAGACGTGGCCCGCTGTCCGAGCGCGGGTTTCCGGGCATGTGCCATCTTCGGGAGGCCATAGATCTATCCTGATATTGACTGTTTTTTGTCCTTAAATGACCGCTGCATGTCCCGCTGTGGCCGGCCTGCCAGCGGCGACAGACGCGTAGCCAGGGGACTCAGCGGTCGTGTTCCAGATAACCTAGCTATAAAAAGAGCATAGCCAAAAAGGGTGTCGGCGCCTGTATAGCAAGATTGCGGCGGCAGCGTCAAGGTGCTTTTCTAAAGAAAACTATCAATAAAAACAAATGGCTGTAGAAAAATATTAGGATTTTTCGCACGACGCGCTATTCGGGGCGTAATTGCCAGCATGCCGTGCGGGGAGCGCGGCGTTTTTTTGGGGGAACGTGTCGATTTAAATGAAATTAACCCTATTGGCGCCGCGGTGCGTGGGATCGTCTATTGCGCCGGCGTCCGCGGCGTTTTTTCGCGGCGCTTTTTCCCGTTGCGTAAGGCGCCCTGCCCATTCTGTGGCACAATAGCCCGTGTTTTTTGCGCCCGGATACGCTGGTCGCGGGGGAATGCCGCCGGCGTATCGCGTCAGGCGACGCCGCGCCGGGCCAGCGCGTTATTTTCATGCCCTCTTCGTCGTCGCATGCCGCGGCGTGGGGCGCGCAGGTGAAGTTGAGTGGAAAGTGAGCGAGATGAAATACAGTTGGATTTTGTTTGATGCGGATGAAACGCTGTTCCGCTTTGATGCCTATCAAGGGCTGCGCCTGATGTTTTCCCGCTTTAACGTCGATTTCAGCGTGGAGGATTACCAGGCCTACGAGGCGGTGAACCAGCCGCTGTGGGTAGATTATCAGGAGGGGCGGATCACCTCGCGCCAGCTGCAGGAGGTTCGGTTTGAGGGGTGGGCCCAGCGCCTCAATATGACGGCCTGCGCGATTAACGATGCCTTTGTTCAGGCGATGACCGAGATCTGCGAGCCGTTGCCGGGCGCCCGTGAACTGGTGCTCTCCCTGCGGGGCCGGGTGCGGATGGGTATCATCACCAACGGCTTTACCGCCATGCAGAATGAGCGTCTGCAGCGCACCGGTCTGAGCGATGCCTTCGCGACCCTGGTGGTCTCGGAGGAGGTCGGGGTCGCCAAGCCGGACGTGGCGATTTTTGAGCATGCCTTCGCCCTGATGGATAATCCCCCGCGTGAGCAGATCCTGATGGTGGGCGATAATCCGCACTCCGATATTCTGGGCGGTATCAATGCCGGTATTGATACTTGCTGGTTGAATACCCGCGATGAGCCGGCGCCGCAGGGGATCACGCCCAGCTACCAGGTCGGATCGCTGCGCGAGCTGCAGCAGATTTTACTAGCCTGATCGCGCTCACAGCGCCGTCTCCGGCGGGAGGCGGCGGGCTATGGGCACGCGCTGACGCCGGCGCGGCAATAGGCAATAGCCGATCGCCGTGCGTATGGCGCGGGGAATCCCAAACGGAGAGGGTGTACGGGCAGCCTGCCGAATGATGCCGCAGGTCAGCGAAGCGGGCGCCGCGATGGCTATCGGCGGCGTTGTGCGCGGGAAGAGAGTGCGGGAGTTAGCGCTGGCGCTGGGACTTGGCCCACTGTACTTTTTGCCAGTCTTCGCAGCAGTCGCTGTCGCAGAAGTTTCCCGTCGGGATCGGTGCGTGACAGTTGTAGCAATACCCGGTAGGCGCCATGCTGGGTTTGTGACGGTTGGCCAGCGCCAGATCGCGTTCCAGTTCTTCCAGCGCGCTGGCGTTGTCAAATTCGTCTGCCATAAAAATACCTCGTGTTGATGGATAGGTGATAGACCGGCGCCGATTATACCGATTTCTGGGCGCAGCGTGGAGTAGCGATAGTAGTATTCTCAGCTCCTTTTCGGGGATGGCATCCGATCCCACATTCGTTATATATTTACGTATATAACGAATGTGGGATCGGGGGGAGAGGATGGGAAATAACCACTTTGGCGATGGAGTCATGGACGGCGTAAAGAGCTACGAGCCCTGCGGTGCCGGCGAGATGCGGCGCCGCTGCTTTGACTACCGGCGCGGCTATGTGTGCGGTTTCGCCTACAGCTTTGCCAAGCGCATCGATAATCGCTATATGGCCGCCTGTCGCGCCGGTGAGCTGGCCCGGCTGTACGGCCTGGAGCGCGACGCTATCGCCGAATTTTTTCTCAGCGGTGAGGATAGCCAGCTGCAGCGCTATTACTACACCGGCTATGAACGAATCTGATCCAGATCGTACTCTGCTGCAATGACGACGCATCGATGTTGGTGAGTCTGTTAGGCTATATCGACATTCATTATCGGTATTGACGATCGGATAGGAGAAAAAAATGACCGTATCAGCCCGCAATCAGTTACAGGGAACCGTTTCAGCCTTGGCGGAGGGGGCGGTGAATGATGAGGTGGAACTGACGCTGAGCGGCGGGGAGAAGCTGGTGGCAGTCGTCACCAGCGCCAGCCGCGACGCTATGGGGCTGGCGCAGGGCAAAGAGGCCATTGCGCTGATCAAGGCGCCCTGGGTGATGTTGGCTTCGGAAACCTGCGGCCTGAAGTTTTCGGCGCGCAATCAGTTCCCCTGCGAGGTCATGGCGCTGCAGCACGGTGCGGTGAATACCACCGTCGAGCTGAAGAGCGACAGCGGCCTGACGCTGGTCTCGATCGTGACCAACGAGAGTGCGGACAGCATGGATCTGCACGCCGGCAGCAGGGTGATCGCGTTGGTGAAGGCTTCCAGCGTGCTGCTGGCGGTGCGTCAGTAACGCCGCGAGCGCCAAAGATAAAAAAGCGCCCCGGGGGCGCTTTTTTTACGTTTTACGCAGCGACGGCGCGCGTAACGCGCGTTACTGTGCGGCCTCCGCATCCTGATACTGCGGCGGCGGCTGACGGAAGCGGCGGGTCAGCACGGCCAGATAGCCGAGGCCGATGGCCGCCCAGACCAGGCCCAGCGTCATGGAGCTGGCCTCGAGGTTCATCCACAGCACCCCGACGGTTGCCGCGCCGATCAGCGGTAGGATCAGGTAGGCAAAGGTCTCTTTCAGCGTGCGGTTGCGGCGCTCGCGGATATAGAACTGCGAGATAACCGACAGGTTGACGAAGGTAAAGGCTACCAGTGCACCGAAGTTAATCAGCGCGGTTGCCGTTACCAGGTCAAAGGAGACCGCAGACAGCGCGATGGCCCCGACCAGCAGAACGTTAAAGGCCGGCGTACGCCACTTGGGATGAATGTAGCCGAAGAAACGCTCCGGGAATACCCCGTCGCGGCCCATCACGTACATCAGACGGGAAACCCCGGCGTGCGCCGCCATCCCGGAGGCCAGCACCGTTACGCAGGAGAAGACCAGGATGATGGACTGGAAGAATTTACCGGCCACGTACAGCATGATCTCCGGCTGCGAGGCATCCGGATCCTTAAAGCGGGAGATATCCGGGAAGTACAGCTGCAGGAAGTAGGAGACCACGATAAAGATGATGCCGCCGATCAGCGCCGTCAGGAAGATGGCCTTCGGGATGACGCGTCCGGCGTCTGGGGTCTCTTCCGACAGGGAGCTGATGCCGTCGAAGCCGAGGAACGAGAAGCAGAGTATGGTGGCACCGGTGATCATCGGGATCAGGTGGGCATCCTCTGAGACGAACGGACGGCTGCTGAGCAGGGTGCCAGCGCCTTCGCCCTGCGTGATGCCGTGCACCACCAGGCCGAGGAAGATGATCATGATGGCGACCTGCACGATCACGATGCCGGTGTTCAGGTTGGCGACCAGGTTAATGCCGCGCAGGTTGAACAGCGTCATCATGGTGACCAGCGCCATGACGAAAATCCACGACGGAACGCCGGGGAAAATCGCTTCCAGGTAAATTTTGGCCAGCAGGATGTTGATCATCGGCATAAACAGATAATCGAGCAGGGAAGACCAGCCCACCATAAAGCCGACGTGCGGGCTGATCGCCTTCTGCGCGTAGGTATAGGCCGAGCCGGCAGACGGGAAGCGTTTAACCAGCTTTCCGTAGCTGATCGCCGTAAACAGGATGGCAATCAGCGCAATAGCATAAGAGGTGGCAACGTGACCGTTGGTCAGTCCACTGACGATACCGAAGGTATCAAAGATGGTCATCGGCTGCAGGTACGCCAGGCCCATCATGACCACCTGTACCAGGGTCAAGGTCTTGCGCAGCTGAACGCGGTTTTGTGAAGCGGCGGAATTAGCGGCCATGACGCAGTCCTCCCATGCTCTCGACGTTTTGATTTGATGAAGCGCAAAGCGGAGAGGTCACAGGAAAACTTCGTGTGAAGCGGTATGCTGGATATTCAAAGAGGGGATGGGATAAAGAAGCGCGAACGGAAAACGGCGCGCTTGCCCCATAGTCGCTGCTGCTGCTGCAGCGCATACCGGTGAAGCCCGGTGCGAAAGCGAATGATTGCCCCATCTAGATTTCCTCAGTCAACATGCGGGGGAACCGCATAAATAGCTATTATCATGTCCGGTCGAAGGCCGGCCTCAGTCATCTACTTGATTTTCTGCACTACAAAAAAATAACCGACGTCCATTGGTCTTTACTTAATGACACAACGTAAAACATCGGCTATTCGCAGGGCGCGTATTTTGCCGCACTCAATCGGGGATGACAAGCGATGAATGCGATTTATTAAATTTATTTTTTGTCCGGCGGGATTCTTATTAACTTGTTGTTTTTTATTTGATTTATTTTATTCAGCGGCGCTAAAGATACGGATGACAGGGTTTAATCAGTTTGTCTGAAACAAATTGACATAAAACACCATTAGCGTACCGGATTTCCGCCGCCGATATCGGCGGCGGGAATCGATTTAGCCGTAGCGCCGCTGCGCCGCGCGCGCCAGTCCGGCGGTCACCGAGCCAAAGTCGTCGCCGCCGGCCAGCGGGATGCCGGGCAGCTGCTGCGCCAGGGCGCGGCGGATCAGCGGGGAGCGGGCGCTGCCGCCGGTCAGATAGATGACGTCCGGCGTGATAGCGCTGACCGCCAGCGCCGCGCTGACCTGTTCCTGAATCCGCGCCAGCGGCTGGGTAATGGCGGCCGCCAGCGCCTCGTCGTGCAGGGTCGTCTCCAGCCCCGACGCGATGAAATCCAGCGCGACGCGGCAGTGGGGCTGCTGCGACAGGGCGATTTTCCCCTCTTCGGCGCAGCGTACCAGCCGGTAGCTCAGGCGATCGCGATAGACCTGCAGCAGGCGCTCTACCTGCTGCGGCTGGCTGGCGTCGCGCAGCAGTTCGCGCAGTAGCCGCCCATTGGCTGCGCTGTAAAAGTCACTCTGCGCCGGAACATCGTTGATGGCGACGGCATTCCAGTAGGGCAGCGACGGTAGGGCGATCCCCTTGAGGGTGCTGCTGCCGGCGCCCAGCAGCGGCATCAGCTGACGAAAGGCCAGCATGATATCGAGATCGTTACCGCCGATGCGGCAGCCGCTGTGGCCCAGCAGGCTTTGGCTGCGATCCTGCATGGCGCGCCAGCGTGGCCCCATCAGCAGGACGGAGCAGTCGGTGGTTCCGCCGCCGATATCGACAACCAGCACCCGTCGCTCGTCGCTGAGGGTCGCCTCAAAGTCCAGTCCGGCGGCGACCGGCTCGAACTCAAACGTCACCTCGCGCAGTCCGGCGCGGCGCGCGGCGCGCTCCAGTATCCCCTGGGCCTGCGCGTTGGCCTCATCGCCGCCGCTGCCCTGGAAGTTGACCGGACGGCCGATGACGGCCTGATCGATGGGGCGCTGCAGAGAGGCCTCACCCCGGCGGCGAATGTGCACCATCATGGCGCAGACCAAATCTTCAAATAGGGCTATCTGCTGCTCTTTAAGCCCGGAGGCGCCCAGAAATGACTTCGGCGACTTTACAAAGTACACATCCTGCGGGTCGCGGTTGTAGCTGTGCAACGCCTGTAGGCCAAACTGCAGGCTGTCCGCATCGACGTGAATATCCTCTTCGCGATTGGCGGCGACGGCGCGCTGCAGCAGGCGCTGGTTCTCGTCGCTGCCGGTGGGGATGTGCCAGTGGCGGTGTAAGCATTCGCTGACCGCATCGCGCGTCGGTGCGCACAGCATTGACGGAAGGTAGGGCGAATCCTGCTCCAGCGGCAGCATACGGATCTGCTCGCCGTCCATGACCGCCACAGAACAGTTGGCGGTGCCATAGTCAAAACCAATATACATCGTTGTTTCCCATGCCGGTGAAGGGCGGCGACTTTACTGCATTGCGGCGTCCTCGGCAATGGGGGCGCTGTGGTCGGCCGTCGCCGCGGGCGGCGGCGCCCCGCGGCTCAGGTGCTTCAGCAGCTGGGGCAGCGTGAGCGTGGGGTGCACGCTGCTGCCAAACAACAGATCGATGCCCAGCAGGTTCAGGGTGGCCAGCGTAGCGGGCAGCTCGGCGGGGCCGGCGATGGTTTGCAGGCCGCAGCTGCGGGCCTGGGTATGCAGCAGCGACAGCATGACCTCGTCCATACGGTTGGCGTGGGCCTGCGCAACCAGTTCGCTGCTGGCGAGCAGGTACTCCACCGGGCTATGCTCCAGGCGGGCGATATTCTCCAGACGGCGTTCAAAGCCTTCGGCAATCAGGCGACAGCCGCAGTGATGCAGAGCGCTCAGCGCCGGGGCGGTTTGTGCCTGGCGGTCGATCAGCGCGCTCTCCTCCAGGCGCAGCAGCAGCTGACGGGCGGGCAGCGGGGAGCTGCGCAGCGTGTCGCACAGCCAGCTGACAAACGTTGGCTGACACAGGCTGGCGGTGGAGAGCGAAACGGCCAGCGCCAGCGGCTGTTGGCTTAAGGCGCGAGCGTGGCGGATCAGTAGCTGGCTGAACAGCCAGCGTTCGACATCCTGCTGACGCTGGTAGCGTAGGCAGGCGCTCGCCAGCGCGGAGGCGCTGAACGGTGAGCCGTCCGGGCGGCGCGCTTCGGGATCCAGCAGATAAAACATAATCTGCTGGGGGGCGCTGCGTGGACAGACGGCGCGCAGCAGCAGGGTTATGCGCTGCGCTGCCAACAGCTCGCTGAGCTGGGCGGCATCCGGCTCATGTACGCCGTGAGGGGCGCTGGGGAGCCGGTCGCCCTGATGGCAGAACGCCTGTCCGCGCCCGCTGCGCTTGGCCATATAGCAGGCGGCGTCGGCCTGGTTGATCGCCTCATCGGCGAGGGCGTTGCGGTGCCACAGGAGGGTTAGGCCCGCGCTGGCGCCAATGCGATACAGCCCCCCCTGCCAGTAAAAGCGGTAGGCGGCGATCTCATGGATCAGCTGATCAACCATGCGCTTTCCCTGGGCGATATCGCAGTCGCTGAGGATCATGGCGAACTCATCGCCCCCCAGGCGGGCCAGGGTGTCCTGGGGGCGCAGCAGGGAGCGCATCATCTGGGCGATGTTTTGCAGCAGGACATCGCCGGCGGCGTGGCCCGCGCTGTCGTTGATGGCCTTAAAGTAATCGAGGTCGAGGAAGACCAGGACGTGATGCCGCTGTGACTCGATAGCGGAGCGCAGCGCGCGGCGCAGGGCCTGCTCGAAGCTGACTCGGTTTGGCAAACCGGTCAACGGATCGTGCAGCGCGCTGTAGGAGAGCTGGCGCAGCAGGGTTCGCGTCTCGCTGACGTCCTGAAAAACCACGACATAGCCCATCAGAACGCCGTCGCTGTGGCGCAGTTCGGCGACCCGGCTCTGTACCTCGTAGCGTTGTCCGCTGCGGCTGACCAGGCGCTGGCAGTCGTTCTCCGCGCCGTCGCCCTCTTCGTCTGCAGGGCGCAGCACCGAGAGGGCGGCGCCGCTGACGCTGTCCTGCAGGGTAACGATCTGTCCAAGGGGGCGTCCGATCGCCCGGGTTTGCGCCCAGCCGGTCATCTTCTCTGCGCTGGGGTTCATAAAACGGATTATCTGCTGGGGATCGGTGCTGATCACCGCCTCGCCAATGGCGCTCAGGGTGATGTGTAAGCGCTCACGCTCCTGATGCAGGGTATCCAGCAGTCGCTGCTTTTGGCGCTCGTTATTTTTGATATCGTTAATCTCTTTCATCTGCGCCACGAAGTAGAGCGACTCCGCCTCCGCCTGCGGCGGGCGCACCAGCGAGACGGTCAGCAGCGTCCAGATAATGCGCCCGCTGCGGTGTACATAGCGCTTTTCCAGGGTATAGCTGTCGATATGGCCGGCCAGCAGATCGGCCAGCTGGCGCTTATCGCTCTGCCTGTCCGGCGGGTAGATCAGGCTGCGGTAGCGCAGACGCTGCAGGATCGCCGCATCGTAGCCCAGCATGCGGCACAGCGCCGGGTTGAACTGTATCCAGCGCCCGCGCAGGTCGATCAGGGCCGTGCCGATAGCGGAATACTTCATGACGTTGCGCAGCCGGGTTTCGTTCTCCTCCAGACGCCGGCTCTCGCGGCGGTAGGCATGCGTCTGGATGGCGATGGCATGGGCCGGCAGCAGCACCAGCAGGATCGGCATATACAACAGCAGGGGGTTTTCGCCGGCGATGGCATGACCGTTCATCTGGGCGCACAGCAGCAGCGCCGTGCAGCAAAAAATCAGGAACGCCGGCCACAGCGGCAGCGCGACGGCGGCCCACAGCAGCGGGATAAGAATAAAGGTAAAGGGGTACGGCAGCAGCGGCAGCGCATAGTAACCACTTACCAATGTTATCAAGAGAATAGGGAGCGTCTGTAGGGGAATGACGCGCCTCAGGCCGCCGGGTGGCCTGGCCAGCAGCCCGAGCGGAGTGAGCGCCAGCATCCCCAGCGCATCAGACATAAAGGCGAATCCGGCACCGCTGAGGAAGGCATCCCGGTGCAGTAGCGTGGCGACGCCCGCCGCCAGGATGGCGCACAGCAGTGGAATGGCCAGCACGGCGATCAGGATAAAGTAAGCCCATTGCATCAGGCTGCCCAAGGGGGGGCTCCCGTGTAGGCAGCGGCGCAGCGCCAGCGCGCAGAGCAGCGCCTGCAGCTGATCGATCAGGGCGTGGAGGAGCCCATAGTGCAGCGGAGGAAAATAGGTGGGGGATAGGAGCAGCGGGAGCAGGCTGCTGAGCAGCGAAATGCCCACCAGGCGGGGCCAGTCCCGCCGCCGGCAGTGAAACAGGATCGCGGTGGTCGCCGCCGTCGGCAGCCACAGCGACGGCAGCGCCGCGTCGCTGCGGATCAACAATAGGCTGACCAGCGCCAGCAGCGCGTTTACGGCGGCAAACAGCATCAGCTGCCACGGGGCAGGGTGTACCTCGTCGCGGATACACGGAGAATTGCTTGCCATATAACTGCCCCTGATAGCCAAAAAGTGTATCCAACGCACGGCCCGTGGAAGTGTCGCAGCTGCGGCCGTGAAACGATTTTTCTCAGTATAGTGTCGGTCTGTCGCGCCGAGGCAAAACCTAGACCTTAGTCGATTAAAAGCGGAGGCGAATCGCGGCCTCTCCCAGGCCGCCGCCGCGCTATGCGATGCCCCCTAAAAACAGCCGGGCCAGCAGCAGCAGCAGCAGGCAGGCGAGGCTGCCGCCCAGGGCGCCGATCAGCGCCATGCTGGCCTGCCGCTGCCGTCCCCCCAGCCAGGCCAGCAGGCGCGGCAGCTGAACGCCAAGCAGGGCGGACAGCATCATGGCCACGACGGCGATCAGCACCACCAGGCTGCCTATCTGCGCATCCTGGTAGTAGAGTCCGCCGATAACGCCGAGCAGGCTGCCGATGAGCAGCCCCTCCAGCAGCGCGACGCCCAGCTCACGCACCACGATCGGCGCCGCGTTGGCGCGCAGCAGGTGTCGCCGGTTTAGGGCCCGCTGGGCAACGGCGGCGCTTTGCCATGCGCCGCTGGCGCACAGGAGCATCAGCAGGGGCAGCAGCAGGGCCAGCATCGGCCAGTGGCCCAGCAGCGGGCTAAGGCCGGCGCTGAGCAGGGCGGCGGGCAGCGCCAGCGCGCAGATCCCCGCCAGCGGGAGCGCACGGGCGCGCAGGCTGCGGGTGATCGGGGCGAACAGATCCTCATCTTGACGCAGGCCGGCCAGGCGGAACAGGCGCTGCTCGTGGTGGCGCTGCAGGCACTGCGCCGCCTGGATCAGGTTAAACTGCCCCAGCAGCATGCCCTTATCGTCGGTGACCGGGACGCAGGCGCGCCTCTCGCGTATCAGCATGGCGGCGGCGTCGAGCGCATCATCGTCGGGATGCAGGCTCTGGGGCGGTGGCAGCATGATATCGGCGACGCGGCCATCCGGCGCGGCAGCCAGCAGGGTGCTCAGGGGCAGCTCGCCGCACAGGCGGCCGTTGCCGTCGGTGACAAACAGCCGATCGCTGCCGCCGGGCAGCGGCGGCCGCTGGCGTAGCCACTGCAGCAGCAGCAGTAGGGCCATATCCTGACGTACGCTGCGGGTTTCCGTATCCAGCGTCATCTGGGCACCGACGCTGTGCAGCGCGTAGCTCAGCAGGGTGCGTGCGCGGCTACGCTGTTCGCCCTCCATCAGGGTGAGCATGCGTCCGGTCAAGGGCTGCGGCAGCTGGCGGCCGAGCGTGATGCGGCGCTCCAGCGGTAGGGACTGCAGGGTTTGCAGCAGGGCCTTGTCACTCAGGGTGGCCGTCAGCTCTGGCCATAGGCAGGGATCGCCGTGGGCCAGCACCTGTGCCTGCTGGCCCTGGCTTAGCTGCGACCAGAGCGCCAGGCGCCGATCGCAGGGCAGGGCGCAGAGGATATCGCTGAGATCGTCGGCCGGCAGCGTGCGCGCCGCCTGGCGGATCTCGGCGCTGTCATCCAGCAGCTGCGGATCGTTGAGCAGATGGGGATCGTCCAGACGACCGAGCAGACCATCGCTAACGGCCTGCTCCGTCAGCAGGATCTGCAGAATACGCGTACGCGTCTGCGCACGCTGCTCTGCGCTGAGGGTAACGGTGGCGGACATCGTGACTCAATCCTTGTGATGGTTGATCAATGGGGTTAATGGGCGTTTTGCGGACAGCGGCGATCCGCCATTATCGGTTCCGCCGCCGGGGGACGCAACGGGGAGATCGCGGGGGCGTACGGGAACGCTCAGCGGCGGTCGTTGGCGTCGTTCTGGGTCAGGGGCTGCGATTGTTCTACGGAGGTGTTCTGTTGACTGCGGTGATGGTCCAGCGCGCCGATGGAGGCATACAGCAGACGGCCAAACAGAATGATGAAGCTTATCAGCAATACGATCCGGGTCATACGTATGTTGGTTCGTCGTTTCATCTTGTGGGTCATTATCATCATTAAAACGTAGGGTCTCTTATTCGAAATTATAGGGTGATTTAGGCACAGTAACGGGCGGGCGTCAATGGCCGGCGATGTCGCTATCCTCTCCCGGTGATCGCGATCCGGATATGATGATGAGCTCTATTACATAAAAAATATTGATGATTCTTGCGCCGTCGCCGGGCGCGCGCGATGTTTCGCCGCTGTCTCCCGCGGCGGCTGACGCATTTTTCTGCCGCGGTTTTCGTGATACCATCGCAGGGTAACTAAATAGGGCGATCGGGGCGTAACAGGGGTCCGCCGGCGAGTAGCGATGAGCGATAAGGGCAGTGATTAAGCCGTTTCCATGAAAGCAGATAAGCGTCGCACCATATCGGGCTGGTCCCGCTGGGGAGAACCGTTGCTGTTCGCCCTGCTGGTTATTCCACTCAGTATTTTATACTCACCGCGGGTGATCCTGCCAAACGGGCAGGCGTACCTTATCGCCCTGCTGCCCGCCGCCGCGCTGGCGCTGAGTTTCCTGTACGGTAGCCGTATGCTGGCGCCGATCGTGCTCGTGGCGCTGGCGACGCTCTATCTCGCCTATGGCGTGACGCCGCTGCTGGCGGTTGGGCTGCCCTTCAGCCTGACGTTGCTGCTCTGCTGGTGGGGCTATACCCAGCAGGTCGGGCCCCGCTGGCGCGCCGGGCTGGCCAAACCCCATCAGATGCTGCCGCGCCTGTTCTGGCTCGCCGGCATGTTTCCCCTGCTGTTCATTCTGTTGACCCAGATAGCGGTCACCATGGGGATGTTTTCCGGGCACTCTTTCTTTGCCGAACGGCTCCCCTTTTCAATGAGTACGCTGACTAACTACCAGGGGATGGTGCTGGGCGCGTTGGTGGGTGCCCCGCTCTATTATCACCTGCTGCGTCTGCTGCGCCGCCCGCGCTACTGGCAGGTGATGCGCCGCCGCTGCCGGCGGGAGCAAACGGGCGACGCCGCGGGGTGGGAGCCCTACCTCTGGGGCGGCGTCGTTGCCGTGATGATCGCCCTGCTGTGCATCCGCGCGCAGGCGCAGGGCAGCATTCTGTTTACCGACTATACGCTGACCCTGCTGCTGCCGGTGATGATTTTTGGCGCCATGCGCTATGGCTATCTGCTGAGTACGCTGGTCTGGTCGGTGGCGGTGATAATCCTGCTGCTCAACTATGAAGGCTATGTCGAGCCGGACGATCTGAGCCGCAATATCTGTTTTATTACCGCCATGCTGATCGTGTTTACCCTGACGGTGATCCTGATGGCGGCGATCAATGGTCGACAGCGCCGCCTGTACCGCCATATGCGTCGGGCGGCGATGATCGATCCGGTGGTACAGCTGCCCAACGTCGGCTGTCTGGAGCAGGATCTGCAGCGCTATGGCCGCTCGGTGCTGTGCTTCGTACGCATTTCCAGCCTGGATACCCTGTGCCGTACCTACGGCATGCAGGTACGCTTGAGCTATAAGCAGCGTCTGGCGGCCGCGTTTCGGGCGGCGCTGCACGCCGATGAGCGGGTGTATCATCTGCCCGGTTATGATCTGCTGATCCGTCTGGAGCCCGGGCGCGCGCAGCAGACGCTGCGCCACCTGGAGCAGGTGGCGCACGCCTTTCGCCTGCAGTGGAATGGGCTGCCGCTGCAGCGGCAGCTGGGGCTGAGCTACTGTGGCGTCCCGGGAACGGTCGAGGCGCTGTATAGCCTGATTGGTGAGCTGAGCGCGATGGCGGAGCAGTCGCTGGACAGCGGGCGGCTGGAGAGCCTGGCGCTGAATCAGCGCCGTCTGCAGCAGGGGATTGGCCGCAAGGCCGGCCTGCTGAAAACGCTGCAGCGCGCGTTGGAAAACGATCGCTTTATCCTGTCTGCTCAGCCCATCGAAGGCTTTCGCGGCGAGAGCTATCAGGAGATCCTGCTGAAGGTGGTCGATGAGCAGGGGAGCCACCTGAGCCCGGAGAGCTTTTTGCCGATCGCCGAGGAGTTTGGCCTGACGGCCACGCTCGATCGCTGGGTCTTGACCCATACGCTCGCCTTTATCGAGCGGCACCGGGCGCAGCTGCCCGGGATCCGGGTGGCCATTCCGCTCTCCTGCGCCGGGCTGAGTCCGCCGACGCTGCCGGCGCTGCTGGAGAGCGTGCTGGCGCAGTACCGCATCGAGCCCTGGCAGCTGATCCTGACCTTCCGGGCGGACCAACTGGCGGCGCTGTCGCCTGCGCCGTCGGCGCTGAGCGCGCTGCGTGCCCTGGGGTGTCACGTCGCCCTGAGCGGCATCGACTTCGTGCACGCCGGAGGGCAGCCGGAGCTGGATGCCGATATCCTGCAAATGACGCCCGCGCTGAGCCGCCGTCTGGGAGCCGACAGCGCGGAGCAGTATATTGTGACAGCGCTGTGTCAGGTCGCCCACCTTCGGCGTCAGACGGTCGTGGCCCGGGGGGTGGACAGCAACGCCCAGCGTGCACGCCTGAAGCAGCTGGGGGTCGACGCCATTCAGGGGCGTCTGGCCGGGACGCCGATCCCGCTGAGCGCGCTCTTGCCTAGCGCGGAGACAGCAAAAGAATAGCGGCTTATCGCGTCATTTTATGTGCAACGGGGGAAAGCGATAACTCTCGATAGTTATCAGATTGATTCATCGCGGGTAACATGCCGACTCTTTCACAGTTTTCTTGACGCTGGTTACGCGATGTCTCCCGCTGTGCCATACAGAGGAAAATGCTTTTTGCCGGCGTTTTTTTGCGCTAACGCCCGCAGGGTACACCAGCGATGGGGGCAATTTATCTCTGGTCATACTCCAATAACTCCAAATCATTATCTGAACTGGTGTATTTATATGGAGAATGATTCCGCAGTTGAATTTAATCCTTGTCTTTTACTGGCGGTAACGTGTTTACTTATTACCGCTGTCGCCATATTACGCCTGTCGTGCATGGGGATCGTGAATGCCGTCGCCGTCAGGGCGCGGCAGGGCTGTGCGGCTCCCTACGGGAGCGCGTGCACGGTTTCCCCGCGGCGTGGTATGTGTGGATGTAAATGCGGTTAAGGACCTGGGCACATGCCGCCCTGACGCGATTCTGAGGTAAGCTCCCCCAGAGTAGTGAGAGTGATCTCTGTTGCCATCCGCAAGGAGTTTTCCCCCGCGATACCAAATAGTGACGCTTCCCAACCGCTGCGCGCCACCGGGCCGCCGCGCGCTGTGGACAGCGGATATATCCTAAGAATTAAGGCATCACGACATCATATTATGACGCATCGTTTAACCTCTAGAGATATCCTGGCGCTGGGTTTTATGACCTTTGCGCTGTTTGTCGGCGCGGGCAATATTATTTTCCCCCCGATGGTGGGGCTGCAGTCCGGCGAGCATGTCTGGATTGCCGCGCTGGGCTTCCTGATCACTGCCGTCGGTCTCCCGGTGGCGACCGTGGTGGCGCTGGCCAAGGTCGGGGGCGGCATTGACGCCCTCAGCTCGCCGCTCGGCCGTCGCGCCGGCCTGCTGCTGGCGACGGTCGCCTATCTGGCGGTCGGGCCGCTGTTCGCCATTCCGCGTACCACCACCGTCTCCTTTGAGGTCGGCATCGCGCCGTTGACCGGCGAGGGAACGTGGCCGCTGCTGGGCTATAGCGTGATCTATTTTGCGCTGGTGGTCGTGATTTCGTTGTACCCGGGAAAGCTGCTGGATACGGTGGGCCACGTCCTGGCGCCGCTGAAGATTGCCGCGCTGGCGATCCTGGGCATTGCCGCGCTGATCTGGCCCGCGGGCAGCTTGGTTCCGGCGACCGAGGTGTATCGTCAGATTCCGTTCTCCACGGGCTTTGTTAACGGCTATCTGACCATGGATACGCTGGGCGCCATGGTGTTTGGCATCGTCATCGTCAACGCCGCCCGCTCGCGCGGGGTCAGCGATGCCCGCCTGCTGACGCGCTACACCATCTGGGCCGGCCTGATCGCTGGCCTGGGGCTGACGCTGGTATACCTTAGCCTGTTTAAGCTGGGGTCCGACAGCGGCGTACTGGTGCCGGATGCCCAGAACGGCGCGGTGATCCTGCACGCCTATGTGCAGCACACCTTCGGCAACATGGGCGCCATCTTCCTGGCGGCGCTGATCTTCATCGCCTGTATGGTGACGGCGGTCGGTCTGACCTGCGCCTGTGCCGAATTCTTTGCCGAGCATCTGCCCCTGAGCTACCGTACGCTGGTGTTTATGCTGGGTCTGTTCTCCATGGTGGTCTCCAACCTGGGGCTGAGCCTGCTCATCAAAATCTCGATCCCGGTGCTGACGGCCATTTATCCGCCCTGTATTGCGCTGGTGGTACTGAGCTTTACCCTGCGCTGGTGGCACCGCGCGCCGCGGGTCTTTGTACCGGTGATGGCGGTCAGTCTGCTGTTCGGCATTCTGGACGCGCTGACCGGCGCGGGAATGGTGACGGCCCTGCCGGGGTGGATTCAGCATCTGCCGCTGGCGGAGCAGGGGCTGGCATGGCTGCCGCCGTCGCTGGCCATGATGGCGCTGGCCGGTCTGTTCGATCGCCTGCTGGGGCGCGCCCGGTCATGATGTAAAGCGTGGCCGTCATGAAATTGTTACAGTTGATGACGTGAACTGCGCCGGCGGCCACTCTATAATCATCGGTGTTTTTCAGCACGGGCGTCTGCGTCCGTGTTTTTTTTTGACAGGCGAATGGGTAACTCATCACATGCAACAACAAGCCAATAAGCTAAAGCGGGGGCTCAATGCGCGCCATATCCGCTTTATGGCGTTGGGGTCGGCGATTGGCACCGGCCTTTTCTACGGTTCGGCCGACGCCATTAAGATGGCGGGGCCCAGCGTGCTGCTGGCCTATCTGATCGGCGGCGTGGTCGCGTTTATCATCATGCGTGCCCTGGGTGAGATGTCGGTTAATAACCCACAGGCCAGCTCTTTTTCGCGCTATGCGCAGGACTATCTGGGACCGATGGCCGGCTATATCACCGGCTGGACCTACTGCTTCGAGATCCTGATTGTTGCGATCGCCGACGTGACGGCGTTCGGCATCTATATGGGGGTCTGGTTCCCCGCGGTGCCGCACTGGATCTGGGTGCTGAGCGTGGTGCTGATCATCGGCGCGGTGAACCTGATGAGCGTGCGGGTGTTTGGCGAGCTGGAGTTTTGGTTCTCCTTTTTTAAGGTCGCCACCATCGTGGTGATGATCCTGGCGGGCTTTGGCATCATTATCTGGGGCATCGGCAACGGCGGTCAGCCGACCGGTATTCATAACCTGTGGAGCAACGGCGGCTTTTTCAGCCACGGTGTGATGGGGATGATCCTGTCGCTGCAGCTGGTGATGTTCGCCTATGGCGGGATTGAGATCATCGGTATCACCGCCGGCGAGGCGGCCGATCCCAAGACGGCGATCCCCAAGGCGATCAATTCGGTGCCGCTGCGGATTCTGGTGTTTTACGTCGGCACTCTGTTTGTGATCATGTCCATCTATCCCTGGAATGAGGTCGGCACCCAGGGCAGCCCCTTCGTCCTGACCTTTCAGCACCTGGGGATTACCACCGCCGCCGGGATCCTGAACTTTGTGGTGATCACGGCCTCGCTGTCGGCGATTAACAGCGATGTGTTCGGGGTGGGCCGCATGCTGCACGGTATGGCGCAGCAGGGACATGCACCGCGTATCTTTGCCCGCCTCTCTCGCCACGGCATTCCGTGGGTCACGGTGGTGGTGATGGTACTGGCGCTGCTGGTGGCGGTATACCTGAATTACATCATGCCGCAGAACGTCTTTCTGGTGATCGCCTCGCTGGCGACCTTTGCCACGGTGTGGGTGTGGATAATGATCCTGCTGTCGCAGATCGCCTTTCGCCGCCGCCTGACGCCGGAGCAGGTCAAAGGGCTGGATTTCCCGCTGCGCGGCGGTGTGTATACCTCTCTGCTGGGGATCCTGTTTCTGGCCTTTATCATCGCGCTGATCGGCTATTTCCCGGATACGCGGATATCGCTGTACGCCGGCGCCATCTGGATCCTGGCCCTGCTGATCGGCTATCGCTTTGTCCGCCAGCCGGCGTCGCCGGACCTGGCGCAGTCGCTGCCGCCGGAGCACGTGGAGTGATACGCGCCGCGCGACGCTGAGCGCAAGAGAAAGAAACGGAGCCTAAGGGCTCCGTTTGTCGTTATAGAAGGGCTCCGTCTATCGTATCAGTGAGGGCGACGGCGGGCGCGGACTTCGCTCACACCGGTGAAGGGGTCGGCCGGGGCCTCCTCCCGCTCATCGCGCCAGGCGCCGTTGCTGCGCTGGCGCAGCGCATCGCGGACGTCGTGCAGGGTATTGATCATCTCTTCATAGTGCTGTGCGGCATGCAGGGCGTCGGGTGAGACGCCGTTGCCGCTGGCGCCGTGCAGGCAGCCCACCAGGATCAGGGCCGACAGCAGCGGCAGCAGATGTGTGCGTAGCCGTGTAAACAAAGCAAATTCTCCCGGTTAAAAACGTGCGTTGTCTTTGTATCCTAGCCACGGCGGGGCGTGAACCCCGTATTCATATCGTGAGAGAGATGGGGGCGCTTTGTTACGGCACGAAACATCTGCGTCGGCAACTGTCAGCTGAGGGTAAGGTTACCCCCGTCGTCTCGGGGCAGGTGCTGCGCGATGGCGCGCACGTCCGTACCGGTTGGCGTCTGGTGGATCCGCAGGCCAAACTGCTCGATGACGGCAAAGGTGTGATCGAAGATATCGGCTTGAATCCCCTCGTATTCGGCCCAGATAACGGTATTGGTGAAGGCGTAGATCTCAATGGGCAGGCCATCGGAGGTCGGCGCCAGCTGACGCACCATTAGGGTCATGTCCTTGCGGATACGGGGGTGCTGCAGTAGATAGGCCTGCAGATAGGCGCGTAGGGTGCCCAGATTGGTCATGCGACGGCCGTTGAGCGGCGAGTCCAGATCGATATGCTGCCGCTGGTTATCGTTGGCAATCTCCAGGCTCTTGTCGTGCAGATAGGGCTGTAGCAACGCGCTGCGGCGCAGCCGGGCCAGATCGTCATCGTTGAGAAAGCGAACGCTGGTGGTATCGATGTTCAGGCTGCGCTTGATGCGGCGCCCCCCCGACTCCGACATGCCGCGCCAGTTTTTAAACGAATCGGATACCAGGGCATAGGTGGGGATGGTGGTGATGGTATTGTCCCAGTTACGTACCTTCACGGTGGTCAGACCGATGTCGGTGACTGCCCCGTCGGCGCCGTACTTGGGCATCTCCAGCCAGTCGCCGAGGTGCAGCATGTCGTTGGCCGATAGCTGGATCCCGGCGACCAGTCCCAGGATCGGATCTTTAAACACCAACATCAATACTGCCGCCATGGCGCCGAGGCCGCTGATCAGCAGGATCGGTGACTGCCCCATCAGCAGCGAAATCATCAGGATGCCGATAAGGATCGCCGCCAGCAGCTTGGTGCCCTGAAAGATGCCGCGCAGCGGTAGCTGCGTGGCGACGGCGAGCTGATGGGAGAGATCCAGCAGGATATCCAGCAGGGAGAACAGGGAGAGCAGGGCGAACAGCAGGATCCACAGCTGGGCGGCGACGATCAGCGCATAGCCGGCGTCGGTGCCGGGGTGCAGCCAGAATACGGCCTGAATATTGACGATGATCCCCTGGAACATCGAGGCCAGGCGGTGGAAAAGCTTGTGCTGGGTCAGCGCCTTAATCCACATGTTCTCACTCTGCAGACCGCGCGCCTGCAGACGGGTGAGCAGCAGACGGTGCAGCAGCAGGTGAATGATCGCCGCCGTCAGAATAATCAGTCCCAGAACAATCACCAGCGAGGTCACATGGGTGAACTCAAAACCGAACTGCTCCAGCCAGCGCATTAATACTTTTTGCATGCAGGCTCCTTCATTTTTCTTGTGATGCATTGCGTGTGGTCACGGGCGCCGCGGCGCCCCTCCCGGCGTCGATGCGCGGCGAGGGCGGGCGACCCTGTGATAGGCTAACGGCTGCAGGCGAGCAGTCAACCGGTTTTCTCTTTATTTGACACTGACTTACAAAAAATCTGGCGCGGGTATCGCCTCATCCCCCGCGCTCATCCCCCTAAAATAGCGCGATAGGGGAGGCGCGGCCACGCTGGGCAGTGTCATGATCGCGGTATCTTGCTGAATGAAGGAAGGGAATCATGTTCAATGCCTGGCATCTGCCGGTCGCGCCCTATGTGCGTCGCCGCGGAGACGATCTGGTGGTGACGCTGCTGCTGGCGGGTGAGGATCTGCCGCAGCGGGTGCTGCTGCGCTGTGAACCGGACAATGAGGAGTGGCTGCTGCCGATGCGCCGTTACCGGTGCCGCGCGGGCGTGTGCTACCGGGGCCGCCTTTCGCTGCGGGAGGGCGAACCGCTGCGGCGCTACTGTTTTAAGCTGCTGTGGGCCGATCGTCAGCGCTGGTTCACGCCCCTGGGGTTGCGGGAGACGCCGCCGGGTCAGGAGATGCAGTTCGCCGTCAGCATACCGTCGCCCTATCCCGAGTGGGTTGCCGACCAGGTGTTTTACCAAATTTTTCCCGATCGCTTCGCCCGCAGCGCCGCGGCGGAGACGGCGCCGGCCCCGGGCTGGCGCGACTGGGCGACGCCGCTGGACGATACGGCGGATGCCCACACGTTCTACGGCGGCGATCTGGATGGCGTCACCGCGCGGCTACCCTATCTCCGGGCGCTGGGGATTACCGCGCTCTACCTGAACCCCATCTTCAGCGCGCCGAGCAACCATAAGTATGATACCGCCGACTATTATCGGGTGGATGCGGGGCTGGGGGGCGATCCGGCGCTGATCCGGCTGCGTCAGGCCACCGCCCAGGCGGGTATCCGCCTGCTGCTGGACGGCGTATTCAATCATACCGGCGACACCCACCGCTGGTTCGATCGCCCGCGGCGCGGTGAGGAGGGCGCCTGCCACCACCCCGCGTCGCCGCAGCGTGAACGCTACAGCTTTGACGCCGACGGACGGGCGCTGGGCTGGAAGGGAGAGGCTTCCCTGCCCAAGCTGGACTATGCCAGCCCACGGGTGATCGACAGCATCTATCGGGCGGATGACAGCGTGATGCGCTATTGGCTGCGCCCGCCCTATGCCATTGACGGCTGGCGGCTGGACGTCATCCACATGCTGGGCGAAGCGGGCGGCGCCCGGGGCAACCTGCATCATCTGGCGGAGATGTACCGGGCGGTGAAGGCCGAAAATCCCCAGGCCTACGTGCTGGGCGAGCACTTTGGCGACGCGCGCCGCTGGTTGCAGGCTGGGGTGGAGGACGGCGCCATGAACTATATGGGCTTTGCCCTACCGCTGCGCGCGTTTCTCGCCGGCGTGGACGTCGCCTACCAGCCCATCCGGCTCAGCGCGGCCCAGTGCGCTGAATGGATGGAGTCATATCGCGCCAGTCTGAGTCAGACGCAGCAGCTGTGTCAGTTTAACCAGCTGGACAGCCACGATACCGCCCGTTTTATTACCCTGCTACGGGGAAACCGTCAGCGGATGATGCTGGCGTTGACCTGGCTATTTACCTGGATCGGGGCGCCCTGCATGTACTATGGCGACGAGATTGGCCTGGCGGGGGAGAACGATCCCTACTGCCGGGCGCCGTTTCCCTGGGATCCTGCGCAGTGGGACAGTGCGCTGCACAGCCTGTGCCGTCAGCTGGCGCAGATGCGTCGCCGACACGCCGCGCTGCGCCGCGGCGCCTGTCAGGTCATCTATGCCGATGGCGAAACGCTGTTGTTTATCCGCCGGCTGGAGCGGCAGTCGGTGCTGGTGGCTATCCAGCGTACCGGCGAGGGCGAGGTGCGGTTGCCCTGCACGCCGCTGCTGCCGACGGGGGCGTGGCGTGCGCTGTGCGGCGCCGGATGCCTGGAGGCCGGGGCGGAGACCCTGGCGCTGAGGCTTCCCGCCGAGAGCGCCAGCGTGTGGGTGCTGAAGGGGTGAGCGGGCATAAAAAAAGCGACCCGTGGGTCGCTTTTTTTGGCGCAGGATAAACGATTACAGCTTAGCGGCGTTTTCAGTCAGGTACTTGGCAACGCCGTCCGGAGAGGCGCCCATGCCTGCTTTACCTTTTTCCCACTGGGCCGGGCAGACGTCGCCGTGCTCTTCGTGGAACTGCATGGCGTCGACCATGCGCAGCATTTCATCAACGTTACGGCCCAGCGGCAGATCGTTGACCACCTGGTGACGTACGATGCCATCTTTGTCGATCAGGAAAGAGCCGCGCAGCGCTACGCCCTCTTCTGGGTGTTCGATGCCGTAAGCGCGCATGATTTCGTGCTTAACGTCGGCAACCAGCGGGTACTGTACTTCGCCGATACCGCCCTTATCCACCGGGGTCTTACGCCAGGCGTTGTGAACAAACTCGGAGTCCATGGAGACGCCGACCACTTCCACGCCGCGCGCTTGGAACTCGCTGTAGCGGTGATCGAAGGCGATCAGCTCAGACGGACAAACGAAGGTAAAGTCCATCGGCCAGAAGAAAACCACGGTCGGTTTACCCTGAGTGAACGCTTTGAAGTTGAATTTATCAACGATTTCACCGTTACCCATCACGGCGGCAGCGGTAAAGTCGGGGGCTTGACGAGAAACCAGGACCATAATAACTCCCGTTAATAGTATTCAGTAGGTTATCGAATCTTTATCTGGCGCTAACTATACGAAGTTGTCGTTTGTAAATAAAGCGTGAAGCGCCAATCAATATGATAGTCAATGCCAATCAATTGTTACGAATAATGACCAAAAAATGGCCATCACCGCCGATGAGATGTCAAAACCATAGCGTAAAATACGATTTTAGCCACCCTTTATGTGCCCATATTGTTATGAAAATGCGCGTTTGGGAACATATTGCGCAGGCGCTACAGCGCCTTGGCGTACGCCTGGCGCATCATCTGGGGATAGAAGTGCCAGAACTGCGCCTCCAGACGATCGTAGTGACGTTCGATATCGCTGAACGATCCGCTCAGCGCCGCCAGCCGGGGACGGCGCTGCGCCATGCCGCTGAGCACCCTGGCGATAAACGGCAGTTCGGCATAGCGCTGCAGCCAGCGCTCTTGCCACAGGTGTTGGTTCATCGTGCGAAAGCGCGGCGGGGTTCCCTCGAGATGGGGCAGGATAGCGGCGCTGGCGTGGGCGATAAAGTCGGGCAGCGGCCGCTGCGGCTCCAGCGTTGACCAGTGGCGGGCCAGAAAATGGTCCCAGACGATATCCAGGGTGATCGGAGCGACTCGTCGATAGTCGTCGCCAAACCAGGCGCGGGCGGCGCGAACCTGCGGCAGGCTATCGGTCATGCTATCGACGCGGCGGTGCATGCGGATTCCGGCGCAGACGTCGGCATTATAGTAGGGCTTTGGATCGCCGCGGACAAAGTCGGCCAGCAGGTTGCCGAGCAGCGAACTGTCCGCTAGCGCGGCCAGGTGAAGGTGGGCGAGAAAATTCATCCGCTGAGTATACGGGAGCACGCAGCGCAGAGCCAGCGTCTGCGCCGATGCGCGGCGCCGGGCCGCATGATCCCGGCCGTCCTGGGAGCCCCGTACCCCGGAGGGCCCCGCCGCCGCGCGCGGAAAAGCGCCTAATTTGCCGCCGGGCGGCATCTGCGGTTGCAGCCTCTCGTCGGCGGCTCTAGACTAAGCCGTTTTTCTTCTGCGTATTACCGTCAATCATATAGTGAAACCAAACCATGCGTGTGTCCGACTTTACCTTTGAACTGCCCGATGAACTGATTGCCCGCTATCCCCAGGAACAACGCAGCGGCTGTCGCCTGCTGTCGCTGGATGGTCCGACGGGCGCGCGGGAGCACGGGGTGTTTACGGATATCGTCGATAAGCTCAATCCGGGCGATCTGCTGGTGTTCAACAACACCCGGGTGATCCCGGCGCGTCTGTTTGGCCGCAAGGCCAGCGGCGGTAAGGTCGAGGTGCTGGTCGAGCGCGTACTGGATCGCGCCCGGGTGTTGGCGCACGTGCGAGCGTCCAAGGCGCCCAAGCCGGGCGCCGAGCTGCTGCTGGGGGATAACGAGGATATCCGCGCCACCATGCTGGCCCGCCACGATGCCCTGTTTGAGCTGGGGTTTGACGATCCGCGCGATGTGTTGACCATCCTCAATGCGGCCGGCCATATGCCGCTGCCGCCGTACATCGACCGCCCGGATGAGGAGGCGGATCGCGAGCTGTATCAGACCGTATATAGCTCACGCCCCGGCGCCGTGGCGGCGCCGACCGCGGGTCTGCACTTCGATCAGCCGCTGCTGGACAAACTGCGCGACAAAGGGGTTGAGATGGCCTTTGTGACCCTGCACGTCGGCGCAGGCACCTTTCAGCCGGTGCGGGTTGAGAGCATTGAAGATCACATCATGCACTCCGAATACGCCGAGGTTCCGCAGGAGGTTGTCGATGCCGTCCTGGCCTGTAAGGCGCGCGGCAATCGGGTGATCGCGGTCGGCACCACCTCCGTTCGTTCGCTGGAGAGCGCGGCGGCGGCCAGTAAGCAGGCGCTTATCGCCCCCTTCTTTGACGATACGCAAATCTTTATCTATCCGGGCTATCACTATCAGGTAATTGATGCTCTGATTACCAACTTCCACCTGCCGGAGTCCACGCTGATCATGCTGGTCTCCGCGTTTGCCGGGTATCGCCACACGCTGGACGCCTATCGCGACGCGGTGGCGCGGCAATACCGTTTCTTTAGCTACGGGGATGCCATGTATATTACCCGTAACCCGCAGGCTGAACAGGAGCAGGTGGTTTCAGCCTGATTTTTACGCGGCCCGCCGGCGTAAGCGGTGGGCCATTTTTCGCCCGATTACGGCGGCTAACGCCGTCGGGGGCCGGTTTCCCGCCGCGTCGGGTGCGCCGGTAGGGCATGACACCATCAGACTGTTTTTCTGATGACGGAGGTTTGAGTGAAGTACGAATTAGTCAGCACCGATGGACGCGCCCGGCGCGGCCGCCTGATTTTTGAACGCGGCGTCGTTGAGACGCCGGCGTTTATGCCGGTAGGGACCTACGGCACGGTAAAAGGCATGACGCCGGAAGAGGTGGCCCAGACCGGTGCCCAGATCCTGCTGGGTAATACCTTCCACCTGTGGCTGCGCCCGGGTCAGGAGATCATGAAGCTGCACGGCGATCTGCATGACTTTATGCAGTGGCCGGGGCCGATCCTGACGGACTCCGGCGGTTTCCAGGTGTTCAGCCTGGGAGCGATGCGCAAGATCAAGGAGGAGGGGGTCTACTTCCGTAATCCGATCAACGGCTCTCCGGTGTTCCTGAGCCCGGAAAAATCGATGGAGATCCAGTACGACCTGGGATCGGACATCGTGATGATCTTCGATGAGTGCACCCCCTATCCGGCGGACTGGGACTACGCCAAGCGCTCCATGGAGATGTCGCTGCGCTGGGCTAAACGCAGCCGTCAGCGTTTTGATGAGCTGGGTAACCAGAATGCGCTGTTCGGAATTATTCAGGGCAGCGTTTACGAAGATTTACGAGATGTATCATTAAAAGGGCTGGTAGAGATCGGCTTTGATGGTTACGCTGTGGGCGGCCTGGCGGTAGGTGAGCCCAAAGAGGATATGCACCGTATTCTGGAGCATGTCTGCCCGATGATCCCGCAGGATAAGCCGCGTTACCTGATGGGCGTCGGCAAGCCGGAGGATCTGGTGGAAGGGGTGCGGCGCGGCATCGACATGTTCGACTGCGTCATGCCGACGCGCAACGCGCGCAACGGCCATCTTTTCGTCACCGGCGGGGTGGTAAAAATTCGCAATGCGAAATACAAAGAGGATACCGCTGCGCTGGATCCCGAGTGCGATTGTTACACCTGTCGCAATTATAGCCGCGCCTACTTGCATCATCTCGACCGTTGTAACGAAATTCTGGGTGCCCGTTTAAACACCATCCACAACCTGCGTTACTATCAGCGTTTGATGGCGGCTTTACGCCAGGCTATCGAGGAAGGTAAATTAGAGCGCTTTGCGGCTGATTTTTATGGTCGCCGAGGTCGTACGGTTCCGCCGCTGGGCGCAGCCGACGCCGCGTCCTGATCCCGCCGTCGTGCGGCGTTAAGGGCGGCAGCGTAGAAAGGTTAGGCCGGTCGGGAAATGGATCCTGGCCGGTTTAATGCACTTACTGTGCTTTGGCAGTGTGTTGTTGCTATCTATAGTAATTAATGAGGGATATTTCGATGAGTTTATTCATTTCTGACGCTGTTGCATCTGCAGGGGCTCCGGCGCAGGGCAGTCCGTACTCTCTGGTGATCATGCTGGTCGTCTTCGGCCTGATTTTCTATTTTATGATCCTGCGCCCGCAGCAAAAACGTGCCAAGGAACATAAAAAACTGATGGAGTCCATCAGCAAGGGTGATGAGGTGCTGACCAACGGTGGTCTGATTGGCCGCGTGGTTAAAGTGGCCGACACCGGCTATATCGCCATTGCGCTCAATGACACTACCGAAGTGATCATCAAACGCGATTTCGTGACCGCCGTCCTGCCGAAAGGTACGATGAAAGCGCTGTAATTTTCGATTTTCCCTAAGGGAACTGCCGTGTTAAACCGTTATCCTTTGTGGAAGTACATCATGCTGATCGTGGCGCTGGTCATCGGTCTGTTGTATGCGCTCCCTAACCTTTATGGCGAGGATCCGGCTGTTCAAATCACTGGCGCGCGCGGTGTCGCCGCCAGTGAGTCAACACTGGTCCAAGTCCGTGATGTGCTTGAAAAACAGCATATCCCCAGCAAATCCATTGCGCTGGAAAATGGTGCCATTCTGGCACGCTTTACTGATACCGACATTCAGCTGCGGGCGCGCGAAGCGCTGGTCGATACGCTGGGTGATAAATATGTCGTCGCACTCAACCTGGCACCGGCTACCCCGAAGTGGCTGGCGATGGTCGGCGCCGAGCCGATGAAGCTGGGTCTTGACCTGCGCGGCGGCGTGCATTTCCTGATGCAGGTGGACATGGATACTGCGCTGAGCAAGCTGCAGGAACAGACCATGGATACCCTGCGTAGCGATCTGCGTGACAAAGGCATTCCTTACTCTACCATCCGTAAGCTGCCCGATCCCGCCAGCGGAGGCGTGGAGATCAGTTTCCGTGACGCCGCCGCCCGCGATGCGGCCAGCGATTACCTCTCTCCGCGCCACCGCGATCTGGTCTTCAGCAACGCCGGTGATACGGCGTTGAAAGCGGTGATGACGGACGATCGCCTGCGTGAGGCCCGTGAGTATGCGGTGCAGCAGAACATCAATATCCTGCGTAACCGCGTGAACCAGCTGGGCGTTGCCGAACCGCTGGTACAGCGCCAGGGCGCCGATCGTATCGTGGTTGAGCTGCCGGGTATCCAGGACACGGCGCGCGCCAAGGAAATTCTGGGCGCGACCGCGACGCTGGAGTTCCGTCTGGTCAACAGCAACGTGGATGCACAGGCCGCCGCCAGCGGTCGCGTGCCAGGTGACTCCGAGGTCAAATATACCCGTGACGGCCGCCCGGTGGTGCTGTACAAGCGGGTGATCCTGACCGGTGACCACATCACTGACTCCACCTCCAGCCAGGATGAGTTTAACCGTCCGCAGGTTAATATCTCCCTCGACAGCGCCGGCGGCAGCGCCATGTCTAACTTCACCAAGGACAATATCGGCAAGCCGATGGCGACCCTGTTTGTGGAATATAAGGACAGCGGCAAGAAAGACGCCAGCGGCAAGCCGATCCTGGAGAAACAGGAAGAGGTGATCAACGTGGCGACGATCCAGTCACGCCTGGGTAACAGCTTCCGGATTACCGGCATCGATAACCCGGCTGAGGCCCGTCAGCTCTCTCTGCTGCTGCGCGCCGGCGCGCTGATTGCGCCGATCCAGATCGTGGAAGAGCGGACTATCGGCCCAACCCTGGGGATGCAGAACATTGAGCAGGGGCTGGAAGCCTGCCTGTGGGGCCTGGTCGCCTCCATCGTCTTCATGGTGGTGTTCTACAAGAAGTTCGGTCTGATCGCGACCACTGCGCTGTTGGCTAACCTGGTGATGATCGTCGGGATTATGTCGCTGCTGCCGGGGGCCACGCTGACCATGCCGGGCATTGCGGGGATCGTGCTAACCCTTGCGGTAGCGGTTGACGCCAACGTACTGATAAACGAGCGTATCAAGGAGGAGCTGCGCAACGGGCGAACCGTCCAGCAGGCGATCCATGAGGGCTACAAAGGCGCGTTTTCCAGTATTATCGATGCCAACGTGACCACGCTGATTACCGCAGTGATCTTGTACGCCGTGGGCACCGGCTCCATCAAGGGCTTTGCCATCACCACCGCTATCGGTGTGGCGACCTCGATGTTTACCGCCATTGTCGGTACCCGCGCCATTGTCAACCTGCTGTACGGCGGCAAGCGCATCAACAAGCTGTCTATCTAAGGGGTTAGGGAATGGCACAAGATTATACCGTTGAACAACTTAACCATGGGCGTAAGGTCATTGACTTTATGCGCTGGGATTACGTTGCCTTCATGCTTTCCGGGCTGCTGCTGCTGGCTTCCTGTCTGGTGATGTACGTGAAGGGCTTCAACTGGGGCCTGGACTTCACCGGCGGGACGGTGATTGAGCTGACGGTGGAGAAAGCACCGGATCTCAATGCGATGCGTGCCGCTCTGGTGAAGTCAGGCTTTGACGAGCCGGTGGTGCAGAACTTCGGCAGCAGCCGCGACATCATGATCCGCATGGCGCCGATTAGCGGCAACGAGGGTCAGGAGCTGGGTAACCGGATCGTGGCAGTGGTCGAGCAGGTCATCGATGGCAATGCCTCCGTTAAGCGTATCGAGTTCGTCGGTCCGAGCGTGGGCAGCGATCTGGCGCAGGCCGGCGGCATGGCGCTGCTGGTGGCGCTGATCAGTATCCTGATCTACGTCGGCTTCCGCTTCGAGTGGCGTCTGGCACTCGGTGCGGTGCTGGCGCTGGCGCACGACGTGGTGATCACGCTCGGGGTGCTGTCGTTGTTCCACATCGAGATCGATCTGACCATCGTGGCATCGCTGATGTCGGTTATCGGCTACTCGCTCAACGACAGTATCGTGGTCTCTGACCGTATCCGCGAAAACTTCCGTAAGATCCGTCGCGGTACGCCTTATGAGATCGTGAACGTTTCGCTGACGCAGACCCTGAGCCGTACCATCATGACCTCGGCGACGACCTTGGTGGTAGTGCTCTGTCTCTACATCTTCGGTGGCGCGATGCTGAAAGGCTTCTCACTGACGATGCTGATCGGGGTCTCCATCGGTACCGTGTCGTCTATCTATGTCGCCTCGGCGCTGGCGCTGAAGCTGGGCATGAAGCGTGAGCACATGCTGCAGCAGAAAGTGGAGAAAGAGGGCGCCGATCAGCCTTCGCTGCTGCCATAAGCGATGCGAATGGCCGCCAAGGGCGGTCGCGCAGACGGAACAAATCCGCCATTACAGACCGTAATGGCGGATTTTTTTATGTCTGTAGCGCAATTATTGGTGTAAAGGCGGTAGCTGGCGGGGGTTTATACCCCCACTGAACAGTAGTTTTAGAGGATTGGGGGATATAGCCGGCGAAATATGCGTTTTATCGTGCGGTTGTGTGATTTTCCCGGCAAACGAAGGGCCCTCTCCCTTTGTTGTCGGCGAGGTTGGGGGTACACTATGGCGACCCCGAAGCCGTCCAGGAAGAGTTATGCACTGTCCGTTTTGTTCCGCTGTCGATACCAAGGTCATTGATTCGCGTCTGGTGGGCGATGGCTCGCAGGTGCGCCGCCGTCGCCAGTGTCTGGTTTGCAATGAACGATTTACCACCTTTGAAGTGGCCGAACTGGTGATGCCCCGGGTGGTCAAGAGCAACGGTGTGCGGGAGCCCTTCAACGAGGAGAAGCTGCGCAGCGGCATGCTGAAAGCGCTGGAGAAGCGCCCGGTGAACTCCGATGATGTCGAGATGGCCATCAGCCATATTAAATCTCAGCTGCGCGCCACCGGCGAGCGCGAGGTCGCGACCAAGATGGTCGGTAACCTGGTGATGGATGCGCTGAAGAAGCTGGATAAGGTGGCCTATATCCGCTTTGCATCCGTATATCGCAGCTTTGAGGATGTGCGGGAGTTCGGTGAAGAGATCGCCCGCTTGCAGGAGTAGCACATTCAGCGTAGGAACCGTGATGATGATGTCTGCAGCCCATTCCGATGAATTTTACATGGCACGCGCCTTTGAGCTGGCGCGCCGTGGTCGTTTTACCACTACCCCTAACCCTAACGTCGGCTGCGTACTGGTGCGCGACGATCGCATCGTGGGCGAAGGGTTTCATCTGCGCGCCGGAGAGCCCCATGCCGAGGTCCACGCTCTGCGGATGGCCGGAGAGCAGGCCCGCGGCGCGACGGCCTATGTCACCCTGGAGCCGTGCAGCCATCATGGCCGTACGCCTCCCTGTGCTGACGCGCTGGTGGCCGCCGGCGTTAGCCGGGTGGTCGCGGCGATGCAAGACCCAAACCCCCACGTGGCCGGCCGGGGGCTATTCCGCCTGCAGCAGGCGGGGATTAGCGTGCGCCACGGATTGATGCTGGCCGAGGCTGAAGCCATCAATAAAGGCTTTCTGAAGCGGATGCGCACCGGTTTTCCCTATGTACAGCTGAAGCTGGGCGCCTCGCTTGACGGGCGTACCGCGATGGCCTCCGGCGAAAGCCAGTGGATCACCTCTGCCGACGCTCGCGCCGACGTCCAGCGCTACCGGGCGCAGAGCTCGGCGATTTTAAGCAGCAGCGCGACGGTGCTGGCGGACGATCCGGCGCTGACGGTGCGCTGGGCGTCACTGGATGAAGAGACCCAGCGCCTGTATCCGCGTGAACACCTGCGCCAGCCGCTGCGGGTGATCGTGGACAGCCATAACCGGGTAACGCCGCAGCATCGGCTGATAACACAGCCCGGCGAGACCCTGCTGGCGCGGGTTGACCCCGATATGCAGGCCTGGCCGTCGACGGTGAGCCAGCTGGCGGTACCGCGCCACGGCGAGGGGCTAGATCTGGTGCTGCTGATGATGCAGCTGGGTAAAATGCAGCTGAACAGCGTGTGGGTCGAGGCCGGGCCACGCCTGGCCGGCGCCCTGCTGCAGGCTGGACTGGTCGATGAGCTGATTGTTTATCTGGCGCCGATGCTGTTGGGTGATGCGGCGCGCGGACTGTGTCACCTGCCTGGGCTGGATCGCCTGGGCGATGCCCCGGCCCTGACGTTTAGCGACGTCACTCGGGTCGGCAACGATTTGCGTCTGACGCTACGCATGGTCTAGGCGGCGTCATCTCGCCCGACAGCGCGTGAGCGCTGACGTCGCGTTCGGCTGGGCGCGGCCGCCGAAATGACAATGGATCTGAGCAGAAGCGCAAAGAGTATGATAGAATCCGCCCCCCTGCGGGGTATAACTGACGTATGTTAAGGAAACCGTATGAAAACGATTCAAGGCGTTGTTGCTGCTCCCCAAGCGCGTGTTGCCATCGCGATCGCGCGCTTTAACCATTTCATCAATGACAGTTTGCTGGAAGGGGCGATCGACGCGCTGAAGCGTATTGGTCAGGTTTCTGACGAAAATATTACCGTAGTGTGGGTGCCGGGCGCCTACGAGCTGCCGCTGACCGTTCGCGCACTGGCGTCCTCTGGCCGTTACGACGCCGTCGTGGCGCTGGGTACCGTGATCCGCGGCGGTACCGCCCATTTTGAATTCGTTGCCGGTGAGTGCAGCTCCGGCCTGGCCAGCGTCGCGCTGAATACCGACGTACCGGTCGCCTTTGGCGTGCTGACCACCGAAACCATCGAACAAGCCATTGATCGTGCTGGGACCAAAGCGGGTAACAAAGGTGCGGAAGCCGCGCTGACCGCGCTCGAAATGATCAATGTACTTAAAGCCATTAAAGCCTGATTTATTAGTAAGGGGAATTCCGTGAAACCTGCTGCCCGTCGCCGCGCCCGTGAGTGTGCTGTCCAGGCACTCTACTCTTGGCAGATCTCTAAAAACGACATCGCCGATGTCGAATACCAGTTTCTGTCAGAGCAGGACGTGAAAGATGTTGACGTTAACTATTTCCGTGAGTTGTTGTCCGGTGTGGCAAGCAATGCGGACTATCTGGATGGCCTGATGGCACCCGTGCTGTCACGTCAGCTGGAGGAGCTGGGACAGGTTGAGAGAGCTATCCTGCGCGTGTCCATCTATGAGCTGAGCAAGCGTCAGGATGTCCCTTATAAAGTGGCCATCAATGAAGGCATTGAGCTGGCAAAAACCTTTGGCGCCGAAGACAGCCACAAGTTTGTCAACGGCGTATTGGATAAGGTTGCACCGCAGGTGCGTCCGAACCGTAAATAATTATCGCGGGTCGTCCGCCCGGCCTTATGGGGCCTGACAGCTACGCAACAGGCCGGTTTTCCGGCCTTTTTTTCGGCTGTGCGACCGGCCCGATCGCAGGAAACAAGCTATGGCACACGGTGAATTTGATCTGATAGCCCGTTACTTTAACCGTCGGTGCACCCCGCGACACGATGTCCAGCGTGGTATCGGCGATGACTGTGCGCTGCTGTCGGTGTCGGAAAAACAGTGGGTGGCCGTCAGCAGCGATACGCTGGTCAGCGGCATTCATTTCTTGCCAGAGATTGATCCGGCCGATCTCGGCTATAAATCCCTGGCGGTAAACATCAGCGATTTGGCGGCGATGGGCGCCGATCCGGCCTGGGTGTCGCTGGCGCTGACACTGCCCGCGGTGGATGAACCCTGGCTGCAGGCTTTCAGCGATGCCCTGTTTGAGCAGTTAGACTACTACGGCATGCAGCTGATCGGGGGAGACACAACCCGCGGCCCGTTGAGCCTGACCTATACCGTTCAAGGATTGGTGCCGGCCGGCCGGGCGCTGCTGCGCAGCGGTGCCCGGGTGGGCGACTGGATCTATGTCACCGGGACGCTGGGCGACAGCGCCGCGGGGCTAGCGCTGCTGCAAGCGCGTCTGACGGTGGCCGATGAGGCCGATCGGCGCTATCTGCTCGGGCGCCACCTGCGCCCGCAGCCGCGGGTGCTGCAGGGGCAGGCGCTACGCGATCTGGCCAGCGCCGCCATCGATATTTCCGACGGGCTGATCGCCGATCTGGGCCACATCCTTAAGGCCAGCGACTGCGGGGCCCATCTGTACCTGGATAAGCTGCCGCTGTCGGCGGAGCTGATGCGCCACGCCGACGCCGAAACCTGTCAGAACTGGGCGCTGGGCGGCGGCGAAGACTATGAACTGTGCTTCACCGTGCCGGAGATGTACCGCGGCGCGCTGGATATGGCGCTCGCCCAGCTGGGGTGCCGCTATACCTGCATCGGGCAGATGGCGCCGGCGTCGGAGGGCATATGCCTGTGGCGCGGGGATCGTCAGGTGACGCTGGATATACAGGGGTTCGATCACTTTGGCTAAAATGACGAAGCAACAGCAGCGGGCGGCCAAGGCGCGTCTGCGGATGGGGAATCCCTGGCACCTGCTGGCGACCGGGTTTGGCAGCGGTCTGAGCCCGCTGGTGCCCGGTACCATGGGATCGATCGCCGCCATCCCGTTCTGGCTGCTGCTCGTGCGGCTGCCGCTGTCGCTGTATATCGTGGTTCTGCTGCTGAGCATTGCGCTCGGCACCTACCTGTGTCACCGCACCGCGCGTGATATGGGGGTACACGATCACGGCAGTATCGTGTGGGATGAGTTTGTCGGTATGTGGATCACCCTGATGGCGGTGCCGGCGCTGGAGTGGCGCTGGGTGCTGGCCGGGCTGGTGATCTTTCGGGTACTGGACATGTGGAAACCCTGGCCTATCCGCTGGTTTGACCGCAACGTGCACGGCGGCTGGGGCATTATGGTCGATGACATCGTCGCCGGGGTGCTGTCGGCGCTGCTGCTGTGGCTGGCCGGGTACTATGGCATACGCTGAGTCAGCGGCTGACGCGACGCGTCGGATGAGGTAACAAAGGGGCCGCAGCGCGGCCCCTTTTTGTCAGCTAGTGGCGGGCGTTAACACGCCAGCCAGGCCTCCAGCTGCGCGAGGATGCCGTCGGCGTCCAGCTGCAGATCGCGGCGGATCTCCTCCTGGCTGCCCTGGGGAACAAAGCTGTCCTGCAGGCCGATGTTGAGCACCGGTCGCGGCAGGCGTAGCTGCATCAGCAGCTCATTGACGCCGCTGCCGGCGCCGCCCATGACGGCGTTCTCCTCCAGGGTGACCAGGTAGTCGTGCTGCTCGGCCAGGCTGCGCACCAGCGCGTCATCCAGCGGTTTAACAAAGCGCATGTCGGCGACGCTGGCGTTCAGACGCTCGGCGGCCTCCAGCGCCTGCGGCAGCAGGGTGCCGAAGTTGAGGATAGCGATGCGCTCGCCGCGGCGGCGCAGGACGCCCTTACCGATCGGCAGGGCCTGCGGCGGCGTCAGCGGTACGCCGGTGCCGGTGCCGCGCGGATAGCGCACCGCCGAGGGCCCCTCGCGGTATTCATAGCCGGTCTGCAGCATTTGACGGCATTCGTTCTCATCGCTCGGGGTCATGATCACCAGATTGGGGATGCAGCGCAGGAACGAGAGATCAAAGGCCCCCTGATGGGTCTGTCCGTCGGCGCCGACGATCCCGCCGCGGTCGATGGCGAACAGCACCGGCAGCCGCTGGATGGCGACGTCGTGGATCACCTGATCGTAGGCTCGCTGCAGGAAACTGGAATAGATTGCGACCACCGGATGATAGCCGCCAATGGCCAGCCCTGCGCCAAAGGTAACGGCGTGCTGTTCGGCGATCGCAACGTCGAAGAACTGCTGCGGGTATTCGCGGGAGAAGCGCACCATCCCGGAGCCCTCGCGCATCGCCGGGGTGATCCCCATCAGCTTTTCATCATTGAGCGCCGTTTCACACAGCCAATCGCCGAAAATCTTGGAGTAGGTCGGCAGGGTTCCGCTGCTTTTGGGCAGGGTTCCAGAGGCCGGGTCGAACTTGGGTACCGCGTGCCAGCTGATGGGATCCTTTTCCGCCGGGGCGTAGCCCTTGCCCTTTTTGGTCATGATATGCAGCAGCTGCGGGCCCTTCAGGCCGCGCATGTTCTTCAGGGTGGCGACCAGCGCCTGCACATCATGGCCATCCACCGGGCCGATATAGTTAAAGCCCAGCTCCTCGAACAGGGTGCCCGGCACAACCATGCCTTTGAGATGCTCTTCGGTACGCTTGACCAGCTCTTTGATCGGCGGTAGCCCGGAAAGGACTTTCTTGCCGCCTTCGCGCAGGCTGGCGTACAGCTTGCCGGAGAGCAGCTGGGCCAGGTGGTTGTTCAGGGCGCCGACGTTTTCGGAGATCGACATTTCATTGTCGTTCAGCACCACCAGCATATCGGCCTTGATATCGCCGGCGTGATTCATGGCCTCAAAGGCCATCCCCGCGGTCATGGCGCCATCGCCGATGACGCAGACGGTACGGCGGCCCAGCCCTTCGCGCTCGGCGGCGACGGCCATGCCCAGCCCGGCGCTGATGGAGGTCGACGAGTGGCCGACGCTCAGCACGTCATATTCGCTCTCGTCCCGCCAGGGGAACGGATGCAGCCCGCCCTTCTGGCGGATGGTGGCGATGCGGTCGCGCCGCCCGGTCAGGATCTTGTGCGGGTAGGCCTGATGACCGACGTCCCAGATCAGCGAGTCGAACGGCGTGTTATAGACATAGTGCAGTGCCACGGTCAGCTCGACGGCCCCCAGGCCGGAGGCGAAGTGCCCGCTGGAGCGGCTGACGCTGTTCAGCAGATACTGGCGCAGCTCATCGCACAGCGTCGGCAAACTCTCTTTGGGCAACAGGCGCAGATCGTCGGGATCCTGCACCAGCGCCAGCGTTGGGTATTTGGCAATATCAAAACTCATTAGCGGCTCATGTCTGCGTATTCGTGTGACAACGCCCGTCGTGCGCACAGGCCGACGGAAATTGTTATTATGGCGTTAATTATCGCGCTCAACGATAAAACTGGCTAAGGATTTTAGCGCCTGCGTATCCAGGTTGTGGCATTGTTCAAGCTCTGCCAGCGCCTGCAGCGCCTCGTCCAGCAGTATCGCAGCCTTCTGCCGCGCCTGATCCAGGCCGAGCAGGGCTGGATAGGTGCTCTTGTCCAGCTGCTGATCCGCCCCCTGGCGCTTGCCGGTTTTGCTGCTGTCGCCCACCACATCCAAAATGTCATCCTGTACCTGGAACGCCAGACCGATGGCGGCGGCGTAGCGGTCAAGGGCCGGCAGGGCGCTCCGTCCGGCATCACCGCCGGCCAGGGCTCCCATGCGCACCGCACAGCGGATCAGCGCCCCGGTTTTATGGCGATGGATCTGTTCCAGCGCCGCCAGCGCCACGTGTCGCCCTTCTGCCTCCAGATCGAGCGCCTGACCACCGCACATGCCGGCGACGCCGCTGGCGTGGGCCAGCTCGCTCAGCATCTGTAGCCGGTCGCGATCGGCTACGCCGGGCATCGGGCCATCGGCCAGAATGGAAAAGGCCAGGGTCTGCAGCGCGTCGCCGGCCAGTATGGCATGGGCCTCGCCAAACTTGATATGGCAGGTCGGCTGGCCGCGGCGCAGATCGTCATCGTCCATCGCGGGTAGATCGTCGTGCAGCAGCGAGTAGGCGTGAATGCACTCAACGGCGGCGGCCGGTGCGTCCAGCGCCGTCGGCGAGCAGCCAAACAGGCCTCCGGTGGCGTACACCAGATAGGGGCGCAGGCGCTTGCCGCCCAGCAGGGTGCCGTAGCGCATGGCGCCCACCAGCGGTCCGTCGGCAAAGGGCAGGGTATCCAGCGCCTGGATCAGCGCAGCATCCGCCCGCTGGCGGCAGGTTTTCATCTGTTGTTCAAAAGACGCCATGGCTTACTCTTGTTCCGCATTGAAAGGCGATAGCGGGGCATCCTGATCGTCGCTGAGCAGGATTTTAACGCGCTGTTCTGCCTGCTGCAGGGTCTGCTGTCCCTGGCGGGCCAGGCGGACGCCGCGCTCGAACTCGCTGAGCGCCTCCTCCAGCGGCAGATCGCCGGACTCGAGGCGTACCACTATCTGTTCCAGTTCGCTAAGTGCCTGTTCAAATGCCGGTGCGGCGGGTGCTTTCTTGGCCATATTCTCTTTACTTGGTTGCTGGCAAAACGGCGGACGGGTCCGTGGCTCGGCAAGATTCTGCATCTGCCGGCGTACATGTTCGCACCGTTTTGGCTAACTTAGTGGTATACTGCGCGCTCTGTGCTCGGCACGGCGCTACATTCTACAGAAAGCGCGCCCGTGCAGTGTAAGCCCTTTTAACGCATATCTCGACGACTATTAGCCACGACCGCCATGAAGTTTATCATTAAATTATTCCCGGAAATCACCATCAAAAGCCAGTCCGTACGCCTGCGCTTTATTAAAATCCTGACCGGGAATATCCGCAACGTGTTGAAACCGTTGGTTGAAGATGTGGCGGTAACGCGCCATTGGGATCATATCGAAGTTCGGGCCAAAGAGGAAAGCCGCCGCGACCTGGTTCGCGATGCCTTAACCCGGATCCCGGGTATTCATCACATTTTAGAGGTGGAGGATCATCCCTACACCGACATGCACGACATCTTTGAGCAGACGCTGGCGATGTACCGCGAACAGCTAGAAGAGAAAACCTTCTGCGTACGCGTGAAGCGGCGTGGTAAGCACGAATTCACCTCGATTGAGGTGGAGCGCTATGTCGGCGGCGGCCTGAATCAGAATATCCCCAGCGCCCGGGTTCGTCTGAATCACCCCGAGGTGACGGTTAACCTGGAGATTGAAGACGATCGCCTGCTGCTGGTGCGCGGTCGCTTTGAGGGCCAAGGGGGCTACCCCATCGGTACCCAGGAGGATGTTCTGTCGCTGATCTCCGGCGGCTTTGACTCCGGGGTTTCCAGCTACATGCTGATGCGCCGCGGCTGCCGGGTGCACTACTGCTTCTTCAACCTGGGCGGCTCGGCGCATGAAATCGGCGTGAAACAGGTGGCGCACTACCTATGGAACCGGTTCGGCAGCTCACACCGGGTGCGCTTTGTCGCCATCGACTTTGCTCCGGTGGTCGGCGAGATCCTGGAGAAGGTGGACGACGGCCAGATGGGCGTGGTGCTGAAGCGCATGATGGTGCGCGCCGCGTCTCGGGTCGCCGAGCGCTACGGCATTCAGGCGCTGGTGACCGGGGAGGCGCTGGGACAAGTCTCCAGCCAGACCCTGACCAACCTGCGTCTGATCGACGGCGTGAGCGATACGCTGGTACTGCGCCCGCTGATCGCCCACGACAAAGAGCATATCATCCGCTTGGCGCGCCAGATCGGTACCGAGGACTTCGCCAAGACCATGCCGGAGTTCTGCGGGGTGATCTCCAAGAGCCCGACCGTGAAGGCGGTGAAGGCGAAGATCGAGGCGGAGGAGACCCACTTCGATTTCGCGATCCTGGAGCGGGTGGTCGATGAGGCGCAGACGCTGGATATCCGCGATATCGCGCGTCAGACCGAGGCCGAGGTGGTGGAGGTCGAGACCATCGCGTCGCTGGAGCAGGGCGATGTGGTGCTGGATATCCGCGCGCCGGATGAGCAGGAGGCGAAGCCGTTGCAGCTGGCGGACAGCGAGGTGGTATGCCTGCCGTTTTATAAGCTGGCCAACGCCTTCGGCGATCTGGATCAGCGCCGCCGCTATGTGCTGTACTGCGATCGCGGGGTGATGAGCCGTCTGCAGGCGCTGTATCTGAAAGAGCAGGGCTACGACAACGTACGCGTTTACCGGCCTTAAGCGCTTCTCTCCTCTATGTTGCCGTCCAGCCTCGCTTGCAGGCTGAGCGGCAACGTCAACCCATACGCCTCCAGCAGCGTCTCATCACGCAGGATCTGCGCCGTCGCGCCTTGGGCTGCAATACGTCCACTGCAGAGCACCAGCGTTCGTTGGGTCGTCTGTAGGGCCAAATCGAGATCGTGGGTGGCGAGCAGCAGGGCGCTATTCAGGCTATTCAAATGATGGATCAAGGTACGACGTGCCTGCGGATCGAGCGCCGCGCTGGGCTCATCCAACAGGAGTAGAGCTGGATCCGCGATCAATAATGTGGCTAGCGCCGCGCGTTGCTGTTCGCCGCCCGACAGGTGATGGGGCGGCAGATCGAGTAGCGGCAGAAGGCCGAAGGTGGTGGCGATCTGTTGGATCCGCTGTTGATGTGCCACCTCACTCAGCGGACTGTCACCGATCGACAGCGCTAATTCCTCACGCAGCGATGGCAGAATCAACTGACACTCTTGGCGCTGGAACAACAGGCCTAGGCGTTGCCCCGCGCGCCGGGGCTGGCCGATGCAGGAGATCCCCTCCACCTTGATACTTCCTGCTCTAGGGGTCAAGCAGCCGCACAGGTGTAGCAACAGTGACGACTTGCCGCTGCCGTTGGCACCAATCAGGGCGACCTTTTCTCCATGGTGAATAGTCAGGTTGACATTACGTAGCACCGGTAATGCTTGATAGGCGACGGTGAGGTGTTCAACCTGGAGCAAGATAGACACGTTCTCCTCCTATGAATAACAGCAGTGTCAAGAGGATCAGGGCGAGCGTCATGCTGTCGCGCCGGCGCCAATGCAGATGTCGGCGGATGTCGTAGCGCGGCATTGCGGGTTTGCAGCACAGGGCGAGGCGAACATCCTCTGCATGGCGAGTGGCGTAGACCAGTACGGAGCCGAGCATACAGGCGTAGATCCACATCCTGGTGCGTAACGTTAGACGCTGACGCGCCGGCGCGCGCAGCTGCAAGGCTTGCAGGCTGGCACGTAGATAGCGCGCTAAGGTGCTGAGGTGGCGGAAGGTGAGTAGCAGCAGCGAGACGGTGTTGGCCGGTACGCGCATCCCCTGCAATGCGGCACCTAATGTTGTGGTATCGAGCCCGGCACAAAAGAAGAGTAGGAATGCCAGTGATACGTTGGATTTGAGGGTCAACAGCCATGCGAGTGTGATGCCTGGATGTAATGGTACCGCTAGTCCTGGGGGCCAGCTAGCGCCTGCGACGCTAAAGGGTAGGGTGAGCCAGAGAAATAGCATCAAGATATTTAAAGGAATAAAGGCACGATAGGCGCCCCGCGGCAGTGGGGTGAGCAGCAGAGCGAGTGCGGCCAGGGCACCCCAAACGGCGACGAATTGTGGGGTGAGGCTCTGTACTACGCCAGCGCTGACTAACAGCGCGCCACCGAGCCGGCAACGTGGATCCCAGCCATAGCGTGGCTTGGCCGAGAGCGTGGATCGAGGGGCGTTAAAAGAGAACATTAGCGGAGGCTACCGGTGAGCAGTTCGGGAGCGACCCGCTTCAGGAACAGAAAGGCAAACAGGGTGATCCCTCCCTCCAGCAGCGCCAGCGGTAGATTGGCGATGAACAGTAGCGTGGCCGTTGAGGCAAGGGTGGCGTGGCTCCAGGTGAGTGCCAGATAGATGAGTACGGCAGCGATGACGATGGGTAAGGCACCGCAGAGAAAGGCGATGCCAGACGCCAGCCGGCCGGGGCGTCGCAACCCAGGAGTCAGTGGCAGGCAGCCCAGTAGCGCTGCGCCGCCCATGACGCTGGCATTGACCCCGAGCGACAAGAGGCCACCGAATTGAAAGAGTATCGCCTGTAGTGCCAGGGCGATGAAGATGGCGGGAAAAGCGCTCCAGCCGAGGATGATCCCCATAACGCCGAGCAGAGTGAAGTGTATCGAGCTGGCCCCCAGAGGGATGCGTACCAACGAGGCCAGAAAGAAAGCGCTGCTCAGGACGGCGATACGCGGTAGCTGTTGCGTAGAGGTGTGCCGCAGCGCCAGCATTGCCAGTAGCGCGCTACACCCCCAGCCGGAAAAGATCACCGGTAGCGTTAAGATCCCTTCACTGATGTGCATGTGTGTTTTTCCGCCCATGGTGACGCGTCATATAGCCGACGGCGGCGTAGATATTAATGAGTAAGCTAACGCCGAGTAGCGCGCGTAACGGCATGGAGAAGCGGGAGAAGAGGCCGCCATTTAGCGGTTGGGGCTCCGCTTTGACCGCCTGTTGTGTCACTTTAAGGGGGTGATTGAGCGCATGTCCCATACCGTCGCGCATCTCCAGACGCCATTCACCACTCTGGTTGGGGACGAAGGCGAAGCGCCCCAGGCGATCGGTACGTCCGTTCTGATATTCGGTGGTGGCATTATCGGGTGCATAGAGTTTGATCTGGGCGAAGGGGGCGGCGTCACCGGTGGAATAGCCGAACTGTACCACTTGCGCCTGATCGCTGCTCAGATCGCGCACTAGCACGCTATGTGCACCAACCGGCGCGACCAGCGCCCCCAATAGGGGGAGTAACATCCAGATTGCGATAGAACGCATGATAATTTACCTCCTCTGCCCTGTTGCCGGTCATAACTCCGCTGGAGAACGTCACGTCGTTAATTCAACTGATGGTAATTTTTATTCTGCGATAGGAAAGACCAGAGTTGCCCGTAAATCATGTTTATTAATATCTGATTGGGATTGTGACTGCGTTATCCCGGCATGTAACAACCATAGCCCGGGTTGTGTAATGGTAAATTCGGCGATCCCTTGTGAATCACTTTGTTGATTGGCTAGATATGTCTTATATTCTTGGGAATAACCATCGTAAGTAATGTTGATAGTGCTCTGTAGTGGTTGGCCATCTAATAATGATTGAACTTTTACTTTTCCGTTTCCTTTAATGTCGGCAGGATTGGTGAGTAGGATTAACTCCAGTTTCTGTCCTAATACCTGCTGGTAAGTGGTATCTCCAGGGGTGGGGTTGAGTAGGGTCTTGGCGAACTTTTCATAGCGGTTAACGCTGATGACTTTTTTCCCCTGTGCTTCTAGGGTGGCACGATCGCCGGGTAACATACCTTCGGTAGTTTCACACCAGATCTGCGGTAGGCGGTGGCCAACCAGCAGCGCACTTCCTGCTTGTGGCAAGATGACTTGGGCATCAAGGGTATTGTGCTGTGGCTGTTCATGCAGAGGAAGAGGAGTACTCACTCCACCTTGATACAAGGCGAGGGTGACATCGCTAAGATTCTCCATTTCTTCATTCACCATAAATATATGGGAGGAGATTGCCTCGATGCGGACAGACTCACCGGCGCTCAGTTGGCTCTTCTCTGGCTTAATCAGAAACTCGTGAGCGGAGGCTGTATTCAGAATCAATAGCAGTCCTAAGGGAATAAGTAAGTGCATGGGTTTAGCTAGCATAGTAACCTCCCTTACGTCTTGTTGAGTTTAATAAATCATAGAGATGAATTTACTGGAAATAAATTGTGAAGAATAACCCGAACCTTTTAATGTAATTTTTCAGTGCGCGCAAGTACCCCTATCTATAAATGTGTGATCGGTCAGGGCGTATGATGAATTAACAAAAAACGCATACATAGACGGGGAGTATATTTTCCTCGCTTCTGTCCATTTTTCCTAGGGTATTGAGTGCAGCCTCTGCAGCTCCCCGAACTGGCGGGGAGCGTCTGTACGGTTAGCGTTGGTAGTCGTGGATGCCGGCGGCGGTGACCAGCTGCGCCGCGATGGCGGCCGCTTTCTCTCTGCCCAGCAGAATGTCGATGATCTTCAGCGCAAAATCGATACTGGTGCCCGGTCCCTGGCTGGTCAGCAGGCGTACCCGCTCGTCATAGTAGGCCCGCTTATCCATCCATTTCTCTGCGGGGATCTGGGATTTCATGCCCGGATAACCGGTCATATTGGCGATGGGAAACAGGTTGTGGTGCTGTAAGATCAGCGCTGGGGCAGCGCAGATGGCGGCGATAAGGCGCCCCTCTAGGTGCATCTGGCGGATCTTCTCGATCACCAGATCGCTATCGCGCAGGCACTCGGCACCGGCCAGTCCACCGGCCAGTCCACCGGGCAGGATCAGGGCATCGAAGGGCTCATCGGCCACCTGGACCAGCGTGGTATCCGCCAGCAGGTGTACGCCGCGCGAGCAGACGATCTCCCGGTTGCCGTCCGGCGCCGCGCTGGCGCTGACGACCCGGATACCGGCGCGCACCAGCAGATCGATGGTGGTGACCGCTTCGGTCTCTTCACTGCCAGGTGCCAGACACACCAAGGCCGATACGCTCATAGGTTTGTTCCTTCCGTTTAATTAAATCAAAAAGCTGACGGTTTTCCGGCAGTGCCAGACCGTGGCTGCGGCCACAGCGGATCAGGTAGCCGGTGATGTAGTCGATCTCGGTATGGCGTTGGGCCTGAACGTCCTGCAGCATCGAGGAGTGGTTGTCGCGGGTCAGGGACATGCCTTAATGTAAATGGCTGGGCTCGCAACCGTGCAGATGGGAGAATTTGCGCCGGAAGGGATCCGTTTGGGAAACGGAAAATATTGTACGTTAAGGTTGATTTTTAAACAGGAAAGTTTTTGAACACGGCACCTGTTACAGGTGCCGCAAGGCGGGTTATGTTGAAGGGGGAGAGCTAGCTTGTGTCTTGGACTGCGCGGAATCCAGTTGGCGATAAGCCAGAACTGCTGAATATAGTGCGAGTAGACAGCAACAGAAGGCAAACATGAATATTGCCGGGTAACCAAAGATCGAAACAATCATCCCGCCTATCAAACCTGATATGAGGATACCAATGTCGAAACAAGATTCATAAGTGCTGAGAGCGAGTCCAATATTTTCATCAGGCATACTCTTTATGGCTGGTAATGCTAACAGTGGGTATACCATGGATAATCCGAAGCCTGTTAAGAAAGAACCCAGCATTGCTACCCAGGGAGTAAATGCCATACTGATTAGAAACAACCCCGTAGCCTCGACACAAAGAGAAAAGATGGTCATTCCAAGCCCGGAACTATCAGCTTTCCATCCCAGCGTAAGTCTTGAAAGAACGTAGCCCACGCCAAAAAGTGAGATGGCAATTGCAGCTTGTTCTCCCCAGTTGTTTTGCATAAATAGCAGGACTAGGAAGCCAGTGATAGATGCATATCCGATGTTAGCCAGAGAGAAACCGGATCCTGCTTTCCATACACGTTTGACGGCGTAGCCAAGAGAGACATGATTTGCTGTCGGAGAGACGGCGACCGGCTTAACTAACATGACAACAATAAAACCAAGAAGAGGTAATAAAGTCATAATTAGCGCAGATATATTCAGACCTGAATGGCTATAAGACCAAGTGCCTACGAAATTGCCTATGGCAAGTCCCAGGAACATGGCGATACCTACCCAGGACATGATCTTGCCTGCATGAGATTTTCCTACTAGTCCGATTGGCCAAGTTCCACTACAAGTAAAAATAAGACTTTCACCAATCCCCATAAAGACACGGGAAAGCAGAATTACGCTATACGCTGCTTGGGAAGGAGGAAGTAAAATGAATGTCAGCCAGCAAATCAGCCCCGCCGAAACCGTTAATGAGAGACCCAGCGTCATACCTTTTCTCGGGCCATGGTTATCGGAATAGCGTCCAGCAAAAGCGCGAGAAAAGAGAGTGGCGATAGATTCTGTAGCAATAACTAAACCAACATAGAATGCTGAATAACCAGCAATTTTGTTGACATATAGCGGAAGAATGGCCAGCGATAACCCTAGACTAATTATAACAAGAAAAAGAATGCTGGCCACCAATGTTGCGGCAATTAAGTTATTCTGGATTTTGTACATTCATGTAATCCTTATATATTATCTTATTTCCGGATATCATTAAGTTTCCATCCAAAAAAGATAGAATTGCACGATAAATCATCTTTTGCTCAACCTCAATGATAGCCTGGCGTAGGTCATTTTCTGTCATACCATTGTAGATCCTGACGGGTTCTTGATCTATAATAGGTCCTGCATCCACTTCCTCATTAATAAAATGCAAAGTAGCCCCGGTAATGCGTAGTCCCATATCTAGAGATTTTTGTTGAGCCTTATCTCCTGGTAGTGCAGGAAGTAAAGAAGGGTGTGTATTCATGGTGATTGAACCAAATTCCATAGCAAATTCCCTCGTAAAAATTCGCCTAAAACCTCCAAGAATAACTAAATCTATCTGGTTAGCACGTAAGATGCCTGCAATATGCTCATCAAATGCACTGCGTGAACTGAAATCTTTATGATTTACCATATTCACCTTACGCCCCAAAAAAAGAGGGTTAGAAGATGAGGTAAACTCTATATTATTTGTTATAATAACACTCAGTTCCGCAGTTATTCGACTTTTGTCCACGGCATTGATAACAGACTGAATCAAACTACCTCGTCCTGAAAATAGAAATGCTACTTTTTTCATAATTTAACTCGCTCTCTTAGAGTTTTGAATTTCGCATCATTTTCTATAGTGCTGTTCTTGGCAAATTGTCCATCGATAATAATTTCATTACCATCGATTAACACGTAGGAAGGATTTTCATTGTTTAATAACTTGAGCAACGAAACAGGAGTGTTAATGTAGTCAGTATCAATTTTTGATTTTTCAAAAAAAATTAAATCAGCTTTGTAATTACTTTTTATTTTTCCAACATTATCCAGCCCCAGTGTTTTTGCTCCACCTTCGGTTAGAAAATGAAGCGCTTTTGTTGCTGTTATTTTTTTATTAAAATCAGCGTCTCCATGGTGATATAATGCAAACATCGCATCAAATGTAAGGTTGTTGCCTGGATTTACCATTGCAGCGTCGGTTCCTAATCCGATATTCAGGTTATTCATCAGTTCAGCAAGTGGTAGCGTACCTGCGCCAACAAAACTATTACTAACGGGACAATGAATTATATTGGACTGGGCTTCTTTAAGCAGACTGATATCTTTCTCTGAAAGATGGCAGCAATGTACAAGAGTTGTGCTTTGATCAAGTATATTCAAGTCAGCTAACCGTTGAATACCGCTCTTTCCATACTTATGAATATGAAGTTCGACCTGAATTTTCCCTTCATGAACATGTAGGATGAATCTAGTATTATTCTTTTTCGCTATTTGATGCAACTCTAGAAGAAGTTGATCATCTGCTGACAACTCGGATGCCGTGGCTGGAGTAATGGAAATTAATAAATCCTGATATAACGAGAGAGCTGAATCAAACTTATCAAGTGCAGTCTCTACAGAACTATTTTGAGGACTATGCCCTTTTCCAACCCAAGTATTACTCTGGCAAAAATTCACTACACAACGGCATCCTATAAATTTAGCAGCCTTAATATCATCATCTGCACGACTTGTGAACAAGCCGAAAGTTGTTACGCCCTTTTGGATCCCAGAAGTAAGAGCCTTTAGCGCAGCAATATATTGACCTTCTGGAGTTTCTATTTTGTTATTTCTGTGAACAGAATCCAGAACTATATCAATTGGTGATGCATCAAGAATGCTACCATAAATTTCTTTACTGGGGTGAATGTGGGCGTTAACAAGGCCTGGAAACGCAATAAGGTGCTCTGACTCAATGACAGTAACATCGTTACTTACTGAAATGTTTTTTCCTGTTTCGATGATTATCCCGTCCACAATATAGATATCACCACTTATGAGTAACATGGTGACAGAATCGAGATATTTTATTCCTTTGAAAAGAGTCTTCCGTTTCACAAATTAACTCCTGCTGATGGTATAGAATTGCACCCAATAGCTATATTAACTAAATTTGGCGCCTATATTTATAAATTCATTGAATTTTGTTTTGCAATCATAGAACCCAGCGCACATCGCAGTGCAGTATTAAATTCATCTGAGCGAGTATACATCCCGTCACTAAGGACTCCGTTGGTTCCCAGTCGCTCCAGATCTTCCCGTGATACTGATACAAACTTTTCCAGTACTAAATCAGAAAGTTTCATGTTGCGTGATAGGCCATTGGCAACGTCATCTGGCAGCATGATTTTTCCGCTGCAACCATAAAACATTTTTCCGCTTGCAACATGTTTCAACACGGCCCAACCATACAGAAATGTTCCAAATGGGGTCGTTTCCGTGAGTCCCTCAAGAGCGATGATTAAATCAACCTCACGACCAAATCCAGCTTGAAAATTTTCGATACGCCTATGGCAACCAACCAATGCTTCTTCGTCTGAATCTGGTGTTTCACTCACATCGGAGGATACGGTATAACATCCTAACGAGAAATTACTAAACGCCAAACTGCATATTTCTTTGGTTGCTTTTATTTTTGCACTGTTTTCAGAGCATAAAGCAATAACAGGGTATTTATTCTGCATGTGACCTCACCCATTTAATAACAGATGTATTATTCTTTTCATTTAAAATATCAGAAAGCGTATCTTTTGCTGAGTCAATCAATGGCATTCTTTCCTGGTATTTATCTACTATCTTATTTTCGATTACCTCATGAGCTTTTTGCAGGGTTTTGTTGTATATCTGAGTGAAGGTTGTTTTCATTACAGTTGTACCTAAGTCTAGATCCGTCATTCCACTCTGACATAAATCTTTCCACATCAACTCATGTATAAAGGAAAAAATCCCATGTCATAAGGTAGCCCAGTAATAACATCGGTGCTTCGGGATGTGGTTTCACAGTGAAGGGTATTGTTTTTTATATAGAACTGTATGCCAATGGTACAGGGGAAATCTTTTGTATCAGATTTATGGTAGCTCTGATTTATATTTATAATGGCTCGGCGGGTATCTCTGTTGGCCATGAGAACATGTTTAACCCAGTTATATTGGTTTCCATGATCTTGCACCGGCTCATAAAATAAATAATATCCATGGTTTGAATTTACATTACCATTCTCATCGGTCAGGCTCATCCAGAATTTTGATGCTTTCGCCAGCCCATCTTCAGCTTTCAAACTTCCCTGAAAGTACGCGACAAACTCTCTAGCCAGATACCTGATAGCCCCAAGTCTGGCGGTATGAAGTCTATTCATTGGTTGCTTTAATAAATAGTTTACACCGTATGCCTGCTGCGCATCACCAGCACGTGAAGAAATTAATTCTCCTTTTGAAAGAATATGATATATGCCACTTTTGACAAGTTCATCTACGGAATCTGCTGCAATTGTATGGAATTGATTACCAGAGATTATAGAATTACTTTTCATGATGCATCCTTTACCAAGAAAAACACATGTTACTCGTTCAGAATAACGTCTATCTTTTTGTTGTCCATATCTTTTTAATTAAAATTTTAAGTATTGAAGTCTCTTTACTTAATTAATAACCTCATCAAATAGTAAAATAAAATATATTGACCTGAGATATATTTAGTATTGCCGGCTCCTTATTGTCTATACAGGGGTCAGTTTGGATATCGAAAATTATTGTACGCTAAGATTAATATTTTATATTTTCTTTGCCAACAAGAATAATGACCTGGAATTACTCATGGACGCAGCCTAATGGTGGACCATGGAAATGAAACTGGAGCACTTTAAGAAAGCCAGAAAAATCATAGCTCTTGTATAGATCAGTCACTCCGCTTCTGATTGATTTTCTCGATATAGTGCCTGAATTCGATATATCTGTGAGAGGCTGTAGTCCGTGGCATCTGCTGTTTCACTGATACTCAGGTTCTTCATCTGTGGTAGTACAGGATCTTTCTGATGTCGCTTCTGATCGGCCTGTTTACCCCGATATTTTCCCAATGTATGCGCCCGTTCAATTCCCTGTTTCTGCGGCTGGCGGTGGCTCAGCCAGTTTTTATGTGGCATTGCGGCCATCAGGTCGATAAGCATGTTATTGATGGCGGTTATCAACGGCATGGGTGATCGGGTCGGCCTGCGAAGGGGTTTTATCTGAAAGTGCCTGCCATGAGGTGGGGAAATCCAAGCTGACAATCCGCAGTTCATGTTGTTCTATCCGCTTTTTCAGCGTCATCCAGTCGCTGTTGCTGAGACGGATCAGGCGGTCTATCTGCTTGACCAGCAAAATATCATTGTGGTGACTGTCTATCAGTAAGGACTTCATTTGGTAAACGGAGCCCTTACTGATGGGGGAAGTAAATATTTGTGATCGCCTAGAGAGTATGATGAATTTATAAAAACTGCATACATGGTTAAGGCTTATATTTTTGCCAGATGGATTCTATTTTAGGTGGGGTATTGCCCCGCGACGCAGCGGCTCCCCGTGTGGTGGAGAGCCTGGAGGGCGGGTTAGTGGTAGTCGTGGATGCCGGCGGCGATGACCAGCTGTGCCGCCACCGCGGCCGCTTTCTCTCTGCCCAGCAGAATATCAATAATCTTCAGCGCAAAATCGATACTGGTGCCCGGTCCCTGGCTGGTCAGCAGGCGTACCCGCTCGTCATAGTAGGCCCGCTTATCCATCCATTTCTCTGCGGGGATCTGGGATTTCATGCCCGGATAACCGGTCATATTGGCGATGGGAAACAGGTTGTGGTGCTGTAGGATCAGCGCTGGGGCAGCGCAGATGGCGGCGATAAGACGCCCCTCCAGGTGCATCTGGCGGATCTTCTCGATCACCAGATCGCTATCGCGCAGGCACTCGGCACCGGCCAGTCCACCGGGCAGGATCAGGGCATCGAAGGGCTCATCGGCCACCTGGACCATCGTGGTATCCGCCAGCAGGCGTACGCCGCGCGAGCAGACGATCTCCCGGTTGCCGTCCGGCGCCGCGCTGGCGCTGACGACCCGGATACCGGCGCGCACCAGCAGATCGATGGTGGTGACCGCTTCGGTCTCTTCACTGCCAGGTGCCAGACACACCAAGGCCGATACGCTCATAGGTTTGTTCCTTCCGTTTAATTAAATCAAAAAGCTGACGGTTTTCCGGCAGCGCCAGACCGTGGCTGCGGCCACAGCGGATCAGGTAGCCGGTGATGTAGTCGATCTCGGTATGGCGTTGGGCCTGAACGTCCTGCAGCATCGAGGAGTGGTTATCGGCGGTCAGGTTAATCACCTGCATCACATAGCTGTGCAGGGTCTCCTGGGTGGTGCGATAGCCCTCGGCCTCCATCACCTCGGCGATCTCAGCGATCAGGGCGTGAATGTGATCCTGATGGTGGGCCAGCGCGCCGTTATGGCAGCCATAGAGCACGCTGAGCGGATTAATCACGCAGTTTATCGCCAGCTTATTCCACAGCGCGGGCTGAATATTGTCGTGCCAGGCCACGTCGGGTAGGGCCCGGTGCAGGGTGTCGGCCAGCGCGCTGCAGGATTGCCCCGCCTCATTGAGCGGGCCGATATGGGTGATTCCCCCGGCGACGTGCCAGACGGTATGTCCATCGCGGCGTGCGGCGTGCGTCGTGCTTCCCTGCAGCAGGGGCTGGCGGGGGGGCGCCCGCAGTTCACCGAGCGCCCCCATGCCGTTGTGCAGCAGCAGCAGGGTACAGTGCGGGGAGAGTCGGGGCAGCAGCGGCGGTAGGGCGTTGGCGATTTGCCAGGCTTTCAGGGTCACCAGTAGCAGATCGCTGTGCGCCAGCAGCTCGGGGTCATTGGCCGGAAGCTGGCGCTGGTAGGTTAGCCCCTGCGGCGTGATCAGGTGGACGCTGCAGTCCGGCTGGGGAAGCCGTAGCCAGCCCTGAACCTGGTGTCCGCGCCGCGCCAGTGCTGACAGCCACAGTTTGCCCAGAGCGCCACAGCCCAGAACGGTTATCTTCATTACACCTCCACGGCATTTCCGTGCGCGCCGAAAACGCATGTTACCCCGTACAGTATAAACTTTTATGCCGGCCGGTGTCCCGTCGCCGTGAGCGGCGGCGGCCCGGCGATCTTGCATCATGGCGCTGAGCCGTTATCATGCACGGCATTATAGCGAGAGGAGAAGTAGCATGCCGTCATTCGATATCGTATCCGAAGTGGATCTGCAGGAAGTCCGCAACGCCGTAGAAAACGCCACGCGTGAGCTGGCGTCACGCTGGGATTTTCGTAATGTGGAGGCCAGCATTGAGCTGAATGAAAAGAATGAAACCATCAAGCTCACCACCATCTCTGACTTTCAGGTGAAGCAGCTGATCGATATTCTACGCGAGAAGCTGGTCAAGCGCGGCATTGAGGCCGGTGCGCTGGAGATCCCGGAGGAGTGTGAGCACAGCGGTAAGCTTTACAGCGTAGAGGCGAAGCTGCAGAAGGGCATCGACAGCGCCATGGCGAAGAAGCTGGTGAAGCTGATTAAAGACAGCAAGCTGAAGGTGCAGACGCAGATTCAGGGCGAACAGCTGCGCGTCACCGGTAAGTCACGCGACGATCTACAGGGGGCGATGGCGCTGGTGCGCGGCGCCGATCTGGGCCAGCCGTTCCAGTTTAACAACTTCCGCGACTGATCCCGGCGGGGCAGGCTCTGGCCTGCCCCCGGGGGTTACTCTCCCGGTTCTGCGGCGCGCTGCAGGAACGTTTCCAGCGCCTCGCGGCTGGTCACCTGGCTGTCGATCTTGATGTAGGCGGTATGCTCATCGGCGATCAGCATGACGTCGTTCACCCCCGGCTGCTGGCGCAGCTGGCTGGCCAGCGCGGCCCCGGCCGTCAGCGCCGGCGGCAGCACGATACGCAGGCTGCTGACGTAGGGCGGCTCCTTCATGGTCAGACTGATCACAAACCATATCACCGCCAGCACCGCACAGCCGGTAAAGATGGCTTCGGCCCCGCCGCGGGCGTAGACGATCCCGCCGAGAATACCGCCGATGGCGACGCCGATAAACTGGCAGGTGGAGTAGATCCCCATCGCCGTTCCCTTGTAGCCCGGCGGCGACTCCTTGCTGATCAGCGAAGGCAGCAGCGCTTCCATCATGTTAAAGGCGAAGAAAAATAGCTGAATACCCAGAATAATGCCCCACAGATGTAGCCCGGCGTACCACAGCACCACCTCGGCGGCGATCATCAGCACGATGCACAGCTGAAAAACCTGCTTCATCCGCCGCTGTTTTTCCGCGTAGACGATAAAAGGCACCATGGTGATAAAGGCGATCAGCATGGTGCACAGATAGACTTTCCACTGCTCATCGCGCGCCAGCCCCGCCTGCTCCATCAGCGGTGGCAGCGCGATAAAGCTGGACATCAGCACAATGTGTACGCACATGATGCCGGCGTTGAGGCGCAGCAGGGCCGGACGTATCAGCACGCTGCCGAAGGCGCCGCGGACCATGCTGGCGTCGCGGTTGAGCAGGTGGCTGGTCGGCGTGGGGATCAGGTACAGGGTAATGGCGATGCCGAGCAGCGCCAGCAGGGTGATCAGGCCGAACAGCCCAGAAAGGCCCAGCGCGTGGGTAATCAGCGGCCCGGCGACCATCGCGATGGCAAAGGTGACGCCAAAGCTGACCCCGATGAAGGCCATGGCCTTGGTTCTGTTTTGCTCGCGGGTCAGATCGGAGAGCAGCGCCATCAGCGCCGCGGCGATGGCGCCGGCGCCCTGCAGCGCGCGCCCGAGGATGACGCCCCAGATGGAATCGGTCATAGCGGCGACGGCGCTGCCGCAGGCAAAGATCAGCAGCCCGGCGACGATCAGCGGCTTACGGCCTATCCGATCGGAAATGATGCCAAAGGGGATCTGGAATAGCGCCTGGGTGATACCGTAGATCCCGATGGCCAGGCCTATCAGGGTCTCGCTGGCGCCGCTGAGGGACATACCATAGGTTGTGAGCACCGGCAGCACCATAAACATACCCAGCATACGCAGGGAGAAGACGGTGCCCAATCCCCAGGTGGCCTTACGCTCGTCTGACGTCATGCGAAAGTCATTCATTACAACCTCAAGTCGGTATGGGGATTTTCCCGTGGTTTAGCACCGCGGTGCGGGCAGGGATTGGGCGCGGTAGTCGAGCCAGGCTCCCCACAGGATGCCTGAGACGCACAGGGTGAGCCCCAGCGTAAACAGCGGTTCAGACGGGATGCGCAGCGCGGGATCGTACAGGTATTGCGCCAGCAGGAGCAGCAGCCAGACGCCGATCAGCAGGACGCCGGAGAGCAGCAGGCGCAGCGCACGGCGGTAGGCCAGTGGAGAGGCGTGGCGCGGACGAAAGCGCCCGGTCTCCTGGGCGTACTCCAGGGTGCGGCGGCACAGCAGCAGCAGCGCCAGCCCCGGCAGGGCGGCGATGACGGAGAACAGGTAGAACAGCGGCCAGCCGTGCAGCTCAACGAACCAGCCGGCGATGGGGCCGACGTAGACCCGCCCGACGGCGGAGAGCGCGGAGAGCAGGGCGAACTGGGTCGCGGAGAAGGCCCGGTTGCACAGGGTCATCAGCAGGGCGACAAACGCCGCGGTGCCCATGCCGCCGCACAGATTCTCCAGGAAGATGGCGCCGCCCATGGTCAGCAGGCTCTTATCCGTGACGGCCAGCAGCCAGTAGCCGAAGTTGGAGACCCCCTGCAGAATACCGAACAGCATCAGGGCGCGGAACAGCGACAGGCGCTGCATCAACACCCCACCCCACAGGGCGCCGACGATGGTGGCCAAGAGTCCCAGGGTCTTGTTGACCAATCCGACCTCGCCGGCGTCGAAGCCGACGCCGCGGATCAGAAAGGTGGTGCTCAGGCTGCCGGCGAAGGCGTCGCCCATTTTATACATCACGATCAGCAGCAGGATCAGCCAGGCGTTGTCGCGCAGGAAAAAGTCGCGCAGCGGCGCCAGCACCGCCTGCTCCAGCGTGCGCGGCGGCGGGACATCGGCCTGCGGCTCCGGCGCCATCAGGGTGGCGGCGATGCCGATCAGCATCAGGGCCGCCATCAGCCAGTAGGTGGCCTGCCAGCCCAGATAGCGATCGGCCAGCCACAGCGCTAGCCCCCCGGATACCAGCATCGCCAGACGGTAGCCGAACACGGAGATGGCCGCCCCCGCGCCGCGCTCCTCCGCGCTGAGCAGATCGGTTTTGTAGGCGTCGAAGACAATATCCTGTGACGCGGAGCAGAATGCGACCGTGACCGCCAGCGCGGCCAGCCACCACAGGTGCCGCTCCGGATTGAGCAGGCCCATGCTGAAGATGGCGATCAGCAGCAGTACCTGGCTCAGCAACAGCCAGCCCCGGCGTCGCCCAAGCAGCGGCGGCGTGTAGCGATCCATCAACGGCGACCAGAGAAATTTAAAGACGTAGGCCTGGCCGACCAGAGAGAAGAAACCGATGGTTTTCAGGTCGACGCCGGCGACGGTCATCCACGCCTGCAGGGTGCCGGAGGTCAAGGCCAGCGGCAGTCCCGATGCGAAGCCGAGCAGCAATAAAACGGCGCTGCGGCGTTGGGTGAAAATGGCTAAATAGGCTGTTGGCATAGTCGGTATTTGCCGGTGCGCCACGGCGCACCGGTGTCAGGGGTTAACGGGCGTTGGCTTTGATAAAGTCGCTGATGCTGCTGTCCTGGGCCATATTGCTGACAATGTCGCTCAACGCATTGTTGACGGCGTTGGCGATCTTGCCATTGCTGGCGGTAAAGGCGCCCTGTTCGTTATAGCTGGCGCGGTAGGTCTTCACCAGTTTACTGCCGTTGCGCGCGGTGGCGATGATGGAGACATCGGCGTGGGTGGTGATGCTGTAGCGCAGGTTGCCTTCGCTGACGTCGGCATACAGACGGTTAACCACGATCTGCAGATCCACGGCGCCGTTCGCCCCGATCATATAGCCGCGGGCGGTCATCTGCTTCTCCAGGATCTCCTGCAGCAGGAAGCGCAGATCGCGCTGTGCCGTCAGGGTGACCAGCTGGCCGTCGCGGTTTACCTTGGCTAGCGCTTTGTCCTGACGCATGTCGGCGCCATTGATGCTGATAGTGATCCCCTGCAGCGTCGGATCCTGCTGCGGCAGCGCCATCTGCGGATTGATATTCAGGGTGGTGCTGTGGCTGGCACAGCCGGCCAGGGCGATGAGCGCCAGCAGAGGAATAAAGAATTTTTTTAGCATCGTCATTGTGATAGCCATTGTCTGGTGTTGAGTGATAACAGGCATAGTGTCCACTGTGCCGGGCACAGATTTTCATATCATATCATTGCCCCTGCAGAGGCGGGAGGCCTGCGACGGGGGATTTTCGCGGCGCGGCGTGGCGAGCGCCGGTCGTAGCGAAGATATCGTTTTTACCGCATTGATTATAAGGATTTATTTAGGGTTGAAAGCAGATTATACGTAACGTTAAATTACAGGCGGGAGTGCATAGAATGGTAAAAAGCGGCTACGCTTTAGGGTAGGAGGCGGGAAAGGTATACCGTTTAGCCCCGCGAAGGGCGGGTATATCGGATGCAGGTACTGCGCCTGTCGCCGCGATGTGCTCCCGACGCGTTAGCGTGTCATGTACCACTGCCGTTGCCGGATAAGGGGATGTCGTATGATGAGAGAGCAGATAGAAGCCAAACTGCGGGCGGCCTTTGAGCCGGTCTATCTGGATGTTGTGGACGAGAGCTACCGGCATAATGTTCCGGCCGGCTCGGAGACCCACTTTAAGGTGGTGATGGTCAGCGATCGCTTCCAGGGCGAGCGTTTCCTGTCGCGCCACCGTGCGATTTATGGCGCGCTGGCGGACGAGATGGCCGATGGGGTACACGCCCTGGCGCTGCATACCTATACCCGTAAAGAGTGGGCGGGGTTACAGGATACGGTGCTGGCCTCCCCGGTGTGCCGCGGCGTGGGCAGCGGCAGCGCACGTCTGGCCTGAGGGACGCACTCTCTGCCGGGCGGGGGGATGGCATCGGCGAGCACACGAAGAAGAAGATGGCCTGCGGGCCATCTTTTTTATACCCTGTGTCGAGTCGGACGGGATAGCCCGGTGCGAAAATGTGAGGCGCCGCGTGACTTAATCCCGGCGGTTCTCGACTCCCAGTGCGCGCATCGCTATAATGTCGCGTCTATTTTTCCGGAATGGTATTCGGGACGCTTCTGAAAACAGGGAATGCGGTATACACCCGATGCGCTTCGGGTTGCATTGGCGCGGCGACGCAGTGGACTCTCTGAAACCTACTGAGGTAGGTGGCCGGGAGGGCGCGGGGAAGCCAGCGGCGATACGGCTTGAAAAGCGACGGGGTTACGTCTTGCGTCATCCCGCTTCAGAGTAAGTTGCGGCTCTCAGGCATGATGCAGAGAACGGCTTCTGGCGTTGACCGAGCACTGTGATTTTTTGAGGTATAAGATGCAAGTTTCTGTTGAAACCACCGAAGGCCTGGGTCGTCGCGTAAATATTACTGTTACTGCTGATAGCATCGAAAAAGCAGTAGAGAGCGAACTGCGTAATGTTGCCAAGAAGGCACGCATTGACGGTTTCCGTAAGGGTAAAGTGCCGATGAACATCGTCGCTCAGCGTTATGGCGCATCTGTACGTCAGGACGTGCTGGGCGATCTGATGCAGCGTAATTTCGTCGACGCGATCATCAAAGAAAAACTGAACCCGGTCGGTGCGCCGAAGTATGTACCGGGCGAATACAAACTGGGTGACGACTTTGCCTATGCGGTAGAGTTCGAGGTTTACCCGGAGATCGAACTGAAGGGTCTGGACACCATCGTGGTTGAGAAACCGCAGGTTGATGTCAACGACGCTGACGTAGATGCGATGATCGAAACCCTGCGTAAGCAGCAGGCTTCCTGGGTCGCCAAAGAGGGCGAAGTGGGCGCGGAAGATCGTGCGACCATCGACTTCACCGGTTCTATCGACGGCGAAGCCTTCGAAGGCGGCAAGGCGACTGACTTTGTCCTGGCCATGGGCCAGGGCCGCATGATCCCGGGCTTCGAAGACGGTATTCTGGGTCACAAAGCCGGCGAAGAATTCGCTATCGATGTTACCTTCCCGGAAGACTATCACGCTGAAAACCTGAAGGGTAAAGCGGCTAAGTTCGACATCGTGCTGAAGAAAGTCGAAGAGCGCGAGCTGCCGGAGATGACCGCTGAGTTCATCAAGCGCTTTGGCGTTGCCGATGGTTCTCTGGATGGCCTGAAGGCCGAAGTGCGCAAGAACATGACCCGTGAGCTGAAAAACGCCGTGCGTAACCGCATCAAGGCGCAGGTTCTGGACGGTCTGGTTCAGGCGAACGAAATTGACGTTCCGGCTGCGCTGGTCGACGGCGAAATCGACGTGCTGCGCCGCCAGGCTGCACAGCGCTTCGGCGGTAACGAGCAGCAGGCGATGGAGCTGCCGCGCGAACTGTTCGAAGAGCAGGCGAAGCGTCGCGTTATCGTGGGTCTGCTGCTGGGCGAAGTGATCAGCAAGAACGAGCTGAAAGCCGATGATGCCCGCGTTAATGCGCTGATCGAAGAGATGGCTTCCGCCTATGAAGATCCGCAGGAAGTGATCGAGTTCTACAGCAAGAACAAAGAGCTGATGAACAACATGCGCAACATGGCGCTGGAAGAGCAGGCGGTTGAAGCCCTGCTGTCCCAGGCTAAAGTCAGCGAAAAAGCGACCACCTTCAACGAACTGATGAACCAGCCGCAGGCGTAAGCCCCAGGCCATTAGGTTCGTGAGTATGAAAACCTTCGTCCCCGGGCGAAGGTTTTTTTTATGCGGCGGCTTTATTTTATCTCATCCGCCCCCAGATCGTTTACATACTGTCTGCCTGATGTGCAGGGACGGCAGGGGAGAGCTGGATTGCGCATAGTCAATCCGGCCTATCTCAAGTAGAATCAAAACGTACCACTGCTGAAGAGATTTCTATAGGAGACGGTTAATGTCATACAGTGACCAGCGTGAGTTAGCACCGCACATGGCGTTGGTGCCCATGGTTGTTGAGCAGACTTCGCGCGGCGAGCGTTCATACGATATTTTTTCCCGTCTGCTCAAAGAACGCATTATCTTTCTGACAGGGCAGGTCGAGGACCATATGGCCAACCTGATCGTGGCCCAGATGCTGTTCCTGGAAGCAGAAAACCCGGAAAAAGACATCCAATTATATATCAACTCACCGGGTGGGGTGATCACCGCCGGGATGTCCATCTATGACACCATGCAGTTTATTAAACCGGATGTCAGCACCATCTGTATGGGACAGGCCTGTTCAATGGGCTCATTCCTGTTGGCGGCCGGCGCGCAGGGCAAACGTTTCTGCCTGCCCAACTCTCGGGTGATGATCCATCAGCCGCTGGGCGGCTTCCAGGGGCAGGCGACCGATATTGAGATCCATGCTAAAGAGATCCTCAGCATCAAGGCGCGCATGAATACCCTGATGGCCAAGCACTCCGGACAGCCGATTGAGGTTATTGAGCGCGACACCGAGCGCGATCGTTTCATGTCTGCACAGGACGCGGTGGAGTACGGTCTGGTTGACGCCGTACTGACCCAGCGCGCCTGATTTGTGCGGCGAACCGACCCTCATGCTGCCTGTCTGGCCATTCGCCGATATACTATAGTGATGCAAAGCGCCCACGGGCGCTTTCGTTCGGATATCGCTGTGAACCGCGCGGACCCTACATGCATTGATGGGACGTACGCCCGCCGTTGGCGGGACAGCTATTAAATGAAAGAGGTTTACTGATGACAGATAAGCGCAAAGACAGTTCAGGCAAGCTGCTGTACTGCTCTTTTTGCGGCAAAAGCCAGCATGAAGTTCGTAAGCTGATCGCCGGGCCGTCAGTGTATATCTGCGACGAATGTGTCGATTTGTGCAATGACATTATTCGCGAAGAGATTAAAGACGTAACGCCGCACCGTGAGCGCAGCGCGCTGCCGACGCCCCATGAGATCCGTCATCATCTGGATGACTATGTCATCGGTCAGGAGCAGGCGAAGAAGGTGTTGGCGGTGGCGGTATACAACCACTACAAGCGCCTGCGCAACGGCGACTCCAGCAACGGCGTCGAGCTGGGCAAGAGCAACATCCTGCTGATTGGCCCGACGGGCAGCGGCAAGACCCTGCTGGCGGAAACGCTGGCACGTCTGCTGGATGTGCCGTTCACGATGGCCGATGCCACGACGCTGACGGAAGCCGGCTATGTCGGTGAAGACGTTGAGAACATCATTCAGAAGCTGCTGCAGAAGTGTGATTACGATGTACAGAAGGCCCAGCGTGGCATCGTGTATATCGATGAGATCGATAAGATCTCCCGTAAGTCAGACAACCCGTCGATCACCCGCGACGTGTCCGGCGAAGGGGTACAGCAGGCGCTGCTGAAGCTGATCGAAGGTACGGTCGCCGCGGTACCGCCCCAGGGCGGGCGCAAGCACCCGCAGCAGGAGTTCCTGCAGGTAGATACCTCCAAGATTCTGTTTATCTGCGGCGGTGCCTTTGCCGGCCTGGATAAAGTGATCGGTCAGCGCGTGAATACCGGCACCGGCATCGGCTTTGGTGCCAAGGTAAAAGGGAAGGCGGACAAGGCCAGCGAAAGCGAGCTGCTGGGACAGGTAGAGCCAGAGGACCTGATCAAGTTTGGCCTGATCCCGGAGTTTATCGGCCGTCTGCCGGTGGTCGCCACTCTGAAAGAGCTGGATGAAGCGGCGCTGATCCAGATCCTGAAAGAGCCGAAAAACGCTCTGACCAAGCAGTATCAGGCGCTGTTCGGTCTGGAGGGGGTCGAGCTGGAGTTCCGTGACGAGGCCCTGACCGCTATCGCCAAGAAGGCCATGGCGCGTAAGACCGGTGCGCGCGGGCTGCGCTCTATCGTTGAGGGGACGCTGCTCGACACGATGTACGATCTGCCCTCCATGGAGAACGTGGAGAAAGTGGTAGTTGATGAGAACGTTATCGATGGCCAGAGCAAGCCGATGCTGATCTATGGTCAGCCAGAGGCGCAGGCCTCCGGCGAGTAACTCACCGTTGCCGCCGTCGCGCCTAGGCCGCCGACGGCGCGACGGGAGACGGGGTAAAATGGGGGATAGCATCCCCCATTTTTTTTCCGCGGGCCACAGCGTTGAATCCCGCAAATGTATCCCCATATACTCAGATAATCCTCTGGCGAAGCAGCCATTGTCCGTTGTGCGGCGCTGTTTCTCCATAACCTGGCGGAAGCTAAACAAAGAGAGAGCTCTATGAATCCTGAGCGTTCCGAACGCATAGAAATCCCCGTATTGCCGCTGCGCGATGTGGTGGTTTATCCGCACATGGTGATTCCGTTGTTTGTAGGCCGGGAAAAATCGATCCGGTGCCTGGAAGCCGCAATGGATCACGACAAGAAGATCCTGCTGGTGGCGCAGAAAGAGGCCTCGACCGATGAGCCGGGGATCAACGATCTGTTTACGGTCGGTACGGTCGCCTCCATCCTGCAGATGCTGAAGCTGCCCGATGGCACGGTAAAAGTGCTGGTGGAAGGGATCCAGCGCGCGCGCATTACCACGCTGTCTGACGGCGGCGAACACTTTGCAGCCCAGGCCGAGTACCTGGATACGCCGGAGATGGATGAGCGCGAACAGGAGGTTTTGGTCCGCACCGCCATCAATCAGTTTGAAGGCTATATCAAGCTGAACAAAAAAATTCCGCCGGAGGTGCTGACGTCGCTGAACAGCATCGACGACGCCGCCCGTCTGGCCGATACCATTGCCGCCCATATGCCGCTGAAGCTGAACGATAAGCAGACGGTGCTGGAGATGTCCGACGTGGCGGAGCGTCTGGAATACCTGATGGCGATGATGGAGTCCGAGATCGATCTGCTGCAGGTGGAGAAACGCATCCGTAATCGGGTGAAGAAGCAGATGGAGAAGAGCCAGCGCGAGTACTATCTGAACGAGCAGATGAAGGCGATTCAGAAAGAGCTCGGCGAAATGGATGACGCGCCGGATGAGTTTGAGGCCCTGAAGCGCAAGATCGAAGCCGCCAAGATGCCGAAAGAGGCGCGCGAGAAGGCGGAGTCCGAGCTGCAGAAGCTGAAGATGATGTCACCGATGTCGGCGGAAGCGACCGTGGTGCGCAGCTATATCGACTGGATTGTGCAGGTTCCGTGGCACGCTCGCAGCAAGGTGAAAAAAGATCTGCGCAAAGCGCAGGAGACGCTCGATGCCGACCACTATGGTCTGGAGCGGGTCAAGGATCGCATCCTGGAATACCTGGCGGTACAGAGCCGGGTCAGCAAAATTAAAGGGCCGATCCTGTGCCTGGTGGGACCGCCGGGGGTGGGTAAAACCTCGCTGGGGCAGTCTATCGCCCGGGCGACCGGACGCCAGTATGTGCGCATGGCGCTGGGTGGGGTGCGCGACGAGGCGGAGATCCGCGGTCACCGTCGGACCTACATCGGCTCCATGCCGGGTAAACTGATCCAGAAGATGGCCAAGGTGGGGGTTCGTAACCCGCTGTTCCTGTTAGATGAAATCGATAAGATGTCCTCTGACATGCGCGGCGATCCGGCCTCGGCGCTGCTGGAGGTTCTGGATCCGGAGCAGAACGTCGCCTTTAACGATCACTATCTGGAAGTGGACTACGATCTGTCCGATGTGATGTTCGTCGCCACCTCTAACTCCATGAATATTCCGGCGCCGCTGCTGGATCGCATGGAGGTGATTCGCCTGTCCGGCTATACCGAGGACGAGAAGCTTAACATTGCCCGTCAGCACCTGCTGCCGAAGCAGATTGAGCGTAATGCGCTGAAGAAAGGCGAGCTAACGGTGGACGATAGCGCCATCGTCGGGATCATTCGCTATTACACCCGCGAAGCCGGGGTGCGTGCGCTGGAGCGTGAAATCTCCAAGCTGTGCCGTAAGGCGGTGAAGCAGCTGCTGCTGGACAAGTCGCTGCGCCATATTGAGATCAACGGCGATAACCTGAAGGATTATCTGGGCGTTCAGCGCTTCGACTATGGCCGCGCCGACAGCGAAAACCGCGTGGGCCAGGTCACCGGCCTGGCCTGGACCGAGGTCGGCGGCGATCTGCTGACCATTGAAACCGCCTGTGTCCCGGGTAAGGGGAAACTGACCTATACCGGTTCGCTGGGTGAGGTAATGCAGGAGTCGATTCAGGCGGCGCTGACCGTGGTGCGCGCGCGCGCCGACAAGCTGGGGATCAACCCGGACTTCTACGAGAAGCGCGATATCCACGTGCACGTACCGGAGGGGGCGACCCCGAAAGATGGCCCGAGCGCCGGTATTGCCATGTGTACGGCGCTGGTCTCCTGTCTGACCGGTAATCCGGTGCGCGCCGACGTGGCGATGACCGGGGAGATCACGCTGCGTGGCCAGGTGCTGCCGATCGGTGGGCTGAAGGAGAAGCTGCTGGCGGCCCACCGCGGTGGGATCAAGACCGTGCTGATCCCGGACGACAACAAGCGCGATCTGGAGGAGATGCCGGAGAACGTTTTACGCGATCTCGACATTCATCCGGTGAAGTGGATCGACGAGGTTTTGGCCCTGGCGCTGCAGAATTCCCCGTTTGGGATGGACGTGGTGACGGCGAAATAGTGATATATCGCAAAATACGTTGATAAAACATCGGCTGGCAGCGCACTTCGGGCTTGCCAGCCTTTTTTTGTCCGGCTAACGTAGAGCCCTGTCGGCCGTAGCAAGCGCCCGTGAAGCGCCTTGCCGGACAGCGACAGGCCTGATATAACAGCTGCGCAGCCGTACGGTAGGGAGAACGGTTTCCTGTACGGCGAGATTTCTAAAGGGGATGATAGAGTGAATAAGTCATAACTGATCGACAAGATTGCTGAGGGTGCAGATATTTCCAAAGCGGCAGCCGGTCGCGCGCTGGATGCGTTCATTGCATCCGTGACCGAAAGCCTGCAGGAAGGTGACGCCGTCGCGCTGGTCGGTTTTGGTACTTTTGACGTCCGCGAACGTGCTGCCCGTACTGGCCGTAATCCGCAGACGGGCAAGGAGATTGATATTCCTGCCGCGAAAGTTCCGGGTTTCCGCGCGGGCAAAGCGCTGAAAGACGCCGTCAACTAAGCCTATGGCGCGCTGCGCCGGGCGTCGGTGGGCGATGATTTCCATAAATCGCAAACAATCGACTGACGCCATGGCATAGCTAAGGTAAAATACAAGGCGCATCATGCTGATGCGCTTTTTTTATGGCGGGCAACTGCCTTCCCTGGACGCGGCGGTGCGATCGTCCGCCGGGGCAGCCTGAAGCCGTTAATCTATATCGTGTGCTGTGCGTATACGGGCTATGGCCTGGAACAAAGCGGAGTCACAACGTATTACCAACAATCACAGCGGAGTGTTGCCACACTATGATGGACAATTTACGCGCGGCCGCCAATCACGTCGTGCTCAAGGTTATCCTGGCTCTGATCATCATCTCGTTTGTGCTGACCGGGGTAGGTAATTATCTGATCGGCGGCTCCGGCGACTACGCGGCCAAGGTGGATGGCCAAGAGATCGGTCGGGCCCAGCTCGAACAGGCGGTGCAGAATGAGCGTAGCCGCCTGCAGCAGCAGCTGGGCGATCAGTTCTCCGTGCTGGCAGGAAACGAAGGGTATATGAAAGAGCTGCGTAAGCAGGTGCTTTCTCGCATGATCGATGATGTGCTGCTCGATCAGTATGCCAAAAAGCTTAATCTGGCGATCAGCGATGCGCAGGTAAAAGAAGCGATCCGCGCGATGCCCTATTTCCAGACTGACAATCACTTTGATAACGCTAAGTATCTGGATATGGTGGCGCGTCTGGGCCTGAGCCCGGACACCTACGCGCAGCTGATGCGTCAGCAGCTGGTGACCCAGCAGCTGATCCAGGGTTTCACCGCCACCGGCTTTACCCTGCCGGTGGAGGTCGACGCCCTGGCGGCGCTAACCATGCAGCAGCGTCAGGTCAGCCTGGCAACCATCGATATCAGCAAGCTGATGCCGCAGCAGCAGGTCAGCGACGCGGAGCTGCAGGGCTATTATCAGCAGCATCAGAGCAGCTTTATCGCCCCAGAGGCGGTCAAGGTTCGCTATATCGAAATGGATGCCGCGGCCATCAACGACAAGATGACGGTCAGCGATGCGGAGATTGGCGCCTATTACGATCAGCATAAAGGCAGCTTTAGCCAGCCGGCGCGCAGTGACTACAGCGTTATCCAGGTGAAGACCGAGGCGGAGGCGAAGGCCATCGCCGCTCAACTGGCCAACGGCGCTGACTTCGCGACCCTGGCCAAGGAGAAGTCTACCGATATTATCTCCCGTAAAAACGGCGGTGAGCTGGGTTGGCTGGAGCCGGAAACCACGCCAGATGAGATCCGCGCGGCTAAGCTGAGCCATAAAGGCGATGTCTCTGCGCCGATCGCCTCCAGCGTGGGCTACCTGATCGTGCGTCTCAACGATATGCAGCCCGCGGTGGTGAAGCCGCTGTCTGAGGTGCGTGCAGAGATCGCCGACAAAGTGAAGCAGCAGAAGGCGCTGGATGCCTTCTATGCGCTGCAGCAGAAGGTGAGCGATGCGGCGAGCAACGACAATGATTCGCTGGCCGGGGCCGAAGACGCCGCCGGGGTGAAAGCGACGGAGACCGGCTGGTTTGCCCGCGATAGCGTACCGCAGGCGCTTGATTTTAAACCGGTGGTTCAGGCTATCTTCGACGGCTCCCTGTTTGGGGAAAACGGCACGCCGGGCAGTAACTCTGACGTGATCAGCGTCGAGGGCGATCGCGCCTTTGTACTGCGCGTCAGCGAGCACAAGCCGGAGGCGGTTAAACCGTTTGCAGAGGTACGCGATCAGGTGACGGAGCTGCTGAAGCGTCAGAAGGCGATTGCCCAGGCGCGCAGCGAGGGTGAGAAGCTGCTGGCCGCGCTGCAGGCAGGCAAGGGCGAGGCAGCGCTGAAGGCTGCCGGCCTGAACTTTGGCGCCGAGCAGACGCTGACCCGCGCTTCTGAGGATCGTCAGCTGACGGATACAGTCTTCGCCATGCCGCATCCGCAGACCGATAAGCCGGTGTACGGGCTGTCGACGGACCGTCATGACAACATTGAGCTGATTCGTCTGAACGCCGTGACGGCGGGCCATCTGTCGGCGGAGCAAATGAAGGCATTCGCCTCTCAGATGCTCACCGGTGAGACAGGGATCACCTTCGATGCCCTGATGGATAACCTGCGCGCCAACGCCAAGATCAAGCTGGGCGCGGCGGCAGATGTGCAGTAATTCCCATCGACGTAGGTAAGATGATGTAACAACAAAAGGCCGCATTCGCGGCCTTTTGCATATTGCACGCTCCGCCTTTGCCGGATCCCTCGCCGAGGGGCATCGTAAGGGTCGATATCCTCATCCCTAAGGAGCCCTGCCATGAATCCGTTAACTTTGCTGTTATCCTCCCCGCTCTGGATCGCGTTACTCTTTTTCCCCGCGGCGCCGGCCGCTGCACCGCCCGCGGGCCCCGTCACGCACAGCGGCGGGGGCGCAGCGCGCGCCGAGCGTGGACAGGTGAATATCAATCAGGCGTCGGCGCAGGCGCTGTCTGAGGGGCTCAGCGGCATCGGCCTGGAGAAGGCCCGGGCGATCGTCGCCTTTCGTGAACAGCACGGCGCGTTTTCCCGTCTGGAGCAGCTGCTGCAGGTGAAGGGGATCGGCGCAGCGCTGCTGGAGAAGAACCGAGCGCGTCTGGCACTCTAGCGATAGTGCGGCACCGCGCCGGCGTTCGGCGGTGCCGCGTAGCCCCTGCGTTTGGCGCAGGACAGAGCAAGGGGGCGTTACTGCAGCCCGCTCTTGTGCTTCAGCGCGGCCATCACTGCCGCCGGATCGGCAAGATACTGCTGCAGGCCGTGGGCGCGCAGGTGGCAGGCGGCGCAGTGGCCGCAGCCATCGCCCTGAATGCCGTTGTAGCAGGTCAGGGTGTCGTGGCGCACCCGCGCCAGCTGACCATAGTAGTCGGCCAGCGCCCAGGTCTCGGCTTTGTTGAGCCACATCAGCGGCGTTTCGAAGCGAATATCGCGCGCCATACCCAGGCAGACGGCGTGATTCAGCGCCTGTACAAACTGATCCCGACAGTCCGGATAACCGGAGAAGTCCGTTTCACAGACGCCGGTGATCACGGCCTCCGCCTCAACCTGATAGGCATAGATCGCCGCCAGGGTCAGAAACAGCACGTTGCGGCCGGGGACGAAGGTATTGGGAATGCCGCCCTCGCTTTGGGTTGGCACGGGGATGTTGTCCCGCGTCAGGCTGCTGATGGCCAGCTCGTTGAGCAGGCCGACGTTCAACACCTTGTGGGCGCTGGCGCCCAGCTGCTCGGCCAGCCGGCGAGCCACGTCGATCTCGGCGCGGTGGCGCTGCCCGTAGTCAAAGGTGATGCAGTGGACATCATCATAGCGGTGCAAGGCCTGGATCAGGCAGGTGGTCGAGTCCTGACCGCCACTGAAAACTACTACGGCGCGTTTCATGCAATAACCTCAATTGTGCGCTAAAAGAAAATATCGTCCGTATGGTAGCCGCTCAGTCCGGCGATGAACAGCCTGCTTCCGGCGCCGGCACCCAGGCCTGAGAAAAGTCGAACCAGCCGTGTGCGGTCAATACGATGCCGTTGACCCGGGGCGGAACGCTGACCTGATAGCGATAGTTGAACAGCGGCGCCATATATCCCTGCGCCATCAGCGCGCCGTACAGCTGACGCAGCGCAGCCAACCGCTGTGCCTCAGCGCTGGCCTGCCGCTGGAGATTGAGGCGCGCCAGCGTATCCGTATAGGCGTTGGGCGGGAGGATCGCCTGCCACAGTCGGTCGGTGCGCGGCCAGTTATCCAGGGTGGCGCCGGGCGATTCGCCGATGCGCTTGTCCCCCAGGATAATGTCTGCCTGAGCCAGCTGAGCATCATCACTCCAGCGTTTTCCGCTGACGAGCTGCAGCGTGAGGTCGCAGCCGCAGGCGGCCAGGCGGATCTGTAGCCGGCGCGCCAGCTGATGTAAGGCTGACGCCGGGTAGCTGAGAAGCGTCAGGCGGGGCGGCAGCGGGCCGGGCGGCTCGGTAAACGCCGGGATCGTCCAGCCGGGCAGCAGCTCCTCGCAGCGCAAGGTGATCCCCTCCTCCTGCGACAGGGCGCTGAAGGTCTGCTCCTCGCGCATCAGGCCGAGCAGGCCGCGCGCCTGGCGCGGAGAGATGCGCCCCTGACGCAGGTTGATGGCCATGTAGCCAAAGCCCAGGCTGGTGCTGCTTTTTAGACGTCGGGTGTCCTGGGTTCCCTCATCTTGCCCTATCTGTATTCTGACCGCCCTCTGGCAGGAGGGGGGCGCCGTATCGGCCCCGGCGGTGATCCAGTATTCGATGGCGTGCAGATAGGGCCGCCGTAGATGGTAGCTCTCATACTGCTCTAGGCGCAGCAGGGTTGGACTGGCGCTGACCAGACGGAATGGCCCCGCGCCGATATCGGGCTGTTGCGGATGGGGCAGCAGGCACAGCAGGTTGGCCAGCCGGTGCGCGAGCCAGTAGTCGGGATGATGCAGGGTAAAGCGTAGGCACAGCGGATGGGGGCGGTCGATGGCGGCGACGCTGGCCAGCAGGGCGCCGGCCAGGGGATGGGCACAGAGGGCGCGCAGCGTCTCCAGAAGCTGCCCGGCGCCAATCGGTTGGCCGTGGTGCCAGCGCAGATCGCTGTGCAGTAAAAATTGCCAGCACAGGCCGTCGTCGCTGATCTGCCAGTGGTGGGCCAGATCTGGCTGCGGCGCGGCGTTGCCGGGAACGAATCGCGTCAGGCCGGCGTGCAGGGTGTGTGCCAGGTGCTGCTCGGCGCGTCCGCTCAGCCGCAGGGGCTGGATGGGCTCCAGCGGGCGGTAGTAAGGAATGCGCAGGGTGGGCAGCTCGGCCTGCCACTGGCCGCCGAGATGAGGCTGCAGATAGGGGGTCAGCTGGGCAGGATCGCGGGCCGCCAGCCGCAGGGCGCCCTGATGGTTGCCCTCGCGCAGCAGGTGCTCCATCAGCTGGCGGCGCAGCTGCGATACCGGAAGCAGGCAGCGCAGGCTGCCGCGCCGCCCGCGCCCGGCGCTGGCCTGCCAGCGGATCCATCCGGCCTCCTGCAGCTGGCCTAGCAGGGTCCGCACGTGGCGATCGCTGCAGCAAATAATGGCGGCCAGCTCGGCGACGGTGGCCGACACCGGCGCATCGCCGGAAAACTGGTACAGGCGTTGATATTGATTAAGGCGTTGCAGCAGGCGCATTAAGAAATCCTGAACTCTTTTTTCTAATTGTTCACTATTAGTTCCGTAAATGCCACGCGATACTGTCGCTCATGCAGTAGCGGTCACAAACGGAGGCGATATGCGTTTGGCAGCGTTTGATATGGACGGCACCCTGCTGATGCCGGATCACTGCATCGGTGCGGAGACGTTGGATACCCTGCAGCGCCTGGCGCAGCAGCGAGTCGTGCTCACCTTTGCTACCGGGCGTCATTTTTTAGAGGTCAGCCGCATGACTCGCCGCCTGGGGCTGCGGGGACACCTGATCACCGGCAACGGCACCCGGGTGCATGACCACGACGGCCAGCTGCTGTTCAGCCAGGATCTGGCGCCGGAGGTGGCCTATGAACTGATGCACGCCGACTGGAGCGATACCGCCTCGCTGCATCTGTTTCGCGACGATGGCTGGCTGACGGCCAGCGACTGCCCCGAACTGCTGGCGCCCCACCGGGCCGATGGCTTTGCCTACCGCCTGACGGATCTGCGTCGTCTGCCGGCCTACGGCGTCAGCAAGGTGTGCTTTATCGATCGTCATGAACGTCTACTGTCGCTGCAGCAGCGTCTGCGCGCCCACTTCGGCCGCGCCGTCGATCTCTGCTTCTCGGGTCATGACTCGCTGGAGGTGATCCCGCCGGGCAGCAACAAGGGCAGCGCGCTGGCGGCCCTGTGCGAGCGTCTGAATATTGGTCTGGATGAATGTATGGCGTTCGGCGACGCGATGAACGATCGGGAGATGCTTGGTATGGTCGGTCAGGGGTTCATCATGGGTAACGCGCTGACGCAGCTTCGGCAGGCCTTGCCGCACCTGCGGGTGATCGGCGACTGTCGCCAGCAGGCGGTGGCGCAACAGCTTTCTCTTTGGCTAACGCAATCTCACCTCACTATTCCCCCGAATCACTGAGGCTATTCAGCCAGCCGGGCTGCGTGTTTGACTGCGCGCGCCCGGTTTTCTTTTTATCTTTGCCTGCGCTACGGATTCGACGACGCGGGAAAAAGATTGATTATTGTTGCGTGCATTGGCCTAATTGGAGGAAATCTTTCTCCCGGAGCTCCCTATGCTGGATAAAATTGACCGTAGTCTGCTGAACATGCTGCAGCGGGACTGCACCCTCTCCCTGCAGGTGCTGTCAGAGGCGGTTAACCTGACGTCGACCCCCTGCTGGAAGCGGCTAAAGCGTCTGGAGGAGGAGGGCTATATTACCCAGCGGGTCGCGTTGCTGGATAAAGAGAAGCTGGGCCTGGGGCTGACGGCGTTTGTGGCGATCAAGATCCAGCATCACAGCGCGGAGTGGTATCGCAACTTTGTGCAGCAGGTGGAGCATATGCCGGAGATCCTGGCGTTCTACCGCATGGCCGGAGAGTATGATTATCTAATGCAGGTGCAGGTGGCCGATATGAAAAGCTTCGATGATTTTTATAAGCGTCTGGTCAATGCGGTAAAGGGGCTGAGCGACGTCACGTCGAGCTTTGCCATGGAGCAGATTAAGTTTACCACGGCGCTGCCGCTGCGCGAGTAAGACGCCTTTTCCGCTAGCCCGTCCTCTGTGCTCGCCTTTTCTGTCTTCTGCCGATATAGCGCCCCCGACGCCGTCGCCGCCGGGGCGATCGCCTCCTTCCCCGGTGCCTGACCTGCACCACAGCCGACGCATCGCACCGTTTTGGTGCCGCCGCCGCCCCGCCGCCCACGCTATCCCGCGTGGGCGGCGGGATCTGTCGCCTGCTTTCTGGATTGGCATGACCTTTGCTCATAACTTTTGTGAATGAGTCCGGCGACAGAGGAGGGGCGTCATGAAGCTGGTGAGCGCGGTGATCAGGCCATTTAAGGTGGAGGCGGTGCGCGAGGCGCTGTCGGCCATCGGTATTCAGGGGCTGACCCTGACGGAGGTGAAGGGATTCGGCCGGCAGAAAGGGCACACAGAGCTTTACCGCGGTGCCGAGTACAGCGTCAATTTTTTACCCAAGGTCAAAATTGAGGTGGCGCTGGAGGATGAGCGACTGGCGGCGGCGATAGAGGCCATCTGCCAGGCGGCCTACAGTGGAAACACGGGGGACGGTAAGATTTTTGTCGCCGAGCTGACGCGCGTGGTGCGTATTCGCACCGGCGAGTGCGATGACGCGGCGCTGTAATGGCCTGCATGGGGGATGAGATGATGCGATTGTGCAGGGGGATGGTGGGCGTGGCGCTGCTGCCGGGGGTTGCGCTAGCCGGCGCGCCGCAGGTGGATCGGGCGGATAACGGCTTTATGATGCTAGCGACGGCGCTGGTGCTGCTGATGACCCTGCCGGGGATCGCGCTGTTTTACGGCGGCCTGCTGCGCGCTAAAAACGTGCTGTCGCTGATGACGCAGGTGATGGTGACCTTCGCCGCCGTGAGCGTGCTGTGGGTGATCTATGGCTATACGCTGGCGTTTGGCCGTGGGAACGCCGTCGTCGGCAATCTGCACGCGCTGTTGCTCAGGGGGATCGGACCGCACGAGGTGACTGGCTCAATATCGACGCTGGTACACGTGGCCTTTCAGGGATCGTTTGCCTGTATTACGGTGGCGCTGGTGACCGGCGCACTGGCGGAGCGGGTCCGTTTTTCGGCGGTGCTGATCTTCGCCGTGCTGTGGTTTTCGCTCTCCTATGTGCCGCTGGCCCATATGGTCTGGGGCGGTGGCTGGTTGGCCGCCGACGGGGCGCTGGACTTTGCCGGCGGGACGGTGGTGCATATTAACGCCGCCGTAGCAGGACTGCTGGGCGCTCGCCTGCTGGGACGGCGCAGCGGCTATGGGCGGGAGTCGTTTAAGCCGCACAGTTTGCCCATGGTCTTTCTGGGCACCTCAATTCTGTATATCGGCTGGTTTGGCTTTAACGCGGGCTCCGCCGGTGCCGCCAACGATATTGCTGCGCTGGCATTTATCAACACGATGATTGCCACCGCCGCCGCCATCCTTTCTTGGGTCTTGGCGGAGTGGGGGCTGCGCGGGAATCCCTCCCTGCTGGGGGCCTGCTCCGGCTGTATTGCCGGGCTGGTGGCGGTGACGCCGGCGGCGGGCAGCGTGGGCGTCGGCGGTGCGCTGCTGCTTGGCCTGATCGCGGGCGCGGCAGGGCTGTGGGGCGTGGTGGCGCTGAAGCGCTGGCTGCGGATAGATGACGCCTGCGATGTCTTCGGCGTGCACGGCGTCTGCGGCATCGTCGGCTGCCTGGCGACCGGGGTACTGAGCGCCGCCCCGCTGGGCGGTACGGGCTATGCCAGCGGTGTCACCATGGGTCACCAGCTGTGGGTTCAGACGCTGAGCGTGCTGGTTTGCGTGATCTGGTCCGCGGCGGCGGCGCTGATTGCCTATAAGGCGGCGGATCTCTGCGTAGGGCTGCGGGTCAGTGAGGATCAGGAGCGCGAGGGGCTGGATGTGACTAGCCACGGGGAGAATGCCTATAACCGCTAGACGCGCGGCGCCGTGCTGCGGCGCCGCAGGGCGCTTAGTGAGTCGGATGCTGCCGAATAACCCCCTCCTGGGCGGCGGAGGCGACCAGATGCCCCTGGCGGTCGAAGAACTGTCCGCGAACTAAGCCGCGAGCGCTGGAGGCGGAGGGGCTGTCCACCGCGTACAGCAGCCAGTCGTCGAGGCGAAAGGCGCGGTGGAACCACATGCTGTGATCGAGGGTTGCCACCTGCATGCCGGGCTCAAGAAAGCCCTTGCCGTGGGGCTGAAGCGCCGTCGGCAGGAAGTTGAAGTCTGAGGCATAGCCCAGCAGGTATTGATGTACCCGCGGATCGTCGGGAAGGACGCCGTTGGCGCGCAGCCAGACGTAGCGCTGCGGCGGGCATACCTCGCCTTTGAGCGGGTTATGGAAGGTGACCGGGCGCATTTCAATGGCCTGCTCGCGGGTAAACGTATCGCGGACAGCCTCGGGGATCAGGTGCCGCAGCGAGCGGGCGATATCGGTCTCGCTGGGCAGCCCCTCGGGACCGGCGACCTGAGGCATGCTGCTCTGGTGTTCAAAGCCCGCCTCCTGGGACTGGAAAGAGGCCGTCATATAAAAGATGGGCTTACCATGCTGGATGGCGTTGATCCGACGGGCGCTAAAGCTGTTGCCGTCGCGCAGGACCTCGACATCATAGACGATCGGCATACGGCTATCGCCGGGACGCAGAAAATAGCTGTGGAATGAGTGTAGCTGGCGCTGGGCATCAACGGTCTGTTTGGCGGCATACAGCGCCTGACCGACAACCTGACCGCCGAAGACCTGGCGCAGTCCCAAATCCTCGCTCTGCCCTCGGTAGATACCCTGCTCAATTTTCTCTAGATTCAATAGATTTAACAGTTTCTGTAACGCCTGACTCATTGGTAATACCTTATTTTGTAACGGTGGGAGACCTCGGTAGCGCGCTGGCGCTGGGGCCCGGGGCGCCGATACGATGCTCCGCACGCAAGGGGAACGCCGGCGACGGGGCTATGGCTGCCAGCGCAGGCGCGCCAGGTCGAGCCGCCCAGCGGCATCGACGCCGATCCCTTCGGCCTGCAGCGCGCTGCGCTGGCGGGTAAAGCCCTCGCCGACCAGAGAGAGGGTACCAAGGCGATTGACCACCCGGTGCCAGGGTAGGGCGCTACCCGCCGGCAGGGCGCGCAGGATGGCACCCACCCGACGCGCGGCGCGCGGGTGACCGGCCATCGCGGCTATCTGGCCATAGGTTGCGACTCGGCCTGCGGGAATGGCGGCGATACACAGCAGTACGCGCTGGCGGAAGTCATCCTGTACGGGGAGCGGGGTCGTCGTGGTCATGGCGCGATTATCGCTGTCCTATGGCGTTAGCTCAAGAGGCCTGTTTAAGAAAACAACGGTTGACGGGGGGCGCCTTGCAATTGGGCGTGGCATCGCTGATAATGCCTGGGCGCTGAGGTTATAGCGCTCGTTATGGGGGCCCTGTTGGTTCTCCCGCAACGCTAACCCGTGAATTCGGTCAGGTCCGGAAGGAAGCAGCCGCAGCGGGTGACGCGTGTGCCGGGATGTAGCTGGCAGGGCTCCCACCCAATTAAGCCGTGCAACTCCTCGCCGCTTCTTGCTTCTTGCTTCTTGCTTCTTGCTTCTTGCTTCTTGCTTGCCGTTGGCTGCCCGTGACTACACGGAGTTTATCGCTGAGATTTGCGACGGGCGATTGCTGGGCGGTGGGTTACGGGCGAAAACATACCTACCCGTGTAACGGTGGGGTATCAATAAAGAATAAATATATTAATAGTAATATAACTAATGTTGCCAGGGCGCCGTTGAAACGCCCGGAGCACTTAGCGGACGTATTGCCAGACTTCTGCCGGAATTTTGTCGTATAGCTTATTCATAGTTAATTCGGCTAGTCGATGATCTGCAGCAGAATAAAAAATTTCTAGTTCATCATCTGAAAGTTCGTATTTATTCTTTTCGATCACGCGTTCCAGAGTATCCAGCGTCGTGCATTTACGCAGCTTCATCAGATAATCGATCTTGGTCATCACAACATCCTATTATTGGACTAAACATGTAAGGCCGCATTGCGCTTTTCATGCGCCAGGCAGTATGCCACACGGCGTTTGGTACGCAGCCAGTGTCTGAGCGCCGTTTCACTGACGCTATAGGCACCAAACAGGGCGTAGGTTTCATCCAGATAATCATCCAGTATTTCGGCTAAATCCGAATGACGCGGATATTTGATCTTAAATGATTGTGCGACGCTGGCAATATGCTCAATCAGCTCGTTAAGCTGTAGGTTTACCTTTGCCGTCGGGTCGCTGACCCAGCCGTGATGGCTCTCTCCCAGGACATCTATTCCCTGATGATACAGAGAATCACACAGGTATTTTAACTCTGCGATGTCATGCTGATAAGAAGTATACTCATCCATAGTCAACCCCCTGCCGGAGCCGAGCCTGCTTTCCTGTAGCAAGGAATATAACAAATCGATGCAATAATCAAGCGGTTACGTAATGGCTATGACGAGTAACCCCAGTATCATAGCAAAGGCGCAGGGCAATGGGAAAAGTTTTGTGTTAGTAAGTATTTAAACTATACCCATCCTGATTAAGTATAACCCTCATTTAATGAATACGAAGAATGAAGAATAAATATTTTTAATGAGTTATCCCAGCGGGGCATATCATCCCACGGAATTAAGCATATTAATGTTTGTCCGGCGAGAGCTCCGGATACGGCGTGGGCAGGCGATGGATAAAAAAAGACCGCCCGCGGGCGGTCTTTTCATTTCTTATAACTATTTATTGTGCGGTTCAACCGGATGGTTGTGCTCAATATCCTCGCCGCGGCGGCCAAAGCGGCGGCGCACTACCACAAAGAACACCGGCACGAAGAAGATGGCCAGGATGGTGGCGGAGACCATCCCGCCCATGACCCCGGTACCGACGGCGTTCTGGGCTCCAGAGCCGGCACCGTTGCTGATGACCAGCGGCATAACCCCGAGGATAAAGGCCAGCGAGGTCATCAGGATCGGGCGCAGACGCATACGCACCGCCTCCAGCGTCGCTTCGACCAGTCCCTTACCCTCTTTGTGCATCAGGTCGACGGCGAATTCGACGATCAGGATGGCGTTCTTCGCCGATAGCCCGATCGTCGTCAACAGGCCGACCTGGAAGTACACATCGTTGGTCAGACCGCGCAGAGAGGTCGCCAGCAGGGCGCCGACGACGCCGAGCGGTACCACCAGCATGACGGAGAACGGGATAGACCAGCTCTCATACAGGGCGGCCAGGCACAGGAAGACCACGATCAGCGAGATGGCATACAGGGCCGGAGCCTGGTTGCCGGACAGACGCTCCTGATAGGACATTCCGGTCCAGTCATAACCGACGCCCGCCGGCAGCTTGGCGACCAGGGTCTCCATCAGCGCCATGGCCTCACCGGTACTCTTACCGGGGGCGGCCTCGCCCAGAATCTCCATGGAGGGCAGACCATTGTAGCGCTCCAGACGCGGTGAGCCGTACTCCCAGCGTGAGCTGGAGAAGGCGGACAGCGGCACCATCTGACCATTGCTGCTGCGCACGTACCAGTTATCGATATCGCTTGGCAGCATACGGAACGGGGCATCGGCCTGTACATAAACGCGTTTCACGCGTCCGCGGTCGATAAAGTCGTTGACGTAGGCCCCGCCCAGCGCGGCAGAGATCGTCTGGTTAATGTCGGCGAGAGAAACCCCCAGCGACTGCGCTTTTTCTTGGTCGATATCCAACTTGAACTGCGGCGTATCTTCCAGGCCGTTAGGGCGCACGCCGACCAGCAGGTCAGGGTGCTGCGCTGCCATGCCCAGCAGCTGGTTACGCGCTTCGGTCAGCTTTTCGTGGCCCAGGTTGGCCTGATCGATAAGCTCAAAGTCGAAGCCGGATGCCGTACCCAGCTCGACGATAGCCGGCAGGTTAAACGGATACACCATGGCGTCGTTGATCTTACTGAAGGCGCCCGCCGCCCGTTGAATGATCGCGGTAACCTTGTTCTGATCGCCCTTACGCTCGTCCCACGGTTTCAGACTGACGAAAGCCAGACCGTTGTTCTGTCCCTGACCGCTGAAGCCGAAGCCGCTGACGGTAAAGACTGATTCAACGTTATCTTTCTCTTTGGTCAGGTAGTACTGGGATACCTGCTTGAGCACGTTGTTGGTGCGCTCCTGAGTCGCGCCCGGCGGCAGCTGGGCCATGGTCAGCAGCACCCCCTGGTCCTCTTCCGGCAGGAAGGAGGTGGGCAGGCGGATAAACAGCACTCCCATGCCGACCACGATCAGCAGGTAGATCACCAGGTAGCGCCCGGTACCGCGCAGGATGCGGCCAACGCTGTCGGTATAGTGATGGGTGCTCTTTTCAAACAGACGGTTAAACCAGCCAAAGAAGCCGGTCTGTACGCCGTGATCGCCTTTGGCGATCGGTTTGAGCATGGTCGCACACAGCGCCGGCGTCAGGATCATCGCCACCAGCACCGACAGCACCATGGAGGAGACGATGGTGATGGAGAACTGGCGATAGATGGCCCCGGTCGAGCCGCCGAAGAAGGCCATCGGTACGAATACCGCGGAGAGCACCATGGCGATACCGACCAGCGCCCCCTGGATCTGCTCCATGGATTTCTTGGTCGCCTCTTTCGGTGGCAGCCCCTCTTCGGACATGACGCGCTCGACGTTCTCCACCACGACGATGGCGTCATCCACCAAGAGGCCTATCGCCAACACCATCCCGAACATGGTCAGGGTGTTGATGGAGAAGCCCACGATCTCCAGAATGGCGAAGGTTCCCAGCAGCACCACCGGTACGGCGATGGTGGGGATTAGGGTAGCGCGGATGTTCTGCAGGAACAGATACATCACCACGAATACCAGCACGATCGCTTCCAGCAGGGTCTTCACCACTTCGTCGATAGAGAGCTGAACGAATGGCGTGGTGTCATACGGGTAGACCGTTTTCAGGCTCGCTGGGAAGTAGGGGGCCAGCTTGGCCAGCTCCGTCTTGACGGCCTTGGCGGTATCCAGCGCGTTGGCGCCGGTCGCGAGCTTCACGGCGATACCGGCGGCCGGTTTACCGTTATAGCGGGCGATGGTGCCATAGTTTTCAGCCCCCAGCTCCACGCGCGCAACGTCGCGCAGCAGAACGCGGGAACCATCCTGTTGGACCTTAAGCAGGATCTTGCCGAACTCGGTCGGATCCTTCAGGCGGGTCTGCACAATGATAGAGGCGTTCAGCTGCTGGCCCGGTACCGGCGGGGTGCCCCCCAGCTGGCCACCGGCGATCTGGTTGTTCTGCACCTTAATCTGGGAGACAACGTCGACCGGCGTCAGGTGGTACTTATTCAGCTTGTTGGGGTCCAGCCAGATACGCATGGCGTACTGGGAGCCAAACAGCTGTACGCTGCCGACGCCCTGGGTACGGCTCAGGGGATCCTTAATGTTGGACGCCACATAGTCGGCGATATCATCCTGGCTCAGGCTGCCGTCTTCGGAGATAAAGCCCGCGACCAGCAGAATACTGCTGGAGGCCTTATCCACGCTGACGCCCTGCTGCTGAACTTCCTGCGGCAGGGAGGGCATGGCCAGCTGCAGCTTGTTCTGCACCTGGACCTGGGCGATATCCGGATCGGTACCGGCCTCGAAGGTCAGGGTGATGCTGGCGTTACCGGCCGAGTCACTGGTTGACGACATGTACATCAGGTTATCGATACCGTTCATGTTCTGTTCGATAACCTGCGTCACGGAGTTTTGCACCGTGGCCGCATCCGCCCCCGGATAGCTGGCGGAGATGGTGACTGCCGGCGGCGCAACGGTAGGGTACTGTGCGACCGGCAGGCTCATGATCGCCAATGCACCGGCCAACATCATGATGATGGCGAGAACCCAGGCAAAGATCGGACGATCGATAAAAAACTTAGCCATGTATTACTGGCTCCTTTTCCCAATATTATGCATTGCGATGCGTTTACTGCTGTGCGCCACTGGCCGCACCGTCGCTGACCGCTGCATTCAGTTTAGCTTCCTCTACTTTCACCTGCACACCCGGGCGAATACGCTGCAGACCGGATACGATCACCCGATCGCCGCTCTTCAGGCCGCCAGTGACCAGCCACTGATCGCCGATCGCCTGTGCGGCATCGATCGTACGCATTTCGACCTTGTTGTCGGCGCCGACCAGCATTACCGTCGCCTGGCCGCGGGGGTTACGCGTTACGCCCTGCTGCGGAACCAGCAGCGCATCGGGGCGGACGCCCTCGTCCAGGCGCGCACGCACGAACATTCCCGGCAGTAGGTCATTGTGCGGGTTGGGGAACACGGCGCGAATCGTGATCGAGCCGGTGCTCTCATCCACGGTCAGATCGGAGAACTCCAGCGTCCCTTTCAGCGGGTAGGGCTGGCCGTTTTCCATCACCAGCTCAACGCTGGCCTTACCGTTTTCCTGCTTGATCTGCCCGTTGGCCAGCTCCTGCTTCAGACGTAGAAAATCATTGCTGGACTGGGTCACGTCGACATAGATGGGGTCGAGCTGCTGTACGGTTACCAGGGCGTTGCTCTGGTTGGCGGTCACCAGGGCGCCCTCGGTGACGGAGGACTTGCCGCTCAGGCCGGTGATAGGCGAGGTGACTTTGGTATAGGCCAGATTGATGCGCGCGCTTTCAACGGCGGCTTTCGCGGCGACGACGGTCGCATCGGCCTGGCGTGCGTTGGCGACGGCGGTATCGTAGTCCTGCTGGCTGATATATTTGGTGCCCAGCAGCGGGGTGTAGCGTTTGACCGTCAGATGGGCGATGTTAGCGGCAGCCTCTGCCTTGGCCAGATCGCCGCGGGCGCTGTCATAGGCGGCCTGATAGGTCGCCGGGTCGATTTGATACAGTGATTCGCCGGCTTTTACCGTGCTGCCTTCGACAAAGTTACGCTTAAGGATAATACCGCTGACCTGCGGACGAACCTCTGCGATACGGTACGCAGAGGTTCGGCCCGGAAGCTCGGTTGAGACATTTAACGGCGCCGTTTTCAGTGTGACTACACCGACTTCGGGGGCAGGACGTTGCCCGGTTGCACCATTGTCATCATTACATCCTGTAAGAAGCAAACTGCCGGAAAACAGCAGTATCGCCGCCAGAGGCGTTAACCCTCTGTTTTTCTTCATATTATACCTCAAGAGTCCGAGTGCAAAATGGGTATGGAGTACACTGGTAAAAAACCCATTGCTGCGCTATAAAAAAACGCATGTTATGGTACATACATTCATCAATGCATGTAAGTCTTGATACTTTAAAAAACCAACGCCATGGCACGAAAAACCAAACAACGGGCCCAGGAGACCCGGCAGCAGATCCTTGACGCTGCCATACGAGAGTTTTCCGTACGCGGCGTTGCTGCCACCTCACTAAACGATATCGCCAACGCCGCAGGGGTTACCCGTGGGGCCATTTACTGGCATTTTAAGAACAAAACTGACATTTTCCACGCCGTCTGGGCGTTTATGGAGTCCAGGATCAGTGAGCTTGAGCTAGAGTATCAGACAAAGTTTCCGGATGATCCACTGCGTATATTACGTGAGCTCCTAATTTTTATTTTGGTCGCGACGGTGGTGGATCCGCAGCGGCGGGCGATGATGGAAATTCTGTACCATAAGTGCGAGTTCGTCGGCGAGATGCGGGCGCTGGGCGAACGGCGTAAAGTGATGTATCTGGAGAGCTACACGCGTATCGAACGGGTGCTGCAGCACTGTATCTTCCTGGAGCAGCTGCCGGCGAATCTGGATACGTTGCGTAGCGCCATCGCTCTGCGCAGTTATATGACCGGTATCATGGAGAGCTGGCTGTTTACCCCGGACCGCTTCGATCTGCAGCAGCAGGCGATACCGCTGGTGGATAACGTGATCGCCATGCTGCGCCACAGTCCGTTTTTGCGTCGCGACGCGGTGTGTGCGCCCAATGATACCTCTGTATGGGAAAGCGCTTTCCCAGCCACGCGAAACAGTGTTGATAAAGACGAGTAGATAACAATGCAAAAAATTGTCGTGATTGCCAATGGGGCCGGTTATGGCCATGAATCCCTGTTCAACGCGCTGCGCCTGGCGCTGGCGATGAAGGAGCAGGCGGCGGATATCGATCTGAAGCTGTTCCTGATGTCGGACGCCGTGACGGCGGCGCTGCCGGGGCAGAAGCCCCACGAAGGCTACAGCCTGCAGCAGATGCTGGAGATCCTGTGCGCGCAGCGCACGCCCATTCTGCTGTGTAAGACCTGCGCCGATGCCCGCGGCATTGCGTCGCTTCCGCTGATTGAGGGGGTAGCCATCGGTACGCTGACCGAACTGGCCGCCTGGACGCTGGCCGCCGATAAGGTATTGACATTCTAAGGCGTACGTCGTCGTTCATCTGGCGACGGCACACGCGTTACCGCCCGGCGTGGGGCTACGGCGCCGGGCAATTTTCTCCGATTATGCCTATTCTTGCTATTACAGCTTCATGTTACTCTAGGCCGCTTTTCGCGATGGGATGATGGCAAGCGCCACGCGGAATAGCGCCCAGGAAACCTATATCTTTCTTTATTGATAAAGTCTGCTTAATTTAACTATGACTCACGGCGTGTTATTACGGCCAGGCAAGGGCGTTGCCCTTTGGCGCGTTATTATTGTCACCCTGCTGCTTTCCCTGCTCTTTTGCAGCGCCTTTGCGCGGGCGCAGAGCGGCGATATCGATTCGCGCACCGAGGTGCAAAATCAGATCGATGCCCTGAACCGGCAGAAGAGCCTGTCGGCCAGCGATAAGCTGGTGCTGCAGGATCTCAACCAAACCCTTGAATATCTGGACGGCATTGAGCGCTACCGCAAAGAGAGCCAGCAGTTGAAGCAGCAGGTGCAGCAGGCACCGGGGAAACTGAATCAGGCGCTGGCCGGGCTGGAGGCGCTGCAGCGCAGCAGCGATGCGGCAGACGAGGCCAACTTTTCTGCTATGAGCACCCGCCAGCTGCAGAGCCAGTGGGATGATACCCTGGCCGAGCTGAAGCAGGCGCAGGACGATCTGGCCTCCTACAGCAGCCAGCTGATCGCCCTGCAGACCCAGCCGGAGCGTGCCCAGGCCTCTATGATGGCCAGCTCTCAGCAAATTCAACAGATCCGGAATACCCTGGCCGAAGGCACCCAGCTGCGCGCTAGCCAGCGTAACATGCTGAATACGGAGCTGGCGATGCTCAACCAGTCCCTGGATTATCAGCAGCAGAGCCTCGGGGACAACACTACCCTGCAGGATGTACTGCAAAAGCAGCGCGACTATGCCAGCGCCCGGATCACCAAGCTGGAGCGCAGCGTACAGCTGATTCGTCAGGCCGGCTATAGCAAGCAGCTGATTCAGTCTGAAAAAACGGCCAGAGAGGCGATCAATCCCGACGATGCAGCCCAGGACTTTAACCACAATCCCCTGATCGCCAAAGAGCTGGAGATAAACCGTGCGCTGAGCCAGCGGCTGATCGACGCCACGGAAAAGACCAATACGTTGGTGCAGGAGAATATCCGGGTTAAAAACTGGCTTGACCGTTCATTGCAGGCCGAGCGCAATCTGAAGGAGCAGATCTCGGTGCTGAAGGGCAGCCTGCTGCTGTCGCGTATTCTCTACCAGCAGCAGCAGAAGCTGCCGACGGAAAAGCTGAGCAACGATGTGGCGGCGCAGGTGGCCGATCTGCGCGTGGCCCAGTTTGATATCAACGCCCAGCGCGATGCCCTGAGCCAAAGCAGCGACTATGTGGCGGCGCTGCAGGCCGACAGTAAAGAAAAGCTGAGCGATGAGGCGATCGCGGCGCTGGAGGATTTGGTCGATACGCGCCGCGACCTGCTGGATAAGCTGAACAAACAGCTGGGCAGTGAGCTGACGCTGGCCATCAGCCTGCAGATCAATCAGCAGCAGCTGCGCAATGTGAACGATTATCTGCAGCATACCCTGACCCAGCAAATCTTCTGGGTCAGCAGCAATAAGCCGATGAACCTGGCCTGGTTTATCGGACTGCCCGCGGCGCTGCACACCCAAGCGGCGAACCTGCACATTGACTTCAAGCCGGCACAGCTGCTGGAGGGCTTTATCAGCTCGCTGTATCTGTTCATTCCCCTGCTGATCGGCACTGGGCTGCTGCTGTGGCGCCGTCGCGCCATCAACGCCCGCCTGGATAAGCTGGGCGATGAGGTGGGGCAGCTGAAGCGGGACGGACAGCTGCATACGCCGGAGGCCATCCTGCTGAATATTCTGCGCGGGCTGCCGGGGACGCTGCTGCTGCTGGCCGTCGGGGTGATGTTCTACCATACCGAAACCCAGATAGGTGGCCTGCTGTGGGTGATGTCTCTGCGCTTCGCGCTGTTTTGGCTGATCATCAGCACCACCTATCGCCTCATTTCGCCGGGGGGATCTCCGAGCGCCACTTTAACGTGTCGCCGCTGGTCTGCGCCCATTACCGCCGCATGGTTCGGCGCCTGGGCTTCACCCTGATCCCGCTGATGGTATGGTGCGTGATCGGGGAGAAATCACCGCTGCAGCTGAACGAGGATGTGATAGGGCAGGTGGTGATACTGATCACCCTGGCGCTGCTGACGGTGTTTGTCTTTCCGCTGTGCCGCGATGCCTGGCGGGAGAAAAACTCCCACAGCGTGCGGCTGGTGCTGGTGACCCTGCTAGCGATCGCGCCGCTGATCCTGATGATCCTGACGGCCTGCGGCTACTTCTATACCGCCCTGCGTCTGGGGACCCGCTGGATCGAGAGCCTGTACCTGATGCTGCTGTGGGCCGTGGTCTACTCCACGGTGCTGCGCGGCCTGAGCGTGGCGGCCCGCCGTCTGGCCTATCGCCGCGCGCTGGCGCGCCGTCAGCAGAACGCCGCCGGCGCCTCGCGCGAGGGGGCGGAGGGGCTGGAGGCGATCGAAGAGCCGCCCCTGGCCATCGATCAGATCAATACCCAGTCCCTGCGTCTGACCACGATGGTGCTGTTTTTGATCTTTGGCTGCGTGCTGTACTGGATTTGGGCCGATCTGTTTACGGTGATCTCCTATCTCGACAGCATTACCCTGTGGCACTACAACAGCGGCAGCGGTGCCAGCCAGATAACCCAGGCGGTGACGCTGGGCAACCTGCTGTTTGCCATGATGACGGTGGTGGTGGCCTATATCATGATGCGCAACCTGCCCGGCCTGCTGGAGGTGCTGGTGCTGTCGCGTCTGCAGCTGCGTCAGGGGGCGTCCTATGCGATCACCACCATCCTGACCTATGCGATTATCAGCGTCGGGGTGATTATCTTCTTCGGCTCGCTGGGCATCTCCTGGGATAAGCTGCAGTGGATGGCCGCCGCGCTGTCGGTGGGCCTTGGCTTTGGTCTGAACGAGATCTTCGGGAACTTCATCGCCGGCCTGATCATTCTGTTTGAGCGACCGGTGCGTATCGGTGACACCATCACCATCGGCTCCTACTCCGGCTCGGTGAATAAGATCCGTATTCGCGCGACGACCATTACCGACTTCGATCGTAAAGAGGTGATCATTCCCAACAAGGCCTTTGTGACCGAGCGGCTGATTAACTGGTCGCTGACGGATACGGTGACCCGGGTGCTGATCAAGGTCGGCGTAGCCTATGGTTCGGATCTGGATAAGGTCCGGGAGATCCTGCTGCAGGCGGCGGGTGAGAACCCGCGGGTGATGGTGGAGCCGGAGCCACAGGTCTTCTTCCTGGCCTTTGGCGCCAGCACGCTGGATCATGAGATGCGGCTGTACGTGCGCGAGCTGCGCGACCGCAGCTATGTGGTAGATGAGCTGAACCGCCGCATCGATCAGCTGTGCCGAGAGAACGATATCAACATCGCCTTTAACCAGCTGGAGGTGTACCTGCATAACCCGCAGGGTAATGAGGTGCAGGAGGTGAAGCGTACGCTGACGGATCCGCCGCCTGACTCACTGCGCATCTGATGGACGGCCGGGCGGCGGGCGTCCTGCGCCGCCGCTATCCGCTATCCGCTGTGGGCTGGGCTGCGCCAGCTTCTGCCGGTAGTCGCTCAGGACGATCTCCAGCGCCGCCAGGGCGGTATGCGCGGGGATCGCGTTACTCTCCAGCAGGTATATCAAATCGACGGCCAGCTTGACCTCGTCGCTCGCTTGCTCCAGTGACATGGGGCTCCCTATGATCGGATCTTACGGTAAATAAACAGCACCAGCATTGCACCGATCACCGACACAATTAGGCTTTTTAGATTGAAGCCCGCGGTGATATTCATATGGAACAGCAGGTTGCCGAGATAGCCGCCGAGCATGGCGCCGACGATGCCCAGCGCCACGGTCATGATAACTCCCCCGCCATCCCGGCCCGGCATCAGCCACTTCGCCAGTATCCCAACGATCAGCCCCAGTACAATCCACGCGATGATGCCCATGGCAAACGCTCCAGCATAGGTGATGGGCCGAACCCCTGTCGGCCACCTTCCTCCAGTATAGATAAGGCGCCGGCGCTCAGCGAAATCCGTTTTCACGGCGTTCGATCTGTTTTTCGATCCGCCGCAGCGCCTGGCGGCAGCGCTGCAGCCGTCCCTCCATGGCGGCCAGCTCGCGCTGGATCTGCTGCTGCTGGGCCAGGGTCTGGCAGGCGGCTAAGCGCAGCTCACGCTCACGCACCATGGTTTGCAGACGCCGCTCATAGTCCTGGTGGCGCGCCAGCTCCTGGTACAGATCGCCCGCGCTCTCCGCCCGCTGCGGCTCTTGTCGCCGCAGCGTCTGGGTGGCTTGCTCGCGCTGTAGGGCGGCCATCTGCGCCAGCAGGCGCTCGGCGAGAAAGGCGACCTGCTGGCGCTGCCCGGCGCCGACGGCGCGCTGCAGGGCGGTGAAGTTATCCCGGGTCTCCTGCAGATAGTCTTTCAGCCGGGTGCCGTGGGTCAGGAATAGCGCCCGATCGAAGCGTGAGCGGGCGGCGGGCTGTTCGGCCAGCGGCGCCAGCGCCTGCGCCAGTCGCTGTAGGCGCTGCTCGAGCTGGTTGAGCATCTGTTGACTCGACATAACCTACCTTTAAATGATAGTAACCATAGCGCATGGTACTGGAGCGGCAGGGAGCGGAGCAAGCCAGAGAATGAAACGCATAATATTAATGGCGCTGGGGTGGATAGCTTTTGCCATGGGATGTCTGGGCGTCGTGCTGCCGCTGTTGCCGACGACCCCCTTTCTGCTGCTGGCGGCGGCCTGTTTTGCCCGTTCGTCGCCGCGTTTCCATCACTGGCTGCTATACCGCGCCTGGTGCGGCGCTTACTTACGTCACTGGCAACAGCACCGCGGCCTGCCGCCGGGCGCGCGCGGACGCGCGGCGCTCCTGCTGCTGGCGAGCTTTTCCTTCTCCCTGTGGCTGGTAGAGAGCGGCTGGCTGCGCCTGCTGCTGCTGACGCTGTTGGCCGCGCTGCTGCTGCTGCTGTGGCGCCTGCCGGTTATTGACGTACCGCAAGAAAAAATCCCTTAATCCGGCGATGTCGGTTGCAATTTTCCGGCAGTTTGCATAGATTTGAGCGTTTTCGTGCGCGGGTTACCTCCCTGTTCCGAGGGCGACGGCGATTTATGCCGGGCCATGTTTGGGGGGATTGTAGGTGGCTTGCGTTAGCCCGAACCCGGTGTTTATCAGGCAACAAGTTATGACCGCTACAGCACAACAACTCGAATTTCTTAAACAAAGCATCAAGACCATCCCTGACTACCCTAAGCCAGGTATCCTTTTCCGTGACGTGACCAGTCTGCTGGAAAAGCCCGACGCCTATGCTCTGAGTATCGAACTGCTGGCGGCGCGCTACCGTACCGCCGGGATCACCAAGGTGGTGGGAACGGAAGCGCGCGGCTTCCTGTTTGGCGCACCGGTGGCGCTGGCGCTGGGCGTGGGCTTTGTGCCGGTGCGTAAGCCGGGCAAACTGCCGCGGGCGACGCTGGCGGAAAGCTATGCGTTGGAGTACGGCACCGATACGCTGGAGATCCATCAGGATGCCATCGATGCGGACGATCGCGTACTGATGGTGGACGATCTGCTGGCGACCGGCGGCACCATCGAGGCGACGACCCGCCTGATCCGCCGCCTGGGCGGCGTGGTGCACGACGCGGCGTTTATCATCGACCTGCCTGCGTTGGGCGGTGAGGCGCGTCTGGAAGCGATGAACATTAACTGCTACAGCCTGATCTCCTTCGACGGACATTAATCTGTAGCGCGCGTCATACGCTATCTCTCCGGGCCACCGCCAGTGCGGTGGCCCGGCTGTTTTTGCCGCCGCCGGGCGGCGGAATAAAGTGATGGGCATTGCGACAACTACTGTTACAATGATCAGATGATCGGGGCAGACGGGCGCCAGTGCTCGCCCTGCGCCATCAGTCCGACGCCGCTGGCCGTCTGTGGGACGGCCGGCGAATCTTCTTATTCTATCAGCGACGAATCATCAATGAGCTACCAGGTTCTCGCCCGCAAGTGGCGTCCACAAACCTTTGCTGACGTCGTGGGTCAGGAGCATGTCCTGACGGCACTGGCAAACGGGCTCTCTCTGGGCCGTATTCACCATGCCTATCTGTTTTCCGGTACCCGCGGGGTCGGCAAAACCAGTATCGCCCGTCTGTTGGCCAAGGGGCTGAACTGTGAAACCGGGATCACCGCCACGCCGTGCGGCGTCTGCGACAACTGTCGGGAGATCGAGCAGGGGCGCTTTGTCGACCTGCTGGAGATCGATGCCGCCTCGCGAACCAAGGTTGAAGACACGCGTGATCTGCTGGATAACGTGCAGTATGCCCCGGCGCGCGGTCGGTTCAAGGTCTATCTGATCGACGAAGTCCATATGCTGTCGCGCCACAGCTTCAACGCGCTGCTGAAAACGCTGGAGGAGCCGCCGCCGCACGTCAAGTTTCTGCTGGCCACCACCGATCCGCAGAAGCTACCGGTCACCATCCTGTCGCGCTGTCTGCAGTTTCATCTGCGTGCGCTGGATCATGAGCAGATCCGGGCGCAGCTGGAGAAAATCGCCCATGCCGAGGCCCTGACGGCGGAGCCGCGGGCGCTACAGCTGCTAGCGCGCGCCGCCGAAGGCAGCATGCGTGACGCTCTGAGCCTGACGGATCAGGCGATCGCCATGGGGCAGGGGCAGATTACCGCCGACGCCGTCAGCCAGATGCTGGGAACGCTGGACGATGAGCAGCCCCTGGCGCTGATCGAGGCACTGACTGCGGCGGATGGTGCGCTGGTGATGGCGCGGGTAGAGCAGGCCGCCGGGCGCGGCGTGGACTGGGAGAACCTGCTGGTAGAGATGCTGGCGCTGCTGCACCGGGTTGCGATGCTACAGCTGCTGCCCAGTGCGCTGGACAGCCAGTTTGCGGCGGTAGAGCCGCGTCTGCGCGAGCTGGCGCGGATGCTGCCGCCGGCGGATCTGCAGCTGTTTTACCAGATTATCCTCAACGGCCGTAAAGAGCTGGCCTTTGCGCCGGATCGGCGCATGGGGGCTGAAATGACCCTGCTGCGTGCGCTGGCCTTTCATCCTAAAGCAGTGATTGCCGAGCCGACTCCCGCGCCGGCGGCGGTGCAGGGCGGCGATATCCCCGTCGTCTCGGCCGCGACGGCACAGAGCGTCGCGCCGCTGGCGCCTGCACCGGCGGCGATGCCGCAGACGGTGAGCGCACCGCCGCCGGCGAACGCCGTGCCAGAGAGCACCGCGCAGCTATTACAGGCCCGCTCCCGCCTGCGGCAGAAGGCCGCCGGAGGGAGTGAGCCAAAAAAGAGTGAGCCGGCGGCGCCGCAGCGTGCGCAGCCGGCCTCTTCAGCGCTGGAGCGTCTGGCCAGCATAAGCGAGCGGGGCCAGCAGAAGATCGCGTCGGCGGAGCAAGCGCAGGCGTCGACGCGTAAAGAGGCCTATCGCTGGAAGGCGCAGAACCGTCCCGTAGAGGAGAAAGCGCCCAAGACGACGCCCAAGGCGCTGCGCAGCGCGCTGGAGCATGAGAAAACGCCGGAGCTGGCGGCGCATCTGGCGCAGGAGTCGCTGACGCGGGATACGTGGGCCCAGGAGCTGAGTCAGCTGCGGCTGCCCAAGCTGGTACAGCAGCTGGCGCTGAATGCGTTTCGTGAGTCTGCGCCGGAGGGAAGCGTGCTTCTGCATTTACGTTCGGCCCAGCGTCATTTAAACTCCGCCTCTGCGCGGCAAACGCTAGAGCAGGCCCTGAGCGACCACTATGGGCATCCGGTGGCGCTGAGCATTGTCGAGGATGATGATCCCCAACGGCGCACGCCGCTGGAGTGGCGTCAGGCTATCTATGAAGAGAGACTGGCGCAGGCCCGCGCATCGATTGCAGCGGATGGCAATATCCAGACCCTGCGGCGTCTGTTCGACGCCGAGCTGGATGAAGAGAGCATCCGCCCCGTTTAACCGCTGTGCCGCTGCGGCACGGCCCTACGAAAAAGAGAGAACGCTATGTTTGGTAAAGGCGGACTGGGCAACCTGATGAAGCAGGCCCAGCAGATGCAGGAAAAAATGCAGAAGATGCAGGAAGAGATCGCCCTGGTCGAGGTGACCGGTGAATCCGGCGCCGGCCTGGTGAAGGTCACCATCAACGGCGCGCATAACTGCCGTCGCGTGGAGATCGATCCCAGCCTGATGGAAGACGATAAAGAGATGCTGGAAGATCTGATCGCCGCCGCATTTAACGATGCCGCCCGTCGCATCGACAGCGAGCAGAAAGAGCGTATGGCCTCGGTTTCTTCCGGTATGCAGCTGCCGCCGGGCTTCAAGATGCCGTTCTGATGCAGACCAGCCCGCTTCTTGAATCCCTGATGGAGGCGCTGCGCTGTCTGCCCGGCGTCGGCCCCAAGTCGGCCCAGCGCATGGCGTTTCACCTGCTGCAGCGCGATCGCAGCGGGGGAATGCGCCTGGCGCAGGCGCTGACGCGCGCGATGTCGGAGATCGGTCACTGCCGAGACTGCCGTACTTTCACCGAGCAGGAGGTCTGTACTATCTGCACCAACGCGCGTCGGCGTGAGAATGGGCAGATCTGCGTGGTGGAGAGCCCGGCGGATATTCATGCCATTGAGCAGACTGGACAGTACTCCGGGCGCTATTTCGTGCTGATGGGACACCTCTCTCCGCTGGACGGCATCGGTCCACAGGATATTGGTCTGGACAGGCTGGAGGTGCGGCTGGGCCAGGAGGCGCTCAGCGAAGTGATCCTCGCCACCAACCCGACGGTCGAGGGCGAGGCGACCGCCAACTATATCGCGGAGATGTGTGCGGCGCACGGCGTACTGGCTAGCCGTATCGCCCACGGCGTGCCGGTGGGGGGAGAGCTGGAGATGGTCGACGGCACCACCCTGTCCCACTCTTTGGCCGGGCGTCACCCCGTGACGCGCTGATCCGCCAGGGGATACGCCGTCCGGCGTATCCCTGCCGCGATATCCACTCTCATTCACTCCGTCTCTACCGCCTGTCGCGGGTTATCTATTTTTTTACCCTTGAAAAGCGAATCCGCGGTCCCCATCTGTAACGCTATAACCCATTTTATCTGCGTGTTATCGATGAGAGGTAAAAGCGAATAATGAAAGGCCAAGAAACCCGTGGCTTCCTGTCAGAGGTGAAACAGCTTCTGCACCTGATGATCCACTCACTCTATTCCAATAAAGAGATCTTCCTGCGTGAGCTTATCTCCAACGCGTCCGATGCCGCTGACAAACTGCGCTTCCGTGCGCTGTCTAACCCGGATCTGTATCAGGGCGACGGCGAGCTGCGCGTGCGCATCAGCGTGGATCGCGACAACCGCACCCTGACGCTGAGCGATAACGGGATCGGTATGACGCGCGATGAGGTGATCGAGAACCTCGGCACCATCGCGAAGTCCGGCACCAAAGCGTTCCTGGAGTCCATGGGCTCCGATCAGGCGAAAGACAGCCAGCTTATCGGGCAGTTTGGAGTGGGCTTCTACTCCGCCTTTATCGTGGCGGATAAGGTCACGGTCCGTACCCGCGCCGCCGGCGCCAGCGCCGATCAGGGGGTATTCTGGGAGTCTACCGGTGAGGGCGACTACACCATCGCCGATATCGAGAAAGCCGAGCGCGGCACTGAGATCACCCTGCACCTGCGCGAGGGGGAAGATGACTTCCTGGATGACTGGCGCCTGCGTAACATCATCGGCAAGTACTCCGACCATATCGCCCTGCCTGTCGAGATCCTCAGCGGTGAGGGCGAAGAGGGCGAGAAGGCGTGGGAGAAGATCAATAAGGCTCAGGCGCTGTGGACCCGCAATAAAGCGGATATCAGCGACGAAGAGTATAACGAGTTCTATAAACACATCGCCCATGACTTCAGCGATCCGCTGGCCTGGAGCCATAATCGGGTCGAGGGCAAGCAGGAGTACACCAGCCTGCTTTACATCCCGTCCAAGGCGCCGTGGGATCTGTTTAACCGCGACCATCAGCACGGCCTGAAGCTGTATGTGCAGCGCGTGTTCATCATGGACGACGCCGAGCAGTTTATGCCGAACTACCTGCGCTTTGTGCGCGGTCTGGTGGACTCTAACGATCTGCCGCTCAACGTATCGCGTGAGCTGCTGCAGGATAGCCGCGTCACCCAGAACCTGCGTTCAGCGCTGACCAAGCGCGTACTGCAGATGCTGGAAAAACTGGCCAAGGATGATGCGGAAGCCTACCAGACCTTCTGGCAGCAGTTTGGCCTAGTGCTGAAGGAGGGGCCGGCGGAGGACGCCGCCAACCGTGAGGCGATCGCCAAACTGCTGCGCTTCGCCTCTACCCATAACGACAGCGCGCTGCAAAACGTGTCGCTGGACGACTACATTGGGCGGATGAAGGAAGGGCAGGAGAAGATTTACTACATCACCGCCGACAGCTATGCCGCCGCCGCCAGCAGCCCGCATCTGGAGCTGCTGCGTAAGAAGGGCATCGAGGTTCTGCTGCTCTCCGAGCGCATCGATGAGTGGATGATGAGCTACCTGACCGAGTACGATGCCAAGTTCTTCCAGTCCGTCAGCAAGAAGGATGAGACGCTGGAGAAGCTGGCCGACGAAGGGGACAGCGATGCGCAGAAAGAGGCGGATAAAGCGCTGGAGCCTTTCGTTGAGCGGGTGAAAACCCTGCTGGGCGAGCGAGTCAAGGAGGTGCGTCTGACGCATCGCCTGACCGATACGCCGGCGGTGGTCAGCACCGACGGCGATGAGATGACGACCCAGATGGCCAAGCTGTTTGCCGCCGCGGGACAGCAGGCACCGGAGGTGAAGTATATCTTCGAACTCAATCCGGAGCATGCGCTGGTGCAGCGCGCCGCGGAGCAGCAGGATGACGGGCGCTTTGCCCAGTGGATCGAACTGCTGCTGGATCAGGCCCTGCTCGCCGAGCGCGGCAGCCTAGAGGATCCTAACCAGTTCATCAAGCGTATCAACGCACTGCTGCTGGCCTGATAGCCAGACATCGCACGCAAGGGCGGCCCGTGGGCCGCCCTTTCTATTTGGCGCGCCGTCCTGCGGAGAGCGGGCTTTTTTACCGGCAATGGCGTCCGAACGACCAGTTTCACGTTTCAGCCGTATGCCGTCGCCTTGAGCCGGTGCCCGTTATAATGGTAAGGTTTAGCGTTTTTTAAATCTTAGGCAATAATTTGAGGGGAATTACGCGATGCGTATCATTCTGCTGGGCGCTCCGGGCGCCGGTAAGGGCACACAGGCACAGTTTATCATGGAGAAATACGGCATTCCGCAGATCTCCACCGGTGACATGCTGCGCGCTGCGGTGAAGGCAGGCAGTGAGCTGGGCAAACAGGCGAAGGCGATTATGGACGCCGGTAAGCTGGTGACCGATGAGCTGGTTATCGCGCTGGTCAAAGAGCGTATCGCTCAGGAAGATTGCCGCAGCGGTTTTCTGCTCGACGGTTTCCCGCGCACCATTCCGCAGGCGGACGCCATGAAAGAGGCCGGCATCAACGTCGATTACGTGCTGGAGTTTGCCGTACCGGACGAACTGATCGTCGATCGCATCATTGGCCGCCGCGTGCACCCGGGCTCCGGGCGTGTTTATCACATTAAGTTCAACCCGCCGCAGGTTGAAGGTAAGGATGACGTGACCGGTGAAGATCTGATGACCCGTAAGGACGATCAGGAAGGGACCGTGCGTAAGCGTCTGGTGGAGTACCATCAGCAGACCGCGCCGCTGATTGGCTACTATGGCCAGGAAGCGCAGGCGGGCAACACCCGCTATGTGAAGATCGATGGCACACAGAGCGTCGATCGCGTGCGCGCCGAGCTGGAAAGCGTGCTGGGCTAATGTTGCCGGTGTCACGCGATGAAGCGGCCTGAGGGCCGCTTTTTTGTCGCCGCTATCCGGAGGGCTTGGCCGATGCCAGCGATTGGTGGGACGCCGCCGTTTATCCTTTACAATAGGGGCAAGCAAGTAGGGGAGCAAAGCGATGGTGGCAGAAAAAAATGGGGTACTGCTGGTGAATCTGGGCACGCCGTCGGCGACGACGCCTGCGGCGGTCAAGGCCTATCTGGCGGAGTTTCTTAGCGATCGGCGGGTGGTGGATCTGCCGTCCTGGCAGTGGCAACCGCTGCTGCGTGGGCTTATCCTGCCGCGCAGGGCGCCGCGGGTCGCTCGCCTGTATCAGTCTATCTGGACGGCACAGGGGTCGCCGCTACTGTACTATAGTCAACGCCTGTGCGATGGGCTGCAGGCGCGCCTGGGTGGGGCGATCCCGGTCGCGCTGGGGATGAGCTACGGTGAGCCATCGCTGGATCGCGCGCTGTCTGCGCTGGCCGAGGCGGGGGTGACCCAGCTGACGGTGGTTCCGCTGTATCCACAGTACTCCTGTTCGACCAGCGCCGCCGTGTTTGACGGCGTGGCGGCCTGGCTGGCGCGCCAGCGGCGCATACCAGCGCTGCGCTTCGTGCGCGACTATGCGCAGCACCCGGCCTACATTGCCGCACTGTGCCAGCGCATCCGCCGCAGCGCCGCTGAACACGGACAGCCTGACACGCTGCTGTTTTCCTACCACGGCATCCCGCAGCGCTATGCCGATGAGGGGGATGACTATCCGCAGCGCTGTCTGGCGACCACGCAGGCGGTGGTTCAGGCGCTGGGGCTGACGCCGTCCCAGTATGCCGTCAGCTTTCAGTCACGCTTTGGCCGGGAGCCTTGGCTGACGCCCTATACCGATGAGACCGTGGTCGCCCTGGCTGCCGGTGGTACGCGCCATCTGCAGGTGATTTGTCCCGGTTTCGCCGCCGATTGCCTGGAGACGCTGGAGGAGATCGCGGTACAGAATCGTGAGGCCTTTTTGGCCGCCGGCGGCCGCCATTTTGCCTATATTCCGGCGCTGAACGATGATGACATGCAGGTAACGCTGCTGCAGCAGCTGGTCACGGTGCCTGCCGCGTAGGATGCCCGCTGACGCGGCCGGGGGGAGTGTGCTATTCTAGCCCGCTCCCTTTTCTTTTTGCCGATAACACAGATGAAATTCCCCGGTCAACGCAAGTCCAAACACTATTTCCCGGTTAATGCCCGCGATCCGCTGCTGCAAAAGACGCAGCATAATGAAATTGATAAAGCCTACGTCGTGGGTATCGATCAGACGCTGGTGGATATTGAGGCCAAGGTGGATGAGGCGTTTATCGCCCGCTATGGCCTGAGCCAAGGGCACTCGCTGGTGATCGAGGATAATGTCGCCGAAGCGCTGTACCAGGAGCTGTGTGACAGTAAGCTGATTACCCATGAGTTTGCCGGGGGCACGATCGGCAATACCCTGCACAACTACTCTGTGCTGGCCGACGATCGCTCGGTTCTGCTGGGGGTGATGTGCGAAAATGTCAAAATCGGCAGCTATGCCTACCGCTACCTGTGTAACACCTCAAGCCGCACCGATCTGGACCACTTGCAGGGCGTCGATGGCCCTATCGGGCGCTGTTTTACCCTGATCACCGATAACGGCGAACGTACCTTTGCCATCAGCCCGGGCATGATGAACCAGCTGCGTCCGGAAAGCATTCCCGAGGCGGTGATCGCCGGTGCCTCCGCGCTGGTGCTGACGGCCTACCTGGTGCGCTGTAAGCCGGGCGAACCGATGCGCGACGCGACCATGCAGGCGATCGCCTACGCCAAAAAGCACCATGTTCCGGTGGTGCTGACCCTGGGCACCAAGTATGTGATCGCCGACGATCCGCAGTTCTGGCGTGATTTCCTGCGCGATCACGTCACCATTGTGGCGATGAACGAAGAAGAGGCCCAGGAGTTGACCGGGCTGTCCGATCCGCTGGCGGCCTCGGACAGGGCGCTGGAGTGGGTGGATCTGGTGCTGTGCACCGCCGGTCCGGTCGGCCTGTATATGGCGGGCTATACCGAAGATGACGGCAAGCGCAAAACCCAGCATCCGCTGCTGCCGGGGGTGATCCCTGAGTTCAATCTGTACGAGTTCAGCCGGGCGATGCGGCGTGCCATGTGCGAAGCGCCGTGCCGGATCTACTCGCACATTGCGCCGTATATGGGAGGGCCGGAGAAGATCATGAACACCAACGGCGCCGGAGATGGCGCGCTCTCTGCGCTGCTGCACGATATCGCGGCTAATGAGTTTCACCGGACCAACGTGCCCAACTCCAGTAAGCATCAGCGTAGCTACCTGACTTACTCCTCCCTAGCGCAGGTGTGCAAATATGCCAACCGCGTCAGCTACCAGGTGCTCAATCAGCACTCGCCGCGTCTGACCCGCGGCCTACCCGAGCGGGAAGACAGCCTGGAAGAGTCCTACTGGGAGCGTTGAACAGCGCCTCTGTCTGCGGGCGGATGAGATGATCTTACGGAGATACGCCGGCGCAGCGCCGGCGTTTTCTTTGATCGGGTACGCTGTCATCTGCGCGGAGCCCGTGGCTAAATAGGACGCGAAAGGCTAGAAACGATCTCATTTACCCTAAGCGGAATACCCCTTTTCACTTTTTGCAAGCGTGCGTATAGAGCAATTTTCTTGATCGGCCGTAATATCATACAAATAAAAAATATGATGTAAAACAATGAATTGATTTCTTTTTTGCATTTGATCAAAATCTATTAAATTTAACTATCTTTAAAATTAATCAATCATTTATTTTTTATCAGTTTTATTGATTTTACTGTTTCCCATCGGACAATTAATCTTTGCGCAAGTTTTCAAATTAATAAAATAAATATTCCTGCTGTAATATCGGCAAGTGAATATATGCCCTGACAATATATTCTATATTGCAATTTGCATTGCGCCATATTAATAGCGCAGTGCCAATTTTTGCTATTTTAAATAAATCCTATTGCCTGTATTGGATTTATGTATTTCGGCATAAAGTCATCATGTTATGAGTTGTCGGGAATAATTTTTTCTCGCTGGCTCGCTATGCGAAATATATTCGCAGCCTCGTTCCGTGCCAACCTAGCGGTCAGATATTTTTAATTGATAAACGGAGTTATGATAATGAAGAAAATTTTACTGCCTGTTATGGCTCTGGCCGCTGCCGCTGTGAGTGGTCAGGCAAGCGCAGCTAACGGTAAAGTTGAGTTTACGGGTGAAATCGTTAATTCCACCTGTCAGGTAAGCAGCGACTCTCAAAATATCAACGTGTACTTGGGTAAATATCCGACCTCCGCGTTTAAAGCGGTTGGCGATAAGTCTGCATCCAAGGCTTTCCAGATCAACCTGGAGCAGTGTGAGCCGGGGAGCTACACCGTACGTTTCGATGGTAGCACCGTTGCCGGGCATCCTGACCTGCTGGCCGTCTCCAGCAGCGGCGCCACGGCGGCGGCGAAAGGCGTGGGTATCGAAATTACGGACGTTAATGGCAAACCGTTCCCGATCGCCGATCAGAGCCAGGGCGATGTGCCCACGGTGACGGTCGTTAGCGATAAGAAGGCGATATTTAACCTGCAGGCGCGCTATCGCTCTTATGCCAACACCGTTACAGCCGGTCTGGCCAACGCGACCAGCCCGTTTACCATCGAATATAAATAATTATTCGTCGGAATATTCGGCCAGGGATGGTCCGTATAGAGGAATAAGATGAAACGAATCGTTGCCGCATTATTACTGGTGAGCGCTTTTGCTGCTCATGCAGGAATTCAGGTTGATGCTACTCGCGTTATTTATAATGGCGATGAAAAGTCAGCGTCACTGCCTATCCACAATGACAGCGCGGATGCCTATATGGTGCAGACCTGGCTGGATAAAGGGGATAGCACCAAGGTAGAGAGTAAGTTACCGATGGTGGTGGTGCCGCCGATTGTTAAGCTGGACGCGCAAAAATCGGCAATTTTACGCTTCATCTATTCCGGACAGGGTTTTCCGCAGGATCAGGAGACACTGCTGTGGGTGAACGTGCAGGAGATTCCGCCGACGCCCAAGCAAGAAAACGTATTACAGGTTGCCGTGCGTACGCGGATTAAGCTGTTTTATCGCCCGAGTTCGCTGCATACCACTCTGGATGAGCAGGTGCATAAGTTGCGCTGGCAGAAAGCGGGAAATCAACTGCTGGCCATCAACGACGGGCCGCTACACATCACCTTTGGCTCTGTACAGATGCAGGGCAGCAACGGCAAGCCCATCGCGGTCGATGCCAATATGGTTGACCCCCATAGCCGCCTGGCGATCGCCATTCCGGCGGGGGCTCGCGTCGGCAATACAGTCTCCTTCAGCTACATCAATGACTTTGGAGGCCGGACTGAGGTTAAGGACGCGGTAGTTCACTGACGGAGAGAAGCGGGATGGCGCAACAACAGCGGATAGTATCACTGAAGACAGAGCCGACACGCTGGATGTGCCTGGCGTTTGCCGCCGGTAGCCTGTCCTTGGGGTGCAGCGCATCGGCCTGGGCCGAGTTTAACATGTCATTCGTTCACGGCAGCGAAAACGTCAACGCCGCTCAGGCGGTGGCTGAGGGCAACGCGCTGCCGCCCGGAGAGTATCCGTTTGCGATTTACCTGAACAAGCAGCAGGTCGACAACAAAGTTATCCGTTTCACGGCGAAAGAGGGCGCCGCCGCCCAGCCCTGCCTGACGGTGGAAGACCTGCTTAACTATGGGGTGAAGCTGCCCGATACGCTCACGCCGGGCAGCTGCGTTGACGTGGCCGCCGCCGTCAATGGCGCCACGCTCTCCTTCGATCCGGCGGTGCAGCAGCTCGACCTCTCTGTGCCGCAGGTCATGCTGGCGCAGCACGCGCGCGGCGCCATCCCGACGACCCTGTACGATCAGGGGATCAACGCCGCCTTTAGCAACTACAGCCTGAACTATAACCGCAACAGCAGCCAGCGTCAGAGCGGTCAAAACAGCGAATATACCTTTCTGTCCCTGAATAACGGTCTTAACCTGTGGAACTGGCGCCTGCGCAATAACATGACCATGAATAAAGTCAGCGGTCAGTCGGCACAGTGGGACAATATCGCGACCTGGGCGGAGACGGATATCGCGTCCTGGCGCAGCCGGCTGCAGCTGGGGCAGGCCAGCACCAATAATACCGTTTTTAATAGTATTCAGTTTCGCGGCGCCCAGCTTTCCAGCGTGGATGATATGCTGCCCGAAAGCCTGCGCGGCTATGCGCCGGTGGTGCGCGGCGTCGCCTCAACCAACGCCCGCGTCGACATTCGCCAGAACGGCTACGTGGTGTACAGCACCAACGTGGCGCCGGGGCCCTTTGAGATCCGCGATATCTATCCGCACTCCAACAGCGGCGACCTGCAGGTGACGGTCAATGAGGCTGACGGCACGCGTAAGCACTTTACTGTCTCTTACTCCTCCATCGCCAATATGCTGCGCGAAGGGATCTGGAACTACCAGCTGACAGCGGGTCGCTACCAGAACGGCGACACCCGCTATACACCCAACTTTATGCAGGGGACGCTGGCGCGCGGCATCGCCTATGGTCTGACGCCCTATGGCGGGCTAATCGTGGCGGATAACTATCGCGCCGCCGCGCTGGGCGTGGCCAAAAATATGGGCGAGTGGGGCGCCATCTCCATCGATGGCTCCTATTCTGATACGACGTTGGCCAACGGTGAGCGCGCCCGCGGACAGAGCTACCGTTTTCTCTACTCCAAGTCCTTGAACCAGATGGGCACCAACGTACAGCTGGCAGGCTACCGCTATGCGACGTCGGGCTATTATGACTTTGCCGATGCGGTAGAGGAGCGCAGCCGCTGGCGGCAGGGGATATACGAGAACAACTACTATAACCCGGGCGATGAGCAGACCGGGATCCCCGATCTGGACAATCGCAACCAGCATCGCGTGTATACCTCGCGCTATGCCAACAAGCGCGAGCGCGTGGATGTCTCCATTAACCAGCAGCTGTGGCAGGGGGCGACGCTGTATGCCAACGTCAGCAGCCAGAGCTACTGGGGCGGCGGTGGCCGGGATCGTACCGTCCAGCTGGGCTACAACGACGCCATTAAGCGCATTAGCTATGGCGTCTACCTGCAGGATACGCGCAGCCAGTACGGCTACGCCGATCGCAGCATCAACCTGTCGGTGTCGATCCCGCTGAACTGGGGACGCGACAACCATTCGGCCTCGCTGAACGTCAGCGGGACCCACAGCCGTCAGAGCGGAGATAGCTATAACACCGGCATCAGCGGAACGGCGCTGAGCGATCAGCGGCTGAACTACGCCCTGAGCACCGGGCATACCGAGTCGGCGGGGCAGAGCAGCGCGCTGAACCTGGGCTACCGAGGCGCCTATGGCAACCTGGACGGCAGCTATAGCTACAGCAACAGCTATAACCAGCTGGGGCTGGGGCTCTCCGGCGGCGTATTGCTTCACTCTGGCGGCGTGACGCTGTCGCAGCCGCTGCAGAATACGGTCATTCTGGTCGAGGCGAAGCACGCCAGCGGCGTTCGCCTGGATAACCAGAGCGGCGTGGCCATCGATCCCTTTGGCTATGCGGTCGTTCCCTCAGCGACGCCATACCGATTCAACGCGGTGGCGCTGCATACGCAGGACTTTGAGCCGGGCCTGGACGTGCCGGTGGCCAGCAAGCAGGTGGTACCGACGGAGAAGGCTATCGTGAAGGTGCGCTTCGATACGTTTTACGGCGTGAGCCTGCTGATCCATAGCCACCTCAACGACGGCGGCTATCCGGCGGTCGGCGCCAGCGTCTTTAACCAGCAGGGGCGTAACAGCGGAACTGTGGGACTTAACGGCGATCTGTATGTATCCGGGGCGCAGCCGGGCGAGAGGCTGACCCTGCGCTGGGGCAATCAGCCGGGCCAGCAGTGCGCGCTGGCGCTGCCGTCCGATCTGTCGATGCGGAATACCACGGCCGGCTACCAGGAACTCTCTCTCCCCTGTCAGACTCAATAAGGTGACGGATTAATGAAAAGCCTAAGTATAAAACAGGCGCTGGCATTCACGCTGCTGCTGCTGGGTCTCTGCGTCAGCCGCCCGGCGTCTGCGCTCTCCTGTCGGGAGGGCAGTAACGCATCGAGCTGGGTGCCCATCGGGAATATTTATCAGCGTATCGATATCGGGCGGCCGATTATCCTGTCCGCCGCCGACTTTACCGCCGGTAACCTGATTTGGCGTTCGCAGAACTTTACCACCACCTTTACCTGCTGGGATAACTGGAATACCGGAAGGGGAGAGCACGCCTACATTTACTGGAACCCGAAGGATGCGTTTGGGAGCCTGCACCGTTCACTGTCGGTTGGGGTCTCGATCAACGGGATCGACTATGATGCGATTAACCTCAAGCAGAGCGGCAGCCGGCCCAGCGGCCCCGATCTGGGCGAGGGGACATCAAACAGCGGCGGCGGTATTGCTAGACCGCGTACGCTCACCGTCAGCTATTCGGTGTACATCAAGGCCACCGGCATCAAGCCGCCGGCGGGTAACTTCCCGGCGCTGGGGCTACCGTCGCTGTTTCAGATTGACGGCGTGGGCGGCTTGGATGCGCGCCCCAACGGCAACTTTAACGCCTATATCTCCGGGTTGGATAAGATCCAGGTGATCCACTGCAACCCGCAGATCAGCGTGCTGGCGAATAACGGCAACAGCATCGACTTTGGTACGCTGAGCGCCGCTGGCGCCCGCCCGGGCGTTATCGCTCGCCAGATACCGTTCAGCATCAAGGCGACGCTGCTCGGTGGAGAGTGCGGCGGGCAGCAGCTACAGGCCAGCTTCAGCACTTTGAGGCCGGACGTCAGCGATCGATCGCTGATCCTGCCGGATACCAACCCAGGCGTCGGGATTTTCCTGACGAAGGCGGGGGATACCGGCGCGACGCCGATCCCGCTGCAGACCAATATCGACTTCGGCGGTCGGCTGCAGGATAAGCAGAATGAGGTGAGCGAGAACTTTACCGCCAATCTGAAATGGCTGACCAATCGGCCGACGGCGGGGCGCTTCCATGCGACGGCCAACATCGACGTCACCTTTAAATAGCCGGGTGCGCCCCCGTGGCGGGGAGCGCGAATCCGGGTCACCCCCGCGGCGGCTTTTCGGCCGCCGCCCGTCCGATCCTCTCCCTGTTTTAGCATGCGCTGCGTGCAACTCTAGAGCCTTTAATGCATTGTTAGGTGAGTTGCGTCACAATAACTGGCTGATTTACAACATAATCACCGCCTGATTCAGGGTAAGATAAGGGCGTTCGCCGCCGTGCCTTCCCCGTGGCTGGCATGAGCGGCGCGTTATTGTGACAAGGAGAGAGGGCAATGAAATTTACCTATCGGGGTGCCGCCTGCGCGATCGCGCTAACGCTGGCGCTGACGCCAGGCTGGTCGCTGGCCTGGGAAAAAGATAAAACCTATAACCTGACCATTCTGCATACCAACGATCACCACGGCCACTTCTGGCAGAGCGAGCAGGGCGAATATGGCCTGGCTGCCCAGAAAACGCTGGTGGATCGCCTGCGTGCCGAGATCGCCGCCGAGGGCGGCAGCGTGCTGCTGCTGTCGGGCGGCGATATCAATACCGGGGTGCCGGAGTCCGATCTGCAGGATGCCGAGCCCGATTTTCGCGGCATGAACCTGGTGGGCTACGATGCGATGGCCATCGGCAACCACGAGTTCGACAACCCGCTGAGCGTGCTGCGCCAGCAGCAGAAGTGGGCCGACTTCCCGCTGCTGTCGGCCAATATCTATGCGCAGGATAGCGGCAAGCGCCTGTTCCAGCCCTATCAGATATTCGATCGCCAGGGGATCCGCATTGCGGTGATCGGCCTGACCACCGACGATACGGCCAAAATAGGCAACCCTGAATACCTGAAGAACATCGAGTTCCGCCCCCCGGCGGCGGAGGCCAAGGGCGTGGTCGAGCAGCTGCGGGCCAGCGAGAAGCCTGACGTGGTGATCGCCGCGACGCACATGGGCCACTACGACAACGGCGAGCACGGCTCCAACGCTCCGGGCGATGTTGAAATGGCGCGCGCGCTGCCGGCGGGCTACCTCGATATGATCGTTGGCGGCCACTCGCAGGATCCGGTGTGCATGGCACAGGAAAACCGGAAACAGGCGAACTATGTCCCCGGTACGCCCTGTGCGCCGGATCGCCAGAACGGGACCTGGATCGTACAGGCCCATGAGTGGGGGAAATATGTCGGGCGGGCCGACTTTACCTTCCGTAACGGGGAGCTGACCCTGCAGCGCTACCAGCTGATACCGGTGAACCTCAACCGACAGGAGAAGCAGGCCGACGGTTCGAAGACGCGGATCTACTACACCGAGGCGATCCCGCAGGATACGGCGATGCTGAAGCTGCTGACGCCGTTCCAGGATCAGGGGCAGGCCGCGCTGGCGGTGAAGATCGGCAGCGTAGAGGGGCGTCTGGAGGGGGACCGCAGCAAGGTCCGCTTTGAGCAGACCAACATGGGGCGCCTGCTGCTGGCGGCGCAGATGGAGCGAACCCATGCCGACCTGGGGGTGATGAGCGGCGGCGGGGTACGCGACTCGATGGACAGCGGCGACATCAGCTATAAGGATGTGCTTAAGGTGCAGCCGTTCGGCAACACCGTCGCCTATGTCGACATGAGCGGCGCGGAGCTGGAGAAATACCTGGGCGTCGTCGCCAATAAAAAGCCCAACTCCGGCGCCTATGCGCAGTTTGCCAACCTGAGCCTGACGGCGGACGGCAAGCAGGGCGTCAGCGGCGTGAAGATCGGCGGGAAACCGCTGCAGGCCGATCGGACCTATCGCGTGGCGCTGCTGAGCTTTAACGCCAGCGGCGGCGATGACTATCCCAATGTGACCCAGCATCCGGGCTACGTGAACACCGGTTTCGTCGATGCCGAAGTGCTGAAGGACTATATCCAGCGCCATTCGCCGATCAAGGCGGCGGACTATCAGCCGAACGGCGAGATCGTGTATCGCGATTAAGCGTCAGCGCCTACGCCGCACGTAGCGGTATTCACCTCTATAACGGCATGCGCGGCATGCCGTTCTTGATCGCCGCGAAGCCGGCCTCAGGCCGCGTCGCACTTGGCGATATCGGCAAAGCTTCCCTGCAGCAGGGCGGCGAGATCGGCGGCGGCCAGTTCAATGTCTAATCCGCGCTTGCCGCCGGAGACAAAGATGGTGTCGAACTGACGGGCGGGCGCATCAATCACCGTCGGCAGGCGCTTTTTTTGCCCCAGCGGACTGATGCCGCCGACCAGATAGCCGGTGACGCGCTGGGCCAGCGCAGGGTCGGCCATGTCGGCCTTCTTGGCGCCGAATGCCTTGGCGACCTTCTTGAGATCGAGCTGGGTGGCGACCGGTGTGACGGCGACGGCGAGCTTCTTGCTGTCGCCGTTCAGGGCGACCAGCAGCGTTTTATAGACCCGATCGGCGCTCAGACCCAGCTTGCGCACCACTTCGTCGCCGAAGTTGGTTTCATGGGGATCGTGCTCATAGGCGTGCAGGGAAAAAGCGATGTTATTTTTTTCCAGTAGCAGAACAGCTGGCGTCATTGGGAATACCTCATCATGCGTTTTGCCGCCAGTATATATCATACAAAAACGTTGACCAGCGCCGGACGACGGCATCGCGTGGATCGCGTGCCGCGGGAGAGCGTCAGGATCACTCGGTGGATAAGTTCCGGTGGATAACGGTTGCCAGCGCGGCGTGGCGATTGCTACCCTATACAGAAGACCGGGCCCCCCTGGGGGGACGCCCGGCATAATAATAATATCTGAAGTTCCTCTTTGACTGGCCAATAGCGATATTGGCCTTTTTTTATGCGCCGCGCGGGCGGGATCAGGCAAACAGGCTGATGATCAGCACGATGATCAGGCCGACCACCGAGTTAACCAGCTCCAGCAGTCCCCAGGTCTTCAGCGTGTCCTTGACCGACAGATCAAAATATCCCTTAAACAGCCAGAATGAGGCATCGTTGATGTGCGTCAGGGTGTTGGAGCCCGCGGCGGTGGCCAGCACCAGCAGCGCCGGATTAACGCCGACCAGCTGACCCGTCGCCGGATCGAGTATGGCGGCGCTGATGATCCCGGCGGCGGTCATGGCAGAGACGACGCCCTGGCCGGTCGCCAGACGGATCAGCACGGTGATAAGCCAGGCCATGATATAGGGGGAGACATTGCCATGGGACATCAGCATACCGATGGTATCGCCGATGCCGGTATCGATAATCGTCTGCTTCAGCACGCCGCCTGCGCCGATAATCAGGATCACCATGGCAATGCTTTTTACGGCGTTCTCAAAGGCGTTCATCACCCACTGCATGTCGTGACCGCGTGCGGTGCCGAACAGCACAAAGGCGACCAGCATGGCGATAAACATGGCGATGGGCGACGAACCGATAAAGTTGACGACCTCCCAGGCAGGCGTCCCTTTGACCAGCCAGACGTTGGCAATGGTCGTTGAGATCATGATGATCGCCGGGATGAGAGGCACCAGAATCGAGATGCCGAAAGAGGGCAGGTTATCGCGATCGACCGGGACATCCTGCGTCAGAAAGGCCGGCGTCGGACGTTCAAGGTTGCCGAGAAACCTTGGCAGGATCAGACCGGCGCAGATGACGCTCGGAATGGTGACCAGAATACCGTAGATATAGACCATGCCCATATCTGCGCCGTAGGCGTTGACCAGGGCGACCGGCCCCGGCTGCGGCGGAAACAGTGAGTGCGCCGTTGTGGCGGCGGCGACGGCTGGGATTGCCAGCTTCAGGAAGGGGATTTTGGCCTCGGCGGCGATGACGATCACCAGCGGTGCCAGCATGATAAAGGCCACCTCATAGAACATCGCCAGGCCGAAAATCAGGCCAATGATGATCACGGAGAGCTGAACATAGCGCAGCCCCAGACGCGCCAGCAGCGTATGGGCTATCTGATGTGCGGCGCCGGAGTCGACCATCAGTTTACCGATCACGGCGCCAAACACCACGATGATCGCCAGCTCGCCCAGGGTACTGCCGAAGCCGGATTTCATGGTATGCAGCAGCGCCATGAGATCCATTCCGGCGAGCATGCCGACGGAGAGCGCTGCCAGCAGTAGCGCCACCATCGAGTTGATACGAAACTTGAGGTTCAGTACCAGCATCAGTCCGATGCCGAATACGACCCAGAGTATATTGAGAATATGCATAAAATCCCTGTCATTTGGTCAACCAATTTAAATTCGGCCGACATGTTATCTGTTTTTGGTTGACCAATGATGCGACGATTATCACACCACTTTATTTATTATTTAAGTGACTAATAGCTTGCTATATCTTTTGGCGCCGCCGTGGCGCAGTGATTTTTTCCTTTTTATTCAATTGATTGTGTTTTTATCGGGCTCATCAGGCGCGAGAGCTCCGCGATCGCCGTCATATTTTGGCGGGGAGACGACGCGCGGGACGGGATGCGGGCAGCTGAACCGATGTTATTTGATCCGCCTCGTTTTTCCGTGCGCCGCTGGCCACGCCGTCGGCGGGCGGTGGTATAGTTCGACGTTATATAATGGGAGCTGGCGAGTGCTATATGATGAAAGATCACAGGGTGCAACGGCGGCCCTATCAGGAGATCGGGGCGATGATCCGCGATCTGATCGCCCAGACGCCCTATCGTCCCGGTGAGCGCCTGCCGCCGGAGCGAGATATTGCCGAGAGGCTGGGCGTGACGCGTACCGTGGTGCGCGAGGCGCTGATCATGCTGGAGATTAATGGACTGGTTGAGGTGCGGCGCGGCGCCGGGATCTTTGTGCTGGAAGCGCCGGTGCAGAAGGAGAGCGTCTCGTGTAATGACGCCGGGCCCTTTGAGCTGCTGCAGGCCCGGCAGCTGCTGGAGAGCAATATCGCCGAGTTTGCCGCGCTGCAGGCGACGCGTGAGGATATTATCAAGATGCGTCATGCGCTGCAGCTTGAGGCGCGAGAGCTGGCCTCGACCGCGCCCGACGGGCCGGAGTGCGGCGATATGCAGTTCCACCTGGCCATCGCCGAAGCGACCCATAACAGCATGCTGGTGGATCTGTTCCGCCAGTCGTGGCAGTGGCGGGAGCACAATCCGATGTGGATCCAGCTACACCGTCATCTGGCGGATACGCACTATCGTACGGCCTGGCTGGCCGACCATCACCAGATTCTGGCCGCGCTGATCAAGAGGGATGCCCGGGCCGCCAAGCTGGCCATGTGGCAGCACCTGGAAAACGTGAAGCGGCGCCTGCTGGCATTTTCTGACGTCGATGATATCGACTTTGACGGCTACCTGTTCGACTCTTGGCCGCTGGACAGACTGACCCCCTGAGGGGCGGGCTCAGGCCGTTAGCGCATAGGGCGCCAGCAGATCCGGCAGCCCCTGCTCGCCAAACAGGTGCAGTGCGCCCACGGCCACCACATACTCTCCCGGCGGCAGGACGATCAGGCGCTGGCGCCAGGCGCGGTTACGCTGCACCATCAGCACGTCGGCCAGCGCCGGGCAAAAGGTCATCGGCAGCGGCGTCTGCAGCACCGGCGGGGGCGCTAGCCACCAGCCGATCAGCGTCTGCAGCAGGCGGGCATTGTTGTGCCAGTGCCGCAGGGTATCATCCAGCAGATCACGTCCCTGTTCGGGGAGCCGGTACAGCATTTCCAGCTGGGTATCGGCGCCCTCCAGCTCTACGATCGGCCGTTCTGCCCCATGGGCACAGTTCAGCAGCTGGCAGTCGATGCCAAATTCGCTGCACAGCCCCAGCTGTTGCGCTTGCTGCGCCTGCAGCAGCAGCGCGCAGCGCCACAGGGGAAAGTCATCCATGCGCTCGACGGCCAGGCCGGTTTCGCGGCAGCGTTGGCTGAGTGCGTCATAGCGCGCGGCGTCCAGGCGTGCCGACAGCGGCTGCGCCTGGGGCGGGCTGCTGATATCGCTGCCGGGGCGGGTGATATCGGCCTCGACGATCAGCGCCTGAGCCTGGCGCACGCGCTGAAGCAGGGGCGCCGGTAGCGGCGACATCGCGGCGTTGCCCATGTGAATGCTGGCGACCAGATGCAGCCGGGCGCCGTTGCGCAGGTTTACGTCAAGGGCCGGATAGGGGTAGCGTGGCGGCGGGAGCAGCCCGAGACGGGCGGCCAGGTGCCGTAGTCGGTTGAACATGATGCCTCCGGCAGGGCGCGCCGCCGGATTCAGGCAGCCGCCGTTACAGTGTGCGGTAATCTCTTCATGCTACCTGAGGACGAAAAAAAAGCACCGGCTTCCGGTGCTTTTTGTCTTCAGAGGTCGTTTAGTCCTTCGGGGTAAAACGCAGCAGGCGGTTGGCGTTGCTGACCACCGTGATGGAGGAGAGCGCCATGGCGGCGCCGGCGACCACCGGGCTGAGCAGGGTGCCGGTCAACGGGTAGAGTACCCCGGCGGCGATCGGAATACCCAGCGTGTTATAGACAAACGCGCCCAGCAGGTTCTGCTTCATATTGCGCAGCGTGGCCCGCGACAGCGCCACCGCATCAGCCACGCCGCTCAGGCTATGGCGCATTAGGGTGATGGCCGCCGTCTCGATGGCGATATCGCTGCCGCCGCCCATGGCGATGCCGACGTCCGCCTGCGCCAGCGCCGGGGCATCGTTAATACCATCGCCGACCATGGCGACCTTATGCCCTGCCTGCTGTAGCGATCTGATGGCCTCCGCCTTGCCCTCCGGCAGCACGCCGGCGATCACCTGATCTATTCCCGCTTCGCGCGCGATAGCCTGGGCGGTGAGTGGATTGTCCCCCGTCAGCATCACCAGCCGGTAGCCCATACCGTGCAGACGCTGCAGGGCGGCGACGCTGTCGCTGCGCAGCGGATCGCGAATCGACAGCAGCGCCGCGGCGCGACCGTCGACCGCCAGCAGCACCGGCGTGGCGCCCTGGCTGGCCTGCTGCGCCAGCAGCGTATCCAGGGCGTGGGTGTCGACCCCTTGCGCCGCCATCAGCGCCGCGTTGCCCAGCAGCAGGGTATGGCCCTCGGCTTCACCGCTGACTCCCAGCCCGCGCAGGGTGCGAAACTGGGTGACCGGCGGCAGCGTTTGCCCTTCGGCCCGGGCGCTGACGGCGCGCGCCAGCGGGTGGTTGGAGCCACTCTCCAGCGCGGCGGCCCAGCGGAGGGCCTGCGTTTCGTCGATGCCCTCCAGCGTATGGACGGCGATCACCTTGGGCATCCCTTCGGTCAGGGTGCCCGTTTTATCGAAGACCAGCGTATCCAGCTCGCTGGCGTGCTGCAGCGCATCGGCGTCGCGCACCAGCACCCCCAGCTCGGCGGCGCGGCCGACTCCGGAGATGATGGACATCGGCGTCGCTAGCCCCAGCGCGCAGGGACAGGCGATGATCAGCACCGTCGTGGCGACCACCAGGGTATAGACCAGCTGCGGCTGCGGGCCGAAGAAGAACCAGATCAGCCCGCTGATGACGGCGATGGCGACCACCGTCGGTACAAAGACGGCGGAGATGCGATCCGCCAGCTGGCCGATGGCCGGCTTACTGCTTTGGGCCTGGCGGACCAGCTTAATGATGCGCGCCAGCGTGGTCTGGCTGCCGATGGCGGCGGCGCGGAACAGCACGCTGCCATCGGTGACGACGGTGCCGGCGTGCACCCGATCGCCGGCGCCCTTTTGCTGCGCGATGGGTTCGCCGGTCAGCATGGCCTCATCCAGCCAGGCCTCGCCGGAGAGGATCTCACCGTCGACCGGTACCCGATCGCCGGTGACCAGACGCAGGGTCATTCCCAGCTGCACCTCGGCTAACGGCACGTTCTTCTCGCCCTCGTCCGTCACCAGGCGAGCGGTCGGCGGCGTCAGATCCAACAGTCGTTCCAGGGCGCTGGAGGAGCGTTGGCGCGCCCGCGCCTCCATCGCATGCCCCAGGTTGATCAGGCCGATGATCATCGCGCTGGCCTCATAGTAGAGGTGGCGCGCCTCCGGCGGAAAAATCTGTGGCCACAGGTTGACGCTGATGGAGTACAGCCAGGCGGCACCGGTGCCCAGTGCCACCAGCGTATCCATGGTGGCGCTGCCGTTGAGCAGGCTACGCCAGGCGTTGCGATAGAAGTGGCCGCCGGCACCGATCATCACTGCCAGGGTGGCGATCCCGACGATAAGCCAGGGGATCTGGCTGTGCTCGGTTAAGGTCATCGAACCGCCGAACAGCCCCCAGGCCATCAGCGGCAGACCGAGCCCCAGCGCCACGGCGGCCTGCCAGCGGAAGGCGCGCACGGCTTTCTGCGCGCTCTCATGCTGACGGGCGCGGCGCAGCGCCTCATCTTGGATTATCTCCGCGCCGTAGCCGGCCTTCTGCACGGCGCTGACCAGCGCCTGCGGATCGCCGTGGCCGCTGACCAGCGCGCTGCGTTCGGCTAGGTTGACCCGGGCATGCGCTACGCCGGGCACCGCCTGCAGAGCGTTTTGCACTTTCAGCACGCAGCTGGCGCAGCTCATGCCGTCGAGCAGCAGCTGCACGCTGTCGTCGTCATCGCCGGCGCGCGGTGCGGCGTCGGCGGACGCGGTGGCTGCCGGAGTGGGATCGAGAGCCGCTGCCTGGGTTTCCGGCATCGCAACATCAGTGCTGGGCAGCGGCTCAGATTTTGGGTATGCACCCTCCACGGCCTGCGCCTGGTAGCCTGCCTGCTGCACGGCGGCTACCAGCGCTGCGTTGTCCGCCTGGCCATAGATGTCGGCTTGGGTGAGGGTCACCATGGCGGCGTCAACGCCGGGCACGGCCTCCAGCGCCTGGGTGACGCTGGCGATGCAGTGGCCACAGCTCAGGTCGCTGAGGCTGAGGCGGACGTCGGCATCGCCGGCCGGCGCGGCCTGGTAACCCGCCTGCTCGACGCTGTGAATAATATCAGCGGCGCTGGCGCTGCCGATCACCCGGGCATAGCGCGGCGTATTGACGATGGCCTGCTCGACGTCGGGGCGGGCCTCCAGCGCATTTTTTACTTTTTTAGCGCAGTTCATGCAGGAAAGCCCCTGCAGGGCGAATAGCTGTGTCTGTGACATGATGAGACCTCTCTCGCAAATGGTTACGCTCAGGGTGCGGCGCGATAGCCTGCCGATTGGCGTCGTCCTCAATTACGGTTAAGCTTAAACCTTCCCGCAAGGTTAAGGTCAAGGGGGACGGGTGAATATTAGTGAAGTGGCGAAAAAAACCGGCCTGAGCAGCAAGGCCATTCGCTTTTATGAAGAGAAAGGGCTGGTGACGCCGCCGCTGCGCGGGGAGAACGGCTACCGCCACTATGCGGCGACCCAGCTGGAGGAGCTGACGCTGCTGCGTCAGGCGCGCCAGGTCGGTTTTACGCTGGAGGAGTGCCGGGAGCTGATGGCGCTGTTCCACGACGAGCACCGCCACAGCGCCGAGGTAAAACAGCGCACCCTGCAAAAGGTGGCGGAGATCGAGTCACACATCCGCGATCTGCAGGCGATGCGTGACCGGCTGGCGGCGCTGGCACAGGCCTGCCCCGGTGACGATAGCGCCGATTGCCCGATCATTAACGATCTGGCCGGCTGCTGTCGCGGGGCGGGGCACAGGGGATAACCTCCAGCGTGATGCCGCTGACGGCGCGCACCTGAACGCACTGTCCGGCGGGCAGATCCTGTGCACAGGTGACGCGCCAGCTGCTGTCACCGAGGCGCAGGCGCCCATGGCCGTTGACCAGGGGCTGCTCCAGGAGCGCCCGTTGACCGATCAGCTGGCGACCGCGCTGGTTGAGGGCGCTGTCCGCGCCCTCTTCCGCGGCGCCGCGGCGCTGCCAGCGCCACCACAATAGGGCGCTGATCACCGTCAGCAGGGCGAACAGGGTGAGCTGAGCCTCCCAGCCAAACGGCCACAGCCAGTGCAGCAGGCCGACCAGCAGGGCGGCGCAGCCGCTCCACAGGGCATAGCCTCCGGCGCCGAGCAGCTCGGCGGCCAGCAACAGTCCCCCAGCGTGAGCCACAGACCGTGAGGGTTCTGCAGCAGATAGGCCATCATGGCTGGCAATCCTTGCGGCTGTCTGAACGCAGCAGTTCGCTGATCCCGCCGACGGCGCCCAGCAGGCTGCTGGCCTCCAGCGGCATCATGATCACCTTGCTGTTATTCGACTCGCCGATACGCTGCAGCGCTTCGGTATACCTCTGTGCGACAAAATAGTTGATGGCCTGCATGTTCCCGGCGGCAATGGCCTCCGACACCATGGCGGTGGCCTGCGCTTCGGCCTGGGCGGCGCGCTCGCGCGCCTCGGCCTGCAGGAAGGCGGACTGACGCTCCCCCTCCGCCTTGAGGATCTGCGACTGTTTCTCCCCCTCCGCGCGCAGAATCGCGGCCTGACGCACCCCCTCGGCCTCCAGAATATCAGCGCGCTTGGTGCGCTCGGCCTTCATCTGGGCGTTCATGGAAGCGATCAGCTCGGCCGGTGGGCGTACGTCGCGGATTTCAATACGGGTCACTTTGATCCCCCAGGGGTTGGTGGCTTCATCGACGATCTGCAGCAGGCGGCTGTTGATCAGATCGCGCTGGGAGAGCATCTCATCCAGCTCCATGGAGCCGAGCACGGTACGGATGTTGGTCATCGTCAGATTGATGATCGCCAGATCGAGGTTGCTCACCTCATAGGCGGCACGTGCCGGATCGATCACCTGAATGAAGCAGACGGCATCGATGGTGACGTTGGCGTTGTCTTTGGAGATCACCTCCTGGGAAGGGATGTCCAGAACTTGTTCCATCATGTTGATTTTACGGCCAATGCGATCCATGAACGGGATCACCAGATTCAGCCCCGGCATCAGGGTGCGGGTGTAGCGGCCAAAACGTTCAACGGTCCACTGATAGCCCTGAGGGACGATCTTTATCGCCGACCAGACGATAACCAGGGCGACGATCACCAGTACCGGAAAGACTGTGAGCATGTGTTTCTCCTTGAGTTGGCGGGCTGAGGGCGCGGCGGAGGGCCGCGCGGCTTAGTCCGGGAACGCCGTCAGTTCAAAAACGCCCAGCTGGCCGTGGCCGCGAATATCCACGCTGTGTGTCTGCGGGCAGGGCGTTTGCAGGATGGCGCTGTCATAGCGCGCCAGCTGCAGCGATGCCGTGGCGCCGAGCGGCGTCAGCGACAGGTCGCCCTGGCGGCAAAACAGCAGGATCGTGCTGGCGTGACAGCGCAGCGGGGGCATGGTGGGGCGAATATCCAGCCACTGCAAACGCGCGCCGTAGTGGCGCGGGTCGTAAATCAGGTTGAGATCGCGCACCGGGCCATCGCTCAGGTGACCGCTGACCCGGCTATCGCCGGAGAAGCGCACGATGTCATTGCCGCATAGCGGCGGCTGGGTTGAGCCGTCAATGGTCAGCGTCAGCCCTGACCCCTCGAGCAGCGATAGGATCCGCTGATAGCCGCCGTAGGCGGAGAAGGGGGCATCGCGGGTGACATCGGCCATTGAGAGTCGCCAGCGAAAGCGGGAGCCGCTGGCGTTGTCCTCCCGCATGATTTCACGCGTGGTGCCCTGACCGTTGTGCCAGGGCATGCTTTGGTAGTCGCTTAACCGGTGAATCTGCCACGGGGTCATCGCTGTCTGTCCTGTAAACGGGCCGCACGGCGGCATAACTGTAGTCTGTGGAGCGCCCTCGGCGCCCATCCATGCCCATCTATAATGTATAGCTATTTTGTGGTCAATGGCACGCGACAGGTCAAATAGTTGTGTCCGATAGCTGCGTTTATCGCGGCCGATGAGGCGGCGGCGGTTTGGCGTGCGCGGGGAAATCTGCCACAATGCCGCCCGTCCGAGGCGTCCTCAAACAAGGCAGAACACGATGCAGTATCCGATCAATGAAGTATTTCAGAGTTTACAGGGCGAAGGTTTTTATACCGGCGTTCCGGCGATTTTTATTCGTCTGCAGGGGTGCCCGGTCGGCTGCAGCTGGTGCGATAGTCAGCACACCTGGCATCAGCGCCCGGAGTGTCAAGCCGATCTGGCGCAGATCGTTGAAAAGACGGCGGAGAGCGAAGCCTGGGCCAGCGCCGATGCGGCGGCGCTGGTTGCGCTGTTACGGCAGCGGGGCTATCAGGCCCGCCACGTAGTGATCACCGGCGGCGAGCCCTGTATGTACGATCTGCTGCCGTTGACCACGGCGCTGGAGCAGGGCGGCTATCGCTGCCAGATAGAGACCAGCGGAACCCACCCGGTGCGCTGCAGCGCACAGACCTGGGTGACCGTATCCCCCAAGGTGGGGATGCGCGGAGGGATGGAGGTGCTTACCGACGCGCTACGCCGCGCCAACGAGATAAAACACCCGGTTGCGCGGGCGCGCGATATCGAGGCGCTGGATGCGCTGCTGGCGCGTTTGGACGGTGAGTTGCCGCCGGTGGTGGCGCTACAGCCGATCTCCTGTAAGGAAGAGGCGACCCGCCTGTGTATTGAAACGTGCCTGGCGCGCAACTGGCGCCTGTCCATGCAGACTCATAAATACCTGAATATCGTCTGAGTAGCGCGCCCCGCCGGAGAGCGGCGGGGCGCGTTGGCACTAGCGTCGGGCCGCGGGCGCCGAGCGCCGCGGCGTGTGGAGACCGACCGGTTGGGTCGGCGACGTCGGTTGGCGCTCCGGCCTGAGATCCATCTCAATCATCCATAGCTGCTCATTGATCTCCTCCTTGCGGGCATCGATCTGACGATAGTCTGAGTGAGGGCTTTGCGTCACGGTATACGCTCCTGATGGATTATTTGCCGGCGCATCATAGCGCGTCGGCGCCAGAGAGAAAGCAGGTAATGTCTGAAAACCGTATGCGTTCTCATTTCTTCTCTTTTTCTGCGCCGTCGGGCGCGGCGATAACGTCGAATAATCGTTTGCCTGGGGCCCGGGGGATGGCTAAAGTAGGCGGCTATTTTCACTGTGGGCGGGAAGTCAGCGAGGCAATATGCGCTGGCAAGGAGAGGATATGCTGCCATCAGCGGGCTGGTTAGGGCTCAGTTACTTTACCTATTTTTTCTCATTCGGCGTCTTTCTTCCGTTCTGGAGCCTGTGGCTGCAGGGGCAGGGGATCTCGCCGGAGTCCATCGGCATTCTGCTGGGCGCCGGGATGGGCGCCCGCTTCGTCGGCAGCCTGTTCATTACCCCGGAGGTCAAGAGAACCTCGCAGCTGCTGGTGGCGCTGCGTCTGGTGACGCTGATCGCCCTGTTCTGCGGCGTCGCCTTCATGCTGGGCAGCGCCTGGGCCTGGCTGATGGCGGTGATGGTGGGGTTCAGCCTGTTCTATGGTCCGCTGGTGCCGCTGACCGATGCGCTGGCGGCGACCTGGCAGCGCCAGATTGGGCTGGACTACGGCAAGGTGCGCCTGTGGGGATCCCTGGCCTTTATCGTGGGCTCGGCGGCGACCGGCGAGCTGGTCAACGCCTTTGGCCATCAGGCTATTCTGTATAGCCTGCTGGGGGGACTGCTGGCGATGCTGCTGGGCATGCTACCGCGCCCGGCACAGCCGCCTCAGGATGGCCCCGCCCATCAGACGGCGCAGGTCACCCCCTGGTCTATTTTGCTGCGGGAGCGTTCGGTGTGGCGTTTTTTGCTGTGCTGCGCGCTGTTGCAGGGGGCCCACGCCGGCTATTACGCCTTCAGCACCCTTTTTTGGAGCCGGGCCGGTTACTCTGCGTCGCTGGTAGGATACCTGTGGTCGCTGGGGGTGGTGGCCGAGGTGATTATCTTTGCCCTGAGCAATCGCCTGTTTCGCCGCTGGACGGTGTCTGGCCTGCTGCTGCTATCCTGCCTTTGCGCGCTGCTGCGCTGGGTAATGATGGGGGCGACGACGGCGCTGCCGTGGCTGGTGGTGATGCAGATCCTGCACGCCGGCACCTTCACCGTATGTCATCTGGCGGCGATGCGCTTTATCTCGGCGCGTCAGGGCGGCGATGTGATCCGCTTGCAGGCGGTCTATTCGGCGCTGGGCATGGGGGGAAGCGTGGCGGTGATGACGGTGCTGGCAGGGGTGGTATATCAATACAGCCCCAGTGGCATGTTTTATCTGATGGCGCTGCTGGTGACGCCGGTGCTGTTCCTGCGCCCCGGCGTCCGCTGATCACTGGCCGCGGTAGGTGCAGCCGGCGGTGCAGGTCTCTTTGACTCGCACCGCGCTCAGCAGCGGCAGGCTCGGCTTGAGCTGATCCCAAATCCAGCGGGCCAGCACCTCGCTGGTCGGGTTTTCCAGCCCGGCGATCTCATTGAGATAGTGGTGATCCAGCTGATCATAGATCGGTTGGAAGCGCGCTTTCAGATCGGCAAAGTCCATTACCCAACCGGTGTAGGGGTCGACCTCACCGGTGATCTCTATGCGCACCAGAAACGAGTGGCCGTGCAAACGGCCGCACTTGTGTCCCTGCGGTACGTGCGGCAAACGGTGGGCCGCTTCAAACTGAAACTCTTTAAACAGGGTGGTTGTCATGGTGACGCCTCATAACCAAAAGAAGCGCATGGTAGCGCAAAGCGGCGCAGGGGGGTAGTTTGCGCCGTAGATCGGCCCCGATTGTGTTATTTAGCCTGCATTGTTGTGTTTTTTATTTGTTAAATTGAGGCGACCAACACTATGCTGGACGGCACCCTATTCCGCCGTCACAGGAGTGATGCCATGCCCTTTTCCCGCCCCGTCCCACCGGCCGAGATGCTGCTGTCCCAGCTGCGCGCCATCGCAGGCCCCGCTCGAGTATTAAGCGATACGCGCAAAATGGCGCGCTACTGTAAAGGCTTCCGCTCCGGTCAGGGCAGCGCGCTGGCCGTGGTGTTTCCCGAGACGCTGCTGGCGATGTGGCGGATCTTCAAGGCCTGCGTCGAGGCCGATCGCATCATTCTGATGCAGGCGGCCAATACCGGCCTGACCGAAGGGTCGACCCCCAGCGGCGACGACTACGATCGCGAGCTGGTGATCATCAATACCCTGCGTCTGGGCGGCGCTCAGCTGTTGGACGAGGGGCGCCAGGTGGTGGCGCTGCCCGGTACCACCCTGTGGCAGCTTGAGCGGCTGCTGAAACCGCTGGAGCGGGAGCCCCACTCGGTGATCGGCTCCTCCTGCATCGGCGCTTCGGTGATCGGCGGCATCTGTAACAACTCCGGCGGCGCACTGGTGCAGCGTGGTCCGGCCTATACCGAAATGGCGCTGTATGGACGGGTCAATGAACAGGGAGAGGCGGAGCTGGTCAACCATCTGGGCATTGCGCTGGGCGAGACGCCGGAGGCCATATTGACGAATCTGGCCCAGCGACGCTACGGCGATGCGGATGTCCAGCATGATGCGCGCCGGGCCTCCGACCACCAGTATGCGCAGCGCGTCAGGGCGGTGGATGCTGCCACGCCGGCCCGCTTTAACGCCGACGAGCGGCGCCTGTTTGAGGCCTCCGGCTGTGCCGGAAAGCTGGCGGTGTTCGCCGTGCGTCTGGACACGTTTCCCGCCGAGCCGCACCAGCAGGTGTTTTATATCGGCACCGATCGACCTCAGGTGTTGACCGAGCTGCGGCGGCATATACTGAGCCACTTTACCCACCTGCCGGTGGCCGCGGAGTATATGCATCGCGATACGTTTGATATCGCCGAGCGCTATGGCAAAGATACCTTTTTGATGATCGAAAAGCTGGGGACGGATCGGATGCCGTTCTTCTTCAACCTGAAGGGGCGGATCGACGCATGGGCGGAGCGTGTGCCACTGCTGCCGTCCCACCCGGTCGATCGCGCGATGCAGGCGCTGAGTCGTCTGTGGCCGGGGCATCTGCCGCCGCGCATCAGGCAGTACCGCGATCGCTACTCGCACCACCTGCTGCTGAAGATGGCCGGTGACGGGATCGAGGAGGCACAGCGGTGGCTGAGCGACTATTTTTCCCAGGCCGACGGCGACTTTTTTACCTGCACGCCGGAGGAGGGGAGCAAGGCGTTTTTACACCGCTTCGCCGCCGCCGGGGCGGCGATACGCTATCAGGCGGTGCATGATCAGCAGGTCGAAGACATTCTGGCGCTGGATATCGCCCTGCGGCGCAACGACGCGGAGTGGTTTGAACAGCTGCCGCCGGAGCTGACGCAGGATCTGTCGCACTGCCTGTACTATGGTCACTTTATGTGTCACGTATTCCATCAGGACTATATCGTGCGCAAGGGGGCCGATGCGGCAGCGATTAAGACGAAGATGCTGGCGCTGCTGGATGCGCGCGGCGCGGAGTATCCGGCGGAGCACAACGTGGGCCATCTCTACCGCGCTAAGCCGCAGCTGGAGGCCTTTTATCGCCATCAGGATCCCACCAATACTCTCAATCCCGGCATCGGCAAGACCAGCAAGTGCCGCGGCTGGGGCTGCGACGGCGGCCACTAGGATGCGCCTCGCGGCCGTGTGCGCCAGCGACGCCCAGGGCCCGTTACGGGGTACGCCCTAGGCCGGCTTTTCATCCGTCGGCGAGCAGTACAGGCGGTGCAGGGTTTCCAGCAGGGTCAGCGTGCGCGGATCGTCAATGCGGTAGACGATCTGTTTGCCTTCGCGTCGAGTGGTGACCAGCGTCAGGCGGCGCAGCACCCCAAGCTGCTGAGAGAGGGTCGGCTGTAGGATCCCCGTCGCCGCCTCCAGCTCGCCGACGGCCGCCTCGCCCTGACTGAGGCGGCACAGCAGCAGCAGGCGATCCGGATTGGCCAGCGCGCGCAGGATCCGCGATGTGTCTGCCGCCGCCCGCTGCATCTGCCGGTGCATTTGAGATGTCGCCATCGTGCACTTCCTCACCAACGCTTTCTTATTTAATATTATATATTATTGTATAATGATGAGGGGAAGCTGGCAACGCCGAGCCGGGTCGCTGCCGGTCTGATAATCGGATTCGATGAGGTGAGCAGATGAAAATCGTAATTGTCGGCGGGGTTGCCGGTGGCGCATCCGCCGCGGTCAGGGCCAGAAGGCTGTCTGAGACGGCGCAGATCATCGTGCTGGAGCGCGGGGAGTATGCATCGTTCGCCAACTGTGGCCTGCCCTATCATATCGGCGGTGAAATCCCGCAGCGCGATAGCCTGCTGTTGAGGACGCCGCAGGATTTTCGCCAACGTTTCAACGTTGAGGTACGGGTGCGTCACGAGGTACTGTCCATTGATCCCCAGGGAAAAACCGTGGAGGTGCGCGATAGCGCCAGCGGGAAAACCTACCGTGAATCCTACGATCGCCTGCTGCTGAGCAGCGGCGCAGCACCGCTGGTGCCGCCGCTGCCGGGGGCGACGAGCCCGGGGGTATTTACCCTGCGCAGCATTAACGATATGGATGCCATTCTGGCGCATATTGCGGCGCGAGCGCCGCAGCATGCCACCGTGGTCGGCGGGGGCTTCATTGGCCTGGAGGTGGCCGAGGCGCTGCGTCAGCGCGGACTGGCGGTCACCCTGTTGGAGATGGGGCCTCAGGTGATGATGCCGGTCGATGGCGAGATGGCGGTGCCGCTGCACCAGACGCTGCGCCGCCACGGGGTGGATCTACGCCTGCGGACGGCGCTGCAGGCGATCGCCGCCGACGGAGAGGGCATGGCCTTGACCCTGAGCGACGGCAGCGTACTGCAGAGCGGGCTGGTGATCATGGCGATCGGGGTGAGGCCGGAAAGTCGCCTGGCGCAGGACGCCGGCCTGGCACTGGGCGCCAGCGGCGGTATTCGGGTGGACAGCGCGATGCACACCTCCGCGGCGGATATCTACGCGGTAGGCGACGCCGTTGAGGCGCCGCCCTTTGACGACGCCATGCCGCCGCTGGTTCCGCTGGCCGGGCCGGCCAACCGCCAGGGGCGCATTGCGGCCGATACCATGCTGGGGCGTGACAGCCGCTACCGCGGTAGCCAGGCGGCGGCGGTGTGTAAGGTCTTTGATATGACCGTCGCCAGCGTGGGGCTGAGTGAGAAGCTGCTGCAGCGCCAGCAGAGGGGCTATGAGAAGGTGTATGTGCATGGGCCTAACCACGCCGGCTACTACCCCCACGCGACGCCCATCAGCCTGAAGCTGCTTTTCGATCCGACCGATGGCGCCATTCTGGGCGCCCAGGCGATAGGTCAGGAGGGGGTCGACAAGCGCATTGATGTGATCTCTGTTGCCCAGCGCGCCGGGCTGAAGGTGGAGGATCTGGAGCACCTGGAGCTGTGCTATGCGCCGCCCTATAACAGCGCCCGGGATCTGGTCAATCAGGCGGGGATGCTGGCGGCCAACGTATGCTGCGGCGATACCGCTATTTGCCATGTCGTCGACGTACTGCAGCGCGATCCGGCGCACCAGTGTTTGCTGGACATCCGCACGCCGCAGGAGCTGAAGGCGCATGGAAGCTATCCGCAGGCGCTGCACATCCCGCTGGATGCGCTGCGCGAACGTCTGAATGATCTACCGCGGGATAAGGAGATCCTGATCGGCTGCCAGTCGGGTCTGCGGGGTCACGTGGCCTACCGTATGCTGGTTCAGCACGGCTTCCGCGCGCGTAATCTGAGCGGGGGCTATATCACCTTTGCACGGACGCTGGCGGCGCAGGCATAGCGCAGCGCATCGGGATTGTCCGCCTGGCGGACGATCCCGGCTTAGCATCGGCGCAGGGCGAAGCAAAAAGCGTATTTTTTCAATGAGTGTATTTACTCACAAAAATAACCCCTGTGCGTTCAGGTTAAGTTTTATTTATCGATCTATTCATGGCGTTAGCCTAGACGCAATCACCGTTCTTTCCTTTCAGGCTGACGCTGAACTTCATGACTTATTATTCTGCGTTATCCCCCTTGCGCCGCCGGAGCGAGATAAGTCATGCCTACACGCAGACAGTCCATTATTAATCTGGATCTGGATTTATTACGCACCTAGGTCGCGGTGGCAGAGACGGTATGTCGTACCCTGCCGGTGGTCAGTCTAACGATAGGACAGGAGCGTCTAGCGGGGGCAGTCCATTAACGGCTCTAAGGTGTCTAGGGGGGCCCCGTAAGGGTACCCGACGGTAACGCGGAGCCAAAAGCGCATAATCAAGGCGGAGGCTGGCCTATATTTAAGCCCGACAATGCAAAGCATCCACTCCTGGCACGCGTCTCATAGGGCTGGGGCCAATTTCCCCCATTACGGCGTTACTCATCACGGTGCATTTTGGTCTAAAACCTCGCTGCTCGGGCCTTGCCCTGGGCTAAAATGACCGTCAGCGACACTCACGGCCCGTAACGGGACACGCCCTAGACTCCCGGTGACGATTGAGAATGTCTGACAATTTCACCTATCCGTTCTAGCAGAATGGCTAATGTGAATATATTTATCTTAACCGTATTGATTGTATGGTTTTTGATTACTACAGTTTTATTATCACTGTAGATGGCTATAGTGATACTTAAGCTTATATAAAAGGAGTCATCGAGATGAGTATTTCTTCGGTTTTACAAAAACATGCGTCATGTATGTATGAAACAAGTAATCATATGACTTTTTCTTCAACGGGTGATTCTCTCGCGCAAGCGATTTTACCTGATGTATATAAGTCAAATGTTGTAATGGTTAATAGCTTGATTAGCAGTGTCTTAGATAGTAAATTACCGACATTGACATTGCCACCTAATAATTGGAGTGAGTTTTGCAAAACCTATATTGAGGCGCAGTCAGATGCATTAGTCTGGGTGAACCAAGTTGTAGCCCGACTTGATAATGTTCCTCAAGATGTGCAAAGTTATCATCAAGATATTACCAATTTATTTGATGATGCTATTAGCATGGTAAAATGTATGGTTAATAATCCAGAGCGCCGCTCTATATATGTATCACTGCTTAACCAAGATTTAACCATTATAGATAATAAATTAAATATGGTCTTTGGTTTTGTTAAAGGAACTGTGGATGCTTTAGTCAACTTTAAAAATATTTTGCCTGAAATGGCTCAGCGGTTACAAAACTTAGCTGATCTGGCGAGTCAAGAGGAGAAGGTTGATCAACAAAAAATCGCAGAATTAAAAAAAGCAATTGATGAATTGAATAATGACATTCGTGGACTAACTGCCAGCATTGTTGGCTTAGGAATTGCGGATGCTGCGGCAATTTCTCTAGGGACTCTTGCTACAATCGTTGCATTCCCCATTGGTTCTGTAGTATGGCTTTTTTGTGCGCCAGCAATAGCTGTTGCAACAACTTTTATTATTTTAGACTCTTTAAAGATCAAAGAGGATAAAGCAAAGATTGAAGCTAGCCAAAGAGAGATGGATCAACGAACACAAGATGTATCAACGTTACATTTATTGGCTCAGAATTATTCTGAGTTAGCTAAATCAGCTGAATCTGTTCAAGATAATCTAGAGCAGATTTTAGATAATTGGAGTGAGCTAACTGGTGATTTTTCTGAATCAATAAAAAATGTCCAAGAGGCGGCTTTAGATGCAAAAAACTGTAACGATAATGAAATTATTAATGATCTAACACTGGCTAATAGCTGTTGGCAACAGGCTTACAAAGATGCAGGTAGTCTGACAATTAAACTTAACCATTCTGATGCTGTAATTGAGATAGGTATGAGTCAGGACGATATTAAAAAAGAATACCAATCAAGTAATGTTGTGGATATGGTGACTTATTTTAATAAGTATTCACAAAAATAAAGTTGAGGTTGATTTGTGATGTTTTTTTATGAAGGATAGACGGCTTATAAAGGCGTGCTGGAACAGAGTACGCCTTTTTTATATAGAGGTGGGCCGACTGACGAGTTCTATATAAGTGTTTTCTGCTATATTTAGTTGGCTTAATTAATTGACAATATTGATATTTGATCATTTTGACATTATATTTATAAAATCATTTCAATTTGTTAATATCCATGCTGTGGCGTGTCGCTGGATGAGTTTATATTCATCTCTATTATAATTGTTGATTTCAATGATGTAATTTTAACGCTATGAGTTTTATGTTTAAAATAGCATGCTATCATCCTGCCGCAGGTGTTCCATATGATTGGAGTAGCATATTGTGAATATTAATGCCCCCCAATTTATTCCTGCATCAAGACAGTATCTCGTATGCATCAATGCCGTTTAACACCTATCATTGTGGGGGTTTATCCCATATTTCCTCTCTCCTTGGCCTCTGCTTGTAATGCAGGCCGAAAAGATAACAGAAAGTTTAATAATGTGGGGGGAGGCATTTTGCTAGGCTGCCGGAGGGACGACATAACATAGGAGCCCAGTGATGAAAAAAATGCTTTTACTTACCGCGATGTTATCTGCGATCGGCGCGGCGGCACAGGCCGCCCCGGTGGGCACGCTGAGCGTGCATATCCTGAATCAGCAGACGGGAAAGCCGGCCCCCGGGGTGGCGGTGATGCTGGAGAGGCAGGATGGCAGCGCGTGGCGTGAGATCGCCCGCGCCGCGACGGATGACGATGGTCGCGTCCGCTCGCTGTACCCGGCGGCGGCCGATATGGACCCTGGCGTCTATCGGGTGACCTTTAAAACGGGCGCCTATTTCCATGAGCGGGGCCAGGATACCTTTTTCCCGGAGGTGCCGGTTTTATTCCGGGTAACGCAGCAGAATGAAAAGCTGCATGTGCCGCTGCTGCTGAGCCAGTATGGCTACGCCACGTACCGCGGCAGCTAGCGTCGCCCGCGCGGCGTTCCGCCGCGCATTTACAATCTCCGGCGTGAGTATTATCCTGCCGCTGGATTAACCATGGGTTAATTACAGTATTTTGATGAGTATATGACTCGGGGTGCCCTTCTACGTGAAGGCTGAGAAATACCCGTATTACCTGATCTGGATAATGCCAGCGTAGGGAAGTCACGGTGTCTGACCGCGCCGCCTTCTTCACGCCGGTTGAGAGAGACGCCATGTTGACGCAACCCACTCCCCTGCCTGATGCGCTGTGCGCCCAGGCGCTGATGACCTTACGCCAGCGTACGCCGCTGGTTCACTGCCTGACCAATGAAGTGGTGCAAAGCCTGACAGCCAACGTGCTGCTGGCGCTGGGCGCCGCCCCGGCGATGGTGGTGCAGACCGAGGAGGCCCGCCAGTTTGCGGCGCTGGCCGATGCGCTGCTGATCAATATCGGTACGCTGTATGACGCGCGCGCCGACAGTATGCTGGCGGCGATTGAGGCGGCCAATCTGGCAGGAACCCCCTGGGTACTGGATCCGGTGGCCGTCGGTGCGCTGTGCTATCGCAGCGATTTCGCCCATCGTCTGCTGCGGTTGCGCCCGGCGGTGATTCGCGGCAACGCCTCTGAAATCCTGGCGCTGGCCGGCGCCCCTTCGCGCGGGCGCGGCGTCGATAGTCAGGATGATGCGCTGGCGGCGCTGCCGGCGGCGGCTGCGCTGGCGCGCGATAGCGGTGCGGTGGTGGCGATTACCGGTGCCAGCGATTACGTGACCGATGGACAAAACAGCTACCGGATCGACGGCGGCGATCCGCTGATGACCCGGGTCGTCGGTACCGGCTGCGCACTGTCGGCGGTGGTGGCGGCCTTCAGCGTATTGGACGATCGCCTGACGGCGGTGGCTAGCGCCTGCCGGGTGATGGCGCTGGCGGGTGAGCGGGCGGCGGCGCAGGCCAGCGGTCCCGGCAGCTTCACGCCCCATTTCCTGGACGCCCTGTATAGCCTCCAGCCCGCCGTCATCGCGGGGGAGGCGGCATGAGCATGAGCGCAGAACGGATTAATGCCCTGACCATCGCCGGCACCGATCCCAGCGGCGGCGCCGGGATCCAGGCCGATCTCAAAGCCTTTTCCGCGCTGGGCGCCTATGGCACCAGCGTCATCACCGCGCTGGTAGCCCAGAATACCCGCGGCGTACAGTCGGTTTACCCTATCGACGCCGGGTTTGTCCGGGAGCAGCTGGACTCCGTGCTGAGCGATGTGCGCATCGACAGCGCGAAAATTGGCATGCTGGCGAGCGCCGATATCGTCGCCTGCGTCGCCCAGACGCTGACGCGCTACCCGCTGCCGTACGTCGTTCTGGATACGGTCATGGTGGCCAAAAGCGGCGATGCGCTGCTGGCGCCGCAGGCCGTCAGCGCGATTCGCGAGCAGCTGTTGCCGCAGGTCTCGCTGATCACCCCCAACCTGCCGGAGGCCGCCGCGCTGCTGGGGGGCTCGGTGGCGGAGGATGAGGCGGCGATGGTTGCCCAGGGCGAAGCGCTGTTGGCGCTGGGGTGTCAGGCGGTGCTGATGAAGGGGGGGCACCTACGGGGCGGGGAGAGCCCCGACTGGCTGCTGACCCGCGACGGCGCCGCCGAGCGCTTTAGCGCGGCGCGCGTGGCGACGCGCCATACTCACGGGACGGGCTGCACCCTGTCCGCGGCGCTGGCGGCGCTGCGCCCGCGTCATGAGGACTGGCGCGCTACCGTTGCCGCCGCGAAGGCGTATCTGCAGGGGGCGTTGATGGCCGCGGACTCCCTGCAGGTGGGACAGGGCATTGGCCCGGTGCACCACTTTTACCGCTGGTGGTAAGCGGGGCTAGGCGGCGTGCTGCGCCGCCAGCGCATTCAGCACGGCGAGCCGCTGCAGGTGCTCGGCGTCGAAACGGTTGAGGGTGAAAAACGGCATCTCCGCGTCCGGGCGCAGCGCCAGCGCCAGCGCCGGTTTATCCTCCGCGCCGGCCAGCCAGCCGATCAGATAGCTGGCCTGACGCTGCGGGCTTTTCCAGCTCAGCAGCAGCGAGGGCCACGGGTTGGATTCGCTGGCGGCCCGCGTGGCGATGAACAGGCCATCGTACCAGCGCCCGGCGTAGTCACCGTCGTGCTCCAAGGTGTGCGGATCGCGCTGGAGCCACTGGTGCAGGCTGTGGATCCCGTCGCAGCTCAGGCTGCGCTCCAGCGCCTGCCACTGCGGATAGCCATGGCTATGCTGCCAGCAGGCGATGCCCAGATAGTCATTGATCTCCGCCCACCAGCCCGTCATCTGCTCGCGTAGCGTGGCATCGCGCACGGCGCGGTAGGGGACCAGTCGCCGATCGCCGGCGGCCAGATCCTGCAGGGCAACCAGCGGCAGGGTTTTCGGTTTACTGCGCAGGGTGGCCCACAGCAGCAGCTTAGGAATGCGCGGCGTAATGGTCTGCACGCTGAAGCGATACGCGTCGCCGACGGAGAGGACAACGCCGCTGGAGGTGCCGCGTTTGTCCTGATAGTTACGGATGATGACCAGCGGATTGAACGCCATCCAGCCGGTCAGGTAGCTCTCCTGCGGGCGATCGGCGTGGCCAAATGCGTCGACCCGCTGGCGGATGGCGGAGCAGTCCAGCGCATCAAGCGCGCCGGCGCTGGCGGCATCGTAGCGCTCGCGTGCGAGGGCGGGCAGCGGGGGAAGGGTAATCATATCGCTCATAGTGTGGTATCCAGAAAAACGTGGGCGGGCCAAGCTTACCCTAAAGCCCGGCGGCGGGGCCGATGCCAAGGTACTTTTCTGCTATAGATCAACTTTTTCAGATTGAGAATGACTGATAAAAATAGTAAATATTTTATTTATGAAACAGCTGCGGCGTAAATAAATGACGGTGCCGCGACCTAACTGAAGGAGTTACCATGAAAACGATCGCCGGGGCGCTGGCCGCCCTTCTGTTGGCCTACGGAGCGCCGGTAATGGCCGATGAGGCTATTCCGCCCTCGTTATCTGAGCTGATGGCCCAGCCGTCGTATCAGCAGAGCTGGAAGCAGGCGCTGCAGGGCGAGAAGGATCTGCCGTCGTGGGTGCGCAGCGGACAGGGAACCTCTGCGCCGCCGCAGACGCTGACCTGGCAGGGTAAGGCGTATCAGGTCGGCATGGTCTGTCAGCCGCACAACTGCGGCAACCGGCAGCTGTTTATCGCCTTCAGCGCTGATCGACGCCAGGCCTGGGCGCTGCGTGTAACGCTGCCGGACAGCGATGCTGCGATGCTGCAGCCCGCCAAGTATGCCCGCTTTCAGTGGCTGGGCAATCCGGACGCCTCCCTGAAGGTGCTGCTGATGCAGCAGGTAACGTCGCAGCCGGATTGGAAATAGCGCGCGTCACGCGTGCGCTGCCGCTGTATCAGCGTGTAATCCGGTGTAATTAATCGTAAATCCGTACGGCGTTCGCCGTGTGGAATGCTACTCTGCGCACAAGTTGACTTGATACGGTAAAGTGATGATGAAAACGAGACTCTTCCAGGCCGCCGCCGGCCTGCTGGTACTGTGCTCTGTTGCCGCTCAGGCTGCTGGGTATCAGGAAGGAAAACAGTATACCGACATGCCGAAAGCCGTGCCCGGCGCACCGGCGGTCGTCGAATTTTTCTCTTTCTATTGCCCGCCCTGTAACCAGTTTGCCAACGTTTACCGCATCGGTGAGGCAGTAAACGGGATCCTGCCGCCGGGGGAGAAGGTGGTGAAATACCACGTGAGCTTCCTGGGGCCGCAGGGAGCGGCGTTGACGGAGGCGTGGTCCGTCGCGCAGGCCCTCGGCGTATCGGATAAGGTGGAGAAGCCGCTGTTTGATGCGGTGCAGGTGAAGCGCAGCATTAACTCTCCGGCGGATATCCGTCAGGTATTTGTCGACTCCGGCGTTGCGGCGGCGGAGTACGACGCGGCGCTGAACAGTTTTGTCGTGAAATCGCTGACCGCGCGGCAGGAGAATGCGGTGCAGGCCTTTGGCGTGCGCGGCACCCCGTCGTTCTATGTCGCGGGTAAGTACCAGATTAAAAATGATGGAATGCAGGCGACCAGTATTGATGGCTATCGCAGCGAATATGCGGACGTGGTGAAGTTCCTGCTGGCTCAGGGTAAATAACGCTCCCCTCTGCCGATAAACGCCTGGGCCAGGAGCCCGGGCGTTTTTTTTGGGGCGTTTGCAGCGCGCCAATGGCGCAGGGGTGCGGGGTAAGACCCTAAAGACCCATGCCCCATACCGCCGCGTCCCCTTCTCTTTCAGCTCAGCGCCTCCGCGAGCCGCCGCTGGCGACATGAGCGGGCGGCATCGCGGCGGTGGCGGCGGAGCGCCTCAGGACAAGCCGGGGAAGGTGCCAATCTGGCCATATTCCCGCGCGGATGCCATTCGCATGGGGGCTATTTCGCCCCGCATCGGGATAATACCCTAAGTCCAGGGATATGACGTGCACGGGATGGGATGATTCGGGGATGCCTTTTTCCCGCGCGGGCAAAGCGGGGACGGGCGTCTTAATGGATTAATCGGACGCCGTCGCATTGTTTTTTATCAATGTCGCCGGCCTTCAGGTTGGCGCTGCTGCGCTGCATTTTAACCCTATCGCTTATTATCATAGGATATATCCGTATCGACAACGCGATAAGCCGGTTAACCGACGGGGGCGGACATCAACGCACCCGCGGGGCGCTGTCTATCTCAGCCTAGGCGCCCTTACGCTGAGAGGAGGATTCCCCTGCGGCACTCATTGCCAATCGCCGGCGTTATATCTTAATCGCTCGCCTTAATGTGACGGCCCCCTGACGCCCGTACGCGCTATTGTGCATCGTGCGCGGTTATGCACCATAGTATACATTTATTAAATAAATATAGGTGACAAATACTTGATATATATGCTTAGCGCCGGTGTTTTATCAGAAGAATACGATTTATCTCGCTGTTATGACTGAGTCTATTGAGTTATCAGTGTGAATGTATAAGCTGTCCTGAAATGGTCGATATAAAGAATGCCATTTAAAACATAAGGATAGTGTATTTGTATGGAGCGTTCTAATCACAGTAATTTATTGCATTTAAAGGGCTTCGATCTCAATCTGCTGACCGTATTTGAGATGGTGTTTTTACACAGCAGCGTCAGCCGTGCGGCGGCGGCGATGGGCACCACCCCCTCGGCGGTGAGTCAGTCGCTGCAAAAGCTGCGTCAGCACTTTGACGATCCGCTATTTATCCGCGCAGGCAAGGGGATTTCGCCAACGGCGTTGGGCGTTTGCCTGCATGATCAGATCGCCCAGGGGCTGTCGCTGATTGAAAATACCCTCAACGCGACGCTTTCCGCCAAGCAGCGCCGCAAGTTTGTCGTTTTCGCCCCCTGCTGCGTGGCGCTGCAGGTGCTGCCCGCCGCTGTGAGCGCCCTTGAGCGTCTTGGCGTCGGGTATGAGCTGCTGCACTACAGCGAGTATGCGGATTATCATCCGCATACCATTGCTGAGCAGCTGCTGAATTTTCGCAAGGCCGACGTGGTGTTCAGTACGACGCCGGTGACGACGCATGCGGTGCACTGCCTGCCGTTTACAAACGAACCGCTGGCGTTGGTATGCCGCGATGGACATCCGCGCCTCGGGGAGACGTGCAGCGAGGTTCAGCTGAGCGGGGAGCGGTTTGTGATCCTGCAGCGCGCCCATAGCGACGGGGATCGCTTTGCATTTCTACACGGCGGCCGGGTAGTTCTGCGCTCGGACTCCTTTATCTCGATACTGGGGGTGGTCAGCCATAGCGATTTGCTGACGGTTTTACCGCGGGAGGTCGCGCTGCGCTACGGTGCGTCCTTTAATCTGCGGGTGGTGGAGACGGCATTTGCGATCCCGCCGATCCCGCTCTATCTCACCTATAACAAGCTTTCCCTACGCAACCCCGAGTTCCGTAACCTGCTTGACGTGCTGACGGACACCGTCTCCCTGGGGAGCATGGTGCCTCTGACGGCGTGAGCCGATACGCTCGTCTAGCGCCGCGCCAGCCCGTGATAAGGACCCACCCCGCAGGCCTATTTTTAGCTGAACGGATTCAGTTATTCCTGATTATTTCTACATGGCGTGATAAATAAGTAATCAGTAGCGATTGTTTTTTTAATTGGTTAGATACGAAATATCGATGAATATATTTCGTTGTAGGCTAAAGAGAATAGATGATTCATCACGTCGGCGCGGCCACATGATTTTTTTCATTAAAAATCATGTGGTTGAAATTATTTTGCCCGAATGGGATTATTCTTTGAAAAAAAGAAAACCAGCCCAAGGGAGATTGGGCCGGCAAGGAGGTGGTTCCTAGTATTGCTATTTCGTTATTGCTTTTTGTGTGGCAATAATAACCATGACGAGGTTACTTTAGTGTGATCGTCATCGGGTATTATCAAAAAAATAAAAAAAGCCGGAGTGATTCCGGCTGGGGCTGAACATTATTGGGCGTGAGGGTTACGGGTACTAGTGCCCTGTAGGTTACGCATGAGCAGGGCATAGGCCAGATCGATCTCCGCCGGTAGCGGAATATAGACTGTATGCCCGTTGCCCGGCGCGACGTCGGTCGGCTGGCCCTGCCTGTCGCGCAGATCGTCCAGGGTGAACTGAATATTGCCCTGCGGCGTCATCAGCTCCAGGCTGTCGCCGCGGGAAAACTTGTTTTTCACCAGCACTTCGGCATAGCCATCGCGGCGCTCACCGCTGAGCTCGCCGACGAACTGCTGGCGATCGGAGACGGAGTAGCCGTAGTCATAGTTCTGCTGATCTTCGTGTACGTGGCGACGCAGGAAACCTTCGGTATAGCCGCGGTGCGCCAGCGACTCCAGGGTGGTCAGCAGGCTGGGATCGAAAGGCTTGCCGGCCACCGCATCATCGATCGCTTTGCGGTAAACCTGCGCCGTGCGGGCGCAGTAGTAAAACGACTTGGTGCGCCCCTCAATTTTCAGCGAGTGCACCCCCATCTCCGTCAGACGTCCCACGTGCTGAATGGCGCGCAGATCCTTTGAATTCATAATATAGGTGCCGTGCTCGTCTTCAAAGGCGCTCATATACTCACCCGGGCGCATGCTCTCTTCCAGCATGAAGACCCGGTTGGTCGGCGCACCGATGCCCAGGGTGGGTTCGACCTGCTGCACCGGGATCGGCTGGTGCTGATGCACAATGTTGCCGACCTCGTCCTCTTTGCCTTCCTGCACCTTGTATTCCCAGCGGCAGGCGTTGGTGCAGGTGCCCTGGTTGGGATCGCGCTTATTGATATAGCCTGATAGCAGGCAGCGTCCGGAATAGGCCATGCACAGCGCGCCGTGGACGAACACCTCCAGCTCCATCTGCGGTACCTGTGCGCGGATTTCGGCGATCTCCTCCAGCGACAGCTCTCGCGACAGGATCACGCGAGTCAGCCCCATCTGCTGCCAGAATTTTACCGTTGCCCAGTTGACCGCGTTAGCCTGTACCGATAGATGAATCGCCATCGACGGAAACGCGTCGCGCACCATCGAGATCAGGCCAGGATCGGACATGATCAGGGCATCCGGCCCCATATCGATGACCGGCCTAAGATCGCGCAGAAAGGTTTTCAGCTTCGCGTTGTGCGGCGCAATATTGACCACCACGTAGAACTTCTTGCCCAGCGTATGGGCTTCCTGAATACCCAGCGCCAGGTTTTCATGGTTGAACTCGTTGTTGCGCACGCGCAGGCTATAGCGCGGCTGGCCCGCGTAAACCGCGTCGGCGCCATAGGCAAAGGCGTAACGCATGTTTTTCAGCGAACCGGCCGGGGACAGTAATTCCGGAGTAAACATAGATGACTCTCTTGTTCTGATCACAGGTCAGGCTGCAGCGTAGGGCGTGCCTCATCGTCATCCGTGCGCGCTGACGCCGCGCGCGGAGCGGAGAGCTGCCCCAGAGGCTTGCAGTAAAGGCGGGCATTATAGAGAGTTGGCGCGGGCAGTACAATCAAGGCCCCGCCGTGCCCGGAGCCTTGTCGGTGCAGCGCCCGGCAGAAAAGGGCCGGAGTGGTCTCCCGTCACTGCCCGCGGCTCAGATCGCGGATGTCGCGGGTCTGGGCATTCTTTTTAACGGACTGGATCCCTTTACGGGCGGCGCTTTCAGAGCTGTAGTGCTCGCTGTGGCCGATCACCTGATGGTTCTTGGCCTTGAGTAAAAAGTAGGGTTGCTCCCCTTCACAGCACAGCTCATACTGCGCCTCCTCGGCGGCGTTGGCCTGCACGGAGAGAATGCCGTTTTCGACCGAGGCGTGGGAGGCGTACATTTCACTGCTGAGGATCACCTCGCCGTTACCGGCCTTGAGGTTGAAATGAAACCGCCCATTAAGGGTGCGTTTGATCTCGTAATAGCCCATTGTCATGGGTATCTCCTTGCCTGTGTTACGATAACGAATCCGCCATCGCCGCGTGGCGAATGGCGGATTATGGCGGGATACTGTCCATAGTAGTATAGCGTTCATCAGCACGGCCGGCGGCGCAGGTGCCGAAACCGCATGTATCGCCGCGGCGGGGGAGGCCTCAGGCGATGACGCGGCAGGGGGCCCCTTCCCAGCGGTAGCCGACGCCATACACCGAGCGGATGAGCGGCTCGTCGCCCTCGACAGGTTCAAGCTTGCGTCGCAGATTTTTGATGTGGCTGTCGACGGTGCGGTCGGTGACCACCCGGTAGTCGTCATACAGGTGATTGAGCAGCTGTTCGCGGGAGAGGACGCTGCCCGGCTGGGTCGCCAGGGTCTTCAGCAGACGGAACTCCGCCTGGGTCAGATCCAGCGGCTGCTGGCGATAGCTGGCCTGAAAACGGCTTTCATCGATGAGCAGCGGCGCCGGCTCGGACAGGGTATCCTGCAGCCCGCAGCGGCGCAGGATCGTCTTCACCCGGGCGACCACCTCGCGCGGGCTATAGGGCTTGCAAATATAGTCATCAGCGCCGATCTCCAGCCCCAGCAGACGATCTATCTCCTCGATCTTGGCGGTGACCATCACGATCGGTACCTCTGAGGTGCGGCGGATCTCGCGGCACAGCGTCAGGCCGTCGACGCCCGGCAGCATCAGATCCAGCAAAATCAAATCGCAGAGATGCTCCTGCAGGTAGGGCAGCACCTCATCGCCCTGGCTCAGCCAGTGAGGGCGATAGCCGGCGGCGATCAGATAGTCGATCAGCAACTGACCCAGCTTGGGCTCATCTTCAACGATCAGGACGCGCGCCCCCTGCGGCTCGGGCATCAGCGGGGTGGTGGCAAGCATATTCATCGGTCTACTCCCGGTTAGGCATCATCAGGTTAAGGCTCGAACGGCGCCGGTGCACCGGCCAGGGGCATCGCGCCGCCGCCGGTGGCCGTATGGCTTTTACGGTGGTTCAGGTCTGCGGCTCCAGCGGCAGGGTTACGGTCATCGCGACGCCGCCCAGCGGCGAATGGCTGGCGCTCAGGCTGCCGCCGTGGGCGGCGACAATATTCTGACAGATGGACAGCCCGAGCCCCGAGCCCCCGCTGGCGCGGCTACGCGAGCCCTCCGCGCGGTAAAAGCGCTCAAAGATATGCTGCAGTTGCTCCGCGCTGACGCCCGGCGCGCTGTCCTGCCAGCACAGCGTCAGCGTATCGCTACTCTTTTGGCCCACGATCTGCAGCTCGCCGCCGCTATCGGTGTAGCGTAGGCTATTTTCCAGCAGGTTGTTAAACAGCTGCAGCAGACGGTCGGGATCGCCGAACACTCGGGCCGCGTCCGGCAGCCGCAGGGTCAGACGGATCCCTTTGGCGGCCAGCCGATCGCGAAACGCGCCGGCGGCGGCCTGCACTAGGGCGCTCGCCTCGATGGGGCTTTTACGGTAGGCCAGGGCGCCGGCGTCGGAGAGCGACAGCTGGTGCAGATCGTTGACCAGCTTGGTCAGGATGCTGACCTCCGCCTGCAGCGAGGTCAGCGAGTCGGGAGTGAGGCGTCGTACCCCATCCTGCAGCGCCTCCAGCTCTCCGCGCAGCACCGCCAGCGGCGTGCGCAGCTCGTGGGAGACGTCGGCCATCAGCGCCCGGCGGATCTGTTCGTTGCGCTCCAGCGTGATGGCCAGCTGATTGAAGTCCTGCGCCAGCCGCCCCAGTTCGTCGCGGCTGCTGACGTCGACGCGGGTGGCAAAATTACCGGCGGCCAGCTGGTGCATGGCGTCGATCAGCCGTTTGACCGGCGCCAGCATGCCGCGCGATAGCAGCAGGGTCACCGCCGCCGCCAGCAGGGTCGCCAGGGCGACGATAAACCAGCTGGTGCGGCGCTGCTGGCGATCAAAGTTAATATCGGTGTTGCGTGTCAGGCGCTCGGGCGGGGTCGTCAGCACCCAGCCGACGTCGCGCCCCTGATAGCGTATCGCGCTACGGATACCGTCGCTCGGCAGGCTCCCCTGCGGGCCGACCAGGCGCCGTCCTTTGGCATCGATGACCCAAAACGGGGTGCGCCAGCCGTGGGGGGGCAGGCTGCCGTGCAGATTGCTGCTCTGCTCGATATCGCGCATGATTCTAAAGATCATCCGCTCATTGTGACGCAGAAAGTTCCAGTTTCCTTCGCGGGCGTACAGGGTTTCCAGTTCGCTGGCCATCAGCTGCACCCGCTGCTCATTGCCGTGACGGATATAGTCGATAAAGCCGCGCTCAAAGCTGACGCGCACTCCCCAGTGCATGATGATCAGCACCAGAATACAGGTGGACAGAATGGCCAGAAAGAGTTTGGCGGAAATACCCAGTCTCATGATTTCTCCTCAGGGGGACATCGGTGACGCTGGCGCCGGCGCCGCTGGCCGTTTGCCGCCGGGGCCAAAAGCGGCGTCGGCCAGGCGATAATAACGGCGATAGCCCGATAGACCAAGATAAAGGCGCGCCGGACGAGCGGCACGCCCGCGGCGTGGCGGACGCCGAGTGATCACCGTCCGTGTGTGGAGCCCCGTCGGCGGCCGCGCGGTCTGCCGTCCACGGACGGATACGCGGCGTTCAGGCATCGCGCTCCGCCTTCGCGGGCTCAGTGCACCAGCGGCGGCAGGGCTTTCTGCCGGCTGACGCGGGCACGCAGCCTCTCCATATACAGGTAGACCACCGGGGTGGTGTACAGCGTCAGGATCTGGCTGACCAGCAGGCCGCCGACGATGGTGATGCCCAGCGGCTGGCGCAGCTCGGCGCCGTCGCCGTAGCTGAAGGCTAGCGGCAGCGCGCCGAACAGGGCGGCCAGCGTGGTCATCAGAATCGGACGAAAGCGCAGCTGACAGGCCTGATAGATGGCGTCGCGGGCGCTTAGATGCTGCTCTCGCTCCGCCGTCAGGGCAAAGTCGACCAGCAGAATGGCGTTTTTCTTCACCAGCCCTATCAGCAGCATGATGCCGATCAGCGCGATCAGGCTGAAGGGCGCGTTGAACAGCATCAGCGCCAGCAGGGCGCCGACCCCGGCCGACGGCAGGGTCGACAGGATGGTCAGCGGATGGATATAGCTTTCATACAGTATGCCCAGCACGATATAGACCGTGGCGATGGCGGCCAGGATCAGGAGCAGCTGGCTGCTCTGCGCCTGCTGAAACAGCAGGGCGGTGCCGGCAAAGGTGCCGCGCAGGGAGGGCGGGGCGCCCAGGGCGGTCATGGCGCGCTCAATGGCATCGCTGGCGTCGGAGAGCGAGCCGTCCGGCGGCAGGTTGAAGGAGATGGTGGCCGCGGCGCTCAGCCCCTGATGGTTAACCGACAGCGGCGCGTTGGCCGGCAGCCAGCTGGCGAACCCGGACAGCGGGATCGGCTGTCCGGCCTGATTGATGATAAACATCTTATCCAGCGCCCGCTCATCCTGGGCGTAGCGCGGATCGACCTCCATCACCACGTGGTATTGGTTAAGCGGCTGGTAGAGGGTGGAGATTTGGCGCTGACCAAAGGCATTGCTCAGCAACGTGTTGACCTCGCTGACGTTGATCCCCAGCCGCGCCATGGTCGGGCGATCGTAGGTCAGCAGCATCTCTGCCCCCTTGTCCTGCTGATCGGTGCTGACATCGGTCAGCTGGGGCAGGGCGGCGAGCGCCTTGCGTATCTGCGGCTCCCAGCGGCGCAGGACGGCGAGATCGTCCGACAGCAGGGTGTACTGATAGCTGGCGTTGCCCTGGCGACCTCCCGCCCGAATATCCTGCACCGCCATCAGAAACAGGTTCGCGCCCGGCTCGTGGGCCAGCTTAGCGCGCAGACGGGCGATGACCTGTTGGGCATCCTGTTTACGCTCTCCCTGCGGCTTAAGGGCGATAAACATCATTCCGCTGTTGACGCGGGCGCCGCCGGTGAAGCCGGTGACGTTGTCTACGTCGGGATCGGCGCGCACGATGCGCATAAAGTCCTGCAGCTTACCGCGCATGGCCTGAAACGAGATGCTCTGATCGGCCTGAATAAAGCCCATCAGTCGCCCGGTGTCCTGCTGGGGAAAGAAGGTTTTTGGAATGCTGATATACAGCCAGATGTTTAACCCGATCACCGCCAGCAGCATCAGCAGAACCCAGCGGGCGTGGTCCAGCGTCCAGCTCAGGGAGCGGGCATAGCCCCGCTGCAGCTGTGCCGACAGGCGGCGTAGGAGGGTCGGGCGCGCACCACCACCGTCGCGGCGTGGGCGCAGCAGGCGAGCGCACATCATCGGCGTCAGGGTCAGCGCGATCAGCAGTGAGATGGCGATGGAGACCGACAGCGTGATGGCGAACTCATGAAACAGGCGTCCGGGAATACCGCCCATAAACAGCAGCGGAATAAAGACGGCGACCAGCGACAGGCTGATGGAGAAGACGGTAAAGCCCACCTCGCGTACGCCGACCAGCGCGGCGCGGCGGGGGTGCAGGCCGTTCTCGATGTGGCGGGCGATGTTTTCCAGAACCACGATGGCGTCATCCACCACGAACCCGCTGGCGATGGTCAGGGCCATCAGCGACAGGTTGTTCAGACTAAAGCCGCACAGATAGATGGCGGCGCAGGTGCCGATAAGCGAAACCGGCACCGTGACCGCCGGGATCAGCGTGGCGCGGGCGGAGCGTAGAAACAGGAACACCACCAGGATCACCAGGCCGATGGCGATAGCCAGCGACTGCTCGACCTCGCGCAGGGAGGCGCGGATGGTCGGGGTTCGCTCCTGTGCGATATCCAGGGAGACCCCGCCGGGCAGCAGCGCCCGCAGCGCCGGGAGGTCGCTGCGCAGCCGATCGACGGTTTCAATGATATTGGCGTCGGCGCTGCGGCGGATCATGATGAGGATCGCCGGCTGGCCGTTGCTCATTCCGGCGTTGCGGACATCCTCGACGCCGTCGCTGATCTGGGCGACATCCTGCAGCCTGAGCGCCGCGCCGTCGCGGTAGCGGATGATCAGCGGACGGTACTCCTGCGCCGTCATCAGCGCATCGTTGCTCTGCACCTGCCAGCGGCGCCCGTCATCGGCGACGGCGCCCAGCGGGCGGCGGACGTTGGCGCTGGCGATGGCCTGACGCACCGTATCCAGCGAGGTTCCCTGATTGAATAGGGCGTCGGGATTGAGATCGATGCGTACCGCGGGCAAGGAGCTGCCGCCGACCGAGACATCGCCGACGCCGTCGATTTGGGCGATTTTCTGCGCCAGACGGGTGGAGGCCAGATCGTAGAGATCCCCCTGGGTATACTGCGTCGAGGTCAGCGTCAGGATCGCGATGGGCGCATCGGAGGGGTTGGCCTTGCGGTAGCTGGGGCGCGCCGGCATGCCGGAGGGCAGTAGGCTCTGGGCGGCGTTCAGTGCGGCCTGGACATCGCGCGCCGCGCCATCGATATTTCGGTCGAGATTGAACTGTAAAATGATGCGGGTGGTGCCCAGGCTGCTGCTGGAGGTCATCTCATTGACCCCGGCGATGCGCCCCAGCGCCCGCTCCAGCGGAGTCGCGACCGAGGCGGCCATGGTCTCTGCCGAGGCGCCCGGCAGGGAGGCGCTGACCATGATCACCGGGAAATCCACCTGCGGCAGCGGGGCGACCGGCAGCAGGCGCAGGCCGAGCAGCCCCGCCAGGGTGATCGCCAGCGCCAGTAGGCTGGTGGCCACCGGACGGTTGATAAACAGGGCGAAGCCGCTCATCGCGCCGGGACTCCCCGCGCCGGGCGACGGGTGTTACGCGCCAGGCGATCGAAGGCCAGGTAGATGACCGGGGTGGTGAACAGGGTCAGGATCTGGCTGACGATCAGCCCGCCGACCATGCAGATCCCCAGAGGCTGACGCAGCTCCGCCCCGACCCCCTGGCTGAACATCAGCGGCAGGGCGCCCAGCAGGGCAGCCAGGGTGGTCATCAGAATCGGGCGAAAGCGCAGCAGACAGGCCTGATAGATAGCGTCGCGCGGCGCCATGCCCTGCGTGCGCTCCGCCGCCAGGGCGAAGTCGATCATCATGATGGCGTTCTTCTTCACGATGCCGATCAGCAGGATGATACCGATGATGGCGATCACATCCAGCGCCTGCCCGCTCAACATCAGCGCCAGCAGGGCGCCGACCCCGGCCGACGGCAGGGTCGAGAGAATGGTGATCGGGTGAATAAAGCTTTCATACAGAATCCCCAGCACGATATACATCGCCACGATGGCCGCCAGAATCAGCCACAGCGTGCTGTCTAGCGCGCTCTGGAACGCCAGGGCCGCGCCCTGGAAGTGCAGCGTCATGTCGGCCGGCATCCCGATAGCGCGTCGGGCGGCGTCGATTTCGGCGATGGCCTGCTCCAGCGTGTAGCCGTCGGGGACGTTGAAGGAGAGGGTCGCCGAGGGAAACTGGTCGAGGTGGTTTATCGCCAGCACGCCGTGGCGCTGCTCAACGGTGGCGATGCTGGCCAGTGGAATGGCGCTGCCGTCGGCGGCGGTCAGGTAGATGCGCTGCAGCGCCGTCAGACCCTCCTGATGGGCGCGCTCCTGCTCCAGCACCACCCTATACTGGTTGGACTGGGTATAGATGGTGGAGATCAGGCGCTGGCCAAAGGCGTTATACAGGGCGTTGTCAACGTCCTGCATCGCGATGCCAAGGCGGCTGGCGCTGTCGCGGTTGACGTTGACGTACGCCACCAGCCCCTGATCCTGCCAGTCGCTGTTCACCTCTTTCAGCATCGGCGACTGGGCGAGACGCGCCTGCAGGCGCGGCACCCAGGTCTGGAGCTCATCCAGCGACATGGCCTGCAGGGTGAAGGGATAGCGGGCGCGGCCCGGCAGGGTATCGATGGTCATGTCCTGTACCGGCTGTAGATACAGCGAGATGCCGCCGACCCGGGCCGCCAGCGCCTGCAGGCGGGGGATGATGCGATCGATGCGATCGCGGCGGTCGGCCAGCGGTTTTAAGACGATCTGCAGCCGCCCGCTGTTGAGAGTCGGGTTGACGCCGTCGACGCCGACGAAGGCGCTGACGCTGGCCACGTCCGGATCGCGCAGCAATGCTTCGCTCAGCTGACGCTGGCGCTCGGCCATGGCGCTGAAGGAGATCGACTGCGGGGCATACACCGTGCCCTGGATCAGGCTGTTATCCTGCTGCGGGAAGAACCCCTTGGGGATGATGAGGTAGAGCAACACCGTCAGCATCAGGGTGGCGACGGCGACGCCCAGGGTGAGCCGCGGATGGCGTAGCGCCAGGCGCAGCGCGCGGCCATAGCCCGCGATCAGGCGCTGGAATTGCCGCTCGCAGGCCAGCGAGAAGCGGTTTTGGCGCCGCAGGCTCTCCTGGCTCAGCAGACGGGCGCACATCATCGGCGTCAGGGTCAGGGAGACGACGGCGGAGATCAGAATGGCGACCGCCAGCGTGACGGCGAATTCGCGGAACAGCCGACCGATAATATCGCCCATAAACAGCAGCGGGATCAGCACGGCGATCAGGGAGAAGGTCAGCGAGATAATGGTGAAGCCGATTTCACCGGCGCCTTTCAGGGCGGCGCGCAGGGGCGGATCGCCGTTCTCCAGGTGACGCTCGATGTTTTCGATCACCACGATGGCGTCGTCCACCACGAAGCCGGTGGCGATGGTCAACGCCATCAGCGTCAGGTTATTGATCGAAAACCCCAGAAAATACATCGCGGCGAAGGTGCCGATCAGCGACAGCGGAACGGCGACGCCGGGGATCAGGGTCGCGGGCAGGTTACGCAGGAACAGGTAGATCACCATCACCACCAACGCGACGGCCAGCAGCAGCTCGTGGCGCACGTCGCTGACGGAGGCGCGGATGGTCTGGGTGCGGTCGTTCAGGACGCTGATTTTGACCGAGGCGGGCAGGCTTTCGCGCAGCTGCGGCAGCTGGGCCAGCACGGCATCGGCCGTGGCGATGACGTTGGCGCCGGGCTGGCGCTGCACGTTGATGACGATGGCCGGATGATTATTGGCCCAGGCGGCCAGCTGGGTGTTTTCCGCCCCTTGCTCGACGCTGGCGATATCGCGCAGGTAGACCGGTGCGCCGCTGCGGTAGGCGACGATCAGGTTCTGGTACTCCTGCGCCGATCTCAGCTGATCGTTAGCGTTCAGGGTGATGGCTCGGGTAGGGCCGTCCAGGCTCCCCTTGGGCGAATTCACGTTGGCGCTGGCGATGGCGCTGCGGACAGCCTCGCTGCTGAGGCCATAGGCCGCGGCGGCCGTGCCGTTCAGACGCACGCGCACGGCCGGGCGCTGGCCGCCGGCCAGGGTAACCAGCCCGACGCCGCCGACCTGCGCGATCTTCTGGGATATTCGCGTCTCCACCAGATCTTCGACCTGTGGCAGGCTGAGGGCATCGGAGACCACCGCCAGCGTCAGGATCGGCGGATCGGCGGGGTTGACCTTGCTGTAGATCGGAGGATAGGGAAGATCGTTCGGCAGCAGATTGGTCGCGGCGTTGATCGCCGCCTGCACCTCCTGCTCCGCGACGTCCAGTGCCAGCGACAGCTGGAACTGCAGCGTGATCACCGATGCGCCGCCGCTGCTCTGCGACGACATCTGCTGCAGGCCGGACATCTGGCCGAACTGGCGCTCCAGCGGGGCGGTGATCGCCGAGGCGGTCACGTCGGGGCTGGCGCCGGGATACAGGGTGACCACCTGAATGGTCGGGTAGTCGACCTGCGGTAGCGCCGACACCGGCAGGGCGCGGTAGGCGACCAGGCCGGCCAGCAGAATGGCGATCATCAATAGCGTGGTGGCGACCGGGCGCAGAATAAACAGGCGCGAGGGGCCGCCGCCGCGCGGAGCCGGGGAGGCGGGTGTCTGGCTCATGGCTGCGGGGTATCCCCGTGGTCCGCGGCGGCGTCATGGCGCTGTGCGGCGATGATGTCGACCTGGCCTCCCTCCGTCAGCCGATCGATGCCGTCGGTGACCACCTTGTCGCCCGCGTCGACCCCCTGTTGCACCACCAGCGCGTCGCCGTCGCGCGCGCCGACGCTGAGGCTGCGCTTATGCACCCTGTTCTCGGCGTCGACCACCCAGACAAAGCGCCCCTCGCGGCCGGTCTGTACCGCCGCCGCGGGAACCAGCAGCACCGGCGCCTGGCTGGCGACCTGCAGGCGCAGGTTGACGAACTGATTGGGGAACAGGCGATCGTCCTGATTATCGAAGCGGGCCTTGATCTTCAGGGTTCCGGTCGCGGTGTCTATCTGGTTGTCCAGGCTGAGCAGGTGGCCCGTCGCCAGGCGCTGGCGATCGCTGCGATCCCAGGCCTCGGCAACCAGCGTTCCCTGGCGCTGCAGCGCCTGCTGCAGGCGGGGAATATCCCCTTCCGGCAGGGTGAACAGTACGTCGATGGGGTGGGTTTGGGTCAGCACCACCAAGCCATTGGTGTCCGCGCTGCTGATATAGTTGCCCTCATCGACCTGACGGAGGCCGGCGCGGCCATCGCCCGGCGCCCGGATACGGCTGTAGTCCAGCTGTAGCTGGGCGCTATCCACGTTGGCCCGATCGCTGACCAGACTGGCCTGTGTCTGGGCGACCAGCGAAGCCTGGGTATCCAGCTCCTGGCGCGAGACCAAATTATCTTTGGCGAGACGCTGGTAGCGCGCTAGATCGCGTCGGGCGTTGTCCAGCAGCGCGGTATCGCGCGCCAGCGCTCCCTGGGCCTGCTGCAGCTGGATCTGGAACGGACGCGGGTCGATTTCAGCCAGCAGATCGCCGGCTTTCACCTGCTGCCCCTCCGTGAAGTGCAGCTTCATCAGCTGGCCATCGACCCGGCTGCGTACGGTCACGGTATTGGAGGCGGTGACGGTGCCCAGCCCGTTGAGGTAGCTGTCCTGCGCGGCGCGGCGTACGGCCGCCGCCTGCACGGGAACGCTCTGCGCCATGCCGCGCCCCGGTCTGGCGTCGCGCTGGCGCACCGGACTCTCGCCGGCGGACGGCGCAGAGGCGATATGCTGCCAGGCGAACGCGCCCAGCAGGAGCAGCAGAATCAGAATCAAGAGCCCGCAGAGCTTGGCGCGCCGGGAAGAGAGTGCGGATAGGACGCTCATGTGACGGTAATTCTCCTGCAGGCGCCCGATGGGCGGTATCCATGATGAAAAAGAGGCCGAGCGGGGCGTCGAGCGCAGCCCCGCATGACCGTAAGTGTATTGTAGCCGTTTGCGGCGGCGGCAAAATGGAGGAAATATGAAAATCGTGCGCCTCGCAATGGAAAACCGTCGCGCATCGGCGCTTTTTTAGCCGATCGTCGCGCGCGCCCGCGCTGGCGATCGCACCCTGAAGAAACGGCGCGTGACAGTCCCCGTTTTTTTGACCAAGATGAGACGACTACTCACGTTAAAGAGGCCACACTATGCTGAATGTTAATGAGTATTTTGCAGGGAAAGTGAAGTCGATTGGCTATGACAGCGGCAGTATCGGCCGCGCCAGCGTGGGAGTAATGGAAAAGGGCGAGTATACCTTTACCACGGATCGACCGGAGGAGATGACGGTGGTGACCGGCGCGCTGCGCGTGCTGATCCCCGGTGCGCCGGACTGGCAGGTGTTTACCCCGGGAGAGACCTTTTTTGTGCCGGGGCACAGCGAGTTTAACCTGCAGGTCGCGGAGCCCAGCGCCTACCTGTGCAAGTATCTGAGCTGATCGTCTGACGGGCGAGGGCGGCGCGCCGCCCTCGCCTGTTCATCTGACCCAGACGGCGGCATTCGCCGCTGGGTCGTATCCTATGCGCGCCAGCGCCGCTCACGCTCGGTTACTGCACCTGTCCTAGAATCCCATCTCACCATAGTGACCGTGGCGAAACTCCGTCAGCACCCGGCGTACGTAGGGCAGGGTCTCCTGCGGCAGCGCATCGGGGGCGAACCAGCTCAGCGCGGCGCACTTGTGCGGCTCCCGGTTATCGATGACGGCGTCGTCGTCCGCCAGATAAAACCACTGGTCGACATAGGTGCGATCGGCGCTGCGGCGGTGCAGGGTATAGACATGGCGCAGCGCGGCGGGATCCCGCGTCAGTCCGATCTCCTCCTGCGCCTCGCGCGCCATCGCCTGGCGCGCGGATTCGCCCGCTTCGACGTGCCCGGCCGGCAGCGACCAACAGCCATCGGCAAAGCCGGTATTGGCGCGGCGGGCCAGCAGAAAGCGGCCGTCGCGCTCCAGGATCAGGTATACCGCATGGTAGATCATCGCATGTTCAGACACGGTTGCCCCCCGGCGTTTACTGCGCCGCCTCACCGCCCAGGGCGGCGATCAGTTCGTCGATCAATACCGCCAGCTCGCCGGTCATCAGGGCGAAGTCGGCGTCAAAGCGCAGGGCGGCGTCCTCGCGATCGATATCTTCATTCTGATCGCGCAGGGTTTCCGAGAACTTCAGGCGCTTAATGGCGCCGTCGTCGGCCAGCACCAGCTGAATGCGTTCGCGCCAGTCCAGCGCCAGCTTGGTCACCAGCTTTCCGGCCTCGATATGCACGGCGATCTCGTCGCACACCAGTGCCTGCTGTTTGCAGCGGATAACGCCGCCCTCTTCTAGGATGGCCTTCAGCTCGGCCTCGTCCTGTAGGCTGAAGCCCGCCGGGGTGTTGCCGCTGCGCACCCATTCGGTCAGGGTCATCTCGATGGGTTTATCCAGCGTCAGCGGCACGACGGGCAGTGAGCCCAGGCTCTTGCGCAGCAGCGCTAGCACATCTTCCGCCCGCTTGGCGCTGGCGGCGTCCAGCATGATTAGATTGTTGACGCTGTCGATCCACAGCCAGGTCTGGTTAAAACGGCTGAAGGCGCGCGGCAGCAGGCTGTGCAGTACCTCATCCTTCAGCGCGTCTTTTTCGGTTTTTTTCAGCTTGCGGTGCTGTTCACCCTCTAGCCTCTCGATTTTGGCCTGCAGCGCCTGCTTCAACACCGGCGCCGGCAGGATCTTCTCCTCTTTGCGCGCACACAGCAGGATCTGCCCGTTGGCGCAGTGGGTCAGCGCGTCGCTGCCGCCGCCGAGGGGGGAACCCAGCCGGTGCGCGACATATCCTGACTGCCGCAGGGGGTAAATGCCATGGCGCTGAGCTGGGACTCCATCTCTTGCGCCACCAGCGGAATTTCACGGTTCAGACGGTAAATTAACAGGTTCTTAAACCAGAGCATGAGGCATTTTTCCGGAAAAAAAGGTGGGAGTTAGCGGCGTCAATGATAGCGAATTCTCCCCGTTTCTTCACGGAAAAACTCCGCTACTATGGGCGACGGATGAGTGATACAGGAGAGGCCGATGCGTATCGGGATTGATTTGGGCGGCACCAAGATTGAGGTGCAGGCTTTGGGGGAGCGCGGGGAAACCCTGTTTCGGCGGCGGGTTGCCACCCCGCGCTATGACTATGCGGCGACGCTGGCGGCGATCGCCCAGCTGGTGGCGGACGCCGAGGCGCACTGCGGCCGGCGCGGCTCGGTCGGGGTCGGTATTCCCGGTACGCTGTCCCCGTTTAGCGGGCGGGTAAAGAATGCCAACTCGACCTGGCTGAACGGCTCGACGCTGGACGCCGACCTCTCCGCCCTGCTGAAAAGGGAGGTGCGACTGGCCAACGATGCGAACTGTCTGGCGGTATCGGAGGCAACCGACGGCGCGGCGGCCGGCGCCCGGGTGGTCTTTGCCGTGATTATCGGCACCGGCTGCGGCGCGGGGATTGCGCTGGATGGTCGGGTACACGCCGGCGGTAACGGCATCGCCGGCGAGTGGGGGCATAATCCCTTACCCTGGCAGGATGAGGCCGAACGGGCGGCGTCAGCGGCGGCGCCCTGCTACTGTGGCAAACAGGGCTGCATTGAAACCTTTGTCTCCGGCAGCGGATTCTGCGCCGACTACCGACGCCACGGCGGCGCGGCGCTTGACGGGACGCAGATCATGGCGCAGGCCGACGCGGGCGATGCGTCGGCCCTGGCGGCCATTGCCCGCTATGAGCAGCGTCTGGCGCGTGCGCTGGCGCAGACTATTAACACGCTGGATCCGGACGTGATCGTGCTGGGCGGCGGCATGAGCAACGTGAGCCGTCTGTATCGCACCCTGCCGGATCTGATCACCCCTTGGGTGTTCGGCGGCGAGTGCCACACCCCGATTCGTCCGGCGCAGCACGGCGATGCCAGCGGGGTACGCGGCGCCGCGTGGCTGTGGCCCGCGTAACGGCGGGATGGCCGGAGAGTTGCCATACTGGCAGGGGCGCCGCCGTGGCGCGAGAAGAGGGGAGACGATGGGTATGCAGGTCAAGATCGTGAGTCTGGCGGCGCAGCCGCTGTTCGCCCTGCGCGTGCGGGGGCCGTTTGCGCAGTCGTTGGGGCCGGGATTTGAGCGGCTGATGGCGTGGTCGACGCGTCATGGCCTGCGGGGGCAGTGGATGGCGCTGTACTATGATAATCCCCGCGAGGTCGCGCCAGACGCGCTGCGGGCGGACGTCGCCCTGACGACGGCGACGACGACGCTCCCGCCGGATGCCGAGGCGTCCGGGATCCGGCGGGACGTTCTGGCCGGGGGACTGTATGTGCTGGCGCAGGTGCGGGTCATCGATAATGACTTTGCTACGCCGTGGATAGCGCTGTTTGACCAGGCGCTGCCCGCCAGCGGCTATCGTCCGGACGGCGGCCCCTGCTTTGAGCGCTATCTGAGCGATGGCCGAGCCAGCGGTGAGTGGCTGCTGGAGCTGGGTGTGCCGGTCAGAAAAAGCTGAAAATGCCTCGTTTCCACCGCCGGGGCGCCGGAGCGACGCCCCGGCAATTGTAGTTTCGCCGCGGACGCGCGAATATAGGCGGAATTTGTCACAGTTTATTGCAATTAAATGAAACAGACCCTGATCTGCGATGGTGCATTGGCGCTGGCGCTGCCGTCCTGTCTGCTGACGCCCCATCCGCTGTGGTGTTGGCTGGCGTTGGTGAACCTGTGGACCCTGCTGATGTACGGCTATGACAAGCTGGCGGCGGTGCAGGCGCGCTGGCGTGTTCCCGAGCGCACGCTGCTGCTCGGCGGCGTCCTCGGCGGCTGGCCGGGGGGGCTGCTCGGCCAGGCGCTGTTCCATCATAAAACCCGTAAGGTGGCGTTCCGCAACGCCTTCATGCTGTCGGTGGTGGCCAACCTGGCGCTGCTGCTGATCCTCTGGTACTGGCTGTACGGGCGCTGGCTGCTGTAGCGGCACGCCGGCGTCCGCGCCGGCTTATGGCTCTCCGTCACCGCTGACGCGATAGCGACTGTCGAGGCGGCTAAAGCCCAGCCCGTTGATTTTCTTCACCCGGATCTGTAGTGGAATCCGCTCCTTCATCGCCTCGACGTGGCTGATGACGCCGATGGTTTTGCCGCTGGCGTTCAGGGTATCCAGCGCGTCCAGCGCGGTATCCAGCGTTTCGGCATCCAGCGTGCCAAATCCCTCATCCAGAAACAGCGAGTCGATGCGGGTCTTGTGGCTGACCAGATCCGATAGGGCCAGGGCCAGGGACAGGCTGACCAGGAAGCTTTCGCCGCCGGAGAGGGTGCGGGTATCGCGCCGCGCATCCGCCTGCCAGGTATCGACGACCTCCAGTTCCAGAGTGTCCCCCTCCCGGCGCAGCAGCTGGTAGCGCCCGTGCAGGCGCATCAGCTGGCGGTTGGCCAGATAGACCAGGTGATCCAGCGTCAGCCCCTGGGCAAACTTGCGGAACTTGTCGCCGCTGCTGGAACCGATCAGCTGATTGAGGTAGCTCCAGTCCTGATACGCCCGTTCGCGCTGAGCTATCTCGGCCAGCCAGCCCCGCTGGCTGTGGCGTCGCTGGGTGTCGCTGTGCAGCTGCTGCTGCAGTTCGCCCTGCTGCAGGCTGTGCTGGCGCAGCTGCTGCGTCAGCGCGCTACAGCGCTGCTCCAGCCATGGGTCGGCGTCGTCGGTGTGCAATTTCTGCGGGCGGGCCGCTTCCCCCTGGGCAACGGCCTGCTGCGCCAGCGCCAGCAGGGCCGCGCTTTGCTGGCGTTGGCGCTGGGCGTCGTCGCGCAGCGCCGTAAGCTGCCGCTGCTCCTCTTCCGTTAGCATCGCGGCCAGCAGAGCGGCGGCGTCGTCAAAGGGGGAGTCGGCCAGCGCGGCCTGCCAGCGCTGGCGCAGCGGCAGCAGGCGCTGGGTCAGCGTCTGCTGCTGCTGGCGGGCGGCGTTCAGCTCGCCCTCCAGTCGCTCATACTGCTGCTGCCAGCGCTGACTCTCCGCCAGCGCGGCGCTCTGGCGCTGCTCCAGCGCCTGCTCCTGGCGCAGCAGCTCGGCCTGAACGTCCGCGATCGGGCGGCCGTCGAGCAGGGCGCGCCGCTGGGCCAGCAGAAGGGCCCGCTGTTCATCCAACGCCTGGCGCTCGTGCGTCAGCGCCTCGTGGTGCCGCGTCTGCGTCGTCAGCTGCTGTTGCAGCAGGTGTAGCTGCTGCTCTACGCTGAGCGACTGGGTCTGCAGCTGCTGGTGCTGCTCCTGCGCCTGCTGCCAACGCTGCCACTCGTCGCGCCGCGCCGCCAGCCAGCGTTCGCTCTGTGCGGCGTCGGGCGCCGTCAGTCCGCCGGCGGCCAGATCGTCGTTTATCTGCTGTGTCAGACGCTGCTGCGCCTGTTCGGTCTGTTGCCACTGGAGCTCGCACTCCGCGCGGCGGGCCTCCTGGGTTTGCAGCGTCTGCAGCAGCAGGCTTTGCACATGCTGCTCCTGGCTCAGTCGCCCGCTGGCCTGGGTCAGGGCATCGCGCGCCAGCTGCAGGCGCTGTGCCCGGGCCTCTCCCTGGGCCTGCAGGCTGTCTAGCTCGCGGCGCCGCTGGGCGCAGCGCTGCAGGTAGTCGGCGAGGGCCGTCTCATCCTCCAGCGTCAGGGCTAGCCCCAGCGCGTCACAGCTCTGCTGCCAGCGCGCGCGCTGCTGGGCCAGCGTCTGCTGCAGCTGCTGGGCTTCGCTGTCCAACTGGGCGCACTGCGCCGTGGTATGGGCCACGCGTTCGCTCAGCGCGCCGCCCTCCCGTCCCAGGCGCTCGACCTCCTGGCTGAGGCGATCGCGGCGCCGTTGGCTGTCGCTGAGTGCCGGGGGCTGGTAGCTGGCCGCCAGCGGGTGATCGCGTGCGCCGCACAGCGGGCAGGGCTCGCCCTCGCGCAGGCTGGCGCGCTCCGTCTCCAGGCTGATCAGTCGCATCTGCAGCGTTATCTGCTGCTCCAGATCCTGTAGGTGCTGGCGCTTGTCCGCGTACTGACGCCGCTTCTCCGCGAGCTGCTGCTCCAGGATCAGCCGCTCGCGCTGCAGCGCGCCATCGCGCGCCTGCAGCGCCTGTATGCGGGCCATCTCCTGCAGGGCCAGCGGCTGCAGCGCGATCAGCTGCTGGCGATCGTCATCGCCTTGCTGCAGGGTCGTACGCGCCTGCGTGACCTGTTCGGCGGGGTGGTGGCGCTGCCACGCCAGCAGCTCGGCCTCCTGCGTCTCCAGCGTCTGACGCAGGCGCTGCTCGTCCTGCTGCAGGCCAAGCAGGGTCTCCTGGCGCGCATCGCGCTGGTGGCACAGGCGTTGTATCTCCTGCTGCAGCCGCTTCCGTTCGGCGGTCAGCCGTAGCCCGTCGTCGCTGAGTACGCCGCGGCGTTCCAGCAGCATCTGCCAGCGCGGCAGCCGTTCGCCCCACAGGGCGTGCTGCCGGTCGGCGTCCAACTGCCGCTGCAGCGTGGCCTGCTGCTGTCGCTGGGCCGTCTGCTGCGCGCTGAGCTGCTGTTGCTGCGCCTGCAGATCCTGCCGCTGGCGCTGACTCTCCTGCCACTGCTGCGACAGCCGCTGCTCGGCCTCCTCCTGTTTGCCCAGCGCATTGTCCAGCGGCAGCACCCGCTCGGCGATCAGCGCCTGCGTTTCGTCACGGCGCTGGCGCAGCTGCTGCCAGGCGAGCTGGGCCTGCTGTAGCGCCTGCTGCAGCGGATCCCGCTGGGCGGCCGCCGTCTGTAGGCGCGCCTCCAACTGCTGCTGTTGGGCGTCTGCCTGGCGCAGATCCTCCTCGGCCTGCGTCAGGCTTTGGTAATACGGCCGCAGCCGCAGCGCAGGTTCGGCGTGGGTCAGTTGCAGCAGCTGCGGCTGAAGGGCGAGCCAGTGTTGCTCGGCCTGTGCGGCCTGCGTCTGCGCCTGGCTCAGCGTCTGGCGCCGCTCCTGCTGGTGCCGTAGCCAATCCTGCTGTTGCTGTGCCTGCGTCAGCTGGGCGCGCAGCGTCTGCTCCTGCGCTTGGGCGTGGCTCAGACTGGCCTGCAGCGCCTCGCGCTGGGCCTCGCTAAGCAGCTCAACGCCGGCGGCGCGCTCGCGCAGTGCATCCAGATCGCTCTTGGCCTGCTTAAAGCGGGCGAAGACCGCCTCGGAGAGGCGCCCGTAGATCTCGGTACCGGTCAGCTCCTCCAGCAGTTCGGCGCGTTTGCCCGCATCGGCGTTGAGGAACGCGGCGAACTCTCCCTGCGATAGCATCATCGACTTGGTAAAGCGGCCAAAGTCCAGGCCGGTCAGCTCAGCGATGGTTTTTAGCTTATCGCTGATTTTATCGCACAGGATCGTACCGTCATCCAGCCGCGCTAGCTCGGCGCGTATCGCCTGCAGCTTGCCGTCGGGGCGGTTGTTAGCGCGGCGCTGGCTCCAAAAGGCGCGGTAGCCTATCCCCTTTACCTCAAACTCCACCTCGGCCAGGGACTCGGCGGTGCCGCGGGTCATCAGCTCATTCTGGCTGGCGGAGATGGTGTCCAGACGCGGGGTTTGGTGGTACAGCGCCAGGCAGATGGCGTCCAGCAGGGTGGTTTTTCCCGCGCCGGTGGCGCCGGTAATGGCGAACAGTCCGCTATCGCAGAAAGGGGGGGCGCTGAAGTCAATTTTCCACTCGCCGCGCAGCGAGTTGATGTTCTTAAAGCGTAGGCTGAGGATCCTCATGCCTGCGTCTCCTCTGTATCGGGGTCCTGCGTTATCTCCTGCAGCACCTGCTGGAACAGCCGCTGCGCCCGCGCCTGTTGCTGGGGATCGCTCTCCTGCTCCAGCGCCAGGCGTCGGCTAAATACGTCGTCGGGGGTCAGCTCGCTCAGGGTCTCGCCGGCCTGCATGGTCAGGGCGCGCTGGCGCTGCTCACGGCTGCGCCGCAGCAGCAGGATCTCCACCGGCAGCGTCTCCGCCTGCTGCTGCAGCGTGCGTTCGCTTTCGCTGAGCCAGCCGTCGCTGTCGATCTCGATGTCCAGCCAGACCGGCTTGTCCGTCGCCAGGGGGCGCAGGGCCTCCATGGCCGCGCCAATCTCCGCCAGCGAGCCCTTGAGCAGGCGCATCGGCTGGCTCTGGGGGACGGGCAACTGGGTTATCTGCGGCGCGCTGCCATAGGCTAAGGTCACCAGGCAGACGCTTTTGCTGCTGCCCAACTCGTCAAAGCTCAGGGGGATCGGGGAGCCGCTGTAGCGAATATGCTCCGCGTGACCGACCCGCTGCGGGCGGTGAATGTGTCCCAGGGCGATATAGTCTGCCGGGGGAAAGGCGCTGGCCGGCAGGGCATCCAGCGTGCCGATATAGATATCGCGCACCGATTCGGAGCCGCTGACGCCGACGGTGGTCAGGTGGCCGGTGGCGACGATCGGTAGCGGCTGCGCCAGCGAGGCCTGCAGCGCCAGCGCACGCTGATACAGGGTGTGGTAGTGATCGCTGATGGCCTGCTGCAGCGCCTGCTGCTTCTCCGCGGCGGACTGGCCGGCGCGGCTTTGCAGCAGGTCGCGCGGTCGCAGAAAGGGAACGGCGCACAGGATGGCGCCGGGGCTGCCGTCGCGTCGTCGCAGCAGCAGCGGCGCATCGTCGGCGTGGGCGCCTGCGATCACCTGGGTATGCAGGCAGGCCAGCAGCTCGCGGGACTCGTTGAGGGTCGCCACCGAGTCGTGGTTACCCGCCAGGACGATCAACTGACAGCCGCGCCCCTGCAGCGCCACCACAAAGCGGTTGTACAGCTCGCGGGCATAGCTGGGCGGCGTTCCGGTATCGAACAGATCGCCGGCCACGATGATGGCGTCGGCCTGCTGCTGCTCGGCCTGCAGCAGCAGCCAGTCGAGAAACACACGGTGTTCATCGGCGCGGCTTTTACCGTAGAAGTGCTGGCCAAGGTGCCAGTCGGAGGTATGGATCAGACGCATGGTGTCCCTTGCTTGGCAACGGGGGCGCGCCCGCGGCGGCGGGCGGAGGATATGGTGGCCAGTATACCCGGCGCGGCAAAAGGGCGCCAACCCGTTGGCCGCCGCGGCTGGGGGGATCTCTTTTTTTTCATAAATCTGTCATAAAAATGACGCATAATTGCAGCGGATGACAATTAACCGGGAAGTCAGTATGACCATACGCATTTTAGTCGTAGAAGATGAAACGCCCATCAGGGATATGGTGAGTTTCGTTCTGGAGCAGAACGGCTATCAGCCGCTGGAGGCGGAGAGCTATGACGGTGCGTTAAGCCAGCTGTGCGAGCCTTACCCCGATCTGATTCTGCTGGACTGGATGCTGCCCGGCGGCTCGGGTATCCAGCTTATCAAGCAGCTGAAGCGGGAGCCGGCGACCCGGGATATTCCGGTGATGATGCTGACGGCGCGCGGCGAAGAGGAGGATCGGGTGCGCGGCCTGGAGGTGGGCGCCGATGACTATATTACCAAGCCGTTTTCGCCCAAAGAGCTGGTGGCGCGGATCAAGGCGGTGATGCGGCGCATTTCGCCGATGGCGCTGGAGGAGACCATCAACCTACAGGGGCTGAGCCTCGATCCCGTCTCGCACCGGGTGATGGCCAATGACATCGCGCTGGAGATGGGGCCGACCGAATTTAAGCTGCTGCACTTCTTTATGACTCACCCTGAGCGAGTTTACAGCCGCGAACAGTTGCTCAATCATGTCTGGGGCACTAACGTGTATGTGGAGGATCGTACCGTCGATGTCCACATCCGTCGTCTGCGCAAGGCACTGGAGGGCAGCGGTCACGATCGCATGGTGCAGACCGTGCGCGGTACCGGCTACCGTTTCTCCGCCCGTTTCTGATCGGCGACGGAGTTCTGACTGTGTTAGATAAACTCTCCTGGAAGACGCTGCTGTCTGAGCTGCTGCTGTGCTGCGTGCCGGCGCTGCTGCTCGGCGCGCTGTTCGGCTATTTACCCTGGTTTTTACTGTTGGCGCTGTGCCTGCTATTGATGTGGCACGGCTGGAATCAGCTGCGGCTCTCCCACTGGCTGTGGGTGGATCGCAGCATGACGCCGCCCAGCGGGCGCGGCAGCTGGGAGCCGCTGTTTTACGGGCTGTACCAGATGCAGCAGCGCAATCGGCGGCGGCGGCGTGAGCTGGCCTTGCTTATCAAACGGTTCCGCAGCGGGGCGGAGTCGCTGCCCGACGCCATTGTGATGCTGACCGATGAGGGCAACATCTTTTGGTGTAACCATCTGGCGCAGCATCTGCTGGGGTTCCGCTGGCCGGAGGACAATGGGCAGAATATCCGTAATCTGCTGCGCTATCCCGAATTCAGCCGCTATCTGGGCACCGCCGACTACGCCCGGCCGCTGACGCTGCACCTTAACAGCGGGCGCTATATGGAGTTTCGCCTGATGCCCTACAGCGAGGGGCAGATGCTGATGATCGCGCGCGATGTGACTCAAAAGCGTCAGCTGGAGGGCGCGCGGCGCAACTTTTTTGCCAACGTCAGCCATGAGCTGCGCACGCCGCTGACGGTGCTACAGGGCTATCTGGAGATGTTTGGCGACGATGCCATGCCGGCGCCGCAGCGCGAGAAGGCGCTGTTGACCATGCAGGCGCAGGCGCAGCGTATGGATGGACTGGTCCGGCAGCTGCTGGTGCTGTCGCGGATTGAGGCGGCGCCGGACATCGATCTCAGCGCGGTGGTCGATGTCCCGGCGATGCTGCATATGCTGGAGCGGGAGGCCAACGCGCTGAGCGACGGTCAGCACAGGCTGCACTTTAGCATTGATGACGGCCTGCGGGTGCGCGGCAACGAGGAGCAGCTGCGCAGCGCCGTCTCCAACCTGGTGTATAACGCGATCAACCATACGCCGGCGGGGACGCAGATCAGGGTATGCTGGCAGCGTACCGCGCAGGGGGCCCATTTTACCGTACAGGACAATGGGCCGGGCATCGCTCGGGAGCACCTCAGCCATCTGACCGAACGCTTTTACCGGGTCGATCGCTCCCGCTCCAGTCGCACCGGCGGCAGCGGGCTGGGACTGGCCATCGTCAAGCATGCGCTGCAGCATCATGAGGCACAGCTGGCGATCGATAGCACGCTCGGGCAGGGAACCCGCTTCGCGTTTACCCTGCCGTCCCATCTGGTGTTCAACGGCGCGCCGCCGGGCTGATGCCGCCGGGCTCGCGTGCGCACCGGCGCACGCTAGTCCTCCAGCTGCGCTTCGATCACCAGGCTCCAGCCGTCGACGCTGCGCCAGTACTCCTGCTCCTTCTCCACGTCCAACTGCACCAGGCTATTTTGCCGCAGATAGTGGGGCGGGAAGCGCAGCACCCATTGAAAGCCATAGGTCTCCAACTGCAGCGTATCGGGCGGCGCGGTGGACTGGCGCTGATTGTTGAGCAGGGTGGCCAGACGCAGGATCTGGATCAGCGGCAGATACTGCTTTTTCTTAAACAGGGTGAAGCGCGGCAGCTCCTCCAGCCGCAGCGCCTTGCGCTGGCTGCGCACCAGCGTCGCCAGCATCAGTTGCTGCTCCTGGGTGAAGCCGGGCAGATTGGTGTTCTGCAGGATATAGGCCGAGTGGCGCTGCATGCCGCTGTGGTTGATGCTCAGCCCCACCTCATGCAGCGCGGCCGCCCAGTTGAGCAGGGCCTCTAGCTGCGGATGCACCAGGCGCGGGTTTTGCACCATCCACTGTGCGTAGAGTTGCTGTGCGCTGGTCTGCACGCGCTGGGCCTGCTCACGGTCAATATTGTAGTGTTCGGCCAGGCTGCGCGCGGTGCGGCTGCGGATATCCTGGTGACGGAAACGCCCCTCCATCTCATACAGCACCCCTTCGCGCAGCGCGCCGTCTGACAGGCGCAGCTGCTTTATCGCCAGCGCGTCGAACACCCCGCACAGAATGGCCAGCCCCGGAACGAAGACCTGGCGGCGATCCTCGGACAGCCCCGGCAGACGCAGGCGATCGACGTGGTCGTAGCGCAGCACCTCGTCGCACAGCATCGCCAGGCGCGCCGGGGTGAGCAGCCCATCTTTCTCGCCCATGGCGATCAGAACCTCATAGGCCGCCTTAATGGAGCCGGAGGCGCCCAGCGCGGCGTTCCAGCCCTGAATGCGGTACTGCCAGGCCATGTTCTCCAGCTTTTGTGCCGCGGCCAGGCGGGCGCGCTGAAAGCCGGCGGCGCTGATGACCCCGCCGGCAAAGAACTGCTGGGCAAAGCTGACGCAGCCCATGCGCCGGCTCTCGACCAGAATTGGGTCAAAGTCCTCGCCGATCACCATCTCCGTGGAGCCGCCGCCGATGTCGATCACCAGCTTGCGGCCCTTCTCCGGCTGGGTATGGGCGACGCCCATAAAGATCAGGCGCGCCTCTTCATGGCCGGAGATGATCTCGATGGGGTAGGGGATCACCTTGGCGGCGCGCTTGAGAAACTCCTGAGCGTTGTCGGTCTGACGTAGGGTGTGGGTGCCGACGATGCAGACGTTTTCCGCCGGAAAGCCCTGCAGGCGCTCGGCGAACAGGGCCAGGCAGGCCAGGCCGCGCGCCATGGACTCCTCGCTCAGGCGCTGGTGTTGATCCAGGCCGTCGGCCAGGTGGACGCGCTGCTTTAGCCGCCCCAGCACCTGGAGCGCGCCGTTGACGACGCGCGCGATCACCATATGAAAACTGTTGGAGCCGAGATCGACGGCGGCGATCTCCTGCGGACGGGGCGAAGTGGGAATCAGCGGCATAGGCAGTCCGGTTCAGTCATGGGTCGGCGGCGCGGGGAGTTCCTGCGCTTGTTGGGCGCCGGCGTGTTCCAGCGCCCGAATGTAATCATAGATGGCCAGCTGTGAGCGCACTTTGCGGCGGTTGCCGCGCGGTACATAGCGGTTGCTCAGCTCCCGATCGAGGTAGCGGGCCTTGACGGTATCGCTGAACTGCAGCTCCAGCAGATCCAGCACCCGCTGGCGCAGCTGGGGATCGAGCAGGCTCACCGCCACCTCAATGCGGTAGTCGATGTTGCGGGTCATCCAGTCGGCCGATGAGAGAAAGACCTGCGGATCGCCGTGGTTGTCAAAGACATAGACCCGGGCATGCTCCAGGAAGCGATCGACGATGCTGATGGCGCTGATATTATCGCTGACTCCCGGGATCCCTGGCACCAGCGCACACATGCCGCGCACCAGCAGGCGGATTTTCACCCCGGCGCTGGAGGCCGCGTACAGACGATCGACCAGCCCTTTATCCACCAGATTGTTGATCTTGAGGGTGATCCCGGCGCTCAGCCCGGCCTGGGCATGGGTTATCTCCTGATCGATCAGTTGATACAGCATGCGGCGTGAGTTCTGCGGGGAGACCATCAGGTGCTCAAAGTTAACCGGGCGATAGGGGTTTTCGATGAAGTTGAATACCCGGCGGACTTCGTTGGTGATGCGGGCATCGGCGGTCAACAGCGAATAGTCGGTGTACAGCCGGGCGGTTTTTTCGTTGAAGTTGCCGGTGCCAATATGGGCATAGCGCACGATGTCGTCGCCTTCGCGGCGCGAGATCAGGAACAGCTTGGCGTGGATCTTCAGCCCCGGCGCCGAGAAGATCACGTGTACGCCGGCCTCCGTCAGCCGCTTGGCCCAGTGAATGTTGGCCTCTTCATCGAAGCGCGCCTGCAGCTCCACCACCACCGTGACCTTCTTGCCGTTGTGGGCCGCATGGATCATCGATTCGATGATGCGGGAGTTCTTGGCCACCCGGTAGATATTGATCTTAATCGCCAGCACGCTGGGGTCGAAGGAGGCCTGGCGCAGCAGCTCCAGCACGTGCTCGAAGGTGTGGTAGGGGTAGTACAGCAGTACGTCGTGGTCGCGGATAGCGTCGAAGCCGTTACGGAAGCGGTCGAACCAGACGTGGCGCAGGCGCGGCAGCGGGCGATTGAGTAGATTGGCCTTACCGACGTTGGGAAACTTAATGAAATCCTTAAAGTTGTGGTAGCGCCCCCCCGCGATGACCGAATCGTAGGAGGAGATACCTAGCCGGCGGGTCAGCAGGCTGACCAGCTCGTCGGGCATGTCGCGCTGGTACACAAAGCGCACCGGCTCGGCGGTCAGGCGCTGCTTGAGGCTAGAGGACATCAGCTCCATCAGGCTGGACTCCATCTCCGTCACCAGATCGTATTCGGCGTCGCGGGTCATCTTCATCGAATAGGCGTTCAGGGTGTGGTAATCGAAGAAGCCACAGAATATGTCATCCAGGCAGTAGCGCAGAATGTTATCCACCAGAATCATTGGCTTGCGTCGGCGCGGCGTCTCCGGCGGCAGCATGATGAAGCGCTCGACCTTGTCGGAGGGGATCTCCAGCAGCGCATAGCGAGTCTGCTGGCCGCTGACGATCTCCACCGCCAGATAGGTGTAGTCATCCTTGAGGAAGGAAACCAGATCGGTCTCCTCATCGAGCATGATCGGCGTGATATGCTGGCGTAGATGGTTGCGGTAGTACTGCCGTAGCCATACCTGCTGGTTTTCGGAGAGCTGGCGTTCGTTGATCAGGAAGATCTGATTGCGTGCCATCTCCAGCAGCAGGTCGTTGTACAGGGAGTCGAACTCCTGATCGGCCTTGAGCACCTTGGCCTGGATCTGCTGCAGCAGGTGGCGCGAGCTGCCGTTATCCGTGCCTTGCTCCTCGCTGATCAGTATGCGGCGCTTCAGCTCGGCGAAGCGTACCTTATAGAATTCGTCTAGGTTGCTGGAATAAATGCCGAGAAAACGCATGCGCTCGATCAGCGGGTTGCTTTTATCGGCGGCCTCCTGCAGTACGCGCTCATTGAAGGATAGCCAGCTGAGCTCTTTGTCGATGTAGCGCTTTTCCTGCCCCATTGTGACTCCAGTACTAAAGCAAAAACGATCCGTCCCGCGCTGCGCGGGGCGGCTGCCCGGCGGTGATACCGCCGTGGACGGAACATTGCCCTACTATTATGGCGAGTCTGTGGTGGGAAAGTCCAACCGCGGAGCTATACGCCCGGCGCCGGCGCGCGGTACATGGCCAGATAGCGGTGCTGGAACATGCACATGCGGATGGCGTTGCGGTACTCGCCGTTGATGAAAAACTCGTGGATCAGCTCCCCCTCGACCTCAAAGCCCAGTTTGCTATAGATATGGATAGCCTTGTGGTTCTCTTTGTCGACGATCAGGTACAGCTTATACAGGTTGAGCACGGCAAAGGCGTGCTCCATGGCCAGCTGCGCCGCGCGGCTGGCGTAGCCGTGCCCCTGATGGGTGGGATCGATGATGATTTGAAATTCGGCGCGGCGGTGAATATGGTCTATTTCGACCAGCTCAACCAGCCCTATCTTGGTGCCGTTCTGCTCGACCACAAAGCGGCGTTCGCTCTGATCGTGGATATGCTTATCGTACAGTTCGGCCAGCTCGACAAAGGCGATGTAGGGCTCCTCGAACCAATAGCGCATCACGCTGGCGTTGTTATCAAGCTGGTGGACAAACGGCAGGTCTTCCCGTTCCAGGGGATGTAGCCTGACGTCGCTCTCGCTGGACATAATCGTTCCTCTCGTCGCAGGGAATGGGCGGCCGGGGCCGCCGGATAGGGAACGATATTATAACCGCTGTTTATGAATAACTGCAGGGGGCGACGGCGTCTGATACGGTCGCCGCGTGGTTAATCGCTGGCGTACCCCTGCGGCGGCAGCGCCTGTCCGTCCAGCCAGGCCAGGCCGTCGCGCTGGCGTAGACGATCGCTGCAGAACCAGGCGACCGCCAGCGGATAGATGGCGTGCTCCTGTACCTGTACCCGGGCGGCGATCCCGGCGACGCTGTCGTCGGCGAAGATCGGTACCTGGGCCTGCAGCACCACCGGGCCGCCGTCCAGCGTGTCGCTGACAAAGTGCACGGAGGCGCCGTGCCGGGTATCGCCATTGTCCCGCGCCCGACGGTGGGTATCCAGACCGGGGTAGCGCGGCAGCAGCGAGGGGTGAACGTTGAGCATGCGTCCAGCGAAGCGCTGGACAAAGGCCGGCGAGAGGATGCGCATATAGCCGGCCAGCACCAGAAGATCGGGGTGATAGGCGGCGATCTGGGCCGCCAGCGCCATGTCGAAGGCCTGGCGGTCGGGGTAGTCATCCACGCCCAGGGCGCACGTGTCAATGCCGGCCCGGCGCGCGCGCGCCAGTCCGTGGGCGTCGGCGCGGTTGCTGAAAACGGCGACGATCCGTCCCGAAATTCGCCCGGCGGCGCAGGCGTCGATCAGCGCCTGCAGATTGCTGCCTTGGCCGGAGATCAGCACGATGATACGCTTCATGGCAGTCCCCCTCAGCGCAGGATCTCGACCTGCGGTTCGTCGCCCTGTGCCTCGGCGATATGGCCCAGCAGCCAGGCCTGTTCGCCGCGTTGGCTCAGGTGCGCCAGCGCGGAGTTAGCCAGTGCCTGCGGCAGGGCGATCACCATCCCGACGCCGCAGTTAAAGGTGCGGTACATTTCGTGACGGCTGACGTTGCCGGCCTGCTGTAGCCAGTCGAAGACGGCCGGCCACTGCCAGCTGTCCTCGTCGATGACGGCCTTGGCACCGGCTGGCAGCACGCGAGGAATGTTCTCCCAGAAGCCGCCGCCGGTGAGGTGGGCGAGGGCGTGCACCTCATGGCTGGCGATCAGGTCTAGACAGGCGGCGACGTAGATACGGGTCGGCGCCAGCAGATGGTCGGCCAGCGGGCGCCCGGCCAGCATCGTCGTGCGCGGATCGCAGCCGCTGACCTCTAGGATCTTGCGGATCAGCGAGTAGCCGTTGGAGTGCGGCCCGCTGGCGGCCAGGGCGATCAGGGCATCGCCGGGGCGAACCTGACTGCCGTCGATAATCTGGGACTTCTCTACCACGCCGACGCAGAATCCGGCCACGTCGTAGTCTTCGCCGTGGTACATGCCGGGCATTTCGGCGGTCTCTCCGCCCACCAGCGCACAGCCGGCCTGTTTACAGCCCGCCGCGATCCCGCCGATGACGCTCGCCGCGGTATCGACGTCGAGCCTGCCGGTGGCATAGTAATCCAGGAAAAACAGCGGCTCGGCGCCCTGAACCACCAGGTCGTTGACGCACATGGCCACCAGATCGATACCGATGCTGTCGTGGCGCTGCAGGTCCATCGCCAGACGCAGCTTGGTGCCGACGCCGTCGGTGCCGGAGACCAGCACCGGCTCACGGTATTTTTGCGGCAGTGCGCACAGTGCGCCAAAGCCGCCCAGGCCGCCCATCACTTCAGGCCGGCGGGTCTCTTTGACGACGCCTTTAATTCGGTCAACCAACGCGTTGCCGGCATCAATGTCTACGCCGGCGTCTTTGTAACTGAGAGCGGTTTTGTCGGTCACTGCGTAAATCCCCATGGCGGTTAGGCGTGGTCCGTCGGCGGCGCGATGAGGCGTCCGCGAACCCTGCGGAAAATGTCAGGCGGCGCAATTCTAGCAGTCAAAGCAAACGTTTGCTATCCCGTTATGCCCGACGGTAACGTTTTCGCCCGTCAGGTAACAGAGTGTTTCTTTCTTGATTGAGATCATGCTTTTTTCTCTGGTAAGCGGGCGAAAAGGCGGTATAATCTCGCGATTTTTTTGGGCGCAGAACAGCTACATGGGAGAAAAAAAATGAAGATCGTTGAAGTGAAACACCCGCTTGTGAAACACAAACTGGGTTTGATGCGTGAAAATGACATCAGCACCAAACGATTCCGTGAACTGGCCTCTGAAGTGGGCAGTTTGCTGACCTATGAAGCGACCGCAGACCTCGAAACAGAAAAAGTAACCATTGATGGTTGGTGCGGCCCGGTCGAAGTTGAACAGATTAAAGGGAAAAAGATCACCGTGGTGCCGATCCTGCGCGCAGGGCTGGGCATGATGGAAGGGGTGCTGGAGCATGTGCCGAGCGCCCGTATTAGCGTGGTGGGGATCTACCGTAATGAAGAGACGCTGGAGCCGGTTCCCTATTTCCAGAAGCTGGTCTCCAACATCGATGAGCGTATGGCGCTGGTCGTCGACCCGATGCTGGCCACGGGCGGCTCCATGATCGCCACCATCGATCTGCTGAAGAACGCCGGCTGCCGCTCCATCAAGGTGCTGGTGCTGGTGGCGGCGCCGGAAGGTATCGCCGCGCTGGAGAAGGCGCACCCGGACGTGGAGTTGTACACCGCCTCCATCGATCAGGGCCTAAACGATAAGGGTTACATTATTCCGGGTCTGGGCGACGCCGGCGATAAGATATTTGGTACCAAATAACCCGTGAGCCGACTCGTTAGTCGGCTTTTTTTTGGCGTGACGCCGGGAGCGTCGCGCCCCTTTCAAACACCAACACTATCGATTAACGAGAGAGGAAATACACCATGACCCGTCGCGTCATCGGCGTCAGCGAGCGTCCGCCGCTTCTGCAAACGATTCCGTTGAGCTTTCAGCACCTGTTCGCCATGTTTGGCGCCACCGTGCTGGTTCCCATTCTGTTTAAGATCAACCCGGCGACGGTACTGCTGTTCAACGGCATCGGCACTCTGCTGTATCTGTTTATCTGTAAGGGCAAGATCCCGGCCTATCTCGGCTCCAGCTTTGCCTTTATTTCTCCGGTGATGCTGCTGCTGCCGCTAGGCTATGAGCTGGCGCTGGGCGGCTTTATCGTCTGCGGCGCGCTGTTCTGCCTGGTGGCGCTGATTGTTAAAAAAGCCGGTACCGGCTGGCTGAACGTGATCTTTCCTCCGGCGGCAATGGGGGCGATTGTGGCGGTGATCGGACTGGAGCTGGCCGGTGTGGCGGCCAATATGGCCGGCCTGCTGCCGGCCGACGGTGCCCGCGCCGACGGCACCACCATCACCATCTCGATGGTGACGCTGGCGGTGACGGTGCTGGGCTCGGTGCTGTTCCGTGGCTTTTTGGCCATCATCCCGATCCTGATCGGCGTGCTGGTAGGCTACGGGCTCTCCTTTTTCATGGGCGTGGTGGATATTACGCCGATCAAGGAGGCCCACTGGTTTGCGCTGCCGACCTTCTATACGCCGCGTTTTGAATGGTTCGCCATTTTGACCATCCTGCCGGCGGCGCTGGTGGTGATTGCCGAGCACGTCGGCCACCTGGTGGTGACCGCTAATATCGTGAAGAAAGATCTGATGCGCGATCCGGGGCTGCACCGCTCCATGTTTGCCAACGGCTTCTCCACCATGTTCTCCGGCTTTTTCGGCTCGACGCCGAACACCACCTATGGCGAAAACATCGGCGTGCTGGCGATCACCAAGGTCTACAGTACCTGGGTGATCGGCGGGGCGGCGGTGCTGGCGATTCTGCTCTCCTGCGTCGGTAAGCTGGCGGCGGCGATCCAGGTGATCCCGGTGCCGGTGATGGGCGGGGTCTCCCTGCTGCTGTATGGGGTGATCGGGGCGTCCGGGATCCGGGTGCTGATCGACTCCAAGGTCGACTACAACAAGGCGCAGAATCTGATCCTGACCTCGGTTATCCTGATCATCGGCGTCAGCGGTGCCAAGGTGCACATCGGCGCCGCGGAGCTGAAGGGGATGGCGCTGGCGACCATCGTCGGTATCGGGATGAGCCTGTTGTTCAAGCTGTTCAGCCTGATGCGCAAAGAAGAAGAGATTATCGAGCTGCCGGAGGATATTTAACGCCGCCGACGGGAGCCGGGCGGTGTCCGGCTTTCGTCTTTCCGCCTGCGCGCGTCGGGATGATGCGGGGCGGATCTGTCGCATACAATGTCCGCTTTTCTCCACGCTCCGTGGCTATGTTAAGCGCGTGATGGCGCGCTGCCGCCGCTGGCTATTCTCTTGATCCTGCTTCTTTTTATTTATCTTCCTCCCCGGAGAAGGTGGCGTTGGCGCCGCGTCAGTGGGCTCCCCGGCCCGTCAGGATAATTAACGGTAAAAAAGGAGTTATCCCATGCATGCACTCCTGCTGCGTCTGAACCCCCTGCTTCACAATGAGGATCTTGGTAAATTGCTGCTGCGTATCACGCTGGGCGGTCTGATACTGCTGCATGGCGTCAATAAAGCTGCCTTCGGCCTGACGGGCATCCATGCGCTGCTGGCGCCGGCGCTGATCGTGCTGGGGGTGCTGGTCCGGCCCTCGGCCCTGATCATGGCGTTTACGATGCTGTTCGCCTGGTATTTGGCCCACGTCGGCGATACCTTCAGCCTGACGAAGAGCGGTGCATCGGCGATCGAGAGCCTGCTCTATTACGGCGTGAGCGGCCTGGCGCTGGCCTGCCTGGGGGCGGGGAACTATTCCCTGCTGAAGACGGCCCGCTCCGGGGCGTGTCCCTGCGGGGGTTTTTAGCGCCGCGGCGTGATTAGCGCATGCCTGTGCGCATTTCTGTGTTAAACTGAAAACGTTTTTTGCAAGTTCATGTCTGAGGTGCATCTGAACACGCCCACCCAGCTTTCATTGCCGCTCTATCTGCCCGACGATGAAACCTTTGCCAGTTTCTACGCGGGGGAGAATGCCGCGCTGCTCGCTGCGCTGCGTAATGCATTACGTCAAGAGCACGGATCCTACATCTATTTCTGGTCACGTGAGGGCGGCGGACGCAGCCACCTGCTGCATGCGGCCTGCGCTGAGCTGTCGCAGCGCGGAGAGGCGGTCGGGTTTGTGCCGCTGGATAAGCGGGCCTACTTTGTCCCCGAAGTGCTGGATGGCATGGAGCAGCTGGCGCTGGTCTGTATCGATAATATCGAATGTATCGCCGGCGATGAGGCCTGGGAGATGGCCATCTTCAATCTGTATAACCGGATCCAGGAGAGCGGACGCACCCGCCTGCTGATCACCGGCGATCGTCCGCCGCGCCAGCTCAATCTGCGGCTGCCCGATCTAGCCTCGCGCCTGGACTGGGGGCAGATTTATAAGCTGCAGCCATTGGGCGATGAGGAGAAGCTGCAGGCGCTGCAGCTGCGCGCCCGTCTACGCGGCTTTGAGCTGCCGGAGGACGTGGGGCGTTTCCTGCTTAAGCGTCTGGATCGTGAGATGCGCACCCTATTTATGACCCTGGATCAGCTCGATCGAGCCTCTATCGCCGCCCAGCGTAAGCTGACCATCCCCTTCGTTAAAGAGACGCTGCTGCTGTAGCCGAGCGGCGATCTATGTTGCGCGACGGGCTTGCCCGGCGCCCAACGCTATTTACAGAATCTCCAGCACCTGCTGCGGCGGGCGGCCCAGGCGCGCCCGCGGGCCGTTGACCACGATGGGGCGTTCTATCAGCGAGGGATGTGCGGCCAGCGCGTCGATCAGCGCGGCCTCGTCCAGCGCCGGGTTGTCCAGATCCAGCTGCCGATACAGATCGTCGCCCCGGCGCATCAGCTGACGCGCGGAGTCAAAGCCCAGCGCGGCGATCAGGCCGCGCAGCGCGTCGGCATCCGGCGGCGTCTCCAGATACGGCACGATCTCGGGGTGGATGCCGCGCTCTTCCAGCAGCTGCAGCGTGGCGCGGCTCTTAGAGCAGCGGGGATTGTGATAGATAACGACGGAGGACATAGGGGCTCCTGTAGTTAGGGGAATCCCCCGGCGCCCGCGGTGCCGGGGAGTGGGCATCAGCGCCGCTGGTACTGTTTAAAGCGTTCCTGCAGCTGGCGCAGCTGATCGATTCGGGCGTCATAGCGCGCCTGTTTCAGGCTGCCGAGGGGCATCAGCGCGCTGGCGTTGCCCAACAGCCCGATAGCCTGCTGCAGTTCGCCGGTCAGTGCCAGCTGTTCGGCGCGGGCGGCCAGCTCCTCGTCGCGCAGCCCCTGTGCGGCGCTGGCTTGCGCCAGCAGATCCCAGCCGTTGACATCGCTGGGGTAGCTGTAGGTATAACGGTACAGCAGGCGAGAGGCCAGGGGCGCCTTCCCGCCCTGAATATAGGCGTTGGCCAGATTGATCTGCAGGACGGGATCGCTGCGATTTTTTGCTAGCGCCGCCTCCAGACGGGCGATGGCCGCCGCCGCCTGCTTCTGGCTGAGGTCGATATCGGTTATCAGGTCGATATACCAGACGTTGTCCGGATCGGCCGCCAGCAGCGGCTGCAGGGTACGGCGCGCATCGTCAGGCTTGTTGGCCTGAGAGAACAGAATGGCTCGCCCATAGCGCGCCGCCTGCTGCTCGCGTACGTTGCCGCGCGCCAGCGTATCCAGCATGTCGCTGCTGAGATAGCCGCCGTCGAGGTCGTTACCGCTGTACATGCCCAGGGTGCGAACCTTGGCCAGCAGGTAGTCGAGAGAGGACTGAACCGGGTGGGGGCGCATCTGGTTGGCGCGGTTGCGGGTATCGGTCAGGCGGCTGTCCGGCAGGGGATGGGTCAGCAGGATCTCCGGCGGCTTGGAGGAGTAGCGCGACTGGTCGGCCAGCTTTTGCAGAAAGTTGGGCATAGCCTGGGGGTCGAATCCGGCGCGCTGCAGCACCTGAATACCGATGCGATCGGCCTCCTGCTCATTCTGCTGGGTAAAGCTGATGATCCCCTGCTGGGCGCCCGCCAGGGTGCCGGTCAGGGCCGCCATGCCCGCCTGCGGGCTGGCCATCGCCAGCAGGATGGATCCGAGGGCGCCGACCCAGGTCAGCGGCGCAGTGCGCTGCTGCTCCTCCATCGCTCGCGCCAGGTGGCGCTGGGTAACGTGGGAGATCTCATGGGCCATCACCGAGGCCAGCTGACTCTCATTGTCGGTATAGCGGAATAGGGCGCTGTGCAGCACCACGTTGCCGCCGAAGAAGGCAAAGGCGTTGATGTCGTCATTGCGAACTAGATAGAAGTGGAACGGTGTCCGCACGCCGTCGGCGTGGGAAACCAGGCGCTCTCCCAGCCGGTTGATATAGCCGTCGAGCAGGGGATCGTTAATCAGCGGCGCGCTGGCCCGCAGCTGGCGTACGTAAAAGTCCCCCATCGCCAGCTCCTGATTGATGCTGAGGATATTACCGGCGGTGGTGCCGATATCCGGCAGCGATTGATCCTGTATGGCGGCGGCGTGCAGCGAGGGCGCGGCACCGAATAGCCCGCCCACCAGCAGCAGGGCGATAAGCGATCTGTTGAACCGTAAAGTCATGAGTGACGCTTCCAAAGCAACGATAGACATTTGACGCCGATCCCGGCGAAGAGTTCTTCTTCCCGCACCCGCTCTCTATTACACTAGGCCAGATAAAGGGCCGTGTCCTGCAATAACCTGATGGTTGTCCATTCTGCCACTATTGCCCGGCCGTGCCAAAACTTGTTGGTTATTATTTATCATATTGTTATATAACGTGATTTATGGAGCAGTCGCGCCGCGGCGCAGAATGAAGGAGTATAACCGTGCTTGAAATGCTGAGGCAGTGGTACCGGCGCCGCTTTACCGACCCCCAGGCGATCGCCCTGCTGACCATCCTGCTGGTGGGATTTTGCATTATCTATTTCTTTAACGGCATCCTGGCGCCGCTGCTGGTTGCCATCGTCCTGGCGTACCTGCTGGAGTGGCCGACCCATAAGCTGCAGCTGGTCGGCTGTTCGCGGCTATGGGCGGTCTGCGTGGTGCTGCTGCTGTTTATTGGGATTGTGCTGCTGACGATGCTGGTGGTGATCCCGATCGCCTGGCAGCAGGGGCTGGCGCTGATGAGTGACATGCCGAAGATGGTGACCCGCTTTTATGAGTATGCTGCCACGCTGCCGCGCCGCTACCCGGCCCTGATGGATGCGGGCATCATCGATGTAGTGGTGGAGAATCTGCGCGCGCGGATGGCGCTGATGGGCGAGTCGGTGCTGAAGTTCTCCCTGGCGTCGCTGGTCGGACTGGTCACGCTGGCCATCTATCTGGTGCTGGTGCCGCTGATGGTGTTCTTCCTGCTCAAGGATAAGGGACAGATGCTCAATGCGCTGCGCCGGGTGCTGCCGCGCGAGCGCGGCCTGGCCGGTCAGGTCTGGCTGGAGATGAATCAGCAGATCACCAACTATATCCGCGGCAAGGTGGTGGAGATGGTGGTGGTCGGCGTGGCGACCTATCTGGTGTTTCTGGTGCTGGGGCTGAACTATGGCCTGCTGCTGGCGGTGCTGGTCGGCGTCTCGGTGCTTATTCCCTATATCGGCGCGGTGCTGGTGACCATTCCTGTGGTGCTGGTGGCGCTGTTTCAGTGGGGGATGGGGGCAGATTTCTGGTCGCTGTTCATCGCCTATCTGGTGGTGCAGGGGCTGGACGGTAACGTCCTGGTGCCGCTGCTCTACTCCGAGGCGGTTAACCTGCATCCGCTAGTGATCATTCTGTCGGTGATCATCTTTGGGGGGCTGTGGGGATTCTGGGGGGTCTTCTTCGCGATCCCGCTGGCGACCCTGGTGAAGGCGGTGATCCACGCCTGGCCGGATGACTTCGGTAATGACTCGACGCCGGGCGCCAACGGGTAGCGCCTAGGCGGGCGCGGCGCCAGAGGGCGTCGCGCCGCGGGCGTTACGGGTGGCTGCGCAGGTACTCCAGCACCACGTCGCTGTGGTTGCTGGTTTTAAACCCCTCGAACACGTGTTCAATGCGGCCGCTGCCGTCGATCAGAAAGCTGATGCGGTGAATGCCGTCATAGGTTTTCCCCATGAAGGTTTTCTCTCCCCAAACGCCAAACAGGGCGGCGACCCGGTGCTCTTCATCGGACAGCAGGGTAAAGTTCAGCAGCTCCTTCTCCGCAAAGCGGGAGAGCTTTTCCGGTTTATCGGTGCTGATCCCCAGCACCTCTACGGCGTACTGTTTCAGCTCATTCATGCTGTCGCGCAGCCCGCAGGCCTGTACGGTACAGCCTGGGGTCATGGCTTTGGGATAAAAGTAGACCAGTACTCTCTGGCCCTGGAAGTCAGCCAGACCGATCTGCTCACCGTCTTGATCCAATAGGGTAAACTGTGGCGCGATGCTACCGGCTTGCAATGGACTCATTACGACTCTCTCCGTCTTTAACCGTCATGCTGAGAATAATTGACTACGTTGATGCTGCCCTGCGCGTTGAGCTCGAGACAGAGCTGGTTAAACGCGCGCTCGATCAGCGTGGGGTCTTGGCTGGCCGGGCTATGGGCGGTGATTTGAATATAGAGCTGTTGCTCATCGGAACCGTCGCGGGTCTGGGTTCGGGAGACCAGTTCGGCGATGTTCATGCGCTGTGAGTCAAACAGATCGGTAAAGCGTTCGATGATGTGCGGCGAGTCTTTGACTTCGACCTGCACCCAGACCGTGGCCGGCATGGTAGGACGCTCGTGCCAGGTGGTGCGCTTCATTACGATCAGCAGGTCCATCTCTACGCCTTTCAGCGGCAGGGTGGACTCTATCAGGGTGATCGCGTTCCAGCTGCCGGAGAGCAGCATGATGAACGTGAACTCTTCGCCCAACATCGCCAGTCGGCTGTCTTCAATATTGCAGCCACAGCTACTGACGTGGCGGGTAATATTGTTGACGATGCCGGGGCGGTCCGCGCCAAGGGCGGTGATGACTAGATAGTGTTGATTGGGCTGTGGCAAAAGAGTTCTTCCTGTATCGATAGTGGGTGTACCAAGGTAATCATAAAAAAAAGTATGCTACAAGCAATTAGCATTCAGATGTCTACTTGCGTTGGCAATGCTTTAAAACGTACCATGAGACGCCTGTTTTTAGAGGGGGGATGGACTATGTTCACGGGAAGTATTGTAGCGCTGGTAACGCCGATGGATGACAGGGGCAATGTCGATCGCGCGAGCCTGAAAAAGTTGGTCGATTACCATGTAGCCAGCGGGACGTCCGCCATTGTTGCCGTGGGCACCACCGGTGAGTCCGCCACGCTGAGCCATGACGAGCATGTCAACGTGGTTTTACAGACGCTGGAGCTGGCCGATGACCGGATTCCGGTGATCGCCGGGGCGGGCGCCAACGCCACCGCCGAGGCCATTGCGCTGACCGAGCGCTTTAATCACAGCGGGGTGGTGGGATGTCTGTCGGTCACGCCGTATTATAATAAGCCGACGCAGGAAGGGTTATATCAGCACTTCCGTGCCATCGCCTCTTGTACCGATCTGCCGCAGATCCTGTATAACGTGCCGTCGCGCACCGGTTGCGATATGCTGCCGGAGACCGTGGCGCGTTTGGCGCAGATTGACAATATTATCGCGATTAAAGAAGCGACCGGGAACTTAAGTCGCGTTGGGCAGATCCAAGATCGGGTCAACGACGATCGCTTTATCCTGCTCAGCGGCGATGATGCGTCGGCGCTGGACTTTATGCGTCTGGGCGGAAAAGGGGTTATCTCGGTAACCGCGAACGTGGCTGCGCGCCAGATGGCTGAGATGTGCCGCCTGACGCTGGCCGGGGATTTCCATGCCGCACGCAGGCTAAACCAGAGCCTGATGCCGCTGCATCATGATCTGTTTATAGAAGCAAACCCGATACCGGTAAAATGGGCCACCAAGGTATTGGGACTGATAGCGACCGACACCCTGCGTCTGCCGCTGACTCCGCTGAGCGCCAGTGCGCGTCCGGCGGTTGAGCGCGCACTGCAGCATGCCGGTGTGCTGTAACTCTTAGGGAGATTGAATGGCTTACTCAGTACAAAAGTCGACGATTGCGACCCTGGTTGGCGTGTCGCTGGCGATGATGCTCTCCGCCTGCTCCAGCGATCAGCGCTATAAGCGCCAGGTCAGCGGAGATGAGGCCTACCTGGAAACGCCGGCTCTGCAGGAGCTGAAGGCGCCTGCGGGGATGATCCTGCCGCTGCAGAACAGCACCTACGATATCCAGAGGAGTAACGATAAGGGCGCCGTCGGCAAGGCGCTGGATATCCGTCCTCCGGCGCAGGCGCTGGCGCTGCTGAACGGCTCGCGCACCCAGTACACCAACGGCGCAGCGATCATGCTGGTGGAGAACTCAGCCGGGATGAGCGGGCTGTGGCAGCAGGTCGTACGCTCGGTGCAGGAGGATAACTTCCCGATTGCCAGCCGCCAGGATGCCAGCCAGTCGCTGACGACGGAGTGGATCGCGTTCAATCGCGCCGATGAAGATCAGCAGTACCGCGGCCGCTATCAGATCTCGGTTCAGCCGCAGGGATACCAGACGGCGATCGTGGTGAAGTCTCTGGCGTTGGAGCAGAGCGGAACGCCGGTGACCTCAAGCAGCGAGATCCAGCGCTATGCGGTGAATGTGCTGAACGACGTTGCCGGCAATCTGGATAAAATCCAGAGCGATCAGGCGAACGCGCGCGCTAACCGGAGCCTGGGACAGATCGACGTACAGAGCGGGGCCGACGATACCGGTCTGCCGCTGCTGATCGTGCGTGCGCCTTATGCCCAGGTCTGGGAGCGCCTGCCGTCCGTGCTGCCGCGCGTTGGCATGACCATCGGCGATCGCAGCCGCCCGCAGGGGACGATCGCCGTCAGCTACAAGGAGCCGGGCAGCAGCACCTGGGAAAGCCTGGGGGCCAGCGTGCCGGATCTGGCCAACGGCGACTATAAGATCCAGGTCGGCGATCTGGACAACCGTACCAGCCTGCAGTTCCTGGACAGCAAGGGGCAGCCGCTGACCCAGGCGCGTAACGACGCGCTGGTCAAGGTATTCCAGGCGGCGTTCGCCCGCCCGTAACCCGAACGGACATCGCGAAGGGGGCTAACGCCCCCTTTTTTTGTATTTTTTTCTCCACGCAATCGTTTGGCTGGCGTATAATGGCCCGCATCCTGCGGCGCTGTCTCGCCCGAACGCTTCGGTTTGTTCTGTTCTTAACCTATGGAGTATACAAATGCAAAAGCTCGCTGAGTTGTACCGCGGCAAGGCTAAAACGGTCTATGCCACGGAGGATCCGGATCTGCTGATTCTGTCGTTCCGCAACGATACATCAGCCCTGGATGGTCAGCGCATTGAGCAGTTTGATCGCAAAGGTATGGTGAACAACAAGTTTAATCACTTCATCATGAGCCAGCTGGAGGCGGCCGGGATCCCGACGCAGATGGAGCGCCTGCTGTCCGATACCGATGCGCTGGTGAAGAAGCTGGAGATGGTGCCGGTGGAGTGCGTGATCCGTAACCGCGCCGCCGGTTCGCTGGTGAAGCGTCTGGGTATTGAAGAGGGCATGCCGCTGAATCCGCCGCTGTTCGACCTGTTCCTGAAGAACGACGCCATGCACGATCCGATGGTCAATGAATCCTACTGCCGTACCTTTGGCTGGGTCAGCGACGAGCATCTGGCGCAGATGAAGGCGCTGAGCTACCGCGCCAACGAGGTACTCAGTCAGCTGTTTGACGACGCCGGGCTGATCCTGGTGGACTTTAAGCTGGAGTTCGGTCTGTATAAGGGCCAAGTCGTTCTGGGCGATGAGTTTTCGCCGGACGGCAGCCGACTGTGGGATAAGGCGACGCTGGCGAAGATGGATAAGGATCGCTTCCGCCAGAATCTGGGCGGGCTAATTGAGGCCTATGAAGAGGTGGCTCACCGTCTGGGCGTGCCGCTCGACTGAGCGGTGACGCGTCGAATGGAGAGACGACGGGGGCGCTAGCCCCCGTCGTCATTATGGTGCCAGCCCGGCCATGACGCACTCCTGCCCACGGCTGGTGTCCCCGATCCGACGCGGTTTCGGGGTGATCCGCCAGGCGGTACCAATACGTCCGACCTGGCAGTGCGCGCTGTACAGCGGCATGGTGCCCCCTTGGCGGCGCGATCGGCAGAAAACGCGCGACCTGCGGTGCATAACGGCGCGCCAGCCCGGTAGTGATGTGACCGCGGATCCGCCGGGATCGCCCGGGGCGCGGTTGTGCCGCGTCAGATCCATCCGTGCGCGGCCGTGAAAGGACAAGTTGCGGGCATCCGGTCGGCATGGCGTGGGGGGTGGCGCCTGTGCGGCGGAGAGCCGTGCCGACGGTAGGAAAACAGACGGAAAGCCGAGCGCAGGCGCGTTTCTCCTTTGGGCCGAGGAGAAACGGACATGGCACGAGCCAGACCGCGCCGGGGCCGATAGGTCGCGGGTAGCTTGGCGATGATTGGTTATTTATTGTGATGTTATGGCGCGTCATGATCGTTTTGCGATCGCTTGTCGATGATGGCGCGCGGCAGTGCAGACGGCGGCGATGCTGGTATACTCAGGGATTCCCTTTTGCTGCCCTGGTGTCGCTATGCCGCTTTCCGCCTCTCTTCCTGCCATGTCCCGCGCCGGCGTGCGCCGCCTGCTGGTGATCAGCGGCGAGGCCGACTGGTGCCGACGGCGCGCCGCCCTCGCCCTCGCCCCGCTGGCCGATGCAACCTGGTGCGGCAGCCCGGCACCGGCGGGATGTCAGGCGCTGCCGCTGACGCAGATCCGTACGGTGTTGGGACGTGAGCTGGGGCACTGCGTGCTGGACTGGCATCCGGGCTGTCACGCGGAGGCGCTGGCGGCGCTGGCCGGCGCGTTACGCGCCGGCAGCTGGCTGATCCTGCTGACTCCGCCGTGGTCTGCCTGGGCGCAGCGTCCCGATGATGACAGCCTGCGCTGGAGCGAGCGCGAGCATCCTATCGCCACGGCGAATTTTGTTCACCATCTGCAGCGGACGCTGTCCGACGCCGACGGCGTCACGCTATGGCGCCAGGGGGAGGCGTGCCCGGCGCCGGCGCCGCTGAGGCGCGCGGCGTGGCGGGCACCGGATGGCGCGCCGACGGCGCAGCAGCGGGCGATACTGCGCACGTTGCGTACGCCGGCTGCCGTCAACGTGGTGCTGGGCCCCCGCGGGCGCGGCAAGTCAACCCTGAGCGGTATGCTGGCCGCCGAGCTGTGCGGTGACTGTCTGCTGACGGCGCCGGCCCGGGTCGCCGCAGAGCGGGTGCAGACGGCGGCGGGCGCGCTGCCGTTCGTGGCGCCCGATCTGCTGCTGCAGCGGATCGAGGCCGGGGAGGCGCTGCCCGGCTGGCTGCTGATCGATGAGGCGGCGGCGATTCCGACGCCGCTGCTGCAGCGCCTGATCGCGGCGTTTCCCCATGTGCTGATGACCACCACGGTGCAGGGCTACGAGGGGACCGGCCGCGGGTTTCTGCTCAAGTTTTGCACGGCGCTGCCCGATTGCCGTATCCATCGCCTCGATCGGCCGCTGCGCTGGGCCAGCGGCGATCCGCTGGAGGCGTGGCTGAACGCCGCGCTGCTGTTCAGCGATACCTGTGGGGCGGCGGCGCCGGTCAGCGCGCTGCGCTGGCTGGATCAGGAACAGTGGCAGACGGCACCGGCGCGGATGGCGGCCTTTTATGCCCTGCTGACCAGCGCCCACTACCGGACATCGCCGCTCGATCTGCGGCGCCTGATGGATGCGCCCGGTCAGCGCCTGTGCGCGGCGCTGGGCGAGGCGCGAGTTCAGGGGGCGCTGTGGCTGGTGGAAGAGGGAGGACTGTCCGCCGCGCTGGCGCAGGCGGTGTGGGCCGGTGAGCGTCGTCCGCGCGGCAGCCTGGTCGCCCAGTCGCTGGCGGCGCACGGTGGTGAGGCCGACGCTCCGCGGCTGCGATCCTGGCGCGTTAGCCGTATCGCCGTGATGCCGGCGCTGCGCCGGCGCGGCGTCGCATCGGCGCTGATAGCCGCGGCGCTGACGCAGGCGCGCGCGGGGGCGGTGGACTTTGTTTCGGTCAGCTTTGGCTATACCGATGCGCTCTGGGCGTTCTGGCAACGCAGCGGATTTACCCTGGTGCGCATGGGGACCCAGCGGGAGGCCAGCAGCGGTTGCTATACGGCGATGGCGCTCTGCCCGCTGACGGCGGCGGGAGAGGCGTTGACCCAGCGCTTGGCCCGGCGTCTGGCGCGGGATGCCCGTTGGCTGATGGCGCAGACCGGGCTCGCGCTCCCGCTGACGCAGCTGACGGCGGACCTGCCCGATGAGGCCGATCTGCGTGAGCTGGACGGCTTTGCCCATCACGCCCGCCCTTACGATAGCGCCTGTCCGGCGCTGCTGCGTTTTCTGGCCTGTCGACCGGCCTCTGCGCTGCCGCCGCTGTTGGCGCAGCTGTTGCAGGCGCAGGGCGATCTGGCACGGCTGCCGCCGCAGGGGGGCATCAGCGGACGGCGGGCCCTAATCGCCGCCCTGCGCCGGGCGCTGGCCGCCGCGCTGGCGGCGGAGGCGTAACGCCGTCGGCACACCCGGCCATGGGGCTCGCGGGCAGCGTGGTTTTTCTCCTGTCGCGGCAGGCGTATAGTAGGTAACAAGAGAGTCCGCATGAGTGATTAGGAGCCGCGTATGGAACATCATCATCACGTTGTGCAACAGCCGGTGGGGGTGGCGCAGCAGCTGATTCTGCTGTTTCACGCCGTAGGCGATAACCCGGTCGCCATGGGGCAGATCGGGACGTATTTCGCCCAGGCGTTCCCCCAAGCGCTGGTGGTCAGCGTCGGGTCGCCTGAGCCGTCGCCGGATGGCGCAGGGCTGCAGTGGTATGCGCAAGAGGGAGAGGATGACGAGAATCGTCCGGCGCGTATTGCCGCCGCGTTGCCGTGGCTGATCGCGCTGGTGCGCTACTGGCAGCAGGTCAGCGGCGTCGGCTATGCCGCGACGGCGCTGGTGGGCTTCTCTCAGGGGGCGACGATGGCGCTGGAGGCGGTGCGCAGCGAGCCGGATCTAGCGGGTCGGGTGATCGCATTCAGCGGGCGCTTTGCTACCCTGCCGCAGCATAAGCTGGGCGATACGGTGGTGCATCTGCTGCACGGCAGCGAGGATCTTCGGATCGATCTGACGCACGCGCAGGCGGCCGAGCGCCGGCTGCGCAGCACCGGCACCGATGTCACGCTGGATATTGAGCCGGTGGGACATGCGATCAACGCGGCCCTGATGGAGGCGGCGCTGGAGCGGATGCGCGCCTATATTCCACAGCGTTATTGGGATGAGGCGCTCAGCGGCAAACGCGGCGAGATCGTCGCCTACCGCTGAGGGGGGAGGGGCGCTACTTGCGCGGCGCCTTGTCCTGGCCTTTGTCCTTCTCCTGCCGGGGCCAGTCATCGTCGTCCCACTGCGCATTGTTGTCGCGGTGCGGCGGCAGCGGCGGGCGATCGTCCAGATAGCGTTTGGGATTGACGCGCATCAGCGCCTTGATCCCGTTCCAGATCATGCCGATCAGGATCAGCAGGATCACCCACCAATAGTCAGCCAGCCAGCTCATTCCTTGCTCTCCTGGGTACGGATATAACGGGAAAAAATCGCCTCCAGATGGGGCTCCAGCCAGTCGCGTCCGGCGATGTCGCGATCCTGCCAGGCCTCCCGCAGCACCGCCGGCGTCAGCAGGGATTCGGCCTGCTGGGCCAGCGGACGGTAGCTCAGATGCCAGGGTTCGGCGCCGACGCCCTCCTGCCCGCCGCCGAACGGGCGGTAAAAGCCGAACGCCGCCATGTGCGTATCCAGCCAGCGGGTAAGGGGGAACTGGCAGCCCGCGGGCTGATACTCCCATGGCTCCAGCTGGAGTCGGGTATCCGCGGGCAGCAGATCCGGATCGTAGACATCGAGATCGCTGCCCCAGTGGTGCCGGCTGGCGCCGGGCAGGGCGGACCAGCGCAGGATGGCCTGACAGCGTTCACCCGGCGTTAGGTCGGCCACCTGCAGCGGCTGACTGTCGGCGTCCAGCAGCGGACGCTTTCCGTTGAACTTGTCATTCCAGATGGCCTGCTGACGCGCAAAGTCGCGAAAGCTGCTGGCGGGCTGCAGGTTCAGCCCATCGGCGAGCGCACGCCGCTGCATGGCGCGAAACGCGTCGGCGGTCCGCGGCTGCAGGCGGTGGTTGCCGCCGATGGACTCCAGGTGATCGGTGCTCAGACCGGTCAGCATCGCCGGGGTGATCATGCGATGAGTTGCTCCATAATCCGTTGGTACATGCGACTGAGGCTCTGTAGGTCGGCCGCGCTGACGCATTCGTTGACTTTATGTATGGTGGCGTTAAGCGGCCCCAGCTCGACCACCTGGGCGCCCATGCGGGCAATGAAACGCCCGTCGGATGTGCCGCCGGTGGTCAGCAGGCGCGGGGTTTGGCCACCGTAGTAGGCGACGGCGTTGACCACCGCGTCGACCAGCTCGCCGCCCGGCGTCAGGAATGGCAGGCCGGAGAGAGACCAGTTAAGGGTATAGCGCAGGCCGTGGCGATCCAGCAGCGCCGCGACGCGTTGCTGGATCGACTCAACGCTTGACTCGGTGCTGAAGCGCAGATTGAACTGTACATACATATCGCCGGGGATCACATTATTGCTGCCGGTACCAGCGGCGATATTGGCAATTTGCAGGCTGGTCGGCGGGAAGAAGTCGTTGCCGCTATCCCACGCGATAGCCACCAGCTCCGCCAGCATCGGCGCGGCGCGGTGCACCGGATTGTCGGCCAGGTGAGGATAGGCGACGTGCCCCTGAGTGCCGTGCACGGTCAGATCGGCGGTGATGGAGCCGCGGCGGCCGTTTTTGACCACGTCGCCCAGACGCTGCTCGCTGGAGGGCTCACCCACCAGGCAGTAGTCAAGGCGTTCGCCGCGCGCCATCAGGGTCTCGACGACGCGGACGGTGCCGTTGACCGCGCTGGCCTCCTCATCGGAGGTGATTAAAAAGGCCAGCCGACCGCGGTGATCCGGCCTGGCGGAGACAAAGCGTTCGGCGGCGACCACCATGGCGGCCAGCGATCCCTTCATATCCGCCGCGCCGCGGCCGTACAGCATGCCGTCCTGCAGCGTCGGGGTAAACGGGGGATGGCGCCACTGGCGCTCATCGCCGGGCGGTACGACGTCGGTATGGCCGGCAAAGGCCAACACCGGGCCATCACCGCCGCGCCAGGCCCACAGATTGCGGGTATCGCCGTGCGGCATCGCTTCAATATGGAAGTCCAGCGCGCGCAGGCGGGCCAGCAGGATATCCTGGCATCCGGCGTCGTTAGGGCTGATGGACGGGCAGCGGATCAGCTGCTGCGCCAGCGTGAGAACCGGACAGACGCTCATTGTGCCTCCTCGGCGAAAAACTGCGCGTAGCGCTCTGGGGTGAACCCGAGCAGCAGCTGCTCTCCCCACTGCAGCAGCGGACGCTTGATCAGCACCGGAGAGGCGAGCATCAGCCGCGCCGCCGCCTCTGGCTGAGCGGCTTCGGCGCGGGTGGCCTCATCCAGGCCGCGCCAGGTGGTACCGCGGGTATTCAGCAGCGCGCCGACGCCGAGCTGCTCGATAAATCCGTTCAGCCGCGCCTCATCCAGGCCATCGCTGCGGTAGTCGTGAAAGCGATAGGGGATCTGCCGTTCATCCAGCCACCTGCGGGCCTTCTTAACCGTATCGCAGTTTTTGATGCCATAGATCACCGGCATCGGAGAGGACGACAGAGTAGTCATGACGCTATTACCTTTGTTATCGGGAGCTTCCATAATGCGGTAAATCCGCCGTGGGATCTACCCTTAGCGTGCAGCGCCTGGCTAGCGTAGCTGCCGTTTGGCCGAGGAGAAAATGCTGTCCCCAGAAGGGGGTTATGCAATGATTGATTTCAGTGATAAAAACATCAACTCCATAAAAATAAACACAATATTTTCATCATATTATAATGAATCGCTGCTTTTATCGTCACATGGCGCCGCTATGTTCCCCGTACTTCTATTTTATCGGGGACATCTCATGCATAACTTCTCTTTGCTGACATTATTGATGACATTGGGGCTACTCTCTCTGCCGCCAGCGGACGCGCGGCAGGATAACGTGCTGCGGATACTGACCTATAACACCTATTTTAATCGCTTAGATGAGCCGGCTATCACGTTGCCTTTTTTTATTAATGCCAATTATGATCTGATGGGGTTTCAGGAGGTTGAAACCTTACAAAGTCTGGATAACCGTGGGCGGCGCTATCAGCGCCTGCTGGAGCAGGCGGGGCTTGGGCACTTTAGCGCATTGGGCGATAGTGCGGTACAAACGCCGTTGCCCGCCCGTTTTGGCAACCTGATGCTGGCCGATGGGACGTTGTACTACGATATTGATTTGCAACAGCAGGTCATCAGTGCGCTTAATGGAATAACATTGGATGATGGCGTGCGTACCTTACTGGCGTCGGTTATCCAGAATGGCGTTCCTCTATCCGAGGCGCTGGGGCAACTGTTGGACAAGCCGCGGTCGCTGGTTAATCTGGTGAATGTGCTGTCAGCGCTGCGTACGCATCAGGTGCCTTTGGCCAATGTCATGATGAACCTGCCCTATGCGGTGCTGGAGCATGGCGTGGTGGATACGCCATTGTTGTTCGGCAGCCCACACCTCAGTTCTCAGGATGATTCCTCTTTTCGCCTCAATCAGGTTCAACTGCTCAATGCAGTTGCGCATGCAACACCGTTGCCGATTGTGCTGGCTGGTGACTTTAATGCCGGCGAATATGCGGAGCGCGGGCTGTTCAGCGTGGATGCGCAGGTGCAGCTGTTTAACCGCTATATACAGAACCCGGATTCATCGCCCGCCCAGTTTTACCGCACGTTGCTTGAGCAATATGCCCAAAGCAGGAAGCTGTTGAACGCACTGATTGATCGCGGGCAAGCGTTGAATGACGTTGAGGGGGCGTGGATCGCCGCACTGTTCCGAGCTGAAAACTATCCCGTGGATGGCAATCTGCCGCGCACTATGAATCTTTTGCGCCAGCGCTACCAGCTGTTTATACACGACGAAGAACGGGAGCCGTTTGCGCCTCATACCCTGAATGACGGCAGTGCGACCTGGCCGTCGGTTATGGATGATAATGCCCGCCGCGGCTGGGGAGCCTGGAGCCGTGGGCAGGTGGACTATATTGTTGTATCGCGCCCTTTTGCAAAATGGTTTTCCCTGGCGGACGACGCCAGCGATCCCTACAGTGGCATTATGCAGCTGGCGTTTAATCCCATGGATTCTACCTACCGTATCAATGATGCCTATTTTGCTATCGATGGCACGCCGATGAATGGGCAACGCGTTGTCGCGAGTGACTATGTGTCTGCCTCAGACCACGCGCTGGTGGCCCATACGTTACGCTATACTGGCCCTGCGCTACGCCTGGCAGGTGATGGGCGGCTCGCATTAATCTGGGGGCCTGAGGCGGCTAACTACACGCCACAGTCCCCGCTGTTTTTATTAACGCGCAACAACCACCGTAATGATATGTACCTGGGCAATCTGGCCGACGTGCAGGGGGAGCCGCTACCGCTGTTAGCGCAGCTGCCGGAGGTCATCAAACAGACGCCACTCTCCTGCGCATGGCGCAATGATGCCCATATTGGCGCGGCGGTGAGCCGCTATTGTCTTGACGATCACCGTATGATTGGCAACGTACGTGTGACCGGAGATGCTGTGTTACTGGTGGATGACGGGGAAGCGATGGGGAGACAACCTAAAGTTGGCCTTGCACGTCGTAGCACACTGGTGCTTGCCACCTCCACGCCTGACAATTTTCATCTGGCGTCGCTGAATCATGCTGGAAACCTGTGGCTGAGTGCCGCTACAGCTGGAAATCAGCTGATCGTCGACGGTGATTACCTGAGTGATGATGGTCTGCTGGGATTTGGGGTAAATGCACCTGGCGCTGATCTCCGCAGCGATAGCCTTACGCTGAACGGACCCAGCAGTGGCAATATACGTGTTGCTATTACCAGTAGTGAAGGGTTGGGGCAGCAGGCGGATGCTATCGCGCTTATTTCGCTGGCCGGGGAGAGTCAGGCAACGTTTGCATTAGCGCAGCGGACCGTGGCTGCAGCTTATGATTACCGTCTGGCTGAGCAGGCAGATGATGGACTGGGCCAGGGGAGACGTCGCTATTGGCTGACTAATCTGGCAGAGGATGGACATAGTACGTTAGTTCGCCCGGAAAGCCAGGGATATCTGGCTAATCTGGCGGCGGCTAATACCCTGTTTCTTCCTCGCTGGCAGGAGATGGTTTATCCGCACGCAGCCCGGAGCGCGGCCTCCAGCATGTGGCTACGCCAGAATGGGGGATATCGCTATTACCGCGATAGCAGCGGCCAGTTAGATACCCGGGGGTACCGTTATGCTGTGCAGTTGGGCGGAGAGGTTACTCAGTGGCAAGACGATCACGGTGATTACCGGTTGGGGGTGATGGGCGGCTATGGAACGTCGCACAGTATGAGCCGCAACCGCCTAAGCCAACGGCAGGCTGTGGCCAGTTTGGATAGCTATACCGCGGGAGTATACGTCGCCTACAGCCGCGATCCGTTGGGGTTGCAGGGGCTTTATTTCAATGGGGCGTTGCAGTATGTCTGGGGCGATAACCGGGTACAGGGAGAGCAGTTAAGTGCGCAACGCTATAATAGCCGGGGTTTTCTGGCATCCATTGAAGGCGGGTACGCCTGGCGTTATGCCATCAATGTCACACATACGCTCGCGCTGACGCCCCAAATTCAGCTGGCCCATATGGGGGTGAAAGGAAAGGATGTCACGGAGGCGGCGGGTACCCGGATTCGGGACGATAGTAACGGCGGCATGTATGCCCGGGCGGGTATCCGCGCTGCCTGGCAAATTGATATGGCCTCGGGCAATACGTTGACGCCGTTTGCTGAGCTGGGTTATCAGCATCAACCCGCCTTTGCGCTGATGATGGACAACGCCACGGTTGAGCAGGGAACGGTGAGCAATACACTACAGGTCAGTGTGGGTATCCGTGGGCATATTGACGGAGATCTGGGCTTTTCGGCCCAGTTGAATGGACAGGTGGGAGAGCAGCGTTACCGTGACGGTACGGCATCGCTGCAGATAGCGTATCGCTTCTGAACATTGTCCTGTAATCGCTATCCCAGTCCGGCATTTTGCCGGCAGGGATAAAATTTATCCGCATAAATCTTCACCGTCGGTAAAGGACGCGTTATCATGAGGCCGAATATAAATTCGACAACATAGAACTGATATTACGATGATTGATAAAGAATTGGATACCTGGAAGTCATTTATTGAGTTTATTTTGAATCAGCAAGAACGGCAACAATAGGCCGGCAACGCCCCTGACGGGGCGCTGCCGGTGTCGTTTCTGGCGTTATCCGCCGTTAATTATACCGTTTGGCTTTTCCGGGAAAGCGGCGACGTACCAAGATAAAGAACAGCGGAACAAAGTAGATCGACAGCAGGGTCGCGGCGATCATGCCGCCCAGCACTCCGGTACCGACCGCGTGCTGGCCGCCGGAGCCCGCGCCGTGGCTGAGGGTCAGCGGCAGTACGCCGAAGATGAAGGCCAGCGAGGTCATCAGGATCGGGCGCAGACGCAGGCGACACGCCTCCAGCAGATCTTTGCCGCTGCGGTTGAGTTCGTTGGCGAATTCGACGATCAGAATGGCGTTTTTCGCCGACAGGCCGATGATGGTCAGCAGCCCCACCTGGAAATAGACATCGTTTTCTAGCCCGCGCAGCCAGGTGGCGCAGACGGCGCCCAGTACGCCGAGCGGCACCACTAGCATGACCGAGAAGGGGATCGACCAGCTTTCATACAGCGCCGCCAGGCACAGGAACACCACCAGCAGGGAGAGGGCGTACAGCGCCGGCGCCTGGGCGCCGGACAGGCGCTCCTGATAGGACATGCCGGTCCACTCCAAGCCAAATCCGCTGGGCAGCTCGCTGACCAGCTGCTCCATTATTTCCATGGCGCGGCCGGTGCTGATCCCCTGCGCCGCCTCGCCGACGATTTCGACCGCCGCCTCGCCGTTATAGCGCTCCAGGCGCGGTGAGCCGTAGTCCCAGCGGGTGCTGGAGAAGGCGGAGAAAGGCACCATATTGCCCTGGTTATTACGGACATACCATTTGTTGATGTCGTTCGGCAGCATGCGATAGGCGGCCTCGCCCTGCACGTAGACTTTCTTCACCCGCCCCCGGTTGAGAAAGTCGTTGACGTAGGTCGAGCCCCAGGCGGTTTTCAGCGTGTCGTTGATATCGTCGATGCTCACGCCGAGCGCCTGCGCCTTGCGCTGATCGATATCGACCTGCAGCTGCGGACTGTCGTCCATCCCGTTATGGCGCACTCGGGTCAGCTCTGGCTGCCTGGCCGCGGCGGCCAGCAGCCGATCGCGGGCCTGCATCAGCGCATCGTGGCCGAGACCGGCGTGATCCTCCAGCTCCAGATCGAAGCCGGCGGAGCTGCCGAGTCCGGAGATGGCCGGCGGGCTGCTGGCAAAGACCCGCGCCTCGCGAATGTTGGCGAAGGCCCGACTGGCGCGCTCAATGATGGCGGCGGCGCTGTCGCCCTCGCCGGTGCGCTGATCCCAGGGCTTGAGACGCACGAACATGCGCGCGACGTTCTGGCCGTTGCCACCCGGGCCGGCGCCGACGATGGAGAAGACCGACTGCACGTCTTTGCCCTCGTCGACCAGCAGGTAGCTTTCGACCTTTTCCACCACCTTCAGAGTCTCCTGCTGCGTAGCACCGACCGGCAGCTGGATCTGGGTCATGAAGACCCCGCGATCCTCCTGAGGTAGAAAGGAGGTGGGCAGATGCAGGTACAGGGTGCCCAGCCCGCCGAGGATCAAAAGATAGAGCAGCATGCTGCGTCCGCCGTTGCGTACCACCCGGCCCACGCCGTTCTCATAGCGCAGGGCGCTGCGTTCAAAGGTGCGGTTAAACCAGCCGAAGAAGCCTTTTTTGGCGTGCAGCTGCGTCTTGCTGACCGGCCGCAGCAGGGTGGCGCACAGGGCGGGAGTCAGGATCAGCGCCACCAGCACCGAGAAGATCATGGCGGAGACGATGGTGATGGAAAACTGGCGATAAATCGCGCCGGTGGTGCCGCCGAAGAAGGCCATCGGCACGAAGACTGCCGACAGCACCAGGGCTATCCCCACCAGCGCTCCCTGGATCTGATCCATCGATTTTCGCGTCGCCTCCCGCGGCGAGAGCCCCTCTTCGCTCATCAGGCGCTCGACGTTTTCCACCACCACGATGGCATCGTCGACTAAGAGCCCGATGGCCAGCACCATGGCGAACATGGTCAGGGTGTTGATGCTGTATCCCATGGCAAACAGCACGGCAAAGGTTCCCAGCAGCACCACCGGCACGGCGATGGTCGGGATCAGGGTCGCGCGCAGGTTCTGCAGGAACAGGTACATCACCAGAAACACCAGGGCGATAGCCTCAAACAGGGTTTTGACCACATCCTGGATCGCCGCCTGGACGAACGGGGTGGTTTCGTAGGCGTACTCCACCTTCAGGCCGTGGGGAAAATAGGGTTCCAGCTGCGCCAGCTTGGCCTTGACCCGCGCATCGGTGGCCAGCTCATTGGCGCCGGAGGCCAGCTTAATGCTCATTCCCGAGGCCGGTTTGCCGTTGAAGCGCGACAGGTAGTCATACTTTTCGGCGCCCAGCTCGACCTGGGCCACGTCGCCCAGCGTCACCAGAGAGCCGTCGCTGTTCACCCGCAGCGTTATTGCGCGGAACTGCGCTGGCGTCTGGAGCTGGGACTGCGCCATCAGGGTTGCGTTGAGCGCCTGGCCGGGAACCGACGGGGAGGCGCCGATCTGGCCGACGGCGATCTGACTGTTCTGGCTTTTGATCGCGCTGACGACGTCCTGGGTGGTCAGGCGGAACTGGTTGAGCTTCGTGGGATCGAGCCAGATGCGCATGGCGTATTGGGAGCCAAACGCATCGACGCTGCCGACGCCGTCGATTCGGCTGAGCGGATCCTGCAGGTTACTGGCCACATAGTCGGCGATATCCTGGCGATCCATGCTGCCGTCGGTGGAGACGAAGGCGACCGTCATCAGGCTGCTGTCGCCGGATTTGCTGACGCGTATCCCCTGCAGCTGAACCTCCTGCGGCAGTTTACGGGTGGCGGCGCTGAGCTGATTCTGGACCTGCTGCATCGCCTCATTGGGATCGGTGCCGGACTGAAAGGTCAGCGTAATGGAGGCGCTGCCGCTGCTGCTGCTCTGGGAGGACATGTACATCAGTCCATCCAGACCGGTCATGTTCTGTTCGATGACCTGGGTAACGGTATTTTCCAGGGTTTGGGCCGATGCCCCGGGATAGGTGGCGCTGATGCGCACCGTCGGCGGCGCCAGATTCGGGTACTGCTCGATGGGAAGCTGGTGGATGGCCAGCAGCCCCGCCAGGCTAAAAATGATGGCGATGACCCAGGCAAAAATGGGGCGATCGATGAAAAATTTAGCCATACAGTAACCCTGGTTTATCTGATGCGAGGTGACGCGCGGCGGCAGGCCGTGAGGCGCCTGAACCGCATAGAATGATGCTGCACTGTATCCTGCGCCGCCGAAAAAAAGTGGAGAAAAAATGGAAAAAACGTAAAAAATCGTGCGTTGGAACATGTCTGTCCTTCAGTTGTGCAAAAAACGCGCTGTGCCGCGCCGTCCGGCCCATATTTGCCCGGGGCGGGGTGAAAAGTTGTGCAATACTGGAATTCTCCTCTGCGCGAGCTGAGTCCGCGCGGGGATCACCAACGTCATCGCGCCGTGCGAGGGGTGTCGCGCACCGGGCGTCTGAAGGAGAAGAGATGGAGATCAATCCGGTATTTGCCCGTCGGCTGTATCTGTGCTGGCTGCTGACCCACGAAGAGAAACCCAATGTACCGCGTCTGATGCAGCTGACCGGCTGGCCGCGGCGTACGCTGCAGGATGTGCTCAAGGCGCTACCGGGGCTGGGGGTCACCCTGCGTTTCGTTGAGCAGGGCGTGCGTCATAACGATGGTTACTATTCCCTGACGGACTGGGGGCCCCTTGATGCCGGGTGGATCGCGCAGCATGTCGACGGGCTGTTGGCATGCCTGGATCAGCCGGTACAGGGCGAACCTGCGCGCCCCTAAGGGCGCGATAGCATGCCAAACGGGCGCTGCCGTCACGCAGGCGGCGGGCCGGTATTTCCTCGGGGCGGCCCTATTCCCGCTATCAGCTGTTTTTGTACTCCAGGTACAACACCGTGGCGGCCACGCGGGAGCGCACGTTGAGCTTGCGCAGCAGGTTGCGGATGTGCACCTTGACGGTCTCCTCCGAAATATGCAGCTGCGCGGCGATCTGTTTGTTGGACATGCCGCGGGCCACCTCCTGCAGGACATCCAGCTCGCGCTCGGTCAGGTCGGCCAGCGGATCGGCGATTTCGCTGCGGGTGCTAAGGTAGGCGATCACCGACTCGCTGAACACCGAGCGCCCCTCCGCCGCCTGGCGGATCTGGGCCAGCAGCGCCTCGGGCTCGCTGTCCTTCAGCAGATAGCCGTCGGCGCCGGCGTCGACCAGAGCATACACGTCGCTGCGGGCGTCGGAGACGGTCAGAATGATAATGCGGGCGTCGATACCCTCATTGCGCAGGGCCTTTAGCGTATCCAGCCCCGACAATCCCTTCATGTTGAGATCCAGCAGGATCAGATCCGGCTGGCTGCGTTCGGCCAGGGCAATGGCTTCGCTGCCGTTGCTGGCTTCGGCGACCACGCTGAAAACGCTGTCCAGCTCCAACAGCTGACGAACTCCGCGGCGCATCAGCGGGTGATCGTCGACGATCATGACGCGGAAAGGGGCGGTAGTTGATGTTGGATGTTCCATAACGAGCTCCCTGAAGAGGGGCGGTCATTGCCCGCCCGTAGTTTATTATTATAAATCAGATCCCGTCGCCGGTAGGGGGACGAAAGATCAAGGTTACCCGGGTTCCGCCGCCGGGGCCCGGGGTGATGTGCAGTTCTCCCCCAAGACGGGCGGCACGCTCGGCCATGATGGTCAGGCCATAGTGACCGGGCGGCTCCTCGGCGCTGGGCAGGCCAATGCCATCGTCGGTGACGCTGATCACGTTGGCGCCGTCGTCACGGCAGCAGCAGCTCAGGGTAATCTGCTGCGCCTGGGCGTGCTTGATCGCGTTGAGCGTCGCTTCGCGGACGATTTGCAGCACGTGAACCTGCTGCTGTGCGTTCAGTGACTGAGAGGAGAGCGCACAGTGTAGCGTAATCCGCGCGTCGGTCTGTAATTTTAGCGGCGCCAGTAGCTGTTGCAACGCTTCGCGCAGATCGGCCTCTTCGATGGTCAGCCTGAAGGTGGCCAGCAGTTCGCGCAGCTGGCGATAGGCGTCGTTGAGCGCCTGATCGAAGTCGCGGATAATCGCCTGCGCCGGGTGGTTGTCGGCGTCGGTTGCCCGCCGCAGCAGGGTTATCTGGATACGCAGGAAAGCCAGCGCCTGGGCCAGGGAGTCGTGCAGCTCGCGGGCGATGGTGGCCCGCTCCTCCATCAGCAGCAGCTGCAGCTGCTGCTTTTGCGCCCGATTGAAGTAGACCCCGCGGCTGAGCATGTTGGCGACGTTCTGCATCAGCTGCATCTGCGGAGACTGCCGTGCGGGCCAGCGCAGCGCACCGAGCGGCTGCCCGTCTAGCATCAGGGGCAGCTCCCGGGTCGGCTCGCGTTCATCCGTGGAGCCGCTGGCGAGCAGCCAGCGCCCCTGGCCGCTGTCGATCACCTCCAGCTGTAGGAAGTCGAGCGCCTCACTGCTGCGCACGATGTTCAGCACCTGTTCAAAGCTGGGCTGGGTTATCTGGCTGACGGTCAGCGCTTGCGAAGCCTCAAACAGCACCCCCAGGGTGCGGTTGGCCTGAGTCAGGCTCTCGGTCTTCTCCTGCACTTTCTCTTCAAGGGAGCGGTACAGCTTCTCCAGCTCACCGGACATGCGCACGAAGGCCTTGGAGAGCACCCCCATCTCATTGGGCAGATTGACGTCCAGCTGCAGCGGGGCGAAGTGGCCGTTTTGCATGCGGATGCTGGCGGAGACCAGCTTGTTGAGCGGCGCGACCACCTCGCGGCGGATGGTGCGGATGGAGAACCAGACCAGCCCTATCAGCGCCAGCAGCCCGACCAGGCTTATCAGCACCACCTGCTCCATCTTCTGTTCGGCATAATGCTGCAGCACCAGTACGAAATGGTCGATCTGATCGACATAGTGGGCGACGCCGTGCAGAAAGGCTTGGCTATGCCCCTGGCGCAGCTGAATGTCCAGCTCCTGCCAGGTATCCAGCAGCTGGGTATATTCGTCGCGCACCGACGCCGGCACATAAAAGCGGGTGAGCTTTTGCAGCGCCGGGGCGTGCAGCGACTGGCCGTACTCCTGCAGGTGACGGGCGATATCCTGGGGCTGGCTAGTGAGATCGTAGGCCAGACGATAGCTCTGCATACGCAGCGAGCCGGCAATATTGACCGCCTCGGCATCGTTGATGCTGCTGGCGACCGTCAGCAGGGCGATCCCGGTCGACAGAACGGAGAGGATCACCATGGCGATCAGGGCGCGCGCCAGGGTATTGGTCACGGAGCGTTTTACCAACACGGCTGTTTTCCTCATCGGTGCACGGCGACGGTGACGTGCGGCCATGCGCTGTATATTTAAGTAAATAGCGAATAACGCCGGGAGAGTGGACACAATGCGTGAAAGCGGCCAGAAAGGTTTGATCCTGCGCAATTATTCCCCCCATTTAACCCAAAAGAGGAATTATCAGCTGCGATGGAAACCGGATACTCAATAGCATAAGCCCCATAAACGCGATGCCTTTATTAACAGATAAATTAAGCGCGATAAACCGTTAAGCGCTTTTTGGCCCGCGAGGTCACTTTTTACCCGATGGATGAGCAATGTCACAGGAGCGCGCGATGACTACCCTGTCCCGACGCCATTTGCTGCGTGGTCACTGGCATCATGCCGCCGCGCAGGTGCGCCCGCCGTGGTCTGTGAACGGGTCGGCCTTTATCGCCGGCTGCAGCCGTTGCCATGCCTGTATTGCCCAGTGTGAAAGCGGAGTGCTGGTCATCGGCCAGGGCGGCTTTCCCTCCCTCGATTTTTCCCGCGCGGAATGCACCTTTTGCCGGCGGTGCGCCGATGCCTGTCCCGAGGCGCTGTTTCTCGACGCCGAGCAGACTCCCTGGCAGCTGCGGGCCGAGATCGCGGAGCACTGTCTGTCCCGACGCGGCACCGAGTGTCGCAGCTGTCAGGACGGCTGCGAACCGCGGGCGATCGCCTTTATTCCACGGCCGGGCGGCGTGGCCGCCATCCAACTGATCTCCGAATGCTGTAGCGGCTGCGGCGCCTGCGTTGCGGCCTGCCCGGTGAACGCAATTCAGATGGCGGAGCAAGCCTGTCCCATAGAGGTTAAGGAAGCGTAATGAGCAGTGAGATATGGCACGTCTGCGGGCTGGTGGTTCAGGCCCGCCCGCAGTCCGTCGAGGCGGTGGCGCAGGCGCTGTCCGCGATGGAAGAGACCGAAGTCGCGGCCAGCGAGCCGCAGCAGGGCAAGCTTGTGGTTGTCATGCAGAGCGAGGATTCAGGCAGGCTGCTGGATCGAATTGAGTCAGTGCGCAATGTGGCAGGCGTGCTGGCGGTGTCGCTGGTTTATCACCAGCAGGATGAGCAAGGTGAGGATACGCCATGAAACTCAGTCGTCGAGACTTCATGAAAGCCAACGCCGTCGCTGCCGCTGCCGCCGCAGCGGGGCTGACCATTCCGACCGTGGCACGCGCGGTAACGGACGGCGGATCGGATAATATCACGTGGGATAAGGCGCCGTGCCGCTTCTGTGGCACCGGCTGTGGGGTGCTGGTCGGCACCCAGAATGGCCGCGTCGTGGCCTCTCAGGGGGACCCGGATACACCGGTTAACCGCGGGCTGAACTGCATCAAGGGCTACTTTTTGCCCAAGATTATGTACGGTAAGGATCGTCTGACCCAGCCGCTGCTGCGGATGAAGGCGGGCCAGTATGACAAAGAGGGCGAGTTTACGCCGGTCAGCTGGGATCAGGCGTTTGATGTGATGGCTGCCAAGTTTAAGGGCGCGCTGAAGGAGAAGGGGCCGGGCGCCGTCGGGATGTTTGGCTCCGGGCAGTGGACGGTCTGGGAGGGCTATGCCGCCGCCAAGCTGTTCAAGGCCGGCTTCCGCTCCAACAACATCGATCCCAACGCCCGTCACTGCATGGCCTCCGCGGTGGTCGGCTTTATGCGTACCTTCGGTATGGATGAGCCGATGGGCTGTTATGATGACATCGAGCAGGCCGACGCCTTTGTGCTGTGGGGCTCCAACATGGCGGAGATGCACCCGATCCTGTGGTCACGCATCACCAACCGCCGTCTGAGCAACGATAAGGTGCAGGTCGCGGTGCTGTCCACCTTCGAGCACCGCAGCTTCGAGCTGGCGGACAACCCGATTATCTTCACCCCGCAGTCCGATCTGGTCATCCTGAACTATATCGCCAACTATATTATCCAGAATAACGCCGTTGATCAGGCGTTTATGGATAAGCACGTCAATATTCGCAAAGGGGCGACCGATATCGGTTACGGTCTGCGTCCGACCGATCCGCTGGAGAAGGCAGCGAAGAACCCGGGCAGCGATGCCTCTGAGCCGATGAGCTTCGAGGACTACAAAGCCTTTGTGGCCGACTATACCCTGGAAAAAACCGCTAAGATGACCGGCGTGCCGCAGGATCAGCTGCTGGCGCTGGCCAAGCTGTATGCCGATCCGAACATCAAGGTGGTCTCCTACTGGACCATGGGCTTTAACCAGCATACCCGCGGGGTATGGGCCAATAACCTGTGCTACAACATTCACCTGCTGACCGGCAAGATCTCCACGCCGGGCTGCGGTCCCTTCTCCCTGACCGGCCAGCCGTCGGCCTGCGGCACCGCGCGTGAGGTTGGCACCTTTTCCCACCGCCTGCCGGCGGATATGGTGGTGACCAACGAGAAGCATCGTCAGATTGCCGAAACCCGCTGGAAGATCCCGGCCGGAACCATTCCGGACAAGGTGGGGCTGCACGCCGTCGCTCAGGATCGCGCCCTGAAGGACGGCAAGCTCAATGCCTATTGGGTGATGTGTAACAACAACATGCAGGCCGGTCCGAACATCAATGCGGATCGTATGCCGGGCTGGCGCGATCCGCGTAACTTTATTGTGGTGTCCGATCCGTACCCGACGGTGAGCGCGCTCTCCGCCGACCTGATCCTGCCGACCGCCATGTGGGTGGAGAAAGAGGGGGCCTACGGCAACGCCGAGCGCCGCACTCAGTTCTGGCATCAGCAGGTGAAGGCGCCGGGCGAGGCCAAGTCAGATCTGTGGCAGATGATGGAGTTCTCCAAGCGCTTCACCGTTGATGAGGTCTGGCCGGCGGCGCTGCTGGCGAAGATGCCGGCGCTGAAGGGCAAGACGCTGTATGAGGTGCTGTATGTCAACGGCAACGTCGACAAGTATCCGCTGGATGAGGTGCCGGCCGACCGCCTGAACGATGAGGCGCGCGCCTGCGGCTTCTACGTGCAGAAGGGGCTGTTTGAGGAGTACGCCGGCTTTGGCCGCGGCCACGGCCACGATCTGGCGCCGTTCGATGCCTATCACAAGGCGCGCGGTATCCGCTGGCCGGTGGTCGATGGCAAAGAGACGCTGTGGCGCTACCGCGAAGGCTATGATCCGTTCGTCAAGGGCGGGGAAGAGGTGCGCTTCTACGGCAAGCCGGACGGCAAGGCGGTGATCTTTGCGCTGCCCTACGAGCCGCCCGCCGAAAGCCCGGATCAGGAGTACGATCTGTGGCTGTCTACCGGCCGCGTCCTGGAGCACTGGCACACCGGCTCGATGACCCGCCGGGTACCTGAGCTGCATCGCGCCTTCCCGGAGGCGGTGCTGTTTATCCATCCGCTGGATGCCAAGGCGCGCGGTCTGCGCCGCGGCGACAAGGTGAAAGTGGTGTCGCGCCGCGGTGAGCTGGTGTCCATTGTCGAGACCCGCGGCCGTAACCGCGTACCGCAGGGGTTGGTCTACATGCCGTTCTTCGATGCCGCCCAGCTGGTTAACGTGCTGACGCTGGACGCTACCGATCCGCTGTCGAAAGAGACCGATTTCAAGAAGTGCGCAGTGAAGATTGAGAAGGTGTAAGGACGGCGCAGATGACGGAGCAACGGGATAAGGGACCGGCTCGGCGGCGCTTCTTGCGCGATGCCGTGCGCGGTGCGGGCGGACTGGCGGCCGTGGCCCTGCTGCTGGGGCTACAGCAAAAGCAGTCCCAGGCACGGGACGGGTTGGCGCTGCGCCCGCCCGGCGCGTTGGCCGATGGGCGCTTTGAGGCGGCCTGCATTCGCTGCGGGCAGTGCGTACAGGCCTGTCCATACGACACGCTGAAGCTGGCGACGCTGCTGTCGCCTTCGTCGGCGGGGACCCCCTATTTTATTGCCCGTCAGACGCCGTGCGAGATGTGCGACGACATTCCCTGCGTGGCGGCTTGCCCGAGCGGCGCGCTCGACCCGGCGCTGACTCACATCGATGACGCGCGGATGGGGCTAGCGGTGCTGCTCGATCATGAAAACTGCCTTAACTGGCAGGGGCTGCGCTGCGACGTGTGTTACCGCGTCTGCCCGGCGATCGACAGCGCCATCACCCTGGAGCTGCATCGCAACGAGCGCACCGGTAAACACGCCAAGTTCTTACCCACCGTGCACAGCGACCACTGTACCGGCTGCGGTAAGTGTGAACAGGCCTGCGTGCTGGAGGAGGCGGCGATCAAAGTGCTGCCGCTGGCGTTGGCGCGCGGCGAGCTGGGGCATCACTACCGCCTTGGCTGGGTAGAGAAACAGAAGGCGGGTCATTCGCTGGTGCCCTCGGACACGCAGCTGCCGATCCGTCTGCCGCAGGGAGGTGAATGATGGCCAACCCGGTAGCCCAGGCGGGCAAAGAGGCGCGCGTGCGCCTTGGCTGGTGGCGCAGTCACCGTTGGCTGCTGCTGCGGCGCGGCTGTCAGCTGGGCGTGCTGCTGATGTTTCTCAGCGGCCCGCTGTTCGGGGTGTGGATACTGAAGGGCAACTACAGCGCCAGTCGCTTTCTGGATACGCTGCCGATGACCGATCCGCTGATGATGCTGGAGAGCCTGCTGGCCGGCCACTGGCCTGCGCTGACGGCGCTGCTGGGGGCGCTGCTGGTGCTGGGGCTATATGCCCTGATCGCCAGCCGGGCGTTCTGCGGCTGGGTCTGTCCGCTGAATCCGGTGACCGATCTGGCGGCCTGGCTGCGCCGTCGCCTGGGGATCCGTCAGTCGGCCACGCTGTCGCGTTCGCTGCGCTACGGTATTTTGCTGGCGATTTTGGCCGGCAGCGCGGTGAGCGGAACGCTGCTGTGGGAGTGGCTTAACCCGGTGGCGCTGCTGGGGCGCAGCCTGATCTTCGGCGTCGGCGGCGGTCTTTGGCTGATCCTAGCGATCTTTCTGTTCGATCTGCTGGTGACCGAACACGGCTGGTGCGGCCATCTCTGTCCGCTGGGAGCCCTGTATGGCGCCATCGGCAGCAAGAGTCTGCTGCGCGTCGGTGCGGTGCGGCGCGATCGCTGCACCCGCTGCATGGACTGCTTCCACGTCTGTCCTGAGCCTCAGGTACTGCGTGAACCGGTTCTCAATCACAATCACAGCCCGCTGGTACTGAGCAAGGCGTGCATCAGCTGCGGGCGCTGCATGGACGTATGTGCTGAGCAGGTATTTGAATTTAAGACACGATTTCATCGTTCGGGAGATAAACAATGAAGAGCAATGTCCTGAAGAAGCGGTTCTCCCTGGGGGCACTGTTATTATCATTGGCGTTGTGCGGCGCGGCTTCGGCCGCCGACGATGCCGTTAATCTGGCGCAGTCACCGGAGGTGTCCGGTACGGCCGAAGGGCAGATCAGGATGCCAAAGCAGCAGGAGCGCATGGCGCTAAACTATGTTAACCAGCCGCCGATGATCCCGCACAGCGTGGACGGCTACCAGATCACCAAAAATACCAACCGCTGCCTGCAGTGCCACGGGGTGGAGAATTACCGCACCACCGGGGCGATGCGCGTCAGTCCGACCCACTTTATCGACGCCAGCGGCAAGATGCTGGGACAGGTGGCGCCCAACCGCTACTTCTGCCTGCAGTGCCACGTACCGCAGACCGATGCGCCGCCGATCGTCGGGAATACCTTTACCCCGTCTAGCGGCTTTGGTCAGTAAAAGGGGCCTATGATGAGCGAGCAACACAACGCCCCGACGGGCAATAAGCCGGGCCTGCTGCGCCGGGTGTGGCAGTGGTGGCGTCGTCCCAGCCGTCTGGCGATCGGCACGCTGCTGCTGCTGGGATTCGTCGCCGGTATCCTGTTCTGGAGCGGTTTCAACACCGGGCTGGAAAAGGCCAACACCGAGCAGTTCTGCCTCAGCTGTCATGAGATGCGCGACAACGTTTACCAGGAGTATCTGGAGACGGCGCATTACTCCAACCGCAGCGGCGTGCGCGCCACCTGCCCGGACTGCCACGTGCCCCACGAGTTTGTGCCGAAGATGATCCGCAAGATCAAGGCCAGCAAGGAGCTGTATGGCAAGGTGTTCGGGGTTATCGATACGCCGCAGAAGTTCGAGGCGCACCGACTGCAGATGGCGGAGAACGAGTGGGCGCGTATGAAGTCCAACAACTCCCAGGAGTGCCGTAACTGTCATAATTTCGACAATATGGACTTCAGCCAGCAGAAGACGGTGGCGGCGAAGATGCACGACCAGGCGATCCGCGATAACAAGACCTGTATCGACTGTCATAAGGGCATCGCCCATAAGCTGCCGGAGATGAAAGGGATCCCTACCGGCTATTAATCTGCAGAGGCTGTCGCGGTAAACACATAATGCGCCGAGAGGCGCATTATGTTTATCCGCTATCGATGCGTGCTAGCGTTAATCCTCAGCTCACCGTGGGTATTTTTCACTGAATATTTGCTCATAATCGCCAATTTTAGCGACTTTTATCGTCGACCCCCCACCTTCAAACTCGGCTGTTAACCAGACATCCACGATCGCTTTCGCCAGTTCGGGTCCGATGACGCGGGCACCCAGCGTAATGATGTGGGCATCGTTGCTTTTACGCGCTCGCTGGGCGGAGTAGGTATCGTGGCACTGCGCTGCCCGGATCCCCGGTACCTTATTCGCCATAATGCTCATGCCAATGCCGGTACCGCATAGTAGGATCCCCCGCTGATGATGCGCTTCCCTGATGGCCTGAGCGACCCGGACGGCGATATCGGGGTAGTCACTATCGTGGATTGTATCCGTGTAATCCGTAAAGGGGATATGACGCTGCTGTAGATACGCGATGAGCGTCTCTTTAAGGGCGATAGCGGCATCATCGGCGCCAATGGCAATCGGTAGCATAGCTTCCTCCGGGGATCATCCCTAGTGAGCTGCGGCGGTATGGCCATCTCGGCGAGAGGCCGCAGCGACTGACCATTCATATGAACATAGATAGAACTTATGTTCTTTATGTTGCCTGATTAATCTCGTTCTGTTTTTCGATTCAAATCACATAAAAATACTTAATCAGCGCTAGTTTGGTTATTTTGTGATCGATTTGGCTATTTTTGACACGCTCTCTGTTCAATATGCTCCTCGTCAACAGTGTGTATTTGTTCTTTATATGAACAAATGAATCATAGGGAAACGAGAGGAGTGACGTTTATGAGCCAGTGTTGCGGAGCAAACGCGGTAACGGTGCGCGAGGGGATCCCTGCGACGATGCAGGCGGTGGTGGCGTATGCCCCCCACGACTACCGTTTGGAGGAGGTCGCCGTTCCAACGATTGGCGAGGGCGAGATCTTGGTGAAGGTGGAGGCCTGCGGTATCTGCGCCGGTGACACGAAAGCCTTTGAAGGGGCGGCCAGTTTTTGGGGGGATGAGACGCAGCCGGCCTACATCAAAGCGCCCATGATCCCGGGTCATGAATTTATCGGTCATGTCGTTGGGTTCGGCGCTGGCGTGGTGGATTTTGCGCTAGGCGATCGGGTTATCGCGGAGCAGATCGTGCCGTGCTGGTCCTGCCGGTTTTGTCAGCGCGGTCAGTACTGGATGTGTGAGAAGCACGACCTGTATGGCTTTCAGAGCAACGTGAATGGCGGAATGGCGGAGTATATGAAATTTACGCCGCAGTCCATCAATTATCGGGTCCCCGACGATCTGCCGATGGAGAAAGCGATTCTGATTGAGCCCTATGCCTGTTCATTCCACGCGGTACAGCGCGCGAAGATCCAACTGGGGGATACGGTGGTATTAGCCGGCGCCGGGACCCTGGGGTTGGGGATGATTGGCGCGATTAAAAAGTCAGGGGCGGGCAGGCTGATCGTTCTGGACCTTTCCGATGAGCGTTTGGCCCTCGCGCAGAAATTTGGCGCCGATCGGGTACTCAATCCGGCCCGGGATGACGTCGTATCCAGCGTTAAAACGATGACCGACGGATATGGCTGCGATGTGTATATCGAGGCAACGGGAGCCGCGGCGTCGGTTGAGCAAGGGTTACGGATGATCCGCAAGCTGGGGACATTCGTTGAGTTTTCGGTATTTAAGCAACCGGTGAGCGTGGACTGGAGCATTATCAGCGATCGTAAAGAGCTGGATGTGCTGGGGTCACACCTTGGCCCCTATTGCTATCCGCGGGTGATCGAGGGAATTGCCAATGGCGATTTGCCCACCGAGGGCGTAGTAACGCATGTCCTGCCGCTATCGCAGTTTGCCGAGGGGTTTGCACTCATGCAGCGCGGCGTCGGCTCAATTAAGGTTGTGCTTAATCCAAATCTATAAGGTCTGGTGCGGCGTGACATCCATGTGATGGGGGGCAATATGTTAGAAAACGTTGTTCACCGCAGTGGTTTGCCATCCCGACTGTGGTTCGGTTATGTCGGGGTATTGATCTTTATGATGGGGGAGGGGCTAGAGCAGGGATGGCTATCACCCTATGTGATCTCCCGGGGACTGAGCATCCAGGAGTCTGCGCTGCTGTTTAGCGTCTATGGCTTTGCCGCTGCGTTGGCCGCCTGGTTTTCCGGCGTATTGGTTGAGATGTTTGGGGCGCGTCGCGTGATGCTGGGCGGCGTCATTCTGTTTTTGATCGGCTCTCTCTTTTTTCTGTTGCTGGGGCTACCGAGCAATAGCCTGCCGATCATGATCCCGACCTATGCGCTGCGTGGCCTGGGATACCCACTGTTTGCCTATGGCTTCCTGGTGTGGGTCGCTTATGAGGCGCCGCCCGCGCGGCTGGGCTCTGCGGTGGGGATTTTTTGGTTTGTTTACAGCGGTGGTCTGGGCGTGCTGGGGGTGCTGTACTCCAGCGTGATGCTCCCCTATCTGGGCGAAGTGAACACGCTATGGAGCGCCCTGATCTTCGTGACACTGGGCGCTGCGATTGCCCTGTGGCTCAATCGCGGTGGGCAGGAAACGACAGCGGCCGCGCGGAAAACCTCGCTGTGGTATGTCCTTAAAGGCGTTACGATCGCGTTTGAAAATCCGAAGATTGGCCTGGGGGGCATTGTGCGAACCATCAATACTTCCGCCGCCTATGGCTTTGTCGTGTTTATGCCGCTGTACATGATGGAGATGGGGTTTACCCGTACCCACTGGCTGCATATGTATACCGCGCTGTGGACCGTCAATATCATTTTTAATCTTATCTTTGGCCTTATCAGCGATAGATTGGGCTGGCGTAACGTGGTGATGTGGTTCGGCTGCGTGGGCTGTGCGTTAACGACGCTGCTATTCTACTACACGCCGCCGCTTTTTTCCTCCAGCTATGCGCTGACGCTGTGCGCCGCGGGCCTGTTTGGCGCCTGCTTAGCCGGGTTTGTCCCGCTGTCGGCCATTATGCCCACGCTTGCGCCAAATAATAAGGGGGCGGCTATGTCGGTACTGAATCTAGGGGCGGGGCTCAGTACCTTTGTGGGACCGGCGATCGTGGGGGTGTTTATCGGTAGCTTAGGCGCCGGCGGTGTGATTTGGATCTTTACCGGTCTCTATCTGTTTAGCGGTGTACTCATGCGCTTTGTGACGCTGCCTGGCGCGGCGAACAATAGCGATGTGTCCTCGGCTATTCGGCAGGAGTGAACCATGGAGGAGTCGCATCATGATGACTCATGAATGTCGTGCGCCGTTTTCTTTACGTGGGAAAGTAGCGGTGATTACCGGCGGCGCCGCGGGCATCGGTCAGGCGATTGCCGCGTGCTATGTGCAGGGTGGCGCGAGCGTAGTGCTACTGGATCGTGATCTGCGGGTAGCGACGGTAGCGCGTCAGCTCGATGCGCAGAACGCGCTAGGGCTGGAGGTGGATGTGTGCGATCGGGGGGCCCTGCAGTCGGCGGCAGCCCAGGCACTGCGACATTTTGGCCATATCGACGTATTGGTCAATAGCGCCGGCATTGTCGCGCTGGCACCTGCGGCGGCGCTGTCTGAAGCGGATTGGGCTGCGACGATGTCGATCAATGTGACGGGGACCTTTTTGGCGTGTCAGGTGATCGGCGCCTACCTGCTGCGCCAGCGGGCCGGCAGCATTATCAATCTGGCGTCGCAGGCCGGCGTGGTGGCGCTGCCGCACCATGCCGCGTATTGCGCGAGCAAGGCGGCGGTGATCGGTCTTACGCAGGTCCTCGCGTTGGAGTGGGGCGTGGATAACGTTCGGGTAAATGCGCTATCGCCGACCGTGGTGCTCACGGATCTTGGCCGGCGCGCCTGGTCCGGCGAAAAAGCCGAGCGAATGAAGGCCGCCATTCCGTTGCGCCGCTTTGCTGAGCCGAACGACGTCGCGGCCTGTGCCCTATTTTTAGCCAGCGATGCCGCCAGCATGGTTACCGGGGCTAATTTACGGGTTGACGGCGGCTACACCATCCAATAACGGGGATACCCGTTGCGAAATGACAGTGAGGTAGGTGATGAACAGAATGATTAACGATCCGAACCTCGTGGTTGAAGAGGCGATTCAAGGGTACCTGCGGGCCTATCCTGAGTATTACCGTCGGACGGAACATCCCCGGGTACTGGCGCATCCGTCGGTGCCGATAGCGGGAAAAGTGGGGGTGGTCTCCGGCGGCGGCTCCGGTCATGAGCCTGCATTTTTGGGCTACGTGGGTAAAAATTTACTGGATGCCGTCGCCATCGGTGAGATTTTTTCATCGCCGACCGCCGGCGCGTTTCTGGATGCCTTCCGAGCAGCGCACGGCGGTGAAGGGGTTGTCTGCCTATATGGTAATTATGCCGGTGACAATATGAATGTTGCGTTGGCGATCAAAAAAGCGGCGGCCGAGGGGATCGTGGTTAAAACGGTGGTAGCCAATGACGATGTGGCCTCTGCGCCGGAGAGTGAGCGAGAAAAGCGTCGGGGCGTCGCGGGGGAAATATTTATGTGGAAGGTCGGCGCCGCCTCTGCGGCGCGCGGCGACGAGATGGATCGCGTGATCGCCTATGCGCAGCGGGCCATCGATCGCTGTCGCTCCATCGGCATCGGCCTGAGCGCGTGTACGCTCCCGGCATTGGGAAAGCCCAATTTCTCTATTGCGGATGGCACGATGGAGGTGGGTATCGGCCATCACGGTGAGCCAGGGATCCGGGTCGAACCGCTGCGTCCCGCCGCGGAGATGGCGGAGACGATGCTGCACGCTGTCATGGCGGAGCTGGCGCTGGTTCCCGGGAGTGAGGTGGCGGTCTTGGTCTCCGGGCTGGGGGCGACGCCGGTGATGGAACTGTATATCTACTATGATGCCATCGCGCGGCGTCTGGAGGCGCAGAGGATAACGATACACCGTTGCTACGTTGGAAACTATTTTACCTCGCTGGATATGATGGGGGTAACGCTGACCGTGATGGCGTTGGACGATGAGCTGAAGCTATTACTCAATATGCCGGTGTCATCACCGGGATTGACGCAGGAGGGGTAATCGCGATGGTTTATGCAGTCACCGTTTCCAACGGCGGAGAGATTGTCGCTGCGCTGGTCGCCGCGGTGGTCCGCCAGCGGACGTATCTCAGTGAAATTGACGGCGCCATCGGCGATGGCGACCACGGCGTAAATATGGCGAAGGGATTTATGCTGTGCGCTGACGCCATGGCAGGGCAACGACTTTCCTTGCCGCAGGCATTGCGCTGCCTATCGGAGTCGCTGATGGAGGGAATTGGCGGCTCTATGGGGCCGCTGTACGGCAGCCTGTTTATGGGGATGGCGCAGGGCGCGCCGGAGAGCGCTACGCTGTGTCGTGAGGACGTGCTGTCTATGCTGCAGGGCGGACTGCGTGAGTTACAGGCGGTCAGCAGCGCACAGGTGGGAGATAAAACCATGATGGACGCCTATGTCCCGGCGGTGTCTGCCTTTGAGGTGGCCCTGCGACAAGGCGATAGCCTAGAGCGGTCGCTCTGCATGATGACGCAGGCGGCGGCACGCGGACGTGACAGTACCTACGATCTCATCGCCCGAGTTGGCCGGGCTAGCCGCTTGGGGGAGCGCTCTCGGGGCGCTTTGGATGCCGGCGCCGTCTCCTGTAGCCTGCTGCTGTCGGCGTTGGCGGATGCGCTATTGGCGTGTTCCAACGGCGGTGAGTAGCGGTGTTTTTTGTCAGACCATGCGATCTGCGTCTATACGATGGGATCCCCTCGTGGGCTATGCTTATAGCCCACGACGGCAGACGAGACAGGGTGTGTAGAGCAGATGGAGAGGCAAAATGGAACGCTGGATGAACAATTATTGACCGAGATCGCCGTCGCATATTATCAAAATGATATTACACAGCAGGAGATCGCGAAAAAATTTGGTATTTCACGGATTAAGGTCGGGCGGCTGCTGAAGCGAGCCAAAGAGGAGGGCATCGTAGAGATTTCAGTACGCTACCATCCGGTATTCAGCACCCGGCTTGAACAGCAGCTGAAGGCGCATTTCCCGATTACCCGTGCGTTAATTGCGCTGGACTGTCAGGATGAGGACGAGCAGCGGCGTCACGTTGCGGCGTTAGTCTTTAATCATCTCTCTACGGTACTCAGGGATGACATGGCGGTCGCCGTGGGTCAAGGCCGTAATGTGGCGGCCGTGGCTGAGCACGTCGGTAATGCCGCTGAGCGTCGCTGCCGTTTTATCTGTGGCATCGGCGGCAACCATCGGCCCGGGGATGCGTTGAATGCTGACCATATTAGCCGGCGGTTGGCTAAAGCGTTTGGGGGACGCAGTGAGACACTGTATGCGCCTGCATATGTGGAAAACCGCACGTTAAAAGAGGCATTTATGCAGAATGGCACCATTAAAGATACGCTGGATCGCGCGCGTCGGGCGGATATCGCCTTGGTCGGCATTGGTGACATGAACGAAGATAGCTATATGGTGAAGCTCGGCTGGTTTACGCCGCGCGAGATTGTCGATGCCAGTCTGAATCAGGGCGTGATCGGTGAAATCGGCGGCTATGACTTCTTTAACGCGCAGGGTATGCATGTGGATACCGTGATGAACGATCGCGTGATCGGTTTGAGTATTGATGAGTTGCGTAATATTCCGTGCGTGATTGCCATAGCCTCAGAAAATAGCAAGGCCTTGGCTATTTTGGGCGCGCTGCGGACGGGCGCCATTGACATCATTGCGACCAGCGCGGCCAATATTCGTACGCTGCTCAGCGTACTTGCATAGGCGGTTATCCCTCCGGTACGGAGTCCCTTTCTTGTCTCCCTGCATGTCGGTAAATCTGCTCCGATAAAGCCATTGTAATATGTGTTTTTTATCCGGTTATTTGAGATGGCGCCCTGAGGCGTGGGTGATCATCGCGTAGACCTCCGCCAGCCTACGCCGCGCGTCGGTTATTCCGCCTTTGAGGATTGATATTGCTTTCTGTTAGTGGCTATCCTGCAACGGTATGTCGTGACATAGGGCAAAGCAATGAACATCCAATTTATCCATGAACGCCTACTCTCCGACGCCTGGAGACCGCTGCGCGAGTATGAGTATGACCTGCCGCGCCGGGAGGGCGGAGTGGTGCGTCAGCGGCGCGAGGTCTACCTGCGCGGCAACGGCGCCACCGTGCTGCTGTATAACCTGTCGCGCCGCTGCGTACTGCTGATCCGCCAGTTTCGCCTGCCGACCTATCTCAACGGTAACCCGGACGGCATGCTGATCGAGACCTGCGCCGGCCTGCTGGACAGCGATGTGCCAGAGGCCTGCGTACGTCGTGAGGCGATGGAGGAGACCGGCTATGCCATCGGCGAGGCCAGACGTCTGTTCTCCGCCTATATGTCGCCGGGCGGCGTGACCGAGATAGTGCATTTCTTTGCGGCGGAGTACCGCGAAAGCCTGCGCTGCGGCCGCGGCGGTGGCATTGAGGGTGAGGATATCGAACTGCTGGAGCTCCCGTTTGACGACGCCTGGCAGATGGTCTGCGACGGGCGGATCTGCGATGGTAAGACCATCATGCTGCTGCAGCACGCCCGCCTGAGCAACTGGTTCTGCGACGCGGCCGGGGGCGAATAAATGCGCATCTGAGCGACGGTCCGCGTTTTCTTTTCGGCTTTATGTCCTGCTTCATAGTTTCGGCGCGCTATGGCACTATACTCGTGATTTCACAAATCATTTACAGAGTGATAAAGAGTCTGGCCCGGCGGCATCGGGGACGATGGCGGCCGCGGCGCTCGGGGAATTCGCGAAAAGGAAACCAACGATGGATGAAAAATTAAAACAAAGTGCGCTTGAGTTTCATCAGTATCCCGTTGCGGGAAAAATCCAGGTTGTCCCCACCAAGCCGCTGGCGACCCAGCGCGATTTGGCGCTGGCCTATTCACCGGGCGTTGCCGCGCCCTGTCTGGAGATCGCCGACGATCCGTTAGCGGCCTATAAGTATACCGCGCGTGGAAATCTGGTGGGGGTCATCTCTAACGGTACCGCCGTGCTGGGGCTCGGCAACATCGGCGCCCTGGCCGGGAAGCCGGTGATGGAAGGAAAAGGGGTGCTGTTCAAGAAATTCGCCGGTATCGACGTGTTTGATATCGAAGTAGATGAGCATGATCCTGACAAGCTGATCGAGGTGATCGCCGCGCTGGAGCCCACCTTTGGCGGCATCAACCTTGAAGACATCAAAGCGCCGGAGTGTTTCTATATCGAAAAGAAACTGCGCGAGCGAATGAAAATCCCGGTGTTCCACGACGATCAGCACGGCACAGCGATCATCTGCACCGCCGCCGTGCTCAATGGCCTGCGTGTGGTCGACAAACCGATCGATCGGGTGCGGCTGGTGGTCTCCGGCGCCGGCGCATCGGCGATCGCCTGCCTGAACCTGCTGGTAGCGCTGGGGCTGAGGCGTGAAAATATCACCGCCTGCGACTCCAAGGGGGTGATTTATCGCGGGCGCGACGCGCACCTGGTCGAGAGCAAGGCGGCCTATGCCATCGATGACAATGGCTGGCGCACGCTGGCGGATGCGATCCCCGGCGCGGATATTTTCCTGGGCTGTTCCGGCCCGGGGGTGCTGACGCAGGAGATGGTGAAAACCATGGCACCGTCGCCGCTGATCCTGGCGCTGGCCAACCCGGAGCCGGAGATCCTGCCGCCGCTGGCCAAGGCGGTTCGCCCCGATGCGATAATCTGTACCGGCCGCTCCGACTTTCCCAACCAGGTGAACAACGTGCTGTGCTTTCCGTTTATCTTCCGCGGTGCGCTGGACGTCGGGGCGACCACCATCAACGAAGAGATGAAGCTGGCGGCGGTGCGCGCCATTGCCGATCTGGCGCTGGCGGAGCAGAGCGAGGTGGTCGCCTCTGCCTACGGCGATCAGTCGCTCTCCTTCGGGCCGGAATATATTATACCCAAGCCCTTCGATCCGCGCCTGATCGTGAAGATTGCGCCGGCGGTGGCGCAGGCGGCGATGGACTCCGGGGTGGCGACGCGTCCCATCGATGATATGGACGCCTATATCGAGCACCTGACCGAATTTGTCTACAAGACCACCCTGTTTATGAAGCCGGTATTTTCCCAGGCGCGCCAGGATCCCAAGCGGGTTGTGCTGGCCGAGGGGGAGTCGGAGCGCGTGCTGCACGCCACCCAGGAGCTGGTGACGCTGGGGCTGGCCAAGCCGATCCTGATCGGGCGTCCGCAGGTCATCGCTCACCGGCTGGAGAAGCTCGGTCTGCACATCGAGATCGGCCGCGATGTCGAGGTGGTCAATAACGAATCAGATCCGCGCTATAACGACTATTGGCAAACCTATTACGGCATCATGAAGCGGCGCGGGATCTCGCAGGCGCAGGCGCGCCGGGCGCTGATCGCCGATCCGACGGTAATCGCGGCGATCATGGTCAAGCGCGGCGAGGCCGATGCGATGATCTGCGGTACCGAGGGCAACTACCAGGATCACTACCGCGTGGTGCGCGAGGTGTTCGGCTACCGTGACGGATGCCATACGGCCGCCGCGATGAATGCCCTGCTACTGCCGAGCGGCAACACCTTTATCGCCGATACCTATGTTAATGAGGATCCGAGCGCCGAGCAACTGGCGGAGATTGTGCTGATGTCCGCCGACGCGGTGCGCCGCTTCGGTATCGAGCCGAAGGTCGCGCTGCTCTCCCACTCCAACTTTGGCACGGCCAACTGCCCGTCATCGCACAAAATGCGCCGGGTACTGGAGCTGGTGCAGCAGGCGGCGCCGGGGCTGGAGATCGACGGTGAGATGCACGGCGATGCGGCGCTGGTGGAGAGCATTCGCCTGGGGCAGATGCCGGACAGCCCGCTGAAAGGGGCGGCGAATATCCTGATCATGCCCAATATGGAGGCCGCGCGCATCAGCTATAACCTGCTGCGGGTCTCCTCCTCCGAGGGGGTTACCGTCGGACCGGTGCTGATGGGGATCAGTAAGCCGGTGCATATCCTGACGCCGATCGCCTCCGTGCGCCGTATCGTCAATATGGTGGCGCTGTCGGTGGTGGAAGCGCAGAGCCGGGCGCTGTAGCGCCGTGATAATGCCGCCTGTGGGCGGCATTTTTGGCTCTCTTAAACTCCCCCGGCGATGCCGGGGGTATTTATTCTCTGCGCACCGGTACGACGGTGGCGCGGCGGCGGGGAGGAGCGATGCGAACGATGATGTTGACTCTGGCGCTGCTGGCGCTGAGCGGGTGCCAAACGCCGGCGCCGGTGGCGGAGCGGATTGTATCACTGGCGGAGGGTCAGACGCTGACGCCGACGCAGCTGGTCCAGCGTCTGGCGGCGTCGCCGCGGGTCATCGTCGGCGAGCGGCACGATAATCCACGTCATCAGCAGATCGCGCGCTGGCTGCTGCTGCAGATGTCGGCCCAGCGGCCGCAGGGCAGCGTGCTGCTGGAGATGCTGACGCCGGATCAGCAGGCCGGCGTGGCGGCGGCGCGGCAGCCATCGCTGTCGGATGCGCAGGTGATATCCCTGCTGCAGTGGTCACCGGGCTGGCCGTGGGCGCAATATGGCCCGCTGGTCCGCAGCGCGCTGCGGGGCGGCTATCCGCTGCTGGCGGCAAACCTGGGGCGCGACGCGCTGGCGGAGATCCGCCGTCGGCCACAGTCGCCGCCGGGGGCGCTCAGTACCCAGGATGCGGTGCAGATTGAGATTAGCGCCGCGCTACGCGGCGCCCATGAGACGCTGGATAGCGCACAGCTGACGCAGCGTCTGGCGGTGCAGCAGTGGCGCGATCGGCGTATGGCGCAGGCGCTGCTGGCGGCGCCGCTGCCGGCGCTGTTTATCACCGGCGCCTTTCACGCGCGGCGCGATCTCGGCGTGCCGCTGCATATTGAGGACGAGGAGCCGCTGACGGAGGTCAGCGTGTTGATCCTGGCGCCGCCCGGCGTCCGGGTCGGAGAGGCGCAGGCGGACTATGTCTGGTATACCGCGTCAGCGCGCCTGTAGCCACAGCTGTAGCTGATTGGCGAACAGCTGGCGCTCGCGAGGGCCCAGCGGCGCTGGACCGCCGCTCTGGATGCCGCTGGCGCGCAGGGTCTCCATGAAGTCCCGCATCGTTAGACGGGACTTGATGGTCGTCGAATCGTAGCGTTCGCCGCGCGGGTTGAGGGCGCAGCCGCCGCGTTCCAGTACGGCGGCGGCCAGGGGAATATCCGCGGTGACCACCAGATCGCCGGGGGCTACCCGGCGAACTATTTCGTTGTCGGCGGCGTCCGGCGTCACCGCGACGCATAGCATCCGGGCCCGGCTACCGGCGGGCAGGCGCTGTGGGCGATTGGCGACCAGAGTAATCGCCAGGGCGTTGCGTTCAGCCGCGCGCAGCAGCACCTCTTTAATCACGTTCGGGCAGGCATCGGCGTCGATCCAAATTTGTCGTGTTGTCATATCGGCTCATTGGCCAGCCAATCGCGCGGGGTAAGAAAGTCGCGCGTCAGGCACGCTTCCGGCGAGTCGGGCGGCGGTTGATAGTCATATTCCCAGCGGACCAGCGGCGGCATCGACATCAGAATCGATTCGCTGCGCCCGCCGCTTTGCAGACCGAATAGGGTACCGCGATCCCACACCAGATTAAACTCCACATAGCGCCCGCGCCGGTAAAGTTGGAACTGCCGCTCCCGCTCGCCCCACGGCAGACCGCGTCGCCGCTCGGCGATAGGGAGGTAGGCGGGCGCAAAGCCTTCGCCGACGGCGCGGGTAAAAGCGAACGCCTGGTCAAAGTCGGGGGCGTTGAGATCGTCGAAGAACAGCCCCCCGACGCCGCGCGCCTCCTGACGGTGCGGCAGGTAGAAATAGCGATCGCACCACGCCTTATAGCGCGGGTAGAGCTGTTCGCCGAAGGGGCGGCACAGATCTCGGGCGCTGCGGTGCCACTGTATGACGTCATCGTGGAAGGGGTAAAATGGCGTCAGATCAAATCCGCCGCCGAACCACCACAGCGGCGCCGCGCCCGGGCGCTCGGCGATGAAAAAGCGTACGTTGGCGTGGGCCGTGGGAACATAGGGGCTGTGCGGGTGTAGCACCAGGGAGACGCCCATCGCCTGGAAGGGGCAGCCCGTCAGCTCTGGGCGCTTGGCCGTGGCGGCGGCGGGCAGACTATCGCCATGGATATGGGAGAAGTTAACGCCGGCCTGTTCAAACAGCGCCCCCTGGCGCAGCACGCGGGTGCGCCCCGCACCGCCCTGGGGCCGCTGCCAGCGATCCTCGCTGAATGCGGCGCCGCTGTCGGCGGCGGCGAGCGCCTGACACAGGTTGTCCTGTAGCCGCAGCAGAAAGCGCCGAACCGGTTCACTGTCTGGAATCATGGTACCGCTCTCTGTTAAGTCAACGCTGGGCAGTATAACCGATGGCGCCCCGCGTCGGCGCGCCGGGGGCATCGGTTGTCCGTCCGCGTTATGACGGCCTGCGCCGCTGATGGGCCTCGAAGTCGTGCAGGTAGTGCACGATGCCGCCGGCGATCGCTTCGGCGATGGTGGTACGGAACGCGGGAGAGGTCAGCAGGCGCTCTTCATCGTGGTTGGTGATGAAGGCGGTCTCGACCAGTACGGAGGGAATGGCGGGGGATTTGAGCACGGCAAAGGCCGCCTGCTCCGTATGCTGGCAGTGTAGGCGGTGCACCGGGCGGATCTGGCCCAGCAGATGACGCCCCAGGATCAGGCTGTTTTTAATGGTGTCGGTCTGCACCAGATCGAACAGCACCTGCTGCAGGTAGTTGTTGTCCTCCGAGGCATAGCGTCCGCCGGCCACCTTGTCAGCGTCGTTTTCCCGCTGGGAGAGGTACCTGGCCATGGCGCTGCTGGCGCCGCGGTTAGATAGGGCAAAGACCGAGGCGCCGGAGGCCTCTGGGCTGGTGAACCCGTCGGCATGAATGGAGACAAACAGATCGGCCTGGTGCTGCGCGGCGATCTCTACCCGTTTATACAGGGGAATAAAATAGTCATCTTCACGGGTCAGCTTAACTACCAGATTGCGCTGACGGCGCAGCAGATCGCGCACTCGGTGGGCGATATCTAGCACGACGTGCTTCTCTTTCGATCCCCGGTGTCCGACGGCGCCGGGATCGATGCCGCCGTGCCCCGGATCGAGCATCACCAGGCGCGGCGCATCCGCCGGCTTACGCCGGGCGCCTGGGTGGTCGGGCGTCTGCGCCGCCTGGACGGCGGAGGGCAGCAGACCGGCTCCCAGCAGCATGGCTAGCCCGGAGCACAGAAAGCCGCGGCGAGAGGACGGATGGGGAAGCGGGCGAAAATCGGAAAATTTCTTCATGGTGCAATCTATTCCGTCAGACAGTAACGCAAGCAATACGGGGGTCTTTCCCATGGGGCCGCCCGCGCTGACGCCGCGTCCGCTCATAGGATGTACCCACATCCTAACGCGATGAAAATACATGGATCGAGCGGATAACTATGTCTATTTGTTGCCTGAAACGGCGTCGGGGCGCAGGCGGAGGCGAATAATGGGCGATTTGCCCCCGTCGGTCGCGATATTTCCATTGCGAATCTGGGGATTGCAGCGATAATTAGGGCGCATCTCGTCGCTGTGCGCTGTGTCGACGCTCACGGCCAGTTACGGGACACGCCCTAGGCTGCGTCCGGTTCTTGCTGCACCGGTATGGTCCGAGGCCGACGCCCGGGCACTATTATAATCTATTACGGTCGATATCATGGAAATTCGCGTTTTTAATCAATCCGACTTTGATGAGGTGATTACGCTGTGGGAGCGCTGCGATCTGCTGCACCCCTGGAACGATCCTGAAACGGATATTGAGCGCAAGATGAATCACGATGCCGATCTGTTTCTGGTCGCGCAGGTGGGCGGCGAGATCGTCGGAACCCTGATGGGCGGCTATGACGGCCATCGCGGATCGGCTTACTATCTGTGCGTGCACCCGGACTTTCGCGGTCGCGGCATCGCCAATGCGTTGGCCAGCCGCCTGGAGAAAAAGCTGCTGGCGCGCGGCTGTCCGCAGGTGCGGATCCTGATCGACGCGGATAACGACGCGGCGATCAGCATGTATGAGAAGCTGGAGTATGAGACGCAGGATGTGCTGTGTCTGGGTAAGCGCCTGATCATCGATCAGGAGTATTAACGGCGTCTTTTGCGCATTCCATGCGCCGCCGCCCGTCCGGTGCGGTGGCCTGCGCTCTGTTTTACCTACGCCGGCGGCGCGCTGCCGCGGCGTTTTCCCGCCATCGCGGCAACTTTTTACCGTTTCACCACTCCAATCTCCAGGTATTCTGTCATACGGCGATAGCCGTACTCGCAAGGAGTTAACCGATGGGTTTTCGTTTCTGGATCGTCGTGGCGCCGCTGATGCTGAGCGGTTGCTCGACGCTGAGTTCATTTTCCTGGTCTACGCTGTCGCCCTTTAACTGGTTTTCATCGGGTCTGCATATCGATAATGACGGCGTCGGTGGGGTGTCGGCCAGTACGCCGATGCAGCAGGAGGCCGTCAGCCAAGGGTTGGACGGGGCGTACACGCTGCGCAGCGGAATGGGGATCGATAACGGGCAGGTAACGCGCTTTTTCCAGGCCATGGCCCAGGATAAGGTGGCGATGACGATCGCCGGCGACGCGACGGTGAAGCGCATTACGGTGGACAGTGCGGATCTCGCCACCGCCTGGGGCGCGCGGGTTGGGACGCCCTTTGCCGCGCTGTATGCGCGGGCCTATGACGGCGAGTGTCGGCGGGTGGTGGCGGCGGAAGCGACGGCGGTGGTCTGCCGCGCGCCGCAGAGCGCGCGGGTCAGCTACCTGTTCAGTGGGCAATGGGGTGGCCCGGCGGGGCTGATGCCGCCGGATGACGTGCTGAAATCATGGACGGTGAGCCAGATTGTCTGGCAGGCGGATGCGCAGTAACACGCCCTATTGTTTGTTTTACAGCAAGGGAATGCATGAGGTATGGCGTAAGATATGCATGGTCTGGCGTGGCCGGGCCACTGTTGCCCGGTGGCGGCGTAGCAGAAAACACCGATTATTTAGACTGTACAGTAATGGAGAGCTTCATGTCTCAGCCTCAGAGCGGCATTCTGCCGGAGCACTGCCGCTTCGGTATTTTTATCGAAGCCATGGCGCAAGGTGATCTGGATGGATTGCGTCAGGGATGTAAAACGTTTATTACCCAGCTGCAGGCGCTGCAACAGCGTTATCCTGATGCGCATCTGGGTGCGGTTGTGGCCTTTGGCCATGCGCTGTGGCGTGAAATGACGGCCAATGAGGAGGAGGGGGCGGCGCTGAAACCCTTCGAGCCGCTGGGTAAGGGGCTGGCGCCGGCGACGCAGCGCGATCTGCTGATCCATATTCAGTCGCTGCGTCACGACGTTAACTTTTCGCTGGCGCAGGCGGCGCTGGCCGCCTTTGGCGATGCCATTGAGGTAGAGGAAGAGATCCACGGTTTCCGCTGGGTTGATGAGCGCGATCTGAGCGGCTTTATCGATGGCACCGAGAACCCGGCCGGCGATGCCCGCCCGGCCGTCGGCGTGATTGCCGACGGTGTAGACGCCGGCGGCAGCTATGTTCTGGTGCAGCGCTGGGAGCATAATCTGCGTCAGTGGTCTCGCTTCAGCGTCGATCAGCAGCAGCAGATTATCGGGCGCACCAAGCAGGACAGCGAAGAGCTGGATCCCAGCGAGCGCCCTGATACCTCGCACGTGAGCCGCGTCGATCTGAAAGAGAATGGCAAGGGGCTGAAGATCATCCGCCAGAGCCTGCCCTATGGCACCGCCAGTGGGAAGCATGGCCTGATGTTTATCGCCTACTGCGCACAGCTGCATAATATTGAAAAGCAGCTGCTGAGCATGTTCGGTGAGCTGGACGGTAAACACGATCAGCTGCTGCGTTTCAGCAAGCCGGTCAGCGGAAGCTATTACTTCGCGCCGTCCGCGACGCGTTTGCTGACGCTGTGATAGCCGCGGGCCGTCGGCCCGCTCTGGCTTTGCGCAGCGCGTGCACCGTGCGGCGGGGATAAAAAAAACGGCGCCGCGGGCGCCGTTTCTGTTTGCTGCTCGGTGCGATTACTTCTTGATGCGGATCACCGGCGTTTCGCCGACGACAACGTCGCCGGACAGCTTGATCAGCTCTTTGATCTCATCCATGTTGGAGATAACGACCGGCGTCAGGGTAGACTTGGCCTTCTCTTCCAGCAGCGGCAGATCGAACTCGATGACCACGTCACCCTTCTTCACGCGCTGACCTTCTTCGGCGATGCGCTTGAAGCCTTCGCCTTTCAGTTCAACGGTATCGATGCCGAAGTGTACAAACAGCTCTACGCCGCTGTCGGACTCGATAGAGAAAGCATGGTTAGTTTCAAAGATTTTACCGATGGTGCCATCAACCGGCGCGACCATTTTGTCACCGGTCGGTTTGATTGCGATGCCGTCACCGACGATTTTTTCAGCAAAGACGACGTCAGGCACATCTTCAATATTGACGATCTCACCGGACAGGGGCGCAAAAATCTCAATGCTGCCCGTTTCTTTCTTGTCGTCTGAAACCAGCGATTTCAGTTTATCGAACAAACCCATGATCTTCTCCTAAGCAAGTAATATTGGGCGGCGTTCCAGCTTTCGCCATCAGCAAAGGGTCTTTTCTTCGATAAACGTATTGATCACGCTCATCAAATCGTCAGCCGTCGGCTGACGCAGCGCCTCTTCTGCCAATGCCTTCACATCTTCAAAGTTCGCATTGCGAATGATTTTTTTGATGCGCGGAATTGAGATTGAACTCATGCTGAACTCATCAAGCCCCATGCCCAACAGAAGCAGTGTAGCACGCTCATCGCCAGCCAGTTCACCGCACATACCGGTCCACTTGCCGTGCGCGTGAGATGCATCGATCACCTGTTTAATCAGGGTCAACACTGACGGCGCCATCGGGTTATAGAGATGAGATATCAGCTCATTGCCACGATCTACTGCTAGAGTATACTGGGTTAAGTCATTTGTCCCAATACTAAAGAAGTCAACTTCCTTCGCCAGATGATGGGCGACGGTGGCGGCGGCCGGTGTTTCGACCATCACGCCGACTTCGATGGTTTCATCGAATACTTTGCCCTCTTCGCGCAGCTGCGCTTTCAGCAGCTCCAGCTCCGCTTTCAGCATGCGCACCTCTTCGACCGAGATGATCATCGGGAACATGATACGCAGCTTGCCGAAGGCCGAGGCGCGCAGGATAGCACGCAGCTGGGCATGCAGGATCTCTTTACGATCCAGGCAGATACGAATTGCACGCCAGCCAAGGAATGGGTTTTCTTCTTTCGGCAGGTCCATGTAGGGCAGATCCTTGTCCCCGCCGATGTCCATGGTACGGACGATCACCGCCTGCGAGCCCATGGCTTCGGCAACGGCCTTATACGCCTGGAACTGCTCTTCTTCCGTCGGCAGCGCGTCGCGGTCCATGAACAGGAATTCGGTGCGGTACAGGCCTACGCCCTCTGCGCCGTTGCGTTCGGCGCCGGCGATGTCACGCACGGTACCGATGTTGGCGCAGACTTCCACCTGATGACCATCCAGCGTGATCGCCGGCAGATCCTTCAGCTTGGCCAGTTCGTTCTTCTCGTTGATGTACTGCGTCTGGACGGCTTTCAGCGCGTCGATTGTCTCGGCGGTCGGGTTCAGGTAGATCTTGTTGTTGACCGCGTCCAGAATCAGATAGTCGCCGTTTTTCACCTGCTGAGTCACATCGCTGGTGCCGACGATCGCCGGCAGCTCCAGGGAGCGGGCCATGATGGAGGTGTGGGAAGTACGGCCACCCAGATCGGTAATGAAGCCCAGCACCTTATCCAGGTTCAGCTGCGCGGTTTCAGACGGCGTCAGGTCGGTTGCGACCAGAATGACTTCGTCCTGAATCGCGCCCAGATCGATGATGGTCATGCCGAGAATGTTCTTCAGCAGACGCTTACCGATGTCGCGCACGTCGGCCGCACGCTCTTTCAGGTACTCATCGTCCAGCTCTTCCAGGGCGGTGGCCTGGCCTTCGATAATTTCACGGGCAGCCGCCTCGGCGCTCATGGCGTTATCTTTAATCAGGGCTATGATTTCCTGCTCAAGCTCTTCATCCTCCAGCAACATGATGTGCCCTTCGAAGATCGCCGCTTTCTCTTCCCCGAGGGTTTCGCTGGCTTTCTGACGAATGGCTTCCAGTTGTTGGGCGGCCTTGTCGCGGCCGTCCTTGAAGCGGGCAATCTCCTGCTCGACTTCGTCGGCAGTGATTTTCTTACGGCTGATGACAATCTCGTCTTCTTTCAGAAGAAGCGCCTTACCAAAAGCGATGCCCGGTGATACTAAGATACCTGAAATCATAACCCTACCTTTGACGTTAGACTGGTTTTACCTGGAATGCTGAGCCGTCAGATTTACTCGAGCTCGGCCATCAGTTTTACCAGATGCTCAACGGCTTTCTGCTCGTCTTCACCCTCTGCGGAGATGGTGACGACGGTACCCTGGGTCAGGCCCAGCGTTTGCAGTTTGAACAGGCTTTTGGCGCTGGCGCTCTTACCGTTAGAGGTGACGGTGATGTCAGAAGCGAATGCTTTGGCTTCCTTCACAAACTGAGCGGCAGGGCGGGTATGCAGACCATTCGGAGCGGTGATAGTAACTTCTTGCTGGAACATAGGTTTCCCCAACTATTTTATGTTGAATGTTGTGGAGCTAAAGTTTAGCGCAATCGCTTGGCTTTAGCCTGTCTTTAGGTGCGTATCCGGTACGCTGGCGCCGTGGGCCTCCCCGCGGACAGGATAACGGGGTTCCCCCCTCTCCTGACCGGTTGACGGTGCTCAGCTTACCCCGGTTAAGGCCGCCGTCTGTATCGTTAAATCGATTCAGCGGCCTTTTCATACAAAGCGCGAATAATTTTGCGCTTCAAAATAATGGTCTGGTTAAATACTAGACCCCGGCGATAAAAGCAAGGAGAGGGGGTGGTAAAATTTGAACTGCTCCACAAAAAAAGCACCCAAATGGGTGCTCCTTTGAACAATTCATGCCATCGCATTCGCCGCTCATTCCGGCTCGGGAAACAGGCCGGCAAACAGGGCTGTGCTCAGATAACGTTCACCCGAGGAGGGCAGGATCACCACGATGGTTTTCTCCTGGAACGCCGGCATATTGGCCAGCCGTTCTGCAGCGACGGCGGCGGCGCCGGAGGAGATTCCGGCGAGGATCCCCTCTTCACGCATCAGGCGGCGCGCCATGGCGATGGACTCATCGTTGCCGATGCGCTCCACGCGATCGACCAGCGTTAAATCGAGGTTGTCGGGAATAAAACCGGCACCGATGCCCTGGATTTTGTGTGGCCCGGGGACTATCGGGTCTCCGGCGAGCGCCTGGGTGATCACCGGAGAGTCTTCCGGCTCGACGGCCACGACGCTGACATTTTTAGCGCGATCCTGCTTCAGATAGCGGGCGGTGCCGGTCAGGGTGCCGCCGGTGCCGACGCCGGCGATGAAGACATCCACCTGCCCGTCGGTATCCTGCCAGATCTCCGGTCCGGTGGTCTGGCGGTGGATCTCGGGGTTGGCCGGGTTGCTGAACTGCTGCAGCATGACATAGCGCGCCGGATCGCGGGCGACAATCGATTCGGCCTTGCTGATAGCCCCCTTCATCCCCAGGGCGCCGTCGGTCAGGATCAGCTCGGCTCCCAGCCCCTTCAGCAGCTTACGCCGTTCTAGGCTCATGGTCTCGGGCATGGTCAGGGTCAGCTTGTAGCCGCGGGCCGCGGCTACAAAGGCCAGTGCGATGCCAGTGTTGCCGCTGGTCGGCTCAACCAGCTCGACGCCGGGCTTCAGAATACCGCGTTTTTCTGCGTCCCAGATCATGTTGGCGCCGATGCGATCTTTAACGCTAAAGCTGGGATTACGCGACTCTACTTTGGCCAGGATGCGACCGTTGCCGATATGATTGAGACGTACCAGCGGGGTATGTCCGATGGTATGGGAGTTATCTTGATAGATTTTGCTCATGGCCGCTCCTTTGCAGTCGTCTTTATCCGTCATACTGCTAGCAGCATACGCAATAACCCGTTAATAGGAAGTAAATAAAAATTATATCGTTATGAGGGATCACGATAACGGCGCGGGCGACGCACTCGCGGGGGAGTGCGCCGCGGCAGGATTAGCGATTGATGGCCAGCTCGGCGCGATAGCGATCGACCCACATGGCCGTGGCGCCGCAGATGGCGACCGGCATGATCACCAGATTGACGAAGGGGAGCATGGTAAACAGGCTGACCAGCGCCCCAAACTGCAAGTTGTCGACCTTGTCAGCGCGCAGGGCATCGCGCATGCGCGGGAAACTAACCTTGTGGTTGTCAAAAGGATAATCGCAGTATTGCACCGCCATCATCCAGGCGCTGAACAGAAACCACAGCACGGGGGCCAGGGTCTGGCCGACGCCGGGGATCAGGTACAGCAGCAGCAGCACCAAGGCGCGCGGCAGGTAATAGGCCAGCTTAATCCATTCGCGCTTCAGAATACGCGGCAGATCTTTCATTACGCTCCACAGCCCGCTGTCCGGCAGCGGCTTGCCGGTCAGCTGTCCTTCAAGCTGCTCGGCCAGCAGGCCGTTAAAGGGGGCCGCGACCCAGTTGGCCAGGGTGCTGAAGAAATAGCTGAACACCAGCAGAACCGAGATGACGGCCAGGGGCCACAGCAGGTAGCCCAGCCACTGCAGCCAGTCGGGAACATAGCTCATCAGCGCTGGAATCCAGCGTCCGAGACGATCGAATAGCCACCAAAACGCCAGTCCCATCAGGATGATGTTGACCAGCAGCGGCATCAGCACGTAGCGCTTGATGCCGGGCAGGCGGATCAGGCGCCAGCCCTGGGCAAAATAGTATACGCCGTTGGCGTTGGTCGGCGACTGTGCGCCGCCGGCCGGGGATGTCGTGTTCATTTAACTCCGTCTTATGCTGTTACCGTGGTTGCTCGGGCCGCGGCGCGCTCCGCGATGTGATGGCGGCCAATGGCGCAGCCCGATGACTTATGATATCGGCGGATGCCGTGGGTTACCAGTTAGGACTTGGCTGAAAAAAGAGCAAAATAGAAGGAAAAATCATCTTTATTAACAGAAAGTTTAGTCCAGACTTGCACTTGTCCCAACACCCCAATACATTTATAGATTGAGGGTTTGCCAAAATGGCAATGTAATAAAACAACAGAGATTGCGATGATGCAGGATTTGCGTCTGATATTAATTGTTGTTGGCGCGGTTGCCATAATAGCGTTGTTGCTGCACGGCCTATGGACCAGCCGTAAGGAACGCTCTGCGCTGTTTCGCGATCGTCCGAACAAACGTCAAAAGCCGCGGCGCGACGAGAAACCGTTCTCTGAAATGGATGAAGGGGTCGGTGAGGTGCGCGTGCAGCGCGGCGGCAGCCCGCTTCCTCATCCGGTGGAGCCGGCCATGGGGGCGCTGGGTGAGGAGAGCGACGCGCGTCCCGATCCGCTGGATCTGCGGGAGAGCGAAACGCATCCGCTGGCGTCACCGACGCCGCGCCGCGACGAGACGGTCGATCCCCTGCTGGGCGATCCGCTGTTGGCCGCTGAGCCTGACGAAGCGGTGCCGCTGGCGTCGCCGTCTGCCGCGGTAGACGGAGCGCCTGCGGAGTCTTGCCCGACGGCAGCGGCGGACGAACGCCCCGCGGCGGAGGATGACGGCAAGGTGCGGGAGACGGTACTGGTGATGCACGTTGCGGCGCATCAGGGCAGCAGCATTGGCGGTGAGGTTTTGCTGCAAAGCGTGTTGCAGGCCGGTTTCCAGTACGGTGCGATGAAAATATTCCATCGCCACCTCAACCCGGCTGGCAGTGGGCCGGTGCTGTTCAGCATGGCCAACATGGTGAAGCCGGGAACCTTTGACGTCGAAAATATGGCGGATTTCTCTACGCCGGGCGTGTCGATCTTTATGATGGTGCCCTCGTATGGCGATGCCAGCCAGAACTTTAAGCTGATGCTGCAGTCTGCGCAGCGCATTGCCGACGATGTCGGCGGCGTGGTGCTGGACGATGAGCGGCGGATGATGACCCCGCAAAAGCTAGAAACCTATAAGGCGCGTATTCGTACGGTGCTGGAGAACCTGGGCCGGACCGCGTGACGTGATCGCGCCAGCGCCTTACCAAAACCCCCGTACTCCGGGGGTTTTTTATCATTAAATGGTGGCTTATGACTCCCACGATTGAACAACAACTCGAACAGCTGCGTGACGCGCTGCGCCATCATGAGTATCAATACTACGTTTTGGACGATCCGCAGGTTACCGATGCGGAGTACGATCGCCTGATGGCGCAGCTTAAGCAGCTGGAGGCCGAACACCCGGCGCTGGTGACGGCGGATTCGCCGAGCCAGCGCGTCGGCGGCGCGCCGCTGGCGGCCTTTGGTCAGGTGCGCCACGAGGTGCCGATGCTCTCGTTGGATAACGTATTTGATGAGGAAAGCTATCAGGCGTTTGACAAGCGCCTGCATGAGCGGCTGAAAAGCGGCGAGCCGCTGACCTTTTGCTGTGAGCCAAAGCTGGACGGGCTGGCGGTCAGCCTGCTGTATGAGCAGGGGGTGCTGGTCCGGGCGGCGACGCGCGGCGATGGCAGCACCGGCGAAGATATCACCGCCAACGTGAAAACTATCCGAGCCATTCCGCTGCGCCTGCAGGGAGAGGGGATCCCCGCGCGCATCGAGGTTCGCGGCGAGGTCTTCATGCCGCAGGATGGCTTTGAGGCGATGAATGAGGAGGCGCGCCGGCGCGGTGCGAAGATTTTTGCCAATCCGCGCAACGCCGCCGCCGGATCGCTGCGCCAGCTCGATCCGCGCATTACCGCGCAGCGTCCGCTGACCTTCTACTGCTACGGCTCTGGCCTGCTGGAGGGCGGGGCGCTGCCGGACAGTCACTATCAGTGCCTGCAGCGCTTTAAGTCCTGGGGACTGCCGGTCAGCGAGCGGGTGAGGCTGTGCTGCGGCAGCGCGGAGGTCTTGGCCTACTATCGTCAGACCGAGCAGGAGAGGCCCGGCTTAGGCTTTGATATCGACGGCGTGGTGATCAAGGTGGACGATCTCGCCATCCAGGAGCGGCTGGGCTTTGTCGCCCGCGCGCCGCGCTGGGCGACGGCGTTTAAGTTTCCGGCGCAGGAGCAGATGACGCGGCTAAACGGGGTGGAGTTTCAGGTCGGTCGCACCGGTGCCATCACGCCGGTCGCGCGTCTGGAGCCGGTGCAGGTGGCCGGAGTGACCGTCAGCAACGCGACGCTGCACAACGCGGATGAGATTGAGCGTCTGGATCTACGGATCGGCGATACGGTGATCGTACGCCGCGCTGGCGACGTGATCCCGCAGGTGGTGGGGGTGGTGGAGGCGATGCGTCCGCGCGATGCCCTGGAGATCGGCTTTCCGACCCACTGTCCGGTATGTGGCTCTGAGGTGGAGCGGACGGCGGGCGAGGCGGTGGCACGCTGCAGCGGTGGCCTGATCTGCGCCGCGCAGCGCAAGGAGTCGCTGAAGCATTTTGTGTCGCGCCGCGCGATGGATGTCGAGGGGATGGGCGATAAGGTCATCGAGCAGCTGGTGGATAAAGAGTATGTCGCGACGCCCGCCGATCTGTACCGCCTGAGCGCTGGTAAGCTGACCGGCCTGGAGCGGATGGGGCCCAAGTCGGCCACCAAGCTTATTGCCGCCCTCGATCGCTCGCGGGAAACCACGCTGGCCCGTTTTCTCTTTGCGCTGGGCATCCGCGAGGTGGGGGAGGCGACGGCGGCCAATCTGGCCAGCCACTTTGGCTCCCTACAGGCGCTGCGGGCGGCGGATTTGGAGAGTCTGAAGCAGGTTCCCGAGGTGGGCGAGGTGGTCGCCAGCCACGTCGTCCACTTTTTGAGCGAGGCGCATAACCGTCAGGTGATCGATGAGCTGATCTCCGACGAGGTCGGCATTCGCTGGCCTGAGGGCGCGCCGGCGCAGGCGGCGTCGGCGATCGACAGCCCGTTTGCCGGTAAGACCGTGGTGTTGACCGGTTCACTGAGCGTACTGTCGCGCGATGAGGCGAAGGATCGTCTGACGGCGTTGGGCGCCCGCGTCAGCGGCAGCGTATCGAAGAAGACCGATCTGGTGATCGCCGGCGATGCGGCGGGCTCCAAGCTGGCGAAGGCCAATGCGCTGGGCATCGAGGTGATCGATGAGGCGCAGATGCTGCGTATGCTGGGGGCATAGCGGCCCCGCCGGGTCTCACGCGCCCGTTGGCTGCCGCTTCCGTGAGCAGACGGCGGGCGGTGATGATGGGATAGGTTAAAGTTGGCGTGCGTTGGCGCCGTTATATATCCCGACGGGCAGCAATCAGTGGAGAGGAACGTATGGCGTTGGGGCCAATAGATATGGCGGGCGGTATGTCGCCGCAGGCGCACGGCGGAGGACAGCTGAGCGCAGAGCTGTTGGATGCGCGCATCGAGCGGCTGCTGCAGGTGTTAAACCGCGGGGATTTAACCCCGGCGCAGCATGAAAACACGCTGCGCGCCCTGACGGCGCTGCAGCGCGAGCGTACGCTGCTGCAGGCGTTTAGCCAGAGTGAGCCGAGCTCGGCCGCCGCCGCGGGACGGGAGTCTCCGCTGGCCAGCACCCAGCGGGGCGCGGCGGCGATGGCGGCGTCGACGGGACAGCCGGTATCGCGGGTTACTCTGGGGGAGCACGGTCGCATGCTATCGGAGATGGCCAACGTCGAGCGCGCGCTGGAGGTCAAAGAGGGGGCCGATAAGCTGTTTTCGTCCCTGGGCAAGTCGACGCTGCAGGCCGATCCGCTGCGTTCTCCGCTGGAAAACCAGGTGATCGTCGCCAGTCAGCTGGCCGTTCCGCCCGAGGGGGCCGACGACGATCCGCCGCCGGTGACGTCGGTGCTCAACCCTCAGCCGGTTTTTGGTTTCATTCCGGCGCAGTGGATCCCGGGCAGCGTTCGTGTGCAGGCCCGCTCGCCGGCCACGCTGCTGCTGATCGGGATTGTGATACTGCTTATGGTGATCCTGCTGGCCTGGTAGCGCTGCATGCACGGCGCTGCGGCGCCGTCGTGACGCGTTGATCGCCTGTTGTGCGGAATTACGCACGGCGTGACGTTTGTGCTGGATAGTGCTCGGGCAAGGCCGATATACGAATGTAGGAAGGTCATCAGGAACGGACGGAAAGGGAAAATGGTCAGACGCGATCAGATTGGTGGGTGATGACGGGATCGAACCGCCGACCCCCTCCTTGTAAGGGAGGTGCTCTCCCGGCTGAGCTAATCACCCAATCTGGAACCGGTAGGTCAGTACTCTAATGTATGTCAGCTGGAATAGGATGCTATGCTGCCGCAGCTCCATTCAGAGAGGGCTAAAACGCCTGACGTAACCTACCTAAGCGAGGTCAGTCGCTGCGCTAAATAACCATCTTTCATCGAATGAATGGTGGGTCGTGCAGGATTCGAACCTGCGACCAATTGATTAAAAGTCAACTGCTCTACCAACTGAGCTAACGACCCGAGTGGTGGGTGATGACGGGATCGAACCGCCGACCCCCTCCTTGTAAGGGAGGTGCTCTCCCAGCTGAGCTAATCACCCACAACGGTACTGCTGGCGCCCTGCGTTCAAGAAGTGGTGGGTGATGACGGGATCGAACCGCCGACCCCCTCCTTGTAAGGGAGGTGCTCTCCCAGCTGAGCTAATCACCCAATCTGTATGGCGCTACACGGCGGGACACTCTAAAAGAGTGGTGGGTGATGACGGGATCGAACCGCCGACCCTCTCCTTGTAAGGGAGATGCTCTCCCAGCTGAGCTAATCACCCCCGCTGTGTGAGGCCGCATTATAGGGAGCCGCGGAAAATGGTCAACGCTTTTTTCAAGAAAAACTGTCGTTCGCCGGAAAAACGCCCAACGTGTCGCAGACTTAGCCAAAAGGGGCGGATTTAGCGTCTTTTCCCTGCCGATCCCGGCGTGGCCGGTGGGGGAGGCGCTATGTCGGCGGCGTCGGCTGACGCTGAGCGCGGGTGTGAGGGGGGAATTGCCTAACGACGTTGAGGAATTGAGGGGTAATGGTAAAATGCCGCCCACAGATATTTTGCAGCCCGCTTACCTATACTGGGAAAGGGTGGGTAACCTGCGTAACAAGGCCACTGTTCACATGAAAATTAAAACCCGTTTTGCGCCCAGCCCGACCGGCTATCTGCACGTCGGCGGCGCCCGTACTGCGCTTTACTCTTGGCTGTATGCCCGACATAACCAGGGCGAGTTTGTCCTGCGTATTGAAGATACTGACCTGGAGCGCTCCACGCAGGAGGCTATCGATGCCATTATGGATGGCATGAACTGGCTGAATTTGGATTGGGATGAGGGTCCGTACTACCAGACCAAGCGTTTCGATCGCTACAACCAGGTGATCGATCAGATGCTGGAGCAGGGGACCGCCTATAAATGCTATTGCTCCAAAGAGCATCTGGAGCAGCTGCGCGAAGATCAGATGGCCCGTGGAGAGAAGCCGCGCTATGACGGCCGCTGCCGCCATGACCACAGCCACCATGCCGATGATGAGCCACACGTGGTGCGCTTCCTCAACCCGCAGGAAGGCTCCGTCATTTTTGATGACAAGATCCGTGGCCCGATCGAATTCAGTAACCAGGAGCTGGACGATCTGATCATCCGCCGTACCGATGGCTCACCGACCTATAACTTCTGCGTGGTGATCGATGACTGGGATATGGGGATCACTCACGTTATCCGCGGTGAGGATCACATCAACAATACGCCGCGCCAGATCAACATCCTTAAGGCGCTCGGCGCGCCGGTGCCGGAGTATGCCCACGTTTCGATGATCCTGGGTGACGATGGCAAAAAGCTGTCCAAACGCCACGGCGCCGTCGGCGTCATGCAGTACCGTGACGATGGCTATCTGCCGGAGGCGCTGCTCAACTACCTGGTGCGTCTAGGCTGGGCCCATGGCGATCAGGAGATCTTCAGCGTAGCGGAAATGACGGAGTTCTTTACTCTGGACGCCATCAGCAAGTCAGCCAGCGCCTTTAATACCGAAAAGCTGCAGTGGCTGAACCACCACTATATTAACCATCTGCCGCCGGAGCAGGTCGCCGGGCACCTGGCCTGGCACGTGGCGCAGGCTGGCTATGACATCGCCAACGGTCCGCAACTGACCGAGATCGTGACCCTGCTGGGCGAGCGCTGCAAGACGCTGAAAGAGATGGCGCAGCAGGCCCGCTACTTCTACGAGGAGTTTAGCGAGTTTGACGCCGACGCCGCGAAGAAGCACCTGCGTCCGGTTGCGCGTCAGCCGCTGGAGCTGGCCCGTACCAAGCTGGCCGCCATCGGTGACTGGCAGGTGGAGTCCATTCACCATGCGATTCAGTCAACGGCCGATGAGCTGGAGGTCGGAATGGGCAAGGTCGGCATGCCGCTGCGCGTCGCGGTGACCGGTCAGGGGCAGTCGCCGAGCGTGGACGTGACCATTCACGCTATCGGCCAGGCGCGTGCGCTGGCGCGTATCGATCGCGCGCTGGCGTTTATCGACGAGCGCGCGGCGCAGCAGTAAGCGTCGAGATCGTCAGATATCCAAACCGGCCGCTGGCCGGTTTTTTGTTGTTCAGTCGCCCAGGCGGCGCAGAAACTCGTTGATACCGATACGCAGGATCAGCGAGGTGACCTTTTGGCGCTCCTCTTCGCTCATCTGCAGCAGAATGGAGTACCACACCTTTTCCGGTTGGCTACTGCTGATCAGATACTGCGCCTGTTCGTCACGGGCCAGCAGTTCGTCGATCACCTCCTGCGGAAAACTGCTGATGTGATATTCCACCGCTTTGCCCTGGACGCCGCTGCGTCGCTGTCGGCGCCAGCCTTCGGACTTCGCCCGCTGGTTGATGGCCTGCGGGGTCGATGGAAATCCTCCGATGCCGACCAGCTCTTTAGCCGAGTACCACTCCTTGTTCATGCCGCATTCCTGAATAGAGAGAAGTCAGTCGTATCATTTAACTGTACGAGTAACATGTTTACTCAATGTTAGGGGATGACGCTAGACGGAAAAAGGTAAAATTGTGGATTACCGGGCAGAATTGTTGAGTAAATAGACTGACTTGGCGGCTTTTGCCGCGCTTAACGCAGGAAAGGTAATTAGCCGTTGACAGTGCCGGTGGCCTTGCCCTATCATGCGCCCCGTTCCCGCGATGAAGCGGTGTGTACGGGGCTATAGCTCAGCTGGGAGAGCGCTTGCATGGCATGCAAGAGGTCAGCGGTTCGATCCCGCTTAGCTCCACCACTCTTTTCCAGAGAGAGTGGGTAAGGTACACAGGGTTTGGGAACGGCCACAAACGTGGGGCTATAGCTCAGCTGGGAGAGCGCTTGCATGGCATGCAAGAGGTCAGCGGTTCGATCCCGCTTAGCTCCACCAAATTTACCCGGCGGGCGATAGCCTGCGTCAGGGACCACGATTACGTGGGGCTATAGCTCAGCTGGGAGAGCGCTTGCATGGCATGCAAGAGGTCAGCGGTTCGATCCCGCTTAGCTCCACCAAACTTACCCGGCGGGCGTTAGCCTGTGTCAGGGGCCACGAATACGTGGGGCTATAGCTCAGCTGGGAGAGCGCTTGCATGGCATGCAAGAGGTCAGCGGTTCGATCCCGCTTAGCTCCACCAAAATATCAGGCCGACAGCGATGTCGGCCTTTTTTTGTCTTTTTTTGCCCTTTCTTTGCGGCGTTGTGCAGTGTTCCGGGTATTCTCCTCTTGCCTCTTGCCTCTTGCCTCTTGCCTCTTGCCTCTTGCCTCTTGCCTCTTGCCTCTTGCCTCTTGCCTCTTGCCTCTTGCCTCTTGCCTCTTGCCTCTTGCCTCTTGCCTCTTGCCTCTTGCCTCTTGCCTCTTGCCTCTTGCCTCTTGCCTCTTGCCTCTTGCCTCTTGCCTCTTGCCTCTTGCCTCTTGCCTCTTGCCTCTTGCCTCTTGCCTCTTGCCTCTTGCCTTTTGCCTCTTGCCTCTTGCCTTTTGCCTCTAGTCACTAAGCCACTCAGTCACTCAGCTGCCTTTCCGTGGGCTCTGGGAGTGGTGGGTGACGCACAGGGAGAGGGCGATAAAAAAGGCGCCCCGTAGGGCGCCTGGCATCGCGATAGCGTGGGTCGTGAATTACAGGAACAGACCCGCGATGGACGCAGAGAGAATGCTGACCAGCGTAGAGCCATAGACCAGCTTCAGGCCGAAGCGGGAGACCACGTTACCCTGGTGCTCATTCAGCCCCTTGATGGCGCCGGCAACGATACCGATAGAAGAGAAGTTGGCGAAGGAGACCAGGAACACAGATAGGATCCCCAGGCCGCGCGGCGATAGCTCGCCGGCGATTTTCTGCAGATCAATCATGGCAACGAACTCGTTGGAGACCAGCTTGGTGGCCATGATGCTGCCGGCGTGCAGGGCCTCACCGCTCGGGATCCCCATGATCCAGGCAAACGGGTAGAACACGTAGCCGAGGATGCCCTGGAAGCTAATGCCAAACAGCGTGTCAAACAGGGCGTTGACGGCCGCGATCAGGGCGATGAAGCCAATCAGCATGGCAGAGACGATGATCGCAACCTTGAAGCCGGCCAGGATATATTCCCCCAGCATTTCGAAGAAGCTCTGTCCTTCGTGGGTGTTTTTCAGCTGCAGATCCGACTCACCCTCAACGGAGTAGGGGTTGATCAGGGACAGCACGATAAAGGTGCTGAACATGTTCAATACCAGCGCCGCCACCACATACTTGGGATCCAGCATGGTCATATAGGCGCCGACGATGGACATCGATACGGTAGACATCGCCGTTGCCGCCATGGTGTACATGCGGCGCTCTGACATTTTGCCCAGCACGTCTTTGTAGGCAATGAAGTTTTCAGACTGACCGAGGATCAGGGAGCTGACGGCGTTGAAGGATTCCAGCTTGCCCATCCCGTTGATCTTGGACAGAACGGTACCGATAGCGCGGATAACGATCGGCAGGACACGGATGTGCTGCAGGATACCGATCAGCGCAGAGATGAAGACGATCGGACACAGGACATTCAGGAAGAAGAAGGCCAGGCCTTTATCGCTCATGTTACCGAAGACAAAGTTGGTACCTTCCGCGGCGAACTTGAGCAGCGTCTCGAAGAAGCCGGAGAAGCCTTTGACGAACCCCAGGCCGATGTCGGAGTTCAGGAAGAAGTAAGCCAGCAGAATTTCCACCACGAGCAACTGAATAATAAAGCGCACGCGGATGCTCTTGCGGTCATGGCTGACCAGCAGGGCGAGTACCGCCACCACCACAAGGGCCAGTAAAAAGTGCAGAATGGGGGACATACTTTGCTCCAAATTATGAGGCAGGCTAAATTTCGCAGCTAATTCTATGTAACGCTGGAACTAAAAACGAGACATTGATTGCATTTATTGAAATTGTTTTCACTTGGTAAGTAAAAAAAGTTAGAAAAGTAACAAAACTGCGCGGGGAAAGGGAGCGCGTTGCGGCTACGTACGGCATAAACCACGCGGGACGGCGGCTGTGCGAATGTGATTAGCATAGCAGAATTACCCGGTGATTACCCTTTGCTGTGAGATTATTCTCAGCGGTCCATTGAGCATACCGATTGCAGGGATAGGTATTAACGCAAAAATGCAGTTGATAATCATTATCACCTATCTATACTGAGAGGTAATAGAAACAACGGCAGTAAGGGCATCCTATGTTGAACACTCGGACCGTCGACGGCGTCACCCGCTCCCCTGCGCGCAGGATTAAGATCTCGCTGATGGGGCCCGCCTTCATTGCCGCCATTGGCTATATCGATCCGGGTAACTTCGCCACCAATATCCAGGCCGGCGCCTCGTACGGCTACACCCTGCTGTGGGTGGTGGTATGGGCCAACCTGATGGCGATGCTGATCCAACTGCTGTCCGCCAAGCTGGGGATTGCGACGGGAAAGAACCTAGCAGAGCATATCCGCGATCGTTTCCCGCGCCCGGCGGTATGGGCCTATTGGGTACAGGCCGAGATCATCGCGATGGCCACGGATTTGGCGGAGTTTATCGGCGCCGCCATCGGCTTTAAGCTGCTGCTGGGCGTCAGCCTGCTGCAGGGGGCGATTCTGACCGGGATCGCGACGTTTCTGATCCTGGGGCTACAGCGTCGCGGCCAAAAACCGCTGGAGCTGGTGATCGGGGCGCTGCTGCTGTTTGTCGCCGCCGCCTATATCGTGGAGCTGGTCTTCTCGCGCCCGAGCGTGGCCGGGCTGGCTCAGGGCATGCTGCTGCCGGACCTGCCGACGCAGGATGCGGTGGTGCTGGCCGCCGGCGTCCTGGGGGCGACGATTATGCCACACGTGATCTATCTGCACTCGTCGCTGACCCAAAAAGGCGACCATGGCACTCGGGCGGAGCGCTATGCCTCGACCAAGCTGGACGTGGCGATAGCCATGACCATCGCCGGCTTCGTTAACTTGGCCATGATGGCGACGGCGGCGGCGGCCTTCCACTTTAACGGGCACAGCGGGATCAGCGAGCTGGATCAGGCGTACCTGACGCTGAAGCCCCTGCTCGGCGAGGCCGCTGCCACGATCTTTGGCCTGAGCCTGGTCGCGGCGGGTCTCTCGTCGACGGTGGTGGGGACGCTGGCAGGGCAGGTCGTCATGCAGGGCTTCGTCCATTTCCACATTCCGCTGTGGCTGCGCCGCGCGGTGACCATGCTGCCGTCGTTTATCGTGATCCTGGCCGGCCTGGATGCCACCCGTATTCTGGTGCTCAGCCAGGTTTTACTGAGCTTCGGGATCGCCCTGGCGCTGCTGCCGCTGCTGGCCTTCACCGGTAATCGCGCGCTGATGGGGGATATGGTCAATAGCCGACTGGTACAGGCGCTGGGGAGGGTGATCGTCTTTCTGGTGGTCGGACTTAACCTGTACCTACTGATCACCGTACTGGCCGGTTAATCGTCGTCATCATCGTCGTCGTCGTGATGGCGATGCCAGATCGGGCGACGCCCCTGGTCGTCCCGATCGCCGCGCCATTTCCTGTGGCGCAGCGCGTTCTTCGGCCAGTCATCCAATGGCTCCAGCGCTTTTTCCGACCAATCATCCAGCGGCTCCAGGGCGTTTTCCGACCAGTCATCCAGCGGCTCCAACGCCTCCTCCAACGGATTATCGATGGACAGTTTGACCCCCGGCAATAGGTGCAGATCCGTATCGGCCTGCAGAGGGGCGCAGAGTAGCCACAGCACCGCCAGCAATAGATAACCATTTTTTGCCATTTCTCTCTCCAGATACATCGGATAGCAACGGGATATCGCCCAGTGTAGCGGTTTTGTCCCCTCGCCGGTGGGGCGCCGAGGCTGCCGGCGCCTTTTTGAGAGTTATCCGTATGCCGGAGACAGATCTAAATATGCCCATCGCGGTGCACCACCTGTGCTAGGCTGAGCGGCGTAGCGCGGCGTGAACGCCGTCGCGGCTCGGAGGGGCCGCGACAGGGGCGCACGGCGGAGGCCGACTGTACCGCCAGGGGGATGAGGCGCAGGGATGAGTCCCCCGCCGGCGGATGGTGGCATACTGCCCAGTGATAGATACAGGCCCTCCGCAGGTGCGGCGGGGCGGCAGAGACGATCCCGCGAAGAGGCGGGCAGAAAGATAAGGGGAGTGACGGAAAATGAGCCGTTTTGCGTTGGTTGGCGATGTGGGCGGGACCAATGCCCGTCTGGCGCTGTGCTGTCTCGACACGGGGGAGCTCCAGGCGGTGCAGAGCTACCCGGGACAGCAGTTTGATAGCCTGGAGTCGGTCATCCGGACCTATCTGCAGGCGCAGGCGGTATCGGTGACGTCAGCCTGCATCGCGATCGCCTGCCCGATCACAGGCGATCGCGTGGCGATGACCAATCACAGTTGGGCGTTTTCCATCAGCGCGCTGCAGCGTTCTCTGGGGCTGGCGCATCTGTCGGTGATCAACGACTTTACCGCGGTCTCCATGGCGGTGCCGGTTCTCCCGGCGGAGAGCCTGCTGCAGCTGGGCGGCCAGACGGCGCAGCCCGATCGGCCCATCGCTATCTATGGCGCCGGCACCGGGCTGGGCGTCGCTCACCTGATCCGGGCCGGAGAGCGTTGGATCAGCCTGCCGGGTGAGGGGGGCCACGTGGATTTCGCCACCGGTAGCGATGAAGAGGACGCGCTGCTGACGGCGCTGCGCGCCGATCTGGGACGGGTCTCCGCCGAGCGGGTGCTCTCAGGGCCCGGTCTGGTCAATTTGTATCGCGCCGTCGCCCGAGTCGCGGGGCGGATGCCTCAGCCCCTGACGCCGCAGGAGGTCAGCGAGCGGGCGCTGGCCGACCGCTGCCCGGACTGCCGGCGGGCGCTGTCGCTGTTCTGTGTGATGATGGGGCGCTTTGGCGGCAATCTGGCGCTGAATATGGGCACCTTTGGCGGGGTGTATATCGCCGGCGGGATCGTGCCGCGTTTTCTGGCGTTTTTCCGCGACTCCGGCTTTCGTCAGGCGTTTGAGGACAAGGGACGCTTCAAGGCGTACCTCGCGCCGATCCCGGTCTTTCTGATCGTGCACGATAATCCCGGCCTGCTTGGCGCCGGCGCCTACCTGCGTCAGCAGCTGGGTACCCGTCTTTAACGCGCCATCGCCGCCCCCCGTCGCGGGGTGCGGCGCCAGGGAAGCGCGTGCGGATCAGTTCTGCTCATCCCACTCTGCGGCGGCGCTCTCTCCCTCTTCGCTGTCCAGCGGCGGCTGATACTGAAAGTCGTCGTCATCCCACTGATAAAGGGTGCTCTCCTCCTGCCACTCCTCGGTGATTTCGCCGTCGTCGTAGTCGTCATCAAAAATCGCCTGCGCTGCGGCGCCAAAGAACAGCGCGACGCCGTCGCCATCCTCCTGCGTATCCTCATGAAACTCGGCCATCCACAGGGTATCGCCATCCTGCAGGATATATTTTTGCAGGTTGAGCTGACTGACCTGCGGGGCGTCGTCGTCATGCTCGGCTAAAAACGCCTCACGCGCGGCGTCGATGGCTTCATCCAGCGTCAGATACATATCCATGGTGTGCTCCTTCCGGTCGGGTAAAGAGGGGGAGGGCCGCCGGGGCGGGTACCCGCTACGGCGATGACCCTGATGATGTTTTATTGTTGACGTAATCCGCAGGGCTGCAAGGCGCGTGGCAAAAAATTTACTCGGCGCGGGTTGACTAACCTACGGGAGGACAATGACATACACTATATTGGCTGCTATGGTCAGACAGGAGCGGTACGGCGGCAGGCCGTGCGCACCGCATTTTTGAGTGAATAACGCGGCCTCCGGCGATCGGCCGGGGGCGCTGCTTTAGATAAGGTTAACGCTGATGCAAACCATGAAAGTGATTTTTCACGTCTCTGAGGCTGCCAACTGTCTGCACGCATTCAATAACGCCCGTAACCTGATGGCCATCCGCGATGGTCAGCCGACGGAGATTCATATTTTGTTCAACGGCTCGGCCATCAGTACACTGCTGGCGGATAGCGAGGAGTCGCCGCGCTGGGAGACGCTGCAGATGCAGGGGATCGCGCTGTTTGGCTGCGAGAATAGCATGCGGGCGAACGGGATCTCCGCCGATCAGCTCTTGATGGGCGTACATACGGTGCCGGCGGGAATGTTGTCGCTGGTGGAGCATCAGCAGCAGGGATTCCTGTATATAAAACCCTAAGCACGATCCGCAGGCGGAACCTTCCGCCTGCGCTAAATGAGAAAGCCTTTCATACTGTCTCAAATTAACGACAATCCAATTTGTTCCGCTGTCGCAAATTAACGACAATTTAGGCGAGAGTCCGAAAAATATTTTACGGATAAAAAAACGGTTTATGGAAACTTATTATGCTGCACTCTATTCAGGTGTGCATTTTTAAATCTACAGCGCGAATAGTTTAGCCGCTAAATGGTTAAAATCGGACAAAAGCATTAGCAGTGGAACTATTTTAATTTGTTGTTTTTTATGTAAAATCACTCATCACTTCATCCGTGTAACGGGATGTGCCGGGCCGATGGCCCCGCGAGTATTATCCGCTTGTTGTCTGTAGGGTAACTAATCCATTACTATAGCCGCAGCAAGTAACTTAATTACCATGTTGTTAGGTTTGGTTGAGCACCATCAGGGGGTATGTGCTTACACGTTTAATCTCCATTCGGCCGACATCGCGCTCTGTTTCCGGGCTGGCTGTATCAATGTTAATGATGTTTGCCAGCGCGCAGGCGTGGGCATTTTCATTGGATGACGTTGCCGCACAGGCACAGAAGCTGGCAGAGCAGTCTTATAAGGCACCCAAAAGCAATCTGCCGTCCGAGTTTCGCAATATGAAGTTTGCTGACTATCAGCAGATTCAGTTTAACAACGACAAACTGTACTGGACAGGGCAGAAGAACCCGTTCCGTCTGGCCTTTTACCACCAGGGGATGTACTTCGACACGCCGGTGAAGATCAATGAGGTGACGGCGACGTCGGTGAAGGAGATCAAGTACAGCCCGGACTACTTCAACTTTGGTTCCGTTAAGCATGACAAGGATGCGGTGAAGGATCTGGGGTTCGCCGGGTTTAAGGTGCTGTACCCGATCAATAAGGCGGGTAAAGACGATGAGATCATGAGCATGCTCGGCGCCAGCTACTTCCGGGTGATCGGTAAAGGGCAGGTGTATGGCCTGTCTGCCCGCGGCCTGGCGATTGACACCGCGCTGCCCTCTGGCGAGGAGTTCCCGCGTTTCCGCGAGTTCTGGATCGAGCGTCCGAAGCCGCAGGATAAGCACCTGGTGATTTTTGCCCTGTTGGACTCGCCGCGTGCGACGGGGGCCTACCGCTTTATCCTGCGCCCGGGTACGGATACCGTAGTGGATGTGCAGGCCCGCGTCTTCCTGCGCGATAAGGTGGGGGTGCTGGGCATCGCTCCGCTGACCAGCATGTACCTGTTCGGTGCCAATCAGCCGTCGACGACGGTGAACTACCGCCCGCAGCTGCATGACTCCGAGGGGCTGTCGATCGCCTCCGGTAACGGCGAGTGGATCTGGCGTCCGCTGAATAACCCGAAACACCTCGCCGTCAGCACCTTCAGCGTCGACGATCTAAAAGGCTTCGGCCTGCTGCAGCGTACCCGCGACTTCAGCGCCTATCAGGATCTGGATGACCGCTACGATCTGCGCCCGAGCGCCTGGATTGAGCCGCGCGGTAACTGGGGGAAAGGCAAGGTTGAGCTGGTTGAGATCCCGACCGCTGATGAAACCAACGACAATATCGTCGCCTTCTGGATCCCAGACAGCCTGCCGCCGATCGGAAAGCCGCTGGACGTGGCCTACCGCCTGATCTTTACTCGCGACGAAGCCAAGCTGCACAGCCCCGATCTGGCCTGGGTGAAAAGCACCCTGCGCTCCGCCGGTGACGTGAAGCAGTCCAACCTGATCCGCGAAGCGGACGGCAGCACCGCGCTGCTGGTGGACTTTGTCGGCCCGGTACTGAAAGGGCTGGAGCCGGATGCGCCGGTAACGACGCAGGTGACCACCGACGACAATACTAAGCTGCTGGAGAACAGTCTGCACTATAATCCAGTGACCAAGGGATGGCGTCTGACGCTGCGCTTTAAGGTTAACGATCCGAAGAAGCCGGTGGAAATGCGCGCTTATCTGATCAAGGACGGTAAGCCGCTGAGCGAAACCTGGAGCTATCAGTTACCTGCCAATGAATAAATCTCAGGAAAATGCCAACGCCTACCTACAGGCGTTGGCGCCGGACGCGGAGCAACGGGCCGCGCTCGATCAGCACCTCTCCCATCCGCCGCGTTCCGTGGAGGATGTTCATCTGTCGCTCGCCGCTGCGGACGCCGGCGAGGGCGAGGGCGCCGAGGCTGCGCTGCGCTCCGTGGCCGCCCGTCTCGATTTAGGCTGGCGCGATGGGGAGCATCAGCGGGCGGCGCTGGTGCAGGATCAGGCGGGTCATACCGCCATCAAGGCCATGCCGACGATCCGCCGGACCTCCATGTTTCCGGAGATCTGGCGCACCAACCCGTTCATTCGTCTGTGGGAGCGGCTGCTGGGGCGTACGCCGCCGCCAAAGCATACCTTTCAGAGCCATCAGGAGGCCGAGGCCGACAAGCGCTGGCGTCGGATGGGCTCTCTACGTCGCTGGGTGCTGCTACTGCTGACCTTTGGACAGACGGCGATCGCCACCTGGTATATGAAGACTATCCTGCCCTACCAGGGGTGGGATATGGTCGATCCGATGTCGATTTTCCACGGTAAGCCGCTGATGCAGTACACGCTGGAGCTGCTGCCCTATGTGCTGCAGTTCGGCATCCTGATCCTGTTCGCCATCCTGTTCTGCTGGGTTTCCGCCGGCTTTTGGACGGCGCTGATGGGCTTTTTGCAGCTGCTGATCGGGCGGGATAAATACAGTATCTCCGCCAGTACCGTCGGCGATGAGCCGATCGATCCGGCGCATCGGACCGCGCTGATCATGCCTATCTGCAACGAAGACGTCTCGCGGGTGTTCGCCGGGCTGCGCGCCACCTATGAATCCGTGGTGGCGACCGGTCAGCTGGCGCACTTTGACGTCTTTATCCTGAGCGATAGCAGCGATCCTGACATTTGCGTGGCCGAGCAGAAGGCCTGGATGGAGCTGTGCCAGGAGGTCGACGGCGCGGGGCACATCTTCTACCGCCGCCGTCGCCGCCGCGTGAAGCGTAAGTCCGGCAACATCGACGACTTTTGCCGTCGTTGGGGCGGAAACTACAGCTATATGGTGATCCTGGACGCCGACAGCGTGATGAGCGGCGAGTGCCTGACCGGACTGGTTCGCCTGATGGAGGCCAACCCGACCGCCGGTATCATCCAGACCGCGCCGAAGGCCACCGGCATGGATACGCTGTATGCGCGTGTTCAGCAGTTTGCGACCCGCGTATATGGTCCGCTGTTTACCGCCGGCCTGCACTTCTGGCAGCTAGGGGAGTCCCACTACTGGGGGCACAACGCGATTATCCGCGTGAAGCCGTTTATCGAACACTGCGCTCTGGCGCCGCTGCCCGGCAGCGGGACGTTTGCCGGCTCGATCCTCTCCCATGACTTCGTCGAGGCGGCGTTGATGCGCCGCGCCGGCTGGGGTGTCTGGATAGCCTACGATCTGCCCGGCTCCTATGAGGAGCTGCCGCCTAACCTGCTGGATGAGCTGAAGCGCGACCGCCGCTGGTGTCAGGGCAACCTGATGAACTTCAGGCTGTTTTTCGTCAAGGGCATGCATCCCGTGCACCGGGCAGTGTTCCTGACCGGGGTGATGTCTTACCTATCGGCGCCGCTGTGGTTCCTGTTCTTGATGCTGTCGACCGCGCTGCAGGTGGTGCACACGCTGATGGAGCCGCAGTATTTCCTGCAGCCGCGTCAGCTGTTCCCCGTCTGGCCGCAGTGGCGTCCAGAGCTGGCGATCGCCCTGTTCTCGACAACCTTGGTGCTGCTGTTCCTGCCCAAGCTGTTGAGCGTGGTGCTGATCTGGGCCAAGGGGTCGCGTCAGTTCGGCGGGCCGCTGCGCCTGCTGGCCTCGATGCTGCTGGAGATGCTGTTCTCGGTGCTGCTGGCGCCGGTGCGGATGATCTTCCACACCGTCTTTGTGGTCAGCGCGTTCCTTGGTTGGTCGATCACCTGGCAGTCGCCGCAGCGTGACGACGACGCCACGCCCTGGAGCGAGGCTTTCCGTCGCCACGGATCGCAGATGCTGCTGGGGCTGGTCTGGGCCGGGGGCATGGCAGTGCTGGATCTGCGCTTCCTGTGGTGGCTGTCGCCTATCGTGGTGTCGCTGATCCTGTCGCCGTTCGTCTCGGTGATCACCAGCCGTCGTACCCTGGGGCTGCAGTGCAAGCGCGCCAAGCTGTTCCTGATCCCCGAGGAGTACCAGCCGCCGATCGAGATGGCTGCCACCGAGCGCTATGTGGCGCTGAATCATCAGCGTCTGCTTGACGATGGCTTTATGCACGCCCTGCTGGATCCGTTGTACAACGCGCTGGCTTGCGGTATGGCCACGGCGCGTCACCGCAATCATCCGCTGATTGCTCGCGACAGGGATGCACGGGTGGCCCATGCGCTGGCCGAGTCGCCGCGAACTCTGGGCAAGGCGGAGCGTCTGACGCTATTGAGTGACCCGGTGGTGATGGCGCGTCTGCATCAGGCGCTGTGGGCCGATCCGGAGCGCTACAGTCAGTGGCATACGGCCTACCGTCAGCTGGCGCCGGCCTACCGTCTGTCGACCTCCGCGTGACGGCTCCGGAATTCAGCCCCATGCGTGTGCGGGGCTGAACCGATAAGCTAACCCCCTGTGAGCGCTATGCTGGCAGGGGGTTTTTCTATGGTAAAGAGACGCGTGTGGACGGCTCCCCCGTAGAGGGGGCGTAGTACGGTCATCGTGCGATTATTTCATTCGCTGAAAATAGTGCATTAGAAATAGATATACCCCGCGATTTTTCTCTGCCGATCTCTTTGAGAGTATTACCGCTTTCTATAGCAGGCCTAAGGCTGCCGTTGCCCATTTGGCTACGTCACAAAGCGGTGCTCACATAGCTTTTGTAGTGATAAGCGTGTTATTGGCTGTCATTGCATAAACTCAATGAGGGTAGAAATAGCGAGGCTAATCTATTAGGATAATCCAGCGCCGAGTCAATTATTTCTAATTTCAATGTTATCTTAGTGAGTTATATAATAATGAATATATCAATCAGGTTAGCCAATTCGCTTGGCTGTTCTGTTGCTGGGACTGCTGTCATATATAGTATTATTAACGCATTTAAAAGTTCAAAAATATCTGTCGTAACTAAATTTCCTACGCTTCTATATGGTATCTATGATATAGATGTCATCTCTACGACATCAGATTTCGGCGGTAGCTACTGCGTTGATCTCAGAAAATATACGGCGCGGAGACCTCATAATTCTTTCCCTCCACGACCTAGTTATTACCATAGGGAGATGGCTGAAGAGCAACTTAAATGCACATTACCGAACTTTGAGCCTAACTATATTTACAATCGAGAGAGATAGCGTTTGCACACACAGAGCTTAGACGATACAAAAAGCCTATAGTGTGGCTACAAACAGTAACTACAAGCTCCAACCGTAATTGGTCTATAGATAATTGGAGGAATCTTATCAATTTGTTTAAGTCAGAATGTACTTTCATCGATCTCTCACATGCAGGTTACTCGTTGCGAGAGTCTCTTGCTATCACAACGCAATGCCAAGCTGGAATCTGTCTTGATAGTTTTTTGATACATGGTTCTGCTGCGGTGGGCGCTAAAAATGTTATTGCTCTGCTTGGAAGTTCAAAGCCTGAAGTTGTTACTTATCCTGGCCAAGATGTTTGCTATTCCCCAGCATCATGTGAAGCTCAACCTTGTGGTATGCATGGCTATTACAGGGGATGTTCAATAGCATTTGAGCATAGGTTTACTGATAATATATGCATTCATGAAAATTATAAATGCATGGACAGTATTACCCTGTCTCAGGTGGCTGATAAACTGATGAAAAAATAAGGTGGCGATTCGCACTCAGATGCCGATTATTGCTGTAGTACGTGTAATCGAGACCAATTGTCAAAGGCATGAAATAATAGACAATAAAACGCGCTTGGGGAGTGACGTCAATGCGATATAAAGTACGTAACATAAGGCTTCAAGACGTTGCGGACAAAGCCGGGGTTTCGTTAATGACGGCATCTCGGGTCATCAGCAATCCTAATTTGGTTGCAGAGAAAACAAGAAAACACGTCGAAGTCATAATCGCTGAATTAGGTTATATAAAAAATGATATGGCCAGTTATTTAGCATCATCAAAAAATATTTTTTGCTTTATTATCGTTGAGTCCAGGCTAAAAAAAACGGATTTTTCAATATATATTGAGCGGGTGTTGGACTGTGGGATGATCCCCTGTGTATTTTTCTTTGAGAGCGTCGCTGAACTTTCTGCCAATGTTTTAAGGGCTAAAGCGATTTCTTCACCTGAAATGTTTGTTTTATTCTCTACTTCGTGCATAGATGCCAATGATATATTGACGCAGCTAAAGATTATTAATCTTGTCGATGAGGGGTAACGCATCGCGCCGCCTGGGGATAAGCGATGCGTTTCTGTTGTCCGGCGCTCCGGCCTTCTCTATGCGTGGGCACCTTAGGCGCGCATCAGCAGCGCCGTCCGTGCGTCAGCTCGGCGAGCGCATAGGCTTTGGCACCGCGCCGCGGCAGGCTCAGGGCGCGCGGTAGCGGAGAGTCTAGCGCAGCAGATAGCGGGTGCTCAGCGTTTTCTCCTTGCCCTGGACCACGGCGTGCACCTGCTCCTGTTTGGCTATCAGGCGGCAGTTCCCGGCGCTGTCCCAGCGCTGGCAGGTCATCAGGTAGGTGATGAAGGGGGTTTGCGCCAGCCCGCCCAGATCGCGGCCATCGGCGGTAAAGCGCGAGCTGGAGAGGCCGTTGTGGCGGATAACCAGACGCAGTCGGCTGTCAGGGCGGTAGAAGTAGAGCCCGTAGCCCGGCGACTGCCCCAGGGAAAGGTAGAAGCGCACCCGGCCATCCGGGGTATAAACATAGTATTGGCGGGTGATGCCCAGGGTGCCGTTACCCGCTTCTACCTGGGTCGCTTTGGTGATCCGCCCGGCGCCATCGCGCTTATAGACGCAGACCTGCTGGCTGAGGGACTGCGTTTGTCCCATCTGCAGAGCAACCACGCTGCGGCTGATCCAGCCGCCCCAGCCATCGCGATCCAGCTGGCTTTGCCACAGCGGATTGGGGCCATAGCCTTGCCAGGCGGCGTTGGCTCTCATATTGCGCTTCAGCCCTCCGTAGGCTGAACGACTCCTGGCGCACGTTGCGCACGGCGCCGAGCAGATCGCCCTCCAGCGGGATAATGTTATGGGAGCGGACCCGCGCCTGCGCGCGCGTCTGGCGTCGCGGCCAAGATGTGCGGGGAAAGCAGCAGAATGCCGCAGCATAGCAGAGCGGAGCAATGGTGCATGGGGCCTCCAGGGGCGACCCGGCGGAGAGCGTGAGTGGATAGGGAGAGCGTAACACCGGCTGGCGAAAAGTGTTACGCCCACGGCGTCGGACGCGCGTCAGCCGGCGCTCTGGCTCCCGCAGATCTCACACGCTGGACTGGCGGTCAGCGCCATGCTGCGCCACTGTGACGCCATGGCGTCATACAGCATCAGGCGCCCGCGCGGGATCTCCCCAAAGCGACACAGCAGCTTGATACACTCCATGGCCTGGGTCGCGCCGATGATCCCGACCAGCGGCGACATGACGCCCGCCTCAACGCAGGTGAGGGCGTTAGCGCCGAACAGGCGGCTCAGACAGCGATAGCAGGGCTCGCCCGGCTGGTAGGTGAAGACGCAGACCTGCCCCTCCATACGGATGGCCGCGCCGGAGATCAGCGGGGTCGCCGCGCCGCGGCACAGGCGGTTTAGGCACTCGCGGGTTTCGACGTTATCGGTGCAGTCCAGCACGGCGTCGACCTGCGCTATCTGCCGCGCCAGCGCGGTATCATCCAGGCGATGGGCGACGGCGCTCAGCCGAATGTGGGGGTTGATCTCGGCCAGCGTCTGCCGGGCTGAGGCCACTTTATCCATCCCGATGCGTGCGTCGGTGTGCAGGATTTGCCGCTGCAGGTTAGACAGCGAGACGGTGTCAAAGTCGAGCAGCGTCAAGTGGCCGACGCCGGCCGCCGCCAGGTACTGGGCGGCGGCGCAGCCCAGCCCGCCGAGGCCGACGATCAGCACCCGGCTAGCCTTGAGGCGCTCCTGGCCGTCAAAGTCAAAGCCGCGCAGTACAATTTGACGGTTATAGCGCAGGGTTTCCGCATCGCTCAGCGGAGGCAGCGGTACAGGATCGCCCATCTCAGCTCCTCAGCAGCGGGTTGAACAGCTCTACGTCCACCGTCTCGCCGGCGGCGACGGCGCCGCGCTCACGCTCCAGCACGATAAAGGCATTGGCCGCGGCGAAGGAGCTGAAAACGTGGGACCCTTGATGACCGGTGCTGCGCACCTCCAGCTCTCCCTGGGCATTGCTGCTGACGATGCCGCGCTGAAAGTCGAGACGCCCCGGCACCTTTTTCAGCGGGCTTAAGGTGCGGGCCTTCAGACGCTGAGGCGCCTGCCAGTGGCTGTGGCCGGAGAGGCGCGCCAGCAGCGGCTGCACCAGCTGATAGAACGTGACGGCGGCGGAGACCGGGTTTCCCGGCAGACCGCAGAACAGTGCGTGGCGCAGTCGGCCAAAGGCAAAGGGTTTTCCCGGCTTCATCGCCAGCTTCCAAAAGCTGATGGTGCCGACCTCATCGAGGATCTGTTTAGTAAAGTCGGCCTCGCCGACGGAGACGCCGCCGCTGCTGATCACCAGATCCGCCTGCGTATCGGCGCGGCGAAAGGCGTCGCGCAGCGCCTGAGGATCGTCGCGGACGATGCCCAGATCGAGGATGTCACAGCCCATCTGTTTGAGCATCAGGGTGATGGCAAAGCGGTTGGTATCGTAGATTTGTCCCGCCGCCAGCGCGCTGCCGACCGGCTGCAGCTCATCGCCGGTGGAAAACAGCGCGACGCGCAGGCGGCGCACGACCCGGACGCGGGCGATACCCAGGGAGGCCAGCAGCGGCAGCTCGGCGCAGCCCAGGCGTACGCCGGCGTCCAGCACCACGGCGCCGCGGCGGATATCCTCGCCCACCAGGCGAATGTTTTGCTCCGGCTGCACGGGATGGCTAAAGCTGACACCCTGCTCCCCCATCTGGGCCTGCTCCTGCATGATCACCGCCTCGGCCCCCGCCGGCACGGCGGCGCCGGTCATGATGCGTATCGCGCTGTGCGCCGGCCAGGTACCTTGAAACGGTGCACCGGCAAATGCCTTGCCGGCGATGGGCAGCGGCTGGGCGCTGCGCAGATCGGCCAGACGTACGGCATAGCCGTCCATGGCGGCGTTGGCAAAGGGCGGTACATCCAGCGGTGAGACAATGGGCTGTGCGCTGATACGCCCGGCGGCATCGGCCAGGGAGACCTCTTCGTCATCGGCGATCGGCTGCGCGTCGTTCAGCAGTCGATCCAGCGCCTGTTGCAGGGAAAGTAGATCCGGGGGGTACAACAATCCATCGTAATCTCCGACGTGATCACCCGCCGGCGGCGGGATGATAAGTAAACGGTGGGCCCATTATGGCAGATTATCGTCTCGGGGAGAATCTGACCCAGCCGCGCGGCGCGGTTTGCGCCGCGACACGGATTTCTACGATAGGAAATAACGAATTTACCGCGCGCGATCAACGGCGAAAGCGGCGTCCGGCGCGGATGAGCTAATGCGCCGGCGTCGGGAGGGGATAGGCGGATCGCGCGCTGGGCCGTCGACAGAGGGGATTGCGCTGGATTAAGGCTCCGGACTTCACTACAGTGGGAGACAACGCATTGCCGTGATCTGTATCATGTTGGGCCGTGTTCCGTAACGTGGCGCAATATCGGTGCAGAGCCCGAGTGGCATCATCGGTGTGGGGAGGCTGGCGCGGGGCCGATGTTCCGGCGCAGAGATAAGAGGTATCGGGAGATAAGTGATGTCATCGCTAAGTAAAGAAGCTGCACTGGTGCACGAGGCGCTGCTGGCGCACGGGCTGGAAACCCCGCTGCGCGGTGAGCCGCTGGCGCGCGATACGCGTAAGGCGCAGATTGAGGCGCATATGACCGAGGTCATGAGACTGTTGAATCTGGATCTGTCGGATGACAGCCTTACGGAGACGCCGTCGCGGATCGCCAAAATGTACGTGGACGAAATTTTTTCCGGCCTGGATTACGCGAACTTCCCTAAAATCACCATTATTGAAAATAAAATGCATGTCGATGAGATGGTGACGGTGCGCGATATTACGCTGACCAGCACCTGCGAACACCATTTCGTCACCATCGACGGTAAGGCGACGGTCGCCTATATCCCGAAAGAGGGGGTGATTGGGCTGTCCAAGATCAACCGGATTGTCCGCTTTTTCGCCCAGCGTCCCCAGGTGCAGGAGCGTTTGACCCAGCAAATCCTGGTGGCGCTGCAGACGCTGTTGGGCACCAAGAACGTCGCCGTCTCCATCGATGCGGTGCACTACTGTGTCAAGGCCCGCGGCGTACGCGATGCGACCAGCGCGACCACCACCACCTCGCTTGGCGGGCTGTTTAAAACCAGTCAAAATACCCGGCAGGAGTTTCTGCGCGCGGTGCGCCACCACGTTTAGTCAGTGCGGGGTCAGGATGTATGAAGACGCCGGCGCGATGCCGGCGTCCTCGTCTGTAAACCACGGAGAGGATCACCATGGCCGATATGCCTGCGGCGGCAGCGCGGAGACGGGCGCCCCGGATCGCGGCGCTGGATGCCCTGCGCGGCCTCGCGCTGCTGGGGATCCTGCTGATGAATATCGTCGGATTTGCCCTGCCCAAGGCGGCGTACCTGAACCCCGCCTATCAGGGGCTCCCCTCCGCCTGGGATCAGGGGGCATGGCTGCTGCTCAGCCTGGCGGTGCAGGGCAAGTTTCTGGCCATGTTTGCGCTGTTGTTCGGCGCCGGCCTGCAGCTGCAGCTGCCGCGCGGCGGACGCTGGATCCAGGCGCGCCTGGGATGGCTGATGCTGTTTGGGCTGCTGCATACCCTGCTGCTGTGGGACGGCGATATTCTCCTGGCCTATGGTCTGATCGGCCTGATGTGCTGGCGGACGATCCGCGACGCCGGTTCGGCCCGCGGCCTGCTGTACCGCGGAGCGGGGCTGTATGCCGTCGGGCTGGGGATGCTACTGCTGCTGGCCGTGATGAGTCGCGCAGAGCCACACGGCTTTTGGCAGGCCGGCTATGCCGAGATCCAGTATGAGAGTTACTGGAAGCTGCGCGGGGGCATTGAGGCCTGGCGTAATCGCGGCGAACTGCTGATAAGCAATCTGCTGGCGCTGGCGGTGCAGTATGGCTGGCAGCTGGGTGGGGTGATGCTGCTGGGCGCGGGACTGATGCGCTGCGGCTGGCTGCGCGGCCGCTTTTCCTCTGCCCACTACCGGCGCTGCGGGGCTGTACTGCTGTTGGGCGGACTGGCGCTCCAGGCGTTGGGCAGCGGTCTGCAGTGGTATCTGCGCTGGGATTTTCGCTGGTGCGGCTACCTGCTACAGCTGCCCGGTGAACTGGCGGCGCCGCTGATGATGCTGGGCTATGTGGCGCTGATCTACGCCGCCTGGCCGCGTCTGTCGGGCTGGTGGCTGACCGCCGCCCTGCAGCGGGTTGGGCGTATGGCCCTGAGCAACTATCTGCTGCAGACGCTGATCTGCACTACGCTGTTTTATCGGCTGGGGCTGTTCAATCACGCCGGGCGCGCCGCGCTGCTGCTGTGGGTACCGCCAGTGTGGGGCTGCTGCCTGCTGTTTGCGTCGCTCTGGCTGCGCGTCTTCCGCCAGGGGCCCGTCGAGTGGCTGTGGCGCCGTCTGACCGGGCTGTCTCTGCGCGTCTGAGGGCGTGAGGCGCCCGATGCCACCCCCTGCACATTCTAAAAGTCGTAATTGTCAATTTCGCTATTGCGCTTGACCTCCTTTCGCACAGCTATTAAAAATAACGGGTTTTCATTTTTATCTTTACTGCGGGATTTATCCTGCGGTTTTTATTTTTTTATGCTTGTATTCAGTGCTATTTCCCTCAGTCCTGGCGTGATTTCTTCTGAGGTTATTCTATTTCTGTGACCAGGCTCTTGTTGTAATGATTTGATTTTTATAAAAGATTCATGCAGGACGTTTTTTGTATCACCGTTCTGACGTTATATTATTTAAATATAAAATATTCCACCTAGAGCGCGCGGTGTACCCGTTTATTCGGGTTGCGCCACGGGATAGGCTTTATGATCAACCGGGGTGGTGATGCCGCGGCGTTAAAATGACGGAAGGCGTTGGGTAATAACCGGCTAGGAACGCTGCCCTACGAGGGGCGTCTGTCCCGCCCGGAATGGTCCCCGATTCACGTCGTCCTACCCCGCGCCGCTGGCCGTGGGCGCGCGTGAGGCCGGTCTGCCCTCTGCTGCGGATGGCACCTTGTCCATTGGATCGTTTTATTAGGGTATCGGTCAACGTGATGCAAAGAGTTACCCGTTGCTTAGGTCAATATGCGCTGCCTGTCTCGCTCAGCGTACTGCTGCTGCCGCCGGCCTGGTTTTTCTCTCCCCAGACCGTCATCAATGGCCAGGCGCTATTTTTGCTGCCGTTGCCTATGGCGCTCGCCGCTGCGCTGGTCATGCTGTTTGGCCTGCGGGCGCTGCCCTCCCTATCGCTGGCGCTGCTGCTGTTTTTGCTGCTATTGCCCCCGCGCGCTCCCGCCGCGGCCCTCGCGCTGGGCTGTGCACTGCTGCTGCCGCTGTCGCCGATCGCCCATCTCAGCCTGCGTCTGCTGGGAAAACGCGGGCGCTGCGATCTTAACCGGGGCGGCGGGACGCCACTGGCGATTCGCCTGCTGGGGTTTGGTCTATTTTATCCCATCGGCAGCTGGCTGATGATGCTGCTGGGCGGAACGCTGATGACGCCGCTGTCGATGGGCGACGCGGCCGCGCCGCCGCGGGATCTCCCCTTTGCCCTGCTGGCGCTGGAGGGCATGATCCTGAGCTGCGTCGCGCTGACGCCGGCGCTGTATTACCTGCTGCGCATGCTGCTTAGCCCCGGCCGTCTGCGGGCCTTTGGTGTCGACTGTCGGCGCGTGCTGCGGCGCGACATTCGCGGCCTGTTTTTGCCGATCTATCTCGCGGCGATGGGGGCGCTCTGTTTCCCGTCGACGTCTCATGTCAATCTGGGCTATCTGACGCCGCTGCTGTTCGTGCTGTTTGTCTTTGCGTCGTTTCATTTCCGCTACCGGGCGGTGTTGCTGCTGTGGGCGCTGACGGTGCTGGGACTCCTGGCCTGCAGCGCTAATTTTATCCAGCTGGGTAACCGCCACTATCAGCTGGCCTTCCTGTCATCCGCGCTGATCGCCTTTAGCATCGCCCTGGTTTATATGGCGCAGGTGATTACGCGCAGCGACAGGATGCGCCGTCTCTACCTGCGTCTGCGGCGGCGCGACGGGCTGGTCGATCTCCCCAGCTTCCGCACCCTGAGTGACCATCTGGCGCGCCGTCCCCTTGGCACCCTGTGTATCCTGCGCCTGAGTAACCTGGATATTCTGAGCCGGTGCCACGGCGTGACGATGCGGGCGGCGACAAAAAGCCAGCTGGCCGCGTATCTGGCACCCCTGCTGCTGCCCGGGGAGCGGGTGTACCAGATGCCGGGGGCGGAGCTGCTGATCTATCTGCAGGCCGATGCCGATCTGCCGCGCATCAACGCCATTCGCGCTACGCTGATAGCGCAGGCGCTGGTGTGGCAGCAGCATCCGGTGACGCTGCAGTATGGCGTGGCGTACTCTCCGTTCGATGTCCATCGCCAGTCGATCCACGGCGTAGTGGGGCAGTTGAGCTACCTGGCGGAGCGGGCCTGTCGGGACAATGTGATCCTCCCGCTGTACGGTAATGAGGCCGACGCCAACGCTGCGGTGAACGAACAGGTCTTCTGGCTGCAGAAGATCACCCTCGCCCTGCAGGAGAATGCGCTGCTGCTGTACGCCCAGCCCATCGTTCACCGCGGAGGGCAGCGCTATTATGAGATCCTGGCCCGCATGCAGGACGGCGAGCAGCTGGTGCTGCCGGGGAAATTCATTCCTTTTATCACCGCGTTCAACCTGTGCGCGCAGTTTGATCTGCTGATCATCGAAAATGTGGTGCGCCATATTCACCGCGCCGGGTTAGACAGCTCCAGCACCTGTTTTTCGGTAAACCTGATGCCGCTGACGCTGATGCAGCGCAGCGTGGCCGCGCAGATCATCGCCCTGTCTGAGCGTTATCAGGTGCGGCCGCAGGCGGTGATCTTTGAGATCACCGAACAACATATTTACTGGATGAAAACGCCGCGCTGGAGACGGTGCGCGCCCTGCGCGCCTACTGCTTTAAGATCGCCATCGATGACTTCGGCACCGGGCTCTCCAACTATCAGCGCCTGAAGCACCTTAACGCGGACGTGGTGAAGATCGACGGCATGTTTGTTAAGGATATCGTCAACAGCTCGCTGGACCGAATGATCATCAAGTCTATCTGCGATATTGCCCGTGAGCGGCAGCTGCAGGTGGTCGCCGAATACGTTGAATCGCGTGAGCAGATGGAGGTCCTGTGCAGTCTGGGGGTGCAGTATCTGCAGGGTTTTTTGCTGGGCGAGCCGCGCCCGCTGACGCAGGCGCTGTAGCGCGCCGGTTAGGGGGTGTCTGGTGATGGGGCTGCTGCTCCAGCGCCTGCAGCTGCTCAGGCAGCACCGCCGGGTAGCTCTGGGCGTCGGCGGCGACCTTATGCACCGCGGGGATCGGGATCGGCGGGCCGAGAAAGCGCGGCTGGCGCTGCAGTAGGTAGAGATCGGTGAGGGCGCCGAGGCGGGCGCCAATTTCGCGCAGGCGCACCAGCAGCATATCTTTGGGAGAGGGCACCGCCAGGCACTGGGCCTGAATCCCCAGATGCAGGGCGATAAACAGCGCCCGCTCGCAGTGGAAGCGCTGGGTGATGATGGTGAAGTTATCGGTATCGAAGACCCGGCGGGCGCGCACGATCGAGTCCAACGTACGGAAGCCGGCATAGTCCAGCACGATATCGCCGTTCGGCACCCCCGCGGCGATCAGATCACGGCGCATGGTCACCGGCTCATTGTAGCTTTGCAGGGCATTGTCGCCGCTCAGCAGCAGATAGCTGACCTTATTGCTGTTATAGGCATTCAGCGCGCCCTGGATACGGTAGCGGTAATACTGGTTGATAACGCCGGGGGCCACATATTTAGCGGTGCCCAGCACCACGCCGACCTCCCGGCGCGGCAGGTCCTGCACGTCTTCGTAGATATAGGGGGCCGTGACCCAGCTAATCCAGCGATCAAGCGCCAGCGCCGCCAGCCCCGCGAGGATGACAACACCGATCAGGCCATATATGAGTCGCTTCCACCACATGGCGTACTTCCCGTTATTCTCTCTCTCCCGAGGCTACTTTACCCGCCGACGCGGCGCAAGCCATAAGGCGCGTGCGCAGGGCGGATGGCGGTTATTTGCGCGAAAGTGCGCCGGGCCGCGGAGGCCCGGATGTGGGGGGACGGCGACCCGAGAAGGGACACCGCCAGAGGGGGCTAGAATGAGGTTCGCTTATAGCTACGGTAGATCGGCAGCCAGAAGTTATGATCGATGGCCTGCAGCAGCGCCTCGTCCGAGGTCAGCACCGCGACGCCCTGACGCTGGGCCGCCTTGGCGACCTGAAAGGCGATGTCGCGTGAAACCTGCTGGATATCCTTCAGGTCCGGTAGCAGGGGGCCATGGCCGTCGCGCGCCAGCGGCGAGCTGTCGGCCAGCGCCCGGCTGGCGGCCATCAGCATGCCGTCGGTCACCCGCCGCGCACCGCTGGCCAGGACGCCCAGGCCGATGCCGGGGAAGATATAGGCGTTGTTACACTGGGCTATCGGATAGCGCTCTCCCTGATAGAGCACCGGCTCGAAGGGACTGCCGCTGGCGACCAACGCCGCGCCATCGGTCCAGTTGATGATATCCTCCGGACGGGCCTCCACCCGGGAAGTGGGATTAGAGAGCGGCATGATGATGGGGCGAGGGCAGTGGCTGTGCATTTCGCGCACGATCGCCTCGCTGAACAGCCCCGGCTGACCCGATACGCCGATCAGCACCGTGGGGTGGGCGTTGCGTACCACGTCGAGCAGGGAGATCCCTTCGCTCTCCGTCTGCCAACCAGCCAGCGCCTGCTGTTTTTGTACCAGACGGCTCTGGAAGTCGAGCAGGTTGGGCAGGCGATCGGTCAGCAGTCCGAAGCGATCGACCATGAAGATGCGTGCCCGCGCCTCTTCGTCGCTCAGCCCCTCGGCGATCATCTGGGCGATGATCTGCTCTGCGATGCCGCATCCGGCAGATCCGGCGCCGAGGAAGGTAATGGTCTGATCGCGCAGACGGCTGCCGGCGGCGCGGCTGGCGGCGATCAGGCTGCCCAGGGTGACGGCCGCGGTGCCCTGAATGTCGTCGTTAAAGCAGCAGAGCTGATCGCGATAGCGGCTCAGCAGCGGCATGGCGTTTTTCTGAGCGAAGTCCTCGAACTGCAGCAGAACATCCGGCCAGCGGCGTTTGACCGCCTGAATGAACTCCTCGACGAACGCATTATATTCATCACCGGTAATGCGCGGGTGACGCCAGCCCATGTACAGCGGATCGTTGAGGCGCTGTGGGTTATTGGTGCCGACGTCCAGCACCACGGGCAGGGTATAGGCCGGGCTGATGCCGCCGCAGGCGGTGTACAGCGACAGTTTACCGATAGGGATCCCCATACCGCCGATGCCCTGATCGCCCAGGCCGAGGATACGCTCGCCATCGGTGACCACGATCACCTTGACGTTCTGCTTGGTGGCGTTTTGCAGCATGTCATCGATGCGATCGCGGTTGGGATAGGCGATAAACAGCCCGCGTGCGCGCCGGTAGATATCGGAAAAGTGTTCACAGGCCTCACCGACCGTCGGGGTATAGATGATGGGCATCATCTCGCTAAGGTGGCCGCGCAGCAGGCGGTAGAACAGGGTCTCGTTGGTATCCTGAATATTGCGCAGGTAGATATGCTGCGCAGTGGCGTTCTGAAAATCACAAAACTGACGATAGGCGCGTTCAACCTGCTCTTCAATGGTCTCGATGGCCTCAGGCAACAGACCGCTCAGGTTAAAGTTATTGCGCTCTTCCTCACTGAAGGCGCTGCCCTTATTCAACAGCGGGAATTCAAGCAGGATGGGGCCGGCATAGGGAATATACAGCGGACGTTTACTTTCGTGTTCCAGATCCATAAGTACGCTCTTATGTTAACGGGATGAAATAACACGCTGAAGATCCTAAAAGAGAGTTAGCTATTGTTCAATGTTTGTTATCAAAACTATTCATTCAATATATGTTTTGTAACAATGATTTTGGCGAGCGAACGCGGCGGGGAAGGTCACGCGCAGAGGTAACGGGCCAGAGCGCCCGAGGGCACTCTGGCGTCCGGGTTACAGCAGATGGTGCTGCAGATCGTCGCAGCCCAGCGCCTGTAGGGTGGCGCGCGTCGCCGCATGCTGCGACAGGGCCGCCTGACGGGACTCCACCAGCGCGGCGCGGCGGATGGCGTCGACGCTGTCGCCGGACATGTTCATCAGGATCAGGGCGGCCTGCAGCGGTGGCAGGCTGGGGTTAAAGGCGGCATTTTCCGCATAGCGGCCGGCATAGACGGCGCGGTCGGTTTCGATAGCCACGCCGCTGTAGGCCTGGCTGTACGGCGCATGGCTGGCGTTAGCGGCGTCCAGCGCCGCCTGCAGCAGGGGATCGCCGGCTGCATTGTCTAGCGCCAGCCCGTGATGGGTTGGGTCTAGCAGCAGGGTTTTTATCTGCAGATCGCGCGGGCCAAAGGCATCGGGCAGGTAGTCGCCCAGCGTGGCGGCGCGGCGGCCCGGCAGATGGATCGGCAGCGCAGTACCGCTGTTCAGTTCATTCATAAACTGGCGGCAATGGCCGCAGGGCGTGTAGTTAACGGTGATCGACTCCAGCGCGCGCTCGCCCCGTAGCCAGGCGTGGGTGATCGCGCACTGCTCGGCATGGATGGTCTGCTGCAGCGGCGCGCCGGAAAACTCCATATTGGCGCCGAAGTAGAGGTTACCGCTGGCGCCATGGACGATAGCGCCGACCTGAAAATGAGAGATCGGCGTAAGGGCACAGGCGGCGGCCAGCGGCAGCAGGGCAAAACTCAGGGCCTGGCGATCCATCTGACAGGCATGACCAATGGCATCCACCTGGGCTGCGGTGATCACGGCGTTGAAGGTGTCAGACGCCATCACTGGCGTAAGCGCCGCCTGGAGTTCGGCAGGCAGCTGGCGGAATGCAACGGCAAAGCGTGCGTGCATGGGAAAGCCTCTTGTGAGTTACGGGAGGCTATTGTAAGGAAGCGAATAGGTGATATTTGTGATAATAATCACTTTTTGAGTGCAATAATTGTAATATTGGTCTCGAATTAGAGATTTATTTCAACTTTTTTTAACGTAAAAACGGGTGCTTATGGCGGAGAGCGCCGATCGGCGCCCTCCGCTGTGACGATGTTATCAGAAGATATGCAGCAGTATCGGGAACAGAAACGGCGCCAGCAGGGAGGTAATGATCCCGCAGATAACCAGCGCCAGAGAGCTAAAGGCGCCCTCCTGGTAGTCGACCTCCGCGCAGCGGGCGGTCCCCAAGGCGTGGGATGCCGTCCCCATGGCCAGACCACGCGACGCCTTGGTGCGGATATTCATGGCGTTCAGCAGGGTGTGGCCGAAGACGGCGCCCAGGATCCCGACAAAGATGACGCAGACGGCGCTGATGGCCGGGATACCGTGGATGGACTGAGCGACGGCCATCGCGATCGGCGTAGTGACCGATTTCGGCATCACCGAGGCGGCGATCTCCGGCGTCGCACCGAGCCACAGGGCGATGGCGGTACCGCTGATCATCGCGGTGGCGCTGCCAATAAAGCAGATGGTGATGATGGACTTCCAGCGGGCACGGATCTGGTGCAGCTGTTCATACAGCGGGAAGGCCAGCGCCACGACCGCCGGCTGCAGCAGGCTGTTGAGCGCCGAGCTGCCGGCAAAATAGTTTTTGTAGGGAATATGCAGCAGCAGCAGCAGCGGAATGATCACCGCCATGGAGACCAGCAGCGGATTGAGCAGCGGCATATTCAGGCGCTGGGCGAGACGGCGGGCACCAAAGAAGACCACCAGCGTCAGCGGCAGTGACCACCAGATATTCAGCATGACGGTCATCATTGTTTACTCTCCTGCGGGTGGCTCAGGGGCTGTTCGCCGTCGTCGGGCCGCTCGCGATGCACCAGGTGTGAGCAGTAGGCGACCACCACCATAATGATCAGGGTGCTGACCACGCAGGAGACCACGATGGGGCCAAACTGGCGGCACAGCACGTCGTAATACTGCATGACGCCCACGCCGATCGGTACGAACAGCAGCGCCATATAGCGAATAAACAGGCTGCACCCCGGTTTGACCCAGGTGGCCGGCATAATCTGCGAAGCCAGCAGGGCAAACAGGATCAGCATACCGATGATGCTGCCTGGGATCTTGATTGGTAACAGGGTGGCAAGCGCATTACCGGCAAACAGACACAGGTAAATCAGCACGAAGGCACGTGCGTATTGCCAGCAAAGAGAAAGTGGATTTGACATCGTAGTGTACCCAAAAACGAAAACACAATCATCATACAATTAATCGGTAAAATGTGCTACTGATCACATCATGAATTCGCTCTATGGCAGCCATGCCAATTTGGTGGGGTATTGTCGGCGTCGCAGACAAGGATCGCGCCGGGTTACCCGGCGCGAAGGGGAGTATGAACGGCTCAGGGTTTCTCTGCGCTGCGCAGAGGGGGCGTCGCACGCTCCGTCGCCGCGCCGTCCTGATGTGCCGCGCTGCGGCGGTGCGGACGGCGAAACAGCTCATAGATACACAGCGCCAGCCCCAGCCAGATCAGCGAGAAGCTGATCATCTTGGGCAGATTGATCGGTTCGCCGAAGGCCAGCACCGCCAGCAGAAACTGCAGAGAGGGTTCGACATACTGCGCCAGGCCCACCACCGTCAGAGAGGTGCGTTTGATGGCGGCGGCAAACAGCAGCAGCGGCGCATAGGTCACCGGCGCCGTCAGAATATACAGCGAATACTCAGACAGGCTGAGGCTGCCCAGATCGCTGCCGCCGCCGATCTGCTGCCAGAGGGTGATCCCCAGCGCCAGAGGCAGCATCCAGACGGTCTCCAGCGTCAGGGAGGTCATAATATCGTAGCGGATATACTTACGTACCAGGCCGTAAAAGGCAAAGGTGATGCCCATGACTAGCGCCAGCACCGGCACCCGCCCCAGCAGGATGATCTGGTAGGTCAGGCCGATGATGGCCAGCAGCACCGCGATGCGCTGAAAGCGGGTTAGCCGGTCGTGCAGAAAGATGACGCCCAGCGCGATGGCGAATAGCGGATTGGTGAAGTAGCCCAGGCTGGCATCCAGCACCAGGTGGTGGGTTAGCGCGTAGATGAAGGTGGTCCAGGAGACGCTCATGATGGCGCCGCCCAGCAGGCAGCAGTAAAGCGAGCGTTTATCCTGCCAGGCCGCGCGCCAGGAGGTGCGGTGCCTGAACAGCAGGCGCAGCGCCAGCAGCAGGGGAACAGACCAGAACAGACGCTGGGCCAGCAGTTCGAAGGCATTTGCATCGTTCAGCAGCTTATAGTATAGCGGCGTGATCCCCCACAGAATAAACGACAGCACCGCCAGCAGCGGTCCATTGCGCAGCCACATAGTTCAAGCCTTGATTGTCTGCTCCGTCGCGGAGCCTGGTTATCGACCACCCCGCCGCGGGCAGAGTGGAAAGCGTGCGCAGGATGCCGCAGTAAGCGCCATGTAGGTGACGACGGCTGCATCCTTCCGGCGCAGACTATTATCCTACTAATTCACGGGCATAATCAAACAGCGCCCGCAGCAGCGTCAGCCGCTGGGGCTGATCCTCATAGCGGTTGTACAGCATTTCCAGCGTCTGTAGATAATCCTGTACGCGCTGCGGCGTCAGCATGGCCTGGCGATGCTGCTGCCAGCGGCGCATCTCGCTCTCATCCAGCGTCGCCGGGTAGTTACGGGCGCGGTAGCGAAACAGCAGCGGCGTGATGCGCCGATCGCTGAAGCGTAGATCCAGCGCCGGCAGGTTCTGCGGCTGGGTGGCGCGAATAATTTGCATCGCCTGGCGATCGGCGTCGCTGAAGAAGCCGTCGTACAGCTGGTTGTCCACGTCGTCCGATGGCGGAAAGGGTGGCGCATCGGCAAATAGGGATACCACCTTGTCACGGATCTCGCTGTGCTGCTGTAGCAGGGCTAAATTATCCCGGCAGCGCGGGCGATCGAGCCCCAGTCGGACGGCGTTGTCCGCGAGCAGGGTTTTCTCCGGCGCCAGCACCGGACATTTATTGATATGGACTAGCTTGATGGGCACCGGCACGGCGTCGCCCAGCTCGCTGCGCGGCGTGTAGAGCCGTTCGCGCAGGGCGGCGGGGTCCAGGGTCAGCAGCGGGGTGATATCGCTGTCCAGATCGCAGACGATCACCGCGTTTTTATTCTCGGGATGCCAGGCCAGCGGGGCGATCAGGCTGGTGTTACCGCGCAGGGCGCCGAACATGCCGGAGACATGCACCAGGGGCGTCATCGTGGCGATATCGATAAGCTGAGCCACCCGGTTCTTGTTGCGCAGCTGGAACAGATAGTCGAACAGCCGCGGCTGGGCCTGTTTGACCAGCCTGGCCAGCGCGATGGTGGCGTAGACATCGGCCATGGCGTCGTGGGCGTTGCTGTGCTCAATGCCGTTGGCCTGAGACAGGTGCTCCAGCTTGAAGCTGGGCAACCCCTGCTCGTTTTCCGGCCAGACGATCCCCTCGGGGCGCAGGGCGTAGCAGGTGCGCACCACATCCAGCAGATCCCAGCGAGAGTTGCCGTTTTGCCAGCTGTAGGCGTAGGGGTCAAAGAAGTTGCGGTAGAACAGGTTGCGGCTCACCTCATCGTCGAAGCGAATGTTGTTATAGCCCACGACACAGGTGCCCGGCACGCTGAACATCCGGTGGATACGCTCGGCGAATTCGGCCTCACAGACCCCCTGCGCCAGCGCCGTCTGCGGGGTGATCCCGGTGATCATCACCGCGTCGGGCTGGGGCAGGTAATCATCGGCCGGCCGGCAGTAAAACACCTGGGGTTCTTCGATGATGTTGAAGTCGGCGTCGGTGCGCACGCCGGCGAACTGAGCGGGACGATCCCGCGCCGGATGCTGACCGAAGGTTTCATAGTCGTGAAACAGGAATGTATTTTGTATGCTTCGGTTTTTCACTGTCACCTTCCGTATACGCCTTTTGTTTTATCTTGTTGATTTATATGGGTGTTTCATGATTTCACTCGCAATTCGCTGTACATTGCTCGATGCTGTCTGTTGTGATCGTGCATACGAATAGGAGATACATGTTCAGTGCATAAATCATAACTTCATTAAGCTAAGAAAACTAATATAGCGTTCGGTGACGCTCGCAGCGTTCTTAACTCGATTAACGTTTGGGCGAAAGATCGGGCTAAGAGGTGCTCAGACCTGTGTTCTCATTCGGCGTGAAGGGCCAAGCCTCTTCTGGCTAGTATGGCATCAGGCTCTTCCAGGTTTCTGCTACATTTCTCCGCGCATAAGCTGAACCTGGATTTTTTGTTGAAAATGGCCTACTTCATAATAGAGTAATCATTTTTCATGTCTGGTAACTGCATCCCCTCGGTTCAATATATATTAAAAGCTCTACTTTTTATCAATAGGCGTATTTTGAACTTCACTATGTTAATTCTTTAATATCATTCTGTTTTTTTGATTTTATTTTTTTTTGATAGATTATAGATTGGGTACTCTATAGTATATGATATAAGAATAGAACTGAGGATTATCAAAAAAAATACCAGTGGTGACAGGTAGATTATATTTGTTTCCGATAGTATGGTTTTAAATCCAATGTACCAAAAAATACCATGAATTAAGTATAAACTGTAGCTTGTTACGCCTAATCGCTTAAGCCCTTTTATATTTAATATGCCAAAAAATGTAGCGCCATTACAAATCATTATAAATAACAAAGCTGCAAAAAGTGGAGAGATTGCAGTAGAGATTTTCCCAGTAAAAGGAATTATAAATAATAAAATAATAACCGCGCTTTGGATAATAGTGTTAGACGTTAGCCTATCCAATAATTTCATATGAAAATGCTTGCAGAAAAAACCAACTGAAAAGAAAAAAATGGCTAGGTAAACGCCAGAGTTTAACTCTGGATGTGCTATTTTAGTATAGATATAAAAGATAAATGACAGTATCGAAACAATTATTCCTGTGACCGCCCTTTTATTTAATGGGATTAGCAGTGCAATTAATGGAAGGGCAAAATATAAACGCCACTCCCATGCTAATGACCAGGTTACTCCGGCATTAATAATATTGCTATTGGACATGCCAAATAAAGGGTTTCTTTCATTAAATATTCCGCCATCAAACCATGGTATTATATTTAATAAATGCTCTTTACTTTGACTTCCATAAATATATGAAATCAAAACACAACACAAAGATGATAATATAGTAACTGGAACGATTCTTAAAAATCGTTTCTTATAAAACGACACCCACCAAGATAGTCGATTTATAGAGATGTTTGAAAAAAGGTATCCTGATAGAATAAAAAAAATGCCAACGGCAAATTTCCCTATAAATGAAAAAAAATAATTCCCATTAATTACCCACATGCCTGTTTTTGAGTAAAAATAATTAAAAAAGAAGTGATGGAACACTACCATTATAGCTAAAATGGCTCTCAGTCCGTCGAGGTGATTCAGCGGCCTTTTATCCATTTTCTCCATAAACGAAAAAAAAGATAAATTCATCATTATAACCGTTGCAACAACAATGCCGACTGCCCATAAGATCATTATCATCTCATTGTACATGAATGTTTCCACATTTTAGAACCTCTGTCGAATTTTATAGTTGATCTGTCTCTTAGTCAATTTTCTTAGCTTAATGCCGTATTTTTCAATAGAAATCATTGCCAATGATTATTGTCTGCGGGTTTCTTAAGAGAGAAAGTGGATGAGGATGATCTTTTCCTTGATCTTCTCTCTCGCAGTACGCCATACAACCAGAATTCCTACAGGAAAAAGACTGTTGGGCACAGGCAGAATTGATGAGCAATAGGACAAAGATGAAGCAGAACATCGTGTTATCGTTATTTTTATAGGTATCCGTTACTTATTATAATTTGTTGCTACTGGATGGATAATTATTGGACGATGGCGATCATGGTTGATAGCTGCCAACCAAGACTCAGGGGATTCGTCGCCTGCAGCGTTAGAAGAAACTCAGACAGGGAGAATGCAATGAAGGACACACCGGCGACGACAATATTGGCGTCATGTGTTGAATTCAGGGCGGACTCGGGTGACGTTCGCCTATTCGCGAGCGCTCTTTTTCCCTGATGTTGCTCCGAGGTCATTGATAGGGTAGCTGCTGGTTTATTCTCTCTACGAATCTAAAATAATATTATATTACAACGTGTTATGTATTTGTTGTGTGGGTTAAATGCAGTACTAGCACGCAAGATAATAGTCGGGCTTAAATCCGTGTTATCTATGCTATCTTATTGATATTAATTGATTGTTTGACGATTTGCACGATGAGAGTAAGCCTGAGGTTCGGGGGATATGTCGTTAGTCCGATGCGTTTTGCCCATACATCATTCCAGGATCACTGGTTTAACATTGATAGATTAGGATGCTGAGAGAGGAATGATGACGCCACCGCGCAGCTCCATTCAGAGATGCCCATCGCCCGGCGCGGGTAGCGTGGGCAGAATAACGCAGTAGGTATGCCTCCCTGCGAGAGAGGCATCGATTGTCCAGCCCCTATCCTCCTGCTTAGAAGAAAAGGGACACATTTCAAAATTTTTTTATGCCGCGGATTTCCGTTACACTAAAGGTTCATCTCTGTTGAGAGCCTGATCCAAGGTCGTTTCCGTGCGTTTAAATAAAAGTATCACCCCGTTTGACTCCTTCATCTATGGGCACTACCGCGCTGTGCACGGCGTGCGTATGGCGATCTCTTTCGTATTAACCTTTCTCCTGATCCGATTGCTGGCGGTGCCGGAGGGCGCCTGGGCGCTGATCACCATGGTGGTGGTGATCGGGCCGATCTCCTTCTGGGGCAACGTTACCGTCCGGGCGCTGCAGCGCTGTATGGGGACGGTGTTTGGCGCTGCATCAGGGCTGGTGGCGCTGTATCTTGAACTTTATTCGATGAGTCTGATGCTGGCGTGGTGCGCCGTCGTGATGTTTGTCTGCGGCATCGCGGCCCTAGGCAAGCGCCCCTATATGGGGCTGCTGATCGGCATCACGCTGGGCGTGGTGTGCGCCGCCGGACCCGGCGATATTCAGACGGCGCTGCTGCGCAGCGTCAACGTGATCATCGGTTCGCTGCTGGCGCTGCTGTTTGCTAGCATCTATCCGCAGCGGGCGTTCACCCACTGGCGTTTAAAGATGAACCATGGCCTGACCTGCATGAGTAACATTTATAGCGCCTATGTGTCACCCAATATGGTTGAGCGTCCGCAGCTGACCGAACGCCAACAGCACATTCTCTCCGACCTGGGCACCGTACGCGGCCTGCTGGCACCCAGCGCCCGGGAGACCAAGGTAGATAAAGCGGTGTTCGACGCCATTCAGGTGATCACCCGTAATCTGGTGGCTACGTTGGAGATGATGACCGACGCCTATTGGGCCAGCCGCGAAAGCCACTTTATTATGCTGAACGCCACCCGGCTGCGGGCGTTTCAGAAACTGACCATCAACGCCCTGCACGGGCTGTCGGAGATGCTGCTCAGCGGACGGGTGGAGGAGACGCTGGAGCGTCTGCCGGAGATGGAGTCGATGGTGGCAGAGCTGAAGACGCTGATCGAGCAGGCACAGGCGCACAGCGATGAAGAGGCGCCGATCTATGGCTATCTGTGGCTGAATATGCAGCTGGCGATGCAGCTGGATGAGCTGCGCGATCTGCTGAGTAACGTACTACGCCGCTGAATGGTGCAGGGGCCGCCGCGGCGCGGGCGGCTGATTTTGTCCGCCCGCTGTGCGACAATGGCGCGCCATGTTTCCCGCAGCGAGTATCAATGACCCTTTCCAGCGCACTCAAAACCCAGATCTCCCAGTGGTATAAGGCCCTGGCGCAGCAAATTCCCGATTTTGTCACCCGCCCGCAGCAGCGGCAAATGATCGCGGAGGTCGCGCGTGCGCTGAGCGGCGTCGACGCCCGTCATTTGGTGATTGAGGCGCCGACCGGCGTCGGTAAAACCCTCTCCCATCTGTTGCCCGGCATCGCCATCAGTCGGGCGCAGCAGAAGCCGCTGGTGGTGAGTACCGCCAACGTGGCGCTGCAGGATCAGATATATACCCAGGATCTGCCGCTGCTGCGGCGAATTATCCCAGATTTGACCTTTACCGCCGCCTTTGGCCGCGGTCGCTACGTGTGTCCGCGTAATTTGGCGGCGCTCTCCGAGCAGCCGGATGGGCAGGGATCCCTGCTGCTGTTTATCGATGATGCGCTGCAGCCGGGCAGCGAGGAGGAGCGGGCGCAGTGCCGGCGTCTGCAGGGGGAGCTGGAGAGTCGCCGCTGGGATGGGTTACGCGATCATCTGCATGACAATCTGGACGAGGGGCTATGGGCCAAGATGAGCACCGATCGGGCCAGCTGCCTGAATCGCAGCTGTTCCCACTTTCGCGACTGCCCGTTTTTTCTGGCGCGGCGTGAGATTGAAAGTGCCGATGTGGTGGTGGCCAACCATGCGCTGGTAATGGCGGCGCTGGAGAGTGAATCGGTGCTGCCGCCGCCGAAGGATTTGCTGCTGGTGCTGGATGAGGGGCACCATCTGCCCGATGTCGCCCGCGATGCGCTGGAGATGGAGGGCGAGATCACGGCCCTGTTTGTGCAGGGGCAGATCGATATGATCGTACGCCATATCGAACAGTGTCAGGCGCAGTATCAGCCCAAAAATCCGCCGCGCTTGCTGAACAGCGAGCGCCTGCAGGCGCACACGGCGGAGCTGCGTCAGCTGCTGACGGATTTCGATCGTGCCGCCGCCGGGCTGCTGGCTGAGGAGCCTCAGTACCGCTTTATTCTGGGCCAACTGCCCGAAGCGCTGGGCGAACTGGCCCAGCGTCTGTATAAGCTGTGCGATGGTCTGCGCGGCCTGAGCGAGTTCATGATGAACGATCTGCAGGAAAAAACCGGTAGCCACGATGCGCTGCGCCTGCAGCGTGCGCTGCTGCAGATGAGCCGAGCGTTCAGCTATCTAGAGGCGCTGAGCAAACTGTGGCGCCTGGCGGCGCTGGAGCAGGCCTCCAATGCGCCGATCTCCAAATGGCTGACGCAGGAGGTCAGCGACGGCGTGCATCACCGCTATCTGCACTGCGTTGGGATCCGGGTCTGCGATCAGCTGGAGCGCTTACTGTGGCGGCGCATTCCCCATGCGGTGATTACCTCGGCGACCCTGCGCTCCCTGAACCGCTTTGACCGTATCAGCGAGCTCTCTGGTCTGAACAGCCAGGCCGGCGATCGCTTTGTGGTGCTGGACTCGCCGTTTGACCATGTACACCAGGGACGCCTGGTGATCCCGCAGATGACGCTGGAGCCTACGCTGGCGCAGGAGGGGGAGCATTTACGTCAGATGGCCCACGTTTTCCGAACGGCCTGGCTGCGCGGTGAGCATACCGGCATGCTGGTGCTGTTTGCCAGCCAGCGGGCGATGCAGACGTTTTTGGGCTTTGTACCAGATCTGCGCCTGGGGCTGCTGGTGCAGGGGGACCGCCCCCGCTATCGCCTGGTGGAAGAGCACTGTCGCCGGGTGCGAGCCGGGACACAGAGCGCGCTGGTCGGGCTGCAGTCGTTTGCCGAGGGGCTGGATCTGAAGGGCGAGCTGTTGACCCAGGTGCATATTCATAAGGTGGCCTTTCCACCGGTAGACAGCCCGGTGATCCTGACGGAGGGAGAGTGGCTGAAGTCGCGTAACCGCTACCCCTTTGAGGTGCAAAGCCTGCCAGGCGCCTCGTTTACCCTGATCCAGCAGGTCGGGCGGCTGATCCGCAGCCACGCCTGTCGCGGCGAGATCGTCATCTACGATCGCCGCCTGCTGAACAAACCCTACGGTAGCCGTCTGCTGGCCGCGCTGCCGGTGTTTCCGATCCTGCAGCCGCCGCTGCCGGAGGGGGAACCGCCCGCCTGGCCACAACCTGCGCCATCCAAGCGAGCTCCCCGCCGCGCCGCGCGCCGCCGACGTTAGTCTCTTGCTAAAGTGCAATCATCATACAACAGATTGCCTGATAGAAAATTCTTAGATAGAATCTATAGGAATAGGATTATTCCAATCCAATAAATAATGAAATTATATTTCATTTAGAAATAACACTTGCCAAACAGAGCATCGCCTCCTGCCGCTCGGGTCGTTTCCCGGGGCGGAGCGGTGTGTTCGCCGTTTCGAAAGGGAGGCTCCCCGCGCGGGAGAAATGCCGTTGTCCAACTTGTCTAACTTGTCTAATTCTGTTTCTTCCTCTGGCGCAGCGCTTACGCCTGCGCGCGGGCTGGCACCGCTGGCGCAGGATGAACTCGATCTGCTTTCCCTGCTGCTGGTGCTGTTCAAGGCCAAGTGGGCGATCCTTGGCGCCGTACTGCTGTGCGCCCTGCTGGGGTTTATCGCCAAGACACAGCTGCCGCAGAGGTGGACCAGCTATGCCGAGCTGATCCCGGCCCAGGCGCGCGAGCTGTCCGCGATGAACAGCGAGCTAAACCAGCTGGCCCTGCTGGATATCAAGGTCGACGCTACGCCGGGCTGGCTGATGGCCCGCTTTGTGCAGCTGTATGAGTCGCAGATCGTGCGCCGTGAATATATTGCCCAGACGGATTACTACAAAACGCTGGCGGCAGATCAACCCGATCCGCTGGCGCGTGAGCGTCTGCTGAGTTCGCTCACGCAGCAAGGCTTTACCCTGAAGAACAGCCAGTTGGATCAGGCGACCGAGAGCAAAGAGTACACCTATTACCGGCTGGGGGTCAGCGCCCGCAGCTCTCAGGAGGCCCATGCGCTGCTGCAGGGATACATTGACTTTGTCGCCGGCCGGGTAGTGGACGATCTGCGCTATAACATTAAGAATCAGCTAGATCAGACCCTGGCACGGGAGAAGGCGCAGTATCAGCGACGCTGCAGCGCCTGAAGAATGCGCAGCAGGTGAAGATCCGCCGTCTGGACTATTCGCTGGCGGTGGCGCAGGCGGCGGGGATCAGCAAGCCGCTGTACGGCAACGGCGCAACGTTTAAGGATGACGACGATTTCCCGATTTCGCTGGGCACCAATGGCCTGCGTCAGAAGCTGGACATCGAGCGCAGCCAGACGGATCTGAGCGAGCTTAACGCCGGGCTGAAGAACAGCCAGATGTATATCGCGCGGCTGAGCCAGGTACACCTGGATGCGCTGACGGTACAGCCGTTTAAGTATTTGATGCTGCCGAGTGTCCCGGTGCAGAAAGAGGCGCCGAAGGGAGCGTTGATCGTGGTGCTCTCCGCGTTGACCGGTCTGCTGCTCTCCTGCGGCGCGGCGCTGATGCGTCATGCCATTGTGAGTCGGAAAGTGGGATCTTTTAATTAATAAATCCGTATAGATGGGGGGAATGACTTCTCCCCATCTAATTAGAGGGTATATAGATATATTTACTTGAATTGTTCGTTCGCCAATTGATTTTTTGGCTTTTTATTTTTAATTATTGCTGTTTCTTAGGCTTTTAATCTGTTGTATTAGTAAAGTATTCTATAATGTAAAGTTTGATGTTATCATCCAAAAAAAGTATTTAAATGGTGATAATATGCCTCCTTTGTCTCGGTTGAAAGGAAAGAATCTCTCTTGGGTTATTAATAAAGCTATATCAATAATCGTCGAAAATATAAATATTCTATATTATCGCTGGCGGCGAATTATACATGAGGGCCATATTTATCGATGCCAAGATGAATATCGCTTCGATCGATCTTCATTAACATGGGCGAGAGATGCCGGAATATCGGGAATTATGCGTTTGTATAATGAGGAACGCTACTTAGAAAGCTCGATAGAAAGCTATATTGATCAATTGGATGAATTGATCATTGTGCATAACCGCTGTACAGATTCTACGCCAGCCATCTGTGAGAAAATGCGCAAAAAATACCCACACAAGATAAAGGTATTTCATTATATCCCAGCTGTGGCTCCGCCAGGCAGTCTTGAGCATGTCGCATTAGATCCTAGGGATGAGCGGAGTTTGGTTAATTACTATAACTTTGCGTTGTCAAAAACTACCAAAGAATATGTCATGAAGGTCGATGGTGATTGTATCTTAATTACCGATGCCTTTCTTAAAATAAGAGAGTATATTCTTTCAAAAAATCCCAGCGATGAATATAATTATTTTTTTGGTATTAATTTAAAACGTAATGATGTGGGTGAGCTAGCGTTAAGAAAAAGTGCTCCTCTCACTGCGGGTTATGATCATGGTATCTTTAGGGTATCAAAAAATACGTTTTTCAAGCATGCGTATAATTATGAGGTTTTTTCTCATAAATCAAAAGAAAAAAGCAATGGTATCGTTTTTTATCATTTAAAATCATTAAAAGAAGATCTTGCCGTTGATTCTCATGGATTGGATACTAAATTTTATCGTAGATATTTTAGTGACCGGTTGAGTCAGGACTTTATTGAGTGGTCTGATTTCCCTCAGACCAAGGGAATGCCACGCCCAGACTATATTAATGATTTGTAGCTATTGAATATTCCCTCTCTGAGTTTTGATATATCTGCATGCTATTGCAGATATATTGATATTTGAATGGATATAGTCGGTTTTTATGACATTCATTGATATATTTATCTCTGCAATTATCCAAGGTTGCCAATGTCTCGTGATTGCCTTGGTTAGACATCGCGATAGTCGCATGAGTGCGTAGATCGCTTTAGACTGGCTTACACTGAATGGCGTAATCTGTATCATTATCAAAAATTTTAACTCTCCATCTGGGCTGAGCTATATAGATCACCGTATTAATTTTTGCCATGGGCGATATTTGACGTAGAAACTATCCCTAAAATGTAGGATGAAAATCCTAGGTCGCAGACGTATTAGCCATACTAATGGGATATCGGAGCACATACCTCAGCGCAGCCTCCAGAGTGCACTGTGGTGCCCACGCATTAATAGGTTGCAGCGAGTGTATCATTGTGTGGAAAACGCCAGCCCATTTCTGATGAGTAGACATGGACTGGAAAAGTGCAGCGGTATTCTGGCTCAAGTCGCGCTTCACTTAGCAAAAATATGCTTAGCAATATCTTATCTATATGAATTATATAGATAGTTTTGTTACGCTATTTTCTGCTGCGCCTTGAGCCAGGCTATCTCATCCTGCCAGCGATCGGGATCGGTGGTTTCCAGGATCAGCGGGATGCCGTCAAAGCGCGGATCGCGCATGATCCAGCGGAACGCGGTATAGCCGATATTGCCTTCCCCCAGACTCTGGTGTCGGTCAACTCGGCTGTTGAAGGCGCTTTTCGCATCGTTGAGGTGCATGCCACGCAGATATGTAAAGCCGACGGTGCGGGAGAATTGGGCAAAGGTCTCCTCGCAGGCCGCTTCGTCGCGCAGATCATAGCCGGCGGCGAAGGCATGGCAGGTATCGATACAGACTCCGACGCGCGATTTGTCCTCGACCTGCTCAATGATGGCCGCCAGCTGCTCGAAGCGGAAGCCCAGGTTGCTGCCCTGACCGGCGGTGTTCTCGATCACCGCGCATACCCCCTGGGTCTGAGAGAGTGCGAGATTGATTGACTCCGCGATGCGGGACAGACAGTCGCGCTCGTCGATCTGCAGCAGGTGGCTACCGGGGTGAAAGTTGAGCAGGGTCAGCCCCAGATCGGCACAGCGCTGCATTTCATCGATAAAGGCGCCGCGCGACTTTTCCAGCGCCTCGGCGACCGGATGGCCCAGATTGATCAGGTAGCTATCGTGCGGCAGGATCTGCTGCGGCCGATAGTCATAGCGCGTGCAGGCGGCCCTGAAGGCGTCAATGGCATCGTCCGTCAGCGGGGCCGCCTTCCATTGGCGCTGGTTCTTGGTGAACAGCGCAAATGCGGTGGCTTCCAGCGCATGGGCGCGGGCGGGGGCCTGATCCAGCCCTCCGGCGGCGCTGACGTGAGCTCCAATATATTTCATAGGGTTATCTCCTGTTGCGATGGCGCTATTATGGCACTGAACGCACGGGCAGCGTAGTTTTTTACCCAAAACAAAACACCCTGCTAACCATGGGTTAACAGGGTGCGGAGGCTGTCGTTTACAGGCAGCGCTGGATCACGACGTTGATGGCGGCGCCGCCGATAATCAGCCAGGCGAACAGCAGGCTGGCCAGAATGATGGGGCGGATGCCGGCCTGGCGGATGGCGCTGATGTGGGTGGTCAGGCCAAGGGCGGCCATGGCCATGGCCAGCAGGATGGTATCCAGGGTGATCAGCGCGTGCACCAGCGCGCCGGGCAGCAGGTTAAAGGAGTTAAAGCCGGCGACCAGAATAAAGATAACCGCGAACCAGGGGATGGTGATCGGGGCTTTTTTCCCACCGGCGTTGCCGGCGCCGCGGCTGAGCGCGCTGGACAGGATCAGCAGAAACGGCGCCAGCATCATCACGCGGATCATTTTGGCGATAACCGCGGCGTTGCCGGTGTCATCGCTGATAGCGCGTCCGGCGGCGACCACCTGGGCCACCTCATGTACCGTAGATCCAATATAGATGCCGAAGCTTTCCTGGGTCATGGCGATCCACTGGTAGTGGGCGTTGAGCTGATAGAGCCAGGGGTACAGGAAGATGGCGATGGTGCCGAAGATAACGACGGTCGAAACGGCAACCGAAACCTTGCTGGCGTCGGCTTTGACCACCGGTTCGGTGGCCATGACCGCCGCCGCGCCGCAGATGCTGCTGCCGGCACCGATCAACATCACGGTCTGTTTGTCCATGCCAAAGACTTTACGACCCAGCCACAACGCCAGCAGGAAGGTGGAGCTGAGGGTCAGCGCATCGGTGACGATGCCGGTTAGGCCAACGTCGGCTATTTGCTGAAAGGTCAGGCGGAAGCCATACAGGATGATCCCCAGGCGTAGGAATTTCTGTTTGGCCAGATGAACCCCGACGGAGCAGGGAATGCTCAGGGCCGGATAGACGCTGTTGCCGATCAGTATACCGAGGATGATGGCCAAGGTCAGGGCGCCAAAGCCGAGCTGTTCGACCCAGGGCAGGGCACCGGCCCACATGGATACGGCGGTGATGATGCCGGTCAGCAGCAGCCCGGGGAGCAGGCGCAGCAGGGCGTGGGTCTGGTGTGAAGCGCGCGATCTGTTTTCTGTCATTGTTATTCTGAACTGTATTATTGTGAATTTAAGAGCCGTCAAGCTTAAAGAGACAGTGGCTAAATTCTAAATCGATAATAGTACTATGTTTTATAGACATATTTGCTAGATACCTCCGCGCCGGATGCGCTCGGCTTAGGCATCCGACGGGGTGGCGGCATTGGTATTGATGATGATCAGCAGGACGCTCAGGGGGGAGAGCAGCGCCGCCAGCGCCGCGGTAACCGTGTTGCCCTGAGAGAGCAGCCAGGCGCCATAGTAAAAGCCGCAGGCCAGCGTCACCTGCAGGACAAAGGCCAGCGCACCGCCGCGCCACCCGCGCCTGGCCCAGGCAAAGGCGCAGATCGCCAGGGTCACCAGCGCACCGATCAGATAGCCATACAGGGTTTCCATGGTAGCCTCCCGCCCGCCGCTGTCGTGTTTAGACTGCCTACGTTGAGTATAGTGTAATTGTGCCGGGGTAAAGGACGGCGGCGTTTGCGCAGGGTGGGGCGACGGCGAATAAATCACCCGTTTGTGTTATAGTCAGACGGGATCTTTCGGCGGCGGCGTCAGGTACGCACGGCGCTGCGCAGGGAAGAGGCGCGCGGGTGCGACGCGCTCCGCTGGGATTTTCCAGGGCGCCCCGGCCGTGTGTGCGGCAGGTGCGTCTGAGTGACAGTAGCTGGGTTAACTATCAATCATTTACATCAATCATCAATAAAGGAGATCCACAATGGATGGCACCTATAACATGATTTTGGTACCGGTTGATTTGGAAGAGCCTCAGTTGACGGAGGTCGCGCTGAAGCACGCCCTGTTTTTGGCCGAGCAGTCCCAGGCTTCGCTGCGCCTGCTACATGTGCATTCCCCTGTTCCCACGATCTTTATGAGCGAGTATCCCCAGCAGCTCGCTGAGCTGCGTGATGCGGCGCTACAGCAGGCCGAAAGACGGCTGGAGGCGCTGGCGGCATCGCTGCCGCTGCCGCCGGAGCGCACCGGCGTCAAGGTCTGCTGGGGCTCTATCTATGATGAGATCCTGAAAGAGGCCGGGGCGTGCGGCGCGGATTTGATCGTGATCGGCTCACGCCGTCCCAGCATGTCAACCTACCTACTCGGCTCTAACGCCGCCCGCGTGGTGCGCCACGCCAGCATCTCCGTGCTGGTGGTGCGCTGATCCTGCGCCGGCCTCTCTGGTCGGGGAGGCCGGACGTGAGATATTAATCGCTTTAAGTAGTAAATTCTTTCTGATTTATCTATAGTTGGCGCTGCGCACGCAATATTAGACGCAGAGAGCGGCCCCGTCGTCGTCGGGTCACAGGGCTATCGGCGCCGGGGACGGCGCGTTGGTTGAAACGGTTTGGATCTGTCTATGCACATTACCTTGCGACAACTGGAAGTTTTTACAGAAGTACTGAAAAGCGGTTCGACCACGCAGGCATCCATGGTGCTGGCGCTTTCGCAGTCGGCGGTGAGTGCGGCGCTGTCGGATCTGGAGACCCAACTGTCGGTACGTCTGTTCGATCGCGTAGGTAAACGGCTGGTGGTCAACGAGCACGGTCGCCTGCTGTATCCGAAAGCGATGGCGTTGCTGGAGCAGGCCAGCGAAATCGAACAGCTGTTTAAGGGGGAGAGCGGGGCGCTGCGCATTGCCGCCAGCAGCACCATCGGTAACTATATTCTGCCGCCGATGATGGCCGCCTACCGTCGCGATTTTCCCGTGACGCCGCTGGAGCTGCACGTGGGCAACAGCCACGATGTGATCAGCGCCGTGGCGGAGTTTAACGCCGATCTGGGGCTGATCGAGGGGCCGTGTCACATGCCAGAGCTGACCACTCAAAGTTGGCTGGAGGATGAGCTGGTGGTGTTTGCCGCGCCGGACCACCCGCTGCTGCGTGAGCCGGTCACCCTGGCCCGTCTGGCGGAGGCGCCGTGGATTCTGCGTGAGACTGGCTCCGGCACCCGCGAGGTGGTTGAACATCTGCTGCTCTCTCATTTGCCCCACTTCGATCTGGTGATGGAGCTGGGCAACTCCGAGGCCATCAAGCATGCGGTGCGCTATGGCATCGGCATCAGCTGTCTGTCGCGCCGGGTGATCGAAGAGCAGCTGAGCAACGGTACGCTGGTCGAGGTCGTGCTGCCGGAGATCAATCTGCATCGCTCGCTGTATCTGATCCACCACCGCCAGAAGCATATCTCCAAGGCGCTGGCCCGTTTTCTGAGCTACTGCCAGGCGTAGCCTCCGCGGCGGCAGCAGCAGGGGCTGCTGCCATAGCTCATTGTGATCTTTGTGTATTTTTATTGCACACGCGATTAGCCACTCGCTAATAATCCCGCAACCATCATGAAGCTCTCTTATTATCGTTAGATTGTTACTTCCCGCCGCAGATGGATTTGTTACAATCCCGCCTGGTTTCATGATTCAACGCAAAACAACGATAGGGTTCTAATGGCTCAGACAAAAACTACCGTCCCCGACGCGGGACAAGGACCGGCGCTGCGCCGGGAGTTAAAAGCGCGGCACTTGTCGATGATCGCTATCGGCGGTTCTATTGGTACTGGGCTGTTTGTCGCATCGGGCGCTACGGTGTCCCAGGCCGGCCCCGGCGGTGCGCTGCTGTCGTATATCATCATCGGAATGATGGTGTACTTCCTGATGACCAGCCTGGGTGAGCTGGCGGCGTTTATGCCGGTGTCAGGCTCGTTTTCTACCTACGGCTCACGCTATGTGGAAGAGGGCTTCGGCTTCGCGCTGGGCTGGAACTATTGGTATAACTGGGCGGTGACCATCGCCGTCGATCTGGTGGCCGCACAGCTGGTGATGGGCTATTGGTTTCCCGATATGCCCGGCTGGATCTGGAGCGCGCTGTTCCTGTGCCTGATTTTCCTGCTGAACTATATTTCGGTGAAGGGCTTTGGCGAGGCGGAGTATTGGTTCTCGCTGATCAAAGTCAGCACCGTGATCATCTTTATCGCCGTGGGGCTGATGATGATCGCCGGCATCCTGAAGGGCGGCGAAGGCGCCGGTTTCCATAACTGGACCGTCGGCGATGCGCCGTTTGCCGGGGGCTTTGCCTCGATGATCGGGGTGGCGATGATCGTCGGCTTCTCCTTCCAGGGCACCGAACTTATCGGCATTGCCGCGGGGGAGTCGAAGGATCCGGGTAAAAATATTCCGATGGCGGTGCGTCAGGTCTTCTGGCGAATTCTGCTGTTCTATGTGTTCGCTATCCTGATCATCAGTCTGCTGATCCCCTATACTGACCCCAGCCTGCTGCGCAATGACGTGAAGGATATCTCCGTCAGCCCGTTCACCCTGGTGTTCAAGAATGCCGGTCTGCTCTCTGCGGCGGCGGTGATGAACGCGGTGATCCTGACGGCGGTACTGTCCGCGGGTAACTCCGGGATGTATGCCTCGACGCGCATGCTGTATACCCTGGCGACGGAGGGCAAGGCCCCGCGTATTTTCGGTCGTCTGTCCAAGGGTGGCGTGCCGCGCAACGCGCTGTACGCCACCACGGTGGTCGCCGGTCTGTGCTTCCTGACCTCGATGTTCGGCAACCAGGAGGTCTATCTGTGGCTGCTGAACACCTCGGGGATGACCGGATTTATCGCCTGGCTGGGGATCGCCATCAGCCACTACCGCTTCCGTCGCGGCTACGTGATGGCGGGACTCGACCTGAACGCGCTGCCGTATAAATCCGGCTTTTTCCCGCTGGGGCCGATCTTCGCCTTTGTGCTGTGCCTGATCATCACGCTGGGACAGAACTATGAGGCGTTCCTGGAGGATCGCATCGACTGGTACGGTGTGACCGCGACCTATATCGGCCTGCCGCTGTTCCTGATCATCTGGTTCGGCTATAAGCTGACGCAGGGAACCCGGTTTGTCCGCTATAGCGAGATGACCTTCCCGACGACCAAGATCGACTAAGCGGTTTACCGCGAAAAAGCGCTCCGGGTGCCTGTGCCCTGGGGCGTTTTTTTTTGCTCTTTTTCCGCGGAGGGGGCTGCACTGTCGATGCAGGGGCGATAAAAAACCCGCCGTAGCGGGTTTGGGGGGGAACGGACAGCGGCGTTACTTCACCTGCTGACCCGGCTGTGCGCCACAATCCGGGCTGAGCAGGAAGATATCCTTCCCGCCTGGGCCTGCGGCCATCACCATCCCCTCGGAGATACCGAAGCGCATCTTACGCGGCGCCAGGTTGGCGACCATCACCGTCAGACGGCCGACCAGCGCCTGCGGATCCGGATACGCGCTACGGATGCCGGAGAAGACTTGGCGCAGCTCGCCGCCGAGATCCAGTTGGAGCTTCAGCAGTTTATCTGAGCCTTCTACCAGGTCGGCACTGACGATCTGGGCGATGCGCATATCCACTTTGGCGAAGTCGTCGAAGGTGATGGTCTCCTGGATCGGATCGTCAGCCAGCGGGCCGCTGACGGCGGGTTTCGCCGCGGCCGCGGCGGCAAGTTTGCCTTCTTCAATCATGGCGTCAACTTTACTCATTTCAATGCGGTTAAACAGGGCCTTGAACGGATTGACCCGGTGGCCCAGCAGCGGCTCGGCGATAGTATCCCAGCGCAGCTCAGCGTTGAGGAAGGCCTCGGTGCGCGCGCTCAGCGCCGGCAGCACCGGCTTGAGGTAGGTCATCAGCACGCGGAACAGATTGAGGCCCATGGAGCAGATGGCCTGCAGATCGGCATCGCGCCCCTCTTGCTTGGCCACCACCCACGGCGCCTGCTCATCGACATAGCGGTTGGCCAGATCGGCCAGGGCCATGATTTCGCGGATCGCCTTGCCCGACTCGCGCGCCTCATAGGCTTGGGCGATCTCCGCCGCCGCGTCGACAAAGGTCTGGTACAGCGCCGGATCGGCCAGGGTATCGGAGAGCTGGCCGGCGAAGCGCTTGGTAATAAAGCCGGCGTTGCGCGAGGCCAGGTTGACCACCTTGTTGACGATATCGGCGTTGACGCGCTGAACAAAGTCCTCCAGGTTCAGGTCGATGTCGTCGATACGATCGGAGAGCTTGGCGGTATAGTAGTAGCGCAGGCAGTCCGGATCCAGGTGGTTCAGGTAGGTGCGGGCCTGAATGAAGGTGCCACGCGACTTGGACATCTTGGCGCCGTTGACGGTGACGTAGCCGTGTACAAAGACGTTGCTCGGCTTACGGAAACCGCTGCCTTCCAGCATCGCCGGCCAGAACAGGCTGTGGAAGTAGACGATGTCCTTACCGATAAAGTGATACAGCTCGGCGTCGCTCTCCGGGCCCCAGTAGTCGTCAAAGTTCAGATCGCCGCGCTTGTCGCACAGATTTTTGAATGATCCCATATAGCCGATGGGCGCATCCAGCCAGACGTAAAAGTATTTGCCCGGCGCATCGGGGATCTCAAAGCCAAAGTAAGGGGCATCGCGGGTGATGTCCCACTGCTGCAGGCCGGACTCAAACCACTCCTGCATCTTGTTGGCAACCTGCTCCTGCAGGGCGCCGGAGCGGGTCCACGCCTGCAGCATGGCGCCGAAGGACGGCAGATCGAAGAAGAAGTGCTCCGATTCGCGCAGGATAGGCGTGGCGCCGGAGACCACGGACTTCGGGTTGATAAGCTCAGTGGGGCTATAGGTGGCGCCGCACACTTCGCAGTTATCGCCGTACTGATCGGCGGACTGACACTTGGGACAAGTGCCCTTAACGAAGCGGTCCGGCAGGAACATGCCCTTTTCCGGATCGTAGAGCTGAGAGATGGTGCGGTTCTTAATGAAGCCGTTCTCTTTCAGACGGGTATAGATCAGGCTCGCCAGCTGACGGTTCTCTTCACTGTGGGTCGAGTGATAGTTGTCATAGCTTATCTGGAAGTCGGCAAAATCCTGCTGATGCTCTTTGCTGACCTCGGCGATCATCTGCTCCGGCGCGATCCCCATCTGCTGGGCTTTCAGCATGATCGGCGTCCCGTGCGCATCATCGGCGCAGATAAAGTGCACCTGATTGCCGCGCATTCGCTGGTAACGTACCCACACGTCCGCCTGAATATGCTCAAGCATGTGGCCGAGGTGGATGGAGCCGTTAGCGTAAGGGAGCGCACAGGTCACCAGAATTTTGCGTGATCCTGTTGTATCAGTGACTGAAGCCATAGTGGATTTTGTATCTCTCGGTTAAATAATGGAAGGTAACCTCTGATGTTACCCGATTGCGCCGTCGGTCGCTAGGGCACGTCCCGTAGGGTCGGGGTCATTTTCGCCCGGTGCCGCGTGACTCACGGTGCATGTGGGCCCGCGCAACCTCGTCGCTCGCGCCTTGTCCTGGGCCAATGACCGTCCGCGCCGCTCACGACCCGTTACGGGATACGCTCCAGGCCGCGTCCCGCGATTCTGGCGCCGGCGTTGGCGGGCGGCGCCTAAAATTCGGCGGCGGATCCACTGCGCGCTCGGCCATCAGTTCTGGTAGACTGAGCGGGCGGTTTATAATAACGAATGAAGGAGTCGGGATGAGCGATAAATCCCATGAGCAGTCCATGCCTGAAACGCTGCGCGCGCAGGTCGGCGCAATCCTTGATGGTTTTACCCACCCTACGCTGAATCATCCGCTGAGCGCGCTGAAAGCGCTGCATCACTGTGCCCTGCTGGATGGCGTCCTGCATATTGAACTGATGATGCCGTTTGCCTGGCAGAGCGGCTTTGATGCCCTGCAGACCGGTGTGACGCCCGCGCTGCAGCAGCTGCCGGGCGTGCAGCGCGTCACCTGGCGCCTGGCGCACAATATTGCCACCCTGAAGCGGGCCAATGACCAGCCGGGGGTAAAGGGCGTACGTAATATCATCGCCGTCAGCTCGGGCAAGGGTGGGGTCGGCAAGTCCAGCACCGCGGTGAACCTGGCGCTGGCGCTGGCCGCCGAGGGTGCCCGGGTCGGTATTCTGGATGCCGATGTGTATGGTCCGTCGATTCCGACCATGCTGGGCACCGCCCATGAGCGCCCGACGTCGCCGGACGGGCAGCATATGGCGCCGATCATGGCCCATGGCCTGGCCAGTAACTCTATCGGCTATCTGGTCACGGATGACAACGCCATGGTGTGGCGCGGCCCGATGGCCAGCAAGGCGCTGCTGCAGCTGCTGCAGGATACCCTGTGGCCGGATCTGGACTACCTGGTGCTGGATATGCCGCCGGGGACCGGTGACATTCAGCTGACGCTGGCGCAGAGCATCCCGGTGACCGGGGCGGTGGTGGTGACAACCCCGCAGGATATCGCGCTGCTGGATGCGATGAAGGGCATCGTGATGTTTGAGAAGGTGCACGTGCCGGTGCTGGGCGTCGTGGAGAACATGAGCATGCACATCTGCAGCCAGTGCGGCTTCCATGAGCCGATCTTCGGCACCGGCGGAGCGCAGAAGCTGGCGGAGAAGTACCATACCCGCCTGCTGGGGCAGCTGCCGCTGCATATTTCGCTGCGTGAGGATTTGGATCGCGGCGAGCCGACGGTCAGCAGCCGTCCTGACAGCGAGTTCAGCGCCATCTACCGCCGATTGGCCGCCGACGTGGCCGCTCAGCTGTACTGGGGCGGTGAATCCATTCCGACCGAAATCGCCTTCCGCGCCGTATAAGCGTCGGGATCGAGCGTATCATAGCGGGCGTCGCGGTGGACGCCCGTTATTTTTTACCGCCGCCGCGGCGCCGATTGGACTGGCGTCCGCCGGGCAGACTCCCTATAATTGCCGCGTCTCAGGCACCGGTCATCCCGATCCTTCCGTGCCTTGCCCCGTCGAACACTTATATACCAGGTCTTAACACATGACTGACAACACCCACCAGTGCGTCATTATTGGCATCACAGGCGCATCCGCCTCAGGCAAAAGCCTGATTGCCAGTACCCTCTATCGCGAGCTGCGCGAGCAGGTCGGTGAGGCGCATATCGGTGTCATCCCGGAAGATAGCTACTATAAAGACCAGAGTCACCTGACCATGGAGGAGCGCGTCAAGACCAACTATGACCATCCGAGCGCCATGGATCACAACCTGCTGTTTCAGCACCTGCAGATGCTGAAACAGGGGAACGCTATCGAGCTGCCGCAGTACAGCTACGTTGAGCATACCCGTATTCAGCAGACTATTCACCTGGAGCCGAAGAAGGTGATCATCCTGGAAGGGATCCTGCTGCTGACCGACGCTCGCCTGCGCAACGAGCTGAACTTCTCCATCTTTGTCGATACGCCGCTGGACATCTGCCTGATGCGCCGCATGAAGCGTGACGTGAACGAGCGCGGGCGCTCCATGGAGTCGGTGATGGCCCAGTACCAGAAGACCGTACGCCCGATGTTCCTGCAGTTTATCGAGCCCTCCAAGCAGTATGCTGATATCATCGTGCCGCGCGGCGGTAAAAACCGCATCGCCATCGATATCCTCAAGGCGAAGATCAGCCAGTTCTTCGAATAAGTCCGCCGATGGCGCACCCGCCGCGGCTTTTGGCCGTCAGCGTGCGCCGTCCTGCGGCGTCAGCGACTCCAGCTTTCCCTCCCGAGCGCGCGCATCGCGCGAGATCAGCACCACCGAGGCGATGATCAGCAGCGTCCCCAGCCAGTCCAGCGTGCCAAAGGTGATCCCCAGCAGCAGCAGCGACAGCAGTGCGCTGCACAGCGGCTCGGCGCAGCTGAGAATACCGGCCTTGGCACCGCCGATGATTTGCGCCCCCTTCAGATACAGGCTAAAGGTCAGCGCCGTACCGATGATGATCAGGTAGAAGGCGGCCAGCAGGGTGGCGTTGTCCATCCGTACCTGCGCGGTTTCGTCGGCGAAGAAGGGCATCAGCATCAGGCCACCCAGCAGCATGCTCCAGCCGACGATCGGCAGGGTGCCAAAGCGGGCGATCAGGCCGGCAGGGTAGGTGGTATAGAAGGCGGAGGCAAAGGCGGAGGCGATCCCCCAGAACAGCGCGGCACGCGAGATCGAGAGCGACGTCGGATCACCGTGGGTCACCAGTAAAAAGGTGCCCCCCAGCGAGGTGCCGATGGCCAGCATTACCGGTAGCCCCGGGCGCTGGCGCCTGACCGCGGCAAACCAGGCCACGATAATGGTCGGCGACAGAAACTGCAGAATGGTGGCGGTGGCGGCGTTGGAGCGCTCGATGGTCATCAGAAAGGTCAGCTGCACCATGATGGCGCCCAGCAGGGTGAACCAGAGCAGGCTGACAATCTCCCGGCGCCCTCGCAGCGGCGCGAACACCCAGTCGCCGTTTAGAAAAGAGACCACCAGCAGGATCACCCCGGAAAAGGTGAGGCGAAACATGGTCAGCCATTGGGCGGAAAGCCCGGTTTTTTGCAAAATATACTGTGCGCAGACGCCGGAGCTGCCCCACAGCGCGGCGGCGACCAGCACATATCCCATTCCCTGACGCAGACTTCCCATCGCACGCTCCCTGTATGCGTTGCCATATCCGCCATGATGTTAATGGTTTATCCCACGACGGCAAAGCCCATAGCGCGATTTTTTACGTCGCATCCCCGGGCGTAAAGAGGGGCAATGTCTCTGAATCATTTCGGAAAAAGAGGGGGATCGGGTAAGATATTCGCATCTGCAGCCGTGCTGCGTGGCGATGAGACGGAGAAGAACTACCATGAGACTGTGTGACCGCGATATAGAGGCATGGCTGGATGACGGCAGGCTGAGCATTACCCCGCGTCCGCCTCAGGAACGCATTAGCGGCGCCACCGTGGACGTGCGTCTGGGGAACCGGTTTCGCGTCTTTCAGGGGCACACGGCGGCCTATATCGATCTGAGCGGCCCCAAGCAAGAAGTTGCCGAGGCCCTGGAGCGGGTGATGAGCGATGAGATCCAGCTGGGGGAGGATGAGGCCTTTTTCCTGCACCCGGGCGAGCTGGCGCTGGCCGTCACCTATGAATCCGTCACGCTGCCGGACGATCTGGTCGGCTGGCTGGACGGCCGCTCCTCGCTGGCGCGCCTGGGGCTGATGGTTCACGTCACGGCCCATCGCATCGATCCCGGCTGGCAGGGCTGCATCGTGCTGGAGTTTTTTAACTCCGGCAAGCTGCCGCTGGCGCTGCGCCCGGGGATGTTGATTGGTGCACTGAGCTTTGAACCGCTTTCCGCTCCGGCGGCGCGTCCCTATAATCGCCGGGAGGATGCCAAGTACAAAGGGCAACAGGGCGCGGTAGCCAGCCGGATCGATAAAGACTGAGCCGCCGACCGTAACGGACGGCCAAGACGGAGGATGGCATGAGACGACTTCTCACCACATTAATGATCCTGCTGGTGGTGGTGACGGCGGGCATCAGCGCGCTGCTGCTGTTGATCAATCCCAATGACTTTCGGGCCTATATGATCAAGCAGGTACAGCAGCGTACCGGCTACGCGCTGACGCTGGACGGCGATCTGCGCTGGCGCGTCTGGCCGCAGCTGAGCATCCTCTCCGATCGTATGTCGCTGCGCGCAGACGGGGCCGCCCAGCCGGTGATCGCGGCTGACAACATGCGTCTCGACGTGCGTCTGTGGCCGCTGCTCTCGCATCAGCTGGAGGTGCGCCGGGTGATGCTGAAGGGGGCGGTGATCCGCCTAACGCCGGACAGCGAGCCGGCGCCGCTGCCGAATGCGCCCCGTTCGCCGGCGGTGCGCAGCGAACCCATCAGCGATATGGCATGGCGTTTGAACATTCATCAGGTGAAGGTCGAGGATAGCCTGGTGATCTGGCAGGCGCCCGACGGAGAGCCGATCAACCTGCGCGATATTGAGCTGAATATCCAGCAGGATGAGACCCGTCATGCCAGCGTCGACTTTTCCAGCCGTATCAACCGCGATCAGCGCGATCTGCAGCTTAGCCTGCAGGCGGACGTCGATCTGAGCCGCTATCCCCAGCAGTATCGGGCACGGATTGACCATCTGGAGTACCGCTACAGCGGCGCAGGACTGCCGTCGGCGGGGATTGCCGGGCAGGGCAGCATGATCCTGGGCTACAGCGCATCGCCGGCCGCCGTTACCCTGAGCGATCTGAGGCTGAGCGCTAATGACAGCCAGCTGCGCGGCGAAATCCAGGGGACGCTGGCCGCCATCCCCGAGTACCGGGTAACGCTGCAGGCGGATAACCTGGACTGGGACAGCCTAAGCGGCTGGCAGGCGCAAAGCGCGGATACCGCCCACGCCGATGCCGGCAATACGCCGCCGCCGCCGCCGGTGGTGTCGCAGGTGGCGCCGCCGGAGAGCAGCGACGAGATGGCATTTCTGCGTGATTTTAGCGCCTGGCTGAATATCCAGGCTACGCATGCGACCTACCACGGCATGGCCATAGAGGCGTTTTCCCTGCAGGCCAACAACCGTCAGGGGATGGGAACGCTGGAGAGCCTGAGCGGTCGCCTGGGAGCGGGGGACTTCGCCATCAGCGGCACGCTGCAAAGCCGGCCGAACCAGGCGGTACAGGTTACGCTTGACCCCCGGCTGCGTCAGCTGAGCCTGGAGCCGCTGCTCAAGTCGCTGGCGCTGCCGCCGTTTATCGACGGCTCACTGTCGCTCAGCGGTCATCTGCAGGGCGAGGGGCTTTCCATTTCCAGCCTGCAGCGGCGCTGGCAGGGCTCTCTCTCCTTGGCGATAGATAATGCCCGGCTGGAGGGAATGAACATCGCCCAGATGATCCAGCAGGCCGTGGTGCGCGATCGGCGCGATGTACAGGCTGGGGAGAGCGTGGACACCTTTACCACCTTCCAGAGCCTGAAGGCGGAGGCGGCGCTGCGCAGCGGTCTTCTCACCCTGAATACGCTGAATGGACACTCACCGCTGCTGGATCTCGGTGGTAGCGGCAGCGTCGATCTGGCGGCCCAACGCTGTGATATTAATCTGGGCGTCCGGGTATTGCAGGGCTGGCGCGGTCACGGCACCCTGATCGATACGCTGCAGAAGACTTCCATTCCACTGCATATCTACGGCGACTGGCAGCAGCTTAACTATCAGATGGATGTCGATAAGGCGCTGCGCGGCTCGCTGGAGCAGCAGGCGCGCGATGCGCTTAAGCAGTGGCTGCAGAAGCGCCACGAATAGCGCCGTCTCCTCGCCGCACCTCCGCATCGCCCGACGACGCGGAGGTGCGGCGGGATAAAAATATACCTGCATCACACTCTCCCCGTACTCCACGCCGTCACATCGGGAAAACTTGACAAATATCAGTAAAATAATCTTATCATTTGGGCACAGTGCGGTAGTTTTGACCGTGTTGAAAGGAATTGACAATTAATAAAGGCAGAAACAATGCCTGTCTGGGGTGTGGCTGAGCCCGCCTGTCTATTTGTTGAGGAAGAATATGCTTGAGCTACTGATTGGGGTCGTGGTCGCCGTTGGCGTCGGGCGTTACATTATTAAAGGATATTCCCCCACCGGGGTACTGATGACCGGCGGCCTGCTGCTGCTGATCATCAGCGCGCTGATGGGGCACGATGTCCTGCCCGCTAGCGCGAAGTCGACCGGCTGGCGCGCGACCGATATCGTTGAGTATGTAAAAGTGCTGCTGATGAGTCGCGGCGGCGACCTCGGCATGATGATCATGATGCTGTGCGGCTTTGCTGCCTATATGACCCATATCGGCGCTAACGATGTGGTGGTCAAGCTGGCCTCACGCCCGCTGCGCTACATCAACTCGCCTTATCTCCTGATGATTGCGGCCTATTTTGTCGCCTGCCTGATGTCGCTGGCCGTTTCGTCGGCCACCGGGCTGGGGGTACTGCTAATGGCGACCCTGTTCCCGGTGATGGTCAACGTAGGGATTAGTCGGGGAGCGGCGGCGGCTATCTGCGCCTCGCCTGCGGCGATCATTCTGGCGCCGACCTCCGGCGACGTGGTGCTGGCTGCCAAGGCGTCTGAAATGCCGCTGATCGACTTTGCCTTTAAAACAACCCTGCCCATCTCCATCATCGCCATCGTTTGCATGGCGATTGCCCACTATTTCTGGCAGCGCTACCTGGACAACAAGGAGCAGGCGCAGCACGAGATGCTGGATGTCAACGAGATCACCACCACGGCGCCGTCGTTTTACGCCATTCTGCCCTTTACGCCGATCATCGGCGTGCTGGTGTTTGACGGCAAGTGGGGGCCGCATCTGCACATCATCAGCGTCCTGGTTATCTGCATGCTACTGGCATCGGTGACGGAGTTTCTGCGCAGCTTCGACGCCAAAAAGGTCTATAGCGGGCTGGAGGTGGCCTACCGCGGGATGGCGGATGCCTTTGCCAGCGTGGTGATGCTGTTGGTGGCGGCCGGGGTCTTTGCCCAGGGGCTGAGCACCGTCGGCTTTATCAGCAGTCTGATCGAGCTGGCGCAGTCCTTTGGTACCGGCGGCATCATCATGATGCTGGTGCTGGTGGTGATCACCATGCTGGCGGCGATGACCACCGGCTCCGGCAACGCGCCGTTTTACGCCTTTGTCGAGCTGATCCCCAAGCTGTCCGGCCAGATGGGTATCAACCCGGCCTACCTGACCATTCCGATGCTGCAGGCTTCCAACTTGGGTCGCACCCTGTCGCCGGTCTCCGGCGTGGTGGTCGCCGTCTCCGGGATGGCCAAGATCTCCCCCTTCGAGGTGGTTAAACGCACCTCTGTGCCGGTGCTGGTTGGCCTGGTGGTGGTGATCGTCGCCACCGAATTTATGGTGCCGCTGCATCGCTAAGGACATAGCCGCAGTGAGAGGGCAGGCCGAGTGGCCTGCCTTTTTTTATCTTTAGAATTCCCATATGGGGCAGGGGATAGCGCGGGGCACACATTAAGGATGTGAAGGGGGCGCGGTTAAAAACTCATTCCGATGCAATCCCGCGGTACCGCGTCGGGGTGTGCGATTGGCATCGCGGAAATAATTGTATGATAAAACATCAACCGGCCTTAAAAATAGAAATCAGATATATTTTGACTTGTTTCGATAGCCGTTACGTATAAAAATTGGTAAGGCATAGCACCGTTGGTGAGGTGCCATGACAGAGAAGAGAGAGTGCATAGGTGTTGTAAATGAGTGTTTTCTTATAACTTGTTGTTTTGTAAATAATTACTACAGTAAGGTATGAGTGTAAACGCAGCAGAAGCGTCGGTACAGAGTAGTCAGTGCATTGGTAGCTGTAGAGCCAAGGGCGGTAGCGTAGATATATGTTTATTTCTTTAGTAATTAAAATTACGTTTCCATAACAAAATATCCAATTTAAGCGATTCAATTATGTCTCTTTTAAGGAAAAATATAGTATATTTACTTATTTTACAAGGAAGTAGTTATGTAGTTCCGCTGCTCACAATACCATATCTAACAAGAACACTAGGCTTGTATGAGTTTGGCATATATGGGCTGGTATTGAATGTTTCACAGTATTGTGTTTTGTTCGTCGATTTTGGATTTAATTTTACATCAACAAAAAAAATAGCACAAAACCAAGGTGACACTAAGTATATATCTCATGTTTTTTGGACTACAATATATACAAAAGCAATGCTTTGTGGCTTGATTAGTGCTGTCATACTCTTTCTTGTTTATTTTCATTTTAATGGAATATTTAAGCCTCAGTTGGTTTATATTTTAATTATGCTTGTTGGCACTGTTATCATGCCAGTGTGGTACTTTCAAGGGATTGAAGAGTTATCCTCAGTGACGAAAGTAACCTTGTTCGCGAGATTAATTACGTTACCCTTGTTTTTTATATTCGTCCAGGGGGAAGAGGATGTCTCTGCGGCCGTTATTATTCAATCGGCAACCGGTTTTATCGGTGGGGTTATGGCATGCTTGATTATCTATAAATCAAAAAAAATAAAGCTCGTCTCTGTAAGCCTTAATGATATTATTCTAACCATAAGAGATAGCTATAGTGTTTTTGTGGCTATGATATCAATAAATCTTTATACAATAAGTAGTGGTATTATCATCGCCGCAGTTAGTACTATCGATCAAGTGAGTATATATACTGCAGCAGATAGAATTAAAGGGGCCGTATTAGGCGTTTTCCTTATATTGGGGAATGCATTCTATCCTAGATTGAGTAATTTATTTATTACGAGCAGACGTGATGCTTTCTTATTAGTTAAGAGGATCTTGGCTTTTCAGGGAGGGGCTGCATTATTTATTGGTGTTGTAATGGCTGTTTTTTCTGGACCACTCGCAACATTAATTTATGGTGATAAATATGAGATGGTGTCAACATTATTTGTAATATATTCGCCGATATATTTGTTGGTTTTAACGGCAACGGTCTTTGGTAACTATATTTTGTTGCCCTGTGGGTATAAGAAAGAATATACGGTCATGCCAATTGTTTGTGTAATTATCCATTTGCCATTATGTTATTTCTTGGCTAAAACATATGGAGCAATAGGCGCCTCACTATCAGTCGTTTTTGTCGAAATTATTGCTTTGTTTCTACTCTCTTTTGTTTTGTATAAAAAGGGATTGATGAGAGAGATAATCGGTAAAGTATGAAGTTACTGTCTATAATTATTCCTGTGTACAATACTAGCATGTATTTGCATGCTTGTCTCAATTCGGTATTCAAGCAATATGATGAGTCTCTTGAGGTAATTATTGTTAATGATGGCTCAACAGATAATTCTCTTGATATTATAAATGGCTATGAAGGTAAATATTCATTTATAAATATTAATAAAGTTAATGGAGGATTATCTAGTGCAAGAAATAGTGGATTGTCAGCCGCTACCGGTAAATATATTGCATTTTTAGATTCAGACGATATGTGGACTGATGGTATTTATGAAGTCATTAAAGGAAAACTATTAAAGCATAATCCAGATTGTTTATCGTTTCCATATATATCGGTTGATGCCGATGGTGATCCTATTCCCGTTAAGGAGGGAATAGGAGACATATCAGCACAAGAAGATGATTTTATTTTAAATGATCCTATTAATATCTTTAAAAAATCAGACTGGTTCGCCTGGCGTTTTATTTATAAAAAAACATTATTTTCCCATATTCGCTTTGATGAAGGCCGTCGATTTGAAGATCAACTGATTATCCCAATATTAGTAGCTCGGTCAAAAAAAATAATTGATACTCAGATGCCTATAGTTAAATATAGGAAAAACAGTTCAGGGATAACCTCTAATTTAAAATTAAGTGATCTAAATGATAGCGAGTTTGGTATCCTAAGATATATTCGGATATATTATCTTGCTAAGAGTAAGAAACAATGGGCAATATTATTGTCTAACTTATATATTTCACATATATCCAAATGTGCAAGGCTATATCATGAAGATGCTATCTTGGCTAAAGAGTCTTGCTTTTATATTAACAGGATCATTCCATCGCGAGTTTTTGCTGCTGGAAAAATAAAACCTCTCTTATATTATGCTTTCAGGAAAACTCTCTTTGCTAGATTAACTAAGGCTGTAGAAAAAGAAGTTTTCAAAACAAACAAAATCATATAATGGGATAACTTGCTAATGGTCAACAATGATAATAAGAGATTTGCTTTTTTTCAGCTTATTATTTATGTATTAATGATTCCAGTTTTGTTTTTTCTGTTTTTTCAACACGATGGCAGTGAGTTAAGGTTATTAGAGCTTGCTTTGCCATTATTTATTATTTGTATATTTATATCTAATTTTATCTGTAAAATATATATTAATTCAACTTATTGCTTGTTTTTGATTGCATTCTCATTATTTATCTGTGGTAGGTTCTTTATTGCCTTCATCGGCGGCGATGTCAATGTATTTAGCATGAACTTTTTTGTTAATTATACGTTAAATGATTATGACGCAGTAACGTTAACTTTATATATATTTGTTTTTTTATGCTCTATGGATTTTGGCTACAAAATAGCGTTTTTTAGTAATTTATCTTTTAAACCTGTTGCATTAGATGAACAATGGATGCGACGCTTTTGCAATGTTGCACTCTTATTAAGTCCGTTATTTCTCATCGAACTCATGTCGACAGTTCTAGATGCTATTAGAGGCGGGTATCTAGCATCTAAACTCTGGCAAGATAAGGCATACAGTCTTCCATTAAGCAGTCTAGCCCAAACTATTTTTGCGATTGGATTTTCCTATGCGATAGTTGTTGGATATAGGAAAAAATGGTTTGTTGGAATATATATAACAACTATTATTTGCTCTACCGTTATCGGTGCTCGTGGACCATTGTTAGTTAGTCTTCTCCTTTTGATCTGGTTGATTGGGCGAAATGGTGCTAAAAATTTAGGCGTGTTTAGGTTTTTAACCATTTCATTAATCAGTGTGATTTTACTATCTGCCTTTATACAAATAATGTCATATCGAGGCAGTGGGAGTTTTTCTGATTTTTCATTAGTGAAGTTTTTATCTACCTTCCTTTTTAATCAGGGGGTATCACTAATGGTATTTGATCTATCAACTAAGGTTAGTAATTACCCTATATTAAGCTATTTTCAGACGATTTTCCCTGGTGCTAGTGCTATAGCCTCTATCTTTATACCAGTTGAATATTATATGACTGGTTTTCAACACTATATGGCTAAGACGCTAGATGAAAGTCTGTTTGCTAGAGGGTTTGGATTAGATTGGACATTGATGAGTGATTTCTATGTTTTTGGTGGTAGAAATATTTTAGGTTTTTCATTCTTGGCCTTTAGCTTTGGGCTTTTGCTCTCTACTTTGCAAAATGCTTCTAAGAATCTATTTTGGCTTGTTTTATTGACTGCGATCTTTACGCGCCTAGTATTTTTACCAAGATCCTCATTGGTTATAATATCGCCGTTCTGTTTTTATTTTTTGTTTTTTGTTTTTTTAATGCCAAAGATTAAGATTGGCATTAAAAAATAATCAGATGGAACTTTCTACTCTTATGTTTACAGTATTCACGCCAACGTTTAATCGAGCAAAAACCCTGCATCGTTGCTATGAAAGCATTCTTCATCAAGGATATGATGATATAGAATGGATTATTATTGATGATGGTTCAACTGATAATACAAAAGATATTGTGAATAATTTTATTAAGGATGGAAAAATTCACATTAACTATATTTATCAAAATAACGCTGGAAAGCAGTCAGCATGGAATAGAGCAATAAAAGAGGCGCGAGGGGAGTTTTTTATCGGTTTGGATTCTGATGATGAGTTAGTATCTTCTGCACTGTTAAAATTAAAACCATATGTTAAATTGCTAGATGAAAGAAAAGATTTAATAGGACTGCGTTGTTTGGCTATTAGAAAGTCAACAGGTAAGCCTGATAGTTTATTTCAGGTTGGCGGCGGTGGCATTGCCAGCTGGTATGATGAATTTGCCAGTGCTATTTTTGGTGAAAGGATTGATGTATTTAAAACAAAAATTATTTCGGAATTTCCATATCCAGTTGTTGATGGAGTAAAATTTATTCCAGAAATTTGGTTCTACTCGATTGTGTCAAAAAAATATAAATTCATATATTTAGATGAGCCTTTGAGTATTTTTCATGATCAGGAGGTGGTAGGACGCCTTAGCAAAAGTTCTTTTTCTATGAATGCTCGAGGCCATTTGATTTCAAGATCTGCGATGCTAAAAAATATCCCTATAAGATGCTTTATGAAAAACCCAATAGGTTTTATAAAAACTGTTATTCGGTATTTTCAGGCTGTTTTATACTGTATCTTAAAGAGATATAAAATATGAGAAGCATATGCTTTTTTGTTGGGGATATTAGTCGGTCAGGTGGCACTGAACGGGTGACTAGCGTCCTGGCTAATTTTTTGGCAGGAAATGGGTACCAGGTATCTATCCTTAGTTTACAGTGTGGTCAGAAGAGTTTTTTTCCTTTAAATAGTAATGTATCTGTTTGTAATATATTCGATGATGTTGGTCGAGGAATTACTCGCTTGCCTTCGGTTGTCTTATTTTTGCGCTCTTTTGTAAAGAAAAAAAACATAGATATATTTATTAATGTTGAATCTATGCTCTCTATTTATTCTATTCCTGCTTTTATTAATTTACGTATTAGAAATATTTGCTGGGAACATTTTAATTATAAAATTGATCTTGGGAAGAAGGTTAGACGAGTTGCTAGAGTATTAGCCGCCTGTTTTGCAGATGATATAATAACATTGACGGAGAGAGATAAAAAATTCTGGCTTGATAAATGTTTCTGCAAAGCAAAAGTGAACAGAATTTATAACCCAGTCCCCTTCAGTCTCACAAGCAATATTGACATAAGAAAAAAGAAAATCATGTTGGCCGTCGGTCGGCTAACTTATCAAAAAGGTTTCGATTTACTACTCAAGTCTTGGTCTATATTCTGTTTGAAACGACAAGATTGGGTGTTACGTATTGTCGGTAGCGGTGAGGATGAGGAAGAATTAAAAAAGCTATGTGATTCCTTAGGGATCTCTAATTTTGTCGAGTTTTATTCAAACACAAATAATGTTATTGAGCATTATTCAGTTAGCGCATTTTATGTAATGACTTCTAGATTTGAAGGTTTCCCTATGGTCTTGCTAGAGGCGCAAGAAACTGGCTTGCCAATTATTGCATTTGACTGCGATACAGGGCCTAGTGAAATTGTTATTGAAAATAAGAACGGCTGGTTAATAGACAATAATGATATTTTAGGGTTTGCCGATAAAGTTGAATATGCTGCAATTGTCTATGATGACGAGAAAATATATAATGAAATGGTGACTTGCTCCATTAATAATGCAAGGAAGTATCATTTGGATAATATTGGTAGACAATGGATGAGATTGTTAAATGATTGAGCTCAATCAGAATAATGTTCATAGAGTTTGTTTTGTTATCACAGGACTTGGTATGGGAGGGGCTGAAAAACAAGTTTGTGATTTGGCTGATAAACTCTCTTTGCGTGGAGTAAATGTTATTGTTATTAGTCTTGCCGATGGAGTGGTGGTGCAACCTTTATTGAAAGATGTAAAAGTCTATTCAATAAACATGAAAAAGAATATCTTTGGTTTTATTCGTGCGCTATGGCGTGTCAGGAGGATAATTAAAGGATTTAATCCTCAGGTCGTTCATAGTCATATGTATCATGCCAATTTATTCTCTCGTTTTCTTCGTGTGCTAGATCCATCCTTTAAATTGATTTGTACCGCTCATAATACCAATGAGGGGGGCGCTGGCGAATGTTATCCTATCGTTTAACGGATTGGCTTGCTTCAATATCCACTAATGTTAGCCAAGAGGCTGTAACATCTTTTGAGCAGGCGAATGCGGTAAAAAAAGGGAGGATGATACTTATGTATAATGGGGTTAATACTGATAAATATAAATATTCAGCGAATGAAAGAGTAAATAAAAGACGTGAGTTGTCTCTGTCTAATGACGACGTATTAATACTTGCCGTGGGCCGGTTGACTGAAGCTAAAAATTATAAAAATTTGCTGTCGGCTTTTTCAAAAATTAAATGTGAAGGCCGTTCCTTAGTGTTAGCTATTGCAGGTATTGGGGAGGATAAGGCGTCATTAGCGCAGTTAGCCATCGACTTAGGCATTGAGAGTAGCGTCCGTTGGCTCGGATTAAGATATGATGTGGCAGAGTTGATGTCTGCAATGGACATATATGTAATGTCGTCTTCATGGGAGGGGATGCCTTTAGTTTTGTGTGAAGCGATGAGTTGTGGTGGTGTAGTGGTCTCTACGGATTGTGGTGGGACAAAAGAAATTGTTGGTGATGCTGGGTTTCTTGTTCCAAAAGCTGATTCTATGCTTTTAGCTAGCGCATTAAAATCAGCAATAGATCTGACGCCAGAGCAGAGAGAAATAATTTCAGATAAGGCCAGAGATCGTATTTTAACACGGTATTCATTATGTGCAGTGTCCGATGAGTGGATGCAGTTATATAATAAGGTAGTATGATTGCATTCATAATGTTATGTTGTTTTGATTTGGTGACCTATTTGTGAATATACTGTTAATAACAAACACTGCCGCATCTATATTTAACTTTAGGCTGAGGTTGATTGAGCGGCTGATTCATGATGGGCATGTTGTTTACTTATTGCTGCCAAAAACAGATGCATCTAGAGTATCAGAACTTAACCAGTTGGGTATTCATGTTGTCTTTTATGAATTGAATCGTAGTAGCGTTAATCCATTTCAAGCAGTGGTGACTATATGCTCTATGATTAAAAAAATAAAAGAAATAAACCCTGATATTACGTTTTCTTTTTTTCCCAAACCTGTCATTTTTGGTACATTGGCTGCGCATTATGCTGGGGTAAAATGCAATTACTCGATGTTAGAAGGCCTAGGGTATTGCTTTACTCGACGATTAGAACCCGACTCACTAAAGAAGAAAATATTACGGCGCTCGCAGGTTTTATTGTATAAATTAGCATTGCCGCACTCTCGCTGTGTTATTTTTTTAAATGATGATGATAGGCGAGAAATTACTATTGATAATCATGTTAGCGTTGAGCGTACCTATGTTATAGGCGGGATTGGTGTTGATTTGAATAAATTCTCGCATCAACCACTTCCTCGTGAAATTCGCTTTACAATGGTCTCTCGATTGTTAATCGATAAAGGTGTTAGAGAGTATGTTAAGGCGGCGAGTTATGTGCGTGGAATATACTCTAACGTAAAATTCGATTTTGTGGGTGGAATCGATGATAACCTTGGTGGTGTAAGTAAAATAGAATTAAAAAGTTGGATTGATGAAGGCCATGTTAACTTTAGAGGTGTGTCAAATAATATACATGAGGTTTTGACAGAAACGAGTGTTTTTGTATTACCTTCATATAGGGAAGGGGTTCCTCGAAGTACCCAGGAGGCTATGGCTATTGGTCGTCCAATTATTACTACGAATGTGCCAGGCTGTAAAGAGACGGTAATAGACGGCGTTAATGGTTTCCTCGTTCCGCCGTGGAATGCTCAGGCTTTGGCCGAAAAGATGATCTATTTTATAGAGAATCAGAGTGAAATTGAACGAATGGGAAAAGAAAGTCGTATTCTAGCAGAAAGAAAATTTGATGAAGATGCTTTCTGCGATAAGCTTATTAAGATACTTCTTGGTTAGGATTAATTCTAGTGACCACACTTAAAGCCGTTATCCCCGTCGCCGGACTGGGAATGAAGATGCTACCGGCCACCAAGGCCATCCCGAAAGAGATGCTGCCCATCGTCGATAAGCCGTTGATTCAAAAAGTAGTGCATGAGTGCGTCCAGGCGGGGGTGAAAGAGATCATTCTGGTGACCCACTCCTCCAAGAATGCCATTGAGAACCACTTCGATACGTCGTTTGAGCTGGAAGCGCTGCTCGAGGCGCGCGTCAAACGTCAGCTGTTGGATGAGGTACGCTCCATCTGCCCGCCAGGGGTGACTATCAACAGCGTACGTCAGCATAAACCGCTGGGTCTGGGGCATGCCATTCTCTGCGCCCGCCCTCTGGTCGGGGAGCATCCCTTTATCGTCGCACTGCCGGATATCTGGTTAGACACCAGCACCTTCGATCCCGCCACTCAGAATCTGGCGGCGATGGTCACGCGTTTTGAGGAGAGCGGGCGTAGCCAGGTGCTGGTGCAGCCGATGCCGCTGGAGGTGCTGCCGGAGTATTCGGTGATCAACTGTGCCGATGCGGTGCTGGCGCCGGGGCAGAGTGCGCGCATGACCTCGATTGTGGAAAAACCCGAGAACGCAGAGAAATACCAGTCTGACCTGTCCGCGGTCGGGCGCTATGTCTTGTCTGCCGCCATCTGGCCGATCCTGGCCGCCACCGGCTTTGGCGCCTGGGAGCGCATCCAGCTCTCCGATGCCATTGCAACTCTGCTGCAGCACCGTCCGGTAGAGGCCTATCGCCAGGTGGGGCTCTCCTATGACTGCGGTGATAAATTGGGGTATGCTGAGGCCTTTGTCGCCGGTGGGTTAAGTCACTCTCAGCAGGGAGAGGCCTTTACCGCCTGGCTGCGGGATGTGCAGACGCGAATTGATTGATTCAGGGTATTTAGCATGGCAATTTTAGTGACCGGCGGCGCCGGCTATATCGGGTCTCATACGGTGCTGGCACTGCTGTCCCGCGGGGATGAGGTGGTGGTGCTGGATAACTTTGTCAACGCCTCTGCGCAGGCGTTGAACCGGGTGGCGCAGATTTGCGGCCGCCAGCCGCATCTGTACCGCGGCGATGTGCGCGATCGGGCGCTGCTGCGGCAGATTTTTGCACAGCACGCTATTAGCGATGTGATTCACTTCGCCGGTCTCAAGGCCGTGGGTGAATCGGTGGAAAAACCGCTGGAGTACTACGACAACAACGTCAGCGGTACGCTGGTATTGCTGGAAGAGATGCATTGCGCCGGTGTGCAGGGCTTTATCTTTAGCTCTTCTGCGACGGTGTATGGCGATCCCGAGTCAGTGCCGCTGACGGAGAACAGCCGTACCGGCGGGACGACCAACCCCTATGGCACCTCCAAGCTGATGGTTGAGCAGATCCTGCAGGACGTATCTCGCGCCAGACCCGAGATGCGGATTACCGCGCTGCGCTACTTTAACCCGGTGGGGGCACATCCGTCGGGGCTTATCGGCGAGGATCCCAACGGCATCCCCAACAATCTGGTCCCCTATGTCGCGCAGGTGGCGGTGGGGAAACTGGCCTGCCTGTCCATCTTCGGCGATGATTATCCCACCCACGATGGCACCGGGGTACGCGACTATATTCACGTGATGGATCTGGCCACGGGCCACCTGGCCGCGCTCGATCGTCGCGATGAGGGCGCCAGCTACAAAGTGTATAACCTGGGAACCGGAGTAGGATATTCCGTTTTGGATATCGTTGCCGCATTTGAGAGGTGCTCTGGGGTTACTATACCTTACCGCTTTGCGCCGCGTCGCGCGGGCGATATTGCCGAATGCTGGTCCGATCCGGCGCTGGCGGCGCGGGAGCTCGGCTGGCGCGCGCAGTACGATCTGGATCAGATGATGCGCGACACCTGGCGCTGGCAGCAGAGCAACCCGAATGGGTATCAAGATTAATTTTATTAATACAAAGGCATGTGATGAAGATTGCGATTAGCGGTACGGGCTACGTCGGCCTGTCCAACGGAATTTTGCTGGCTCAGCATCATGAGGTCGTCGCCCTGGATATCGTGGCGGAGAAGGTCGAGATGCTTAACCGGCGTCAGTCACCGATCGTGGATAAGGAGATCCAGGAGTACCTCACTCATCGCTCCCTGAATTTCCGTGCGACGCTGGACAAGGAAGAGGCGTACCGCGGCGCTGATTTTGTCATCATTGCGACGCCGACCGACTATGATCCCAAGAGCAACTACTTTAACACCGCCAGCGTAGAGGCGGTGATCCGCGATGTGCTGGCGATCAATCCGGCGGCGGTGATGATCATCAAGTCGACCATTCCCGTCGGATTTACCCAGCAGCTGCGTGAGCGCCTGGGTATCGATAACCTGATCTTTTCGCCGGAGTTTCTGCGCGAGGGGCGGGCGCTGTATGACAACCTGCACCCGTCGCGTATCGTGGTCGGCGAGCGCTCCGAGCGCGCGGAGCGCTTTGCTGCGCTGCTGCAGGAGGGGGCGATTAAGCAGAATATCCCGACCCTGCTGACCGATTCGACGGAGGCGGAGGCGATCAAGCTGTTTGCCAACACCTATCTGGCGATGCGGGTTGCCTATTTTAACGAGCTGGATAGCTATGCCGAGGCGCTGGGACTCAACAGCCGCCAGATCATTGAAGGGGTCAGCCTCGATCCGCGCATCGGTAACCACTATAACAATCCTTCGTTTGGCTACGGCGGCTACTGTCTGCCAAAAGATACCAAGCAGCTCTTGGCCAACTACTCCTCGGTGCCCAATAACCTGATCCAGGCGATTGTCGAGGCCAACCGTACGCGTAAAGATTTTATTGCTGACTCGATTATCGCGCGCAATCCGCAGGTGGTGGGTGTGTATCGGCTGATCATGAAGAGCGGTTCGGATAATTTCCGTGCCTCCTCGATCCAGGGGATCATGAAGCGCATCAAGGCCAAGGGGATTAAGGTCGTGATCTTTGAGCCGGTGATGAAAGAGGATAGCTTCTTCCACTCAGAGGTGATCCGTGACCTGGAGCAGTTTAAGGCGATGTCGGATGTGATCATCTCTAACCGTATGGCGCCGGAGCTGGATGACGTGGCGGATAAGGTCTACACCCGCGATATCTTCGGCAATGACTAACCATTACCGGCAAATTTTGTAAGACAATATTGGCTGGCGAGGTTAGCATAATGTCCATTGGATCGTACTGACTAACACCTGCCTCCAACGCGCGCCCTAGGGCGTGCGTGTCGTTTCAGCCGGGGGGAGATTTTTACAGGATAATTTATGCGTGTTTTAGTAACTGGCTGCGCCGGTTTTATCGGTGCCAATCTCTGTGGCCGTTTGTTGGCGGCGGGGCATCAGGTCGAGGGCATCGACAACCTGAACGACTATTACGATGTGTCGCTCAAGCAGGCGCGCCTGGCGCCGCTGCAGGCCGATGCCAACTTCACCTACCATCCGATCGATATCGCCGACAGCGCGGCCATGGCGGCGCTGTTTAGCGCCGCCCACTTTGACCGGGTGGTTCACCTGGCGGCGCAGGCGGGAGTGCGCTACTCCCTGACCAACCCGCTGAGCTATGCCCAGAGCAACCTGCTGGGACACGTCAACGTGCTGGAAGGCTGCCGTCACAGTAAGGTGGGGCATCTAATTTACGCCTCCTCCAGCTCCGTGTATGGGTTGAACAACAAGGTCCCGTTCTCGACCGCCGACCGCGTCGATCACCCGATTTCCCTGTATGCCGCCACCAAGAAGTCCAACGAGCTGATGGCGCACTCCTACTCTCATCTGTATGGGCTGCCGACCACCGGCCTGCGCTTCTTCACGGTCTATGGGCCGTGGGGGCGCCCGGATATGGCGCTGTTCAAGTTCACCAAGAGTATGCTGGAAGGCAAGCCCATCGATATCTACAACCATGGCGATATGCAGCGTGATTTTACCTATATCGACGATATCGTCGAAGGCGTGCTGCGTATTATGGAGGTCGTGCCGCAGCCGAACGCCGACTGGCGGGTCGAGCAGGGTTCACCGGCCGCCAGCTCCGCGCCATACCGTATCTATAATATCGGTCACGGTAGCCCGGTGCGCCTGATGGATTACATTACGGCGCTGGAGGAGGCCCTGGGGATCGAGGCGCAGAAGCACTTTATGCCGATGCAGCCGGGCGATGTCTACCAGACCTATGCCGATACCGAGGATCTGTTCGCGGTGACCGGCTACCGCCCGCAGGTAGGGGTGAAAGCGGGAGTGCTGGCTTTCGTAAATTGGTATCGTGACTATTATAACGCTTAAAACAGTTCACTTTTACAACAAAGTTTGTTACGTTTTAACCGTAGCTATGATAAATAGCTACGGTTTTTTTATATTTTCTTGTTTTAAAATTAATATGTGAGATGTCTCTGTGGATCTGTATATTTGTTTGACACCACTCCAAACGCTGATTGCGGAAAAAATAAAGCAAAAAAAAGATACTGATGCACAGCTATTTTATTTTTTCGCTAAAGATAATGAAGTGAATCGAAAATATTATGCTGACTTAGGTAAGCATATGGTAGAATCCCGGGCTTTCTTTGCACCGTTGAAAGTGAAAACTTTTATCGATATTTATCGATTTGTGAAAAATAAATCATTTGATACTATTTATTTTGCCAACATTGATCATCCTTTTATACATTATGTTCTCTCCTATGCTAATTTTAAAAGAATAGAGACGTTTGATGATGGGACTGTCAATATAAGCTATAGTGGAAGATATTATAATGACGTGGCGCAGAAACGATGGAAGTTAATCGTTCACACGCTATTAAGACGAAAGTTTGATAAGAATAGGATCTTGAATGAATCATGTTTGCATCATACGATTTATAAGGATCGTAAGAATATCATCCCAAATACCCAGCTGGTAAATTTGTTTAATATAGATGATGGTAATGATGCCGTTAGCAATGGTGAAATATCGCTCTTTCTTGGTGGAATATATAGTGAGATGCTCAATGGAAAAAAGCATGTCGCTAAGCTAGAAAAAAACATTCTTGCATTTTTAGAAAAAAACAATAACACTTATTATATCCCACACCCTAGAGAGAGTGAGAGATTATTTAATGGTTTTTTTCTTCCGGGTGTATATGACAATCTCATCGCCGAACATATCATAATTTCGTTATGCAAAAAATACGCAAAGATCAATGTGTATGGAATGGCGAGTAGTGTACAGTTTAATATGTTCGATATGCCAATGGTGAATTGTATCGCAGTGAAAGCAAAACATATCGATGCCGTTACCTCTGAAAATATAGCAAAGTTGATGGCAATGGGATCTCCATGTATCGAGATTTAGTGTAATAAAAAGGATTATGGCATGCAAAAATTGATAATTATAGGTGCCGGCGGGTTTTCTAAATCTATTATTAGTAGTATCGATATTAATCAGCTTGAATTGATTGGGTTTATCGATACGTATAAGCAAGGCGTTCATCAAGGATACCCAATTCTGGCTAATGCAATCGAAAAAATAGATAATTTTAACGATTATGTTTATTTTATCGGTATCGGAGAGCCAAAGCATCGTTGGTGGTTTTACCAACGATTAATGTCCAAGGGATTATCGTTGGTCAATATAATTGACTCATCAGCATTGATTGATCCCAATGTTACATTAGGCAATGGAATATATATTGGTAAAATGTGTATAGTCAATAGTGACACGATAATACATGATGCCGTTGTGATCAATACTAGAGCTTTAGTTGAGCATGGAAATACTCTTGGGTGTTGCTCTAATATATCAACTAACGCTGTTCTTAATGGTGATGTTCAGGTTGGCCAGAGAACATTTGTCGGGAGCTGTAGCGTGATTAATGGACAGCTAACTATTGGTAATGGCTCAATCATTGGTTCAGGCTCCGTAGTGATTAGAGATATTCCAGATAATGTTGTAGTTGCGGGCTCCCCGACGCGTTTAATCAGAGAGAATTATGATGAATAAAGTGTATATCGTTGCTGAAATTGGCTGTAACCATAATGGCGATCCTCTACTGGCTAAAAAAATGGTTGAGCAGGCAAAAGCCGCTGGGGTGGATGCCGTTAAGTTTCAAACGTTTAAAGCGGATTTGCTGATTTCAAAATATGCACCAAAGGCGGAGTATCAGATAAAGCAAACTGGCTGTGAAGAGTCTCAGCTTGAGATGACGCGTAAATTGGAGCTTGCATATGATGACTTTATTGAACTGTCACAATATGCAAAAAATCTTGGTCTGGATGTTTTCTCTACGCCGTTTGATTTTGATTCAATCGATTTTCTTGCTTCATTAAAACAACGCGTATGGAAAATTCCATCTGGAGAGTTATTAAATCTTCCTTATCTTGAAAAAATAGCAAGACTAGATATTACTGATAAGAAAATCATCATATCGACTGGAATGGCAACGCTAGATGAAATTAATATGGCATTGCATGTATTGCATAACAATGGTGTCAAAGCAAGTGATATTACTATTCTACACTGTAACACAGAATATCCGACACCCTATTCTGATGTGAATCTTAATACGTTATCTAGCTTTAAGAATATTTTCAAAGAATATCAGATTGGATTCTCCGATCACTCCCCTGGATATTTTTCAGGGATTGCAGCTGTGCCTTATGGCATTTGCTTCATAGAGAAGCATTTTACTTTAAATAAAGACTTTCCCGGCCCAGATCATAAAGCATCAGTGACGCCAGATGAATTGCGACTCTTATGTCAGGGGATTCGGGCTATTGAATTAGCATTAGGCAGCTATGATAAAATTGTGACTAATTCTGAACGCAAGAATAAAATAGTTGCTCGAAAATCGATCGTTGCCAAACGTAATATAAAGCAAGGTGAGATTTTTACTTTAGAGAATATTACAACTAAGCGTCCAGGTAATGGAATTAGTCCTATGCATTGGTATCAGGTTTTAGGCAGCATTGCAGAGCGAGATTTTTGTGAAGATGAGCTGATCTGCTGTTCTAACTTAAGCATGCAGGAGTTATAAGATATATGAAAGTTGCCATTATTCCAGCTCGTTCAGGCTCAAAGGGATTGCGTAATAAGAATATTCTAATGTTAATGGATAAGCCATTAATTGCGTATACTATTGAGGCTGCTATAAACTCTGGTGTGTTTGATAGAGTTATTGTTTCTACTGACTCAGATGAGTATAAAAGCATTGCAGAGTCATTTGGCGCAGAGGTTTTTATTAGAGATGCGGCGCTAGCCTCTGACTCAGCAACATCCTATATGGTGGTTGAGGATGTTTTGAGTAAAATCAGTGATATACAGTATTTTGCATTGTTGCAGCCAACATCACCTTTCCGTACTGCGGAGCATATTAAGTCTGCTGCTGCTTTGTTTTATTCATCAGAGTATAGCTTTTTAGTCTCAATGGTACAAAGTGATAAACCATCTTCTCTTATTAAGCCGTTGGCGGAAGATCTGACTTTAAAATATTTTGATATTGATTTTAGCTTATATCGTCGGCAGGACAGTAAAGAATATTTTCCAAACGGTGCTATATTTATGGCCAAGCCAGATGCTTATCTGAAGAGGCAGCATTTTTTTGGTAGTGATAGTATGGCTTTTATCATGAATAAAGAGGATTCTCTTGATATTGATGATCGATATGACTTTGAAGTTGCTATAAATATACAGACGCGTCGGCGTAAAAAAGAAATTTTGCGAGAGAGTATTATAAATAGAATTGCAGAAAAGAAAGATCTAATGTGCCTAAACACTTCGATAACATTGCTTGGCCATTCTATTTTTGATTATTGGCTGGTTGATAATATTAATGGTGAGAAAGTAAATAACCTGGGGATTGCTGGGATTAATACACGGGAGTATATTGATCTTATTTTGGACCGATCATTAATAAAAAACATTGGTGATACTGCTATTATTATGTTAGGTACTAATGATATGGTGCTCAATGACTGGGATATTGCATTTTCTGCTGAATGGGTCAGGGAATTTATTGATAAAGTTAGAATAATAAAAAACAATGTGGCTATTTATTTTATTGCAGTACCACCAGTGAGGGGGCGAGTTGATCGAAATAATGACATTGTAACTCAATTGAATATGGTCTTAAGGAAGGTTTGCGTGGATAAATCTATTCATTGGATCGGACTTTCAAGCGAGTTTTATGATGAATATGGGAATTTACCTGCATCATATACCTATGACGGATTGCATTTTTCACAGCTTGCCTATACGAAATTGAAAGAAAGCATTGAGAGTGCATTGTCATGAAACATTTACTATGTGTTACCGGTTCACGCGCTGAATATGGAATTTTACGCCGATTATTAATGTTGCTATCTCGTACGGAGGGGGTCAAGTTAAGTATCATCGCGACAGGAATGCATTGCGACCCTAAATATGGGAGCACATATAAAAATATCCTGAATGATGGACTTGATTTAAGTAAAGTTATAGATATTAATTTAGATTCATCAAACAATGAAAAAATAATAAATTCAATGTCGCTTTGTCAAAATGCGTTTGCCTCAATTTTCGCTAATCAGGATTATGATGCTGTCATGATCTTAGGTGATCGTTATGAGATTTTTTCTGTTGCCACTGCGGCAGCTATGAATAATATTCCTCTGATTCATCTTCACGGTGGCGAGAAAACGTTAGGGAATTATGATGAATTTATTCGACATGCGATCTCTAAAATGAGTAGCCTTCACCTTGTTTCGACAGAAGAATACCGCAAGCGAGTCATTCAATTAGGAGAGCATCCTAGTTCAGTTATTAATATTGGTGCATTAGGGGCTGAAAATTGTCTTAGCCTTGTATTGCCTGATAAACAGGAGTTGGAGTCTCGTTTTGGTTCTTTGGTTAAGCCGTATTTTGTAGTAGTGTTTCACCCGGAAACGCTGACTAAAGTCTCATTGACGGAGCAAACATTAGCCCTGATTACGGCGTTAACAGTATTTTCTGAAGAGTATGATTTTATATTTATCGGCTCTAATGCTGATACAGGATCAGAAAAGATTATTGATATTATTAAGTCATTCTGTCTGCGGAGTGCGTCTCGCTATATGGTCTCAGTGAGCCCTGAAGAATATCTGGGCTTATTGAAGTATTCTTGTGGTTTGATAGGTAATTCATCTTCAGGAATTATTGAAGCGCCTTCGTTGAATATTGCAACGATTAATATTGGGGATCGGCAGAAGGGACGTGTTTATGGTGATAGCGTGATTGATGCTGCCTGTACAAAAGCTGCGATCATCGCGGCGATTGAGCTAAGTCAGTCGGTTAATTTTCATCAAAAAATAACCAGAATTAATAATCCTTATTATAAAAAAGATTCGTTAAAAAATGCAGGAGATGCTATTGTCCGTTTTTTATACTCAGAAAAAGATGCGGATTATAAGGATTTTTATGATGTCGATTTTAATATATAATTATTTGTTTTTCTTTTTTCTTAGGAGGGGGTGTGAATTTACTTAAAGGAATCGGTGTGTATCTTACATCGAATATATTAAATGCACTGATCCCGTTCTTACTCTTACCAATATTAACCCGTAATCTATCGGTTGCAGACTATGGGCAGGTTGTGATGTTTCAGACATTTCTATCAGCAATTTCAGCAATCGTTGGATTAAATACAATAGGTGCAGCAAATCGTAAGTACTATGATGGGAATGTCGATCAGTTAGTCCTGATGAGGTTTAATGGAAGCTGCTTTCAGATCCTGTTGGTTAGCTTTTTGTTTCTTTCTCTCGTTGGGATATCGTTTAAAACACAGTTGGCAAAATTATTGTCCATACCCGATGGATGGGTATTATATGCGATACTGGTTGCCTCATTTTTATTTATAACAAATATGAGATTAGGGCAGTGGCAGATCAGGAATAAAGCAAAATCATTTGGTTTGTTACAAGTTGGCGGTGGTATTGTCAATATGTTGTTGTCAGTTATTTTTGTGGTTTTTCTGCAGCAGAGCGGAGAAGGGCGCATAGATGCCATTATAATGAGTGCGGCCTTAAGTGCTGTATTAAGCATGGGGCTTCTGTGTCGTGATAAATTAATTGATGTTTTCTCCTTTCGATTGAAGTATCTAAAGGAAGCATTGCTTTTTGGGGTGCCTCTCCTACCTCATTCATTGGGCATGTTGCTGCTAACTATGAGTGATAGGTTTATCATTAATCATAAACTTGGCGTTGCTGATGTCGGCATCTATATGGTTGCTCTTCAGTTAAGTTCTGCATTAGCAGTCATATTTGATGCTATCAACAAAGCGTTTGTCCCATGGTTATTTGATAGATTAAAAAGCGACTGTTTTATTGAAAGACTAAAAATAGTAAAGATGACATATTGTTATATGCTGTCTTTGCTTTTTATTGCGCTACTGGCATTCTTTATTGCTCCATATATTGTTGTAATGATTGCCGGTGATAAATATACTGAGGCAGGTAGGATTATTGGATGGGTCTGCCTTGGGCAAATTTTTTCTGGTATGTATCTGATGGTTACTAACTATATTTTTTATGCCAAAAAGACGCAGTACCTGTCGCTGACGACAATGATCTCTGGCGCGCTAGGTGTGGTTCTATTATTTGTTGGGGTAATCTATTTCTCTTTGCTTGGGGCTGCAATAGCTTTTGCATTAGCGAAGTTTATCCATTTCGCATTTACGTTCTATATGTCTAATAAGGTCTATCCGATGCCTTGGAGATTAAGGAATGATTCAGAGAGTTGAACGTCCAGTTGTTGATTTTTCATTGCTGAATGGTAATCAGCGGGAATATGGGGTAAGTGGATTTATTCGGGCTAAAAATGAAGGAGAGTATATTTATGCTGTTATTGAGTCATGGCTGGATTTAGTTGATGAAGTCGTTATCATTTTTAATGACTGTACTGATAATACTGAGTCTGAAATATCCCGAGCAATTTTAGCCTTTGGCGATAGAGTTCGCGCTTATCACTATATTCCGAAAGTGTATCCGCCAGGTTCTAAAGAGCATATATCTTTACCGCCGGATAGTGTTAATAGCTTAGTCAACTATTATAATTATGCCTTGTCAATGACGACTAGGAAATATGCTGTAAAAATTGATGGTGACATTATATTTGATTCATCAGTTAGTGATTTAATAAAGAAATACCTAAAGGATGAATGTGATGATAAGTATTTTAGTTTATATGGCGTTAATCTGATTGATAATAAAGGCGAGTTGTTCTTGCCTTCTAATAGTACTTTTTGTGGCATGAATAATGACTTGTGTATTTTTCCTGTTTCGCCAAAAAATATATTTTTACATAGCCCTGCCTTTGAAGTGATGAATTTAACCAATATGACAAAGTATGGTGGGTGTTTTGCTTTTTATCATATGAAATTCATGAAGGAGGATATGGGGATAGGCAATTATTTACTAAGAGATAATCCTGATAGTCGATATGTTAAAATAAGCAAGGATTTTATTATTGGTTTAAATTTTCTGAAATTGCAGGATGTATTCTCTCGATATAGTATTAAACTTAGAGGACCTGCCGAGTTAAATATTGTTGTGGTGAAATGTCGAGATTATAAAGTACAATATATAAATAAATTAAGTGAATTAGGCATAAATATATCATTATATGATTTGATATCATGCCATTTTACTCGGTTTAAGATGAAAATATTCCAATCAATAAGATTTTTATTGAAACCTATAGTTAGGTTTATTAAAAAATAAAAGGCTACACAATCCGTGCCATCCAGCGGGCGATGGCAGCAATCGGTATCCCTGAAGCGCAAAGATGAGTTAACATATTACCTACAATTATGCTGCGCAACTGGCGCAGCCGGAATGTGTTACACAGGAGTTTGTCATGTCCAAACAACAGATCGGCGTAGTGGGAATGGCGGTGATGGGGCGTAACCTGGCGCTGAACATCGAAAGCCGCGGTTATACGGTGTCGATTTTTAACCGTTCGCCCGAGAAAACCGATGAGGTGATGGCGCAAAACCCGGGGCGGAAGCTGGTGCCATACCATTCCGTGCAGGCGTTTGTGGCATCGCTGGAGACGCCGCGCCGCATTCTGCTGATGGTGAAGGCGGGTGAGGGGACAGACAAGACCATCGCGTCTCTGACGCCCTATCTGGAGCCGGGGGACATTCTGATCGACGGTGGGAACACCTTCTTCCAGGATACCATCCGCCGTAACCGTGAGCTGTCGGCGCAGGGCTTTAACTTTATCGGCACCGGTGTTTCCGGTGGTGAGGAGGGGGCGCTGAAGGGGCCGTCTATTATGCCCGGCGGACAGAAGGCGGCCTATGAGCTGGTCGCGCCGATCCTGACGAAGATTGCTGCCGTAGCCGAAGACGGTGAGGCCTGTGTGACCTATATCGGGCCGGACGGTGCCGGGCACTATGTGAAGATGGTGCACAACGGCATCGAATACGGTGACATGCAGCTGATCGCCGAGGCCTACGCCCTGCTGAAGCACGCCGTCGGGATGCGCAACGACGAGCTGGCCACCACCTTTGCCGAATGGAATCAGGGTGAGCTGAGCAGCTACCTGATCGAGATCACCGCCGATATCTTCGCCAAGAAAGATGACGAAGGGAATGACCTGGTCGACGTGATCCTGGACGAGGCGGCCAATAAAGGCACCGGCAAGTGGACCAGCCAGAGCGCGCTGGATCTGGGAATCCCGTTGACGCTGATCACCGAATCCGTCTTTGCCCGTTACCTTTCCTCGCTGAAGGCACAGCGCGTGGCGGCCTCCCGGGTGCTGAGCGGCCCGCAGGCGCAGACGCTGCCGGCGGCAGAGCGCGCTGCCTTTGCCGAGAAGGTGCGTCGCGCCCTGTATCTGGGCAAGATCGTCTCCTATGCCCAGGGATTCCAGCAGCTGAAGGCCGCCTCTGACGAATATGACTGGTCGCTGAACTTTGGCGAGATCGCGCGTATCTTCCGCGCCGGATGCATCATTCGCGCCCAGTTCCTGCAGAAGATCACTGATGCCTATGCCGAAAATCCGGCGTTGGCCAATCTGCTGCTGGCGCCGTACTTCAAGGCGATTGCAGATGAGTACCAGCAGGCGCTGCGCGACGTGGTCTCCTACGCCGTACAGCAGGGGATCCCGGTACCGACCCTCTCCGCGGCCATTACCTATTACGACAGCTACCGCGCCGCGGTGCTGCCGGCTAACCTGATTCAGGCCCAGCGCGACTACTTTGGCGCCCACACCTACAAACGCACCGATCGGGAAGGGGTGTTCCATACCGAATGGCTGGCGGAGTAAGCCGACGGTCGTGCGTGACATCATTACGCTAATCCGGGCCCGTGCCCGGATTTTTACTTTGTGGGGGAATTACCAAGTAACGCCGCATCTTGTTGCATAAAAACTCGGCGGTCATTCCATTTTCTTGTGATAATGGGCTGTTTTTGTGCGCCCGTCGATGGTACAAACAGCAGTAGAGCGATTAACGCCAGTCCATGGGCTGCCAGGTTTGGTTTTTTAACTTAAGCAAAGGTGTTGATATGGAAAATGTAAACAAGCCGACGTTCCAGAACGTGCTGGAATTCGTGCGTACCTTCCGCCGCAAGAATAAGCTGCAGCGCGAAATCGCGGATGTTGAGAAGAAGATCCGTGATAACCAGAAGCGCGTTCTGCTGCTGGACAACCTGAGCGACTACATCAAGCCGGGCATGAGTGTTGAAGCGATTCAGGCAATCATTGCCGATATGCGCGGTAACTACGAGGATCGCGTGGATGAGTACATCATCAAGAACGCCGATCTGTCCAAAGAGCGCCGCGAGCTCTCCAAGAAGCTGAAGGCGCTGGGCGAAGGCGAGTATAAAGAAGAGAAGTAATTCGCCGCGTATAAGGCAACGGGCGGGATCTTCGGATCTCGCTTTTTTTATGCCCCATAGCCGGGCAAGCCTGCAACGATAAAAAGCCCGCTTAAGGAAACTTAAGCGGGCTTTTCTGAATCTGGCTCCTCTGACTGCACTCGAACCAGTGACATACGGATTAACAGTCCGCCGTTCTACCGACTGAACTACAGAGGAATTGTGACAACGGGGCGCATCATAGCGAAGGGACGCGGGGCTGTAAAGCGTTAAATCATCGCTTGCAATCGTTCGCCCAGAATAACGGCAATTCGATGATTTTCAGTCCATTAATTCGAGAAGTCTGCGCCGAGCGTAGGAAAAGAGCCGCCTTGGGAGTAAGGGGAGAGGCCTCGATGAGAAACAGCAAAAAGCCCGCTTAAGTTTCCTTAAGCGGGCTTCTCTAAATCTGGCTCCTCTGACTGGACTCGAACCAGTGACATACGGATTAACAGTCCGCCGTTCTACCGACTGAACTACAGAGGAATCGTAACAACGGGGCGCATGATAGCGAAGGTGTGTGAGGCTGTAAAGGGCTAAATCGTACGGCGCGCGCGTTCGGCTAGAATAACAACAAAACGTCGGTTTTCAGTACATTAATGGTAAAGCGTCGGGCTAATGCCATGCCTTGCGGGTGGAGACACAGCGAAGAGAGCCTGCTTCAATCGCCAAACAGCAAAAAGCCCGTCTACGTTTCCGAAGACAGGCTCTTCTAAATCTGGCTCCTCTGACTGGACTCGAACCAGTGACATACGGATTAACAGTCCGCCGTTCTACCGACTGAACTACAGAGGAATTGTGACAACGGGGCGCATAATAGCGAAGCGTGCTCATGCTGTAAAGTAGGAAATGCGTGAGCGAACGCGTTTGCTGAATCGGGCAGCAATCGGCGTAATATTTCTGCATATCGCTGGGCGATCGGTCAGGGAGAGGCGGGGCGCTAGACAGTGTGAACAGAGCAAAAAGCCCGCTTAAGTTTCCTTAAGCGGGCTTCTCTAAATTTGGCTCCTCTGACTGGACTCGAACCAGTGACATACGGATTAACAGTCCGCCGTTCTACCGACTGAACTACAGAGGAATTGTGACAACGAGGCGCATCATAGCGAAGCCGCTGGGGGTGTAAATAGGGAAATCGATTATTATCATCCGGTTGCTGAATATGACAGCAGTGGATTGCATTTTAGTCGGTTATTGGCTGTATTTTTCGCCGAGAAGCCGAGAAGCCGAGAAGCCGAGAAGCCGAGAAGCCGAGAAGCCGAGAAGCCGAGAAGCCGAGAAGCCGAGAAGCCGAGAAGCCGAGAAGCCGAGAAGCCGAGAAGCCGAGAAGCCGAGAAGCCGAGAAGCCGAGCCGCGGCTCGGTGGTGCGCGCTCTATCGGCAGCGGCGCGTGTTTCTCGTTAACCCGATAAGGCGAACCTGCCGGGAGAAGGGCGAATCCCCCGGCAGGGTGGCTTAGCCACGCGATAGGCGTTGGAATCCCTCGCGCAGATCATCCTGCAGGTCGGCGATATCTTCCAGGCCAACCTGGAGCCGCAGCGTCATGCCGCCGGGGGCCCAGGGGGCGACGCTGCGGTAGTCGCGACAGTCGAAAGGCACGATGAGGCTCTCGAAGCCCCCCAGGAGAAGCCCAGGCTAAACACCTTCATGCCATCGAGCATTGCGTCGACATTATCTTGGTTGAAACGGCTGTCCAGCACGATGGAGAACAGGCCGGTGGACCCACAGAAATACTTCTGCCAGTTAGCGTGCCCCGGACAGTCGGCGAAGGCGGGATGCAAGACACGGCTGACCTCCGGTTGTGCCTGCAGCCATTCGGCCAGGGCGAGTCCACGCGTCTCCGCCGCCTTGACCCGCAGGTGCAGGGTGCGCAATCCGCGTAAGGCGAGGAAGCAGTCTTCGGCGCCAGGGAGCATCGCTAAGGCGTCGTAGGTGGCGCGCAGGGCGGGCCAGTGGCTCTCGTTGGCCGAAACCAACCCCATCAGCAGATCGGAGTGGCCGCCCAGGTATTTGGTGCCCGCCTCGACCGAGAGATCGATACCCTGAGCATGAGCCTGGAAGAAAATCGGCGTTGCCCAGGTGTTATCGATCACCGTGGTCACTTGGCGCCGTTTGGCGACGGCGACGATCGCACCGATGTCTTGTACTTCGAAGCTCTGTGAGCCGGGGCTTTCCAGCATGATCATCCGAGTATTGGGCAGGATCAGATCGTCAATCTCCTCCCCGATCAGCGGATCATAGTAGCTGACGCTGACGCCATACTTGGCCAGGAAGGTATCGCAGAAATTACGGGTCGGGCGATAGACCGAGTCGGTGACCAGAATATGGTCGCCCCGTTGGGTGACCGAGAGCAGCGCCAGCGCTAAGGCGCCCATCCCGGAAGGGGAGATCACCGTGCCCGCAGCGCCGCACAGGGATGACCAGGCCTTCTCTAGGCTCTCAATGGTCGGGGTGCCGAAAGTGCCATAGGCGAAGCGTGCCTTGACTTGCCGAATATCCTCACAGCTGTTGAAGATCACCGTCGAGCCACGGTATATCGGTGTGTTAACGAAGCCCCACTGTTCATCGGGATTGCGTCCGAGTAGAGAGAGGCGTGTATCCAGTTTAAATTCATTGATCTCTGAAGCGCTTTTCATAACCTTACCTTTTACTCGAAGAATTTAAAGAAAGGCGATAGACAAAGCAGTACACCTATCGCCGAGATAAAGATGACTCGCCAAGAGTAGTATTTCTTTAATGCGGTGACTTTAAACACCAGATAACAGGGGATAATACACGAGACAATGCCGGCAACAGGGGCTGCTATCTGAGATAATAAGAGAATAGGGAAATGTGTCAGTACCCAACCCCATAATAAAATAATAATAGAGAGGGTAATCCCTCGGCTGACGAGTTTCTCATTGATGGATTGCTCATCGATAAAACGTGAGAGAATATTTACGACAATGCCAGTCATGGCCTCCTGAAAACCGAGATAGTTACCAAAGAAGGCGGTAGCGATGGCGGAAATATTTAATGCTATCGACATTATCTTAATGATATTGCCGGGGATTACCTTGGCGACAATGGCCATCGCCGAAATATTATGCTGCGCCGCCTCGACCGCCTGATCATGGCTTAACGATAGGGTAAAGGAGAAGGCGAAGAACAGAACGGCGCAGACCAGGATGGCATAGGCGATACGACTGGCTCGCTGCGCACGGTAGGTAGCGATAATCGGATCGGCCTCGACCTTACGGAAGGCGACGTTCATCGGGCTGAGGATCTGGACGAACAGGATGGAGAATAGGGTGAAGGGAAGAGTCAGAATCGTACCGACGAGCAGCTCACCCAGGGGCGGAATATTGCCGATATAGCTGAAGTTCCAGTGGGGGATCACCACCACTCCGAGCAGCACGACCACACCCAGCTTCATTAACACCATCGGCCCAGACACCTTGAAGATGAGTCGCTCGCCCTGGGCAGCGATGCCGACCAGGAAGGCTAGGATCAGCAGCCCATACCACCAGCGATCCGACAGGGGATCCTGGGTTAGGCCGAAGGTTTGCAGGTAGGAGGCGCTGTCGAAGGTGGCAGAGAGTGAGTAGGTCAGCATGCCGATCAGTAACATGATGAAATAGGTAATGCCGAGGAAGAACCCCCAGTTTTTCCCCAGATAGTAGGTGATCACCCCGGAGTAATCTTTACATTCTGGGCTTTGAGATAGCGTCTTTAGATAAAGCGATTGCATCATATACAGGGCGGGGTAGGCGAATAATACCGATAGGGTAAAGACCCAGATCCCTTTTAATCCAATCTGAATCGGTAGAAAAATAATTCCGGCGCCGATGGCCATGCCGATACACAGAATGACCCAGCCCACATCATAACTGGTGAATGGGATTTTACCTTTAATCGCAGCTTGTGAAATATCATGGCTATTATCCATAATTTTACCATTATATTAGTGGGAGATGAGTGGGCAGCTCGCCACTTATAACCTCACTATTTGTTTGCCGCCTACTGGTAAAATCATAAACTGTGATCCTGTGAGAATAAAGTTTACTATTGGTGAAATATAATGAATTCATTGTCGAATGCTAGTGGATTACCCGGTGGGAAGTAGTCCTGTTATTTATTCGTTTCTCCATATAGTATTAATTTAATCAATTCCATTCCGTTCTCTTGATAAAAGAGGGAACATTAATGCTTAATGCGTATACTCTGCATCAACTCAGTGTCTTTGTGCGTATCATCGAGATGGGGAGCCTGAGTAAGGCGGCGCGAGAGTTGGGGCTATCTCGTTCGGCGGTGAGCAAAAGCCTGGCAACCTTAGAGCAGCAATTGGGCGTGCTGTTAATTAAGCGTAGTACGCGTCGCCTGTTCCTGACGGAGCAGGGCGCGGCGGTCTTTAACCGGGCGATTATGTTGCTCGATGCCTGCCAGGATCTCTTTACTCAACTGCATAGTGAGACGGAGCCAGAGGGGGTACTGCGTATCTCCTGCTCGGTGGCCTATGGTTCGACCTGTTTGCCTGATGCGATCAGCGCCTATCAACGCCAGTTCCCGCGCGTCAGGATCCATGTCGATCTCAACGATGAGTTGATTAATCTGGCGGAAAGAAATTTTGATATGGTGCTCAGGATCACTCAGCGACAGTGGGAGCGCGCGAACGCCTTTCTGTTGGGCAAGGTGAATGGGATCTACTGTTGTTCCCCACACTACTTGCAGGGCAAGCCGGCGATCACTCAGCCGGCGGATCTTTCTCACCACCGTTGTCTTACCAATCCGGTGATGAGCTATCAGGATAAGTGGGTCTTCTGCGGTCGCGATGGGCAGCAGATGATCGCGGTGGACTCGCGTCTGACCTCCAACTCTAGCCTGACTCTGCTCAAGGTCTTGCTGAATCACAATGGCGTCTCCTGCCTGCCCGACTATCTGGCAGAGGCTTACATCGCGCGCGGTGAGCTGGTGCATCTGTTGCCGGATTATCATGCCGGGATTTTTCACTACCTGTACGCCATCGAAAAGACGTCCCGGGTGGTGAACCCATTAACCCGCTCCTTTATCGCACATCTTAAGGCGACGCTACCGGTCTATCACGAGGGCACTGGAGAATAGGGGGGCCCGGTGGGGATGGGGGGCTATGGTGCAGGGGGGAATGGCGTGATGCGCGCCGTTGCATACGCTAACAGCGAAAAAACGAAAAGCCCGCGCAAGGCGGGCTTTTCAGGAATCTGGCTCCTCTGACTGGACTCGAACCAGTGACATACGGATTAACAGTCCGCCGTTCTACCGACTGAACTACAGAGGAATCGTGACAACGGGGCGCATCATAGCGATCCCGTCGGGGCCTGTCAACAGCTAACCCCGGGCGGGCGTTTCAAGCGGTGTTTTTATCGCCGAATGCGGGGGTTCAGGGGGCCGGGGGCGCCAGTAGGCCGCTTTGGCGCAGGCGCTGCAGCGGGTCCTGACGGTAAAAGCCGACAAAGCGGCGGTAGACCGCAGGGAAGCGCTCTGCCAGCAGCTCCGGCGCGCTGAAGAAGTATTCGGAGAGGACGGCGAAGCACTCCGCCGGCTCGCTGGCGGCGTAGGCGTCCAGGCTGGCGCCCGCCTCGCCGAGCAGGTCGGCCTCTTCCTGAATGGCCTCCATGGCGGCGTGCAGCGCCTGTTCCCAGGCAGCGATCTCCCGCAGCGGGATCGGAGGGATCCCGTTGGCGATCCCGGCGCTGCGCATATCCAGCTTGTGCGCGGTCTCATGGATCACCAGGTTATAGCCGGAGCGATCGAAGGAGTCGCGCACATCCAGCCAGTTGAGCACGATCGGCCCCTGGACGCTGCACTGGCCGGCCTGTACCGAGGGGCCGCAGTGCACCAGGCCGATGTCGTCCTCCCACTCTTCGTGCAGAGCGTAGGGTTCTGGATACAGCAGGATTTCGTGAAAGCCATCGAGCCACTCGATGCCCAGCTCTAGCACCGGCAGGGCAAACAACAGGGCGATGCGCGCCTCCATCAGCGGGGTGACCCGAAGCTCCTGCAGCGGGACCAGGCGCTTCTGGCGGATCACCTGCCGTGCCAGGGCGATGAGCCGCCGCTGCTCGTCGTCGCTCAGCGCCGCCAGCAGCGGGATAGCGCAGGCCTCCGGCCAGGGATAACTGTCCTGCTGGGCAGGGCGCTGTGTGCGCCAGGGCCACTTAATCATGACGGGTTACGTTCCTCTCTTTGCGGGCTGCGGGGGCCGCTCCAGTGTACCGGGATAGCCGACGGTTGCCGGGGCGCGCATGGTCCGCTGCCCAGAGGTCGGCGGGCCATTCACGTTAGTGATATTATGCGTGACTTGTTGATATTAAAAAGGTTGTTCTGAGAGGATTGTGATATGTATCGCGCTGTGGGGATAACGCCGCCCCGATGGACGGGGCGGCGCGGCGATCAGTTACGGCAGCGTTGCAGGATATCCAACTGTGGATTTGCCGCGCTGGTAGTGACATGCATCATAGAAAGCAGGGTTGGGAAGAGATTGTCATGGGAGAAGCTGCCGTCACGGGCGGCCTCCTGCAGACACTGCAGATTGATGCGATTGGCCTTGGCATAGCCGTCCGATAGCCACAGCGACATCGGGACATGGGTCTGTTCTGCCGGGGCAAACTGATAAGGGGTGCCGTGCAGATACAGCCCTTTCTCACCCAGTGACTCGCCGTGGTCAGAGACATAGTACAGGGCTACGTTGTACTGCTTCTCGTAGGTTTTCAGCCGCTCAATAAACTGATTCACCACGTAGTCGGTATACACCAGGGTATTGTCATAGGTGTTGACCAGCTGCTGCTGGGTGCAATTTTCAATATCGCTGCGCTCGCAGTCGGACATAAAGACGCGGAAGCGCGCGGGGTAGCGCAGGTAGTAGGTCGGGCCGTGGCTGCCGATCAGGTGGAACACCAGCAGCTTGCTTTTGCCGTCGTCCGGGATTTTTTGCTGCAGGTTATTCAACATGACTTCGTCATAGCAAGTCTTGCCGTTGCACAGCGGATTATCGGCCTTGGTCGACACCAGTTCGTTCGGCGTGCGATCGCATGCGCCTTTGCATCCCTCGTCGTTATCGCGCCAGAAGGTGGTGACGCCGGCCCGGTGCAGCACATCGATTACGCTGTCGCTGTTGCGCGCGATGTTGCCATCATAGTGCTCACGCGTCAGGTTGGAGAACATGCAGGGGACCGAAATCGCGGTCGCCGTGCCGCAAGAGGTGACATTGCGGAAGTAGATAAGCCCGGGTTGTTTGGCGCTGTAGGGGTTGGTTTCCCGCGGGTAGCCGCCCAGAGACTGGTTTTGGGCCCGGGCGGTTTCGCCCAGGATCACGAACACCAGCGTCGGTTTCTCACCCGCCGGCTCAACCAGCTTCGCGTCTTCCCCCACCTTACGAAACGGCATTGGCGTCGTGAGATAGCGGCGGTTGATATATTGCCCGGTGCTGTACAGGTAGCTGGCGGGCTGGATCTCCAGGTTCAGGCTGCGGTTGTTGCGTCCGACGGAGGCGTAATCCTGGTAGTACAGACAGGCGACCAGCGCGATGATCAGCAGTGAGATCAGCATCGCCAGCAGCCGGATTCCCAGCCGCAGCAGGACGTTATGGCCATAGATGATGCGGGTGCGCAGCAGCAGCAGGGCGGGCAACACCCCGGCGAGCAGCACCCAGGCGATAACATAGATATTCAGGTAGGAGCCCGCCTCGGCGCTGTTGGTTTCAAAGATGTTTTCGATCATCGAGCGGTCGAAAATCACCTGATACTTGTACTGGGCATAGCTGGCCAGCGCGGTGATCACCAGCAGCAGAATAAAAAAGGGCTTCAGGATCGGGCGGAAGCTGAACGGCATAAACACGCAGGTTAACGCCGCGAACAGCACCACCGGGATCGACAGGGCGAAGCCAAGGCGATACTCCCCCAGCGCGTGCAGGATACGGTAAAAATGCAGCAGGATGGGGATATTGAGTATCAGCGTAAAATAACCGGCCAATAGCAGTATGACCGTCAGAAAGCTGGCGGAAAGACCTTTATGCGACAAAGCGGACTCCAGGCGTCTGGCAATAGCCCCGCGGGGCAAATTCAAAAATGGCCTAAGGCTAAGCAGAGAAACTTAAAATAGCCTTAAGCCGGTCGTTTTTGTGCGACCAGCCGCCGAGGGAGGCGCCCCGCCGGGCGATCGGCCAATAAAACCTGCTTCACGGCGCCTATTCGCGCCATCGCTTCATTTTTACTCTGGCATGCTATGCACTGCGTAATTTTAGGTATTGCAGTCGGGGACGCCGTGTCAGAAGAGAGCGATCTGGAAAAAACCGAAGACCCCACACCCCACCGAATAGAAAAGGCCCGGGAGAAGGGGCAGATCCCGCGTTCGCGTGAGCTGACCTCGATACTGATGCTGGCGACGGGGCTGGCTATCCTGCTGCTGGGCGGCGAGTATCTGGCGCGGGCGCTGGCGGTGATGATAGCCCAGGGGCTGCACTTCGATCACCTACTGTTGAGTAACGATCGCCAGATGCTGATCCAGCTGGGCATGCTGCTGCAGCAGGCGGTCGCGGCGCTGATGCCGGTGTTGCTCGGCCTGATGCTGGTCGGCTGGTGTGCGCCGATGCTGATCGGTGGCTTTTTGTTCAGTCCCAGCTCCATCAAATGCGACTTGAATCGCTTAAACCCGCTGAGCGGGTTTAAGCGCATGTTCTCCAGCCAGGTGTTGGCCGAGCTGCTGAAGGGGATCCTGAAGGCCACGCTGGTCGGCTGGGTATGCGGATGGTTTCTGCTGCACTACTGGCCGCGGATGCTGCGCCTGATCACTGAGCCCACGCTGGATGCGATGGGCGATGCCCTACATCTGGTGGGCGTGTGCGGTCTGCTGGTGGTGCTGGGCCTGCTGCCGATGGTGGGGTTTGACGTGTTTTATCAGGTGTGGAGCAACCTGAGCAAGCTGCGAATGACCAAGCAGGAGATTAAGGATGAGTTCAAGGAACAGGAAGGGGACCCGCACGTTAAGGGGCGGATCCGCCAGCAGCAGCGCGCCGCGGCGCGCCGTCGCATGATGAGCGATGTCCCCAGAGCCGATGTGATCGTGACCAACCCGACCCACTACGCCGTGGCGCTGCAGTACCAGGAAAACAAGATGAGTGCGCCTAAGGTATTGGCCAAGGGCGCGGAGCACCGCATTCCCCAGCTAGAGGCGCCGCCGCTGGCGCGTGCGCTTTACCGTCACAGCGAAATTGGCCAGGCCATTCCCGCTACCCTGTACGCCGCCGTGGCCGAGGTGCTGGCCTGGGTATACCAACTCAAGCGCTGGCGGCTCGAGGGGGGCAGGCCCCGAAAAAACCCGCAAACTTACCGGTGCCGCCCGCACTGGATTTTGGCGTTACTGACTCCGAAGAAGGAACACCGATAGATGGCTAATCTGGCCGCGCTACTGCGCCTCCCCGGCAATATGAAAGACTCTCAATGGCAGGTTTTGGCCGGGCCTATCCTTATTTTGATGATCCTCTCCATGATGGTGCTGCCGTTGCCGCCCTTCGTGCTGGATTTACTGTTCACCTTTAACATCGCCCTGTCGATCATGGTGCTGTTGGTGGCCATGTTCACCCAGAAGACGCTGGAGTTTGCGGCTTTCCCGACCATCCTGCTGTTTTCGACGCTGCTGCGCCTTTCGCTCAACGTCGCTTCGACCCGCGTGATCCTGATGAACGGCTATACCGGCGGGGCTGCGGCGGGGCAGGTGATCGAAGCGTTCGGCCACTTTTTGGTGGGCGGCAACTTCGCCATCGGCATCGTCGTGTTTATTATCCTGGTGCTGATCAACTTTATGGTTATCACCAAGGGGGCCGGGCGTATCGCCGAGGTCGGCGCACGCTTTGTGCTGGACGGGATGCCGGGCAAACAGATGGCTATCGACGCCGATCTCAACGCCGGGCTGATCGGCGAAGAGGAGGCCAAGAAGCGCCGCTCTGAGGTCACCCAAGAGGCTGACTTCTATGGTTCGATGGACGGCGCCAGTAAGTTTGTGCGCGGCGATGCCATCGCCGGCCTGATGATCATGGCGCTGAACGTCATCGGTGGCCTGCTGATCGGCGTTATCCAGCACGGCATGCCGGTTAGCCAGGCGGCGGAAACCTATACCCTGCTGACCATCGGTGACGGTCTGGTTGCCCAGATCCCGGCGCTGGTGATCTCGACCGCGGCGGGCGTGATCGTGACCCGCGTCAGCACCGATCAGGACGTGGGCGAACAGATGGTGACCCAGCTGTTCAATAACCCGCGGGTGCTGATCTTGAGCGGCGCGGTGCTCGGACTGTTAGGCCTGGTGCCCGGGATGCCGAACCTGGTATTTCTGCTGTTCACCGCTGCGCTGCTGGGCACCGCCTGGTGGATGAGCAAGCGGGCGGCGAAGGCCGAGGCTCAGCAGGAGCAGATGCCGCTGCAGGAGAGCCAGCCGGTGATGGAGGCCAGCTGGGAGGATGTGCAGCTGGAGGATCCGCTGGGTCTGGAGGTGGGCTACCGCCTGATTCCGCTGGTGGATTTCCAGCAAAATGGCGAGCTGCTCGGGCGTATCCGCAGTATTCGCAAGAAGTTCGCCCAGACCATGGGCTTTCTGCCGCCGGTGGTCCATATTCGCGATAACCTAGAGCTGCAGCCCTCCGGCTACCGCATCCTGCTGAAGGGGATCGAGGCCGGGCGCGGTGAGGCGCACCCGGGACGCTGGCTGGCGATCAACCCCGGCAGCGCCGCCGGAACCTTGGAGGGGCAGGTCACCACCGATCCGGCCTTCGGTCTGCCGGCGATCTGGATCGACAGCGCGCTGCGTGAACAGGCACAGATCCAGGGCTATACCGTGGTCGAGGCCAGCACCGTGGTGGCGACCCATCTGAACCATATCATCAGCCAGCACGCCAGCGATCTGTTTGGTCGCCAGGAGGCGCAGCAGCTGATGGATCGGGTCTCCCAGGAGATGCCGAAGCTGACGGAAGACTTTATCCCCGGCGTCGTGTCGCTGACGATCCTGCACAAGGTGCTGCAGAACCTGCTGGCCGAGAAGGTCTCGATCCGCGATATGCGCACCATTATTGAAACCCTGGCCGAACACGCGCCGATACAGAAAGATCCCTATGAGCTGACCGCGCTGGTGCGCGTGGCCCTGGGACGGGCCATCAGCCAGCAGTGGTTCCCGGGCGAGGGGGAGATTCAGGTGATTGGGCTGGATACGCCGCTGGAGCGCCTGCTGCTGCAGGCTCTGCAGGGCGGTGGCGGGCTGGAGCCGGGGCTGGCGGATCGCCTGCTGGATCAGGCCCGTCAGGCGCTGCAGCGCCAGGAGTTGCTCGGCGCACCGCCGGTGCTGCTGGTGAATCATGCTCTGCGGCCGCTGCTGGCGCGCTTCCTGCACCGTTCGCTGCCGCAGCTGGTGGTGCTATCCAACCTGGAGATCAGCGACAACCGCCAGATCCGCATGACCTCGACGATCGGCGGCGTGGAGTAAGGAGCGTAATAAATGAAGCGATTACTCTGCCTGGCTATCCTGCTGGCGCCGTGGGCGGCGCAGGCCGGCGACGGCAGCTGGTCTGCGGACGGTAATGGCCGGATCCTGAGTCAGAAGGGGATGGCCAGTAACCAGCCCCCGCTGGCGCCGCCGGCGGGGAGCGTGCCGGCGGCGGCGGCGATCGATGACGTGGTGTGGCAGATAACCCTGCTGAGCCCGGCGCCGGACGGGCTGAATCTACAGCTGTGCAGCGCGCGGCGCTGTATGGCGCTGGATGGCCTGTCCGGTCGTTCTGCCGGATTAAACGGGGAAAGCGCCGCCGTGCCGCTGCGACTGGTGATGTGGGTGGCGGGGAAGGGAACGATTTACCCGCCGATCAACGTCGTCAGTCAGCAGGTTATCGTTAATTATCATTAATTTTATTATTGAGAGTGCGCCGACAGCGGGCGCTCTGTGCCCCAACGGGCACAGCCTGGCGTTGGCCAAAAGGGCCAGCGTTAAACACGCAGTTTTCGGGCGTTGAGCAGGCCGCTCTGGGTCTGTCCATCGGGGCCATACAGGGTTTGACCGTGACGGCTCTTCAGCGTACCCAGCGCCTGTTGATTATGGGATAAATGGCGGTTGAGCAGATCACCGTTGTGCTGATTCATATCATGCAGTTGGCGGGTCAGCGTCAGGATCGTTTGCCATAGCGCGGCCTGCTGCGGATCGGCGTAGGGCGGCTGGGCCGCATCGTCGCGGCGGCGTTGATCGAGGTGACGCAGATCGGCCAGCAGATTCTCTTTTTCCAGCGTCACCGTCTGTAGACGCACCGCGTCTACCTGTCCGGCGCACAGCAGCTGTTGCTCCTGGGCCAGGGTGGCGTTGAGGGCCTGCAGGTTTTCAACCATCTGCTGCAGGTGAACGAGTGTGTCTGCCATGGAGATTACTTATCCTTTAAATAGGCGAACGTATCCTGCAGTAAGGCATCGGCGATTTTGCCGGTATCCATCTTCAGTTCACCGCTGCGAATAGCCTGCTTCAGCGCCTCAACACGGGTGGTGTTGATGTCGCGGCTGTTGGGCTGCATCAGGCGTGCCTGTGCATCGCTCAGCTTGACCTGGGTACCGACAACGCTCTCTTGGCTGGCCGCGATCTTGCGGGTCTGCTGCGCCGCATCCTGTGGCTCCCGGGCCTGAAGGTGGCTGATGGCACTCAGTGCGGAGGTACGATCTATGCTCATCGTTATGGTCTCTCTGGTTGACCTGTCCACCTGGCGTTGCGGGTGGTTATACGGTCTTTCTCTTCTTTAGCTATACCATCGGCAAATTAATCAATAACTTTAGAAAAATGTACCGATAATTTCGCCAATCGCTGAATCTGGCCGGCTCCCGCGCGCGTGCGGCGGACTAGAGAGCCAGCGTCAGGGTGCCCGGGCCGCTGGCCTTGCCGCTGATCACCTGGCCGGAGGCGGTACGCGCCCGCACCACATCGGCCAGCGCGGCGTTGTTCATCGCGCGCCCCTCGCTGCTGACGTTGAAGCCATCGCCCTGCGCCAGGATCTGCACCTGTTGTCCGGCGCGGATCACCCAGGTGCGCCGCAGCATGGTGGCGGCGATTGGCTGCCCGGCGCCGATGCTGCGTAGCATGGTGGCGCCGGACAGTCGCGCAATATCCAGAATTGTACCGGGAGGCAGGCTGTCGAGTCGACCCCGGGTCAGACGCAGCTGCGCCGGCGTCAGGTTTTGCCCGCGCGATAGCGCGTGAAGGGCGACCGGATAGCTGCCCGTTACCTGAACCTCGGTTTGCAGGTAGCGTTTCTCCTGTGGACACTGTACCAGCACGCTAAGACGACCCCAGCGGCGGGGCGATGATAGCTGGCTGACCCGCGGCTGCAGGCAGCTGGGCCACTGATCGGATGCCGACAGAATATTGACCTTGACCTGGTAGTCACCGCCGGGAAACTGCTGCTGAAAATAGCCCTGCACCGCCTCCTGGAGCGGCGTCGCCGCCTGACAGGCAGGTGTCGCCAGCCACAGCGCGGCGGTAAGGGGGGCCATCCGGCCCAACGTGGATCGCAGCATGGTGTTCTCCCGGTCAATAAACGGGCGTCGACAGGCGATGGCCTGCGTCCGCCGAATGCGGCTGTACTCTGTCTCGGGGCGGCGCATCGGCGTCGCGGACAGTGTCGAGACGCGCCCTAGTTTACCCGCGCAGCGCAAAAGTAAAGGCGATAAATAGCGCGCCATTTACGCCTTATTCCCGCCATCGGCTTTACCGCACCGGTCCTATCCTATGCACTCCAAATTGTCATTGACACAGGGTGGGGGGAGCTTTTCCGCCATCCCAGCTAACCGATAGCGGAGACGGTATGCTCGATAAACTGGATGCCGCGTTTCGTTTCCAACAGGAGGCCCTGAACCTGCGTGCGCAGCGTCAGGAAATCCTTGCGGCGAACATCGCCAACGCGGATACCCCCGGCTACCAGGCCCGGGACATTGACTTTGCCTCGCAGCTGTCGCGGGTCCTTGAACAGGGGCGCCCTGACGGCAGCGGCATTGCGCTTTCACTCACCTCATCGCGCCATATTCCGGCGCAGACGCTGCAGCCGCCGTCGCTGGATTTGCTGTTCCGCGTACCGGATCAGCCGTCATTGGATGGCAACACCGTCGATATGGATCGCGAACGTACGCAGTTTGCCGACAACAGCCTGCGTTACCAGACCGACCTCACCGTACTCAGCGGCCAGATCAAAAGCATGATGTCCGTGCTGCAACAGGGGTAATCCATGTCTCTTTTATCCATTTTTGATATTTCCGGCTCGGCGCTGACCGCGCAGTCCAAGCGTATGAACGTGGCGGCCAGTAACCTGGCCAACGCCGATAGCGTCACCGGCCCCGACGGCGAACCCTACCGCGCCAAGCAGGTGGTGTTTCAGGTTAAGCCGGGCGCCGGCGAAGAGATCGGCGGCGTACAGGTTTCTCAGGTGGTCGACGATCCGGCGCCGGATCGTCTGGTGTACCAGCCGGGCAACCCGCTGGCGGATGCCAAAGGCTATGTGCGCATGCCCAACGTGGATGTGGTGGGTGAGATGGTGAACTCGATCGCCGCCTCACGTAGCTATCAGGCCAACGTTGAGGTGCTGAACACCACCAAGTCACTGATGATGAAAACCTTAACCCTTGGACAATAATCGCGGGAGGCGTGATGGCCATTTCGGTATCGCTTAACGATCCGGTAGATACCAGCTCACCGGTCAATGCCAGCAGCAAAAGCGGGCTGGTGGCGGATAACGGTCAGGACCTACAGAACAGCTTCCTGACCCTGTTGGTGGCGCAGCTGCGCAACCAGGATCCGACCAACCCGCTGCAGAACAACGAGCTGACCACTCAGCTGGCGCAGATCAGCACCGTCAGCGGTATTGAAAAACTGAATACCACCTTGGGCAGCATCTCCGGGCAGATCAACAGCAATCAGTCGATCCAGGCCTCCAGCCTGATCGGCCACGGCGTCATGATCCCGGGGAAAACCATTTTGACCGGCAAAGGGGAGGGCGGTGAGAAGGTCAGCACCACCCCCTTTGGCTTTGAGCTGGAGAGCGGCGCCCAGAGCGTGGTGGTGACCATCAGCGACAATACCGGGAAAGTGGTCAAGCAGATCGATATGGGTAGCCATAACGCCGGGGTGTTCAGCTACACCTGGGACGGTAAGGGCGATGACGGCGTAGAGGTGCCCGACGGCGCGTATAACTTTAGCGTCAGCGCCACCAATCAGGGCCAGCAGGCGGTGGTACAGCCGCTGCATTTTGCCATGGTCAATGGGGTAACCCAAAGCAACAAAGGTGCGTTGCTGGAGCTGGGACTGGCCGGAACAGCCACACTGGCCGACGTACGCCAGATCTTATAATGGCGGCCGGGGTGCCGGCCTTTATCCGAACTCTAGATACAGGATTTTAAAATGGGATTTTCTCAGGCAATCAGCGGCATGAACGCCGCTTCCAGCCAGCTGGACGTTATCGGCAACAACATTGCCAACTCGCAGACCGTGGGCTTTAAATCAGGCTCCGTCACCTTTGCCGACATGTTCGCCGGCTCCAAGGTGGGTCTGGGGGTAACGGTCGCCAGCGTTAACCAGGATTTTAAAGACGGGACCACCACCACCACTAACCGTGGGCTGGACGTGGCCATCAGCGGTCAGGGCTTCTTCCGTATGCAGGATCCCAACGGCAGCGTCTATTACACCCGTAACGGGCAGTTTTCCAAGGATGCCAAAGGCTTCCTGACCAACGCCCAGGGCATGTACCTGACCGGCTATCCGGCAGCGGGGACGCCGCCGACCATCCAGCAGGGCGCCGATCCGGTACCGATCCAGATCCCGACCGGGCTGATGCCGGCCAAGGCCAGCACCCAGGGCACCATGGTGCTGAACCTGAACTCGGCGAACAAGGCCGTCGATCCAGCCGTCGCCTTCGATCCCAGCAAGGTCGACAGCTACACCTACGCCACCTCGATGACCACCTACGATTCGCTGGGCAACGTCCACAATATGAATCTGTACTTTGTCAAAGGGGCGTCAACGACGACGGCGCCGATCACCACCACCTGGAAGGTCTACTCCATCGACAGCGCCGATCCGGCCGGGAAGCCGCAGGACGCCGGGAATCTGACCTTTGACAGCAACGGTGAGCTGGCGAAGGGAACCGCGCCGCTGACCCTGAATATGGCCGCCAGCAACGGCGCCCCGGCGCAGACCTTCAAACTGGACTTTACCAGTACCCGCCAGCAGAACACCGGCAAGGACGGCGTGACCTCCAAGACGCAGGATGGCTACAAGGCTGGCGAGCTGACCGGTTACCAGATCAACGACGATGGCACCATCACCGGCAGCTATACCAACCAGCAGAAACAGCTGCTGGGGCAGATCGTGATGGCCAACTTCGCCGCGCCGGAGGGACTGGTCTCCGAAGGCAACAACGTGTGGAGCGAAAGCGCCAAGTCTGGCCAGCCGATCGTCGGCACCTCCGGCACCAGCGGCCTCGGCTCGCTGACCAGCGGGGCGGTAGAGGCCTCTAACGTCGACCTGAGCAAGCAGCTGGTCGATATGATCGTCGCCCAGCGTAACTACCAGTCCAACGCCCAGACCATCAAGACGCAGGATCAGATCCTGCAGACCCTGGTCAACCTGCGTTAATTTTGGATGACAGCCGCCCGTTCTGCGGGCGGCATAGCGAGGCGAGTTAAATGGATCATGCGATTTATACCGCGATGGGGGCTGCCAGTCAGACCCTGAACCAGCAGGCCATCGCGGCCAACAATATGGCCAACTCCACCACGCCGGGATTTCGTGCCCAGCTGGCGGCGCTGCGCGCCGTGCCGGTCGACGGTGAGTCGGTGGAGACCCGTACGCTGGTAACCGCATCGACGCCGATGCACGACCTGAGCATGGGCAAGCTGGACTATACCGAGCGCCCGCTGGACGTGGCGCTGCAGCAGGATGGCTGGCTGGCGGTACAGATGCCCGATGGCACCGAGGCCTATACCCGTAACGGCAACCTGCAGATTAACCCGCAGGGGATGCTGACCTCGCAGGGGCACCTGGTGATGGGCGACAACGGCCCGATCGCCATTCCCGATCGTGCGCAGCTGACCATCGCCGCCGACGGTACCATCACCGCGCTGGGGCGGGCGACCAGCCCAATGCCACCACCCAGGTCGGCCGTCTGAAGCTGGTCAAGGCCAGCGCCCAAGAGGTGGTACACGGCGATGACGGGGTGTTTCACCTGACGCCGGAGGCCGAGCAGAAGCGCGGCGCCCAGCTGCCGCTGGACCCGACGGTGAAGGTGATGCCGGGGGTGCTGGAGGGCAGCAACGTACAGCCGGTCGAGGCGATGGTGAACATGATCACCAACGCCCGCCGTTTTGAGATGCAGATGAAAGTCATCCGCAGCGTGGATGACAACGAACAGAAAGCCAATCAGCTGTTATCGCTGAGCTAACAGCGCAGGAGTAATCATGATCCGATCACTATACATCGCTAAAACCGGGCTGGAAGCCCAGCAGACCAACATGGACGTGATCGCCAACAACCTGGCCAACGTCAGCACCAATGGGTTTAAGCGTCAGCGTGCGGTGTTTGAGGACCTGCTGTACCAAACCCTGCGTCAGCCGGGCGCCCAATCGTCGGAGCAGACCACCCTGCCGTCCGGCCTGCAGCTGGGGACCGGCGTGCGCCCGGTCGCCACAGAGCGTCTGCACAGCCAGGGCAACCTGTCGCAGACCAACAACAGCAAGGACGTGGCGATCAAGGGTCAGGGTTTCTTTCAGGTGACCCTGCCGGACGGCAGCCAGGCCTATACCCGCGACGGTTCGTTCCAGGTGGATCAGAACGGCCAGCTGGTGACCGCTAGCGGTTTTCAGGTAACGCCGGCCATCACCGTTCCGGCCAACGCGACCAGCATGACCATCGGTCGTGACGGAATCGTCAGCGTCACCCTGCAGGGGCAGGCGGCGGCGCAGCAGGTCGGCCAGCTGACCCTGAGTACCTTTATCAACGACGCCGGTCTGGAGAGCGTGGGGGAGAACCTGTACCAGGAGACCGAAAGCTCCGGTGCACCGACGGAGAGCACCCCGGGCCTGAACGGCGCCGGTCTGCTGTACCAGGGGTATGTGGAGACCTCCAACGTGAATGTGGCCGAAGAGCTGGTCAACATGATCCAGACTCAGCGCGCCTATGAAATCAACAGCAAGGCGATCAGTACCTCTGATCAGATGCTGCAGCGTCTGACGCAGCTGTAATCAGGTGACAGGCCCGGACGCAGGTATGCGCCGGGCCTGTCGCGCCGGTACCCCCGGGGTACCGTACATCGACGGTAATGGCAGAAAAGGCAGAAAAACGATGCAAAAACATTCGGGAGTGGCGCTGTTATGCGCGCTGGCGCTGTCGGGATGTGCCTACATTCCCCACGATCGGGTGGTGACCGGGCCGACGACTGCCACGCCGGCGCCGGCGACTCCGCCGCGCCCCAACGGCTCCATTTTCCAGGGCGTCCAGCCGATGAACTATGGCTATCAGCCGCTGTTTGAGGATCGCCGCCCGCGTAATATCGGCGATATCCTGACCATCGTGCTGCAGGAAAACGTCAGCGCCAGCAAGAGTTCGTCGGCCAACGCCAGCCGTAACGGGACGTCGAAGTTCGACTTCGCCACCGTGCCCCGCTACCTGGAAGGGCTGTTCGGCAACGCGCGTGCCAACATGGAGGCCAACGGTGATAACCAGTTCAACGGTAAAGGGGGCGCCAACGCCAACAACACCTTTAGCGGCACCATTACCGTCACCGTGGACGATGTGCTGTCCAACGGGAACCTGAAGGTGGTCGGTGAGAAACAGATCGCCATCAACCAGGGCACCGAATATATCCGCTTCTCCGGCGTCGTCAATCCGCGCACCATCAGCGGCAATAATTCCGTGCCCTCCACGCAGGTGGCGGACGCACGCATCGAATATGTGGGCAGCGGCTATATCAATGAAGCGCAGAATATGGGCTGGATGCAGCGCTTCTTCCTCAATCTCTCCCCCTATTGATAGGTATTTGGCTATGGGTAATTTTGGACTAGACACCCGCTGGCGTCGCGCCGGCGCCTGGCTGACCGGCATGCTGCTGGCGCTGGGGCTGCTGAGCCAGGGGGCGCAGGCCGAGCGTATCCGCGATCTCACCTCCATCCAGGGCGTACGTAACAACGCCCTGATCGGCTATGGCCTGGTGGTGGGACTGGACGGCACCGGCGATCAGACCATGCAGACGCCGTTTACCACGCAGAGTCTGAACAACATGCTGTCCCAGCTGGGGATCACCGTTCCCCCGGAACCAACATGCAGCTGAAAAACGTGGCGGCGGTGATGGTGACGGCCAACCTGCCGCCGTTCTCCCGTCCGGGCCAGACCATCGACGTGGTGGTCTCCTCGATGGGTAACGCCAAGAGCCTGCGCGGCGGCACCCTGCTGATGACGCCGCTGAAGGGCGTGGATAATCAGGTCTATGCGCTGGCGCAGGGCAACGTGCTGGTCGGCGGCGCCGGCGCGTCGGCGGGCGGCAGCAGCGTACAGGTAAACCAGCTGTCCGGCGGCCGTATCAGCGGCGGTGCCACCATTGAGCGCGCAGTGCCGACCACCTTCGGCAACAGCAACGTGATTAATCTGGAGCTGAATAACGAAGACTTCACCCTGGCGCAGCACATCAGCGATGCCATCAACCGCGCCAACGGCCTGGGTGCCGCGACGCCGCTGGACGCCCGTACCGTGCAGGTGCTGGTGCCGCAGGGGGGCAGCAATCAGGTGCGCGCGCTGGCCAACATTCAGAATATCGAGGTGAACGTCGGCACCTTCGACGCCAAGGTGATCCTCAACTCACGCACCGGCTCGGTGGTGATGAACCGCAACGTTGAACTGGATTCGTGCGCGGTGGCGCAGGGCAACCTGTCAGTGGTCGTCGATCGCCAGCTGAACGTCAGCCAGCCGAATACGCCGTTTGGCGGCGGGCAGACGGTGGTGACGCCGAATACCCAGATCTCGGTCAATCAGAGCGGCGGTGCCCTGCATCAGGTGCGGGCCGGCGCCAACCTGAACAGCGTGGTGCGCGCGCTGAACGCGCTGGGCGCGACGCCGAACGATCTGATGTCGATCCTGCAGGCGATGCAAAGCGCAGGCTGCCTGCGCGCCAAGCTGGAGATCATCTGATGGCCGACGATAGCCTGGCGTTTAGCAGCGCGGCCTATGATGCGCAGGCGCTCAACTCGCTGAAATACAGCGCGGCCGGCGGCTCCGATAAGGCGCTGCGGGAAACCGCGCGCCAGATGGAGGGGATGTTCGTCCAGATGATGCTGAAAAGCATGCGTCAGGCGACGCCGCAGGAGGGGATCCTCGACAGCGAACAGAGCCGCCTGTACACCTCGCTCTACGATCAGCAGGTAGCGCAGGAGATGTCAGCCGGTAAGGGGATGGGGATCGCGGATATGCTGTATAAGCAGATGCGCGGCGCCCATCAGGCCCAGGCGCATATCCCCGATAGCGTCGGGGTGGCGCCGATGGCGCTGGATGGCGAAACCATTAACAGCATGCCGATTCATGCCCTGGAACAGGTGATGCGTCGCGCGATGCCGCGCATCCCCCACGGTGGGGCGGCGCTGCCGCTGCCGAACAGCAACGGTGAGTTTGTCTCCCAGCTGAGCCTGCCGGCCCAGCTGGCCAGCCGCCAGAGCGGGATCCCCCATCAGCTGATTATGGCGCAGGCCGCGCTGGAGTCGGGTTGGGGGCAGCGGGAGATCCCGGGGGCCCACGGCGGGCGCAGCTATAACCTGTTCGGTATTAAGGCCGGGAAAAACTGGGACGGTCCGACGACCGAGGTCACCACCACCGAGTATGAGAACGGCGTGGCGGTGAAAACCCGCGCCCGCTTCCGGGTCTACGGCTCCTACTTTGAGGCGATCAATGACTATATCGGCATGCTGACCAACAACCCGCGCTACGCGGCGGTGGTCAATGCCGATACCCCGGAGCAGGCGGCGCATGCCTTGCAGCGCGCCGGCTACGCCACGGATCCGAACTACGCCAGCAAGCTGGTGCAGCTGATCGGCCAGATCAAGCAGGCTGGCCACCGGGTGGTGCAGGCCTATACCCACGATTTGGCGAATCTGTTTTAGTCCCCCGCAGCGCCGCGACGGGCGGCGAAAAATATTTAAGTTTTGAGCCGCCCGGCCGATAAACAGAGTAACAGTAAGAGCCCGTAGATCTCCCGGCAGCGGGCTTTTTTAGTGCAAAGGAAACCGCATGGCTAACTTAATCAACAACGCAATGAGCGGTCTGAGCGCCGCGCAGACGGCGCTTGCTGTCACCAGCAATAACATCAATAACGTGTATACCGCAGGTTATAACCGCCAAACCGTCAGCTTTGCCGAAAACAACGGCACCAGCACGCCGGCCGGTTTTATCGGTAACGGGGTGGTGGTCAGCGGGATCAACCGCGAATACAACCAGTTCATCGTTAATCAGCTGCGCCAGGGACAGAGCGATTTAGCGACGACGTCGACCTATCACAAGCAGATTTCCCAGATTGACAACCTGCTGGCCGACAGCACCAACAGCCTGTCCGCCAATATGCAGAACTTCTTTAAGAACCTGCAAAACCTGGTGAGCTACCCGAGCGACTCCGCCGCGCGTCAGACGGTGATTTCCAATGCCAATGGCCTGACGGCCCAGTTTAAAACCACCGATGCGTATCTGCGTAATTTGGAAAGCAGCACCAACGTGACGGTGAGCAATAACGCCGAACAGATTAACGACTATGCCAAGCAGATCGCCAATCTGAACAACCGCATCTCCGAGCTGACCGGCGCTAGCGGCGGCACCGCGCCCAACGATCTGCTGGATCTGCGCGACAAAATGGCCAGCGAGCTGAATCAGATCGTCAATGTCGATATCAGCATGCAGGACGGGGCGATGAATGTTTCGTTTGCCGGCGGCCTGTCGCTGGTGCAGGGGGCGATGCCTACAGCGTGAAGGCGGTGCCATCCAGCAGCGATCCGTCGCGGACCACGCTGGCCTACGATCGCGGCAACGGCCTGAGCGAAGTGCCCGAAGCGCGCATCAGCGGCGGCAGCATGGCCGGTATCTTCCGCTTCCGCAATGAGGCGCTGGATAATACCCGTAATCAGCTGGGGCAGATTGCGCTGAGCATGGCTAACGCGTTTAACCAGGTTCAGTCGGAAGGGGTTGACCTCAACGGCGACAAGGGTGGCGATCTGTTTGGATTTGGTCAGCCGGAGAGCCTGGCTAATACTAATAACACCTCGAAGACGTCGCTGTCGGCCAGCTATGACGATATCTCCAAGGTGCAGGCCACCGACTATCGCATCGATTTTAAAGACGGTAAGTGGAACGTCACCCGTCTGGCGGATGGAACCCATCAGACGATAACGCCGGAGGCCGACGGTGGTGATACGGTGCTGAAGTTTGACGGGCTGAAGGTGAAGATTAACGATACGCCGGCGGAGAACGATAGCTTTAAGCTGCGCACCACCTCCACCGCCATCAGCGGTTTTGACGTCAAGATCAGCGATCCGGCGAAGATTGCCGCCGGGAGCGCCAAAGGCGAGGTGGGCGACAACACCAACGCACAGAAGATGCTGGATCTGCAGAATCAGAAGATCGTCGGCGGCAAGGCTACCCTGAGCGGCGCCTACGCCGGGCTGGTGGGCACCATCGGTAACCAGACCAACGGCGCCAAGGTGGACAGCACGGCCCAGGGCAACGTGGTGAAGCAGCTGACCAAAGAGCAGCAGTCCGTTTCCGGGGTAAACCTGGACGAAGAGTACGGCGACCTGGTGCGTTTTCAACAGTATTACATGGCGAATGCGCAGGTGATCCAGACTGCCACGTCGATGTTTAATGCTCTGCTTGACATTCGATAAGGGGATACACCGCCATGCGCTTAAGCACTAGCATGATATATCAGCAGAATATGAACGGCGTTCTCGATGCCCAGTCGGAGTGGCAGCGCATCGGGGCGCAGCTGGACAGCGGTAAGAAAGTGATCAATCCCTCGGACGATCCGCTGAGCTCCTCCCAGCTGGTGGGGCTGAACCAGGCCAAGTCCATGAACGAACAGTACGGCATGGCCCGTGGCTATGCGCGTCAGAGCACCTCCATGGAGGAGAGCGTGCTGCAGCAGGTAACTAACGTGTTGCAGAACGCCACGCCGGTGTTGGTCGACGGGATGTCCTCCGGGACCAAGAGCGACGACGATCGCGCGGCGATCGCGACCCAGCTGGAGAGTATGCGCGATCAGCTGCTTAACCTGGCCAACAGCACCGACGGCAACGGACGCTATATCTTTGCCGGCTATAAGAGCGATGCGGCGCCGTTCACCAAGGGGGCGGCCAGCGAGGTCACCTATGGTGGGGGCAACAAGGCGCTGACCCAGCAGGTGGATGCGGCGCGTACCATGACCGTGAGCCATATGGGCAACCAGGTGTTCCAACCCGGCACGGGCGAGCAGGATATCTTTGCCTCGCTGCAGCAGTCGATCGATGCGCTGAAGACGCCGCTGGAAGGCACCGACGATGCCGCGAAGAAAGCGGTTGCAGACAAGCTCGACTCGGCCAACCGCGGGCTGCGTAATTCGCTGAATAACGTCTCCCGGGTACGCGCCGAACTGGGGACCCAACTGAACGAGCTGGACTCGCTGGACGCCATCGGCGATGAAAATGCGATCACCTATAAGACGCGTATCAGCAGCGTACAGGATGTGGACTGGAATCAGGCCATCACCGACTACACGTTCCGCCAGGTTTCGCTGCAGGCCTCCTATAAGGTCTTCTCGGATATGCAGGGGATGTCGCTGTTTCAGATGATGCGTTAAACGCCTTCTGCGTCGGATCAGAATAGGGACGCGGCCTTCGGGCCGCGTTTTTTTTGCTCTGCCTTCTGCGCCAGGCCTGGGGGAATTGCCCGCCATGCGTCAGTGTGCAAGCCCCCTGACCATGCTGTTAACGCGCCTTACGTCAAGGGGCGAGCAAGCCATCGCCATGCGGCTAGGGCGTCCCCCGAAGAGGGGGCGGGCTTTATGGGGGATCGGCAGGTCAGGCGTAGCCTGACGTTTGGCGGTTTGGCGCAGAGGTCCGGAGAGCGAGGAATGGGGCGGAGGGCTCTACGCTGAGACGATGGATACGCCGCGCCGCGGAGGAGCATATCCCGCCCGAGGGAAGCGATGCGCTGAGGGCGCCGTTATCGCCCGCGTATTCCGCTAGCCCGTTGACGGACAGGCGCGAACCCATTAGCGGCGAACGTCCGGTAGCGCGGTGCCGGATGCGCCGTCAAGAACATGCGCTCGGCGCAGGTAGCCTCTTCGGCCGGGGCGGCGGAGAGGGATGGCCTGCCTGTCGTTCTGGGCGAAGGTGAAAGCGCGGGAGGGATCACAGGGAATCTGCACTGAGACGGGAGCACAATAGGCTGAGACGTTGCCACATGTTGTTACATCGGCGCCTTGGGTATAACGGGTGAGGTTTATTTATCCCCTAAAGGAGCTCCTCTCATGTCGACACTTTACCAGCGCCTCGCGCAGCAGCAGGCGCTCGCCGCCACGCTCTGTCGCTTGGCCATCGCCTTGGTCTTTCTCTGGATCGGCCTGCTGAAGTTTATCCCCTATGAGGCCGACAGCATCGTGCCCTTTGTCGCCAATAGTCCGTTCATGTCCTTCTTCTATAACGATCCGGCTAACTATGCCTCGTTTATAAATCACGAAGGGGAATTGATCGAGGCGCACCGAGCCTGGCATCTGGCCAACAATACCTACGGCTACTCCACGGGCCTCGGCGTGATCGAGGTGGTGTTCAGCCTGTTGATCCTGGCGCACTACGTTTCGCCGCGCATCGGCTTCTGGGGGGCGACGCTCGCCTTCCTGACCCCTTTCGTCACCCTGACATTCTTGATCTTTACCCCGGAGACCTGGGTGCATGGCGCTGACGCCCATACCGGATTTCCCTACCTCTCCGGAGCCGGGCGACTGGTATTGAAGGATGTGATTATGCTGGCGGCGGCCTTTGTGGCCATGGTGCACTCGGCCAACTGCATCGTCGCCTCATCCCGCACCTGCCAGGCGCGGCTGCGTGCGCCGGCCTGAGTGACGGGGCACGTTAGCAGCGCGTGACTTATCACAGCGAGGAAATCATATGAAGCAGAAAGCAGGGCCGCAGTTGGAACAGCCGATGGTTCGGCGTGAAGCGATCGGTAAAGGGGTCAGGCTGGCCGTCGCCGGCGTCGGGTTGGCCGCCATGGGATCGACGCTGGCGCACGCCGCCAGCGGTGATAAGGCTAATGACGATCCCTACGCGGAGCCGAAGGCGTATGGCTTGCCGCGCCTCGGCGTCAATTTACAGAAGCCACGGGTGGCGCTGGTGGTGGTCGATCCGCAGATCGACTTCCTCAGCCCGAAGGGGACCGGCTGGTCGGTGCTCGGGGAGAGCGTGACGGAGAATAACACCGTCGCGCACCTGGAGGCGCTGTTTCGCCAGGCTAAGCGCCAGGGGATGCTGGTGGCGGTCTCCCCCCACTACTATTATCCCTACGATCATCAATGGCTATTCGGCGGGCCGGGTGAGCACTTTATGCATAATACCCCTATGTTCGACCGGAAGGGGCCGTTGACGCTGGAGGGGTTCAACGATTCGGGTGCGGATTTCATGCCGCAGTTTAAGCCCTATATCCTGGACGGTGAAACCATCATCGCTCACCGCATAAGATCTTCGGTCCGGAGAGTAACGATCTGGCGCTTCAGCTGCGCAAGCGGGGGATCTCGCAGATCCTGCTGGCTGGCATGGCAGCCAACCTGTGCATCGAATCGCATCTGCGTGAGCTGGTGGAGCAGGGCTTCGAGGTGATGGTGGTGAAAGATGCCACCGCCGGGCCACGCGCGCCGGAGGGGGACGGTTATCAGGCGGCGCTGATCAACTACCGCTTCATCGCCAACGATCTGTGGACGACGGCGGAAACCCTCAAGCGCATGGCCGCCCTGAGCTAATGACGCACGGCGCGCATAGGCAACCCTCAGGGATATAAAAAACGGCGGGCCCCCGGAGAAGGGTGGCCCGCCGTATGCGCTATCCCACGGTTATTTCAGTACGGCGGCGATGGCTTCGCACAGCGGCGCCATATTGTCCGGCGTCATCCCCGCCACGTTGATGCGCCCAGAGCTGACGGCGTAGACGCCGAACTCGTCGCGCAGACGGCCTACCTGCTCTTTGGTCAGCCCGCTGAAGGAGAACATGCCGTTTTGGTGGATGATAAAGCTGAAGTCACGATCGGCGCCTTTCTCCTGCAGGGTATTCACGAACAGCTGGCGCATCCGTTGGATGCGCTGGCGCATATCGGTCAGCTCCTGCTCCCAGATGGCGCGCAGCGCATCGTTGCCCAGAATGGTGGCGACGATCGCGCCGCCGTGGGCCGGCGGGTTGGAGTAGTTGGCACGGATCACCGCCTTGATCTGGCTGAAGGCGTTGGCGGCGCTGCCGCTATCGGCGGCGATCAGGGTACAGGCGCCGACGCGCTCGTTGTACAGGCCAAAGTTCTTGGAGTAGGAGCTGCAGACGATCAGCTCGTCGTGGCGGGCCGCAAAGAGGCGCAGCCCCTGCGCGTCCTCTTCCAGCCCGTGGGCAAAGCCCTGATAGGCGAAGTCGAACAGCGGCAGCCAGCCATTGCTGCGGGACATCTCCGCCAGGGCCTCCCACTGCGCCGCGGTTGGGTCAATCCCCGTCGGGTTATGGCAACAGCCGTGGAACAGCACCACGTCGCCGGGCTGTGCCTGGGAGAGGCTCTCCTGCAGCGCGGCAAAGTCCAGACAGTGGTTATCGGCGTCATAGTAGGCGTATTCGCACACCTCCAGCCCGGCGGCGCTGAAAACGCTGCGGTGGTTCGGCCAGCTGGGGTTGCTCACCCAGATACGTTTGGCGCTGGTTTTACTGGCCAGGAAGTCGGCGGCGACGCGCAGCGCTCCGGTGCCACCGGGCGTCTGCGCTGCGAGCGCCCTCCCGGCGCTGATAATCGGGCTGTCGCTGCCCAGCAGCAGTGCCAGGGTCCGCTGGCCGAAGGCGGCGATCCCGTCGATGCTCAGGTAGTTCTTGCTGGTCTCATGCTCCAGCAGATACTGCTCGGCCTTTTTAACGCTGGTCAGCACCGGCGTATTACCGCTTTCGTCTTTATAGACGCCGATGCCCAGGTTGATTTTATGCGGGCGCGCATCGGCGCGAAACAGGTCGGCCAGCCCCAGGATTGGATCGGCGGGTGCAGCAGGGATGTTTTCAAACATGCGAGAGCTTCCATGTGTCCAGTTAAGCCAGTGAAGGGACAGATTACCGCTATGGAAAACCCTTGCCAACCGTTTGGCTGAAAAAGACGATAAAGTGGCGCGCAGGGTGGGGAATACGGAATAAATACTGCAAAAACAAACGCAAGCAGCACGGCACCGAGCGCCGGCGGCGCGCAAAAAACCATAAAAAAGCAGGGCCTGAGCCCTGCCTGATAGGATATCCATGGCGACCGGTGGCCGCGCGGGATTAGAACTGGTAAATCAGGCCTACGCCAACCACGTTGTCAGTGGTGATGCCGTTAGCTTTGTAGAAGTCGTCGTTACCGTCCAGCAGGTTGATTTTGTAATCAACGTAGGTGGACATGTTCTTGTTGAAGTAGTAGGACGCGCCCAGGTCAACGTATTTAACCAGATCTTTATTCAGGTTAGAGTCCAGACCCAGCTGCTTGCCCTTAGACTGCAGGTAGGCGATGGACGGACGCAGGCCGAAGTCGAACTGGTACTGAGCCACGGCTTCGAAGTTTTGGGTCTTGTTAGCGATGCCACCGCCGTCAACGCTGGTAGATTTACCGAACGGAGTCATGTTCAGGGTTTCGGCGTACATGGCGGCAATGTAGACGTTGTTGGCGTCGTACTTCAGACCGGTGGTCCATGCCTGAGCCTTGTTGCCTTCAGCGATGTCGCCAACGGCGAGGCCATGCTTCTGAGACAGGGTACGGTTAGAGGTAGAGTAAGCCGCCGCAGCGCTCACGCCCCAGCCCAGGTCGTAGGAGGCAGACATACCGAAGCCGTCGCCGTTCTGCTCGGACAGGTCAGCACGGCCATTGTTGCTTTCGCCCTTGGTGCCGTTTTTACCCTGGTACTGCAGGGCCACGTTCAGGCCGTCAACCAGACCGAAGAAGCCGTTGTTGCGGTAGGTTGCAACGCCGTTGGTACGGCCGGTCATGAAGTTGTCGGTGTAGGTGTAGGTGTCACCGCCGAAGACCGGCAGCACGTCGGTCCAGGCTTCTACGTCGTATACGACGCCGTAGTTACGGCCGTAGTCCAGAGAGCCGTAGTCGGCGAATTTCAGACCGGCGAAGCCCAGACGGGTTTTGAAGTTACCGGAATCGCTTTCCGGTTTTTTGGCTTTCGCTTCAGCTTCCCACTGGCCGTAACCGGTCAGTTCGCTGTTGATCTGGGTTTCGCCTTTGAAGCCAAAGCGGGCATAGGTGTGATCGCCGTCGTCAGATTTGTCGCTGGTGAATTTATGACGGGCGTCAACTTTACCATACAGGCTCAGCTTGTTGCCGTCTTTGTTGTACAGCTCGGCCGCGTTGGCCGCGCCGGCAACCAGCAGAGCCGGGATTACCACTGCAAGAATATTGCGTTTCATCATTGTTACCCTCATTGGTTTTATTTTTTTGACACCTGCCACTGCCTAATTTGATCCCATCGGGAACTTTTTTAACCCCCTGCGGAACTAAGCTAGAGAGTATGGTGTCTTCCTGTGTCTGGTTGGCAGTGTTCCATTCGTACCGCGGATAATCCACCGGCAAAATGATACAAATACCTTATAGCGGTAACAGAATGAAATAATGTGTTTCAAATTGTAAGAATTGAGGAACTTTGTGACACAGGTCTAAGTTTAAAAAACAGGGGGTCAGCTGTGCTGACCCCCTGTTTTGTTGCCACTTTGTGTTTTTTACGCTACAGGCTTGATTAGAATGTTGCGTTGCGCGGGGTGCGCGGGAACGGAATAACGTCGCGCACGTTCTGAACGCCGGTAACATAGGCCACCAGGCGCTCGAAGCCGAGACCGAACCCGGCGTGCGGCACGGTGCCGTAGCGGCGCAGATCGCGATACCACCAGTAGTCCTCTTTCTTCAGGCCCATTTCATCCAGGCGCTTGTCCAGCATATCGAGACGCTCTTCACGCTGCGAACCGCCGATGATTTCACCGATCCCCGGCGCCAGCACGTCCATGGCGGCGACGGTCTTGCCGTCTTCGTTGAGGCGCATATAAAACGCCTTAATGTCTTTCGGGTAGTTTTTCACCACCACCGGCGCCTTAAAGTGCTGCTCGGCCAGATAGCGCTCGTGCTCAGAGGAGAGATCGACGCCCCAGAATACCGGGTTCTCAAACTGCTTGCCGCAGCTCTCCAGGATGGTGATGGCGTCGGTGTAGTCCACCTGGGCGAAATCGGAGGAGACAAAGCGCTGCAGGCGATCGATGGCGTCCTTATCCACGCGCTGGGCGAAGAAGGCCATATCGTCGGCGCGCTCTTCCAGCACCGCGTTAAAGACATACTTCAGCATGCCCTCGGCGACGCCGGCGATGTCGTTCAGGTCGGCAAAGGCGACCTCGGGCTCGACCATCCAGAACTCGGCCAGGTGGCGGCTGGTGTTGGAGTTTTCGGCGCGGAAGGTCGGACCAAAGGTGTATACCTTGGACAGCGCGCAGGCATAGGTTTCCCCGTTCAGCTGACCGGACACCGTCAGGAACGCTTCGCGGCCGAAGAAGTCCTCGCTGTAGTCCACCTTGCCCGCGTCGGTGCGTGGCAGGTTTTCCATATCCAGCGTGGAGACGCGGAACATTTCACCGGCGCCTTCGGTATCCGACGCGGTGATCAGCGGCGTAGAGACCCAGAAGTAGCCGTTGTCGTTGAAGTAGCGGTGAATGGCCTGTGCCAGGGTGTGACGCACGCGGGCGACGGCGCCGATCAGGTTGGTGCGCGGACGCAGGTGGGCGACCTCGCGCAGGTATTCGATGCTGTGGCGCTTGGCGGCCATCGGATAGGTATCCGGATCGTCGACCCAGCCGACCACCTGAATGGCGGTGGCCTGCAGCTCGAAGCTCTGGCCTTCGCCCGGCGATGCGACGACCCGGCCGCTGACTTCCACGGAGCAGCCGGTGGTCAGGCGCAGCACTTCATCTTCATAATTCGGCAGAGAATTATTCACGACGGCCTGTAACGGATTAAAGCAGGAGCCGTCATAAACGGCGAGGAAGGAGATACCGGCTTTAGAATCTCTCCGGGTACGTACCCAGCCACGAACGGTGACCTCAGTGTCTACCGCCACGCGGCCTTGCAGTACGTCGACTACAGGCACTACGCTCATAGATTTCTCTCTTTTATATTAATCTTGATTGACAAATAACCTTACCCCCTCACGGGTGGAGGGCATGGTGCTATGTTACTTGTCATGCAAACAGACACAAGCGGAATTAAGCGCCCGCGGGGCAACTTTTTCGTGGATTTAGCGCCCTTGCGCCGGGAACGGCGTTATGGCAGGGGCGATGCCGGGTGCGCAGCGCCAGCGGCGCTGCGCCGGAGAGGAGGTCAGCTGGCGCGCTTGACCAGCGGCAGATCGAACGCCTTGCGCAGCGCCTTAACGAAGGCGGCATCCTGACAGATGGTTTTTCCCGGGCTGTCGGAGAGCTTGGCCACCGGCTTACCGTTACACTCCACCAGTTTGATGACGATGTTCAGCGGACGTACGCCGGGCAGATCGCAGGTCAGGCGGGTGCCGATGCCGAAGCTGAGGTTGATGCGGTGATGGAAGTGGCGGTACAGCGCCAGCGCTTTGGGGAGGTCCAGATTGTCGGAGAAGACCAGCACCTTATCCTGCGGGTCGATCCCCAGCTGCTCATAGTGGGCGATAGCTTTTTCTCCCCAGGCGATGGGATCGCCGGAGTCATGGCGCAGCCCCTGGTAGTGCCCGGCGAACTGGCTGCCAAAGTCGCGTAAAAACGCATCCATGGTGATGCAGTCGGTCAGGGCGATCCCCAGCTGATCGGGGTACTCATCCAGCCAGGACTGCAGCGCCGCCCGCTGGCTGTTGGCCAGCACCGGACAGATCTGCTGGTGGGCCTGGAACCATTCATGGGCCTGGGTGCCCAGCGGCGTCAGCCCCATCTGTTTGGCAAACAGGTAGTTGCTGGTGCCGCTCAGGTAGGGGAACTCGCTCTTGAGGGTGGCCAGGATGGCCTGGTGCACCGCCCGAGAGAAGCGGCGACGGGTGCCGAAGTCCATCAGGCGGAAACCGCGCAGATCGACGTCCGCGCTGAGATGATGGAACTCATTCAGGCGTCGCTGCAGCTGCGCCACGGCGATCTCCGGGGTGATATGGGGCGAGCGGTGGCGGTGCACCACCTCGCTGATCACCGCCAGCAGGGGAACCTCCCACAGGATCACCTCACGCCACGGGCCGCTGATGCGAATATTAAGGCGTCCGCGATCGTTGCTGATGGCCACCCGGCGCGGATCGAGGCGCAGGGTACGCAGCCAGTCAAGATAGTCGCGCTGGAAGAAGGGCAGGGCGGCCAGATAGTCATACTCATCCTGCGTCAGGGCCAGCTGCCCCATCAGATTGACCTGGCTGGCTATCTCGTCGGCGTATTCCCCCAGCAGCTCATCGCCACGGCAGCGAAACTCCGCCGCAACGCTGACACTGCGGTAACGATGGTACACCGCCTGTTGCATATGCAGTTTGTAGGCGTCGGTGTCCAGCAGCGAAGTGATAATCGGGGAGACATCTTGAGTCATGGCGCGTTACTGCATCCTCGTCAGGGATTATTGACAAAAGTCGAAGGAGTATACCTAGTTTATACGCAGAATGAACCGATAATCTGCGCAATTAGCGCCTGATAGGTTGCGGATTGGGCGCCCCAGCCAGCGCGGCGCGGCCGGATGGCGCCGCGGTCGATCGCACTCTGCGCGGTGTGTTAACGCCGTCGATTGGGTAGTATGGCACTATCCCATCGCACACTATATGCTGCGACGATGCGGGGCGTGTGCGGCGCCGGACTGATACGGCGCCGTATGGATTGCACAGGTAACCCGACCGACGGGGTCGGGCGACCTGACGCTCCTCCAAAGACAGCCAATTAAGGGTAGCTATGACGCAACAACAACCACAGGCGAAATATCGCCGCGACTATAAAACGCCGGATTACACCATCACCGATCTGGACCTGGATTTTGTACTCGATGCGGACTGCACAACGGTGACGGCCGTTAGTCAGGTGACGCGGTTGGGGAGCCCGGGGGCGGTTCTGGTGCTCGACGGCGAGGCGTTGACCCTGCGCAGCCTGTCCGTGGACGGCGTCGCTTGGACGGAGTACCGGACTGAGGGCAATCAGCTGATCGTCGACGGGCTGCCGGCGCAGTTTACCCTGACCATCGTCAACGAGATCCATCCGGCGCAAAACAGCGCCCTTGAGGGGCTATACCAGTCGGGCGAGGCGCTGTGCACCCAGTGCGAGGCCGAGGGCTTCCGCCATATTACCTACTATCTGGATCGCCCCGACGTGCTGGCTCGGTTCCGTACCCGCATCGTGGCGGACAAAGCGCGCTATCCCTACCTGCTGTCCAACGGAAACCGCGTAGGCCAGGGCGAGCTGGAGGACGGGCGCCACTGGGTACAGTGGGAAGATCCGTTTCCCAAACCCAGCTATCTGTTCGCCCTGGTGGCCGGCGACTTCGATCGGCTGAGCGATACCTTTATTACCCGCAGTGGGCGCCAGGTGGCGCTGGAGCTGTACGTCGATCGCGGCAACCTCGATCGCACCGGCTGGGCGATGACCTCGCTGAAAAACGCCATGCGCTGGGACGAGCAGCGCTTTGGCCTGGAGTACGATCTGGATATCTATATGGTCGTGGCGGTGGACTTCTTCAATATGGGGGCGATGGAGAATAAGGGGCTGAACATCTTCAACGCCAAGTTTGTGCTGGCCAAGGCGCTGACGGCCACCGACAAAGACTATCTGAACATCGAGTCGGTGATCGGCCACGAATATTTCCATAACTGGACCGGCAACCGGGTAACCTGCCGCGACTGGTTCCAGCTGAGCCTGAAAGAGGGGCTGACCGTATTCCGCGATCAGGAGTTCAGCTCCGATCTGGGGTCGCGGGCGGTGAATCGCATCGACAACGTGCGGGTGCTGCGCGGTGCCCAGTTCGCCGAGGATGCCGGCCCGATGGCGCACCCGATCCGTCCCGACAAAGTGATCGAGATGAATAACTTCTACACCCTGACGGTGTATGAGAAGGGTGCCGAAGTGATCCGCATGATGCACACCCTGCTGGGAGAGGAGAAGTTCCAGGCGGGGATGCGGCTTTACTTTACGCGTCACGACGGCAGCGCCGCGACCTGCGACGACTTTGTCCAGGCGATGGAGGACGCTTCTGGCATCGATCTGACGCTGTTCCGCCGCTGGTACAGCCAGTCCGGCACCCCGCTGCTGACGGTGCGCGACGAATATGACGCCGAGCGCCGGCAGTACCGGCTGTATGTGACTCAGACGACCCCCGCCACGGCGGATCAGGTGGAAAAGCGGCCGCTGCATATTCCGCTGGATATTGAGTTGTATAACGACCAGGGCGAGGTGATCCCGCTGATGATGGACGGCGCGCCGGCCGGCAACGTACTGAGCGTGACCGAAGCGGAGCAGAGCTTCGCCTTCGACAACGTGCCGCAGGCGCCGACGCCGTCGCTGCTGCGGGAGTTTTCCGCGCCGGTACGCCTGGAGTACCCCTACAGCGATCGCCAACTGACCTTCCTGATGCAGCACGCGCGCAACGACTTTGCCCGCTGGGACGCGGCGCAGATGCTGCTGGCCAAGTATGTGCGCCTGAACGTCTCGCGCAGCCAGCAGGGACAGCCGCTGTCGCTGCCGGAGCACGTGATGGCGGCGTTTGGCGGCGTGCTGGCGGATGAGAGCCAGGATCCGGCGCTGCGTGCGCAGATCCTGACCCTGCCGTCAGAGGTGGAGATGGCCGAGCTGTTCAGCCAGATCGATCCCGAGGCCATCGCCCTGGTGCACCAGGCGTTGACTCGCCTGTTGGCCCAACAGTTGGCGGCGGGGTGGCTGCACGCGTATCAGCGCAACGCCACGCCGGAGTACCGTATCGAGCATGGCGATATCGCCAGGCGGGCGCTGCGTAACGTCTGCCTGCGCTACCTGGCGTTTGGCGACGACGTGGCCCAGGCGGATGCCCTGGTCAGCGCCCAGTATCGCGATGCGGATAATATGACCGATGCGCTCGGCGCCCTGTCGGCGGCGGTTGCCGCACAGCTGCCCTGCCGCGATACGCTGATGGCGCAGTTCGACCAGCGCTGGCATCAGGATGGCCTGGTGATGGATAAGTGGTTTACCCTGCAGGCGACCGCGCCGGATGACGGGGTGCTGGCTCAGGTGCGCGCGCTGCTGCAGCACCGTTCATTTACCCTGAGCAACCCCAACCGCACCCGGGCGCTGGTGGGGGCCTTCGCCCAGCTTAACCCGCGCGCGTTCCACGCGGCGGACGGCTCTGGCTATGCTTTTCTGGCGGAGATCCTGGCGGATCTGAACACCCGCAATCCGCAGGTCGCCGCCCGCATGGTGGATCCGCTGATCCGGCTGAAGCGCTATGACGCCGGGCGTCAGGCATTGATGCGTCAGCAGCTGGAGTCCCTGCTGGCGCTGGAGAGTCTCTCCGGCGATCTGTATGAGAAGATCACCCGGGCGCTGGAGGCCTGATCGCTTGCCGCGGGACGCCTGTCCATGACCCTACCGGCCTGCGGGCCGGTATTTTTTTGCCGCCGCGGCGCGCGGCGTCGGGGGAGGCAGGCCGTGCTCTGGCGCAGAGTTCTGGAAAATAGTGCTGGGCGAACGGCGGCGATGGGGCTTATATAGCGGAGATGATGCCGGGGACGCTCCCCGGTACGGAGATATACCGATGCGGGGTGACGATGAGTAATCCTTTACAGCGTATCGATGTTAAAACCATCGCCCTGTTTTGCCTGATCGCGGACAATCACTCCATGTCAAAGACCGCCGAGCTGATGCATATGACGCCGTCGGCGGTCAGCAAGCGGATTCATGAGCTGGAGACTATTACGCAGCTGACGCTGTTCCAGCGTCTGCCCGGGAAGATGGCGCTGACCCGCGAGGGAGAGGCCCTGCTCTGCGAGGCGGGCTATCTGGTGGGCAGCCTGGATCGCCTGTGGGGAACGGTGCAGCGCCTGCGTCAGCGCCAGCAGCTTCAGATCCGCCTGCTGGCTAATACCTCGTCCATTATTCAGTTTCTGTCGCACGATATCAGCGCCTTTCTGCGTCAATACCCGGATATCGGCATCATGCTGACCGAAACCGACAGCGACGACGTTAGGCGGGCGCTGGCGGAGAACCGCACCGATATCGGCATCTATTTTGCCGCCGCCGCCGCCGCAGGGCTGGAGGGGGGGAATATAACGCCGATCGCCTGGTGCTGCTGGTGGCCGAGACGCATCCCCTGGCCTCGCAGCAGCGGGTGTGGTTTGCCCGCGCGCTGGACTACAGCTTTGTGACCTTCAATCTCAACAGCGCCATCTATAAATGTATCGCCGCCCAGGCGGCCCTGGCCGGGCGGGAGCTGAGGGTAACCATGCGCAGCAACGACTTCAGCGCCATCTGCCAGATGGTGAGATCCGGGATCGGCGTCGGCATACTGCCGGCGCAGACGCTGGATCGGGTTGGACTGCACCAGCAGGGGATCCGCGCCATCGCGCTGCGCGATGAGTGGGCGGAAAGAATGCTGTATGTCTCCATTAGCCAGGAGGCGCAGGCGCTACCGGCGGCGCGGATGCTGTATAGCTACCTGCTGAAATAGCCGGGGCATCCCCGGGCGGGGATACCCGCGGTGCTTTCCATTGTGGAATCGGCGATGGCGTAAAATTCCTTTGCCTGCGCCCGGCGCGGCGATTAGTGTAAGTCTATTCATTGGTCGCGGCCGCCGTGGATGGAGCATCAGGGAAAATTATATTTATCACGCTGATTTATCATGAGGTGTTTTATGTTAATTACAGGAATAGATCATGTAGTGATTACGGTTCAGGATGTGGAGAAAACGCTGGCGTTTTATGTCGCCGGGCTGGGGATGTCGCTGGACAGCCGCAATGGTCGCCTGGCGCTGACGTTTGGCAACCAAAAAATCAATATTCACCGTCAGAAGGCTGAATTTACCCCGGCGGCGCAAAACGTGACCTATGGCAGTATGGATATATGCTTTACCGCCGAGGGTGATATCGAACAAATCAAGGCTGAGCTGGAGAGCCGCGGGCTGGTGATCGAGCTCGGCGTGGTGCCACGCACCGGTGCGCAGGGGCCGATTGATAGCCTTTATCTGCGCGACCCTGACGGCAATCTGGTCGAGATCAGCGTATATAAATAAGCGATGGGCTTACCGATAGCATAATAATCTAATTCCATTATTACAGCGGTTGGCCATGGTAGGTATTCGCGGTTTCCTTTCCCCCGAACGGTGGGGGAAATAATAGGTTGGCGTGGTCAGCAGATAATTAACCTGTTCTCTCTGTATTAACCGCTTTTCTGCGGCGGGCCTGCCGCACGCTGAATTTGTGGCGCGCTGCATTATGGCCCGATTACGGAGACCGCCGGAGGTAACACCTATGGCTCTACTCTCTCTGCTTTCCCTCTTTACCATTATTGCGCTGGGATTCTGGCGCAAAGTGAACGTTGGTCTGCTGGCGATCGCCATGGTGGTGATCCTGGGCTATGGAAGCAATCAGTTCAGCGAGCGCGAGTTAATGAGCGGCTTCAGTACCTCTCTCTTTATTACCCTGTTAGGCGTCACCCTGTTTTTTAGCGTCGTGCAAAACAGCGGTGCGCTGGAAGTGGTGATGCAGAACATTGTACGGCGCATCGGCGGGCGTATTTATCTGGTGCCAGTGGCGATGTTTGTGATGGGCTATGTGCTGTCGGCCATCGGGCCGGGCTGTGTCCCGGCGCTGGCCTTTGTGGCGGTGATCGCCGTGCCGCTGTCGCACCGCACCGGCTATAACAGCATCATGCTGATGCTGATCGGTGACGTCGCCACCTATAGCGGGCGCTTCTCGATGATCACCCCAGAAGGGGTGCTGGTGACCCAGCTGATGTCCCAGTCCGGTATCGAGATCAATCTGGCACAGATGATGTTGAACACCGGCATCGGCGCGGTGCTGCTGGCGCTGATTTTCTTCTTTGCCTACGGCGGTCACCGGGTGCGTGCCCTGCGCGGCGGGATCGCCGCCGGCGGCGTAGAGATCGACAGCGCCTCTCCGATAAATCCGCTGAGCCCCCAGCAGAAAGTGGTGCTGCTCTCGATTGTGCTGATGGTGCTGTGCGTAGTGCTGTTCAACATGAACGTAGGGCTGGCGTCGTTTCTGATGACGGTGCTGCTGCTACTGGCGCGGGTGGAAAGCGAAAAATCCGCCATCGCCTGTATTCCCTGGCCGACCCTGATCATGGTCGGCGGCGTCGGCATGCTGATGAACCTGGTCAGTAAGTCCGGCGGTATCGATATTATCATCGGCACCATCAATCAGATCTCTACCCCCGCCACCCTGATCACCGTGACCGGTGCGGTGACCGGCATCATGAGCTGGTTCTCCTCCACCATTGGCGTGGTGCTGCCCACCCTGCTGCCGACGGTCGCCTCGTTGATCGGCAGCAGCGGTGGCGCCATTTCGGCTATCGAGCTGGTCAGCGTGATCGGCATTATCTCCTCAACGGCGGGGTTTAGCCCGGTATCGACCGTCGGTGCCCTGATCATGTCGGCCAATGAGAGCGACTCGGCACACAACAAAACGCCGCAGGCGCGGCTGTTTGTCACCCTGTTCCTCTGGTCTTTCTTCTGTGTGGTTTTCCTCAGCCTGCTGGCCTGGCTGGGGGTGTTTGGCCTGTTTTAAGCAATTTCAAGCAACGGGAGTCAATCGTATGGATATCACCGCAATGCGGCGTATAACCCGGCAGATCCGTGCAGACATTGTGCGGATGATCCACCAGGCCGGCTCCGGCCACCCAGGCGGATCGCTTTCTGCCGTGGAGATCGTCACTGCGCTCTACTTCGGCGGCGTGATGCGCGTCGATCCGGCCAGACCGGACGATGCGGCGCGGGACCGCTTTATTCTCTCCAAGGGGCACTGTGCTCCGGTGCTGTACAGCGCGCTGTGCCGGCGCGGCTTCTTTGACCCAGGCCACCTGGACACGCTGCGCCGTCTGGACAGCATTCTGCAGGGACACCCGCACGCCAGCGCGGTGCCGGGATTGGACTGCTCCAGCGGTTCGCTGGGGCAGGGGCTGTCGATCGCCAACGGCATCGCCATGGGGCTGCGCAGGCAGGGGATTAAGCAGCGCGTGTACTGCCTGCTGGGCGACGGTGAGCTGCAGGAGGGGCAGGTGTGGGAGGCGGCGCTGACCGCGGCCCACTACGGCCTGGGCAACGTCTGCGCCATTGTGGATAACAACCATGTGCAGCTGGATGGTGCCACGGCAGAGGTGAAGGGGGTCGAGCCGGTGGCGGATAAGTGGCGCGCCTTTGGCTGGAACGTCCTGTGCGTTGAGGGGCATAGCCTGAGCGCGCTGCTGCAGGCCCTGCGCGGCGCGGCGCTGGCGCCGGCACGCCCTAGCGTCATCATCGCCGAAACGGTCAAGGGCAAGGGGGTTTCCTTTATGGAGCACCAGGCCAATTGGCACGGTCAGGCGCCGGATGCGGCGCAGCTGGCCCAGGCCCTGGATGAGATCCAGGCATATCAGGAACGGGATCCGGGAGGCCGCGATGAATAAGGTTCCGCCGCGTGACGGCTATGGTAACGCCCTGCTGTATCTGGCAGAGCACGACGACAGGCTGGTGGCGCTGGATGCCGACGTGGCGAAGTCCACGCGCAGCAGCTGGCTGGCGGCGCGCTATCCCGAGCGCTTTATCAATATGGGGATCTCCGAACAGGACATGGTGGGGACGGCGGCAGGGCTGGCGCTGAGCGGCATGCTGCCCTTCGCCGCCACCTACGCGGTGTTTCTCAGCGGGCGCGCCTTCGATCAGATCCGCACGACGGTGTGCTACGGCGATCTGAACGTCAAGCTGGCCGGTGCCCACGCCGGGATCTCGGTCGGCCCGGACGGCGCGACCCATCAGGCGCTGGAGGATGTGGCCCTGATGCGCACGCTGCCCAATATGACCGTGGTTGTGCCCTGCGACGCGCTGGAGACCGAAAAGGCCACGCTGGCGCTGGCGGAACATCCCGGCCCCGCCTATATCCGCTTCGGACGCGAGGCGACGCCGCTGATCACCGGGGCGGAGACCCCCTTTACGCTGGGCAAGGCGCGTCTGATCAGCGATGGCACGGATCTGGTGATTTTTGCCAACGGAGCGCTGGTGTACCAGGCGATGCTGGCGGCCCAGGCGCTGGCGGCCCAGCGGATTTCGGCGATGGTGGTGGATCTGCATACGGTGAAACCGCTGGATGTCGAGTTCGTCTGCGCCGCGGCGCAGGCGACGCGGGCGGTGGTCACCGCAGAGGAGCACCAGAAAAACGGCGGCATGGGCAGCGCGGTGTGTGAGGCGCTGGCGCAGCGTTGTCCCTGCCCGGTGATCCGGGTGGGGGTGGACGACTGCTTTGGCGAGAGCGGTGAGCCGGAGGCGCTGATGGCCCGCTATGGGCTGGACGCCGAGCATATCGTCGCCGCCGCCCTGCGGGCGCTGGCGCTGAAGCGCGGTCAATAAGGGAGGGGGGAATAATGACAGAGCAGACCCGCGTAAATATTGTGGAGATCGGGCCGCGTGACGGGTTCCAGAACGTCCGCGACTTTATTCCTACGGCGCTGAAAATCGAAATTATCGAGGGGATCATCAGCGCGGGGGTGCAGCGTATGCAGCTCACTTCGTTCGTTAGCCAGGCGGCCATCGCCCAGATGCGTGATGCCGAGATCGTCAGTCGCCACTGCATTTCACGCTATCCCGATTGCCAGTTTTCCGCGCTGGTGCCCAATTTTCATGGCGCCCGGCTGGCGCAGGCGTGCGGCTACCGCGAGATCACCCCGGTGATCTCGCTCAGCGAGACCCATAACCTGAAAAACGTGAATAAGACGCACCGCCAGTCGCTGGATGAGATCGCCCGCATTCGTCAGCACTTTCCCGACCTGCGTATCGTGCAGGATATCGCGACCGTCTTCGGCTGCCCCTATGAGGGGCGGATGGCCACGCCGCCGCTGCTGGCGCTGATCGCGGCGCTGGCGGCCGAGGGGATCGATGAGTTTACGCTGTGCGACACCATCGGCGTGGCCTACCCCGGGCAGGTGCTGTCGACCCTGAACGCGGTGCGCGCGGCCTTTCCGGCGGTGAGGCTCAATATCCACATTCACGACACGCGCAACATGGGCATCATCAACAGCTATCTGGCAGCGACCTGGCCGGTCGATGCCATCCAGACGTCGCTGGGGGATTGGGCGGCTGCCCCTTTGCGCCGGGCGCCTCCGGCAATACGGCCACGGAGGATCTGGTTTACCTGCTGCACGCGCAGGGGATGGCGACCGGGATCGATTTTGCCCGTCTGCTGGCCACGGCGAAGCATCTGCATCAGCATGTCGAGGGCCGCTACAGCGGCCACCATTTACACATCAGCGCCCGCCAGAAGGACTTTACCCCCTAGAGCCCAAGGCGTGATCAGATGGAACACACCTTAGCGGGCCCCGTGGCCGCCGGAATGGAGATTATCAATCAGATCTATCCGGTGGAGGGGCCCGTACGGGCCGCAGCGGGCGCCGCGATGGGTCTATCTATCCCTATGGTGCCTTTCGTTGTCAGGAGGGCAGCCTGGTGTCCGGCGTAGGTAACCCGATCACGCTAAGCGCAGATCTGTACCGTATGCCGCAGGCGCTGGGTGGGCACAGCGTTGTTATCCTGCCGCAGCATCCCGCTATCGATGCCTTCCGGCAGGCGGGGGCTGTAGCGAAGCTAGCCCGTCCAGAATCCGCCTTTCTGCGCGATCGGGACGGCGCCCCCGCACTGGCTCTTTCCGCCCGCTCCCCGCGGGCGCTTATCCGATGCCGGCCTCACCCACGGCGGGCGCTCCGAATGACGTCGCGGCGTGAGCGTCGTTTCCGGCGTTTAATTCCCCCAGCGCAGGGCGCGTAATTCTGCAGTTCCGCTAATATCGGGCAGAGTATGGATAAGCTGTCCATATCAAATAAATTATCTGCTTAAAAAGGTATTCAACTATACAGATTTAAAACAGGCTAACTATAGAACCATAATTATAATGGTAGATTACCCCAGTCTATTAAATCGGATCCGCTATATGCATATTCATTCCATGATATTGCGCGGGCGGATAAGGGTATGTCGCTATCTCAGACGCCTTTTTAATATTGAAACCGTTTATTGACATGGGTGCGCACTATGAATAATAACTTATTACTATTAACGGCGGGCTGCCTGTTAAGCCTCTCGCCCGGCATACGCGCGGTGAGCGTGATGGAGAGTGGCGCGCCGCATGATGGCTGGCATGCGCCGATGTTGATTTTTGCCGAGCATGACCGGACGGCAAATAATGGTTGGCGGATACCAGCGATTACCGCCATGTCGGACGGGGCGATTATCGCCGTCAGCGATGCGCGGGCGGTCGGTACCAGCGATATCGGTCAGAATCAGGATGTGCACTTTGGCTATAGAATATCCTACGATCGCGGGGATACCTGGGGCGAGATTCACGATATCGCCCCAGATATTAACGCTAAGCGACAAATCTCCGATCCGGCCATCGTGTACAACCCTGACTCGGGAAGAACGTTTCTGTTCGGCTTTTACAACGATCGCTTTATCACAAGCAAACCGCTCAGTGAATCGTCAGACTTCTTTATGTTTACCTCTGACGATGGTGGCGAAACCTGGGATCGGGGCACCAGCCTGTACGATCTGGCGCCGAAGGGTTACAAATATATACTGCAGGGCCCGGGCTCCGGGATGTATCACGACGGCACACTCTATCTCGCCGCACAGGCATGGCACCACAATAGGGACAAAAGTCTGGTGGGGAACGGGGCGACGGTAACCTCAGGCTATATCTATTCATCAGACAATGGCGCAACGTGGGATTCGGCCTGGCTGCATCCCGATGATAAAATTGTGAGGGCGCCGGGAAGCGGGGACGATCTCCCCGACATCACCTCCGAGAGCAGCGTATTCCATCACGATGGTCATATCTATTTGGCCAGTAAATCCGAGACATCGCGGGAGAAATTATCGCGTATCGTCCATCGGACGAAGGACAACGGCCTGCACTGGGAGCGGGTGGAGGAGCCATTCCTGCCGGAGAATGTCGCCAAAGCCGAGACGAGCTCACTCTCATCTGGATGACAGCGTCTATCTGGTTGGCTACAGCACGGCGACGGAGAGGGCCAACCGCGATGGTATTTATATTACCACCAATACCGGCCGCACCATTCAGGTGTATGACGCCCCCAGCTATGGCTATACCTCAATGACCAAGGATGAAGATAATCTGTATATCCTGTTTGAGGGCGAGGGGGATATCTATCTTCAGCGCTATGACATCGCCGCCAGAGACTATGCCAATATCAGCGCCACGATCTTAAATCGCAGCAGCGGCTTATTCGATATCGCCAGCAAGCTCAGGGCGGCGTCGTCCTATATTAAGGGGGGCTATGGCAGCCAAGAGGCGTCAGACGCCGAATTTGTGTATGCCGGTGATTGGGGAAAACTGGGGGTATTTTTCTCAAGAACCACCGAGAATAGTCAGCATGTGCTCGGTACTGTCCAGTATACCAATAGCGATGTGTCGTTGACGTTGGCCAAAGATGATGTTTTCTTCTCCGCTGATAATATCTTTGTCGGATATCAATATAGCGATATTCAATACGATACTGATGCTTCTAATAAGGTGAAGTCGGTGCTGGCTGGCTATTCATATCAACATGACTTTGGCGTCTTAGCCTACCACCTGATGATCAATACGGTGTATGGCGAAAACCGATTCTTACGCAATCGGCGGGAGGGGTTAGGGCGTAAGGCTGATTTTAACACCTATAGCGTGGCGCTAAAAAATATGCTGGTCAAAGACGTTTACCTTTCCGACAGTTTTCACGCCGGCATCGCGTCGGGGACCCACTCTACGTTCTTCAGCCACAGCGCCTTTCAGGAGAGAGGGGGCAACGGCTGGAATAATGCGGGCGTGGACTCCGCCGATCACGCCTCGAACCAGCTCCTGGTCGATGGGCTGCTTGCCAAGCGGCTTCATATTATGCAATCGAACGAGCTGACGCTGACGGCCAAAGTCAGTTACCAGTATGAGCTGATGGACACGGCAAAGTGGGCCGAAGCCTATCAGGTGCTCGATGCTCGGCGTCTGATGCCTGCGCCGGTAAAGCACTATCCGCATGGCTGGGCGACCGGCTATCTGGAGGCCGCCCTGAGCCTGCATCCGCAGGCCGTTATCGCCGCGGGGGCGTCGCTCAATACCGAGGGTGACGGGCTGGTTACAGGCAGCTTCACCTACACCTTTTAAGGGAAGGATCGGCGGGGGAACGCGCGGGACAGCGCGATAGAGGGACTCGCCCGCGCGTGGGGCGGTGTCGCGTAGCTCCGGCAACGCGGCCATCGCGAGTCGCTGTCCCCGTGTGGCCTGTGTCCGTCGCTGGCATGGGCTCTTTTCCCCCGCATTGATTAATAACGTTTTAGCATTGCTTAACACTATTAACGTGATTTTCATTGACGCCGCCGGACGCCGCCGGACGCCGCCGGGATAGTCTGTTCATCCTTCTCTCCTTTATTGCTACGACGCCTGTTTCCACCACGTCTACCGGTCATTAAGGAGAAACGCGTCATGCTGACACTATTTATTGCCGTCCTCGTCGTCATTCTCGTGATATACGGCCTGTTGAAAGGGGCTGTACCCCAGGCTGTTTTGCTGTTGGGGGGCGTTGCCCTGCTGTTTTTCACCGCGCTGCTGCGGGATACGCCGCTGATGGCGGCCGAACAAAGCGCTAACTGGCGCTATTTTGATATCTTTTACCTGATTAGCGGCGTAATGAGTAACCGGCTGGCCGGGATTGGGCTGACCATCATGACGATTTCGGGCTTTGCCCGCTATATGGAGCACGTGGGGGCCAGCCATGCGCTGTTCGCCATTTTTGAGCGACCGCTTAGGCGCATTCGCTCCCCCTATCTGCTGCTGGTGCTGGGTTTCCTTCTTTCACAGGTTTTGGTGCTGTTTATTCCCAGTCACTCCGGTCTGGCGCTGCTGCTCATGGTCACGCTGTACCCTATTTTTATTCGCTGCGGAGTCAGCAAACTATCGGCGCTGGGGGTGATCGGCTGCGCCCAGTTTATCGATCATGGCCCCAGCGGGCCGGTAATTTTGGCGGCGGAGCTATCGGGGATGGATCCGGTTATCTATTTTGTGCATCATCAGCTGCCCGTTACCCTGCCGATTATTGCCGCCGTGGCCCTGAGCCACTATGTGGTGCAGCGCTGGTGGGATCGGCGCGAAGCGGCAGCGCCGCCGCCGGAGGGTCGTGCAGCAGAGACGGCATCGGCGCCGTCGCGGCCACCGCTCTGCTATGCCCTGCTACCGGTATTGCCTCTGGCGTTGATCATGGCCTTTAGCCCGCTGTTTGCTTCGACGGTTCGCATTTCTATCGTGGCGGCGATGCTGATCAGCATTCTGACCGCCATGCTGTTTGAGCTGGTTCGTCTGCGGCAGCCCAAACGGGTGCTGAGCAGTCTGATGATCTTTATCGAAGGCATGGGAAAGGCCTTTGTTCTGGTCGTCTCGCTGATTATCTGCGGTGAGGTCTTTGCCAATGGGCTGATCAAAATTGGTGCGATCGATGCCCTGACCGACGGCATGCATCATGCAGGCTTTGGCGTGGGCACCATGGTGGTGATCATGAGTCTGATGCTGGCGCTGGCGGCGTTTCTGATGGGCTCCGGTAATGCGGCGTTTTTCCCGCTGGCGGGGATTGCGCCGGATATTGCCGGTTCGCTGAATATCGAGGTCATCACCCTGATGCTGCAAATGCAGATCATGACCAGCTTTGGCCGCACCGTATCGCCGATCACCGCTGCCATCGTTGCCATTGCCGCTATTGCGAACGTTTCACCGCTGCAGGTGGTGAAGCGTACCGCGATCCCCATGGTCGTGGCCGCCGCCGTCAATCTGGCGCTGAGTCTGCTGAGGCTGTAGCCGAAGCGGGGCAAAACGTGCGGAATAGCGGCGGGAGGCCCGCGTCGTATGGGCCAATGCAATAAAGTCGCCTAAGCTGGAGTCAGCGGAGCGTCATTGGCTGGCGTTTCCGCCGCCGTCCCGGCGAGCGGTGTCGTGCGGGGGCTTTATTTTCTGCGTCAGCGGATTCAGCGGGGGAGTGAACATGTACGAGTCTCGCAATATGCCAGTAATCTCATCAAGGGCCTTTATTAAGCGGATGCTACTGCATTTTGCCGGCGCGCTGCTGTTGATTATTCTTACCCTGGCGATCGGTGTGGCGGGGCATCTCCTGTTCGATGATACCATCGCCTGGCATGACGCGACGCTCAACAGCGCCTTTATTGCCAACGGCATCGGTCCGTATATTGTGCCGCAGACCCTGACAGGGAAGGTCTTCTTTGCCTGTTATGGCATGTTCACCAGCCTGGTTTTTATGACGACGCTGGGGCTGATATTGGCGCCGCTGGCCCACCGTATCCTGCATCAGTTCCATCTGGATGATGGGCGGCAGGATTAACCCTGGGCTACCAGGCGGCGCGTCGCCGGGCCGTTTTACGCTGGCGCGGGGGCGTGGCCAGCGCGCGTACGTGCGCTGGGAAAAGACGCCGCGGGACGTCGGGCCGCCGCGGTCCCGTGGCGTTTTACGCCCTCTCCGGCGTGACCTTTATAATGTTATTTATAAACAATATGATAGCTAATCAGTTGGCGGGGAAGCATCGTCGCTGACGGGACGAAGTAAAACGTTTGCTTTTATAGGGCTCTTTTTGTTTTTAATCAATTCCAATTGATGTCGACTTCCCTGATAATAGCGCCCCGTTTGGCAACGGGAATCAGGAGATCTCATGTTCTACCCTTTTATCAGGAAGGCCCTCTTTCAACTCGATCCAGAACGCGCTCACGAGTTTACGTTCAAGCAGCTGCACCGCATCAGCGGCACGCCGCTCATCGGACTGATCCGCCAGTCGGTACCGAGCAAACCGGTCAGCTGCATGGGATTGTCATTTAAAAATCCGCTCGGTCTGGCCGCAGGGTTGGACAAGGATGGTGAGTGCATTGATGCGCTGGGCGCCATGGGATTCGGATCGATCGAAGTGGGTACGGTCACGCCGCGTCCCCAGCCGGGTAATGAAAAGCCGCGTCTATTCCGCATTGTTGAGGCGGAGGGGTTAATTAACCGCATGGGCTTTAACAATCTGGGCGTGGATAACCTGGTTGAGAATGTCAAAAAATCTCACTTCGGCGGCATTCTCGGGATTAATATCGGCAAAAATAAGGACACAGCGGTAGAGCAAGGTAAAGACGATTACCTGATTTGCATGGATAAGGTGTATTCCTACGCTGGCTATATTGCCGTGAATATCTCCTCACCCAATACGCCGGGGCTGCGTACGCTGCAATATGGTGAAGCGCTGGATGATTTACTGGCTGCGATTAAAACCAAGCAGGCCGAACTGCAGCAAAAGCATGCTAAGTATGTTCCGGTTGCCGTAAAAATTGCGCCGGATCTTAGCCATGAAGAACTGGTGCAGATTGCCGATAGCCTGGTGCGTCATCAAATTGATGGGGTGATCGCCACCAATACCACGCTGGATCGTTCACTGGTCAATGGGCTTAATCATTGCGCCCAGAGCGGTGGCCTGAGCGGTCGCCCGCTGCAGTTGAAAAGCACTGAGATTATTCGCCAGCTGGCGGCTGAGCTGCAGGGACGACTGCCGATTATTGGCGTCGGCGGCATTGATTCAGTGATTGCTGCCCGCGAAAAGATGCAGGCGGGGGCATCCTTAGTCCAGATTTATTCCGGGTTTATCTTTAAAGGACCGGGCCTGGTTAAAGAAATCCTTAATCATATCTAATTTTTAATCCTGCCTATTTAGCCCGGGACTTTATTTTCGTCTCGGGCTAGTCTATATTTTCATCAGTGCGCTGCTTATTTATTCAAATGCTGAGTTAAGCGCGTAGCGTTGCGTGACATTGCTTGGCAGTACCGTTATGTTGCCATGGATTTTATGGCGTGGGGGTCAATGCATGAATATAAAGCCCGGGGATCGCTGGCGCTGGTTCTTTGACCGGCAGCACGATCGTCTGATGTTGGATCTGGCGAATGGCATGGTCTTTCGCTCCCGCTTTCCCTCTAAAATGCTGACGCCGGATGCCTTTGATGTCAGTACCTTCTGTGTCGATGATGCCGCGAGCTACTATCACTTCGCCGAGCGCTGTCAGGCGAGCGGGCTGGATACGGCGCAGCGTGCCGAGCTGGTGCTCAATGCCCTGGTCGCACAGCGCTTCCTGAAGCCGATGATGCCTAAAAGCTGGTACTTTGCGCCGCAGCCCGGCCGCTATGTGCCCGATCCGGGAGAGCTGGTCGGCGTGCAGCTGCTCGATACGCCCGCCTGGGGGCGCCTGCTGGTGATTGCGCCGGGCACCAGCGCCAGCCTGTGCCTGCTGGCACAGCCTTCGCTGATGCTGTCCGGTAAGACGCTGATGCTGGGAGAGGCCATCAAGGTGATGCATGACCGCTTGCTGCCGCTGTGCGCGCATCAGGAGACGCCGTCTGACGATACCGCGCTGGCCTGCGCGGGGTAAATCTATTACCCCTCATCTCCGATGCACGGCGCGCATGCCGCGCGCCGTGACGATGTTTAGGTAATAATCTTAAAATTGCTCTATTCTGTGCTGTTTTGTGTTTTATTTGGACGAATATCCGGTAATAGGCGGGCAATCCCATTTTTCTTCATGTTATGATGCGCTGCATGCCAAACGTCACGATCATCAAGGGAGGTTGATATGTTTGACGCGTCAGGGAGATTCCCGTCGGCGGTGAGAAATACGCTGATCGCAGTGACAACCGTGTCGCTGCTGGCTTTTTCAACGGCGTCGCTGGCCGGTCCGAGCCGCACTACCAAGGGTGTGCTGCTGGGGGCGACGGCTGGACTGCTGTCCGGTAATGGCGTCAACGGCGTACTGAAAGGTGCGGCGCTGGGTGCCGGCGTCGGGGCGATCAGTGAAAAAGGCCGTAAAGGCAAGAAGGCCCGTAAAGGCGCTACCATTGGTGCGACCGTCGGCGCTGTCGCCGGCGTTCTGTCCGGTAACGGTATCGAAGGGGCTATCAAGGGCGCGGTCGTCGGCGGTGCCGGCGGCGCGATCATCGGCCGGATCCAATAAAACAGAAGGAATTGAATGTGAAAAAGGTATTATTCTTGGTTTCTGCGCTGGCTGCGGCGCCGGCCGTATGGGCGCAGTCTTACGACATTAAATCGGGCCTGCCGGCGGAAGTGTATATGACCTGCGCCGATGCCGGTGAAATGGCGAAGACCGATAGCGCGGGCGTCGCGGAAATCGTTGCTATTATGGGCAACGCCAGCGTTGAAAGCCGCGGCCTGAAAATTACCAAGACCGCCGGTACGGATAAAGCCGTTGTCGACAAGCTGAATCAGGCGTGCACCGCCGATCCGCAGATGCTGCTGATCACGGCGATCGATAACGCCATGCGCGCTATTGCTAAATAAGCAGGCGTAGGCCGCAACGACGCGACCTCATTTCCTCTTGTTTCTAAAGCCAGGGCCAGTCCCTGGCTTTTTGCTGTCCGGTGACCGCGGAAGGCGGTGTTAGTTTATCCATGGCCTATGCGCTGCAGCGATAAAAAGCCCCCGAAAAGGGGGCTGGTGAGTGCGAGGTAATAGAGGGATATATCTATTACCAGGCGTTGATCGTGGCAACCACCGGCATAGAGTAACTGCCTGGGGAGATATTACTATCCTCCTGTGCCGTAACGAAACTGACGTTACCATTGAGTTCAGTTACGCCCGTAGTCGATGCCGCAATATTCCGCCCAGCGTTGCGGAACCAAACATTACTATCCCCAAGGGGTACTACGCTGATGGTATTACCGCTCTCATTTTTAAAAAGCCAGTGTTGGGTAGTCTCATCATAGTAGTCGTCGTGAATGTCGATCCGCACATCTGAGTTGCCCGACTCACCGTTAATGATATCCGAGGCGTTGACTGAGAGGGTGGCCAGCATTGTTCCTCTCTGAGAGGCATCAGCCCTGGTGACGGTGAGGGGCGAGGGGGTGACAACAATTTGAGTCGTGCTGCTATCGATCACGTTGGTGGTCAGCGTCGTTTCCATATAGGATGTGACATAGGGATTATTGTCGCCGAACGTGCTGTAGCGGGCCATTGCAGCGCCGCTGGCAGCCAGGCAGGAAACGGCAACAAACGCAGAGATTACTGTTTTCTTCATATTCATCGTAAACCTCATTTCTATAGTAAACTTGATAGTGAATTGATCCCTGTCCAACTATTTACCCATTACTCAGTCCAGGAATAAAACCGAGTAAAACTAAAAAATAAAAACTATAAGCAGGCGAGCGCCGATATATATAACCCGATGGGATTCTTCTCTTTCAGGGTATAGGGAAGACGGCACTGCTGTCCGTCATGGTTTCCCCAGCGAATATGGAGTACGCCGCTGTCCGATAACCCGCTTAAGAATACGTCGCCAGCGTCACCTACGATGCCTGCGCTATGCTGATGCTCTGTCGCGACCAGCGCGCCAAAGGGAATCGGTTTGCCATCGCTGCCGGTGATGTGGAATAGCGCTTTTTTACCGTTGACGGTCTTATAGCTGGCCAATACCAGCGCGTTATCGGTGGGGATCACCGAGGAGACCGTCTGTTTAATCTCCGTCTGGCTGTTTAAATCAGCCTGCTGGATATAAATGTCATTTTTTCGATAGGTGTTGAGCGCGGTCACAAGGGCAAAACCGTTATCGTCGGTTTTCACCCCGTTACGGTTGGTTACCGCAATGTCGGCGGCATTGTCCACATCCAGGAGCGCCGCTGCACCGTGGATCCGCTGCCCCAGCGTGAGCCCGCCGCGGTGCAAGACCATGCTGCCGTTAATCCCGCCGCCAAATTGGGTCACCGTTGGGCTATAGTTATACATGCCATTAATGGCGCCAAAGGGATGGATTAACGCCGCGCTGAGCGAGGTTCTGTTGTTGTCACCGTTTTTGTTGTTAATCCCCTGGCTGATATTCCATGACAGTCGATTGTCATAGGCTATGCCATTCAGGGTGAGGGAGTTACTGATACTGCGATCCCTTTCGGAGAGGATCTGGTATCTCAGGCTGGAGTTCGTGCCGGCGCCGATGAGATTTCCCAGAGAGACGTAGATGGCGGCGGAGAATATATCCTCCTGATGGCGATAGTCGGCATTGAGAACCCGGTTCCAGCCCAGCGATAGGCTGGCGCGTCCCAAAAGGGAGGTGCTGTAGTTTAGGTTGGCATAGGACTCAGATTTTTTATCCCAGTAGCCGGTGGCACGGAAGGATAAATCCAGCGAGCCAAAGCGGGACAGATCTTGCTTCAGGCTGACGCTGCTGTCGTGTTTCTTTCGCCATGGGGATGGATAGCGTGCGCGCCGGGGCGTCATGGCGTCGGTGAATGAGCTGTAGCCTGCCGAGGCGTACTGATAGCTAGCCAGATTAAACGAAGTATTGGTTTCGTTGATAAGCTTGCTGTATCGGATGCGCAGGGCGCTGCCGATTTCATTATTATGATAGCCGCTGCGTGAATACACCCCATCGACGGAGAGCGCGCCAAAACGAGACAGATTAAACCCCATTCCCAGCGCCCCAGACCAATATTTATTACTGGCCTGGAGACCCGTATACCCGGTAAGAAAATCATTGAAGCCATAAATCAGCGTGGCGTTACCAAAAAAATCGTCGTTTGCTGTATCTGAATAAGGACGGTACTTCCCCAGGGTTACCTCATACTTTACCCTACCGGCCTTGAGCGAAATGGCCGGCGTGTTATAGGGAACCGTAAAATGCTGGACGGTGCCGTTACTTTCGGTGACCGTGACCGCCATATCCTCGCCCTGTAGCGCGGGAATATCCGTGAGCTCAAAGGCACCGGCAGGGACTTCGGTGCTGTAGATAAGGTAATTATTCTGGCGCACCTCTACCTGGGCGACGCTGCTGGCAATGCCCCTTACGGCCGGGACAAACGTTCTTTCATAGAAGGGGATCATACTGTCAGAGGTCGCCAGCTTGATACCTCTGAAGGGAATGCTGTTAAAAATATCAGAGCCGGTGCTGCTTTCACCAATCAACAGCTTGCTTTTTAACGATCGGATATCGCTTTCCGCGTAGGCATAGGCGTTCTGGTAGGTACTCTCACCATTGTAGCCTCGCTGCCATATACCCGAGTTGCGTAAACGCCAGCTGCCCAGGTTAAGGCCCGGCGCCAGTGAGAGTGAATAGGATTGGCTGGACGGGGCGTTAAACTTAACTTCACGATGCCAGGCTTTGGCATCATAGTTTAAAATGAATGCAGTGATGCCGTCGTCCCATTGCGACTCATGCGCCAGTTCGCTGGGTTTATTCATTATAGCTTTGGCCGGCGCATACAGCACCAGACTCATGCCGTAGAAAGCGAAGCTAAACTGGAGATCGCCCTGACTGAAGTCGATGTACTTCTCTCCAGGCTGATAGCTCAGTTGCAGCGCATCAGGATTAATATTGAATAAAACTAAATCCTCTTTTTTCAGGTAGGGCGTTAGGGTATTACCCACGTAGCCGAACTCGATTTGATAGCTTGCCATTTTCTTTCTGGAATCGTTCACTGCAACGGAAACTAAATAGGAGCCCGGTAGCTGCTGGCCGTCGTTGAAACGACTGACGTCATGGCCATTCACCAGTGCGGAATCAAAAAAGTACTCTTCTGACTGAGCAAAGGAACCCACACTGTAGGGCAAGCCAGCCAGCATCATTGACCAGATAAGCGGTTTAATCGTTGTTTTCATTGTTGACGCTTCCTTGTCGGTATGGGCTAACTCAGCGCTAATCTATATTCGTCCACAGCATCATTCAGTCGAGAAGGGTCTGATAGTCACGGGTAGTGCCGCCGTAGTCATTAATCAGGCTCCAGGTGATTTTTGCCCCTTTATGGGCAATGTTTTTCTGTGCAAAGCGATAAACGTCCTGTGGCTTGAGCGCGATCGGCGGCGTTATGGGCTGACCATTAATTTTTATTTCTCTGAAGTTAATAAAGTAGGGGGTTGGATTTTTAATGGTAAGCGCACCCTTGCTCTGCTCCCAGATCAAGGCTGACGCATAACTCGCGTCTTTGATATTCAAAGACGCTGGGCGGGTAATTAATTTAATACAGCTATTCACCATTACGTTGACGTTTAAAATGCCGTTGCTGCGCTTCTTATCATCATCGCTCCAGGCGCTGCCTTCGGTCGGCGGAATACTCTTCACACAGATCCAGTGCATTGACTCGATAGTGCGAGGAGCGCTGGCGTTGACTCTAATGATCGAGATGGTGTTCTTTTGCCCGCTGTCAAGGCGAAACAATGGCGGTGTCACAATATAGTCTGGGGATTTTTTCTCGGACTTCTCATCCATAACCCGAGACTCCACCAGAATAGGATAGGGCTGCTTATTCTCAATGGGGAGATTATAGCTATCGCTTTCAGCATCAAAAATAATTCGGGACGCACCCAGGGTGATGCTATAGCTTCTGGTTTGTGTATCAAGTGCGACGGCGTTGCCGACAAGGGGGAAAACCAGCGCCGCTAATACAGGGTATTTAGTCAATATGGCATAATTCATTTAGCTCTCTCAGTTCAGCAATGGTATAAATTAATAAAAACATATAATGTGCTGCTTCGGCGCTATCCCAACAACGCAATAGCGGGCTCTTTCGGCATGTCCTGGAATAGGTAAGCGAATGTGCGAACGCCATTAAAATGCTGTGCTGTTATGTCTTATAATAGCCGGCAAGACAAGAAACAATGTGGTGAATATACGACAGGCGACCTAGGCTGGTGCTAAGATATCCATTACTGACGCCAATGCGCTCACAGATCTCTTTTCTGGTGTGGCCAAGAATCAAATACTCCCACATGGCATCAATAATTTTCTCGCTGCTGATGGGGGATATTTCAACCAATAGCCAGAATTGATTTTCGGAGAGATCGCCAGAGCATAGTCTGCCTTTTTTTCTCGTCGCGGCAGTAAAATGACTTATTCCTGAACGTAATGGAATTCTCTTATCCATATGATACCCCGATCATTCATTATTTATATTTGTTTTATGATATTGATTATTTTGTTCTATATAAAACAAATTAAACTTAATTTCCCGTGAAAGTAATCGTAGTATATTCAAAAAATTTTTCTTGTGAAGACGGCGAGGCCGTTCCCTTCTCAGTCATCACCATGGTTTAACTGTGTGATGTTTCGCTAATTTTCGATAAAAAAACATATAAAAAATCACTCCAGCAGGATATTGGTCGGTAGGGCGGGCATTTTACGCCTGAGGGCGCGAGTGGCGCGCAATTGTAATCTAAAGTAAATTCATTCATATATATCCTTAAAGATAGAATAAAGGAAATATTTAATTGATCAGATATCGGCATTGTTTTGTAAAATATAAAAGATGAGACTGGTTAATATAAATTAATTATTCATCAGCATGATAGATTGTGTCTGGAGCGTATCGGGTGATGGCTTTGGCGGGGCGCTGAATGGCGTGGGCGCGCTACAGGGCGTCGATGGGGGCGAGACGGTGACGGCATCCCTCCGTATGGCGGCGGCTCCTCCTTTCTGCTGCGCCGTTTTTTACCGGACGGCGGACGGGGATATCCTCCCCGTCCTGATATCATCACCGCCGACAGCGCCGCTGTGCGGGGCGATGCGCGGTTCAGCGTCGGCGTCGGGGCGGCGCTATCGTCTCCCTCTTGCCGTCATCGCCGCCGACAGCACCGCTGCGCGGTTCAGCGCCGGCGCCGGGAGGGTGCTTCTCCTCGCCCTTACTCTCATCGTCGCCGCACAGCGGCCCCAGCTTCGGGAAGTCGCTGACGATTCTGGCAATAAAGACCAGCGAATAAATATAGCCCATCAGGACGACTACAATAGTAGCGTTGCGGGCGGGCCAGGAGACGGCGACGATGTCGCCATAGCCGACGGTCAGGATGCTGATAAATGAGTAATAGAACAGATCGTTAAACATCTGCTGCGGATTGTCGCTAATGCCTTTGAACGATCCCGGTTGTAATACCTCGATGCTGGAAAAGATAAAGAGGCCGATATAGCCGATCAGCAGAAAGCCGCTGAGGGCGGCAAATACCATTTCGACGTCGGCGGAGGCGGCGCGGATAACCTTGCGGACGACGACAATCGTGACCAGCGTAAAAAAATATAAGTACAGCATCTTCCCTAACACGATGAAGGGGAGGGAGTCGGGAAAGAACAGAAAGATGATGACATTGAGTACGATCGGCACCGTGACGAAAGCCCGGTTGCGGCGCAGAACCACGTTAAATCCGGCGATCCCCTGCAGCGTCAGGCAGATGAGGGATTTGGACTGCAGATCGCCAAGGTTCGGGATCAGATTGATAAAAAAGACGCCGATCAGTGAGATAAACAGCCAGCAAAACTGATGCCGTTCAGCTCTGATCTTCAATGAGGCGTGTTGAGTGGGGTGTTTCAACCTACGCATAATCGTCGAGCCTTGCCTAGAAGCCTGAGAGGCGTTGCCTCACCAAAGTGGATTAGCCTACTCCATCAGGCTATTTTTGTCTGCTGCATCGGTGCTGGCCGTACCCGGCAGGGGAAGGGGCGCAGCGGCGCGGATAGCGATGGGCGAGGGTGTCAATGCCGGCGCCGCGGGCGGCGTGCGGAGGAGAAAATGCGTAAAAAAACGCTGTGGGGATGGCGTGGCGGCAGGGAAAAGTGGAAAATATCGGGTTTATTCTCCCCATCGGCGCACTTTCGCGTCGTTCGCCAGGTGTTTCCTGCGTCGAACTGGGCGGATATCATCCATAACTGACTGATAGCGATAGTGAAAACATGAAATCTCTTTTTGCCAGCACCGCGCGCGGTCTCGAAGAACTACTGAAAAATGAACTGGAAGGGCTCGGTGCGCATGACTGCCAGATTGTCCAGGGTGGCGTGCATTTCAGGGGAGATGGGCGTTTGCTCTATCAGAGTCTGATGTGGAGCCGTCTGGCGTCGCGCATCATGCTGCCGCTGGGCGAGTTTAAGGTTTACAGCGATCTGGATCTGTATCTGGGCGTGCAGGCGATCGATTGGACGACGCTGTTTGGCATCGATAAGACCTTTGCCGTGCACTTCAGCGGCACCAATGAGGAGATCCGCAATACCCAGTATGGCGCCCTTAAGGTCAAGGATGCCATTGTCGACCGCTTTACGCGGAGTATCGACGCGCGTCCCAGCGTGGCCAAGCAGGATCCCGATATCCGTATCAGCGTCTATCTGCAGCGGGAAACGGCGATCGTATCGCTGGATCTCAGCGGCGATGGGCTGCATCAGCGCGGCTATCGTGATTTGACCGGCCAGGCGCCGCTGAAAGAGACGCTGGCGGCCGCCGTGGTGCTGCGCTCCGGGTGGCAGCCAGGTACGCCAATGGTCGATCCGATGTGCGGATCCGGCACGCTGCTGATCGAGGCGGCGATGATGGCATCCGATCGGGCGCCGGGGCTGCAGCGTGAGCGCTGGGGCTTTATGGGCTGGCTCGGTCACGACGCCGATCTGTGGCAGGAGGTGCGGGTAGAGGCACAGCGCCGCGCCCGCTTGGGGCTGGAGCAGACGACGTCGCGTTTCTTTGGCTACGATCTCGATCGCCGCGTGCTGGAGATGGCGCGCGCCAACGCCCGCCGCGCTGGGGTGGCCGCCCTGATCACCTTTAACGGTGGCGATGTGGCTCAGCTGCACAATCCTCTGCCGGAAGGGCCGCTGGGGACGGTGCTGAGCAACCCACCCTACGGGGAGCGGCTGGAGAGCGAGCCGGCGCTGATTGCGCTGCACAATACGCTGGGGCGCATCATGAAGCGGGAGTTCGGCGGTTGGCAGCTGTCGCTGTTCAGCGCCTCGCCGGAGCTGTTGAGCTGTCTGCAGCTGCGCGCCGAGCGCCAGTTTAAGGCCAAGAATGGCCCGCTGGAGTGTGTTCAGAAGAACTATCGCCTGAGCGCGGCCCCGCAGGCCGGCGGCGGTGAGGTGGCGCAGGACTATGCTAACCGTCTGCGTAAAAACCTGAAAAAGTTTGATAAGTGGGCGCGGCAAGAGGGGCTGACGTGCTATCGGGTCTACGATGCCGATCTGCCGGAGTATAACGTGGCGGTCGATCGCTACGGGGAAAAGATCGTGGTCCAGGAGTATGCGCCGCCGAAGAGCGTCGATGCGCAGAAGGCACGCCAGCGTCTGTTCGACGTGGTCAGCGTGACCCAGTCGGTGATGGGGGTTTCAGGCAATAATCTGATCCTGAAAACCCGTGAGCGGCAGAAGGGTAAAAGCCAATATGAGAAGCTGGCGCAAAAGGGCGAGTTCATGGAGGTCCAGGAGTACGGCGCCCGTTTCTGGGTCAACCTGACCGACTATCTGGACAGCGGACTGTTTATCGACCACCGCATTGCGCGCCGGACGCTGGGCGAGATGAGCCGCGGTAAGGATTTCCTTAACCTCTTCGCCTATACCGGCAGCGCCAGCGTGTATGCCGGGCTGGGCGGTGCGCGTTCGACCACCACGGTCGATATGTCCCGTACCTATCTGGAGTGGGCGGAGCGCAACCTGCGCCTGAATGGGCTGACCGGACGTCAGCACCGCCTGGTTCAGGCGGACTGCCTGAGCTATCTGCACCACTGCGAGGATAAGTTCGATCTGATCTTCATCGATCCGCCGACCTTTTCCAACTCGAAGCGGATGGAGGGGACCTTTGATGTGCAGCGCGATCACCTGGATCTGATGCGCGATCTGGCCCGGATACTGCGTCCGGGCGGTACCATCATGTTCTCCAACAACAAACGCGGTTTCAAAATGGATCTGGCCGGACTGGCGCAGCTGGGTCTGCAGGCGCAGGAGATCACCGAGCGCACGCGCTCCGCCGACTTTGCCCGTAACCGCCAGATCCACAATTGCTGGCTGGTGACCCACGCCGGCGAGGAGCAGTAATTCCATGTCTTTGATTAGTCTTTCAGGTGCCTGGCTCTCTTTTAGCGATGCGCCGCTGCTGGATAATGCTGAGCTGCACATCGAACCCAACGAGCGCGTTTGTCTGGTCGGGCGTAACGGCGCGGGGAAATCGACCCTGCTGAAGATCCTGGGGCGCGAGCTGGCGCTGGACGATGGGCGCGTCGTGTATGCGCAGGATTTGGTGGTGTCGCGTCTGCAGCAGGATCCGCCGCGTGACGTCGCCGGCTCGGTATTCGACTTTGTGGCCGGCGGCGTGGCCGAACAGGCGCAGCATCTGCGCGACTACCATGAGCTGCTGCGTAAGGTCGAGCGCGATCCCAGCGAGCAGCACCTGCGCCAGCTGGCGGAGCTGCAGGAGCGGCTGGAGCACCAGGGCATCTGGCGTATGGATGCCCGCATTCGCGATGTGCTGACCAAGCTGGGGCTGGAGGCCGATACCCCGCTCTCGGCGCTTTCCGGCGGGTGGCTGCGCAAGGCGGCGCTGGCGCGTGCGCTGGTGTGCGAGCCGGACGTCCTGCTGCTGGATGAGCCGACCAACCACCTGGATATCGATACCATTACCTGGCTGGAGGGATTCCTTAAGGAGTTTGGCGGTAGCATTATCTTCATTTCCCATGACCGCGCCTTTATTCGCGCCATGGCGACGCGCATCGTCGACTTCGACCGCGGCAAGCTTGTCTCCTGGCCGGGAGACTATGACGCCTATCTGACCGGGAAGGAAGAGGCGCTGCGGGTGGAGGAGCTGCAAAACGCCGAATTCGATCGCCGACTGGCGCAGGAGGAGGCGTGGATCCGTCAGGGGATCAAGGCGCGCCGTACCCGTAACGAGGGGCGCGTGCGTGCGCTGAAGTCGATGCGTCAGGAGCATGCCCAGCGCCGGGCGCAGCAGGGGAACGCCAGGATGCAGGCCGAAGAGGCGCTACGCTCCGGGAAAATCGTCTTCGAGCTGGAGAACGTCAGCTACCGCTGCGGCGATAAGACGCTGGTGCGCGACTTTTCCGGTCAGGTGCTGCGCGGCGATAAGATCGCCCTGGTCGGGGCCAACGGCTGCGGTAAAACTACGCTGCTGAAACTGATGCTCGGTCAGCTTAATCCGGACAGCGGCAGCGTGCGCTGCGGCACCAAGCTGGAGATCGCCTATTTCGACCAGCACCGCGCCGAGCTGGATCCGGACAAGACGGTGATGGATAACCTGGCCGAGGGTAAGCAGGAGGTGATGGTCAACGGGCGCGCTCGGCATGTGCTGGGTTATCTGCAGGACTTCCTGTTCCACCCCAAGCGGGCGATGACGCCGGTGCGCGCGCTCTCCGGTGGGGAGCGTAACCGACTGTTGTTGGCGAGATTGTTCCTAAAACCGAGCAATTTACTGGTGCTTGATGAACCTACCAACGATTTGGATATCGAAACGCTAGAGCTGCTGGAGGAGTTGGTCGCCAACTACCCAGGAACTGTGCTGCTGGTGAGCCACGATCGTCAGTTTGTCGATAACTGTGTGACCGACTGCTGGATCTTCGAGGGCGACGGCGTGATTGCCCGCTATACCGGCGGCTACGCCGATGCCCATCAGCAGCAGGCCGCCTCGCAGGCGCTGCGCTCGCCGGCGGCGACGGACGCCGCACCGCAGGCGCTGAAGGGGGAGGCGAAAACGGAGCGGCGTCGCAGCAGCAATAAGCTGAGCTACAATCAGTTAAGGGAGCTGGAGCAGCTGCCGCAGCAGATTGAGGCGCAGGAGGAGCAGCTCGCCGCCTTGCAGGCGCAGGTCGCCTCACCGGACTTTTTCTCTCTGCCGCACGGCGAGACCCAGCCGGTGCTGCAGGCGCTGGCGGAGTGCGAGCAGACGCTGGAGCAGGCGTATGCCCGCTGGGAATCCCTCGAAACGCAAAAAAATGCCAGCTGATTGAGGCTATAGTCGCAGGGATAATCATCAGCCTGATGGCTGCCGGCGTGCAGCGTATCGGGCTTTTTTATAACCGGATAATCTAATGTGCAGTCAACAGGATACGGAAAATACCCATATGCTGTGCCCACAGTGCGACATGCTGGTTGCGCTGCCCCGGTTGACCTGGGGCACCAAGAGCGTATGTCCGCGCTGTGGTACGACGCTGGCCATGCGTTGGCGTCATCCGCATCTGCAGCCGACGCTGTATGCGATCAGCGCGCTGTTTCTTTTAGTGGTGGCTAATCTGTTCTCATTCGTCACGATGTCGGTGGCCGGGATCAGCAATGCCATTACGCTGATCGAGATCCCCGGTATGCTGATGTCTGAAAACTACGTCAGTATCGCCACGCTGTTTATGATTTTTGTGCAGGTGATCCCCGCGTTTTGTATGGTGGTGATCATCCTACTGTGTCTACGGGTGCCGCTGCCGGCGATGCTCAGGGTGGGGCTGGCGCGGATCCTGCTGCAGTGCCGCGCCTGGTGTATGGTGGAGATCTTTCTCGCCGGCGTGCTGGTCAGCTTTGTCAAGCTGATGGCGTATGGCGACGTGGGGGTCGGCAGCAGCTTTTGGGCCTACTGCCTGTTTTGCCTGCTTCAGGTCCGCGCATTCCAGATGGTGGATCGTCGGCTGCTGTGGGATGACATCGCCGCGCCGCCGCCCTGTGACCTGCCGCAGCGCTGCGGTGACACCGGGCTGCGGCAGGGGCTGCGATCCTGTGCCTGCTGTACGGCGATCCTGCCGGCGGATCAACATCAGTGTCCGCGCTGTCTGACGACCGGCTATGCCCGGCGGCGTAATAGCCTGCAGTGGACGCTGGCGCTGCTGGTGACGGCGCTGCTGCTGTATATTCCGGCCAACCTGCTGCCGATCATGGTCACTCAGGCGCTGGGCAGCAAGCTGACCTCCACCATTATGGCCGGGGTGATCCTGCTGTGGGGTGAGGGCTCATACCCGGTGGCGATGGTGATCTTCATCGCCAGCATCATGGTGCCATCGCTGAAGATCTTGTCCATCGCCTGGCTGTGCTGGGCATCGCGCCACGGCACCGGGCGGGACAGCGAGCGGATGCACGTTATTTATGAGATCGTCGAGTTTGTCGGCCGCTGGTCGATGATCGACGTATTTGTGATCGCGGTGCTCTCGTCGCTGGTAAGCATGGGGCGTCTGATGAGCATTTATCCGGATATCGGCGCCATTCTGTTTGCCGCCGTGGTCATTATTACCATGATTTCCGCCATGGTGTTTGATCCCCGGTTGCTGTGGGATCGCGAGAGCAGAGTACCAACAGGGGAGTAGGGATAATTGAAGGTGGATGAACAAACAACGGCTAAAATCGAGCGTATCAAGCGCTGGTCACCGGTCTGGATTATTCCTATCCTGACTGCGCTGATCGGCGCCTGGATTATTTTTTACCACTTCAGCCATCAGGGGCCGGAGGTCACGCTGATCACCCAAAACGCCGAGGGCATCATCGCCGGAAAAACGGCGATCAAGAGCCGTAGCGTGGACGTCGGTACGGTGGAGAGTGTGACGCTGAGCGATAACCTGAATCAGGTGATCGTCAAGGCGCGTCTGCAAACCGGCATGGAGAAGCTGCTGCGCAAGGACAGCGTATTCTGGGTGGTGAAGCCGCAGGTTGGCCGCGAAGGGATCTCGGGCCTGGGGACGCTGCTGTCCGGCGCCTATATCGGGCTGCAGCCGGGATCGAACGATAGCGAACAGCATGAGTTTAATCTGCTGGATCAGCCGCCGCTGGCGCCGCCGGATGCCAAAGGCATCCGCATTATGCTGGTCAGCGATAAGGCCGGTCAGCTGAATCCTGGCGATCCGGTGCTGTTCCGCGGTTTGCGGGTGGGCTCGGTGGAGACCAGCGGGTTCGATACCAAGGCCCGTAAGATCACCTATCAGCTGTTTATCGCGGCGCCGTATGACACCCTGGTCACTGAAAACGTCCGCTTCTGGGTGGACAGCGGTATCTCCTTCGATGTGTCGGCGCAGGGGATGCGGGTGCAGATGGGATCGCTGGCGACGCTGCTGAGCGGCGGCGTCAGCTTCGACGTGCCGCAGGGGCTGAGTCCGGGCAAGGAGGTAGCCAATCTGAGCGACTATATTCTGTACGATAACCAGAATAGCATTCAGGACTCGCTCTATACCGAGCACTTTGACGTGCTGATGTTCTTTGCCGATTCGATTCGTGGCCTGCAGGCCGGGGCGCCGGTTGAGTTCCGCGGTATCCGGCTGGGAACCGTGGCGCAGGTGCCTTACTATGTGAAAGGGCTGGATCAGCGTCTGGATGCCAACTACCGCATTCCTGTGCTGGTGCACATTGAGCCCGAGCGCCTCGAAGAGAACATGGGCGACAACTTTAACCTGCGTCAGCATTTGCTGGGGATCCGCCATAGCGGTCTGCGCGCGGCGCTGAAGTCGAGCAACCTGATCACCGGCGCGCTGTATATCGATCTGGACTTCTACCCCAATGCCAAGCCGTGGAAAGGCCCCGACGTCATCAGCGGGATTCCGATTATGCCGACGGTGAGCGGCGGGCTGGCACAGCTGCAGCAGAAGGTCACCGCGGTGCTGGATAAACTGAATGCGCTGCCGCTGGAGCCGATGATCTCGGCGGCGACCGGAGCGCTGAAGACCAGCCAGGGGACGATGCTGAAGACGCAGGAGACGCTGCAACAGCTGAATAATATCCTGTCCAGCAAGGCGATGCAGTCGCTGCCGAGCGATCTGCAGCGGTCGCTGATCGAGCTGAATCGGACCATTAAGGGGATCCAGCCGGGCTCGCCAGCCTATAACCAGATGGTGAGCGATCTGCAGCATCTGGACCAGGTGCTGCGCGAGCTGCAGCCGGTGTTGCGCACCCTGAATCAGAAGAGCAACGCGCTGGTGTTTGAGGCACCGGCGGGTAAAGATCCGCATCCCAAGGGAGCCAAGCCATGAAGAGAGGGATGATACTGTTAGCGGTACTGGCGCTGAGCGCCTGTAGCGCAAGCGATCAGAAGTCTTACTATCAGCTGCCGACGACGCCGGCGGCGAAAACCACCGTCGCCCAGACGGCGCCGCAGGAGCGCCAGCTGTGGGTGCAGCCGGTGAACGTCACCGATCTGCTCGGGGGATGGGGGTGGTCTATCAGCAGAACGATGTGCAGTTCGTGACGGCCAGCAATAACCTGTGGGCCAGTCCGCTGGCCCAGCAGCTGACCCAGTCGCTGGTGGCCGGCCTCAGCGCCGGGATGCCAGGGTGGCTGGTGTCAGCCCAGCCGCTGGAGATAGGACAGGATACCCTGACCGTTAACGTCAACGCGTTCTATGGACGCTATGACGGTAAGGTGGTGGTGGCCGGAGAGTGGCTGCTGAGCCGCCAGGGGACACTGACGCAAAAAGCGTTCCACATCGTGCTTCCGCAGCAGGGGAATGGCTATGATGCGCTGGTGCGTACCTTGGCGCAGGGGTGGCAGCAGGAGATCGCCAGCATGGCCGGTCAGATCGCCCGCGCCAACTAAAATGCGTTACCGCGTGTAAATGCAGCGCCCCTGGCCATTGTCGGCGAGGGGCGTTTTTTTTGATATCCCTCAGTGAATTACGCTACCAACTCGACCCGAAACAGAAAAAATAACCGCAACTTTAGCGCAGAACTGTGACGGGTGGGCGAATTTTCACCATTGACCCGACGGGTAAAAGTAGCTATTGGTTAAGGGTGGCAGCGTACGCTGACCACTGTTTTCTTTCCACCAGCGTAATTATGAGGGAAAAAAGGCATGAAGAGACAGAAACGCGATCGTCTGGAAAGGGCGCAGGCCCGCGGCTATCAAGCGGGTATTGCAGGTCGTTCCAAGGAGCTTTGTCCTTATCATTCTCTGGACGCTCGTTCTTACTGGCTGGGAGGCTGGCGGCAGGCCATGGAGGACAGGTCTCTGGTTGCGGTAGCGTAGTACTCCCCCACACCATTCGAGCGTAAAAACCCCCCGTGCGGGGGTTTTTACATGAGGCCCCGCGGCTCTGGCATAAAAAAACGCAGCGGAGCTGCGTTTTGTCTACCCGGCCATGATGCGCGGGTTTAGAAGGCGCTGGTGTCTTTGAACAGACCGACCTTCAGATCGCTGGCGGTGTAGATAAGCTTGCCGTCGACCAGGACTTCGCCGTCGGCCATACCCATGATTAGCTTGCGGTTGATAACGCGTTTAAAGTGAATGCGATAGGTCACTTTCTTGGCCGTTGGCAGTACCTGTCCGGTGAATTTGACCTCGCCGACGCCCAGCGCGCGGCCTTTGCCTTCGCCGCCCAGCCAGCCGAGATAGAAACCGACCAGCTGCCACATGGCATCCAGGCCGAGGCAGCCCGGCATGACCGGATCGCCAACGAAGTGGCAGGCGAAAAACCACAGGTCCGGATTGATATCCAGCTCGGCTTCGACATAGCCTTTGTTGTGATTACCGCCGTCCTCGGTCATTTTGATGACGCGATCCATCATCAGCATGTTGCCTGACGGCAGCGGCGGCCCGCCGGCGCCAAACAGTTCTCCACGACCGGATGCTTCCAGATCCACTTTGGTATAGGACTCGCGTTTATCTACCATAATTCTCGTCAGCCTTTATTCAATGAGATGACCATCTTAGCTAACAGGTGTACGCTGAACAAGTCCGATCAGCCACGGTTAAACCAGTTTAGCCAGCGTATCGGCCAGGGCAGCATGCGCCGATCCAGCAGCGGGCTGGCAGCGGCGATACGCGCCTGGATCGTCCCCAGCAGGCTGGGGCCATTTTCACTGAGGTAGGCGACGCCGGTCAGCAGCGGCAGCGCATCCTCGGCATTTTCTACCGCCCAGAGATGGAATGTCCCGGCCTTGACGGCCTCAACGACGTCATCGCGCAGGCACAGGTGGCGTACGTTGGTGGTGGGGATGATAACCCCTTGTTTACCTGTCAGTCCCCGACGCTGGCAGGCCTCAAAGAAGCCTTCGATCTTCTCGTTGACGCCGCCGATGGGCTGGACGTGACCGAACTGATCGACGGAGCCGGTAACCGCGATCTGCTGGTTGATCGGCACCATGGCCAGGGCGCTGATCAGGGCACAGAGCTCGGCCAGCGAGGCGCTGTCACCGTCGACTTCGCCATAGGACTGCTCGAACACCAGCGATGCGGAGAAGGGCAGCTGCTGATCCAGCTCCAGCTCGGAGATCAGGAAGGCCTGCATGATCATCATCCCCTTGGCATGCAGATTGCCGCCTAGCTCGGCCTTGCGCTCGACGTCGGTAAACTCGCCGTCGCCCTGATAGACCACGCAGCTGATGCGCGAGGGCTCGCCGAAGAGCAGGGGATGTCCCGGGTATTCCAGCACGGACAGGCCGTTGATTTGGCCGATCGCGGCCCCTTCGGTATCGATCAGCAGCTGGCCGACTTCGATTTCGTCGTGCATGCGCTCCGACAGATAACTCTCACGCCAGAGGCGGGTCTCCTGCGCCTGCCGCAGCGCATCGGCGTTGATATGCGGATCGGCATACAGCGCGGCTTCGCGCAGCATGCGTCCCAGCATCACCGGATTGAGCGGGAGCAGATTCTGATCGCCGCTGTAGCGCACGGCGCTGCGGATCAGCGACGGCCAGGCATCCGGCGTGATGGCCGGCAGCTGCTGGTTGGCCGCCAGCGTCGATACCAGCGCGCACCAGCGCTGCATATCGTCGCTGTCCACCAGCGGCATGTCGACCTCAAACTCGCCGTACAGGGCACTTTCATACAGCTCTGGCTCCATCTCCTGAAAGTCGGCCAGCCCTTCCCGGTCGCTGACCAGCAGGACCTTCAGCTGTAGCGGCATGTCGGGGATCGGCTGTGGCAGCGGACGGCTTTCATCCGGCGCAAACCACTGGAAACGGCCGGTGGTGACGAACTGCTTCAGACGCATCCACAGCAGCGGCTGCGTCAGCAGGGTGCGCAGGGACAGGATCAGCACTCCGCCGTTGGCCTGATGTACCAGGCCCGGCTGCAGCAGGAGTCCGCTCTTGCCCAGGCGCACGGTGCCCAGCAGCTGCTCACCCTCAAACCATTCGGCGCACGCCACCCGCTGCGTCGCCGCCAGGTTGTCCTCTGGCCTCTCTGCGGGGGTAACGTCGATCTGCTCAGACGTGATGTGATAGCGGCTGCCGTAGAGGCCGCCCACGGGGAGCAGGGTCTCTACGGCGCGCCGCAGGATCGTCAGGTGTTCAAAGTCGGTCTCTGCCTTGACCAGCATAAACGGGCTGGGGGCATGGGCATGGCAAAAGTGCGCCAGGCTGTTCTCCAGACGCGGCTGATATTCGGCAAAGGTGATCGCCGACAGCGCGGCAGCACTGCTGAACACAGAGGTATAAGGAGTTGTATCGGGCAGTAGCGATTGCCACTCAAGTCGGTAGTTGCTCAACGTTGTCAAATCATCGTTAGTCGGAAAAAAACAATTATACAAGAATCCGCCTGACTGCACAGGAAACTCGGTCCGATGAACGGATGGATTGTGGCCTGCGTCGTTAAGTGCCGTTTTTTTGCCCTTTACGTGGATTTTTAGACGGCAAAAGTGCTAAAAATTGTTATTCTTAGAGATAAGTTACCGTGTCACTGGCAGACAGATATGAAATATCAACAGCTTGAAAATCTGGAGTGTGGCTGGAAGTGGAAATACCTGGTGAAAAAACACCGGGAGGGGGAGCCGATCACCCGCTATCAGGAGCTCAGTCAGGCGCAGCAGGCGGTGGAGCAGCTGCTGCGCCTGGAGCATGAGCCGGTAAAGGTGCTGCCCTGGATCCGCGAGCATATGGATCCGGCGCTGGGCAATCGCATGAAGCAGACTATCCGCGCCCGACGTAAGCGCCATTTTAACGCCGAAAATCAGCATACCCGTAAAAAGTCCATCGATCTGGAGTTTTTGGTCTGGCAGCGTTTGGCGGCGCTGGCGCAGCGGCGCGGCGTCACGCTGTCTGACACCATCGTTCAGCTTATCGAGGATGCGGAGCGCAAAGAGCTGTATGCCAGCCAGATGAGTTCGCTAAAGCAGGATCTGCAGGCCTTTTTACACAGTGAACGGGATTAATATCCAGTTATACCGAATGGACCAGGCTGCGCCTACCCTGAACATTAAATAACGTAATGTTTTTCTGATATCAGTGCTTTATTTTTTCTTCATATATTCCTAAAAAGTAGAAATAGCATATCCATTCAAACTAAAAAGAATAATCTTAGCTTCGCTAATCCTCCTGTCCGCTGAATTTATTTGTTCTGTGTAATCGACGCGGGTCAGAGACACCGCGTTGTCGTTCAGCGCTGCGCGGGCGGAATGAGAAAATAAAAAAAGCGCCGCGGCGCTATTCGGGGGAGGCCCCTTTGCTATTTCTATCCATGCCATATTTTCCCTATCGGCAGGCATAAAAAAACCCCGCAGAGCGGGGTTTTGCATGAAAGGGAAGAACTTAAGCCTGCGGCTGAGAAACTTCTTCTTTGATGCCTTTCACTTCGATAACAACGCGACGATCCGGTGCCAGGCAGTTGATCAGTGCCGCACGCGGTTTCACGTTATCACAGGTAGAACCGGTAACCGGATCAGCTTTACCCATACCACGGGCAGAGATCTTGTCTGCCGGGATGCCTTTAGATACCAGGTAGTCAACCACGGTCTGAGCACGCTGCTTAGACAGCTTCAGGTTGTACTGCTCGGAACCGATGCGGTCGGTGTAGCCCAGAACGACCACGGAGCCGTCTTTCGGATCCATGCTGCTCAGCTGGCTGTACAGCTGATCCAGCGCCTGACGGCCTTCGGCTTTCAGGGTGAACTTGTTGAAGTTGAACAGAACGTCAGACTTCAGGGTGAAACGCTTGGTTTCAACGACCGGAGCCGGAGCCGGAGCCGGGATCGGCGCCGGAGCAGCGACTTCATCCTGACCGAAGCGGTATACAACGCCCAGGCTCAGCATGGTGTTGTCCGGACGTGCGCCGGTTTCGCTGCGGGTGCCAACCTTGTTAACGTACTGATAATCCAGACGGGTAGCCCAGTCTTTGTTCAGTGCGTATTCAACGCCGATAGCGGCCAGCGGAGAAACGCCGGTGTCGTGGCTTGAAGTATAGTCGCCGCCGTCTGCTGCGCCGTGGATATCAGAACGCCATACCATGCCGCCCAGGCGGGTGTATACGTCCAGATCGTCCATCAGCGGGTAGCTCAGTTTGGCAGCCAGCTGTACGCCCTGTGACTTGAATTTGGCATTCACGTCACCGGTGTAGCCCATGCGGCCCAGCCAGTCGTAGCCCATTTCGAAGCCCAGGTACGGGTTGGCTTGGTAGCCGAAGAAAGCACCCGCGCCCAGCTGATTCGGATGGGATTTGGTTGTGCCCATGTCTTCAAAGCTGTTGCTGATAAAGTGGGACCAGCCCAGTTTACCACCGACGTACCAGGTGTCGTCTTTCGGAGCTGCCTGAGCTACGGTAGCGAAACCTGCCAGTGCCACTGCTAATGCGATCGCTGTTTTTTTCATTTTGCGCCTCGTTATCATCCAAATAGGCAATGAGCTATAACTATAGCTCTTGGTTTAATACCTTTTATACGGCTGTCGCTCGGTTTATTACGCTGTTAGCCAGGTAACAATTATAGATATCTCGAACAGCCGCTGCGATAACAAGTCTACAACGAGATTAGAAACTTACAAGTACGATGTGATTATGCTCACCAAAAAAAAAGAGTGTGGTTTGTGTTTTGGTAAACAGGTGGCGTTTTTTTGTGCGTAACTGAAATGGTTTTCAGTCACCCTAACCTCTTAACCGGTGGGGATTTCCCCATTATGAATAACTTATTTTCATATTATGAACGTATCCGCGTTGGATTTATCCTAAAGTGATTTAATGGTAACGCGCAGACCCGTGATGCGTGGCGTGAGCCTGAGGCTGCACCGCCGTGGCCATTTTACCCTCTTGAGGCTGCATCAGCAGTCCGATACTGTGACCGGCCTGCGCCGCACAGTTGAGCCGCAGCCGCTCGGCGGCCGTCAGCGGCGGCAGCCATCCGAGTACGACGCTGTAGTTTCCGCTGCGTAGCGCCTGTTCCATCGCATAGATCGCGTCTCCCGCCTCCGCGCGTCTCAGCTGCATCACTTTATGAACCGGAACGCCGCAGGCAGACAGCCAGCGCTTGCTGGGTTTCTGCTGGGCGGTGATCCACAGCTGCCAGCGGGACTGCTCCCCCAGCTGGCGCAGTAACGGAGGCAGCAGCAGCGACAGCAGCGGCTGCTGGGCGCCATATCCCAGCTCGCTGACAAAACCGCTTTGCGGCACCGTGGGCGCGCTCTGGCAGGCGGGGCGGCTGAATACGACGCTGTCTGTAGCAGGATGCAACGGGGATGTACGCATAGTCATGTTCTCGTTCCGTATACTGTATGCTTATACAGTAATTCTACGCTGTCCGAAGATCAACCTGTTTTTTTGAATACGCTTCGCATTTATCGGATGTAAGGCATTGCGTCGCTCTGTTGTGTATTGGGTGTTCCGGTTGAATTGGTTATGTTGCTAATGGTTATCTGCAGCGATCTGATGACAGGTCATTGATTACAATGATTATTAAGGAGATATACATGAATGGACTGCAGGGTGAAAAACGCCGGGTGGCGGAGTCCCTGTTTGCGGCGCTGGGGCGGGTCTTGCTGCGCTCTCAGTTCGGCGGCCAGGGCGTATGGTGTGACGGGGTGATGTTTGCCCTGATCGCGGAGGGGGAGCTCTACCTACGGGCCCGCGATGCGCAGGGGCGTCACTGTGAAGACTGCGGAATGCAGCCGTTTATCTATACAAAGCGCGGTTTCCCGGTGCGGCTGGGCTATTACCGGGTCGAGGCGGCCATATGGCAACAGCCCCAGCGCCTGGCCACCCTGCTGCGGCGCTCGCTGCAGCAGGCGCGCAGCGACAACGATATCCGTCTGGCGGCGATGCGGCGCCTGCATACGCGTCCGAATATCTCGATCAATATGGAGCGGCGCCTGTATCGGATCGGCATCCGATCGCTGGCCGATTTGGAACGCGTCGGGGCAACTCAGGCTTTCAGCCAGCTGAAGGAGGCGAATCACCAGGTGGACGACCGGGTGCTGTTCGATCTGGCGGCGGCGGTGCAGGGATGCCATAGCGCTGTGCTGCCGCGTCCGGTGAGCGAGGCGCTGCGTCAGTGGCTGCTGGGGAACGCGCACCGCTGGCGCTACAAAAAGTAGTCACCGCCGCGGCGCGCGCTCAGCGGCTATGCCAACGAGGCCTTTAGGCGGGTCAGCTCGGGCAGCAGCTCCAGCATCAGGCTGATCTGCTGCAGCACCAGCTGTCCGGCGCTGTCGCTGGGGAGATTGACCGTCAGCAGGCGCTGCTGCAGCTGCCCGATAGCCTGATGGGTGCGGCGAACGATCTCGTCATCCTGATAGTTAAGCGCATCGTCCATATAGCAGACGGCGTCATTGAGCAGCGCCAGGATGATCGGGTCGTCCAGACGCTGGCGGTGGGCACCCAGCGCGGAGATGTAGCTTAACAGGGTGTGATTGAGGCAGAGCAGGCGAAAGGCCGCCTCTTGGGACTGCACCGAATGGCGCGGCTCCAGCGACATGTTGGAGACGACGGAGGCCAGCTCTGCGTCGCAGTTGTGCGCATCGCGGCGGGCGATACGGTACGCCAGCGCATTAGATTTACCCTGGTGGTACTGTACTAAAATGGCATCCAGATAGCGGCAGTCTGCGTTCAGGGTGCGGGCGATCACCGCCGGGATCTGACGGAAGTGCCAGTCAGGCCAGATGAATGTCACGGCCGCCCAGGCGATGGCGCAGCCCAGCAGGGTATCGAACACGCGCGGCCCCGCGACCTCGAACCCTTCGCCCAGCAGGTTGAAGCACAGCAGTACCAAGAGCGTGATAAACATGGTGGCGTGGGCGTACTGCACGTTGCGAAAGGCGAAAAACAGCACGCCGCTGATCACGATCAGCAGCAGCTGTCCTTCCAGAGACGGCACAAAATAGAGCACCGGCAGGCCGATCAGAATGCCGGCCAGCGTGCCGACGATCCGCAGCCACAGGCGGCGTTTGGTGGCATGGTAGTTTGGCTGGCAGACAAAGAGGCTGGTGAGCATGATCCAGTAGCCGTGCTGCATGCCGGTGAACTGAATGAAGGCATAGCCGACCACCAGCACCAGCGCCATGCGCACCGCGTGGCGGAACAGCGCGGACTGGGGCGTCAGCTGGCGGCGGATACGCTGCAGCATGTCATGCCAGCCGGTAATGCGATCCTCTGCGAGGGTGCTCTCCTCTTCGCGGGTCTCCTCCAGGGTTTGCTCCGATTCGATATTGGCCAGTTGGGCATCGATGGCGCGCAGGTTAATCAGCAGATTGAACAGTGAATTGACCAACGTATGCTGGCGACCATGGCGGGTGGCGATGCGCTCCAGCGTGGATTCCAGATGGCAGAAGGCTCGCTCGAAGCGGGGATCGTGCTGGTAGTGCTGCATCAGGATCAGGCTTTGGGAGAGCTGCGCGCAGGCGCGGGCCTGCAGCATCAACAGGCGCTGAAAGCGGAATAGCACATCGCTGTAGCGGAACATGTCGCTCAGCTGCCGGTACTGAAAGTGCGAGGAGCTGGCGCGCTCATGGATATCCTGCGCCACAAAGTAGTAGTGCATCATCCTGCGGGTGCTGCGCTGTCCGCGATCGCCGCGCAGGCGCGTCAGCAGCGTCAGCTTGGTCTGATTGAGGGTGGTGACCAGATTGCTGTTGGCCATCGCCACGTCGATCAGCGGCTGGTTCAGATCTTCCTCCTGATCCGGGTCAAACAGGTTGGACTTGGCATCCAGATAGACGGCCAGCTGGCTGTAGCTGCGCGCGAGTCCCTCCTGTACCGGGCGAATGGGAAAGAGCAGGTGGACGATCAGCGTCAACAGGTTATACCAGACGGCGCCCAGCAGCAGTAGCAGCGGCTGTTGATACCAGAGCTGGTACATGGACGTTCCCAGCATGGTATAGATGGCGATCAGCAGCGCGCCGAAGGCGATGGTCGCATAGCGCTGCCCCAACGCGCCCAGTAAAATAAAGCCCACCGTCGATAGCATCAGGCCACCGGCAAACAGCCAGGGATAGGGAAACAGCAGCTCGATGGAGGCGGAGGCGATAAAAAAGCAGACCAGGGTGATCAGCAGGTTACGCAGGCGGCCCACCAGTCGATCGTCGAGATCCGTCAGCGCGGCGGCCACGACCCCCAGCGTCAGGGGAATGGTCAGCCGCGGTTGGTGCAGCAGCCAGGGAACCCCGGCGGCACCCGCCAGGGCAATAAATATACGCAGGTTATACAGCAGAGCGCTGTTATAGGCATAGCGGCGCAGGCTGGGCGCAAACGTGATAAAAACGGACATGGCGCAGCGGGCTTATTGAAAGCGGCGGCGCGCGTTAGCCTGGCGCATCTCCTGCGCGACCTCGATCGGAACGACGCGGCGCCCGACCGGCCACAGGGCGATGGCGGCGATCTTAAAGTTGGCAATCCCGACCGGAATGCCGATAAGGGTCACGCACTGCAAAATACCCGCCGCGATATGGCTCAGGCACAGCCACCAGCCAAACAGAACCAGCCAAATCACGTTCAGTAGCGTCCCCCCGGCGCTCAGCAGGCCGTTTTTGCGCTCCGGGTAGAGATCGTCGACGTGCACGGCCTCATTGCCATAGGGAATGAAGGAGAGCTTGGTGATCTCCCAGCAGGAGCGGGTCAGCGGCAGAGTGACGATGAGCAGGGCGCTGACGACGGTAGCCAGCAGCCAGCCCAGGGTGGTAATAAAGCCGCCCAGCACAAAATTCAGAATATTCAGTACGGTTCTCATTAGGGTTAACTCATTATGACACTGGCATATAATTATATGCAGTTTACCCTGTTTTTCCGGCGGCCGGAACGTGGCGCATTGCGTTTTGGCCGCGTTGCCCCGCGGGCAGGGGAGACACCGGTCGGGCGCGACGGTGAGTACAATTGTAGGAGTGCGCCTAGAGGCGCCGTCGATTCATGGGTAAACTGGTCAATATGATGGAATCAACGCAGGTAGAAAACGGCATGGAACTCAGGGCCACCAAGCTGGGACAGCGTCTGGCGCAGCATCCGTATAATCGGGTACGCGTGCTGAACGCCGGTATCGAGGTCAGCGGAGAGCGGCACCAGTATCTGATCCCATTTAACCAACTGATGGCGCTGCGCTGCAAGCGGGGATTGGTATGGGGTGAGTTGGAGTTTGAGCTGCCGGATCAGCGGGTTGTCCGCCTGCATGGCACGGATTGGCAGGAGACACAGCGATTTCATCAGCAGCTGATGCAACGCTGGTGCGGGTGGAGCGAGGAGATGGCGCAGATCAGCGCCGAGGTGCTGCAGGCCCAGTGCCAGACGCTGCAGGCGCTGACGCAGCGCGACGGCTGGCTGACGCGCGCCGATCTGGCGTCCCTGGCGCAGGATATCGACCGTACGCTTCAGGCGCTGCCGCTGCCGGAGCAGCGGCTAGAGGCGTTTCCGGCCTGTGCCTCGCTGTACCACGACTGTCTGGCGTGGCGCGATGAGGGCGAGCAGCGCCGTCAGCGGCATAACCGCCGGTGGAGCCAGCGGGTGCTGAGCGAACGGGCGGATTTTTTTGCCGAGGCCATGCCGTCGCCGCTCAATGACAGCCAGGCGCTGGCGGTGGTCAATGGCGAACAGAATGTGCTGGTGCTGGCCGGCGCCGGCAGCGGTAAGACCAGCGTCCTGCTGGCGCGCTGTGCCTGGCTGCTGCAGGGCGGGCAGGTTGACGCCGGCCAGATATTGCCGCTGGCCTTCGGCCGCCGGGCGGCGCAAGAGATGACGCAGCGGCTGCGGCAGACGCCGGGCTGCGCGGAGGTCCAGGCCAGAACTTTTCACGGGCTGGCGCTGTATATCGTTAATCAGACGGCCCGCCGGCCGGTGGCCATTTCACGCCTGGCGAGCGATCACGAGGTGCGCGACGCTTTTCTGCTCGCCGAGTGGCAGCGTCAGTGCGCGGAGAAGAAAAGCCAGGCCAAAGGGTGGCGCCAGTGGCTGGCGCTGCTGTTCGACGATCTTCCGGAGCGGGAAGACTTTTGGCAGGATACCGCGCTGCAGGCGCGTCTGGTACCTCGCCTGGCGTACTGGATCGGGCTGCTGCGCGAGCACGGCGGCAGTCAGGCGGCGATGGTCGAACAGGCGCCGGAGGCCCTGCGTGCGCCGTTTCAACAGCGTCTGCGCCTGTTGGCGCCGCTGCTCAAGGCGTGGAAGGCGGCGCTGAAGCAGGAGGGGGCGCTGGATTTTCCGGCGCTGCTTCAGCAGGCGCAGGCGCAGCTGGAGAAGGGGCGTTTCATCAGCCCGTGGCGACATATTCTGGTGGACGAGTTTCAGGATATCTCGCCGCAGCGGGCGCGACTTTTGGCTGCGCTGCGCAGCCAGAACAGCCACAGCGCGCTGTTCGCCGTCGGGGATGACTGGCAGGCTATCTACCGTTTCAGCGGCGCGCAGCTGACGCTGACAACTGCCTTTCACCACTATTTTGGCGCGGGGGAGTGCTGTCGGCTGGACACCTCTTACCGGTTTAATCGCCGCATCGGCGAGATCGCCAATGGTTTCGTACAGCAGAATCCACACCAGGCGAAGAAGACGCTCAACGCCCTGCGCGATGGCGATCGGCAGTCGGTCACCCTGCTGCCGCAGAGCCAGCTGGAGGCGCTGCTCGATAAGCTGAGCGGCTATGTGCGGGCCGATGAGTCCATTCTGATCCTGGCGCGCTATCATCACCTGCGGCCGGCGCTGCTGGATCGCGCCGCGACGCGCTGGCCGGGGCTGGATCTCCACTTTATGACTCTGCACGGCAGCAAGGGGTGCCAGGCGGACTATGTGATCGTGCTGGGGCTGCATGAGGGGCGGGATGGCTTTCCCGCGCCGGAGGCTCCCAGTGTGATCGAGGAGGTGCTGCTGCCCGCGGCGGAGGCGTTCCCCGATGCCGAAGAGCGGCGGCTGCTGTATGTGGCGCTGACCCGCGCCCGTCACCGGGTGTGGCTGCTGCAGGATCCGCTGCGGCCCTCACGCTTCGTGGCCGCGCTGCAGCGTCTGGGCGCCGTCGCGCGCCGTAAGGCGTAATCTCCGCAGGGCGGGCGTCTGACGGCCCGCCCTGCGAACCGCATCAGATCAGGCGTTCGTTAAGATAGCGCTGATAGTCGGGAATGGCGATGGGCATTTCGCCGGCAAACATCGGCGAACTTATCAGGAAATCCGCCGTGGCGCGGTTGTTGGCGACCGGAATATTCCAGACGGTCGCCAGGCGCAGCAGCGCCTTCACGTCCGGATCGTGCGGTACGGCGTTGAGCGGATCCCAAAAGAACACCAGCATGTCGATTTTGCCTTCGGCGATCAGCGCGCCGACCTGCTGATCCCCGCCCATGGGGCCGCTCAGCATGCAGTGTACTGGGATCCCAGTGGCGCTGTGGATCAGGCTGCCGGTGGTCCCGGTCGCATAGAGCTCGTGTTCGCTGAGCTGCGGCTTGTTGCTGTTGACCCACTCCAGCAGCGCCTGTTTGCGGTGGTCGTGTGCTACCAGGGCGATGCGTTTACGGCTGGGGAGAGTTCGGGTGGTCATTTCCATGCTGTTGGCCTTTATCAGAAAAAGTAGTCTTATGGGCGGTGTCCCGCGGCGCGGGGCATTAACCCCGGCGGCGCAATGCCCCATGCGCTGCGCGCACGGCGTTTGGCGCGTTGGCAGCGCTGTGTCGAGGCGGGGCGTAAGCCGCGATGAAACACGCGCGATACCCTATCAGGATATCGTCCGGAGCGCCGCGACGCGGCGCAAGAAAGGGACAATAAAGCGAAAGTGAACGGGCGGCGCCCGGCGGCTCAACGCGTAAGCGCAGGCAGGGCGGCGGCGGCGGCGCTGTGGTTATAGCGCTGCAGCTGCTGGCGATAGTCGCCGGCGGGCGGCGAGCTGAGGACGTCCGCGCGGTATTCCAGCGGGATCCCGCGGTGGTTGAGCAGCTCGAAGTTCAGCGTCTGCTCCAGCTGACGGATATCCCGATCGTCTCCGATGCGCGGCAGCTTGATGGTCACCGAGGTGGCCTCCCGGGTATCAAAGACGGCGATCAGCGGAGCCGAGTAATGGGGCTCTCCGTTTGCCGTCAGCGGCTTGGCGACCCGAAACAGCATCTGGTGGATACCGGCGTCCAGCTCCAGGCTGTTGGCGCTTTTGAACAGCGCCGCGGGCAATGGCTGTCCGTCGATGGCCAACAGCTCGACATCGCTGCCAAATTTCAGCGTGGTGGCTGACAGGGCGTGACAAAAGAGCAGCCCGCCGCAGCTTAGAGCCAGTAAAACACGTGATCGCATGGGGTCCTCAAATTTACTCAGGCGAAGGGCATGATGCCAACGGATCCAATGGCCGATGAGGTGTATCAAAACATTTCCCGTTAACATATTTTTACATTATAAGGGGCTTCAGCGCGCTTCGTCAAAAAACCTTTCCTGCCGCCCACGGGCGATCTAAGCTGAGAATATCACTTTTTTCCGGAGAGTCCGCAATGGAAGATGAAACGATTAAGCTGATTTTGCGCCGGGTGCATCATATCGCCTTGGTCGGCGCCAGCGAGCGGCCAGAGCGGGCCAGCTATCGGGTGATGGCGTACCTGCTGGAGCAGGGATATCGGGTAACGCCGGTCAGCCCAAAGCTGGCCGGACAGACGCTGCTGGGACAGCGGGTGTATGCCGCGCTGGCGGATATTCCGCATCCCATCGATATGGTCGATGTCTTTCGCAACGCCGAGGCCGCCGTCGCGGTTGCCCGGGAGGCGATCGCCGTGGGCGCCGGCGTGCTGTGGCTGCAGCTGGGGGTGATAAGCCCGCAGGCGCAGGCGCTGGCCCAGGCGGCGGGGATGCAGGTGGTGATGGACCGCTGTCCGAAGATCGAGATTCCGAGGCTGGGGATAACGCGCGGGGCGTAAGGAAAAAACGGCCCCCGCCGAGGCGGGGGCGGCCGGCTCAGTTGCGCAGGCGGGGCGCCAGCAGCTGAGCCCGAATGGACTCCGCCAGATCGTCCATCGACGGCTGCTCTGGATGCGAGTCGCTGCTCTCGCCATCAAGCTGGGCCTCCGCCAGGTAGGTATGTACCGGCTGGCCCTGCTCATCCTCCATCACCACGTGATACCAGGGGGCGTGGCGCAGAACCTCGTTGGCGCCCAGATCATCGTCATCCGGGGCGTCATCCAGGGCATATTCGGGGTCAATATCTATCACTACGCCCAGCGATCCCAACAGTTTGTGACGAACCTGCTGCCCAATGCCAAATTTGCTGGTAATCATATGACCTCCTTTGCAACCGCTGCGTCTACTTTTTCGGGGAAGACTCCGTGTAATATGCGGGTGGAAATGCCTGTTTCAAGTCTACGCTAGGGCATACCCCGTAACGGTGTGCGGCGTCGGTGCTCACGGCCAGTTACGGGACACGCCCTCGTCTATTGTCTCACCGGCGCCAGGATCGCCTAGCGATCGCCCATGACCCGGCAGGCAAATCCTTTCAGGTACAGTCCCTCTGGGTAGGTGGCAATGACCGGGTGATCGGCGGCCTGACGGTACTGTTCTATAAATTGTATATCACGTCCGGCGTCGACGGCGGCGTCGGCCAAAATTTTCTGGAACAGGTCGGTCGGCATCAGCCCCGAACAGGAGAAGGTCAGCAAGATGCCGCCGGGGCGCAGCAGCTGCAGGGCCAGCATGTTGATATCTTTATAGCCGCGGCAGGCGCCGGCGAGCTGATTTTTGTTTTCAACAAACTTGGGCGGATCCATGACGATCAGATCGAAGGTTTTCCCTTCGTCACGGTAGCGGCGCAGCAGCTGGAACACATCGTCGCGCAGGAAGTCGGCGCGCGCCAGATCCAGCCCGTTAAGCGCGACGTTTTGGCGGGCGATATCCAGCGCCGTCTGTGAGGTATCTACGCTGGTGACGTGGGCGCAGCCGCCCATCAGGGTCGCGACGGCGAAGGCGCCGGTATAGGAGAAGCAGTTCAGCACATGCGCATCGCGGGCAAAGCGGCGGGCTGCCAGGCGGCTGTCGCGCTGATCAAGATAGAAGCCGGTCTTGTGGCCCCCCTTGATGTCGACCAGGATCTGCATACCGTGCTCACGGATCGGCAGCAGATCGGGCGGCAGGGCGCCTGATACCGGACCTTGCGCGAGGGGCAGCCCCTCTTTCTTGCGTACGGCCACATCGGAGCGATCGTAGATCGCGCACTGTGGGTAGAGGGCGTGCAGGGCGTCTAACAGCGTAGCGCGCTGGTATTCGGCGCCGGCGGAGAGCAGCTGCAGCACCAGCGTATCCTGAAAGCGATCGATAGTGATCCCCGGCATGCCATCGGACTCTCCGGCAATCAGGCGATAGCCGGTCAGATCATCGCGCTCGACCAGCCAGTCACGCCAGCGCTGAGCCTGCTGTAGACGGCGTTCGAAAAAGGCCCGATCGATGTTCTCATCCCGGTCAAAGCTCCAGACGCGGGCCCGGATCTGGGACTGGGGAGAGTAGGCGGCGCGGGCCAGCCACTTGCCCAGATGGTCGCAGACGTCCAGCGTTTCACCGCTGACGGCATTGCCTTCGATGCGCGCCACGGCGCCGGAAAAAATCCAGGGGTGGCGGCGGAGTAAGGACTTTTCGCGTCCTTTGGCGAGGATTAAACGGGCCAAGATTCACCTTCAATATACAGTTATGGAAGCGGCGGGCGGCTATCATAGCCGAATGTGGGCGGAGGCACTAGGGCGTGTCCCGTAACGGGTCGAGAGCATTGTCGGCGGTCATTTTAGCCCAGGGCCAGGCGCGAGCGGCGAGGTTTTCGGCCCCGATGCACCGTGGGTGACCCCGCGCCGGGCTAACGTGGCCCCGCTCCTACGTGACGCGGCGGCGCGCGAATGCGCTATGATAGAGAGAAACGGTGTGGCCAGGGAGAGCGCGCAATGGGAAGAGAGTGTGTGGCAGCCTATGTCAGTGGGCGGGTGCAGGGCGTGGGATTCCGCTATGGCACCCAGCGTCAGGCGATGGGGCTGGGGCTGACCGGCTATGCCCTCAACCTGGACGATGGTCGGGTTGAGGTACTGGTCGAGGGTGAGGCGTCGGCGGTGGCGCAGCTGCTGCGCTGGCTGTCAGCCGGCGGCCCCCGCTATGCCCGGGTCGTTCGGGTCGATACGGAGCCGCGTCCCCTGCAGCATTTTCAGCGTTTTGAGATCCGCTATTGAGGCCGCCGACGGCGGCGCCGGGAGGATTAAATGCATTTTACCGGTCTGGGCAGCCCGGCTATTTTGGTGGCCTGCTTCGCCGGTCCCTTGGGGAATAGGCGGTACAGATAGCGGCTGTTTCCCTTCTCCTCGCCGTATTTTTGCGTCATGGCCTTCACCAGCATGCGGATCGCCGGTGAGGTATTGAAGGTTTGGTAAAACTCACGCACGAAGCGTACGACCTCCCAGTGCGCCTCGCTCAGGGTGATCCCCTCCTGCAGCGCCAGGATCTCGGCCAGCGCTTCGCTCCACTCCTGACTATTGAGCAGATATCCCTGGGCGTCGGTTTCAATGCAACGGCCGTCAAACTCTAACATGGTAACTTATCCTAACAGGCAAACAACGCCGCTCAGTGTACCCCAAGGCCCGGCGGGCGCCAAACGGCGCCCAAAAAAACGCCCCGCGGTGGCGGGGCGCAGAGCGGGGTGCGACTCAGTTGCTGCGGGCGAATCCCAGCAGGCTGAGCAGGCTGATGAACAGGTTATACAGCGAGACATACAGCCCAACGGTGGCGCGGATGTAGTTGGTTTCTCCGCCGTGAATGATATTGCTGGTCTCCCACAGGATAGCGCCGGTAGAGAACAGGATAAACAGCGCGCTGATGGCTAAAGAGAGCGCCGGCAGCTGCAGGAACAGATTCGCGACCACGGCCAGCAGCAGCACCACAAAACCGGCCATCATCATACCGGAGAGGAAAGACATGTCCTTACGGGTGGTCAGCACATAGGCGGAGCAGCAGAAGAAGACCAGTGCGGTGCCGCCCAGCGCCAGCATGATCAGATCGCCTGCGCCGCTGGCGATAAAGCTGCTGAGGATCGGGCCAAGGGTATAGCCCATAAAGCCGGTCAGGGCGAATACGGCCAGCAGACCGGCCGGGCGATCGGCCAGGCGGTAGGTCAGAAACATCAGGCCATAAAAGCCGACCAGCATCAGCAGCAGGCCCGGCGCCGGCAGCATCAGGACCGTACTGACGGTGGCGGTTAAGGCGGAGAAAGCCAGGGTCAGCGCCAGCAGAAAATAGGTATTGCGCAGGACTTTGTGCGTACTCAGCAGTGAACTGCGCGCAGAGGTAGAGGAAACGACAATACGATCCATACGAAGATTCTCTCGTTGTGTTATAGGTATCGGATGAGATGACGCCAGCGCGACGGCGGCAAGACATTGTTTTCCTGCCCAATGCGAATGGTATCCCTCAACCCAGACTAAAATATAATTATTGGAATAAAAAGCAGAAAGACGGTTTACCCATCTTTACGCACCTCTGCCGCCGTCGCGGCGGTGTGATGCGCGCTTTTTATCCCGCGCTGCGCAAAAAGGGATCAAACGGCGCGCGCATTGCCGATTTTGGCAGCACTTGCACCGGGGTGGCCTTTACAAGCGGGGTGGCGCTGGATATAGTCTTCCCCATCGCGGAGGAGTGGCTGAGTGGTTTAAGGCAGCGGTCTTGAAAACCGTCGAGTGTAACAGCTCCTAGAGTTCGAATCTCTACTCCTCCGCCAAAATTCAGGCCCGAGCTATCATTAGCTTGGGCCTTTTTAGTTTTTGTACTTCTCAATATGCTATCAGTCTTCAGCTTGTATGAGATACTATCTAGAAACAGCGGCTCCTGGCTCAGCTAGGTATGGGCTTTTCGTGCCTGCTGGTCACTGGCGCGGTTAAGTTTAGAGATAACGGCAAGATGCACAGCGGCAGGTCGTTGGCGGACGTTGCTCCCACGTGGGCACGCAACCTGCTATGTGGTATATACCGTACCGGCCGCCGTAGGGGTATTTATACTACCTTAGCGATTCTTTTTCTGGGGGCGGATTTCATTCTGAACTCATCACGCAGCCGCTCTTTAGTGAAACCGCAATCTTCTGCAATGGCGGCCGCGCGCCGAGCTGCTAATCCGTCATTTTTCATGATCCATCCCCCGCTGTAAGGCATGTGTGATTTACGTATCCGGGAGGGTCTATACCGGAACGCTAGATTTTTCCGCGACCAGTGACAGTGGGGCTATCATATAAACGACCGGTTGAGTGTCAATAGCTAAAAGGGATCTTAGGTCCAATGGAGCGAAGTTTCTCATTAAGAAATATCTTTCTTCTTTGATGTCTCCTTATAATAGCCTCAGATCACCTGCTCTGCCAGCTTGTCTGACATATTGATATGTTCATAACAAAGCGGGGAAAATCGTGCGATATCTTCATAATTCAGTATTTCACCCTGAGCACGTAGATGCTCTACGGCTGCCAGCATATAAATAGTGTTTTACTTCGGGAATGGGGTATTATCCAACTATATATCACAGAGGTGTTGCTGCCCGGCGGTAACTAATCACTCTAGGGAAAAAGCGAACATGTCTATAACCATCAGCGTCCTGCTGGAAAACCGGCTTCGCTCCGGTTCTATAAATTTTCTTCGTGCTAAAGCTGGGCTCAGTTTGTTTATCCAGGATGGAAGTGATTCAATTTTGTTTGATACAGGACCTGATGATAGTTTCCTACATAACGCAGCCTTGATGGGGATCGATTTGAGCAGCCTAACTGATACTGTTATTTCACATGGTCATTATGACCATTGTGGCGGTGTTCCATGGTTGCCTGATAAATGCCGGATCATATGCCATCCCCAAGTGTCCAGTGAGCGCTACGCGGCCATAAGATTTCCAGGTTGTAGCGCCAGAGTAAAAAAATTGTCGCTGGACATTGATTATTCACGTCTCCGTATGGAATATAGCAGTATTCCACTACATATCGGAAAACGCTTTATGTGGTCAGGGGAGATCCCTGTGGCCAAACCGCAGGCATATGGTGTCACCGGAGGGCGAAATGTGAGAGTAGATTATGTAAAAGATGAAGGGGTTCTGATCTATAAATCTGATCGCGGACTGGTAATTTTTATCGGTTGTGGACATCGCGGACTCATTGATATTGTGCGTCACTGCCAGAGTATAACCGGAATAAATCATATTCACGCTCTTTTCGGTGGTTTTCACCTGCGCTGTGCGTCACCCCGTAACCTCTGGGAGGTGAGGCAGTTTCTACACCGCCAAAAGCCAGATAAAATAATGGGCTGTCATTGTACTGGTAAATGGGGGGGATGTGGTTGCCGGAACTAGTCACTCCGGCAACCGGAGATGTTTATGTACTGGGATAGGGGCTAAATAAACAGCGTTGCTATCACAGTAGTGCCACTAAGTAGTACCAGGAATCCTATGGTTCTCATCAGTAAATTTCCATTTATTATAAAATATACAGATGGAATAAAGAACACCGTAGTAATAATGATCGGAATCGAACCATTAGCAATTATTTTTACTATGCTTGGATTTGTAGTTCCAATCACAGTGCAAATAAGAGTATTGCAACTCAAAATAACTTTCTTGTTAAATGACCTGAAAGAAGCAATCCCGTCGATAACTCCAGTCAGCGTTCCTGTATAGGCGCCAGTAGTCAATAGAGAAAGAAGTAGTGCTGCACCAAACCACACTACATGTTTACCGGTAAGACTCGCCGTATAAGAAAGAGTATCAATATTTCTGGAATTAATAATATAAATATCTTTTGGTGTTAACAATCGACTTACTGCAATGACAAAAATAATGGTGAAAGCAAAAATAATTATTTTCCCGGCGATTAGCTTTCGTGCGTCAGGAATTTTCGCGCTTTTAATGAAGCGCTGGATGCATGGCGTAAAATTGAAGGTAAAAAGAAAAATAGGTAGCAATGTGAGGTCATTTATAGAATCCACATCCGGCGAGTATGATAATGGATATCTGATTGGTTGAAAGAAAAAAACACGGCAACTACTGCAACTGAAATGATTGAAGGAAGAGCTATCCGTGAAATAAGTTTTTCAACATCAGCATTGAAACGTAGCCAAACTATAGAAAGCGTTGAACTTAACAACAGAGAGACACAAAACCGGACCAATAAACTGTCATGGATAAATGAACTCACCACATTAACCAGTGTTATGAAGTTTATTAAAACGATAATCATCATTGATGATATAAATAATGTACAGGTTATAACTGCATATCTGTTGCCAATAAATTTTGAGGAGGCTGCCAAAAAATCCTTCTCTGGATGACAACTAATAAATTTAAAAAATAGATAGTGAGCCATTAGTGAAACCAGCATGGCACCAGTGATAAAAACAAGAAAAGGCATTATCCCAAATACAGTCGGGCCTACCGCTTGGGGTAAAAAGAAAATGCCGGCACCAAAGGCAGTAGAAAAGAATGTTATAGGCCAATATAAATATGAAATTCTCATGGTATTACTCGGTTATAATGCCCATGTTAGAGGCTAATTATTTACAAGAGTTATTCAACACAGGACTTTCCGAAAAATATCAGTAGCGAAGGTAAAGATAGATTTTCATAAAACACTGACGCAGCCCTATATCCATTAAGCACATTGATTCGTGAGCACAGTGGGAATACACCAATATGAGAAGTGTAATTATCAAAGATCTTGTTGGAGGAAACTTTATACCTAATCGCCCTAAATGTGGCTGCATTTCCTGCAGCGCAGGTAGGTTTATTATCCTCTATAATGGCAAAGGTATGTTCGCCTACAGTCATTAAGAGACTGCTATCCTGTCGATTAAACAAAGTGTTTTTATCCATTGTATTTTTGATGTGTCTTTTAAATCGATCAGCCATAGTCTTTTCACTAACATAAAATGACCTGATGTCGATGCCATAGTGTTTGTTATTTTCTTTGATGTAGGAATTTATTATCTCTGGAATAATATACGGTGATGTTGCCATTTTTCTATACTGATTAGCACCATCAATTTCATGCCCATCGCTTTTTTCCATGTAAAAATCATTGATTTCCATTAGGAAATCAGGCTGAATGTTTAACGATTTCTTTGATTTTACTATATAATCGATGCAGAATTTGGCTGATTTTTTACCTCATTACTTACTGAAAATCGGTTGTCCAGATTTACGACCGTGTGTCCTCCTGAAATAATAATGTTATCGCTAAGATAAGCCCTGGCCAAGTCAATCAGAGCATCTAAGTTACAGTCACTAATTTCATCACTGAATATTTCCATTATCTCAGATTCATCCGCCTTATAAATATAGAATCTGTCCGTATCTTTCCATCCTTTTGTGCAATTACACTTGTAATCCCTGAAAATAACGCGCTCTGCTGTCTGATAAAAGCTATCATCCCTTAAGGTCAGTAACTCAATACCCGCCATAATGTTTCTCCCTAGATAAATCACAAACCCAGTAGAACCTACATCAACTGTATCTCTAGTTTTTCTACTCACGTCGAATAATAAAAACTGATAAATGATGAGGTTTGTTGTTTGCGATTTGTGTTACAAAATATCACTTAAACGCTTTAATCTATACGGTACATATGATTCTATATTTGCGACTTGAATATGGAGAGGTGGGCGAGTGGTCTAAGCCAGATTATGGTAATTGAAAAATTTCCTGAGTCCACACGATTTATCGTGTCGTAGGTTCGAATCCTGCCCTCTCCGCCATTTTTAAATGTATTTGATAGCTTGGTTTATTTGTTGATATATTTAATATTATATATCTTATTATCCACTCAGTTAACCATTATATATAAACTTAGATATTATGATCCTGTCATAATCAATTTTATCTCTTAATAAAAAAGATAGTATAGTCTGTGGATATATTATTATATTTTTGTATCTCTCAGAATCTGATATCTCATGGAGCGAGAAATACTAAACTTCCGTGCTATCTCAGCTGTGTTCTTCCCCCTTGCGATGAAACGCCAGTACACTGTTTCTGTCTATGACACGTTTGCGACCAAACGTCAGCTTCATTTCCTCCCGGCCTTCGTTTCATATGCTCCAGAACTCCCCGCCGTTCGGTTTGGGCGATGGCCAACAAGATAGTGACTATCCTTTTTCCCATTTCTCCATCTGTGCTGATCCTGTCATCGATGAACAAAACGCCCCCTAAGCATCAAGCGCTTGTATCAGCTTGATCATATCGGCGGTATCGCGACCAAAGCGGTCTAGCTTCTTCACCAGAATGACATCACCTTCTTCTATTTTCATCCGCAGCAAGTCTAGCCTCTTTCTATCGGTAGAACAGCCAGATACCTTATCGGTAAGAATGCGACTGATTTTCGCCCGAGCCTCTTTCAGTTCTTCACTTTCCTGACCCGCTCGCTGATACTTCAGTATGATCGGGGCCGCTGTGCGCCCGTGGATGCGCGGCTCAGTAGCGCTGACTGACCCCTTCATAGATCAGCCTGAGCGCAAACAGCCCGATAATTGCGCCGATCGCCCGGCTGGCGACGCGCTGTATCCGTCCGTAGAGACGGCGTACCGCAGGGAGAGAGAAGGCCTGACTCAGGAACAGGCGCCAGACGATGGATGCGAGTACGATCCCGCCCTAGGCCGCCAATCTAGCCCAAAGCGGCGTGTCGGCGCTGAGGGTCACCGAAAAGATACTGATGAAGAACAACACCGTCTGCGGGTTTGACAGATCGGTCAGCAGCCCGCGGCGGAAGAAGATGTGCCAGGGTTCGCTGACGGAGGGCCGCACGCTGAGTAGTGGCAGCGAGGCCTGAGCGCGCACGCTATGCCAGGCGAACCAGAGCAGATAGGCGCCACCGCCGATCTTAATGAGCGCGAAGAGCGCCTCGCATTGGGTGATCAGCGTCGCCAGGCCAAACAGCCCGAGCCCGGAGTAAAACGCATCGCCGAGCGCGACGCCGAGACCGGTCATCATTCCGGCCCGCCGTCCGGAGGCCAGGCTGGTTTGCACCACCACAAAGAGATTCGCGCCGGGGTTGAAGAAGGTCAGGACGAACAGGCTGATGGTAAGAACGACGGCATGCAGGGGTTCCATAGACCACGCGCTCATGAGTTAACGTAGTCTTATTTATAGCAAAATATGGTCGGGATATCGCGACCCGTGGCAGGATATTACGGAATTGACGGCGGGAGGGCGCGTCCGCGGGCTCTCTGGTAAGCGGGGGCGGAATGGCCACAGGCCGGGCGACGCCCCGGCCATCGCGGCGTCAGCGGACCCTTTTTATTCATGATGCTCACGCTGTCGTTAGGGGGCCTCTTCCCTTTGCGCAGCAGTGCGAGCGTGAGGCTGCGTAGGCTGATTGAGCAATAGAGAAAGTGGGGGAGAAAAAGCGCGTTCAGCCGCGGGGAATGAACGCGCTTTGGGGATTATTTCATGACGGAACTCAGCGTTTGGCAAGCGTGTGGGATAGCGCGCAGTATCTTTTTTAATAGCGCGATGTCTTCGACGCTGAAACCGGCAAGCACCTGTTGCTGTTGATGGTCGGCAATGTCGCGTAGCATAGCGGCCTGTGCCTTCCCCTCCTCGGTCAGGCAGTAATTGCTACCAACCGGGGCAACCAATCCTTTACGGCGCAGTGCATCTTCTGCCTCCCCGATCTCTCGGAGGGGCATCGCGACCTCACACAACAGCTGCTCCATTGACATCTCTCGGGGGGTGTCCAGAACTAGCAGCATACGGGCTTCGCTGGTGCGTAGCCCGCAGGCGCGTTGGCGCGGTTGGTAGTAGGATTGGTAGCTGCGTAAGGCCTGGGTGAGCAGATAGTAAACGTTGTTGTCTAGCGACGCCGGCTCAGCGCCGGGGGCAGGGGACGCCTTGGTGGGACGTGGATAGGGTAACACCAGCGAATAGGCGCCTTGACAGTACAGCAGTGGTGCACGCCCGAAGTCGTCGACGGTGACGACCTTGCCAATCAAGATCCAGTGATCACCGGCATCGATCTGTTGGTACTTTTCGCACTGGAAACGGGCGGCGCAGTCATGCAGTAACGGTATATCGGCGATGCCGCGTGCATATTCCAGTCCAGCGAATTTATTTTCTGCCGGGCGCGCGAAGCGGTTGGAAAGCGCGATCTGATCGGCGGCGAGAATATTCACGGCGAAGTGGCTGGCCTGAGCGAAGTGTGGATAGCTGCCAGCACGCTTATCGATGCTCCATAAGATCAAGGGGGATCGAGTGAAACGGAGTTAAAGCTGTTGGCCGTCATGCCGACATCGACGCCGTCAAGGCCGGCGGTGGTGATTACGGTTACGCCGGTGGCAAAGTTTCCCAACGCCTGACGCAAGGCGCGCGGGTCGAGGCCATTCCCTGTAGTCTGCATCATCACAACATCCTCGGTGGTTAAACCATGCTTGGATCGGGGTCTAGCCCCATCAGTTCACGCCCCAGGATCTGGGCGCAGACATCGTAATCGGTGTAGGCGTGGGCGCCGGTCATGTGGGCGTCGCGGAACAGGCGTTGCATCTCGTTATCACTCAGCCAGCTGGTGGCTCCGGCAGCGCAGAATAAGCGATCCACGGCGGCGATACACATCTTCACCGCATAGGCCTGATTGGTGCGCCAGAAGGCCAACTCGGAGCGGGTCGGGTAGCGATGCTGATGGCCAAATGCGGCGTGCTCCTGCCAGGTCTTCTCCAGGAAGGCGCGAGCGGCGGCGACCTGATGAGTGGATTCGGCCAGGCGCATCAAGGCCGGTGTGGCGGTGCCGACACGGGCGCCGGTGTAGGCGCGTACGCGATTCTGGGTCTTCTCTTTAAAGGCAACGAGCATGCGTTCGGCGATCCCTAAGCCGATGGCGGCGAAGCCACAGGCGAAGTAGGGGCGATAGGGGGCATAGTAGAGATCACTCTCCGGATAGAGCCCAAAGCCGCGCGAGCGTCCCTCCATCATGTTCTTCGCGATCTCGATACGGTGTTCGGGAATAAACGTGTTTTCGATGATCAGCGTCTTCGATCCGCTGCCGCTCATGCCGCTGGCGTACCAGTCATCGCGGATCTGGTACTCCTGACGAGGGATCACGCCGAAACAGTAGATTTTCTCGCCCATGGCATCGATACGATTGAAACCCACGATCGCCCAGTCGGCGTGATCGCAGCCGCTGCTCCAGCCCATTTCACCGCTGAGATAGACGCCGCCGTCGCCCTTTTCTATGCGACCGAATGGGGCGATGCTGCTACTGGCGGTGGCATCGGGATCGGCGCCCCAGATTTCATCCTGTAAGCGTTGGGAAAACATCGCTAATTGATGGCTATGGGTACAGAGCAAGCTGAAGGCCCAAGCCGTGCCACCGCAGGCGCCTGCCAGCGCTGCGACGCAGTCGGTAAACTGCGGCAGCGACATCTCCAGGCCGCCATAGGTCTTGGGCTGGAACATGCGATGCATGCCGATACCTTTTAGCAAGGCGATGTTCTCTGCCGGGACGCGGCGCTCGCGTTCAGCTAGCGTAGCATTGGCAGCAATCTGCGGCAAAATCGGACGTAGCTTGTCCAGCATGGGGTTGTCGGTGGTCATCATCGCTCAGGCTCCTTTGATTGAGTAAGCGTGCTATGCAGTCGCGTGGCGTCGGCGATAGGCCGGGCAGGCCTACGCGTTCATCCGTGTCGATGGGGCACGGTTACCGATTATGGGGAGTAATAAGTTTGATGGAATGTAAAATCTAGGTAAAAACTTGTACTTTTCCATGACACCGATGAAAGTGTGATGACGATAGGAATTCTGCTGCAACAGGCAATCTAACCGAGGAAGCGGGGGGATAGGGACGGAACCTGGTAGTGTGTTGTTAATTGCGTGTTGTCGACTTGTGATTAAGTGAGCGGCGAGGGAGAGGAGGCTGGCTTCTTACCTCGCCCGTTATATCGCCGCCGTATGGGGAGGTCGTCTCAATCTTGGGGTTCAAGGTGAGGAGTATCGTCGGATATTTTCTCTTGCTCCGTCTGCTGGCGTACGCCCAGGGCGATAAGCTCTTCCAGCAACGTTGTCAGCTGCGTCATCTTCTCGCTGGAGAACGCGCGTTCGATGGCACCGTATTCCGCCTCAATCTGCGCGCGCGCCTGCTCATACAACGCCTGCCCCTGCTGACTGAGGGAGACATATAACCTGCGCTGATCGTTGACCGGCTTCAGGCGAAAGACTAGCCCGTCCCGCTCCATCCGTGACAGGATCCCGGTCAAACTGGGACGTAATATACAAGCTTGGCTGGCCAATTGATGGAAATCGACAGAATGATTCCCAGCCAAGACACGGATCACACGCCACTGCTGCTCGGTTAAGTTGTAGCGTTTCAATATCGGGCGGAAGAAACCCATCGCGCTTTCGCGTGCCTGTAACAGAGCGATGGTCAGTGACTCATGCATAGTTCTTCAATCCATTCAATCGTTCGTTAGGCGCCTACCGGTCGCCATATACCCCTCAGCCTTCTCCCGATTGTAGCCTAGTCACTCTCTCGATGCCCGCCATTCCTCACCACTCATGATTGTTAATAGTTTAATGAAATTAATGTCGCGCGCATTGGTTAATATTAAGTTAATAAAGATTCGCTAAAATACAGTGAAGATATACATATATATATGATAATAAAGAATTAATTTAATAAAATGTAAATACAATGTTATCGAGATCACAGTTTTGTGCGTGGCGGTTGTTTAAAACGCGTACAGCGTGTAAAAGGATTTCATTAATATATTAACAATGAGTCTGTCACACCCCGTTATGCGCGGGCTAAAGGAGAGAGGAATGGAAGGCACCGTCTTTGCTGTCGCCCTGAACCATCGCAGTCAACTGGCTGCCTGGGATGCACAGTTTCACTCGCCCCCCTATCAGGAGCCACCTAAGACGCCGGTTTGGTTTATTAAACCTCGTAACACGGTCATCCCCAGTGGCGCGGCGATCCCACATCCTGCCGGTGAACAGGTGTTAAGCGGCGCTACGTTGGCGCTGGTGGTGGGACAGCGAGCACATAAGGTCAGTGTGCAGCAGGCGGCGGAATTTATCGCCGGCTTTGCCCTCGCCAATGAGGTCAGCTTGCCGGAATCCAGCTTCTATCGGCCCGCCATCAAGGCTAAGTGCCGTGATGGTTTCTGTCCGCTGGGTGACCGGGTGGTACTGTCTGCCGAGCAAATAGCGACGTTGACGATCGTTACTGCAATCAATGGTGTTGAGGTTGACCGTTGGTCTACGGCCGATCTGCTGCGTTCCGCGCCGCAGTTGCTGAGTGCATTGAGTGACTTCGCCACGCTGCAACCCGGCGATGTGATCCTACTTGGTACGCCCCAACAGCGGGTGACCATTAAACCCGGCGATCGCGTCAGCGTACGGGCAACCGGCTTTCCCACGTTGGAGAATCTCGTGGTCACACAGGGAGATGGGGTATGAGGCAGGCGCGTATTCAGTATCAAGGCGAGATTTTGTCAGTCCGCGTGGACCAACAGCAGCGCGTGGTGTTGGCGGACGGGACCACCCTCGCCGCCGAGCTGGTGCAGTGGCTGCCGCCCGTGACCGGCGGCACGTTATTCGCATTAGGGCTTAACTATGCCGACCATGCTAGCGAACTGGCATTCCAGGCACCGGAGGAACCGCTGGTATTCATCAAGGCGGCGAATACGTTGACCGGTCATAACCAGGTGTCTGTACGACCAGATAATCTGGACTACATGCACTATGAGGCGGAGTTGGTGGTGGTGATCGGCCGACGCGCGTGCCGCGTTTCAGCGGCACAGGCGATGGAGTATGTCGCGGGTTACACCGTGTGTAACGACTACGCCGTACGCGATTATCTCGAGAACTACTATCGCCCGAATCTACGCGTGAAGAGTCGCGATACCTTGACGCCGATCGGCCCTTGGATCGTGGCGCGCGAGGCGGTGCCCGATCCTCATAACCTGACGCTCAGCACCTGGGTTAACGGTGAGCTGCGTCAACGTGGCAACACGGGCAACATGATTTTCTCCATTCCTTACCTGATCGCTTACCTGAGTGAATTTATCACCCTGCAACCCGGTGACATGATCGCCACGGGTACGCCGAAGGGATTGGCCGATGTCCGGCCCGGTGACGAGGTGGTGGTCGAGGTGGAGGGCGTTGCGCGCTTGAGTAACCGTATCGTCAGTGAGGCCGAGTACAAGGAGATCGCAGGATGAAACGTATTAACCATTGGATTAACGGTAAGAATGTCGCTGGGCAGGATTACTTCACGACCCTCGATCCGGCGACGGGCGACGTCTTGGCGGAAGTGGCCGCGGGTGATCAGACCGAGATTGCGCAGGCTGTCGCCGCCGCTAAACAGGCCTTCCCCAAATGGGCCAATCTGCCGATGAAGCAGCGTGCCCGTCTGATGCGGCGTCTCGGATCATTGATCGATCAAGAGGTAGCGGCGATCGCCGAGCTGGAGACGCGCGATACGGGTTTACCGATCCAGCAGACCAAAAACGTCTTGATCCCACGCGCCTCGCATAACTTCGATTTCTTCGCCGAGATCTGTCAGCAGATGAATGGCCGAACCTATCCCGTCGACGACCAGATGCTGAATTACACCTTGGTTCAGCCGGTCGGCGTGTGCGCGTTGGTGTCGCCATGGAACGTGCCGTTTATGACGGCGACCTGGAAGGTCGCGCCCTGTCTGGCATTGGGTAATACCGCGGTATTGAAGATGTCTGAGTTGTCACCGTTGAGTGCCGATCGTCTCGGGGCGTTGGCGCTGGAGGCGGGTATTCCTGCCGGCGTCTTGAATGTGGTTCAGGGGTATGGCGCTACGGCGGGTGATGCCCTGGTGCGTCATCCCGATGTGCGCGCCATCTCCTTCACCGGCGGTACCGCCACCGGGCGCGCCATCATGAGGAGTGCGGGCCTGAAGAAGTACTCCATGGAGCTGGGGGGAAAGTCACCGGTGTTGATCTTTGCTGACGCCGATATCGAGCGTGCGCTGGATGCCGCGTTATTCACCATCTTCTCCATTAACGGTGAGCGTTGCACCGCGGGTTCACGCATCTTCATCCAGCAGCAGATCTACCCGGAGTTCGTTCGGCGTTTCGCCGAGCGTGCCAACCGCTTGCGGGTCGGAGATCCACAAGATCCGCAGACACAGGTCGGCGCACTGATCAGTCGCCAGCACTGGGAGAAGGTCTCCGGTTATATCCGTCTTGGCATCGAAGAGGGGGCCACGTTGTTGGCCGGGGGACCGGAGAAGCCCAGTGATTTACCCGCGCATCTGCGTCAGGGCAACTTCTTGCGCCCGACGGTGTTGGCCGACGTCGACAATCGCATGCGAGTCGCTCAGGAGGAGATCTTCGGCCCGGTAGCTTGCCTGCTGCCGTTTAAAGACGAGGCGGAGGGATTGCGTCTGGCCAACGCTGTCGAGTATGGCCTGGCCTCTTACATCTGGACCCAGGATATCGGCAAGGCTCATCGCCTAGCACGCAGCATCGAGGCGGGCATGGTGTTCATCAATACCCAGAATGTGCGCGATCTACGCCAACCTTTCGGCGGGGTAAAGGCCTCCGGTACTGGGCGTGAAGGTGGGGAGTACAGCTTCGAGGTGTTCGCCGAAATGAAGAACGTCTGTCTCTCACTCGGGGATCATTCGATTCCGCGTTGGGGAGTATGAGAGGTGACGTCGTTGTCGGTCGATGCGGGGCGTTGCTGGCGTTGCTCGATCGCCGACGGGTGTGTTGTCTGGGGGAGGGGCGTAGCGGGCGGCGTCCTTCATCAACCGGGAGCAATGCGTTCCATCACAACTACGCACGCACCGTACTTTCAGGAGAAATCATATGGGACAGTTAGCGTTAGCCGCCAAGATCACCCACGTGCCGTCAATGTACCTGTCGGAACTGCCGGGAAAACACCAGGGGTGCCGTCAGGCGGCGATTGAGGGGCATAAAGAGATCGGCCGCCGTTGCCGCGAGTTGGGCGTCGACACCATCATCGTGTTCGATACTCACTGGCTGGTCAACAGCGCCTACCATATCAACTGTAGCGCCCACTTCTCTGGGGTCTATACCAGCCATGAGCTGCCGCATTTTATTCGCGATATGCCCTATGAGTATGACGGTAACCCCGAACTGGGCCAACTGATTGCCGACGAGGCGTGCCGTCTCGGCGTTCGTGCCCAGGCCCACAATATCGCCAGCCTGGCGCTGGAGTACGGCACGCTGGTGCCGATGCGCTATATGAATGCCGATCGTCACTTTAAGGTGATCTCCATTTCCGCCTTTTGTACCGTCCATGACTTCGCCGACAGTCGCAAGATGGGCGAGGCGATCGCCAAGGCCATCGAACAGTACGCCGGTAAGGTAGCGGTGCTGGCGAGCGGTTCGTTATCACACCGTTTTATTGATGATCAACGGGCCGAACAAGGAATGCACAGTTATACCCGTGAGTTCGATCGTCAGATGGATGAACGGGTGGTCAAATTATGGAAGGAGGGGCGTTTCGACGAGTTTTGCGCCATGTTGCCGGAGTATGCCCACTACTGTTTCGGCGAGGGCAACATGCATGACACGGTGATGTTGCTTGGCCTATTAGGCTGGGATCGGTATGACGGACAGGTCGAGTTCGTCACCGAGTTATTCGCCAGTTCAGGTACCGGCCAGGTGAATGCGGTATTCCCGTTGCCGGCGGTGGCTGCCTAATCCGCGAGGAGTCGATATGCCCCATTTCTACGCTGAGTGTAGCGACAATATTCGTCGCGAGGCCGATCTGCCGGCGCTGTTTGCCCAGGTCAATGCATTTCTCTTTGGAACCGGACTCTTCCCCCTGGCGGGGATCCGTAGCCGCGCCATCTGGCTGGATACCTGGCAGATGGCCGATGGGCGCCACGATTATGCCTTCGTGCATATGACGTTGAAGATCGGCGCCGGACGCAGCTTGGCGTGCCAACAGCAGGTGGGAGAGCAACTCTTCGCCTTGATCCAGCAGCACTTCGCCCCCCTGATGGCGCAGCGTTATCTGGCCCTTTCGTTGGTGATTGAGGTGTTGCCAGCAGAGTTGAGTTACAAGCAAAACAACGTACACGCGTTGTTTGCGGATGTGGCGAGATCGTAGGCATGCGTAGCATGAGCTCGGCCTTCGTTCAGCGTCCACCCCGCTGGCTGATCCCGCTGCTGGGGTCGCTGGTGGCGTTCGGCCCCCTGTCTATCGACATGTATCTGCCGGCCTTGCCCGCCATGGCGCAACGCCTACAGGCGACGACCGGGCAGATGCAGCTGACGCTGAGCGCGTTTTTTCTCGGTCTGTGTATCGGGATGCTGCTTTATGGACCGTTGAGCGATCGTCTCGGTCGGCGCCGGTTGTTACTGAGCGGTTTGTTGCTATTCGCCTGCGCGAGTCTGCTCTGTACTCAGGTGAGTAACGTATGGCAACTGGTGGCATTGCGCGTCCTGCAAGCGTTCGGGAGCGGCGCCGCGCTGGTGATGGCTCGGGCGATCGCTCGTGATGTCTATCGCGCTCAGGTCTTACCGCGGGTGTTGTCGTTGATGACGCTGGTGACTATGGCGGCGCCTTTAGTGGCGCCGCTGCTGGGCAGCGCGTTGCTGACCCGGTTCGACTGGCAGGCCATCTTTGGGTTACTCACGCTCTGTGGCTGCCTCAGCGGGCTGTTGGTGTGGCGGCTACTGCCGGAGACATTGCCCACGAGCGCGTCGTCCACGTCGGGCGGCCTGTGGGTAGCGTTTTATCACTATGGCCAGCTGCTGCGCGATGGTCGGGCGATGGCGACCATCGGCACGTTGTCGTTCTCCTTTGCCGGGATGTTCGCCTTTATCAGCGCCTCACCGTTCGTCTATATCCGCTATTTCCAACTGTCTCCCCACGCCTATGGTCTGCTGTTCGCGGGCAATGTGCTGGGGATGATCCTGTTGCTGCTGCTCAACGTGCGCCTACTGCGTCACTACAGCCTGGCACGCCTGCTGTCTTGGCAGAGTGGTGCTCAGGTGATCTTCGGCCTGCTACTGCTGGCCAGCTACCGCCAGGGGGTGGCGCTGATCGCGCCCTTGGTGATGCTGTATATATCGCTGGTGAATGCTATCGGCGCTAATAGTCTGTCGCAACTATTGTTACCGCGCGCGGAGCAGGCGGGCAGTGCGACGGCCTTGGCGGTTTCGTGCCAGTTCGCGTTGGGGGCTGGCGCCAGCCTGCTGCTGTCAGCCCTACAGGATGATACCCCGTTCACCATGACATTGCTGATGGCGCTGTGCGCTGCGCTGAGCTGGTTAAGTCAGCGGCTGGCCGTGCAACGCGTCCTGCGTCATCCGTACTGCTTGTTACCCGGAGAGAGAAATCATGAGAAGTAAACCCGTGGTGCTGTTGCGCCACCAGGCCTACATCGATGGCCACTGGCTCGATGCCGCCGACGGTGCCACCTTTGCGGTAACCGATCCGGCCAGTGGTGCGTGCATTGCACGCGTCAGCGATATGGGCGCAGAGGCTTGCCAACAGGCGATCCGTGCCGCTCAACGGGCGCTTCCCGCCTGGCGCGCCCAGACAGCCAAGCAGCGAGGGTTAATCCTGCGGCGCTGGTACGATCTGATCGGGGAGCATCGCCAGGCGCTGGCGCAGTTACTCAGCCGGGAGCAAGGTAAGCCGCACGCCGAGGCGTTGGCGGAGATCGCCTATGGTGCCAGCTTTATCGAGTGGTTTGCCGAGGAGGGGAAGCGCACTTATGGGGAGACGATCCCCAGTCCGCTTCCTGGTCAGCGTATCAGTACCATCAAGCAGCCGATCGGTGTGGTTGCGGCGATCACGCCATGGAATTTTCCCAACGCCATGATCACCCGCAAGGTTGCACCGGCGCTGGCCGCCGGTTGCTGTGTGGTGCTAAAGCCAGCGCCGGAGACGCCGCTGTCGGCGCTGGCACTGGCGGCGTTGGCGGAGGCGGCGGGACTGCCGGCGGGGGTGTTGAATATCGTGCCGGGGCTGGATGCGGCGGCCATCGGCACCTGTATGACCCAGAGCCCACTGGTGCGCAAGCTGTCGTTTACCGGCTCGACCCGCATCGGCAAGCTGCTGATGGCGCAAAGCGCGGCGACGGTGAAGAAACTCTCTCTGGAGCTGGGCGGCAATGCCCCCTTTATCGTATTCGACGACGCCGATCTGGAGGCCGCGGTTCAGGGGGCTCTGGCGGCGAAGTTTCGTAACAGCGGTCAGACCTGCATCTGTGCCAACCGCATCCTGGTACAGGCCGGGATCTATGAACGCTTCGTCGCCCGTTTCGCCGAGGTGGTCGCGACGCTGCGGGTCGGGCCAGCCAGCGATCCCCGCGCGCAGCAGGGGCCGCTGATCAATCAGGCGGCGCTGGATAAAGTCCAGGCGTTGATCGACGACGCTCTGGCGCGGGGAGCAACCCTGGTGAGCGGCGGCGCGCCGCATCCCTTGGGCGGTCTGTTCTTCCAGCCGACCATTCTGTGCGACGTCGATGAGTCGATGCGTATCACCCATGAGGAGGTTTTCGGCCCCGTCGCTCCGCTGATCAAATTTCACGATGAGCAGGGGGCCATTCGCTTGGCCAATCAGACCGAATCGGGGCTGGCAGCCTACTTCTATGCGCGCGACATCGGTCGGATCTACCGGGTGGCGGAGGCGTTGGAGTGCGGCATGGTCGGCATTAATGAAGGGCTGATCTCCAATGAGTTGGCGCCGTTTGGCGGCATCAAGCAGTCCGGATTAGGGCGTGAAGGGTCACGCTATGGTATCGAGGATTATCTCGAAGTGAAGTACCTCTGCTTCGGTGGACTTGACGATAAGGGAACGAATTGATGTTAGCTCACTCGCTCATTGAGAGCCTCGCTCGTCGCCTGGAGCAGGCGGAACAGAGCCGTGTACAGATCCGGGCGCTCTCCTTGGAGTATCCACAGATCACCCTTGAGGATGCTTACGCTATCCAACGTGCCTGGGTGGCACAGAAGATTGCCGCCGGGCGCCGTTTGGTGGGCCATAAGATTGGCCTAACGTCGCGAGCGATGCAGATCAGCTCGCAGATTACGGAGCCGGATTATGGCGCGTTACTCGACGACATGCTGTTTGCCGACGGGGGAGAGATCTCGACGGATCGCTTCATCGTGCCCCGTATCGAGGTCGAGTTGGCCTTTATTCTGGCGAAGCCGTTACGTGGCCCGAACTGTACCCTGTTCGACGTATATAACGCCACGGATTACATCATCCCTGCCTTGGAGTTGATCGACGCGCGCAGCCATAACGTCGATCCCCAGAGTGGTCGGCCGCGCAAGGTATTCGACACCATCGCGGACAATGCCGCGAACGCCGGGGTGATCTTGGGCGGGCGTCCCATCAAGCCAGAGGCCTTAGATCTGCGTTGGATCAGTGCGTTGCTGTATCGCAACGGGGTGATCGAGGAGTCCGGTGTCGCCGCCGCCGTGTTGAATCATCCGGCCAATGGCGTGGCCTGGTTGGCGAATAAACTCGCCCCTTACCAGGTGCAGCTGGAGGCGGGGCAGATCATTCTGGCCGGCTCCTTTACCCGCCCGGTGGCGGCACGTCAGGGGGATACCTTCCATGTCGACTATGGCCCGCTGGGCACCATCAGTTGTCGGTTTGTCTAAGGAGAGAAAATGAACCACGCCGTATTACATAACACCTTTAAACAGGCACTACGGGATGGGCGCGCGCAGATTGGCCTCTGGCTGGGTCTGTGTAGCCCTTATAGCGCCGAACTGTTAGCGGGGAGTGGTTTCGATTGGCTCCTGATCGACGGCGAACATGCGCCGAATAATGTCCAGACTATCCTCGGGCAGCTGCAAGCCATTGCCCCTTACCCCAGCCATCCGGTTGTACGTAGCGCCTGGAACGATGCCGTGCAGATTAAACAGTTGCTAGACATCGGCGCACAGAGCTTGTTGATCCCGATGGTACAAGACGCGGCGCAGGCGCAGGCGGCGGTACGCGCTACGCGTTATCCGCCTCAGGGGATCCGTGGGGTGGGGAGTGCCCTGGCGCGAGCCTCACGCTGGAACCGGATCGACGACTATCTGCAACGCGCCGACGATGAGGTATGCGTGTTGATACAGGTCGAGACCCGCACGGCGCTGGGTAATCTACCGCAGATCCTCGCGGTGGAGGGGGTGGACGGCGTGTTCATCGGCCCGGCGGATCTGAGCGCCGATATGGGCTTGGCCGGCCAGCCGACGCATCCAACCGTTCAGGCGGCGATCGAGCAAGCGATCGCCCAAATCAAGGCGGCGGGTAAGGCCCCCGGCATTTTGATGGCGCAGCCGGAGATGGCGCAACGTTACCTGGAACTCGGGGCGTTATTTGTGGCGGTGGGGGTCGATACCACACTTTTAGCGCGTGCCGCCGAGGCGTTAGCCGCCCGCTTCGGCACCATCGCTCCACAGACGGCGCAGGGTGTGTACTGAGCCACGGCGCAATACCGACCATAATGGGCAATCACTTGAGGGAAGCATGATGAGCGAGTCACCGACCATAGGGAATAGTTCGGCTAATCCCGCCGAGCGTCATAAGCAACTCAATGCACAACAACAGGCTGTCATTAATAAGCTATTCCGCCGCCTGATCGTGTTCCTGTTCGTGCTGTTTGTCGCCTCCTTTCTCGATCGTATTAACATCGGTTTCGCTGGCCTCACCATGGGGCGGGATCTCGGGTTGAGCGCGACCATGTTTGGTCTGGCGACGACGCTGTTCTATGCCACTTATGTCATTTTCGGTATTCCCAGCAATATCATGCTGGGGATCGTCGGGGCGCGGCGCTGGATCGCTACTATCATGGTCTGTTGGGGCATCGCCTCGACAGCGACCATGTTTGCGACCGGTCCCACGAGTCTGTATGTGTTGCGAATGATCGTCGGTATTGCTGAGGCGGGCTTCCTGCCCGGGGTGCTGGTCTATCTTACTTATTGGTTCCCCGCCTATTTTCGCGCTCGGGCCAACGCGCTATTTATGGTGGCGATGCCCGTCACCATGGCACTAGGCTCGGCGGCGTCCGGCTATATCATGGCGCTGGATGGCATCTTGGACCTGAAGGGGTGGCAATGGTTATTCCTGTTGGAGGGATTTCCCTCGGTGTTGCTGGGGGTCGTCGTCTGGTTCTATTTGGATGATACGCCGGCTAAGGCCAAGTGGTTGACGACGAGCGATAAGCAGACTCTGCAAGCGATGATGGAGGAGGATAAGCTGGAGCTGGTGCAGCCGGAAGGGGGGATGAGTCACCGTGCATTGCAACGGCGCAGCCTGTGGCGTGAGATCTTCACCCCGGTGGTGGTCATGTATACCTTAGCTTACTTTTGCCTGACCAACACCCTGAGTGCGGTTAACATCTGGACGCCGCAGATCCTGCAGAGCTTCAATCAGGGCAGCAGTAACATTGTCATCGGCCTGTTGGCTGCCATCCCCCAGGTCTGTACCATCGCCGGCATGGTGTGGTGGAGCCGCCGTTCCGATCGTCTCCAAGAACGTAAGCTGCACACCTGCCTGCCTTACCTGTTCGCCGCCGTCGGCTGGCTGTTGGCTTCGGCGACCCAGCATAGCCTGTTGCAGCTGATCGGCATCATCATGGCCTCCGTGGGCTCGTTCACGGCGATGGCCATCTTCTGGACCACGCCGGATCAGTCGATCAGTCTGCGCGCGCGGGCGGTGGGGATCGCCGTGATCAACGCCGTGGGCAATATCGGTTCCGGTATCAGTCCACTGTTGATCGGTTGGCTGAAGGATCAGACGGGGAGCTTCAACTCTGGTCTCTACTTTGTCGCTGGGTTGTTGGTCGTTGGTGCCCTTCTGGTGTGGTGGATCCCGATGCAGGCTTCACGTCCTCGCGCTACGCCCTAAGTATCACGGGTCGAGTCGGGCCCGTTTGTTCTTGCCTGGAGGGTTATCACGATGAATGAACCGGTTGTCGCCAATCTCGATCTGGCCCACGATTATCACGAAGCACAGGGGGCGGAAGGCGTCTATTATCAATCGTTCTCTCGTCTGGCAGCATTCTTTGGTCGCGATATGCATGTCCATCGCCACGATCATTTCTTCCAAATGCATGTGCTGAACACCGGACAGATCGAACTGCTGCTCGACGATCAGCACTATTCGCTACAGGCGCCGCTGTTCGTGCTGACGCCCCCCTCAACGCCACATGCCTTCCATACCGGGGCGGACAGCGAGGGGCATGTGCTGACGGTGCATCAAGAGTTGATCTGGCCGCTGCTAGAGAGCCTCTACCCCTATCAGGGCGGGCGTGAGGCACTGCTCAATATCCCCGGTGTCTGCCTGTCGCTGGCGGATAAATCCCAGGAGCTGGAGTGCCTTAATCATTATTGGGCGTTGATCCAACGCGAGGCGACGGCGCAGTTACCCGGCTATGAGCATACCTTGGCGTTGCTAGCGCAGGCGGTCTCTACGCTGCTGCTGCGCAATGTGCCGTTCGGTGAACGTACCCTGTGCGCCATGCGTGGGGAGATCCAGCGTTTTCGTCGCTTCAACCAGCTGATCGACATGCGTTATCCCGAGCATCTGCCGGTAGCCGAGTATGCGCGCGAGCTGGGGATCACGGAGTCACGTCTGGCAGATATGTGTCGCCGCTTTGCTAACCGCTCGCCGAAGCGGCTGATCTTCGAGCGCCAGTTACGCGAGGCGAAGCGTCTGCTGTTATTTAGCGACCGTTCGGTGCACCAGATAGCCTATCTATTGGGCTTTAAGGATCCGGCCTACTTCACTCGTTTCTTTAACCGCCTGGCGGGCTGCTCACCCAGCGCCTTCCGCGCCCGCCAGCTCGCCGGTAGCTGAGGTGGGGATGTGTGCGGGCGGGATACCACTCGCCGCCGATATCTGTATGATCTCTCACGCCGGAATAAATTTATCCCCATTATTTGCCGGTGTCTGATGATCCGACGGGCGAATGTGTGTGGTTCATCGCGCAAATTCGCCTGAAGACGGCCGTTCAGCAGGATCCTTTGGGACCGATCAGATCCTCAGCCTCCCTTTCCACTGCGCAAACCGCCCTCTTACGACGTGCGTTTTAGCCAATACGCAATCACCAGGGTCAGAAGCGTGAATAACGGAGCAATCATTAACGACGATGGAAGTCGGACAGAAGCGCGTACTGCGCACATGTTGGCTCAGGTGTACCGCTTGCTTAAGGGGCACAATATTGTTCCTGACGTGCGACAGGAACAGATGCTGACATCACGCGTGCGTGCGATGGCTTATCGGTCGGGCTACGGTGAGGCGTTGCCGGAGGGGAGATCGATGTCAGCCTATCGGCGCAGACAGAGTAGCGCGGTTTCATGCGCTGACGCGTATGGCCGTTACGGAGGTTTACGCGCCGTTGAATATCTTCCGCACCGAGCTGATGGCACAAAACGAGCGGGCGGACATGCGCCATATCGCTATGCTGGCGGCATCAGCGCTGCAACGGTACGTTTACTGCAGTAGCCATGGTCTATACAGCCGCATTTAAGGGCCAGAGTGTTGACGTCGGCAGAGCAGGGGAACGCAAAAGCCAGCGGAAACGCTGGCTTTTGCATTGACAGGGTAAGGATATCGCCACGTTACCGGGTCGCAGCCTTTTTACTGTTATAGCGTTTATCGACCCCAATGATGCCAATGGTCAGCAGCACCAGAAGAATGGCGATGGCCGCCAGCAGGATAAAGACGCCATTCCAAGAGTAGGCTTTCTCGATCAGCGCGATAGGCGCTCCAGCCATCGCGGCGCCAATGTAGGTCACGCCGCCTTTCAGGCCGGTTGCCGCCCCGGCGCCGTCGGCGTGGGAGGCCTCGATGATCCCCAGCGCAAACAGCATTTGAGGGGCATAGATCCCCGCGCCGATGATAAAGAAGCAGATGGCGACCAGGTAATAGTGGACGTGGATAGTCAGCGCGACGCCAACCATGCCGGCGATCAGGACGAAGGTATAGATCAGGATGGTTTTCCAGCGATCGGCGTTAAACAGCCGATCCGAAATGATGCCGGAGGTCAGTCCCCCGAGGATCCCACCGACTTCAAACCAGGCGACCAGCGAGTTGGATTTTACCAGATCCCAGCCTAGCTCTTTGACGAAGTAGACGCTGACCCAGTCATTGGTCACGGTGCGGATGACGTAAATGCACAGATCCCCACCGATGGCCATCCAGATAATCGGGTTGTTGACGATGTAGCGGGTAAACATGGCCCACATGGTGAGGCCGCCTTCAGAGCGTTGATTGATGGCCAGCTGCTTGGTGTCTTTCTTCCATTCGCCCACGTTGGGCAGGCCATATTTTTCCGGCTTGGCGCGCATAAATATCGCAGAGATAATCGCCTGGACGGCGGTAATGGCGGCCGGAACATAAAAGGCATAGCGCCAGTTTCCGGTATATTCAATAACGCCGGAGGCGATGAGCGGCGCCAGTGCTCCACCAACGTTGTGGGAGGTATTCCACAGTGAATACCAGCCGCCGCGCTCCGATTTAGAGTACCACTGGCTGATGGCCTTGGCGATGGGGGGAAGCCACAGCCCTGGGCTACGGCGGTCAGGCAGTAGAGCGATAGCAGCACGGTAACGTTATTGGACATGCCGATGCCGACGTTGATCACGGCGATGACCAGCAGCACCGGGGCCAGAAAAAGGCGCGGGTTGATTCTATCCGCCAATAACCCGGAGCTGAATTTCGAAATGCCATATAAAATATAATAAATGGAGGAGGCAGTACCGAATTGTACTGCGGTCATGCCAACATCCTGCATCAGCAGCGGCGCCGCTGCGGCAAATGCTTTTCGGGAAATATACATCACGGTATACGTTAGAAATGTGGTGATGATGATTTGCCAGCGTAATTGTTTATAGATTTTATCTATATTATTCATTATTAAGACACCGATATGAACAGGGTGGCGTAAAAAACGTCATAAAAAAGCCGGGTCTAAAATAAGACCATGCTGCCTGGTGATACATGCCGCAATTCAATGGAAGTGGGTAGAATCGGCGCATATTTTGTCACGCTACGACGTCGAACGTCCAGCCGTGAGGAGGGTAAATAGTAAGGAAAGTAGCGCCATTTTGTATATAAACGGGATTATTTGTTTCTATTTATATTTATGTGACGTCTATCGTTTATCGATGGAGGCAACTGCAGTATATCTATAATGCGAATGGTGAAAAAGGTTTTTATTCTTTTATCGCATTTAATCTACTGTGTGGTTGATATCTGAGGCGGTGTTTCCGCTTCCGCATTGCCATTTTATGATAACGAGCGGGCTGGTGATTGCCACCGGCTATTATTTTAAACTAGCGTTATACACCATGATAACGACGTGGGAAGGTAACTTAGCGTGCTCTGCTGAAAACGCGAGTGCGTTTAGGCGCCGCTTATTTTGCGCGGGGAGGTGCTCTGGCGTTTATAGGTAGCGGCTATGCGTCAGTTTGCGCCGCTGCGTACGCCGAGCCCCGTCGCGGAGTCCCCTCAGCCATGGTGAGGGGCATGATAGGTTTTATCGATCTCCAGCGTCTGGGTATAGGGGCTGCGCCAGTCGGCCTCAAACAGCGCGCTGAGGATCTTGGCCGGCTGATGTCCATTAATCAGCAGCGCGATATCGCGGGTGTTATAAAAATATCCCCACTGCCAGTTGCTGGTGGTGATCCAGCTGAGGTCATCGTCGACGACGAAATATTTTTCATGCTCTACCCGAGAATAGGGAATATAGCGTGATGGGAGTGGGGGAATGCTGCTGATTTTGACCGTGACATTGGCCATCAGCTGCAGCGCCTTCATAAAATTGATGGCCGGTACGGTATTATTCCAGTCTGCGACAATAATTTTTACCTGTACCCCCCGCTGTGCCGCGTTGGCGATGGCGTCATACAACTCCCCCAATAGCCAACGGCACCATATTTTTTGAACCCTGAGAAGGTCATGACCTGCATCCGGATAATATGATTGGCGCTATTAATCGCCGCCAGCATCTGCGATATTTCGCTATCGGTTCCCTGCGGGCGTATATCGACAGGACTAAAGGCCGGGTGAATTAAGAGCGTTTCGTCACCATAGCGAACCTGGGCGGGGCGTTGCGCGGTAACCCAGCGGCGTTTGTCGGTGTTATTGGTTAAGGCATGGTTGACTCGGCCATGGGTATTTTCGGCAAGCGCCCAGTCCAGATTAAATACGCTCAGCAGGGTCATTGCCAACGGCTGGTTACGGATCCGAACGCCAACGTTGTGAATTTGGCTCAGTGAGATCCAGCTCCAGTTGGCGCTGTTGAGCGCAATATTCTCAGTATCCACGATCATATATTTAGCATGCATCACACCGCCGCCGATCTTGTGATAGTCGATTTCGCGGATGGCTATCTGGGGGACGTCGGCAAACAGCTGGTCGGGATCGCTGCTGCCGCTGAGCGCCATGGCATCGGTCAGTATCCGGACCTTGACGCCGCGCCGGGCGGCATCCTTGATGGCATTAACGATAGGCTCCAGGGCTTCACCTGATTGATTGGCCATATAAAAGGTGCCGATATCGAGCGAGTGTCTGGCCTGTCGTATCATGCGTAGCCAGACGGTGGCCGTGGCGTGAATGTCGCTCTGCTGAAAGACCGCCTCGGTATTCTGTGGAATGGCCTGCATAAGCTCAAAGTCTGCCGTCTGCGCCGGATGGCCGTCGGCCATAAAGGCGGCGCCGGCGATCAGGCCCGCTATGGCAAGTCGCTTCATTGCTTATCCCTCTCTGTCGTGGCCACGCTCTTTAACGGTATATATTAAATAAAATAACCAGTTGTACCCTGTGTTATGTCATATAAATCGCCGCCAGCGGGAGGGATGCGTTTTATAGTGCAGAGTCATCGCCATTCGCTGGCGTCGGTGATGGAATGGCGTTAGGCGATAGGGGTGTAATACCTTAATAATACCTCAGGGGAATATCTGCGCGTGAGGGGAGGATGAGCCGGCTATTATCCCGCGTCCAATGAATAGCGCCGCGGGATTATTCATTGGATATCAATAATTGCTTATGTATCTTTATTGAATAGCATGAAATTGGTGATAAAATAACCTGCGATAGACCTTGGATAATGCTCCCGTAAAAATATTACAGGTCAGTTCACTGATTGGAGAATATTTTTTGCATATTGGTGCTGAATCGGGAGAATGACGCCGAGGTTGGGCTAAAGTTAATATAATAATCCCTTTTTTTATTCGTATATGCCGCTGATGGCGGCCGTGTGCAGCGTCGGCTGCCGAGAGGAGACCGCCTCTGAGCGGCATAGTAATAGGTATTATGGTTCGGTTGTCGGAGCGTTGAAGTTGGCGCGGGTTATAACTTTTTTTCTTAATCTTGGTTTAAGAAAAGTACGCTATGCTCAATCAATCTAGGTTATCGTCCTGCGAGGGAATAACGCCTTGATTGTTGTAAATTGGATAGAGATCACATTTTTCATTTCTATTACTGATATGGGAACGTGTTAATGAAGGACTTTTTGCCATTCTCCAAGCCAGCCATCGGCGAGGAGGAGATTGCTGCAGTCAGTGAAGTACTGCGCTCCGGCTGGATCACGACCGGTCCGCAGAATCAGGCGTTGGAGCAAGAGTTCTGCCTGGCTACCGGCGCCCGTCATGCTATCGCCGTTTGCTCCGCGACGGCGGGAATGCACGTTACCCTGATGGCGCTGGGCATTGGGCCGGGGGATGAAGTGATAACCCCGTCAATGACCTGGGTGTCCACCCTGAATATCATCACGCTGCTGGGGGCGACTCCCGTGATGATCGATGTCGATCGCGATACGCTGATGGTGACGCCAGAGGCTATCGCCGAGGCGATAACGCCGCGCACCAAGGCGATTATTCCGGTTCATTTCGCCGGCGCTCCCGTCGATCTTGACCCGATCCACGCGCTGGCGCGGCGGCACGGTATTGCCCTGATCGAAGACGCAGCCCATGCCATTGGCACCGTCTATCGCGGCGAGCCTATCGGTCGGCGCGGCACCGCCATTTTCTCGTTCCATGCGATTAAAAATATCACCTGTGCCGAGGGCGGCATGGTAGTGACCGATGATGATGCCCTGGCGCAGCAGGTGCGCAGCCTGAAGTTTCACGGCCTGGGCGTGGATGCCTACGATCGCCAGACCCATGGCCGGGCGCCACAGGCAGAGGTGGTGACGCCGGGATACAAGTATAACCTGGCCGACATCAATGCGGCGATTGCCCGGGTACAGCTGGCGAAACTGCCTGATCTCAACGCTCAGCGCGCCCGGCTGGCGGCCTATTATCTACAGCAGTTGGCGCAGCACCGGCTGCCGTTTATCCCTCTGAGTGAGCCCGCCTGGGCGCATCAGCATGCCTGGCACCTGTTTATCATCCGTTGCGATGAGGCCAGCTGCGGCGTGGATCGCGATCGGCTGATGCAGGCGCTCAAAGAGCGCAATATCGGCAGCGGGCTGCACTTCCGCGCCGCGCACACGCAAAAATATTACCGTGAGACCTACCCGCAGCTGCGGCTGGCGCAGACGGAGTGGAACTCACAGCGTATCTGCTCCCTGCCGCTGTTTCCGGATATGACCGAGGCAGACGTCGATCGGGTGATCGCCGCGTTGAAAGAGATTATTGAGCAGTAACGGTTGGATATGACAATGAGTGATTTTAAAACCATCCAGTTTGTATCGGTGGTGATACCGGTTTACAACGAGCAGGAGAGCCTGCCGGAGCTGTTGAGCAGAACCATCGCCGCCTGCGATGCCATGGGAAAACAGTATGAGATCGTCCTGGTGGACGACGGTAGCAGCGATAGATCGGCCGAGATCCTCCGCGAGGCGGCGCAGCGGCCGGGAAGCCGGGTCGTCGCGGTGTTGCTGAACCGTAACTATGGCCAGCACTCGGCGATTATGGCCGGATTCAGCCACATTAAAGGTGATCTGGTGATCACCCTGGATGCCGATCTGCAAAATCCGCCGGAGGAGATTCCGCGTCTGGTGGAGACCGCCGATCAGGGCTATGACGTGGTGGGCACCATCCGCCAGAACCGTCAGGATAGCTGGTTCCGTAAGCGCGCCTCGCGCATGATCAATGGCCTGATCCAACGCACCACCGGCAAGAGCATGAGCGACTACGGCTGCATGCTGCGCGCCTACCGCAGCAGCATTATCAAGGCCATGCTGCACTGCCATGAGCGCAGCACCTTCATCCCCATACTGGCCAACAGCTTTGCCCGCCGCACCATCGAGATCCCGGTGAAGCACGCCGAGCGCGAGCACGGTGAGTCCAAGTATGGGCTGATGAAGCTGATCAACCTGATGTACGACCTGGTGACCTGTCTGACCACGACCCCGCTGAGGGCGCTGAGCATCTTTGGCAGCGTCATTGCGCTGCTGGGCTTCGCCTTTGCCGTACTGCTGATCCTGATGCGTCTAACCCTTGGGCCACAGTGGGCGGCGGAAGGGGTGTTTACCCTGTTTGCCGTGCTGTTCATCTTTATCGGCGCGCAGTTTGTTGGGATGGGCCTGCTGGGGGAGTATATCGGCCGCATCTATAACGACGTGCGCGCCCGTCCCCGTTATTTTATTCAGAATGTCGTTCGCGCCAACCCGCCGGACGAAGAACAGGAAAAATGATCATGAAAGCTGTTGTTTTTGCCTATCACGATATGGGCTGTGCCGGTGTGCAGTCACTGATTGATGCCGGTTATGAAATTGCTGCCATTGTTACTCATCAGGATGCTCCCGGTGAAAATCTGTTCTTTGGCTCGGTCGCCCGCCTGGCGGCCCAGCACAATATCCCGGTGTTTGCGCCGGATGATGTGAATCACCCGCTGTGGGTTGAGCGTCTGCGGGCGCTGCAGCCGCAGGTGATCTTCTCTTTCTACTATCGCCATCTGCTGAGCGACGCGATTTTAACGCTGGCGCCGCAGGGTGCGTTCAACCTGCATGGTTCGCTGCTGCCGGCCTACCGCGGCCGTGCGCCGCTGAACTGGGTGCTGGTCAACGGCGAGACGGAGACCGGGGTGACGCTGCACCGAATGGAGAAGCGTGCGGACGCCGGGAATATTATCGCGCAGCGCCGTATCGCGATTGCCGAAGAGGACACGGCGCTGATGCTGCACCACAAGCTGTGCCAGTGCGCCCGCGCGCTGCTGGCCGAGGCGCTGCCGCAGATCCGCAGCGGTAGCTACGCTGAGTTCCCGCAGGATGAAAGCGCCGCGACCTACGTTGGCCGCCGTACGCCGGCCGATGGTCGTCTGGAGTGGAGCAAACCGGCGCGGGAGCTGTATAACCTGGTTCGCGCGGTGACGGAGCCTTGGCCGGGCGCCTTTAGCTATGCCGGTAACCGTCAGTTTACGGTCTGGCAGGCGCGCGTGCGCAGCGATCTGCCTGCCGCGCGTCCCGGTACGGTGCTTTCGGCGTCGCCGCTGGCGATCGCCTGTGGCGAAGGGGCGCTGGAGATCGTGGCCGGTCAGCCGCAGGATGGCCTATATATGCAGGGCAGCCAGCTGGCGGAAAGCCTGGGGCTGGTGGAGGGGGCGATTCTGAACAGCTCGCTGAACTTCGGCGTCCGCCGGGCAACCCGCGTGCTGATTCTGGGGGTTAACGGCTTTATCGGCAACCACCTGACCGAGCGTCTGCTGGCGGAAGATAACTATGAAGTCTACGGCCTGGACATCGGCTCCGACGCCATCTCCCGCTTTATCGACCACCCGCGCTTCCACTTTGTGGAAGGGGATATCAGCATTCACTCCGAATGGATCGAGTATCACATTAAGAAGTGTGACGTGGTGCTGCCGCTGGTGGCGATTGCAACGCCGATCGAATATACCCGTAATCCGCTGCGCGTTTTTGAGCTCGACTTTGAAGAGAATCTGAAGATTGTGCGCGACTGCGTGAAATACAAAAAGCGCATCATCTTCCCGTCCACCTCTGAAGTCTACGGGATGTGCAGCGATCCACAGTTTGATGAGGATAGCTCTAACCTGATCGTCGGGCCGATCAACAAACAGCGTTGGATCTACTCCGTATCCAAACAGCTGCTGGATCGCATCATTTGGGCCTACGGCGCCAAGGATGAACTGCGTTTCACGCTGTTCCGTCCCTTCAACTGGATGGGGCCGCGTCTGGACAACCTGAATGCGGCGCGTATCGGCAGCTCGCGCGCCATTACCCAGCTGATCCTGAACTTGGTGGAAGGGTCGCCGATCAAGCTGGTGGACGGCGGACGTCAGAAGCGCTGCTTTACCGACATTAAAGAAGGGGTGGAGGCGCTGTTCCGCATTATCGAAAACAAAGACAATCTGTGCGATGGGCAGATTATCAACATCGGTAACCCGGATAACGAAGCCAGCATCCGTGAGCTGGCTGAGCAGCTGCTGGTGTGCTTTGAGCAGCATCCGCTGCGCGATCGCTTCCCGCCCTTTGCCGGCTTCCGCGAGGTAGAGAGCAGCTCCTACTATGGTAAAGGCTATCAGGACGTCGAGCACCGTAAACCGAGCATCCGCAACGCGCAGCGTCTGCTGGGCTGGCAGCCGGTGATCCCGATGGAGAGCACGATCGAGGATACTCTGGACTTCTTCCTGCAAACCTTTGACGGTACGGAGCAGGAATGAAGCGGGTCGGTCTGCGCATTGACGTAGACACCTGGCGCGGCACGCGTGACGGCGTGCCGGCGCTGGTGTCGCTGCTGCGCCGGCACGGGATCCGGGCGACGTTCTTTTTTACCCTGGGTCCGGACAATATGGGGCGCCATCTGTGGCGCCTGCTAAAGCCGCGCTTTCTGTGGAAAATGCTGCGCTCTAACGCCGCGTCGCTGTATGGCTGGGATATCCTGCTGGCCGGGACGGCCTGGCCCGGCCGCCGGATCGGCGCCGGCCTGGCTGACACCATCGCCGCCGCCGCCAAAGAGCATGAGACTGGGCTGCACGCCTGGGATCACCATGCTTGGCAGGCCTGGGCCGGTGTTTGGTCACGGGAGAAGATGGCCGAGCAGATCGGGCTGGCCTACGATGAGCTGCAGCTGATCACCGGGGAGAGCATCGATTGCTCCGCGGTTGCCGGCTGGCGCGCTGATACGCGGGTGGTCGAGGCCAAGGAGCCTTTTGGCTTCCGCTATAACAGCGATTGCCGCGGTACGCATCCGTTTCGTCCGCTGCTGCCGGATGGCCGCCTAGGGACGGTACAGATCCCGGTGACCCTGCCTACCTGGGATGAGGCCATCGGTGTCATGACCGATGAGGCGGGATTTAATCGCTTTATTCTCGACAGCATCCTGGCCGATCGCGGCGTCCCGGTTTACACCATTCACGCCGAAGTTGAAGGCATTGCCAAACAGGCGCAGTTTGCCCGCCTGCTGGAGATGGCGCGCGAGGCGCAGATTGAATTTTGCCCCCTCGGGGATTTATTGCCAGACGATATTACGCTGTTGCCGAGCGGACGGGTCGTCCGCGCGACGTTGGCCGGGCGTGAGGGATGGCTGGGTTGTCAGCAGGAGGTGGAGTCGCCATGAAGAAGATCGCCGGATGGTTTACGCTGGCTGTACTGTTTGTCCTTTACTACATCGTCCCGCTACCGGGACGTTTATTATGGCAGCCGGATGAAACCCGTTATGCCGAAATCAGCCGCGAGATGCTGGCCAGCGGAGACTGGATCGTGCCGCACTTCCTCGGGCTGCGCTATTTTGAAAAGCCGGTGGCCGGGTATTGGGTGAATAACCTGGGGCAGTGGCTGTTTGGCGACGGCAACTTTGCCGTCCGCTTTGGCGCCGTGCTGGCGACGGTACTGAGTGCGCTGCTGGTGTTCTGGCTGGCGCGCCGGCTACTCTCTGGCACGCGCCCGGCCGTTTTGGCTACGCTGATTTATCTGACCAGCTTCCTGGTCTACGGCGTTGGCAGCTACGCGGTGCTCGACCCGATCTTTACCCTGTGGATGACCGCGGCCCTGTGCAGCTTCTGGCTGGGAGAGCAGGCCAGCAGTACGCGGGGCAGGGTAGGCGGCTATATTTTGCTGGGGTTGGCCTGCGGTATGGGCTTTATGACCAAAGGATTCCTGGCGCTGGCGATCCCGGTGATTGCCGTGCTGCCCTGGGTGATAGCCCAACGGCGCTGGAAATCCCTGTTCTGCTTTGGCCCGCTGGCGGTGTTGAGCGCCATTCTCATCAGCCTGCCGTGGGTGCTAGCTATCGCACAGCGCGAGCCGGACTACTGGCGCTATTTCTTCTGGGTCGAGCATATCCAGCGCTTTGCCGAAGATAACGCCCAGCATAAGGCGCCGTTCTGGTATTACCTGCCGATCCTCCTGATCGGCCTGCTGCCCTGGCTGGGTCTGCTGCCCGGCGCGCTGCGGGAGGGGTGGCGTGGACGGGTCAGCCAGGGGGGCGATTTTTACCTGTTGGGCTGGGCGGTGATGCCATTCCTGCTGTTCAGTATCGCCAAGGGAAAGCTGCCGACCTATATTTTACCCTGCTTTGCGCCGCTGGCGATCCTGATGGCCGGCTATGTACAGCGTCTGGCCGGAGAGGGAGGCAAGGCGCTACGGATCAACGGGTTGATTAACCTACTGGTCGGCCTGGGCGGCATGGCGGCGATCGTGCTGGTGCTGGCGCCCTGGGGCATCACCGGACGCCCGCTGTTCGGTGCCCAAGAGGTCAGCAAAGTGATTCTGGGCACCGTCGCCTTTGGCGTATGGGCGTTGTTTGGCGCGCTGTCGCTGCATAATCCACGCCGCTACTGGCGCTGGAGCGCCGCCTGTCCGCTGGGGATAGCCCTGCTGATCGGCGCGGCGCTGCCGCAGCAGGTCATGGAGTCCAAGCAGCCGCAGACGCTGATCCAGGCGGCGATGCCGCAGCTGCAGGCGAGCCGCTATATTCTGAGCGACAGCGTCGGCGTCGCCGCGGGTCTGGCCTGGGAGCTCAAGCGCAGCGATATCTATCTGTATGATAACACTGGCGAGCTTCAGTATGGGCTGAGCTACCCGGATGCGGCCGGTCATCTGGTCAATGCCGCGCAGTTCCCTGCCTGGCTGGCGGAGCACCGGAAGCAGGGGGCGGTCTCCCTGGTCTTACTGCTGTCGCGCAACGAACAGATTAACCCGGCGCTGCCGCCGGCGGATATGACCCTGCGGAAAGGGCGTTTCCTGCTGTTACAGTATCAGCAGCAGCCATGAGTTATCTGCTGATTATTTTCTCCAGCCTGCTCAGCTGCGCAGGACAGCTATGCCAGAAACAGGCGATGTGCGGTGTGCCCTACGGCTCACCGCGCCGCCACCTGCTGCGCTGGCTGACGCTGGCGCTGATCTGTCTGGGGCTGGCGCTGCTGCTGTGGCTGGTTGTGCTCAGCCGGGTGGCGGTGAGCGTGGCGTACCCGATGCTGAGCCTGAACTATGTCCTGGTGCTGCTGGCGGCACGGTTTATCTGGCATGAGCGGCTCGGCTGGCGCCATATTATCGGGATCACGCTGATTATGGCGGGTATTATCCTGCTGGGAGTCAACGCATGATGGGCTATCTGTGGGCTCTCGCCAGCGTCGCGCTGGTCAGCGCGGCGCAGCTGATGATGCGTTATACCATGATGCACTGCAGCGACGGGGCGCAGCTTATCTCCGCGCTGCTCCGCGCAGAGCCGTGGGTCTGGTGGCTACCGGGCGGCATTCTGTGCTATGGCCTGTCGATGCTGTGCTGGCTGTTTGCGCTGCGCGATCTGCCGCTGAATCGAGCGTATCCATTGCTGAGCCTCAGCTATGTGCTGGTCTGCGCCCTGGCGGTCTCCCTGCCGCTGTTCGATGAACAGCTTAACGGGGGAAAGTTATTGGGAATGGGCTTGATTATACTGGGGTTGCTGGTGATTTACCCCCCCTGGCGCCGCGCGGGAAAGTCGTGAATGCGACGGCTGTCCCGTTAGCCTGCCAGCGACGGGGTGTTCATTTTATTTGATAAATTGCGTGAATAGTTGTAGCGGCGTAGACTGACTTCACACCCTGAGTGGTTTAGCCGAGCAGGCAATCTTATGCAACTCATTCATGCTTTTATCAAAACGCACGCGCAGCTGATGGCGGCCTTCTGGTCCGTGCTGATTGTACTCATTGAAGCCTCCATCGCACTGTATATACTGCGTAACGTCTAAGCCGGGGCGCTCCCCGGCATCGCGCCGCTTGTCGGCGCGGCTGTCGCCATCTTCTCCCGCCGCTTGTCGGCGCGGCTGTCGCCATCTTCTCCCGCCGCTTTATCCTGTCCGTCTCGCTACGTTGGCATCGATGCGTAGCGCGTTATTATCGGTTAACTCATTGTTATATTGTGTTATTTTTAATCAATGCGTAAAGCGGAGCGGACAGTCTCTGGAGCGGCGTGCGCAGTGGGGGGAATTGACCCGCCGCGTTAAAAAGCGAATAATACTCGGCGTTGGGTCGTTAGCTCAGCTGGCAGAGCAGTTGACTCTTAATCAATTGGTCCGGGGTTCGAACCCCCGACGACCCACCAACAATTTCAAGGCGTTGCGCTAATGGCGTAGCGCCTTTTTTGTTGGTTGTGTCGTTTTTGTGTCGTTGATATGAAAAATATCATCAATAACTTTCGCGTGTTGACTTAAATGATTATTGGAAAGATGTGCATATTTACGCACCATGTCGACAGATTCCCATCCTCCCATCTCCTGTAGGGCTGAGAGAGGAACCCCCTCCTGAACGAGCCAGCTTGCCCAGGTATGTCGCAAGTCATGAAAGCGGAAGTTCTCTATTCCCGCTCTGCGCAACGCCGATCTCCATGCCTTATTGCTATCATTTCTGAATTTTCTAATCTTGGGGCATTCAGTCCCATCAGGACGGAAGCAAGACTCCGTTTGAACGAATACCCACCTATGATGTTTCCCTATCTGATCGCGCAGAACCTGGCATGCTGTCTCATTTAGCGACACACCAATAGCCCTGCCTCCTTTCGCATCCTCGGGTGGTATCCACGCCATTTTTCTTTGCATGTCTATCTGCTGCCACTCCATGTTGATGATGTTGGATCGGCGCAGTCCGGTTGCCAAGGCAAATATGACAAGAGGGCGAAAGTATTCTGGAAGCTCTCTGATCAAGCTCCTTGCCTCATCTTTCGTTAGCCACCTAATGCGCCGTGTCCTTGGTGCCTTGGCCTTAACGGCTGGCATGTTATCTAACCATCCCCATTCTCTGGAAGCTATTCTAAGAAGTGAGCGCATAAACGCCTGGTGAGAGTAGATGGTTGATTGCGATACCGGTTTTGGCCTATAGTGAGGGATTACTTTACCCTCCCTTGTAAGCCTATCCCTCATCCTTTCCCACCTGGCGCGATGCGATCTGTTCTCCATCGAAGAAAGCGCCGACTGAATGCGATCGTTTGTTATCTCGTTGAGGGGGACATCCTTAAAGTGAAGAAGGAAAAAGCTAATTTTTGACCTGTCAGAATCAAGAGATCGCTTATCAACTTTCTCCTGCAGCCATCTAACGCATGCCTCCTGAAAATACTTTGTAGGCGCTTCCCCGAGCTTGTTTACCCTCCACGCCTCTGCCTTTAGCTTGTCGTACAGCTCTTGCGCCTGCCTTTTGTCCCGCGTCCCAAGAGATTTTCTAACTCGTTGTCCACTTGGCGTAAAGAAATGACAGTGCCAAACGCCATTTCGCTGGATGATTGACATGGTTTATCCTCGGTCTGATCACCCGCGTTCGCGGGTTTAGTCTCTTCCCCTGATTCGATATATGCAAGTAGCGCTGCGGTAGTAGTTCGGTATCCGTGGCCGGCCTTTTTTCCAGCCAGGCGACCGCATGAAATCAGCTTTGCCACGGTTCGCGCTGATACCTGCAATCGTTCCGCTGCCTGGCGAGTGGTTAAGATCTGATTATCCACGGTATTACCTCCAGAGAAGCGCTAACGGCGATAGTGAAAATGACAATAAAAAAGGCTGCCTTAAGCAGCCTCGAAATCGCGATGTAGTGTTCAGGTTTCATTTTGCACCTTGATACAGTAGCAGGACAGCCAGAGATAGGGCGCTGGGCTGTTTGGTAGGATTTGCTTTATAGGGTCTATATGTTTGTCTAGAAGTTGCCGGTAGGTGAGGGTGTTTCCTGGATTTCTTATTTCTTTTATTACTTTTTTTGCTGTAGACCTTAGCGCGTTTTCAACATCGGGAGTCATTTGTTTTTCTCCACGAAGATCACCTCAATACCGTCTTGTCTTTCTGAAGATAAACATAGCAACCCCGTGCAATCCTCTACCTCTCTATTTTCCCAAAAATAACACTCGTAGCACTTTTCTGCTTTCTTACTAACCAGCTCCACCCCATCCTCGGTAACGAGGTTGTTCTCGTCGATTATTGTGATCATTTCCCCGCCCCCTTCATCATCAGGTAAACGATAGCTGCGGCGCGTAACGGGTTGGTATGATGGTATCGACACCCCCCTCCTGCCGCCATCCATAGACCGTTGCGGTCATATGGTAATGTCGCAATATTGCCCTCAACAATCAGCGGCCACATATCGGTAGGGCTTTTGCAGGGGTTAAAAGTACGTACGGTTTCATCGTCGTCATTGATTATCACTACACCATGACCGGTTGCGCTTGGTAACCAATATTCCCCTAGGTCAAGCTCGATTGTTTTAATAACAGCCTCAGCTATCTCTGCGTCACTCATTTCCGCATAATTCATCCCACTCTCCCCAATCCAATATGCCCATTGCGAACCGTGGCCACATACGAGCAGCGACGGTTAACGATATCTACCGGGATAACCGTATCCCCTAATTTAACTCGATAGATGAATGTCTTTTTCTGCGCTCCATAGTCTCCGAATGTTTGTTGATGCCTAGACAAAGCGGCCTGTGCGGCCGCTCTCTCTTTGTCTGATTTTGCGTTTCGGATGATGTGCCGCATGGTCATTCACCTGAGCTTTTCAGCATAGCCGCGCGGCAGGCGTGGGCAATACGTTCGCGCAACTGCTGTGTGCCATGGTATTCGATGGCGATATCGCGCAGGGTGTTCACCAGCTCACGGAACCGATGGTCACTCATCGCCACCGGCTCAGCCTCCATAGACGCCAGCGCGATACGCGCCAGCTCTTTGCTTTCCCCGTGCTTCAGGAAGCCATCTTCTACAATCTCCTGCAGGCGCTCTTTTGTGAGTTTCATTATTCATCACCCAGCAATTCAGCATAATTAATAAACTCACCAAAACACTGCAACTCAGCGCCAGCCATGAAATAACCCAATGCCTCGCTGCGTTCTGAATCGCTTTTGAAGGTGTTCAGCGGATAGCGCTCATAAAATTTGTTAATCAGGTGCGCCATTTTCAGTTCAGGCGCTGGCACTGGCTCTGCGGTCAGCTCTGCCACGCGCTTCTCTAGCGCCTCGTTTTCATCCAGCAGCGCCCGTTTGTATACCTTGTTCATCATCACTCCAAAGGCGGCGAATGCCGCCATGTGTTATTCCTCAACAACAGAAAATTCGGCGCTAATCACCGAGGCGTTTTCTTGATCGATATTGGCTTCTGCTTTCTCGTCGAGAATGACTGCCTTCTGCATTTCGATGCTGACAGGAAGGTATTTGAACAGGCGGCGAATGACCGTTTTCTTTGCCATTTCCTCCCAGTGGGTTTGCCATGGCCCATTGTTTCCGGCCTTGCTTTGCCCGCGAACCTTTTCGATCTGGTTGAACGTCATTACTTCGAACTGGACGCCGCCGTCTTTCAGCTTGGCGACCGCGTATACGTGAGTGATGGGGGATGACTCGTTATCACCAGGAACGTGCTTTAGCGTCTCATCAAGGCCGTATTCGTAGTGGAATTGATCGCCATCGCGAACGGTTCGGGCTGAGATACTGACGATTTGCCCGGAGCGGCGAGCAAGGTCGATCATGCCGCGATAGCCGATGATGAGCTGGACGTTTGATTGCCCGGACTTAGCCTTGCCATTACCAAACGGGAGCAGATAGGCATGCCCAAGCGCTCCGCCGGGCTCAAGGCCAAGCTGTGAGCATTGAACCACGGCCCCGATAAAGCTCTGCATGTCGCACGTAGCCAGTGCGGGGGTTTTGCGAATCTCCGTGGTGATGATTCTGATCATGCGATCTGGTGCCATGTGGCGGGGAAGCGCCGCGGCAATCTGACCTTTCATGCTGGGCTGGTTGATGAAGTTGATCAGCTTCTGGTCTGGCTTTATCGCTGGCGTCTGCGACTGTGCCTTCTGCAAATCTGCCGTTGCGATCGGCGGCTGCTGGTTATTGGTCATTTCGTAATTCCTTTGCCCAACGTGGGAGTGATAGGGTTTTAATGCCCGGCCATTCGTTTGAATCCAGGCATTCGCGATAGGTGCGTAGGTTTCGATGATATTCGGCTCGCCCGGCGTCCTTGGCTTGCTGGTCAAGGATGAAGACGTTCACCGGGTATCTGCCGCAGTTGATCGTCGTGCTGACGGCGAGGAAGGCAAAGACAGGTTGCTCGCAAACCTGGCTCTTGTATCCATCGGTGTAGAAAGCGTCCTGAACGTGGTAGCGATAGTCGTAGAATGAGCGGCTAAATTTATCCATGTCCGCCGTTGTCTTAACGTCGATCAACCAATGGAAGTCAGTGATGGTTTTGTCTGGGCGACACCGGCACAGAACGCCAGTTTCATCGTCTTCCCAGTAGATAGAGGATTCACATTGGCCGGATGATTCAAGCATCCAGCGAGCGAGAGGATGAGCCATTGCGCTGTCGTACATCATGCGTAGCTTGGCCGCATCCTCTGCCGACAGTGGGTTTATCCCCATAGAGGCGCACTCTGCAATGAATTCCGCCTCTTCCTCCTTCCCCTTGTTGGTGCGGCGATTCACAACAGGTGCCACTGCATATTGTTTATCGAATTTTTCAGGCTCAAGGCACAGGCAATGAAATGCGGTGCCAAAATCTAGCGCCCCTGTTTTCTCCTCATCGACAGGGGCGTTTTTTTGCCAAGGAAGTAGGGCAGGGCACTCGGCGATCAGGTCGAGCTGTGATTTGCTGATGCCGAGGCCGTGGTGGTAATCATGGTTGGATATGAACGGGTATATGCCGGGCTGCATCATGCCACCTCGCTATACGGATTCGGATCGTTAATCGCAGTATCCACCTCGTTGGCGCGCTCCATTTGAGCAATCCGAACGGCAATGTCATAAAGCACATTACTGAAATACTCATCAGCCCAATCAGATTGTGCTACGGCGTTCTGGGCTGACTTGTCATTAAGTAGGTCAGACGATTTAATTACCGCGAGAAAATCAGGAGTGCGCAGGCGTGAAGCGATAAACTCAGCATTGCGAGAGATAATTTCTTCCTCTCCCGGCGCGCTGGCGTAATTTTTCAGGTAGGTATCGAGCATCTTTTCGCTGTTAGTCACCGCACACCCCCATTAGCTTTGGCCATCCCCATAATCACACCCCACAGAACACTATCTTTTTCGATTACAGCCTTTCTACCAAGGGCAGACAGCAATCTCTTTGTGTAAGTAGTCATAGGGGATCGCCTTTTTGATTTAAAACATCGACTATCTTTTTAATCGCTTTTTTAACGTTCTCGACAATATTTGATAGTTGCGAATGTTGAGCGAAACCCATGAAGGTTCCGCCCGAGATGGCATAATTCATCATGGGCTTCTCTCTTATTTGTTAAATTATTTATTCAGCTTTTCAGCCAACTCTGCCACGCACTCACGACCGGCATTTTTGTATGCCTCAGCTGAGGAACCGCTGTATTTTTCATCCACAGCAATTTCGAACTTATCGATAGATCCAAAGAAACAACCAGCTGCAATGCGGAACTCCTTACCTGTCCACGCTGCAAAAATGGTTCGGCTCGAATATCCGCAATTTTCGCGATAGGCGATATTGCTAATGCGTTTCACATCCAGATAAAGAGAACCGCAGGAGAAATTATCAGGCAGGGCCGTGATTCCGGTGCCTTCCAGGTAGAGAGAGCCGCCGACGTTCAGGCCATCAGGCAGAGCCGTGATGCCGGTGCCGCGCAGGTCGAGATAGCCGCCAACGCTCAGGCCATCAGGCAGGGCCGTGATGCCGGTGCCTTCCAGGTCGAGAGCGCCGCCAACGCTCAGGCCATCAGGCAGGGCCGTGATGCCGGTGCCTTCCAGGTCGAGAGCGCCGCCAACGCTCAGGCCATCAGGCAGGGCCGTGATGCCGGTGCCGCGCAGGTCGAGAGAGCCGCCGACGCTCAGGCCATCAGGCAGAGCAGTGATTCCGGTGCCTTCCAGGTAGAGAGAGCCGCCGACGTTCAGGCCATCAGGCAGAGCAGTGATTCCGGTGCCGCGCAGGTAGAGAGAGCCGCCGACGCTCAGGCCATCAGGCAGAGCAGTGATTCCGGTGCCTTCCAGGTCGAGAGAGCCGCCGACGGTGATATTTCCTTTATCAGAAATGGTGTACTGAATACTTTTTTCATCTAGATACTTAATCAGATCGAACATTTTGACCTCCGGTTGTTTTTTATGAAAGGCACCGTATGCCCTTTATAAAAAAGGGGGAGAACCCCCAAGCGGTACAAGGCGCTATTGTTTCAGTTAATCTTCACCACCAAACTCAATCATTAGTTCATCAATAACATCATCTTCATCAGAGGATGATCCTGTTGCGTTATTTAACATGTCATAAATTTCTTGGTCAGTAATTCCCAGTTGAGACATTGGAGTTAAAAACTCCATAACAACCTCTGCCGCAGAAACCGTCCCAAGACCATTGATTAGCATTGAAGATATAGAGCAGCGAATGGAATTCTCCATGTCAGCCTTGTACGCATTGATTTCATATTCACCAATATCCATATCACCCCCTAGCACTAACATCAGATTGTTTACGATACCTGGCGTAATAAATCGCTACGTCAGGCATGCAGATAGAGCCGTTTTCTTTCGGCTTACGCTTAGGCACCGCGACGGCATTCAGAACCCGGATAGAGCAGCCGCCGATGGCCTCTTCCAGCTTGCGACCGGCTGCGGCTTCTTTGGCGCAAGAGGCTCTGTAACGCATGGCTCGTCGTTGTCTTGAATTCATATCGCTTATCTCAGTAAAGGTTTTGGCTGGCGTAGTAGAAATAGTGGCGTGATTTGTTAATGCCTTGACATTATCCCAATGATAATCACCCACATTAAGGTGACGAGAGATACAATCAGAGATACGTCTCCAAGCGTGAATGTCATAGATTTAACCCTCTTTGTTAGTGCCGGGATGTTTATCCACGCCCGGCGCGTGCCCCTCGCTTTCCACAGTCAAGGGAATGAACTAGAATTCAATCTCCACAGTCAACAAAGGGATTAGTTATGGATAGCACCGTTGTTGTTAATGTTTTCTGCCCTAATTGCGGCAGCAAGCTCATGAAGCGCCCCGAGGTCGAACTTAATGATGATTTCACCGATGTTTCCTGCGCCAGTTGTGGCAGGATGATAACTAAGGACGACTTCATCAAGCAGGCTAATGCAGCGGCCATAGAAGAGGCCGAGAAGCTTCTCAGAGACACCCTTACGTTTAAGTAATTCGAGCTCCTGTTCTACCCGCTCCTTAAACTCACTGGCGTCAATTTTTAACGAGCATGGCGCCGGTTTTGTCACACAGCGTTCAATGGCGTCGTGTATGCGTTTCAACTCACTATCTTCACCACTCATAAATCCTCCGTTTATCATCCACATAGACACTCGCAAATGCCTATGTGGATGCGCTAGCACACCTACCGTAACCTTCTTTCCCTTTCGCGCCAGTGCTCCCTCTCGGGCTGGGCTAGTCTTCTCACCGACCGGATCGCGCCCGGTGATACGCCGCTTTTATGCGTTGGGGTCGAGTTACTGCACAATGTGCTGTTCCGACTTTGCTTATTGTTAAAGAACGGGAGACTGTGTTCCGTCTCGATGGGGTAATTATTCACAAATTGTGATTCGCAGTCAAACACAAAATGTGAATAGCGTGCACACAATGCGTGATTGCATTGATATCAAAGGATTTTTATTTTTTAGTCGGAATGGTTCTGCGATTAGGTAGTGGGATTTTGGTCACAAAAAAACCGGCTCGTGGCCGGTTGGTGGGGGCAGTAAAAACCCGGCTAGGTGGCCGGGTTAGCATTGGCTGTATGCGCGTTCAGTATTAACGAAGGTGAATGATTTTGCACATGCGTTTAATCTTCTTGATTAACAACATTTTGTCATCATCAGTTTTCGGATGTTGCATGGCGATTATATACTTCATTAAATGATTGAATTCTGGTTGTTTTCTTGTTTTAAGTCTTCGCTCAACCTTCCCAAGTATCTCAATCGGAAATTTAGTGGTACTGAAATAGTCTTCATGTTGCAGCTGGATCAAAAGTTCTTCATAGTATTCCAAAAGCGGCTCGGCGATTTCATTGAACTCCTTGCGCTTATCTCTCCTTATGGCTTGGTAGTGACCAACCACGATGCCGATAGAGAAGGAGAGAAGGGCAAAAAGAAAACTCAAAAGAGGCAGTATATGTATGATTTTCTCTATTACCTTAATGGTATCGTTGTCGATCACTTTATATCCCTATTCATTGCCTGCTGCGTAGTGATGCGGTGGGTGGTGTTGCGGTTACTGTGGGGATTTTGATGATTCTACCCAAACATCTCTTCAGGCCACTGCGACATGATCACCTTGCCGACGAACGCGCATCCATCGCCGCATGTCAGAAGCGGGAATTGCGGGTTTAGTGGCTGTAAGTAGTTGACTCCGCCATCGCGGATCAGCTTCTTAAAGGTAAATTCGTTGCCGTTTACGCGAGCGATGCAGTAGTCATTCACCTCAACATCCTGGTCAGGATCAACCAAAATCAGCATCCCTTCGGGGAAGCTGGGGCGGTTTCCTGGCGGCGCCGTCATGGATGCGCCTTCGACTTCAAGCCAGAACGAACGGGAGCCGGCTTTCTTGGATGTCTCAATCCACGCCTTGGCATCTTTCTCGGTATATGACTCCGATGTGGTGGTAAATGCGCCAGCCTGAACGGTGGTAAATAATGGGTAGCGTCTTTTTACAGCTCCTCCTGACCCGTCCTCATCAACGCCAAAAAGCAATGCCGATGGAGTAACCCTAAGAGCTTCAGCAAGAGTTATTGCATCGTCGGTGCTTATCTTCCTTGTTCCGAGTTCGTAGTTTCCCACCCTAGATGGCGCACTCCACCCGCACAACTTCGTCAGTTGCGCCTGACTCAATCCAAGCCCTTCTCGTAGGAGCTTTATGCGCTCACCAATAATTTCATACGTAGTTTTCATCAACATGATTCTATCACACAACGTGAATCCATTTGCACACATGTTGTGATTGACATTCAATCACAAGTCGTGAATAATTGACATAACAGTACGCAATACGACGGAGCGAACATGAACAATATCGCGCGACAAAGAACATCACTGGGTATGTCGCAATCTGCCTTGGCGAAAGCCATCGGATGGGGTCAATCACGGCTGGCTAACTACGAACTGAACTCAAGAAAGCCAGACCTTGAGAGCTGTAGAAAGATCGTAAACAAGCTCAATGAGCTGGGTGGAAACGTGACGCTAGACGACATCTTCCCACCCAAATAAATCCAAGCAACACCGCTCTTTAAAAACTGACCCGCGCCGATACAGGCGCAAACACAACAACCATAACGGCTGTATGGCCGCATTTACTTAACAGGGGAATTATTTCAAATGAAAGTTGCAAGTTATAGCAAGAAAAACGCTATGGAGATTCAGAGCAAAATCCTTAACGGAATCTCTCTGGTTGGACAACGCACCATCGCTGATGCGATCGGCGTTCATGAGTCTCAGGTGTCGCGTTGGAAGCAGTCCGTTATCCCTGGATTTTCGATCATGCTGGCGATGATTGGTATGCAGGTTAACGACGGTGGTGTAGGTGAGCTGTGCGGAAAGTTGCTGGCTTATCTGGACAATAAAAAATCCCCGGTGGCAGCCGAGGATATTTGTAGTGCGGATTTCTAAACCAAGAAACGGAGTTAATTATGGCAAAAGGTTATCTGTTTTTCAATGAGGTGTTTGTATGAGCCGAATAGCAACTGATTGGGCGTGGGGCCTTAATCTCACCCCTCCGCAAAAGCTACTCATGCTTTCATTGGCAGATCGTGCCGACGAATACCATTGCTGCTACCCAAGCATCCAGCGCCTGGTAAACGATACGGGGCTTGATAGAAAGACTATCGGAAAGTGGATTAATCGGATGATTGAGTCCGGGATGATTCACGACACAGGAGAGCGAAAAGGGCCGACAAAAAGGGTTCGAGTTCTTCAGCTTAATGTTGGTTTTGAATGCACCCAAAAACGGGATGATTCCAAAACTGGTAATGATCCCAAAATTGGGATTTTGAATGATCCCAAAATTGGGATTTTGAATGATCCCAAAATTGGGACACAGAATCAGTCATTAGAACCCAACATAGAATCAAACATAAAACCCTCTACGTCCGAGAATTCTAACGAATCCTCAGACGGCTGTCTGAACGTGATTCAGATCACTCGCCCAGATGCTGCAATTCAACGAGGAACCAAGTGGGGAACATCCGAAGACCTTCGATGCGCTGAATGGCTGTTCTCAGTCGTGCAAAGCATCTCCTCAACCGCCAAGAGGCCAAACTACGCATCATGGGCTAACGATATCCGCCTGATGCGAGAGGGTGACGGCCGCACTCACAAGGAGATCGCCACGCTGTTCAAGTGGGCATGCGATGACGACTTCTGGAAGGGGAATGTTCTCTGCCCAGCCACGCTGCGCAAGAAATGGACTCAGCTAGACATCAAGCGCCAAAAACTGGCATCAGGTAAACCCGCTGAAAGGCCAAAGGTCGACCTGACTAACACTGACTGGATCTATGGAGTTCAGCTATGAGGAGCATTTCAGAGCAGATACAAAAATTCAGCCGGGGGCAGCTTCAGCGCGTGGCCAGCAACCTACCTGAGCAGCGCTGTGAAGCGCCGCAAGTTGAGCAAGTAGCCCATGTCATCAACGGGGTATTTACCCAGCTTCTCGCGGTATTCCCTGCCAGCCTGGCCAGCCGTGACCAGCGCGAGATAAACGAAATCCGGCGTCAGTGGGTGATGGCGTTCCGGGAAAACGGGATTACCAGCCTTGACCAGGTTTCTGCTGGTATGCGCATCGCACGCAAGCAAGAGCGGCCATTCCTCCCATCGCCCGGCCAGTTCATCGCATGGTGCCGGTCTGGCGAATTCAGCTCTGCCGGACTGCCTAGCCCTGACGAACTATACGCCCTGATGATGAAATATTGCTCAGAGCGCAGCATGTACGACTCTGCGGAGGAATACCCTTGGCCGAGCAACGCGACGTACTGGATGGTGACAAAACTCCGCGACCAGATGCGATCACTCAATCTTAGCGAGTCAGAGGTTAGGGCACGCTGTGGCGTAGAGATTCGCAAGATTGCGGATCGGATTAAGGCTGGCGAGGAAATACCAGCACCGGTTAAGCAAATTCCAAAACTATGCATACCGGTGAGCAATGAGACGGGGTTGTCGAAAATATCAGAAATCAGGAATAAATATTTCAAGAGGTGATTTATGGGAATTATTGATTCAATAAAAAGATGGAAGTGGTGGCTTGTTGTTATTATAACGAGTCCAATTATTATTGCCGTAGTGCTACTAAAACTGGTGTCTGTTTTGCTCGAAAGGGCGGCTGATGCATTTGTTTTTGCTTCTGATTTATTTGGTGCTATTCCAAATGCACCTGCACCAAAGTGGTTTGATTATGTTTCTAAATTTGCTCATGGGGAAAAAAGAAAATGAACATGTGAGAAGAGTTTGAGAAATGACTGACTAACTGCCTTGGCCCATTTGTAGATATGAGTCGTGATGATGATGGAGTATATGAGTGGCAAGATGTTCGCCTCGCTTGGCTAGCATGGCAAGCAGCACAGCCGAAGTGGATCAAATGTAGTGAGCGGGTGCCGGAGCAAGGAGGACGTTACTGGTGTTATATTGAAGATCAAAATAGCCTGGGTAAAAGTAACTACCAATGGAACTGTTCATGGAACGGCGATATATGGTCGGATAAGGAGCTAACTGGTCGAGTTACCCACTGGATGCCGCTACCAACCCATCCGGATTAGTGATTATGTTCTCCATCACTGAAATATCCATAGTGGCAATTGGGATGGTCTGTATTTTAATAGCGTTGAGGTGAGTATGTTTGATTACATCGGTCATGCATTAAGGACTTTTACTGGATTTTATCAACGCCCATTCTCAGCAGAGTGGGATTGTCGCCTCAATGAAATGATTGAGGATGGTGATATTGTTGGTTTTGATGGCTACACCATTGACTTTTGTTACTGCGGGAATGTCATATCTGTTTGGGTTAAAAATAGGTGGTATTCATTTGGTTATGAATATCAGGTGAATGGAGGTAAGGTTCCTCAATCAATGAATTTTAGGCCAAGATTTAAAACTATGAAGAAACTTTGGAATGCTTATATAAACTATAAATATTATATAGATGTCGAACATTATAGATCATTATATAAAAGGAAAATTGATAAGTATTCCATAAGGAGTAACAGTGAATGACATATCCAAAGACGGAATAAAACTCACCAAGCTAAACTTCAATTCAGTAGGCTATCAAATCCAGGAACTGCTAACCAACGGTGAATATCGACTGATACTCAAGCCTTGGAAAGATAAACGCAGCCTGTCCCAAAATGCACTTTTCACATGTGGTGTGGCGAGATAAGCGAATACCTCACGCGCAGAGGTAGGGGCTTTGCTACACCTGAATGGGTTAAATGCGCAATGAAACACACCTACCTCGGATATGAAGATGCCGATCGAATTGACGTTATCAACGGTGAGATAACCACCGTCAAAGAACTTCGCCATACGTCCAGTCTGGACACCGGAGCAATGCATTACTTCATGAGTCAGGTTGAAGCATGGGCGGCCAGTATTGGCTGTCTGGTAACGATACCTGGCGACTCAGAATATAAGCGAATTAAGGAGAAGCAAGATGAATGACTTAATGGCTATGACGAGTGAGATGACTATGGGCACTCGGGAAATTTCTGAGTTGCTTGGCAAGCAGCATAGCCACATCAAGGTAAGTGCGGAGCGACTTTCTGCTGCTGGAGTTTTAACTGCCGCATTGCGAGGGTTAAATTTTGAACATCGAGGAAACACGTACACCGAATACCGCCTAAACAAACTGGACTCCATCACTCTTGTCGCGCAGAACAGTCCGAAGTTTACGGCGGCGCTGGTAAAGCGCTGGGATGAACTTGAGAGAGGAGTCGCCCAGCCCGCCATACCCCAAACCCTACCCGAAGCGCTGCGATTGGCCGCCGACCTTGCCGAGAAGAAGGCAGAGCTAGAAAACCAACTCGCCATTGCTGCGCCAAAAGTGGATTTCGCCGATCGCGTCTCTGAGGCTGGCGGCGTTCTTATCGGTAACTACGCCAAAGCAGTAGGGATCGGACAGAACAAACTGTTTGCTTGGTTACGTGATAACGGCGTCCTTATGGCGGCCGGCGAGCGGAGAAACGTCCCACGCCAGGAGTATTTGGGGCGCGGATATTTCACCGTTAAAGAAACAGCCGTCAATACCAATCACGGCGTGACGATCTCGTTCACATCAAAAATAACCGGGAAGGGTCAGCAATGGTTAACCAGGAAGCTGCTAGATCACGGTCTGCTTAAAGCTATCGGGGAGGATGCTGCATGACTATCAAGTCGAATACGTCAGCATCGGCTAAAGACTGCTGGCAAACCCCGCTGTGGCTATTCGATGCACTTGATCTTGAGTTTGGCTTCTGGCTTGACGCTGCGGCATCTGATCAAAACGCACTGTGCCACCAATTCCTAACCGAAGCGGATAACTCCCTGGAACGCGATTGGAATAGCGTTGGTGCCATCTGGTGCAACCCTCCATACAGCAAGATCGGGCCTTGGGTCGCTAAAGCTGCAGAGCAGAGCGAGCGACAAGTTAAGGCGGTAGTGATGCTTGTCCCGGAGGATATGAGCGTGGGTTGGTTCAGTGATGCGCTGAAAACGGTCGATGAAGTGAGGGTGATCACCGGCGGCCGCATCAACTTTATCCACGCTGTAACCGGTGAGGAGCAGAAGGGAAACAGCAAGGGTTCGATGTTACTCATTTGGCGTCCGTTCACCACCCCGCGCCGCATGATCACCACCATTTCAAAATCAACACTGGAGGCCATTGGCCGCCCGGTAAGGAGCGCAGCATGAACACCTACCGCATTACCTGCACTTGGAACGCCTTTCCCTTTGAGATTGAACTCGTATCGAAAAACCCAATCTCTGCCCACGCCGTCTTCATGCGATTCGTCGGTATCAGTGGCGCTATCGTCCGCGATCTGGATATCCAAGAGGTGGCCTAATGTTCACATGGTTTCTGCAACAGGGTATGACTTCAGAGGAAGCCGACAGGATGATTGACGATTACCGAAAGCGGGGATTCAAAGCACGCAAAAGCCTAAACGTCGATCCGCGCCTGTGGGATGTGGCCGCCAAGCTTCCGGAGAGCGAATACCAACCTAAGACCCCACGGGGCATGATCAACCCATGCTGGAGGTGATATGCAGTTGCGAAAGAGGAAGTGCGCAATATGCCGCGCATGGTTCATGCCAAAAGCTCCCTATGAGCGATGGTGCTGTCCAGAACATGGAACCCAACTCGCTATCAAGTTAAGAGAGAAAGAGCGACAGCGAGCGATACAGGCGGCAGAGCGACGACGAAAGAGAAAGGAGTTAGAGAGCAGGAAGAAGCATCAGGAACGGAAACGCGCAATACAACCCCTCAGTTACTTCATCAAGAAAGCCCAGCAGTCCTTCAACGAGTACATCCGAGAGCGAGACAAAGACCAACCGTGTATCAGTTGTGGCCGCTACCACGCCGGGCAATGGCACGCCGGGCACTATCGAACCACTGGCGCTAACCCTGAACTTAGGTTCGATGAGGATAACTGTAATCGTCAATGCCAACCCTGTAATAACCACCTATCCGGGAATATCGAAAAATACACGCCAAATCTGATCGCCAAAATCGGCCACGCGCGATTCGATTCGCTCATGTCACACCATGAGCCCAGGAAGTGGACGCGGGAGGAGTTGGAAGAAATCGCCGCGAAGTATCGGAGAAAGACCAAAGATCTACGAGAAAAGGAGAATCTATGCGAAGTCTGATCGCCTACATCCTATCGCTTTTCACCCCTATTCACCCATCAGTAAAACCAACCACCGGCATTCAGTCATGGGATCACAACCCGCGCAAGAAGGAGAAGCGGTGATGACCGATTACCAACGATTCGAAATAGCTCGCCTTGATGGTGAGATTGAAGCCCTGGAGCGCCAGATAAGCCGATTGCAGGAGCAGCGCCGGGAGATCATCAACCGCAGCAACGCCAACAAGGAAAAGTCGCATGAACATTGAGAGCATTACAAAATTCTTTTCTCCAAAGTCTCCCAGATTTTCAGATAGCTCTCGCGTTACCGGTGACTCCTTCACAATTACAGACGCAATGACGGTTATTGGGGTGGCCTACTCAAAATGCCGTTTTGGTATTGAGCTGTACCTGTCAAAGTCAGGAATCACCGGTAGCGAGAACGCGATAGAGATGCTCGTTAACTATGGAATGTCGCGAGCAAATAGCGTCAAGCAAATAAATCAACTTGGTGATGATATTAAATCTCAAGTTGTGCAAGTGCTCGCAAGGTTTGCATATCAGGACTACTGCCGTAGCGCGGCCAGTACGCGTAAATGCCCAGACTGCACTGGTGGGTTTATTGAGGCGGAAGTTTTCAACATGAAATTCTTTCGAACCGACTGCCGAGAGATTAGAGAGAAGGCTCGCGTTCTCTGCAAAACATGCAAAGGTAAGGGAGAGATAAGCAACTCATGCCGGTGCAAGGGGCGTGGGATGGTTATGGATAAAGTCGAGAGTGAGCGGCAGGGTGTTCCTGTCATGAAAACTTGCTCTAAATGTAATGGTCGTGGATTTGCACGGGTTAGCTTCGCCACGATAATTATCGCCATGCGAGAGTTCTACCCCCAACTTGGAAAGACGACGGCATATGACCACATCCAGCCATTCTTCGAAGATCTGGTTACTAAATGCATACAGGAGGAATCAGCAGCCGATTCTGTGATTAGAAAAATATCTGCATAAAGCAGTATTGACAATCGCGGAAATAAAGACCAGAATTATCCCAACGCTGGAAATTCGCCTATTCGTTAACAAGGCGCCGAAACCGAGCCGCAGGCCTAACTGTCAGATTGCGCTGTCACCGTAATTTGTCATCCTGCGGCCTTCTTATATTCAAGCCTCGCTCAATGCGGGGCTTTTTTCGTATATGCGTCGCCCTAATCATCCCCTAGATTATCTCCTTTATGCAGCTAGGGCGGCGCGCTCACAATTCAAGGCCACCGGAAGCCGTTGGCTATGGTGGACGAATGGAAAACCAAAATAACAAGTCGGACAAAGAAGCCGGGCGTATGGACTTCGCCCTCAAGATCATCAAGTACGTCAACACGCCGAAACGTTTGGTGATGTTAGTGGCGCTGATCGTCTCCCTGACGTTCTGCTACTCGCTATGGGAGAGCAGGCGCGAGGTTTCTTTCTGGGCCATGTCGAGTTTTGGTATTCCCACTATCGATGAAGCATCTATAGACCATGCGGCAGTAAAGCTAATGGCTGACGTTGGCGCTCTGTCGATTACGGTTTGGTCGGTAAACCTGAACCAAAATCGACGCAACGCAATGTATTTCCGGGTTGGCCAAAACCGGATGCAGTTCCTTGAGGGAACCGGAGACCTTGCCTTGCGTCCGTACTCTGAGCAGTCTGCAAATCTCATTAAAGTGATCACCGATAAAACACTCTGCACCAAGCTGATCGCAAACACCGCAGTAGGTGAAGCGGCCAGAAAGCAGGGCGTTAACTACGTCTGCTATGCGGCGATTCCCCCTGGCTATGGTCACATGGTTGGTCTATTAGTCGCAGGCTTCACGCAAAAGCCCGATAACGAAGATTACGTCAAGCTGCGCATGGTATCTGCGGCTGAGGAGATTATTCGATGACGCCGAGCGAGAATTGCCTGAAGCTCATCCGAGAATTTGAGGGTTGTCGCCTGGAGGCTTACAAGTGCCCGGCTGGCGTCTGGACAATCGGCTATGGATGGACACGTCCAGTTGACGGGGTGCCGATTCATGCCGGTATGAAGATCACCAAAGAAACGGCTGAGCGCCTCCTGAAAGCTGGAGCTGATGATTATGGTCGTGACGTATCCCGCATCATCACCGCTCCGGTTAATCAAAACCAGTTCGATGCGCTGGTTGATTTCGCCTACAACCTTGGCGTCTCAGCGCTGTCCGGTTCAACTCTGTTGCGTAAGCTGAATTCCAGTGATTACGCAGGTGCTGCTGCTGAGTTCCCCCGATGGAACAAGGCCAATGGTAAGCCGCTTCCCGGGTTAACGCGTCGGCGGGAGGCTGAGCAATGCCTTTTCTTGAGCTGATCAAAAGGTATTGGCTGATGCCAGCGTTCGCCATCGCCATTCTATCCGCCGCATGGTGTTCCTACGATGCCGGGTATCAAAAGGCAGACCTAACATGGCAAGCCCGATGGAGCCAAGCTCAGGCAGAAAACGAGCACGCTCTAGCGCTTCTCCAGGCCAAAAACAGAGAGCTTGAACAAAGGGGGCAGAATGCCGTCGCAAAAATCGCCGCGCAAACGTCGCAGCAACTGGCTAGCGCTCAAGCTGATGCTACCGCTGCTCGCTCTGATGCTGACAGCCTGCGGAAACAAGTTGCCGACTATGCCAGCCGACTGCGCAAAAGTAGCTCCTCCTGCAATACCGGAACTTCCGGAGCAGGCGCGACAGGTTCCGATCCCAGAGTGCTCGCCAAGTTGTACAGCCTGGCTGATGAAGCAGCGCAGCGAATGGCAGAGGTTGCTCACCAATCCCGAATTCGCGGTCTCGCCTGTGAGCGGGCATACGACGAAGTAAGACTTACCCGACAGTAAGATTCGTTCGCCCAGGGCGAAGCCGGACACCGTCACCGGCGTTTATTCTTTGCAAAGCTGGAGGTGATCACATCTTGGCAGCGGGAATAGACCGAAGTCGGCCAGCTACTCTGTGAAGCGTGGCGAAGTCGGCGCTCCAATTTCGCATTACCCGGGTAGTTCGTCCCTGTTCATCCTGGTTAGCTATGACCCGCCTAATTCCACGGCGAGCGCCAGGGTGAAACCAAAAACGGATAACGCACGGCTTTCACCTATGGGTGGTTCACGGACATGCAGGGCTATCACCCCTGTGCGGAAGAAGTGATGGCATTACAGGAGGCTTTTACGAGAGCCTCCGCTAATGCAACAGCAAGAGGATGTGTTATGTCGCTCTATCCTATGGGTGTGGGTGGGAGGGGGCCATCGGGCCCGGCTGGTAGTGGTAGCGTGCGGCGCAAGTCGGAGTGTTACTTCTCTGGGTTAAACCTGGTAATCCCCACCACGCCAACAAACCTAATTAGCCTGATTAAGAGCCTACCCCATACTGGCTCGTTATCCCCGTTCTTCAACACGACGACCAACAAGTTCAACGTATTCAATAACGATTCTACCGTGACCTTCAAGGTTAACGTGGTCGGCTCCTGGGCTGGCTCATCCTCGCAGCGCAGCATGACGGTATCTTTCCCGTCCACTCAGGGTAACACCCTGGTTGAATCACGCGATCAGGCGGTAACGGCTGACATCCTATCGTTCCCGACATTCTTTAGCGTAGACGCTGGCGGGAACCTGGCACTAAACGGTAGCGACATCACTATCCAGTCCAATGGGGCGGCATTCACTGCCTCAGCAATCCTGATCATCGCCGAGCAGATGGTCCCGGCCTCATAGGTGAAGAATGCAACTACTCAACATTATAGCGCCGAAAGGAATCTGGACGCAGGTCTATGACGGCACGTCGGACGCGACAGTCGCTATCTCTGGTAGTGAAGCGCAGATTTGCCAGTCTACGGCCAAGCCCGATTTATCCCTGGTTGGCCTGCCATTCATCGGTGGGTCGCTAAACCTCAGTATCTATCACGTAACCGCCGGTGCGCCGGTATTCGTCAAGCCGCTAAACGCTGACGCCACCATCATTGTCAACGCATAGGTGAGAACATGCCTGTAATTGTAATTGGTCAAAATGGGTCGCCCGTATCAGTGCATACCCTGCAAGAATCAGCCGCTGCCGTCACTGCCGCTACGCCCACTGTAATGGGCGCGGTGAAGCAAGCCGCAGCCATCCCCGACCTGACCGCTGCGCCAACCCAAGCCGACTTTAACGGCCTGCTGGCGAAACTTCGTGCTGCAGGAATCCTGGCTAGCTGATTATAAATCCTGAAAAGTGCGGATGCGCGCAACGGACGGATAGAAGGAAATTCTGAAATGGCAATCTGTATTGAAAGAACATCCGTTGTCGTAACCTTCCCTGATGGCGAGAAGGTCTCTGGCTTTACAACGCTGCCTCCGGACCCTGCACATCCACTCTTCACCCTGTATGAAGAGGATGGCATTAACGGCCGCGTCATTAACATGACCAAGGATCGTGATATTCAATACCGGGTAATAAAGAGAAAGGCGGAATAACATGGCAAAACTGGATTGGGAGGCCATCGAGTCGGCCTACCGAGCCGGGGTGTTAAGCCTCCGAGAGATAGCGGCGCAGCACAGCATCACAGAGGGGGCTATCAGGAAGAGAGCCAAGCGTGATGACTGGTCTAGGAACATCTCCGCCAAGATAAAAGAGCGTGCTGATGATCTGGTACGCAAAGCCGAGGTACGCAAACAGGTACGCACCGAAAACGCACTATCTGAGCGCGTACTTATTGAGTCCAGCGCCGAGGTGATCGCTCAGGTTCGCATGGAACACCGAGGGGATATCCGGCGGGCTCGCGAGATAGCCAATGCGCTCTTTGATGAGCTAGCGGCAGAGTGTGCCGATGTTGACTCTCTCCGCAAGCTTGGTGAATTGATGCTTGCTCCCGACGAGAACGGCAAAGACAAGCTCAACGAAATCTATCACGCGATAATCGGTATGCCTGAGCGCGTGAAGTCAATGAAGGCACTAAGCGAGACGCTGAAAAACCTGATTGGTCTGGAGCGAGAGGCGTACAGCATCAAGGAAGATGAACCAGCCAGTGTTAATAAGGGGACAAGCCTAAATGACTTCTATGGCTCCGACTCTTAACCCGGTATTACGTGACTTCTGGACGACGCAGGCGCGAAACAAGATTCTGTACGGTGGTCGGGCAAGCTCCAAATCATGGGATGCCGCCGGATTCGCCATCTACCTAGCCAATAACTACAAGCTTCGTTTTCTGTGCGCTCGCCAGATACAGAACAAGATAGCCGAATCCGTCTATGCGCTGCTGAAAATTCAGATTGAGCGATTCGGACTGCAGGCCAGGTTCCGCGTCCTAAAGGACAAGATCGTCAACCGCGTTACCGGCACAGAGTTCATCTTCTATGGCCTGAAAAACAGCGTAGACGAAATCAAGTCACTGGAGAGTATCGACGTCCTGTGGCTGGAAGAAGCGCACGCCCTGACCGAGGAGCAGTGGGAGATTCTAGAGCCCACAATCCGAAAGGAAGGCTCTGAATGCTGGTTTATCTTCAACCCCAATCTCTACACCGACTTCGTTTATCAGAGCTTCATCGTCAACACGCCGCCGCGCACCCTGGTTAGGAAGATCAACTTCGACGAAAACCCCTTTCTGTCCCGCACGATGCTGGATGTTATCGAGGCGGCCAGAGACAGGGATGAAGAGGCTTTCGAGCACGTATACCTTGGCGTGCCTCGCTCTGATGACGATGCGACGGTGATCAAGCGTTCGTGGATTGAGGCCGCCGTTGATGCGCATGTCGTACTTGGATTTGAACCACAGGGAATGCGACGCATTGGCTTCGACGTTGCTGATGATGGAGAGGATAAGTGCGCCATGGTCTATGCGCATGGCTCCGTGGCTTATTGGTGCGAAGAATGGGCGGCTCGCGAGGATGAGTTAACCAAGTCATGCTATCGCGTATACGCTCAGGCCCAAGAGCGAGACGCGCATATCACGTATGACTCTATCGGCGTCGGTGCCTTTGCTGGCAGCAAGTTCAGCGAGATAAACGCAGAGCGAAAGCTAAAGCTACGCTACGCAAAATTCAATGCCGGCGACGCCGTACACGCCCCGGAAAAGCACTACACGGAGAAGATCCGCAATAAGGACTACTTCTCCAATCTCAAGGCGCAAGCGTGGTGGACTCTGGCCGACCGGTTCAGGAACACATTCAACGCCATTAAGCGCGGAGAGAAATTTAACCCGGATGACATGATCAGCATTTCCTCTGACATGCCGATGCTTGAAAAGCTGAAAACAGAATTGAGCACACCCCGGCGTGACTTTGACAAAAATGGTCGCGTAAAGGTTGAGAGCAAACCCGACCTTAAAAAGCGAGACATCAAATCCCCAAACTTGGCCGACGCTTTTGTAATGGCGTACGCGCCGATCAGCAGATCGCTAATCGTTGGCGAAAACTCAGGTTGGTAACATGGCAAAACGGAAACAGAATACACAGCATCAAAGCCGTGGCCTTGTTGTCGGCCCATCATGGCAAAGCGACGCCGAATACCAGAAGAAGGTGATCGACGAAGCATTTAGGCCGCACCATGAAGCATATAAGCCACCGGCAGGCGTAGTGCCAGAGAATCAGCCGGTAGGTGACAGCATCGATTATGGCTCGTTAAACCTGGCATACGCTTCGCCTGATTCGGTGTTTATGGGCTACTCGGCGCTGGCTAACCTAGCTCAGAAATCAGAGAACCGCGTCGCGTGTGAGCAGTCGGCTAACGAGGTGTTCCGCAAGGGCTTCAAGATTAAGTCAAACGCCACCGACGACGACCGCAGCGAGATTATCAACCAGCTTGAGGACGCCTTCGAGCGCCTCGGGGTAGAGAAGCATCTCAAGCTGCTGGGGTTCAACGCCGAGGCATTCGGCCAGGCTCACCTGTTCGTTAAGCTGAAAGGCGATGATCGGGAGCTGGCTAAAGAAATCATGATTTCCCCAGCGAAGATTAAGCGCGGCGACCTGGAGGGATTCCGGGTGGTAGAGCCGATCTGGTGCTATCCGCAGGGATATAACGCCATCAACCCGCTGTCGCCTGACTTCTTTGTACCGACTCGCTGGTTTGTGCTGGGCGAGCTTGTCCACGCCACGCGCATGAAGCAACTGGTTATCTACCCGGTGCCGGACATGCTCAAGCCGAGCTACAACTTTGGTGGCCTGTCCCTGATTCAGATGATGCTCCCCTACGTTAGGAACTGGGAGAGCGTCCGCGATGACATCCCTCGGATCATCATGTCGTTCAGGACGTACATCTGGTCTACCGACATGGAAACGTATCTCCAGGACAAAACGCAGTTCGATAAGCGCCTGGATACGCTGATTTACGGGAAAAGCAATCACGGTGTTCTGGCTATTGATAAGGCGATGGAAACGCTGGAGCAGATGAACACCAGCCTAACCGGCTTGAATGACCTGCTAGTCCAGCAGCAGAAGCTCCTGTGCATGCCATCACGCCTAAGCGTCACCAGCCTGACAGGTAGCCAGCCCAGCGGCATGAGCGCCAGCGGAGAGGGTGAGAGGGCGGCTCAGCATGAGCACATCGCCAATAAGCAGAAGAACAACTACAAGCCGATCCTTGACTGGATTCTTAAAATTGTCTGCCTGAGTGAGTTCGGAGAGTTGTATGAAGACCTCTATGTGGACTTCAACCCTCTTGACGAAATGAGCGATAAAGAAATCGCCGAGATCAACAACCTTCGCGCTGACTGCTACGGAAAACTGGTTGATTCAGGAATAATTACACCAGAACAGGCTAACGCTGCTCTAGCATCAGACGACGATTCAGGCTTCAACGGCATCACCTATGAAGCTATCACTGGCATGGGGGATTTTGGCGATGAAGATCAAGACTCTCCGCCAGGTTCGCTATAACCAGGGAATCGCCGGCCAGTACGCCAAGGCGCTCAAGTCGCTTATCTCCGACATGACGAAAAGCGCCGAGTATTGGGCACATGCTCAGTACCGAGCCAAGGAGGCCGGGCGACCGATGGACGACATCGCCGAGCGTCTGGAGGAAGTGCGAGAGCGATGGGTGATGAGGTTTTCCGATGCCGCATTGAGGATTGCACCCGCATTCACCAGAGCAGCAGAGAAGACGGCAACATCGGCACTAAAGCGATCGCTATCGTCCGCCGACATCCCGCGCGTTAAGTTCACCATGACGCCGGAGATGAGGCAGGCCGTAGACGGCATCGTGGCCGAGAACGTCAACCTGATTAAGTCGATCCCCGAAAAGTATTTCACCCAAGTCCAGACCATCGCGCTGCAATCGATCACCCGTGGTCGCGACATGAACTACATGACCGAGGAGCTACAAAAGCAATTCGGTATCACACGCAGGCGGGCTGAGAACATCGCGCGTGACCAGAACAACAAGGCCACCGCAGAGCTAGCCAGGGTTCGCCAGAAAGCCCTAGGCATCACTAAAGGCATCTGGATTCACTCCGGCGGCGGAAGTCACCCGCGCCCGCTACACGTCAAAGCCAATGGCAAAGAGTTCGACTTGGACAAAGGCATGCCGGTCGGTGACAACGGCGAGTACGTTCTGCCGGGGCAGCAAATCAACTGCGGTTGTAGTTGGAAGCCGATATTACCGTTTTAACAAACAGGTCGCTTAGGCGGCCTTTTTTATTTCCTGGAGAAAGCATGGCCGAGTATCAGAGATTTTTTAAAAGAATCATCGCGGCAAGCCAAATTGTTGCGGTTCGTATTGAAACGGATCTCGCCTATGTCTCCGTCCGCTGTTACGGAGGGGAAATCTACGAAACCACATGGACACTCAATTACTTCTTCAAATTAATGCCATCTGTAGGCCGCTGGTTGGTTGATGACGGTAACGAAAAAAGAGTGGTGGATGAGCGAGATTTGCTCAAACTAGGCGAGGAAATACCTAACCCATACCAGGAAAAGTGACATGCCAGTTCATCAAAAAGATGGCGCTTGGTGGTGGGGGAAGAAGGGGCCATTCCGCACGCGGGAAAAGGCAGAAGAAGTAGAACGCGCGGCATTCGCAAACGGATACCGGGGCGACTCCTACGACTTCGGGTCATCTGTCCGCAGCTATGACGACTACGGACGCCTGAATGTCGCCGAGTGCAACATCAGCAAGGAATGCGTTTCCTCCTACCTAGGTAACCGTCTCCCTAATTGGGAAGCCCTAGGACTAGACCCCAACCGAACCTATTACATCTACCGGCCAGCAGAAGAGCTCATCAGCGCTGCTGAGTCGTTCAACTCAGTACCCATCACCATTGAGCACCCAGGGCAACTGGATACTCCAGACAGCCCGCAAGACCGCGTAGGAACCACCGGGACAGACACACGCTTCGAAGCGCCATTCCTCAAAACCAGCATGAAGCTGTGGGACAAGGGCGCCATCGAGGGTGTTGAAAACGGAACGCGCCGGGAGTTGAGCATATTCCCCTCCTTCTTCGAGGTGGATATGACGCCCGGCGTTTTCATGGGTCAGGCATATGACGGAATCGCCCGCAATATCGTGGGTAACTCCGTAGCTTTGACCATTAAAGGCCGCGTCGGCGCTGAATGCGCTGTCGGCGATTCACAAGACCAAGAGGGCAGTTTAATGGAAGGCTTGACCGACCTGATTAAAAACAAATTTGCCACCGCCTCTGACTCCGACGCGGACGAACTGGCGAAAAGCATCATGGAGCTCATGGCTAAGCATGAGCAGCAGGAGATCGACGAAGACAAGGGCGACTCCGACGAAGAGAAAGACCTCGCCGAGAAGGAAAAGCGCGAGCGCGCCGAACGCGAAAAATTGGAGAAGGAAGGCAAGGACAAGGCCGAGCAGAAAGACCTCGAAAGCAAAGAGTACCGGGAAGACTGGGAGCGCAAAAAGCTGGAGGGGGACGAAGACGACAACGAAGACAAAAAGGACAAATCCCCAATGGGCGATAGCGCCGTGAAAGAACTGATCGCAAAAACGCAGCGCGACACGCTGGCCAAAGCTCGCGCCGAGTTCGCTGCCACCCGCGAGGCCATGCGCATTGTTGAGCCGGTTTTCGGCCACGTTACTGGTGACTCCGCAGACGACATCTACCGCTCCGTGCTGAAAGCCGAAAAGGTCGATATCAACGGCGTCCATCCATCAGCCTTTAAGAGCCTGGTACAGATGGCCATCCGATCAAAGAGCGCCGCCGCGTCCCAGCCTACTGGCGACTCTGCCTACGGCCAGCAGCCTACCGCTGCCGACTTTAAAGATTATTTCTAAGGGGAAGCAATGACTTTTCAACAGACAGTGAACCTCTACCCGTGTCCGGGTAAAGAGGGTGATTTCGCATCAAATAACCCGCACGTAGTCGCGTTGCCGCCGGAAGGTTCTTACAAGGCAGGGTCGGCTGGTGTGTACCAGTCCCGCTTTGTCTGGGCTGATGGCACCGATCCAACCCTGGTAAACAACACCGGCTCAGGAAATCCGCTGGGCTACATCATGAACAGCGGGGTGGGAACCATTACCGTAGGACAGACCGGCTCCATGTTGGTAGGCGCTGGCACTGAGCTTGCTGTTTACACCAAAGGTGATTGGTGGGTACGTACTGCAACCGCCGCGACTACTGGCCAGAAGATTTTCGCCGTTACCGCAGATGGCACCATCAAAACCGGCGCCGCTGGAGCAAGTATTTCTGGCGCCGTCGAAACTCCGTTCTATGTCGCATCCGCTGCCGATGCTGGCTCTCTGATCAAAATGACCACCTGGGGGGTTCTGTAATGGATCTGAATCAATCCACTCTGCCGCAATATCTGAAAGTTCTGGCGGATAAGGGCGTCATTTATGATAAATGCACGCCGAAGTTTCTGGCAAAAAACGGCGTAGTCGGTGACTCCGTAGTAGATATGCAAACCGTTTCCAACGGTGGCATCCCGGCAGCTGCTGCGCAGGTCATCGACCCGATGATCATCAAGCAACTGTTTGCGCCACTGACGGCAACCATGATTTACCCGGAAGTGAAAAAAGGTAACTGGGCGGTGCAGGACGTTCTCTTCCCGCGCACCGAAGAGGCATATGAAGTTGTCGCTTATGGCGATGCCTCCCGCGCCGGTTCCGTTCACGTCAACACCAACTGGGAAAACCGCCGTCAGTTCCGCTTCCAGACCATGAACCGCTGGGGCGACCTGGAGCAGGAAAAATACGGCCTGGCACTCATCCCGTACATCGCCATGAAACAGGCTGCCGGTGTGTCCGCCATCAACCGTTTCTTCAACAAGGGCTACATGTACGGAATTAGCGGTTCCGCTAACTTCGGCATCATCAACGACCCGGCACTTCCTAACGCGCTGACCCCGATCACCACCGCCGATAGCAAGGTGAAGTGGGCGGACAAAGACGCGATCGCCATCTTCAACGACGTGAAGAAGATGTTTACCAATCTGGCATCGAAAAACCAAGGCCTGGTGCAAGAAACCAGCCCCATGAAGTTGGTCGTTAGCCCGAGCGATAACGCTTCCATGGGTGCGTTGAACGCCCTGGGTACTGCATCAGCCATCGACCTGATCAAGAAGACCTATACCAGCCTGCAAGTTGTAGTGGTTCCTGAATTCGGCGTTCCTTCCGGCGGCCTGGTTCAGCTGATCGCTGACGGCTTGGGCGGTGACCCGGTAGGCCAGTGTGTATACACCGAAAAAATGCGCGCTTTCCCGATCTTGGTTGAGCACTCAGAAACTAGCCAAAAATTGGCGGCGGGCAGCCTGGGCGCGGTTATCTATCGTCCGAGCGCTGTTGTTCAGATGACCGGCACACTGTAAGGGAATGACACATGGCTAACGTAGTTGTATGCAGCAAGTTGATGCACGGCGTGGTTTTCGAGCTGGGCGATCGTGAGGTGGTCATTAACGGCCAGAACAGTAACGAAATGGTGGCAATCAAAGGCTATCAGGGCGTTTGTGGCCTGACTCACATGCCGGAGGAAGACTGGAATGCGATCGCCAAGAAATACGTCGGAATGACCGCCATCAGCGAGGAATTTATCTTCGCAGAGAAAGACGAAGCTAGCGCCAAGGCGGCTTCCGAAGAAGTGAAAGAGCTGAAAACCGGTCTAGAGCAGGCAAAAGTCAAAGAAGACGAAACCGAAAAGGTGGCCTAAATGGGGATCGTGACTCTAGATGTAGCGGAGTGGAAAGCAAAATACCCGCAGTACACGGCGCTATCTGATGCGCAGGTTGAGGACTTGTTTTTTGCCGCATCAATGTATCTGGAGAACACAGATTTCAGCGTCGTGTCAGATCTGGCGCGGCGCAAGTGGCTGCTCTACCTGCTGATGGCCCACATAGCCTATCTGTCCTACAAGGACTCGTCAGGGAATGGCGGTGACCCTGGGATGGTTGGCTATGTGGCTTCGGCCTCTGAGGGTAGCGTTAGCGTGTCTTCTGGCCTGTCCGGTGTTCCGTTTAACAAGGCTTTCTTCTTTCAAAGCCAGTTCGGGATCATGTACTGGAATGCCACCAGTATCTACCGGATGGGGTTCTATCGTGGGGTATGCCGATGACCGATAAGGTGATGGACGCGCTGGATGCCGCAGAGAGCACCCTGCAATCGCTACAGCTAAAAGTCGGGTTTATCGATGGGAGGGCGTATCGCAACGGTATGCCAATCGCCACTGTGGCCGCCATTCAAGAATATGGCGATCCAGCTAACAACATCCCAGCGCGCCCTTTCTTTAGAAAAGCCATCTGGGCTAACGAAAGCGCATGGAATGAGCAAATAGCTAATGGGATTAGAAACGGTGAGCCTGTCCACTATGTGCTTTCCTCCCTTGGCGAACGCGTTGTCGGCGATGTGGTGTCGTCGATTGCACAACTAATGGATCCACCATTAAGCCCTGTGACAATTAAGCGTCGCAGAACCAGAAAGGAGCGGCGGAATGAATCAACGAAACCCCTCGTTGATACCGGAACCATGAACCATGCCGTGCATTACGAGGTAGGAGAAATTGAACATTCGGAGCCTGGCGAATAGAGCCATTCAGCGAGTAAATCCCAACGTCCCGGCAATTCTGAAAAAGTATGCCGGCCAGACCATCGGCCCAGGTCGAAAGCCCGTTCCGTCATATCTTCCAGACCAAAACGTCACCATTCAATTGCAGCCGCTCAGCAAGGGCGATTTGCAGCACGTTGACGACCTGAATATTCAGGGCTTGGTTAAGTCGATTCACGTCTACGGTAACTATTTCAGCGTCCAGCGCGAGCTAGAGCAGGGTGGAGACCTATTCATCATTGATGGCGAAACATGGCTGGTCGTTGAGCCGATTGAGCTATGGGATTCGTGGTGTCGTCTAATTGTTAATCTGCAGGTATCGCCATGATCGACTTGACCGTTGATAACGTCATTGACGTTCTGGCCGATTTTGTCGAGCCAATAGCCGGGGAGTGCAATCAGGCTCAGGCCAACCGCATCCCTATGCCAAAGGGTCAGTTCTGCATCCTGACCCCGCTACGGTTTGAGCGGCTCTCCACTACCAGATCAATAAATCAGGACACCGGTGCACCATCGACAAGCGCTATGGGATGGACGGAGGTTAGACGCGCCGACATCCAGGTCGATATCTACGGGGCCAATGCTGGCGATCGAGCGGTGACGCTAGAGACGGTTTTCTCCAGTGGGTACGCCTACGACAAGATTAAGGCCATCGACGAGCGAGTGGCGCCGCTCTATTCAACCGCAGCTATTCAGGCTCCGATGATTGACGCCGAACAGCAGTGGCAAGAGCGCTATATGCTCACCGTCTCCCTGCAAGTCCATATGACCACATCCTTCCCAGAACCATATTTTGACAAGGCTGAAGTATCAGTCGATCCAGTGGGTATATAAAATGACAATTCCATTAAGTGTTGATTTTCGAATCACTCCAAACGTCGTCGCTCCGGCTGGCTCGGCATTAGATGCTAATGGCCTGGTGCTGAGCGATAACGAGCTAATCCGAGTGGGAACCGTAGCCGAGTTCACTAACGCACCCGACATTGCGGCATTGCTGGGAAGTAACTCTCCCGAATTCCTGGCGGCCCAGCTTTACTTTAACGGCTATGACAACTCATCCGTGATTCCGGGCAAGTTGCTCATCACCCGTGTGATCACCGCTGCCGTGGCGGGTTATCTGCTATCGGGTAGTATGAAAGGCGTTCAGCTTTCCACTCTGCAAGCAATTTCACCCGGCACGATCAAGTTGACCGTCGACGGGGTAGCAGTAACCAGTACCTCTATCGACCTGTCCTCGGCTACCAGCTTCTCTGACATTGCTACCAAGCTGACTACCGGCATCGGGGCTAGCAAGGTGTTGGTAGAATGGCTTCCGATCGCAAATCGCTTTATCGTCCGATCGCTGACTACTGGCGCAAACAGTGCCGTTAGCTTTGCCGATGCTGGCGACCTGGCTACAGGCCTGAAGTTAACCGCAGACACCGCAGCTACCACGTCACCGGGCAGCGCAACAGTCACGATGACGGACATGATGAATAACGTCATCAACCTGAGCCAAGATTGGGCACTGTTCTCATCCCTGGTTGAGCTGACTGATGATCAAAAACAAGAGCTGTGCGCCTGGGTTAGCGCGTCAAACAACCGGTTTGGCTATGTCGTGCATGACCCTTCACAGGCCGCCACCGTTGCCAATAACGCGCAGTGCTTCATGCAGAAGGTTGTCGTAGCAAACGGCTATGAAAACGTGTTCCCGGTGTATGGCTCCTATTTGTACGCGATTCCCGCGCTGGCATATGCCGCATCGCTGGATTTTGCGCGCACTAATGGCCGGGTTTCCTACAAGTTCCGCGACTTCCCCGGTCTAGCTCCTAACGTCACCGACGGGCAGACCTATAGCGCGTTGCTCTCCAATGGTTACAACTTCTACGGCTCCTATAGCCTGAATAAGACCATGAAGCAATACGCATCGAATGGTGCGATCACGGGTAAATTCGAGTGGCTGGACACCTTCATGTGCCAGGTGTGGATGAACGCAAATCTGGTAGGCGCGTTTGCCAACCTGTTCACCGCCAATCAGTCCTATCCGTTTAACGCCCAGGGCTATGCGACTGTTAATGCTGCCGTGATCGACGTGGCACAGCAGGCGCTCAACTTCGGTGCCATTCGCAAGGGTGTGACGCTGGATACTGCGCAGATCCGCATCATCAACAACACGGTCGGCGCTGATATCTCCAGCACGCTGTACTCCGAGGGGTGGTATCTGTACATCCCGCCTCAACCGGGCTCTAACCGCATCGAGCGCGACCTGAAGGGCGTAATTTTTTACTACGTCGATGGCGGCCTGATCCAAAGCATCACGATGTCTTCAACCGCTATCCTGTAAGGACGACACAATGCCTATCGATATCACAAGCGCTAATTCCAAGCTGCGTCTCGTCGTCCCTGCCTACTACCCCGGCGGGATTGATGTTGACGACTACGCAGCCGATAACATGTTTGACACCGCGCCATTGCAGAACGCCGAAGAAATCATGTCGGCCGACGGCAAATATCACGCCGGTTTCGTGTTCAACCCGGCAGAGTTCACGATCACCCTGATGCCGACATCATCCGCCCTGGGGAAACTGGATGATATGTTTGCAGCGGAACGAACGGCGATCGCCAAGTTCACGGTAAACGCTACCCTGGTAGTCCCCTCTCTCAACAAAAAGTGGACGATGGTAAACGGGGTGCTGTTCAGCATGCCTCCTCTGCCGCCCGGCCGCCGCATCCTCCAGCCGCGCCCCGTCGTATTCCACTTTGAAACCATTACACCGAGTGCCGTCTAATGAGAAAGCAGATCACCTACATCGTCGAAGATAACAACCGCGATCACGGGAAGGAGTTCATCATCACGGAAATGTCGGCATGGGATGCTGACGAGCTTTCTCAGGAGATTTTCCGCATCATGGGCAGCGGTATGCCCAATGGTATGGAAAACATCCCAGATGACGTCGTAATGATGGGGTGTGCAGGATTGGCAACCTACGGCCTACTGGTTCTATCCTCCGCGTCTCCAGATGTGGCCAAGGTGCTGCGCTCTCGCCTATTGGCAACAGTGGAAATCGTCATTTCCCATGAAGGAAACCAGCAAACACGCAAGGTCATTTCTGAAGACTTCGAAGAGGTGACAACTATTCGCGCCCTGATGGATCAGGTGTTCAAGGTAAATTTCGATTTTTTATCAATCGCAGCCGCGTAAAGTTCCCTTTCATCCAGCCTGAACCGGAGCCAGCAAAACTGGTATATCCGGCGAACGTGTCACACCAGATGTATTCGATTATCTGCTCTGAAAAGGCCAGTTATCTTGACCTGCAAGAGCGGCTATCTGTGCGTGATGCGTTCAATCTGCTGGAGATTATCGCGGTGGAGTCCCATAACGAGAAAGCCTGGCGGGAGCATTTGGAGAAGCAATGATCATCCAAGAGTTGGCCTATAAGGTAAAAATCCAGGCAGAAGATTTTCTCGCTGGGAAAAAGAAAGTGGCCCAAAGCGTCGCCGAATTAGATCAGGACGTAAAGCGGCCACTGGAAAGCGTAGGCAAGAGATTCGATGGCCTTACTGATGGAGTTACCGCCTTTGGTAATGCCGGTAAAAACGCATTCAATCAAGTGCAGATGGGCGCCGCAAAGTTTCTTGGCGTAGCATTAACGCTTGAAGGTGCGCGGCGGCTGTTCACGTCTACGACACGGAACCTGGTTGATCTGGGCAACACTTCGTCATTCCTCGATATGGGGGCGAAAAGCTTGGATGGGTTCAACCGGGCGGCCGCCGCCACCGGCGCTTCGGAACAGTCGATGACATCCATGCTGATGCGCTTGAAGAATGCGCAGAACTGGATGGCTATGCCGATGGGTGCGCCTGACGCTTCTACGATAGCAATGCAGCAATTGCAGGGAATGACTGGCGTAGACATCATGGGAGGGAAAGACCCCGGCCAAATGCTTCTCAGGACGGCTACGGCGCTACGCAAAATGAACAAAACCCAAGCCGAGGTAATGTGGGGACAGATGGGAGGATCTGCCGATATGTTCGGGTTGATGTATTCCGGCAAGCTCTCCACGCTGCAACGCGACTTTGAAAAGCGCTCTAACGCTACCGATCCGGCTATTCAGCGAGCTAGAGAGGTTAATGAAACCCTGGAGAAGTTGCGCCAGACCGTAGATAACCTGGGTACTGACTTTGTATTAGCGTTTGGAGATGAGGTTAATCAACTCCTTAAAGAGTTTGGTGATTGGGTAGTAAATCATAAGGATGATATTGTTGGATTTTTCCGTGATGGAGCAGAGTGGGCGAAAAAATTTGCCGAATCTGTTGGCGGTACCTCAAACGCTATCCTCCAGCTAATACAATTAGGAAATAGAATTTCTGGTGGGAATGGCGATATTGGTTGGGGTAATGTTCTTCGCTTTGGTGACGAGCATTTAAACCCCATGGCTCCAGTAAGAACAGTTATTAGCAATTCCGGAGCAGGCAAGGAGGGGATTAAAATAGGTGGCTTTTCGGTTCCTGATTGGGCTAAAGATGCCGTAGAGTCAGGGGTTAGCAGTTTAAACCCAATGTCTAGATTGATGAGTATATTGAGATCTACCGGAGCAATTAGGGATGCTAACGCGTCGGAGGTTGCACCAAATATTTCTCATGATGCCGTGATCGCCTCTATTGCCATGGCAGAAAGCGGAGGGAATCCTAACGCCGTATCAAAGGCTGGCGCTGCTGGCCTCATGCAACTCATGCCAGGAACTGCAAAGGATTATGGGTTATCACCTGAAGAGCGATTTGACCCGATGAAATCCATGATGGTTGGAACCATGCATTTCAACCGGCTACTGAGGAAATATAAGGGAAACTATGAGGACGCTTTGCGTGCCTACAACTGGGGCGAGGGAAACATGGACAAGTGGATTTCTGGCGGCAGGTCTGGCTCCATGCCTAAAGAAACCATGGATTACCCCGGCCGGGTCATGAACTACTACAGCCAACTATCCAGCATGGCATCTAGACCATCGGGCGCTATGGGGAGCGTAGATAATAGCCAACAGAGCCACATCAGCATCCAAAAGGTGGAAGTTAACAGTAACCCTCAGACCATTAACCAGTTGACCTCGTCGATTGAAAATCAGGCAAACCGCAGTAGAATGAACATATCTTTCTCTAGCGGAGTGCAGTAATGACTGAAACGGCGAGATCAGTGATGAAAGTTATATGGTTGGCGGTGTTCTTCTGTAGTGTTATTGGTTTCTTGCAGGGCGTTGTAATGTTGTTAACTCAAAATGAGATCAGCGCCCCTCAACAAGCCGCCGCTGCTGCAATGGGGATAGCTTGGGCTGTAATACCGTACTGCGCAGCTAGAGCAGTGCAAATGCTGCTCCCCCGAGAAGTTGTTATCAAAAAAGACTAAAGATAGCCCGCAACGCGGGCTTTTTACACAACCAATGGCGTTGACTCAACCAAACCTACTCCTAAATGATTGATCGCTTTTTCTTTTTTCCATTTTGCCATTGCACTTTGGACATAAATAATTCTTTTTTCCATCAATTTCCCATGTAAAATATTTCCTTTTAAATGGAGTTCCGCAGATATCGCAGCGCCTTGGTTTTAGCACCTCGGCAATGATGCCGATAACAAAAAAGATCACTACCACCGTGATGATTCCGTCCATTACGCTTCCTTTTGTTATCTAGTTAATCATTTTTTGATAAATGTTTATCAACAACCTTTTCGATAGCTTTTATTTTTTCTGATAGCTCACGCATCCATTCGTGCATTTTTTCCGGTGAGCTAAGTTCTGATTCGGATAGAGCCCGCATGTCATCAACCTTTGGTGGCTCCACATACTCTTCAAGAATTCTCACTATCTCGGAATTGAGCGATCTTCCATTTTTTTTGGCTATAGCCTGCAATTTTTCTTTCAGATCAGCAGGCATCCTGATGCCATACGGTGCTATGTCTCTGATTTTCATGTTTCTAGACGCCTGTGTAATTAACCTCTACACAATGTAATCATAAAGCGTTTGACAATCTACGCTCACGATGTAATATATGTGTAATCACTACACGATGAAGAGGATGTGGAATAAATGGAAAAGGTAAGAGACATTGCACCGGTAGGGATTCGATTCCCTAAGCATCTAAAGGATTTGTTGAAGGTGTTAGCAAAAGAGGAAGGGCGCTCACTGAATAGTGAGGTGGTGAAACGTATCGAGCGGAGTCTGAAAGAAGATGGGTTTATCAAGCAGCAATAAAGGAAAAGCCCCGATGGCTGCAACCAACGAGGCTTCAATATCAACAAATCGTAATGGAAATATCGACATGAATATTTTAACAAAAGCAAGTGCAGATTTCACCATGTTTAAGTTCGGCGACAAAGAAATTCGTGTGCTAAGTAAAAATGGTGAGCCGTGGTTTTTAGCACAAGACGTTTGCTTCGCGCTTGGCATCAAGAACGTCACGCAAGCTGTTGAAAGGCTGGATGAAGATGAACGATCTATGTTTAACATAGGGCGTCAGGGCGAGGCTAACATCGTCAGTGAGTCAGGAATGTACACCTTGGTGCTTCGCTGCCGCGACGCCATCAAGCCAGGAACCGTCCCGCACACCTTCCGCAAGTGGGTGACTGCCGAGGTACTTCCGACAATCCGTAAGACTGGTGAATATCAGGAGTCGAAGCCGCGCCAAACCACGACGACTCAACTTACCCCGCTGCGCCAAACCGTTGAGCGCTTGATCACCACCGGTCTTGGCCGGATTTACCCTGATATCTGGAAGCTGGTACACCACCGTTTCGAGGTTGAGCACATCAACCAGCTAACCAAAAGTCAGATCACTGAGGCCATCGAGTATCTCGACGCCCTAGAGGGGGAGTACATCTCCAAGCACCAATCAGAGGAACGGTGGTGTAACGCCAAGGAGCTTGGCTTCAAGTTGGAGATGATCGACCGGATTTGGCAGTCTGCGAAAGAGGACATTGCCAAGTTCGATCCGAATATGTCCAAGTATCTTGACGGCTCCATGAACATGCTGGCGATGTATAGCTCCAGCTTGAAGGGGAAGGGCATTTGCTCCGATAACCGCAAATTAAAGAGAGTGGCGAGATAATCGCTGCGAATAAAACCAACCCGCTTCGGCGGGTTTTTTATTGGGGTGAAAATGAGCATCTTGAACCTGAACACGGCGAACATTTTCAACGCCATCGGCGGCGGCTCTCCGCTATCCATAATTAACAGCACCCTTCATCCTTCATACGTTATCCGAAAGCACGGAGATTCTACGGTGGCGTTGGAGTTTAGCGGGTTGGCATCCATTGCGCCGGAGGGGCGTGCTACGGTGGTCACTGCTCCGGTAGAGCAAGGGAAGTACGCATCAATCAATAAGGTAAAGCAGCCATCGCGTATCCGATGTGCCGTGGTTATCTCTGGCCTAACCGGATTCACCGGTGAAATCCCCAATATCTTCGATCTCACCTTCACCAGCCAATCAGAAACCCTGAAGACTATTCAATCGATGCTGTCTCAGGCTCTGATTTATGACATCGAGACACCCAAAGAGACGCTAGAGAGCTATGACCTAGTGGGTCACTTCTACGAAGTTACTCACAGTAAAGGGGTTTCCCTGCTTATCGTGTACCTTGAGTTTCAAGAGGTCATGCAGCAGATGGCGGTTTCACTGTCCGGAGCACAAACCAATAAGCCGCCGACAAGTGATAGCAAAAGCAGCGGAGAAACGGGGGTAGGGGCGCAGGGATTGAAACCTGGAGGCGCAAAGCCATCAACACTTGATGAGCTTGGCAAGTCATGGGGCAACTTGAAATCGTCACTGTCTACTGCAGTTGGCAATGTAGAAAAGACCATTAGCACCGGATTTCAAAGCGCGCTGGACACGGTAAAAGAGCCCGTACTTGAAGTGGTGAACAGCGCTACCAAAAAGGCCACCGACGTGGCCAAGTATATCGCAGAGGCAACCAAGCCATGATGACTGTCTCCATTCAGCCGCTAAAGTCGCAGAGCTTTAGCGTTCAGCTTGGCGGACAACAATGCGAAATCCGCCTCATTCAGCGAGTCAGCGCTCTTTACATGGATCTGACCGTGGACGGTAACCCGATCATGCAAGGCGTTCCCTGTTACTACGGAAACCGAATGGTGCGCTATTCCTACCTGGGATTTAAGGGTGATCTGGTATTTCTGGACACTGACGGACAGAGCGATCCGACGTGGGACGGTTTAGGTGATCGTTATCAGCTATTTTATCTAGAGGAGTCTGATCTTGTATAAACAGCACTCCCTACGCTTCGAATTCACCAATCAAACCACGTCATTCGACAAGTCCGGCAATAACAAAATCTCCATCTCCAATGTAAAGGCCATGTTTAAGTTCGGAGCCTATGGCAATCAGGCCGGGGTTCAGGCCGAGGCTACGATTTATGGATTGGGGTTAGATCTGCTATCCGCCCTCTCGTCCAAGGGAATCAATACCTGGATGCAGATGGAGCGCATACACACATCCGTATACGCTGATGATACCAAGGTTTTCTCCGGTTTCATCGTCTATAGCTGCGCCAACATGAACGCAGCGCCAGAGACAGCGCTGACGCTGAACATGGTTTCAGGTTTCGACCTACAGGCGGCAAGCGCACAGCCATTCTCTAGGCCGGGGACGGTAAAGCTGGCCGAAGTTCTGGCAGCAATCTGCGAGCCTTACCAATACCGTCTAAACCCCGTAGGAATTGATGGACTTGTTGCCAGCAACATCTATCTATCTGGGAGCCCGTTAGAGCAGATCCGATACGCCTGCAACCAGGCTGGCGCGAATATGCAGATAGACGGCAGTCAGGTAACCGTATGGCCTATGAATACTGCCAAAGACGACGTAGTTCCGCTTGTTTCTCCTGAGTATGGCTTGATTGGATACCCGGTCTTCACCGCATCAGGGATTACGTTTCAGACGCAATATTCCGGCCTCCTGGCTGCCGGGCGATACGTCAACCTAGATACATCACTCCCATACGCCCCAGGCAAATATTACCTGTATGTGGTGGAAAACTTCCTTTCTTCGTGGATCGAGAATGGTCCCTGGCACTCTATATGCCAAGGCGGTAAGCAACTGGTGACATCATGATAGAGAATTTCTTTACGCCGCCGGGCGGAAACTCCAACGATGCAGAGTCTTTTAAGTTTGTTTTTGAAAAGTTGCTAAATGGGAAATTCTTCATTGAGCTTGTCTTGGTGACAAAGGTAAGCGGCGAAGCACCGAATTTAGTAGTTGATGTCATTCCGCTGGTTACGCAGACAGACCACACCGGCGCAATGATCAAAAACAGCACCATTTACAACGTCCCCGTATTCCGATTACAGCGCGGAAACTCGGCAATCATCATGAACCCGGTGCCGGGTGACATTGGCATGATCGCCGTGTGCGACCGGGACAATTCAGTTGTTAGAGTAAACCGATCGCAATCAGTGCCGGGTAGCCGCCGAACGCATAGCAAATCCGATGCGCTATACCTTGGCGGATTCCTCAATGAGCAGCCATCCCAATACATTGAATTCGCAGACAATCAGATCAACATCGTCAGTCCTGGAGATGTGAACTTGACATGCCAAAAAGCGACCGTCACTGCGCCAGGCGGCGTTGATATGACTACGCCACTTCTCAAGGTATCTGGAGGAATCGAGGCTGGCGGTAACATCACCGACAACGCCGAAGCACAGGCCGCATCACTCAAGGATTTGCGCGACGCATTTGATGAGCACGATCACGAGGTTAACGGAATACATACCGGTAGCGGGTCGGTAACGTCGGAGAAACCAGGGAATCCCGTATGACATACAGAACGATGAAGCTAGACACCGGCACATGGGATTTAACCCTGGATGGGTCTGGAAACCTTGCGATCGCAACCGGCGGTGAGGCGGTTGCGCAGGATGTCGCATCGGCGTGCCTGGTGTTCTCTGGTGAGTGCTATTACGACAACACGCTAGGTATACCCTGGAAACAGGACGTTTTAGGAAAGAGCCCATCAGCCGGATTTATCGCGACGAAGATGCAGGCCGAAGCCAAAAAGCTACCCATCGTTGATCAGGCCATCTGTTCGGTATTCACGGATAGAAAAACACGGCAGACGCGCGGAACACTGCTCGTTACGGATAAAGACGGCAATCAATCACAGGTTACGATATGACGAATTTAATAACGGCAGTACCGGACGTAACCATTACCGAGAATGGCCTATTAGTCCCGGACGTGGCTGATATCCTAGCAGGCCGTCTAACTGACATGTCTACCTCTCTCGGGGGCGGTAGTGAGTCGCTAAGCTCTCCGCAGGGACAGTTGGCACAGTCCGATACAGAGATTGTCGCCCAGGCGTACGACAAGTTGCTTTGCCTGTTCAACCAGATGAACCCCGACTTTGCCGAAGGCAGATTTCAAGATGGGATTGGGCGAATATACTTTCAGGATAGAATTTCCTCCCAGGGCACCATCGTTACGGCGACATGCGTCGGTGCTGTAGGCACGCTTATCCCTGCTGGGAGTAGCGCCCAGGATAATGCAGGATACATCTACCGCAGCATTAATGGCGCCACTATCCCGGCATCGGGATCGGTTGATGTGCAATTCCAAAACGTCACACCTGGCCCCATTCCTTGCGGTGTTGGCGAGCTAAACCAAATCTACCGAGCGGTGTCCGGCTGGGACACGGTATACAACCAGGCTGCCGGTTTTGTTGGTGTTGATGTAGAGTCGCGCATTGCGTTTGAGGCTCGCCGTAAGGATTCCGTAGCCCGAGGTGGAGCAAACACCGACGCCGCCACCCGCGCCGCTGTTCTGGACGTTACGGGCGTTGCTGATGCCTATGTTTGGTCTAATCGGCTATCCACTCCAGTAAACAAGGGATCGACTAACTTCCCCGTGGCCGGCAACTCCATCTATATCGGTGTCTATGGCGGTCTGGATGCAGATGTGGCTGAGGCCATTTTCTCAAAATACAATCTGGGATGTAACATGAACGGGAACACTCACGTTACCGTTTATGACAAGGTGAACTATCAGGCGCCATACCCTGAATACGATATCCAGTGGGAAAAGGTGTCGCCGGTTAGAGCTTACTTTAAGGTCAGTATCACCAATAACCCGGATTTACCTTCTGACATCACAACCCAGGTTCAGAATATGGTGGTTAATGTTTTCAATGGTGGCTATGAGGGGATTGAGAAGTCTCGCATCGGGGCAACAATCGGCACTGGAAAATATTATGCTCCCATCATTTCCATATCACCAAACTCAGTAAACATTACATCGATAACCGTATCCCTTGACGGTTCCATATATTCCGCAGCAGAAACGCCGGGGATTGATCAAATACCGACGATACAGGCTAGCGACGTACAGGTAACGCTGGTATGACATGGAAAGAGACGATATTAACTCAGTATTCCGCAAGTAAATCACTTCTCTCTATTATCGATACGTTCAATCAAGCTGTGAGTCTTGATGATTTCACTGATGAATTCATCAATAGGGTTTGGGATTTGACCACTTGCGAATCTTTCGGGCTGGACATGTGGGGTAAAATTGTCGGAGTTTCCAGATACATAAAAGCGTCGATTGATTCTGATAGTTTCGGGTTTTCTGAGGCTGATGACGGAAGTGATGGTTATCCTAGCCCTTTTAACGATCAACCTTTCTACGCTGGACTGCAAGAAACAGAAACAGTCAGGCTGTCAGACAACGCATATAGAACCCTGATATTATGCAAGGCGTTTTCAAACATTAGCATTGCAACAATACCGGATGTAAATAGATTTTTGACAATGCTATTCAAGGGACGCGGAAGGTGCTATTGCATAAATTACAAAGAAATGACAATGGGGATAACGCTTGAGTTCCATCTTGAACCCTTTGAAATTTCAATTTTACAAAACTATGAAGTCACCCCAATCCCCAGCGGGGTGCTTTTAAGAATAAATCAAATAGTTCCACCATATTTTGGTTTTACAGAAGAAGCCTATCCGTTTAATGACGGAACATTTTATAGAGGTTGATAATGAAGATTGTCGATTCACCAGCAAAACAAGGCGTACCCTTTGGCATAAATGGCTTGCGAGAGCCGCTTCTTCCATCAACTCCAGCTGGAGACAATACCGCATCATATGCCGATGGTTTTCCATCAATCACGATGATCTTGAAGTCTGCCGGCGGCCTTCCCCCCAAAGGACAGGATATGAACCAAATCCTGTTTGAATTGTCCTCCCTGTGCCGATGGTTTAGTGCTGGAGCCATGAATAAATTCGATTCGGCATTTTGCACGGCTATTGGCGGCTATCCGAAGGGATCATTACTCCTGGCTGGAGACGGCGTGACAATATTTAAGTGCACTCAGGATGACAACACCAACAACCCGGATCAATCCGCCACTGGATGGAAGCGGTTGTCATACTATGTGGCTGATGAACTCGCGCTGGGAAATGCGGCACACAAAGACGTGGGAACCACAAGCGGAACGGTGGCCGCTGGCGATTCCACCATGGGCGGGACATACACAAACGTTACTAGCAGCAGGGCAATGGGAGTGACGTACACCAATAGCGCTACACGCCCAATGCTGGTGATTTATTCGTGTGATGCGACAAGTTTCGGTACTGCTGTTGCTGCCGTGAACGGGGTTACTGTCGCTAGATTTATCGGTGTTGAGTCAGCATCAACTCATAACGGGCCATCTATGACATTTATCGTCCCCCCAGGGGCGACTTACTCCATAACCAAAACTGCCGGCTCACTTTCCAACATGATTTGGGCTGAAATGGTGTGATCATGAAATATTTCAAAGATTCTAACTCCTCAGTGTACGCATACCCATCAGATGGCTCTCAAGATGCCTTTATCAAAGATGGCCTTATCCCGATCACCGAAAAAGAGGCGATGGATATCGTAAACCCACCAAAAACAAATCAAGAGCTTTTGCAAGAAGAACTTCAAGCAATCTCAAAAAAATATCAGGAAGATATCGATGCATTAAACCAGGCGTATCTCGCTGCTGTTGTCAGCGATGGTCCTGGAGAAGTGGCAAAACAGCAGGCGGTACGTGATGCTATTACTGCTCGAAAAGCTCAATATTCCGCAGATAAAGAAGCGGCGCGTTTAAAGTATCCGATCTAAGGAGTAGGTATGGAAAAAGTAGTAGAGGCGGTAGCGGTAAAGTTCTGTCCGATTTGTGGGGACACCATGCATCAGGAAAATCGTGATGGCGGCCTGTGGTGGGTGTGCGATGATCCGACCTGCGATTTTCAGATTCTGATCAAATCGGCAAGTGGTGATGAAGGTGTGGTTGTGTCGTGATTGTGTCGTGCTTGAAAAGCTACAAACGACACCAAACGACGATAGATGACACTGAACGACACAATAGCCGGTGCGAACGCGGATAAATGTTGATGTTTCAGTGTGTTAAGTTGAGTTTATGGGACTCTTAATCAATTGGTCGACGGTTCGATCCCGTCACGACCCACCAACAATTTCAAGGCGTTGCGCTAATGGCGTAGCGCCTTTTTTGTTATCGATAGCCTGCCTGTGTCGATACTGATCGCGGTGCCCTCCGCTTTGGGCAGGGGCGATGGGCTTTAGCCCCTGTGCAGGGCGAGCGTGAGAGCGGAGCCCGAACTCGCTTACGTTGGCAAAATCAGTCTAGGCCGGTTTTTTTACCCTTATGATATTTTCTGCTTTTGGCGTGTAGACCGTATGGTTTGACGGAATATTTTTATTGATAAAGCTCATTGCGCCGATAGTGACATTATCGCCTATATGCAAATCATCACCGATGATGCAGCAGTTGGCGCCGATCTCGACGTTATCACCGATATAGATTTTCCCCGCCTGATCGTTTTGTTTTACGCCAATGGTCACATTTTGTCTGATATACAGATTGTTGCCTATGACGCAGTGCCCGGTGATCACAATGCCGACATAGTGGGCGATGCGCAGCCCCTCACCGATCTCACAGCCAAGCTTGATATCAAGGCAGTATTTATTCCGTAGGTTTCGGCTGATGCGCACCGCCGTTTTTTTAGCCGTACCACTGCGGTGTAAGTAATTGGCGATGCGCCACCAAAAGTAGAATCGGCGCTCAGGGCACTTGAATGCCTTGTGCAGCGTTTTGAGCCAGGAGAAGGGTTGGTCTGAGACCATTACTTCGCGGCGCAGACACCGTTTCAGGTGGGATAGCTCGTGGTCATGCGGTTTCATCGGTTGTGTTCTACCTCCGGTAAAAAGTGGCCACTATAATGCGGCGTCATCTCGGCGCCGTCCAATGACTTTGTCTCCGCCGGGGTGCGGCGGTGACGATCTGGCACGCGTGGGACGGCACGCTATCTATTTGAATATTAATTCCTGGCGCTCCCGCGCGTGGGGGATTGCTATGCGCATCTTGTTTTTTTACCCGCCGCTAAAAATAGGATCGCTGCGCCCACGGCGGCGGGTGAGTAGCGGAGCGGCCATTTTTTATTCTATTCTGATACGTGAAGGGGGCCGGCCAGGCCCCCTGAGCAGGGGCTTGGGGAGCGCGCGCCCACGGGCGGCTATGGTGGCTTAGCGATAGATCCAGATGACGTTGGATAAAAAATATAGCGAGATTTTATGCTGACAGTAAAGGCGCTGTACCACTACCCGCTGAAGTCCGGGGCGGGAGAGGCGGCGGAGCGGGTGTCCGTGGCATCATACGGTATCGTTCAGGATCGGCAGTTTATGCTGATCAAGGCGGCGGACAGCCGTATGGTGACGGCAAGGACGCACCCGCAGCTGCTGGGGGTTCGCGTCAGCCAAGATGCCGACAGCGTCACCTTTCATTCGGCGATGCAGACGCCGCTGCGAGTGCGGTGGGCCCAGTTTGTTCGCGGCTCACGACAGACTGCCGTGTGGGGGGATGCGTTTTCTGCCCTGAGCGTCGGTGAGGAGGCCGATAGGTGGTTTAGCCAGCTGTTAAGAGAGCCGGTAACGTTGGTCTTTAACGGTGAAGCGCCCCGGCGTCACCGCGGGGATACGCCGACGCCGCTGAGTCTGGCGGACGCGGCGCCGCTGCTTCTGCTATCAGAGGCGTCGCTGGACGCTCTCAACGCACGCTCGCCAGAGCAGCATACGCTGCAGCAGTTCCGCCCGAACATCGTGGTGCAGGGAAGTCAGCCCTTCGCCGAGGATGGCTGGAAAACGCTCCGGATCGGCGGCGTGACGTTTGCCGTTAGCGCCCCTTGCTCCCGCTGCGTACTGACGACGATCGATCCGCAAACGCAGCAGATGAAGCCCGGCAATGAGCCGCTGACGACGCTGGGCCAGTTCCGCAGGGAGGCGCGGACGGGAGAGATCCATTTTGGGGTTTATCTGACGCCGCTGACTCCCGGCGAGATAGTCTGTTCGGATCCCGTTGATATCGTGGCAACGCAGGCGCCCTATCCCTATGTCGATCGGCTGCCTGAAACGATCGCGTTGATTTGCGATGCGGTAGAGCCCATCTGCCGAGATTTCACCACGTTCTGGTTTAAACGGGCCGATGGCTTGCCCCTGCCGCCCTATCTGGCCGGACAGCACCTGCCGGTGACGCTCAGGATAGGGCCGCGGCGCTATCAGCGCTGCTATACTCTCTCCTCGTCGCCAACCCGTGGCGATCGCTGGTCGATCGGCGTGAAAAGGGTGCCGTCTGGCACCGTGTCGAGTTGGCTCCACCGCCATATGCGCGTGGGGCAGCCGCTCCGTGCCGCGGCGCCGGAAGGAGCCTTTTTCCTCGATCGCCGCCCTGCGGGCCCCATTGCCCTGATCAGCGCCGGCCATATCCATGCTGAGGATGTTGGCCGATCGGCAATGGATCGATGATGTGATTTTTTACCATCAGTGTCAGACAGCGCAGGATAGGGCTTTTGCGGATGAGCTACAGCAGATCCAGCGTGCGCATCCGTCTTTGACCGTGATTACGGCGGTGTCCCGCCCCGACAGCGAGTGGCAGGGGATATCGGGGCGCTTCGATGCCGCCCGCGTCGCGCTGTTTCCTGCGCTGGCGCAGCGCCATGTCTATGTCTGTGGACCCGCAGGCTTTATGGCGCAGGTACAAACGCTGCTGCTGGCCGCCGGGCTGCCCGTGGAGCAGTGGCATCAAGAGCATTTTGGCGAAGCCGTGCGCAGCGATAACCGCGCCTATCGCTCGGTGCAGATACGTATCAATGGTAATACGTTCAGGGGAAATAACCAGGCGTCGCTGCTCGCGCAGGCGGAGAGCGCCGGTGTCAGTATGGCCTGTAGCTGCAGGGCGGGCGTGTGCGGCAAGTGTAAGGTACTGCTTAACGCCGGTTCGGTTGAGCAGCCTCAGCGCGTAGCGCTCAGCGCCGATGAGGCGAATGCGGGCTACATACTGGCCTGCTGTGCGATACCGCAGGAGGATATTGTTATCGGGGAGTAATGGTACAGGAGCCCATCGTCATGGGCTCCTGTCTTTGATTCTCGATCCGGCAGCTCAGGTCAAGGCCGTCATCGCTATTGCGGATCGCTAATCCAAGTCTGGTTTTACAGCGGGGTTACGTTAATGGCTGACGGCCCTTTAGCTGCGCCGCTTTGTACCTCGAATGCAACCTTCTGGCCTTCGTCCAGGGATTTGTAGCCATTGCTTTGAATAGCGGAAAAATGGACAAAGATATCGCTGCCGCCGTTATCCGGGGTGATGAAACCAAAGCCTTTATCCGCATTGAACCATTTTACTAAGCCAGTCATTTTATTAGACATAGATATTTCCTTTATTTTATTACCATTGCTGGTCGATGAGGTCTGCTTTACAGATTTTAATGAGAAGCTTAGAAAGAAGACTCACGGATAAAGGGATATCGAGGGGATAACACTTGAACTGAGTACTGCTAAAAAAACGACGTCAGGTTCTGTACTTCAAACCGGTGACGCATTAACGCATGCGGCGAATACTTTGGCAAGATCTTTTTTAGCCATCCAGATGCCTTAGTTATGACGCTGGCAATGCGTAGGGAGATCGGTATACTGAAAATATTGCGTAACAGTAAGGAATTAGTTTGTCTGATAAAATGACCGGAATTGTCCGGTTTTTTGATTACCGCAGCGGTAAAGGCGTTATCTCTCCATCCGATGGTCGTAAAGACGTTCAGGTACATATCTCCGCCCTCCATTTAAAAGATGAAGAAACGCTCTCAGCGGGTCTGCGGGTTGAGTTTTGCAGAATGCATGGCCGGCAGGGCCCAACGGCGGCCAACGTTTACCTGTCATAATAGTGTTGATCTCTTTTCTGTCTGACATATTCAAGCCTATCGTCGGCCGGGATAGCCTTATCTCCGGGGACATTGTAAAGCGCCTGGGAGCCTGGCTCGGTGGCTGAGCGGCGTCCTGGCGGCTATCGCTGCGTCGCCGCTTCTGACGTAGGGAATATGCGCAGGTGTATCCGCGGGGCAGTACGCTTATTAATAAGTAATAGATCTATATTAACTGCAATTAATAATTTTTCTGAATCAAAATTAAATCCCAATAGATTAATGCAAAGCAAGTATTATGGCTGCTTTTTGCGTTTGAATTGGTGTTTAAATATGATTTTTCGGCAATGGTATGAAATTTGTTATATTGAGTGGATTTTGTCCTTCCCGCTGAATAGAATGCGCAGCGCGCTTGCAGTGGCAGAATAAATACCCGCCTTGGTGTGGTTTTTATTGCTTGAATAATTCATGCTATGAATATTTTCCGGCAGCGCGAAGGGACTCGCCCGGTGGATCGGCGCGAGAATAACTGATTTCAATCTGGACGGTAATAAAGTGAGTACAATGCAGGTAATCCTGGATCAGGATAGCTTTTATTCATGGTTCAATCAGGCGTTTTTATTCGACAGTAAAACTATGCTGGGCGTATGGGTCTCCGAGAGCGAGATGCGCCGCTTGGCTGATACCATGGCGCCACAGCGCTACCCGTGTCTTGCTATGATGATCCCGGGCTCCCCCCATACCGACTCTCCGCGGGCCATGTATGTTTATCGTGAGCAGGTGGCGCGTTGGCTGGCGCAGCTCTCCTGTCAGGGTAGCCGCGCTTTCAGCGAGCGGTGAGTCGCGCAGCGCCGAAGGCGTGCTCTCCGTCTTCGCCGAAACGCAGACGGAGAGCCGTATGGCTAACTATTTTTTATAAATCTCAATGAAGATATTTTTGTGATTGCTGGCGTCGCCAACGATACTCAGTACGCGGAAATAGCATTGTTCCGCCGCAACACCGTGGGATGCACACTTGCTGTCTACGGCTTTTATAACCTTACTATCGCCGATGTTGGGAAGCCCCATCTGCTCTAGGCTGAGTGCGGCAACTTTGGTATAGCCAGTGGTATCCAGCGTATTGATCTGCGTCGCGGCGAACGCCGGGGCGGCAAGCAGAGCACAGAGGGCAACGACTGATTTTAATGGCTTCATACTTTATCCTTTATTCCGTTAAATATGACACAGAGACACAGTGCGTTATATCACCAACACGGTTAAGTATAGGTCTGTTTATTTATAACGCCAGCGCTGAGGCATCAACTGATCATTGCGTTAAATAACAGCGAGTTTTAATGTTTTTTTGATGAAAAGTCTGAGCGATGGACACAGACTCTCGGCTGTGGTGTAGCGCGCTGCGGCTGAACTGCTCATCGGAATTTTATTACGGCTTGCACGGTTTAGCGCGCGGATCCCGCCGCGCGCGCAATGCGCCGATCCGCGCGTTGGTTTTATCGGCACGATTGCCGGTTGTCTGCGCGAAGTGGATTAAAAAACAGCATTCGATCCGGGTGGGTGAAGATTTTAGGTGACGCGGCGCGGGAAATACGTAGAATACGCGACATCCCACGGTGTGCAGCGTTCGGCTGCGACCTTGGTTGATAGCTGCGGGAATAGCTCAGTTGGTAGAGCACAACCTTGCCAAGGTTGGGGTCGCGAGTTCGAGTCTCGTTTCCCGCTCCAAATTTATGTTCGTGACGCTCCGGCGAACGGACAGATAAAAATGGCGCGTTAACAAAGCGGTTATGTAGCGGATTGCAAATCCGTCTAGTCCGGTTCGACTCCGGAACGCGCCTCCATTTTTACCCCGCGGACCGTGTGTCCGCGGGGTTTTTTTATGCCATATCCTCTCCGGCTTTCTCCGGGATCAGGCGCGTGGTGCGTCTGCGCTTGTCGTTTTTGTCTCCCCTGGGGCGCAGATCATGTCCACACGGCCCCTATCGCGTTACGCTACCGTGAGCGCGTCTCTGTGATGACAGCGACGCCGTCAATCGGCGTAACCTAAAGGTAGCCCTATGCGAATTTCCAGTGAAAATATAATGAGTTATCTTATACGCTGCGTAGAGTCAGGTCAGTTTAAGAAGGTGACCTTTTCTACCTATAAGCGCGATCGGTGGATTAGCGTGGTGAATATGCCGATGAGTCAGTCTTATCGGATAACGGAGCAGGGGTTTCATCCTCAAGAGCTCACCGTGCAGGGGCGTGACGCGCTGTATGCCGTGGTGAAGCGGGCTATTCGCCATGAGTTCAGCACCAATAAAACGGCCAACTTTATCCGTATCTGACACGGCAGACTGCGGCCTCCTGCCGGCGCTGATTCATCGCCGCTAATCAGCGTCTCTTTCAGGCGGTATCTGTCACGGAAGGCGGGGAACGCAATCGCCGCGGGTATCCTGTCACCTGGCCAATCAGAATAGGTTTGAGCCATGAGGGATATTTCGCTCAAAGTGTATGGTATTTATGCCGCCTCACTAAATTTTTTATCCTCAAAAGCGTGAATAAATTTGTTATTTGTTCTAAACCAGTGGCAGTGCTGTGGCCGTTTGGATAGGCGGTAGCGCAGCGGCGGTATTCTGTCGCGGATGCGGCAGCGACGCAATGTGCCGGATTAATACGCTGTATATTGAGGAGTAAATCATGTCTTATCCTGAGTGGCTGCATCTATTAGCCTGGAGCTGGTTAATTAGCGCGCTGATTTGTGCCGTAATCATTGTTTGGGATATTCGCCGTGGACATCCGCAGCCCATGGCGATCATGACGGTGGCCTGGCCGATTAATGCGCTTTATTTTGGTGTATTGGGGCTGGGGGCCTATTTCTGGTTTGGTCGGGGGCATCCCGGCGATCGCTGCGGCATGATGGCGATGGATATGCCGGCGGCGGGCCACGGAGCGACGCCGATGGCGATGGATATGCCGGCGGCGGGCCACGGAGAGACGCCGATGGCGATGGATATGCCGGCGGCGGGCCACGGAGCGACGCCGATGGCGATGGATATGCCGGCGGCGGGCCATGGAGCGGCGCCGATGGCGATGGATATGCCGGCGGCGGGCCACGGAGCGACGCCGATGGCGATGGATATGACGGCGGCGGGCCACGGAGCGACGCCGATGGCGATGGATATGCCGATGGCGGGCCACGGGGATATGCCGATGGCGATGAAACGGGGTCCTGCAGGGTGGAAGAGTATCTTTAAGACCAGTACCCACTGCGGCACGGGGTGTACCCTGGCCGATATCCTCGGCGAGGGGATCGCCCTGGTGGTACCGGTGACGCTGCTAGGCAGCTCGCTGCTGGGATCGTGGACGCTGGATTTTGTGCTGGCACTGTGTCTGGGGATCTTCTTTCAGTATTGGCCCGCGCGTCAGATGGGGCAGCCGCGCTGGGTCGCGCTGAAGAGCGCGATTAAGGCGGATGTGCTTTCGCTGATCTGTTGGCAGCTGGGTATGTATGTCTGGATGGCGATCGCGCTGTTCCTCCTGTTCACGCCGGAGATGCCGCGCGCCAGTGCGCTGTACTGGTTTATGATGCAGATTGCCATGATCGTTGGCTTCTGCAGCGCGTATCCGATGAACAGGTGGTTGGTCAGCAAAGGGATTAAGCACGCGATGTAGCGCAGGTGCACGCCGGTGGCATTTTAAACATTATCCTATGTACAACGTGCCACCGTACGCGCGATCATGGTGTTTCAGATGAGCGACATAGAGTGTGTATCATGAGGATAATGTTAGCGTTGTTAGGCGTAATTGCGGTGGCGGGATGTACGGCCAAAGATATTAGGACGCCGCCGGCGATCGGTATGGCCAACCCCGCCGCGCGCTATTGTGTGGAGCAGGGCGGAATCTTAACGTCGGCGACGGCGGAGCAGGGGCAGTTTAGCTACTGTACGCTACCGAGCGGCGAGCGTGTCGAGGCCTGGGCGCTGTATCGCCGTAGCCATCCTCAGGCATGATGCGATGTTATTGATAGAAGAAAGACGGGCCGCGCTCGCGGCCCGGCGATAGCGCATTCCTGCGACGATGTGGGATCAGGCCTGTCCGCGGTGGAAGGCGAAGCGCTGCTCAACGTAGGCTTTGACATGAGCCTCCAGACGGTGGATTTTCTCATCCACACGCTGCAGCAGGTACTCATCATTGTTCATGGCGTAGACCCGCTCCAGCGCCAGCTCATCGGCCAAGGCTTTCTCTTGTGGCGTTAACTGTTTTGTATTCATCACGTTAATTACCCTGAATTTGGAACGGTGAGCATGGCATAAGGGCCGCGGCTTTTCAATCCATTCGCCGCCGCGGCCACCGGCTGCGCGTTAGCTGCGCTGACGCTGGGCTGGTTCGCGTAGCCACAGGATAAAGTGCAGCAGTGCCATAAAGCCATGGCCGGCCAGATAGACTTCGATCAGCCCCGTCAGGGTCTTATGAATGGACTTGGCATCGCCGGTCCATGCAGAGCCGCTGCGCCACAGGACGAACCACACCAGTCCAGAGATCACCACCAGCAGCAGGGCACCGAGTCCCAGCCCTTGAACGCAGGTCGCGATCCCTTTCGGATCGGTGCCCGGCAAGCGCATTTTAAACATATCGCCGATGTCGGTTTTGAGCTGGCCGAGGTCGCCGAACAGATAGGGAAAAAAGTAACGCAGGCCGCGCGTAGAGAGACTATAGAGGGTCAATACTAGCGTCAGCAGCACCATTAACAGACCGATACCAATATGCATCCAGGTAAAAATATCGTAGCTCAGCCCGGGGCGAATCTGCTGCTCCTGATTGAATCCCATTCCATTGCTGTTGAGTATTTGCACGATAACGAACAGCATAATAACGAAGTGCAGCACGCGCAGAAAGGGTTTCTGGTAGGTGCCGAGATAACGCCAGAATAGTGGGAATAAGGTGGAGAGACGAGACATCATGGTTACCTTCTGTTTTATGTTTTTATCCGGGTATCATGCTGGCGCGCCGCCGCGGTGGCAAGGCGTTATCCCATGGGACGCCGCTTTTCACCTGCCGAACTGCGCGGGTGAAAATGCCGACGCACCAAGAGTATCGCTATTTGTAGCAGCGCAACGCCGGCCGGGAACCGCAATACCGATCCCTGTGCCGTAGCTGCGCACACGCGTCGTCGCGCGATGCTATCCGCCACGGGAGCGCCTGATCATACCGACCTTTCTACTATAGTCAGCATGAATAATGTTAACCAGCAGATTTATTTACTCCTATGTTACATAGTGTTTTTGGTCGATTAAGCCACGGCTTTATTTATCGTTAGCGGTGGCATAGGTCGTATTTTCCGCACGGTCTGTATCGCGGTCTGGGCTATCCCCAGCAGATCGCGGGAGCGCTCCCCTGATTCCTGGATTCATCGGGTCTTAATAAAAATGGCGATAGGAATAATAACCAATTGTATTTTTGTTTTTTACGCGGGAGATTGGTGGTGGGATTTTCTGGCGCGCGGGCTGAATAATCGGACGGTACGATTTACACTGAATGAAATAAGCCGGTGTGGTCAAACCTTGTCGAAACTCTGCCTTGGAGGCAAAAATGCGCTGGCGAGAGCTGAGCCGTTGGTTATCTTTTCTGTTCCCTGCGCTGCTGTTTCCGCTGCCGCTGATGGCGGCGTCGACGGTGGAGCATTCCGCGCGCCATCTGGAGCGGGTGGTGATCGTCAGTCGCCACGGCGTACGGGCGCCGACCAAAATGCCGGCGCTGATCCGTGAGGTCACGCCGGATGCGTGGCCGGCATGGCCGGTGCCGCTGGGGGATATTACGCCGCGCGGAGAGTCCCTGGTGAGCCTGCTTGGCGCCTATTATCGACAGCAGCTGAGTCAAGAAGGGCTGCTGCCTGCGCAGGGATGTCCTCCGGCAGGATGGGTCTATGCCTGGACCGATGTGGATCAGCGTACGCGTAAAACCGGCGCGGCTTTCCTGCAGGGATTGGCGCCGCGCTGCGCTATCGCCATTCATCACCGGCCCGATGTGTCCCCGCGCGATCCCCTGTTTCATCCGGTGAAGGCGGGCGTCTGCCGGCTGGATAAGGCACGGGCGCGCCGGGCGATAGAAGCGCAGGCCGGCATGTCGCTGGCCGTGCTCAACCGCCGCTATGGCGCCGCGCTGGCGCAGATGGATGAGACGCTGCGCTTCGCGTCGTCGCCCTATTGCCAGCGGCGCCGCGGGGATGGGGCGTGTACCCTCGCCCAGACCATGCCAACCCGGCTGCACATCGGCACTCACGGCGCCATCGCGCTGCGCGGCGCAGTAGGGCTCTCGGCGACGCTGGCGGAGATGTTTCTGCTGCAGCAGGCGCAGGGAATGGCGCAGCCGGCATGGGGACGTATCGCCACCACGGCGCAGTGGCGGTCGTTGCTCCAGCTGCACAACCTTCAGTTTGACCTGCTGTCGCGCACCGACGATATCGCCCGTCATCGCGGGACGCCGCTGATGTATACCGTGCTGCAGGCGTTGAATGGACAGACGCCGCGCCTGCCGGGGCTCACGGCGCAGAACCGCCTGTTGCTGCTGGTCGGTCATGATACCAACCTGGCCAATCTGTCCGGTATGCTGCAAACGCCGTGGAGCCTGCCCGAGCAGCCGGATAATACGCCGCCCGGCGGTGAACTGCGCTTTGAGCGCTGGGGCGACAGCGCGGGGCGCGCCTGGGTGCGGGTGAGCGTGGTCTATCAGTCGCTGGCGCAGCTGCGCCAGCAGACCCGCCTGACGCTGCAGGCGCCGCCGCATCAGGTGATCCTGACGTTACCGGGATGCCGGGGCGGAACGGCCGATGGCTTTTGTCCGCTGGATGTCTTCAGCCGGTGGCTGTCCTCCCGCCTGATCCCGGCGTGTCTGCCGGCGTCCGCCGACGTGACAGGCGCAATGCAGTAAGCCCACCGCGCCGTCCGGCATCGTCGGCGGCGTCCGTGTCTCCCTCCCGCGCTGGTTTAGCGGGCGCCCTGCCGCGGCGAATTGCCTGCCGTGCCGCTTTTTCAATCGATTGAATCTGGCTTTTTTGCCTAATGCGAGCCGACAGGGTAGGCTGTCGCTCCTTCTGATTTTTTAACGTAAATCATGTGGATACACGGGTACAGAGCGGCCCGGGACGCGGTGTGTCGCGCAGCGGGACGATCTCGGTGCGGGTATGGCAGACAGATCAAAAATAGGTTATTGAAGAATGGATTTACCGGGTAAGGGTGCTGAGGCGCAGGCAGATCAGCAGCGGCGTGCGCTGGACGCCCAGGAGGCGGGTTACCAGAAGGGGATGGGAAAGCGGCAGATCCAGATGATCGCCATCGGCACCGGGCTGTTTCTGGGCACCGGCGGGCGCCTACAGGCGGCGGGGCCCTCACTGGCGCTGGTGTACCTGATCTGCGGGCTGTTTTCGTTTTTTATTCTGCGCGCGCTGGGTGAGCTGGTACTGCACCGCCCGGCCAGCGGTAGCTTTGTCTCCTATGCACGGGAGTTTTTGGGGGAGAAGGCGGCCTATGTGGCCGGATGGATGTATTTTCTCAACTGGGCGATGACCGGCATCGTCGATATCACCGCGGTAGCGCTGTATATGCACTACTGGGGCGCCTTTGCCGAGGTGCCTCAGTGGCTCTTTGCCCTGATGGCGCTGACGCTGGTCGCGACCATGAATATGATCGGCGTGAAGTGGTTTGCCGAGATGGAGTTCTGGTTTGCCCTGATTAAGGTGGTGGCTATCGTTCTGTTTCTGCTGGTGGGTACCCTGTATCTGGGCAGCGGCCGCCCGCTGGCGGGGAGTCCCACCGGGCTGCATCTGATCACCGATAACGGCGGCCTGTTTCCGCACGGGGTGCTGCCGGCGCTGGTATTGATCCAGGGGGTGGTCTTTGCCTTCGCCTCGATCGAGCTGGTCGGTACCGCCGCCGGCGAGTGTCGCGATCCGCAGCGTCTGGTGCCCCGGGCGATCAACAGCGTCATCTGGCGTATCGGCCTGTTTTACGTCGGCTCCGTCCTGCTGCTGGTCTGCCTGCTGCCGTGGAATGCCTATCAGGCCGGCCAAAGTCCGTTTGTCACCTTCTTCTCCCGCCTGGGCGTACCCTACGTCGGTAGCCTGATGAACCTGGTCGTGCTGACGGCGGCGCTTTCCAGCCTGAACTCCGGACTGTACTGCACCGGACGGATCCTGCGCTCGCTGGCGATGGGCGGTTCGGCGCCGCGCTTTATGGCCCGGATGAGCGCCCAGGCGGTGCCCTATGCCGGTATCTTGGCCACCGTCGCTCTGTATGTGGTGGGCGTGGTGCTTAACTATCTGCTGCCGACCCGGGTATTCGAGATCGTGCTCAACGTGGCCTCGCTGGGGATCATCGCCTCCTGGGCATTCATCATCGTCTGCCAGATGAAGCTGCGTCAGGCGATCCGCACCGGGCGCGCCGAGCCGGTGGCCTTTCGTATGCCCGGTGCCCCCGTGACCGGTTGGCTGACGCTGGCGTTTCTGCTGGGAGTCGTGGCGCTGATGGCCTGTGACTATCCGAACGGGACTTGGACAGTCGCCACGCTGCCGCTGCTGGCGCTGCTGCTGGCCCTGGGCTGGCGCTGCTGCTGGCCCTGGGCTGGCGCGGGCTGCGCCGCCGGGAGCGGCAGGGCGATGCACCGCTCCTGCCCGTCGGCGGCGAGGAGTGATGCCGGCGTCGCCCGCGGACTGAAACCCTCAGCGGTAGTGGGTCTTATCGAGGTGGTATTTTTTCATCCGCAGATACAGTTTCTTGCGCGGGATCTGCAGATATTCCGCCACCTCATTGATCCGTCCCTGATGCAGGTTGAGGGCTTCGGTGATGATCTGACGCTCATACTCCTCTACGCGCCGGTCAAGGGGGGTGGGGCTGGCTTCGTGCACCTGGGGGCAGGCGACGTCAGCCAGCGGCTGCACGCCGACGGCAAACAGCTGGGCGGCGTTGGCCAGCTCGCGGACGTTGTTGGCCCAGTGACGCTGTAGCAAGCTTTTGCGTAGGCTGGCTGGCAGAGTGGGGCGGGGATGGTTGAGCCGGAGGCAGGCCTGCTGCAGGTAGTGCTCAAACAGCGGTTCGATATCGTCCGGCCGCTGGGAGAGCGGTGGGCAGGCCAGCTGGGTCATCGCGAAGCAGTAGTAGAGATCCGGCAGAATACGCTGCGCCGCGGCGTGCTCTACCAGCGGTCCTTCGCCGATGGCCAGCAGACGAAAGGCGTGCGGATCGTGGCTTTGGCTGCGCACCAGGCTGTACTGCGCGCCTTCGTCCAGGCGATCCGGGTGCGGGATCAGCAGCGTTCCGCCCTGTGCCTGGTCGATGCTGCGCTGGAGATCGTCGTCACCGGCCTGATGGACGATAAAGGCGCCTTCGCTGCGCGCGCTCAGGCGATGTAGGTGGCGGGCGCACAGGGTCCGGCCGCTGCCGGGCTCGCCGTAAAAGTAGACGGCCAGATCGGTCTCCGCCAGCTGCTGCAGACGGGTACGCATCTGGCGCAGCCATTCGCTGCGCCCGACCAGCTCGGTCTGCAGCTGGTGACGCTGCCATTTGCGGCGGGCTACCACCGATCGCCGCTCGCTGAGTGCCGCCTGCGTCAGCGCCAACAACTGCGCCGGATCGACCGGTTTCTGTAGAAAATCACGCGCGCCTTTTTTGACGGCCTCGACGGCCATCGGGACGTCGCCGTGGCCGGTGATGAGCAGGACCGGCAGCTGGCTGTCGCGGATGCGCAGGCGCTCCATGAGAGCAATGCCGGAGCAGCCCGGCATACAGACGTCGCTAAGGATAACCCCGGGCCAGTCATCGGGGATCATGGCCAGCGCCTGCAGCGGATCGGCGCAGGCGTGAACGGTATAGCCGCTTTGCGTCAGCAGCAGGGTATAGGCGTCCAGTACATCGGGATCGTCATCAATCAATAAAATGGCGTGTTCACTGGTCAGCATTCAGGGTTTCCGTCAGATGCGGCGGGGCGTCCGCCAGGGTAAAACAGAGCAGGATACAGGCGCCGTGCGGCAGGGCGGAGGCGATACGCAGCTCGCCGCCCAGCTGCTCCATCAGCGACTGGCTGATGGATAGGCCGATCCCCAGCCCCACCTGTTTACTGGTGGTAAAGGGTTTGAGCAGTCGGTGCGCCAGCGCCAGCGGCCAGCCGGGGCCGTCATCGCACAGGGTGACCTCAAGGTGTCCCGCGTGCCGGCGCCAGTTGACCGCGATGTGCATCGGCTGTTCGGCGGCGTCCAGCGCGTTGGTTAACAGGTTGACTAACACCTGCTGCAGGCGGACGTCGTCGGCGCGGATCCAGACGTCATCGGCCGGCAGCGTCAGCCGTGCCTGCAGACGCCGGTGGCGCGGCGCCAGCAGCTCCCACGCGCTGAGCCAGGCCTGGCGCAGCGCGAGCGGGTGCAGGGGGCTGTCGTCGGCGCGGCGGGCAAACTGGCGCAGCGAGCGGATAATGGCATCCATACGGCCGATCAGACCATCGCACTTTTGCAGCGTGGCTTCGGCCTGCGCCTGCTGGCCGCTCTCCAGCGCCCGGCGGGCGGAGAACAGATACATCGACAGGGCATTCAGCGGCTGGTTGATCTCATGGGCCAGCGTGGTCATGGTCTGGCCGACCACCGCCAGCTTGGCGGCCTGGATCAGCTCGTCCTGGGTGGTGCGTAGATGGTGTTCTATCGCTTTACGCTCGGCGACTTCTCGCTCGAGGCGGCGCTGCTGGCGGTGCTGCTGGCTCAGCGTGCGGCGCAGCAGGCGGGCGATACGCCCCAGCTCATCGACCCCGTACACCGGGATCCGCGTGGTGCGATCGCCGGTGCCAATACGCGCCACGGCCTGGCTCAGCGCCGTAAAGCGCTTCACCAGCCGTGAGCGGATAAAGCCGTAGCTCAGCAGCAGCGCCAACAGCAGGGAGAGCAGGGTCGCGATGAGGATCAGCCGGCCGCTGACGCGAATGATATGCTCCAGCCGCTGGTTAAACGTCTGCATCCGACGGTGGCTGGTATCCAGCTGCTGCTCCAGCACGGCGCGAAACCGGCTGAGGGTGCGCTCTTTCTGCTGGGTCGCCAGCAGCAGCGCATTACGCGCCTGCTGATAGTCGGCCAGGGTCGCCGGAAGTTTTCCTGCGCCGAGGCCAATATCCAGCAGCTCATCGATGGTCTGGCGCAGGGTCACCGTACTGGGCAGCGCCGTCAGAGGCTGCATGATTTCGGCGGCGCTGTTGCGTAGATACTCCAGGTAGCGCCGGTGGCCGTCCATGTTGATAGCGCCGTTGTCGCTGTTGTTCAGCTCGCCTATCCGATCGCGCAGATCGTTGGTTATCTGATTCTCCAGGCGGGCCAGGGCATACACCTGCTGCTGTTCCTGCTGCACCGCCCGCAGGCGCTGCTGTAGCCGGTGCATCGTGGCAGCATCGCGCCCCTCCATCTGATCGATCAGTGCGCCCTGCTGCCAGCTGAAGTCCTGCATTAGGGAGTTCAGCTCGGTGGTGAAGTCATCGTGCAGCCAGGTAATGCGCCCGGCGACCTCGTTGGTCTTTTCCCGCGCCAAAAACAGCGTGTAGAGCGCATTGTCCAGCGTGCTGAGGAGCTGGCGGCTCTGCTGCAGGATCCCGGCGAGCTGATGGCGCTCTCCCGGCTCCAGGCGGTGGCTAAGCTGCTCTATCTGCGTCAGGTGGCTGACGATCTGCTGACGGAACTGCAGGCGTACGCTGGTATCGGGCGCCAGAACAAATTCATTGAGCTGGTCAACCAGGGTATTCAGGGCGTTTTCGATCACCAGCGAGGATTGAATGCGCGGAAAATAGTCGTCCAGGGTGTAGCGCACCTGGGAGCTCTGCGCGTGCCAAGAGTAGAGGCTGACGGCGCTGACAAATAGGGTCAGCAGCGCGCTGGCCAGAAAGGCGATCTGCAGGCTGGCGCTGATGCTGAGACGGCGGGCCTGACGCAGCAACCGCTTCATTTCAGGTTTTCCAGCTGATTAATCGCCTGGCGCTGCTTTTGATGGAAAAACTGCTGCCACTCCATCATCAGCTGTTCGCATCCTGCCCGGCTGCTGCACTGTGCCAGCAGCTTCGGATCTTCGCTCTGCGCGGCGCTGATCGGCATGGCCGTCAGCAGCGCGCGAATGTGGGGCAATGGATGTTTCTGCCGGCTCTCCGCGGCGTTCAGGGCGCGCCAGGCATCCTTTAGCTGCGGCAGCCGGAAGCTGATGGCGGTATCAAACAGCGCCTGAACCAGGCGCTGACGCAGTAGGATCAGGCGGTAGTCCATCTGCGCCAGCAGCCGCCGCTGCTGCTGAGCGCGGGCGGAGTTGCCCGGCAGGGCGACAATCGGATACTTTCCGGTGTTGGTGTCGGCCAGCGCACGCTGGCCGTCGGGGCTGAGCAGAAAGCGGATAAAGCGCCGAGCCTCCCCGGGGTAGAGCGCGTCGCGGGCGACCGCCACATAGGTCGGGGCGGCGACGCTGTGCGGAAAGTAGTGGAATGTCAGATGGGGATCGGTACTGAGCATCTGGGCATAGTTGTCGATGACTGGGCCGAGGGTGCCGAGACCGGTCTGGATCTTATCGGCGACGCCAAAGCTGCGCGAGGAGATGGTGCTGAGGTTGCCGGCGGCCATCAACAGGATCTGCCACCCACGCTGCCAGCCGTACTGCTGTAGCAGGGATTCGATCATCAGGTGGTTGGTATCGGATCGCGACGGGCTGCTCATTAACAGCATATCGCGGTACTGGGGCAGGGTGAGATCTTCCCAGTCCTTCGGCGGCGGCAGGTGCTGGGCCGCCAGATTGCTGCGGTTGATCAAGAGACCAAAGCCGGAGAGCGCCACCGCCACCGAGGTCGCGCGGATTGATTCGGGAATTTGGCGCTGCAGCTCGGCCGGCTGGGCGTCGATGGGCGCCAGACGATGGTGATCCTGCAGGTGCTGTAGCAGCATCGGCGATGAGGTGAGCACCAGATCGATATGGCCATCGTTAAGGTTATCCAGCAGCTGCTCCAGCGATGCACTGGTGCGGTTGATGGTGCGGATGGGCACCGCGCCCGGCTGATGCTGCCAACGGCTGATAATGTAGGCCGTTGCCTGGGGCGAGAAGGTGGTCGCCATGACCAGCTCGCTGCGTTTGGCCTGCAGCGTCAGGGGCAGCGACAGCAGGATTATCAGGGTTAGACAGGCGCGGTACATGGCGCACTCCTACGGACAAGTGTGATCATATTCATGGTTTTAAAATAAAGCCGCCGGGCGTGTGCTGAGGCATTTGGGGCAAACTTGCCTGAATGAACCAATGCGCTGGCTGGTGAATAAAGCGGCGTAACATGGCGCTATATTATCCGCAGGACATCGTCGATACTGTTAATCGACTCAAATAATAGCGGCAATCCTAACTGCTGCGTGGAAATAAGTCAGCTGATAACCGTCAATGTTATTTGGTTTGAGTCAAAATGGCACCTGAATATTTTATTTTGTGTCAAAACTGACTCATTTTGTCTGGCTTGCCGCCTTGTCTTTATCTGCGCATTATTACCAGCACAAATAGCAATACCTCTCTGACAGACGACTAAATAACGGGTGATAATATGCAATCATTGAACAGCCACAGCGCGGCAAAGCGGGTGCCGCCGGAGAAGGTCGCCGCGACCTATCAACGCTATAGAGTCCAGGCGTTAATGAGCGTGTTCCTGGGGTATATGGCGTATTATATTGTGCGTAATAACTTTACGCTTTCTACGCCTTATCTGAAAGAACAGTTGGATTTAAGTGCAACCCAAATTGGCTTATTAAGTAGCTGTATGCTGATTGCCTATGGCATTAGCAAAGGGGTTATGAGCAGCCTGGCGGATAAAGCCAACCCGAAAATCTTTATGGCCTGCGGCCTGGTGATGTGTGCGCTGGTTAACGTGGGGCTGGGATTTAGCAGCGCCTTCTGGCTGTTTGTCGCGCTGGTGGTCTGTAACGGCCTGTTCCAGGGGATGGGGGTCGGTCCCTCCTTCATCACCATTGCCAACTGGTTCCCGCGCTGTGAGCGAGGCCGCGTCGGCGCCTTCTGGAATATCTCCCACAACGTGGGTGGGGGCATCGTGGCACCGATCATCGGCGTCGCCTTCGCCATGCTGGGGAATGAGCACTGGCAGAGCGCCAGCTATATGGTTCCGGCCGCTATCGCCGTACTCTTTGCCGGCGTAGTGCTGCTATTGGGTAAGCGCTCGCCGAAGAAAGAGGGGCTGCCGGCGCTGGATGAGATGATGCCCGAGGAGAAGGTGGTGCTGAAGGGGCATGCCCAGGCCCGTGCTCCGGAAAATATGACAGCGTTCCAGATCTTCTGTACCTACGTGCTGAAGAATAAAAATGCCTGGTATATCTCTATGGTCGATGTTTTCGTCTATATGGTGCGCTTCGGCATGATCAGCTGGCTGCCGATCTATCTGCTGACGGAGAAAAACTTTAGCAAGGAGCAGATGAGCATCGCGTTCCTGTTCTTTGAGTGGGCGGCGATCCCGTCAACCCTGCTGGCCGGGTGGCTGACCGACAAGCTGTTCTACGGTCGCCGTATGCCGTTGGCCATCATCTGCATGGCGATGATCTTTGTCTGTCTGATCGGTTACTGGCAGAGCAACTCGCTGGCCGTTGTCACCGTCTTTGCCGCCATCGTTGGCTGCCTGATCTATGTACCGCAGTTTCTGGCATCAGTGCAGACCATGGAGATCGTCCCCAGCTTTGCCGTTGGTTCCGCCGTTGGGCTGCGCGGTTTCATGAGCTACATCTTCGGTGCATCGCTGGGAACCAGCCTGTTTGGTGTGATGGTAGACCGTTTCGGCTGGCACGGCGGTTTCTATCTGCTGATGGGCGGGGTGGTCTGCTGCATCCTGTTCTGCATCCTGTCTCATCGCGGGGCGCTGGAGCTGGAGCGTCAGCGTCAGCAGGCGCTGAATCACGCCGCGCCGGAGATGACGCTGCAGCCCGCCGCGGAGTAACGACGCGGGCGACGCCGTACGGGCGAACCGGGAGGTCGATATGTACTTTGCAACAGAGGACAATTTCTGGCGCTTTTACGCCAACGCATGTGGCCAGTGGGGGTGGTGCGTCGTAGCGTCCACCGGGTATATCGTGCATCACTCGGCGGTTTTCTTCCCCCGGCGCCGGGACTGCCTGGCCGATGCTAGGATACACGGCTACCAGGATCAACCGCTGACCGCAGATTGTTAACAACGCCTCTTTGCGCCCGTCATTCGACGGGCGCTGTATTTTGGGCGCCGGTCGGAGAGGATAGCGTCGCGGTATCCGCACTCATGGCCAACTGATGGGAACGGCGCCGGTAGTCTCCGGGCGTCAGCCCCATGTGGCGGACAAAGGCATGATGAAAGGCGGACTCGCTGGCGTAGCCGGCCCGCTCGGCGATGTCCGCGAGCGTAAAGGCTTCGCGTCCCAGCAGGGCGGCGCCGTGTGCCATACGGATACGGGTAAGCAACAGCAGCGGTGTACTGCCGGTAACCATGCGGAACTGGCGGGCAAAGCTTGCGCGTGACAGGTGGCTGATTTCCGCGAGACGGGCAACGCTCCACGGCTGCTCCGGCTGATGCAACATGGCGCCGATAGCATTGCCCAGGCGTGGATGCATCAGGGCGTGCAGCAGCCCGCCCTGGGTTGGCGTCTGCGTCAGCCAGTGACGCAGCGCCAGCGTCAGCAGTACGGTAGACAGGCGCTGGCAAAGGAACTGCCCGCCGGGCAGGGCGGCGGCGGACTCCTGAAACAGGCGCTGCAGCGTTGCGGTCAGCCAGGTGCCCTCCTCGTGATAGATGAGGGTTTCCGGCAGCGCCGCCAGCAGGTGGCGCTGCGTGGGATCGATATACAGGGTGCCACAGATCAGGCGTACGTCGCCGTCGCTGTTGCACAGGCGATGCGCAGCGCTTTGCGGCAGCATAGTCAGGCTACCGGGCTGAAGGGTATGACGCTGTCCGTTGGCCAGCTCTATCCTGGCGCTGCCGTCCAGCAGACCATGCCAATGGATCGCGTTCAGTTCACCAGCGGCGTGAGGCCGCTGCCACTCCCCCTGCAAATGACAGCGCACATCAATACTGCTGCGCAACTCATGTAGCGTAAGCAAGGCGCTTAATATATCCATAATGAGACTCCTGAGCAGTATCCTGCGCTTCCGACACAGCGGGGCTAGGACGATAATGGCGTAATGTAAGCCAATCGGACACGCTGTCCATTATTCACGTTATTGGACGCAGGAGAAACCCATGACGCATTTTCAGAACGTAGTGATTGGCTTTGGCAAGGCGGGAAAAACGTTGGCCGCCTTTTTGGCACGGCGCGGGGAGCAGGTCGCATTGATTGAGCGATCCGCGCAACAGTACGGCGGCACCTGCATCAATGTGGGCTGTATCCCGACCAAAAGCTGGGTACACGATGCCGATACCGGTATCCCCTTTGCCGAGGCCGTGCTGCGTCAGCGGCAGCTGGTGGAGATGCTGCGGGAGAATAATCGCCACGCACTGGAAGATTTGGCAAAGGTGACGCTGATAAATGGCCATGCCCGGTTTGTGGATGCCCATACGCTGGCGGTGCAGGGTATCCAGGGAGAGCAGCGGATCACCGCGGAGCGCATTTTCATTAACACGGGCGCCCGCTCGGCGATGCCCGCTATTGAGGGGTTGGCGGCGTCATCCCACGTCTATGACAGCACATCATTTCTGCAGTTGGCGACGCTGCCGCAGCGGTTGGTTATCCTGGGCGCCGGTTATATTGGCGTAGAGTTTGCCTCGCTGCTGCGCCGCTTTGGGGCGGAGGTCACGGTGCTGGAGGCCGCCGCAGATTTTCTGCCGCGTGAGGATCGCGATATTGCGCAGGCAGTGGAGACGATCCTGCGCGACGAGGGGATCGATCTGCGTTTGGGGGGCAGGGTGCGTCGGATAGAGGACGATGCAGCGGGCGTCACGGTTGAGCTGGAGGCGGGGCGTGTGCAGGCGGATGCGGTGCTGGTTGCCTCCGGCAGATTGCCCAATAGCGACGGGCTGGCGCTGGAGCAGGCCGGTGTTGAAGTGGATGCGCGCGGGGCGATCAAGGTGAATGGGCAGCTACAGACCACGCAGCCGCATATCTGGGCGCTGGGGGATGTTAACGGCGGGCCGCAGTTTACCTTTATCTCGCTGGATGATTTCCGCATTGTCCGTGACAGCCTGTACGGAAAGGGGCTACGCCATACGGGCGATCGCGGCGCGCTCCCTTATTCCGTGTTTATGACGCCGACGCTGTCACGCATTGGGCTGAGTGAGGCGCAGGCGCGCGCGCAGGGAGAAGCGGTAACGGTGGTGACGCTGCCGGTGGGCGTCATTCCGCGCGCGCGTACCCTGAAAGATCCCCGCGGGGTGCTGAAAGCCGTGGTTCAGCGCGAGAGTGGGCGGATCCTGGGGGCGGCGCTGCTGTGTCGCGACTCTCATGAAATGATCAACCTGTTGAAAACCGCGATGGACGCCGGCGTGCCCTACAGCGTCCTGCGCGATCAGATTTATACCCATCCGACGATGAGTGAGGCGTTTAACGATCTGTTCGCGCTGGTGGATGCATAGGGCCTGCGGCTCATATTTGCTAACACAATGGCATGGGGAAGATGCGCATCCCTGCGCGCGCTTCGCTAGACTGTGATCCTGACGGCGGCCCATGCGGGGGCGTCGCACCGAACAGAGTGACAAGGAGCGCAATGATGCAGCAGCTTGACCCGGCTAAAACAGCCCTGGTACTGATCGACCTACAGCAGGGGATCTTGCCCGTCGCCGCCGCGCCCTATACCGGCGATGAGGTGGTGGCCCGCGCCGCCGCGCTGGCGGCGGCGTTCCGCGTCCGCGCGATGCCGGTTGTGCTGGTGCGCGTTGGCTGGTGCGCCTCTGGCGCCGATGCCCTGCGCCAGCCGGTCGATGCCCCGGCGCCGGGAGGGGCGCTGGCGGATAACTGGTGGGATTATCCGGCGGCGCTTACGCCAACGGCGCAGGATATTCAGATCGTTAAGCATCAGTGGGGGGCGTTTTACGGCACCGAGCTGGATCTGCAGCTGCGCCGTCGCGGCATCGATACGCTGGTGCTGGGGGGATCTCGACCAATATCGGGGTCGAATCGACGGCGCGCAGCGCCTGGGAGCATGGCTATGGGCTCTGGATTGCGGAGGATCTCTGCGCGGCGGCGGATGAGGTTCAGCACCGCCACAGCTTCCGCTATATTTTTCCGCGCATTGCTCGGGTGTCGCACAGCGCGGCGCTATTGGCCGCGCTGTGCGACGCGGCATAAACCGCGTAGGCTACGCGCTGCGCCGGGAGCGTGCGCAGCGCGGTCTGACGTTTACTGACGGCGCTGGGCCGCAGAGTCTTGGACGATAAACGGATCGTCCTCCAGCCTATCGTAGGGAACCTGTTTCAGGGCGAAGTTCTGCACCATCACCTTCGACGGAATAGCTTTTTGGCCAGAGATAAAGCGATAGCGGTCGACGATCTCCTCGCTCTTGATCCCGGTCCAGTCAGAGAACAGGTGCAGGAAATCATGGGCTGAACGGCGCGCCTTGATCACGGTACGCCGTTCGTCATCTGCGGAGAGGATCATCAGCGGCACCTGATAGTCCTGACGGTAACGATCGTGGTGCGCCAGGAACTCACTGCGGGTGCCCTTTTCATGGAAGGCCAGACCGTGATCGGAGAAGTAGATCATGGAGAAGTTCTGCCCGCTCTTGCTCAACTGGCCATACAGCTCGCTCAGGAACTGGTCGGTCTGGGTGATGCTGTACAGATAGCAGGAGGTCTCCTTCGTATGGACGAAGGTCGTGAAGTGGTTATTGGTGCGATCGCAGGCCTTGGGGTGGGAGCCTATCAGATGGTAGACGATCAGCTTAGGCCCCTCCGCGGGGGCGTCCAGCGCCTGCTGGGTAAAGTTCAGCAGATCCATGTCGGAGGTGGACTTGCCGTCCTCAAAGTCGCCCTGTTTGAGAAAGCGAACTTCGTCGGCCCGCTTGGCGACGATGGTGTCATATTTGCCCAGCTGCCCCTGATTGGAGAACCAGAAGGTGCGGAAGCCGGCCTTCTGCGCCAGCGTGATAATACTGTTTTGATATTCGGCCTGTCCGTTGCGTACCAGGTTCAGCGTCTGGCCCAGGGATTTCTGGGTCGAGGGGGCCGCGGAGAGATAGTCGTTGAAGAAGACGCCGTTGACCTGGCTGGCGAAGGGGGTCGTGGGCCACTTGCCGCCGAAGGCGCCGAGCGCATCGCGGCGCGCGCTTTCGCCAATCACCAGCACGTAGATCTGATGTCTGGGCTTGACCGAGGTGACGTGCCAGCTGTCGGCGACGGAGGAGAGCGTCTGCATACGGGCCATCTCGCGATCGACCTCCAGCTTGCCGTTGGCGGTGTCCTCAATAAAGCGCACGACCGGATAGCCGGTGTCGTTCAGGCGAAACTCGCCGCCGGCGCTCAGGTTGGTGACCGGCGTCAACAGTAGGCCGCACAGGGCGAGCAGCAGGTAGAGCGTCTTGGGCAATCCCCAGGATTTTTCACGCGGCACCGGCCGCCACGCCAGGACGCCGCCGAGCAGCAGAATAAACAGGGCGATCAGATAGTCCCAGAAGGGAAAGATCTGCGCCATCTCGCCGGCCTCTTCCGGGTTGGTGGAGTAGAGCGCCAACACCGAGTTGAAGTTGGGCGGGCCAAAGACCCGGCCAAACGGGTAGTAGAGCCCGGCGACCAGGGTACAGATCAGCAGCAGCACCCGCTGCGTTCGCGGCAGGTAGTGTGCCAGCAGCAGGAAAATACCGGCCAGTCCCAGCGCATAGATAAAGCTAAAGCGGTAGCCCAGCCCCAGGTTGATCAGGGCGGCGAGGATAACGTAAAGCAGCGGATAGGGCGTCAACAATTCGCCGCAGCCGCCTTTTGCGCGTAACAGTAATTCTTTTGGCTTCATGGTTTTTTTCTGAACAAGATGCGCTGGTGATCCCGGTTCACCGTGATGAATCCCCCCACGCTCCGGCAGGAGGACATAGTGTACGACAGAGCTGCCGCTGGAAGGGGGATCCGGAGTGTCGGATTCGGTCCGAACTGGCAGCTTGAAGATAATCTGAGCTGGAGCGAATAGCAACAGATATCCGGCATACAATATGTGATAAACCGAACAAATACATTAGGCTGAGTCCGATAAACATGCGCGCCCTTACCGCCGGGGAGCGCGTGCGTAGGGTAGCAGGGATCGTCGGGCCCACCGTCTCCCGCGGGGGCGTCCGTCGGTATCGCGCCGGACGCAGCGGCGCGCAGAGACGATGACAGGTGCCATTTCACCTGTCATATGCCAATTATAAGATAAAAAAATCTTATGTACCAGGCTGTTGCACGCCGATCGGATTGCGGTTGAGGGTAATCGCCTGATCGGTCAGCGCGTCGGGCGCGATATTCATATGGCGCAGTATATCGCCCATGATCTGGCCAAAAATAGGCCCGGCCACCGATCCGCCAAAGTGCTTACCGGCGGTCGGGTGGTTAACCATCACCACCAGGGCGACGCGCGGATTGCTCGCCGGCGCGACGCCGGCGGTGTAGTTAATGTAGCCGCCGTCGTATTTCCCGTCGCTGCCCATTTTTTCTGCAGTGCCGGTCTTGATCGCCAGGCGATAGCCGGGGACCGCCGCCGCCACGCCGCTGCCGCCCGGCAGGGCGTCGCTCTCCATCATGTGCACCACGGTCCGGACGATGTTGGCGTCGATCACTCGGGTGCCGATCACCGGCGGGGTAACCTTGGTGATCGAGAGTGGGCGGAACAGGCCAAAGGAGCCGATGGTGGCGTATTCTCGCGCCATTTGCAGGGGGGTGATCCGCAGGCCGTAGCCGAAGGAGAACGTCGCGCGCTCAATGTCCGACCAGCGCTGGCGGTGCAGGGGGAAATAGCCGCCGCTTTCGCCGCTGATGCCCAGTGCAGTGGAGACCCCGAGCCCAAAGCTGTGGTAGAGATTGACCAGCACATCGGCGGGCATGGCCAGCGCGATATGGGATACCCCGATATCGCTGGATTTTTGCAGAATGCCGGTAATGGTCAGGCGTGACCAGTGGCCGACGTCGCGGATCAGGTGGCCGTTAACCGGATACGGCATGGTATCGATGACGGAGTCGGGGCGGATCAGGTGGCGCTGCAGGCCCGCCATCACCACCAGCGGCTTCACCGTCGACCCTGGCTCAAAGCTATCGGAGATAGCGACGTTACGCATATCCTGCTGGGCTACCCCCTGGTAGTTGTTGGGGTTGAAGGAGGGATAGCTGGCCATGCCGAGGATCTCGCCGGTATTCACATCCACCAGCACGGCGGCGCCGGAGTCAGCCTGGTTGCGCAGCACCCCGTCGCGCAGGTGGGAGTAGAGCGCGTACTGCATATAGCGATCGATGCTCAGGGGAAGCGTCGGCGCCTGCTGGGCCGGATCGTCCTCCATCAGGCCGACCACGTGGCCATAGCGATCCTTACGGTAAAGGCGGTAGCCCGGCTTGCCCTGCAGCAGGCTGTTAAAGCCGTGCTCAATACCGTTCAGCCCCTGCTGATCGAGCCCCACGATGCCGATCAGCGGCGCTGCCGCCTCGCCCATCGGGTAGTAGCGGCTGGCATCGTCCGGAGTAGAGACGCCGGGGATGTGCAGCTTGGTGATATAGCCCGCGATCTCGGACTCGATCTGGCGCCCCAGATAGATAAAGCGTCGCTGACCGTTTTGCAGGATCTTGTCGCGGATGCTCTCCAACGGCTGCGACAGCGCGTTGGCCAGATAGCGCCACTGTGGGCTGCTGAGCTGGGGGTCGTGCTCCAGTATCCGCACCGGGTCGGCGATCACATCGTTAGAGGCGACGCTGACCGCCAGCGGCTGCCCGTTGCGATCGGTAATGGTGCCGCGCAGCGGGTGGGTGACCAGCTCGCGCAGCGAGCGCTGATCGGCCTCTTTTTCCAACTGGGGCTGCTTCATTAACTGCAGATAGCCCACGCGCAGCAGCAGTAATAACAGAAAAACGCCAATGCCAATGTAAATCAGCACAAAACGGCCTGCAAAATAGTTGACTTTGCCTGTTTGAGGGCTTTTTTTGCGCATAAAGTAGTCTGCAACGAAGAACAACAAAATGATGATAATTCATAGCACTATAAATTAGCTGACGCCCTGGATCTGCGCGGGGAAACATTTATACGTAATAAAGACAAAATTGAAATAAATCGCCGTAAAAAACAACATTTGCGCGTCGTCGTGGTGCGCGTCATCGGGGGGAGGTCGCGCGCCTTGGGCGCGTCGCAAAGCCCCATTGCCTACGCGGGGTCTGTCAGAACAAACATGCCCTAGGGGGATCTTCAGGTAATAGCGCTCGCTGACTCTGGCTACAGGCGGGTGGCGTTAATCTGGAGCAGGCGCTGCGCAAATCCGGTGCGTATCACTGCATGGCCATCCACCAAGACGATGCGGCTCATGAGAATGCCTCCTCGCTAAAGGATGGCGCCTAGGATGCCCACGGCGACAATCGCTGCAATCAGCTGAGTGTGTTTCTGTCGTCAGGATAGTCAAATCGCGTTTCACACCGCCGTCGTCACCGTGGCGGGAGCATCTACCGGAGAACTCATCGGGGAGCGTCGCTTTGCCATACCGGCTTATGCGGAATAATTGCTCACTTTACGGGATATATTGGCTTAGAAAAATCCGAATACGATAATCCAGCCTAAAAATTAGCGTAACAGGAAAATCATCGCAGAGATAACTGAAAATATTTATCAAGTTGTTCGAATTCCCCAAATAGCAATCTGTGCCTTTAATAGAGGATAATTACTCGCGCAGGATTGTCATCATCGCGATACGGTGATAGTCGGACAGAGATAGGGCCAACGCGTGGGAGGGGGTGCCAGGCAATGACAGCAGTACAGGATCGTTTCGCTCACCAGTTTCCGCCTGCGGATACCGATCGCCAGGTTACCCTGGTGATGGACTGCGATCGTTTTTTTTATGACGGCCTGGCGCAGCATATTATTTCTGACGATCGGATATTACATGAAACGTGCTATGCCCACCTGGCAGATGCGATCGCCACGCGACGGGTCGATCACGTGATCGCCGAGCTGTATACCCATGATGATACGCCCATCGATGCGCTGCTGGCGCTGATGCGCGTTCGCGCCTATCGCCCAGCGCTGCGGATTACGGTGATGACGGATATCACCCATCCGACGGTGCTGGCGGCGGTTCACAGCCTGGGTCAGGTGAGCCTGATCTCCAAACGGGAGCCGCTGCCCCGTCTCGCCGAGGCCTACCGGCACTCGTTGCGTCAGGCGTATCTCAGCCCGCGGATGAAACGCAAGATGCAGGCACAGCCTGAGATGGCCGGCATGTCGTTTCCCGAGTGGAAGGTGGTGGCCATTCGCAGCCGCGGCGGCGATAACTATCAGGTCGCCAGCTACCTTGGGATCCACCATAAGAGCGTTAACTATCGCCAGCGCTGCATCATGCAGAAGCTGGCATTTGCCAGTAAGCCGGAGTTTTTGCGCTTTCTCAGCGCAATGAGCGATAACCCGGTGCATGCTCCCCGCTTACAGCGGCACCAGCAGCACATCGGTGTGGGTGCGATCGATCAGAGCCCCTGCTGAGCTGAGCAGGCGCTTGATGAAGCCTGCGCAGTGGTTGCCGCAGATCAGCAGATCGACGCGCTGGCGGCGACAGGTGTCGATGATGCAGTCGATCAGCTCCCCGTGGCCGATGTGGGTGTGGGCGATAGGGTAATCGGCCCGGCGGCAGAGCTGCTCCAGAAACAGGGCGGTCTCCTCGTGCAGCAGGTGACGCGTCTGTGCGAGCAGGGGGCCTGCGTAGCTGCCGCACAGATCGGGCTCATTGCACAGCGTCAGCAGGCTGATGCTCGCACCCGACGGGCGGGCGATGGCAATGGCTTTATCCAGCAGAATATGGCTGTCCGGATCCGGGGCAACGGCGACCAGAATCGTATGGTAGCTCATGGGGTTCCTCCTCGTGATGGGCTGGCCTCCGATGGGGCGAATGGCCAGCGCGGCCGGATCGGCGGGGGTATCCGGTTAGTTGCCGTGCGGCATCCCCGTCGCGCGGGTCTTGGCGCCGCGTTGCGCCGCGCCAATCGAAAGAGGCCGCATCCGCGTCAGGCGGTTTTTGACGGCGACGGCGTATGACGGTCGGCGTTAGCCTTTCTGCGTTAGCGCGCTTTCTATAGTATAAAATGCGCGGCGCGGGCGATGTGGCGTCTATCACAGCGTCTCCCGCGCCGGACGGACTCAGTAGCTTAGGCTCAGAATACGACGGGCCACCGTCTCATCGATGTTCTGCCGCTCGCCTAGCGGCAGCAGTTGAAAACGCCGCAGGTTATCGATAACGGCATCGATGCAGCTCTCCTCAAGACCACAGGCGCTGAGCCGGGTCTGCATCCCCATATCGCTGAAGAAGCGCTCGGTATGCTCGATGGCCGAGGCGATTCGCTCCTCTTCGCTGCCGCTGCACAGTCCCCATACCCGCTCGGCATACTGCAGCAGCTTCAGGCGTTTATCCTGCTGCTGCACCCGCATGACGGCCGGCAGCAGAATGGCCAGCGTCAGGGCATGATCCATTCCGTACAGCGCGGTCAGCTGGTGGCCGATACGATGGCTTGACCAGTCCTGCGGCACCCCGGCGCCGGCCATGCCATTCAGCGCCATACTGGCGCCCCACATGACGCTGGCGCGGACGTCGTAGTTATGGGGCTCGCTGAGCGCTCGCGGTCCCTCCTCCAGCAGCGTCAGTAGCAGCCCTTCGGCCAGGCGATCCTGAACTCGGGCGTAGACCGGATAGGTAAGGTATTGCTCCATGACATGGACGAAGGCATCCACGACGCCGTTGGCAACCTGGCGCGCGGGCAGGGTATAGGATTTGTGGGGATCCAGCACGGAGAAGCGCGGGAACAGCGCGGGATGGGAGTAGCCAACCTTGGCGCCGAGGCGGCGATGACTGACGACGGCGGTCGGGTTCATTTCTGACCCGGTGCCGGGCAGGGTCAGAATGCAGCCCAGCGGCAACACCCGCTGCGGCGGCAGCTTTTGGCACCACATCTCCCAGGGATCGCCCGGATAGTGCGCTGCGGCGGCGATAAACTTGCTGCCGTCGATCGCCGAGCCGCCGCCGATGGCCAGCAGAAAATCGATGCGCTGCTCGCGCACCTGCTGTACCGCCCTGAGCAGCGTCTCCAGCTGGGGGTTGGCTTCGATGCCGCCAAACTCGCCGACGATGCGGGGCCCCAGTACGCGCCGGACTTCGTCCAGGTAGCCAAACTGGCGGGCGCTGTTGCCACCGTAGGTGAGCAGAATGCGCGCCTCGGCGGGAATATGCTGCGGGATATCTGCGATGCGTTCGCCGCCAAACAGAATGCGGGTGGGATTGTAGTAGTCAAAGTTGAACATGTGCGGGGCTCCTCAGTCGTGGCAGGGGAATACGGTTTTCCCTGACGGATCGGTCGTGTCCGTGATGTGCGACGAACGCCGGCGTAGCCGGGCGTGATAGCACACAGCCTACCATGCCCCCTCTTGGGCCCACAGGCGTGAAATGTGGCAATGCGCACTTTTGGTCATAAAAACCATTAACCACGCGCGTAATGTCTACGGGTAGCGCAATTTATTCTGTTAAATGATGAATACCGAGAATAACCTCGTTGAATAGTTATATCGATATTACTGAATAAAGAGAAATAGGGACTCGACGACGGGATGGATATACCCGCATTAATTGAGATATATCAGAATTTAGCTCAGGAAGTATTCTATGGCGCCACTTCACCTATCAAGGCTATCTATTTTTATTCTATGGTTTTGCTCATCGTTTAGTTTTTTATGTGACCGTTGAATTATTATTCAGAGTTTAAATCTGATAATATACATTACTGCAATATTAAAAACTGAAAATGCAAAAATCAGTTTATTTTTTCCACAAAAATTTTGCTTGCTATTCAAAAAGTTAAACGGATAGCTCGTGCAGATTGCGCGCCAGGTTAAAATGTGAGCCAATACAGCAAAAGTCATACTTTTCCTGCTGTTTTTTGTGATATGGATCACACTTTTCTCAAATTTGACGCTTTGCCGCGTTGTACATTTCGGTCATTCAGGGGTAGAGTTGCAGCGTTTTAAGAATAGTCTTAATGGCGTCTGTTATTCACCCTCAGGGTGCCTAACCTCCATTTGTATATCAAAAGTACAACGTCGGGTCATATAACACGCAGTAAACATGGCCGTTATGCTCCAATTCACATTAGTTGAGCGGTTATCAGGTACCTCGTTCTCCTGCGCTTCGCGCAGTTATAGTAAAGGTACGTTTCATTGTGTTGGCCGATTGAGTCAAGCAGGGTGAGATAATGAGTACCTCGGAAATACTCAAGCATATTTATGACATTAACTTGTCATATTTGTTATTAGCACAGCGATTAATTCATGACGACAAAGCCTCCGCCATGTTCCGGCTGGGGATTGACGCTGAAATGGCGGAAACGTTGGTTCAGCTGACGCTGCCGCAGATGGTAAAACTGGCTGAAACCAATCAGTTAGTATGCCAGTTTCGCTTTGAAGATCATCAGACGATCCAACGCCTGACCCAAGAGTCGCGCGTGGACGATCTGCAACAGATTCATACCGGAATTCTTTTGTCCAGCCATCTGCTTCAGCAGCTGTCGGCGGACGGAAATGATTCGGGGAAACGGGGCTGACATGAGCGAAAAAAGCATCATTCAGGAAGCACGCGACATACAGCTGGCGATGGAACTTATCTCTCTGGGGGCGCGTCTGCAGATGTTGGAGAGCGAAACCCAGCTGAGCCGGGGACGCCTGATCAAGCTGTACAAGGAGCTGCGCGGCAGTCCGCCGCCGAAGGGGATGCTGCCATTCTCCACCGACTGGTTTATGACATGGGAGCAGAATATTCACTCTTCCATGTTCTATAATATTTATGCGTTTATGTTGACCAGCGGCGCCTGCCACGGGGTAGAGGCGGTGATCCGCGCCTACAAACTCTACCTGGAGCAGTGTCCGCCGGCGGATAGCGATCTGCCCGTGTTGGCGCTGACGCGCGCCTGGACGTTGGTGCGCTTCGTCGAGAGCGGCATGCTGGAGCCTGCCCACTGCAACAGCTGCGGTGGCAGCTTTGTTGCCCACGCTCATCAGCCGGTGCACAGTTTTGTCTGCAGTTTGTGCCAACCGCCGTCGCGAGCGATAAAAAGACGTAAACTTTCTGAGAATCCTGCCGATATCTTTCCACACTTGCTCGGTGAGCAAGAGAAACGTGTGGTGTAACTGATTGAGGCAATCAGTCCAATAGCGTGCGGTGCAGCGGTAGTGCTGCCGCACGCTGTCTTCGGGCAGCATTCTGTCATCGACCTTCCTCTTTCCGGCTTTGCGCCGGCAGATTACATCCGACTGTTCACTCCGATCATGTAAGGAATTCACGTGCTGATTCTACTGGGATATGCCGTTGTGCTAATCGCGGTTTTTGGCGGTTACACGCTTGTTGGGGGCCATCTGGGAGCGTTGTATCAGCCATCTGAGTTATTGATTATCGGGGGAGCGGGCATCGGCGCTTTCATCGTAGGCAACAATGGCAAGGCGATTAAGTCGACGCTGCGTACCCTGCCCAAGCTTGCCCGCGGCTCTAAGTACAACAAGGCGTTGTATATGGATGTGATGGGGCTGATGTATCAGCTCCTGGCCAAATCGCGCCAGCAGGGCATGCTCTCCCTGGAGCGGGATATCGAAGATCCTAAGGCGAGCGAAATTTTTTCTAATTATCCCCGCCTGATTGCCGATAACACACTCATTGAGTTTATTACCGACTATATGCGGTTGATTATCAGCGGCAACATGAACGCCTTTGAGATCGAGTCCCTGATGGACGAAGAGATCGAGACCTTCGAACAGGAAGCTGAGGTGCCGGCAGGCAGCCTGGCTGCGGTGGGCGACTCCCTGCCCGCGTTCGGTATCGTGGCGGCGGTGATGGGGGTTGTTCATGCGCTGGCTTCGGCCGATCGCCCCGCGGCGGAGCTGGGCGCGCTGATCGCCCACGCCATGGTCGGGACGTTTCTGGGTATCCTGCTGGCCTATGGGTTTATCTCCCCGCTGGCTTCGCTGATGCGTCAGAAGAGCGCCGAAACCACCAAAATGATGCACTGCATCAAGACGACGCTGCTCTCCAGTCTGAACGGCTATGCCCCGCAGATCGCGGTGGAGTTTGGCCGTAAGACGCTGTACTCCACCGAGCGGCCGTCGTTCATTGAGCTGGAAGAGCACGTGCGTCAGGTGAAAACCCCGGCGAAACAGGCGGCAACGGAAGAAGAAGTATGAAGGGCGGTAAACACCCGGTCATTCTGGTCAAAAAGAAACGCGGCGGCCACGGTCAGGCCAGCCATGGCGGCGCTTGGAAGATAGCCTATGCCGATTTTATGACCGCCATGATGGCGTTCTTTCTGGTGATGTGGCTGCTGGCGATCGCCAGCCCGCAGGAGCTGACCCGCATCGCCGAATATTTTCGTACCCCGCTGAAGGTTGCCCTGAGCGGGGGACAGCGCTCCAGCGATAGCTTTAGCCCGATCCCCGGCGGCGGCGATGATGTGACGCAGAAAGAGGGCGAGGTGCGTAAGTTTGCCGAAGATCCCGATCCGCAGACGCGCGCCGAGCAGATGCGCCTGAAGCGACTGCGCGAGCGTTTGGAGCAGGTGATCATCAACGATCCGCGCCTGAAGGCGCTGCGACCACACCTGATGATCAACATGATGGATGAAGGGCTGCGGATTCAAATTATTGACAGCCAGAACCGCCCCATGTTCCAGAACGGCAGCGCCCAGGTTGAGCCCTATATGCGCAATATTCTGCGCGCTATCGCCCCGATCCTGAATGAGCTGCCGAACAAGATTAGCCTGTCCGGGCATACGGACGATCTGCCCTACGCCAACGGTGAGCGTGGATACAGCAACTGGGAGCTCTCGGCCGACCGCGCCAATGCCTCGCGGCGCGAGCTGATCGCCGGCGGGCTGGCGGGCGACAAGATCCTACGCGTGGTCGGCATGGCCGATACCATGAATCTGCGCAATCTGGCCGGCAATGCGGCGGTCAACCGCCGGATCAGTATTCTGGTGCTGAATAAAGCCGCACAGAATCGGATTGAACACGAGGATGCGGAAGGGGGAGACGCCGTTGATATGCGTCAGCCGACGGCCTCGGATCAGTGGCAGCGCATCGGCGCCGCCAGCGGCCAACCGGCGGTAACGCCCTTTATTCCGACGCCGATGGCGCCAATGAACGACCACGTCAAAATACCGAGCGCGATAGACAAGAGGTGACCTGTGAGCATGGATATTAGCGCGTTTTATCAAACGTTCTTTGATGAAGCGGATGAACTGTTGGCTGATATGGAACAGCACCTGTTGGCGCTGGATCCTCAGGAGCCGGATAACGAACAACTGAACGCCATCTTTCGCGCTGCCCACTCGATCAAGAGGGGGGCGGCCACTTTCGGTTTTACCGTACTGCAGGAGACCACGCATCTGCTGGAGAACCTGCTCGACGGTGCCCGCCGTGGTGAAATGCGGCTGAGTACCGAGATCATCAACCTGTTTCTGGAAACCAAAGATATTATGCAGGATCAGCTCGATGCCTATAAGTCCGCTCAGGACCCCGATGCCGATAGCTTCGAATATATTTGCCAAGCGCTAAGACAGCTGGCGCTAGAGGCTAAAGGGGAGGCGCCTGCCGCCGTGGCCGCGCCTGCACCTGCGCCGGCCGCAGAGCCGGCTACGCCTGTCGCGGCGGCGAGCGCCGCGCCGCAGGGCGGACTGACCATCTCGTTAACCGGGCTCAAGGCGGCGGAAATCCCGCTGATGCTGGAAGAGCTGGGCAATCTGGGCACGGTACAGCAGCATCAGGAAAGCGACAGCTCGCTGGATGTGGTGCTGGATACCACGGTCAGTGAGGATGATATTACGGCGGTGCTGTGCTTTGTGCTGGAGCCGGAGCAGATCCACTTTATCCGCCCGACGGCGGAGGTCGCGCCGCAGGTCAGCCTAGAGGAGTCGGCCCTGCCGCCCGCCGAGGTCGTCAGCGAGGCGCCGGCGGACGCACCGATTCCTGAGCCGGCCTCTGAGCCCGCGCCCGCGCCAGCGACGCCGGCGGATGCGACGACCGCCGCCGCGCCCCATGTCCCGCGCCACAACCCGCGCGCGGCTAAAGGGGCAGAGAACAGCACCAGCATCCGCGTCGCCGTGGAGAAAGTCGATCAGCTGATCAACCTGGTCGGCGAGCTGGTGATCACCCAGTCGATGCTGGCGCAGCGCTCCAATATGCTGGATCCGGTCGATCATGGCGATCTGCTCAACAGCCTGGGCCAGCTTGAGCGCAACGCCCGGGATCTGCAGGAGTCGGTCATGTCGATCCGCATGATGCCGATGGAGTACGTCTTTAGCCGCTTCCCGCGCCTGGTGCGTGACCTGGCCAGCAAGCTCGACAAGCAGGTAGAGCTGACGCTGCTGGGCAGCTCTACCGAACTGGATAAGAGCCTGATCGAGCGCATTATCGATCCGCTGACCCACCTGGTGCGCAACAGCCTGGATCACGGCATCGAATCGCCGCAGGTACGCCAGGCGGCGGGCAAGAGCAGCGTCGGCAATCTGACCCTCTCTGCGGAGCACCAGGGGGGCAATATCTATATTGAGGTCATCGACGACGGCGCCGGGCTGAACCACCAGAAGATCCTGGATAAAGCGCGCTCCCAGGGGATGGCGGTACACGACAACATGACCGACGAAGAGATCGGCCTGCTGATCTTTGCGCCGGGCTTCTCCACCGCCGAGAAGGTCACCGATGTCTCCGGGCGCGGCGTCGGGATGGATGTGGTGAAGCGAAATATCCAGGAGATGGGCGGCCACGTTGAGATCGCGTCGCGTGAGGGGAAAGGCACGACGATCCGTATCGTCCTGCCGCTGACCCTGGCGATTCTGGACGGCATGTCGGTCAAAGTCAGCAACGAGGTTTTCATTCTGCCGCTGAACGCCGTGATGGAGTCGCTGCAGCCGAACGATGAGGATATCTACCCGCTGGCCGGCGGCGAGCGCGTGCTGCAGGTGCGCGGCGAATACCTGCCGCTGGTAGAGCTGCACCGCGTCTTTGACGTCGCCGATGCCAAGACCGACGCTACTCAGGGCATTGTGGTGATCCTGCAAAGCGCCGGACGCCGCTATGCGCTGTTGGTCGATCAGCTGATCGGCCAGCATCAGGTGGTGGTGAAAAACCTGGAAACTAACTACCGCAAGGTGCCGGGCATTTCCGCGGCGACGATCCTCGGCGACGGCAGCGTGGCGCTGATCGTCGACGTCGCGGCGCTGCAGAGCATTAACCGGGAAAAACGGGTCGCCGGCGCGGCCGCCTGACTCTTAACCATGCAACCGGCGCCGCCGCAGGCGGCGCTGATGACGATGAATAAATAAAGGTGAACTGACATGACTGGACTGGCTTCCGTAAGCAAACTGGCGGGTGAAACCGTAGGCCAGGAATTCCTGGTATTTACGCTGGGGGATGAGGAGTACGGTATCGATATCCTCAAGGTGCAGGAGATCCGTGGCTACGACCAGGTTACCCGTATTGCCAACACGCCCTCCTTTATTAAAGGGGTGACCAACCTGCGCGGTGTGATCGTCCCGATCATCGATCTGCGGGTGAAGTTTTCTCAGCAGGACGTCAGCTATAACGAGAATACCGTGGTTATCGTGCTGAACTTCAGCCAGCGCGTCGTAGGGATTGTGGTGGACGGTGTCTCCGATGTGCTATCCCTGAGCGCGGATCAGATCCGTCCGGCGCCGGAGTTTGCGGTAACGCTGTCGACCGAGTACCTGACCGGCCTCGGCGCGCTCGGCGAGCGAATGCTGATCCTGGTGGATATCGAAAAGCTGCTCAGCAGCGAGGAGATGGCGCTGGTCGACAGCGTCACCGCCTGATATCAGGCCCGCCGCGGCGGCGGCGGGCCGGTGCCCCGCGCGATTCACGGGACTCATGATTAGTACAATATGCTGCTATAGTGGACAAAAAAGATGATTTGACTGTCCTCCTCGCCATAAAGTTTTATCGCCGCGCGCCGATATCTCTGACATCTGATGCAGCAAAAATGAGACGCCCATGTTAAACCGCATAAAAGTAGTTACCAGTTTGCTACTGGTGCTGGGGTTATTTGGCATTTTGCAGATGACTTCCGGAGGAGTGTTCTTTGACGCCCTGAAAAGCGACAAGGAAAGTATTACCGTTTTGCAAACCATTCGCCAACAGCAGGCCGCGCTTAACGCCAGCTGGGTAGCTTTGCTCCAGACACGCAATACCTTAAACCGTGCCGGGATCCGCTATATGGCCGATCTGAATAAAACCGGTTCCGGTGCCACCGTACCCGATCTGATGCAGCTGGCCGGCGCCGAGCTGAAAGAGGCGGAGCGCGAGTGGGAGCGCTATCAGGGCCTACCGCGCGATCCGAATCAGAGCGATGAGGCCGCGCAGGCCATGAACCAAAGCTACGATACGCTGCACAGCGCGCTGGGGGAGCTGATCCAGATGCTCTCCGCCGGCCGGATTAACGACTTCTTCGAACAGCCGACGCAAAGCTATCAGGACAGCTTTGAAAAAGCCTATGAGGCCTATCTGGCGCAGAACGACCGCCTATACCATCAGGCCGTGACATCGAATAACGACTCCTACCATATGGCGCTGTGGATCCTACTGGCCGTGATGGTGGTCGTGGCCGCGGTGATTGTGCTGGTGTGGATGGGGATCCACCACACGCTGATCCGCCCGCTCAACAGCCTAATGGGCAATATCCGTCAGTTCGCCGTCGGCGATCTCTCCGGGCGTATCGAGGTACACGGCAGCAACGAAATGGGGCAGCTGGCCGACAGCCTGCGCCATATGCAGACCGAGTTTGTCCGCACCGTCAGCGACGTCCGTCAGGGGACCAATGCCATCTACAGCGGCGCCAGCGAAATCTCTGCCGGAAATAACGATCTCTCCTCGCGTACCGAACAGCAGGCGGCCTCACTGGAAGAAACCGCGGCCAGCATGGAACAGCTGACGGCGACCGTGAAACAGAACGCCGAAAACGCCCGGCAGGCCAGTCAGCTAGCGCTGAGCGCCTCCGAAACGGCCCAGCGCGGCGGTAAGGTTGTCGCCAACGTCGTGCAGACCATGCATGACATCGCCAGCAGCTCGCAGAAGATCGCCGACATTACTGGGGTTATCGACGGTATCGCCTTCCAGACCAATATCCTGGCGCTGAACGCGGCGGTAGAGGCGGCGCGTGCCGGTGAGCAGGGGCGTGGCTTTGCCGTGGTGGCGGGCGAGGTGCGTAACCTGGCCCAGCGCAGCGCCCAGGCAGCGAAAGAGATTAAAGGGCTGATTGAGGATTCCGTCAGCAAGGTCGATACCGGCTCGGTATTGGTCGAAAGCGCCGGCGATACCATGGGCGACATCGTTAACGCGGTGACCCGGGTCACCGACATCATGGGTGAGATTGCCTCGGCCTCTGACGAACAGAGCCGCGGCATCGAGCAGGTGGGTCAGGCCGTTTCCGAGATGGATCGGGTGACGCAGCAGAACGCCGCGCTGGTGGAAGAGTCCGCCTCTGCCGCCGCGTCGCTGGAAGATCAGGCCAGCCATCTGAATCAGGCCGTCGCGGTATTCCGCATTGAGCCGCAGGGCGAGGCGGAGCCGGTGGTTCGCGCCGCGCCGCGCAGCAGCGCCGCCGCCGCGCCGGCGAAAGCCAAAGCGTCGGACGATAGCAGCAGCGATAACTGGGAGACGTTCTGACAACCCGACCGGCTCTCCGCCTCTAACGGCGGGGAGCTGACTGCCAGTGCCGGGCGCCGCGAGGCGCCACAGGCATATGGGGAGCCAAAATAAAAATGACAACCGAGCCGGTACCCTACACGCTGCCGGCCAACGAGGAAGCCTATCGTGTTTAACCGAATCCGCATATCGACCAGTCTGTTTGCGTTGGTGCTGGCATTCTGCTTTTTGCAGCTGTCATCCAACGGAGTGTCGTTTATGGCCATCCGTTCTGACAGTGATAACTATGCCCGGGTACAGATATCCAACGATCAGCGCGAAACGCTGGGACAAACCTGGGTTGCCCTGCTGCAGGCGCGCAACACGTTGAACCGCGCCGGTACCCGCGCGGCGCTGCATATCCCTCAGGATCAGATCGACGCGCTGATGCACCGGGTGCGCGCCATGCTGAAAAAGGCCGATGACTCCATGCAGCAGTATATGGCTTGCTCAGACAGCGATGAGGAGGATCGCGCGCTGTCTCAGGAGGCGCTGCAGCATTATCAGGCGCTGCGCACGGCGCTGTTGCAGCTGGTCAGTCTGCTGGAGAAGGGGGATCTGCAGGGGTTTATGGATCAGCCGACCCAGCGGATCCAGGATCAGTTTGAAGCCAGCGTGGCGAAGCTGACTCAGCACGTTGAGGGCGAACTGAAGCAGGGCGCCGAGATCAATCGCAGCTCCTATCATCTCTCCATGGCGCTGAATCTGGCGGCCGTGGTGCTGCTGGCGCTGGTGATGCTGATCGCTATCTGGTGGCTGCGCAATATGCTGCTGGCGCCGCTGACCGTCATGCGCGCCCATTTTGAGCGCATCGCGCGCGGCGATCTATCGGCGGAGATCAAGGTGTATGGCCGTAATGAGATCAGCCAGCTGTACGCCAGCCTGCGTAACATGCAGCAGGCGCTGGCCGGGACGGTGCTGTCGGTACGCCAGGGGACGGACGCCATCTATACCGGGCTGCAGGAGATCGGCGCCGGTAACAACGACCTCTCTTCGCGCACCGAGCAGCAGGCGGCCTCGTTGGAAGAGACGGCCGCCAGCATGGAACAGCTGACCGCCACGGTGAAACAGAACGCCGACAACGCCCGCCAGGCGTCACAGCTGGCGCAGGAGGCCTCCCATACCGCCGGTGAGGGCGGTGAGATCGTCAGTCAGGTGGTGCGGACCATGCATGATATTACGCAAAGTTCGCAAAAAATCGGAGACATTACCGGGGTTATCGATGGTATCGCCTTCCAGACCAATATTCTGGCGCTGAACGCGGCGGTAGAGGCGGCGCGCGCCGGAGAGCAGGGGCGTGGCTTTGCGGTGGTCGCGGGTGAGGTGCGCAATCTGGCCCAGCGCAGCGCCCAGGCGGCGAAAGAGATCAAAGGGCTGATCGAGGAATCGGTCAGCCGGGTAAAACAGGGGTCGACCCTGGTAGAGAGCGCCGGAAACACCATGGATAACGTGGTGCGTTCGGTGGTGCGGGTGACCGATATCATGGGCGAAATCAGCTCCGCATCGGAGGAGCAGAGCCGGGGCATTGAGCAGGTCGCCCAGGCGGTAACGCAAATGGATCAGGTGACGCAGCAGAACGCCGCACTGGTAGAGGAAGCAGCATCGGCAACTCAGTCTCTGGAGGCGCAGGCTGATGTCCTGTCGCGCGCCGTCGCCACGTTCCGTCTGAGCGGCGATGTGGCGCAGATCGATCTGCAAGGACAAGCCAACGGCACGAGCTGATGGGCTTTCCGCTCGGCGGAAAGCGAAATTGAAGTAGGTGAGTTAACTGGTGAGTGATGACGAATTTATTACTACAGGCAGCACAGGGGGAAAACAACGTCTCCTCACTGGCAATGCAACGTCTGACGTTGGGGGATGCCCATTTTCGGCGGATTAGCCAGTTGATTTACCAACGGGCCGGTATCGTACTTGCCGACCATAAACGTGAAATGGTTTACAACCGGCTGGTGCGTCGCTTACGGGCGTTGAATCTGAGCGACTTTGGTGACTATCTGGCGTTGCTGGAGAGTCATCCGGAGAGCGATGAGTGGCAAACATTTGTCAACTCGCTGACCACTAACCTGACCGCCTTCTTTCGCGAGGCGCATCACTTCCCGATCCTGGCGGAGCATGCGCGCGCGCGGCGGCACAACTACTGTGTCTGGAGTACGGCGGCCTCCACGGGCGAGGAACCATACTCGATCGCGATGACCCTGGCGGAGGCGCTGGGGCCATCACCGATGGCGCCGCAGGTGTGGGCCAGCGACATCGATACTCAGGTACTGGAGAAGGCGCAGCGCGGTATCTACCGCCAGGAGGAGGCCAAGCTGCTGAACGCCACGCAGCTGCAGCGCTTTTTTCTGCGCGGTACCGGGCCTCATCAGGGGCTGATCCGGGTTCGCCATGAGCTGGCGCAGCGGGTGCATTTCCAGATGCTGAACCTGCTGGATGCCAAGTGGGATCTGCCGGGCCCATTCGATGCGATTTTTTGCCGTAACGTGATGATCTATTTCGATAAAGAAACGCAGGCTCGCATTCTGCGTCGTTTTATCCCCTTGTTAAAGCCGGGTGGCCTGCTGTTTGCCGGTCACTCGGAGAACTTCAGCCAGATCTCCCGCGATTTCCATCTGCGCGGGCAGACCGTTTACGGGCTGACGAAGGAGAGCCGATGAACAAGATCCGGGTATTGTGCGTGGATGACTCCGCGCTGATGCGCCAACTGATGACCGAGATCGTGAACAGCCACCCCGATATGGAGATGGTGGCCGCCGCGCAGGACCCGTTGGTCGCGCGGGATCTGATCAAAAAATTCAATCCTCAGGTGCTTACACTGGATGTTGAAATGCCGCGCATGGACGGCCTCGACTTTTTGGAGAAACTGATGCGCCTGCGCCCGATGCCGGTGGTGATGGTCTCTTCTCTGACCGGGAAGGGATCGGAGATCACCCTGCGGGCGCTGGAGCTGGGCGCGGTGGACTTTGTCACCAAGCCGCAGCTGGGGATCCGCGAGGGGATGCTGGCCTACAGCGAGCTGATCGCCGACAAGATCCGCACCGCCGCGCGCGCGCGCCTGCCGCGCCAGCTGAAGCAGGGCGAGCCGCCGGCGACCCTCAGCCACGGCCCGCTGCTCAGCAGCGAAAAGCTGATCGCCATCGGCGCCTCTACCGGCGGCACCGAGGCGATTCGCCATGTGCTGCAGCCGTTGCCGCCGACCAGTCCGGCGCTGCTGATCACCCAGCATATGCCGCCGGGCTTTACCCGCTCTTTCGCCGAGCGGCTGAACAAGCTGTGCCAGATCACGGTGAAAGAGGCCGAGGACGGCGAACGTATTCTGCCGGGGCACGCCTATATCGCCCCCGGCGCCCACCACCTGGAGCTGGCGCGCAGCGGCGCCAACTATATTGTGCGCCTGCATCAGGGGCCGCCGGTGAACCGTCATCGCCCCTCGGTTGAGGTGCTGTTTGACTCCGTCGCCCGCTGCGCCGGACGCAACGCCGTCGGGGTGATCCTGACGGGAATGGGCAACGACGGTGCCGCAGGGATGCTGCGGCTGCACCAGGCGGGTGCCTATACCATTGCGCAGAATGAAGCCAGCTGCGTGGTATTTGGCATGCCGCGCGAGGCGATTCAGATGGGCGGGGTCGACGAGGTGGTCGATCTCTCCCAAATCAGCCAGCGTATGCTGGCGCAGGTCAGCGCCAAGCAGGCGCTGCGTATTTAACCGATACCGGACCGCGCCCGCGGGCGCGGTCATTAACCGAATGCCTGTTTTTCAGGTTATTGCTCCCGGCTCAAGGGATTTTTTTAGGAGTTAGTATGGCGGATAAGAATCTGCGTTTTCTGGTTGTCGATGATTTCTCTACCATGCGTCGTATCGTACGCAATCTGTTGAAAGAGCTGGGATTCAACAACGTAGAGGAAGCCGAAGACGGCGCCGATGCGCTGAGCAAGCTGCGCGCCGGCGGGTTCGACTTTGTGGTCTCTGACTGGAACATGCCCAACATGGATGGTCTGCAGCTGCTGCAGGCGATCCGTGCGGACGGCACGCTGAACAAGATGCCGGTGTTGATGGTAACGGCCGAGGCGAAGAAAGAGAACATCATCGCCGCCGCGCAGGCCGGGGCCAGCGGCTACGTGGTGAAGCCGTTTACCGCCGCAACGCTGGAAGAAAAACTGAATAAGATTTTTGAAAAGCTCGGGATCTAAGGAGTCACGATGAACGAACATCCGATGCCAGCCGCCGATGCCGGCGATATTATCGCCAGGATTGGCCAACTGACGCGTATGCTGCGTGACAGCATGAAAGAGCTTGGACTGGATCAGGCCATCGCTCAGGCAGCCGAAGCCATTCCGGATGCCCGCGACCGTCTGGACTATGTGGTGCAGATGACCCGTCAGGCCGCCGAGCGCGCCCTGAGCTGCGTTGAAGCGGCTCAGCCGCGCCAGACGCAGATGGAGAAGGGATCCAAAGAGCTCAAGCAGCGTTGGGATGCCTGGTTTGAAAATCCGATCGAGCTTGAGGATGCCAGGGCGCTGGTAACGGATACCCGCCAGTTCTTGAGCGAGGTGCCGGAGCATACGGCCTTTACTCACAGCCAGCTGTTGGAGATCATGATGGCGCAGGATTTCCAGGATCTGACCGGCCAGGTGATCAAGCGCATGATGGACGTGATCCAGGAGATCGAAAAGCAGCTGCTGATGGTGCTGCTGGAGAATATGCCGGAGCAGCCGCCCAAGCCGAAGCGTGAAAACGACAGTCTGCTGAATGGCCCGCAGATGAACCAGAACGGCCCGGGTGTGGTCGCCAACCAGGAGCAGGTCGATGACCTGCTGGACAGCCTGGGATTTTAAGCGCGATAGCGGCACCGTCGTGCGAGCGTCAGGCCACCCTAGGGTGGCCTGTTTTCTTTGGGGACCGCCATGACAGCGCGTGTTGCGCCGATTATGCTGGGAGAGCGTAGACTCCAGCCCGGGCGGGTGACAATGCCGCGCTGATTCACTGTTTATAGAGGGAAGGGATACCGTCGCAGATGACCATCTCGGTGTTTATTGCCGTTCTGTTTGCCGCGCTGCTGCATGCCAGCTGGAATGTGCTGGTGAAAGGCAGCGCGGATCGCTTTGTCAGCGTCGCGCTGGTGGCGCTGTTTGCCGGGCTGACGGCGTTGCCGCTGCTACCGCTGTGCGCCGCGCTGCCGGCGGCGGCCTGGTACTGGCTCGGTCTGTCGGTGCTGTTTCACACCGTCTACGGCCTGTTTCTCAGCCGAGCCTATAGCCATGGCGATCTTGGGACAGATGTATCCGCTGGCCAGGGGCTGCGCCCCCCTGTTGGTGATGCTGCTCAGCCTGCTGCTGCTGCGGGAGAAACCCCCGCTTTTGGCGAGCGCCGGCGCGCTGATCCTGATTGGCGGGGTGTTGCTGATGGCCCTGCGCGGCGCTGCGTGACGCGCTGATCACCGCGCTGTGTACCGCCGGCTATACCCCGACCGACGGCGCCGGCGCCCGGGCGGCGGGGGATGTGCTGGGATATACCCTGTGGCTGTTTGCGCTCAATGGGGCGGTGATGCTGGTATGGCTCTGGCAGCGTCAGGGGCGGCGCACCGGCTATCTGATACGCTGCGCCTGGCACCGGACTGGCCAGGGGCGCGATGTCGCTGCTGGCCTATGGCATCGTCATCTGGGCGATGGCCCAGGCGCCGATCGGCATCGTCGCCGCCCTGCGTGAGAGTAGCGTGCTGTTTGCGCTCCTGCTGTCGGCCCGCCTGCTGCATGAGCCGCTGGGGCGGGCACGGGTGACGGCCGCGCTGGTGATCCTCTGCGGCGTGCTGCTGACCCGCCTGGGGTAGGTCAGCTACAGAAACAGGGTCATCAGGTAGGCGACGAACAGCGCCAGATGCGCCGCGCCGTTGAGCACATTGGTGCGGCCGGTGTTAAACGAGACCTGGCACAGCATCAGGGTGGCCAACATCACCACCGTCTGCGGCTCACCCAGCCCGAACAGCAGCGGCTGATCGGTCAGTAGGGCGATCAGGGTTACCGTCGGCACCGTTAACGACAGGGTCGCCAGCACCGAGCCAAAAAACAGATTCATGGCGCGCTGCACCTGATTGGCCAGCACCGCCTTCAGGGCGCCCAGCCCCTCGGGGGAGAGGATCAGCAGCGCGACCAGAAAGCCGGTCATCTGCTGCGGCGCGTTCAGAGCGCCGAGCAGCCCCTCCAGCGGCAGGGCGTTCAGCTTGGTGACCGCGATGACGGCGATAAGGTAGGCGACCAGCCAGGCGGCGTGCCACAGATTACGGTGAGATGAGGGCTTACCGTGGTGCGGATCGCTGGGGTCGTCGCCTTCATCCTCATGCTCGTAGACGAACAGACTTTGGTGCGTGCGGGTCTGGATCAGCAGAAATACGCCGTACATGGCGGCCGATAGCAGCGCGACCACCAGCGACTGGCCATGGGTAAAGTTATCGCCCGGCAGGGTCATCGGCAGCACCAGTACAATGATCGCCAGCGGGATCAGCGCGATCAGATACTGCTTGATCCCGCCCAGATTGACATATTGGGTGGCGAATTTGTGACCGCCGAGCAGCAAGGAAAATCCGACCAGCCCGCCGCTGACGATCATCACGATGGAGTAGAGCGTATCGCGCATCAGCTCCGGCGCGGCTTTGCCGCTGACCATCAGGGCCGAAATCAGGCTGACCTCCAGGATCACCACTGACAGGGTCAGGATCAGCGAGCCATAGGGCTCGCCGAGGCGGTGGGCCAGGACATCGGCGTGACGCACCACGCTGAAGGCGCTGGCGAGGATCGCGATCAGCGCCAGCAGGTTGATCGCGGCCAGGGCGCCCAGCGTGGCGGGCTGCGTCACCGCCAGCACCCCCAGCGCGATCAGCGGCAGGATCAGCTGATACTCGCTGTGGCGGGTATTGTGGTGGCTGGTTTTTATATGAGACTTCATGGATGGCACCCTCCTTTGAATGACTGCGCGCGCACCGGCCGCGGGGGCGTAATACCGCCCCCGCTGACATTATCAAAAAAAACGATATCAAATAACAGTTTTTATGATTATTCGCATTTTTATTCAGCCAGAATTTAAGTATGGCCTATCGGATGCGCCGGCGTGACGCCGGATGTTTTTTCGGTATGATAGGCGCCCTGCGCAGCACTAAGGATGAACCATGATCGATGCAGCACGCTGGATAAGTGAATATGGCTATGTCGCCGTGGTAATCGGCAGCATTCTCGAGGGGGAGACTATCGCCTTTCTGGCCGGGGCCGCCGCCCATAAACACCTGCTCGCCTATCCGTGGGTGGTGTTGCTGACGATGGTCGGTGCGACGCTGGGTGATACCACGCTCTACTTCGTCGGGCGCCACTTTGGCACGCCTATTTTACGGCGTTTTCCGCGTCAGCAACAGAAGATAGCCTATGTACAGCGCCAGGTGCGCCGTAATGAAAGCTGGCTGATCCTGGGGATGCGCTTTGCCTATGGCTTTCGCACTATTGGCCCGATCATTATCGGGTCTGCGGGCGTTAAACCGGGAAAATATATCCTGTTTAATCTGCTCGGCGCGGTCCTGTGGGCGCTGACCATCGTCAGCCTTGGCTATGGCGCCAGCGAAGTGCTGCTGCGGATCTTTGCCGACCCGCAGCAGCGCCTGTGGGCCGGCGGCGGGCTGCTGGCGGTGGCGGTGCTGCTGGTGGCGCTGCTGCGCTGGTACCGCGCGCGCCGCGGGCGGTAAAATCGTGAGCCGCTGCAAAAAAATGCAGCGACGGATCGGCGTCGGGTATCCTGCGCCGGGGATCCCGATTATTATCGGCCCAGGACGGACTATTCAGGGAGATATTGATGAAACAGCGACCGTTAACGATGGCCGTGGTACTGGTGGGGACGGCGATGCTGGCGGGATGCGGCAGCATCATGGGTCGCACCACCATGCAGGAGGGGCATACCTACTACGCCGGGGTGCACAACGATATGGCGCGGGTGAGCGGCAGCGGCAACTACGACTACGATTTTATGACCCGCAGCCGGGCATTTATCGATCTGCCGTTTTCGCTGCTGGCCGATACGCTGTACGCGCCGGTGGACTATTTCCACGGCCCCTATCGCGACCAGCCAGCGCGCGCGGACGCGCAGGAGACGCCGCGCTGAGGGCATGCGGCTGAGCTATTGAGTCAAAGCCACCGCTGGGCGATGGCTTTCGCATTATTAGGCCGACTGCGCCGTGCGGCAGAGGCGGCTGACGCAGGCGGTAAACAGCACGCAGCCGCGCGACAGCACCGCGTCGTCAAAGTCGAACTCGGACTGGTGATGGCCCGCGCGCAGATCGGCGCCCAGCACCACATAGGCCGCCTGGCCGCCGTGCGCCTGCACCCGTTCGACCAGCAGCGTGGCATCCTCGCTGCCGCCAAAGCTGGCCTCTCCGATCCGCAGATCCAACTGCTGGCTAGCGATATCCGCCACCAGCGTCATCAGCGCCGCATCGTTGTGCAGATCGACGGCGCTGCCCATCACCTGATGCTCTACCCGCAGGCCAAAGCTCTGCGCTGCGCCGTCGGCGATGCGCAGGGCCTGCTGTGCCATGTAGTCATTAATGGTTCGGTTGGCGCCGCGCACCTCCAGCTGCATCTCGGCGTAGGCCGGGATCACGTTACGTCCTTCACCGGCGCGCAGGGTGCCAACGTTGATGCGCGACATACCGTCGCCGTGGCGTGGGATCCCCAGCAGCTGCGTGACGCAGTGACAGGCGCCGGCCAGCGCGTTGGCGCCGCCCTGGGGCATCATCCCCGCGTGGGCCGGCGCGCCGAAAAAGCGCAGGTCCAGCTTGGTGGTGCAGAGGAAGTCGCGCGGATCGACGACGATCTCCCCGCTGGGAACCCCCATGCCGATATGGGCAGAGAGGAAGTAGTCGACGTCGTCGAGCAGTCCGCCCTCCGCCACCGGCTTGGCGCCGCGCACCCCTTCCTCCGCCGGTTGAAACAGCAGTTTTACCGTGCCGCAGAGTCGATCGCGCAGAGCGCAGAGCGCCTGGGCGACGCCGAGCCCGATGGCCATGTGGCCGTCGTGGCCGCAGGCGTGCATGCAGCCGGGGTGGCGTGAGGCAAAGTCGGCGGCCCGCGGCGGGTGCTGCGGCGCGTCGCTCTCAGTGACCGCGACGCAGTCAATGTCGAAGCGCAGGGCGACGGTGGGGCCCGGCCGTCCGGTTTCCAGCAGGGCGACGCAGCCGGTTAAATCCCCCATCTCCTCCAGCAGGGCGTCGCTGACCGGATAGCGGCGCGCCCGCGCCAGCCCCTGTGCGACCTCCTCGTCGTTACGTCCCTGGATATGCTCTCGGGAGAGAAAGGCGCTGCCCGGCAACACCCGGTAGCCCATGGCGCGCAGTATCTCTATCAGCCGTGCGCTAGTGATGAATTCACTCCATCCGGTTTCAGGAATTTGATGGAACATACGGCGCCAGCGGCGCAGCTGTTCCTGATCGGAAACGGTCATCATGATCTCCCTGTGTGATTAAAGGAAAAACAGCGCCACGTACAGCACAGCGACGATAGCGCCCGGCGCGGTGCGCTTGGCGATTTCGACCGGGCTGACGCCGGCCAGGCCGGCGCAGACGATGGCGGCACCGGCGAGCGGTGACATATTGCGACCCAGGGCCGATGCGAGCATGACACCGGCGCCCAGATTATTGATTTCATATCCAAAGTCACCGGCGTGCGGGGTGACGGCCTCATTAAAGGCAAAGGCGGTGGCGTCACCGGTGCCGGTGATCAGCCCCATCAGGAATGGCCCTAAGGTGCCGCCCCAGCGGGCGAACTCCGGCGAGTCGGTCAGCAGCTGGATAAATACCTTGATCAGGCCGACGGCGTTTAACCCTTCGATGAAGACGGCTGCGGCGATGATGATGCCAAGGATGTTGGCGTAAGAGGAGCCCATGCCGTCAAAAAAGCTTTTGGTCAGGGCGCTGGGGCTGACCCGGGTGATCAGCAGCGCGTAAAGGGAGCCGATGATCATCGCCGCCGGGACGCTCATCTTGCTGCTGCCGAGCCAGCCCAGGCTGGAGCAGACCAGCAGCAGCACCGGCAGAAACGGAGCCAGGGTCTGCAGATAGAAACGTAGATTGCGTACCGGATCCGCCTGTGCCACCTCGGCATCCTGCGCCACAGGGCCTTCAGGGCGGTAGTTAAGGCCGTTGCTGGCAAAGGCCACCAGCGTCAGGCAGACGGCGCAGATAGCGGCGCAGATGACGGTGGTCGGCGCATGGTAGAAGACAAAGTCCATCAGCGGCGTTTTAGAGATATGGGAGATAAAGGCATTGTGGGCCACGCCGGGATTCAGGTAGGCCCCCAGCGTGCCGGAGAGTACGGCGCCGCCGGCGATGGCCGGATGCACCCGCGCGGCGATCAACAACGGGATCAGCGTGGCGCCCACCGCAGCGGAGACTCCGGCGGCGGAGGGGATGGCAATACAGATGACAAAGGTGACGGCCACGGCCGTCGGCACCAGCAGAAAGCCGAGTTTACTCAGTCCGCGGGTCAGCAGGCGCACTAGACACATATCGCAGCCGGTAAATTTCATCACATAGGCAAAGCCCATGCTGCTGCAGATCGATTCGATCAGCCCAGAGGTGGTCATTCGGGTACTGAACGCATTAAAGGCATTCATCGGCGCCAGAGAAATAATACATAATAGAATGCCAGCGCCGATAAGCGTAGTGCGGGTATCGTACCGTTTAATCAATAAAACGACCGTAGCAATTAATACTACGACGCCTAATATTACCGTCAGCATAAATGCCTCCCCCCAGATTTATGGTTTGTTTTATAGTGGATAAAGTCAGTATCATGGCTATTGATTTAACGCAAAAATTGATGGCAGGGTAATATGCTATTAGTTTCACGATGATAAAAAAAACTGATAGGGTGGGGCGATGCGCTATTTGCCAAAAATACAACAGCTGAAGGTGTTTAATGAGGTTATTCGCAGCGGAAGTATCCGGGCAGCGGCGCGTAAAATGGATCAGTCTCAGCCCGCTTTAACCCGTACACTCAAAGAGTTAGAGCATCATATGGGGGCGACGCTGCTGATCCGCAGCAACGAGGGCGTGACGCTGACCGACGCCGGAAAATCCTTTGCTATTCGGGCACACCTGATCCTGGAAGAGCTGGAAAAGGCGGCGGAGGAGGTGGAGCAAATAACCAAAAACGGCCATGGACACGTCGCCTTTGGTATTTCATCTTTATTCGGAATAACTGTGTTAAATAAAGTGTTAAATGATTTTAAACAGGGATTTCCGGCAACCGTAATTAATGTTAAGGAAGCGCAACTTTCTACATTGTTACCCAGTTTACGTGATGGGCGGCTCGATTTTGCACTCGGGACATTGACAGATGAGATGCCGTTGGGGGACTTTATTTCGATTTCCCTGTTCGATGCGCCATTTTGTATTGTTGCCAGAAAAGAGCACCCATTAGCTAATTGTTCTGAGCTGGAGGCGTTGCGTCAGGCGAAGTGGGTAATGCCAGAAACTGATATGGGATATTATCATAACATCCGGCGTATTATTCCTTTTGACCATCCGGATAATCCGCACTACCCCATTCTGACGGACTCCACAGTGTGCATCATGAATCTAGTGATGAACGGTGACTATCTGACCATTCTGTCGCGCGCGCGGCTGCGCGAGGCCCGCTTCGGCGGCGTGCTGACGGCGCTGCCGATCGGACTGCAGTTTCTGCCGGTGGGGCACTATGGCTTGATCTACCCGCGAAAGCGTCCGCTGACGCAGGCCTCACAGGCGCTGATTGAACAGTTTCGCTGGCACTGCCAGCACCATGACTGGCAGCACCCGCAGTGAGGGGCGCTGTCGCACTTTTTTGCAGGAGGCTATATGGATTTTTCCACCGCATATCACAGGTTTCAGCAGAGTTTGGACGGAACGGACAGCTACGTGGCCCTGAGCCGCGATATGCAGGCGCTGATGACGCAGGATGCGCAGAACGCTAGCCTGTATTACACCGTCTATCGTTTTGCCCGTCAGTATGTGCTGCTGTATGAAGATCAGGCGATCGATCCCGACTTTGCCCAGCACGCCAAGCGTACGCTGGCGGGGTTTCTAGCGACGCTGGAGGCGGCCTTAAACGGGGCAGAGGCGCCCTACAGCGCACTCAATCGGGTGGTGACGGCGTATCTGGCGGGCGATCGCATCTTCTGATCTTGGCGCGGCGACCCCGGCGGCGCAGGATCGCGCCGCGCGCGTTTAGCGTCGCTGCAGCCGTGCGAACTCGGCCTTCGCGGCGGCCAGGTCTCGCTCAAACTGCGGCTGGGCGTGCAGGCTGGCGACAAACGCAGAGCCCAGCAGGCGTCCCTGATCGACGTCACTTTGCCAGTGCGCGCCGCAGATCACCCGGCTCTGACCAAACTGGTAGCCGCGCTGCAGCAGCGCGTCCTGCCGGGCTGGATTGATCTCTGCCAGCACCAGCGCCACCGCCCAGCCCAGCGTGGCATGGCCGGAAGGATAGGAGCCGGAGTCGGCCATCTCTTTATCATATTGAGGGGTACAGGTCTGCCCGTGATAGAAGACGAACGGGCGCTGGCGCATATAGTGATGCTTGGCGGAGCGCAGGGTCGGGTTGTGGCTGTCCGCCATCATATTGCTGAGCAGGCGGTAGATCGCCGGCGTCGCCGCTTCGCTGATGGGCATGCCAAAGGCCGGGGAGAACAGCTCAGGGATCGCCTTGTAGTTACCGTCGCGGGCGGCCTGTTCGACGCGTTTGGCATCATAGACGGCCCCCGTAGACTGGTAGATGGCCTTGTCCTGCAAAAAGGCGACAGAGTCATAGCCCGGCGGCGGCGGCAGTATCTTGACCGCGTTCGGGGCACTCTGTGGCGTCAGGTAGACGTCATGGCCGGCGGCGAATACCTGGCCGACCAGCAGTAGCGCGGTAGAGATAAGCAGCAGCCGATGCCGATAGCCTGTAAACAACATGATAGATCCTCTTGCTAACGCGGGTATGCCGTACCGGATCGCCCGCTGATGGACGCGCCATGGATGGCGCGCTTTCCCGCCGTCGGCGTAGGGGCTCGCGCTCGCCCACGCCGGCAGTGCTCAGAGCGTGCCTTCGGCTACCCGATTCGTCAGATGACCGACCCGCTCGATATCGACCTCAATGCAGTCACCGGGGTGCATAAACAGCGGCGGCGTGCGCTTTTTACCTACGCCGCCCGGCGAGCCGGTGATGATAACATCGCCGGGGCTCAGGACGGTAAAAGTGCTGATGTACTCCACCAGGCGACTGATGGGGTGGATCATCGCGGCGGTGCTCTCCTCTTGTACCATACTTCCGTTAAGCCAGGTGCGGATGCGCAGATGCTGGGGATCGGGGATCTCATCGCGGGTCACCAGCCAGGGACCAAAGGCGCCGGTACGGCTCCAGTTTTTCCCGGCGGTGAACCAGCTGTGCTGCCAGTCCCGCACCGAGCCGTCCATATAGCAGCTGTAGCCGGCGATATGATCCAGCGCGCGGGCGTGGGGGATCGCGCTCCCGCCGCGGCCAATAATGACCGCCAGCTCGCCTTCGTAGTCAAACTCCTGCGACTGCAGCGGTTTTAGCAGCGGCGTCATGTGGCCCGCCTGCGAGTCGGCAAAGCGGATAAACAGGGTCGGCGCCGGATCCTGCTGGGCGAACTCCCGCCGCTTATCGGGGTAGTTCATGCCGACGCAGAGGATCTTCCCCGGATTGTCGATCACTGGTAAGAAGGTAATCTGCTCATAGTCGAGATCCGCCGGATAGTGCTGCAGCATCCGTGCCTCCTCCAGCGCCTGGGCGCTCAGCAGGGCCTTTAAATCGGCATAGTAGAGACCGAGACGGCGCCCGAGATCGATGATGCCATCCGGGCGGGCAATGCCGTAGCTGCGCTGCCCTTGGTACAGATAACTGACAAGTTTCATGATAGGAATAATGTAATGGTTTATAGAATAGTGGGCGCTATCAGAGTAGCACTTTGCCTAAAAATAGCAGGGCCAGCGTGACATTAATCGCGCCGCCGATGCGGGTGGCTATCTGGGCAAACGGCATCAGCGACATACGGTTGCCCGCGGTGAGGATCGCCACATCGCCGGTGCCGCCCTGGCCGCTTTGGCAGCAGGAGACGATCGCCACATCGATCGGGTACATGCCAATCTTCCTGCCGACGATAAAGCCGGTGGCGACCAGCGTCGCGACGGTACAGACGATCACCGCCAGGTTGGCCAGCGTAAAGGCGTTGACCAGCTCCTGCCACGGCGTGATGGCCACGCCGACGGCGAACAGGATCGGGTAGGTCACGGAGGTGCGGAAGAAATGGTAGACGATCTGCGACCCCTGCATGATGCGCGGGGAGACGCCGTGCGCCAGCTTGATCAGCACCGCGACAAACAGCATGCCGACCGGCGCAGGCAGACCGATAAGACGGTGTCCCAGCATACCGACCATATACAGCAGTACGGCCAGCAGCGCGCCGGAGGCCAGGGCGCTGATATCCAGCTTATCGCTGGCGCGCTCGCTCAGGGCGGCCATCGGCTCCCCGTCATCGCCGTCGCGGCGCGGCATCAGTTCGCCTTCGCCGGTCAGGTGGGGGAAATGTTTACCCAGCATATTCAGGGAGCCGGCGATGATAATCGCCGTCAGGCTGCCGAGCATCACGATGGGGAGAATCCGCCCCAGCGCTACGCCCTGCTGCATATGCAGCAGGGTGGCATAGCCCATGGAGAGCGGAATGGCGCCCTCGCCGACGCCCCCGGCCATGATCGGCAGGATCAGAAAGAAGAAGGTCTGAAATGGCGCCAGTCCCAGCGCATAGCCCACCCCCATCCCGACCAGCATACCGGCGATCTCACCGCACAGCATGGGGAAAAATATCCGTAAAAAGCCCTGTATCAGGGTGGTGCGGTTCATGCTCATAATGCTGCCGACGATAATGCAGCAAATGTAGAGATAAAGAATATTGGTGTTTTTAAAGAAATGGGTGGTCGAGGTAATCACCGGCTGGGGCAGCAGACCGTAATAGACCAGCGCAGAGGGGATAAAGGTCGCGCAGATCGCGGCGGCGCCCATTTTACCGACGATCGGCAGGCGCTTACCAAATTCGCCACAGGCAAAGCCAAAGAATGCCAGGGTAGCAACCATAACTACAATATTATTGGGCAGGTTGTCGTTGATACAGTCGATGGTAATTAAGATACCGGCCAGGACAAATAACGGCAGGGGAATAATCCCCACCTTCCAGTTATCCATCAGATTCCACCACAGCGTTTTTAGCGACGGCGCAGGGCTGGCAAGGGTTGCCAGTTTTTCATTAGATGTAGTCATATTTCAGCCCACCTGTTTTATTGGTGGGACATATATAGCATGCTAATTTTTGATAAAAACGTGATCGTCCCCGGATCCATCGGGGTTATTTAATGTCGTTATTCTGACTTAACTTGTTTAAATAGAATTAAATTTTGGAATATGTTTTTTATTGAGTTAAATCGTCAGGGATCGCGACAGGCGGGGACGGGCGAGGCACAGGATAGGGGAGGCCGACGTCGGCGAGGGGAGAACGCGGCCCCTGCGATGGCAGGCGCCGCGTGGATATCCCCGGCGGGGGATATGGCGTTTAGTCGGCGCTGCCCTGCGCCGTGTCGCGCTTTTTACGCGCCATGGCGTATACGGCGCCGATCATGATCACCATCAGCAGCGCGATAAAGGGCAGTACCGACAGCAGCTGGCCGGAGCGGTAGAAGGTCAGCAGCAGCATAAAGCACCAGCCGCCGAGCATCGGGATTAGGGTGCGGCGCACGATGTCGACCTGTGAGATACCGGCGATACCGGCGACGGCGATGATCACCCCGGCGATCGGCGAGATGGTGCGTCCCATGCCAGCGGAGATCTGTACCGGCAGGATCATCTCTGCCGTGCTGCCGCCGACGCGCTTGGCGATATCCGGCAGCATCGGCGCGAAAGAGAAGAAGGCGGCGTTGCCGGAGCCCATCAGGGCGGCGATGGTGAAGGTTAACAGCGCCATCAGCAGTACCACCACGCCGCTGCCAAAGCCGGCGTTGCTGGCCAGATCCAGCAGATCGTGCACCGCCCCGATCGACTTCAGCCCCTCGGCGAAGGTCTGGCCGGCGACGATCAGCGTCACCACGGTGGCGAACACCTTACCCATATTGCTGAAGACCACGCTGAGCCCGGCCATCACCGGCTTGGCGGCACGGAAGCGCAGGTATTCGCACAGCATGGAGAGCGCGACGCTGATCAATACGGCGGTATTCATGTTGATGACGATGGTGCCGACACCCAGTTTGCTGAAGGTCAGCATAAAGAACAGCGGCAGCATCGGCAGCAGCACATAGTGCAGCGGTGCATCGCTCTGCGTCTCCTGCAGCTTCTCCTGATCCAGGCTCACCTCCTCGGCCACGGCGCCATCGCGGCGGTCAAAGTAGCGTTGTACCAGGATATGCAGCAGCGCCACCGCCAGGATGGTCAGCACGGCGACCGGCAGCTGCTGGTGGATAAAGTATTCGGTGATGTCCACGCCCGAGGTCTGCGCCGCCATGATGGAGTTGCCGGAGCCGGGGCCGAACTCGATGGCGCAGGTGCTGGCCAGCACCGCCGCCGCCGCCGCACGGCTACAGCCCAGGCGAGTCAGCACCGGATACAGGGTCGCCATCAACAGCAGGCTTAGCCCGGTGGCGCTGGTGATAAATAGCGACAGCGTTTGGCCGAGGATAAAGGCGATCCCCAGCAGCAGATAGGGGGAGTTGAGGCGCTGCAGCGGGCGTGCCGTTACCCGCACCAGCGCCTGGCTGGCGCCGATGGCAGACATATACATGGCAAAGCCGCCGATCAGCATGATCTGCAGTCCAAGGCCACCGCCCATCTTCTGAAACAGCTGGTTGATGTACTCCAACAGGTCAAAGCCGACCCAGCCGGTCGACTTGTTGATAAAGGTGGCGTCGTTGGTGAAGACGGCGATGGCCATCATCACCAGGCCGCTCAGCAGCAGCACCGCCTGGGGATTATAGTTTTTCAGGATCAGTCGTCCGGCAAACAGCACGGCGCACAGCGCGATCAGTAGGCTCATTCTTTCAGTTTCCTTGTTCAAAGTTACCCGTGGCCAGACACTCTTCTCCCTTCAGCATCAGGCGGCCACGGGCGTATACGCGTTCGGGGCGCAGATTATCATCGAACAGGCACAGATCTGCATCCCCTGCGGGTAAAATTCTGCCCTTCGCGATCCCCAGTGCGTCGGCCACGTTGGCGGTGACCATCGCCAGCGCCTGCGGCAGGGGAATGCGCTGGTCAATCAGCTGCGGCAGCAGCAGCAGGTTGCCGTCCAGCGGCGCGGCGTCCAGTCCGATAATGCTGCCCTGGGCATCAAAGCGCGGCACGCTGCCGTTGCCGTCGGAGCTGATGGTGAGCCGATCCGGGCTGACGCCGGCATCCAGCGCCAGCCGGGCGGCGCAGGCCGGTGGAACAAAGCGGCTGCCGCCGGAGGTAATATCAATATGGCCGCCGGCGCGGGCAAAGGCGATGGCATCGCTGAACAGCGCCTCGGTGCGCGCCACGTGGGTCGGCGAGATATGCTGGATAGGCAGGCCGTGCGCCAGCAGCGCATTGATCTGGGCAAAGGCATCGGGCAGCGCGCCCAGGTGGATGTGCAGCAGCCCGCGTTTGCCCGCCAGCAGTGCGGCAACGCGGATATCGGAGACGATACGCAGCAGCTCCTGGGTCGTCGGGAACGAACCGCGGTGATCGGCTAGCGCTATCTTTACCCCCAGCACTCGCTCAATAAAGGCGATGTCATCGCGAATGGCGCCGGTGATGGTCCGGGTGGGAAGCTCGTAAGATCCGGTGTGCATATAGGCGCTGATTCCCTCCACGTTCAGCGCCTGCATTTTGGCGTACAGATCCTTAGGCGTACGGGAGATGCCATCGGTGCCGAGCACCCCGACGACGGTGGTGGTCGCGGCGCGGATCAGCCGTGATAGGGAGGCCGCGGGCGTCCGGCTGGCGAAGCCGCCTTCGCCGCCGCCGCCGATCAGGTGTACATGCTGATCGATGAGGCCGGGGGCTAGGATTTTACCGCGACAGTCGATAACCTCACGCAGCCCGGGCAGTGCGCTGACCTGCAGGTTCTCCTCGATGGCGACGATCTTCTCGCCGCACAGCAATACGTCCCGGCGCCCCAGGGGCTGTGGTTGATAGACGTCGGCATCTTTAAGCAGGGTAAACATGAGCTTCTCTCCTGTGTTGGACATGGCGATAGCGTGACCCGCCGCGGGGGCGAGTAAATGGCTGTGTCGATATGACGATCGGCGGATCCCCGCAGCGGGGCGGGCGCGACGGCGGATCGCCGCCGACATTCTGGCGATTGCGCAGCGGTAGGGGCGGTTTAGTGCCGCGCATCCCATAGGAATCTATTTTTATAAAATATAATATCACCACAGTTTATATCGCCATTGCTTATTGGGCATGGCGCTATGCCGTCACAACATAGGACGCACGATGGATGTAAAATGGTTGGAGGATTTTATCAGCCTGCAGCGGCTGGGTAATTTTTCGGCGGCGGCGCGGGCGCGTAACGTTACTCAGCCTGCCTTTAGCCGCCGGATCCGGGCGCTGGAGATCTGGCTGGGGGTGCCGCTGTTCGATCGCAGCAGTAACCCTATTGCCCTTACTCCCTACGGCGAAAAGTTTCTCTCCTCGGCCGAAGATATCCTGGCGCGGATCCTTGATGTCAAACTGGACTTCGCCCAGCTGGCGATCCAGTCCGACGAGACGGTGCGTATTGCCAGCCTGCACACCTTTGCCGTCAATATGCTACCGATGCTACTCGACGCCATGGGATCGGCGCTGGAGGGGATCAAGGTGGTCGTCAATCCAGGGCTGCAGGGGATTGATAACCATTTTAATACGCTGTTAGAAAACAGCGCCGATCTGCTGATGGTGTATGACATCGATGGCGCGCGCCCCAGCGCTGCCGAAATGGACTGTCTGCAGTCGCACCTGCTGGCCCATGAAACGCTCATTCCGGTCATCTCACGCGCGCTGGCGCAGCGCCATCCACCGGGGCAGCCGCTGCCCTACCTGGCCTACAGCGACTTCTCCTTTATTGGCCGCGTCGTGGCACCCCTGTGCCGTCATGCGCCGCAGCCGCTGGTGAAATGCTATGAGACCAGCATGAGCGAGGGGTTAAAGCATATGGTGCTGCGCGATCGCGGCCTGGCCTGGCTGCCGCTCTCCATGGTGCATCGGGAGCTGGCGCAGGGGGTGCTATGTAACGCCTTTCCAGACCATCCGCGTCTGAGCCGCTGTCTGCAGATCCTGCTGTATAAACGCCGCGAAAGCAGTCGCCCGGCGGTGGAGCGCTTCTGGCAGGCGGCCACGGGGTGCCGCCTGCCGTAGGTCGCGGAGGGTACGCGGTCATATCGCGTCCCGCTACGGGTGCGGTCGCCCCCGCTGCCAGCGATGATAGCGAGCCAACCAGGCTAACGCCCGCTGCGGCGCGTGGGCCTTTTTCCAGACGCCGGCCGTATATTTATTGGCTTCGCTGTAGGTCGGGTAGGGATGAACGGTCGCCAGCAGCTTATTCAGCCCGATCCCGTGGCGCATGGCCAGGGTATACTCCGCCAGCATCTCTCCCGCCTGCTCGCCGACGATGGTGACGCCCAGCAGGCGATCTTTACCTGGCGGGGTCAACACCGTGATAAACCCCTCGGTAGCGCCATCGGTGATGGCCCGATCGAGATCCGCCAAGGCAAAGCGGGTCACCTCATAGGGAATGCCGCGCCGCCGCGCCTCGGATTCGTTTAGCCCCACCCGGGCGACCTGGGGATCGACAAAGGTACAGCGTGGGATCACCGCATCGTCGATGCGCCAGCGCCAGAGGCGGCCAAACAGGGCATTGACGCTGGCGTACCAGGCCATATGGGCGGCAAGGTGGGTAAACTGTTCGCCGCCCGCCACGTCACCGGCGACATAGAGGGTGGGGCACAGGCTCTGCAGATAGGCGTTGCTACACAGCTGCTGCGCGCTCTCGATCCCCAGCTGCTCCAGTCCATATCCCGTCAGGCGGGGGCGTCGTCCTAGCGCCAGCAGCAGGTCATCAAATGCCAGGGCGATCTCTTGACCGTTTCGACTGACGATCAGGCGTTTGCCTAGGGCGTCCCGCTCAATGCGTAGCGCCTGGCAGTCAGTGAATAGCGTAATGCCGTCAGCGCATAGGCTGCGCTGTACCCGTTCACTGACCTCCACATCCTCTTTGGGCAGAACGCGCGGCCCCCGCTGTACCAGCGTGATGCCGGCCCCCAGCCGCGCCAGCGCCTGGGAGAGTTCACAGCCGATGGGGCCGCCGCCCAGCACCAGCAGGCGCGGCGGCGGCGCGTCTCTCTGCGCCAACGCCTGCCACAGCGTATCGCTGGTCAGGTAGTCATCGGGCTGCAGCCCGGGGATGTCTGGTACGATCGGTTCCGCGCCGGCGGCGATGACGATGGCGCGAGTGCTGATGATCCGCCGGGTGCCGTCGGCCTGGTCGACGGCTACCTGCCAGGGCGATATGACGCGGGCGCGTCCGTTTAGCACTTCGACCCCCAGCGCCGTGTAACGCTCGACGCTGTCATGGGGGGCAATATTTTGGATGGTTTCCCGCACCCGCGCCATCACCTGTGTAAAGTGCAGCGCCGGCGGCGTGGCCGGTAGTCCGTAGCGATCGGCGTGGCGCATCTGATGTGCCAGTGTGGCGCTGCGGATGAGCGCCTTGCTGGGTACGCAGCCGGTATTTAGGCAGTCGCCCCCCATCGCGTCGCGCTCTATCAGGGTGACCTTGGCGCGGACGGTCGCGGCGATATAGGCGCTGACCAGACCGGCGGCTCCGGCGCCAATGACCACCAGATTACGCTCAACGTGGCGCGGCCGCCGCCAGCGATGATAGTAGCGTCGCTGCGCAAACTGACGAACCCCAAAACGGGCCAGCCAGGGAAACACGCCGAGCAGGGTAAACGAAAGCAACAGCGTCGGTGAGACGATAGCGGCCAGCGAGTCAATGTCGGCCAAGCGGGTGCCCGCGTTGACGTAGATCAGCGTGCCCGGCAGCATCCCCAGCTGGCTGACCCAATAAAAGCGTCGCGCGGAAAGGGGGCTGAGCCCCAGCAGCAGATTGATGAGAAAAAAGGGCATCAGCGGCACCAGGCGCAGGGTAAACAGGTAAAAGGCGCCGTCGCGCTCCAGCCCCTGGTTGAGCGTGGCCAGACGCTCGCCCAGCCGGCGTCGCAGCGTATCGCGCAGCAGAAAGCGCGAGGCCAAAAAGGCCAGCGTTGCGCCGGCGCTGGAGGCAAAGGAGACCAGCAGGGTTCCCTGCCAGAGGCCAAACAGCAGCCCAGCGGCCAGCGTCATGACCGCGGCGCCGGGGAGAGAGAGCGCGGCAACCAGAAGATAAAGAGCGAAAAATGCCGCAGCGCTCTGCCAGGGGGCACGGTGACGCAGCGTCTCCATGGCGGCCTGGTGCTGTTTTAGCGTCTCGAACGTCAGCCAGCGCTGACCATCCAGGATGAAGAAGGCCAGGATTAACAGCAGCAAGAGGAGCAAGATCAGCGTTTTTTTCATGGAGACTCCGGAGAGGGTTGCCGGAGCAACGTGCCGATTGACCGACTGTTTTAACATTGAATATACATTTGGGCTCGGCAGCGTCAATTAATTTTGTATCACATGATACAAAATAATGGGTAATATATTGATAATAAACTTGAAATTAATATAGCCGTGAGCTGGTCAGGCATAGTCTGGCCATGGGCGGAGCACGATGGCATCCGCTCTCGATCGGGCTACGGGGACTGAAGGCAAGGCGAACGATTACCCCGTGTCGTGGCTACCTGCGCTTAACGGGCTATGTTGAGCGCTGTCGTCGATGCCGCGTATCGCGGGTAGCGCCGGGCTGAGCCTTGTGCGGCGGCGCTTTGTCTTTTTTATATATAATAAATAGTCTAGATAATGCGCCCGCTTGGCGGGCGCCTTTTACCGGCGGTTCTTTTCCATGGTGAGATACCCAGGGGGTAACTCTGGCCAAGGCGCATTGCGCGCTCTCCATAGGGCGGCGTCGGTGAGATACCGTGCGACGGCGAGGACGCAGGGGATTATTTCCCCGTATTAATCTCGCCCGTGGAAAGGGTAGCAACGCTGTTGCCGTGAGTGTCCGTGATAGTCATATCCGCCCCACGGGCCTCGAGTTTGGCAAGCAACTCATGCTGCTGGAACAGTGATGCATACATCGCTGCCGTTTGCCCTGCTTTATTTTGAATATCCGGGCTGCATTTGGCTGCAATCAGCCTCCGGGCAATACTGATTTCACCTTTAAAAATGGCTCCCATCAACGCGGTATTTCCGCGATTATCCCGCAGGCAAGGATCTGCCCCAGCATGGATTAAACGCGTTACAATTTCTTGATGGCCATGGTAGGCCGCTAAGATCACGGCGGTATAGCCATGGCTATCTTGTACATTCATGTTGTAGCCGGTGGAAATAAAGTCATTGATGACCGCGATATTGCCATCGCGAGCGGCATTCCACAGATAATCGTTTAGCTGTTGCTTAACCGATAGTGAGTCGGGGGTCGGCTGGGAAAATGTTGGCGCACTGGATAGCGCCAGTAGGCTGGATAAGAGAAAAAACAGAGCGCGTATTTTCATTATATGGCCTTATCAAGTGATATAAATAGCCCGCGTGATGACGCGGGCTAAGTCGATTAAGATTTAATCTTGGAGCTTATCAGCCAAGTTTTTTACCGTTGGCAAATCGCCGTTAGCGACGCCGGTAAGGCGAGTGCCGTAGTCCTTATCCGCTTTATAAAAATAGGATAACATAATGTTTTTACTGGCAGTGTCAGCGCTAGCCAGGGAGGTTCCCAGGCTGTTGATGAGGTCATTTTGCTCTTTTTTACTGTATGAGCGATAAAGCTCTCCCGCCTGTTTGAAATTTTGCTCGCGCTGGATTTTACTTTGCTGCGTGGTGCCTGACAGGGGCGTTTGGCTATAACGGCTGGACACCAACTCTTCCCGCGGGTAAATACGGCTCGGCTGGTAGTTAACCCCTTTGTCTAGCGTATGCCCGCTGTTGAGTTGCCCATCCTGATTGCCATTATTGACGGCGGTATGAGGCTTGTTTATCGGTAGGCTAAGGCCATTGGCGCCGATACGGTAAAATTGTGTATCGGCATAGGCGAACAGGCGTCCTTGCAGTAGCTTATCTTCCGATGGTTCAATGCCCGGGATGAGGTTTGAGGGCGCCATCGCCACCTGCTCGGTTTCCTGGAAAACGTTATCGGGGTTCTTGTTAAGAACCATTTGGCCAATTTTTCGCTCCGGCACATCTGGCCAGATCTTCGTAGCATCAAGCGGATCGAAATCGAAGTTCTTTAGGTCTGCAGGCTTGAGAACCTGGATGTACAGATCCCACTTTGGATAGTCGCCACGGTTGATTGCAGTAACCAGATCCTGAGTCATATGGCTATAATCTTTACCTTGGATCTGTTCAACCTGCTGTGGGTCCAGGTTCTTGATCCCTTGAAGCGTTTTCCAGTGAAACTTCACATAGTGGACTTCACCTTTGTCATTAATCAGCTTATAGGCATGTACACTGTTACCGTCCATATTGCGATAGGATAATGGCGTACCCTCGTTAGAGTAGAGCAATGTTAAGGTCCGGGTTGACTCAGGCAGGTGCGAGAAAAAGTCAAAGCGTCGTGCATCATTATCAAGATTTGTACGGGGATCGGGTTTAAACGCGTGCACCATATCTGGAAACTTGATTGCATCACGGATAAAGAAGGTCGGAAAGTTATTGCCCACCAAGTCCCAATTGCCCTCGGCAGTATAAAATTTTGTCGCAAAGCCTCGCGGATCGCGCAGGGTTTCCGGCGAGTGGGTTCCATGTACTACGCTTGAGAAGCGGACAAAAACAGGAGTAGTGCTCCCGGGAGTAAAGACTTTGGCAACGGTTAAATCTGAAATATCAGCTGTTGGCGTAAATACACCGTGAGCGCCAGTACCGCGAGCGTGCACCACGCGTTCTGGAACACGCTCACGATCAAAACGCTGTAATTTTTGTAAGAGCTGTACATCCTGTAGCAATACTGGGCCATTAGGGCCGGCAGTTTGTGAGTTTTGATTATCTCCGACGGGCGCTCCATTATCCCGGGTTAAGGTATCAGCCAATACGGAAGGACTGATCGCTAAGGAGGTTAAGAAAAACAATACCTTCTTTTTTGAAGTTAATATCTTGATTTTATTGACTGTATGCATGGCACTCTCCTCGGTTGTTTTGGTGCGTTGTGATTATTTATTGAGTTGTGTTTTTTCTAAAATTGAAAATAAAATAGGGAATGTTTGATAACCACTATTTTATACATTTATATTGTATTTTTTTGATAACGAGAACGAGTGTATCGATATCTTAATGTTTATTTTATTATGCAAGATGCTAATGTGCTTTATAATAAAACGCTATAATTTATAACCAGCTGGATGTTTACTATTTGATCATTTTTATCATTGTAGATGGCCGGTTACCATATTTGTTAGCTAATCATATCTATTGATTTGATAGGGGGTAACGAATATAGCCTGGTTTAAATATGCACAGGGAATTATCCGAAATACGATAGCATAGGGGGGAGACTGAAGAATAGTCTGCGAAAACTCACCTCATTATAAAAGTGAGTGCATTCCTTATCTGGATCACCTGAGATTGAGCAAGCGTATCGTTTTACCTGGGTGGGTACCGCGCCACGAATAGGGTGACGCGAGGCGTAGCCTAAGATAACCGGAGGAGAGCGCGTTTGCATGATAATGCCATAAGAGGCGGAATACGGTTCTCTCTAATGGCATTGGCATTACCCGCAGCGTGATAGACGTACTGATGCCGGACAGCGATGATGATGGTGCGTGAGGAAGAGGGCGTCGCGCCGCTGACGCGAGTGGTCAACCGTTGGGGCAGGGTCAACGTCGCGCTACGGTGATTCATGAGCACCGCGGCGTATGCATACTATATGCTGATAAGTGTATGCATCTCGCCAGGATGCATATTACCGACCATTACACCGTGGCGCTCGATGACTGACTTACCACATCAAATCATCAGGGATCTTAAAGTCGGCATACGGATCATCCTCATCCTGTGCCTCTTGGCTCAGGGCGCTGTTCAGGACAATGCTCTCGGCATCCCGCTGCGCGATTTTATCGGCAACGCTGGCCGGGATAATGACGTACTCATCGTTGTCGCTGCCGTTAACGGCCAGACGGGCAATGGCGAGGCGGCCGCTGACCAACTGGTTTTGCGTCAGCTTATCCACCGTCATTTTTTTGATGATGCTGCCATCTGTAAAGTTAAAATCGATATCGCCTCTTTTCAGGCTGACTCGGTTCATTTCAATCAGCTGCTTAACCTGGGCTTTGATCTCTTTAGCGATGGTCGCCTGCTTCTGCTGTTCGCTCAGCTGCTTATCCCGTTCGAGTTGTGCCTGCTTTTTTTCCTCTACGGCCTCGCGCGCCTCGCGGGCCTGAACCCGTGATTTTTTAGCCGTTCTCTGGACCTTGGCCATCTTTTTACTGGTCACAAGCCCCGCTTTTAGCATCTGCTCTTGTAAGGTAAGTTTTGTCATCTTCGTTTCTGGCTCAGTCAGGTTATCCAGGAGAGTATACCCGTAATTCTCGGGGCTGTGCCACGTTACCGGGTAAAACCACTCTTTGGCGGGTGTTCCCGGGGCATTTTGCCCAAGATCCAACCGGTCAGGGATGGGGTACGGCGGCGGAAAGGGGTAGGGGTGATGTCCGGATGAAAAATCCACACGGCACCATCGGTATTGAATGGTATCATTATCCTCCGACGCCCTGGCAATAACGCCCGGACGGCCTTTTTTATCCGCTGAGACTATCACTGTGACATCGTTTGCTGAACTAAATGCCCTTCCCGAAGAACAACTCAACAACCTTAATGAGCTGGGCTACCAGACCATGACGCCGGTGCAGGCGGCGACGCTGCCGGCCATTCTGGCGGGAAAGGATGTCCGCGCGCAGGCGAAGACCGGCAGCGGTAAAACGGCGGCGTTTGGCCTTGGCCTGCTGCAGCATATTGATGCCAGCCGGTTTATTACCCAGTCGCTGGTGCTGTGTCCGACCCGTGAGCTGGCCGATCAGGTGGCGGCCGCGCTGCGCAGGCTGGCGCGCTATATGCCGAATATCAAAGTGCTGACGCTGTGCGGCGGAGTCCCCTTCGGCGCGCAGCGCGATTCGCTGGCCCATGCGCCGCACATCATTGTGGCAACACCGGGAAGGCTGCTCGATCATCTAAAAAAAGAGACCGTCAGCCTGGAGGCGCTGCAGACGCTCATCCTGGATGAAGCGGATCGGATGCTGGACATGGGCTTTGCCGATGCGCTGGACGAAGTGATTTCCTGGGCGCCGGAAACGAGCCAGACGCTGCTGTTTTCCGCGACCTGGCCTGCGGAGATCGCCGCTATTAGCCGCCGAATTCAGCGCGATCCGCTGACGATTGAAATCGATACCGATGGCGAGCTGCCCGCGGTGGAGCAGCGTTTCTACGAGGTCTCCCGCAGTGGTAAGCTAGGCCTGCTGCAGACGCTGTTAAGCCAGTATCAGCCGGCCTCTTGCGTGGTGTTCTGTAATACCAAGAAAGATTGTCAGGCGGTTTATGATGCGCTGGAGGGTTGTGAGCAGAGCGTGCTGGCGTTGCACGGCGATATGGAGCAGCGCGATCGCGATCAGACGCTAGTGCGTTTCGCTAACGGCAGCAGCCGGGTGCTGGTAGCGACCGATGTGGCGGCCCGAGGGCTGGATATTAAGGCCCTGGAGATGGTGATCAACTACGAGCTCTCCTGGGATCCGGAGGTTCACGTGCACCGAATTGGCCGCACAGCCCGCGCCGGCGCAAGCGGGCTGGCTGTCAGCCTCTGTGCACCGGAGGAGGCGCAGCGCGCCAACGCGCTGGAGGAGATGCTCGGCGTCAGACTCCAGTGGCAGCCTCAGCCGGACGGTGTTCGCATCGTCGCCCTGGAGGCGGCGATGGCGACCCTGTGCATCGATGGCGGTAAAAAAGCCAAAATGCGCCCGGGCGATATCCTGGGGGCGCTAACCGGTGAACTGGGGCTGGACGGTGCGGATATCGGAAAAATCGATATTCAACCGACTCACGCGTACGTCGCCGTGCGTCGAGCGGTGGCCCGCCAGGTTTGGAAGCAGCTGCAGCAGGGCAAAATCAAAGGGAAGGCGGTGAAGGTCCGACTGCTGAAGTGATGCCGCCTGATTGCCGCCGGAGTGGGTGACCCTCCGGCGCGTGTTTTTAAGGGGGCGCTTGCGGCCGCGCTGACCGCGATGTCAAAAGCATCCGCGCCGCGGATATTTTAGATTTTGCGCCCCGAGGAGGGACTAAAAACACCTTGGGCGGCAATAGATTTTATTTTGGCGTTAAGTCATGAATAGAATTACTCTATTTAATTTAAAGTTTTTGCATGCGGTGTAATACATTCCTATGCGTGCGCTATTCCCCTGATTCTTTGACGGGGCACACGCGCTGACTTCGTATTGTAACTAACATCCGTGCGTTTTCCATTAAACGCCAGCGCGACTGATTCACTACTCGTTGTTTAAGTTAAACCTCGCAATTTGCATATTACGGGGTTCAAGAGCGGCGCTTCACATAACTCATATTCATGACCGGGAACCTTCACAAAGGCAGCGTTGTGACGCGGTGCCACCCCCTGCTTGCCCCCTTCGCGCCCATGATACGTCTCTCCGGCGTTGACTCTAGGGATTAGCCGGAAAGACCTGCCCACCGAGGTATCCCGTTATGGCCTCATTCCTCCCCCTGCCGGATCGATCAAACGGCCCGTGACGTCCGAGGAATAACCAAGCGATGGCTTGCGCCGCTGCCTCCGACTGATCGCCGCGTTTTATGAGCCAGCTCTCTTTCAGGCGATCGGCCTGCGCGCGCTCGTCGGCGCACAAGGCCGCCGTGAACCTTCTGATTCTTTCCCGCTGATATTCCTCAATATATTTGTATGTGTGATATGTAATGCATTGATTTTATTTTAACTTTATCGCGATGAACAATTTGAGCGACTGCTCACTTTAGGTGTTGAGCGGACGCTCAATCGTGTGTATAGTGCCCACATTACTCGCGTGTGCTTGGTTAGACTCGCAGCCTGAGCGCGTCAGTGGCTGCCACGCGAGATCGCTGACACAGGTGTGTGCCAGGCCGTATTGCTGTAACTGCGCACACAGCCGCGGGTAGTGCGTGGCAAACGCCGCCGCCGTAAGCGGCCGGGTCGCGCTGCGCGCCGTGGGTCGCCAGACGGGCGCGTGACGCAGATCGATCTCGAAACGCTCCGCCAATAAGCGGCCCGCCGTCAGCCTGACGGGGGCGTGCCGGACGGCCATATGCCGCCACTCCCAGCCTACCGGCAGGGCGACCCGCAGCGCATCGGGTAAATCGGGGTAGCGCTGGCCGCACAGTAGCGTGAACAGCGCTCCTTGGGCATCGCGCAGATTGAGCGCGTGTGCGAAGCTGCTGTGTACCGACAACGACTGCGCGCTACGCTCGGCGGCAAGATAGCCACACGAGAGCGCGGGAAGCAGCGGCGGCCTCATACAACTTAGCCCTGTAACCCGGCGATGATGGAGTCGGCGTCGCTGACCCAGCCGAAGATCGCCCCCTGCGCCTTGATCATCTCCAGCGCGGATTTCTGGAACTCGGGGAAGTAGGAGCCGACGCAATCGGCCGGGATGATGCACTGATAACCGCGATCGTTGGCTTCACGCACGGTGGTATTGACGCACACCTCGGTGGTCACCCCGCAGACGATCAGCGTCTTGATGCCATGGTTTTGTAGGATCAGCTGCAGATCGGTCTGGTAGAAGGCGCCTTTACCCGGCTTATCGACCACCGGCTCCCCGGCGATAGGGTAGAGCTCTGGGATGATGTCGTGGCCTGGTTCGCCACGCACCAGGATGCGACCCATCGGGCCCGGCTCGCCGATGAAGGTCTTTCCGCCACGGGTGAGCTTGGCGGCGGGGCAGTCGCTCAGATCGGCGCGATGCCCTTCGCGGGTATGGATCACCAACAGCTGATGGGCGCGCGCGGCGGCGAGCACTTTTTGGCAGGGGGCAATGGCGCTACGCACCAGCGAGACATCATTACCGAGCGCCTCGCCAAAGCCGCCGGCCTCGACGAAGTCACGCTGCATGTCGATCATCACCAGCGCGGTGCTCTGGGGATCGAAGGGCAGGGCGAAGGGTTGAGCCTGGAATGCCTGTTGCGTCATGGTACTTCTCCTGTGCGTTGAATTAACCATCCGTTATCTCTGGAGGCGAGTATTCCCGACAATAGTGCGTTGCGACAGGAAAATAGTTTGCCGCACAGCGGCAAAATTTTTGCAGCGAGCGGGCGGTGGCATGCCAGGGTGTGAGGGCGCTCATGGCGAGGTTCGTAGCATCAATATAATCGATGATGAATATTTTTTAATTCAAAAAATTAGTTGATGGAGTGTGATGCCCCCCACCTATTTCATCGATGTGCGCAGGGGGAGAGCATGCCAGAAAGAAGAGCCTGCGCCGCCTGACGTGGTCTGAGTCTACGCCAGCACTCAAATGGCGACAGGCCGGCGCTGATGAACATGACTAAAAGGGGAGGCAAGCATCTGCGCACTCTTCTTATTCATGGTATCCATGCTGTTGTCATGGGTAACGAGAATAATAGCGATGGGTATCTGAATCAGTGGATTAACAAGATGAAGGGATAGCGTGATTTTAATAAGACGGTATTGGTTGAATTATATTACTTTATCTTGGCTAATGTGTAATGGTGTGAGGGGGGGTATAATCTGAAGTCAGTGACTTGATATCTTCAGTTTTTCTACAATAAGGTGATTACGTCTGATGTGTATTATTATCGTGCTTCTCAAATAAACTATTAACCACATGTCAAATATGGTCATTTTTGTAATTAACAATTAACTGAATAATATCAGTAATTTTATTTATTATATAGCGGCAATAGTTATTTATAATAATAAAAATTTATTAAATATTTATTTTGTGGATGAAAGTTCTGTTTTTTAATTTCTTTATGGTGATATGTTTTTTTAGTCATCTTTCTGTGATGCTGAGAGGTAAATACCTATTTTTTTTGTGGTTGAATGCTTTGGTTTAATAAGTGTATAAAGCTGTGGATCTTCATTATTGTTTTTTGCATTACGGAGTTGATGACTCCACTCGGCATATTTTACACATGTGCTTAGTACGTAATGGAGATTGTATCTAATTGAGAATAAAAGTTTATATATGGATGTAGAGCTAATGGATGATATATCTACCATCGATAGGAGTAGCGGTGAAATACTGAGCGTCAATGGGAGTGTAATAACACTCTCACACCCGAGTATTATTACGCTCTCTGCAGCGAAAGAGAATGTTGTTCTCTTTGTTCGTGAAGGTCGGAATCTTGTTGTTGCGTTGAAATCAGGGGGTAAGATAATACTCGTCGATTTTTACCCTGAAACAGGAGAGGACTCTGACAATGTACTCGTCATTAAGGATGAAGATGGCGCTTTATGGTGGGTAGAGCATCCTGGAACGGCTTTTCAATATACTACATTATTGCCTGATATTGAAAGTCTGATGTTGCCTCAGGATAATTCATCGATAGCTTCTGGATTAGTTGGTTTTACCGGACTGGGGGGAGGATTGGCCGGACTGGCGGCGCTTGCTAGCCGGGGAGAGGGAAGCCGTTTAACAAACAACAGCGACTCCGGTTCCGAGGGTGGCGCGGGCTCCGACAGCGACTCCGACGCCGAGGGTGGCGCGGGTTCCGACAGCGACTCCGACGCCGAGGGCGGCGCGGGCTCCGACAGCGATTCCGAGGGGGGATCGGGCTCCGACAGTGACTCCGACGCCGAGGGCGGCGCGGGCTCCGATAGCGACTCCGACAGCGAGGGTGGCGCGGGCTCCGACAGCGACTCCGACGCCGAGGGTGGCGCGGGTTCCGACAGCGACTCCGACGCCGAGGGCGGCGCGGGCTCCGACAGCGACTCCGACAGCGAGGGTGGCGCGGGCTCCGATAGCGACTCCGACAGCGATTCCGACGCCGAGGGCGGCGCGGGCTCCGATAGCGACTCCGACAGCGAGGGTGGCGCGGGCTCCGATAGCGACTCCGACAGCGACTCCGACGCCGAGGGCGGCGCGGGCTCCGATAGCGACTCCGACAGCGAGGGTGGCGCGGGCTCCGATAGCGACTCCGACAGCGAGGGCGGCGCGGGCTCCGATAGTGACTCCGACGCCGAGGGTGGCGCGGGCTCCGACAGTGACTCCGACGCCGAGGGTGGCTCGGACTCTGACAGCGACTCCGACTCCGAGGGTGGCTCGGGTTCCGATAGTGACTCTGACTCCGAGGGCGGCGCAGGCTCCGACAGCGACTCCGACAGCGACTCCGAGGGGGGATCGGGCTCCGACAGTGACTCCGACGCCGAGGGCGGCGCGGGCTCCGACAGTGACTCCGACGCCGAGGGCGGCGCGGGCTCCGACAGCGACTCCGACGCCGAGGGCGGCGCGGGCTCCGACAGTGACTCCGACGCCGAGGGGGGCGCAGGCTCCGATAGCGACTCCGACGCCGAGGGCGGCGCAGGATCCGATAGCGACTCCGACGCCGAGGGCGGCGCGGGCTCCGACAGTGACTCCGACGCCGAGGGGAGCGCAGGCTCCGATAGCGACTCCGACAGCGATTCCGAGGGGGGGCGGACTCGGATAGTGATACAGAATTGGATTTGAAACTCTCTGATGATAATGCAGTACTAAATGGGGAATCAAAATCTTATACCGTTGATAACGGAACGTCGTCGCAGACGAGTTTCGCGGTGGTATCAATTGGGTTAGGCGATATCCTTGATCTCTCTGTGATCGATATTAAAAAACAAGCTAAGGTTTCTGTAGAGGAGGGGACAACGCGTTCGATTACTCTACAAGGAAAAGGTGGTGGTGTTAGTATCGGTTCCGTTTTTGACCTATTAATTTATAAACTTAATCCAGAAACAGGTAATTACGATAAGTATCATGTCGAGAAGAATTTCCTTAAGATCCTTTTACTCGGAGGCGTCGGTGATGAAGTGGAGATTACCTTACCCGCGGGGGACTATGTGTTCCTATTGGATCAGACTTCCGGTATCGCGGTTGCGACGGGGGTAACTCTGGATTTTCTCACCGACGTGACAATAGGGATGGAGGTGTTTGGTGAGAGTATCAACGGTAATGTCATTAGCGGTAGTGAAGATGGTGCGGGGATGGATATTGTCCCTGAGGGTACCGTTGTTAGCAGTGTAAATGGTATTAAGTTGTCGGGAAGCGGTGAGACAACAATTGTTGGAAAATATGGTTTCCTCACTATTGATTCGCAAGGTAACTATAGTTACACCCTTAATGATGGGATCAAGCCAGAGAGTATTCAGGACGCAGAGGTTTTCGTTTACGAAGTGACGGCTCCAGATGGTTCGAAGAGTGAGGCAAAATTAACGATAGATATTAAGGTCGACGGTAGTGGGGGCGGGCCAGAGTCGACTTTAGGCAAGGGGGAAGAGGCTGAGTTATTACAGCCAGTTGATGACAATGTGGTGCTAGATGGGGAAGTAGATATAGCATTGGCTGAGACGATCTTGCTAGATATCAGTGAGACAATCGATCATGAGACGTTTGATTTTGTTTTATCTAGTGAAGATAACGGCGAAACTATACATCTCGCAGATATAGAAATTAATAACTTATTATCCGATGCTGGAGATAAAAATTCTATCTCTTCAATACCATTTGATGGAACTGAAGAGGTTTCGATGCTTAATGTTCAAGCAGCCAGTTATCCAATGACTTCTGCTGTGTTAACAAATACTGTTGATAGCACAGTTAATAGTATTGACTATATTATTGATTTTGATTCTCCTGAAGTTTAAATCAGTTGTGTTTAGTGGCATGGCGCAGTAAGCGTGGCACACGGATGTGCTAGTATATATATATTTGGATGTTAGAATAAATGGCTTTGAATAAATTCCATTATGGATTGTTGTTGTGGGTGCTATCTAGTGGAAGTGGTTGGGCCATAGATAGTATAAAAAAGACAGATGTCATCTTGTCGCAAGAGGAATTATCTGCAAATACATCCTTACGGTTGAGTAATAATTCAACGATACAGGATGTGGTGTCTCCTGTTGCGCTAGATATCACTAAAGCCGTGTGGCGGGCGGTTCAATGGCATCCCAGTATTGCCGAAGTTGCAAGTAAGATATATGAGTCTAGTGAAAGAGTAAATATCGAGCGGGCAAAGTATTATCCTCGGGTTAGTTTAGGTATGAATAATGAATTGCTTAATTCTTCGTCAGGGTTTAACTATGACCCAGCCATTGACTTGAGTTTGACTCAGGTGCTGTATGATTTTGGTAAGATAGATTCATCGCTACGTGCAGCGAAAGCGAAGGTGGCTCAAACTCAAGCCGAGTTATTGTTAAGAGTTGATACTGTTGCATATGATACGGCGAAGAGTGTAGTTCAAATTCAGGGCTATAAGAAATTAATTGATATCGCTCGGGATCAAGTTATAGCGCTGGAGAGTATTATGATGTTGGCTCAACAGCGCTACCGTGAAGGCGCTAGTTCATTTTCTGATGTTGTACAAACTCAGACCAGAATTGAGGGGGCTCGTTCTACCCTGTTACAATATCAGGCTAACTTAGAGCGCTGGCAGGCTACGCTAGCAAATTTTCTCGGTTGGGGGCACGTTAATAGTGTGGCAGATGAACTTCCTTGGGCCTTAAGTAATTACTGCCAGATTGCATCTTTAGATTATAAAATAGTTCCTGCGGCTTTACTCTCTACTGCACAATTAAGATATGCACAAGCTAATCTAGATACTGCCATGGCTCAAATGACGCCAACGATAGCTTTGGTTCCAAATGTAACGCACTATATCAAAGATAGTGGCATGGTATCACGTGGTTACGATAGAACACAGTTTGCTTTGAGAGTTAAGGTAGATATGCCCTTATACCAAGGGGGGGGTTATCAGCCAATCGTAATGCCGCGCAATATATGATTCAATCTGCACGTGCAGCGTTGAAAAATACTGAGTTAAACATCTCTAGACAATTGAATGAATCGAAAAATGAAGAAATTACGCTATCACGAACTTTGATAACGCTGAGTAAACAAAAAAAGTTAGCTGAGGAAAATTTTAGGTTATATAAGAAGCAATATCTCCAATTGGGTGGGCGAACATTACTTGATTTATTAAACGCTGAGCAGGAAATATATCAGGTATCTTTTTCGGAAATTGAAATAAATAATCAATTGAATATACTTCAACTCGATTGCCTCTATAGTACTGGAAATATTAGATCAGCATTCAAATTAAATAATACAATTATCCAGTCTGTGGAGGTTCAATCATGAGTGAATTTGATGGACAAATACTATCTAAGGAAGTAACTTCTGATAATAAAAAGAAAATGAATGCATGGGCCGATGCGATAAGTCAGATTGCCTTATTTTATCGGATTACTCATTCACGGGGAGTGCTATATTCCATTACACAGTGGCAGAGTGGTTTACCTCTGATGTCTGCTCTGACGAATCTTGCGCGACAAGCGGGACTATCTGCACGTTTACTTGATCAGTTGGATCTCGATGTTTCACTATGGCGCTTGCCTCTCGTTGTTGAGTTATCGGATCAGCGTATCGCAGTGATTACTCGTTTTGATGGTGATGATTCGGTAACGCTAAATTTTTCAGATGATAGTCAGCAAAATGTCGTCTCATACCATGAACTATTGAGTGAAGTACGGAGTGTGGTCTCTTTTCGCCCATTAGCAAAGGGTAAAGATAGTCGGGTGGACGCTTATGTGACGGCATTTAAACCAGATTGGTTGAAGCGCTTACTCGCTCATGATTGGAGAACATATGGATATGTGGTTTTATCATCATTAATTATTAATATATTAGCTCTATCGGGTATCTTGTTTTCGATGCAGGTATATGACCGGGTGATTCCTGCGCAATCGCTTCCGACACTATATGTGCTATATGCTGGAGTGATATTAGCGGTTTCTTTTTCATTTTTATTAGGGTTAAGTCGTGGCCATATTTCAGATATTTTAGGTAAACGAGCAGATTTGCGAGTCTCTGAGCGGGTTTTCGGCCATACATTACGTTTGCGTGAAAGTGCAACTCCTCGCTCGACAGGAAGTTTTATTGCACAACTGCGCGAGTTGGAGCAGATTCGAGAAATGGTGACCTCTACTACGGTAACGGCTGTAGTCGATATCCCATTTTTTATATTTTTTATATTTGTGCTATTTCTAATATCACCGCAGTTAGCCTGGATTGCACCATTAGCTGCATTGTTCATGATTATGCCAGGTTTTTTCTTGCAGAGAAAAATGGGGGAGCTAGCTAAGAATTCCATTCATGAATCTGTGTTACGTAATGCTGTATTAGTTGAAAGCGTTCAAGGGCTTGATGATATTAAGCAACTGCAAGCAGAAGAGCGTTTTTTACAGCAATGGAATGGTTATGTTCGTATAATTTCTGAATCAAATATTAGACTCCGTAGATTGACACAAGGATTAACTACTTGGGGAGGCGCGATCCAAAGTCTGGTCTACGCGACGGTGATCTTTGTAGGGGCTCCAATGGTAATTGATGGTGACCTCACGACTGGCGCAATTGTTGCAGTGTCGCTGCTTTCATCGCGGATGATTACACCCATGACCAAATTATGTGGTATCTTGGCCCGCTGGCAGCAATTGAAGGCGGCTAAGGCAGGGTTAGATAGTATCCTACAGCTTCCTATCGAAATAGATAATGAGCAGCAATGTGTGCATTGTCCCGTATTGTATGGGCACTATCAATTTAATCATGCCGTGATGCAATACACTATTCATGATCCATTAGCTCAGTTGAAAATTAATAAATTGGAGATTAGGCCTGGTGAACGTATAGCGCTGTTAGGTCCTAATGGAGCCGGGAAATCAGCCTTGTTGAGAGCGTTGTCTGGCGGGATGACGCTCGTTTCTGGGGAGGTTCGCCTCGATAATATAAGTTTACCTCATATTGATGTTTATGATGTACGGCGTAATGTGGGATTTTTGACACAAAATGCTAGATTGTTTCACGGAACATTGCGTGAGAATTTAATGTTAGGCGCTCCCCATGTTAATGATGAAAAATTATTTGAAATATTAGAAATAGTCGGAGCAGCCAGCTTTGTACGTCGTTTACCATTGGGCATAGAACATATGGTAATGGAGGGTGGGGGCGGGCTTTCTGGTGGCCAACGTCAATCTCTTCTGCTAGCAAGAACTCTACTGCGTGATCCTAATATCATCCTGTTGGATGAGCCCACCGCGCTACTGGATGAGAATACTGAGCGGGAGTTTATTAAGCGTTTTAATAAATGGCTAGCGGGACGCACACTTATTGTTACAACTCATCGCCGTGCGATATTAGAGTTAGTTGATCGTGTCATTGTGTTACGAGATGGCATGATAGCGCTCGATGAGAGAAAAGATAAAATCATTAAATAAGTATTAGAGGAATGGTATGAAGCGTATGTTTGAGCGCTTTTTAAAACCGAGAAAAAAACAGAACCAGGGCTTCGAAAATGATGAGGTCACTGGGTCTATATGTCTCATTATAACAATATTTTTATTATGTCTAACACTTATGATTTGGGCTTGGGGGGCCGTATTGGATGAAGTGTCATCAGGGGCAGGAAAGGTCATTCCGAGCACTCGTGAGCAGATTGTTCAATTGATTGATGGTGGCGTCTTACTTGAGCTAAATGTTCGCGAAGGGGAGACGGTAAATGAGAATGATATTATTGCAAAACTGGATCCAACTCGTCATGAATCAAATGTAGGAGAGAGTCTTGCACGATACCATGCTGCATTGGCTGCCTCTGCACGCTTACATACTGAGGTAAATGATTTGCCTCTACATTTTCCAGATGAGTTGCAGGAATTTCCTGAATTAATTGCTAGCGAGACGCGACTTTTTAATTCACGTCGAAAGCAACTTAATGATGCGACGGCAAGAATTAATGAGTCTTTATCCCTAGTTAATAATGAGCTGCTGATTACTGAACGGCTTGCTAAGAACGGTGCGGCCAGTGAGGTTGAAGTATTAAGGTTACGTAGACAACAGTCTGAATTGAGACTAAAACTGACGGAAATAATCTCCCAGTATTATGTTCAGGCACGTGAGGAGTTGGCTAAAGGTAACGCTGAGGTTGCCTCGTTAGCTCAGGTCATTAAGGGTCGGGCAGATTCGTTGGCTCGTTTGGTCGTTCGCTCTCCGGTTCGCGGTATTGTTAAGAACATTAAGGTGATGACTATTGGAGGGGTAATTCCAGCAAACGGTGTATTAATGGAGATCGTACCATTAGATGATCATCTATTGATCGAGGTGCGTATTTCACCTCGTGATATCGCATTTATCTATCCCGGACAGCAAGCAATGGTTAAAATATCTGCCTATGATTATGCCATTTATGGGGGGATGACGGGTGTCGTCGAGAGTATATCACCAGATACACTGCAGGATGAAGTTCGTCCTGAAATATATTATTACCGAGTATTTATCAAAACAGATGTCGATTATCTGAAAAGTAAATCTGGTGCGCAGTATGCTATTGTTCCAGGAATAGTGGCAACGGTGGATATAAAAACAGGTGAGAAAACTATTCTTAATTATCTGATTAAACCATTTAATACAATGCGCGAAGCATTACGTGAAAGATAGCCAGGAGGGCTGGTATGCAGTGTCAGCAAGAATATATAGGGCGTGAGATCGTTATGCTTTATCCTAGAATTGGCGCTAAGAAAAATGGATTAGTTATGGCGATGTTAAAGCGAGCTAATACGTTGGGAAAGGCTGGATGTAGTGTAACCATCTTAACGGTGGAGTATGATTCTGACCTTTTGCTTATTTATCAGGATTTGTTGGCAAGAAATTTAATACATCCGCGGGTAAGGTTTGTTAATATGTATGCATATTATCTTGGTATGCCATTTACGCCGCACAAGCAGCAGATTGATCCTCCTCCTGTGACTCGATATCTGGCGCCAGATGCTTCAGGGAATTTTGTTTTTGATAACGTAAAGGGAGAAAAACGTTATGAGGTGACCCGAGATAATGGAGTGCTTGCTTATGTTAATTACTTGCGGAATGGACAGGTCATTTTACGTGCTAAATATGATGGGCATCAGTGTCTAAGTTGTGTTCAATCATTAGTAGATGGAAAGGTTCTCGTTGAATATTACTTTAAGCGTGATGGTAAACTTAAAATAATTAATAGCTACGATGCCAAAAAAGAGGGTAAGGTATTAACTAGTTGTTTATTATTTACTGATGATGGTTTTATCGAAAATACGTTTACCAGTGAGAAGGATTTATTTTTATATTTTTTTGATAAACTATTTTTACGCACTGATTATTTTTATCATTTTATCATAGATCGAGCTATCTACTTTGGTGAAATTCTTTTATCTAGAGTAAAGAAAATAAATCACGCTTATTATGCCGCAATCCATGCGGCACATTATGTACGCGCTGACGATATAAATTCACGGCCAAATAAAAACTACGTTTTTTACTTTGAGAACGTGAAGGAGGTAGATGCATTTGTATTTTTAACGCGCCGGCAATTGCTTGATGCACAAGCAAGGTTTGTGCTCGGCGAAAAATGCCATCATATTCCTCATGTGGCAGATAATCTCATCAGAGAAAAAGCTATTGAGCGCAAGAAATATAAATGTATTTCACTCGGTCGCTTTGATCCTGTTAAAAGATTGCCCGAGTTAGTTAAAATATTTTCTTATGTGGTTCAAGCGATTCCAGAGGCAATGTTAGAGATCTATGGTTATGGGTCTGAAAGTGAGAAGATCATGCAGGCGATCGAGACGTATGGTTTGCAAAATAGTGTTAAGTTGTGTGCTTATACTGAAGAAGTGAGTGCTATATATCAATCTGCAGATTTGATGCTATTTACTAGCTCTTCAGAGGGATGGGGGTTAGTGATTATGGAAGCATTAGCTAATGCTTGCCCTGTGATTGCTTTTGACATTAATTATGGCCCTGCTGATATGATCCGAGACGGTGAGAATGGTTTCTTGATCGAGGATAAGCAGTATAGGGTGTTTGCCGAAAAGGTTATTGCAGCATTGCGGGATCGAGATGGCATACAATTATTACAAGATAATGCAATCCGTAGTGCGAAAGAGTATACAGAGTTCAATTTTTCACAACGTTGGATGACGTTGTTGAGTCAGATTGAGTTAGCTAAAGGTTGTCAATTACGCTTATTTTAAGAATGTGTCATCAGTCGTAAATAAAGTGGCGCGGATATGAGCCGTCTATTACCTTAGTGTAGTCGTGGAGAGTAAGGGCGTTCTCAATCCTCAGCTGGAAGAGGAATACAACATAATACTTATGCTGAGATATAGTTTATCTTTTCCTTTTAGTATCTATTATCATTCAATTGATTCTATTCGTGTCATATGATTGAAATATCAAAATAATTGATGCTGAATGTTTTTTATTCAAAAAATTAGTTGATAGCGTGTGATGTCACCGCCTATTTCACCGATGCGCGCAGGGGGAGAGCGCGTCAGAAAGAAGGGCCAGCGCCGCCTGACGGAATGGGGCTAAGGTCAATCCATCAGGTTAACCTCCTGCAGCAGATCGCTCGCCGAGGGGCGTGGATGCTGACGGGGTATCGCCGTGAAAGGGGCCTCGCGCCGAAGGGAGAGCGGGGCGTATGACACGCCCCTTTCACCGCCTGAACGGCGCCAGGCAGGGTTAGCGGGACGCCGCGTCTTCCGCCGGTGAGCGGCGTCGCGGGGGAAAGGCGGGCAGCACCGCCTGCTGGAGTGCCTGCCCGGCGGCGGAGGTGAGCGTCAGGCGTTCACCGACGCTCTGCGTCTCGACGATCTGCCCCTGATCCATCACGAGTACCCGCTGACAGAAGCGTTCGACCAGGCGTAGATCATGGGTGATGAACAGGTAGCCGGTGTCCCGCTGCTGCTGGATCCGTTTGAGTAACGCGATGATCTCGGCCTGTAACACCAGGTCGAGACTTGAGACGGCCTCGTCGAGGATCAGCAATTTGGGGTTGACCACCAACGCCCGCGCCAGGCAGACGCGCTGGAGCTGGCCGCCGCTCAGCTGGGGAGGGCGCTGATCGAGCACCCCCTCGTCCAACTCCACCGCCTGCAGTATCTCGCCGGCCCGCACCCGCTGCTCCGCCGAGGAGAGCGACAGCAGATGGCGCATCGGCTCGCGCAGGATCGCCCGTACCGTCTGGCGCGGATCGACCGCGCCGATCGCATCCTGGAACACCAGTTGGATGTCGCGGCGGAACGCCTTTTTCGCCCGGCGATCGAGCTGTGGCAAGGGGGTATCATGCCAGCATACGCGCCCCTGCGTGGGCGACTCCAGCCCGACTAACAGGCGCGCCAACGTGCTCTTGCCGCAGCCGCTGCGCCCTAGCAGGGCGACACTCTCGCCGCGATGCAGTTGCAGCGAGATCGTCTGGAGAACCGGTTGCGCCTGGCGTCCCAATGCCGCGTGGCGATAGTGGTGGGAGAGGGTCTGCGTACTGAGTAGGCTCATCCGGCGATCTCCAGGCCATACAGGGCCAAATGCGCGGCGACTAACGCCCGCGTCACGGCGTGGCGTGGTGCGTGAAACACCTGCTCGACGGCGCCCTGCTCCACCACCCGCCCCTCGGCCATCACCGCCACATCGTCCGCCAGGCGGGCGACGACCCCCATGTCATGGGTGATCAGCAGTATGCCGGGCGCGCGTTGGCGCATGATCGCCGCCAGCAGATCCAGGACGCGCGCCTGGGCCACCGCGTCGAGATCGGTGGTCGGCTCGTCGGCGATGAGAAACGGCGCGTCGCTCAGCAGCGCCATGGCGATCATCATCCGTTGCAGCATGCCGCCGCTCATCTTGAAGGGATAGCTCTGCAGCACCCGCTGGGGATCATCCAATCCGACCGCCGTCAGGGCGCGCGCCAGCGTGTCGTCGTCTGCCGGCGTCGCCAACGCCAGGCAGGTTTCTCGGGCATGGCTGGCCAGGGTGTGCAGGGGATTAAAGGCGCTGCGCGGATTCTGCATGATGGTGGCGATATGGCGGCCGCGCAGCGCGGCGGGGGCGATGGGCACGCCATCCAGCCGGATCTGCCCGGCCAGTTGGCGTACCCCGGCGGGCAAGACGCCCAACGCGGCGGCGCAGGTCAGGGACTTGCCGCTGCCGCTGCTGCCGACCAACGCCAGCACCCGGCCGCGTCGTAGGGTCAGCGAGACCTCGTGCACCAGCGGGAGCGCCGCCTGGAGAGAGATCTGGTGTAAATCGAGTCGTTGCGGCATCAGTGTGCGTGCTCCGTTACCAGATGGGGATCGAGATGGTCACGCAGTGCGTCGCCCACCAGATTAAAGGCCATTACGCTGAGGAACAGCGCCAGGCCGGGCCAAAACATTTGTAGCGGCTGAGTCCAGATGTACTGGCGGGCGTCGTTGATCATCACCCCCCATTCGGCGGTCGGCGCCGCCACGCCGAGGCCGAGGAAGGACATGCCGGCGACGTGTAGCATCATGTGACCGATGTCCAGCGTCGCCAAGACCAGTAGCGAGGGGATCACCGCCCCCGACAGGTGGTCGACGAATATCCGGAGATGGCTGGCGCCGGAGAGGCGGGCGGCGAGGATGTACTCGCGCTGGCGTAGGGAGATGACCAGGCTACGCACCATGCGCGCATACCAGGCCCAGTGCGACAGGGCGATGGCGATGATCACGTTGGTCAGGCCGGTGCCCAGCACCCCGACCATGAAGAAGGAGAGGATCGAGGTCGGAAAGGTCATGAACATGTCGGCGAGGCGCATGCTCGCCTGATCGATGCGCCCGCCGAGTAACCCGGCGCTGCCGCCGATGATCAGGCCCAGCGCCAGTACCAGCAGCAGGCAAGCCAGTACCGATCCCAGCGAGACGCGTGTCGCGGCCAGCAGGCGCGAGAGGATGTCACGCCCCAGATGGTCGGTGCCGAGCCAGTGTTGGCCATCCGGCGCACGCAGGCGCGCGGCGAGATCGATGGCGTAGGGATCGTGTGGCAGCCAGTAGTGGCTGCTGAGGGCGATTAGCGTCAACAGGGCGATGAGCAGCAGGGCCAGGCGCACCGACCTGCGGGCAGAGCGGTAAAAATTCATGCCTGTGCTCCCTCGTGACGGCGAATACGCGGATCGAGCGCGGCGTTCAGTAGGTCGACCGCCAGGTTACAGAGCACGAAGACCACCACCATGATCAGGGTGAAACACTGGATCACCGGATAGTCACGATTGAAGATGGCCGACACGGCATAGCGGCCGACGCCGGGCCAGGCAAAGATGTTTTCGATGATCATCGTGCCGCCGATTAGCTCGCCGATGTGCATCCCGACGGCGGTGACGATGGGCAGCGCGGCGTTGCGCAGGATATGACGCCGCTCGGTCTGGCGGCGATCCAGCCCGCGCAGCCGCGCCCACGTGACGTGGCGCTGACCGGCGACCTCCAGCATGCTGGCGCGCAGTAGGCGGGCGTTGATCGCCAGCGACATGAAGGCGATCGAGGCGGCGGGCAGGATCAGATGACGCCAGCTGCCGTAGCCCATCGCCGGCAGCCATTGCAGGTAGACCGCGAAGAGCATCACCAGCAGGAAGGCCAACCAGAAGTTCGGCATCGAGACACCGAGGAAGGCGATCAGCCGGACGATGAAGTCTGGCAGGCGATCGCGATGGCGCGCCGCCCAGATCCCCAGCGGAATCGAGATGAGTAGGATCAGCAGCAGGGCCGCCCCCGCCAGTAACAGCGTCGCGGGCAGGAAGCCCAGCACGTCATCCAACACCGGGCGCTGGGTGGCGTAGGAGAGGCCGAAGTCTAGCTGTAGCGCCCGCCATAGCCAGTGGGCGTACTGCATCCATAGCGGCTGATCCAGCCCGAGCATGGCGCGGGTGGAGGCGACCATCTCGGGAGTCGGCGGGAGATTGGAGAGGCGCAGGTAGTCGAGCGCCGGATCGCCGGTCCCCAGGCGCAGCATCAGGAAGATGAGTAGCGAGGCGGCGAAGATCATCGGGATTAACAGCAGCAGGCGCCGCACAACGTAACGCCACATCAGGGGGCCTCCGGGGTGATCTGTTCGAAGGGGATCTCCGAGGCGATGGGCGCATACGGGATGGGGCCGAGCGCCGGCTTCGCGACCACCATCGTCGAGACGTAGCTGATGGGCAGATAGACCGCCTGGCGATGTAGTCGAGTCAGGATGTCTCGATACAGCTCCCGGCGCTGTTGCTCGTCGCTGGTGGTGAGGACGTCGCCGATTAGCCGATCGATCTGCGCCTTATCGGGCAGGCCGCGTTGCGCCTGGAAGTCGGCATGCGACGGGACGCGCATCGAGCTCATGAAGGCGTGCGGGTCGTAGGGTGCGCCCCAGGTCCGGTTGAAAATCATGCCGAAGCGGCCATCACGCTGGCGGGCGAAGATGCTGCTCTCCTCCTCCGCGACGAGCGTGATGTCAACGCCGATCTGGCGCATATCCCCTTGAATGATCTCGGCCATCGACTTACTCAGGGCGTCGGTGCCGACGAAGGCCAGCTCGATGCGTAGCGGCTTGCCCTGTTTTTCACGGATCGTTTTGCCTGCGGGCAGTAGCCACCCCGCCTGTTCTAACCGCGCGCGAGCCTGCTGGGGGTCATACTGCCGTGGCGCGAGCCCAATGTCGGCGTAGGGAACGCTGGGGGCGAACAGAGTATCGGCCACCCGTTGGGTGCCATACAGGGCGTGAGCGATCAGCGCGGGCTTATTGACCGCGTGATTCAGCGCCTCACGCACCGCCAGCTCGTCGGTCGGCGCCTGGGCGGAGTTGAGCGCCAGCACGACCGTCTCGACGGGGGCGGAGAGCTGCGTGCGGTAGCCGGGGGTCTGGCTAAAGCGGGCGAAGGTGTCGAGGGGCAGCAGCCCCTCATTGCCATACAGCAGATCGATCTCGCCGGTCTCGAAGGCCACGGCGCGCGTGGTGGCGTCGGGGATCACCTTGACGGTGATCTGACGCAAGGCCGGTTTGTGGCCCCAGTAGCGTTCGTTACGCACCAACACATCGTATTGATTGAGTTTGCTACTTTTTAGCATCCAGGGGCCGGTGCCGATCGGTTGCTGGATACCGAGATGGCTGCCCTGCGCCTTGAACTGTGACGGGGCGATGAAACGGAAGGGGCGCGGCAGCGCCAGCTCCTGCAGGAAGGGGTAGTAGGCGCTTTTGAGGGTGATCTGCAACGTCTGCGGGGCGGTCGCCTGGACGTCGACGATCTGATTGGCCAACTCCAGCCAGGCGTGGCGCTGGCGATTCGCCAGTACCGCGTGGAAGTTGGCGGCGGCGGCCTCGGCATCGAACGGCTCGCCGTTGGAGAAGGTCACCCCTTGGCGCAGGACAAAGGTCCAGACCTTACCATCGGCGGAGTGGTGCCAACGCTCGGCCAACCAGGGGATCACTGAACCATTCGCCTGGTACTTGACCAGCGGTTCATACACCATGCTCTGGGCGAACATCTGATTAGGGGCATACAGGTGTGGATTCAGCGGTCCGACATTGGTCGGCCAGGCGGTGGTGATTTGCTCCACGGCGGCGTGGGCGAATAGGGTGGCGCAGCTGAGCAACGCGCAGAGGGTGCGGCGGAGTCGGGACAAAGCGGTGGCCTCAAGTTAGGGATGAGTAATGAGTATGATGATTTTATAAATTCTGCATACGATTAATGTGTGATGGATCAATGAAATGGCAATATGTAAAAATATGTTGCTGGCGTGACCTGCAGGACCGATGAGATCGGCGTGATCGGGCCGGGGGGGCGTGCTTCATATCGTCCGGAGGGCAATCGATATGGCGGCGGCGATACCGGGGGAGGCGGGTCGGGAATAGGCCGCTGCTCGCTGACCGTGTCGTAGCCTACCTAGGGGGCGTAGCGAGGTTTCCCCCTGTTTTCGATCCTGTGTTAGGATAAACGGGTTTACCGTGATTGACTGCTGACCTGAATGGACGCTATGAACGACTTCGATCCCACCACGCTCTCCTCGCCTGCGGCTATCGGCCATAACCTGCGCCGTCGTCCGTTGGTGCGCAAGAAGCTGTCGGAGATGGTGGAAGAGGAGTTAGAGCAGATGATCCGCCGCCGCGAGTTTGGCGAGGGAGAGCAGCTGCCCTCCGAGCGTGAGCTGATGGCGTTCTTCAACGTGGGCCGTCCGTCGGTGCGTGAGGCCCTGGCGGCTCTGAAGCGCAAGGGGTTGGTGCAGATCAACAACGGCGAGCGCGCCCGCATCTCGCGCCCCTCCGCCGATACCATCATCGGTGAGCTGTCCGGCATGGCCAAGGACTTTCTCTCCCATCCGGGGGGCATCGCCCACTTTGAACAGCTGCGCCTGTTCTTTGAGTCTAGTCTGGTGCGCTATGCGGCCGAACACGCGACGGATGCGCAGGTCGCATTGCTCGAGCAGACCCTGGCCATCAATAGCCAGTCGCTGGACGACAACGCCCTATTTATTCGCTCCGACGTCGATTTCCACCGGGTACTGGCCGGGATCCCCGGTAATCCGATCTTCATGGCGATCCATGTCGCCCTGCTTGATTGGCTGTTGGCGGCGCGTCCTGCGGTCGCTGATGCCGATCTGTATGAGCATAATAATACAAGTTATCAACAACATATCGAAATCTTCAACGCCATCCGCCGCCATGATCCCGACCAGGCCGATCGCGCGTTGCAGACGCATCTCAACAGTGTCTTCGCCAGCTGGCAAACCCTGAGCGCACAGTCGTCATCCGACGAATAGTGACGATCCTAACGATCATTTAGTGAACTCGATCGCACAATAACGCTGTGGTCGTGGGCTGTCGATTATTTAGTCTGGTATAACAGGTATACAGGTATGTAGTTAGACAATATACACTATCGACAGAGGTCATCATGGCAAGAGAGTTAAGAGGCGTAATGCCCGCATTGTTAACACCGTTCGACCATCAACAGCGGCTGGACACCGAGAGTCTGCGCCGCCTGGTGCGGTTTAACATCGCACAGGGCATCGATGGGCTGTATGTCGGTGGCTCCACCGGGGAAGCCTTCATGCAGAGCCGGGAAGAGCGCGAGCAGGTGCTGGAGATCGTCGCCGATGAGGCGCAGGGGAAGGTGACCCTGCTCGCCCACGTCGGCGCGATCGGCACGGCGGAGAGCCAGCAGTTGGCCCAGGCGGCGCGGCGTTACGGTTTTGACGCCGTCTCGGCGGTCACCCCGTTCTACTACCCCTTTAGCTTCGCCGAACACTGCGACCACTACCGCGCCATCATCGAGGCGGCCGATGGCCTACCGATGGTGGTGTACAACATTCCGGCGTTGAGCGGCGTGAAGCTGACGCTCGATCAGATCAACACCCTGGTCACCCTGCCGGGTGTCGAGGCGCTGAAGCAAACCTCCGGTGACCTGTACCAGATGGAGCAGATCCGCCGCGCCCATCCCGACTTGGTGCTCTACAACGGCTACGATGAGATCTTCGCCAGCGGCCTGCTGGCCGGGGCCGACGGGGGCATCGGTAGCACCTATAACATTATGGGATGGCACTATCAGGCGATCGCCCGGGCGCTGCAAGCGGGTGACGTGCCGACGGCGCGCTCGCTGCAGAGCGAATGCAACCAGGTGATCGATCTGTTGATCAAGGCCGGGGTATTCCGCGGGTTGAAGATGGTGCTGCACTATATGGATGTCCTCTCCGTACCGCTGTGTCGCAAGCCGTTTATCCCGGTTGAGGCGTGCTACTTGCCGGCGCTGAAGGCGTTAGCCGAGCAACTGATGGCCGAGCGGGCGGGTTAATGGCCTAACCTCCATGCGGGAGGCGTGACGCCGTTCCGGCCGCACAACGCGAGGAACCTAGGCCGGCTGTCCGCGCCTCCCTGCAAATAACAATGAAAAACAGAGCATCGGGAGAGTGACATGAGTAGTACAACCCAGAACATCCCGTGGTATCGCCATCTCAATCGGTCGCAGTGGAGAGCCTTTTCCGCCGCCTGGTTGGGGTACCTGCTTGATGGTTTTGACTTTGTTTTAATTGCCCTGGTATTGACCGATGTTCAGGCTGAGTTCGGGCTGACGACGGTACAGGCGGCTAGCCTGATCTCCGCCGCCTTTATTTCCCGCTGGTTCGGCGGGCTGATGCTGGGCGCCATGGGCGACCGCTACGGCCGTCGTCTGGCGATGGTATCCAGTATTATCCTCTTTTCCGTCGGGACCTTAGCCTGCGGCCTGGCGCCGGGCTACACCACCATGTTTATCGCCCGCCTGGTGATCGGCATGGGGATGGCGGGGGAGTATGGCTCCAGCGCCACCTATGTCATCGAGAGCTGGCCCAGGCAGCTGCGTAACAAGGCCAGCGGTTTCCTGATCTCCGGCTTCTCCGTCGGCGCGGTGGTGGCGGCTCAGGTCTATAGCCTGGTGGTGCCCACCTGGGGCTGGCGCGCCCTGTTCTTTATCGGCATCCTGCCGATCATCTTCGCCCTCTGGCTGCGTAAAAATATTCCGGAGGCACATGACTGGAAAGAGAAGCATGCCGGTAAGGCGCCGGTTCGTACCATGGTAGATATCCTCTATCGTGGTGAACATCGGGTGATTAACATGCTGATGACGGCGGTCGCCGCCATCGCCCTGTGGTTCTGCTTCGCGGGTGACTTACAGAATGCGGCCATCGTGGCGATCCTGGGGCTGCTGTGCGCCGCCATCTTCATCAGTTTTATGGTGCAGAGCAGCGGTAAACGTTGGCCCACCGGGGTGATGCTGATGGTGGTGGTGCTGTTCGCCTTCCTCTACTCCTGGCCGATCCAGGCGCTGCTGCCCACCTATCTGAAAACCGAGCTGGACTATAGCCCGGCCATCGTGGCGCAGGTTCTGTTCTTCAGTGGCTTCGGCGCGGCGGTTGGCTGCTGTGTCGGCGGTTTTCTCGGTGACTGGCTGGGTAGCCGTAAGGCGTATGCCTACAGCCTGCTGGCCTCTCAATTACTGATTATCCCGGTGTTTTCCATCGGTGGGACGCAGGTTTGGGTACTGGGTATTCTGTTGTTCTTCCAGCAGATGTTGGGGCAAGGCATCTCGGGGATCCTGCCGAAGCTGATCGGCGGTTACTTCGATACCGATCAACGGGCGGCCGGTTTGGGCTTTACCTACAACGTCGGGGCGCTCGGGGGCGCATTGGCGCCGATCCTCGGGGCGTTGATCGCCCAACGTCTGGATCTCGGTACCGCCTTGTGTTCTCTCTCTTTCAGCCTGACCTTCGTGGTGATCCTGCTGATCGGTCTCGACATGCCCTCGCGGGTACAGCGTTGGCTGCGTCCGGAGGCGCTGCGCACGCACGATGCGATCGACGGCAAACCCTTCAGCGGCGCGGTTCCCTTCGGTGGTTACAAGGGTAACGTAGCGAAGAGTAAAGGGTAGGTGGTCAGAGGTATATCGGCTCGGCAGTTTACCGGGCCGGTTGTGAGGGGGCGGGAGGGATATTGCGTATGTCATGTCTTGAGCGTGCGGCGCATTGCACCAGCGCGCCGCGGGGAGCCGTCATCCCCTGCGTGCCGGCGCTGACGGGCGCCTGGTCGGGGTACCGGCGATGCGGGGCCGCATTAGGTCAACACGGCGGGAGGCGTAGCGTCGCGGTATCTTTCCTACGCCTGACACAGCCAGATTTCGGACATCGCGCCGCGGTAGGCGGGGTAACACGATGAGTACGTTAGCGATCGATATCGGTGGGACGAAGCTGGCCTGCGCCCTGGTCGGGGCGGATCGACAGATCCGTGAGCGGCGAGAGCTGCCGACGCCGGCCAGCCAGACGCCGGATGCGCTGCGCACCGCCCTCCAGACGCTGGTGGCGCCGCTGCAGCGCCAGGCGTCACGCGTCGCCATCGCCTCCACCGGCATCATCCGCCAGGGGACGTTGCTGGCGATCAATCCCAGCAACTTGGGCGGTTTGCTGCGCTTTCCCCTGGTCGAGACCCTTCGCGAGCTGACCGGGTTGCCGACCTTGGCGCTGAACGATGCTCAGGCCGCGGCCTGGGCGGAGTATCAGCCCCTAGCGGTGCAGGTGCGCGACATGCTGTTTATTACCGCCTCCACCGGTGTCGGCAGCGGTATGGTGCGGGATGGGCGTCTGGTGCAGGGGCAAGGCGGATTGGCGGGCCACATCGGTCATACCCTGGCCGATCCCCAGGGGCCGCGCTGTGGCTGTGGCCGGGTGGGCTGTGTCGAGGCGATCGCCTCGGGATGCGGGATCGCGGCGGCGGCACGCGGGGCGTTGGCCGGCTGATCGCCGACATCAAGGCGGTGACGGATTGCCAGTGCGTGGTGATCGGCGGCAGCGTCGGGTTGGCCGAGGGGTATTTGCAGCAGGTGGCCCAGTTTTTAGCGGCAGAACCGGCGCCCTATCAGGTGGCGCTACGGGCGGCGTATTATCGCTACGATACGGGACTGTTGGGCGTGGCATGGCTGGCGCAAGGAGAGGGATGATGCTGCTGGGCGATGTACAGGGGCTGAATGGGGCCGGACTGCATCCACGGTTACACGCGGCGTTGTGCCGTGCCTTGGCGGCGATGCCAGACGGCGGCGGATAAGGCGCCGGGGCGCTATGCGTTGGACGGCGACGATATCTTTATGAATGTCATGTAGCTGACCACGCAGGTACCGCAGGAGAAGGCGGCGGAGCTGCATGCGGACTATATCGACATTCAGCTGCTGCTGAGCGGGGAGGAGCGCACCTTCTACGGGGGTGCCGGTACGGCGCGCGCCTGCGAGGCGTGGCGTGAGGAGGAGGATTATCAGCGGTGTCAGCAGATCACCCGTGAACAGTGGGTCATGCTGCATCCCGGGATATTTGCCCTCTTTATGCCGGGCGAGCCGCATAAGCCGGGCTGTCGGGTGGGGGAGGCGCAGGCCATCGCCAAGGTGGTGATCAAGGTCCGCGCCAGCCTGTTGGCCGCCTAAGTTAGGCCGCCGAGAGGTGACCGGTTGCTGCGATCTGGCGCGCCGCGCTTAGTGGATCAGGCGCTGCACGACGTCCATGATCTCCTGCTGCGCCAGGGCGACGCCTTCGGGGGTCGGATCCAGGATCAGCTCATCGGCATAGCCATTGATCAGGGCGATGATCTGGCGCGCGCGGCGCGGGGCGTCGGCAATGATAAACTCGCCCACCTGCGCTCCGCGTAGCAGGATGTTCTGCAGGGTGCGGTGCCAGTCAACGAGGATTTGGCTGTAGCTGGCGGCAAACTGTGGGTCGCACAGCGAGGCATTCCAGGCATCCAGGTAGATACGCCAGGAGGCGTCTTGATGAGTGGGTAAGTTATCGCGAATAAACACGCTGAGTGCCTCGCTGGGCGTCAGGGGCGCCAGACGACGCTCCAGCTCGGCGATCTCGTGGTGAAAGAAATGCTCCACCGCACAGATGGAGAGGGTGTTCCAGTCCTTGAAATAGTGGTAGACATGGCTGCGCGCCAGCCCCGCTTTTTCGGCGACGTCGCGCGTCGATACCGCCGCCATTCCCTTCTCCTTAAACAGGGCCAAGACCGTCTCGATAATCATGTTTTTGCGTTGTTCGGTGGATGGACGCGCCATGGTAACCTCGTTCGTCATACCGCTATGGAATGCCATGCTCCGCACGGCGTTGGCGCGTATTATTACATGTTCGGCTGCGAAAACTAATGGTTTACTATCTCTTGTGCCGCCTGTAAGCCGGAGAGTAGAGCGCCGTGGGCGGTGCCATAGTATCGGCGTGAGGCAGCCTCGCCGGCGAAATAGAGCCGATCCGCCACCGACTTACCTAAGGTGCGCCGATCGCGCGGGGTCGAGCCGGTGCGGTAGTAGGAGTAGGAGCCAGCGCTGTAGGGATCGCGGGACCAGCGGGTGATTTGGTAGCGTAGCGGCTGCGGGATCGTCGGGCCGAAGAGGCGCTGTAAGACCCCCATGGCGTCCGCGACGATCTGTTGATCGCTCTGCGCCTCCATGGCGACGCCTTGGCGCGCCGCGTTAAAACCGAGCAACACGGGCCAGCGGGCGGCGCGGGCGAAGCTGACCCACTCGCTCCAGATGCCGGGCTGCGGGGAAATATACTCTAACCAGTCGATATCGTCGGGCCAGAAGATGTGGGGAAACTGTAGGTAGCATTTATTCAGCGTACCCATGCCGAGGCGCTGAATGGCACTCAGTTTGTCGGCCGGGAGCGCGGGGGAAAACGCCACGTGACCGCGCTGCAGCACCCCGAGCGGCAGCGTGATCACGACGCGATCGGCCTGGAATACCCGCCCCTGCAGGGTGTGCACGCTGACGCCCGTCGCCGAGTAGTCGATCTGGCTGACCACCTGGCCGAGGGCGACGGAGAGCCCTTGGGCGAGATGATCGGTGATCTGGCTAAATCCTTGCGGGAAGAGGGCGTCCTCGCCGCCGAAGGCCCAGTCGTCATCGACGTAATAGGTCGACATCTCGCCGAGCGCGCCTGAGAGCTCCTGCTCCAGGTTCGAATTGAGCAGATACCAGATGTTGAGGCGTTCGGCGGGGCTGGCATCCTGGACGATTTCCGCAACGGTGGTCAGGATACTCTTATCCTGGGTCGCCGACTGGCCCTCCTGGATCGCCTCGAATAATACCGCCTTGAGGCGGTCTAAGACGCGCTCTTCCCTGGCGCTCAGCGGGTGGCCGTCTTGGGCGAAGACCAGCGCCTCCTCGTAGTGCGTTGGCTGCAGGCGAGCACCGATCTGCTCGGCGATACCGGTCAGGGGATTCTTCCGGGTACCGTGGATCCAGGTGGCGCCGAGATCCAACGGCATCTCCGACCAGGCGTGGCTGGTCCAGATACGTCCGCCTATCCGTTGGCGTGCCTCCACCACCTGGACGGCGAATCCCTGCGCCTGCAGCGTTCGAGCGCAGGCCAAACCGGCTAATCCCGCGCCGATCACCAGCACCCTATCGCGCGTGGGGCGCCGTTCGGCGGCGTGTGTCGGTAAGGCGCCGAGCCATAGCGTCGCCAGGGCGGCACTCATCATGCGTAACATCTTTCTACGGTTCATCTCATTCATTCCGGTCGACGGCGTGTCGGTGTGAGAGACACCAAAGGGGCACGCGCGATTAAGTATAGTTATTCCGCGGCGACGCGTTGTGCGATGGTGTGCCAGGCGTAATAACGTGCGCTCTTTGTACCACTGAGCGCCTCGCGCGGGGGCCGTGGTGTCCTGGCCTCTTCCCTTTGTTCAGTATCTTTAAAGGATGGTTTTTCTTTAAGTTAAGGTATAAGTCAGGGGAGGTCATATGTTCCCCCATGCTCAAGTTATAGAGTAGGACTACTACCTGTGAGTGGTAAAAACTATTTAGTAATTAATGAGTTTAGCAATAATGTAATCATGAATTTCTATTTCAGTAATATAATCTTCATGGTTTTCATGATTGTAATTACAGATATAATAGTAACCAAAGCTAGCATTGAATTTAAACGCCAAAATGAAGATTGTGAGAATTTTATACTCAAATAGCTGTTACTGAGTAGATGTATTGTCAATATGAATAAAATAAAAACAAATATATAATTATAAGTGGTAATAAATAACCTTGCTAAATAACTAACTAAGATAATACAGGAAAGGAATGTTCTATGCCAGGATAGAAGAGTTCTTTCATATTGTAATCCACTATCAGATGATTGAGTCATAGAGATTGCCTATAGTATGTAAAAAATAATTAAAACTGATGCGATGGATATATAAATAGAAAGAATTGGCATGCCGTTCATTAATTTTAAAGGGCGTGAATGCCTCATTGCTATTTCATTATCTCTCCAACGGAGCCATGAGAATATACTAATGACAGCCCCCATCATTGCCAATGAAAGTGCCAGAATGCTCCATTTTAATGGTAAATTATAGTGTAATATCAGTTGATCAAGAGCAATTGCACTAGCAAGTAAAGCTAATGATGTTCGAATCCAAGCTAAAAAAGTTCGCTCATTAGCTAGAGAAAAACGATAGTCTGGTCGTTCTCCCTCTTTCCACCATGGATTTAATTTGCGTTCAAATAGACACTTCATTCTTGTTTTCCTAGATAATTTAGCAATGATACAATCTTATTGTGAAAGTTCAGTAATCAGACTAGATAATATTGTTTTAACATAAAAATATAATAGGGTGATACGCTATGCTAATATTTATTAAGATGGTGTAACTATTGTATTAATAGGTTATTTATAGCATTGTGAAAAAGTCATGGTCAATAAGCTCATTCATATCATATTTACTTTAGGATTATCTTGATAGTCAGTCATTTTGTGAATATAAAATAACAAATCATTAATATAATTTTTTCCTGTTTGGACAAGAGGTTTCTTTCTCAAAATAAAAACAATATTTGTAATTGACATTGTAAGCGTAACAAGTGGATTCTATTTTAACATTAAATAAGATAATGGAGATATAGAGAATATCAAAAATCCTTTGTTAAGAAAAAATATCATTCAAATTTAAAGCTATAATAAATGGAACAGTCTGGCATAGAATGTATTAATTATATTTCTTTAAGTGATGTTGATTAGAGACAGATATTCTAGATTCGTATAGAATATCTGCCAGTGTTTATTTAATATAAATCCCTATATAAATCGCGCAGCACCAACTTTAGGAACTGGCCAGTGCCCACCTCGTTGATTATATAAACCAAAGTCAATGCTTGGTTCATCAAAGCTTTCACTAGGTAGACCGACTAATTTACCATCTTGAACCCACTTCTCATCTCCACCATATAGATTTGAGATCAAAAATGTAGTGAATTGGTCTATGATAGTTCTAAATTCATATATTTTTGCTAAATTGTTGATTTCGTCTATATCATTCTCAATATCAAATAGCTGTATGTAATTTCCATTAGGGTAATATATTAATTTATATTTTCCATCTGTTACCATTCTTGTGGCTAAAGCTCCTTGATTAACTTCGCCATATAGGAAGTCTCGTTTCGCTTCACTAAGTAGATTAATACCCTCAACAGTAGCTGGAGGCGATATATTGCATGCAGACAGCAGCGTTGGCATAATGTCTTCTAAACAGGCAACTCTATTATCAATAGTTCCGGCAAAATGACTTATTTGTTTGCCTGATAAAATAAGTGGAATATTAGTAGAGTTACGATAGAAATTTCTTTTTGCCACTAGTCCATGGTCGAAAAATGTATCACCATGGTCTGATGTAAACACCATTATCGTATTGTCCAGCAATCCTTCTTCGCGTAGAGTTCCGATAAGAAGTCTAATTTGATGGTCTATATGTGTGCATAGTGCATAAAAAGCCCTTTTAGCGCGTTGAATATCCATTGTTTTATACGGTGTCGCTTGTAAACGCAAACGACGAAGAACATCTACATCATCATTATCCCAGTCACCCTGAGCCGACTCAGGAAACGTTACATCGGCATACATATCCCAGTATGCTTGCAACGGTACTAATGGTGGGTGAGGATGTACATAAGATGCATAAAAAAATGCGGGTCTAGTAGGATCTTTACGTTTAATCATTCTTACCATCTGAGCCGTTGTCCAATTTGTCTGATGTGCTTCTTCTGGTAAATGCCATGGTCGAGTAAAATACTGATTATTTGACATACCATGAGTATATTCTTTTCCAAGATAACCATTATCCCCAAGCCATATTTGATAATCATCAGTTACGCCATAATTGTATCGAGCCTCTTCTGATAAAATCATATCATCAAAACCGATTCGATCACGCTGTGGATAGACATGAAGTTTTCCTACAGCATAGGTTTGATATCCAGCCTCACCGAAAGAACCTGCTAGTGTTTTCATAGGTGGCATGGGGAGTTCATCAGTAAATACTCGATCACCATGCGTACGAGGAAAACTGCCAGTCATCAATGAGCGTCGGGCTGGAATGCAAACAGGACATGTACTGAAACAGTTTTTGAAACGAATACCACCACGAGCAAGCTGATCTAGAGTTGGGGTCATGATGGCGCTGTTTCCGGCGCATCCCATCATTGATGCAGCCCAATGATCGACAGTGATAAGTAAAACATTAGATTGAGTCATAGTATTTTCTCGCGTGAAATAAGTTTTCCTATTTATTATTACTCTAACTAAATTTTTCCACATAAAGAAATATATAAAATATTTAACTCACTTCTCATATCTCTTGTTGTTTGAACGGTGAAGATATATATTTCCACAAAATTATTGCAGCTAGTACATCAAAGAATGCAAGGCTAACGAATAAAGTGTCATAACCAATTGTAGTTACTGCAGCGCCAATAACCAATGAGAAGCATGCTTGACTTAGCCAAGCAGCTGAGCCTGTCCATCCACTCGCTGTGGCGACTTCATTTTTAGGAAAAATATCAGATGATAGTGTAATCAAAGCTCCTGAAATTGCTTGATGCGCAAAACCACCGATACAAAAGAGAGCTACAGCCATATACTTATCTGTTACTAGGCCAATACATGCGGGAGCAAACATTAATAGAGACCCTATAAGGACGACAAGTTTACGTGAAGTAATAATTGAGGTTTTAAATCGATTAACAAAAAATGGACATAAATATCCCCCTATAATACTACCGAGATCTGCTGCTAAAAATGGCATCCAGGCAAATAAGGCGATTTCTTTTAGACTCATGCCTCTTACTGTAGCCAAATAGATAGGGATCCAGAAAGTGAATGTTGCCCAAGCCGGTGCAATAAGGAAACGAGTAGACATTAATACCCATAGGTTTTTTTTTCTAAGCATATTACGCCAAGAAGTTTTAATTCCGTTTTTTTCGTCAACTGCTAATGTTTGCCCACTAATAATATAGTGCTTTTCATCAGGGCTAAGTCGGGTATGTTTTTGAACATCTCTATAAAACATCAGCCAAATGATTACCCATATAAAACCAAGTCCACCTACGATAACGAATGCCTCCTGCCAAGAGTAAGTTAAAATACACCAGATCACTAGTGGCGGTGCTATCATAGCGCCAATAGATGTTCCAGAGTTAAACCAACCAGTTGCGACGGATTTTTCTTTATCAGGAAACCATTCAGATACTACTTTCATTGATGCAGGGATAACTGCTGATTCTGATAAACCAAGTAATGTGCGAAAAAAAGCTAATGATATCCAACCCGTAGCAAAAGCATGAATCATACATGATAATGACCATAAAATAGCAAAAACTGCGTAACCTATTCTACTGCCAAGTATATCAAGTATATATCCTGCAATAGGTTGCATTATCATATAAGCGCCTTGAAATGCAGCAACAATATATGAGTACTCCTGTGTAGTAAGACCAATATCATCTTTAATTGTTGGCATTGCGACAGCTAAAGCACTTCTATCAAGATAATTAAGTATCACAGCTAGTGTCACGAGTCCTATTATCCACCATCTTAAACCTAAGATATGTTTTTTCTTCATCTTTCACCTCTAATTTATAGATCTTCCCAGTTATTGGATAATTGAAAAATGTTAACATTGTATGGTTTGTACAATAATGATGTTTAAATTAAAAAACGCTAATAATCCTATGTGGAACAGTGGTAGAACCACAGGACCACATACTATCATCATCCCAAATGAATATTTTGTGATCTGAACTGAAGAAAAGTAAAACTTACACATAGAATACTATTAACAATGAAATATGATTAATTCGTGCTTTTTTTATTTATTTTTAATGATTCTGTTTTGTCATTTTGTTCTTTTGTGGTTATTTATTCTTTTTTGTGAGAAAATTATGTTGTGGGAATAGTCAAAGTCACCATTTAACTATTTATCATATTTATGTCTTGGCGATATTCATTATTGATGCCAATGTTTTTGAGCCGTTAATTGAGATACCCTGGATTTTTAGGAGAGCATGTCCTTGTGCGTGCAACATTCCAAAGCAAGTTTTTAGTAGGTTGTTACATCGTGACATTGTTTCCAGATTGCTGATGTAGTTATGTGAAATAGATAGATTAACTGATTGTTCTTTTGATGCTTATTATATATGTAAGCTAACTTGTATGAGATAGTCTGCATATAAAGATAAAGCGTGGTTGATCATATGAAAGATCTCTCGATAGAGTCGTATTTTAGCTACTCGTGTCAAATGTATTTGAGAGATCTGCTAAATTGGCAAATATGGTGCTGGAAAGTCAGATCGGGTCGAAATACTCATGTCAAATTCGTAGAGGAGAGGTTAGAAAATCGTCCGACTACACCTTTTTCTTATCCAACGCCGAACTTGGCATGGCTTCGCGTATGTGGCGTTAATTATTAATATATTCACCTAGCTTATCGTTGAGGGGATGGCCAGCGTCCGATGTAGGCAATGTTCCCTCTACAAGCATTAGAGCTGGCATCGTGAATCGTTGATAAACTGGTATTATCCATCATAGTGATAAGAGCGCACAGTGCGTGTTACGGGCATGTACGTAATGACTGTAGAAGGCAGAGGTGCTGCTCCTAATAGGCAGTACAAGTGGCTCTTATGATAGCGTAATGGTCGAAAGTACCAACAGATTGCAGGAAAAACTGCATAGAAATGAATCGACGATGCTGACGTGGGTAGTTTAGTAGAGTTGATACAACAACCAGCCATGCTGGAACGACATTGATAATGTCTTACATGTTGAAATTGAAAAAGTATAATATATTTCCATCGAAAGCATTTTTATAGCAACCTGAGCTCTCGGATTAAAAATTTCTATCAAATTAGATTGGTTTATATTTTAAAAAAATCAGTGACCTATTTGTATTATTGTCCAACGTCAAGGATATCTACCTGTAGCCAGCCGTGTTATTGATGGAGGGCCCTGAACTTGAATCGTCGCCATAACGTGAAATAAGTGCACTAATTAATACCTCATCAATTAACAGAATGTGTGAGCATCAAATAATACTTGATGGAAGAGTCCCTACTTCCAGTATACTCTGCATAGCTACTCTGAACGGAATAGGAGATATTTCAATAATTAATACGTTTTATATATTGTCATAGATGAAAATCATAAAAAATTCGCATTAATTATTTTTATTAAAAAGATGTTAAGTGTCCTCAATACTATTGAAAGTAATGAAGCATGGAGTCATTACATTACCATGCTTCGTTATTGAAGGGGAGATCTAACAATAAAAGCCATCTAATATATCTGCTAGCACATCAGTCTATGACTTCATCAAAAAAGAATGAGGTGACACTTTCTACATGTTTAATCATAGCATCTCTAGCTCCGCTAGAGTTTCTTTCCTCAATGCAAGTTATAATTTGTTTGCGATAAGCCTGACGATCCTTGCGCTGATAGTAGATTTTTGTTTTTAAACGAAATGATTCAAGTAGCGGTGTTCTCATTAATTGCCATATTTGATCATTAATTAACGACCAGACTGGATTATCAGTTGCTGAAGCCAACCTCTTATGAAATAAGAGGACCCAATCTGCATCAGGAGAAGGGTAATCATCATTGTTCATTATTCCATTTAAAGCCTCCTTTAACTGTTCTATGTCACTTGGCGTTGCATTAAGAGCGGCAAGTCCTGCAATTTCAGCATCAACAACACGCCTTACACTCATGAGATGAGTTGGACTAATTTCTTTATTTAATAATAAAATAGAGTTTGTAATAGGAGTTTTTGAAGCTACGATTGAACCAACCCCATGCTTTATCACAACATAACCAGCTAGCTCAAGAGAAAGCAAAGCTTCACGCACAACGTTTCGGCTAACATGAAGGATGCGCGCTAGCTCTCTTTCTGCTGGTAAGCGTTGATGTAAAGAAAATTCCCCAGAGACAATCTTTGCTTCAATTCTCTCAGCTACGTACTGGTAAGTTTTCTTATTTTCAATAGGTTCAAAAGACACTGATTTTCTCCATGTGATTTAGCTCATTATCCGTCGGTTTCCAGACCGTGAGAAGTCCATTGCTATACCGTTGTCATACGCCCAGAGATCCAGCATTCTAGATATAAATTCACTATCCTTGTCTGTCTACAGCAGTTCGAGAACTCGCTGCTTTAATGCCTTTGGACGCGCCATCACCGAGACAACATCCTCCCTGCAGCCCCTGACCCATGAGGATCGCCAGGTACTCACGACTAAAATTATCGACTATAGTCAATGCGCAGATACAGCGTCCATTGAACAGATTATCAGCAATGAAGTCCATGCTCCAGCACTGGTCTATTGCCGTTACTTCCGGATGGACGCTTTTGTGCCTGACTCGTCACATACCGTCAGGGCGTTTTGCTCGTAAATTCAGACCTTCCTGACAATAAATTCGGTGTGTTTTCTTATGAGTAACCAGCAGCCCTCCCGGCGTAGAAGAATATGAATATGCTGAATACCGTAGCAAATGTGGGTTTCTGCTATTTATCTTATCCGTAAAGCGATGGCCCGCTCATCACGGCAGCTACAATAGTTATATACCGTGCTGTTTTGCATCATCAGACGATAACCTCGATGTAACCCGATATGGTAGGTCTCCAGCAGCCAGGCGATAGCTTCGCGCTTCTGCGCCGGTCTTAGGATTTTTTTGATAACTTCCTGCAGCATCTCTTTGTCCAGACTTAAATCTGCCATCATGCCGCCAAACTTTTTTGCCAATTGTAAAAAGTAGCCTCAGAAACACCAATCTTTCTGAAGACCTCCCCCACTTGAGTGCTGGTTTCGGCTTGTTTCAGAGCAAAAGCAACCTCTTTCCCTGTATAACGTGTTTTTTTCATGCTAGATAACCTCTTTTTTCAGGAGAAGAAAGACTGAAAACTCTACTTTGCGCTGGTCTTGAACAAAGGGAAGAGTGCTGTACTCATCCATCTCCTTATTTTCGACTGGGTTGTTACGAGATGAGTTGAGACATTATGATATGAAAAATCCACGCAATTGCGTGGATTTTATGGGGTTTTCCAGTCTTCATGCGATTCACTGAGATCGCATGAGACAACAGAAGCGAATTAGACGTTAAACAGGAAGTTCATGATATCGCCATCTTTGACGATATAGTCCTTACCTTCAGAGCGCATCTTACCGGCTTCCTTGGCACCCTGTTCACCCTTATAGGTGATGAAGTCGTCAAAGGCGATGGTCTGGGCGCGGATAAAGCCTTTCTCAAAGTCGGTATGGATTTTACCGGCGGCCTGCGGGGCGGTAGCGCCGACGGGAATCGTCCAGGCGCGCACCTCTTTTACCCCGGCGGTGAAGTAGGTCTGCAGGTTCAGCAGCGTGTAGCCGGCGCGGATCACGCGGTTCAGGCCCGGCTCTTCCAGACCCAGCTCGGCCATGAACTCGTCGCGATCGGCGTCGTCTAGCTCGGCGATATCGGCCTCAACGGCGGCGCATACCGGAACCACAACGGATCCCTCTGCGTCGGCGATGGCGCGCACCTGATCCAGGAACGGGTTGTTCTCAAAGCCATCTTCGTTGACATTGGCGATATACATGGTCGGTTTTAGGGTCAGGAAGCTCAGGTACTTGATGGCCCCTTTTTCTTCATCGCTGAGGTCCAGCGCGCGCAGCATGCCGGCCTGCTCCAGGTGCGGCAGGCATTTTTCCAGCGCGGAGAGCTCCAGCTTGGCATCTTTGTCGCCGCCTTTGGCTTTCTTCTGCACGCGGTGAATCGCACGTTCACAGGTATCCAGATCCGCCAGCGCCAGCTCGGTGTTGATCACCTCGATGTCTTCCGCCGGATTTACGCGGCCGGAAACGTGCACGATATTGTCGTTTTCAAAGCAGCGGACCACGTGGCCGATGGCTTCGGTTTCACGGATGTTGGTCAGGAACTGGTTGCCCAGGCCTTCCCCTTTAGAGGCGCCCTTTACCAGGCCGGCAATGTCGACAAACTCCATGGTGGTCGGCAGGGTGCGCTGGGGTTTCACGATCTCGGCCAGCTGATCCAGACGCGGATCCGGCATCGGTACGACGCCGGTGTTCGGCTCAATGGTACAGAACGGGAAGTTGGCTGCTTCGATCCCCGCTTTGGTCAGCGCATTGAACAGCGTGGATTTACCGACGTTGGGAAGCCCGACGATACCGCATTTAAAACCCATGTTTAATCACCTTAACTCATTGAATTTTTGGCTGTTTATAGATTAACCGCCAAAGAAACAGGAAAATATTGCCCAATTATACACGCAACGCGTCATTTTCTCGACTTATCCGTAGGGGGCGTGCGGGAGGCGGCGTTGCTGCGTCGCGCTTAGCGGACGCTGGCCTTGAAACCGTTGAGGCGATTCATCGCCCTGTCCATGCCCTCCTGCATCAGCAGATCGGTGCAGCGCAGCGCCTCGTCGATGGCTTCATCGATCAGGGGCTGCTCGCTGGCCAGCGGTTTACCCAGAACAAAGCCAACGACCTTGCTTTTGTCGCCGGGATGGCCAATGCCGATGCGCAGGCGATGAAAGTTGGGGTTGTTGCCCAGCTTGCTTTGAATGTCCTTCAGGCCGTTATGGCCGCCGTTACCGCCGCCGAGCTTCAGTTTGGCGACGCCCGGCGGCAGATCCAGCTCATCGTGTGCGACCAGAATTTCATCCGGGGCGATGCGGTAAAAACCGGCCAGGGCGGAAACGGCTTTGCCGCTCAGGTTCATGAAGGTGGTCGGCACCAGCAGGCGCAGGTCATGGCCTGCCAGGCTGAGGCGGGCGGTATAGCCAAAAAATTTGCTCTCTTCTTTCAGGGACTGGCCGTGGCGTTCGGCGAGGGCGTCAACGAACCAGGCGCCGGCGTTGTGGCGGGTCTGGGCGTATTCAGCGCCAGGGTTAGCCAGGCCGACAATCAGTTTAATCGTCATCTGTGCATTCAGTCTTTATGTGATAGGCGCGGGCAGTGCCGCGGCAGATAGTAGGCAAAGCGCCAAAGCGTAATTAGACCATAATTTGCCGTCGCTCACTACCCTGCCGGCGTCTACAGAGGGGGGAAGGGGAGGCGCTTTCCCGTTTTTCGGCGGCGTGCGGCGCGGTGTCTCCGGGGGTATCGCATCGGGAATGTAAAATCCGTGTGATTTGTCAAGATAAAATGTAAGCTATAACCAAGCAGATGAATATCAAGGGACTATACTGTCACTAATGGGATAGATTAGCGCTCTTGATGAGTGGCTGGCTATACATCAGTAGATTTGACTGATACAGGGGAGGTGACCAATGAAACGTAAAGGCGCGGAGCTGCTTGGCAACGTTCTAATGGGGCTGGGGCTCATTACCATGGTGGGTGGTGTGGGCTACTCTGTGCTGGCTCAGTTACCCCAACTGGATTTACCCCAATATTTTTCTCACGGCGCCGTCATGAGCATCTTTATCGGCGCGCTGTTATGGCTGGTCGGTGCGCGCGTTGGCGGTCGTGAGCGCGTCGCCGACCGCTATTGGTGGGTACGCCACTACGATAAACGCTGTACCCGTAAAACGCGTGAACGTCATTCTTAAAACAACGACGTGTCATTAACGTTTAGACGCCGCCGGGAGGGCGGCGTTTTTTATGGGCGCGCGTCGGCGCCGTGCGGCAGCAGCTGAACGTCAAACTCGGGGTACTGCTGAGATCCGAGATAGCGGATGACGACCATTCCCTGATCATAGCCAGCGCTGGTCAGGTTGTTGCTCAGATCGCGCGGCTGGCGCGATAGGTGAATTTGGTAGCGTCCGTCCGCCTGGCGAACAATCTCTTGTCCGGTTAGGTAGGTTTTGGCCATCCGATAGTCTGGAGTTATATAGTAAGGCGTATAGAAAACGACAGAGATATAGGTTGCATCCCGGGGCAGGGTACCGCTGATACGGATCACGCTGTCGTCGTGGGGCAGCGAGACGTAAACGCCGTCGTAGCGGTTATCCGTGGTCGGATATAGCGCATCGGACAGGCTGCGATCGACCTCGACCTCCTGGCTGCTGTTCCGAACCCGGCTCATCTTGGCGGAAAGATCCAGCGAGCTGAGCACCAGGCTACGGTAGAAGCTGGCCGCGAGGGCGCTGCGCCGCGGCGCATCGGCGATGGGCGGCGCGGGGTGACCCGTCAGGCGGCGAATATGGTAGCGGGCGGGGCGCTGTGCCTTTTGCTGTCCGCTGTGATAATACTCACGCACGATGACCATATAGTCATCCGGCGTGGTGACGATCGCATCTTGCCCCGGCGGGGGTGTCGCCGGCGTCAGGCGCAGGCTAAAGTTGCCCTGCCGGTCGATCTGCATATCCTTGGTCGACCGGTTCTGCTCTGCCCGGGCGACGTTACGGCCATCGTGCATGGCATAGACCTGAAAACCCACATAGTCGGCAGCGCCAACATTGCCGCTGATGACATAGTCGCTGCGGCTGTCAAACAGGGCGGAGTTGTAGGTTGTCCAGGGGTTGTCACCGGCGACCTTACGAGTCCCGCTCATCCAGTCGACAAAGTAAGGCGTCGCCTCCGCCGCCTGGCGTAGAAAGATCGCACTAGAAAGCGAGGCGGCGCTGTGCAAGAACTGCTGGGTGGCGGCGTCATACGGCTGACCGAGCTGCATACGCTGGTTAAAGTGGTCGGCCCGTCGGGCCATCTCGGCCTGGGGCAGCGGGCTGGCAAACAGGGAGGTGCAAAGCACCGTGGCTGATAGGGTAAGCAGGGTGGCGCGTAATACGCTGTACATGATGGCGTCCGTTGCAGGCCGTGGCGTCGGCGATGAAAGAAGACTATCACAGGGTGCGGGACGGGGCGGGAATGTCGGCGCGGCGTATAGGGATGGTTTAACGTTGGCGAGGGCATCTAGAAGAAGGGCGGCGTGCGGTGGGCCCTACCCAGCCCACCGCGCGACAGAAACGAAAAACGGCGGATAAATCCGCCGTTGTTATCTGGCGCAAGCTATCAGTGTTCAAACATCGCAGAGATGGACTCTTCGTTGCTGATGCGGCGGATGGCCTCGGCCAACATGCCGGACAGCGTCAGGCTGCGCACCTTGTCCAGCGCCTTGATCTCCGGCGCCAGCGGAATGGTGTCGCACACCACAAACTCATCGATGACGGAATTCTTGATGTTGTCGATGGCGTTGCCGGAGAAGATCGGGTGGGTCGCATAGGCGAATACGCGCTTGGCGCCGCGCTCTTTCAGCGCTTCGGCCGCTTTGCACAGGGTGCCGCCGGTATCGATCATGTCGTCGACCAGGACGCAGTCGCGATCGGCGACGTCACCGATGATGTGCATCACCTGGGAGACGTTGGCGCGCGGACGACGCTTATCGATGATGGCCATGTCGGTATCGTTGAGCAGTTTGGCGATGGCGCGGGCTCGTACGACGCCGCCGATGTCCGGAGAAACCACGATCGGGTTTTCCAGCTTCTGCTGCAGCATGTCTTCCAGCAGGATCGGGCTGCCGAATACGTTATCTACCGGTACGTCGAAGAAGCCCTGGATCTGTTCTGCATGCAGGTCCACGGTCAGTACGCGGTCAACCCCTACGCTGGACAGGAAGTCAGCGACGACTTTTGCCGTGATCGGCACACGGGCGGAGCGCACGCGGCGATCCTGGCGTGCATAGCCGAAGTAGGGGATTACCGCCGTGATGCGGCCGGCGGAGGCGCGGCGCAGTGCGTCAACCATGACAACCAGCTCCATCAGGTTATCGTTGGTCGGGGCACAGGTGGACTGGATGATGAAAATATCACCACCGCGTACATTTTCGTTGATTTGCACGCTCACTTCGCCGTCACTAAAACGGCCTACAGCGGCGTCGCCGAGGCTGGTGTACAAACGGTTGGCAATACGTTGTGCTAGTTCCGGGGTAGCGTTACCAGCAAAAAGCTTCATATCAGGCACGAGAAGAACCTCAGGCTTGCGTCCAGAGAAGTTGATAGTACGGCGCGCTAACTAGGAGTGGGCTGACGCGCCGCATTACCCTACGGGTATTGTTTGAGTCACGGCAGACTCTGCATTCGTTCGGCGAACAAATGGCCGCGCAGCACGTAAAGCGATTGTCAAACACTGCATAATGCTTTAAACGTTAACCAGTTACGTGCATAGAGGCCAGCAGCTCGGAGCGGACACGGTGCAACGGCGACGTATTGACGCCACGCGCCACGAATCCCTGCATCCACTCGGGGGCAATGCTGAGCACCTGACGGGCCGCCTGCTCGGTGTCGAATTCCGCAAACACGCAAGCGCCAGTCCCTGTCAGACGCGACGGCGCGTATTCTAGCAGCCACGAAAGCGCCTGTTCAACCTCACGAAAACGTTTTCTTGCTATTGGCTCGCAATCATTACTGTACGTTGTTGCCAACAGTTCAGCCAAAGTTCTTACCGGAGAGTCTCTTTTCAGCGCAGGATCGGCGAAGATCGCCGGCGTGGAAATGCTGACGCCAGGATGTGCAACAAAGTACCATTTTTCTTCAGGATGTGCGGGCTGTAACAATTCGCCAACACCCTGCGCAAAGGCGGCAACGCCATTAACAAAAACCGGTACATCTGCGCCCAGGCTCAATCCAATCTCAGCCAGACGCGCGTCGCTTAACCCAGCCTGCCACAGGGTGTTCAGGGCGACCAGGGTGGTGGCCGCATCCGACGAGCCACCGCCGAGACCGCCCCCCATGGGCAGAATCTTTTGCAGCGCAATGTCGGCCCCGCATCCGGCAAAGTCGGGTGGCAGCGCGGCACGCAGCGCCCGCGCCGCGCGGAGGATCAGGTTATCCTCATCCGCGACCCCCGCTACCGGCGTCAGCAGACGCAGCCGGCCATCGCTACGTGCCTGAATTGTGAGCGTGTCGCCGTAGTCCACAAACTGGAACAGGGTCTGCAGCAGATGGTAGCCGTCGGCCCGCCGCCCGGTGATGTAAAGAAACAGATTCAGCTTGGCCGGCGCCGGCCAGTGGGTCAGCGCGTCGATCATGGCCGTAGCGTCCAGCTGTCCATCTTCAGCTTGATCCGCTGGTCGCCCTGGCTCAGCTCCAGCTGTGCCGGTAAGGGTGGGGTGACGCGGGTGTCATAACGCAGGTAATCGACCTGCCAGTTCTGGCCAGCATGGCGGTAAGTTAACTGGCTGAGGTGTTGTGTGCTATCCAGGCGAACCTGCTGTGCCTGGCCGGGCAGCCCCAGCATCCACTGACGCAGGTTATCCAGCGGGATCTGCATCCCGGTGAGCTTTTCGAGCATGACGGCGGCGTTGTCGCTCACGTAGCGGCGCCCCTGGCTGTCGGTGATCTGTGCTACGCCCGGCTGAACGTTTAGCTCCAGCTCGGTGCTGCCGAGGGGATTGGTCAGCAGCAGGCGATAGTGCCCGGCGGCCGTCTGTTGCCAGAAGAAACGCGCATATACCTTTTGCTTATCGGAAAGATAGGCAAATGCCCCACGAGTCTGATAAACCGTGATATTTTCTACCTGCTGCTGGTGGGCCTGCCACTGCGGCGAACTGACGCTGCCGCCGCTATTTTTATCGGGCAGCGTGCCGCAGGCAGCGAGCAACAGACAGCTAACTGGCAGTAAACGCAGGAGATTTACCTTTTTCATTCTCATAATCCATGGTGAGTATACTCTGGGGCTAACGCTAGCCTGCTTGTCGGGGAGCGTCAATGGGCGCGGCGGCCTAATCCGGGGGAAAAGGGTAAAAAATGTCTGTTGGCGCACGCGCTCCGGCGGCGCGGTGGCTTTTATTGCTTCGGTGCATCAAGTAGAATGCAGCGATAACCGATAACCCTAATGAAGTCGCGACTACTTGACAGTTTTTCATGAGTCTTCTTGCACTTGGAATCAATCATAAAACGGCGCCGGTCTCCCTGCGGGAACGGGTAACGTTTTCGCCCGATACGCTGGATCGGGCTATTGAAAGCCTGCTGCGACAGCCGTCGGTGCAGGCCGGGGTAGTGCTGTCGACCTGTAACCGCACCGAGCTGTATCTGAGCGTGGAGCAGCGGGCCGATCTGCGTCAGCAGATCGTTGACTGGCTGTGCAGCTACCATCAGCTGACGCCGGAGGAGGTGAGCGACAGTCTCTATTGGCATCAGGATAACGAGGCGGTCAGCCATCTGATGCGGGTGGCCAGCGGTTTGGACTCGCTGGTGCTGGGCGAGCCGCAGATCTTGGGTCAGGTGAAGAAAGCCTTTTCGGAATCTCAACGTGAGCAGGCGCTGTCTGCTGACTTGGAGCGTCTGTTTCAAAAGACTTTCTCGGTAGCCAAGCGGGTACGCACGGAGACCGAAATCGGTTCCAGCGCGGTATCGGTGGCGTTTGCCGCCTGTACGCTGGCGCGCCAGATCTTTGAGTCCCTGACCCGGCTTAACGTGCTGCTGGTCGGGGCGGGCGAGACCATTGAGCTGGTGGCTCGTCATTTGCATCAGCACCAGGTGCAGCATATGATGATCGCCAACCGCACCCGCGAACGTGCTCAGGCGCTGGCCGATGAGGTCGGGGCCGAGGTGATTTCGCTGGCGGATATCGACGCCCGCCTGGCGGATGCCGATATCGTTATCAGCTCGACGGCCAGCCCGCTGCCGATCATCGGTAAAGGGATGGTTGAGCGCGCGCTGAAGGCGCGGCGCAACAGGCCGATGCTGCTGGTGGATATCGCCGTTCCACGCGACATTGAGCCGGAGGCCGGGGATCTGGCCAACGCCTATCTGTACAGCGTGGATGATCTGCACGCCATTATTCAGGGTAATATGGCTCAGCGGCAGGCGGCGGCGGTGCAGGCCGAGCATATCGTGCAGCAGGAGTGCGCCAACTTTATGGCCTGGCTGCGCGCGCAGGGGGCCGTCGACACCATCCGTGAATACCGGGCCCAGGCGGAGCAGCTGCGGGCCGAAGCCGAAGCCGAAGCGCTGGCGGCGCTGTCGCAGGGCGTCGAGGCCGAGGCGGTGATCCGCCGCCTGGCGCATCGCCTGACCAACCGCCTGATCCATGCGCCGACCAAATCCCTTCAGCAGGCCGCCGGCAGCGGCGATGCCCAGCGTCTGCAGACGCTGCGCGACAGCCTTGGGCTGGATCATAATTAGTTCTCTCCTTTCTTACATATTTACAGGTAAATAGCCACGCATGAAGCCTTCTATCGTTGCCAAACTAGAAGCATTACAGGAGCGCCATGAAGAAGTTCAGGCACTGCTCGGTGATGCCGGAGTCATTGCCGATCAGGACCGTTTTCGCGCGCTGTCGCGTGAGTACGCACAGCTGACCGACGTATCGCGCTGTTTTCTGGCCTGGCGCCAGGTGCAGGACGATCTGGCCACGGCGGAGATGATGCTGGACGATCCGGAAATGCGTGAGATGGCGCAGGAGGAGATCAAAGAGGCGCGCGGGCGCCTGAGCGAGCTGGAGCAGCAGCTGCAGATCCTGCTGCTGCCCAAAGATCCTGACGATGAGCGCGACTGTTTCCTTGAGGTGCGCGCCGGCACCGGCGGCGATGAGGCCGCGCTGTTTGCCGGCGATCTTTTCCGGATGTACAGCCGCTACGCCGAGGCGCGCCGCTGGCGCATCGAGATCATGAGCGCCAGCGAGGGCGAGCACGGCGGCTACAAAGAGGTGATCGCCAGGGTGAGCGGCGACGGCGCCTATGGACGCCTTAAGTTTGAGTCCGGCGGCCACCGCGTGCAGCGCGTGCCGGCGACGGAGTCTCAGGGGCGTATCCACACCTCTGCCTGCACCGTAGCGGTGATGCCGGCGGTGCCGGAGGCCGAGCTGCCGCAGATCAATCCGGCGGATCTGCGTATCGATACCTACCGCTCCTCCGGTGCGGGTGGGCAGCACGTTAACACCACCGACTCCGCCATCCGCATTACCCACCTGCCGACCGGGATCGTGGTGGAGTGCCAGGATGAGCGTTCACAGCATAAGAACAAGGCCAAGGCCATGTCGGTGCTGGGCGCGCGTATCCGCGCCGCCGAAATCGCCAAGCGCCAGCAGGAGGAGGCATCGACCCGCCGCAATCTGCTGGGCAGCGGCGATCGCTCCGATCGCGTCCGCACCTATAACTTCCCGCAGGGGCGGGTGACCGACCACCGTATTAACCTGACCCTGTATCGCCTGGATGAGGTGATGGAGGGTAAGCTGGACACCCTGATCGAGCCCATCGTGCAGGAGCACCAGGCCGATCAGCTCAGCGCGCTCGCCGAGCAGGAGTGATGCGCTACGATCAATGGCTGCGTCAGGCCTGCGCGCGCCTGACGCCGGGCGACAGCCCACGGCGCGACGCGGAGATCCTGCTGGAGCACGTGACCGGCAAGGGGCGCAGCTTTCTGCTGGCCTTTGGCGAGACGCTGCTGACGGCGGCGCAGCTGGCGCAGCTGACGTCTCTGCTGGCGCGGCGCGCGCAGGGAGAGCCGGTGGCTTACCTGATCGGCGAGCGTGAGTTTTGGTCGCTGCCGCTGACGGTGTCCCCGGCGACGCTGATCCCGCGTCCGGATACCGAATGCCTGGTCGAGCAGGCGTTGATGCGTCTGCCGGCGACGCCGGCGCAGATTGTCGATCTGGGCACCGGCACCGGCGCCATCGCTCTGGCGCTGGCCAGCGAGCGCCCCGACTGCCGGGTAAGCGCGGTGGAGTTCAACCCCGACGCCGTGGCGCTGGCGCAGCATAACGCCGCCCGTCTGGGGCTGTCGCGGGTCGAGATCCTGCAGGGCAGCTGGTTTACGCCGCTGGCCGGACGGCGTTTTACCCTGATCGTCTCTAACCCGCCCTATATCGACGCCGCCGATGGCCATCTGAGCCAGGGCGACGTGCGTTTTGAGCCGGCCAGTGCGCTGGTGGCCGCCGAACAGGGACTGGCCGATCTGCAGGCGATCGCCCGTCAGGCGCCGGCTCATCTGGAGCCGGGGGGATGGCTGCTGCTGGAGCACGGCTGGCAGCAGGGGGCCGCCGTGCGCGCCCTGCTGACGGAGTATGGCTTCTGCGGTGTGGAGAGCGTGCGGGACTACGGCGATAACGAGCGGGTGACCTTAGGACAGTACCGCCCGCCGCGCTGAGGCGGCGGGAGATGCCGAGTGTGATGATGAAACAGACGATCAACGGGCTGCCGCTGATGATGGAATGGGTATGAGTGTAATAGCCGATTTTGCCTTTGATGAGGCGTTGCTGAGCGACGGCGTGCTGCAGATGCAGCATGCCGTCCGCTCCGAACTGGATCCGGTGCGTCTGCGCGCCGAGCTGGATGGCCTGGCCACGCAGGCGCAAGCGGCGCTGCAGGGGATAGGCGACGAGCAGGCGCGTCTGCAGCGTCTGCTTACGCTGTTTTTCGGCGAGTGGGGATTCGGCGGAGTCAGCGGCGTCTACCGGCTCTCCGATGCGCTGTGGTTGGACACCGTGCTGGCGCGCCGCCAGGGAACGCCGGCCTCGCAGGGGATCATCCTGCAGCATATTGCCCAGGCGCTCGCGCTGCCGCTGCAGGCGGTGGTGTTCCCGACGCAGCTGCTGCTGCGCGCCGACTGGCCGCAGGGTGGCTACCGGCTGATCAATCCCCTGAACGGGGAGACGCTGGAGAACGCCCTGCTGGCGGTATGGCTTAAGGGACACCAGGGCATGCAGGCCCGCATGAGCAGTGGAGACATTGAGGCGGCGGACAACAGCCAGGTGGTGCGTCGTCTGCTGACGACGCTGAAGGCGGCGCTGATGGAGGAGCAGCAGGTTGAGCTGGCGCTCAACGCCTGCGAGGCGCTGCTGTGCTTTGAGCCGGAGGACCCCTATGAAATCCGCGATCGCGGGCTGCTCTACGCCCGCCTGGAGTGCCCGCACATCGCGCTATCCGATCTGAACTACTTCATCGAGCAGTGCCCGGAGGATCCGGTGGCCGAGGTGATTAAGCTCCAGATCCATGCCATCGAACAGTTTGAGGTGGTGCTGCACTAGCCATGGGCCCCCCTGTGGGGCATCGGCGCCGCGTGGCGCCGTGACCCGGGTTTTCTTTTGCCTGCGCAGGAGCGGCGACAGGCGGCGGAGTATGGCATACTCTGCGCGTTCGCTGTTCGGTCAGCAGGGTTTTTCTCAAAATTTAAGGCGCAAGCATGAAACAGAAAGTTGTCAGCATTGGTGATATTCAGGTCGCAAACGATCTGCCGTTTGTTCTGTTTGGCGGGATGAACGTGCTGGAGTCGCGCGATCTGGCGATGCGCATCTGTGAGCACTACGTCACCGTGACCCAAAAGCTGGGCATTCCCTATGTCTTTAAGGCCTCCTTCGACAAGGCCAACCGCTCCTCTATCCACTCTTACCGCGGCCCGGGCCTGGAAGAGGGGATGAAGATTTTCCAGGAGCTCAAGCAGACCTTCGGGGTGAAGATCATTACCGACGTCCATACGCCGGAGCAGGCGCAGCCGGTGGCTGACGTGGTGGATGTCATTCAGCTGCCTGCCTTCCTGGCGCGCCAGACCGACCTGGTTGAGGCGATGGCCAAAACCGGTGCGGTGATCAACGTGAAGAAGCCGCAGTTCTTAAGCCCGGGCCAGATGGGCAACATCGTGGATAAGTTCCAGGAGGGCGGCAACGAACAGGTGATCCTGTGCGATCGCGGCAGCAACTTCGGTTACGATAATCTGGTGGTCGACATGCTGGGCTTTGGGGTGATGAAGAACGTCAGCCACGGGGCGCCGGTGATTTTTGACGTGACCCACTCCCTGCAGTGCCGCGATCCGTTTGGCGCCGCCTCCGGTGGCCGTCGAGCCCAGGTGACGGAGCTGGCGCGCTCCGGGATGGCCATCGGCCTGGCCGGGCTGTTTATCGAGGCGCATCCGGATCCGGCGCACGCCATGTGTGACGGCCCTTCCGCGCTGCCGCTGGAGAAGCTGGAACCGTTCCTGGCCCAGATGAAGGCCATCGACGATCTGGTGAAGAACTTCCCGCCGCTGGATACCGCCAACTAAGGCGCGGGCCGTACGCTCTGCATACGCAGCGGGGGAGCCTAGGCTCCCCCGTTTTTTATCCGCGTTCGCAGAATATCCCCTGTACGCGTCCGCCGGCGTCCAGGCAGGCATCCTGCATCAGGAAACGGTCGGCTCTGATACCGGCATAGAAGGCGGCGCACAGGGCAACAAGGGCTATTAGGGCTCTTTTCATGGCGTTCTCTCTCCGTGTGGGAGCGCGATCATAGCGGGGCGCGGGGCGGGGAGACAGGGAAAAATGGCGCCCGTTTGGGCGCCATTGCAGGAGCGGACGGCGTTAGCGCTTCTCCTCTAGCGTGCGCAGGGCATCCGGCAGGGTGGCAAAGAACGCCATACGCCCTTCGATCGGCACCACGCGCGCGCGCGCCAGGGTCTTCAGCGGCTGGAACGGCATATCCGTGACTATCAGGCGCTTGCCCTGCGGCAGCGAATCGACGAAGCGCAGGAACGCGTTCAGGCCGCCGGCGTCCAGCACCGGTACGGCGTCCCACTGCATGACGACGGTCTGGTATTTATCCCCCATCGCCAGGATCTCGTTAAAGATACGCTCGGCGGCGGCGAAGAACAGCGGACCGCTGACGCGCAGCACCAGCACCCCGCGCGTATCGTCATGGCTCACCTCGCTGATGCGGGTCATCCGCGCAATGCGGCGCATAAACAGCAGTGAGGCCAGCACGATACCAACGGTGATGGCGATCACCATATCAAACAGCACCGTCAGCGACATGCACAGCAGCATGACTATGATGTCATCCTTGGGAGCCCGGCGCAGCAGGTAGACGACTTTGTGGGCCTCGCTCATGTTCCAGGCCACTATCAGCAGCAGGGAGGCCATGGCCGCCAGTGGCAGATAGGAGAGCCAGGGGGCAAGGACCAGCAGCGCCAGAATCACCAGCAGGGAGTGGATCACCGCGGAGACGGGCGAGGTAGCGCCGGCGCGGACGTTGGCCGCCGAGCGTGCAATCGCTGCGGTTGCGGTAATACCGCCGAAGAAGGGGGCGGCAATGTTACCCAGGCCCTGGCCTATCAGCTCGCCGTTGGAGTGGTGCTTTTTACCGGTCATGCCATCCAGCACGACGGCGCACAGCAGAGACTCGATCGCGCCCAGCATCGCCATGGAGAACGCCGCGGGCATTAGGGCCGACAGGCTGTGCCAGCTCAGGCGGATCTCCTCTCCCCCCGGGGAGGGGATGTTCCACGGCAGGACAAACTGCGGCAGGATCGGCGGGATGCCCTGACCGTGGCTGCCGTCGGCCAGCACATAGCTAAAGCGGGAGCCGATGGTGGCCACGTCATGGCCGAACAGTGAACAGATCCCCATCACCGCGCTGCCGGCTAGCAGCGCCGGCAGATGCCCGGGCAGGCGTAGCCCCAGCTTGGGCCAGAAGATCAATATCGCCAACGTGGTGGCACCGATCAGGGTGTCTGCCCAGTTGATGGTCGGCATGGCCTGCGCCAGCGCTGCCTCCTTAAGCAGGTAGCTTTCCGGCACGTGCTCCAGATGCAGGCCGAAGAAATCCTTGATTTGCATGGTGCCGATGGTGATCGCGATCCCGGAGGTGAAGCCAAGGGTAACGGAGAGCGGAATGTATTCAATCAGGCGGCCAAAGCGCGCCATCCCCATCAGCAGCAGGAAGATCCCCGACATCAGCGTGGCCACCAGCAGTCCGGAGAGGCCGAACTGCTGCGAGACAGGATATAGGATGACGACAAAGGCGGCGGTGGGGCCGGAGACGCTATAGCGCGATCCCCCGGTCAGCGCGATCACGATACCGGCCACGGCCGAGGTATACAGGCCATACTGCGGCGGTACGCCGCTGCCGATGGCCAGCGCCATGGCCAGCGGAATGGCGATGATGCCAACGGTGATGCCGGCGATGAGATCCTTGGTGAAACGCTGGAGCGAGTAAGGATCGCGCCAGCAGGATTCAATCAGCGCGCTGAACGGCATAACGCCGCCAATTTTATGGGTTTTCATTATGCGATTAAACCAACTATAGAAAAATCAAAGAAAGGCGGGCCATAGGCGGTCCGTCGCGAAGAGGAACAATACGATACGCCTTTAGCTAAGCGGAAATATAGATATATATCAAATCAGATGAGCAAACTAGGTAGGTGCTAAAAAAATAGTTTTTTATTCTGACGTCTTACGGCGCAGAGCAGGCGGGAGCTGGGTTGCTCGATCCCCCGCCGTTGGAGAAGTAAAAGACTTTTACCCATTAGGCAGATTTTTGTTGGCTAATGCCAAGAAAGCGGGCAATAACCTCACTGACCAACAGATGGTCGTCCAGCTGGGGCGCGCCGGACACGCTGATGGCGCCGACGCAGCCGCAGTTGACGATACGTAGGGGGAAGCTGCCGCCCTGGGAGGCATAGTCTGCCGGATCCAGGCCGTAAAAGGCCTCCAGCGTGGTATTCCGCAGGGTCAGGCGCATTCCCATCGCATAGGAGCTGCGCTGGAAGCGCAGTACAACGTTGCGCTTACGGCGGATCCATTCGGCGTTGTCCGGCGAGGTGCCGGGCATGGCACAGTGAAAGAGGGTCTGTCCGGCAAACTGGATATCGATGGTGACGTGCAGGCCGCGTTGCTCGGCCTCCTGGCGCAGTGCGCAGCCTAACTGCCAGGCGGTATCGGGATTGAATAGGGGAAACTGGAGCTGCTGCTCCTCGGCGGCCAGTCGCGCCAGCGCTTCTTCACTGCTCATAGGCGTTCCTTCTCTTGCGGTGTCATGACATAACTATCGGCAATCGATCGGGAAGGGGGCGCGACGGGGATCGGATTTTGTGATAAATCCGGGGACAGAAATGCAAAAAGCCCGGCCATAGGTCGGGCTTTCTAGAATCTGGCGGTGAGGAAGGGATTCGAACCCTTGATACGTTTTCACGTATACACACTTTCCAGGCGTGCTCCTTCAACCACTCGGACACCTCACCAAATTTTCCGCTGCGGCGTTGTGCGCTGCAACGGGGCGCTACTATAGGGATAGAGCCCCGCAGGGTCAAGCAGATTTTTTCACACCCTGTCCATCTGACGAATGCGTAGCCAATCTGGGGCGTTTATCGGCATACTCTACCGTTAGATGCCGAGGTGGTAGTACACCGCGTTCCAGCGTAACTGCTGTTTTAGCTGCTCCAATTGGGTTTCTTGATCGATCAACACAAACTCGATGCCCATCAACTCGGCGAAACGCTGTAACTGCGACGCATCGACCGCTTGAGTAAACACTGAATGGTGGGCGGCTCCGGCGAGTATCCACGCCTCGGTGCTGGTTTGCAGGTCGGGTAAGGGTTGCCATAGGGCACAGGCTACGGGGAGGCGGGGCATGGCCTGCGGTAGATCGACCACCGACACGCGATTGACGATCAGGCGGAAGCGGTTACCCATGTCGATCAGGCTTGCATTACAGGCTGCTCCTGCGGGCGCATGGAAACGGAGTCGTGCCGGAGCGGCTTTGCCACCGATACCTAGTGGCTGAGCATCCAGTAAGGGGCGCTCAGCGGCGATGGAGGGGCAGACCTCCAGCATGTGAGCACCGAGAACCCATTGTTGTCCCGGTTGGAGATGATAGGTGTAATCCTCCATGAAGGAGGTTCCGCCAGGTAATCCCTCCCCCATGACCTTGATGGTACGTAGTAAGGCCGCTGTTTTCCAATCGCCCTCTGCGCCGAAACCATAGCCTTGTTGCATTAAACGTTGGCAGGCGAGTCCCGGTAGTTGATGTAGGCCATGCAGATCCTCAAAGGTCGTGGTAAAGGCCGAGAAACCGCCCTGCTGGAGAAAGCGCTTGATTCCAATCTCCTGGCGGGCGGCCTGTACTAAAGAGTCGCGCAATGCTCCTCCACGCTTGACCGCATCCGTCAGGGTATAGCTGTGCTCATACTCATCGATGAGCGCCGTAACGTCTCCGTTGGCGATTTCGTTGATAGTCTGTACCAGATCACCCAGCGGGTAGTAATTAACCTGATAACCGAAGCGGATCTGGGCCTCGACTTTATCGCCTTCGGTCACCGCTACGTCGCGCATGTTGTCGCCGAAACGTGCGATCTTCATCTGGCGACTGTCGTGGATGGCTGCCGCTAAGCGCATCCAATCGCTGAGTCGCCGCCAGACATCCGGCTCTTGCCAGTGTCCAACCACGACGCTGCGCGCTAGGCGTAAGCGAGCGGCCATAAAGCCGAACTCGCGCCCACCGTGAGCCGTCTGGTTGAGATTCATAAAGTCCATATCGATCTCTTGCCAAGGCAGATCGCGGTTGAATTGGGTATGGAACTGCAACAGTGGTTTTTGCAGTTGGCATAGCGCCGGGATCCACATTTTGGCGGGTGAGAAGGTGTGCATCCAAACCATTACGCCGACACAGCGGGCATCATGATTGGCGTCTAAGATTCGGCGGCTGATCTCGTCGAGGGTGGTCGCGCAGGGTTGTAATACGATCTTCAATGGTAGACTGGCTAAGGTGTTTAACTGGCTGACTAACGTATGGGCGTGATCGGCCACCTGTTTTAGGGCTTCAGGGCCGTAAAGATGCTGACTTCCGACGATAAACCACACCTCATTCTGTTTCATTGATTCCATCTTGTGATCCTCATTAGTGACCGCGTCGCCATTAGGCGTGAGCCTGACCGTAATAGGCATGTTTGCCATGTTTACGTTGGTAATGTTTACGACGGATGTATGCCGGTAGCTCGGTAACGCCTGGGGCCAGTTGTAGCGTCATCCAGGCCATGCGAGCCACCTCCTCTAACACCACGGCGTTGTGTATGGCCTCGCGGGTATCCCGGCCCCAGCTAAATGGACCGTGTTGGGCAACCAGAATGCCGGGGAGGGTTAGAATAGGTGCCTTATCCAGGGTTTCGATGATCACCTGGCCAGTTTGAGCCTCGTAGTCGGTGGTGACCTCTTGCTCTGTAAGTAGGCGTGAGCAGGGAACCGCGCCGTTAAAGTAGTCGGCTTGGGTGGTACCGAGCAGTGGAATGGCACGCCGTGCCTGCGCCCAGGCTGTGGCGTGTGTCGAGTGGGTGTGGACGATGCCACCCAATTCGGGATAGTGGCGATACAGCGCCAGGTGTGTCGCGCTGTCGGAGGAGGGGCGTAACTTGCCCTCAATCAGCTGGCCGTCTAGATCAAGAACGACCAGATCCTCCGCACGGAGTTGCGTGTAGCTGATGCCGCTGGGCTTGATCACCATCCATTCGCGTTGACGGTCAATGCCACTGACGTTGCCCCAGGTGAATGTCACCAAATGGTGGCGGGGAAGGGCCAGATTAGCCTCTAGTACCGCCTCACGTAGCGCGCGTAGGCTCATGCTAAGGTCTCCTCATCGTGGTAGAGCGGGGCGGTCTTCTGCCCCCAAAGGCGATAGCGTTGATAGAGATGCTGATACTCGGCGACACGTTCGGGACGTGGCTGGTGTAGTCGTTCGATACGGCTGGCCATCTGCCCTTGAGCCGCTGCGACCGTCGGGTAGCAACCGGCGGCGACAGCCGCAAAGATAGCGGCGCCGAGGGCACAACATTGGTCGGAGCCCACGACGCCAATGGGACGGTTCATTACATCAGCACATACCTGCATGATGGTGGGAGACTTGCGGGCAATACCGCCTAGCGCGATGACCTGCTCGACGGCGATCTGCTGTTGGGTGAAACACTCCATGATGCTGCGGGCGCCACAAGCGGTAGCAACGATCAATGCGCCGAACAGGTCGACGGCGTCACTGGCTAAGGTGAGATTACCGATGGTGCCTTGTAAGCGTTGATCGGCATAGGGGGTTCGCCGGCCATTGAACCAGTCGAGCACTAAGGGTAAGTGGCGTAAATTTGGGTCAGCATCCCAGGTCGCGGCTAGCGTCGGCAAGAGGGTGTGTTGCTGTTGTTGGACGGCACTACTCAGCTCTGGGTATTGCACCGCTAGCCGCTCCAGTGGCCAGCTCAGTAAGCGTTGATACCAAGCGTAGATGTCACCGAAGGCTGATTGACCCGCTTCTAGCCCGATTTGCCCCGGTAATACGCTTCCCTCAACCTGCCCACAGATCCCGTTAAGCGTGCGCCCTGCGACGGTGGTTGGATCGGCGATCAAAATGTCGCAGGTGGATGTACCGATGACTTTTACCAAAACGTTAGCGCATGCGCCAGCTCCCACGGCGCCCATATGGCAATCGAAGGCACCGCCAGCGATGACAATGCCAGCATGAAGATGCAGTCGTTCCGCCCACTCGGGAGTCAGGGTGCCAACGGGGTGATCGGCGAGTTGGCTGTGGCGAAACAGTGGTTGGTCGAGTTTTTCAACCAGCAAGGGATCAAGTGCGTGGAGAAAGTCGCTACCAGGCAGGCCACCCCATTCGGGATGCCATAATGATTTATGTCCCGCGGCGCAGCGGCTACGAGTCAGGAGGGCAGGGGCGGTGTTACCACTGAGTATCGCCGGAATCCAGTCACAGAGTTCGACCCAGTTACAGGCGGCTTGGCGTACGGCGTCATCCTGACGTGATATGTGCAAGATCTTGGCCCAGAACCACTCACTGGAGTAGATCCCTCCGACATGCTGGCAGTAGTCGGGAAAATGACCGCCATGGCAGAGGTCGGTGATCTCCTCAGCTTCGACGATAGCGGTGTGATCCTTCCACAGAATAAACATCGCATTGGGGTTATCGGCGAACTCGGGACGTAAGGCGAGTACCTGTCCTTGTTCATCGATCGGGGCAGGCGTTGAACCGGTACTGTCGACACCGATGGCGCGGATAGCCGCGCGTTGAGGCGGGGTTAACTGGCTCACGACTTGGACGATGGCCTGCTCCATCGACTCTAGGTAATCGCGAGGATGATGACGGAACTGATTATGTTGCGCCAGGCAGTAATGTCCGGCTTGCCAACGTGGATAATAAGCTACATGTGTAGCCAGTTCAGCACCATCTTGGCAGCGGACGGCGAGCGCACGAACTGAGTCGCTGCCGAAGTCGAGGCCGATGACGATCTCTCCAGACATAGTGAACTCCTGACCAGCAAGGGGGAATAGGCTGGAACTTAGGCAAGTTGGTTACCGAAGGGTTAGGCACGGATCGCTGTAAATATGGATATTGCTGCTATTAGGCGGGCAAAGTGATTTACCTAACAGAATAGTCATATGACTATTCAGCTAAAAATATAGACAAAATAGCTACATTTTTATCACGTGATCTAGCTCGCTATACCGCCGAGAGAAAATGCCTACATATTTAGGACTACAACAGCTAACTGATTTAATTTCATATCTAATCAATAAAATAATTGTCATGGTGATGAAGGCGTCACACGGCGGTCACCGTGATATCCGTATGGATAGAACACCCGGAGATAATATATGAACAGAATGGTTAACGGTTTGCTTCTCGCTGCAGGCTTAGCATTGGGTATGGTAAATACTGTCGCGGCGGAGACATTAAAATTGGGCTATCTGGTGAAACAGCCGGAGGAACCATGGTTCCAGACCGAGTGGAAGTTTGCCGATCAGGCCGGTAAGGATCTGGGATTTGAGGTGATCAAGATTGCCGTCCCCGATGGAGAGAAGACGCTGAATGCTATCGACAGTTTGGCCGCTAACGGTGCCAAGGGATTTGTTATTTGTACGCCGGATCCTAAGTTGGGGCCGGCCATTATGGCGAAGGCGCGTAGTTTAGATCTGAAGGTCGTCACCGTGGACGATCAGTTCGTTAATGCCAAGGGACAACCGATGCAGGATGTTCCGTTAGTGATGATGGCGGCTAGTAAAATCGGTGAACACCAGGGCGAGGAGCTGTATCGGGAGATGCAGCGTCGCCAGTGGGATCCCGCGCATAGTGCGGTATTGGCGATCACGGCGAATGAGTTGGACACCGCTCGGCGTCGAGTCGAAGGATCGCTCTCAGCCTTGAAGGCGGTCGGTTTCCCTGCGACGCAGATTTATAGCGTTCCGACCAAGAGTAATGACATCCCTGGCGCCCTGGATGCCGCGAACTCGATGCTAGTCCAGCACCCAGAAGTGAAGAATTGGCTGATCGTCGGTATGAACGATAACACCGTATTGGGTGGGGTCCGCGCCAGCGAAGGGCAGGGTTTTAAGGCAGAGAATGTGATCGGCATCGGTATCAATGGGGTCGATGCGGTTAATGAACTCTCCAAATCTGGGGCGACAGGCTTTTACGGTTCTTTGCTCCCTAGCCCGGATATCCATGGTTACAAGAGTATTCAGATGCTACATGACTGGGTCGCGAAGGAGACACTACCAGCGATGTTTACTGAGGTGACTGATGTGGTGTTGATCAAACGAGATAACTTCCAAAGCGAGCTACAGAAGAAAGGACTGTAAGCGCGGTCAGCATCCACTGGCAGGCATCGCCTGCCGTTACTGGGGAGTGCGGTTATGGAGCATGCAGTAGCCTATTTACAGTTCTGTGGTATCAGCAAGGCGTTTCCCGGAGTACAAGCTTTGCAAGATATTACGTTCGACTGTCATCAAGGGTCGGTACATGCCCTAATGGGCGAGAATGGGGCGGGTAAGTCGACATTACTGAAAATTCTGAGCGGTTTTCAACGGCCAACCAGTGGAGGGATACGGCTAGGAGGTGAGGAGCATATCTTTCATACGACTCAGGAGGCGTTGGATCACGGTATCGCCATCATCTATCAGGAGCTGCACCTGGTGCCGGAGATGACGGTGGCGGAGAATATCTATCTGGGTCAATTGCCAACCCGGCATGGTGTCATCAATAAGAGCCGCCTTGAGCACGATGCCGCACGCCAGTTAGCGCGTCTCGGTATGGATATCGCACCGCAGACACCGTTGAAATACCTTTCTCTAGGGCAATGGCAGATGGTGGAGATTGCTAAGGCGTTGACGCGTGATGCCAAGGTGATTGCTTTCGATGAGCCGACCAGTAGCCTCTCGACGCGTGAGATCGCACAGCTATTCCGAGTGATCCGCCAATTGCGTGATGAGGGTAAGGTTATCCTCTATGTTTCGCATCGCATGGATGAAATCTTTGATCTCTGCGATGCCATCACAGTATTCAAGGATGGTCGCTATGTTCGTACCTTCCCCACGCTGGCGGGGGTGTCGCGAGATGAGCTGGTTAAGACCATGGTCGGACGTGAGTTAACGGATATTTATGACTATCGTCCACGTCCATTAGGCGAATGGGGACTAGAGGTCAAGGATATTGAGGGGCCGGGAGTGGCGATGCCGCTTTCATTCTCGGTAAGACGCGGTGAGATTCTGGGTATCTTCGGTCTGGTTGGCGCGGGGCGTAGCGAGCTGATGAAGCTGATCTTTGGTGCGGAGAGGCCACGCGCTGGCGAGATCTGTGTGCATGGGGCACCGGTGCGCATCCGTAATCCGATTGATGCTATCGCCAGCGGCATCATGCTTTGTACCGAGGATCGTAAAGCGCTAGGCATTATTCCCATTCACTCGGTACAGGAGAACATTAATATCAGCGCCCGGCGTCGTAAGGCATGGGGCGGATTCTGGGTTAATCGGCGTTGGGAGCGGGAGAATGCGCAACAACGGATCGTGGAGATGCGGGTAAAAACCCCCTCCGCCCAGCAAGCCGTGATGCATCTCTCCGGCGGGAACCAGCAGAAAGTGATCTTGGGGCGTTGGCTATCCGAGGAGATGAAGGTGATCCTGCTGGATGAGCCAACTCGCGGGATCGATGTCGGAGCCAAGAATGAAATCTATCGTGTGATTTACAACCTGGCCGCCGCCGGTATTGCCGTGGTGGTGGTGTCGAGCGAGCTGCCTGAGGTCTTGGGGGTAGCCGATCGTATCCTCGTGATGCGTGATGGTCTGATCGCCGGTACGTTTTCCCATCAGCAGGCGACGGAGGCTGGTGTTCTGACGCTGGCCATGCCGACTCGCTAACTCCAGACGTGAGGAATAAACCATGGATACAAGCAACACGGCCGCCGCCCAGCAGGCTCCTGCGGGCATGGCGCGTTACCGCCGCTCATTAGCACGCATCTGGGATCAGTATGGCATGCTGGTAATCTTTGTGATCCTGTTCTTATTGGCCTGTGGGTTGGTACCTAACTTTGCCAGTTGGATCAATATGAAGGGACTAGGACTCGCCGTATCGATGTCCGGCATGGTGGCCTGTGGTATGTTATTTTGCTTAGCCTCCGGCGAGTTCGACATGTCGGTTGGTTCAGTGGTCGCTTGCTCGGGAGTGAGTTGTGCGGTGGCTATTAATCTCACGGAAAGCATTACCATCGGTATTTTGGCCGGTCTGGCGGTTGGCCTGCTATTCGGTTTGATCAATGGCATTGTCGTTGCGAGGTTTAAGATCAACGCGCTGATCACGACGTTAGCAACCATGCAGATTGCACGCGGTATGGGGTACATTATCTCCGATGGTAAAGCGGTCGGTATCGCTGAAGAGGGCTTCTTCGAGCTGGGAAACTCGGCCTTGTTTGGGATCCCAACACCGATCTGGTTAACCGCTATCAGTTTTGTGTTGTTTGGCTTGTTGCTGAACAAGACGACCTTTGGTCGTAATACCTTGGCGATGGGGGGAAACGAGGAGGCGGCCCGCCTCGCCGGAGTTAATGTGGTACGTACTAAGATTATCATCTTCACCATGACCGGCATGATTGCCGCACTGGCGGGGATCATCCTTGCTTCGCGCATGACTTCAGGTCAGCCGATGACCTCGATCGGCTTTGAGTTGGTGGTGATCTCGGCTTGTGTTCTTGGGGGCGTCTCGATGAAGGGGGGATCGGTAAGATCTCCTACGTTATTGCCGGGGTATTGATCTTAGGGGTGATGGAGAATGCGATGAATCTCCTCAATATCTCTCCGTTTGCTCAATATGTGGTGCGTGGCGTGATCTTGTTGGCGGCGGTACTCTTCGACCGTTACAAACAAGTACGCAAGGCACGGCTCTAGGCCATTCTACCTCCCTGCTTGCTTGCTTGCTTGGTGGCTGAACGCTTATCTAAGATGAGGCTAAGGGGCGAGGGGCGCATCGGTTACGCTCCGTCGCCACCGACTACGCGAAGATGAACGGTGAGTGGCGGGGGCTATCGAATGCCATTGCATTCTGAATGGGGGTTACGCTGTGAGCTGGCACGGGTTTTCGTGCCTTAGCAGGGAGGATGCATAGCGGTAGGGGGGAGGATTCTTACAATAAAGCGCTGTGAATCCGATTTTTTGATGGGGATGTCGACAGTTATGGCGGTAACACCTCACGACAAGCCGCAGCAGCTCAATCCACTGCTACCCGGCTATGACTTCGATATTTTCCTGGTTTCTGGGTTAACGCCTATCGAACAGGGGAGTCCGCTCGACTTTATGATCGACCGCCCTCACGGAATGAAGGGATATATTATCAATCTAACCATCCGTGGTAAGGGGCACATCGTCAGTGGTGAGCAACATTTTGATGTGATGCCGGGTGAGTTACTGCTGTTTCCTCCGGGTATCGCGCATGATTATGGTCGGGCACCAGCTTCACACGACTGGTACCATCGTTGGGTCTACTTTCGCCCTCGAGCCTACTGGATTGATTGGCTAAAATGGCCCTGGATGACGGGGCAGGTTGGGCGACTTAGTCTTGGCCAGGGAGCACTATTGCGTGAGTTTGAAGATCTGTTCATCTCGATAGCAGAAACTCATCAAGCGATAAGGCCGATGTCGGAGCAACTGGCGATGAATCTGTTGGAGCGTCTGCTGATTCGTTGCTACGAGATCTTCTCTCAGGCGGATCGACCGACGCTCGATCTGCGGGTTCAACAGGCATGCCAGTTACTGAACGAGAATCTGGCGGTGGAGATCTCCATTGAGGCGTTGGCCGAGCAGGTCTTTTTGTCATCTTCGCGCTTAGCACATCTATTTCGCCAGCAAGTCGGTGTGAGCATTGTGCGTTGGCGTGAGGATCAGCGCATCACCCGCGCGAAGCTGTTGTTGCAGACGACGCCGCTAACGGTCGCGGTGATTGGTCAACAGGTCGGTTATGATGACCAGCTCTATTTTTCCCGTGTTTTCCGCAAACGAGTCGGGGTCAGCCCAAGCGAATATCGACGTTGTGCTATCCCGCTATAGTGAAGCACTGATATCTATGTGGCGAGGTAGCAAGCGGTATCGTAGAGCTCGAATGAGGAGGAGCTTTTGCTATCATCGTGCTATTCAACAGTTGCGCGCTGCCGGGTACGTTGGCTGATCTTGCCGGGGGAGGGGATACCCGTGGTGTTTATACACGGCCTGGGATGTGCCGCATCGTATGACTATCCTCGCGTGGTTGGCGATCCTCATTTTAGACGCAGAGCCGCTATTCTGATCGACTTGCCCGGCTACGGGTATAGCGACAAGCCGTGGGAGTATGGGTACACCATCAGGGAGCAGGCCCTCGTGGTTAACGAGGTCATTCGGGCTATCGGGTTGCGCGATTATTTCATCTATGGACACAGCATGGGGGGAAGCATTGCCATCGAGAGTGCTGCCGAGGCGGCGGCGGGGGTTCGCGGACTGATCGTCTCTGAGCCGAATTTTCATCCTGGCGGCGGCCTGTTTAGTCAGAAAATCTATGCGAGTACCCAGCAGGATTATATTGTATCGGGGCACTCTGCTTTCGTGGCGAGCGAGGATAGCACCTGGGCGGGCAGCCTCGCGGTCGCCGCGCCGTGGGCGGTTTGGCGCTCGGCGGCTAGCCTGATCGCCGGAAACGCCTGGTTAGCGCTATTCCTGCGAATGATGGGGCCAACCGGGTTGATCTTCGGTGAGGCGTCGCTGCCCGATGCGGATTTTTCACGGCTACAATCCTTAGGGACGACGTGTATTACCGTGGCGCAGTGCGGCCACGCGATGGCCTGGGAGAATCCGGCGGGCTTAGCCGGTGCGCTTAGCGCCTTCTGCGCACGCTATGAGTAAGCAGGATCCGCGGGCGATGAGCTCGCGGAGCTTACCCTCTCCGGAGGACGATGGCGCCGGTGAGTCATCAGACACTGACCGCCTGCTTGATTCGCTAACGAGCGAATACGAGAGGCGACCCCACTCCCGGAGCGAGATGGCGAGTTTTTCCCGACGTTAAAGGTGAGAGCGTGGCCCTCGATGACGCATTCAAGGCGGCGATGTGAAGGCTGAGCGAGAGGGAACGCGGCCGCTAGGTCGGTCATCGCGAAAAAGCAAAAAGCCCGGCCATAGGCCGGGCTTTCTAGAATCTGGCGGTGAGGAAGGGATTCGAACCCTTGATACGTTTTCACGTATACACACTTTCCAGGCGTGCTCCTTCAACCACTCGGACACCTCACCAAATTGTTTTCGCTGTTGCGCAGTGCGCTGCGATGGGCGCTAATGTAGGGAAAAGCCGTCGCGGCGTCAATACTCTTTTTTCGTAAAACCAACCGTTTAGCTAAACATTCAACAAATTGGTGAATTACGCCGCATTCGGCGGCGTAATTTGCAGCATCGGCGGCGCCGGAGCTCAGTCAGTGCCCGTAGCGTTTTTGCCACTCGGCATCCAGCGCCTCCTGCCACGAGGGGTGCGGTTCGGCCAGCGCGTGGAACAGCGTGGGCGCCTTGCCAAAGGTGCGCCGTTGCTCAGGCGGCAGGCGGGCAACGTCCACAATGGTCGGATCGCCCCAGATTCGGCCGTCGGCCTTACGCGCCTGCGCCTCGGGCGAGAGCAGGAAGTTAATGACCACCTGCGCGGCGTCTTTGGCCGGGGCGTTGAAGGGGATCGCCAGAAAGTGCACGTTGCTCAGGGCGCCGGCCTTAAAGGCATACGCCTGGGTATCGGGCGGCACCTCTCCGGCGGCAATCGCCGCGGGAGCCATGCCGGGGTTGAAGCTGATGGCCAGATCGAGGGCGCCGTCATTGAACAGCTGTAGCTGCTGGGCATCGCTGGTCGGGAATACGCGTCCCTGGCGCCACAGAGAGGGGTGGATCTGATCCAGCCAGGCCCACAGCGGAGCGCTATCGCGGGCAAAGGTCTGTGGATCCACGGGCTGACTCAGCGGCAGCGTCGGATTGAGCTGCATCAGGATACTTTTTAGAAAGCTGCTGCCGTGAAACTGCGGCGGTCGCGGGTAGGTCACCCGGCCAGGATGCTGTCGGGCATATGTCAGCAGGGCCTGAGGATCGGCCGGTGGCGTCGGCAGCGCGGCGGCATCGCGGAGCAGCACCAACTGACCGACGCCCCAGGGCGCCTCATAGCCCTCGGTGGCGACGGTGAAGTCGCTGCGCACCGGCAGCGATAGGTTTACCCAGCGCCAGTTGGGCAATTGTTCGGCGAAGGGGCCATACAGCAGGCCCGCGCGCTTCATCGCAGTAAAGTTTTTTCCGTTGATCCAGAGCAGATCCACGCTGCCGCGCTCAAGGTTGCCGGCGGCTTGTTCCGCCCGAATACGGCCGACGGTTTCGGCGATGTCGCTCACCTTAACCTGCACCAGATTGATGCCGTAGCGTTGCTTAACCTGTTGGGCTGCCCAGCCCAGGTAGTCATTGACCTGTGGGCTGCCGCCCCAGGCGTTGAAGTAGACGGTCTCACCGCGCGCGCGCTGCAGGTGGGTGTCCCAGGGCGTAGCGGCGGCATGGGTGTTGAGGGTTAACGCCAGGCACAGCGCCGCGGCGCCGCGGAGCAGGGAGGAGAGTCGCATGGATCGCCTTATCGAAGGTAGGTGAAGGCGCCATTGTAATCGCTGGCGGAGGCGGCGCCTAGCGGGGAGGAGCAATGGCGGGCGGCGGGCGCAGGGGGCCATGCCTATTCCGAATTAAACAGCACAAAGTATGGGTAAAAGTGAATAGTTACGCTTATAAATTGCTTAAATAATAGCTAAACAGGTAATTAATTAAGATTAAGGCTGGTCTTTTGGTCGTTTATCCCGCTAAATGTGAATGCGGCCTACACAAACGGTATGGAACAACAACAAAGGCCGACCGGCACAACACCGGGAAGTTCTCAGGATGAGTCGTAACCAGCCCTTTCGTTCAAGGAGAAAAGCGGTGAGCGCTTCAACCACCCCCTCTCACCCAGGTGCCGTCCCATCGGGAACCGGCGCTCTGTTTTTTATTCAAACGTTTGCCACGCTCGGCTTTGCCGTGCTCTATTCCACCCTGGTGCTGTATGCCACGAAACGTCTCGGATTCAGCGAGACGCAGGCTAACGCCATGATGGGGATCTTTGGCGCCTTTAACTATGGCCTGCACCTGTTCGGCGGCTATTTGGGCGGGCGCTGTCTCAGTAACCGTAACCTGTTTGTGCTGGGGATGGTGCTGCAGGTGATCGGCTGTTATCTGATTGCCGAGATGGGCGTGACCGGCCTGTATTGGGGGCTGGCGATGTTTCTGACCGGCAGCGGGCTGAACGTGACCTGTATCAATATGATGCTGACCCAGCGTTTTGCGCCGGACGATAATCGACGGGAAAGTGCGTTTTTATGGAACTATGCCGGGATGAACCTGGGCTTCTTCATCGGTTTTTCCGTGGCGGGGTATTTCCAGCTGACGGAAAACTATCGGGCGCTGTTCCTGTTTGCCACGTTGGGCAATGCGGTGGCGATCGTGGTGACCTTGTCCCGCTGGCGTATTCTGGCCGACATCAATACGCCGCTGCGTCAGATCCGCGGCCGTGCCTTTTATCGGCGAATGCTGGTGGGACTGCTGATCCTGGTGGCGCTGGTGCCGGTGCTGCGTATCCTGCTGACTCACGCTGATTTCAGCAGTAACTTTGTGATCCTGCTGGGGATCCTGGTTTTCGTGCTGCTGTGCGCGATGACGGCGCGTCACCGCCAGGCGGATGAGCGTCGCCGCATGGTGGCCTACCTGATCCTGGCGCTGGGATCGCTGGTCTTCTGGTCGCTGTATCAGCTGGCGCCGATGGGGCTAATGCTGTTCTCTGAGCACAACATCGATCTGAACGTCTATGGCTGGCGGGTCGCGCCTCAGTGGATCCAGAATATCAATACGCTGGTGATCGTCATCGGCGGTCCGCTGATGGCCTGGCTGTTTAAGTATCTGCGCGGTATCGGCCTGCGCATCGATATCCCCTCCCAGTTTGCCGCCTCGCTGTTTTGCATGGGGCTGGGCATGCTGGTGCTGCCGCTGGGGATTTCGCTGGCCGGTGCCGATGGGCTGGTCGCGTTTAAATGGATCGCCATCAGCTATCTGCTGCAAAGCCTGGGCGAGCTGCTGATCTCGCCGATCGGCTATGCCATGATAGGCAAGCTGGCTCCCGCCCGTCTGCAAGGAATGATGATGGGGTGCTGGATGATGGTGACCGGGGTCGCCTCCGTGCTGGCGGGCTATGTCTCCGGGCTGATGCCGCAAAACAGCGGCAATACGCCGCTGGAAACCAACCCGGGCTACAGCGCGGTGTTTAATGCGTTGGGATGGGGCTCTATCGCCACCGGGGTGATCCTGGTGCTGCTGGTGCCGTTGCTGCGTCGGCTGATTGCCTACAGCAAGAGGTCAACGGCCTGAGCGATAGGCAATAATGGCGCTTGACGTTGACAGACGGCGGAGATCCTGACAAAAGGGTATTCGCCGTTTTTTTATCCGCGGGGAAAACGGCGGAGAGCGTCGTCAACACGATCAGGAGGCCGTCATGGAGATCATCTACTACCATCCTTTTTTCACTGCTCAGACCTGGCTTGACGGTATGCGCCAGCGTCTTCCGCAGGCCCATATCCGTCAGTGGCAGCCGGGCGATGATAAGCCCGCCGACTATGCGCTGGTCTGGCAACCCCCCTATGAGATGCTGGCCCAGCGCCAGGGACTGCGGGCCATATTTGCCCTTGGCGCCGGCGTGGATGCCATTCTGGCCCAGGCGCGCGCACACCCCGGCATTTTGCCGGCGGGGGTGCCGCTGGTGCGCCTGGAGGACACCGGCATGGCTCAGCAGATGGAGGAGTACGCCGTCGCAGCGGTGATGCGTTATTTCCGCCGCTTTGATGAGTATGAGCTGCAACAGCGTCAGGGGATCTGGCGTTATCTGGCGCCCCATGAGGCCAGCGCGTTTACCGTGGGGGTGCTCGGCGCCGGCGTCCTGGGGGGAGAGTGGCGCGTCGCCTGGCCTCCTTTGGTGTGCCGGTGCGCTGCTGGAGCCGCACGGTGAAGGACTATCCGCAGGTGCAAAGCTTTTACGGCAGCGAGCAGTTGCCCGCCTTTTTGCAGGGGCTGCAGCTGCTGATCAACCTGCTGCCGAACACGCCGCAGACCGAGGGCATGCTGAATCAGCGCCTGTTTGCCCAGATGAATGCCGGCGCCTATATCATCAATCTGGCCCGCGGGGTGCATCTGGATCAGGATGCGCTGCTGGCGGCGCTGGGGAACGGTCAGGTGGCGGCGGCGACGCTGGATGTCTTCGCTCAGGAGCCGCTGGCGGCGGATCACCCGTTCTGGCAGCATCCGCGGGTGACCATAACGCCGCATATCGCGGCGATCACCCTGCCACAGGTGGCGATGGACTATATCGCCGACAATATTCATGCGATCGAGGCAGGGCGGCGCCCAGAAGGGGTGGTCGACGTCGCGCGCGGCTACTGATCCGCCTGCGCCGGCGCAGGGGAGGAGGGCGTGCCCTCCGTGCGCCGGGGCGGCAGGGTAACGCAGTGTTTTCCCCGGTGCTTGCTGATATACAGCCGATTGTCCGCCAGGGTCTTTAGCACCAGCAGCTCGCTGGCCTCGTCGCTGTCGCTGGCCCCGATGCTAAGGCGTGCGCCGTAGCGTTCGGCCTCGGCCAATAGCGCACGGCAGCACTGCGTCAGCGTGTCGATGTCCGGCACGCGTTTTTTATCGAGCAGAGCGGCAAACTCATCGCCGCCGATGCGGTAAAAGCGCCAGCCCTCCTGACGGCGGGCAAAGGCCGCCGCCAACTGGGCCAGCAGGCGATCCCCCTCATCCTGTCCCTGCTCATCGTTTACCTGGCCAAAGGCATCCAGATCCAGCAGCAGCAGGTAAAAGGGCTGCTGCTGATAGAGGCGCTGGGCGATGTCATAATCATACTTGCGCCGGTTATACAGCTTGGTCAGCGGATCGCGCAGCAGCGCCTTTTTGTCTAGCTCGACGCGCCGCTTGACGGCGTCATTAAAAAAGAGACCGTTTTGCCGCGACGGCGTTTTACCGGAGAGAAACTCCTCGCGCTCGCGCTCGATTTCACGCTTGATTTTTTTATAAAAGTAGCTCAGAAAAAAGATAGCGCAGCCAAATGACAGAATAAAATAGAGCAGGTTAAATCCAATCAGCTTTAACAGATAGATGACGGGGATATAGCCCACCAGCGTTGCCTTTTTCCCGTTAAGCAATTCGTTCTGCTGGATTACCTTTATTTCCAATGGTCTGTTACGCCACAGATTTTCACCGCGGATGCTGTCCGGCAGCAGCTGTGGCGCATTGGCTGAGCGGGCGATGAGTTTATTGTCGTCGTCAAACAGATAAAGATAAATCGGGGTGGTGGCGCTGTGTTGATCTAATACCTTTTCCAGACCATAAATATCCAGAAGGAATACCATGACCTTGCCGTCACCGGTGGTATATTTCAGATAGGGCAGCACGGTTTCGCCCCGATCCAGATGGCCATACCATTGACGCTGCTGGTGTCCGCGCATCTGCGCAATCAGCCGCTGCTTCTTGTCGTCAGAGAGCCAGTCATGGGCGCTGTCATCCAGCAATCGTAGGTGCTCGCCATCCAGCAGATAGACGCTGTTACCCCAGTGCAAATCGCGGGCGACGGCAAACAGATCGGGGATCTGGCTGCCTTTTTTAGAGACATATTCAATAATTTTACTGCGTCGTTGGATATTGCGGTTGTCGTTGTCCAGCTGACTTTTTGAAATACCATTGACAATGGCAGAGGTTACCAGACGCATATTCTGCCATTCGCGCGCGCTGCTATAAATAACCAAGGCGCCGGAGCTGATAAATAAAATAACAAACAGACCGGCTACGGCTCTGCGTAAAGTCCTTTCCAGAACCATCCCACGCTCCTGATAAAGACAGTAATCCTGGCGAGCCGCCTAGGGCAACGGGCGGCGACCAATAGGACTATTTCAAGAGGCGCATGGTAAAGCAAAAATCATACAGTGACAATTTTTTCAATAAGCGGTTAGGGATGGCATTATATCGTGATTAATGTAATGGATTGGATGCTAACGTCTATCCTGCCTATCCTGCCTATCCTGCCTATCCTGCCTATCCTGCCTATCCTGCCTATCCTGCCTATCCTGCCTATCCTGCCTATCCTGCCTATCCTGCCTATCCTGCCTATCCTGCCTATCCTGCCTATCCTGGCTAGGCGGAGATTGGTCACGGCGCGTTTAGCATTACGCCGGGACACCCCGCGCGGCGGTGGCTGAACCTGTGCGGGATCTTTGTTAGAGTATTATCCTGTCTCGCCGCCGAACAGGGCGTCGATGCCACGACCCGTTACGAAACGCCGCCGAGGGGGCGCCGCCGAGGCGGCCCGACGCAGATTCCAGGAGAGGTGAGAGGTTTATGTATTCTGTCGATTTACATATGCATACCGTGGCCAGTACCCATGCCTACAGCACGCTGCATGACTATATCGCTCAGGCGGCCGCGCGCGGCCTGCGCCTGTTTGCGATTACCGATCATGGCCCCGATATGGCCGATGCCCCGCACCCCTGGCACTTTATGAATATGCGCGTCTGGCCGCGGACGGTAAACGGCGTTGGCATACTGCGCGGGATCGAGGCGAACATCAAGAACCGCCAGGGCGATATCGACTGCCATGGGCGGATGCTGGTTGAGATGGACGTGGTCATTGCCGGCTTTCATGAGCCGGTGCTGGCGCCGGTCGATCGCGCGTTTCATACCGAGGCGCTGCTGGCGACGATCGCCCGCGGCGAGGCGGATATTATTTCGCACCCCGGCAATCCCAAGTATCCGCTGGATATTCCCGCGGTGGCCCGCGCTGCCGCCGAGCATGGCGTGGCGCTGGAGCTGAATAACTCCTCGTTTAGCCACTCGCGCGCGGGCAGCGCCGATAACTGCCGGGCGATCGCGGCGGCGGTGCGCGATGCCGGCGGCTGGCTCTCCCTGGGCTCGGATGCCCATATCGCGTTTGATATGGGGAACTTTAGCCACTGTATCCGGGTGCTGAATGAGGTAAACTTCCCGCCGGAGCGGGTGCTGAATGCCTCACCGCGGCGTGTGCTGAACTTTTTGCAGCGGCGGGGCAGACCGGCGATCCCTGAATTTGCCGATTGGTAATGCGCATTAGTGACAATGTCACTTTTGCGCTATTGGTCAGGAACGGATATGAACGATTTTTCTATAGTGTGTCGCCTGCTAGGCTCTCTGTTTGCCCGACAGCCTCAGGATCCCCTGCTGGATCCGCTGTTTACCCTGCTACAGAATAACCAGCTGCAGCAGTACTGGCCGCTGGAGCAGGATGCCCTGCTGGCGCGCTTGCAGGCCGGCGCAGGCGATCGCGGCGCGCTGGCGCAGGATTACCAGGGGCTGTTCGCCGCCGAAGGGGCGGTGGCGACCCAGCGCAGCGCCTACGTGGCGGATGCTGAGGAGTCGCAGGTGCGCGACTTTCTGCTGCAGCGTGGTATGCCGCTGGGGGCCGGGGCGGCGGATAGCTTTGGCCAGCTGCTGCTGGCGGCCTCGTGGCTGGAGGATCAGGGGCAGCGTGACGAGGTGTTGGCCCAGGCCAGCCTGTTCGATGTATATTTGATGCCGTGGGCCGCCCAGTTCCTGGGCAAGGTCGAGGCCCATGCGCGCACGCCGTTTTACCGTACGCTGGCGGAGCTGACTCGTGAGGCGCTGCAGGCGCTGCGCGACGATCTGGCTGAGGACGAAGAGGGAACGGCGAGCGACGCGGACGGCGGCGCTGCCTGACGGGGGCCTCGATATCCCCCGGCGTCACCGGGGCGAGTGAAAAAAAACGGCGCCGCAGGGCGCCGTTTTATCGCAGGGTGCAACGCCGTACGGCGTAAGATCAGTCGGTCAGCGGGATCACCAGCTCACCGGGCTTGACCTCCAGCCCCTTGGCCAGCTTACGGGCGATGGCTTCGGTCTTGCTGTTCTCCGGATTGAGCACATAGGCCGGCTGCTGATCAAAATAGCTGCGCAGGGACTGGTTCAGGTAAGGCGCCAGCGCCTTCATCAGCGTCTCCATTTTTTCCGGCTGCACCTTATAGTCCACCAGCGTTAAATCGCGCAGATAGATGGCGCCCTCATCGCGCTGGTATACCGGCTTGGCGCGCAGCGTCAGCTGCAGTTCGCTCTGCTGGGGGCCCAGAATGGAGCTGATGGCAACGTTGGCATGGCCGCTCAGCGTAATGGTGTTGGGCTCGCTGCGGCCAATCTGGCTGCTGAGCTGATCCAGCGTGATGCGGGCATCGACCAGGCCGGGGACCCCGATCTGTTTTTCAAACTGGCTGTGCTTATCCAGGTAGGTATTGATCTGCTGCTCGCTGATGCTGTAGCTGGTCAGCTTGTTACAGGCAGTCAGCACCAGACCGGCGGCCAGAACCGCAGCGGTAAACCATAGTTTTCTCATGAGTGAAGCCTCGGCGACGGGAACAACCCGATACATAAAACGCTGATTGTGACACAGATAACCGCGGGGAAAAACCGCCGTAACGGGATGAAGCGCCACACAGTACGTATGTTACAGCATAAATGCTTGGGGCTGCGGCGGGGATCGGATAAGACTGAATTCCCGCCGCCGCGTTAGCTTGAGCGGGGCTGGCGCGTGGCGTAGGGCGCCCGCAGTGAAAACTGCCAGTAGAGCAGCACCAGCGTCAGCAGGCCAATGATCCCCAGCAGTGCCCAGGGAAGCTCGGGCATGGCCAGGCTGCGTCCCATATCATACATCCAGCCGCCGCCGGTGTAGCCGAGGGCGCCGCCCAGCGCCAGCCCGAGGCGGCTGAAGCCCATGTAGCTGCCGCGCGCCCGGGCATCGGCCAGCGAGGCGCTGAGGGTTTCACGTGCCGGCTCGGCGATAATCGAGCCGAGATAGAAGCAGCAGATCAGCGCAAACAGCGACTGTAGCGTGGTGGTCAGCCCCAGGGGGAACAGGCTGAGGGTCATCAGCAGCAGGCCGAACATCAGGCGCTGCTCCAGGCTAAAGCGCTTTTCACTCCAGCGGGCGATGGGGTAGAGCAGCGTCAGCGACAGCGCCGCCTCGATGGCGTACATCCATTTCACCGCCCCCGGTCCGCCGGCGATGTCGTTGACCACGATCGGCAGCATCAGCATGACCTGCACCGCCAGCATATAGTAACCGGTGAGGGTGAGCACATAGGTCAAAAAGCGCCGATCGCGCACCACGCGCAGCATGCCTTCACGCACCGGCGTCCGGATGGTCGAAATACGGTAGGCCGGTAGCAGCCAGGCGTTCCAGGCGGCGGCCAGCACAAAGAGGGCGGCGCCGGCCCAGCATACGTAGTGAAAGTCATAGGCCAGCAGCCAGCTGCCGATCAGGGCACCGATCACCGCGCCGGCGCTGTCCTGCATCATCAGCAGGGAGTAGAAGCGGCCACGCTCATGGGGGCGGGTGAGCTTGATCACCAGCGCGGTTCGCGGGGGATCGAACAGCGTACCGCCCAGGGCGGAAAGCGCGCAGGAGGTCCAGAGGATCCACGGCTCGCTGGCGACGGCCATCGTGGCGAACCCGGCGGCGCGCAGCAGCATGCCGCTGACGATCATCGGCTTGGCGCCGACGCGATCGGCGATCGCGCCGCCAAAAATGCCCAGCCCCTGCTGCAGCAGCTGGCGCAGGCCGAGGGCGATGCCGACCATCAGGGCGGCCCAGCCCAGCTGGTCGACAAAGCGGATAGAGATGAGGGGAAAAACGACAAAGAAGCCCAGCACGACCAGCAGATTATCGATCAGCAGAAAGTACTTCCCCGATCGCCTGGCCTGTAATACCAGCGACATGTTCCACCATTGAGCGCGAGTAAAGCGATAACATACGGTACGTTCATTTTCGCCGTTTCACGAAAGCAAAAACAGAGAAATGATAGATTGGCTGAATAAACAGTAAATTGTATGGTCTGGATGATAAGTTGTGGAATATAGCGTTAAGCGACCAGCAGATCCGGGAGAAATTACTGAGCATGGAGCGCGTTTGTATATTATAACGCCAGTCAATGACTTACCGACCATGGACAGAGAGGTTATAGTTATCGGTACGGCGCCGGGGAGCGAGAGGGGGCCGGAACCATTCGATGACGGCAATGCACACGGAGGGATTCATGTTTGGCTACGGCAATGCAGGCCCGAGGGTTCGCCTGACCACGGATCGGCTGATCGTGCGGCTGGTCAACGAGCGCGACGCGCACCGGCTGGCCGATTACTATGCGGAAAACCGCGACTTCTTGCGCCCTTGGGAGCCGATTCGCGATGAGAGCCACTGCTATCCGTCCGGCTGGCAGGCTCGGCTGTCGATGATCCGTGAGCTGCAAAAGCAGGGCGGTGCGTTTTATTTCATCCTGTTGGGCCACGATGAGCAGGAGGTGCGCGGGGTCGCTAACTTCAGCAATGTGCTGCGCGGCGCGTTCCACGCCTGCTTTCTGGGCTATTCGGTGGCGGGCAAGTGGCAGGGGCATGGGGTGATGTATGAAGGGCTCCAGTCGGCGATTCGCTATATGCAGCGCCAGCAGCATATGCACCGTATCATGGCCAACTATATGCCGCACAACCAGCGCAGCGGCGCCCTGCTGCAGCGTCTGGGGTTTGAAAAAGAGGGGTATGCCAAAAACTACCTGTTAATCAATGGAAAATGGCAGGATCATGTCTTGACCGCCCTGACGAATCCCGAGTGGACCGTGGGGCGCTGACGCCGCAGAATGGATGAACGACCTGGAGATAGTCTCGCATGATTAAACATATTCTTTCCCCGCTAGAGGCGCGCGTCATCGGCTGCTTTTTGGAAAAGCAGATCACGACGCCGGAGCAGTATCCGCTGTCGCTCAACGCGCTGACGACCGCCTGTAACCAGAAAACCAATCGCGAGCCGGTGCTGGAGCTGGGCGAGAGCGAGGTGCAAAACGCGCTGGATCTGCTGATCCGTAGGCACCGGATCCGCAGCGTGAATGCGCCGGGCAGCCGGGTGGTGAAGTACGAGCACCGCTTCTGCAACTCTGAATTTGGCGATCTGCGCTTTAGCGCGGCAGAGGTCGCGCTGATTTGCTGCCTGCTGTTGCGTGGCCCGCAGACGCCGGGTGAGCTGCGTACCCGCTGTAACCGCCTGTATGCTTTTGCCGATGTGACCGAGGCGGAGCAGGCGCTCAATCGCCTGGCGGAGCGTGAGGATGGGCCGTTTGTGCAGCGCCTGGCGCGTGAGCCGGGACGGCGGGAGAGCCGCTATGCCCACCTGTTCTGCGGCGAGGTGGCGGCGGAGATGCTGCCGTCGGCGCCGCCCGCCGCGCCGGAGGCGCTCGGTGAGAGGGTGGCCGCGCTGGAGGCCGAGGTCGCCGCGCTGAAGCAGCAGTTGGCCCGCCTGCTGGGCGATGATCAGGCGTCGTAGCCACGCTTTCGGCCGCGCAGCGCTGGATTAATCGTCGGGTGGTCGGGGAACTCGCCTTTTGTTACATCCTGCGCTGGCTATTCATCATGGGATAAGTAGACTAGTTGGCCTGTTTTCCCCGCCGCCGCGGCGGGGCCGCAACCCTGACGATGAACCGATGAATCTACTTAAATCACTGGCTGCGGTCAGCTCAATGACCCTCTTTTCGCGCGTGCTGGGGTTTGCCCGTGACGCGCTGGTCGCCAGGATCTTTGGCGCCGGGATGGCGACCGATGCCTTTTTTGTGGCCTTTAAGCTGCCCAACCTGCTACGGCGGATTTTTGCCGAGGGCGCCTTTTCCCAGGCCTTTGTGCCGATCCTTGCGGAGTATAAAAACCAGCAGGGCGAGCAGGCGACGCAGACCTTTATCGCCTACGTCAGCGGTCTACTGACCCTGATCCTGGCGCTGGTGACGCTGCTCGGCATGCTGGCGGCCCCCTGGGTTATCTATGCTACCGCGCCCGGCTTCGCTGATACGCCGGACAAGTTTGCGCTGACCAGCGCGCTGCTGCGCATTACCTTCCCCTATATCTTGCTCATCTCCTTGGCCTCGATGGCCGGCGCTGTGCTGAATACCTGGAACCGTTTTTCGGTACCGGCCTTTGCGCCGACGCTGCTGAACGTCAGCATGATCGGCTTTGCGCTGTTTGTGGCGCCGTACTGCCATCCGCCGATCCTGGCACTGGCCTGGGCCGTGCTGGTGGGCGGCGTGCTGCAGCTGGGTTACCAGCTGCCGCACCTGAAGAAGATAGGCATGCTGGTGCTGCCGCGCCTCAACCTGCACGATCGCGGAGTATGGCGGGTGCTCAAGCTGATGGGGCCGGCGATCGTCGGGGTTTCCGTCAGCCAAATCTCGCTGATCATCAATACGATTTTCGCCTCTTTCCTGGTCTCCGGCTCCGTATCCTGGATGTACTATGCCGACCGCCTGATGGAGCTGCCGTCGGGGGTGCTGGGGGTCGCGCTGGGGACTATCCTGCTGCCGTCGCTGGCCAAAAGCTTCTCCTCTGGCCGTTTGGACGACTATAACCGTCTGCTGGACTGGGGACTGCGCCTCTGCTTTCTGCTGGTGCTGCCCTGCGCCGTGGCGCTGGGGGTGATCGCGAAGCCGCTGACGGTGGCGCTGTTCCAGTATGGTAAATTCAGCGCCTTTGATGCGGCGATGACCCAGCGGGCGCTGGTGGCCTACTCCATCGGTCTGCTCGGGATTATCATGGTGAAGATTCTGGCGCCGGGCTTTTACTCCCGCCAGGATATCAAGACGCCGGTGAAGATCGCCATCGTCACGCTGATCCTGACCCAGGTGATGAACCTGATCTTTATCGGTCCCCTAAAGCATGCCGGGCTGTCGCTCTCCATCGGCCTGGCCGCCTGCCTGAATGCCGGCCTGCTGTACTGGCAGCTACGGCGTCAGCGCCTGTTCACGCCGCAAAAGGGGTGGCTGGGATTCCTGAGTAAGCTGGTGCTGGCGGTGCTGGTGATGACGGCGGTGCTCATAGGCATGATGTGGCTGATGCCGGCGTGGGATATCGGAAATATGCCTTATCGGCTGCTGCGTCTGGTGGGGCTGGTGGTGGCCGGCGCGGTCAGCTACTTTGCAGTGCTGGCCCTGCTGGGATTCCGCCTGCGCGACTTTACCCGCAGCGCGGTGCTGTAAACGTCGGGGCAGCCACAGCCCCGCGATCGCGGTCATCAAAAAGCCACCTGCGGGGCAGGTGGCTTTTTACTATCGATCGTCAGCCACCGCCGACGGCGGTGGCGAGCGTTGCGGTTCGGCGGCAGCGTTACATGCGCTCGACCGTCTTGATCCCCAGGGTATCCAGACCGGTTTTCAGCGTACGGGCCGTCAGGGCAGCCAGTTTCAGACGGCTGGCGCGCACGCTCTCCTCCTCGGCGTTGAGGATCGGACAGGCCTCATAGAAGCTGGAGAACAGGCCAGCAACTTCGTACAGGTAGGCGCACATGACGTGCGGAGTCCCCTCGCGCGCGACGCTCAGGATGGTCTCCTCAAATTGCATCAGACGGGTGGCCAGCGCCTTTTCACGATCGTCCGTCAGCATAATGGCACCCTGCAGGGCATTTTCATCGATGCCGGCGCGCTTGAAGATGGAGGCGACGCGGGTATAGGCATACTGCATGTAGGGGGCGGTGTTGCCCTCAAAGGCCAGCATGTTGTCCCAGTCGAAGATATAGTCGGTAGTGCGGTTTTTGGAGAGATCCGCATACTTGACCGCGCCGATACCGACCACTTCCACCAGCGCCTTCAGCTCGTCGCCGCTCAGCTCCGGGTTCTTGGCGGCGATCAGCTTGGCGGCGCGTTCGATGGCCTCATCCAGCAGATCGGCCAGCTTGATAGTGCCACCGGCGCGGGTTTTGAACGGCTTGCCGTCTTTACCCAGCATCATGCCGAACATGTGGTGCTCTAGGCTGACGGAGTCCGGTACATAGCCGGCCTTGCGCACGATGGTCCAGGCCTGCATCAGGTGCTGATGCTGGCGGGAGTCGATGTAGTACAGGATACGGTTGGCGCCGAGGGTCTCATAACGGTACTTGGCGCAGGCGATATCGGTGGTGGTATACAGGTAGCCGCCGTCCTTCTTCTGGACGATCACCCCCATCGGCTCGCCCTCTTTGTTCTTGAACTCGTCCAGGAAGACGACGGTGGCGCCTTCGCTTTCGGTGGCCAGCCCTTTGGCCTTCAGATCGGCGACGATCCCCGGCAGCATCGGGTTGTACAGGCTCTCGCCCATGACGTCATCGTCGGTCAGCGTCACGTTGAGACGGTCATAGTTACGCTGGTTCTGACGCATGGTGATGTCCACCAGCTTGCGCCACATTTCGCGGCAGTATTCATCGCCGCCCTGCAGTTTCACCACATAGCCGCGCGCGCGCTCGGCAAAGGCCGCGTCTTCATCGTAGTGCTTTTTGGCTTCGCGGTAGAAGGCTTCCAGATCGGCCAGCGCCATGTCGCCGGTTTCGCTGCTGGCCTGCACCTTTTCCAGGTAGGCGATCAACATACCGAACTGGGTGCCCCAGTCGCCGACGTGGTTGGCGCGGATAACGTTGTGGCCGAGGAATTCCAGGGTGCGTACGGCGGCGTCGCCGATGATGGTGGAGCGCAGATGACCGACGTGCATCTCTTTGGCGACGTTCGGCGCGGAGTAGTCAACGACGATGGTCTGCGGCTCGACGCGAGCCACGCCCAGGCGCGGATCGGCCAGCGCGGCGTCGGCCTGCGCGGCCAGCCAGGCGGCATCAAGGAAAATATTGATGAAGCCTGGGCCGGCAATCTCTATCTTGCTGGCGATCCCATCCAGTGCCAGATTGGCCACTACCTGCTCGGCGAGCTGTCGCGGAGGCAGGCCCATTTTTTTCGCCGCGGCCATAATGCCATTGGCCTGATAGTCGCCAAACTGGACTTTCGCGGAGGGACGGACCAGGGCCTCGCTGCCGGCCGGCGCACCGGCAGAAACCAGTGCCTGAGTGACTTTATCTGAAATAATTGCCTGAATATTCACGGGATTACCTTAAGCTATTCGCACCGGCCGCGCGCGGCGCCGGCGTCGTGAATGTGAAAACCGAATCATGGTCGCCGGGGCATCTCACCCGGCGGAAAACAGCCGGTCATTATAGGGGAAATCGGCTCCGCCGTCAGCACCCGCCGCACCGCCCCCCTCGATGCGCCTGCGGTGGGATGGATGTTACGCGCCAGGCAGGGTAGAGTACCCGCCGCGAAGGGGCTCCGCTGGCCGTGCGCGGCGGCGGAGCGCCCCACTGGGGATGAGAGGAGAAAGGCATGAACGGTTTGGCCGATATTGATGAGCTGCGTGAGCTGGCTGCGGATCTGGTGCGCTTTGAGCAGGCGCTGACGCAGCTGGCATCGGCGCTGTCGCTGGATTTAGCGCACTTTACGGCGGATCACATTTCGCTGCGCTGCCACCAGACGGAGACCGCCGACCGCTGGCGGCGAGGCTTTTTGCGCCTTGGGACGCTGCTGGCGGAGAATATCATCAACGGGCGCCCGATCTGCCTGTTTGATCTGGCGCAGCCGCTGCGGGTAGGCCCCTGGCTTATCGACTGCGTAGAGCTCCCTTATCCCGGGGAAAAACGCTACCCGCACCAGGGATGGCAGCACGTTGAGCTGGTGCTGGCGGGGCCGCCGGACACGCTGCACCGTCGGGCGCTGGCGCTATTGCCGGATGAGGCCCTGCTGGCGCCGGGGATCCGCCTGACCTTCAGCCATCCTCGCGGCGAGGGAGAGCGGCTGCCGAATCCGACGCTGGCGGTCGGCGATCGGCTTACCACCCTAAAATTCCACCCCTATTCCCTGCGTGAGATCGTCGCCAGCGAGCGGCGCTGACGAGGCCTCTACAGCCGGGCGACGGCGTCCGCCATGCGGTCCAGCGCGCGATCCAGTAGCGCCCTGCGGCAGGCGAAGTTAAGGCGGATAAAGCGTGGCGCGCCGAAGTCGGCGCCGTCGGAGAGGCCCACGCCGGCGCGTTCGAAAAATGCCTGTGGGTTGTCGACGGGCAGCGCGCTGGCATCGATCCAGGCCAGATAGGTGCCCGCGGCGCTGACGGTGTGCAGCCCCGGTATCGCGTTGATCCGCGTTGTGACGCGATCCCGGTTGGCGCGCAGGTAGTCCAGCTGTGCATCCAGCCACGGCTGGCCGTGGCGATAGGCGGCCTCGGCGGCGGCAAAGGCCAAAATATCCACCTGTGGCACGATGCCGACGCGGGCGTCGATAAAGCGGCGGCGCAGTTCGGCGTTGGGAATGATGGCGATCGAGGCGCCGAGCCCGGCGATATTGAACGTCTTTGATGGCGCCATCAGAGTCACGCTGCGCTGGGCGGCGTCGTCGCTCAGGGTGGCGATCGGCGTGTGCCGCACGCTGGGATCCAGCAGCAGATCGCAATGGATCTCATCGGAGCAGATCAGCAGATCGTGGCGCTGGGCAAAGGCCAGCTGGGCCTCCAGCTCCTCGCGGCGGTATACCGTGCCGCCCGGATTCTGCGGATTACACAGCATGAGCAGGCGCTCCTCGCCGCTGAGGGCCGCCTCGGCCTCGTCCAGCGATATGACCCAGCGGCCATGGCGCAGCGTCACCGGCATCGGGGTCTGGGCGCGCCCGGCCTGGCGGGCGGACTTCATAAAGGGGGGATAGATCGGATGGGGGGCCAGGGTGCCCTGCGCCGGCGTCGTCAGGGCGCGCACCGTCAGGTTGAGGCCGCAGACTAGCCCGGGCAAAAAGACCAGCCAGTCGGGCTGTATCGCCCAGCGATAGCGCTGCGCCATGCGGGCGACGAACAGCTCGCTCAGTGCCTGGGGCGCCATGCCATAGCCAAAGACGCCGTGGGCGATCCGGGCCTGCAGCGCGTCGATCACCGACGGAGGAGAGCGAAAGTCGCTGTCGGCCACCCAGAGCGGAATTGTGTCCTGCTCCGCATATTTACCCCATTTCTCGCTGTCACTGTGACGGCGGTCGATCACTTCATCGAAATTGAATGTCATCGCGATTATCCTTTAGTAGGCTAACTACGTCCCTGAGGCTGAAACCGGTTACTGCCGGAGCGCAGCGCTCTGTCAGCTAGCGCTCCCCGCGGCGCATATCGCGCCCGCGTCGCCTACAGAGTAGGCGAGGTGCGGGGATATTCTCAATATTTGGGTTGTGGATATGAGTATTTTTCACATCCGCACCGTTTTGGCTGTTGATTCGGAGGTTTGAATGCTGACGTTAGAGGTATGCTGCTACTCCTTGGCCTGCGCCGAGATAGCGCAGGCGGCGGGAGCAGACCGCATTGAGCTGTGCGCTAGCCAGCAGGATGGCGGGATCACCCCCAGCTATGGCACGCTGGTGGGGGGCCGGGAGCGGGTGACCGTGCCCGTGCACCCGATTATCCGGCCGCGCAGCGGCGATTTCTGCTACAGCGACAGCGAGTTTGCGCTGATGAAATGCGATCTGGCGCTGGTGCGCGATCTGGGGTTTCCCGGCGCGGTGATCGGCCTGCTGGATGAAGAGGGGCACATTGATCTGCGTCGCATGCGTGAGCTGATGGCGCAGGCCGGCCCGATGGCGGTGACCTTCCACCGCGCCTTCGATATGTGCGCCAACCCGCTGCTGGCGCTTTCCCAGTTGACCGATCTCGGTATTGCGCGCATTCTGACCTCCGGGCAGCAGCAGACGGCGGAGGCCGGGCTGCCGCTGCTGCGTCAGCTGCAGCAGGCCAGCCGCGGGCCACTGATCATGGCCGGCGCCGGGGTGCGCCTCTCCAACCTGCATAAATTCAGCGAGATAGGTCTGCAGGAGGTGCATACCTCCGCCGGTCACAGCGTGCCGTCCACGATGCGCTACCGCAAGGCGGGGGTCAGCATGAGCCATGCGGAGAACGACGAGTTTAGCCACTACTGTGTGGACGGCGGTATGGTTGAGGCGATGAAGTCTGCGCTGCAGATGATGGAAAACGTCGGCTGCAGCGCCTGAAGAACGGGTCTCCAGTAGAAGTAAGTACGACCTTGTAGCGGAGGGTTCGCTAAAAAGTACGGCCCCACACCTCGCTGGTTGGGGCCCTTTTTTATGGCGCGGGTGCTTAGGGCTTGCGGGCGATGAAGGCCGCGCGCAGCGGCGCCGGATAGCCTTCGATGGTTTTCTGCGCATCCGCTGGATCCAGGAAGTCGGCCAGGGACTCGCTGGTCATCCAGTCGGTACGCCGCTGCTCCTCTACGCCGGTGGGGCACTGATCCACCAGACGGACGTCGCAGAAGCCGCATTTCTCCAGCCAGCGGATCAGCATGGCGGCAGAGGGAATAAAGTAGACGTTGCGCATCTGCGCGTAGCGCTCGCCGGGGATCAGCGCCTGCTGTTCGTCGCCCTCGATAACCAAGGTCTCCAGCAGCAGTTCTCCCCCGCTGACCAGCTGGTTTTTCAACTGGTACAGATGATCCAGCGGTGAGCGGCGGTGATAGAGGACGCCCATAGAGAACACCGTATCAAAGGCTGCCAGCGTCGGTAGCTGCTCGATCCCCAGCGGCAGCAGGTGAGCGCGGCTATCGCCGCCGAGCAGCTTACGCACCGCCTCGAACTGGCATAGAAAAAGCTGCATCGGATCGATGCCGACCGCCAGGTGCGCGCCGGCGCCAACCATACGCCACAGGTGGTAGCCGCTGCCGCAACCGACGTCGAGAATGGTGCGCCCGGCCAGCGGCGACAAGTGCGGCAGAATGCGCTGCCATTTCCAGTCTGAACGCCATTCGGTATCGATGTGAATGCCATACAGATCGAAGGGGCCCTTACGCCAGGGCATCAGGGCGCGCAGCATTTTTTCCATGCCGATGCGCTGTCCCTCGCTCAGCGGGGTCTCCGCCTCGGCGCAGACCCCGTGCAGCAGATCCAGACGGTGCGGCGTCAGGGCCGGCAGCCGTTCGACCGCGTTGTTCCAGTCGCGAAAGTAGCCGTGCAGGGCGTCGCGCTGCCAGGCCGCCAGCTGTGCCGGCAGCACCTCTAGCCATTTGCTCAGCGGGCCGTGGGCTATTTGGGCATAGAAATTACCAAAGTCGATCATGGCTGGGCCTCCTTGATGGCCAGCAGCGAGCCGAAGTTAAAGCACTGAAACCAGGTTTCGGCGTGGTGGAATCCGGCCTGGCGTAGGCGCTGCTTATGGGTTTCTACGCTGTCTGTCAGCATGACGTTTTCCAGCATGCTGCGCTTCTGGCTGATCTCCAGCTCGCTGTAGCCGTTGGCGCGCTTGAAGTCGTGATGCATATCGAACAACAGCTCGCCGACGGTGGCGTCGGCGAAGTTGAATTTTTCTGACAGGACGAGCGCGCCGCCGGGCAGCAGGCCGCGGTAGATGCGATCCAGCAGGGTTTGGCGATCGTCCGGGGCCAGAAACTGCAGCGTGAAGTTGAGCACCACCAGTGAGGCGTTGCTGATCTCGACCTCGCGGATGTCGGCCTCAAGCACCTGCACCGGAGTCGGGCTGCGGAAGGCGTCGATATGACGGCGGCAGCGGCTGACCATCGCCGGGGAGTTGTCGATGGCGATGATTTCGCACTCTGCGGCCTGGATGTTACGGCGCATGGAGAGCGTCGCCGCGCCCAGGGAGCAGCCCAGATCGTATACCCGGGTTCCCGGCTGCACGAAGCGCTGCGCCAGCATGCCAATCATGGCGATGATGTTGGAGTAGCCGGGGACCGAGCGCTGGATCATGTCGGGAAACACTTCGGCCACGCGCTCATCGAAGGTCCAGTCGCCCAGCTTGGCGATCGGGGCGGAAAACAGCATATCGCGCCCGGCGCCCAGCGCGGGATTTTTATCGCAGTCAGACATAGCGGATGTAGGGAGTTTCAATAAGGGGCGCATATTCTAGCAGAGAATGCCTTACGGCGGCTATGCGCCATTTCGTCCGGCGCGCACTCTGTCGGCGCCGCGCCGGGCGCTGTATACTCTGCGCGCAGTCGCGTCAGCTAGCATGGAATTTGCCTTGATTGCAATAGTGTCGAGTGATACAAAGCTCGACGCGTTGTAAACAAAATAATACGATGCGCCACGGAGACCGCAGTTAATTCAGTTGCCATGACGCTATCGCACAGAGGAAAAAATGGGCGATTCGCAGCACACCAGTACGACTCTTGAGAGAGGATTAAAAAACCGGCATATCCAACTGATCGCCCTGGGCGGCGCGGTGGGCACCGGTCTGTTTCTGGGGATCGGCCCGGCCATTCAGCTGGCCGGCCCGGCGGTTTTACTGGGCTATGCCATCGGCGGCGTAATCGCGTTTCTGATCATGCGCCAGCTGGGGGAGATGGTGGTGCAGGAGCCGGTTGCCGGTTCGTTTGCCCACTTTGCCCATAAATATTGGGGACCGTTTGCCGGTTTTGTCTCCGGCTGGAACTATTGGGTCATGTTCGTGCTGGTCGGCATGGCCGAGCTGACCGCGGCCGGTATCTATATGCAGTACTGGTGGCCGGATGTGCCGACCTGGATATGGGCCAGCCTGTTCTTTGTCCTGATCAACGCGCTGAATATGGTGAACGTGCGTCTGTACGGTGAAACCGAGTTCTGGTTCGCCCTGATCAAGGTGGCGGCGATCCTCGGGATGATCGCGTTCGGCAGCTGGCTGCTGCTGTCCGGCGACGCCGGGCCCCAGGCCGGGGTCGCGAATCTGTGGGCGCACGGCGGCTTTTTACCGCACGGCTGGGGAGGGCTGATCATGGCGATGGCGGTGATCATGTTCTCCTTCGGCGGCCTTGAGCTGATCGGGATCACCGCCGCGGAGGCCAGCGAGCCGGAAAAGAGCATTCCCAAGGCAACCAATCAGGTGGTCTATCGTATCCTGATCTTTTATATCGGCTCTCTGCTGGTGCTGCTGGCCCTGTACCCCTGGTCGCAGATCGGCGCCAGCAGCAGTCCGTTTGTGATGATCTTCCATCACCTGAACAGCAACACGGTAGCGGCGGTATTGAACGTGGTGATCCTGACTGCCGCGCTGTCGGTATATAACAGCTGTGTCTACTCCAATAGCCGTATGCTATATGGGCTGTCGCAGCAGGGCAATGCGCCGCGTCGCCTGACCCGGGTCAATCGCCGCGGGATCCCGGTGTGGTCAATCGGTCTTTCGGGGCTGACGACCTCGCTGGTGATCCTGATTAACTATTTGATGCCGGGCAAGGCGTTCGAGCTACTGATGGCGCTGGTGGTCTCTACGCTGGTGATCAACTGGGTGATGATCTGCATGGCGCACCTGAAGTTCAAGGCGGCGCAGAATCGCCTGGGCGTGACGACGCGGTTCCGCGCGCTGTGGTATCCCTATGGTAACTACCTGTGTCTGGCGTTTCTTGGCCTGATCCTGGTGATTATGGTGCTGACGCCGGGGATCCGGGTATCGGTGCTGTTGCTGCCGCTGTGGCTGGGCGTGCTGTGGGGCGGGTTCTGCCTGGCGCGGATGCGCCGCGGCAAATCGGCGTAGGGTCACGCAAGGCGGCCCGCACGCGGCGGGGGCCTTGCGGTTTAATCACCGGTCTGCAGCAGCTGTCCCCAGGGCAGATAGTAGAGATTGGCCACCACCATCAGCAGCAGCGACAGGTAGGTGGCGCTCATGCCGGAGCGGCGCCACTGCATTTCATGCTGACGCAGGCCCCAGGCGTGCATCAGACGCCCGAGGATCAGCAGTACGCCGCACAGGTGGACCATCCACACCCGAGCGCCGTTCATCTCCATCATCACCAGCAGTATGGCTGCGATGGGGATATACTCCACGGCGTTGCCGTGAATCCGGATGGCGGTCTGCAGCTCATAAAAGCCACCGTCGCCATAGCTGACGCGGTAAAGCATGCGCAGCCGAACCACCTGCCAGGAAAACGTCACTAACAACAGTGCGCCGAGCACGACATAGAGCGCGCTTACCATTCTTTTTAGCTCCATTGCCTGAATCATATTGGCCTGTAAATGATAGCCGCAGGTCGGCGGAATGTCCTGTGTAATCTGTTGAGTATTGTCATTTTTTCAGACGATTGTCCCAACGCCCGCGCGATGTGGGATCAAAACAGGGCCGACTGCAGCGGCCAATCCGGGCGCGGCGGCAGCCCGTCGATGGCGGCCTGGGACAGGGCATTCCACAGAAACTGCGCCTGCTGTGGCGCATCGCGACAGTCCGGCGTATGGATAAACAGGTAGGGAGTGGCATCCCGGCTCCAGGCCTGCAGGCGCGGCAGCCATGGCTGCAGCCAGCGCAGATTAGCGTCGGGGCAGTCTCCGCCGATAAACCGTACCATCGGCGCGTCGGCGGTTATCAGCGCGTGCGCCGGCAGACACGGCTTTTTACGCTGGGCCTCGCGTACGGCGTGGCTGTGGGGTTGGGCGTGGTGCACCGGCCGACTGTCGAGGAGCACGCGGTTGACCGCGCGCTGCCGCAGGCCGCGGTTAAGCGCGCGCTCGGCGTCGCCCTTGGCGAAAAAGGCCGGGTGGCGCACCTCGACGCCGTAGCGATAGCCGCGCGGTAGCGCGTCGAGAAATGACCATAGGCGCGGTAGATGCTCGGGGCCACAGGCGGCCGGTAGCTGTAGCCAAAGTTGCCCCAGACGCCGATCCAGTGGTTGCAGAGCGCGGTAAAAAGCGCCAATCTGTTGATCGCAGTGCAGGAGCGCCGCCTGATGGCTGATGGCGGACGGAAACTTAAAGCAGAATCGGAACCCGTCGTGAGTCATATCGCGCCAACGGTGTACCAGCGCCGGCGTAGGCAGGGCGTAAAACGTGGTGTTGCCTTCAACGCAGTTAAAGTGGCGGCTATAGTCGGCTAGGTCATGCAGGCCTATCTTTGTCCACGCCGCGTGTTGCCACTGCGGCAGCCCCAGGTAGAACATGGCGTACTCCGTGGTGATGGTCGGTAAAATATAACATAAACATAACAACTTAGGCAGAGGGTGTCAGATGGCGAGAAACAGTGCAAAGTGCGCGCGCGCTCTTATCGCAGCGGGGAATTTCCAGTATAATAGCCCCCTTTTTTCACCAAGCATGTAAATCCGCCCGAGCTATGCCGATCTACGAATACGTTTGTAGCGACTGCAATCATCATCTAGAGAAATTGCAAAAAATGTCCGATGCACCGCTGGTTGATTGCCCGGCGTGCGGTCATCCTGCCCTGAAAAAACAGATTTCAGCCGCTGGTTTCCAGCTAAAGGGGACCGGCTGGTACGCGACCGACTTTAAGCCACGTACCGACAAAACACCGTCTTCAACAGAGCGCTGCGCAGGCAGCTCGTGTCCGGCCGGTTGTCCGGGCGCGGCGTCGGCAAAATAAATTAAGAAAGCCAAAGGATATCGTTATGCGTACTAATTATTGCGGGCAGTTGAATCTGTCCCATGTGGGCCAGGAAGTGACCCTGTGTGGTTGGGTACACCGCCGCCGTGATTTGGGCGGTCTGATCTTTATCGATCTGCGCGACCGCGAAGGGGTGGTTCAGGTGTTCTTCGATCCGGATCATCAGGATGCCTTCCGTCAGGCCTCTGAGCTGCGTAACGAGTTTTGCGTGCAGGTAACCGGCACCGTGCGCGCGCGCCCGGAGAGCCAGCGTAACCGGGATATGTCCACTGGGGATATCGAGGTCTTCGGTAACGGCCTGAACATCATCAACCGTGCGGAGCCGCTGCCGCTGGACTTTAACCAGACCAACAGCGAGGAGAACCGCCTCAAGTATCGCTATCTGGATCTGCGTCGCCCGGAGATGGCCGAGCGCCTGAAGACCCGCGCCAAAATTACCGCCTTCGTGCGCCGTTTTATGGATGGACATGGCTTTCTGGACATCGAAACGCCGATGCTGACCAAGGCGACGCCGGAAGGCGCCCGCGATTACCTGGTACCGAGCCGGGTGCATAAAGGCAAGTTTTATGCGTTGCCGCAGTCGCCTCAGCTGTTTAAACAGCTGCTGATGATGTCCGGCTTTGACCGCTACTATCAGATAGTGAAGTGCTTCCGCGACGAAGATCTGCGCGCAGACCGTCAGCCGGAGTTCACCCAGATCGATGTGGAGACCTCTTTCATGAGCGCCGAGCAGGTGCGTGAGATCATGGAAGCGCTGGCCCGCGCGCTGTGGATGGAGATCAAAGGGGTGGATCTGGGCGACTTTCCGGTGATGACCTTTGCAGAGGCGATGCGCCGTTTCGGCTCGGATAAGCCGGATCTGCGTAACCCGCTGGAGCTGGTCGATGTGGCCGATTTGGTTAAGAACGTCGACTTTAAGGTCTTCTCCGGTCCGGCCAACGATGCCAGAGGGCGGGTGATCGCGCTGCGCGTGCCGGACGGTGCGACCCTGACCCGTAAGAATATCGATGAGTACGGTCAGTTTGTCGGCATCTATGGCGCCAAAGGGCTCGCCTGGATGAAGGTCAACGATCGCGACGCCGGGATGGATGGCGTGCAGAGCCCGATCGCTAAGTTCCTCAACGCCGAGGTGCTGGAAGGCATTCTGGCGCGTAGCGGCGCGCAGAGCGGCGACATCATCTTCTTCGGCGCCGACAGCGCCAAGGTGGCCACCGATGCCATGGGTGCGCTGCGCCTGAAGGTCGGGCGCGATCTGCAGCTGACCGACGAGTCGCGCTGGGCGCCGCTGTGGGTGGTTGATTTCCCGATGTTCGAAGAGGACGGCGAAGGCGGCCTGGCCGCGATGCACCACCCGTTCACCTCGCCGCGCGATATCAGCCCGGAGGCGCTGAAGGCCAATCCGGTCGGCGCCATCGCCAACGCCTACGATATGGTGATGAATGGCTATGAGGTGGGCGGCGGCTCCGTCCGTATTCACAGCGGCGCCATGCAGTCTGCGGTCTTCGATATCCTAGGGATCAGCGAGCAGGAGCAGCGCGAGAAGTTCGGCTTCCTGCTGGATGCGCTGAAGTTCGGCACCCCGCCGCACGCCGGTCTGGCGTTTGGCCTGGATCGCCTGGTGATGCTGCTGACCGGTACGGAGAATATCCGCGACGTGATCGCATTCCCGAAAACCACGGCGGCGGCCTGTCCGCTGACCGACGCCCCGAGCCGCGCCAACCCGGCGGCGCTGCAGGAGCTGTCCATCGCCGTCTGTGCCAAACAGGGCAGCGACGAGTAATGGCCTATAAGCGTCCGGAATCCATCCTGGTGGTGATCTATGCCCGCCAGGGGGACGGGTGCTGATGTTGCAGCGGCGCGACGATCCCGATTTCTGGCAGTCGGTAACCGGCAGCCTGGAAGCGGGAGAGTCGCCGTCGCAGGCCGCGCAGCGTGAAGTAAAGGAAGAAGTGGGTATCGACATCGTCAAGGAGCATTTGACGCTGACGGACTGCCAGCGCTGCGTGGAGTTTGAACTGTTTGCGCACCTGCGCCACCGCTATGCGCCCGGCGTGACGCGTAACCTAGAGCATTGGTTCTGTCTGGCCATTCCCGTGGAGCGGGCGATCCCGCTCAGCGAACATCTGGCCTACCGTTGGCTGGATGCCGCAGGGGCGGCCGGACTGACCAAGTCCTGGAGTAACCGACAGGCGATCGAACAGTTCGTCCCTTGATTACGTGCCTGTACGGGCGGTCATGCTGGCCGTTCGCATTGATTTACAGGCGTGCATATTGACTATTTTAGGGCCTTTGCGCCTTTAGCGGAGATTTATATGGCAGGTCATAGTAAGTGGGCCAACACCAAACATCGTAAGGCTGCGCAGGATGCCAAGCGCGGTAAAATCTTTACCAAGATCATTCGCGAGCTGGTGACCGCCGCCAAGCTGGGCGGCGGCGATCCGGACGCAAACCCGCGTCTGCGCGCGGCCGTTGATAAGGCGCTGTCCAACAACATGACCCGCGACACCCTGAACCGCGCCATCGCGCGCGGCGTGGGCGGCGATGACGACGGCAACATGGAAACCATCATTTATGAAGGCTACGGCCCGGGCGGTACCGCCGTGATGGTGGAGTGTCTGAGCGACAACCGCAACCGTACGGTGTCTGAAGTGCGTCACGCCTTTACCAAGTGCGGCGGCAACCTGGGTACCGATGGCTCCGTGGCCTATCTGTTCACCAAGAAAGGGGTGATCTCCTATGCGCCGGGTCTGGATGAAGATGCGGTGATGGATGCGGCGCTGGAGGCCGGCGCCGATGACGTGGTGACCTATGACGACGGCGCCATTGATGTATACACCCCGTGGGAAACCTTCGGCCAGGTGAAGGATGCGCTGGATGCCGCCGGTTTGGTCGCCGAGTCGGCCGAGGTTTCCATGATCCCGTCGACCCAGGCCGACATGGATGCGGATACCGCGCCGAAGCTGCTGCGCCTAATCGATATGCTGGAAGACTGCGATGACGTGCAGGAAGTGTATCACAACGGTGAAATCTCCGATGAGGTTGCGGCTACTCTGGAATGAGTATCATCCTCGGGATTGACCCCGGCTCGCGGATCACCGGCTACGGCGTGATCCGCCAGCAGGGGAGGCAGCTCGAGTATATCGGCAGCGGCTGCATCCGCACCGGCGTCGACGATCTGCCTACCCGTCTTAAGCTGGTGTACGCCGGCGTCAGTGAAATCATCACCCAGTTTAATCCCGACTGCTTCGCCATCGAACAGGTTTTTATGGCCAAGAACGCCGATTCGGCGCTGAAGCTGGGACAGGCGCGCGGCGCCGCCATCGTGGCGGCGGTGAACCGTGATCTACCGGTGTTTGAATACGCGGCGCGGCAGATCAAGCAGACGGTGGTGGGCAACGGCGGGGCGGAAAAGGCCCAGGTGCAGCATATGGTGCGCTCGCTGCTGAAGCTGCCGGCGAATCCACAGGCGGACGCCGCCGATGCGCTGGCCGTGGCGATCACCCACTGCCACGTCAGCCAGAATGCGCTGCGCGTCAGCAGCGGCAGGCTGAATCTGGCGCGGGGACGCTTGCGCTGACCGCGCCGCGCGGAGAGGGCGGGAGATGCCCGACGCTTTATTACAGGCTGGATATTCATCCAGCCTTTTTTATGGTATAAGCGGAGGGATTATTTGACTGAGACAGAGAGGGTGTGCGCGTGATTGGTCGCCTCAGAGGAACTATTCTGGAAAAGCAGCCGCCGCAGGTGGTGCTGGAAACCCACGGCGTCGGCTATGAGGTGCAGATGCCGATGACCTGCTTTTATGAGCTGCCGCAGGTCGGCAGCGAAGCGGTGATCTTTACCCACTTTGTGGTGCGCGAAGACGCCCAGCTGCTGTACGGGTTCAACAATAAGCAGGAGCGTGCGCTGTTCCGTGAACTGATCAAGGTCAACGGCGTCGGGCCCAAGCTGGCGCTGGCGATCCTGTCCGGGATGTCGGCGCAGCAGTTTGTTGCGGCGGTTGAGCGTGAAGAGGTCGCGGCGCTGGTCAAGCTGCCGGGCGTGGGTAAGAAAACCGCCGAGCGGCTGGTGGTCGAGATGAAGGACCGCTTCAAGGGGCTGAGCGGCGATCTGTTTACCCCGGCGGATGACCTGCCGCCGAGCGCCCAGCCGCAGGCCCAGGCGGATGCCGAAGGCGAGGCGGTTGCCGCGCTGATCGCGCTGGGCTACAAGCCACAGGAGGCCAGCCGTCTGGTGAACCGGGTGGCGGTGGTCGGCGCTGACAGTGAAACCCTGATCCGCGACGCGCTGCGCGCGGCGCTGTAATAACCCTGGAGAGCACGGGATGATAGAAGCCGATCGTCTGATTGCCGCCGGCGCCCAGAGCGAAGAGGAGTTCCTCGATCGCGCCATTCGGCCGAAGAGCCTGGCCGACTATGTCGGTCAGCCGCAGGTGCGCGGGCAGATGGAGATTTTCATCAAGGCGGCCAAGCTGCGCGGCGATGCGCTGGATCACCTGCTGATCTTCGGGCCGCCGGGGCTGGGGAAAACCACGCTGGCGAACATCGTCGCCAATGAGATGGGCGTCAATCTGCGCACCACCTCGGGGCCGGTGCTGGAGAAAGCGGGCGATCTGGCGGCCATGCTGACCAACCTGGAGCCGCACGATGTGCTGTTCATCGATGAGATCCACCGCCTGTCGCCGGTGGTGGAAGAGGTGCTTTATCCGGCAATGGAAGACTACCAGCTGGATATTATGATCGGCGAAGGGCCGGCGGCGCGCTCGATCAAGATCGACCTGCCGCCCTTTACGCTGGTCGGCGCCACCACTCGCGCCGGATCGCTCACCTCGCCGCTGCGCGACCGCTTTGGCATCGTGCAGCGCCTGGAGTTCTATCAGGTGGCCGATTTGCAGCATATCGTCGGGCGCAGCGCGCAGTGCCTGGGGCTGACGCTGACGGATGAGGGGGCGCTGGAGGTGGCGCGCCGCTCGCGCGGTACGCCGCGTATCGCCAACCGCCTACTGCGTCGGGTGCGCGACTTTGCCGAGGTGTGCGCCGATGGACATATTGACGGTAAGGTCGCGGCGCAGGCGCTGAATATGCTGGATGTGGATGCGGCGGGCTTTGACTATATGGATCGTAAGCTGCTGCTGGCGGTGATCGACAAGTTTATGGGCGGGCCGGTCGGGCTGGATAACCTGGCGGCGGCGATCGGCGAGGAGCGTGAGACCATCGAGGATGTGCTGGAGCCGTATCTGATCCAGCAGGGGTTCATACAGCGCACCCCGCGCGGGCGCATCGCGACCGCCCATGCCTACCAGCACTTCGGCATCGATCGCGCGGAGTAAGCTCGGCTATAAAAAATCCCGTTACCGCGGCGCGAGTAACGGGATTTTTTTGCGCGGTGCTCAGGTTTAGGCGCTCTGGCGACGGCCCAGGCTGAGGATAAACAGCAGGGCGGCGCACAACACCACCGACGGCCCCGCCGGGGTATCATACCAGGCGGAGAACGCCAGACCGCCGCTGATGGCCAACAGGCCGGCCAGCACGGCGCCGGCCGCCATTTGCTCCGGGGTGCGGGCAAAGCGGCGGGCGGTGGCCGCCGGAATGATCAGCAGCGAGGTGATGATCAGCGCGCCGACAAACTTCATCGCCAGGCCGATGGTCAGGGCGGTGGTCAGCATCAGCAGCAGCTTTACCCGCCCCAGGGCGATGCCGTCAACGTGGGCGAGCTCCGGGCTGATGGTCATCGACAGCAGGGCGCGCCACTGCCACAGCAGCAGCGCCAGCACCAGCGCGACGCCAACGGCGATGATCGCGACATCCCGATAGGTCACCGCCAGCAGATCGCCGAACAGGTAGGCCATCAGATCGACGCGAACGTTGGACATCAGCGCCACCACGACCAGCCCCAGCGAAAGTGCGCTGTGCGCCATGATGCCCAGCAGGGTATCGATGCCCAGCTGGGGACGGCGCTCCAGCCAGACCAGCATACAGGCCAGCAGCAGCGTGACGGCGATCACCGCATAGAACGGGTTTACCTCCAGCAATAGGCCGAAAGCGACGCCGAGCAGCGAGGCATGGGCGAGGGTATCGCCAAAGTAGGACATGCGCCGCCATACCACGAACGATCCCAAGGGGCCCGCCGCCAGCGCCAGCAGCGCGCCGGCCAGCCAGCCGGGCAGCAACAGTTCAATCATCGGCCTCTCCGCTGCGTGTCTTGAGAATAATTTTACCGCACAGATCGTGGCGGTGGTTGTGGTGGTGGCGATAGACCGCCAGCTGCTGGGCGCCGTGAGCGCCGAACATGGCGATAAACTGCGGATGGCTGGCGACCGCCTCAGGGGTGCCGGAGCAGCAGATATGCTGGTTCAGGCACAGGACGTCATCGGTTTTCGCCATCACCAGGTGCAGGTCGTGCGACACGATCAGCACCGCGCAGTTAAGCTCGTGGCGCAGGCGGTCGATCAGATCATACAGCGCCAGCTGGCCGTTGACGTCAACTCCGGCGGTCGGCTCATCCAGCACCAGCAGATCCGGGGTGTTGAGCAGGGCGCGAGCCAGCAGTACACGCTGGTTTTCGCCGCCGGAGAGCTTCTGCATCGGCTGCTTGAGCAGGTGCCCGGCCTGAACCCGCTGCAGCGCCGGCAGTACGTCCTGGCGTTTTACGCCGGGGCGCAGACGCATGAAGCGCTCGACCGTCAGCGGCAGGGTGGCGTCCAAATGCAGTTTCTGGGGAACATAGCCAATCGTCAGCCCTGGGCGGGTGGTGCGTTCGCCGCGCGTGGGGGTGATCAGCCCTAGCACGACGCGTACCAGGGTGGATTTACCGGCGCCGTTAGGGCCCAGTAGGGTCAGGATACGCCCGCGCCGCAGCGTGAGGGAGACGTTATCCAGTACATCGCGGCTCCCGAAGCGCACGGCGACGTGCTGCAGGGTGACCAGCGGTAGATTATCTTGCTGTGACATGGTTACGGCATATTGCACTATGAGTGGAATGTTATAATATAACGTTTCATCAAACGTTACGCAGGGAATTTTGTCATGATACCGCAAAAAAATATAATTAAACGCACGCTTATTGCTTCCGCGCTGTCGCTGTGTGCGCTGGCGGGCAGCGCGCAGGCTGACGTGGTGACCTCGGTTCGGCCGCTGGGTTTCATCGCGGCGGCGATTGCCGACGGCGTGATGCCGACGCAGGTTCTGCTGCCTGACGGCGCCTCGCCCCACGATTATGCACTGCGTCCCTCGGATATCAAACGATTGCGTGACGCCGACCTGGTGGTATGGATAGGGCCGGAAATGGAGAGTTTCCTTGAAAAACCGACTCAACAGCTAGAAAGTAACAAAAATCTCATGCTCAGCACCCTGCCGGGCGTGCGTAGTCAACTCATTGCGGGCGATGATGATGATGACCACGATCATCATATTACGCAGGACGAAAAGCATGCAAAAAATTCCGATTCTTCCGGGTCACATATTGTTACAAATGGCGCCAGCGCTGGCTTAGCGCGCGATCATGATCACGATCACGGTCAATATAATATGCACATTTGGCTCTCTCCGGCGATTGCAAAACAGGTGGCGATTGCGATTCATGACCGACTAGTGCAACGAAGCCCACAAAATAAAGACAAACTGGATGTCAACCTACGTAAATTCGAGCAACAACTCGAGCAGACAGAAAAGAAAGTTGGTATCATGCTGCGGCCTGTGCAGGATAAAGGGTATTTTGTCTTTCACGATGCCTATGGTTACTTCGAGAAAACCTTTGGCCTGACTCCGTTGGGACATTTCACGGTCAATCCCGAGATACAGCCTGGCGCACGGCGCTTACACCAAATTAGAACACAGCTGGTTGAGCAAAAGGCAGTTTGCGTTTTTGCTGAGCCACAGTTCAGGCCAGCCGTTATCTCGGCGATTGCGCAGGGGACCCCTGTCCGGCAGGGTACGCTAGATCCCCTGGGAAGCGCGATCCCACTGAGTGCGGACAGCTATATGGTCTTTTTGACCACGCTGGCGCACCAGTATTCAAGCTGCCTGAAGGGAGATTAAGAGGAAAATCCGAGTGCAGCAGATAGCGCGTTCTATCGCTCAGGCATACAGTAACTTGCCCCGCCCCCACCGGGTGATGCTGGGATCCCTGAGCGTTGTCACCCTGGCTGTCGCCATCTGGCAGCCTTTTGTCTACCATCCTCGCGCGGTGGAGAGCGACACCGCGAAAAGCGTTCTGCTGGAGACGCCGCCGCTCAGCGCGCTAGCGCCAGAGGCCAGCGAGCCCCTCGATCAGCCGGCGCCGGAAGACGAGGTGCCCAAGGATGAGATCGACGACGGCAGCGATGATGCCAGCAGTCACGACTACGTGGTCTCCAGCGGCGATACCCTGGGTAGCATCCTGACTCAGTACGGCGTCGATATGTCCAATGTCTCGGCGCTGGCCAAGCAGTATCCCGCCCTGCGTAACCTGAACGTCGGTCAGACCCTGACCTGGCAGGTTAACGATGCCGGTACGCTGCAGAAGCTGACCTGGGAGGTCTCGCGCCGCGAGAGCCGGATATATGAGCTGGGCAGCAGCGGGTATAAGGAGACGGTAGAAAACCAGCAGGGCGAGTGGAAAAACCGGGTGATCACCGGTACGCTCAACGGCAGCTTTGTGGCTAGCGCTCAGGCGGCGGGGCTGAGCCGTAGTGAGATTAATACGGTTATCAAGGCGCTGCAGTGGCAGATGGATTTCCGCAGGCTGCAGAAGGGCGATCGTTTCTCGGTGCTGCTGTCGCGTGAGATGCTGGATGGCAAGAGCGCCCAGAGCCAGATCCTGGGGGTACGCCTGCGCAGCGGCGATAAAGACTATTATGCTATCCGCGCCGAGGACGGTAAGTATTATGACCGCCAGGGTGCCGGGCTGGCCAAAGGCTTTATGCGCTACCCGACCAGCAAACATTTCCGCGTCAGCTCCAACTTTAATCCGCATCGGTTGAACCCGGTGACGGGTCGCGTTGCGCCCCATAAAGGGGTCGACTTCGCCATGCCGGTCGGGACGCCGGTGCTGGCGGTCGGAGACGGCGAGGTGGTGATAGCCAAGCGCAGCGGTGCCGCAGGGAACTACGTGGTGATCCGCCATGGCCGTCAATATACGACCCGCTTTATGCATCTGAAGACGATCCTGGTGAAGCCGGGCCAGAAAGTGAAGCGCGGCGATCGCGTTGCGCTCTCCGGTAATACCGGCCGCTCGACCGGTCCGCATCTGCACTATGAGTTTTGGGTGAATAATCAGGCGGTAAACCCGCTGACGGTGAACCTGCCGCGCTCCGATGCCCTGACCGGCAAAGAACGCAGCGCGTTCCTCGCCCAGATGCGTGACGTCGTGCCTCAGCTGCAGCTGGACTGAGCCCCGACCAGGTTAGCGCGTCACCCTAAGCCCGCCTCGGCGGGCTTTTTATATGTGCCACTTGCCGTCGCCCTGGATTTCACCCGTCGTCCCGTTCGGGGTGGGACAGTTTTTTTTTGTCTGCCAAATGGCTACAATTTCCAGCCATCCCACGCGTCATCCGCGTGGGGATCATAAAAGAGTCCACTGATGCAACACGAGACCAAATCAAACGCTGAGTTTATTCCGCGCTTTCGCGCCGCCTTCCTCTCGCCCCGTTATTGGGGCGTCTGGTTGGGGATCGCGCTGATGGTGGCGATGGCATTCCTGCCGCTGCGCCTGCGCGATCGGATGATCGGCGCCGTAGGGCGCTTGGCCGGACGCCTGGCCAGCGGCGCGCGCCGTCGCGCGCGCATCAATCTGATGCTCTGCTTCCCGCAGATGGATGCGCATCGGCGCGAGGCGATCATCGATACGATGTTCGCCCGCGCGGGGCAGTCCATGTTCCTGATGGCCGAGCTGACCCTGCGCGGTCCGCGGCGCTTGCTGCGTCACACCCACTGGCACGGCGGCGAGATCATTGAGCAGGCGCGCGAGCAGGGGGAGAACGTGATTTTTTTGGTGCCCCATGGCTGGGCCGTCGATATTCCCGCCATGCTGTTGGCCGCCGACGGGCAGCCGATGGCCGCCATGTTCCATAATCAGAAGAACCCGCTGGTTGACTATCTGTGGAACCGTGCGCGCCGCCGTTTCGGTGGGCGCCTGCACGCGCGCAACGATGGCATCAAACCGTTTATCAGCTCGGTGCGCAAAGGCTACTGGGGATATTACCTGCCCGATCAGGATCACGGCGCAGAGCACAGCGAGTTTGTGGACTTTTTCGCCACCTATAAGGCCACATTACCGGCCATCGGGCGGCTGATGAAGCTGTGCCGGGCGCGCATCATTCCGCTGTTTCCGGTGTATGATGGCGAACAGGGGCGGTTGGACATCTATCTTCGCCCGCCGATGGACGACATCGCAGGACAGGATGACGCCTATATTGCCCGGCGGATGAATCAGGAGGTGGAGCTGCTGATGGGGGAGCACCCGGAGCAGTACACCTGGATCCTGAAGCTGTTGAAAACGCGCAGACCGGGAGAGATAGAGCCCTATTGCCGCCAGGATTTATGATGCGCTGCGGTCTGCTTCGCTGAGCGCCGGCCGTGTGATTGAAGGGAAGAGAATGAGTCTTGGGGTTCTTGCGCTGCTCTGCGTGTGTGGGGCGGCGACCAGTTTGCTTTCCGCGCTGTTTGGACTGGGAGGCGGCATCGTCCTGGTGCCGGTGCTGCACGTCCTGTTTCCCCACTGTGAGGTGCAGCTGCTGGCGGCCACCTCCCTAAGCGTGGTCATGCTGGCGGCATTTATCAACGTGCTGGCGTTTTGGCGTCAGCAGGCCCGCCCCGATGCTCGCCTGCTGATCTGGTGGGCACTGGGCGTCAGCGCCGGCATGCAGCTAGGGGTACACATCAGCTTCCTGCTGCCGGGGAAAGCGATTCTGCTGATCTTTGCCGCCATTCTGCTGCTGATGGCGCTGCGTAACCTGCGCCGTCCACGCCCGGTCGCCGCGTCGGCGATGTCGCCCCGCTGTACGCGCAACCGTGGGATGGGGCTCTGCTTCGCAGGGGGAACCGTGGCCGGGATCACAGGGCTGGGCGGGGGCTCGGTGCTGGCGCCGCTTCTTTCCCTGTTACCCGCCATACCGCGCCGGCAGGTGGCGGTCTACTGCAACTGGCTGCTGCTGCTGGGCAGCGCGGTAACGGTGACGACCTATCTGCTGCGCACCCCGCCGGCGGGCGCACTCTTGCCCGGCGCCGGGCAGTTTGGCTATGTCAATCTGAGCGTGGTGCTGCCGGTGTTTAGCTGTGCGCTGCTGACGCAGCCGCTGGCGATGCGCCTGCGCCGTCAGATGAGCGAGGCGCGGCAGCGCCAGGCGTTTTCGGCGGTGCTATCGGGCATGGCGCTGTTTATTGTGCTGACGCTGTAGGGCGTCGCGCGGCGAGGTCAGGATGACGGCAGGATGAAAAAAGCGGGGGCGCTAGGCGCCCCCGCTGCGTATGCAGCCGATTACTCTACGCGCAGGGTGCGGCAGGTATTGGTGCTGCCGATGGTGTCCATCTGATCGCCCTGTGTGACGATCACCAGATCGCCGGAGACCAGGAAGCCTTTATCCCGCAGCAGGTTGGCCGCCGCCTGGGCCGCGGCCACGCCGTCGGTGTGGCTGTCAAAGTGCACCGGCGTGACGCCGCGGTACAGGGCTGTCAGGTTCAGGGTGCGCTCATGGCGGGACATGGCGAAGATCGGCAGACCGGAGCTGATCCGAGACATCATCAGCGCGGTGCGCCCGGACTCCGTCATCGCAATGATGGCCGTTACCCCCTTGAGGTGGTTGGCGGCGTACATGGCGGACATGGCGACCGCTTCTTCCGTATTGTCGAACTGGGCATCGAGGCGGTGCTTGGAGATATTGATGCTGGGGATCTTCTCTGCTCCCAGGCAGACGCGCGCCATGGCGGCCACGGTTTCGGCCGGGTACTGGCCTGCGGCGGTTTCGGCAGACAGCATCACGGCATCGGTACCGTCCAGTACGGCGTTGGCCACGTCCATGACCTCCGCGCGGGTCGGCATCGGATTGGTGATCATGGATTCCATCATCTGGGTCGCGGTGATCACGACGCGGTTCAGCTTGCGGGCGCGGCGGATCAGCTTTTTCTGGATCCCCACCAGCTCCGGATCGCCGATTTCAACCCCCAGATCGCCACGGGCGACCATCACGACGTCGGCGGCCAGGATCACATCATCCATCGCTTCGTCGCTGGCGACGGCCTCGGCGCGCTCGACCTTAGCGACGATCTTGGCTTCGCAGCCGGCATCGCGCGCCAGACGACGGGCATAGTTGAGATCTTCTCCGCAGCGCGGGAAGGAGACGGCCAGATAGTCGACGCCAATCTTGGCGGCGGTCAGGATATCGGCCTTGTCCTTTTCCGTCAGGGCATCGGCGGAGAGCCCGCCGCCCAGCTTGTTGATCCCTTTGTTGTTGGACAGCGGGCCGCCCACGGTGACCTCGGTGAACACCTTATCTTCCTGTACGGAGATCACCTTCAACTGAACTCGGCCATCGTCGAGCAGCAGGATATCGCCTGGCACCACATCTTCCGGCAGCCGCTTATAGTCGATGCCAACCTTCTCTTTATCGCCTTCTCCCTTGTCCAGCGAGGCATCCAGCAGGAATTTATCCCCAACGTTGAGGAAAACCTTACCTTCCTTAAAGGTGGATACCCGGATTTTAGGGCCCTGCAGGTCCCCGAGAATGGCGACATGACGACCGAGTTTGGCGGCAATTTCACGGACTTTATTGGCGCGCAGCAGATGATCTTCCGGCGTGCCGTGTGAAAAGTTAAGACGCATCACGTTGGCGCCGGCGGAGATAATCTTTTCCAGATTATTGTCGCGATCGGTAGCCGGGCCAAGCGTGGTAACGATTTTGGTTCTTCTGAGCCGTCTGGACATGCATAACTCCATTGACATGTGAAGCATTGGTATTGCCAATACAACGGTGGGCAAATGCACCGGCCCAAGGCCGCCGCGGTTACCCGGATAGCCCCACTGGCAGCGGCGCCGGCGGGAGGGACACCGGTTGGCTAAACTGCAGGCGACCGGCGTGTATTATTCAGTCTGTTGGCGAGGAGACCGCCCCCTTACTCAAAGTGCGCGGGCAGGGCGAGACCTTTATCAAAGCGCGATTCCTTCAAGGCTTCCTTGACCCGCTTCAAGTTATCTCGGAATTTCGCTCCGCGGCGCAGGGTAAAGCCGGTTGCCAGCGCATCCACCAGGGTCAGCTGTGCCAGGCGTGAGACCATTGGCATATAGACATCGGTGTCCTCCGGCACATCCAGCAGCAGGGCCAGGGAGGCCTCCAGGGCCAGCGGTGTGTCGCGCGAGGTGATGGCGATCACCGTCGCATCGTTCTCCCGCGCCAGATGCGCCATTTCCACCAGGCTTTTGGTGCGCCCGGTGTGGGAGATCAGCACCACCACGTCGCCCTCATTGGAGTTCATGCAGCTCATGCGCTGCATGACGATGTCGTCAAAGTAGACCACTGGGATATTGAAACGGAAAAATTTGTTCATGGCATCATGCGCCACGGCGGCGGAGGCGCCCAGCCCGAAGAAGGAGATTTTCTTCGCCTGGGTCAGCAGATCGACCGCGCGGTTGATGGTGGCCATATCCAGATGGTTTTTGGCCATCTCAAGGCCCGCCATCGCCGACTCGAAGATCTTGCTGGTATAGGCGTCGACGCTGTCGCTCTCTTCAACGTTGCGGTTGACGTAGGGGGTACCGTTGGCAAGGCTCTGTGCCAGATGCAGTTTAAAATCTGGAAACCCTTTTGTTTCCAGCCGGCGGCAGAAACGGTTTACCGTAGGTTCGCTGACGTCGGCCATCTTGGCCAGGGTGGCGATACTGGAATGGATGGCGGTCTGCGGCGCCGCGAGGATCACCTCGGCGACTTTGCGTTCGGATTTACTCAGCTGATCCAGACTCGCCTGGATTTTTTCCAGCGTATTCATAGGAGAGGGCCACTCATGGGGTTGGGCGATTTCATCTAGAGGAGAAATCTATGAACGTTTGTTGAAAATATACAACGACAGATAACGGCTTTGCAGCCCATCAGAGGCGTATTTGCGGCTTTTTTTGTAATGTATGAGCTGTGTCTAACTTTCGGCATGGTAATTTTTCTACAAATTTGGTAGAAAATTACATGAAGAGACGGTCGCACGGTGCAATGGCACGCTAGCGCTACGCCTTTACGCACTAACTGTGTATGAAAGGGCAACGAAAAAGTCGTTTTTCTCGCTACAATCAGGGTCATCAGAACGATTCTGTAAAAAAATTACAAGTAACCTGCACGAGGAGAGAGATATGGCGGTAACGTCAACGGCACAGGCTTGCGACCTGATTATTTTTGGCGCCAAGGGCGATCTGGCCCGGCGCAAACTGCTGCCTTCCCTGTATCAGCTGGAAAAGGCCGGCCACATTCACCCCGAGACGCGCATTATCGGCGTCGGACGCGCCGAGTGGGATGCCACGGCTTACCGTAAGGTGGTTCGGGAGGCGCTGGATACCTTTTTGAAAGAGCCGCTGGACGATGCGCTGTGGCAGCGTCTGAGCGACCGCCTCGACTTTTGCAACCTGGACGTCAACGATACTGAGCAGTTCCAGCGTCTGGCGGAGAGGGTGGCGCCGCAGCAGCGGGTGACTATTAACTATTTTGCCATGCCGCCAAGCACCTTTGGCGCGATTTGCCAGGGGCTGGGGCATGCGGGGATGAACCTTCAGCCCAGCCGTATCGTCATGGAGAAGCCGCTGGGGACCGATCTGGCCTCATCGCGAGCGATCAACGATCAGGTGGCGCGCTATTTTGATGAGAACCAGGTGTACCGTATCGACCACTACCTGGGTAAGGAGACGGTGCTGAATCTACTGGCGCTGCGCTTTGCCAACGCGCTGTTTGCCAATAACTGGGACAATAGCATGATCGACCACGTGCAGATCACCGTGGCGGAAGAGGTCGGTATCGAAGGGCGCTGGGGATATTTCGATCAGGCCGGGCAGATGCGTGACATGGTGCAGAACCACCTGCTGCAGATCCTGACCATGATCGCCATGGATCCGCCGGCGGACCTCTCCACCGACCGTATTCGTGATGAAAAGGTCAAGGTGCTGCGTTCTCTGCGCCGAATCAACCACGGCAACGTGCGTGAGACGACGGTGCGCGGCCAGTACACCGCCGGTTTCGTGCAGGGAAAGAAGGTGCCGGGATACCTGGAAGAGGAGGGGGCGAACAAGTGCAGCAATACAGAAACCTTTATCGCCATTCGCGTCGATATCGACAACTGGCGCTGGGCCGGGGTGCCGTTTTACCTGCGTACCGGTAAGCGCCTGCCGAGCAAGTGTTCTGAGGTGGTTATCTATTTCAAAAACCCGCCGCTGAACCTGTTCAGCGACTCCTATCAGGCGCTGCCGCAGAATAAGCTAACCATTCGTCTGCAGCCGGACGAAGGGGTACAGATCGATATCCTGAATAAGGTGCCGGGGCTGGAGCATAAACACCGCCTGCAGACCACCAAGCTGGATCTGAGCTTCTCCGATACCTTCCACCAGGAGCATCTGGCGGACGCCTATGAGCGCCTGCTGCTGGAGGCGATGCGCGGCATTCAGGCGCTGTTTGTCCGCCGCGATGAGGTGGAGGAGGCCTGGAAGTGGGTCGACTCCATCATGACGGCCTGGGCCGACAACAACGACGCGCCGAAGCCTTATCAGGCGGGTACCTGGGGGCCGGTGTCATCGGTGGCGCTGATCACCCGTGACGGGCGTTGCTGGAACGAATTCTGAGCGGACTGCGCGGGGCGCAGGTCGCCCCGGGCAGCGCGAGAGGAGCAGAGATAAATGGCACACCTTATCGAATTTGACAGCGCGGACGCGCTGAACACCCACCTGGCGCAGGCTATCGCCGAGCGTCTGCGCCAGGGGATCGCCGCCCGCGGGCAGGCTAGCCTGGTGGTATCCGGTGGACGCACCCCGCTGGGTCTGTTTGCGGTGCTGCGTGAGCAGGTGCTCGAGTGGTCACGGGTCTGGGTGACCCTGGCGGACGAACGCTGGGTCGGGACGGACGATGACGCCAGCAACGAGCAGCTGGTACGGGCGAACCTGTTACAGGGGCCGGCGGCGGCGGCGCACTTTATTGGCCTGAAGAACGACGCGGCGACCCCCTTTGACGGTGCAAAAGCCGCAGAGGCGGCGCTGGCGGTAATGGCGCGCCCCTTTGACGCGCTGATCCTGGGTATGGGGGACGACGGCCATACCGCATCACTTTTCCCCGGGGCAGAGAATCTGCTCCCGGCTCTCGCGATGGACTCCGGACGCGTGTGTATGGGGATGACCCCGCTCACGGCGCCGCTCGATCGCATCACCCTCACACTCCCGGCCCTGCTGGACAGCCGTCATATTTACCTGCACCTGGTGGGCAACGCCAAACGCAGGGTATATGAGCAGGCCGCCGGCGGAGCGGAGGTGAATGAGATGCCGATCCGCGCCGTGCTCCAGCAGAGCATGACGCCGGTCGACGTCTACTGGACGGCATGAGGCTGTAATGAATCCAATCGTAGAACGTGTTACCCAACGCATTATTGAACGCTCCCGCGCTACCCGCGCGGCATATCTGGCCAAGATTGAGCGGGCACGCAGCACTCGCGTGCAGCGCGCCCAGCTGGCGTGTGGCAACCTGGCGCACGGCTTTGCCGCCTGCACTCAGCAGGATAAGGCCTCGCTGAAGAGCATGACCAAAAGTGATATCGCGATTATCACTTCGTATAACGATATGCTTTCCGCCCACCAGCCCTATGAAAGCTATCCGGCGCAGATTAAGCAGGCGCTGCATCAGGTCGGGGCTGTCGGTCAGGTAGCCGGCGGCGTGCCGGCGATGTGCGACGGGGTGACTCAGGGTCAGGACGGCATGGAGCTGTCGCTGATGAGTCGCGAAGTGATAGCCATGTCCGCCGCGGTCGGGCTATCGCATAACATGTTCGACGGTGCGCTGTACCTGGGCGTCTGTGACAAGATCGTGCCGGGGCTGTTTATGGCGGCGATGTCCTTTGGCCACCTGCCGACCCTGTTCGTACCGGCCGGGCCGATGGCCAGCGGTCTGCCGAACAAGGAGAAGGTGCGCATCCGTCAGCTGTTTGCTGAGGGCAAGGCCGGGCGTGAGGCCCTGCTGGAGTCGGAGGCCGCCTCCTATCATGCGCCGGGCACCTGTACCTTCTATGGCACGGCTAACTCCAACCAGATGGTGATGGAGGTGATGGGGATGCAGCTGCCGGGCGCCTCCTTCGTTCAGCCGGACTGCGCGCTACGTCATGCGCTGACCGACGCGGCGGCGCGTCAGGTGACGCGGATGACCGAGAGCAGCGGTAGCTATCTGCCGATCGGGCGAATGGTGGATGAAAAGGTCGTGGTCAACGGTATTGTCGCCCTGCTGGCGACCGGTGGCTCCACCAACCTGACTATGCACCTGGTGGCGATGGCGCGCGCCGCGGGCATCTTGATCAACTGGGATGACTTCTCCGAGCTGTCAGAGGCGGTGCCGCTGCTGTGCCGCATCTACCCCAACGGCCCGGCCGATATCAACCACTTCCAGGCGGCCGGCGGCGTGGCGCTGTTGGTGCGCGAGCTGCTGAAGGGCGGGCTGCTGCATGACGACGTCGATACTGTGGCGGGTCACGGCCTGCGCCGTTACACCCAGGAGCCGTTCCTGGAGAACGGGCAGCTGGTGTACCGCGAAGGCGCCGAGTGCTCCTACGATACGGCGGTGATCGCCAGCGTTGAGGCGCCGTTCGCCCATCACGGAGGGACTCAAGTGCTGTCCGGTAACCTGGGGCGCGCGGTGATGAAGACCTCGGCGGTACCGGAAGAGAACCAGATTATTGAAGCGCCGGCGGTGGTGTTTAACAGTCAGCATGACGTGCTGCCGGCCTTTGAGGCGGGCGCGCTGGATCGCAACTGCGTGGTGGTCGTGCGCTATCAGGGACCGCGGGCCATCGGGATGCCGGAGCTGCACAAGCTGATGCCGCCGCTGGGTGTGCTGATGGATCGCGGGCTGAAGGTGGCGCTGGTAACGGATGGCCGGCTCTCCGGCGCCTCGGGTAAAGTGCCGTCGGCGATTCATGTGACGCCGGAGGCCTGTGCCGGTGGCCTGCTGGCCAAGGTGTGCAACGGTGACATGATCCGGGTCGATGGGCGCAGCGGCGAGCTGACTCTACTGGTGGATGAGGCGGAGCTGGCGGCGCGCGATGCATTCCAGCCGGATCTCTCCGCGCTGCACGACGGCTGTGGCCGCGAGCTGTTCAACGCGCTACGCGAACAGCTGTCCGGCGCCGAAGAGGGCGCCAGCTGCATCCCGTTTTACCATTCCTGATAGGCGAGGCGGCGCAGACCGCCTCAATAGCTGTGATCGATCCCGGGCGCAGGCCCAGGCGTCAGACCGGCAGGGAATGCCGGGGCTCGGGGTCACTTATTAATCCGCCGTAAGGCATCTGGAGAGAAGCGACAATGAACAACTGGAAAGTGAGTGCGGAATCCATTCTGACAACAGGCCCGGTCGTACCGGTTATCGTCATCAACACGCTGGAGCAGGCTGTGCCGCTGGCCAAGGCACTGGTTGCCGGTGGGGTGCGGGTACTGGAAGTGACCCTGCGCACCGACTGTGCGCTAGAGGCTATCCGCCTGATTGCCCAGGAGGTGCCAGAGGCCATCGTCGGCGCCGGTACCGTGACCAATGCGGAGCAGCTGCGCCAGGTGACCGAGGCCGGCGCCCAGTTCGCCATCAGCCCGGGACTGACCGTGGGGCTGCTGCAAGCCGCCGTGGCCGGCAGCATTCCGCTGATCCCGGGTATCAGCACCGTTTCTGAGCTGATGCAGGGAATGGACTACGGTCTGAAAGAGTTTAAATTCTTCCCTGCGGAGGCCAACGGCGGCGTGAAAGCGCTGCAGGCCATCGCCGGGCCGTTCTCCCATATCCGCTTCTGCCCGACCGGCGGTATTTCACCGAGCAACTACCGTAGCTATCTGGCGCTGAAGAGCGTGCTGTGCATCGGCGGCTCCTGGCTTATCCCGGCGGACGCCTTGGAGAGCGGGGACTATGCGCGGATCACCGCGTTGGCGAAAGAGGCGGTTGCTGGCGCTCAGGCGTAACTTTTTGCGCGCTGCATGGTTAGTCATCGCGCGAGCGGGGTTAGTCAGCCGTTGGCGCGCCGCCTGCTCACGGGGCGTGCGCCTAATGCGTTGACCCGGCAGGAGAACAAGGTCGCCATTTTAGGGCGGCCTTGTTTTTTTATGGATGATAACTTATTTATTTTCAGTGATTTTATTTAAAGAAAGTAGTAAAAGGCGGTTTGCTATAAAAAATAGCCTGTGCTACAACTAATATATCAATTAATAACCGGAGGACACTGCGCAAACCGTACGCCCAGATTCAGGTACGGGGGAAGAGGGTAAACCACTATGAAAACGCATAATCGTTTAATGATTAAAACCTCTGCATATCTGTTATTCATTTCCTCCACGATTGCCAGTGAGTATCACTGGTGCAGTGAGCTATAGCGTCTTTTTCTCCAGAAATGTCCCACGGGATGCGCTCAGTACGCCCGCGCTGGCGGTGTCATCGCACGCTTTCCACGCTACGTAAACGGCGCCGCGCGTTGGCGATGGATTCTTATATCTAACGCGTTGTTAATCCAGTGGTCGGCGCAGTGGAATAAAACCAAACGCCAATAAATAAAATTAAATAATTGGAGAAATAATATGATTTACTGGATTTTCCTGGCATGTGCCATCGTGGCCGAAATTATTGGCACCCTTTCGATGAAATGGGCCAACGTCAGCGGGACGATGAGCGGCAATGTCGTCATGCTGCTGATGGTGACCCTCTCTTATATTCTATTGGCCTTTGCGGTGAAGCGGGTCGCGCTGGGGGTGGCCTATGCCCTGTGGGAGGGGATTGGCATCCTGTTTATTACGCTGTTCAGCGTACTGTGGTTTGACGAGCCGATATCCGCGCTCAAGCTGAGCGGCCTGGGGTTGCTGGTGGGGGGATCATCCTGCTGAAGTCCGGTACGGTGAAACAGAGACGCTCACCCTCCAGTTCGGTGACGGGGTCGACGGGGAGGAAACATGTCGTCGCTTGAATGGGTATACGGCGCCTGGCTAGCGCTGGCCGTGGCGCTGGAGATCGCGGCCAATATTCTGCTCAAATGGTCTGACGGTTTTCGCCGCCTGCTGCCGGGCGTACTGTCGCTGCTGGCCGTGCTGGCCGCCTTTGGCGCGTTGAGTCAGGCGGTAAAGGGGATTGAGCTGTCCGTCGCCTACGCCCTGTGGGGTGGCTTTGGCATTATGGCGACGATCGCGGCGGGCTGGGTGCTGTTTGGTCAGCGGCTAAACAGCAAGGGGTGGTGCGGACTGCTGCTGCTGCTGGCCGGTATGGCGGTGATTAAGCTGGCCTGAATTCCGGAGAACGGCCCGCTCGCGGGCCGTTTGCTCAGCGGGCGGCGACGATCTTGATCTCTACCCGATACTGCGGGTGCATCAGCTTGGCCTGCACGGTACAGCGCACCGGCGCTTTACCAGGAACGACCCAGGCGTCCCAGGCGGCATTCATGGCCGCAAAGTCCGCACCGTCTGCCAGGAAAATGGTGGCATCAAGAATCCGGGTCTTATCGCTACCCAGCTGGCTGAGCAGCATGTCGATGGCGGCCAGCGCATTGGCGGTCTGCGCCGTCGCGTCGGCATCCAGGTTTTCCGGCACGCTGGTAAAGTAGATGGTGTCGTTGAAGACGGTGGCATCAGACCAGCGCTGCTCCGGATTGATACGTTCGATAGACATAAATCTCGCCCTTAATAAGTGGTGGTGTCTGCGGCGACAGTATACTCAAAAGCGTCGAGACTGTATCCCCCGCGCCCTGTGCGATATGCGCAGGAGGATGGAGCTTGCGCCGCGGAGTTGGCATAATCCCCCCTTTACCCCTCCAGATGAGAGATGCCGTGGCCGATGATTTTGCCCCCGACGGGCTATTAACCCAGAGTATTCCCGGCTTCACCCCCGGGAGGCCCAGCGTCAGATGGCGCAGGCGATCAGCGCGGTGATTGAGGCGCGAGGATCGTTGGTGGTGGAGGCCGGTACCGGCACCGGCAAGACCTTTGCCTATCTGGTGCCGGCGCTGCGCTGCGGCCATAAGGTGATCATTTCGACCGGCTCTAAGGCGCTGCAGGATCAGCTGTATAACCGCGATCTGCCGCTGATGAAGCGGGTGCTGAACTTTCAGGGGGCGACCGCGTTGCTGAAAGGGCGGGCCAACTACCTGTGCCCGGAGCGCTTGGAACAGCAGTCGTTGGCCGGTGGCGATATCGCCCCGGCGCTGCTGGCGGAGCTGATGCGGGTGCGCAGCTGGTCGTCGCAGACCGAGGATGGTGATATCAGCCACTGCCACGGGGTGGCTGAAGACAGCGCCGTCTGGCCGCTGGTGACCAGCAATAACGACAACTGCCTGGGCGGGGACTGCCCCCATTATAAAGCGTGCTACGTGGTTAAAGCGCGCCGCCGCGCCATGGATGCCCAGGTCGTGGTGGTGAACCACCATCTGTTTTTGGCCGATCTGGTGGTCAAAGAGGGGGGCTTTGGCGAGCTGATCCCGGAGGCCGAGGTGACCATTTTTGATGAGGCGCACCAGGTCCCAGACATCGCCAGTCAATATTTTGGCCAGCAGCTTTCCAGCCGCCAGCTGCTGGATCTGGCGCGCGACATGATCATGGCGTACCGCACCGAGCTGCGAGACGTCGCCCAGTTGCAGAAAAGCGCCGATCTGCTGACCCAGCGCAGCCTCGATCTGCGTATCGTGCTGGGCGATCCCGGCTTTCGCGGCAACCTGCGCGATATTCTGGCGCAGGCCGAGGTGCGCCGCTCCCTGGTGCTGGTGGACGATGCGTTAGAGCTGTGCTATGACGTGATGAAGATGTCGCTGGGCCGCTCGGCGCTGCTCGATGCCGCCTTTGAGCGCGCCACGCTGTACCGCAACCGCCTGAAGCGCCTTTCCGACGTTATGCAGCCCGGCTACTCATACTGGTATGAGTGTACGCCGCGTCACTTCGTGTTGGCGCTGACGCCGCTGACGGTGGCGGAGAAATTCAGTGAGCTGATGTGCAGTAAGCCCGGTGCCTGGATTTTTACCTCGGCAACGCTGGCGGTGGAGGATGACGTCTCGCACTTCAGCGCGCGTTTGGGGCTGACGGCGGCGCAGAGCCTGCTGCTGCCTAGTCCCTTCGACTACGCCCACCAGGCGCTGCTGTGCGTGCCGCGCTTCCTGCCGCCCCCCAATCAGCGCGGTGCCGCCGCGCAGTTAGCGCAGATGCTGACGCCGCTGATCGAGGCCAATAATGGCCGCTGTTTCTTTCTGTGTACCTCACACGCCATGATGCGCGAGCTGGCGCAGGTCTTTCGCGCCAGCCTCACGTTGCCGGTGCTGGTGCAGGGAGAGAGCGGAAAGTCCCGGCTGCTGGCCGACTTCATTGCCGCCGGCAACGCGCTGCTGGTGGCGACCGGCAGCTTCTGGGAGGGCGTGGACGTGCGCGGCGATACCCTGAGCTGCGTGATTATCGACAAGCTGCCCTTTACCGCGCCGGACGATCCGCTGCTCAAGGCCCGGATGGAGGATTGCCGTCTGCGCGGGGGCGATCCCTTTACCCAGGTGCAGTTGCCCGATGCGGTGATCACCCTGAAGCAGGGGGTAGGGCGTTTAATCCGCGACAGCCGCGATCGCGGAGCCATCATTATCTGCGACAGCCGTCTGGTGATGCGCCCCTATGGCGAGGTGTTCCTGCGCAGCCTGCCGCCTGCGCCGCGCACCCGCGATCTGGCGCGGGTCATCGACTTTCTCCGCGCCGCGCCAAGCGCGGCGTCGGCAGAGGGAGAGGGAGAGGCGAATTGAGAAACACAGGGTTAAGGGGCTGTGTTATTATTCTGCCCATTGATAATTCATTTCTTTTCTTGCCGAGGTTGGCATGCCCACGCGAATTTTAGCGATTGATACCGCAACGGAAGCCTGTTCCGTTGCCCTGTGGAATAACGGTGAGTCTCTGGCGCTGTTTGAGATCTGTCCACGTGAACACACCCAGCGTATCCTGCCGATGGTGCAGCAGATCCTGGCCGAGGCGGGGGTGACGCTGGCCGAGCTGGATGCGCTGGCCTTTGGCCGCGGGCCGGGCAGCTTTACCGGCGTGCGTATCGGCGTGGGGATCGCCCAGGGGCTGGCGCTGGGCGCCGGGCTGCCGATGATCGGTGTCTCCACGCTGGCGACGATGGCGCAGGGCGCCTGGCGCTGTACGGCGGAGAGCCGGGTCGTGAGCGCGATCGATGCGCGGATGGGCGAGGTTTATTGGGGGAGTACTGTCGCGATAGCGCCGGCGTCTGGCACGGCGGCGCCAGCGAGGCGGTGCTTAACCCACAGCAGGCGGGCGCCCGTTTGGCCGCGCTGCAGGGAGAGTGGGCGACGGTCGGTACCGGCTGGCAGACCTATCCCGACCTGGCGCAGGACGTGGGCCTTACGCTGCGCGACGGGCAAATGCTGCTGCCTCATGCCGAAGATATGCTGCCGCTGGCGCTGCACGCCTGGCAGGCAGGGGAGACGGTGGCGGTGGAGCAGGCGCAGCCGATCTATCTGCGCAATGAGGTGACCTGGAAGAAATTGCCGGGGCGCGGCTAGCCGCGCCCCGGGGAACCCGGCGCTGAACGGCGGGTCAAAGAGAGTAGGTGCCGCCAACGGCGGACATATCGCGCCGTCGCCTTGGGTACGGCATAAGGGGAGCGTAATGATGCGGATAAAGATGAAGTGCATCGCCGGGGCAGCCGCTGCGCTGCTGCTGGCCGGGTGTGTGAGCGTTCCGGCGTCCGTGCGTGGCACCTCGCCGACGCCGCAGCAGAACTTTGCGGCGGTGCATAATGCGCCGGATTTATACGTCGGCCAGGAGTCCCGCTTCGGCGGCACGGTGGTCAGCGTCACCAACAAAAAAGAGGCTAGCTACCTGGAGATCGCCGTGATGCCGCTGGACAGCGGCGCCCGACCGATTCTGGGGCAGCCGGTGCTGGGGCGCATTCTGGCCAAAAGCCGCGTCTTTCTCGACCCGATCAACTTTAATCACCAGCTGGTGACGGTGGTCGGACCGCTGACCGGCAGCGTAGAGGGAAAGATCGGCCAGACGCCCTATAATTTTGTCACCATGGATATCGGCGGCTATCAGCGTTGGCAGGTCGATCAGCAGGTAATTATGCCGCCGCAGCCGATCGGCCCCGGCCCCTGGGGCTATGATCCCTATTGGCGCCGCCCTTACTGGGGGCCGGGCTTCGGCCCGGGCTGGGGCTGGTATGCTCCGATGCCGGCACGGATTGAAAACGTCGTGGTGCCGCAGCCTTAGCGGCGCGTAGATTGCGCAAAGCCTGCGCGTTTGCGCGTTAAAAGCGGACAAAGTCGGGGACGGCGGGCAGATTTTGGTGTCATTGGCGCCCGTCAGGTATAAAATAACACGCTGCCTGCCGTCCGCGCGCTGCGTGTGGATGCGCCGGCTGCGAACAAAGAAACCCCGCCCTGCGGGGTTATTTGTTTTTTAATGCCAGGAGGGCATATTCGACAGCGCTATCGCCCGTTCGATACGCGTGGCACCGCCCGCGCGGGGCGATATTCGTACCCCTCATACAGATAAGAAACACGGGAGAAGCGCCTTGGAAAAGGTTTGGCTTAAACGCTATCCGGTAGATGTGCCGGCGGAAATCAATCCGGATCATTACGCCTCGCTGGTGGACATGTTTGAACACGCGGTAGCACGCTACGCGGATCAGCCTGCGTTCATCAATATGGGACAGGTAATGACCTTCCGCAAACTGGAGGAGCGCAGCCGCGCCTTTGCCGCCTACCTGCAAAACGGTCTTGGGCTGCAGAAAGGCGATCGCGTCGCGCTGATGATGCCTAACCTGCTGCAGTATCCGATCGCGCTGTTCGGCATCCTGCGCGCCGGGATGGTGGCGGTTAACGTCAACCCGCTGTATACCCCGCGCGAGCTGGAACACCAGCTGAATGACAGCGGCGCCAGCGCGATTGTCATCGTCTCCAACTTTGCCCATACCCTGGAAAAGGTGGTGTTCTCGACCCAGGTTCGCCACGTGATCCTGACGCGGATGGGCGATCAGCTGCCGGCGGCGAAGGGCACGCTGGTTAACTTTGTGGTCAAGTACATCAAGCGTCTGGTGCCTAAATATAATCTGCCGGACGCGATCTCGTTCCGCCGTGCGCTGCAGCGCGGGCGCCGCATGCAGTACGTTAAGCCGGATATCGTCAACGATGATTTGGCCTTTCTGCAATATACCGGCGGTACGACCGGCGTCGCCAAGGGGGCGATGCTGACCCACCGCAATATGCAGGCGAATCTGGAGCAGGCCAAGGCGGCGTATAGCCCGCTGCTGAAGGTGGGCCATGAAATGGTGGTTACGGCGCTGCCGCTCTACCACGTTTTTGCCCTGACGGTAAACTGCCTGCTGTTTATTGAGCTGGGCGGCCGCAATCTGCTGATCACCAATCCGCGCGATATTCCAGGCATGGTGCGCGAGCTGAGTCGCTATCCGTTCACGGCGTTGACCGGGGTGAATACGCTGTTTAACGCACTGCTGCACAATGAAGACTTCCACGAGCTGGACTTCTCATCGCTGCGGCTGTCGGTGGGCGGCGGGATGCCGGTGCAACAGGCGGTAGCCGAACGCTGGGAACAGCTGACCGGTCACCATTTACTGGAGGGCTACGGGCTGACCGAGTGTTCGCCGCTGGTGGCGGGGAATCCCTACGATCTGAAGCGCTACAGCGGTAGCATCGGGTTGCCGGTACCGTCGACGGATGTCCGTTTGGTGGATGACGAAGGCCGTGAGGTCACGCAGGGGGAGGCGGGAGAGCTGCAGGTGCGCGGCCCACAGGTTATGCGTGGCTACTGGCAGCGTCCAGAGGCAACGGAAGAGATCATGCGTGACGGTTGGCTGGCCACCGGCGATGTCTGTACCATGGATGAGCAGGGCTTTTTACGCATCGTCGATCGCAAGAAGGATATGATCCTGGTCTCCGGATTTAACGTGTATCCCAATGAGATTGAAGAGGTGGTAGCGCTGCATCCCAAGGTGTTGGAGTGCGCGGCCATCGGTGTTCCCAGCGAAAGCTCGGGAGAGATGGTCAAGGTGTGCGTGGTGAAGCGCGACCCTAGCCTGACCCGCGATGAGCTGGTAAGCCACTGTCGCCGTCACCTGACCGGCTATAAGGTGCCGAAGCAGGTGGTGTTTTATACGGAGCTGCCCAAGAGCAACGTGGGTAAGATTTTACGCCGGACGCTGCGCGAAGCACGGGCGGCAGATGACAAACGGTAGCCTCGACGCGTACCCTGTCTCTGGTTGTTGATAGCGGGGCGCCGGCGTAGCCGTCGGCGCACTGTTTTTTTTGGGCGGGGTGATGCGAGACCGCCCGTTCACGTCCTGCTGCGGCAGGCGTTTTAATGAGATTATAATGCTAAAGTATCAGTTAATTACCTCCAGCAGCGCGCTGAAAGAGGTCTGTGAACGCGCCAGCGCCTGCCCGTATATCGCGCTGGATACGGAGTTTGTCCGCACCCGTACCTACTATCCCCAGCTGGGGCTGGTGCAGCTGTATGACGGTGAGACGCTGTCGCTCATCGATCCGCTGCCGATCTCCGACTGGCAGCCGTTTGTCGATCTGCTGCGTAACCCGCAGGTCGTCAAACTGCTGCACGCCGGCAGCGAAGATCTGGAGGTCTTCCTGCATGATTTCCAGACTCTGCCTCAGCCGCTGATCGACACGCAGATCCTGGCCGCTTTTACCGGCCGCCCGCTCTCCAGCGGCTTTGCCGCCATGGTCAGCGCCTACCAGCAGGTCGATCTGGACAAGAGCGAGTCGCGCACCGACTGGCTGGCCCGTCCGCTCAGTGAGCGTCAGTGTGACTATGCCGCGGCAGACGTCTATTACCTGTTGCCGATGGCGCATAAGCTGCTGGCCGAGGTTGAGGCCTGCGGCTGGCTGCCGGCGGCGCTCGACGAATGTCAGGCCCTGTGCCGCCGCCGCGCCGAGACGGTGGAGCCGGCGCTGGCCTACCGGGAGATGACCAATGCCTGGCAGCTGCGTCCGCGTCAGCTGGCCTGTTTGCAACTGCTGGGTGAGTGGCGCCTGAATCAGGCCCGCACTCGCGATATGGCGGTGAACTTCGTGGTGCGTGAGGAGAGCCTGTGGCTGGTGGCGCGCTACATGCCGGGCTCGATGGCCGAGCTGAGCGAAATCGGCGTCAGCGGGCCGGAGATCCGTTATCACGGTAAGGCGCTGCTGGAGATCGTCGAGCGTGCCGCCGCGCTGGAGGAGGCGCAGCTGCCGCCCGCCGTCGAGCGTCTGATCGACCATCCGGGCTACAAGCAGGCGTTTAAGCATATTAAGACGCTGGTGCAGCAGGTGGCGGAGCAGCGGGGACTGACGGCGGAGCTGCTGGCGTCTCGGCGCCAGATCAATCAGCTGCTGAGCGTGCAGTGGCAGCTGAAGACGGAGCAGCCAGAGCTGCTGAGCGGCTGGCGCGGCCAGCTGTTGGCCGATGGGCTGAATGGCGTACTGAAAAAATAGCGTGCGCCGGCGCTAAATAATAAAGGCAGCCTTAGCGCTGCCTTTATTGTATTGGTGAGCTGGGGTGTAGGATAAAACAAAATTTATTCATTTTATCGAACGGATAATCTGCGCCGTAGCATAATAATCAGATTATTCTGTAAGTACGTCGTCATAATAAACAGACGATTGTCATTTATCTGTTTATTTATACAGTTGTCCCCTTAATAAATAAGGGAACAGCGCCTATTGCTCATTTCGCTGCTTCTTCGTTTTCCGGCAATGTGACATTAAGCTCCAGAACCGAAATATCATCCCCTTTCTGTTCCAACTGTACGCTGACCATTTCCGGATCGATCTGTACATATTTACAGATAACCGCCAGCAGGTCGCGCTTCAATTGAGGAAGATAGTGGGGCTCACTGTCTCCCCGGCGCCGCTCCGCGATGATGATCTGCAGCCGTTCCTTGGCGATATTGGCTGTCGTTTTTTTGCGCGACAGAAAAAAATCAAGTAATGCCATGTCTTATCCCCCGAACAGGCGTTTCAGGAAGCCTTTTTTCTCTTCTTCAACAAAACGGAACTGACGCTCTTCGCCCATCAGGCGCTCGACCGTATCACGATAGGCCAGACCCGCATCGGACTCATTGTCCAGGATCACCGGCTCGCCCTGGTTGGAGGCGCGCAGAACCGACGGGCTTTCCGGGATCACGCCGACCAGCGGAATGTGCAGGATTTCCAGCACGTCCTCCATGCTCAGCATGTCGCCGCGGCTGACCCGGCCCGGATTGTAGCGCGTCAGCAGCAGGTGCTCCTTGATCGGATCGTCACCGTTTTCGGCCCGGCGAGACTTGGAGGAGAGGATTCCCAGGATACGGTCAGAGTCGCGTACCGAGGAGACCTCCGGGTTGGTGGTGATGATCGCCTCATCGGCGAAGTAGAGCGCCATTAGCGCCCCGGTTTCGATTCCGGCCGGTGAGTCGCAGATAATGAAGTCAAAGCCCATCTCCTGCAGAGCGTCGAGCACTTTCTCTACCCCTTCACGGGTCAGCGCGTCTTTATCGCGGGTCTGAGAGGCGGGCAGGATGAATAGGTTCTCGGTGCGCTTGTCTTTGATCAGCGCCTGATTTAGGGTCGCATCACCCTGGATGACATTGACAAAGTCATACACGACGCGGCGTTCACAGCCCATGATCAGGTCAAGGTTACGCAGGCCAATGTCAAAGTCGATAACAACGGTTTTTTTGCCTTTCTGTGCCAGTCCGGTTGCGATGGCCGCGCTTGATGTAGTCTTGCCAACGCCCCCTTTACCCGATGTAACAACAATAATGCGTGCCATGAAAATATCCTTTTTGAAGAAGGGACTAGAATAAAGGTTGAATGGTAAGGGCGCCGTCGCTCAGGGTGAGGCGGGCGGCTTGCCCATAATAGTTTTCCGGGATCTGATCGCTTAGCCAGTACTGACCGGCGATGGACACCAGTTCGGCGGAGAGATGGCTGCAGAAGATCTGGCTGCCACTGTCGCCGGCGGCGCCGGCCAACGCCCGCCCACGCATCATGCCGTAGACATGTATATTGCCGTCGGCGATCAGCTCTGCGCCGGCGCTGACGTGGCTGGTGACGATCAGATCGCAGCTGCGCGCATAGATCTGCTGCCCTGACCGCACCGGGGTACTGACGATTTTAGTTTTTGCCGCGACGGGGGCCGCCGGGGCGACGGGCGCCTTCTTCACCGCGCCTTTACCCTCGCTGAGCAACGGTAAACCCGCATGCAGTACCGCCTGTTTTTGGGCTTCGTCGCGACAGCCGCTGACGCCGATGACGTGCAGTCCTGCGGCGCTGAACACGCGCAGCATTTCACGCCATTCCACACTGCCATTCACATCAGTAATATTAATAACAACAGGCGCATTTTTCAAAAACGCGGGCGCTTGACCGACCTTGGCGATTAATGCCGGGCGAATTACCTCTGGTTGAGAATTATGCAAATGAACAACCGAGAGTGTAAAACTGCTGCCTTTCAGTTCTATTGGCGCTTGTGACATCTATCCTGACTCAGCTCAGCAACTTGGAAATCTCCGAAATAACCACGGCGTGCGTGATATTCCGATGTATCTAAGCATGTTATAGTCAGCAGTATATCTAGGCAAGTCGCCGTCAGAATTAAATAGAGTGGAAAAAATGCTTTGTGTGATCTACAGAAGCGCAAAACGCGATCAAACATATCTGTATGTGGAAAAGAAAGACGATTTTTCCCGGGTTCCACCTGATTTAGTGAAGCGCTTCGGCCTGCCGCAGCTGGCCATGGTGCTTAATTTAGCCACTCGCACGCGTCTGGCCGGGGCGGATCTCGCGACGGTGAAAGCGGCACTGGCCGAGCAAGGATATTATCTACAGCTGCCGCCGCCGCCGGAAAACCTGTTGAAGGGGCACCTGCATGCTCAGGGGAAAACGACCTGCTGAGGCGCATTTCTGGCGCCGCGTGCTCTAATGCTGTGAACGGTATCACGCTCTGGTCGGGCGGGCACTTTCGTCGCTGCGGATAATCGATAGACTGATGATCCGGGTTGCCGCAGGCGGCCCCAGCCTGAGGGGAGGGGAAGGATGTATCAGCATCGTGATTGGCAGGGCGCCCTGCTGGAGCTACCGGTCAGTAAGGTGGTCTGCGTCGGTAATAATTATCGTGAGCATATCCGTGAGATGGGCAGCCAGGTGGCGCCGCAGCCCGTGCTGTTCCTCAAGCCGGAGAGTGCGCTGTGCGATCTGCGTCAGCCGATCGTGATCCCCCACGGGCTGGGCGAGGTGCACCACGAAGTCGAGCTGGCGGTGCTGATCGGCATGCCGCTGAGCCAGGCGAATGAGGATCGGGTGGCGCGCGCCGTCGCCGGCTATGGCGTGGCGCTGGATCTCACCCTGCGCGACGTGCAGCGCGAGTGTAAAAGGCACGGCTATCCCTGGGAGAAGGCCAAGGCGTTTGACGGCGCCTGCCCCCTCTCCGGTTTTATCCCCGAGAGCGAATTCGGCGACGCGCAGAATGCCGGCCTTACGCTGAGCGTCAACGGTGTGCTGCGCCAGTCTGGCAATACGCGCGACATGCTGACCCCCATCCTGCCGCTGATTAGCTATATGAGCCGCTTCTTTACCCTGCGCGCCGGGGACGTTGTGTTGACGGGGACGCCGGCCGGCGTCGGTCCGCTGTTCTCCGGCGACATGCTGACCATCGGTCTGAATGCTCGCACGCTGACGACCCGGATCATTTGAGGCCGCTGCGGAGGCGTCGATGAGGTACCCGCTATCGCGAAAGAGACTTGCATCTGGCGCCCAAAGCGTCTATACAGGGCGCCTTTGATAGCACAGCTGCGGGTAACGTGAAGATGGGTACAACGCCTTTTTGGCAGGAAAAAACGCTGGAACAGATGAGTGACGCCGAATGGGAGGCGCTGTGTGACGGCTGCGGTCAGTGCTGTCTGCATAAGCTGCAGGATGAGGATACTGATGAGATCTATTTTACTAACGTGGCCTGCAACCTGCTCAATATCAAGACATGTCAGTGTCGCCACTACGCGCGGCGCTTTGAGTATGAAGAGGACTGCATCAAGCTGACGCGGGAGAATCTGCCGACCTTTGAATGGCTGCCGCCGACCTGCGCCTATCGCCTGCTGAGCGAGGGGGCGCCGCTGCCGACGTGGCATCCGCTGCGCAGCGGGTCTAAGTCGGCGATGCATGCGGCGCGTATCTCCGTGCGCTATATCGCGGTGCGTGAAAGCGAAGTCAGCGACTGGGAGCAGCATATTATGCGCCAGCCGCTGTGGCAGCAGGGGGAAGGACAGGAGTAAACCGGTTGTGGTCCTTCGGCTTGATTTGTATGATGAATTAGCCCGTCGCAGCGCCGTCGTGCTACGCGTACCGCGGGAATACCATCACAGAACAGGAGAGGGAAAAGATGTATCAGAACATTTTACTACCGCTGGATCTGGGAGAAGAGGCGCTGACGGCGATGGCGTTGGAGCAGGTGAAGGCCGTGATCCGCAGCCCAGATACCCGGGTGCGCCTGATGTATGTCGTCGCCCAGATCCCCGACTTTATCCTTAACCGCTTTAATCCGCAGACCAATCAGTTCGATGATGTGATGAGCGCTGAGCTGCGCTCGCGCCTGCAGGCGCTGGCCGATACGCTGGCGCTGCCGGCGGAGAACATCAGCGTGGTGGTGCGCCAGGGCGGTATCTATGACGAAATCCTGAAAGAGGCGCAGTGCATCAATGCCGACCTGATCCTGATCGGCTCGCGGCGCCCCAGCATGAAAACCTATCTGCTGGGCTCCAACGCGGCGGCGATCGTGCGTCACGCCCGCACCTCGGTGCTGGTCGCCCGCTAAGCATCCCGCCGCACACGCCCGGAAAAGCCAAAGGCACCCGAGGGTGCCTTTGGAGGTTGGTCGCGCGGTGTTAGCGGCGAGTCTAGCGATTAAACAGCGAGCGGCGCTTCTCTTTGACCAGCTGAGCCAGCAGCACCAGCAGGCCGATCAGCAGATAGGCGGCAAAGATCCCGACCAGCCACTGCGGCATTTCCAGGTTCATAAACTGCCACTGGCGTTCAGCGCAGTCCCCGTTGGCGAAAAAGACGGACGGCAGCCATTTGTCCAGCGGCAGCCAAGCGGGGAAGGAGACAAAGAAGTCACAGGTATTGAACGGCGAGGGATGCAGCTGGATCATGGTATGCTGCCAGGCCAGCTCTAGCCCGCGATAGGCGCTGTACAGCCACAGCAGCAGCGCGGCCCAGCGCAGCGGGGTTTTCGGCGCCGCGGCGCCCAGCAGCCCCGCCCCCAGAATTCCGAACAGGGCACAGCGTTCATAGATGCACATGACGCAGGGTTTTAGCAGCATCACATGCTGAAAATAGAGCGCGGTCGACTCAAGCAGCAGCGCCGTCAACGCCATCAGTAGCCAGGCGCCACGCCCTTGCGAACAACGCTTCAAAAATTGCAACATAACCTGATTTCCATGTCACAAAAAGGTGCAGCCAGTGTAAACCATTGACTGCACACTGCCAGAAAAAATTATCTGAAATGCGCGACGGACGGGAGTTAGAGCCCGCCGCTGAGCACGTCCTGCGCCGGCGGCAGGGTCAGCAGATGCCACTGGGACAGGAGCTGGGTTGCCGGCTCCAGCGCGAAGGTCACGCACAGCAGGCCCACCAGCGTCATCACCACCGTGTAGGGCAGCGCCATCCAGACCATGCGGCCATAGGAGAGACGGATCAGCGGCGCCAGCGCAGAGGTCAGCAGGAACAGGAACGCGGCCTGACCGTTGGGGGTGGCTACCGACGGCAGGTTGGTGCCGGTGTTAATGGCGACGGCCAGCAGCTCGAACTGCTTCAGGGAGATCGCACCGGACTCCAGCGCCGCCTTCGCCTCGTGAATGTAGACCGTACCGACGAAGACGTTATCGGAGATCGATGAGAGCAGGCCGTTGAACAGATAGAACAGCGTCAGTTGGCGATCCGGCGGCGACTGCAGCACAAACTGGATCACCGGGGTAAACAGGTGCTGATCGATGATCACCGCCACGACGGAGAAGAACACGGTGAGCAGCGCGGTGAAGGGCAGCGACTCCTGAAACGCCTTGCCGATCAGATGCTCGTCGGTGACCCCGCACAGCGACGTGACCAGTACGATCACGCTCAGCCCGATCAGCCCGACCTCCGCCAGGTGGAAGGCCAATGCGCTCACCAGCCAGACGCCGACCAGGGCCTGTATCATCAGGCGCAGCTTATCCTGACGGCTGCGGCTGTTGGTGCTCTCCCGGTCGAAGTTGAGCAGGATTTGGCGCACGCGATCCGGCAGCTGGGCACCGTAGCCGAACAGGGAGAACCGCTCGACCAGGTAGCAGGTGAATATACCGCAGAAGAAGACCGGCACGGTAACCGGCGCCATGCGCAGCAGAAACGAGACGAAGTGCCAGTCGGCGTTTTTGGCGATGATCAGGTTCTGCGGCTCACCGACCATGGTCATGACGCCGCCGAGGGCGGTGCCGACGCCGGCATGCATCAGCAGGCTGCGCAGAAAGGCGCGGAACTGATCGAGGGCATCGCGTTTGGCGCTGTCGGTCAGGTGGCTGTCGTCGCTGAGCGCCACGTTACCACCGCCGCCGGAGGCGACCTGATGGTAGATGCCATAGAATCCCACCGCGACGCTGATGACAACGGCGATCACCGTCAGAGCATCGAGAAAGGCGGACAGGAATGCCGCTGCCAGACAAAAGGCCAGCGATAGGGCTATCTTCGAGCGAATGTTAAGCAGCAGCTTGGTGAAGACAAACAGCAGCAGCTGCTTCATAAAATAGATACCGGCCACCATGAAGATCAGCAGCAGCAGCACTTCCAGATTGGCCGCTATCTCATGGGCGATCTTCTCCGGTCTGGTCATCCCGATAAATACGGCCTCGAGTGCCAGCAGGCCGCCGGGCTGCAGGGGGTAGCACTTCAGCGCCATGGCCAGGGTGAAGATAAACTCGATCACCAGCAGCCAGCCGGCGTAGAAAGGGCTGAGGGCAAAAACCAGTGGGTTGATGATTAAAAAAGCCAGAATGGCAATTTTGTACCAGCCCGGCGCGTTACCGAGGAAGTTCCTCGCGAAGGCCTGGGTATATGTGATTGTCATAACGTCGTTAAACCTGATTTCTTATGTGATTTGCCGGTATCGGCCGCGATCCCAGAAAGCGGAACGGAGAATATCTTTGCCGGGAAATAATTAGACTATACTACTTTCACGGCGGGCGGCAAAGTGGCGCCTTGATATAACCTCTTATAAATCATTTGATTATTGTATTGTTGCTTAATATAAGCGTCCTAGCACGGCACCTTCCACGGCCAGGTCGGACGCCGCGCGGCGCACCGATGAGGGCAAATCTTGCCGATTTTGACGCGGGGCTGCAATGGGGAACGCAGGAAAGGAGGCGTAACGCGGTTCAGCGCCCAGAGTGTGGAATAAAAAACTGTGAGCGGATTATTTGTTGGCATGACATGCGGAGGAGATGGCGCGGCATGCGATAGGAAGGCGATAACCGTTACGGGAGAGTCCCCAGATTGCCCAGCGCGATGCGCGGCGCGGGTAAGGGAAACTCCAGCGAGCCAAGGCGGGGCTGCGCCGTCGGGAGTAGAGCCGGATTGCCCAGAGGGGGAAGGGGAGTCTCCTCCTGTGCAGGAAGTCGGGCGCGGTCGCAGCGTGGCTCTGCGCGGGGAGACGGCGTGCGCAGGAAACGCGGAGCGCCGCGGTCGGCAAATAGGGTGATCAGCAGCGCGACGCCGCTCAGTGCGGCGGCGCTGGCGATAAGGATACCCGTGACGTCCATGATCTCTCTCCGTGATATTGATAATTATTCTTATTATACGCCTGCCGCCGCCGCAGGCTCAATAGAAAATGAATTTTATTCTCATTCTGTGTCCGTACGTGTGCTTTTGCCGCCGTGGGCACAGTTTGTATGTTTAAGCGCTATCGGCGCTATATCAGCGGGTTGCCATCTGGTATGATGAGCAATCTTGTTTTTGCTTATTCTTATTGTCGTGACGGAACGTTAACAACATGGTTATTAAGGCGCAGAGTCCAGCTGGTTTTGCGGAAGAGTATTTGATTGAAAGTATTTGGAATAACCGTTTTCCACCCGGTTCTATCCTGCCCGCAGAGCGAGAGTTGTCTGAGCTGATTGGCGTTACCCGTACTACCCTGCGTGAGGTGCTGCAGCGTTTAGCGCGCGATGGATGGCTGACGATCCGGCATGGTAAGCCGACCCAGGTGAACAACTTCTGGGAAACCTCTGGGCTGAATATTCTGGAGACGCTGGCGCGTTTGGATCACGATAGCGTCCCGCAGCTGATCGACAATGTGCTGGCCGTGCGTACCAACATTGCCGCTATCTTCATTCGCGCCGCAGTGCGTCAGCATCCGGATAAGGTGCAGGCCATCGTCGCCGACGCCCCGACGGTAGAGGATAGCGCCGATGCCTTTGCTGACTTGGACTACCGTATTTTTCGCGCGCTGGCCTTCGCCTGCGGCAATCCGATCTACGGCCTGATCCTCAACGGGCTGAAGGGGCTGTACACCCGAGTCGGGCGCTATTACTTTGCCAATCCGCAGGCGCGCCGCCTGGCGCTGGCGTTCTATTCGCGTCTCGGTGAGCTGGCGGCGACCCGTCAGCACGATCAGGTGATGGAGTTTGTCCGCAGCTACGGCAAAGAGAGCGGCGCCATCTGGCACGGAATGCAGAGCGGGATCCCGCGCGATTTGGCCGAGGGGCGCGCCTGAGTCAGCGGCGTATCCAGCCGATATCTCCTATCCCCGATAACCGGGGGGCGCTTAGCGCCCCCCGGTTTTTACTTCAGATCCCGTCAGGATGCGGCGGGCAGCGCTCCAGCAGCTCTACGCCGCCGTCCTCGTTTACCTGCTCCAGATAAACGTCAAAGCCCCACAGCCGCTGCAGATGCTTGATGACCGCTCGGCGGCTGGCGGTATCCAGCGGGATCCGGTTATGGGGAATATAGCGCAGGGTCAGCGAGCGATCGCCGCGCAGCGCGACGTTCCAGACCTGAATATTCGGCTCGAGGTTGCTCAGATTGTACTGGGACGAAAGCCGCTCCCGCAGGATCCGGTACCCCTCCTGATTGTGGATGGCCTCAATCTCCAGATAGCTATTGCGCTCGTCGTCCAGGACGCTGAACAGGTGAAACTCGCGCATCAGGCGCGGCGATAGGAACTGGCTGATGAAGCTCTCATCCTTAAAGTCGCGCATGGCGAAGTGTAGCGTCTCCAGCCAATCACGCCCGGCGATAGTGGGGAACCACTCCCGATCCTCAGGGGTCGGCTGCTGGCAGATGCGCCGAATATCTTGATACATGGCGAACCCCAGGGCGTAGGGGTTGATGCCGCTGTAATAGGGGCTGTTATAGGCTGGCTGGGCGATCACATTGGTGTGGCTGTGCAGAAATTCCAGCATAAAGCGATCGCTGACCCGCCCCTCGTCGTAGAGGTGGTTGAGCAGGGTATAGTGCCAGAAGGTGGCCCAGCCTTCATTCATGACCTGTGTCTGCTTCTGCGGGTAAAAGTATTGGCTGATCTTGCGCACGATGCGCACGATTTCCCGCTGCCATGGCTCTAGCAACGGGGCGTTTTTTTCCAGGAAATAGAGGATGTTCTCCTGGGGCTCGCTGGGGAAGCGCTGGTCCTGCCTGGCCAGCACCTCGGCCTCACGGCGTGGCAGGGTGCGCCAGAGATCGTTGACCTGGCTCTGCAGATAGGCCTCGCGTGCCTTCTGGCGCGCGCGCTCCTCATCCAGAGAGATCTTCTGCGGTCGTTTGTAGCGATCTACGCCGTAGTTCATCAGCGCATGGCTGGAGTCCAGAATTTTCTCGACCTCTTCAACGCCGTAGCGCTCCTCGCACTGGCGGATATAGTTACGGGCAAACAGCAGGTAATCGATGATGGAGCCAGCGTCGGTCCAGGTGCGGAACAGATAGTTATTCTTAAAGAAGGAGTTATGGCCGTAGCAGGCGTGGGCCATCACCAGCGCCTGCAGAGTAATGGTGTTCTCCTCCATCAGGTAGGCGATGCAGGGATTCGCGTTTATCACGATCTCATAGGCCAGCCCCTGCTGGCCCTGTTTATAGCGTCGCTCGGTCTCGATAAACTTTTTACCGAAGGACCAGTGGGCGTAGTTGATCGGCATGCCGACGCTGGAGTAGGCGTCCATCATCTGTTCGGCGGTAATAATTTCGATCTGGTGTGGATAAGTATCCAGCCGGTAGTGCCGGGCGACCCGATTGATCTCATTCAGATACGCCTGAAGCAGCGGAAACGTCCAGTCCGGGCCATCGCTCAGGCACGGTGCGGAGTTACGGGTTGCAGCGTTTGACCTGGCCATGCACACACCTCCCTCAAGCCATTATACGGACCGCGGCATGCCGTCCTGATACAAGCGTAGCCTACCGTGTTGAAAACTGCCGGATTGCCGCGGCGCGTGCTCCGGTTATCGCATATGCTTGATGTACCGCGTATAGGGCATTCGTACGGCAGCGGAGGGATGGCGATGCGGGTAGCGATATTGGGCAGCGGCGTGATCGGCGTGACCAGCGCGGCCAACGCCGGACAGATCTCGCCGGGCTATGCGGCACCCTGGGCGGCGCCGGGGATCCCGCTCAAGGCGCTTAAATGGTTGTTTCAGCGCCATGCGCCGCTGGTGATGAGCCTGGACGGCTCGCTGTTTCAGCTGCGCTGGCTGTGGCAGATGCTGCGTAATTGCGACAGTGCCCACTATGGCCTAAATAAAGCGCGGATGGTCCGGCTGGCCGAATACAGTCGCGACTGTCTGGCGCAGCTGCGCCGGACGACACCCATCGATTACGAAGGGCGGCAGTTGGGAACCCTGCAGCTGTTCCGCACGCCGCAGCAGTATGAGAACGCCGCGCGTGATATTGCCGTTTTGCGCGAGGCCGGAGTGCCTTACCAGCTGTTGTCGGCGGCGCAGCTGCCGACGGTGGAGCCGGCGCTGGCGGCGGCGAGTGCGCGCTTGAGCGGCGGTCTGCATCTGCCCCATGATGAAACCGGGGACTGCCAGCTGTTTACCCGTCAGCTGGCGCAGCGGGCGGCACAGGCCGGGGTTCGCTTTATCTTTAATACCCAGGCCCTGCGGCTACTGCGCAGCGGGGCGCGGATACAGGGCGTACAGTATGGCCACGATACGCTGGTGGCGGACGCCTATGTGGTCGCGCTGGGTGCCTACTCTACCGGGCTGCTGCAGGATATCGTGGCGATCCCGGTCTATCCGCTGAAGGGCTACTCTCTGACGCTGCCCATCGATGATCCTGACGCCGCGCCGCGCTCGACGGTGCTGGATGAGAGCTATAAGGTGGCGATCACCCGCTTCGATCGGCGTATCCGGGTCGGTGGTATGGCGGAGGTGGTTGGCTTTGACATGTCGCTGCCGCCGGCCCGGCGCCGGACGCTGGAGAGGGTGGTGTGCGATCTCTATCCGCGCGGCGGATTTTTGCCGCAGGCGAGCTTTTGGTGCGGGCTGCGTCCGGCGACGCCGGACGGAACACCGCTGGTGGGGGCGACGCCGCTGGAGAATCTGTATCTCAATACCGGTCACGGCACGCTGGGCTGGACCATGGCCTGCGGATCCGGACAGCTGCTGGCGGATATCATTTCCGGCGTGACGCCGGCGATCCGCGCCGATGATTTGTCGGTTGCCCGCTATACCCGTAACGCAGTGGGCACGGCGGGCAGGGGATAATACGGGTTAGACATCTGCGCGGGAGATGGTCTCATCTCCCCAGTAGAGCTGATCCTGGTCCGTTTTGGCGAAGGCCAGCGGCAGGACATCATCGTTTCCTTCTTCCCAAATCTGTTGCGCCAGGGCTTCGTCACCGTGCGCCAGTTCGAAGATGGCTTCGGCAATTTCTAAAGAGGTTTCACGCACGCGTGCCCATTCGGCGATGTGATGCGGCTTGGTCATAAAAAGTCTCCTTGAAAATGATCGCGGTTACGGATGTACCGATCCAGCGGAAAGGGGCCGATGGCAGAGGCAATCTGCCCTTTGATCACCATAACGCAGCATAGGCTGCTGCGCCAGCCCCTTGTGTTGCCACATGTTGCCGTACGCTTATATGGGAAGGCCAGCCCGGCGAGAGCGTCTGGCTGGCGGTGGTGATATGCTAGGGGAGGTCGTCGGGCAGCGGTTGGTCGCCCAATAAACGATCCAGGGCGCTGAGCAGCAGCGCCCGACGCTGTTGACAGGATTCGGTGCGGGCAGTACGTGCGATAGCATGGATCAGATCGCCATAGATGATGTCGCCATCGCGCTCGATAAGTGCACTGACGGTTTCACCGATCAGGCGGGATACTTCGTGTTCAAAATGAATGGGATCACTAAAGTGAATGCGATAATCAGGCAGTTCAGTGAGTGTACTCATGGTGTCTTTCCCTTGGTGCTACAGCAAATGATCCGGTGGGTGGTATCAATTAACCGGCTAGTCAATAAGATGACGAAATTAATTAGTCGTCTATGGTTATAATTAATAACACTAGCATCTTTTACTAATGATACCTACTCTGATAGGCAGAGGATGCTATGTGTTGTGGTTTACTTCACAGTTAGTTGATTTGCCTCACGCTTGTGCGGCTAAATGTCCCCGCTCTCTGCGGCAATGGCGCGACGCTCACCGATTCGGCCTCCGGTGAGAATCGCCGTCCGCCGGGTTGTCCTGTAATAATCATAAATAGTATTTATATTTTTCGCCGCGTGTTGCAGAGGCGCGGCGTGGCACGCTGGCAAGGGCTGCGCTGTCAGCGTTCCACCTTATTATCCGCTAGATGTGCCTCGCGCAGCATTTATCACCGAGAGTGGCGATGATGGCATGAATTATTTATTAATGCACTCCCTTTAGTGTAGTGATAAATATAATCTCGATATCTTTTAATGAAATATAATTCTGAAATCAATAAGTTATTTAGAGATCTATTTCAATAACGCAGTAAAACGTAGGTTACATTATTGCCAGACCCAGAGTTAATATTAAGGGGAGTGCGATGGATAGCTATTTATCTTCTAAATATATTAGCCAGATGGAATTGTTCTGTAGCGGATATAAAGCCTTTCTCAATCGGGCAAAAACTGAGCGGGAGTGTATTCGCGCTATTCGTGAGGTGGCGTATGAACATGGATTCAGCCCCTTGGCTGGCGTAGAGACGCTGGTCGCCGGGGAAAAATATTATTGCATCAATCGTAATAAGAGCATGGTGCTGGTCGTAATGGGGTGAGCGCCGTTATGCCATGGCGTGCGCATCATGCGCCGGGAGTCGCCTATTTCGCGGTTGAAAATGGTGGTGGGGCTGGTGCTTATGGGGCAAGCACTGTTGTTCTTCATCCTCTACAACCAAATGCCGACCTCGCTGAACTTTTTCGCCATCAATAATGTGCGCCCCTCTCTGTTCGGGGTCGATATCAATCCGGTCTCCTTCCAGGCGTTAAATCCGATGTGGGTTATCGTACTCAGCCCCGGTCTGGCCTGGCTTTATACCTGGCTGGGCGAGCGCGGGTGCGATCCGTCGATGCCGGTCAAATTCGCCGTGGGGATGCTGGCCTGCGCTGTCGCTTGCCGGTAGCGCGCGTTTCTTCGGCAATGAGGCGGGCATCGTCTCGCCGTTCTGGATTATTGCGCCTTATCTGCTGTTCGCCATCGGCGAGCTACTGATATCGGCGTTAGGCCAGTCGATGATCGCCAAGTTATTCCCGCGTGAGGTGCGTGGTTTTATCTATGGCGCTTGGGGGATGGTATTAGCACTGGCCTCGCTGGCCGGTTTCTCCGCCAGCGACAGTGAGGCGGGGGGAGACGCGCAGCGCTCTCTGCAGCAGTATGGCGGCTACTTCTATGCCTTGGCTTTGGCGACCCTGATCGTTGCGCCGATCTGTTGGTGGCTGGCGCCGCGGCTGGAGAGGCTGCTCAACGCACCCGATCATCCCGCCGCATAGGTAGGACACACGATCATCTCGCGCAGCGAGTAAGCAGAAGGCGACGTAGGCGGCCGGGGCATGCGCCCCAGCCGTCTACGTTTAGTGCTCGCCGAGCGTGGAGACCTCGACCTGCGACGGGGCAAATTCTCCCCCTTGGTCATCCTCCGCCTCCCGATGAAAACGCCAGCGCAGGGTATGGAACGGCGCGACGCTGCTGCGGTGAGCGACGCTGATCAGCGTCACGCCCGGCAGAGACGCCTCTAGCAGGCGGTAAACGTGCTGTTCGGTATCTTCATCCAGTGCGCTGGTGGCCTCATCCAGATACAGAATATCCGGGCGCAGCGCCAGCGCACGTGCAAAGGCGATGCGCTGCTGCTCACCGGGGGAGAGTTGCTGTGACCAGTTGGAGCGGCTGCCCAATGCATCGCACAGGTGGCTCAGGCGACAGGCTCGCAGAATAGCCTTCAGCTCGTCATCGCTATAGGTGGTTGCGTTGTAGGGGTAGCAGATGGCCTCACGCAGGCTGCCTATCGGCAGATAGCTGTGCTGTGGCAGGAACAGGGTACGCAGCGTCGTCTCATCTGGACGCAGGATCTCGCCGTGGCCGTAGGGCCAGACGCCGGCGATGGCGCTCAGCAGGGTCGACTTACCGCAGCCGGAGGGGCCGGTGATCAGCACGCGATCGCCGCGCAGCACCCGCAGAGTGACATTGTTAAACAGCGTACGCCCCTGGTGAAGCTGCAGGGTCAGCGCCTTGATATTGAGCGCCTCGTCGGCGCACTGGGTCTGACCATGGCGGATGTCGCCGGGATGGCGGTTGATCTCCTCTACCGCCTTATTGAAGCCGGCCAGACGGTTAACGCAGGCTTTCCAGGAGGCCAGATCGTCAAACGCATTGATAAACCAGGATAGCGCCTCCTGCACCTGGCCGAAGGCCGAGGAGATCTGCATCAGGGTGCCCAGCTGGATGGCGTTGGCGAAATAGCGCGGCGCGGCCACCAGAATCGGGAAGATGATGGCGAACTGGCCGTAAAAGTTGCTGGCGAAGTTGAGGCGTCGGGTCAGACGCATGATATTCCACCAGTTGCGACGGATATTCTGAAACTGACCCTCCAGCTGCCGGCGCTCCTGCTGCTCGCCGTGGTACAGCGCGATGGGGTCGGCGCTATGGCGGATTCGGATCAGGCCAAAGTGGAAGTTTGCCTCAAAGCGCTCCTGATCGAAGGAGAGATCGACCAGCGGGCGGCCCACCAGCCAGATCATCATGGAGCCGAGTCCGGCATACAGCAGGGCGAACCACACCATGTAGCCGGGGATCTCCAGCGCATGGCCGGCGATCATCAGCGAAAGCGAACCGGAGACCGACCACAGAATCGTGACGAAGGAGAACAGGGTCACCAGGCTGGAGAGAAACCCCAGCGTCAGGGAGAGCGTGCCGCTGGTCAGCGTGTTCAGATCCTGGGCGATACGCTGATCGGGGTTATCGATCGACTGCTGCATTTCCGTGTGATAGTAGGCCTGATGCCCCAGCCATTTATCCATATAGCGCCGGGTCATCCACTGACGCCACAGCATCTGCAGCCCCTGGGTCAGGTAAATACGGAAGATGGCGATCGCGATGTAGATAAACGCCAGATAGCTAAAGCGGATCAGCTGCGCCTTGAAGACCGCATAGTTGCGGTTTTGCAGGGCATCGTAGAACACCCGGTTCCACTCGTTAAACAGGACGTTGATATACACCGCGGCCAGGGTCAACACGACGATGGCGAACAGGCGGGTCCAGGCGCTGACTTTTTCTTCTGAAACCCAGTAGGGCCTGATCAACTGCCACACTTCCCGCCAGTGGGTGGTTTTTTGGGTGAAATGCATGCGATGACTTTCCTACAGCATGAAAATAATAAAAAGGTGTGCCCGTTTAGGCCACGGGACATGACAAACGTTCTGTGGCCGATTGTAAAGTAATTTAATGATATGCCGAGCGTTTAGGATACCCCCGCCGTCGAACGGCGGGCGAGTATCGAGATGGTTGTCCGCCGCCCTGTCCGGCGGCGGCGAATCAGCGGGGGGCTAGCTGACGGGCGAACAACTCCCGAAAGACCGGGTAGATATCCTGTGGTTCCCGGATATGCTGCATGGCAAAGTTGTCGCAGCGCTGGCTCAGCCCCTCATACTCCCGCCATAGGGTCTGGTGGGCGCGGCGGGTGATTTCGATATAGCAATAGTAGCGTACCAGCGGCAGCAGCCGGGTGGTGAGCAGCTGCTGGCACAGGGGAGAGTCGTCGGCCCAGTTGTCCCCGTCGGAGGCCTGGGCGGCATAGATGTTCCACTGAGCGGGATCGTAACGGGCGCGGACGATCTCATCCATCAGCTTTAGCGCGCTGGAGACGATGGTGCCGCCGGTCTCCTGAGAGTAGAAAAACTCTTGCTCGTCGACCTCCTTGGCCTGGGTGTGGTGGCGAATATAGACCACCTCGATATTCTTGTAGTTTCGGCTCAGGAACAGGTACAGCAGGATATAGAAACGCTTGGCCATCTCTTTGGTGGCCTGATCCATGGAGCCGGAGACATCCATCAGGCAGAACATGACCGCTTGGCTCGAGGGCTCGGGGCGTCGCTCGTAGTTTTTATAGCGCAGATCGATGCTGTCGATAAACGGCACCCGGGCAATACGCTGGCGCAGCGCCTCGATCTCTTGGCGTAGCCGCATGGCCTCCAGCGGCTGCGCCGGTTCGCTGTGCTGCAGCGCGTCGAGCTGCTGCTCCAGCTGAAGCAGCTCGCGCCGCTTGGCGGCACTCATGGCGGTACGTCGCGCCAGCGAGTTCCGCAGGGATCGCACGACGCTGATGTTGGCCGGAACGCCGCTAGCGGTGTAGCCGGCGCGATGGTTTTTGAATTCGGTCAGCTGCTGGTAGTGACTGTGGCGCAGATTGGGCAGGGCCAGGTTTTCAAACAGCAGATCCAGATACTCGTCCTTGGATATCTGGAAAACGAAGTCATCCTGTCCCCCCTCACCGTTGCCGGCATCGCCGCTGCCGCCGCCGCCCTGCTGGCGCTCTATGTGGTCATGGGGGACAAAGTGATCGTTGCCGGGGTGAACCCGGTGGCGTTCACCGCCGCTCCCCTGCTGAAACAGCGGTTCGCTGATATCGTCGCGTGGAATCGTGACCGATTCGCCGCTCTCTACGTCAGAGACCGAGCGGCGGTGGATGGCATCCGCGACCGATTGTTTGATCTGCGATTGGTAGCGGCGCAGGAACCGCTGGCGGTTTACCGCGCTCTTATTCTTGCCGTTCAGGCGGCGATCGATGAAGTAGGCCATGGCGCCTCCCAGTCTGCCAAGTGGAAAGGGCGGCAGGGCGCCGCCCGGAGCGGGTCGTCAGGATGATTTACGGACCCGCAGATACCACTCGCACAGCAGGCGGACCTGCTTGCGGGTATAGCCCTTCTCCATCATGCGGTGCACGAAGTCATCGTGCTTCTTCTGCTCCTCGCTGGACGTCTTGGCGTTGAAAGAGATCACCGGCAGCAGCTCTTCGGTGTTGGAGAACATCTTTTTCTCGATCACTGTACGCAGCTTCTCATAGCTGGTCCAGTTAGGGTTGTGACCGCTGTGGTGCGCGCGGGCGCGCAGCACGAAGTTGACGATTTCGTTACGGAAATCCTTGGGATTACTGATCCCCGCCGGCTTTTCGATCTTCTCCAGTTCGGCGTTGAGCGACTCGCGATCAAACAGCTGTCCGGTATCCGGATCGCGGTACTCCTGATCCTGGATCCAGAAGTCGGCATAGGTGATATAGCGGTCAAAGATATTCTGGCCATACTCGGAATAGGATTCCAGATAGGCCGTCTGGATCTCTTTGCCGATAAACTCGACGTATTTGGGGATCAGATAGCCTTTCAGGTACTCAAGGTATTTTTCCCCCGTCTCCTGGGGAAACTGCTCGCGCTCAATCTGCTGTTCCAGGACGTAGAACAGGTGTACCGGGTTGGCGGCGACCTCGGCATGATCAAAGTTGAAGACCTTGGAGAGGATCTTAAAGGCGAAGCGGGTGGAGAGGCCGTTCATCCCCTCATCGACCCCGGCATAGTCGCGATACTCCTGGTAGGACTTAGCCTTGGGATCGGTGTCCTTCAGGCTTTCGCCGTCATAGACGCGCATCTTGGAGAACAGGCTGGAGTTTTCCGGCGCTTTCAGGCGCGACAGCACGCTGAAGCTGGCCAGTGTCTCCAGGGTGCCCGGCGCACAGGGCGCCAGCGCCAGTTCGCTGTTGCGCAGCAGCTTGTCGTAGATCTTAATCTCTTCCGATACCCGCAGGCAGTAGGGGACCTTCACGATATAGACGCGGTCGAGAAAGGCCTCATTGTTCTTGTTATTACGAAACTGCACCCATTCTGATTCGTTGGAGTGTGCCAGAATGATACCGCTGAAGGGCAGGGCAGAGATCCCCTCGGTGCCGTTATAGTTTCCCTCCTGGGTAGCGGTCAGCAGCGGATGTAGCACCTTGATCGGCGCCTTGAACATCTCCACAAACTCCATGATCCCCTGGTTGGCCCGGCACAGCGCGCCGGAATAGCCATAGGCATCGGGATCGTTCTGGGCGTAGTGCTCCAGCTTGCGAATGTCCACCTTACCGACCAGCGCGGAGATATCCTGGTTGTTTTCGTCGCCCGGCTCGGTCTTGGCGATCGCGATCTGCTGCAGGATCGAGGGCCACACCTTGACGACCCGGAACTGGGTGATATCGCCACCGAACTCACGCAGGCGCTTGGCGGCCCACGGCGACATGATGGTTCCCAGATAGCGCGGCGGGATGCCGTACTCCTGGCTGAGGATGGCGCCATCCTCCCGGGCATCGAACAGACACAGGGGATGGTCGTTGACCGGGCTCCGCTCGCCGTTGGCGCTCAGCACATAGATGGGAACGCACTGCATCAGCGCCTTCAGCCGCTCGGCCAAAGAGGACTTGCCGCCGCCGACCGGCCCCAGCAGATAGAGGATCTGTTTTTTCTCCTCCAGCCCCTGTGCCGCGTGGCGCAGGTAGGCCACGATTTGCTCGATGGCATCCTCCATGCCATAGAATTCGGCAAAGGCGGGATAGCGGGCAATGACGCGGTTGGAGAACAGACGGGAGAGGCGGGGATCCTGCGCCGTATCGATCATGTCGGGCTGGCCGATGGCCTGCAGCAGACGCTCTGCCGCATTGGCATAGGCGCTGCGATCCTGGCGGCAGAGGGTGAGAAATGCCTGCAGCGTGAACTCTTCATCCTTGGCCGCTTCATAGCGCTGGCGATATTGGTCAAATATGTTCATAGCGATGCCCGTCCTTTTTTCAGCACAGGTTAAGGATAATGCCGCGTCGCTGCGGTCGCGCGAAAACGCGCTGTTGCGCCGGGGCATCCGCACATGGCAGGCCGACCGTAGTCTCCCCCTGAGATCAAGCTTAGTTGGCCTCCAGGAATTTGCCCGCCGCTCACGGCTTTTTTCCCATGGCATTTCAAGCACTCAGTTTAGACACGGTGATGCGGCGGCGCAGGATACCCGCGTCCGGCGGTCGCGCGGGAAGTAGGGATTAGAATAGGATGAAAAGTGGCATGTTAACTGTTTTCCAGGTAAAAGGTGATGCGATTAACCACTCTATGAGTATAATCATCCGACATATTTTTATTCTGTATTGGATGATGTTAACGGTGAAAAAACGTACGCTCTCTGCGCTGGGCTCACTGGCCCTGCTGGTTACTGCCGCCGCCCACGCCGGCACTTGGTCTATCGGTGCCTCCGCTCTGGTCGCCCCGGATCCCTACCGTGGCGATAACGACCGCGTTTATCCTGTGCCGATGGTGAACTATGACAGCGACAGCTTCTATTTTCACAGTCTGACCGCCGGTTACTATCTGTGGAAGGATCAGCAGGATCAGCTGAGCGCCACCGCGTTCTATTCTCCGTGGCGCTTTCGCGCCAGCGACAGCGATGACTGGCGGATGAAGCGCCTGAATAACCGCTACGCGACCGTGATGGCCGGCTTGAGCTATAGCCATCACGAAGCGTGGGGAACGCTGCGCGCCTCTTTCGTGGGCGATATTCTGGATAACAGCAATGGCCTAGTGGGCGATCTGGCCTACCTATACACCCTGCACCGCGGGGACTGGAGCTTTACTCCCGGCGTCGGCGTGACCTGGAACAGCGCCAATCAGAACAGCTACTACTTTGGCGTGTCCGACAGCGAGGCGCGTCGCAGCAGTCTGCAGCAGTACAGCCCGGAAAACAGCTAGTCACCCTACCTGGAGCTGACCACCTACTATCGCATCAATGCGGACTGGAACGCGTTCTTCGCCGGCCGCTTTGTGCAGCTGAGCAGCCAAATTAAGGACAGCCCGATGATCGCGAAGAACTATACCGGCATGCTGTGGTCTGGCGTGACCTACCGTTTCTAATCGTCGCCGCGTGCATCGCGTTACGATCGGCAGGGTCGCCTCGGCGACCCTGCTTTCATTTTAGAAGTAGAATGAAATATCGGCGGCGAAGTTTCGCCCCGGTGCGGTGAAGCGCCGTAGGCCAACTCTATCGCTGTCTATCTGATTGGTCGTACCGAATTCCGGCAGGCTGCGCAGGGTATCCCAAGTGCTATATTTTCTGTTTAACATATTAAACACGCCGGCGCGCAGTGAGATATTTTCACTGACGTTATAATAGGCGGTAGTATCGAAGACGACATAGCTTGCGCTCAGGTATGGCCAGGCGCGTCCATTGTGAATGGCCTGACTCTCCTTCTTTTTCGCCGCATAGGTCATAAAGAGCTCCGCGCCATATCTGGCGCTGGGATGGCGATAGGCTAATGAAGAAACCCATTTAAAAGGTTGAATGGAGAGCAATGAGTTTCCGCTGGCATCTCTCCCTTGGGCGTAGCTCAGACTATTGCGTAAGCTATAGCTATCCTGCCAACCGAGCGCCTTGGCGAGGTGGAACTCGTTTGTCAGCTCAAGCCCCCAGACATAGGCTGAGGCGACATTCGTATATTGCAGATGGTTTTGTGGAAGGGTTGGCTTGTTCCAGCGTGAGGGATTTGAGGGATCGAACCAAGGGTTGGGGACCTGTTTCTCCGTCTGCTTGAGATCGATAAAGTCGGTGTATTTGGTGTAATAGGCGTTGATCTTATTCTGTACGATATCGCCTTGATAACTGAGCGCGATTTCGTTACTCAGGCCTTGCTCCTGCCTTAAATTGGGGTTCGGCTCAACGCGGTTAGCCGCGATGCTATCGCCATAATCGAAATAAAGCTCCTGCGCCGTAGGAATGCGGAAGCCCTTACCAATTTTATACTGCAACGTATAGCGGGGGGTTATGGCGTAGCTGGCGGTCAGCGCCCATGAAAGGGCTGAGTAGCGGTTGGGCCGTGGATCGCTGTCTTTCGCCAGGGATAACCGACCTGCGTCGGGTTTATGTGCGACGCTATCATAGCGGGCGCCGGCGATAAGGCTGAGCTGATTGTTGGGCAGCGTGATTTCATCGACGACGGTGGCATTGACATCACGGCTAGAGACCGGCCGGATGATTTTTTGATCGTCCAGGTGGGGTTTCTTGGGGTTACCCAGCCAGGTCGTGTCCACATTGACGTTATCAAAGCGCTTCGAGGCATACTGGGTCCGCAGGGTCAGATGATGGCGCGTAGCCAATAACGACCAGCTGTTGAACGAGATTTCGCTATTCAGGTAGCGGCCATACTGGGTCAGCCTGCGATTTTTCTCTTCAAAAATATCGCCATAATATCCCTGCTCAAAGTCTTCATAGATCGTGCTAAAGGCGGTCTGCGTGATTTTCTGCCAGTTAAACTCGGTTTTGACCGTGTCGATATAGATGCCGGGCTGCCAGGTATCAGAAACGCTGTAGCGCCTTTTTTCTGAGAGGTCGTTACCGGTACGGTGATATGTTGAAAAGAGGTACCACGACTTCTCATCGGTATAGGTCTTTTCCTTGGCATATTCGACGGTGGCGCTGAGGGTGTGTGCGTCGCCGAGCATAAGGTTGACCTTCGAGAGGAGCGAGTGGCGCTTTTTATCCTGCGGGTCCGGCGTTCCACGTGCGCGGCCAAAAACATCGTTTTCATGGCGGAAGTTGTCGGTTTCATGGCCGCTGCGGTAAGTGTAGAGCAGCATGCCTTCGGCAAAATCCGTGCTGAACGCGCCCCCGAGGGTCTGCATCTTTTCATCATTTTTCGAACTATAGGCACTGCGGGAAACCAAGCCGCTATTGCCCGATCGAATCAGATCGCTGGGATCTTTGCTGACATACTGCACGCTGCCGCCCAGGGCGCCACTGCCCATGAATAACGAGTCGGCCCCCTTGGCGATCAGCACGGTTTTCAGATGGTCAGTTTCGATGTTGTTGATGCTGCCGTTAAAATAGCCATATCCCTTGTAAATGAGGTTGTCGAAAGTTTCACCCTGCGGGATGCCATCGACGGAGATGGCCACGCGATCCTTATCGACGCCTCGCATGCTATATCCATTGTTGCCGAAGCGGCCATCGCTGGAGACGCCGACGCCGGGAAGGTGGCGGACAATATCCTGCATATCAAAAATAAGCTGATTCTCTATCTCATTTTGCGAGAGCGTCGTCTCATTAATTTTTTCCTCCTTCTTTTCGATGACATAGACGATATCCTCGGCATCGTTCTTCTCCGTCCCCGTCGCCTGCGCGACAAGGGGGGTACTGACGGGGAGCAGCGTAGTAAGAAGTATTTTTTTTATCATATACATAACCCAGAAGCATTTAAAAGGTCATACATATTAATTGATAATGATAATTATTTTTAAGCGATGTGTGTTTACTCGGTATGAGCGCGGCGTAGATATGACCGGCGCGGCGGATGCTCAGCGCGGGGTGAGGTGCTCCGTCGCGCACCCTGTGCTTATCGTCGCCCCTCCGGCGGTGGGCAGGACAGGCATGAGCGCCGGTTAGACGGGATAGCATCGCCGCCGGCAAGCCAGAGAGCGTGCCGGCGGATTTCGGCCGCGATGAGAGGGATGTCGGTGAATGCGCTGACTGCGGGCACGGGTGACCGGCGGGGAACGGGGGCTACGGCTGCGCCGCGTGCGCGGGTGCCAAGCGCACCGGGGAGATCCCGGCTCCCGCGCAGCGGAGAGCCGGTTGATGCGTATTAGCGCTGCGGACGCAGGCGCAGCGTGGCGGCCAGACGGGCAGGGCAGCCGCTGCTGACCTGCAGCGGCTGGCTGACGCGGGCGGTCTCAACGCACACCATGGTGTGATAGCCGTCATTGGGCATATCGGCCATGGCGGCGGCAATCTCACGCCACGGGTTCCAGGCGACGACGTCGCTGTGATGGTGATGATGGATCTCGATGCTGCGCTGGAAGCCGCGATCGTGAATGACGCTGAATGGCTCCGGCGCGGTATAGACGCGGTCGGTACGCGCGCTGAAGGTCAGCGCTCCCTGTTGGATAGCCTCGGCGCCGCCGTTGACTTTATCCAGATAGGGTTCGCCCAGCCCAGAGACGGAGACGGCGTTAATATCGGCGATATTGAAATAGGTGTGCAGCGCGGCCTGGCAGCGGTAGTCGCCATAGGCCTCAAGCTCCATACTGCAGTGGTCGCTGAGACGATAGCGGGCCGTCAGGCTAAAGTCATGAGGCCAGTATTTACGCGAGGCGTCGCTCTCTTTCAGGGTGAGGGTCAGGGTTACGCCCTGCGCGTCTTCATCATGCGCGCTGAGAGTCCAGGGCAGGTTGCGGGCGAAGCCGTGTGCCGGATAGCCCTCCTGTTGGGCTGGGCCAAACCAGGGCCAGCAGATGGGCACGCCGCCGCGGATCGGTTCGCCCGGTTGAAAGGCTGAGTCCGGCGAGAGCCACAGCGCCGGTTTTTCGCCGCTGGGCTGCCACAGCAGCAGATGGGCGCCCTGTAGGGCGACGGCGGCCCGCAGCCGCGGATGGTTGACCACCACGATGGGCAATGCATCCAGCTGGCGCAGGCTGAGGTAAGGGGTGATCTGTCGTTCGACCGGTAAGGAAAAAATCTTTTCGGACATGTTCTGGGACATGGTAAGACTCCTCGGTGAAGGCGGTGCCGCAGACACAAAATAAAAAGGGCGACACCGAGTGTCGCCCTTTTATCACGAGATCACAATGCGCGCTTACTTGGAGATGTGCGCGATCAGATCCAGAACTTTGTTGGAGTAACCCGTTTCGTTGTCGTACCAAGAAACCAGTTTCACGAAGTTGTCGTTCAGAGAGATACCGGCGTCGGCATCAAACACAGAGGTGCATACTTCGCCGTTGAAGTCGGTAGAAACGACGGCTTCGTCGGTGTAGCCCAGAACGCCTTTCATTTCGCCTTCAGAAGCGGCCTTCATCACGTCACAGATCTGCTGATAGGTCGCCGGCTTGGCCAGGCGTGCAGTCAGGTCGACAACGGAGACGTTCGGGGTCGGAACGCGGAAAGCCATACCGGTCAGTTTACCGTTCAGCTCCGGGATGACCTTGCCAACGGCTTTGGCTGCACCGGTAGAAGACGGGATGATGTTCTGGCTAGCGCCGCGGCCGCCGCGCCAATCTTTCATAGACGGGCCGTCGACGGTTTTCTGGGTTGCGGTGGTGGCGTGAACGGTGGTCATCAGCGCTTCAACGATGCCGAAGTTGTCGTTCAGGACTTTAGCCAGCGGAGCCAGGCAGTTGGTGGTGCAGGATGCGTTGGAAACGATCTCCTGGCCAGCGTAGTTCTTGTGGTTTACGCCCATCACGAACATCGGGGTAGCATCTTTGGACGGGCCCGTCATGACGACTTTCTTGGCGCCGGCGGCGATGTGCTTACGCGCGGTTTCGTCGGTCAGGAACAGACCGGTCGCTTCGGCAACAACGTCAACGCCGATTTCGTTCCACTTCAGGTTAGCCGGATCTCTTTCAGCGGTAACACGGATTTTTTTACCGTTAACGATCAGGTGGCCATCTTTCACTTCAACAGTGCCGTTGAAACGACCGTGAGTAGAGTCGTACTTCAGCATGTATGCCATGTAGTTGGCATCCAGCAGATCGTTGATGCCAACGATTTCGATGTCAGAACGTTCCTGAGCAGCACGGAAAACAATACGGCCGATACGGCCAAAACCGTTGATACCTACTTTGATAGTCATATATTCCACCAGCTATTGGTTAGTGAATAAAAGGTTGCCTGTAAAATTACAAAAACCTTATGGAGCGTCAAGCGGAATCGTGTCAATTGTTGCTATACGTCAAAGCCGCCGCGGCGACTGTGCAGATAGCATCCACGATGCCAAACTCACCGTATTCCATCATACATGGGGGCGGCGGCGAGAGTCTCAAACCTGCGTGCTGTCTGTTTGTGATACTCATCACAAAAGTCACCCCCGTCGCGCTCCAGCCACACAGTTTAGACCAAATGATGCTGATCTATTGTTAACTGTTTGTTATGTTGGATGGCATTTTATTTCTGCCCAATCCTATCCATTCGACGCAGGCCGCGGAACATAACATGGCTAAAGAAAAACCCTCTCAGTCCCCACATCAATTAACCGAAATGCAACGCTATGTCACTCAGCAGCGTGGCACCGAGCCGCCGTTTAGCGGCCGGCTGCTGCATAACCGCCAGGAGGGGATATACCACTGCCTGTGCTGCAACAGCCCCTTGTTCTATTCCGACAGTAAATATGACTCCGGCTGTGGCTGGCCGAGCTTCTTTCGCCCCTATAGCGCCGACGCCATTCGCTGTCTGGATGATGATTCGCACCATATGCACCGCATCGAAATCCGCTGCGCGCACTGCGATGCCCATCTGGGGCATCTGTTTCCCGACGGTCCCCAGCCCAGCGGTGAGCGCTATTGCGTGAACTCCGCCGCGCTGCATTTCTGCGCCGGAGAGGATGGCCGCTGGACCCTAGGATAACCCCTTGATGTCTTGAAATGATAGTACCATGGTGAAGCGATTCAGCAAAGCGGATATTAGCGAGGACATATGGATATTGAGCGCTTGATCTCAATAATGAATGAAGATGTCTACCGGCGTCTGACGACCGCCGTTGAGCTGGGCAAGTGGCCGGACGGCTCTCGGCTGAGCGAGTCGCAGCGCGGTGAGGCGCTGCAGATGGTGATGCTGTACCAGTCGCGTCATAATCACCGTGCGGCGCATTTAACGGTGAACACCCGCGGGGAGATAGAAATGAAAAGCAAGCAAGCGCTGAAGGCGCTGTTTAATGCGCCGTAGGCGGAGTAGGGGGCCAACGGCGCGGCGCGCGCGGCTCAGCGCAGGTGGCTGAGCGCGGTGAGCGGGGTTAGGGCCGCCCCGGCGCTGACCATCTCAGCCAGCGCGCGTTCGCTATCGCCGGGCGTGAGATCCACGCCGCGGCAGCCGTCGCGAATGATATTGACCTGATAGCCCAGGCGTAGGGCGTCCAGCACCGAAAACTTCACGCAGTAATCCGTCGCCAGACCCAGCAGCCACAGGCGGGTGATGCCGTGCTGGCGTAGCCAGGCATCCAGCGCGGTGGCGCCGCGTCGCCCGTTGTCGAAAAAGGCGCTGTAGCTGTCTACTGCGGCGTCGGTTCCCTTATGCACCACAAAATCGAAGGCGGTATCGCGCAGGGCCGGATGAAACGCGGCGCCGATGGTGTTCTGCACGCAATGGTCAGGCCACCAGACCTGGGGCAACCCATTGAGCTCGCCGACCTTGCCTATCTGCCCGCCGCTGCGGCTGGCGAAGCTGCCGTGCTCCGCCGGGTGCCAATCCTGGGTCGCGATCACTGGGATGCCGTCCCGGCGCGCCATGGCGACCGCCTGCAGGGCGATGGGAATGACCTCATCGCCCCGAGGCACCGCCAGGGCGCCCTGGGGGCAAAAATCATTCTGTAGATCGATCAGCAAAAGTGCGGCGGACATCGGTCTTTCTCCCATGGTTGTGTGACTAGAGCCGGCCTACTCGGTGATGGGGCGCTCTAGGGATTCTCGCTCAGCTCACCGCGCAGATCTTGCTGCATCAGGCGGCGGATTTGGTCTGCGGCCAGCGATTGACTCAGTAGATAATGCAGTTTAGTCAGCGCCGCCTCAACCGTCATGTCAAAACCGCTGATCACCCCGGCGTGGGCCAGGGCGTTGCCGGTGGCGTAGCCTTCCATGTTGACCCGGCCGGAGAAGCACTGGGTCAGGTTGACGACAACGATACCGCGCTGTGAGGCGAGGATCAGCTCATCGAGCAGTTCTGGGTTTTGCGGCGCGTTGCCGACGCCGTAGGAGCGCAGGATCAGCGCCCGCACCGGCTGGCGCAAGAAGTTGCGTACCACATCGGCCGAGATTCCAGGATAGAGGGTCACCACCCCGATCGGCTGCGGCGTGATGGGGTGAACCCGGAACGGCGCCTGATGCAGCGGCGTTACCAGCGGCGCGATACGGCGAATGTTGATCCCGGCCTCCAGCAGGATGGGATAGTTGGGCGAGGCGAAGGCGTCAAAGCCGTCGGCGTGCGCCTTGGTCGTCCGGTTGCCGCGGAACATCTTGTTATTGAAGAACAGCGAGACTTCATTGATCGGGTAGTTGGCCGCCAGATAGAGGGCGTTCAACAGATTGGTCTGCCCGTCGGAGCGCAGCTCGGCGAGCGGGATCTGTGAGCCGGTGACGATCACCGGTTTCGCCAGGTTCTCGAACATAAACGAGAGCGCCGAGGCGGTAAACGCCATGGTATCGGTGCCATGCAGGATCACAAAGCCATCATAGTCGGCGTAGTTGGCCTGAATATCGTCGGCGATGTGCTGCCAGTCGGCGGGCGTGGTATCGGACGAGTCGATCAGCGGCTGATACTCATGGATGGTAAAGTCCGGCATCTCGGGGCGGTGAAACTCCGGCATCAGCGCCAGCTGACGCTGCAGGTGCCCGGAGACGGGGATGTAGCCCTGTGCGGAGCGTTGCATGCCGATGGTGCCGCCGGTGTAGGCCACATAGATAGATTTTTTTTGCATGACAGAAAGTTCGCCGTAGCTGGGGCGCTGATGCGCAAATATGCGTGGATTATAGGGATAATACGGAAGAAAAAAAGCCCGCCGGGCCAGCAGCCATGAATAATGGCCTGCTGGTCCGGCGGGAGGCAGGATTAACGGATCTCGCTACAGCTCAGGCACAGCGCGTAGCGCTGCTGCGGATCGTTGAGAGAGGCGACCCAATCGCTCTGCGCCGAGATCTGGCGTGAGAGCTGAAGCAGTGAAGCGGGGATCATGCCCTGCAGCGCCTGCGGCAGGGAGGCCTGGACGGAGCTAGTCAGCTGGCTGAACACCATTTCGCTGAGGCTCGGATTATCGACATACCACCGCAGCTGAGGCTGCTTGATGCCGGCCAGCGTCGCCGCCTGGCTAACGGCATCGTCAAAGTCGCCCAACCGATCGACCAGCCCATTGGCTTTGGCATCGACGCCCAGCCAGACGCGCCCCTGCGCGATGCTATCGATCTGCGCCGGCGTTTTATGACGGGCGGTGGCCACCAGGCTGATAAAGCGCTGATAGCCGTTCTCAATAGTCAACTGCATCAGTTCGCTGACGCTCTGCGGCAGTGCTTTGGTCAGGGCGGTGTCGGCCAGCGACGAGGTCGCGACGCCGTCCGTATAGACCCCCAGCTGACTCAGCGGCTTTTCAAAGGTATTGATGACCCCAAAGATCCCTATCGAGCCGGTGAGGGTGCTGGGGCTGGCCACAATGGCGTTGGCGGGCGTCGAGATCCAGTAACCGCCGGATGCCGCCAGTCCCCCCATGGAGACCACCACCGGCTTACCGGCGTCGCGCGCCGCCGCCAGCGCCGAACGGATCTCCTCAGAGGCGGTGACGCTGCCGCCGGGGCTGTTGACCCGTAGGATGATCGCACGGATAGCCGGGTCGAGACGCGCCTGGCGAATCTGGGCCGCGGTGGTATCGCCGCCCACACTGCCCGGCGTCGCGTTGCCATCGATGATCGGCCCGCTGGCAAAAATAACGGCGATCTGACCATTGCCCGTACGCTTCGGCTTCAGGGGATAGTCATAGAGGCTGATGTGGCGGTAGTCGCGCGCGCGCGCATCCCAGCCAAACTGTTTGGACAGAATGCCCTCGACCTCGCTGCGCGATGCCAGCCCATCGACCAGCCGATGCAGTACGGCGTACTGCGCCATATCACCGCCGGTGGCCTGTAGCCCTTTCAGCATCTGCTCGGCGCCGGGGAAAACCTGCTCCGGCGTAAGGTGCCGGTTAGCGGCAACCATGGCTAAATAGTTATGCCACATACCGTTGAGCCACTGGCTGTCAGCGCTGCGCGCCTGCGGCGACATCTGGTCGCGCATCAGCGGTTCGACGGCGGACTTATAGGTGCCGACGCGGAAGATATGGGTGCTGACATCCAGCTTATCCAGCAGGCTCTTATAGTAGAGGTTATTGGTCGCCATCCCCTGCAGGCCGACGCTGCCCTGGGGAGAGAGGTAGATCTTATCCGCATAGCTGGCCAGGAAATACTGCGCCTGGGTGTAGCTTTCGCCGACCGCCAGGATCGGCTTACCGCTGGCGCGGAACTCGGCCAGCGCCTTGCCAATGTACTGCAGCGACGGCTGGTCCGCGCCGGCAAAGTTATTCAGCGATAGCACCAGCCCGGTAATGTTGGGATCGCTTTTGGCCTGGCGCAGGGTCTCCACCAGATCGAACAGGGAGTTCTCCTGTAGCGCCGCACCGCGGATGCCCAGCAGCTCTCGGCCCAGCTGCCCGAACTTGCTGTTCAACGCGGGGTTATCGACCACCACGCCGTTGAGATCCACCAGCAGAGCGCCTTTGGTAGCGGGATCGACGGGCGTATCCTGAAACTGAAGGTAGATACCGACGCCGATCAGGATCAGCAGGACCAAAAACAGGTTAAGGATAAACTCGCGAATAAAATTGAGTATTCGCCAGCACCAGCGAAACGCGCCGGCGATATAGCGCCATAGCATGCGCATGTTAACTCCAGGTCAATGATTACAATTCCGCTATCCTAGCGGCGTCGCCGGGAAAAGTCAGCGTCGATATGCGCCCGGCTGCGCTGGTCCGCCCTCTGTGCGTATGCCGGGGCTGGCATCTTACGGCGCGCGGGAGGATAATTGCCGTAACCTCTCTGTAACATCATTACAGATTATGTGTTTGACTTATCACTTGGAGAGTCCCATGGATGCATTAGAGCTCTTGCTGCAGCGCCGTTCCGCTTCCCGCCTGAGCGATCCAGCCCCGTCCGCTCAGGCGCTGGAAAATATCTTTCAGGCCGGGCTGCGCGCGCCGGACCACGGCGGCCTGCAGCCGTGGCGCTTCGTGACCGTGCAGGGCGACGGGCGTGAGCGCCTGAGCGCGCTGCTGCACGATATCGCGCTGGCCGAGGGGCGCGATGAGAAAGGCGTTGAGAAGGCCCGCAGCGCGCCCTTTCGCGCGCCGCTGATCGTTACGGTGATCGCCCACTGCAATTGTGACAGCCGGGTGCCTCAGTGGGAGCAGGTCGCCTCCGCCGGGTGTGCCGTGATGGCGATGCAGATGGCGGCGCAGGCGCAGGGATTTAACGGTATCTGGCGCAGCGGCCACTGGACCGAGGAGCCCCGGGTGCGTCAGGCGTTTGGCTGCCGCGAGCAGGATGTCATCGTCGGCTTCCTCTATCTGGGCACGCCCACCCTGAAGGCCGCCAGGGTACAGCCGCTGGATAGCAGCGCCTTTGTCCGCCCGTTCTGATCTTCCCGCCTCTCTCATTCAGCATGCGTATCACGCGCCCCGGAGTCAGCGTCCTCTCCGGGGCGCGGCGAATGACCATTTCCTGCACGCGTAACCGTTTGCCTCTGTGCGATCGCGCGGTGAATTGATCGCGTGACTTATCAATTCATCGCGCTGGCGCTACTATTGCATGATTTTATTTTTCTTGATGGAGAGGAGTAGGGTATGACTGCGCCGGCCATTCGTTTGACACAGTACAGCCATGGGGCGGGATGTGGCTGCAAAATCTCGCCGAAAGTATTGGAGTCCATCCTGCACAGTGAGCAGGCCAAGTTTGTCGATCCCCACCTGCTGGTAGGGAATGAGACGCGCGATGACGCGGCGGTTTACGATATCGGCAACGGGGTTGGCATTATCAGCACCACCGACTTCTTTATGCCCATCGTAGACGATCCGTATGATTTTGGCCGTATCGCGGCCACCAACGCCATCAGCGATATCTACGCCATGGGCGGTAAACCGATCATGGCGATCGCCATCCTGGGCTGGCCGCTGGAGAAGCTGGCGCCGGAGATTGCCCGTCAGGTTATCGAAGGGGGGCGCCAGGTGTGCCGCGAAGCCGGTATCTCACTGGCCGGGGGCCACTCCATTGACGCACCGGAGCCCATTTTTGGCCTGGCGGTCACCGGGACGGTCAGCACCGAGCGGGTGAAGAAGAACAGTGCGGCGCAGGCTGGTTGCCGTCTCTACCTGACCAAGCCGCTGGGGATCGGCGTGCTGACGACCGCAGAGAAGAAGAGCGCACTGCGCCCCGAACACCGCGGGCTGGCGCGCGATACCATGTGTCAGTTGAACAGTCCTGGCGCCGACTTTGCCGATATTCAGGGCGTGACGGCGATGACCGACGTGACCGGGTTTGGCCTGCTGGGTCACCTGAGCGAGATTTGCCAGGGCTCAGGTCTGCAGGCGACGCTGTGGTTTGATCAGATCCCGCGCCTTCCCGGTGTCGAGGCGTATATCGCCCAGGGCTGCGTGCCGGGGGGAACCGGGCGTAACTTTGACAGCTATGGGCATCTAGTCGGGGCGATGGACTCGCTGCAGCGCCAGCTGCTGTGCGATCCGCAAACCTCCGGCGGTCTGCTGCTGGCGGTAACGCCGGAGGCCGAGGCGGCGGTACGCGACATCGCGCTGCGCCATGGTCTGACGCTGAGCGCCATCGGTGAGCTGCACGCGCCGCGTGCGGGTGAACCGCTGATCGAGGTTCAGGGATGACAGGCAAGGCTGTAACCCGCCCAGATGGCACGGACTACCTCGCCATCCTGGCCAATGATATTCCGTTAATCGATGTGCGCGCCCCGGTAGAGTTTCAGACCGGGGCGTTTCCCAGCGCCTGTAACCTGCCGCTGATGCTGGACAGCGAGCGCGAGGCGGTCGGTATTTGCTACAAGCAGCAGGGGCAGGACGCCGCCATCGCGCTGGGTAATCGCCTGGTCTACGGCGAGGTGCGCGCCGCGCGCATCGCGGCCTGGCGTGAGCAGTGCCAGCGTCACCCCGAGGGCTATCTCTACTGTTTCCGCGGCGGCCTGCGCTCCCATATCGTACAGCAGTGGCTGCGCGAGTCGGGGCTGGACTATCCGCTGATCGACGGGGGCTATAAGGCGCTGCGCCATGCCATCCTGCAGTTTACCGAGCAGGCGTCGGCGCTGCCGATGGTGCTGATCGGCGGCAATACTGGCTGCGGCAAAACGCGGATGCTGCGTGAGCTGCACGCCGGTATCGATCTGGAGGGCGCCGCCCACCACCGCGGCTCCTCCTTTGGGCGTACCGTGGTTGCACAGGGCACGCAGATTGACTTTGAGAATCAGCTCGGTATCGCCCTGCTGAAGAAGCACCGCGCCGGTATCCGCCGCTGGATCCTGGAGGATGAGGGGCGGGTGATCGGCTCTAACCATGTTCCGCTGTGCTTCTATAATCAGATGCTGCAGGCGGCGGTGGCGGTGGTGGATGAGCCCTTTGAGGCCCGTCTGGCCCGGCTGCAGGAGGAGTATATCGACCTGATGCGCGTGGAGTATGAGCGCGCCTACGGGCGAGAAGCGGGCTGGCAGGCCTATGCGGAGTACCTGCATCACGGGCTGTTTGCCATCCGTCGCCGGCTGGGGCTGGAGCGTTACGCTGAGCTGGATGCCCACTTGGTCAGGGCGCTGCAGCAGCAGCAGGCTGGCCGCGGCAGTGAGGGGCACCTGGCCTGGCTGGTTCCGCTGCTGCATGACTACTATGATCCGATGTACGGCTACCAGTTGGAGAAGAAGGCAGCGCGGATTGTTTTTCGCGGTGACTATCGGGCCGTCAGGGAATATCTCCTCTCTCTCAGCCAGATATAGGATGACTGATGCGGCTGTTTATTGCGGAAAAGCCCAGCCTGGGGCGGGCCATTGCGGATGTGCTGCCTAAACCACACCGACGTGCGGACGGCTATATTCAGTGCGGCGACGGCGACGTGGTGACCTGGTGTGTGGGTCATCTGTTGGAGCAGGCCGAGCCGGACGCCTACGATGCCCGCTACGCGCGCTGGAATCTAGCCGATCTGCCGATAGTTCCGCAGAAGTGGCAGCTGCGGCCCAAGGCATCGAGCGCCAAACAGCTGAAGGTGATCGAGCGTCTGCTGCGCGATGCGCAGCAGGTGGTACACGCCGGCGACCCGGATCGTGAAGGACAGCTGCTGGTGGATGAGGTGCTCGACTTTCTGGCCCTGGCGCCGGAAAAGCGGCGTCAGGTGCAGCGCTGCCTGATTAACGATCTTAACCCCCAGGCGGTGGCGCGGGCGCTGGAGCGGCTGCGCGATAACCATGAGTTTATGCCGCTGTGCGTCTCCGCGCTGGCGCGCGCGCGCGCCGACTGGCTGTACGGCATCAACATGACCCGCGCCTATACCCTGCTGGGGCGCAACGCAGGCTATAACGGTGTGCTCTCCGTCGGCCGGGTGCAGACGCCGGTGCTCGGGCTGGTGGTGCGCCGCGACGAGGAGATAGCGCACTTTGTCGCCAAGGACTACTACGAGGTGCGAGCGCATATTGTGACGCCGGCCGGCGAGCGTTTCTGGGCGCAGTGGCAGCCCAGCGAGGCCTGTGAGCCTCATCAGGATGAGGAGGGGCGTCTGCTCAACCGCGCGCTGGCGGAGCATGTTATCGCCCGGATCCAGGATAAGCCTGCCCGGGTGACCGGCTATAACGATAAGCGTGAGTCCGAGGTGGCGCCGCTGCCGTTCTCCCTGTCAGCGCTGCAGATCGAGGCCGCCAAACGCTTTGCCATGAGCGCTCAGCAGGTGCTGGATACCTGTCAACGCCTGTATGAAACCCATAAGCTATTGACCTACCCCCGCTCCGATAGCCGTTATCTGCCAGAGGAGCACTTTGCCGGGCGTCATGCGGTGATGGCGGCGATTGCCGCCCATGCGCCGGCGCTGGCCAATCTGGAGAGCGTCGACGTCCAGCGGCGTAACCGCTGCTGGGATGACGCCAAGGTTGATGCCCACCATGCCATCATTCCTACGGCCCGGGCAGGTGGCGTTACGCTGAATGAGGATGAGCGCAACATCTATCAGCTGGTGGCCCGTCAATACCTGATGCAGTTCTGCCCCGATGCGCAGTACCGTAAGTGCGTTATCGATCTGGAGATTGAGGGCGGGGTATTTATCGCCAAGGCGCGCTTTCTGTCTCAGGCCGGCTGGCGTGCGCTGCTCGGCGCCAAGGAGCGGGACGACGAAGACGAGGGGATGCCGCTGCCGGTGGTGGCCCGCGATGACTTGCTGCACTGCGAACGGGGCGAGCTAATGGCGCGCCAGACGCAGCCGCCGCGCCACTTTACCGATGCCACGCTGCTGTCGGCCATGACTGGGATCGCCCGCTTTGTGCAGGATAAATCGCTAAAGAAAATCCTGCGAGCGACCGATGGTTTAGGTACCGAGGCTACGCGCGCCGGTATTATCGAACTGCTGTTTCGCCGCGGGTTTCTGCATAAAAAGGGGCGCTATATCCACGCCAGCCAGGCGGGAAGCGCGCTGATCCACTGTTTGCCCGAGATGGCCGGTCGCCCGGATATGACGGCGCACTGGGAGGCGACGCTGACGAAGATCAGCGAGCGGGGCTGCCGCTACCAGGACTTTATGCAACCGCTGGTGGAGACGCTGCAGCAGCTGATCCACCAGGCGCGCACCGCCGTGAACCCCCGAGCGTTCTGTGATCTGCCGCCCGCTGAAAGCGCCCGGCCGCGGCGCGCCAAGGGGGCGTCAACTGCGTCAAATAAGAGGAAAAAAGCATGAAACAGGCCGTAATGATGGCGCTTGCTGCGCTGCTGTGGAGCGGGGCGCTGCAGGCTCAGGGATCGGTCTCCACCGACGGCGCCCAGCAGGGAGCCGCCGCCGTCGCCGCCGGCGGTATCGATGTGGTGGTGCCGATGCCGGCCAACGGATATACCAACGGGGTCAACGGCGTGAGCTGCAGCCGCTGCTGCCTGTATCAGGATCGCTACTACTCCGAGGGCGCGGTCGTCAGCACGGATGGCCTGCTGCTACAGTGTCAGGCCAATCCACAGGTGTTGAGTACCAACAACCTGCGCTGGGTGGTGCTGAAGAAAGGGTAAACGCGACAGGCTCTCTCCGCGATGGCCTCAGGCATCGGCGTGAAAACGCGCCAGCAGATCCAGATAGGCCTGCAGCAACGGCCTATCCGCCGGTGCCAGGTCATATGTCTGGGCCTGGCATGGGGTAACCCAGCACAGCGCCGCGTGCTCCCGCGCCTCGGGTTCCCCCTCTTCCGGCTGTACCCGCCAGGCGTGCAGGTGGATGCGTTTACCCGGCAGATGCAGCGTACTGCTGGCGACGTAGTCGCTGACCCGGCAGCGTAGCCCCAGCTCTTCATCCAGCTCACGCTGCAGCGCCTGGGGCTGGCTCTCTCCCGCCTCGACCTTACCGCCGGGAAACTCCCACAGCCCCGCCTGATCCTGCCCCCGGCCGCGCTGGGCTAGCAGGATGGCACCGCGCCGCTCAATGATGGCGGCGACGACGTGCAAGATTTTTTCCGCCGCCGGCGCGCTCATGACAGTGCGAACTCGGCCCAGATCGGGGCGTGATCCGAGGGTTTCTCCATGGCGCGGATCGCGTAGTCGATACCGGTATCGGTACAGCGCTGGGCCAGCGGCTGACTGGCCAGCAGCAGGTCGATACGCAGACCGCGGTTATCGTCGAACCCCTTGGAGCGATAGTCGAACCACGAGAAGCGGTCATCATACTGCGGGTTGGCCTGGCGATAGGTATCGACCAGCCCCCACGCCAGCAGACGATCCAGCCAGTCCCGCTCCTCCGGCAGAAAGGAACACTTGCCGCTGCGTAGCCAGCGCCGCCGGCTATCCTCGCCGATCCCGATGTCGATATCGCGTGGGGTGATGTTCATGTCACCCATGATCAGCACCGGGTTCTGCGGCGAGAGTGAGTCCTGCAGGTAGCGCTGCAGATCGGCGTAGAATTTGCTCTTTGCCGGGAACTTTATCGGGTGATCGCGACTTTCGCCCTGTGGAAAGTAGCCGTTAATGACGGTCAGCGTGCCCAGCTCGGTGGGTATATCGGCCATGATGATGCGCCGCTGCGCTTCGGCATCGTCACCCGGGAAGCCTTTACGCACCGCCAGCGGCGCCATACGGGTCAGCAGGGCGACGCCGTAGTGGCCTTTCTGGCCGTGGTAGTGCAGGTGATAGCCCAGCTGCGCCAGATCCTGCAGCGGAAACATATCGTCATGTACCTTGGTTTCCTGCAGACCGATCACGTCCGGGCTGTGCTTCTCAACAATCGCCGCGAGCTGATGGGGACGGGCGCGCAGCCCGTTGATGTTGAAAGAGATAAACTTCATGGATTCTGGCCATTGAATAAAGGTGCCCGCATGGTAGCAGATGGCGGGCGCGAGCTGAACCTTGTCCTGCGTGGGGGTATTCGGGGGATGGGCGGCGTTCAGTCCCAGCGGCTCAGGTTGTGCGGCCGGTAGGCGTCGAACGCATCCAGCAGGCGTCCGGCGCTGTCATCACGCAGCAGCGTCGCCAGATAGGGGGCGCGAATAAACCCCTCGTCGGCGCTGTAGCGCAAAAAGTCGCACAGGCGCTGATAATAGCCTGCTACATCCAGCAGCCCTACTGGCTTGCTGTGGCAGCCAATCTGACTCCATGTCCAGATCTCAAACAGCTCCTCTAGGGTACCGATACCGCCCGGCAGGGCGATGAATCCGTCGGCCCGGGCCGCCATACGCGCCTTGCGCGTGTGCATATCGGGGACGATCTCCAGCGACGTCAGACCGTGATGCGCCGTTTCGGCGTCCACTAAGCGCTGGGGGATCACGCCGTGAACCTCGCCGCCGGCTTCCAGCGCCGCGTTGGCTAGCGCCCCCATCAGCCCTTTGCCGCCGCCGCCGTAGATCAGCGTTCGTCCTTGGCGGGCCAAGGTGCGCCCCAAATGGCGCGCGCTGTCTACGTAGCGCTCGGCCACGCCGTCGCTGGCTCCGCAAAAGACACAAATTGCATTACGCATTATTTCCCTTAATTTGCAGGCAAAGTGTGAGGTATAGCGAATGTCCCGCCGGATGGCAAGGGATAAGCGCCGCGCAGGGCAGGGTGTCAGGTGGTCATCTTCCCCGCGTAGCGTTTGGGGGCGATACAGGCGCTTGAGATGTATCGCAGAGAACAACAGAATAATGGTTGTGGGGGAAGGATGACTCGGCGTGCTGCGTCTCGCCTCGCCCTGTGGGCCATTGCCTGCGGCAACGTTTGTCTCGCGTTGCTCGACGCGAACCTTGGTCGCGAAGGTTCTCACCTTCCCCAGCTCGAGTGCAGGTTTGATATAGGCGCTTGGGATGTATAGCAGAGAGCAACAGAAGAATGGTGGTGGGGGAAGGATGACTCGGCGCACTGCGCCTCGTTCTGCGGGCCGTTGCCTGCGGCAACGTTGTCTCGCGTTGCTCGACGTGAACCTTGGTCGAAGGTTCTCACCTTCCTCAGCTCGGGTGCTGGTTTGATATAGGTGCTTGGGATGTATAGCAGAGAACAACAGAAGAATGGTGGTGGGGGAAGGATTCGAACCTTCGAAGTCTGAGACGGCAGATTTACAGTCTGCTCCCTTTGGCCGCTCGGGAACCCCACCAGATTGTCGCGCTTCGTTATCACCGGAAGCGGGGCGCATAATAACAAATCGCGCCGCGCTGTAAAGCGCTGGAGAGGAAAAAAAATTCGTTTGCCGTTTTTTTGCCCGCACTGCTGTGCGGGCGTACAGAAAACAGAGAAAAAACGAACAAATCAGAAAATTACAGTGCGATTGCCACAGACGAACACCCGCTGAGCCAGTACGCGATACAGGGCCCGGCTGAGCACATTTTTTTCTACATCGCGCCCCGCGCGTATCATCTCCTCTGCGGTATAGCTGTGATCGACGTGGATAACGTCCTGCATGATGATCGGCCCTTCATCCAAATCATTGTTTACAAAGTGCGCCGTCGCACCAATGATCTTCACCCCGCGCTGGTAGGCCTGGTGATAGGGGCGGGCGCCGATAAACGCCGGGAGAAACGAGTGATGGATATTGATGATGCGGTCAGGATAGCGGGCGACAAAGTCGGGGGTCAGCACCCGCATATATTTGGCCAGCACCACATAGTCCGGCTCAAAGCGATCGATCTGTTCGGCGACGGCCGCATCGTGCGCCTCACGGCTGAGGCCTTCGTGACCGATCAGGACGAAGGGGATATCGAACTTTTCGACTAATGCCTGTAGCGTCGCGTGGTTGCCGATGACGGCGGCAATCTCGACATCCAGCCCGCCATAGGCGCTCTTGATCAGCAGATCGCCGAGACAGTGGGCCTCTTTTGTGACCAAGATGACGATGCGCTGACGGGATGTGGTGATGATTTCGCGATCGGATCCCGGCGGCAGTGCGTCATCTAGATCGGCCAGCAGAGTGGCGTCATTAAAGATCCCCTCAAGTTCGGTACGCATAAAGAAGCGTCCGCTGGCGTGGTCGACGAACTCATTGTTCTGAATAATGTTGAGCTGATGCTTGTAACAGATATTGGTGATTTTGGCGATCAGCCCCTTGGCATCGGGGCAGACGGTGCGCAGTACTTTTCGTTGAATAACGGGTTGTGACATGTGTTTGCATCCTTGTTTTCGCCGGGGCCGTTGCCGCGGCGCCCGCCGGGAAGGGAGCGTCAAATCTCCTGTTCAGGGCGGGACGCAGCCTAGCGTCCGCAGCATTTTTTATATTTGTTGCCGCTGGCGCACGGGCAGGGGTCATTACGTCCTATCGTGGGCCGGGCTCCATCAACATAGTACCAAGCGTGATTGAGATCCAGAAAACGCGATCGTTCATGGATCGCGCCGTTTTGCTGGGTCGAGGGCGTATGAAAGCGGGCGATAAACTCCACAAAGCCTTCATGCGCATCGCGGCCCGGCAGGGTAGCGATAACGCGGAGTCCCAGCCACTGGGTATCGGCAAAGCTGGCGATAATCGCATCGCGCTCCGCTGCCATCTGGCAATCGGGGTGCCAGGTGGCGATCAGATAGTCTGCGTGGTGGGTGACAAAGGCGCTGTAGCGTGAGCGCATCAGCTGCTCCGGCGTTGTCGCCCGCCGCTCCCCGTTCAGATAAGGGGCGCAGCAGTCAGAAAATCCGCGCTCGCTGCCGCAGGGGCAGGGCGCATCGAGAGGGTGGTGTAACGTCATAGGAATAACCATTTGCAACTATTGGTGAGAAAAGGTTAGGCGCAATATCGCCCGGCTTCTATTCTGATCATAATAACCAATATCTGCTGCAGATAAGTAAAAATCTGATTTTTAGAAAACTGCGGGGAATCGCGCAATATATAACATTTTTACTGGTCGTCAGGGCAAGCGTGCCGATATTGAACCACACTAGGATCAGTCAGGGTATGAGAGGCCGGCCATGTCACAGGTGCTCACCGATAAACAGATTATGATCGTCGACGACGACGTCGTGTTTCGTCGCCTGCTGGCCGGGTATTTGACGACGCAGGGCGTCAGGGTCACCGAGGCGGCCAACGGGCGCGAGGCGCTGAGGCTGTATCCGCAGTGCCATCCCGATCTTATCCTGTGTGATTTGTTCATGCCGGAGATGAATGGCATTGAGCTATTGCGCCATCTGCTGATGCGCGGCAGCCAGACCCCGGTGATGGTGATTTCGGCGACGGAGTCGGTCAGCGATATTGCTCGGGCCATGCGGCTCGGGGCGAAGGATGTCCTGCTGAAGCCGGTGCGTGATTTTACCCGCTTTCGACAGATGCTTCTGGCCTGCCTTTACCCGGCGCTGTTCGATTCGCTGGCGCTGGAGGAGAATGCCCTGAGCCATGATTGGGCCGCGCTGCAGCGTGATCCCGCGCAGGCTGTACGGCTTCTGCGCCAGCTCCAGCCGCCGGTTCAGCAGGTGATCGCCGGCTGCCGAGTCAACTACCGTCAGCTGACGGATCCGGACAGCTGTGGCCTGGTGCTAGATATCGCGCCGCTGTCGTCGCGGGAGATGGCGTTTTACTGCCTGGATACGACGCGCAGCGCAGAGTATGGCGTTCTCGCGGCGCTGATGATCCGTGCTATCTTTAACGCGCTGTTGCAGAGCCAGCTGGCCGCTCAGGAGCGGCCATTGCCGCATATGTCGGTGATCCTTAAACGCGTCAATCAACTGTTACGCAAGGCGGGGCTGCGCGGGCAATTTCCGATGCTGGCCGGGTATTATCATGCCGTCAGCGGCCATGTGGTGCTGGTTTCCGCAGGGTTACACGCTCGGTTGGAGGCAGAGGAGCGTACGGTCCAGCTGAGCGGCGCTATGCCGCTGGGGACCCTGGGGAGCGTGCATATGAACCAGCTCAGCCTGCGCAGCCGGAGTTGGCAGTGTCAGATCTGGGGCAGCGTAGGGCAGCTTCGCCTGATGCTGACGGCACCGGAGCATCAGGCGCTACAGCCGCTGCGGCATCTGGCACCGGGGGCCATCGCGCGGTAGGTGGCGCCCCGCGTTTTTCGGTATTTTCTGCTATCCTTTCTCTCATCAATCGGCGCCATTCTCGGCGCTGTCGTTTGTTTATCCATTTGATCTTAAATACAGATGAAAGGCATGCGTGCGATTACCGAGCTGGTATACTCGCTGAGAGTTTTGCATTCATATCGTTCGGTTATGGACGAGCGAACAATGCGCCATTCGTATAGAGAGGTTGTATGTCAACGTCAGTGAGAAAAGTAAAAAAAGCCGTTATCCCGGTGGCCGGATTGGGAACGCGTATGCTGCCGGCAACGAAAGCTATTCCTAAAGAAATGTTGCCGCTGGTAGATAAGCCGCTGATCCAGTACGTGGTTAATGAGTGTATTGCCGCCGGTATTAATGAGATCATTTTAGTCACGCATTCATCGAAGAACTCCATCGAGAACCACTTCGATACCAGCTTTGAGCTGGAGGCGATCCTGGAGAAGCGCGTTAAGCGTCAGCTGCTGGCCGAAGTCCAGGCGATTTGTCCCAAGCACGTGACCATTATGCAGGTGCGTCAGGGGTTGGCTAAAGGTTTGGGTCACGCCATTCTGTGCGCACATCCGCTGGTCGGCGATGAGCCTTTTGCCGTGATATTGCCTGACGTTATTCTGGATGAATACAGCGCAGATTTAAGCAGCGATAACCTGAGTGAGATGCTGCGTCGTTATGAATCCACCGGCGCCAGTCAGATTATGGTTGAGCCGGTGCCGATGGCCGATGTGTCTAATTATGGCGTGGTGGATTGTAGCGGTGCGCAATTGGCCGCGGGGGAAAGCATTGCTATTCGTGCCGTGGTCGAAAAACCGCCGCGCGATAAGGCACCGTCTAACCTGTCTATCGTTGGCCGCTATGTTCTCTCTCCGGACATTTGGCCGCTGCTGTCTAAAACTCCGCCGGGAGCCGGTGAGGAAATTCAGCTGACGGATGCGATTGCTATGCTGCTGAAGAATGAAACCGTTGAGGCTTACCACCTGAAAGGGCGTAGCCATGACTGTGGAAATAAGCTGGGCTATATGCAGGCGTTTGTCGAGTATGGGCTGCGTCATCCTGCGCTGGGCAAAGATTTCGCTGCCTGGATCAAAGGGCTGAATTTAAGCAAGTAAGTCGGTAAATAAAAGATGGCGTCCTCAGGGGCGCCATCTTTTTTTCATTATGCAACTAGACAAAGGTATGGGTAGTGGGATACCTATAATTGATTAAATTCATGAATGAGACTATTCCTAATGGTGGTAAAGGGTGCAGCGATAATAACCATACTGAAACCCTCATTATCGATAATGAGGCAGGCGCGGCGGCGGTGCAGGCAGGGGCGAGGGGGGTAAAACAAAAATAGCCTCATCAGAGGCTATTTTTAACATGGGTATACCGAACGTCTTGATTAGATCAGGAAGTCATCCAGAGACTTGCCCTGCTCTTCAATGGCGTTCTTGATCACGGCAGGCGTACGGCCCTGACCGGTCCAGGTTTTGGTTTCGCCATTTTCGTCAACATACTGATATTTAGCCGGACGCGCAGCGCGCTTGGTTTTACCGGCAACTTTGGTGGCATTCATGGTCTGCAGCAGTTCATTCGGGTCGATGCCATCAGCGATCAGCATTTCACGGTACTGCTGCAGCTTGCGGGTACGCTCTTCGATCTCGGCCTGAGCTTGCTGGTCTTCTTCGCGGCGCTCTTTTACCACGATTTCCAGTTTCTCCAGCATTTCTTCTAGAGTTTCCAGAGTGCATTCACGGGCCTGGGCGCGGAGAGTACGAATGTTGTTAAGAATTTTTAATGCTTCGCTCATTTTCCTAATCTCAAATTATATTGGTGGGGGCGTCATCTTTATAATAGAGTGCGACTTTATTTAACGCAATAGTGAATTTTGTAAGAATGGAAAAATATTCGTCTGTATGAGTCAAATATCGAGAGGCTGACCTTGTTAATATTTCACCCTATTATCTATATCGCCGTACGATGCCGGCTAGGCCATACCGTGTACGGTTTTACCTGTTGATTAGCCGTTTAATGTATATAAATGCACCCTGACTCTGCCTTTGCCCGGACAATTGTCCGGGAGAAGTCCATGGTATGCTCATCATAAGCCTGCCGGAAACAACCGTTAGGTCGATCACTTATTTGCATGAATCATGTCATATTTATTCTGTAAGTGTACGCTGGTATGCCAGTAGATAAGCGCGGTTTGTACAGATTTTGCACATCTGTGGCGCGGTGTCTTGGGGAATAACCCGGACATCACGCGGCCCTGTATATATGGTAGAATCTTGCACATCAGGTGATTTTTTCGGTTTAAGGCTGTTTGATGGCACAACTTTATTTTTATTACTCTGCAATGAATGCCGGGAAATCCACGGCGCTGTTACAGTCCTCTTATAACTACCGCGAGCGGGGTATGCATACCCTGGTATTCACGGCTGAAATAGATAACCGCTATGCGGTGGGGCAGGTCAGCTCGCGTATCGGCCTACACTCGCCTGCGATGCTGTATAACCAGCAGACGGATCTGCTGGCCGAGATCCGCCAGGCGCATCGGCAGCAGTGCGTACACTGCGTTCTGGTTGATGAAAGTCAGTTTCTCACCAAGGCGCAGGTGCTGGCGCTGTCGACGGTGGTCGATGATTTGGATATTCCGGTGCTGTGCTACGGTTTGCGTACTGATTTCCGGGCGGAGCTCTTTCCCGGTAGCCAATATTTGCTGGCCTGGGCCGATAAGCTGGTTGAGCTTAAGACTATTTGCCACTGTGGCCGCAAGGCGAATATGGTGCTGCGCCTGGATCAGGACGGGCGGGCGCTGAAAGACGGTGAGCAGGTCGTGATCGGCGGCAACGAGCGCTATGTCTCCGTTTGCCGCCGGCACTATAAGGAAACGCTCGGCGTGACTGCCCCGTAGCGTCATCGCTTCATCAGCGCGCGTCGCGCCCTCTCAGCGGCCGCGCTCAACGCCTCTCAGCCTCTCCAGCGCCTCCCTAAGGCCATCGCGCCGTGATCTGTCCGATGACTGCCGCCCCGCGAGCCCCGCATCGATATCGTCCCTGCCGGGCAGGCGATGCGGAGGCTAGTCTAATGATGTTCGGAGGGGCTCCTGCTGCCGAGCCCTGTGACCCGCCGCCACGGGGGTGTCATCCCCGTAGCCGTACGGTTGCGCAGTGGTGGAGTCGCTGTATGCCGCGAGCGTCATCCCCCCTGTAGCCGTACGGTTGGCGCTACGGCGGGGAGAGGCGCGCGTCTGGGGGGCTCGGAGGGGCGGCATCGGTGGGGGATTGCGGGGGTGATAGAGAAAGGAAACGGGCCCCGCTTACGCGGGGCCCGTGGCAGTGATTTATGCCGATTGCATCAGCGTGCACCGGCATGGAGCAGGGTTAATCAGGCTTTTTTGGCCTTCTTTTCCGCTTTCGGCGCGGCGACGGCCTTGCTCTCTTCCTGCGCGTGCTCGACAAACTCGCGGCCATAGTAGGTGTCCAGCAGAATTTGCTTGAGCTCGGCAATCAGCGGATAGCGCGGGTTGGCGCCGGTGCACTGATCGTCGAAAGCATCTTCGGACAGCTTGTCCACTTTCGCCAGGAAGTCGGCTTCCTGTACGCCGGCTTCGCGGATGGAGGCCGGGATACCCAGCTCAGCCTTGATGCTTTCCAGCCAGGCCAGCAGCTTCTCGATCTTCTGCGCGGTGCGGTCGCCCGGTGCGCTCAGACCCAGATGGTCAGCGATTTCAGCGTAACGGCGACGCGCCTGCGGACGGTCGTACTGGCTAAATGCGGTCTGCTTGGTCGGGTTGTCGTTCGCGTTGTAGCGAATAACGTTAGAGATCAGCAGGGCGTTGGCCAGACCGTGCGGAATATGGAACTCGGAGCCCAGTTTGTGGGCCATGGAGTGACATACCCCGAGGAAGGCGTTGGCAAACGCGATGCCGGCGATAGTAGCGGCGTTGTGTACACGCTCACGGGCTACCGGGTTTTTGGCGCCTTCGGCATAGCTGGCCGGCAGGAACTCTTTCAGCAGCTTCAGGGCCTGCAGCGCCTGGCCGTCAGAGTATTCGTTGGCCAGAACGGAAACGTAGGCTTCCAGCGCATGGGTTACCGCATCCAGACCGCCGAAGGCGCACAGGGATTTCGGCATGTTCATCACCAGGTTGGCATCAACGATGGCCATGTCCGGGGTCAGCGCATAGTCAGCCAGCGGGTATTTCTGCCCGGTCGCATCGTCGGTCACTACGGCGAACGGCGTGACTTCAGAGCCGGTGCCAGAGGTGGTGGTGATGGCGATCATTTTGGCTTTGACGCCCATTTTCGGGAACTTATAGATACGCTTACGGATATCCATAAAGCGCAGCGCCAGCTCTTCGAAGTGGGTTTCCGGATGCTCGTACATCACCCACATGATCTTGGCTGCATCCATCGGGGAGCCGCCGCCCAGCGCGATGATCACGTCCGGCTTGAAGGAGTTCATCTGCTCGGCGCCTTTGCGCACGATGCTCAGGGTTGGGTCGGCTTCAACTTCGAAGAAGACTTCGGTTTCGATACCGTGCGCTTTCAGTACGTTGGTAACCTGGTCGGCATAACCGTTGTTGAACAGGAAACGGTCGGTGACGATAAAGGCGCGCTTGGCACCGTCGGTTGCTACTTCTTCCAGCGCGATCGGCAGGGCGCCGCGGCGGAAGTAGATAGACTTCGGAAGTTTATGCCACAACATGTTTTCTGCTCGCTTCGCTACCGTTTTCTTGTTGATCAGGTGCTTTGGACCCACGTTTTCAGAGATGGAGTTACCGCCCCAGGAGCCGCAGCCCAGCGTCAGTGAAGGCGCCAGCTTGAAGTTGTACAGGTCACCGATCCCCCCTTGCGAGGCCGGGGTATTGATCAGGATACGGGCGGTCTTCATCTTCTCGCCGAAGTAGTTTACGCGCGCGCCCTGGTTATCCTGGTCGGTGTACAGGCAGGAGGTATGGCCGATACCGCCCATGGCAACCAGCTTCTCGGCTTTCTCTACGGCGTCCTCGAAGTTTTTGGCACGGTACATCGCCAGGGTCGGAGACAGTTTTTCGTGTGCGAACGGCTCGGAGTCGTCAACGACGCTGACTTCGCCGATCAGGATCTTAGTCCCCGCCGGTACGCTGATGCCTGCCATTTCGGCGATCTTCTCTGCCGGCTGGCCTACGATGGCGGCGTTCAGCGCGCCATTCTTCAGGATGATATCCTGAACGGCTTTCAGCTCTTTACCCTGCAGCAGGTAGCCGCCGTGGGTAGCAAAACGCTCACGCACTTTGTCGTAGACAGAGTCGACGACGATAACTGACTGCTCGGAGGCACAGATGACGCCGTTGTCGAAGGTTTTGGACATCAGGATGGAGGCGACGGCGCGTTTGATATCCGCGGTTTCGTCGATCACCACCGGGGTGTTGCCCGCACCAACGCCGATGGCCGGCTTGCCGGAGCTATAGGCCGCTTTCACCATGCCCGGGCCACCGGTGGCCAGGATCAGGTTGATGTCCGGATGGTGCATCAGCGCGTTAGACAGCTCGACGGAGGGTTCATCGATCCAGCCGATGATGTCTTTCGGCGCGCCAGCGGCGATGGCCGCCTGCAGCACGATATCGGCGGCTTTGTTGGTCGCCTGCTTGGCACGCGGATGCGGGGAGAAGATGATGCCGTTGCGGGTCTTCAGGCTGATCAGCGCCTTGAAGATCGCGGTGGAGGTCGGGTTGGTGGTCGGTACGATGCCGCAGATCAGACCGGTCGGCTCAGCGATGGTGATGGTGCCGAAGGTATCGTCTTCGGACAAGATACCGCAGGTCTTTTCATCTTTATAGGCGTTGTAGATATATTCGGAGGCAAAGTGGTTTTTGATCACCTTGTCTTCCACGATACCCATACCGGATTCAGCGACGGCCATTTTAGCCAGCGGAATACGGGCATCGGCAGCGGCCAGCGCGGCGGCGCGGAAGATTTTGTCTACCTGTTCCTGAGAGAAGTTGGCAAACTCGCGTTGGGCTTTTTTGACACGGGCGACCAGCGCATCGAGTTCAGCAGTGTTGGTTACAGCCATGAATGCTCTCCTGATAATGTTAAACTTTTTTAGTCAATCAGCCGCATGGGGCATACCAGTATAGATGCTGGCGCGTCGCTCAGCCGGGCATTTGCTGCCGACGGGCTGCTAATTTGCTAAAACAGCTTAACGTGGATGGTCGCGGGCGTTGCATTGAACGCGTTATCCTGATACCTCGCCGAGATGGCCATCCGTCTCCCTCTTTTTGATATCGTCGAGCTTACTCATTCTTGGGTATTTGTTTTGTGATTAAAGTCACGAAAACGCCAAGCTGACACCATTCAGCATGGTTTTGTTGAGAGCTGTTCTCATTCTTAACGAAAACTCAGCGCCTTTAGGTATAAAAAACAACAAAACCGTTATCTCGTCGCCGGATTTAGTCACAGACGATACTGCGCATATCCGCGGCAAACAGTAAAAATTCTGCGGTGGAATGATAGATCGGCGCAGTCATTTCAATTACATTACGCGCGATGACCATCATCTTTATATTGTGGAGCACATAGTGACTCAGTCTCTGCTGGACCTGTCCGGGTATATCAAATTCTTTATTGGTCTGTTCGCCTTGGTAAACCCGGTCGGGATCTTGCCCGTGTTTATCAGCATGACCAGCTATCAGGCCGCCGCGGCGCGTAACCGAACCAACCTCACGGCGAACCTGTCGGTGGCCATTATACTGATTACGGCGCTGCTGTTGGGGGACTCGATACTGAACGTCTTTGGTATCTCCATCGACTCTTTCCGTATTGCCGGCGGTATCCTGGTGATGACGATCGCCATGTCGATGATCAGCGGTAAGCTGGGTGAGGATAAGCAGAATAAGCAGGAGAAGTCGGAAACGGCTATCCGCGAAAATGTCGGCGTGGTGCCGCTGGCGCTGCCGCTGATGGCCGGCCCCGGCGCCATCAGCTCGACCATCGTCTGGAGCTCCCGCTATCACGGCTGGCAAAACCTGCTGGGCTTTTCGCTGGCGATCATTCTGTTCGCCTTCTGCTGTTGGCTATTGTTCCGCGCCGCGCCGCTGCTGGTGCGGTTGTTAGGGCAGACGGGGATCAACGTCGTGACCCGTATCATGGGGCTGCTGCTGATGGCGCTGGGCATTGAATTTATCGTCACCGGGGTGAAGGCTATTTTTCCCGGCCTGCTGTAATCGACAGGGGGCGGCGGGGACGCCGCTCCGCTAATAGATATATCTGCGCAATATATTTAATCATCTTATTTTTATTTTGCGATCGTATTCATCGGTGGGTTAATTCGCCTGCCTCGCGCCCATTTCCGTAAAATTGTCCTATACAGACGCCGACATTGTGTACATTGTCCGGCGTTTTTTCCTCTCATCATTCATTTCAGTTAGTTTTTTTGTCTAAATAAATCTTGTTCATTGCAATATTGTTTTGATTTTCGGCATGAGGTTGAAATTTTAGACAATGCAAAATGCTTTAAGCTTATATTTTATGTTATATCAGTAACTTACAATTGATTTTTGTCATGGGAGAGGGCAGTCTGTGAGAAAGCACGAAATACAACAGTGCTCACATGGCCATCAGCCGGCTCGCTCAGGACGTCACGCTGTTTTACGGGCGTTGGCATACGGGAGGGCGCTCTCGGTAGCCCAGGATGCTACGGGAGCGGCTTCTGGGTAGCCGCACTGAGCCAGCCCATCATCAAGCGGCCCTAGGCGCCGTTATTTTGTTACCCGGCAACAATAAATGCCAGCCGCCGCGAGGGCGGTATAAGGCAAGCTGCAGCGAATGAACCGTTCCTTCATTACTGCAGTGAATAAATAACGATGTTGACCCGCCTGCCCGCAGGCTTCCTTTTGAATACGGGAGTGGTAGTAATGAGCAAACACATCATTAAAAAAAGTATATTAACCCTTGGGATTTGTAGCGCGTTGGGCGTCGCGGCGGTGGCGCAGGCCGCCGAGGTACCGGCCGGCGTACAGCTGGCGGCTAAACAGGAGCTGGTCAGAAATAATGGTTCGGAGGTCTCCTCCCTCGATCCGCACAAGATCGAAGGGGTACCGGAAAACAACGTGACCAACGATCTGCTAGAAGGGCTGACGCAGCACGATAGCCAAGGGCATACTATTCCCGGCGTAGCGCAGCGCTGGGAGAGCAAAGATAACAAGGTGTGGATATTTTACCTGCGCCCGGACGCGAAGTGGTCCAACGGTGACCCTGTCACCGCAGAGGACTTCGTCTATAGCTGGCAGCGGATGGCCGACCCCAAGACTGCATCGCCCTACGCGAGCTATCTGCAGTATGCCCACGTCGCGAATATCGATGACATCATCGCCGGCAAGCAGGATAAATCCGCTCTGGGGGTCAAGGCGCTGGACGATCGCACGTTCCAGGTGACCCTGAGCGAACCGGTACCTTATCTGCCGGAGATGACCGCGCACTATGCGATGAAGCCGGTCAACAAGGCGGCGGTAGAGACGTTCGGCGACAAGTGGACCCTGCCGCAGAATTATGTCAGCAACGGCGCCTATAAGCTGAAAGACTGGATCGTCAACGAACGTATCGTGCTGGAGCGAAATCCGCAGTATTGGGACAATGCGAAGACGATCATCGATAAGGTGACCTTCCTGCCCATCGCCTCGGAGGTGACCGATGTGAACCGCTATCGGGCCGGCGAGATCGATATGACCTATAACAATATGCCGATCGAGCTGTTCCAGAAGCTGAAAAAAGAGATCCCCGAGCAGGTGAAGGTAGACCCGTATCTTTGCACCTATTACTACGAAATCAATAACCAGAAGCCGCCGTTTAACGACCCCCGCGTGCGTGAGGCGCTGAAGCTGGGTCTGGACCGTGATATTATCGTGAATAAGGTCAAGAACCAGGGCGACCTGCCGGCGTACAGCTTTACGCCGCCCTATACCGACGGCGCTGATTTGACGCAACCGGCCTGGTTCGGCTGGTCGCAGGAGAAGCGCAACCAAGAGGCCAAGAAGCTGCTGGCCGAGGCGGGCTATGGCCCGGGCAAGCCGCTGACGTTTAACCTGCTCTACAACACCTCGGATCTGCACAAGAAGCTGGCGATTGCCGCGGCTTCGATCTGGAAGAAAAACCTGGGGATCGATGTGAAGCTGGAGAATCAGGAGTGGAAGACCTTCCTCGATTCGCGCCATCAGGGCAATTACGATGTCGCCCGCGCCGGCTGGTGCGCCGACTATAACGAGCCGAGCTCCTTCCTCAATATGATGCTGTCGACCAGCAGCAACAATACCCCGCACTACAAGAGCCCGGCCTTTGACCGCATTATGGCTAGCGCGCTGCAGGCGCCGGACAAAGCCGGCCGCGCGGCGGTCTACCAGCAGGCTGAGCAGCAGCTGGACCGTGATTCGGCCATCGTTCCCGTGTATTACTATGTTAACGCCCGTCTGGTGAAACCCTTTGTCGGTGGCTATACCGGCAAGGATCCGCTGGACTATGTCTACGACAAAAACCTTTATATCGTTCAACATTAATTGTCCGTCGTGCGGCCGGGAGACCGGCCGCCGGCGAGGCTGACAGCCCGCGGGGCTGACGTACAGGGTTTGGGCTATGCTAAAATTTATATTCCGTCGCTTCCTGGAAGCGATTCCGACGCTTTTTATTCTGGTCACCATCTCGTTTTTTATGATGCGTCTGGCGTCGGGCAGCCCGTTTACCGGTGAACGCACGCTGCCGCCGGAGGTGATGGCCAACATCGAAGCCAAATACCATCTCAACGATCCCATCTGGAAGCAGTATGGCCACTACCTGCTGCAGCTCTCGCAGGGAGACTTTGGCCCCTCGTTCAAATACAAGGATTATTCGGTCAACGATCTGGTGGCCGCCTCGTTCCCCGTTTCGGCCAAGCTGGGCTTTGCCGCCTTTGTCATGGCGGTGGTGCTGGGAGTCTCTGCCGGGGTCATCGCGGCCCTGAAGCAGAACTCGCGCTGGGACTATGTGGTGATGAGCTTTGCCATGACCGGGGTGGTGATCCCAAGCTTTGTGGTCGCGCCGCTGCTGGTGCTGATCTTCGCCATCTCGCTGCACTGGCTGCCGGGCGGCGGCTGGAACGGCGGGGCGCTGAAGTTCATACTGCTGCCGATGGTGGCGCTGTCGCTCTCCTATATTGCCGGTATCGCGCGCATTACCCGGGGCTCGATGATCGAGGTGCTGCACTCTAACTTTATCCGCACCGCCCGGGCCAAGGGGCTACCGCTGCACCGCATTGTGCTGCGCCATGCGCTGCGTCCGGCGCTGCTGCCGGTGCTCTCCTACATGGGGCCTGCCTTTGTCGGGATCATTACCGGCTCGATGGTCATTGAAACTATTTATGGCCTGCCGGGGATCGGCCAACTGTTCGTCAACGGCGCGCTGAACAGGGACTATTCGCTGGTGCTGAGCCTGACGATCCTGGTCGGCACCCTGACGATTGCCTTTAACGCCATCGTTGACGTGCTGTACGCCGTAATCGATCCCAAAATCCGTTACTGAAAGAGGCGCCTATGTTAGTGAATAAAAACAGCGCCGCCGCGGTGAGCAGCTTCAGCGAACAGCTGGACGTGGAAGGGCGCAGCCTATGGCAGGATGCACGCCGCCGCTTTATGCATAACCGCGCGGCGCTGGTCAGCCTGTGCATTCTGTTGCTGATCGCCCTGTTTGTGATATTCGCCCCGATGCTGTCGCCGTTTGCCTACGACGATACCGACTGGGAGATGATGTCGGCGGTGCCGGCGCTGGAGGGGGGCACTACTTCGGTACCGACTCCTCCGGACGCGATCTGCTGGTGCGTGTCGCCATCGGTGGACGTATTTCGCTGATGGTCGGGATTGCCGCCGCGCTGGTGGCCGTGGTGGTCGGTACGCTGTACGGCGCTCTCTCCGGTTACCTGGGCGGTAAGGTGGACTCGGTGATGATGCGCATGCTGGAGATCCTTAACTCGTTTCCCTTCATGTTCTTTGTCATTCTGCTGGTGACCTTCTTTGGCCAGAATATTTTGCTGATTTTTATCGCGATCGGCATGGTTTCCTGGCTGGATATGGCGCGTATTGTCCGCGGGCAGACGCTGAGCCTGAAGCGTAAGGAGTTTATCGAGGCGGCGCAGGTGGGCGGGGTGACGACGGGGCGTATTATCCTGCGCCACGTGGTGCCTAACGTGCTGGGCGTGGTAGTGGTGTACGCGTCGCTGTTGGTGCCGAGCATGATCCTGTTTGAATCGTTTTTGAGCTTCCTGGGGCTGGGTACCCAAGAGCCGCTCAGCAGCTGGGGCGCCCTGCTGAGCGATGGGGCCAACTCGATGGAGGTTTCCCCCTGGCTGCTGATCTTCCCGGCCTCTTTTCTGGTGATCACGCTATTTTGTTTTAACTTTATCGGTGATGGGCTCCGCGATGCCCTCGACCCGAAAGATCGCTGAGGAGCGCAGAGATGAAATCCAGCTTACTGAACGTACGCTCCCTACGCGTGACCTTCACAACGCCGGACGGCGACGTCACGGCGGTCAACGATCTGAACTTCTCGCTGGACGCTGGCGAGACGCTGGGGATCGTCGGTGAGTCCGGTTCGGGAAAGTCGCAGACCGCGTTTGCCCTGATGGGGCTGCTGGCACCGAATGGGCGCATCGACGGTTCGGCCAGCTTCGATGGCCGTGAGATCTTAAATTTACCGGAGAAGGCCCTTAATCGGCTGCGCGCCGAAGAGATCGCCATGATCTTTCAGGACCCGATGACCTCCCTCAACCCCTATATGCGGGTGGGCGAGCAGCTGATGGAGGTGCTGATGCTGCACAAGGGAATGAGCAAGGCGCAGGCGTTTGATGAGTCGGTGCGGATGCTGGATGCGGTGAAGATGCCGGAGGCGCGTAAGCGTATGCGCATGTTCCCCCATGAATTTTCCGGCGGGATGCGCCAGCGGGTGATGATTGCGATGGCGCTGCTGTGCCGCCCGCGGCTGCTGATTGCCGATGAGCCGACCACGGCGCTGGATGTGACGGTGCAGGCGCAGATCATGACGCTGCTCAATGAGCTGAAGCGGGAGTTTAACACCGCGATCATTATGATAACGCACGATCTGGGGGTCGTTGCCGGTATCTGTGACAAGGTGCTGGTGATGTATGCCGGGCGTACCATGGAGTATGGCCAGGCGCGCGACGTGTTCTATCACCCATCGCACCCGTACTCCATCGGGCTGCTGAGCGCGGTGCCGCGCTTGGATGCCGAGAGCGGGGCGCTGCTGACCATCCCGGGCAACCCGCCTAACCTGCTGCGTCTGCCGGCCGGCTGCCCGTTTCAGCCGCGCTGCCCCTATGCCGATGCCGGCTGCGATGCGGCGCCGCCGCTGACGGCCTTTGGCGAGGGGCGTCTACGCGCCTGCTTCAGAACGGTGGAGGAACTGGCATGAGTGGGCCGATGAGTGACAAAAACGTATTGTTGGAAGTGGCTGATCTACGGGTTCATTTTGATATTCGAGACAACAAGGCCTGGTTTTGGCAGCCGCCCAAGCGCCTAAAGGCGGTGGACGGTGTGACCCTACGTCTGTATCAGGGGGAAACGCTGGGCGTTGTCGGCGAGTCAGGCTGCGGCAAGTCGACCTTTGCCCGCGCGCTGATCGGCCTGGTGAAGGCGACCTCCGGCAGCGTCAGCTGGCTGGGGCGCGATCTGCTGGGCATGAACGAAAAGCAGTGGCGCGAGGTGCGTAGCGATATCCAGATGATCTTTCAGGATCCGCTGGCGTCGCTAAACCCGCGGATGACGATTGGGGAGATTATTGCCGAGCCCCTGCGGACCTATTATCCGCAGATGGTGCGCGGCGAGATGCGCGACAGGGTGAAGGCGATGATGATGAAGGTGGGCCTACTGCCTAATCTCATCAACCGCTATCCGCACGAATTCTCCGGCGGTCAGTGTCAACGTATTGGGATTGCCCGGGCCCTGATCCTGGAGCCCAAGCTGATTATCTGCGACGAGCCGGTGTCGGCGCTCGATGTGTCGATTCAGGCGCAGGTGGTCAACCTGCTGCAGTCGCTGCAGCGGGAGATGGGGCTGTCGCTGATCTTCATCGCACACGATCTGGCGGTGGTAAAGCATATCTCCGACCGCGTGCTGGTGATGTATCTGGGACATGCGGTGGAGCTGGGCACCTATGATGAGGTGTATCACAACCCACAGCATCCCTATACCAAGGCGCTGATGTCGGCGGTGCCGGTGCCGGATCCCGACAGGGAGCGCAATAAGCAGATTCAGCTGCTGGAGGGGGAGCTGCCGTCGCCGATCGATCCGCCGTCGGGCTGCGTGTTCCGCACCCGCTGTCCTCAGGCTGGGCCGGAGTGCGCACAGACCCGGCCGCTGCTGGAGGGCAGCTTTCGTCACGCGGTCTCCTGCCTGAAGGTCGATCCGCTGTAGCCGGGGGGAGCACTAAAAAACCGCCTGACGGCGGTTTTTTAGTGGGCGAAGAGCGGCGGTGCTACTCTTTCCACAGGATATGGCACATTTTATGATCCTTCTCTCGGCAGATCAGAATGCGGGCGAAGACATCCTCGATATCGTCGCTGTCCGGATTACCGTCGGTCAGGCCGATCACCACCTCGGCAAAGAAGTCCGGGGTGAGATCGACATCGACATGCTCCTGCCAGTCTTCGGCCGGATCGAACAGCTCGGCAGCGCCGCGCTGCTCAAACTGCAGGTTAAACAGCAGCACGTCCGCCGGATCCAGATTGTCCGCCGCCAGCTCCAGGAAAATATCGTAGGCCTGATCCAGGGTCTCTTCTTCGCTCAGGCGGTTGTTTAAATCCATCATGTCAGTATCTCATTGAGGCCGCGGCCAGAGGGGAGTCCGAGCCGCGGACGGTTACAGCAAAGGGCTGAAAAAGTAAAAGAGGCGCTCGACGACGCGCTGCCACAGCGGGCGTTTTAACCACGCCAGCGGGTCCAGCAGGGAGGAGCGAGCGATATAGTCCTCCTGTACGCAGGCGAGATCGCTGCCGAAGCCGTCATCGTCGATGACCAGCGTAATTTCAAAGTTGAGCCACAGGCTGCGCATATCCAGGTTGACGGTGCCGACCAGACTGAGCTGACCGTCGACCAGCACGCTCTTGGTATGCAGCAGGCCGCCCTCAAACTGATAGATTTTAACGCCGGCGGCCAGCATTTCGGTAAAAAAGGCGCGGCTGGCCCAGCCGACCATCATCGAGTCATTCTTTTTCGGCACGATGATAGAGACATCCACGCCGCGCTGGGCGGCGGTACAGATGGCGTGCAGTAGGTCGTCGCTGGGAACAAAATAGGGGGTGGTCATCACCAGCTGCTGGCGCGCGGAGTAGACGGCGGTCAACAGCGATTGGTGGATCAGCTCCTCCGGGAAGCCGGGGCCGGAGGCGATCACCTGAATGGTGTGGCCCGACTCTTTTTCGAAGGGAAGGATATTGCATACCGGCTCTGGCGGCAGAATGCGTTTACCGGTCTCCATCTCCCAGTCGAAGGCGTAGTAGATGCCCATGGTGGTCGCGACCGGTCCCTCCATGCGTGCCATGACATCGATCCACTGTCCGACACCGGCGTCCTGCTTGAAGTAGCGCGGGTCAACCAGATTCATGCTGCCGGTATAGGCGATAAAGTTGTCGATCAGCACCACCTTGCGGTGCTGACGCAGATCCATGCGGCGCAGGAAAACGCGCAGCAGGTTGACCTGCAGCGCCTCGACGACCTCAATACCCGCTTCGCGCATTATGGCCGGATAAGGGCTGCGGAAAAACGCCACGCTACCGGCCGAATCGAGCATCAGGCGGCAGCGTACGCCGCGTCTGGCCGCCGCCATCATCGCCTCGGCAACCCGATCGGCCAACCCGCCGGGCTGCCAAATATAAAACATCATCTCAATGCTGTTATGCGCCAGCTCAATATCGCGGATCAGGGCGTTGAGCGTGTCGTCGGTAGAGGTGAGCAGCTGCAGCTGGTTACCCTTGACGCCGGCAATGCCCTGGCGTCGTTCGCACAGCTGGAACAGCGGTGCGGCGACCTCGCTGTTATGGGTGGCAAAAATGCTACGACAGCTGCGCAGATCGGCCAGCCAGCGTGCGGTGGATGGCCACATGGCGCGCGCGCGTTCGGCGCGACGTTTTCCCAGATGCAGCTCACCAAAGGAGAGATAGGCGATAATGCCGACCAGCGGCAGAATGTAAATGATCAGCAGCCAAGCCATGGCGGAGGGAACCGCCCGGCGTTTCATTAATATCCGTAACGTGACGCTGGCGATCAGCAGCCAGTAGCCAAAGATTGCCAGCCAGCTGATTACTGTATAAAAAGTGCTCATAACCGCAGGTTGTCCTTGCACAAATCCATCAATTGAGAGTTTACGCACAGATATACAAAGAAGAAACCTTTAGCGGTTAAATATATACAGATCGCGGCGCGCGGCACTTTTTATACGATGGGCTCGCCCGGGGGGTTGGCTTGTCTCTCAGGGGGGTATAATCGCAGCGCAATTATCCGGAGGGGTACAATGCGACACAGTCGAAATGAAGTAGGGCGCTGGCGTATGCTGCGTCAGATCCATCGGCGGCGCAGCCGCTGGCTGGAAGGTCAGTCACGCAGAAACCGTCATATCTATTGCATTCGCCGTTTACACAGAATCCAGCATCACCGTTCTTTGCTCTATTCCGTTGCCTACGGGTGGTAGTCATTCAGCCCCGCGCAGCGGGGCTGAGGTCACCTTTCGCCCGCCGGCTATTGCCCCAGATAGGCGTTCAGCATCCACACCTGCTTTTCCTGCTGCTTAATATAGTCGCTCATCAGAGAGACGGTTCCCTCGTCCGCCGCGTCCGTCGCCAGTCGCAGGATTTCTCGCTGCTGCTGCAGCAGCAGGGCATAGCCGCTCAATAATCCCTGCAGGGTGCCGCAATCGTCGGTGACATCGACGTCTTCTTTGATCTCGGCGCTTTTCAGATAGTCGCTGAAGGCGTGACGCGGGCGGTAGCCGAGCGTCAGGATCCGCTCGGCCAGCTCATCGACCTTAAGCAACAGATCGTTATAGGTCTCTTCAAACTTAACGTGCAGCTCAAAAAACTGCGGTCCGCTGATATTCCAGTGGTAGCCGCGCACATTCATATACAGGATCTGGTAGTTGGCCAGCAGGATATTGAGTGCATCGGCCAGCGCGGCTGATTTTTTGGGATCCAAACCGATATGGGTTTTGGCGTTCTTCTTACTGTTTGCCATTCTGCATGCTCTCCTTGGATGACACGATGGATAGCGGCAGGCGCGCTGGACGCCAATCACCGCTGAATACAGTGGGATAGTCCGTTTTTTATCCATCCTGCCAGAGTCGGCGGCGGAGATCCAGCCCGCGTGCTACGGAGCGGCGAGTCCCCCAATAAGCGCCAGGTGATAATAAAAGCAGCGAACGCATTTATCCGAATTATCATGATATTGCGACCCGCGAGGAATCAGGGTAGACTGCCCGGCATCACAGCAATGTGACAGAAAAGCGCATTTAGCATTTTAATGGAATCTCCATGTAGCCCCGGCTAAGTGCGCTTCTCTGCGGTAAGGGAAAGCCCGCGAATGCGGGCTTTTTTCTTGGGTATGACTCGTCCTGAATGCGGTGACGCGGCGTTAGAACACCTGTTTGTAGGGGGTTACGCTGACTTGACGGTAGACTCCGGCGGCAACGTAAGGGTCATTTCCCGCCCATGCCTGGGCCTGGCTCAGCGATTCAAATTCGGCGATCACCGCCGAGCCGGTGAACCCCGCGGCGCCGGGATCGCTGCTGTCGATAGCCGGCAGGGGGCCGGCTGTCAGCAGACGTCCCTGATCGCGCAGCGTCTGCAGCCTGGCCAGATGGGCCGGGCGTGCCGCCAGACGCTGCTGCAGCGTATCCTGTGCATCCTGAGCATAAATCAGGTACAACATATTCTCCTCCTTGTATTGATTCGAGCCAATCGAGGGTAGTGTGCTCTGGTTTTGGCCTCTCTTGCGAGGGGCACAGGCGCAGAGCCTGACGCTGGGGAAAATACGGCGCCGCCTGAGCCGATACGTTAAGGTATCGTTGCCATAGGCGCAATATCTGTACTGTCGGCGCAGGGGATAATCCGTGCGGTCGCACAGTTTTGCGCTCTTCGACAGTTCTCAGTTGAACATGATTGCTATTTGCATTTAAACTTGACTGCAATACGCGATGTCCATTTACCCATTGAGTTACCAACACCTTGTCGGCTGATAAATTAACCCTGAAGCGATTTTTCCTGGTCCGTCGCCTTTCTTGGCCGATGGCGCTATCGGTATCCCTGCACGCCTCGCTGATTGCCGGACTGCTGTATGCCTCCTACCATGAGATCCGCCCACAGCCTGCCGGGGAAGCGGGGCAGATCCAGGCGATAATGGTCAATCCGGCCATGTTTGCCGCCGCAGGGCAGGCGGCGTCTGCGCCACAGGCCGCGCCGCAGCAGGCCGGATCGGCGCCGGCGCCGGCAGCGGCACCGGACGTCACCGCGCCCGAGGCACACAGGGAAAAAGAGGCGCCGCCGCCCGAGAAGCCGCAGCCGAAGCCGAGCGAGAGGGCGCAGCCCCGTCAGCGGGAGGTGAAACCGGCGCCGCCGAAGGCGAAACCGCCGGTGCCTCAGGCGCCGGTGGCCAAGGCGGTATCATCAACGCCGCAGGCGGTAACGCCGTCGGATCAGGCTCAGGGCGTCGCGCCAAAGGCGACGGGGACAGCAGGCGCTCTGCCAGGTGCGGCAAGCGGTCACGCGCCGGCGGCGAACGGGGGGCATCCTGCGGCGTCGGGCGCGCCGCAGGCGGCCAGCCGACCTGAGCCGGCCTATCCTCAGCGTGCGCTGGCGCTGCATATTGAGGGACGGGTGAGGCTGCGTTTTGACGTCGATAGCGAGGGGCGCGTCGGCAATGTCAGTATCCTGTCGGCCGATCCGCCAGGGGTATTTGAGCGAGAGGTCAAGCGCGCCGCGCGCCGCTGGCGTTACCAGCCCGGACGCCCGGGGCAGAACGTTGAGGTGACCGTCTATTTTCGGATCGATGGCCGGACGGCCGTCGAATAAGCGCCGGGCCAGCGATGGCCCGGCGTGGGGGCGTCTATTGCGCGGCGTCGTTGCGGAAGTTGGCCTTCCCAGCAGGCAGCGCGCGGGATTTATTCGCGTCGTTTACCGCGACATAGGTAAATACCGCCTCGGTAACGCATTCGCGCTGCCCAATCGGCTCGGAGGCGACCTTTTTCACCCAGACCTCAATGTTCACGGTGATAGAGCTGCGCCCGGTGCGGATACAGTGGGCATAGCAGCACACTACATCGCCTACCGCCACCGGCTTAAGAAAGGTTATCGCGTTCACCGCCACGGTCACCACGCGTCCCTCTGCGATCTCTTTTGCCAGGATAGCGCCGCCAATATCCATTTGTGACATGATCCAACCGCCGAAGATGTCCCCGTTAGCGTTGGTGTCGGCCGGCATAGCCAGAGTACGCAGAACAAGTTCACCTGCCGGTAAACGAAGTTTTTCGCTCATAGTAAATGTCAGTCTTGATGTCTCAGTGTCAAAAGAAACGCCGGCCAGAGGCCGGCGCACAGTCTTATGAATGCTTTTGCTCTTCGGACATATTGCGGTAAATATAAACTCCGCTCAGCAGCGTGAAAATCAGCGTCAGCGCCGTTAGCCCAAAGACCTTAAAATCGACCCACACGCTTTGTGGCAGCCAGAAGGCGACATAGATGTTGGCCAGGCCGCAGCCTAGGAAGAACAGCGCCCACGCCGCATTCAGACGGGACCATACGCTGTCCGGCAGCTGTAGCTCTTTCCCTAACATCCGCTGGATCAGCGGCTTCTTCAGCACCATCTGGCTGATCAGCAGCGCCAGGGCAAACAGCGTATAGATAACGGTCACCTTCCATTTAATAAATAGATCGTTATGGAAGACCAGCGTCAGGGTGCCAAAAATGGCCACCATAATAAAGGTGATCAGGGTCATTTTCTCTACCCGGCGGTATTTCAGCCAGGTTAACACCAGTGCGACGGCGGTCGCGGCGATCAGCGCGCCGGAGGCGACATAGATGTCATACAGTTTGTAACAGACAAAAAATACCACCAGGGGTAAAAAATCTAACAATTGCTTCATTCGGCAGTCCATCCTTTCATCGACCGGGCGACTATACCTGATTCGGCGCAGCGGCGGTATCTTTGTCGCTGCCGGGCCGCACGGTCACGCCCGTTGATTCTCTGTGATCCTGCATTATGCCGCCGTATTTCTCCCAGCTTTATTTTTTTGCAAAAAATTACACGCGAACCCGCCCATCAGCCGACTTGACCAAGTGCTTCGGCCTATCCATGATGGAGGAGGACGCCTCTTAGGGTTACGACGTTATGCAATGGAATTTTCTGCGCCGCTGGATGCCAGGGCTGTATCAACTGACGAAATACCGGCGGGAGTGGCTGGCCGATGATCTGCGCGCCGGGCTATCGGTCGCCGCCGTGGCGCTGCCGACGGCGCTGGCCTATGCCGATCTGGTCGGGGTCACGGCGGTGGTGGGAATTTACTCCTGTATCCTGCTGATGATCGCCTACGCGCTGTTTGGCTCCTCACGCCAGGTGATCGTCGGGCCGGATGCGGCCACCTGTGCGGTGATTGCCGCCGTGGTGGCTCCGCTGGCGGCCGGCGATCCGCAGCGGCTGTGGCAGCTGTGCGTAATGATGACCCTGATGACCGGCCTGTGGTGCCTCGTTGCCAGCCGCTTTCGCCTCGGGGCGCTGGCGGATCTGCTGTCGCGCCCCATTCTGACCGGCCTGCTCAATGGCCTGGCCATCACCATCATGATCGATCAGCTGGCGAAGATGCTGGGCTATCAGCCCGCCTCGCGCGAGGTGATCGAACGCATTCTCTCGCTGCCCCACGACCTGCTCTCCAGCCATTGGCCGACGCTGCTTCTGTCGCTGCTGACCCTGCTGAGCCTGCTGGGGCTGCGCCGTCTACGTCCCGGCTGGCCTGCGGCGTTACTGGTGATCATCCTCGCGATGCTGGTGGTTTGGCTGGGGGGGCTGCAGCGCTTTGGCATTCAGACGATTACCGGCCTCGACGGGACGCTGCCGGTGGTGCAGTGGCCCAACTTTCAGCCTGCGCTGCTGCGCGATCTGGTGATGCCCTCCCTGAACCTGGCGCTGATAAGCTTTGTCAGCCTGATGCTGACGGCGCGCAGCTTTGCCTCTAAAAACGGCTATGAAATCAATCCGGATGCAGAGTTTCGTGCGCTGGGCGTCGCCAACATCGTGTCGGCGCTTTCGCAGGGGTTCGCCATCAGCGGCGCCAGCTCCCGTACCGCGGTCAACGATGCCAACGGCGGTAAAAGCCAGCTGGTCTCCATCGTGGCCGCGCTGTCTATCGCGGCGGTGCTGCTGCTGCTGGGGGGCTGCTGCGCTATATTCCGGTGGCCGCGCTCGGCGTGGTGCTGGTGTACGCCTCCTGGCTGCTGCTGGACATTCGCTCGCTGGTGAACCTGCGGAAACACAATCCGTCGGCCTTTCGCCTGGCGCTGTTCACCTTTGCCAGCGTGCTGCTGGTGGGGGTTATGCCGGGGATCGGGCTGGCCGTGCTGCTGGGACTGCTGCAGTTTTTCCGCACGGTGTTTCGCCCCAGCGAACAGCTGCTGGGGGTGAATGAGGAGGGGATGATCCACTCGCTCGGCAACGGGAATCAGGTGCGGGCAGTCGAGGGGGTGCTGATCTACCGTTTTAACTCGCCGCTGACCTATTTCAATATCGCCTATTTTAAGCGCCGAGTCCTGAATCTGGTCGACGGGATGCCGTTTCAGCCGGAGTGGGTGGTGATCGATGCGGTATCCTGCTTTACCTACCCCGACATTAGCGTGCTGGCGGGGATCGATGAGCTGAAGCGCGATCTGCGCCAGCGGCGAGTTCATCTGGTGCTGGCCGGGCGTAAGACCGACCTGAAGCGCTGGTTTGGCCGCAGTCGAGCCGCCGGGGAGGAGAAGGGGCTGCTGTTTGTCGCCGATCTGTATCTGGCACTGAAGCTGATCCAAAGCAGTCGGTGCGCCCATGCCGACGGCGCGGACGACTCTCCGGGAGCCGCTCAGAACGGGACGGCTGCGCCTCGCTGACGCCTCTGCTTAATCATCACTTATATAGAGAAATGTATTTTCTATAGTAAATAAATCGGCTATTGAACAGCTGATCTCCGGTGAGCAGGTCGCCATTTTTATCCTTCAGACGTTTGTCGCTGCCGGCCTTTTCAAAGCTGATTTTCCGTGGGAAGCGCAGCGCGTTGAATTCGCTAACATGCTGTTTTTCACCATCTCTTTCGCACATCTTAAAGATGATGTTATCGACGCCCCGCGCCGCGATATAGCTTACCAGCCGGGCCATCCGGTCATTCCATTTACGGATGGTCTGCTCCTCATTCTGGTAATGCATAAAGTAAATCGTAATCTCCTGTATCTGGGCAACCGGAAAGGGCATGTCGCTTTTAATAAAGCTGTCTTTATCGATTGTGCAGCCAATGTAGCGGCTTAAGTTAGCGCACATTTTAATAAAATCGGCAGGGACAATATACAGCCCGATGAATGGCGTATTGTACGGTTTCTTGGCTATTTTATACGCACGAAATCCCCAGCAGTTATTTGATATAATTGCGAAATCTTTATTGCGTAATATGATCTTGTCTAAGATATCGGTCATTCTGTATTTGATGATGAGTCGGCTCAGCATGGCTGTCTCTTACGCGGGTGAATCGGGGGCGCGGCGCTCTGTCTGCGGGAGCGCGGGAGGCGTGGCGACCCCGCCCTGCGGGCGGGGTCTGCGGATCAGGCTGGGGTCCGCAGCAGCATATACAGGCGGGAGAGATAGATAATCAGACCGACGGAGATCAGATTACTCAGTGTTCCCATGATGACCATGCCCAGGCTGGGGTGCAGCGCCGCCAGCGTATCGACCAACAGCAATAGCACCAGCTTCATCAGCATCCACAGCAGGATTGCCGGGCTGATGAGCCGTACGCTGGCGAAGGAGAGCCGAAAGCTGCTGCGAATGGCGGCGATCACGCCGCAGCGCTCTGTGGTCATGATCATCGGGGAGAGGGCGAGACCGACGGCCAGGATGATCCCCGGCAAGATAAATAGCGTAATACCCAGCTGAACCATCAGGGTGCACAGCAGCATCAGCAGCAGCAGACGCGGCAGCATGGGCGCAGAGAGGCCGATGGCGCGCAGCGCGCTGAGGCGTACGCCGGTGGACGCCTGTGGGATCAGCGTCAGCATCCCCCCAGCAGCAGCACATTACCGATCAGCACCGAAAAGCTGGAGGCCGCAGAGACTTTCAGCAGCGTCATTTGCTGCTCCGGCGTCATCTGGCGGATCATCTCCTGCAGCCCTCGGGCGGCGCTGACGCCGTCGCCGCTGCTCAGCTGGCTGATCGCCTGTGCGCTGGGGCTGAGGGCCTGGTTCAGCATCACGCTAATAAAGGCGGTCAGTAGCGCCAGCAGGACGATGGGCGTCAGCTGATGGCGGAAAAAGTTAACGCTGTCACGGTAAAGGCTCCGGGCCGTGATGGGCATGCATAGCTCCTTGGCATGTCGACGGGCGGCACCGGCCGCCCGGGGTGGAAACAGATGTGCGGCGATTGTACCCCGTTAGCGGCCGCTGTGGCACCCCGCAATCGGCCAGGTGGTGATTTCTTCTGCGCTCCGCGTTTTTTCCTGTGCTCCGCGGCGGCGGTATCGGGGCGCCGCCGATGGGCGACGCAGGCCGATTGTGCGCGGCTTTCTCCCTGGCGCGGAGAATTCCCCGCGGGTATGCTGCGTCGAACCACGCGCTGTGTCTCCATCCGGCTTTGCGGTGCCCTCCGCGTTCAGGTTAGCGCCTGCGCTAAGTGCGGAGCGCCGTTGCCGCAGGGGATGCACGCCTTCTTAATTCAGTGGAATGACGCTTGATTGATGCTTATCAATTTTCGCCATTTCATTTCAAATCAAGAAATATGATTGGCATCATTTAGTTCAGTTTATATGTAAAAGATGTGATCCCGACGGGATCAATAATCACTCAATATGGTTATATTGCAAGCGAACGATAACCATATAAAGGAAAGGGATGATGATGAAAAAGTGTAGCGTTGCGCTGTGTCTGGCCGCCGTTTTGGCGCCTGCGGCAGCATCGGCTCATCAGGCCGGTGATGTGATTGTCCGCGCCGGCGCGGCCACCGTACGTCCGACCACCAGCTCTGATAATGTGCTGGGGCTGGGCGAGTTTAACGTGGACAACAATACCCAGCTGGGGCTGACCTTCGGCTACATGGCAACGGATAACATCGGCATCGAGCTGCTGGCGGCAACGCCGTTCCGCCACAAGGTCTCGTTGGGGGGGCTGGGAAATATTGCGACCGTGCATCAGCTGCCGCCCACCCTGATGGCCCAGTGGTACTTTGGCCGTGCGGAAGACAAGCTGCGCCCCTATCTTGGGGTCGGGGTGAACTACACCACCTTCTTCAACAACAGCTTCGATCAGAATGCGACGTCGCTGGGGCTGCACGATCTGAAGGCGACGGACTCCTGGGGCGTTGCCGGGCAGGCGGGGCTAGACTATATGGTCAGCGAAAACTGGATGATCAACGCCTCGGTGTGGTACATCAACATTGATACCAAGGTGAAGTTCCGCGATAGCTCGGATAATCAGCACAGCATAAATACCAACATTAATCCGTGGGTATTTATGTTCGGTGCCGGCTACCGTTTCTGATCGGCTATGGCGGTAAAGAGGCTGCCCCGGGCGGGCAGCCTGAGCGCGTTATTTAATGCGCATATCGTTTTCGACCGAGCGGACGCCCTTAATGCCCCGGGCAACCTCAACCGCCCGCTGGGCATCGGCCCGTGAGGAGACGAATCCGCTCAGCTGTACCCGTCCTTTGTAGGTCTCCACGCTGATCTCTGTAGATTTAATACTCTTGGCATTGAGCAGCGCGCTTTTCACCTTGGTGGTGACCACGGTGTCATCAATGTAGTTACCGGTACTCTCCTGGGTGGTGGATCCGGCGCAGCCCGCCAGCGATGCCGCCAGAACGGCGGCCAGTCCTAACGCCTGGATCTGTTTCGACCATTTCATGCTTTTCTCCTTATGCGGTGACGCGAAAGGGCAGCCGCCATGAACGGTGTCCCGATCTATCAATAATCATATCAATAGGTCAGCAGAGGGCAAGTCAAAATCCGCGGCGGGGGATACCGACCGCCGCGGAGGGCATCAGGCGCGGGTTGCGGCCTTCATGGTTTGGATGAACGCGCGCAGCTGCTGCAGCATCTGGGGCGGGTTATCCAGATGGTGGGCGATCAGGTCTACCACCGCCGAGCCGGAAATAGCGCCCGCGGCGCCACCCTCCAGCGCGCTGCGCACCTGATCGGGCGTCCGAATCCCGAATCCCTGCAGCGCCGGCGCGGCACCCAGCGCCGCCAGCCGCGTCGTGAGATGGCGCAGTGGCGGCAGGCTGGTGCGATCGCTGCCGGTGACCCCGGCGCGTGACAGCAGGTAAACGTACCCCTGACTGCGCGCCGCCAGCTGCTGCAGTAGCGCATCATCGGCGTTGGGCGGACACAGGTAGATCGGCGCGACCCCGTGCCGCTGCGCCGCCGCGTGGAAGGGGGCGGACTCCTCCAGCGGTACATCGGCAATCAAGACAGAGTCCACGCCGGCCTGGGCACAGCGCCGGTAAAAGGCGTCGATCCCCGGGTTAACCACCAGGTTAGCGTACATCAGCAGCCCAATGGGCAACTGGGGATATTTTTCCCGCAGGGTAGCCAGCAGCGTAAAGCAGCGCTCAGGGGTGACGCCCGCCTGCAGGGCGCGCAGGGTCGCATTCTGGATCACCGGGCCATCGGCCAGCGGGTCGGAGAAGGGGATCCCCAGCTCCAGCGCATCGGCGCCGGACTCAACCAGTGCGTCGATAATTTGCAGCGACAGCGCCGGCGTGGGATCGCCCAGCGTGACGAAGGGAACCAGCGCGCCTTCCTGGCGGCGCTGTAGATGGGTAAATAGCGTCTGGTAGCGTGTCATTGCATTTCTCCCCGGGACTGCAGAATGTCGTGAACGGTAAAAATATCTTTGTCGCCGCGCCCGGAAAGATTCACCACCAGCAGCTGCTCTTTTTCCGGCTGCTGATGAATGAGCTTCAGGGCGTGGGCCAACGCATGGGCGGACTCCAGCGCCGGAATAATGCCCTCCTGGCGCGAGAGCTGCATAAAGGCGGCCAACGCTTCGTCGTCGGTCGCGGAGACATAGTCAGCCCGGCCAATGCTGTTCAGGTGGGCGTGCTGGGGACCTACCGAGGGAAAATCCAGCCCGGCGGAAAGGGAATAGGACTCCTCAATCTGCCCCTCGGCGGTCTGCATCATGGGAGAGCGCATGCCGAAGTAAATGCCGACGCGGCCGTGCTTGAGCGGCGCTCCGTGCTGCCCGGTCTCAATGCCCAGCCCGGCCGGTTCGACGCCGATAAGCTGAACCGACGCATCATCGATAAAGTCGGCGAACATCCCGATGGCGTTGGAGCCGCCGCCGACGCAGGCCAATACCGCATCGGGCAGGCGGCCTTCGGCCTGCAGGATCTGACGGCGTGTCTCCGCGCCGATCATCCGCTGAAATTCGCGCACGATGGTCGGATAGGGATGGGGGCCGGCGGCGGTGCCCAGCAGATAGTGGGCCTGGTCATAGTTAGCGGACCAGTCGCGCAGCGCCTCGTTGCAGGCATCTTTTAGGGTGGCCGAGCCGCTGTGCACCGGGATCACCTCGGCGCCCATCAGCCGCATGCGGAACACGTTGGGAGACTGGCGGGCAACGTCCTTGGCCCCCATGTAGACTCGGCATTTCAGACCCAGTAAGGCACAGGCCAGCGCCGTTGCGACGCCGTGCTGACCCGCGCCGGTTTCCGCGATGATCTCGGTCTTACCCATGCGCCTGGCCAGCAGCGCCTGGCCAAGTACCTGATTGGTTTTGTGCGCGCCGCCGTGCAGCAGATCCTCACGCTTTAGGTACAGGCGGGTGCGGGTACCGGTGGTGAGGTTGCGGCAGAGGGTCAACGCCGTCGGTCGCCCGGCATAGTTGTGCAGCAGGTCATTGAACTGGGTCTGAAAGGTGGGATCGTCGCTGGCGTCGACGAAGGCGGCCTCCAGCTGGTTCAGGGCCGGGATCAGAATTTGCGGCACAAACCTGCCGCCAAATTCGCCGAAATAGGGATTCAGTAAGCTCATGTCATCTTCCTGTCAGTCATAAAAACGGTGGTAGCGTCTCAGGCGAGCAGCGCCTGGAAGGCCGCACGGAGTTTGCCGGGGTCTTTACGCCCGGGAGAGGACTCCACGGCGGAGTTAAAATCGAGACCCTGCGCGCCGAGGTCAGCCGCTGCGCGGCAGTTATCGGCGCTGATCCCGCCGGCCAGCATGATGTCGCCTAGGGGATGTCCGTCCAGCAGGCGCCAGTCAAAGGGGCGTCCGCTGCCGGGGCGTGCGCCATCAAGCAGGTAGCGATCGACGTGACGCAGGCGCTCTGTGGGCATCGCATCGCTGACCGGCAGCGCCTTCCAGATCCGACAGGCCGCCGGTAACAGCGGACGCAGGCTATCGATATAGGCCTGATCCTCGCCGCCGTGCAGCTGAACGGCGTGCAGAGCCAGGCGTTCCGCGGCCAGCGCAACGCTGGCGGGCTTGGCATTGCGAAAGACCCCGACGTACCGCAGCGGGGCGGCCGAGATAATGCCGCGGGCGGTGGCGATATCGACGTAGCGCGGCGAGTCGGCCACGAAGATCAGGCCGCCGTAGACGGCGCCGGCGCACAGCGCGCTGACCGCGTCTTCAGGGCGGGTCAGGCCACAGACCTTATTGTCGCCAAAGCGCAGACGACAGACGGCGCTGCGCAGATCGGGCTGGGACATCAGCGCGCTGCCGATCAGAAAGCCCTGCACCAGGCGGCCCAGATCGCGGATTTGGGCGTGGCTGCGGATACCGGACTCGGCGATAAGCGTCGCGCCCGGCGGTGCCAGCGCCGCGAGATGCCGAGTACGCTCGGGATCGACGCTGAGATCGTGCAGATTACGGTTATTGATGCCGATCGTCCTGGCGCCCAGCGTGACGGCGCGCGCCATTTCGGCGGGGGTGCTGACCTCGGTGAGGATCCCCATGTTCAGCGTCGTGGCCACGGCGGCCAGCTGGCGATACTGGGTATCGTCCAATACGGAGAGCATCAGCAGGATGGCATCGGCGCGGTAGTGGCGCGCCAGATAGATCTGGTAAGGCGAGAGGATAAAGTCTTTACACAGCACCGGTTGCGTGACAACGTCACTTACTGTGCGCAGAAAGCGGAAGTCACCCTGAAAATAGTCACTGTCGGTTAAGACCGAGATGGCGGCGGCATGATCGCGATATATCCGTGCGATAGCCTGTGGGTCAAAGTCCGCCCGGATCAGCCCGCGCGAGGGCGATGCTTTTTTACACTCTAGGATCAGCGCGCGCGGCGTCTCGCTGAGCGCCCGGTGAAAGTCGCGCTCGCTGCGTCGCAGGGTTGGTTGAAAGCCTGACAGCGGCTGCTGCTGCTCCCGGGCGGCGATCCAGCGCCGTTTATCGGCGATGATGCGGTTCAGCAGGCTGGCGGGCGATGGCGAGGGTTGTGTCATGATAGGTTCCTTGCGCTGTATAAGGTTAGCCGCGGGCGGCCAGGGCGGTGACATAGTGATAGGCACGTCCGCTGCGCAGGACATCCAGCGCCTGGCGGGCGTTAGCAACCAGATCGCGCTGGCCGAACAGGCGCAGCAACAGCGCCACGTTGGCGGCGACGGCGCCCTGATGCGCGGGCGCGCCCACCCCCTGGAGCAGGCGGGTCAACAGGGTACGGTTCTCCTCCGGCGCGCCGCCGCGCAGCGCGCTGAGGGGATAGTCCGGCAGGCCGAAGTCGCGCGCCGTCAGCTGATAGTGGCGGATCTCGCCCTGGTGCAGCTCTGCCACCTGTGTCGGGGCGTGCAAGGCGACCTCATCCAGCCCGCCGCCGTGCACGACGGCCGCATGCTGGTAGCCTAGGCCGCGCAGGCTTTGCGCCAGCGGCAGCACCCGATCGGGGCTGTAGACGCCGATCAGCGCGCGGGTTGGTCGGGCCGGGTTGATCAGCGGGCCAAGCAGATTAAAGATGGTGCGGGTCTTGAGCTGTTGGCGCACCGGCATGGCATGACGAAAGCCACTGTGGTACTGGGGGGCGAACAGGAAGCAGAGCCCCAGCTCATCCAGCGCCCGGCGCGACGCCTCGGCGCTCATGTCCAGACGGATCCCCAGCGCCTGCAGCAGATCCGACGATCCGGTACGGCTGGATACGCTGCGGTTGCCGTGCTTGGCGATGCGTACGCCGCAGGCCGCGGCAACAAAGGCGCTGGCGGTCGAGATATTAATGCTGTCGCTGCCGTCGCCGCCGGTGCCGACGATGTCGGCAAACTCATACGCCGGGCGAGGGAACGGCTGCGCCGCCTCCAGCAGCGCGCTGGCGGCGCCGGCGATCTCATCGGGATGTTCGCCGCGGATCTTCATGCTGATCAGCGCGGCTGCCAGCTGACTCGGCTCCAGATGACCGTGCACGATGGCGCTAAAGAGCCGCTGGCTTTCCGCGCGGCTGATCACCTGCGCCCGGTATAGCTTATCCAATATGGTCAGATGCTCAGAGGTCAGTGACATGATGGGGCCTCCGCTGCGCTGAGGGAGGGCAATCGGGGCTGGGGCGGCGCGGCGCGGGCCCAGTCGATGCTCTGCTCCAGCAGCCGGGCGCCCTGTGGCGTGAGGAGCGACTCCGGGTGAAACTGGAAGCCGCAGACGCGCTGGCGATCGTGGCGCACCGCCATGACCATGCCCTGGAAGTGGGCGTTGACGCAGAGATCGGCCGGAATGCGTCGGGCCGCCAGCGAGTGGTAGCGCGCTACCGGCAGCGGCGACGGCAGGCCGCGAAACATGGCCTCGCCATCGTGCTCGATGGCGCAGACCCGCCCGTGCAGAACTTCCTCCGCCCGATCGACCTGGCCGCCATAGTATTCGACGATGGCCTGGTGTCCCAGACAGATGCCGATGATGGGCAGGCGCCCGCACAGCGTTTGCAGCAGCGCGGGCATACAGCCTGCGTCAGCCGGTGCGCCGGGACCGGGGGAGAGCATCAGCAGCGGCTGGTGCAGCCTATCCAGATGCCGCAGCAGCGTATCCGGCGCGACGCTGTTACGGTAGATAACCACCCGATGACCGCCGCTGCGCAGCTGATCGACCAGGTTGTAGGTAAACGAGTCAATGTTGTCGAGCAGTAAGACATCGGCCATCAGATCGCTCCTTGCGGCTGGGGGAAATTCGCGTGCGCCGCCGCGATGGCGTTCAGCACCGCCCGGGCCTTGCTGCGGGTTTCATCGGCCTCCGCCTGAGGCAGGGAGTCCAGCACCACGCCGGCGCCGGCCTGTACGCTGGCGACGCCGTCCTCTACGTAGGCGGCGCGGATAACGATGCAGGTATCCAGATCGCCGCGGGCCGTCAGATAGCCGACGGCGCCGCCGTAGCTGCCGCGCCGCCGCCGCTCGCTGGCGGCGATCAGCTGCATGGCGCGCACTTTGGGGGCACCGCTCAGGGTGCCCATGTTCATGCAGGCACGGTAGGCATGCAGCGCGTCGAGATCGGCGCGTAGGGTGCCGACGACTCGGGAGACCAGGTGCATCACCACGGAGTAGCGATCCACGTTGGTCAGCTCGGCGACGTAGCGTGAGCCCGGCTCACAGATCCGCGCCAGATCGTTGCGCGCCAGATCGACCAGCATCAGGTGTTCGGCCAGCTCTTTGGGATCGCTGCGCATGTCCAGCTCCAGTCGGCCATCGAGATCGCGATCGATGCTGCCGTCGGCGCGCCGTCCGCGCGGCCGGGTACCCGCGATGGGGTAGATCTCGACCCGCCGGCTGTCGGCATCGTATTTCAGGGCACTCTCCGGCGAGGCGCCGAACAGCGTGAAGGCCTGATCCTGCATGAAGAACATGTAAGGGCTGGGGTTGTTCTGTTTCAGCTGACGGTAGGCGGCCAGCGGCGCGGGACAGGGTAGCGTGAAGCGGCGTGAAGGCACCGCCTGAAAAATGTCACCGGCGAGAATGGCGCGCTGCATGTCGCGGACGATCGCAGCGAACGCCTCATCATCCCGATCGACCTCGACCGTTAACGGCGGACAGGGCGCAACGGGCGCCGCCGTGAAGGGGCGCTGCATCTCCGTCAGCAGGTCATCCAGGCGCTGCTGCAGGCGCTGATGCTCATCCGCCGCGGTGCTGAAGAGGCTGGCCTGTAGGCGGGCGCTGCCCTGACGGTGGTCGAGGATCAGCAGGGTTTCGGCCAGATAAAAGCAGAGATCGGGGCAGCGCGGCCCTGCGCTGAGCTGTGGCAAGGGTTCAAAGCCGGCGACCAGATCATAGGCGAACAGGCCGCCGAGCAACATGGCCTCCGGCTCGGCGTCAGGCGTTGGCTGGCAGGAGAGCAGGGTACGCAGCGCGTCGAATACCGACGGGGTGTGCAGCCGGCTGTCTTCATCCTGCTCATTGTCCGGCGCGGGAAAGGTGAGCGTACAGCCGTGGGCCTGGCTCGTACAGGCTACGTCTGGGGGCAGGGCATGACGCAGGGTGGTCAGCAGGGCCGCGCCGTTAGCGCTTAATGACTCCAGCGTGACCTCCCGCCCGCGCGCGGTAATACGCAGGGCGCTGTCGATGATCAGGAGACTTTTCAGGTGGTGCTTACTGGCGATATCGGCAGACTCCAGCAGTAGCGTCGCCGGGCGCTGGGCGCACAGTTGTTCAAAAAGCAGCGTCGGATCCGCGGAGTAAGCGGCGCTGCGGGTTAATACGGTCACGGCGGTTTTGGCCTGAGGCATAGAATAGCTCCCTGACGGTCATACACGGCGCGGACATAAAAAAGCCCGCATTATGCGGGCGGTAATAACGCAGGCGTACGGTTTCTGCGCGTTTATTCCGCCCGAGTGCGATGAGGACGCCATCCGTGGACGATGGTGGTGTCGAGAGAGAGGCTCGGTGTTTTCTGCATGACGCGCTCCAATTAGCTCCTGAGTGAACTTGCGTACTAGTAAACTAGTTTCATGGTGTCATGTCAATGCCGCGGCGCATTTTTTCATCATCTGTGGCGTTGGGGCGCTATCCGCATTAGTGCCACAGGGCGTAAAACGCTATGATGAGGGTCATAACCGATTTGCAGTGGAGATCCATGGTGTTAGCGTATTTCCCAGAGGAACGCCCGGCGCTGTTTGATTTACACAGCCATACCCGGGCGTCAGATGGGCTACTGAGCCCTGAGGCGCTGGTGGCGCGGGCCGTGGAGCGGGGCGTTACGGCCCTGGCGATCACCGATCACGATACGTTAGGCGGCATCGCCGCCGCCCGTCAGGCGATCGCCGATCAGTCGCTGCCCCTGGCGCTGATCGCCGGCGTAGAGATTTCTACGCTGTGGGAGCATCATGAAATTCACGTAGTGGGACTGAATGTGGATGTGGACAGCCCGGCGCTGGGCGCCTTTCTGACGCTGCAGGCGCAGCGGCGCGACGAGCGCGCCGCGGAGATCGGGCGCCGCCTGGCGCGGGCCCGGATTGAGGGCGCGCTGGAGGGGGCGCAGCGCCTGGCGCAGGGCGCACAGCTGACCCGGGGACATTTTGCCCGCTACCTGGTTGAACGCGGCTACGCGACCCGCAGCGCAGACGTGTTTAAACATTTTCTGGCGCGCGGTAAGACCGGCTATGTTCCCCCGCAGTGGGGCACGATAGCCGATGCCGTGGCGGCGATCCATCAGGCGGGCGGCGTGGCGGTGCTGGCGCACCCCGGGCGCTACCGTCTGAGCGGCAAATGGCTGAAACGCCTGCTGACGACGTTCTGCGCCGCCGGCGGCGACGCGCTGGAGGTTGCCCAATGCCAGCAGCCGCCCCATGAGCGTCACCAACTGGGGCTGCTGGCTCGCCAGTTTGCGCTATCGGTCTCGCAGGGGTCTGACTTTCATCAGCCTACGCCCTATCTGGATCTGGGACGGGGCCTTTCCTTACCCGATGGGGTGCTCCCCGTCTGGACGCATTGGGCTTCGGTGCCGCAGGCTTCCCAACCCGGCGCGAGTCTACTGGAGGCGTTATGAGTCAATTGTTTTATATTCACCCAGAAAATCCGCAGCCGCGCCTGATCAAGCAGGTGGTGGAGGTGCTGCATAAAGGTGGGGTGATCGTTTATCCCACGGACTCCGGCTATGCGCTGGGCTGTATGCTGGAAGAGAAAAATGCCATGGAGCGGATCTGTCGCATCCGGCGCATCGACAGCAATCACAACTTTACCCTGGTATGCCGGGATCTCTCCGAGCTCTCCAGCTATGCCTTTGTGGACAATGCGGCTTTCCGTCTGCTGAAAAACAATACGCCGGGCGGCTATACCTTTATTCTGAAGGCGAGCAAAGAGGTTCCCCGTCGGCTGATGAGCGAGAAGCGCAAGACTATCGGCCTGCGGGTGCCATCCAATCCAATTGCGCAGGATTTGCTGGCCGAGCTGGGCGAACCGCTGATGTCCACCACCCTGATGTTGCCGGACAGCGAGTTTGCCGAGTCCGATCCGGAGGAGATCCAGGAGCGTCTGGGGAAACAGGTGGAGTTGGTGATCCACGGTGGCTACCTGGGGCAGCAGCCGACGACGGTGATCGACTTGACCGACGATACGCCGCTGGTGGTACGCGTCGGCGCCGGCGATCCCAAGCCCTTTCAGTGAGGTCGGCGGCGTAGCCGCATGCCCTGTTTATTTGCCGTGTTAATTAAGGAAACTCCATGTCGCAGATGTTGAGTGAGCGCGATGAGCTGGCCTCCGATCTGGTGGCCTGTCAACTGGTGATCAAACAGATCCTGGATGTGATCGAGCTGATCGCCTCGGCCGAGGTGCGAGCCAAAATGGCGCAGCAGCTGAAAAGCATCGATTTTAACCAGCGGGACATCGATGAGGTGACCCGGCGCGGGGTGCAGAAAGCCATCGCGCTGATCGAGCTGAAGTTCTCTCGCGAGGCGGAAAGCGCTGCGCATTAAGGTGATGCTCTGCACAGTTTAACGAAAATAAATTGTTAAAAAAATGTAGTGTGATAGCCTGTGGTTGTTGAATAATTTCGACATAGAGTTTCTCATTGCATTTGAGCCCGCAGGCGCTGCCTGCGGGTTTTTTTTTGTCTCTTCCCCCCGGCGATGGGGCGATTTCTGTTGCCGATGCTTTACTCGTAGCGACGGTAATAGCGCTCCAGGCGCAGCTGCAGCTTACCGAGCAGGGTGCTGAAGGCCAGATAGATCAGCGCCGTTTCGCTGTAGATGATCAGCGGCTCATAGTTGACCGCCACAATGCGCTGGGCGGCGAGAAACATCTCCGGCACGGTGATCACCGCGGCCAGAGAGGTGTCCTTTATCAGCGAGATAAAGGCGTTGGAGAGCGGCGGCAGGCTGACAAAGACCGACTGCGGCAGGATCACCCGGCGCATCGCCTGACCGCTGTTCATACCGATGGCGCTGGCCGCCTCCCACTGGCCCTGAGGAACCGACAGGATGGCGCCGCGTACGATCTCTGAGCTGTAGGCGCCGACGTTGAGGGTAAAACCGATCAGCGCGGCGGGAAAGGCATCCAGCGTGATCCCGGCGCTCGGCAGACCATAAAAGATCAGGAACAGCTGTACCAGCAGCGGGGTTCCGCGGAAAACCCAGACATAGAAGTCGGCACAGAGCTTCAGCGGCCGAATGGCGTACAGGCGGATTAACGCGGTGGCCAGCCCCACCAGTAGGCCGCCGCAGAAGGAGAGCAGCGCCAGCGGTAGGGAGAAGCGCAGCGCGGCGGAGAGTAGCGGCTAGAAGGCGTCAGCGACCGGCTGCAGCCAGTCGGGATGCGGCAGGATAGCGATCAGGGGGACAGCCAGTGGGGCATGATGGAGACTCCGTATCTGGGCACCCGCCGCCAGGGCGGCGGGATAACGCCGGAAATGCGCGGCGGCGATTATTGTGAGACGTCGCTGCCGAAGTAGCGCTGAGATAGGGTCTGGTAAGTACCATCGGCGCGGATCTCGCTCAGTGCGCGGTTCAGCGCTGCGACCAGCTGGGGCTGGCCTTTACGCACCAGAATCGCAGAGTCGGCGCGTTGATCCGCTACGGCCACCACCTTGAGGGGGGCATTGGGCTTATGCTGCCGAAAGTCGAGGTAAGAGAGGTTATCGTTCAGCGTGGCCGCCGCCCGGCCGCTGATCACCAGCTCCAGCGACTGGTTGAAACCATCGGTCGGCACCAGATCTGCGCCATAGTGCTCCGCCAGCTTGGCATAGTTGCTGGTTAGACTCTGGGCCGCTTTCTGCCCGCGCAGATCGTCAAAGCTGTTTAGCCGGGTATTGTCGCTGCGGACGATCAGCACCGCCTTCGCACCAATATAGGGGTCGGAGAAGTCAAATTTAGCCTGGCGCTCTGGGGTGATCCCCACCTGATTGATCACCGCATCGTAGCGTTTGGCCGACAGCCCGGCGATCAGACCGTCCCAGCGCCCCTCGACAAAGACGGGCTTCAGTCCCATCTTGGCGGCCACGGCGCGGGCGATATCGACATCAAACCCGACCAGCTTGCCGCTGGCATCGTGGTAGGTATAGGGCGGATAGGTTCCCTCGGTGCCAAACTTGATGCTGCCTGCGGACTGTATCGCAGTGAAATCGTCGCTGCTCTGGGCCAGCGCACCGCCGCTAAGCAGGGTGAGGGCCAGCAGAGCTCGGGCTGTTTTTTTCATCATATTCCCGCCTCATTTATGGTTTGGTGTTGTTCGGACGCGGCCGCAGGTGGCCGATGAGAGCAGGCTAACCGATAGTGTGATCTTTACTAAATCACATTGTGGGATTATTAATAACCAGAAGGAATAAGCCGCCCGCAGGCTACAGTAGCCCTCCGCCGAGCAGCGCCGCCAGCAGCAGGGCGGGGAGGCTGTACAGATGAAATAGGCCCCAGATACGGCGCCCGCCAGCCATACGCAGAGCGATCAGGTTGGCCATGGAGCCCAGCGCAAAACCAAAGCCGCCGATATTGACGCCATAGGCCAGGGGGAGACTGGGTGGCTGAATGCCCAGCAGCAGAATGGTGGCGGGAACATTGCTGATGAGCTGGCTCAGGGCTATCGCCGCCAGGTACAGCGCCCCCCCTTGCATCTGCGCCGCCCGCTGGCATAGGCCTTCCAGCGGCGGCAGACTTATCAGCAGACGGACATCGATAAACATGAGGATAAAGACGGCTAGCAGAGGCCAGTCGATGCGGCGAAGGGTCGTCGGTGCCAGGTAGAGCAACACCGCCGCCAGCAGCAGCAGCCCCGGCGCGGGGTAACCGGCGTCGATGGCGGCGATAAACAGGGGATACAGCGCGAGACAGCTCCACAGCTGGCGACGTCGCCGATCGGGCGGCGCGGCGGCGTTGGGCAGTCTGAGGCGGCGGCGCGGCGTCGACAGGTAGGTCAGTAGCAGCAGCAGGGCGCTCAGCGTCGCCGCCAGCGGCAGCATCTGTGCAATAAACGGCCAGAACCCCCACCCCGAGCGCCCCCAGAGCAGGATGTTCTGGGGGTTGCCGATGGGGGTGAGCAGCGAGCCCTCGTTGACCGCCAGCGCTTCGAGCACGATCAGCCGGGTGACCGCCACGTTGGCCAGCTTTTTCAGGGCCAGGGTCAGCGGTATCACGATAAACAGCGCGACATCGTTGGTCAAAACGGCGGCAAGCAGCAGAGAGGCGATGACCAGCAGCAGCGCGGTGGCGCGCTCGCTGTGCAGCCGGGCGATGATACGCTGTCCCAGCCAGTCAAGGTAGCCGCTGTTCTCTACCCCTTTGCTCAACAGTAGCAGACCGGTCAGCGTGATAATCGTATGCCAGTCGATGGCGGCGGGCAGACTGCTGAGCGGCAGGGGCGTAAAGGGTAACAGGGCGATGGCGAGCAGCAGCGGCAGCAGCAGCAGTGGATCGCGCAGCAGGGATGCCAGATGGCGTGCGGTGGCACGGTAGCGGCGAGACATGGCCGTCAGGCGCTTTGCGCCGCGGCGGCGTACTGGTGATGTAGCGCCGGCGCCGGCGTGGTGGGCTGCTCGGCCTGCAGACGGTAGCGGGTTGGCGTCATGCCAAAGTGTTTACGAAACATATAGGTAAAGTGGGACTGAGAGGCAAAGCCGTAGCACAGCGCGATATCGATGATCCCCTCATCGCTGTGGCGCAGGCGCCGGGCGGCGCCGGTGAGCTTGCGCAGGCGAATATAGCGCCCCAGCGACATACCGGTGGTTTCCCGGAAGATCTTTTGCATATGCCATAGCGAATAGCCTGAATAACGGGCCAGCTCATCCAGGTAGATATCGCGCCCCAGATGTCGCTCGATCCATTCGCTCAGGGCGCAGACCAGTGCGGCATTGCGTTGTTGCTGGGTCATCGGCTCTCCGCGGTGGAAAATGGCCTGGACACCTTAGCGGTGACCGTCCATATCATAGGGAAGGGTCTGCAGCGTCAGGGTGCGGTAATACTGCAGGCGTTCCCGGAAATAGCCGCGTAGCGCCTCGGGCTGCTCGCGTTCGACCTGTTCAGCGATCACCGGCATACGGTAACGCTCTTTATAGGATACCCCGCTAGCCGCCAGATCGACATTGATGCGATCCATCTGTGCCTGGGGCAGCGTTGCCAGATTAAAACTCATAATAGCCTCCGTTGAATATCGGGCTATTATTTCAGAATTTGGCGGAGGGAAAAAGGGCAGGCCGCCGCGCTGATGGCTGAAGCGCACCGGGCGGCGGCTGGAAAATCAGAAGGGATTAGAGTGGCGGGGCCCCTGGGTTATCGGGCGGCGCGGGCGCAGCAGCGCCAGCAGGCCGCCTACGATGGCGACGCTTAAGACCACCAGATTAAACAGCAGGAAACCGGCCATCAGCAGGGTCATCATTACGACGGCGCTCACCAGCATCAGCGCCTGGCGCAGTTTGCCCTCCAGCCCCATTTTGCGCGACTGGCGCGACAGATACATCCGCCAGTATTGCATCTGCTGCTGCAGAAAACTACGCAGGCGGCCGGTGGTCGAAGTGGCAGAAGAAACGTCGGTCATAGAAACTCCTTTAAAACCCGGCGGGATCGCGCGGGATAGTGGCAGCCTACGGGATCCCAGGCCCCTGGCCCAGTGGATTTAGGCAATTTTACGCCCCTGACAAAAGCTGACACGGCTATCGGGACGCAGCGCATTACAGCAGAAAGATCTTAAGAATTGCTTACGGTATCGCCGTGGGCGCGGCCTGTAAATTATTCACGGCATATGCATTGATTTCGTGTAAAATAAGCGCCCGCGTTGAGTCGGGCCCATGCCCGGCGGATAGCGACGCCTGTTTTAGCACCGGTCGCCGCGGCGGCCGGTCAACAATAACGACGCCTGTGAAGGCGACAGCTGAGGTTGCTCAATGAGCGAAAAATTACAGAAAGTTCTTGCCCGCGCCGGTCATGGCTCACGCCGTGAAATCGAAGCGCTGATCAAAGAGGGGCGGGTCAGCGTGGACGGTAAGCTGGCTACGCTGGGAGATCGTGTTGAGGTGATGCCCAACATGAAAATCCGCGTTGATGGCCGGGTGGTCTCCATCCGTGAGTCCGAGCAGGAGATCTGCCGCGTACTAGCCTACTACAAGCCGGAAGGCGAGCTGTGCACCCGCCGCGATCCAGAAGGACGCCCGACGGTGTTCGATCGTCTTCCCCGTCTGCGCGGTTCGCGCTGGATCGCCGTGGGACGCCTGGATATTAACACCTCGGGTTTGCTGCTGTTTACTACGGACGGTGAGCTGGCCAACCGTCTCATGCACCCGAGCCGGGAAGTCGAGCGTGAGTACGCGGTGCGCGTTTTCGGCCAGGTTGACGAAGACAAGCTGCGCCAGCTGCGCCGCGGCGTACAGCTGGAGGATGGCCCCGCCAGCTTTAAGAGCATCAGTTTCCAGGGCGGCGAGGGTCTGAACCAGTGGTACAACGTCACTCTGACCGAGGGGCGTAACCGCGAAGTGCGTCGCCTGTGGGAATCCGTCGGCGTACAGGTGAGCCGCCTGATCCGCGTACGCTACGGCGATCTTCCCCTGCCGAAGGGGCTGCCGCGCGGCGGTTGGCAGGAGCTGCCGCTGGAAAATATTAACTATCTGCGTGAGCTGGTGGAGCTGCAGGCGGAGACCGCCAGTAAGCTGCCGGTTGAGCGTGAGCGTCGCCGAATGAAGGCCAACCAAATCCGGCGTGCGGTTAAACGCCACGGCCAGCACAGCGGCGGCAGCCGTCGTGCGCCGGCCACGAAGCGCGGCTGAGTCTGTCGCGCTAGACCGTCTGACGGCGGTTAATGAGATGGTCCCCACCACCCTGTGAGCGCTACGCTGAGTGGCAGCGATCGCGGCAAGCCTGAGCGCTAGGTTCAATGCCAGGATAAACCGGGCAGGGAGCGGCCGCGTAAAAAGGCCCCCGCTGCCAGACGGCTGGCGTTTTAGCGGCAGCGCTATCCGTCACGGGGGATGGTGGCCTGCGCCCAGGCTATGGCGCGGCGGAGCGTCGGCTGAGGTCATGGGGCCGCGCTGGTGCCTCCGCAGAGCGCCCGCCCCTTGGTGAACCGCGATCGGCACGGCGTTGTCGACGCTGCCGCGGTCTACGAAGCGGTATCCGCTCCCGTCATGCGGCTGGCGCAGCCACGAACCGAAGCTCAGCGAGCCATGCTCACCTCTGCGGGGCAGGGCGTCGCGGGTCCGAGATAACGTTAACAGGACCGATCAGAGGTAGGCTTTTTGCCGGCGTTTGGCATCCGTAGGCCGATCGTCGTCGCCGTGATAAAACGCCTAGAGAATGCGCTGTAAGCAGCGCCCAATCGGGTTTGGCGGAGGCTGACGATTGAGGGCATGAACGGCATATCGGCCTGATGAAACGCTAACATAAAAATGGTGCACTGCGGCCGTGCGGCTTTTAAGGCCCCATCGGGCGCGGAGCTCACCGAGGTGCGGGGCTCTATGTCCATCGTGATGCTGGATAGGTTTAGGCAAGCCAACATGCATCAACAAACCGCGTTGCAAAAGGGTGAGGCTGTAGATTTCGATGTCTCGCGTCCAGTTAGTGGGTTAGTCGAACGGACGGCCTGTCTCAGGTATTTTCCTCTGCCAAGGCTGGAATCCAGCACAGAAAGTGGTATTACTATAGGGGTATCAGTACCTTATTGGATCGTATCACGGCGCGTTGCCTGGATGGAGGCCGCGGGGACGGTGCGGCACTTTTTTATGGATGGCTTAACGGACAATGAAACTCTTTCTTGCGACCCTGCAGTTTATGACCCGGATCCCGGTATCGCCGCGCTGCAGCGATGATCTGACCCTGAATGATTATCCGCGCGGCATCATCTATTTTCCTTTTGTGGGCTTGGTTATCGGGGTAATCAGCGCGCTGGCCTATGGCGTACTGGCGACCACCTACGGCAGCTGGCTGGGGGCGGTCGCTGCGGTGCTGGCGACGACCCTGGTGACCGGCGCCTTTCACCTCGACGGCCTGGCGGACACCTGCGATGGGCTGTTCTCCGCCTGTCCGCGCGATCGCATGCTGGAGATCATGCGCGACAGCCGCATTGGTACCAACGGAACCCTGGCGCTGATCTTTGTGATCCTGCTGCAGGTGCTACTGATCCAGCACCTGGCAGGCGGTAGCCTGCATATCTACGCTGTGCTGGTGGCGATGCCGGTGCTCAGCCGCACGCTGCTGGCCGTCATGATGTTCCGTCAGCGCTATGCGCGCGAGAGCGGCATGGGCAATCTGTATATTGGTAAAATCAGCGGCAGCCACTACGCGCTGACCCTGGTTATCGGCCTGCTGCTGGTGTTTGGCCTGCTGCACTGGCACGCCGTGCTGGCCGCGTTTATTACCTACCTCTTTGCCTTGATGTACCGGGCTTTTATCAACATGCGGCTGGGGGGGCAGACCGGGGATACCCTGGGCGCGGCAAACGAGCTGTTTGCGCTGGTGTTTCTGCTGTCGCTGTACTGAGGATGCCCCATGGAGCTCTATCTGGTTCGTCACGGTGAGACGCAGGCCAATCGGGATGGCGTCTACTGCGGCAGCAGCGATGTGGCGCTGACGCCGCAGGGACACCAGCAGGCGCAGGCCGTGGCGCATCAACTGCAGGGGATCGCGTTCGACGCCGCCTACGCCAGCCGCCTGCGGCGTACCCAGCAGACCCTGCGCCCCATCATCGGCGCGCAGGGGCCGTTTCACGTCCATGCGGGGCTCGATGAGATCAACTTTGGTGAATGGGAACTGTGCCATCACCGCGATCTGGCACGCCAGCAGAGCGCAGCCTATCGCGCTTGGTGCGACGACTGGCGCAGTGCTGTGCCGCCGGGCGGCGAGGGGTTCGTCGGCTTTAGCGCCCGGGTGGAGGCGGTGCTGGCAGAGCTGCTGGCGCGTCACGAGGGGCAGCGGGTGCTGGTGGTCGCGCATCAGGGGGTGCTCTCTCTGCTGTGCGCCCGCCTGCTGGGCATGGCGGCGGAGAGTATGTGGCACTTCTCATTCAGCCAGGGCAGCCACAGTCTGATCGCGGTCCGACAGGGTTTTGCGGTGATCCGCAGCCTTAACGATCGCAGCGCGGTGAACTAGCGCCGCGGCGCGAGATTACCAGTCGATGCCTCTCTGCGCCTTGACGCCGGCGTTGAAGGCATGTTTTTCCGGGCGGATTTCGCTGACGGTATCGGCCAGGGCGATCAGATCGCGGTGACAAGCGCGCCCGGTGATGATCACCGACTGGTGCGGCGGTCGGTCGCGCAGGGCGGCGAGCAGAGTCTCCAGCGCCAGATAGCGGTAGCTGATCATGTAGGTCAACTCATCCAGCACCACCAGATCGTACTGCGGGTCGGCGAGCATTCGCTGCGCCTGTTGCCAGACGAGCCGCGCGGCCTGGATATCTGCCTCGCGATCCTGCGTTTCCCAGGTAAAACCGCTGGCCATGACGTGAAATTCGACGCCGTGGGGCTCCAGCAGGTTACGCTCGCCGTTTTCCCAGGTGCCCTTGATAAACTGCGCGACGCCGACCTGCTTGCCGTGGCCGACGGCCCGTGCCACGGTACCGAAGGCGGCGGTGCTTTTCCCCTTACCGTTGCCGGTAAAAATTATGATGATGCCGCGCTCCTCGCGGGCGGCGGCGATGCGTGCATCCACTTTGTCCTTCAGACGCTGCTGGCGCTGCTGATGGCGTTGCCGATCCATGATTTTCTCCTGCAGAGCGCGGCGCTTGCGCCGCGCGTCATGTCGATGGGTTAACCGGCTGTCCCGGGGCGCCGCCCCGGCTGGGCATCCAGGCTGCGCCCATTTTCCCCCAGGCTGTCGTCTCCCATCAGATAGAGATACAGCGGCATAATCTGCGCCGGAGTGCGCAGCGTCTGCGGATCTTCGCCGGGAAATGCGCTGGCTCGCATCGCGGTACGCGTGGCGCCCGGGTTAATCGCGTTGACCCGTATCGCGCTGCCCGCCAGCTCCTGGGCCCATACCTGCATCAGTCCTTCGGTTGCGAACTTGGAGACCGCATAGGCGCCCCAGCCGGCACGCCCTGCTCGTCCGACGCTGGAGCTGGTGAAGATTATCGAGGCTCGCTCGGCTCGCCGCAGCAGCGGCAGCAGATCGCGAGTCAACAGAAATGCGGCGTTAAGGTTGACCTGCATCACGCTCTGCCACTCGCTATAGGCCTGCTGCGCCAGCGGTGTGATGCTGCCGAGCAGACCGGCGCAGTGGAGCAGACCATCCAGATGACCGAATCGCCGGGCGAGATCGTCCGCCAGCGCCTGGCTCTGCGCCGGTGACAGCGTCATCAGATCACAGCAGAGGACGTGGGGGCTCGGGGCGCCATCGGTGATGATCTGGCGGCTGACGGCGTCCAATCGCCCGGCGTCGCGACCTAGCAGGATCAGCCGTGCGCCGTGGCGGGCGTAGCTCAGGGCCGCCTCGCGGCCAATGCCGGCGCTGGCGCCGGTGACCAGAATAGTGCGGCCCTGTAATAGGGCTGCGGGGGCTTGATATTGCACCATAACACTCCCAAAGCGTTCGCGTAGGGGGGAAATTCTCCGAGGGCAGATCTATAGCCCGTCGCCTGCGCCCCGGTCAACGGGAATATGACGAATGGCGTCATACTGGCGGTTTTACCGCCGGTTTACCTGACAACGCTTGAAATTTTGTGACATGGCCTTAGGCTGTCTGACGCAGGGCTATCGCCTCCGGAGATGAGGAGGCCTTGGCCGATGGCATTAACATAACGAGCAACAAGGCGGTGAGTGTGGAGTGGTTATCTTTATATAGCCTGTTTTTGGCCAAGGCGGCGACGCTGGTCGTGGTCGCTGCGGCGGTTGTATTACTGGTGGTTGGACTGCGCCAGCGTCAGGGTAACGGCGGCGGAGAGCTGCTGCTGACGGACTTGGGCGAACAGTACCGAACCATGCAGCGCAGCATGCGCAGCGCTCGCCTGCAGGGGGCTGCGCTGAAGCAGTGGCGCCGTCTACAGAAGAAGGTGGCCAAGGCAGAGGAGAAACAGCGTAAGTCAGAGGCGCGCGGCGGCCTGCTGGCGGCAGAGAAGCCCTGCGTCTATGTGCTCGACTTTGCCGGCAGCATGGATGCTCGCGAGGTGGGTTCGCTGCGCGAGGAGATCAGCGCGGTGCTGGCGGTGGCCGGTCCGCAGGATAGCGTACTGCTGCGTCTGGAAAGTCCGGGAGGCGTAGTGCACGGCTACGGCCTGGCTGCCTCGCAGTTAAAGCGTCTGCGTCAGGCCGGGGTGCGCCTGACGGTGGCGGTCGATAAGGTAGCGGCCAGCGGCGGCTATATGATGGCCTGCGTCGCCGATCGTATTGTGGCGGCGCCGTTCGCTATTATCGGCTCCATTGGGGTTGTGGCCCAAATCCCCAACTTTAATCGCTGGCTGAAGAAAAACGATGTCGACGTGGAGCTGCATACCGCCGGCGAGTTTAAGCGTACGCTGACGCTGTTTGGCGAGAATACCGATGCCGGTCGGGAAAAGTTCTGTCAGGAGCTGGATGAAACCCACCTGCTGTTCAAGCAGTTTGTGCAGCGTCAGCGCCCGTCGCTGGACGTGGATAGCGTGGCGACCGGCGAGCACTGGTACGGCGAGCAGGCGCTGGAGAAGGGGCTGGTGGATGCGCTGAGCACCAGTGACGATCTGCTGATCGCGGAGATGGAGCAGGCCGACGTGATCGGCGTGCGCTACGTGCGCCGTAAGGGGCTCATGGCCCGAATGGGCATGGCGGCGGCGCAGGGGGCCGATACGCTGCTGCTGCGCTGGTGGCAACGCAGCCAGCGCCCGCTGCCCTAAGGAAAACGCGAAGGACGCGTGTCGTCGCGTCCTTCGCAGTATCCGGCGCATGCAGGGTGGCCAGCGTCAGTCGACCAGGTGGTATTTCTCTGACAGCCTGTGGGCCAGATGCTTAAACATGTTGAAGGCCGCGGTGCTCTTCGGCGTCGGCAGGCCGTCTTCATCCAGAAAAAACTCGCCGCGGAAAACCAGCACGTTGCCTTTCTGTTCGACGTCGGTTGCGACCATACCTTTCATATAATCTTCATGATCGCGGATGATCTGGTTGGCTTCGGCCAGCAGCTGTTCACGTGTGATGGGGGTGGTTTCACTGAACATTTTCTCTCTCCAACTGTTACTTTTCCACTATTTTACCCTGTCTTCCCCCCAGGGCAAAGAGGGGGACACGCGAGGTGAAAATTGGTAAAAATGTGCGGCGCGTGCTAATTAAGTTGCGTGGCGCTGGCGATCGGGTAGAGTGAGGCACTTCTTGATCCGTACGGAATCTATTGTTTACACTCTGCGCGCGTCGGCTAATCTGCCGCGGAGCGTGTGGGCGAAATATTGCGATAGATCAGTAAATTGTGGAGCACTTGCGCAACGATAGCGCGTTTGGACACAATTGCCTTGACCTCTACGGCGCCTGTCGCAATATACAAAAGAGTTCTATACAGTGCCGGCTTAATGGCGAATTAAAGGCTTCTGGCAACAGAAGGATGCATTCAGGTAAAGAGAATTATGGGTAAAGCTCTCGTTATAGTTGAGTCCCCGGCAAAGGCCAAAACCATAAATAAGTATCTCGGCAATGACTACGTGGTGAAGTCCAGCGTCGGTCATATCCGCGATCTGCCGACCAGTGGCTCAGCCAGTAAGAAGGGCGCGGCCTCGACCGACGATAAAGCGAAGACGAAGGCCAAAAAGAATGAGCGCGATGCGTTGGTCAATCGTATGGGGGTCGACCCCTATCACGGCTGGCAGGCGCATTACGAAGTTCTGCCGGGCAAAGAGAAGGTGGTGTCTGAGCTAAAGTCCCTGGCCGAGAAAGCCGATCACATTTATCTGGCAACCGACCTTGACCGCGAAGGAGAGGCCATCGCATGGCATCTGCGCGAGGTGATCGGCGGTGATGACAGCCGCTACAGTCGCGTGGTGTTTAACGAAATTACCAAAAACGCCATTCAGCAGGCATTCAGTCAGCCCGGTGAACTGAATATCGATCGGGTCAACGCCCAGCAGGCGCGCCGTTTCATGGATCGCGTGGTGGGCTATATGGTGTCGCCGCTGCTGTGGAAAAAGGTCGCTCGCGGCCTCTCGGCCGGCCGAGTCCAGTCCGTCGCCGTACGGTTGATCGTTGAGCGGGAGCGTGAAATCAAGGCCTTCGTGCCGGAAGAGTATTGGGAGCTGCGGGCCGATCTCGCCGTTGGCGCAGAGGTCAGCTTCCAGGCTCAGGTGACCCACTGCAACGATAAACCGTTTAAGCCGGTCAACGCCGCCCAGAGTCAGGCGGCCGTTGCCGCGCTGGAGCACGCCCGCTTCGCGGTGCGCGAGCGCGAGGACAAGCCGACCAGCAGCAAGCCGTCGGCACCCTTTATCACCTCGACCCTGCAGCAGGCGGCCAGTACCCGCCTTGGCTTTGGGGTGAAGAAAACCATGATGATGGCCCAGCGTCTGTATGAGGCAGGGTACATTACCTATATGCGTACCGACTCGACCAACCTGAGCCAGGACGCCCTGAATATGGTGCGGGGCTATATCGGCGATAATTTTGGCGCGGAGTACCTGCCGGCGGAGGCCAACGTCTACGCCAGCAAGGATAATTCCCAAGAGGCTCACGAGGCGATTCGCCCATCGGACGTCAGCGTGCTGGCCGACGATCTCAAGGGGATGGAGGCCGATGCGCTGAAGCTGTATCAGCTGATCTGGCGCCAGTTCGTCGCCTGCCAGATGACGGCGGCCAAGTATGATGCCACGACCATTACTGTACAGGCCGCGGATTATACCCTGAAGGCGCGCGGGCGTACTCTGCGCTTTGATGGCTGGACCCGGGTGCTGCCACAGCTGCGTAAGGGCGATGAGGATCGCGCCCTGCCGGCGGTGGAGAGCGGGCGGGCGCTGGATTTGCTGCAGCTGCAGCCCAGCCAGCACTTTACCAAGCCTCCGGCCCGATTCAGCGAAGCCTCGCTGGTGCGAGAGCTGGAGAAGCGCGGCATCGGCCGCCCGTCGACCTATGCGGCGATTATCTCGACGATCCAGGATCGCGGCTATGTGCGCACCGATAACCGTCGCTTCTACGCGGAAAAGATGGGGGAGATCGTGACTGATCGCCTGGAAGAGAACTTCCGCGAGCTGATGAGCTATGACTTTACCGCGCACATGGAAGATGGCCTGGATCGCGTCGCCAGCGCTCAGGCAGACTGGAAAGTGATGCTTGACGGCTTTTTCAGCGACTTCAGCCAACAGCTGGAGGTGGCGGAGAAGCCGCCGGAAGAGGGGGGATGCGTCCCAACCCGATGGTGCTGACCAGCATCGCCTGTCCGACCTGTGAGCGACAGATGGGGATCCGCACCGCCAGCACCGGGGTATTCCTGGGGTGCTCTGGTTATGCGCTACCGCCCAAAGAGCGCTGTAAAACCACCATCAATCTGGTGCCAGAAGCCGAGGTGCTTAACGTGTTGGAGGGCGATGATGCGGAAACCAACGCTCTGCGCGCGAAGCGACGCTGCCCGAAATGCGGTACGGCGATGGACAGCTACCTGATCGATAACCACCGTAAGCTGCATGTGTGCGGCAATAACCCCGCCTGCGATGGCTATGAGGTGGAAGAGGGCGAGTTTCGTATCAAGGGGTATGACGGCCCGATCGTGGAGTGCGATAAGTGCGGCGCCGAAATGCATCTGAAGATGGGGCGCTTTGGTAAGTATATGGGATGCACCAACGAAGCCTGTAAAAACACCCGTAAGATCCTGCGTAACGGTGAGGTCGCGCCGCCGAAGGAGGATCCTGTGCCGCTGCCGGAGCTGGCGTGTGAGAAGTCAGATGCCTATTTCGTGCTGCGTGACGGCGCCGCGGGGGTGTTTCTGGCCGCCAATACCTTCCCTAAATCACGAGAAACCCGTGCCCCGCTGGTGGAGGAGCTGTATCGCTTCCGCGATCGTCTGCCGGAAAAACTGCGCTATCTGGCGGAGGCTCCGCAGCAGGATGCCCAGGGCAATGCTACGCTGGTGCGCTTTAGCCGGAAAACCAAGCAGCAGTACGTTTCCAGCGAGAAGGACGGTAAGGCGACGGGCTGGACCGCGTTCTTTATCGATGGAAAGTGGGTCGTATCAGAGAAAAAGTAATCCCGTAGGGAGATGCTTCTATGCCGGCCTTTGGGCCGGCATTTTTATGGGGCTCATCGGGCCGAGCAATAACAAGTGCTATTGCTTTGTTATCTGTTTATACGTTCAGTAACATAATGATATAGTGGTTATATTAAATCCGTTTTCCGGTTTTTAATGTTATTTGCATGCCATGCGTCGCAATAACCAATAACAACTTAGGATGGCACAGGCTATGAAACTGCAGCAGCTTCGTTATATTGTTGAAGTTGTTAACCACAACCTTAACGTCTCCTCTACCGCCGAGGGGCTTTACACTTCACAGCCCGGTATCAGCAAGCAGGTGCGTATGCTGGAGGATGAGCTGGGGGTTCAGATCTTTTCGCGCAGCGGCAAGCACCTGACTCAGGTGACGCCGGCGGGACAGGAGATCATTCGGATTGCTCGCGAGGTGCTGTCCAAAGTCGATGCCATCAAGGCTGTAGCCGGCGAGCATACCTATCCCGATCAGGGATCGCTGTATGTCGCGACAACCCACACGCAGGCCCGCTATGCCCTTCCTGCGGTGATCCAGGATTTTATCAAGCGCTATCCGCGGGTATCGCTGCATATGCATCAGGGGTCGCCGAGTCAAATTGCCGAGGCCGTTTGTAAGGGGAACGCCGATTTCGCCATCGCGACGGAGGCGCTGCACCTGTATGCCGATCTGGTGATGTTGCCCTGCTATCACTGGAACCGGGCGCTGGTGGTTACGCCGGACCATCCGCTGGCCGGACGCGATCAGGTCAGCATTGAAGAGCTGGCGGAGTACCCCTTGGTGACCTACACCTTTGGCTTCACCGGGCGCTCCGCGTTGGACAGCGCCTTCAATCAGGCGGGGCTGACGCCGCGTATCGTCTTTACTGCAACGGATGCGGATGTGATTAAGACCTATGTGCGGCTGGGGCTGGGGGTAGGAGTGATCGCCGGAATGGCCCTGGACCCGCAGATTGATGGTGATCTGGTCGCGCTGGACGCCAGCCACCTGTTTGGCTACAGCACCACGAAGATAGGTTTTCGCCGCAGTACGTTTCTGCGCAGCTATATGTACGATTTTATTGCTCGCTTTGCTCCTCATCTTACGCGGGAGGTGGTCGATGCCGCGCTGGCGCTGCGCAGTAATGAGGAAATAGAGGCGATGTTTCAGGATATCGCGCTACCGGTAAAATAATCGGCGCATTCGACGTCCGTTGCCGTCTTTGCTGCGGACGTCGCGCAGTGCAACGACGTCGGGTATTTTTTTATTCCGTTGCCTTTCCTCTGTGGCCCTGTCTGCTCACGCTGCAGGCTTATTGGTATGCGATAGGTGATATAAGCTGCACTGGTATCAGATAGGTCATATAAACAGCGGCGCGCAGAGACATTCTCCCCTTTGACGTTCGCTACATCGCCGGCGCAGGCTGGCGACAAATTACCCTTTTTTCAGAATAATTATATAAATAATTATCCTGTAAGAATATATCGATTTTAATCAACACCTTATCAATAAGTACTGTGAGTGATATCACGACATGGCATGGGGCTATGGGGCTGAGCGATCTATTTGGCACTTTTTTTGAAAAGCGCTAAAAAAACAATTTGTAGTATGAATAATATGGCGCGATTGGCCTAAAGTCAGGATGCTATCGGCTCAAAATGTATAATACATCGCATTTTAAACTTATTATTTCGCTTTTTTCGCGGATAAGAGGATGACGAATGCGTCAGAATAGCGTAAAAAGGAGGACATGAGAGTCAAGGAAAACCAAAGGGTGAGTGCTGGAAAAATGAACGCCGCTGCGGCAGCAGAAAACGCTACGCATGGCAACTTATTTCAGCATAAACATGACCAGTTTTCCGCCGACCGTTTTATTTCTGTGCGACATGTCGTTCACTGAATAAAAATGGCTTGCCATTGAATTGAGAGTATGTGATAACGCATTGGAGTAAAACGAGGTACAGTTCTGTCTATGTGTGGCATTTTCAGTAAAGAAGTTCCGAGTAAAAACGTTTGCGTTGCTTACTACTTCTCTGCCGAACCTTATCTTAGTGCCTCAAGCAGTAACGACTCTAGTTTGTCTGTGTAACGCCCTCGGGCGGTTTAATCAATAGTAAGGAAATACGTAAGATGGCTAAGATCAAAGGTCAAGTGAAGTGGTTCAACGAAGCGAAGGGTTTCGGTTTCATCACCCCGGCTGACGGCAGCAAGGACGTGTTCGTTCACTTCTCTGCAATCCAGGGCAACGGTTTCAAAACTCTGGCTGAAGGTCAGCACGTAGAGTTCGAAATCCAGGATGGCCAAAAAGGCCCGTCTGCTGTTAACGTAACTGCTATCTAAGTTAGCTGCGTTAGTGGTTAAAAACCCGCCGCCGGCGGGTTTTTTTTATGCCCGTTGCCAGCCTGGGCACCGATGCTCCGCGCGCTTGCCTTGCGCCTGGCACCGTCGCCCCTGATAATACCCGTCCTGTGTTGCGTCCGTCCCCATCGCCGGCGGCGCGATTCCTCCACGATAAGAGTAAACGCCATGCCGTACCAATGTCCCCTGTGCCACTCACCGCTGTGCCACGATGCGCACCAGTGGTGCTGCGTTAACAACCATCGCTTTGACTGCGCTAAAGAGGGATATGTCAATCTGATGCCGGTGCAGTTTAAACACTCGCGTCAGCCAGGCGACAGCAGTGAGATGATGCAGGCCCGCAGGGCCTTTTTGCAGGCGGACCATTACCTGCCGCTGCGCGACGCCGTACAGGGCCTGCTAGCGCGTTATTTACCCGGTGACGGCTGTAACGTCCTGGACATCGGCTGTGGCGAGGGGTATTACACCGCCCACTGGGTCGGTGTGCGGGGGGCGCAGGTCTATGGACTGGATATCGCCAAGGTGGCCATTCGCTATGCGGCGCGGCGCTATCCGCAGGTTCACTTCTGCGTGGCGTCCAGTCTGCGCCTGCCGTTCGCCGATGCCAGCATCGGCGGTGTGGTACGCATCTACGCGCCGTGCAATGCTCAGGAGCTGGCGCGAGTGGTGGTGACGGGCGGCTGTCTGGTGACCGTGACGCCGGCGGAACGCCATCTGTATCAGATGAAAGCGTTGGTCTACCCCGAGGTGCATCTGCATGCGCAGAAGGCGGAGACGCTGCCGGGCTTTACCCTGGTCGATTGCCAGCGCCTGGGCTATGCCATGACACTGAACGGGAGCGAGGCGGCCGCGTTGCTGCAGATGACGCCCTTTGCCTGGCGGGCGCCGCAGGGGGTTGCAGAGGCGCTGCAGGCGCGCGCGGCGTTTGAGTGTGAGACTGACTTCCTGATCCGGGTTTACCGCCGCGACTGAGGCGGCGGCGGAGAGGGGGACGGCTTCCCTACGCGGGCTTCTGCTGGTGCTCCAGCATAAACTTAAAGATCTCGTCCAGCGAGTCTAGGTTGGCCACCTGGATCAGCAGACGCCGCTTTTCCAGGTCGATGACCAGAAAGCCATCTTCGGACAGGTTCATACCACGGATGCGGGCGTAGTCGATAAACACGTTGCCATAGTAGAACCCCTGCTGTTTAAACAGCAGCTTGGGCCAGCGCAGGTAAAAAGTGTAGATGGCGACCACCATGAGGGTCGCCAATAGCCAGGTGGTAAAGGGGGCGCCCTGATCGCTGATGTTGCGGTAGGCCAGGATCGCCAGCAGCCCGATAAAGATCAGGCTATCGGCCTTATTGCGCCGCTTCAGGTTCACCCGCAGCAGGGTCGCGCTGCGTTGGCGCGGCATAATGGCTTCGTCATAGATAGCGTACAGCAGAAACAGCACGATAAAGACCAACAGGGCGATATCGGTTAAAGACATGAACAACTCCGCAGGCTGGGGGTAAAACGGCACCGGACGGCTTGGGCCGTCCGGTGCTGGGGAGATTACTGACCGAGCAGGCCGATCCAGTAACCGAAGATACCGATAAAGAAGAAGCCCACGATGATCCACAGGGCGTTCACCTTGCGGCGCAGCAGCCACATACAGCCAAAGGTCAGCAGCAGCGGCACCAGGCCCGGCATCAGCTGGTCCAGAATATTCTGGACCGTGGTGACGGTGGTGTGACCCTCTTGGTTGGTCACCTTGGAGACCACCAGCGGAATGTTGACGTGGGTCCACTTGTTGACCAAGGCCCCCATGACAAACAGGCCGAGGATAGACGCCCCTTCCGTCAGTTTCTGCAGGAAGCCGCCGCCCATATCGGAAACGATATCGACCCCTTTCTTATAGCCGTAGGCGACGCCGTAGTAACGAACCAGCAGACGCACCAGGTTAAACAGCACGAAGAACAGGATCGGGCCCAGCAGGCTACCGGTCATTGCGATACCGGCGCCGAGGGCGGCGAAGACCGGACGGACGGTACCCCAGAAGATCGGGTCACCGACGCCGGCCAGCGGCCCCATCAGACCGACCTTGATACCGTTGATCGCGGCATCGTCGATCGGTGCGCCGTTGGCGCGCTCTTCTTCCATCGCCATGGTGACGCCGAGGACCGGCGCCGCGACGAACGGCTGGGTGTTAAAGAACTCCAGATGGCGACGGATCGCCTGGCGGCGCTCTTCGCTGTTCTCCGGGTACAGGCGACGGATCACTGGCACCATGGAGAAACAGAAACCCAGCGCCTGCATACGTTCGAAGTTCCATGAGCCCTGGAAAAGGTTAGAGCGCAGGAATACACCGCGAATATCGCCGGCGGTCAGCCTCTTCTCACCCTGAGTCGGGGTTACAGATGAAGTCGTATCAACCATTTTTCTCACCTTCTCTCTTAGTCCAGTTCGTTGTCGAGATCGTTATTGCCGTTGGCAGCGGACTGTACCACCTGCGCCTTGTTGTATTTCGGGCTGAGCTGGATATACAGGATGGCCATGACCAGACCCAACACACCCAGTGCAACCAGGTTGAAGTTGGTGAACGCGGCGGTGACAAAGCCCAGGTAGAAGAACGGCATCAGGTAGCCGGCACGCATCATGTTGATGACCATGGCGTAACCGACGACGACGATCATACCGCCGGCGATACCCAAACCAGTGGTGACGACCTCAGGAATGGCGCTCAGCATGGAGTGAACGGCATCGGTACCGACGGAGACGGCAACGATAACGGCCGGGATGGCGATGCGCATTGCCTGCAGCAGCAGGGCGGAGCAGTGCAGGTAAGAGATGGCGCGCAGATCCCCACGCTCAGCGGCGCCGTCAGCCGCGTGCTGGAAGCCTACGGTGATGGTACGTACGATGATGGTCAACACCTGACCGGCGGCGGCCAGCGGGATCGCCAGCGCGATACCGGCGCCGATGCTCTGTCCACCGGCGATGACCAGGATGGTCGAGATGATGGAGGCCAGGGCGGCATCGGGTGCGACGGCAGCGCCGATGTTCATCCAGCCCAGGGCGATCATCTCCAGGGTACCCCCGATGATGATGCCGGTCTTCATATCGCCGAGTACGATACCGATCAGGGTACAGGCGACCAGCGGACGGTGGAACTGAAACTCATCGAGGATAGAACCCATCCCCGCAATACATGCCACGATAAATATCAGCACAATCTGAAGAGTGGTAATCTCCATTGTACTTCTCCTTTGACCAAAGAGCTGAGTTAGTTAAATCAATGCCTTACGGCATATCAGTTCATTTTACTGATAAGGTCCATCATCTTCAGACGCGGATCGTTGGATACCTTGCGAACCTCCAGCTCAATGCCGCGGGCATCCAGCTTTTTGAAGGCCTCGATATCCGTTTCATCGACGGAGACGGCATTATTGACCTGGGTTTTCCCCTGGCGGAATGCCATACCACCGATGTTCACCGTGGTGATCTTGACGCCGTTCTCCACCAGACGCTCGACATCGGCCGGGTTGGTAAACAGCAGCATCACGCGATCGTTGGCGTATTTCGGGTTATTGTAGACGCGGATCATCTTGGCTACATCGACGACGTGGGCGGTCACGCCCGGCGGCGCCACCTGCTTAAGCAGGGTAGAGCGAACGTGGTCGTTGGCGACCTCATCACTGACGACGATGATGCGGGAGACGCCGGTTTCCTTGGTCCAGCGGGTGGCAACCTGGCCGTGGATCAGACGATCGTCAATACGCGCCAGGCCGATCTTCATGTGATCCTCCGGGTTCAGCGGCGCAGCAGGTTTCGCCTGTACCGGCGCAGCTGCTTTCGGTGCGCTGGCAGCAGGGGCCTCCTCTTTGGCACGCAGCGCGCGCACGCCTTCACGCCCGGTTTCCAGGGCCAAGGCGACCAGATCATCAAACGTAGGGTTATCGTCGCGGGCCATGAAGGTTTCGACCAGCATCGGTACGTTGACGCCGGTGATCACGTCATAGTGCTCTTTGTCCAATACGATCCGGCTGGCCGCGTTGAACGGGCTGCCGCCCCAGGTGTCCACCAGGAAGAGTACCCCTTCGCCGGTATCCATTTGCGCCAGTTTCTGACTGTATTTTTCGATCAGGGTCTCGGCATTCTCACCGGGCACGAAGTCGATAAAGCCAACGTTACTTTGTTCGCCCAACAACATCTCGGCGGTTTTTAGCAACTGCTCCGCCGCGGCCCCGTGAGTACCGATCATAATAGCAATACTCACTCGCTACCTCCTCTGCTTTCCTTGATACTTTCACGCCGTAAAATAAACACGGCGTACCGTATGCAATTAAAGATACGAACTGTTTAACGAAACATCCATGTCGAGTCACTGCTCGCTGAAATTTCTTTGATCTTACGGACGTAAGATTCAGCCATTCCAAATCAATCACTTAGTTTTATGAATCGATTCAGGTATCGCCTTCAATCGGTTTCAGCAGGATTTATTTTAGTCAGTAAAAAAAATTTTTATGTGACGCCCATCGTTAATTGGTACATGACGTGAACAAATGTAGCCGTGATGGCGCTTTTTTGTACATTTGATTTTACGATTTTGCCGCGGGATGAAAGAGGAATGTTGCCGGGCTTCCCCTTGGTTATTCTGTGGATTTCTTGCTACAGTAGGCGGCCTGATTAATATGAGGAGTATTGGGTTCAACCCGACCTATGGATCGTCACCGACGCCGTTTTACCATCCCGCTTTCTTTCCATTCCTTTTTTCGCGCTGGGCGTCGCCCATGTTCTGCCACTCCTGCAGGGGGCGCGCGGCGCGTGCCTTGGCCTGCTTTACGCCTGTGCTGCAGCCTGTTGTCATCCGGCCCGATCGCCGGTGCGCTGACGGGGGCAGGATAACCCATGATGGAACTGTTACTGGATCCCTCTATCTGGGCCGGCCTGCTGACGCTGGTGGTGCTGGAAATTGTCCTGGGCATCGATAACCTGGTGTTTGTCGCCATTCTGGCCGATAAGGTGCCACCGCAGCAGCGTGACCAGGCCCGGCTGATTGGGCTCGGCTTGGCGCTGATCATGCGCTTGGCGCTGCTATCGCTGATCTCATGGATGGTGACGCTGACCCGCCCGCTGTTCAGTATCGCCATGTTTACCTTCTCCGGGCGCGATATGATCCTGCTGCTGGGGGCTTGTTCCTGCTGTTTAAGGCCACCATGGAGCTGCATGAACGCCTAGAAGGGCGGGTGCACGAGGTCAGCCATAAAGGCTATGCCAGCTTTTGGTCGGTGGTGGCGCAGATCGTCATTCTCGACGCCGTGTTTTCACTGGATGCGGTGATCACGGCGGTCGGGATGGTCGAGCACCTGGCGGTGATGATGCTGGCGGTGGTGATCGCGATGGCGATCATGCTGCTGGCCTCGAAGAGGCTGACGCGTTTCGTTAACGCTCATCCCACCGTGGTGGTGCTGTGCCTGAGCTTTCTGCTGATGATCGGGCTGGGGCTGATGGCCGAAGGCTTTGGTCTGCATATTCCCAAAGGATACCTGTATGCGGCGATTGGCTTCTCGATCCTGATCGAAATGTTCAACCAGATAGCCCGGCGGAATTATCTGCGCCATGAGCAGCGCAGGCCGATGCGCCAGCGCACCGCCGAGGCCATTATGCGCCTGATGGGCGACGGTCGCGGGGAAGGCGCGGCGGCGCAGGCGGATGTGGCGCTGGTGCCGGGCGCAGCGGGCGCCTTTGCCGCCGAGGAGCGCTATATGATTAGCGGGGTGCTCACCCTGGCCTCGCGCTCGCTGCGTACGATCATGACGCCGCGTAATGAAATCTCGTGGATCGACTGCCGCCAGCCGGCGGATGAGATCCGTCGCCAGCTGATGGAGACGCCGCACAGCCTGTTCCCGGTGTGCGAGGGATCGTTGGATCACCTGCTGGGCGTGGTGCGGGCGAAAGATCTGCTGATGGCGCTGAAGCAGAATACGCCGCTGGCCGAGTTTGCGGCCCAGCATACGCCGATCGTTGTACTCGAGAGCCTGGACGTGATCAACGTGCTGGATGTGCTGCGTCAGGCGAGGGGGCGGCTGGTGATGGTCAGCGATGAATTTGGCGTCGTTCAAGGGCTGGTGACGCCGCTGGATGTGCTGGAGGCCATCGCCGGTGAGTTCCCGGATGAGGACGAGACGCCGGATATCGTGAGCAATGAGCCGGGGTGGTTGGTCAAAGGCAGCACCGATCTGCACACCCTAGAGCAGACGCTGGACGTTCACGGGCTGGTGCTGGGCAGCGGTACGCAATATGCCTCGCTGGCCGGGCTGCTGCTGGCGCATTTTGACCGGATGCCGGCGGTGGGGGCGGCGCTGACGCTGAACGGCCTGCGCTTTACCGTCGTCGAGGTCGAAGAGTACCGCATCGAACGGGTTCAGGTAGAGCGCGTCGGCTGCGCGCCGGATCCGTCCGTCTAAGTTTGTGCCGGGGCGCGGGCGTACTCTCCCGCGCCGTGCGCCGCCTGCGTCGAATCGTCGCACCGCCTCTGGTAGTGGGCATGCCAGTCTGGGAAATCCCGCAGCGGCATCGGCCGGGCGAAGAGATATCCCTGCATGGCGTAAACCTGTCGCTGGCGCAGATAGTCGGCCTGCTGTGGCTGTTCGACGCCCTCCATGACCAGGCGTAGCCGTAGCTGGTGCGCCAGATCGATCATCAGATCTAAGACCCTGGCATTAATCGCGTCGCTGCCGATGGTCGCGCAAAAGGCGCGATCGATTTTCAGCATTTCAGGCTGCAGATCCTGCAGGTAGCTCAGCGAACTGTGACCGGTGCCAAAGTCATCCAGCGCCAGGGACAGCCCCATTTCACGCAGGATATGCAGCTGTGGGTAGTCCTGGCTGGACAGGCGGGTGCGCTCCGTCAGCTCTAGCATCAGGCGCTGTCGGGGCCGGTGGCGCAGCCACAGATTCTGGATATCCAGGGCCAGTTTGCCGTGGGCGAAATGCTCTGCCGCAACGTTAATACTGAAGTAAAAATCGCGATCGTTTGGAAAATGGTGGCGCTGCGCCGCCAGCATTTCCAGCAGGTAGCGAGTTAGCGGAACGATAAGCCCATTCTGCTCGGCCAGGGGAATGAAGATCTCCGGCGAGGTCCAGCCATGGCGCGGATTATACCAGCGCAGCAGGATCTCCACTCCCTCGCAGCGGCCGCTTTCCGTGTGGATGATGGGCTGACAGTACAGTTGAAACTGACGGCGTCGGATCGCCTGGGCGATCGGATAAGCCAGGCTCATACGATTGGCCGATGCCAGATAGGTGAGGATCGATGCCAGCAGGAACAGCAGCAGCGCCAATGGGATATGGCGCGGCAGGCGCTGCAGCGCCAGATCGCGCGCGGCGGGGGAGAACAGCGAGATCGAGAACGGGTAGCGACTAGAGTGCAGCTCCAGGCGCGGCGGCGTCTCGGCATCCGCGGCGTCGGTCGGCGTCCGTATCCGCGTATCGTTGAAGCGCAGCGTGTGGCCGGCCACATTCAGGGCCATATAGTCGACATAGGGCGGACGCGGCGCCAGGATAAAGGCGGAGAGGGTGGCAATATTAAAAATATACACCATGCCGCTGGTAGGACTGGCCAGATCCGGTCGCCAGAACAGCAGGATAGGGCTGCCGCGGTTAAGCAAGCGCGCCGCCCGCAGAACCAGCGTATCTTTGGCCGATAGCATCTCGGGGTAAATGGCCCGCAGCGACTTGATCGGCTGATTGATCAGATTGGAGCAGGTCACTATGCCATCCTTCACCAGCAACACGGCGCGGATCGTTTCCAGGTGTATCGCCATGCTGGTCAGGTGCGGACTGATTTCTTCGCAGCGCTGATTTACCCAGTCGATATTATTTTTACTGACGGCTTCGGCGCGGGATAGGATCCTTTCCAACTGCGTAATGGCAATCGCGGCGGCGTTGCGTTGCATCTGCTGCACCGTTGCCAGCTCCTGCTGATAGCGGCTGGCGAGGGAAACGATACAGACGAGTGCGCCGATGGTGATAGCCAGTAGGGCACGATACAAACGATAGCGTTTCATCGTGATAGGTGAAAAAAGCATCATGGCGCCCTTAAGCTGTGCAGTATCCGCGAGTGATCGACTATTGCTAACGGGCGGCGGCACGCTGCGGCTTGGCGTGGCACGGGCCAACGGCAGACGGGCGGCGCTCCGCACCAGCAGCGCGATAAGCTGGCCCGCCATAACGGCCCGATATTATCGCGTATCCAAATAATTCATAAGATAATAACTCAGTCGACTAAGCCATGTTGTCCGACCATCCTCATGGTATCTATATTTACCGTCAGCCAGCAATAATGGCGCTGTCCAATGGCGTATAATTAGGATAAAGCCCAATTTTTACATTTTGAGTGGACTGTAGATCGCGCCGTTGTCGGGAGGATGGGCGTTGTTTTTACGCACTTGCGCCGTTGCCCCGTACGCAAAGGCGTTATTTTGGCGTTTCAGAATAACCGGAATGTCTATCTGCGCTGGGATTTTTCTGCGCGCCGCCCGCGGGGCGGTTGCCTAAGGTGAAACGATAGGATACTTTGATATAATAATCTGGATAAACAAATAGATATAAATCAGGTCCACACAGGCGCAGCTCAGCATGGCTGCGGCGGACCGCATACCGAGTGGATAAGGAGTGGTGATATGAATAATGCAGTAAAGGCGGCGATCCTGGCGCTGTCGGTGGCGGGTTTGGCCGCCTGTAGTACGCCGCCGCAGACCTCGTTGGGCGGCGGTTTTGATGGCCCGCATCAGCAGAATGTCATGACGGTCAGTCAGGTGCAGAAGTCGACGGTGATCGATGAGGGGCAGATGGTGCAGCTGCGTGGGAACATTGTTCAGGCGCTGGGAGGCGAGGACTACCGCTTCCGCGATGACAGCGGCGCCATGACGCTGATCGTTCCCGCCAGCGCCTGGGCTGGCCGGGTGGTGACGCCGCAGCAGCGGGTCAGCGTGCAGGGGCGCATCGTCAAAGAGTTTAATGGGGTGAAGCTGTATACCGTCGCGATTCGTCTCGACTGAGGCGCAGTCCATGGCCGGGCGCGTCCCGGTCATGGGCTCTCTCTCGCGTGGGCGTGGCTGCGCGACGTCACGGACGTTGGCGATCGGGGCTGATGACGCTAGGGAATATAAGGCGAAAGAGAAATGGTGCGTCCGAGTAGACTCGAACTACCGACCCCCACCATGTCAAGGTGGTGCTCTAACCAACTGAGCTACGGACGCACTGAGCGCATACTGTGAAATGGTGCGTCCGAGTAGACTCGAACTACCGACCCCCACCATGTCAAGGTGGTGCTCTAACCAACTGAGCTACGGACGCATCCGGTGTCGTCGTGGCTGACGACGGGGACGAATATTAGCGGCACATGGCCGGGCTGGCAAGGGGGGATTATCACTTTTTTCCCAGAAATTCACACGATTGCTGACAGAGTGCGCAGCGCGGTGAAAAAAGCGGCGCCGTCGCGCCGCTCCTGCGGGTATTTTTCGCGCTCAGCGTGCGGCGCGCTGTAGGATCCAGCTTTCCGGCTGGCGCTGTAGCCAGCGGATGCGCAGCGCCATCATGATGGCCGAGGAGGTCAGCCCGATGATAAACCCGATCCAAAAGCCGCTCGGCCCCATGGCCGGGGTAACCCGATTGGTCAGCGCCAGCAGATATCCGATCGGCAGCCCCAGCAGCCAGTAGGCGATAAAGGTAATGAAGAAGATGGAGCGGGTATCCTTGTAGCCGCGCAGCACGCCGCTGCCGATCACCTGTACGGAGTCGGAGATTTGATACAGCGCAGCCAACAGCATCAGGTGGGTCGCCATGGCGAGCACCTGGATATCGTCGTTATACAGCAGGGCGATGGGCTTGCGCAGGACGATAGTAAAAATGGCGGTGCAGGCGGCCATCGCCATTCCCACCGCGATCGCGGTGCGCGCCGAGACGCGGGCGTCCTCCGTCGAGCCTTGCCCCAGGCGATAGCCGACGCGGATGGTGGCCGCGACGCCCAGCGACATGGGCAGCACAAACATCAGCGAGCTGAAGTTCAGCGCGATCTGGTGCCCGGCGACCGCCACGATCCCCAGCGGAGAGACCAGCAGGGCGACCACGGCGAACAGGGTGACCTCGAAAAACAGCGCCAGGGCGATAGGCATCCCGATGGCGATCAGGCGGCGGAGCGTGGCCCAGTCGGCCGCCTCAAACGCGCGTGATCGACGGACATCCTTCAGCGACGGCGCACGGGCGACGTAGCTGCGCATCAGCAGGTACATGATCCAGTAGACGCTGGCGGTAGCGACGCCGCAGCCGACGCCGCCCAGCGCCGGAGCACCGAATTTACCGTAGATAAAAATGTAGTTGACCGGAATGTTGATCAGGAGACCGACGAAGCCGATGACCATCCCCGGCTTGGTCTTGTTCAGCCCTTCGCACAGCCCGCGCAGCACCTGAAAACAGAGATACCCTGGCGCCCCCCACATAATCGCGTGCAGATAGCCGATAGCCTTGTCGGCCAGCAGCGGATCGATATTGTCCATCATGTTGATGATGTGTCCGGCATTATACAGGACGGCGATGATCAGTACGGAAAGCCCGGCCACCAGCCAGAAGCCCTGGTTGACTTGGTGGGGGATGCTGGGCCGTTTGCCTGCGCCGTTGAGCTGGGCAATGACCGGCGTCAGGGCCAGCAGCAGGCCGTGGCCAAACAGGATGGTCGGCAGCCAGATAGAGGTGCCGACGGCCACCGCGGCCATATCGGTAGCGCTGACGCTCCCGGCCATGATGGTATCGACAAAGCCCATTGCCGTTTGGGCAATCTGGGCAATGATAACGGGAATAGCCAACGCCAATAAACTACGCGCTTCGCGCCAATACTTCTGCACGGATACACCTTTATGGTTTTTGTGACACAAAATAGGGATGCGCCTATCCCCACGGCACACCATGGTGGGTCGCTTGCAATAAGGGGGACGAACGGGTGATTCTACCGACTTGTTGGCGATATGGAAATATGCACAGGTAGAATGTTGAGTCGGGTGCGTATATAAGGGTGTTTTATAGCGTAATACTTTGGTTTGCGAGTGATTTAGGGCAAACTCACAGACAGTGATCCTAACGGAATATCTCATAGAGGAAGGCATTATGTTTACCGGTATTGTTCAGGGCACCGCGCCGGTGGTGGCGATCGATGAAAAACCCAATTTCCGTACCCACGTAGTACAGCTGCCGCCGGAGATGCTGCCGGGATTGGCGCTGGGCGCCTCGGTGGCCCATAACGGCGTGTGCCTGACCGTCACCGGGATTGAAGGCGATCGGGTCAGCTTCGATCTGATGAAAGAGACGCTGCGGGTGACGAATCTGGGAAGCCTGCGGGTGGGCGATCGGGTCAACCTGGAGCGGGCGGCTAAGTTTAATGATGAGATCGGCGGCCATTTGATGTCCGGTCATGTTATGGGCATGGCGGAGATCGTCAAAATCCTCAGCTCAGAGCACAACCGCCAGATTTGGTTTCGCATCAGCGATAGCGAGATGATGAAATATGTGCTGCATAAAGGGTTTATCGGCATCGACGGCATCAGTCTGACCCTCGGTGAGGTGAGCAAGAACCGTTTCTGTGTACATCTGATCCCGGAGACCCTGCTGCGTACCACGTTGGGTGATAAGCGCCTGGGCGATCGGGTGAACATTGAGATCGATCCGCAGACGCAGGCGGTCGTCGATACCGTTGAGCGGGTGCTGGCCAGCCGCGCCGCCGTTGACGGCGCCCAGCCGGCCTGAGCTTCGCGGGCTAGCGCTCTGCGTGGGTGAGTCCGCGGGTGCGCATCATGCTGACCGCCGCGGCCAGCGCAGCGCAGACGGCGCCCAGCAGCAGGGCGCCGTGGGTTCCCCCGTCATCCCCCAGCCAGTTAAACATCAGCGCGACCAGCGCGGCGCCCAGGGTCTGGCCAAACAGGCGGGCGGTGCCCAACATGCCGCTGGCGCCCCCGCTGCGCTGACGCGGCGCCGAGGCGATCATGGTGTGGTTGTTCGGCGATTGAAACAGGCCGAAGCCGGCGCCGCACAGCGCCATACGCCAGATAATGGCCGCGCTGTCTGGCTGGGCCGGCAGCAGCGCCAGCGCCAGCAGGCCCACGCCGGTGAGCGCCATTCCCACGCAGCCCAGCAGACCGGCATTGAACCGCTCAACCAGGCGCCCCGAGAGGGGGGCCATCACCATGGTGGCCAGCGGCCAGGGCGTCAGCAGCAGGCCGGTCATCACCTCGCCATAGCCCAGCGTACGCTGTAGAAAGAACGGCAGTGAGACCAGCGCCAGCATTTGCGCACAGAAGGAGCAGATGGAGGTGGTGATGGAGAGGGTAAAAATGGGAATGCGCATCAGATCGATCGGCAGTAGCGGCTGCGGCTGCCGACGTTCGCGCCGAATCAGCAGCGTCGCGCTGCATAGTAGGGCGACCAGCTCCAGCCACAGCAGCGCGGGCGACTGATGCTGCGCCAGTCCACTGATCAGGGAGAGCAGCAGACCGAAGGTCAGGGCGTTGAGCAGGGCACTCTGGCGATCGAAGGGAGGGCGAGCCGCGGCAGGCGGATTGCGTGGCAGCGTGCGCCGGCCAATCAGCCAGGCGGCCAGGCCGAAGGGGATATTGATGGCGAACAGCCACGGCCAGTCGCCCAGGGCCAGCACGGCGGCGGCGATCGTCGGGCCGGCGGCGGAGGAGACGGCAACCACCAGCGCGTTTAATCCCATACCGCGCCCCAGCTGATGCTGAGGGTAGATCAGGCGTATCAGCGCGCTATTGACGCTCATCAGCGCGGCGGCGGCAAACCCCTGCAGTACGCGAGAAAGGGTCAGGGTCAGCAGGGAGTCGGAGAGGGCGCAGGCCAGCGAGGTCAGGCTGAACAGCAGGCAGCCGCTGAGAAAGATGCGTCGATAGCCAATGCGTTCGCCCAGGGCCGCCAGCGAAAGGAGTGACACCGTCACCGCCAGTTGATAGGCGTTGACGATCCAGATGGCATCCGCCGCGCTGGCGTGCAAATCGCGGGCGATGCTCGGCAGCGCGACGTTAGCGATAGCGCCATCCAGCACGGCAATAGCGATACCCAGCGCGATGGCCAGCATGGCGCCATAGCGCTGGCGCGGCGGCAGCCCATCGCTGAGGCTTGGAGTCATAGCGGGCGTGTCCGTGGATATAGTTGGTTGTTATGATGGATCTCACTGTGCGCGTAAAAGCGCGCGCTGGCAATCTTTGCATCGCCTTGATTGTCACGCGGTTGCAGCAACGTATCCGGCTGTTATTCAGGGAGTGTTCCTACTATACTGAAACAGAGGTTCGTTTTTTTTGATAAGGGTAACCCGACTCCATGACAACAGAAATAGATAAACAGCCCGACGCCGTTTCCTCTGTCCTTAAAGTTTTTGGCATTCTGCAGGCGCTGAGCGAGGAGCGCGAAATCGGTATCACCGAGCTCTCCCAGCGCGTGCTGATGTCCAAGAGCACCGTCTACCGTTTTCTGCAGACCATGAAGTCGCTGGGCTATGTGGCGCAGGACAGCGGGACAGAAAAGTATACCCTGACGCTGAAGCTGTTCGAGCTGGGGGCCCACGCGCTGCAGAACGTGGATCTGATCCGCCTGGCGGACATTGAAATGCGTGAGCTGTCGCGTCTGACGAAAGAGACTATCCACCTGGGAGCGCTGGACGAAGACGGCATCGTGTATATCCACAAGATTGACTCGATGTACAACCTGCGCATGTATTCCCGCATCGGGCGCCGCAATCCGCTGCACAGCACCGCCATAGGTAAGGTACTGCTGGCCTGGCGCGATCGCGCCGAGGTCGGAGCGCTGGTCAGTCAGATTGAATTTACCCGCAGCACCCCGCGTACCATCGCCGACGCCGCGCAGCTGATGCAAGCGCTGGAGCAGGTGCGCGCCCAGGGCTATGGCGAAGACAACGAAGAGCAGGAGGAGGGGCTACGCTGCATCGCCGTGCCGGTATTCGATCGCTTTGGCGTGGTCGTGGCGGGGCTAAGCATTTCGTTCCCAACGCTGCGCTTTTCAGAGGCGGCGAAGCAGGAGTACGTGGCGATGCTGCACAGGGCGGCGCGGCGGATCTCTGAGCAGATGGGCTGTCACGACTATCCGTTCTGAGCGGGCCGCCATCCGGCGGCCCGCGCGTCAGCGGAGAGTGGAAAGCGCGGGGGCCTATGGCCCCCGCTGTCGTACGAGCGGTCGCAGGACGGGGATCAGTGGCGGGAGAGGTCGGCCTCTTCCGGTGCGTCAAAGATCTGGCGATCGGTCTGGCGCAACAGCTGGCTGGTAACGGCGCCGGCCGTCATGGCGCCGTTGACGTTGAGGGCGGTTCGGCCCATATCGATCAGCGGCTCAACGGAGATCAGCAGCGCAACCAGCGTGACCGGCAGCCCCATCGCCGGCAGGACGATCAGGGCGGCGAAGGTAGCACCACCGCCCACGCCGGCAACCCCGGCAGAGCTGATGGTGACTACCCCGACCAGCGTGGCTATCCAGAGCGGGTCAAACGGGTTGATCCCGACGGTGGGGGCGACCATCACCGCCAGCATGGCGGGGTAGAGCCCGGCGCAGCCGTTCTGGCCAATGGTGGCGCCAAACGAGGCGGAGAAGCTGGCGATGGCATCGGGAATGCCGATGCGGCGCGTCTGCGCCTCAACGTTGAGCGGAATGCTGGCGGCGCTGGATCGGCTGGTAAAGGCAAAGGTCAGTACCGGCCACACCTTGCGGAAAAAACGCAGCGGGTTGATGCCGACCAGCGAGAGGATCAGCGCGTGGACCATGAACATGATCGCCAGACCCAGGTAGGAGGCGACGACAAAGCCACCCAGCTTAATGATGTCCTGCAGGTTAGAACTGGCGACGACCTTGGTCATCAGCGCAAGTACCCCGTAAGGCGTCAGCTTCATCACCTGACGCACCAGCTTCATCACCAGCGCCTGCAGGGTATCGATGCCCTGTACGACCCGCGACCCCCGCTCGGCATCGTCTTTGAGCAGCTGCAGCGCGGCAGTACCGAGAATGGCGGCAAAGATCACCACGCTGATGATCGAGGTGGGGTTGGCGCCGGTCAGCTCCGCAAAAGGGTTTTTAGGTATGAAAGAGAGGACCAGCTGCGGCACCGTCAGATCGGCGACCTTACCGGCATAGCTGCCCTGCAGCAGCTGCAGCCGGGCACTCTCCTGGCCCCCCTGAATCAGTCCGTTGGCGGTCAGGCCGAACAGATCGGTTACGCCAACGCCAACCAGTGCGGCGATCAGGGTGGTCAACAGCAGGGTACCGATGGCCAGCAGGCTGATCTTGCCCAGCGAGGCGGCATTGTGCAGCTTTACCACGGCGCTGAGGATCGAGATGAACACCAGCGGCATCACGATCATTTGCAGCAGCTGAACATAGCCGTTACCGACGATGTTGAACCAGGCGATCGAGTGTTTCAGCACCGGGCTGTCGGCGCCATAGATCAGCTGTAGCGCCAGTCCGAACAGTACCCCGATTACCAACCCCACCAAGACCTTTTTCGACAGACTCCAGCGGGTGTGGCGTGAGCGGGCCAGCAGCAGCAGCAGGGCGACAAACGCGACGACGTTGCCGGTAAGCGATAGATTCATCCCAAAATCCTCTTCAGTCTCGGGCCATCTTCCCGGCTGCGCCATGGGGCGTCAGCAGTAAAGGCGTGACCCGTTATTGTCATTATTAAGGGCGACAACTTGTGATGCCGCCGTTATGCACGACAGAATATCAGTACTCTGACGTCCTGCTTTAGAATTGAATGGAATTAAATATAACAATATTTTCGGAATTTTCTGCAGCGTGCCGTGCGCAGTGTGACTGTCCGCATGCTGTGGCTGCGTCGGGAGAGGCCGACATTACCAGTAGGCGGAGTGATGGCGTAACCATTCCATCAGCGGCATCAGGCTGCCCTGCCAGTAGAGAGAGAATCCCACCAGCGCCAGACACAGCACCCGCTCGAGCTGATTGCCCTGGCGGGTGACCAGCAGCGGCAGGCGAAAGCGCCAGCGGATCGGCCACAGCAGCGGCACGCCGGCCGGGGTGAGCATGTCGGCCAGCAGGTGGCTGAGATAGCCGATGATCATGGCCTGCAGGGCGTCGGCCGGGATCCCCCAGGCGTCGCTGGGCCACTCATTGTTGAGCAGGTAAAGCGCGCCGGCGACGGCCAGCAGGCTGTGGGTGAATCCCCGGTGTCCGAACGCCCGGGCTATCGGCGCGGAAATCCAGCGCAGACGTTGGCCGAGCAGTGAGCGGGGATGGTCGATGTCCGGCAGCAGGCTGGTCAGCAGGGCGCCTGGGATCATATGCCACCAGTCGCCGTGCGCCAGTACCGGCGTCAGCTCGGCCTTTTTCGCCATGATAATGCAGGCGACAGAAAAGAGAAGGTGGCCTTCCGCCGTCATGATAGTGCCTAATCTGAATACTGTGGATTTATCCAGATTATATCAGTCAGACAATTCTGCAATAGGTGACAGCGTCACCCTTGCGCGTTTGCTGTATAAACATACAGAAACGGGGCCTTTCTGTGCGGTTCGGTACGGCCCCGTGCCGCGCCGGGGGTCAGGGCTGCAGATCGCGCTCCTTCAGCTGGGTCAGCGAGGCTAGCTTCACGTCGGCGAGCGCCCAGCGCGGATCGTCAAAGCAGGCGGCGGCGGGGACGACGATGGAGCGCATACGCGCCGCCTTGGTGGCGATCATGCCATTAAAGGAGTCCTCCAGCGTCACACAGTCCAGCGGATCGCTACCCAGCGCCTGCGCCGCGCGCAGATAGACCTCGGGATGCGGCTTACTGTACGGCAGGTGTTCGGCAGAGGTCAGATGGTCGAAGTACGCCTCCAACTGAAACATGGAGAGCACCTCCCGCAGCATCGCGAGGGGGGAGGCCGAGGCTAACCCGATGCGCAGGTCGTGGGCGCGGCACAGCTGCAGCGCGCTGACGACGCCCGGCAGCAGCGGACGGGTCTCCCGCACCAGCTCCAGCACTCGATCGAGAATGCGCTGGCAGACCACCTGCTGGCTGGGTCCCTGCCAAGGCTGGCGCTGATACCATATCCGCACGACCTGGTCGATGCGCAGCCCCAGGGTTTCCGGCACATCGTCGTGTACGTTCAGCCCTAGCTGACTGAACACCTCCAGCTCACCGCGCAGCCACAGCGGTTCTGAATCGATCAATAGTCCATCCATGTCGAAAATGGCGCTGGTAATACGTCCGGTACTCATGAGGGCTCCTTGCGGTGACAGACAGAAAGTCAGGACGGTTACTGTATCATTCACTATTCTTTTGTTTAAGCAGATGATGTGGCGGGAATGGTAATGTCCATATCGCGCAGGGGATGGATTGCGTCGCCGAACGCGGGCACGTAGACTGCGCACGGTTATTGAGAATTTGCAGAGCGTTAAGGGGAGTTTATGACCTATCAACAGGCCGGCTGGGTGGCGGTCGCCAAGCGTCTTTTGGGCTGGATAGTGTTCATTCCCGCGTTGCTGTCGACGCTGATTTCGCTGCTGGGCTTTCTGTACCAGCACAGTGAAAAGCAGCAGGACATCAATGCGGTAATGTTGGATTTTATGCATGTCATGATCGACATGGTGCGTTTTAATACGACGTTTTTGGATTTTTTCTGGCAGCACTCGCCGTTGCCGCGCTGGGACGCGGGGCTGAGCGGCGCCAATCTGCTGTTTCTCGTGATTTACTGGATGATTTTTGTCGGCATGGCGCTGTGCACCTCCGGCGCACGCATGAGCCGCCAGGTTCGCCATATCCGCGAGGGGCTGGAGGATCACCTGATCCTCGAGCGGGCCAAAGGGGAGACCGGACAAACCCGCACCCAGTTGGAGCAGCGCATTGTGATCCCGCGCCATACCATTCTGCTGCAGATCTTCCCGCTCTATCTGCTACCGCTGATTATTCTGGCGTTAGGCTACCTGGCGCTGCATCTGCTGGGGATGGCGTAGCCCGATCGCGCTCGGCGTCGATCGGGCGCGCCGGTCAAGGCGATGCCGGTGCTTCTTGCACCAGAGCCTCGAGCGCTTTTTCGGCCTGGGCCAGGTGCGATCCGCCGTACAGATTGCACTGATTCAGCCGGTGGTAAAGCTGATAGACAGGCTGGCGGGCGATAAAGTCGGCGGGCAGCGGCCAGACGCTCTGATAGCCATCGTAAATCTGCGGCGGCAGCTGTGGAAAGTGCGGCAGCATCGCCAGATCGCATTCGCGGTCGCCCCAATAGCAGGCGGGGTCAAACAGCACGGGACCCTGCGCGCTGAGTCCCATGTTGTCCGGCCACAGATCGCCGTGCAGCAGCGACGGCTGCGGCTGATGATCCTGCAGACGACGGCGCACGCGTTCGACGATCTCATCGATATCGCCAAAGGTGATCCCTTTCTCGGCCGCCAGCTGCAGCTGCCAGCCGATGCGCTGTTCGGCAAAGAAAGTGGCCCAGCGCCGCTGCCAGGCGTTGGGCTGGGGCGATGTCGCCAGCAGGTTATCCGTATCCAGGCCAAACTGCGGCTGCTCGCTCCAGCGGTGCAGACGCGCTAGCTGTTGTCCCAGCAGGTAGGCATGGTGGGCATCGAGGGGGCGTACCGGCAGGTACTCCAGCAGCAAAAAGCTTGCGTCGCGCGTGCTGCCTACGCCGTAGACCTCCGGCGTTCGCACCGTGCCGCTGCGCGCCAGCAGCGCCAGTTGGTCGGCCTCGGCCTGAAAGCTGTGTAGGAGGTCGGGCGTATCGCATTTGACGAACACGTTGCGCTCTCCGTCGCCGATCCGCCAGGCCCGGTGCACGGCCCCGCCGGGGAGCTCCTGGCGCTCACGCAGTGTGAAGGTTTCGTTGAAATGGCTGGTTAACAGACGGCTTACGGCTTGCCACATGGTTTACCCCCTCGACGTGAGCGGAGAGACGATTGACCGCGCCAGCGAGCGACGCGGCGCCAGGATAACCGGACGGAGTAGTGCGTTCAGGCGTTATGGCCGTGACCGCGGGCCGTCGCCCGGGCCTGACGCAGCGCCGTAAAGTATTCGTCGCACAGCAGTGCCTCTGCCTGGGGCATCTGCCCCAGCGCCTGCTGCCCCAGCGCCTGCGCCAGACGTTCGACGTCTGACTTTTCCTGCACGCTGGTCAGGGCATAGCAGTCGGTCGCGAGACGGTGGGGAATGCCGTCGGCATCGGCCACCGTGGTGGCGAAGCCGGCATGCTGCAGCGCGTGACGCAGCTCGGTGCGCGCCGCGTCGTCGCTGGGCAGCGCCGTAAAGCGGACGATATAGCAGGCAACAGTGGATTGACTCATGGCATACCTCAGAGGATCTGCGAATCTCCTCAAGAATAGACTAAAAATGTGTGCAAAAAGGTGAAAGGAGCAACAAAGCGTAAAAATCAGCTAGCCACGCCCCTTTTTTTTCTGGCACCATTCCCCAATTCAATTTTTACGCACAAAAGTAGAGGTGTCGTGACGGTGAAGATTCGACTCGGTTGTATGTTGGCTGTGCTGCTGCTGGCCGGATGTGCCAAACAGCATACGCCGGCGCCAGCCAAAGTAACGCTTAATCAGCATTGCGGGGGTTCTTACGCGATGCGGCCGATATGGATCTGGCGGATGACGGCGAGTTCTCGACCTATATCCGCAGCGCGGCCAACACCTACAATGTGGATGAGACCCTGATCAAGGCGATCATTCAGGTGGAGTCGGGCGGCGATCCCCGGGCGGTGAGCCGCTCCAACGCGATCGGCCTGATGCAGCTAAAGCCCTCGACCGCCGGGCGTGATGCCTATCGCAAGAAAGGGCGCTACGGTCAGCCGACCACCCGCGAGCTGAAGGATCCGGCGGTCAATATTGACCTGGGTACCGCCTATCTGAATATTTTGAAGAACCAGCAGCTGGCCGGGATCACCAATCCCGAGACCATGCGTTATGCGATGATTGTGGCCTATGCCAACGGAGCCGGTGCGATGCTGCGGACCTTCTCCCGCGATCGCGATACGGCAATTGCCAAAATTAACCGTATGACGCCAAAGCAGTTTTACCAATATATTCAGAAGCGTCACCCGGCCGCTCAGGCACCGCGCTATCTGTGGAAAGTCAATACCGCCTATCTGGCCATGGCGCGTTAATTCAGGCTCAGTCCTGACTGTGGTTAGCCCCGGTTCGGTAGTAGGTTAACCACAGTCATCCCCCTGAACCTCCCGAGGAAACCGTTTGGGTTGCCTCGGGAGATGGTTTTTTATGCTATAAAACCTGCTTTTTGTGACTTCTCCCGCAAAATTTTATATCATTGCACCCGCACTTATTCTGCCACCCTTCGCTCGTTGCCGTATTACCTCCGCATTTGCTGTGTCAATGCCGCTGGGATAACACGCCTGCTACCAAGGTAATGCCGCGTCGGCAGGGGGGCAGTGTTCCGGGCAGAACAGGATGTCTGCATGAGCCTATCGTCCGTATAAACAAGGTATGACGAATTAATGACCGTACTTTCCACTGATGTCGGGCAAAACGCCGGTACGCGGCTGTCCCGCTGGAATAAAAATGATACTGTCTGGATGTTTGGACTGTATGCCACCGCCGTGGGGGCGGGGACGCTGTTTTTACCGATTAACGCTGGCCTAAACGGGCCGCTGGTGCTGATCCTGATGGCGCTGCTGGCTTACCCGCTGACCTATTTGCCCCATCGGGCGCTGTGCCGTCTAGTGTTGTCCGGCAGCCGCCGCGATGGCGATATTACCGATGTGGCAGAGGAGCACTTTGGCACGCTGGCAGGCAAGGGAATCATGGTGCTGTATTTGCTGGCATTCTTCCCCATCGTGCTGGTTTACAGCATCTCCATTGCCAATGCGCTGGAGAGCTTTTTAATCAATCAGTTTCATGTGACGCCGCCGCCGCGCCTGTGGCTGAGCTTTGGCGTGGTCGCCCTGCTGGCGCTGGTCCTGCGCACGGGGCGGGAGACCATCGTGGCCGCCATGGGGGTGCTGGTATTTCCGCTGATCCTGTTTTTAATGGGGATCTCGCTGTACCTGATCCCGTATTGGCAGCCCGCGCATTTTTTCTCCGGGCTGGGACAGACCTCGCTGCGCGATCCCGCGCTGTGGCGCTCGCTGTGGCTGGCGGTGCCGGTGATGGTATTCTCGTTTAGCCATGCGCCGATCATCTCCTCGTTTGCCTCCAGTCAGCGTCAGCTGTACGGCGAGCAGGCGGAGCGCCGCTGCGCGCGCATTATGCGCTACAGCTACATCATGATCTGCGTCAGCATTCTGTTCTTCGTCTTCAGCTGTGTGATGAGCCTATCCCACGCGGATATGCTGGCCGCGAGGGAGCAGAATATTACCGTGCTGTCGAGCCTGGCCAACCGTTTCTCCAACCCGCTGATTGCCTATCTGGGGCCGGTGATGGCGATCCTCGCGATGTCCAAGTCCTATCTGGGTACTTCGCTGGGGGTAACGGAGGGGGCCACCAGCCTGATCGACGGCGTATTTCGCAGCGTGGGATGCTCTGTCTCCTCTCAGGTGACCAACCGTATTGCGGCGATCGTGCTGTTTCTCGTGACCTGGCTGGTGACCTACCAGAACCCGAGCGCGCTGCACATTATTGAGACGGTCAGCGGGCCGCTGATTGCGGTGATCCTGTTTATTTTGCCCATGTACGCCATTCATCGCATTCCCGCGATGCGCAAGTACCGTTCGCCCAGCAACCCCTTTGTGCTGTTGATGGGGCTGATCGCGCTCTCCGCGCTGGTGTACAGCCTGCTGTAACGTCGGGTTAAGCGCGCGAATATCAGAAAGCACAACGCCCGCATTGCGCGGGCGTTGTGTCATCGGCAGGGCGCCGATGCGGCTAGGCCGTTGCCGTCGCTCGCTGCGGCAGCGTGATGATCCGGGTACAGACCTGATCCAGCAACGCCTGCTGATGGCTGAAGATGATCATGCCCAGCGGACGGATCTGGCTCTCCTGTAGCAGATAGCGCCAGATATCGCGCTGGATCGCCGGATCCAGCTGCGCGGTGATCTCATCGGCTATTAGGTAGCGGGTGCGTGGGTCCAGCGCCCGCAGCAGGGCGATACGGGCCAGCTCGCCGCCGGACAACTGGCTCGGCTTTCGCTGTAGCCAGTGGGGCTGGATATGCAGGCGCTTTAGCGCCGTCGCATCGGGACGCCAGGCATCGTGCAGGGCGGCGCCGGTGCTGCGCCAGGGGTTAAAGGTCAGCTCCGGGTGCTGGGGAACCAGTTGTACCGGGCAGTAGCCGCGCCGCGGCAGCGGCTCCCCGTCCGCCTGCAGCGTCCCGCTGGTCGCTTTTTGCCATCCGGCCAATACCCGTCCCAGGGTGGTTTTGCCAAAGCCGCTCGGCGCGCTGATCCCCAGGCGCTCTCCCGGACGCAGGCTGAGCTCCAGCCCTTGCCACAGGCACTTTCCCCCCTGGTGGACGGTTAAATCCTGGCAGATCAGCATGGGGTACGCTCCAGATCAGAAAATAGGGTGCCGCGCTCCGGCAGCGCCTGCCACTGGCGCATTAATCGCTCACTGATTTCGCCGCGCTGCAGCTGCGCGCTGCTGACGCTGTCGCTAACCTGGCCCTGGTGCAGGGCGACGATGCGATCGGCGTGCTGCGCCGCCAGCATCAGATCGTGGGTGACCCACAGAATGCCGCAGCCTTGCTCACACAGGCGCCGTAGCTGGCGCAGCAGCTGGTGCGCCAGCGTCGCATCCAGCCAGGCGGTGATTTCGTCGGCCAGAATATAGCGGGCATGACTGAGGGAGGCGTGACAGGCCAGCACGCGCTTGGCCATACCGCCGGAGAGCTGGCGCGGGTAGCTGTGCATCACCGTCGCCGGATCGAGATGGCTTTGGCGGAGCACTGCGCTGGCCTGCTCGGCGTCCCAGTGCTGACCGGCCAGATGGCGGGTACGCTGCAGATGGCGCTCGATATTGAGCAACGGGTTGAGCGCGGAGACGCCCTGCGGGACATAGCACAGGGTATGGCCGCGCAGGCGGCGGCGCCCGTCGGCGGAGAGTGGCTTTCCGTCCAGGCTCAGCGTGCCGTGGCTGCGCAGATTGGCGGGCAGCAGGTCGAGCGCACACTGCAGTAGCAGGCTCTTGCCTTCGCCGCTGCCGCCGACCAGCGCCACAAGTTCACCGGGCGCGACGTCGAGGGTTATTCCCTGTAGCAGGGGAGACCAGCGGCGGGTGCCATACCAGCGGTAGTGGGCCGCCTCCAGGGTGACGTTGTGAAAACTTAGCATGACTCACTCCTTAGCCACAGCCGCTGCAGGGCGCGGGCGAACTGATCGAACAGCAGCACCAGCATCAGCAGCATCAGGCCGGGAAACAGTACCAGCCACCAGTTACCGTGGCTGATAAAGCGCAGCGCATCGGCCAGCAGTAGCCCCAGCGACGGTTCGTGCGGCGCCAGGCCAAAGCCCAGGAAGCTGAGCGCCGCGCTGTGCAGGACGGCGTGCGGGAACATCAGCAGGGTTCCGGTGAGCCACTGCGGCAGCAGGGCCGGCAGATAGTGGTGGCGCCAGCAGTAGACCGGGCCGTTGCCGATACGCCGGGCCAGCGTCAGGTAGTCGCTGTGCGCTATGCGCTGGGCTTCGGCGCGCAGGATCAGCGCCAGGCGCGGCCAGTGCGTCAGGGCGACGGCCATGATGACGCCGCTCTTGCCGCCACCGAGGGTAAAGCAGATCAGGATCAGCAGCAGCAGGTGCGGCAGCGCGAGCATGGTATCGGTGAGCAGACGCATCAGGGTATCCAGGCGCGGGTGCAGCTGGGATAGGGCCGCCATCAGTAGCGCGATAATTCCGCTGCACAGCGCGGCGCCGGTCCCGATTTGCAGGCTGGTGAGGGCGCCCTGAAAGCTGCGCAGCCACAGATCGCGCCCCATATTGTCGGTTCCGAACCAGTGGAGGGCGCTGGGCGGCTGATGGCGTGCTAGCAGATCGATCGCCAGCGCCTGATCCAGGGAGGTATAGGCATACCAGGCGATCAGCAGCAGTAAAAATGAGGCGATAAACAGGCGCGCCAGCGTGGGGGCAGGGTTATACAGCATCGGGTCGCTCCAGAGCGCGGTTCATGCGGCGGATCAGCCAGGCCGCCAGGGTATTGCCGACAAAGACCAGCAGGGTACTGAACAGGACGATCCCCATCAGTAGGGGAACGTCGCCGCGCAGACCGGCGTCGATCGTCGCCTGCCCCAGTCCGGGATAGGCAAACACCTTCTCCGCCAGCAGGGCGCCGCCGAGCAGCTCACCCAGAGAGGCAAACTGTAGGCACAGTGCCGGGGTGATCGCGTGACGCAGCACCTGGCTACGCAGCAGTGACCAGCCGCGATCGCCCTGGGCGCGGGCAAAGCGGACAAAGTCACTGGCCATGACGCTGGCGATTTTCTCCCGGGTATGCAGGGCGATTTGCCCCATCCCCAGCAGGCTGAGGGCGCAGACCGGCAGCACCAGATGGCGCAGCCGCTCGGACCAGCCTGCGCTGGCGGCGTTGCCGCCGGGCTCCCAGGCACAGCATACCGGCAGCAGCGGCCAGTGCACGGCAAAGAGCGCCAGCAGCAGCAGGGCTATCCAGAAGGTCGGCAGGGAGGAGAGCAGGTAGCTTAGGCGGCAGATCAGTCGATCTGGCCAGCGATTCAGGTAGCGCCCGGCCAGGCAGCCCAGCCCGATGCCGGAGAGGCCGGAAAGCAGCCAGGCGCCGGCGAGCAGGGAGAACGAGGTGGCAAAGCGCTCGCCGATCACGCTGGCTACCGGGGCGTTAAACAGCATGGAGTAACCCAGATCGCCCTGCAGCAGACGCATAAACCAATGGCCAAAGCGTTGCCACTGGGGCTGATCCAGCCCCCAGCGGGCGGCGATCCTGGCGTACTGCTGCGGCGGAACGTGCAGCAGATCGTTACCGATATAGGCCCGGATGGGATCGACCGGTGAAAAGCTGAGCAGTACAAAGGTGCCGGCAGCCACCAGCACCAGAAGCAAAGCCAGCCGCAGCAGCGGGGCAAGCAGACGCATCATTAACGGCAGGTCCAGGTCCAGTCATCCAGATTGTTCAGCAGCGACCAGCTGCCGTGAATTTCCGGGGCGCCTTTACCCAGGTTGACGCAGGGATTGGCCAGATAGGTGTGCTGAATATTCAGCAGCCAGGCCCAGGCGGCATCGCCCTGGACGCCGGCGCCCTGCTGCCCATCCCACTCGACCTGCTGCCAGAACGGCAGCGCCTTGCGCCAGTCAGGGGCGTCCACCGCCTGCTGCAGATGGCGTTCGACCGCCGGATTGCTGTAATAGCCGGGGTTATAGTACTCCACGCCGGCGGCTTTGCCGCTGTAGTGGTGATACAGCTCCATGGGATCCAGGCTACCCCAGCCGAACAGGGTCGGGTTGGCGTGCATGTGGCGCTCAACGGTTTCCCAGCTGCCGGACTTCAGGGTGATGGAGATCCCCAGCGGCTGCAGCATGGCGCGCACGGCCTCGGCGATGTCGCGACGGGTGCTGTCGCCGCTGGCGTACCACAGGGTCAGACGGGCGGCCTGGCCACTCTTTTCACGTACGCCGTCTTTGCCCGGCACCCACCCTGCCTGATCCAGAATCGCCTTCGCTTTAGCGAGATCGCCATCCTTAAAGGCGATGTCTGGATTTTGCCACGGCAGTCCCTGTACGGCGCTGTAGGCCGGAATGGCGTGGCCCTCCATCAGCGTATCGGCCAGCTGCTGGCGGTTGATGGCGTAGTTGATGGCGCGACGGATCGCGACGTCGGCGGTGATATCGTTGCCGATCGGATTGCCTTCGGCGTCTTTTTTACCGGCGGGCACCGTGGGGAAGACGATGCCGCGGTTTTCTACGCTGTCGCGCACCCACAGCTTCAGGTTTTTCTGCTGGGGCGCCACGGCCATGGAGGGGGCGATGCGCACCAGATCGAGCTGTCCGCTCTGGGCGGCAGCGTAGGCGTTATCTTCATCCAGGAAGACGAAGACCAGGCGATTGAAGTCGTTTTTCTTCCCTGCATAGTAGGGGTTGGCCTCGACGATCAGCTGCTGACCGGGCTGAAAGCTGACCAAGCGATAGGGGCCGGCGCCGATGGGCTGCTTGGCGAAGGTTTTCGCGTTGTAGTTGTCGCTGGGAACGATGCCCAGCGAGCCCAGCACGTTGACAAAGGTGCTCTGCGGCGCGCTCAAGGTGATCTCAACGCGGCGATCGTCCAGCGCGCGCGCCTGGTTGAAGTTGCCCATATCGATCTTGCCGCCGCTCTGCGCCGCCTTATTGTAGGTAAAGACCACGTCTTCGGCAGTCAGGGCTGAGCCGTCGGAGAACTTCAGATCCGGCTTCAGGGTCAGTACCCATGTTTTGCCATCGTCGCTGGTGCTGATCGCCTCCGTCAGCAGGTTGCCCCAGCTCATATCGGCGTTCTGGCGTAGCAGGGGGGCGTGCAGCAGGAAATAGCTGCCGTGGCTCCAGCCTAGCATCGGGTCAAAACCTTCCGTCGGCTCGGCGCCGATGGCCATTTTCAGGGTGTGGGACGCCGTTGCCGGTCCGGCGGCCATCAACGGGGCTTGCATGGCGAGCGTGAGGGCGCAGGAGAGTAGTGTAATTCGGCCGATATTCATCATTATATTCCCAGACTTTTTGTCGTTTATTTCATCATCGCGACGTCACTGTCGCGACATGTGCGCACGGTGAATCGGGTATACCGCGCAGCGGGGAGAGTTATAGCAAACCCCCGGCAGGTAAACATGATGTAGAACAGGAAATGTATGCACTTTACATAACTTCTGCATACGGCAGTGTAGAAAATGATCGCCGGGAAGAGAAGCGTTTATTTTGCATACAGCCGCCGGACCGTCGGGAAAAAACGCTGGGGATTCTGGATTAATGACCCTACCAATTCCATAATAGTGAAGGAGTATGGTAATTCATTGCAGTTGAGCTGGCGTAAAAGGAAATGATAATGGACTGGTATCTGAAGGTTCTCAAAAATTACTTTGTATTTTCCGGTCGGGCGCGCCGCAAAGAATATTGGTGGTTCGTCCTGATTAACTGCATTATCTCCATCGTGCTGGCTATGGTGCAAAAGGCGCTGGGCTGGACGTTTGAAAACGGGGAGGGGTTCCTGACCATCCTCTATAGTCTGGCGGTATTAATTCCATCCATCGCAGTTTTGGTGCGCCGTCTGCATGATATTGGCCGCACCGGCTGGTGGGCGCTGATTGGCCTGATCCCGCTTATCGGCTGGCTGGTGCTGCTGATCTTCACCCTGTCGGACAGCCAACGCGACAGCAATGCCTATGGCCCCAACCCGAAAGCGTTGTCCTGACGCTGTGCCAGAGATGGCCTGAGGGTCGGGCCATCTCTGGGTTATCTCCGCCCGTCACATTTTGCGTCATATTTTATATTCTGAAACAATGCAGCTAGAAGATTAGCAACCGGACGGTTGGCCGGGCTGCGTTTTGTGCGTAACCTAACGGTTTAGGTTACTTGCTATGCCGTATCGCAGCCGCCCGGCGTCTGCGCATGCCGCCCGTGCCCCCATTTGCATGAATTTGTTAAAAGACGCCATTCGCGATCATGGTGCCGAGTCGGCGCTGTTTCTGCGCCGCACGCTGATTGCGCTGGTACTGGTTATCCTGTGCTTCACCGTGCTGGTCGCTAACCTGTACCACCTTCAGGTGCAGGATCACGCCGAATATCAGACCCGTTCGGATGCGAACGACATCAAAACCCTGCCGGTGTCGCCGGTGCGCGGACTGATTTACGATCGTCACGGTACGCCGCTGGTGGAAAACCAGACGCTATACCAGATTTCGCTGGTGCCGGGCAAGATCCCCCATCTTGACCAGACGCTAGCGGCGCTGACGCCGCTGCTGGATCTGACGCCTCAGGAGATTGCCGATTTCCACCAGGCGATGAAGCACGCCCGTCGTTTTGCCGAGGTTACCCTGAAGGAGGGGCTGAGTGAGCGCGAGGTCTCCCGGTTTGCGGTCAACGAGTTTGCCTTTCCCGGGGTGATGCTTTCGACCTATCAGCAGCGTTATTATCCCTACGGGGCACAGCTGGCGCACGTGGTCGGCTATGTGTCTAAAATCAACGATCGCGATCTGCAGCGCCTCGACGCCGAGGGGCAGCTGGAAAACTATGCCGCCGACCACGATATCGGTAAACAGGGGATCGAGCGTTATTACGAATCGCTGCTGCACGGCAAGACCGGTAGCCAAGAGGTCGAGGTTGACAGCCACGGGCGGATAGTGCGCTATTTGAAAGAGCAGCCGCCCCACGCCGGCGCCAGCCTGTATCTGACGCTGGATCTGCCGCTGCAGCAGTATATTGAAGGGGTGTTGAAAGGGCAGCGGGCAGCGGTGGTGGTGATGGATCCGCGCGACGGCGGCATTCTGGCCATGGTCTCCAGCCCCAGCTACGATCCCAACCCCTTCGTTAATGGGATCTCCTATAAGGCCTATAGCGCGCTGCTGCATGACACGGCGCTGCCGCTGATTAACCGTGTGACCCAGGGGATCTATCCCCCAGCCTCGACGGTGAAACCCTATATGGCCAGCGCGGCGCTGCTGGCGGGGGTGATCACCCCGCAGACGACCTTCTTCGGCGCCCCGACGTGGACGCTGCCTGGCACCCAGCGTCGTTACCGAGACTGGCTGAAGAGCGGGCACGGGATATTGAATGTGGTGAAGGCCATTGAGGAGTCGGCCGATACCTTCTTTTACCAGGTTGCTTATGAGATGGGGATCGATCGCATCCACCAGTGGATGAGCCAGTTTGGCTATGGTCAACTGTCCGGCATCGATCTGGATGAAGAGGCGCGTGGGGTCTTACCCGATCGCGACTGGAAGATGCGGGTGCATCATAAGCCTTGGTACCAGGGGGATACGGTATCCGTCGGCATTGGGCAGGGATATTGGACGGCGACGCCGATTCAGATGGTGAAAGCGCTGGGGATCCTGATTAACAACGGCAAAGTGGTGACGCCGCATCTGCTGTACGCTATCCGCCGCGGCCAGCAGGTCGTGCCCTATCGCCAGAGCCACTTCACGCAAATCGCCACCCAGACGTCGCCGGTCTGGGACATCGTCAAACGCGGGATGTACGGTATGGCCAACGATCCCAACGGCACCGGATATAAGTATTTTCATACGGCGCCCTATCAAATTGCCGGTAAGTCAGGGACCTCACAGGTCTTCGGTCTGAAGCAGAATCAGGTCTATAACGCCAAGATGATCCCGGTCAGGCTGCGCGACCATATTTTCTATACGGTATTCGCCCCGTATCCCCACCCGCGCATTGCGATGGCGGTAATCTTGGAGAACGGCGGCGGGGACGGCGTGACGGCGGCACCGGTCACCCGCGCGATACTGGACTATATCTTCCGCCCGGCGGCGGTATCGCCGCCAGCGGCGCCACGGGCAAGCGCCCCGCCGGATCTGCGCCGTGCGGTTTGATGAGGGCTACATAAAGAGCCAGAAGACCACGACCAGCGGAAAGCTCATTGGCCAGGTTAGTCCTACCATAACGGCTGACAGCAGGCGTATTTTCATGGAGGGATCTTTCGTGGCAAAAAACGTCACGAACGCACAAAAAAGTACGCCGACGCAGTAGGCCGTTTTAATAAACGACCAGATTTCGGGATGCATGTGTAACCTAATAAATAATCAAATAAGTGGCGCAGGGCTGAGCCCGACGCAATGCGACACCTGCGGTATCGCTAAAATGTAAACGCTGTGTGTGAGAGTTATGATGGCAAATTTTCGCCCCTGCGCCAAGGGGGAATCCTCTCCGGCGGCAGAGGATTGCCGGCCGCCTCAGCGGCAAGCCGGCATGACACCTGCGGCGAGGGGACTCAGCGTACGACCAGTACGGCGGTAGACGCGTGCCGCACGACCGAAGCGGCCGTCGAACCGAGCAGGTAGGTGGTAATATCCGGGCGATGTGAGGCGACGATGATCAGATCGGCGCCGATCTCCCCAGCTTGCAGCAGGATCCGGTCGCGCGGGGCGCCGATGGCGATCGTGCAGTGTACGCGATCCTCCGGCAGGTTAAACTGGGCGGCCACCTGCCGTAGTCCGGCCTCGGCATGCTGTAGACGATCCTTTTCTGACGGATAGTGGCCGACCGGCAGCGAGCCCATGCCGTAAAAACTGCTCAGCGGCGGTAGCACGGCCAGGAAATGGATATGCGCATCCTCCTGTCTGGCGAAGTTTTCTACGTGCGGGATCACCAGTCTGGACATGTTATCTTCGGTGAGGTCGATGGGAACCAGAATGGTCTTGTACATACAATCTCCTGTTTTTTAGGCAAAAGTAAAGTAATGGCCCTGCCTGTTAAGTGTAGCCCGTTTTCCCTTTCCGGGCGCCGAGTTCACCCCAAATAATCCTATGCAGCCGATCCGCCGCCGCACGGTCGAGCCAATGTCACCGATGACGGCGGCGGGGATGGCGCGGGTACTGTCGATGTGGGCCGGGGTGTGATAGGTTAGATTAGCGTCTCCCGATGGCGGCTGCGGACGTTTGCCAGGCCAGATCGAGGGGAGACACCCGGATTGACTCCTGTTTTTGGCGAGGTCGTGTAATGAAAGACGCGTTGCTGTTCAATGAAGCCTGTCAACTCATTGGGCTGGCGGTGATCCGTTTGCACCAGCATGGGCTGGAAGTAAACAGCGGGAATATTCTGGCGCACCTGCAGGCCCATGCGTCGATGGCGGAGCATGCGCCCCGGCAGAGGCAGATAGCGGAGACGGCGATCGATATACTGGGCGATCTCTAGGGCGCGCTCCACGCCCGATACCATCAGGATGACGGCGCTATCACTCGTATGCCTCTTGCCGCCACATCCCATCTCAGATGCCCGTTTTGCACCGGACGTTTTCATTAGCGACGGCGCGCCTCAATCACCTGCCGCGGGGTAACGTCGTGGGAAAAGGCATTGCCCCTGGCACCATGATGATGTTTCGGCTTCCTGCGCTGCCGCAGCTGACTGGACTGGCCGATCCATCTGTAGAGAAACGCTGACGTCGTGTTCCAGAACCATATGTTGTGGCGGTCCCGGGCGGTGCTTTCCGCGCGCGAAACGTCATCGATCAGGTCGCACTCCAGCGCGACAAGGTTTTTTTCTATGATCATGCCGTGCTGACTGAGCCCCCCGAGAATAGGCTGCGAGCATTGCTAAGCGCGATCCCGATCCGGCGCGGCTTGGTAGGATGAGCGAGATAGCCAAACGCCTGCCACATCCCCCGCCGGTGTGTGCGGCAGAGTTTACCGGTGCGATGGGGGTCAGCCGCCAGCCCGCCGAGAAAGGCGGGGCGTCGATGATCCGGCCGAAGAGGGCGTCGGTACGATGTGTTCAAGCACGCCCATATCGCTCCCCCACTGACGATGAGGGGACAAACGATGGGGATAAGATGAGTCATGACAGAGGATCCGGGGGCGCTTCGCTATGTGGCAGCCCGTTGCCTGCACCGTAATCCGTAACGGTGCTCAGCACGACGAGGGGCGAAGGGGGATGATACATTCAGGCGGCCTGGCATCCCCCTGCCGGTGCCTCAAGGGGAGAGAGAGCTATTGGACGCCACCGGTGGCGTGAGCGCTTAATCTGAGGCGCTTGGCCCGTGGGCTGGCGCGGAAGGCGGAAAAGGGGGGAAGGCTCCGCCGCCTAACCCGGTATGGCTCTATTCTGGTTTTTTTATTTTTCCGCCAGCGGATATAATGAGGGTCACGCTTTGATTTAATGCCAGGTTACGTCCTATGCTTGCTGAAATAATAAAGCGATGCCTCAATAATGACGCCGGATGTCAATCCATTTATCATTCTGAAAAAATTGACCCGCTGGCTGAGGTGAGCATCGTCATTAATCTATGGGAGATTAATGGAGAGATAAAGTTATTATTGATGAGAGAGGATGACCTGATCCCCTCCAACGGGAGCGTTTGCCCGGAGTGTTGGATTAAATGGGAGGTGCTGAATGCTGAGGAGGTCGGTATTACGCCCAGATACAAATCTTTTATCAGTGAGTGTCAGCAGAACTACTGGCTGAAGCAGCAGCTGCTCCTGCCGTGATCAAGATAATAGCGGCTACGTCGTGCGGTGAAGCGTGGCGGCCAGGCGGCGAGGAGAGCGCCGGATAAGGCCCGCCAGATCGTTGGCGTATAGCGCTATGGCGCCGTTGGAATGTAGCTAACGTCCATGGCGTCAGCGCACTGGTCAGCCGGTCAGCCGGCCAGCCAGGCGGATCGCTGGGGAGATAGCTCCCCGAGATCCGACTACGTTGTCCCCCTGGGCACCACCGTACCAGACGCGCTGAATATCGTTTTGCACGGCCGGGGAGTGTATCGTGTATGCCCGGCGCTACGGCTGGAACAACCGCCGGTGATCGTGAGTAAGGCCCTAATCAGCGGCGATTCTTATAACTAAATCTTTATCGACCAGTCAAAAGTCCACGGAGGCGATACATAGCCGAATTCTGCCGGGAACTCCCGACGCTCGTCGTGGGAATCTGTACCGCTACCGATATAAACTCCATCTCCATGAACTACTACTGAAGATTTACGGTTTAAACGGCAACGGACTGAAGGGACGAATAGTGGTTTATTGGCTAAACGCTACCGTTACTCCGATTGAACCACATGCTACTTGCTATCGCGACCGATTACGATTATTACACGACGATTAGGAGATTGGTTCAATCTGCTTTAAAAACTGAATTTCAGGGGCTTTCTCCACGATCCCTGTTATTTCGTTGAGCAATGAAATAAAGTAAGGCATCTTACAATGGTGGTCAAATGCAACCTGATCGATAAATTGTTCTTGGAATACTAAAACATGGGGATGGAGGCTGTCTTCATATAAGAAATAGCGCACGCAGCCAGGCTCCGCTCTGCTTACCTTGACCATCTTCAACAAAATATCACGAAGCATGATTTCTTTTCCTTTCTTCGCTGTAAAGGTGGCGGTTAAGTTTATCATCGTGATTCCTCTTTTAAATCGCAGTTGTTTATGGGCGCAGTTTATTGATATCTTCCGGCTCTTTCGATAAATTCAATTTGATAGCCATCAGGGTCACTGATAAAGAAAAACGTTGCCAGTACCTCTCCTTGATGATGAAATGTCTTAACTTCTCCCGGTGTTAATCCTGCTACAAGCAATGCGGCATGTGTGGTGTTGATATCACTAACGGTAACAGCAAGGTGCCCATAGCCGGAGCCATGCGAGTAAGGAGTATCTCTATTTGTGTTATAGGTTAACTCTAGCTCAAATGCGCTTTCTTGATTAGTAAGATAGACGAGGGAGAAATCGTCAAAGTCACATCGTTGCTTCACTTTGAGTTGTAATGCCTGAGCGTAGAATTTGATGGATCGATCCAAGTCAAAAACTCGAATCATTGAGTGTATCATTTTGGCCATGGTGCGCTTTCCCGCTGTTATCAATGAGGATAAAGATAGAGTTTTGTTGCTGACTGAGGGTAGTAGCTATTTACTACCGAAGTATTTTTCCTGGTGGGGGATGGTTACCTGGACGCGAGGGCCGCGGACACCGGCTTATCGGTACTGCCAGGCCTCTTTTACATTGCTTCCCAGAGAGTGCGCGGAATATGCCGAGGGTAGGCTCACATAGTCAGGCCAATCAGCCACCGGCATATGGATTGCTTTGATCTGATATGCGACAACCTGCGCCAGAGCGGTATGCGGTGGGTGAGTGTGTCAGCGCGACCATGGTGTATTGAATATGAATATAACGAAGAACATCCTGCGTACAGGATAGTCTGTCATCGCTCCTTTCTAAACGGCAGAAAGCGGCCAGAGACGCTGACTGGCAGACGGTATTAAAAAGCGAAGGGATGACTGGGGTGACCGGCGCGAGAGATAAACGGGGTTAGCCTCTCGCCGTAGATAAAAGGCGGCACGGTGCAGATGAATGTTGAGGCGGCTATATGTTTGAGTGATGACGGTGTCTTAGGTGTGCCATGTTACGCCTCACTAAATTGAGCAACCGTATTTTCGAGGTGTATCAAGCATGAGCATCTCAGCAATGATGAGAAGTTTTTCATATCGATCTTATTATCTAAGGCTTCCATGTAGAGCTTGGAGATAAACTGCCCTAACGTTTTTCCCTGAGATATGGCGAGATTTTCTAATATCTCCCAGAATTTGTTTTCTAGGCGTATGCTGGTGACGTGACCACAGATACGTACGGAGCGGGCACTACTGGTATAATTAAAAGGGCTTTGCCCAGAAAAAACTGTACACATAAACCATACCTGATTGCTAACAAGTGTTAACTATAACATGGATGGAGACCATCGCGTAGTACTCCAGTACTACGCGATAGCTCACGGGGTGGTGATAGCCTTACGCTTCTTTCTCTGTTGGTTTGCTGTGGATGACGGCTCTGAGTTCCCCACAATATTAGAACCTGGCCACATCAGAGCGCCGGGCATTTTGCCGACTTGGGATAAATTTCCCTGGGATCTAGCTAGTTAACGATGCATGGGGCTATTTCGGTTATATGCATGTTGCCACTGCTCGATATTTTCCTGCATATCGTCCAGTGACAGTAACCTATGAGCGTTCAGACGTCCATCCTAAAGGAATGTTGCTCGTATGTTGCTTTAACTTTTCCTGGTTGTGAAAATTAATCTTGGAAACTCCCATATTTCTGCAGACTTCCTCTACTTGAGTGCCGGTTTCGGTTTGCTTCAGAGCAAAAGCAGCCTGTTTCTCGATATAATGTATCTTTTCCATGCCAGAAAACCTCTTTTTTCAGGAGAAGAAAGACCGAAAGCACTACTTTACGTTGGTACTTAACAAAGGGGGAGTGGTCAGCCAGTCAGATTACTGCTGTGTCAGTAAACGAGCCAGGTCGGTTCACGTCAGTTTTAATACTTATACCCGGGCGAAATTGCACATCCATTAACTAAGCATGCTGGCACGCTTATACTGTTGATTTGCTAATAATCACAATTAGAATTTTTAATTTTCAATTTCAATAAAAAAGCAGGATTATGTGAATAGTCATGTAATCTCATTATTCTGAGCATATTATCATGTATCGGTTCGTTAACAAAAATGAATCCTTTGCTGCATATGGTTTTGCTGATTTCTTTTTGTCTCACCACAGTCTTGCTCAGCCAGGTAAAGATGTCAGTATTAGAATACTTACCGCTGAATTGCCTTACAGTGCTAGTCAGCATTGCATACTTCAAGAATTAGCTGTTAATATTGATGATGATTTTTGTATCATACTTGATGGTGTAAAAACAAATCAGGAAGCCGATGGTATTTGTTTTTTAAATGAGAAGGTAATTGTTGCTAGTCTTGGGCTCTCCATTGAAAATATGAAAAAAATAGTCGCCGTTATTGATGATGTCATCAATGGCGTGCTTGAGTGTGATAGATATCAAAGAGAGCCTGATGCGCTTATCTGCGCTTTAAATAATTCAACCGGTTATAAGCTTTGTCTAGCTCCACTTAATCACTCAGAATTCCGGGTTCTCAGGGCTATCGTGGATGGCCAAGGAACCGCTATTTCTGCAGGGCAATTACATAGAAGCGTGAAGTCAATTTCTAGTTATAAACGTAGTGTTATGCGAAAGTTAAAGGTTAAAAGTATATCTGAGCTACATTTCAGGCTTTGCTTAGTCAATATATTCCCCCAGGAAGGTGTGTTTTTCCCCGTGAAAATAACGTATCAGACATGACAAATAGGTGGAGCTATCGATGTAGTACTGATATGCGGTTGAATGACTTTTCACCTATCCTCCTGAAAAACGTCCTCGAAGACGATTTTTAACAAGATTTGTCGAATAAATCCTCTTTGAGATAGGTTGCTTTGCAACAAACTACCTTTATCAGGAAAAAGAGATTGTACCAACTGACTTTCGTGGGCTTGTCCGGGCTCTGTACGATGCTTAACGGGAGACATCTTCCGTCTATAGCTAGATGGATTTTGGTGCAAAAACCACCGCGAGAGCAACCCAGGTTGCCATCTCAGGTGATATCGGGATGTTTTTTTGTGCTCAGGTGCACATTTGAGTGCACTGGTATTACGGCCATCGGTAAGACGGTGAAAGTTAAGAGATAAACGTAATTCATTGAAAATGATATTAATCACTTCTGATTTTTATTATCGATTAAATCGGTTGTAAATGGGTTTCCCATAGTCCGTATCGTTCAGGAAAATCGCACTGTGGTGTACCGTAGTATAATCTGCTGTGAAAACATGACATTACTATACTCAGGTGATGAAAAGATACTGCTTAATGCAGGGGGAAGGTTATCTTTCATGGATTCTCGCGCTTTATGGAATGGTTGATATAATCATTAGTGCCATTGGTAATGTTTTGCAACAGAAACCATCGATTGTTCCGCATGCTTAGAAGTCGAGGCTATTCTCTACTTAAATTCTTGGGATGAAACAAATGAATAAAATCTATAGTGTCATATGGAATCATGCAATTATGGAATGGACTGTTGCATCTGAGTTGGGGAGAGGGAGAAAAAAAGTTCATCCCCCAGGTCGGGATCTAAAGTCAAAGGTAATGTTTATCTGGTTGCCCTGGCATTACCTCTTATGGCCGGGAATACGTATGCACTCGACGTTAATGGCTATACTGATTTCAATTCTTCAACAACAATTTCAGACGGCTTGCAGTGGAATACTACGGCAACGGTACAGGTTGATGCCGGAGCAGATGTCGTTGTTTCAAATCCGTTAGATAGCTTAACATTGAATATGGCCCCTGCCGGTGGTGGTAATACGTCTTTGTGGATAAATGGGGGAACATTAACTGCCAGCAACACCGGAACCTTGTTGATGGGAAACAATAGTATGCTGCAAATAGGCGGAGCCCATCTGGGCGGTCTTGATGCTACACAGCAAGGAGGCTCATCCGGAATTCTGTCAGTTGGCGACTTAAAAACTTCGTCTGGCGCAACGGATGCAACCATCTGGATGTTTGGCTCGTCAACTACGACCGCTAAATTATATGCGGACAGTATTGATCTTGAAGCTGATAGAAATAATTTCAATATTGCTTCGGCAGGTGCTTCGGAGTTGGCTGGTGATATTTATGTTAAAAACAACATGACTATAATTAATAAATCTGGGGGTTCGTTTCAGTTACTTGGTGGTTCAACTCTTGATGTTGGCGGCAATCTCTATCTCGATACAACCAATGGTCGTCTTCTTGTTACCACCAATGATAATAAAGGTTATGGGATTAATGTCGGTGGTGATTTTACATTGATAAATAATGTTAGATTATCATCTAATATAAACGATGTTTCTACTGATGCTGCTATTTACTCTACTGTTGTAAATGTCAATGGCAATATCAATTTAATAGGGCAAAACGTTGGACGAAAGGGGCTGCAAATTATTAATGGCACTGGTTCTGGGATAACAACGCTTGGCAATTTTAATATATCATCCACAGTAAGTGGAAATACGACTGATGTTATTTTTGGCCATGCAGCCAAAGTCAAAAGCGCCAAGGATATTAATATCAGTAGTGTAGCTGGAGGGGGGTTAATCTTTATATTGGGGACTCAAAATATGGCTCTCCAGCGGATATTTCTGCAAATAGCATCACCATGTCAGGGGACGGAAAAAATAAAATCATATTCAACAATAACAAACCACATGGAATCGGTGCGGATAGTTATGTATTTGATGTGTCAATAAATGGCATAGGCAATGTTGAGCAGCAGACAGGGCATACAACTTTAAGTTCTGCATCAAATTATAATGGTGGAACCGTAATAAACGGTGGTTTACTATCGATCACCAATAACAAAGCGTTAGGAGCTGGACGTGTTGCTATTAATACAGACATGACTGACCCTACTACGGGGCTAGATATAGCATATGCTGATGGCTCTGATTTTGCTAACACATTGAATGGAAATGGAAATACAACCATTTCTGGTGATGCAAAAATCGTCAGTGACAATAGCAGTTATATGGGGAACTGGAATGTGGTTGGTGTGGGGAGAACAGCAAAGGATGTGACGGATAGTCATATTGGCTTTGGTTCTGGAAATGTAAACATTTTCGCTTCCGGGTCTTTCATTGCTGATACCAGTGGTTCATTTAAATTTAATAATAAACTTACTGGTGATGGTCAGTTTATTGCAATGAATAATGGTGGTAACTTTGATTTTGCGTCATCAGTTGGTAATGAATTTACCGGTGATGTGCTTCTCGAAAATAATGAATTTCTTCTGGATGGAGATAACACTACCGCACTTGAAAACGCCACGCTACATATCGGGAATAATAATATAACAACTGTTGGTGATGGAATAAAAAATATTGGTAGTATTAGCTTCAATGGAGGAACGCTTGTATTTGGTCACGTTTCACCAGGAAGTATGATTAGTGACAAATTTATTGAAGCTAGCACAAATCTTGATCTTACAGGTACAGGAACTATCCAGGTCACCAATGGCGATAGCTTTATAAATACTCCCCACACGCCGGATGGTTCACGCCCGTTGCTTCAGCAGGATGATAACGGGGTTATGGTCAAACTAGCGGATAGCAAAGGGAGCGTAGCGGGTAGTGGTGGTAACCTTAATTTAATAGATGAAAATGGTAATGCTATTTCCGATGCCATCATAACTGATATCAGCCAGAACGGAGAAACGATTGCTAAAGGTACCTATGATTATCGACTGACCAGTAGCGATAACAACGACGGGCTGTATATCAATTATGGACTGACCAAAGTAGAGCTTCTAGCACAAGGTGATAATGCACTAACGCTGACAGCAGAGGGTAATATTGGAAATGAAGCTGACCTAAGTGCTCAAGTAGTCGGTAAGGGTGATCTACGCATTAATACAGATACTGATGTATCATTGTCAAATAGTGAAAACAGTTATACCGGTGTTACATGGGTGACAGCTGGCGGATTAAAAATGGGTAATAATAATGTCTTGGGGAATACCCAATTGCTAAATTTGGCTGATGGAACCCATCTAGATATGAACGGCTATACCCAAACGCTACAGAATCTGAACACAGAAACCGGCAGCACCTTCGATTTTAACCAGGGCGGGTTGACGGTAAATAATGGCTCTGTAGCTGGCACACTGGTTGGAGCAGGAAGTCTTACCGTCACTGGAGGGGCGCTGACGGTAAGCAGTAATAATGAAAATATGTCTGCAGATACCACTATTACTTCTAATGGTATGATCCGAATGCTTGCTACCCAGGCGCTGGGTAGTGGAAAATTAAATAATCAAGGCGTTTTATATCTTGGTCAGAATGATGCTACATTCGCCCTGCCTGCGGCAACAACTCTTGCCCGACAATCACAGTACCAGGTCGGAGAATTAACCAATAGCGGTACGATAGTTATTGGTCATAATGATGCAAATAACAATCCTGTTGCAGGTACCACTCTGACAGTAAATGGAAATTATATCGGTGATGGTGGACATCTGCAGTTTAATACTGTGCTCGGAAATGATAGTTCGCTGACGGATAAACTTGTGGTAACCGGCGACACTTCAGGGAAAACTGGGGTAAGTATAACCAATGCAGGAGGGAAAGGTGATGAGGCCATAAATGGTATTGAGATTATTTCTATAGGTGGGAGTTCGGCAGGTGAGTTTACTCAAGATGGGCGAATTGTGGCTGGTGCATATGACTACTCGCTGGTGCGAGGGAAAGGCGATAGTAGTAACAATTGGTATCTAGTTAATAATGGAAATCCAGTTCCTCAGCCGGATGTTCGTCCGGAAGGGGGCAGCTATGTGGAAAACCTTGCTGCAGCCAACAAAATGTTTAATACAACCCTGCATGACCGTCTCGGTGAAACTCAGTATATTGATGCGATTACTGGTGAGAAAAAAGTTACTAGCCTTTGGCTACGCCAAATTGGCAGTCATAATGGCTGGCACGACAGTAGTGGTCAATTAAAAACACAGAGTAACAGTTATGTTTCTCAATTGGGCGGTGATATCGCTCAGTGGTCTTCAGACGGTCTTGATCGCGCTCATTTTGGTTTGATGGCCGGCTACGGTAATAACAAAAATAATACGCATTCTTCAGTAACCAGTTACAGTTCAAAGGGATCTGTCAGCGGTTATAGCGTTGGAGCTTACGGAACCTGGTTTGCAAATGATGTTGATAAAGCCGGTTTGTATGTGGACAGCTGGCTCCAGTACAGCTGGTTTAATAACCACGTAAATGGGCAGGAGCTTTCTGATGAATCCTACAGTTCAAAAGGTATTACGGCTTCAGTTGAAACCGGCTATACGTTTAAAATGGGCGAATTTACTGGTAGTCATGGTATGCGCAATCAATGGTTTATCCAACCCCAGGCACAAGCAATCTGGATGGGGGTGAGGGCTGACGACCATCGTGAGAACAATGGTACCCGAGTTAATAATGATGGAGATGGTAACGTTCAAACTCGCTTGGGATTAAGGCTCTACTCGAAAGGCCACCATGCGATGGATGCAGGTAAAGAGCGTGAATTCGAACCTTTTATTGAAGCTAACTGGCTGCATAATACCCGTAGCTTCAGTACAACTATGGATGGCGTCCGCATCACTCAGGCTGGCGCCCGCAATCTCGGCGAAGTGAAAGTCGGTATTGAGGGGCAGATTAATCCACGAGTGAATCTGTGGGGAATGTCGGCACTCAGATGGGGGATAAGGGGTACAATGATACTAGTGCAATGGTAGGTATTAAGTACAACTTTTGATATCAACTTGACCGGGGATTATTCCCCGGTTTTTCTGGACTGACCCCACCACGCTTGGCAATCCAGGGTCAGTCCATCCAATCCACTCTCGGAGGATATTTTCTGCCCCCGAATAAGGCACCGGTCATTCACTACGCATTGTCTAGCGTGGGTTTCAGGCTGCCAACCATGAGCTCTGGGCGCACCCAAGCATCAAACTCTGCCTCCGTCAGGTAGTGGAGTGCCAATGCCGCCGCTTTCAATGTGAGTCCCTCTTTGTGCGCCTTCTTGGCAATTTCCGCGGCCTTGTCATAACCGATATGGGGATTCAACGCCGTAACTAACATTAATGATTCATTGAGCAACTGATCGATCCGCTGATGGCTGGGTTCGATACCGACCGCGCAGTGTCGGTTAAAACTGTCCATGCCATCGGTCAGCAACCGTATTGACTGCAGGAAATTGTGGATCACCATCGGCCGATAGACATTGAGTTCAAAATTCCCCGATGCCCCGCCCATATTGATGGCCACGTCGTTCCCCATGACTTGGCAGCAGAGCATGGTCATCGCCTCGCACTGCGTCGGATTAACTTTGCCCGGCATAATCGAACTGCCAGGTTCGTTCTCCGGTATTGCGATCTCACCGATCCCGCAGCGAGGACCCGAAGCTAGCCAGCGGACATCGTTGGCAATTTTCATTAATGATGCCGCTAGGCCCTTTAACGCGCCATGTGCATGAACCAGCGCATCACAGGCTGCCAGGGCCTCGAATTTATTTGGGGCGGTGACAAAGGGTTCTGAGGTAAGCGCTGCCAGTTCGTCGGCGACTCGGCAGGCATATTCAGGATGGGTATTTAATCCGGTGCCGACGGCTGTCCCCCCAGCGCCAATTCAGATAGATGTGGTAAGGTGGATTCAATATGTTTCAGGTTATGCTCTAGCGCTGCCACCCAGCCGGAGATCTCCTGTCCTAGCGTTAGTGGTGTGGCATCTTGCAAATGGGTCCGGCCTATCTTCACTATATTGGAAAATGCCTGCGATTTTTTTTCTAAGGTTGCTCTCAACTGGTTTAGCTGTGGCGTGAGATGACGATGTAACGCCAGTACGGCGGCGATGTGCATTGCGGTGGGGAAGACATCATTCGAACTTTGACTTTTATTGACATCGTCGTTGGGGTGAACTTTCCGCATCATACCGCGTTCCCCACCCAGCAGTTCGCTGGCTCTGTTTGCTAATACCTCATTCATATTCATATTGCTTTGGGTGCCGGAGCCCGTTTGCCAGATGGCCAGGGGAAACTCATCGGGATGGCGATCGGCGAGAACCTCATCCGCTGCCTGCATAATTGCCGCAGCTTTATCCGTATCCAACAGTCCCAAATCCTGATTAACCTTGGCCGCCGCTCTTTTTGTCAGTGCCAAGGCATGGATCAGCACCCGCGGCATTTTCTCGGTAGAAATCCGGAAATGCTCCAGAGAGCGTTGAGTTTGCGCCCCCCATAGTCTATCAGACGCTACATCTATAACCCCCATCGAGTCTTTTTCACTGCGGTGATCTACCATAATTAATTCCTTAGTTACATTGTGATAAATAACTGGGGCATCTTGGTAATCCAACATTTACTCAAAGTATATTGATAGCAGGGGAGAACGCTAACTTATACTGTATGTTAATCTATCGATGTCGAGATACCAGCATTGGTGATTCTCTCTGTGACTTGCGTTGGTTTTTAGATGCCTTTGGCATGATCTTCACGAGGGAATGAACATGTGTATTGCTATTGCTATTGCTATTGCTATTGCTGGTGTGTTATTTATTTGGGGCTCAGGCCATGCTCCGTTTTGCTCTCAAACGTTATGTGAATAATGAAGGGTAGAATGATAACTTCACTCTGAAAATAGAGTTCCCGCCAGCCTGATGATACTGGTGGGAGCCGAGCAGGCCTATTTTACCAAGTGCTGCCATCGTTATTTTCCACGACGCGATAGATAAGAGATAATATTATCATAGGTAGACAAAGGTCAATCCCAGGTTGGTTATTGCCGCGGCAGCCATAGGGATCGCCGTGCGTTTCACTACCTGGAATGGCGATACGCCAGCGATGCCAGAGATTGCAACAATTGCTGCTGTAATGGGGGATACCGTTCGACCAAAACTGGTCATAACCTGCATCGGCAAAATGAGGGTCACCACATCGATCTTCAAGAAAGCCGCGATTCTTGGCGTGAGTGCCGCGAATGAGAAAAATGCCGCATTTCCTGACCCCATCAGGAAGGCTGCCAGCGCCAGGATAAAACTCATGACAACGATCATGGTTCCAATACCTAGGCCAGCGCTTTGCGCTGTAGTAATCAGCTGATCTACGGCACCTATTTTGAGCAGACCGTTGGCAAATAACTCACCGGAAACGATCAGCGATACCACTACCACAAATTGTTTACCCATTCCCTCAAAGAAGAGCATGAAACTATCAAGTACGGCCTTAGCACTACGTAAGCGGATATATTCAAAGAACAGTGCGATAGTAGTGCTGATAATCATTGCGGTAGTAACGTCTAATTTGATCACCTTCTGCATTAATGGGCTGAAGCCTATAATCAGGATCAATGGAATGATCGGCAATATGGCATAATAACGTGGTGGGCAGTCGTTATCCTGGTGATCGATCTTATCAATGTGTGCTGGGTTGAATACAAAACCCTCACGCTTATCCCACCATTTCTGGATAAAGAAGTGAGTAATTGCCACAACAAAGATGATAGGAAGGGTCACGGGTAATTGATATTTTATAAAGTATGTCGCTGGGTCCAGATTAGCCGTTTTAGCTGCCATGATGACGTTACCGGAGCCCGGGCCATGATCAATAAACTGGCAACAACCGATGACGGCCAGCGCGGAGAGTGGACTGACCCCTGCACGGATCAGGATTGGATACATTGTCACCATTAACAGCATACCCAATCCAGCATGACTTGGGATGAAGATCACCAGGATCTGGGTTACCAGGAATGAAATGACTAACAACATATAAGGTGAGCGTACCGATTTTAGCGGTTTTTCAAAAATTGAGAATAATGCTTTGCTCGCACCCACGTGCTCCATATAGCGGGCAAAACCCGCTATCGCCATCAATGTTAAACCAAGTCCTGCTAATCTTAGGCTAAGAATGTCAGAAAATATCTTAAAGATATCAAAATACTTTAAATGGGTGGTTTTCTCTGCGGGCAATATTGTGCCTAAGTCAAATACTGCCGTTAGAGTAAGTAATAGTATCCCTCCCAGTAAAAGTACTGGTTGGGGTTTGTATTCTTTAGCCAGTAGATACACCACCAGTGTAGTGACTAGTCCTGCCAAAATAAGTTCCAGCATAGTTTTCTCCCATCACCGTTGGCAACGGTTTAGTCTTTATTTAAATACCCGGAATGCTTGTGCTAGATCGTTAATAAGGTCATCGACATCTTCCAGCCCAATATGTAGACGAACGAATGGGCCGTGTGTACTCCAGTCGGAGGCGCTGCGGGCTCCGTGCACATTGGCCGGTAATACGAGACTCTCAAAGCCCCCCAAGACGCGCCGATACCAAACAGCGTTAGGCTATTAATAAAATTATCACTGTCCGTCGTGTTGTATTGCGTTTTAAACTCAATGGTCAGTAATCCATTACTTCCCGTGCAGTCACGTTCCCACAACTCATGGCCCGGATGATCTTCCAGTGCGGGGAACCATACTTTTTTGACTTCGCGACGTTGTTGTAGCCATTTGGCAACGCACAGGGCCGACTGGCCATGAACTTCAAGGCGGGGGGCTAGAGTTCGCGCCCCACGTAAGACTAAAGCGGCATCATCAGGGCTACTGCACTGGCCCAATGCCTCCGGCAGAGCGCCAATCTTTTCCCATGCGTCTTGATTGGCAACAATAATTCCCATCATGACATCAGAATGGCCGCACAGGTATTTGGTCGCGGCAATGACGGATACATCGGCACCTAGCTTCAGCGGATTATAGAGATACCCAGATCCCCAGGTATTATCCACTGCAACAGGAATTCCCCGTTGATGGGCAATGTGACAGATAGCAGGCAGATCAAGCATTTCATACAGCAAGGAGCCCGGTGACTCTACGAATATTAGTTGGGTCTCCGGGCGTAGTAGTGATTCAAAATCACTCCCGTCGGTTTTAAAAAAATCATATTGGATATTATTGGGGCTCAAGAAGGCGTTGGCAATTTTCCGGACCGGTTCATAAATCGAATCTGCAAACAGAACGTGTCCTCCGGAACGGGCATAGCCCATGATGGTCATCGCAATTGCCGCTAGTCCCGTAGGGAACAGCCAAGCACGGTATCCGCCCTCCAATTCGGTGACTAATTGCTCCAGAGCAAACGCATTATCCGTACCTCGAGCACCATAGCTGAGTAACCGTTCGCTTTCTCTACGCTTGCGGACATCGCGCCAGATTTCTAATGAATCGAAAAGAATTGTACTCGCGCGCATTACCGGTGGGTTTACCGGCGTCATACCCTGATATGCCTTTCGACCACTATGAATTAGTTGTGTTTTACGGTTTTGCGTCATTTTGTCCATGCCTTATAATAAATATATTAACGGAATGATGCATATACACCTATAGAAAGGTGTATGCGCCAAATACTAAACTACTTTTAGTTGGAGAGGCGGCATTAGCCGGTTTTATTTTCCTTAATTACGCTAGCATAATCAGAATTAGCTTGAAAATCATTCATCACTAAAAATAGACCTAGTTCTCATCTTGAAATGTTAATTATTCTAAAGATAACCAAGGTTAGATTAATGAGTTTCAAATACCTTATAAAAAATAGAGGGTTGAAGAAAAGTTGGACAAGTCACAGGTAAGATTATGTGCATTTTCATGTGTTAGGTAAATAATGTTTAAGAGTCGTTAAGGATTATTAATCCTATATCCGTATCAACAGAGTGCGTTTTATTTTAGTATTGGTCGGCAGGTTGTTTGCTCTAGGAAGCATTTCCATTAGCGTAAGCCTGGCTAATGTAATTATATTCCTCTGGTTGGTGGATTCTACTATCAGGAGATTAAATACGATGTCTACCGGTGTTTTTGACTCAGCGTTGCTAAAAAACCTATGGTCTACTGAAGAAATGCGTGAGATCTTCTCTGACAATATTCGGATACAGATGTGGCTGGATTACGAGGCCGCGCTGGCTATTGAGCAGGCTGAGCTAGGCATTATTCCCAGCGAAGCCGCTGAGGAGATAGTGGCATGTGCCAACGTAGAATGTTTGGATATGGATTACATTCTGGAACAGGTCAGATTGACCAAACACCCGCTGGTTCCGACTATCCGCGGCCTAGAGCATGCCTGTACTAAGGGATTCGGCGAGTATGTGCATTTCGGTCCGACGACTCAAGATGTGATGGATACCGGGATGATGCTGCAATTTAAAATGGCCCATAACGTCTTTTTACGTGAGCTGAAATCCATTGGCCGTGCATTGCTAACCCTATCGGAAACTCACCGTAATACGCCGATGGCGGGTCGTACTCTGGCCCTGCAGGCCATTCCGATTACCTTTGGCCACAAGAGTGCTATCTGGCTCGCTGAGATTACCCGCCATTACGAGCGTCTGGTGCAGCTGGAGCCACGCTTCTTTGTTGGAAGTGTGGTTGGCGCGGTGGGAACTAAAGCCTCATTTGGAGAGCAGGCCGATGAGTTGGAGCGGCGCGTTCTGTCACGTTTGGGGCTGAATGTGCCGGAGATCTCTTGGCAGCCGGTCCGTGACCGCTTCTGTGAATATGGCATGGTTCTCGGGATGATCGGTGCGACGCTGGGGAAAATTGCTAATGAAATTCTCTTGCTGGCCCATAATGAGCTGGATGAAGTGGCCGAGCCGTTTGCTAAGGGGCAGGTCGGCTCCTCTACAATGCCCCATAAACGTAACCCCGCGACGACCGAGAATGCGGCCTGTGTTAGCAATACACTGAAAGGTAACGTTTCCCTACTTCTCGACCTAATGAAACACCAGCATGAGCGTGATGGCGCCATCTGGAAAATGGAGTGGAAAGTTCTGCCTGAGATTTGCCTGATGTTATCTATCATTTTGGATAACATGAAATTTACCTTGTCAGACCTGGTGGTAAATAAAAATAAGATGCGCAGTAATCTCGATCTCCTCGGTGGCTTTATGCTGGCAGAGAGAGTCATGTTTATTCTCTCCGAGAAGGCAGGCAAGCAGACAGCCCATGAGTTGATCTATGAGGCCGCAATGCAGGGGCTGGAAGAGGGGACTACCTTTGCCCACGCCCTGACCGAAAACCCACGAATCATGGCGATACTCAGTCAGTCTGAGCTGAATGCAGCCTTAGATCCCACCACCTATATTGGTAGCGCGCCAGAGCAGGTGGATCAGGTTATCGCGCAAGTCAACGCGAAGGGATGGCTGAATTAGTCATGGGGGATGGCGGGGGAGGCCACCCGCATTACTCCAGGGGCGTTATCCCTGCATTGAGAATTTCCAGATGACTATCCTGGAAAATATGTCCTGATTTGGAATGAATATGATGACCTTAAGCGAGCAGATCAGCGAATTTATTACTCGATTTGATCTAGATACTATTCCGGAAGCTGTGATTGTACGGGCGCATCTCCATTTGTTGGATACGCTGGGGGTTGCCATCGCCGGAACACGTCAGGCTGCCGCGGTTAACGCCCGCTGTGTACTAAGTACCCTGGCGAAGGCCTCAAGCCACTGCCATGTTTGGGCAAGCTCGATTACGATCTCACCGGAGTATGCTGTACTGGCTAATGGCATCGCGGCTCATGCGCTGGATTTTGATGATACCCATACCGACTCGATCACCCATGGTAGCGCCATATTGGTCCCACTGGTGATGGCTCTGAGCGAAGATATGAATCTCAGTGGTAAAGAGATGCTGTCAGCCTATATTATCGGTTGGGAAGTGGCGGCTCGCGTTGGCTTGGCCTCACAGGGAAGTTTCCATAAGCGCGGCTTCCATACGACCCCCGTCGCCGGTATTTTCGGTGCCGCCAGCGCGGCCTCCCGCCTGTTAGGACTCTCGGCCCAAGAGTGTGCCCATGCTATCGGCCTGGCCGGTAGCCAAGCCTCCGGTGTGGCGGAATACCTGAGCAACAGCTCTTCCTCCAAGTGTTTTCACGCCGGCTGGGCAGCCCACTCCGCTATCTTGGCCGCGCGCCTTGCCCAGGCGGGCATGACGGGTCCGCTGACCATTTTCGAAGGGCGCTTTGGCCTCTTCATGACCCACGGTCTGCATCATAGCTCCGTGCCGGGCCAGATCGGCAGGGGGTTGGGGCAGCGGTGGGAGCTGTTGAATGTTTCAATTAAGCCTTACCCCTGCTGTCACTTCGCTCATGCCAGCGTCGATTGCGTCCGCATGTTACGCCACGATGGCATTGCTCCCGAAGACATCGTTGAGATCCAGTGTGTCGTGGATCCGGTGGCGGGGGCTCTGATTTGTGAGCCGGCAGAAACTAAAATTACTCCCGGGACCCCTTATGCCGCCAAGTTTAGCCTGCCTTGGTTAGCCGCAACAGGCATGATCGATGACGGGCTCAGTCTCCGATCGTTCGATGCGACGGAGCTGGATCGCCCAGAGGTTCTCGCGCTGGCCGAAAAGATCTCGTTCCGTTATTGCGAAGAGGGAGAGATCCCATTCCCGGAATATTTCCCGGGGCGCATTATCGTCACGTTAACCGATGGCCGTGAAGTGACTAAGCGCCTCGATATTAACTATGGCCATCCGGAAAACCCTATGCTGCCTGGCGATGTTGAAAGAAAATTCCGTGATAATGTCAATGGAATTCTTAAGCCACGAGCAGCAGATCGGATTATTGATTTAGTTAATTCTCTCGATAATAACCCTATCATCGAGCTCTCCGAGCAGTTAAGCGATATTATTAATTTAAATGATGGGTCACGCTAAGAAGTAAGAAGTAAGAAGTAAGAAGTAAGAAGTAAGAAGTAAGAAGTAAGGAATTTGGCATCGAAACAACGATGCCAAATGTCATTTTCATTGTATTTCGGCGAGCACTTGATGTAATGCATTAACGGCATCTGCGCCAAGTGGTTGCTGCGGTGAAATAGGATCCCCGACGGCAAACCCCTGAATGTTTAATGCCGCTTTGATACAGGCGGCTAGCGCATACTGGGTAAATACCTCATTAATTCGCCATAGCTGTTTTTGCCGTGCCATTGCCTGTTCGAGCTGATTAGCCTGAAAAAGATTAAAGAGCTCGACACACTGTTTTGGAATCACACAGGCTGGCCCCGCCATCCAGCCCACGCCCCCTAACTGAAACACCACCAGTGGGATATGTGCCGAGGCGCTAAATATACGTAAGCGTGAACCGAAACGATTAATCATCGTTAGAATACGCCCGGTATTCCCTGAGGCATCCTTAATATATTCAATATTATTTACATAACTAAGCTCATCCAGAACCTCCAATGGGATGTCAGCACCGAGCAGACCGGGATTGGTATACAGCGTTATTGAGGTTTCACTAAATTTTTCCGCCACATCGGTAAAAAAGTGCATTTGTCCAGCAGGAGAAACTGGAAACATCCTCTGCATGATCAAGACAATGCCATCAACCCCCAGGCGGCTATAGCGCTCTGTCTGTCTCAGGGCCTCATGGGTGGAGAACCCGGCCACACCCGCAATCACAGGGACTCTTCCCGCCGCCTGATCAAGCACAATGTGCACGATATCCTCCCGCTGCTCAAGGGATAGATAGGCGAACTCACCCGTGCTACCGAGGGGACTGAGCCCCTGGACGCCACAGCGGATCAGATGCTCAACCAACTTGCGCAGGGGGTGCTCCAATACTCTACCAGTATGATTATCGACCGGTGAGACCAGATAGGGAAAAATACCAGAAAACTGAGTCAGCATAATGCCTCCTTGGAAATCACAGCATCGGCATAAGGTCGCTCAGGTGAAAAATTCTCCTGATACAGAGATTCGAATAAAACTTTAGCAGCCTTGGGCGGGTTATTTCTGCGGATATATAAGTTAAATTTAATATTCGGTAGTTTGGGGAGCCCTTCGCTCTCCCCTAAAATACATAAATCATCGCCAAATAACTCAATGGAGCGCGCCATTACCCCAAGTCCGGCCGCAACGGCGGCCCTGGCACCGGATAAGGTTGTCGCGGTATAAGCAATCCGCCAGGGAATACCAGCGCGCTCCAGGTGGTTGATAGCCATGTTACGGTAGGTGCTGGGTTCATCCAGCGAGACCAGCGGCAGTGGCGTGTCGGCGACAAACTTGTAATTGAGGCCACAGAACCATAGAGAAGGTGAAGAACGTAAAATAAACCCTGAGTAATCAGTGCATTCCGCCGTAGAGATTGCCATATCGATCTCATCGTTTTTGAGCATCTCCATCAGGAAAGGACTGCGTTTAACCACGATTTCGATGATCAGTCGCGGATAAGCTTTTGAAAAGCGAGCCAGTAATTCTGGCAGGATTGTGTTGGCCGTATCATCCGGTGAACCGATACGCAGCACGCCATCAACATCGTCGTACATTAATGAAAGGCATGCTTCGTCGTTTAGGTTTAAGATACGGCGGGCATAACCCAGCATTTTCACGCCATGCTCGGTCAATGATTTTCCTCGGCCGCTACGGGCAAAGAGTTCTTTACCGATGAGAGACTCCAGGCGCTGCATTTGTTGACTGATAGCAGACTGCGTACGATGTACTGATTCGGCAGCCGCGGCAAAGCTATTTCCCTCAACTACCGCAATGAAAGTGCGTAACAGATCTAATTCTAAATTGGGTATAGGACGTTGTATTTGTATCATAGTTTGACCTTTCATCTCTTCACACTATCCGCGCTAAGCTAAATCAACAATCCGTTTCTTTGCAGGCATTGAATAAATTTTTTCCGGAGTCAGTCAGTTAACGATGGATGGGGGGTGTTAGTTATATGCCGGACGGCATTGTTCAAACTTTTTCTGTGTATCATTTTTGTATCGGTTGCCGTTAATGCTTACAGACGACACCCGTTGAACAGATTATCAGCAATGCCGCTCCTGCTCCAGCATAGATATATTGCCAGCGCCTTGGCGCGTATGTTGTTGTAGCGTGCTGTTATAGACGTGTAGATAAGCATGAATGGGGTGAATACGGGCTGCGCTATTTCGCTTATTTGTCAGATAGGAGGGGACCCATGCTCATAGCGGAGGCCCTTCTCTGTCCGCCCCAGCGTCTGGTCTCCTGCGGGCCGTGCATAAACTCGTGTCCCCCAAACTCATGCTCCGCTGGCGCTAATGGGTGACCCAGCGCGATTGCGCCACCGTTAGCGTTTACCTGCTGCGGATCAACCCTCAGTGTTTTACCGACGGCCAAGAATCGTGCGGAGAAGAGAAGGCTTCATGGGTTTCATGGGCTTCAATCGGATCGATATCGGAAAACGGTGGCCTATTGCGCTGCAGCACCTTTTTCGTGATCGGCACGGGGCCCATTCCCATGAATGCTGGTGTGGTGTCGGCGTTGGCATAGCGTCTAATCCACGCCAGCGGTTTTAATCCTACCGCCAGCGACAGTCTCTTCCATCACCGCTGGCGCCGTCGCGCTATCGTAGATTCGCGGCATTCCCTGTGGTGATGGTGCCTGTTTTATCAAAAGCCGGCGCAGTGCGACGAGCCCTTCTGCGGAAGTGTCTGCCTTGGGGGATTCGTCACGCGCGACAATACTGGTTTTTTCGAGCGGTGACGCTGAGCGGTATAATCCCAGCCTGGAATACGCCGGAGTGGAGGTGACCCAATGGTGCCTGAGGGGCGACGGATCCAGCGCGCCTGCACCAGCGCATCCAAGATGAACACTGTTTTCATCGACGATGACATCCTCCCGTCTACAGAGCCCTGACAACCTCTTTTAAAATATAACGCCAGAAATATCTAGTCCCATATCTCTATTGGCTCCTCCACCGTTTTTTGATTGATGAGCGCAGTAATGTGGGTACCAAGCGATTTTGGGTACAGGGTAGCGCGGGTATTTTGCAGCTCTTTAACGCTCCACCATTTATATCGCTGGTGGTCTTCTGTTTCAAAGGGTTCTCGTCCAGACAGGTTGAGCCGCGGCGAGCTCTTATTTATGTGTGCAATACAAATGGTCTCATGCTGTAGGCGGCGCTCCCCCGGTAGGAGTAGAGAACATCACGTTTCCAGAGGGGATTGCTCAGATCATCAGAGGTGAGCTTGATTCCTGTTTCTTCGAGGATTTCTCTGATAGCGGTTTCATGGATGCTTTCATTGGGATTCGCGCCGCCACCGGGTACCTCCCATGATTCGATAAAGTCTGGGTTGCTGGCATCCTTGGTGCTGAGCAGCAACACGGATTGATTACTGTCGATAAGGATAACTCTGACGGCATGCCTGGTCACGAAGCGTTCGCCGCGTCGAACGGTGTCTGACATGTTTCCTCTGCTCCTGTATGAGTCCGAGAATTCATATTATCAATTAATCCCGATTCTGAGCACTAGATTGTCGTATTTAGGTGGCTTGTCCCTGGGGAATTTGGACGATTAGGCACCAAGAAAATTTTTACCGTGAGTAGAGATAGCTCTGTAACGCTGACCATGAACCTCATGGGGTAATGGCTAGCCATTTTCCTGAATAGTCGCTCCTGGAAAATGCCGGGTTTTTATATCTGAAGCTCTACGTCCCGGGGATAACAAGAGGGCGAATAGCACCATTTTTGCGGGAAGATAGCCTGTTACCCTTTGCGCGCGGTGCCTTTCAGGCCGTCTGCAGGCTGGATATGTGCGGGCGGCACAGGCATATAAAGCGGAATAGTGACGCTGGTGGTTTGCTTTTCATTAGACTGCGTATAATTATTGGTTTGAACGGGATGTTTTGAAGCATAACGACACGGAAAATGTTATACATTCATGTGAAATATATTTGTAATAAATTGATTTTATTATAATAAAAAAAGACCTGGCACGATTCCTGTGTCAGTCATTAAAGCGTCTCCCGCCAATTCTGGCTCCCGATCACCGGTTTTTGGGGAGCTCTATCATCTGCCAGAGTGCCTCCCTCAGATCGAGGTATTTCTCGGTCATATGCCGGTTTTTATGCCCCAGCAGCCGCTGGCAGAATTCCGTTCCATACTGCGCCTGGTACATCCGTGAGGAAAGGCTACGGATCTCATGAAAAGAGGGTGGGGAGATCTCTTGAACCAGTCCGCACTTATCCATAAGCCGGGAGAAACCTTTAGTCAGGGTATCGGGCACCAGAGATCCCCCGGCCTCCTATTGAGGCGCGGGCGCTGGGAGTTGAGCAGGTAGTCGCTCGGCCCCGGTATCCGGCAGCGCGCCAGTACCTCGCGCAGCCGCAGCGGGTAGTCACCCAGCTGCAGATGGAGATCGAGGGTCATCGCCAGCCTGGCGCCGGTCTTGCGCTGGATCACCCATAGCTTATCCTCCCGGACATCCTGCCAGCGGAGCGTGCAGAGATCTTCCCGCCGCTGCCCGGTGAGCAGCGCCAGTTCAATGCTGCGCGGTAACCATGGCTTATGCGGCTCCAGCTGGAGCGCCTGCGCGTAAACGGCCAGCAGCATCGTCTCCGTCAGACGGCGGCGCTTGACCCGGATCGGCGGCGTACGGGTCTGTGTCACCGGGTTGTAGTCGATGAGGCCCGCGGCGATGGCCTCGCGAAACAGGGCGTTGAGAAAGGAGCGCATCAGACCCGCGGCGGAAAGCTGGCCGATCAGCACATAGTGGTGTAGCAGCGAGGCGATGTCGCGGGTGGTGATCTGAGCGATACTCTTCTGTCCGATCACCGTTTGTACGGCCTTGATCTGTGAGCGCCTGGCGCGCAGGGCCACGGTAGCCGAGGATCCGCAGATACTCCTCCATCCATTGGCTGACGCAGGGGCACGCTTCCTCTATCGGTCGCTGGATGGCGATATACTGGTTGGCCTCTTGCGCCTGGCGATGCGGATTTCCGAGAGTGCGGTGACGTTGGATAATCTGGTGAAAGACGACCAGATCCGACTGTTTGAGCTCCCGCCGGGTATGCGTATTAATGCGCTGTAGATCTGCGGCAGCGAACTCAGCGCAGAGAAAACGCTGACGTTCGCTATCCAGTCTCCCTCCTTACTCGATATTGAGCTATTGAGTCTGCCCCTAACGGAGAGGGTATCGGGCGTTTATCCCGTGGCGCCATTGACCACACGTGAGCAGGGTGGGTCGCTGGTGTTGAATGTCGCGAGCGGGGCGGTGAGCGGAAGGCTGAGTGTGCTGGTGCGCTATAGCGTGATCGGCTATTAAGTCAACGGGCCCTGCGGGGCCTTTCTCTTTTAGGCGTGAACATGTCTGAGCAAGTTGCAGTGGTCTATATCGGCGCCAAAGCTGAGAAGTGCGATACGGTTAGCGGAAGTCGGCTGGTCTTTCCACGTCATATTCAGTAAAAGTTCGATTTATTCAACAACGCTGTATATCTATTAAATTAATAAAAACCGCTGTGGAAAAGAGCAAATATACAGATTAGCTTAGCATAATTAGTTGGGTTTATTCTTCTGATCTTATTAGTTATTAGTGAATCAATAGATAGGATGAATGTATAGCAATATAAAATTCATTTTACTGTCATCTGAACAGGCTATCCTTGCGTAACATTTATATTCCCTGGCAGTTGCGCAGGAAGGCGATGAAAACAGTAAAGGAGCATGTCAATGTGTAAAGATGACCAGCAAGACTCTCAATTTAGTGAAATGATTACCGCCCGGCTTTCACGCCGCCATTTTTTGGCGAGCAGCGCCGCCGCCAGCGCCGGTGCTTTTTTAGCCCTAAACCCTGTCGCTAACGCCGTTGCGGCGCTTACGCAATCCTCTCTCTTGAACTTTACTTCCATTACCGCCTCTGTCGCAGACAGCATCATTGTCCCGCCCGGCTACCGCGCCACGCCGCTGATCTCATGGGGCGATCCTATTTTTGCGGATGCACCGGAGTTCTCTCAGCCGGGAGCTCAGGATGCCACAGCACAAGAGCGCCAGTTTGGTGACAATACCGATGGGATGAGTTTCTTCCCCATCGGCGATGATCGCGCCGTTCTGGCCATTAATAATGAATACACCAACTACGAATATCTCTTCGAACATCAGGGTAAAGCGATGAGCGCAGAAGATGTGCGCAAGGCCCAGGCGGCGGTTGGGGTAACCACGGTTGAAATCGTACGCAAAAACGGCCAGTGGGCCATAGATCGTGAGGGTTTGCGTAATCGCCGTATCACGGCATATACCAAAATGATCATGACCGGCCCGGCGGCGGGGCACGATTTACTTAAAACTCAGGATGACCCCACCGGGCTTTATGTGCTAGGAACATGTAATAACTGCGCCAACGGTCAAACCCCGTGGGGGACCTACCTGACGTGCGAAGAAAACTTCAATGACTTCTTCGGTTCCGATAGGCAGGGTAATGTTACCGCCGACCATACCCGCTACGGAATCGCCGCCGTCCCCAGCATTTATCTGTGGCATCAACATGATGCTCGCTTTGATGTTACCCAAAACCCGCAGGAGCCCAATCGCTTTGGCTGGGTTGTGGAAATCGATCCTCACAATCCGCAATCAGTGCCGCAAAAGCGCACCGCTCTGGGCCGCTTTAAACATGAAAACGCTGCGCTAACCCTCAATAAAGACGGCCGTGTCGTGATATACCTTGGCGATGACGAACGCGGCGAGCACCTATACAGATTTGTATCACACGAGCGCTACCAACCGGGCAACGACGCCGCCAACCGCAGCCTGCTGGACAATGGCACGTTATATGTCGCCCAATTCGACATGGATGAAAACGAACTCAAAGGCACCGGCCGCTGGATTGCACTCACCTTCGGCCAGAATGGCCTGACCCCGGAAAACGGTTTTCACGACCAAGGTGAAGTCCTGATCTTTGCCCGCCGCGCTGCCACACAGGTCGGTGCGACAACCATGGATCGCCCAGAGTGGGTCGCCATACACCCCAACAACCAACACGTATTCTGCACCCTGACAAACAACAAAAACCGCGGTAAAGCAGGGCAACCCGTCGGCGGCCCCAACCCACGTGCCACCAACCATTATGGGCAGATAGTCCGCTGGATGCCTGCCGACGGCGATCACACCAGTGAACTGTTCGCCTGGGATCTCTATCTGCTCGCCGGAAACCCAACGGTGCATCCGGGCACTCCCTATGCCGGCAGCCACAATATCTCTGCCGAAAATATGTTTAACAGCCCTGACGGCATTGGGTTCGATAAAGCGGGTCGCCTGTGGATCCAAACTGATGGCAACTACTCCAACCAAGGGGACTTTGCCGGACAGGGCAATAACCAAATGCTGTGCGGCGATCCGATGAGCGGGGAGGTCAAACGCTTCCTGACCGGCCCCGTCGCCTGCGAGATGACCGGGTTAACCTTTTCTCCCGATTATAAAACCATGTTTGTTGGGGTACAGCATCCCGGCGAAGACGGCGCTCCATCCCACTTCCCCAATGGTGGCAACAGCATACCTCGCTCCACCGTCATGATGATCACCCGTGACGATGGCGGCGTGATCGGGGCTTGATATTCGTTGTATCTCCCGTAGACCCTGTTATCCCAGGCACCCGCAGGGTTCCTGGGATTTTTGGTTGGCGAAGGGGCGTTTGAGATTCTAAATAGCTGCGTCTAATATTCTACGCTTTAACCCATTTTCTGCGGGAAGATAGCCTGTTACCCTTTGCGCACGATGCCTTTCAGGCCGTCTGCAGGCTGGATATGTGCGGGCGGAACAGGCATATAAAGCGGAATAGTGACGCTGGTGGTTTGCTTTTCATTAGACTGCGTATAATTATGGGTTTAGTCAGGCTGTTTTGAAGCATAACGACACGGAAAACGTTATACATTCATGTGAAATATATTTGTAATGGCTTGATTTTATTATCATAAAAAAAGACCTGGCACGATTCCTGTGTCAGGTCTAGGGGAATGGCTCTTATGGAGAGCCGTGCGCTAAAAGTTGGCATTATGCAGGCATTGAATGCCTTGCTCTTTAATCGTAGCCTATCTGCGCCGTTTTGCCAGTTTCAGCGTGAACGACAGAGTCCGCTACGGGACTAGGCGAGAGGTCGATGCTTGCGCCTACCGCGTTTTGCTGAGGCTGACGCTTGATATGTGGGCGGCGTGTTGGGTCGATGCTGGGGAGGGGGTAGATCATTTTCCGCTGACGGTGGGTCTGCCATCCGTTATTTAGTATAATGCTCGCACTTTATTATATTTACTCATTCCAAATTAACTCTGTGTATCATCACTCCAATAAGTAATTCAATGGTCGCGATAGGCTCAGATCTCCTGGCGTCATCGAGTCGGTCTAGTTTAACGTGGTAAAATAATGAGCCTGCCGAATTATACTTTATTTTATTTTTCTGACTGTGCATATTGTGCAAAAAAAAGCAAAAGATGCATGATATTTTTATCTGGTGTTATTCGTATTTAACAACATGGATTTAATGGTTTTCTTTGCTGGAAGTGTGAAAATAATTTGATTTTTGGGTTGAAGGTTTTAATAATGTATAGCGTGAGCCATTGTATTATGTCGCGATGCTCCTATCGTATCAGGGCTGTAGAGCAGCCTCTTGATAAATATTATTAATCATCTCCAAGATGATCTGCCGTGACGGGAGGCGCCTCGCCTTTCTGTGTTAATTCTGTTTAGTCATTTTAGGTTATCGCCAATATCACTCGTCACATAAATACCATCGCACGATGAGGTTTATCGCCTGCTTTAATTTGTGAGATAAGTGATTTTGTTCGTAATGAGGGAAAATCATGGCATTACGTCACCGGAAAAAAACAACCCAAGACATTCCATCAGCGGCAACGCGACCGGTACGTGCTACGCGCAGCGTGTTAACCTGCGCAATCCTGAGCGCTTTGGGGATATTGCCGCCGGCAACCGGTTTTACCGCTGTACCCTATCCGCTTCCCCCGGCGCCGGCCTCCTGTGTGCAGGCGGTGGCGTGTGTGATTAATGAGCGGCAGGTCGCCTATGACCAGAGCGATATCGACCAGATTATGGGGCTGGGCCAGGATACTGCGACGGGCGTGTTCCGCCCCATTTACACCACGCTGGTGGGGTTGGGGTTAGAGAATGCGCCGTCGGGGCAGAGTTTCTATCTAGGGAATGTGGCAGGCGGGGAGCTGCATGTCACTACCGGCGGCGCCGGGGCGAATACACGGGTACGCGCGTATGGGATGTATGTCGATACAGGGAGTGGTGCTAATAATAACATCGCCATGCAAAACGATGGAAAAATCATCGTGTATGACACCGCGCAGATCGCATCGCAAGGGGATCATTCGGCAGGCATGTCCGTATTCACTAACGATGGCGGTGGGCACAGCATTTGTATGAATAATGCTGGAAGTATTGAAGCCAGCATAGATAGTCGCCGCGGTAATGCGATCGCCGTGATCGGGATGCAGGTACAGGCTCAAAGCAGTGGCCGTGCCACGGGAGTCGATACCAGCATGCTGTATAACGGCGGTACGATCGACGTCAGCCATACGGGCGGCGGACAGGCTTGGGGGATACGCCAGTTCAGCCGTCGCGAACCGTTGGAGGGTACGGTGATCAACGCGGGGATAATTCGGGTCAGCTCATCGGGGCAAGCGCTGGTTCCCTTCTACTTCCCGGGTGGCGTCAACGCCGCTATGGGAATACGCAGCGATACGGCAGGCTCCGAGCAGAGCACGCTGCGTAGCTATAACTATGGCAGTATTTTCGTCGAGGCGACGGCGAACAGCGGCGCCGCGCACGGTATGTATAGCGCGGTGGACTCTGCCGAAGGGCGAGGCGTCAGCTTTGATCTGCAAAATCACGGTCTTTTAGATGTGCGTAGCCGCGGTAGCGACGGCTATGCTTCGGGCCTCACCGTAGGAACGGGATGGGGAGGCGATCAGCCCATTATGGGGCAGGCGCTGAATGGTGAAGCGGGGCGGATGATCGTCGATGCGGGCGAGAGTGGTATCGCCTATGGGATCTATGCGCTGCTGGATACCCCGAAGAAGGGGGCCGCCGTTGGCATTGCCAGCGTGCTGAACGTAAGCAATAAGGGGATTATTGATACGCGGGGACAGACGGCGCACCAGCTATTTGTGACGCGGATGGAGGCAGGCGATGTCAGCGGTACGGCGTATGTCTCCGAGTGGAACCTGGCGCTTAACCGTGCGGCCAGCGCGGATCAGCGGGTATTTGCCGTGGCGAATGGCGCAACCCTGAATTTGGGGGACGCGCAGGGCATAGGGAGTCACCTGATCCTGCGTACCGGCAGTGAAGGCGATAGTGGTCACAGCGACATTGCTGTCAGCGAGTTGATCGCCATCAAGGGGGGATACGCCGTCGGTCGCATTGAGCGCGTCTCCTCTGGGGGCGATCAGGATGGACAGAGAGCAGGCGACTATCAGGCGACGCTAGAAGGGTACGCCAGCTATGTCAATCAGCACCTGTATCTCGATCGTGCATGGCAATACAACGGCTGGGCAGAAAGTAAAGGCGCGGTGCGGTGCGCCACGATCCAGTGTGCGCTATACAGCAGTACCCATGGCCTATCGCTGGTAAATCAGGGAACACTGGATATAACGATAGCGGGGGAGACGCTGGCGGCGCTGTATGTCAACCTTCGCGCTCAGCACGGAGTGGAGAATCCGGCTGTCAGGTTGGATAACGCGGGGGAGATCGCAGTCAATGCTGGCGGTGACAGCGGGCGCGCCTATGGCATGTATGTGCGGCTGCAGGACGCCGACCAGCAGGCGATCATTCATAATACCGGTACGATAACGGTAACGGGAGCGACGGCGCATGCGCTCTATGTCAGCGGCGAGCAGGGCAATGGGGGGACGGTTAGCTCGGGTAGCGGTGGGACGGCGCGGGTAGCTACCTGGAGCGTGGCGTTGCAGGATCGCTCGTCGGGTCAACAGAGTCTCTTCGCGGTGGCCGAGGGGGCGAGGCTGCACTTCGGCGATGAGGTGGGTAACGGCAGCCATCTGATCCTGCGCCCAGGGGACAGTACCCAGGGATATGCCGATAATAAGCGCTTTAATCTCAGTGAAATGGTCTATAACTATGGCAATGGTGCTCAAGTATCGGGCAAGATTGGCAGCGTCAGCACACCGCTACCGATGCTGGTGGCCCACTATGGTTATCGCGATCCGGCTGGCAGCCGTACGTGGGATAATCAGTGGGTATCGCTGGATGTAGATGCGGGCAAGAGTGATGATTCTGCCCTGGGGGCTGGCGTGATCGACAGCATGGAGAACCAAGTTGAGCGTATCGGCCATATTCTGCTGGACGGTTCGCATCGCATGGGGAACGGGGAGAACGAGGTGCAGATGAAGGTCTACTATGGTCATCTGCAGCGTCGGGGCGTCGGGGCGGCTGATACCGATAGCGTCGGTACGGTAGCCTATGCCGACTACTCTCTCTCCCCAGATGCTACCCTGGGGTGGCATGGCGGTATAGAGCATGCTTGGCTCAAAGCGCAAAGCAATACGCTGCGCACCCGCGCGGTATCAGCGGTTATGGGGGTTCAAGGGCGCTATAACCTCGATGAGGCGGCGTATCTGCGTAGCCAGATCAGCGGCATTCTGTCCCATGACCAGAATCACTTCTCGGCGTTTGACGGTAGCCGGGCTAGCGCATCGGCGACCAACCTGGGGCTATATGGCGCGTTGTACGCGGGCTATGACTACCGTGTGGCTCGGCACAATACGATCACGCCCGAGTTGGGGGTGGCGACGCTATGGACATATCGACCATCCTTGGCGGTCAATTACGATCGCAGTGCCGATTTGAACCATGCCTATGCGACTCAGTACGATCAGTTTTGGTATGCCAGCGCCGGAGTACGCTGGCGTGGTCAGCTGGATATCGGGGGGATCGTGTATCAGCCGACGCTCATGGGCGGTGTCAAACATGCCATCGGCGGTGCGGATATCAACACTACCATGACATTTAATGGTCAGCGCTTTTCGGCGACCTTGCCCCGTGACCGTACCCGCGGCGTGGTCGATGTGGGTATCAGTAGTGCGCTTAATGCGCGTTTCGATATGGGCATTAACTATCGTGGCGAATATGGCAACAACATGACCGATCATATTGGGTATGTGAACGGGACGCTGCGTTTTTAGTCGTTTATTGCCGCGTAGTGCCGCGTAGTGCAGGGGCGAGGAGAGCGCCTTACCCGGGATCTACATCGTCGGTCAGCGGCGTGTATAGGCATAGACAGTTACGCTGTAACGCCTATGGCGCGTAGTCGGGGTGAGCATGATATGGCAAATAGCCAGCGTTATTGACCAGCTCCATGCGGCCTAACGTGAGGCTGATGCCTGGTATATTGTCATGGGTGACTTTTTCTATGGCTATCATCCTGAGATATGCCGCGTTTTGTGCGGCTCCTCGGTCTCTTTAGCACCGAGCGAATTGTTAAATTTGTCGCTCTCTTTACTGTGGCGCCACTGACCTAAGCGACATCGTGCATCATGGGTTATTGTCGCCGTAGCGCCTGCATTTAACCGTATCTGGTGGGGCGCGGCCATAAAACATGAGGCGCTTTTATAACAGTTAAAAACATTATTGATGACATATGATCAATAATGTTTCTTATCTGCGCTGAGCTGCCCGTTGAAGATAAAAAACACGCACCGGGATGCTGTATGCTGTCATTGATGAACGCAATGCGCTGATGTTGGATATCTATCGCATTGCGGCGCTCGCATGGCTTTTATTCGATGCTTGGCATGGGTGTGATTATATTTTTAGAGCTTATCTGTACCTTGTTTGGTTATTTACCGATCTTTTTTCGAATACGCTAAATCCTCGTTCACTCGGCCCTCGCGAGTAGGTACTCCGGCGATGTTAATGGCAATTATGACGTTTTTTAATCATTCAGGAAACGTGGCAACGAGAAAAGAGAGACAGTATAGCGTTGTATTCGTAGTTGAAACGATGGGGGAGAAGGGCGACGTTTTACGGCTTATCACGCTCTATTTCCGTTTCATCTTTTGCTCCGCGGTTAAACGTTAGCCGCCCACCTTGTGCTGTGACGCCAGCGGATAACGAGGGCGTGTCGCGGTGAGACGTGATTTTCGCCGGTATGATGTCATATTCACAGCGGTTGATACTTCTGGGTGATATCCCTGAGCGATAGGGAAAGGGCTCTATTATGGCGGTGATCTGCCCGGACTGCTTTGGCGGAGGGGGATTTCCCCAGCCGGCGGCGCAGGCTGGGCGCAGCACGCTGTCGCCCGGCCATGCGCGGAGTAAGGACAAGGTGTTAAGAATATGCCCGGCGTGAATCTGCAGTATCGCGATGCGCGGGACTCTGTGCTGCGCGGTGCATATTGCAAAAGGATATGGATGCGATGGCTGACGGGCGGGGGATCTCCTCGCAGGATCGCGTGAGGGCGCGCTATAATTCCCTGCTGATAGGGCCGGCCTGGCGGCTGAATGAGGTCGTCAGCCGGTATGTTGCGGCGGGAATCTCCCCGCGTCACATGGCGTGGGACTACGTCAGCTGCGAAGGAGCGGCGCCGATTCACTATGCCGATATGCTCAATGTGTTGGCCGGCGGTGGCGGTGTACTGGTCGGCCTGAGCGTGCACGTTACGGCGAACCTCGGCTATGAGGGGGGCGCAAACCCGCGTGCAGGGGCCGCGCCGTAGTGTGAAGGGGGTTAACGCCGGTATCGACTATCATTTTTAGGCCGGGCCGCCGGGCGGCCGGTGTCGCACCGGCTACCTCAGCGCCGGGCGCCGTTTGATAAGGTGAGGAGGATGAGATGAGACGCGTCTGTCGATGGTTTTCTACCGCGCTGCTGCTGGCGTTGCCGGCGGCGGCCTATGCCGCGTCCCCGGAGGCGCTGCGATCGCCGCGGGTCGGCGTGCTGTGCGATCGCTACCTCTGCGCGGACAGTCAGGGGATTTCCCGCACGCTAACGGAGCAATATCTGGGGCGTGCGGTGGCGCAGGGGCTCTTCGCGCAGGGGGATTTCGACCTGACCCAGTTTACCTTTGCCAACGGGATCTTCTGCGATACCCGCGAGCGCCTGTGCCGGGCGGATCGCTACTATGGCCCCGACGGTAAGCACAGCGGCGCCGTCTCAGTAAAATATACGGCGCTGCTGTTTCCCCGCTGAGTTTATGCAGGGTGGCCCGACGGCCCGTTACCCACCGCTGATGATGGCCTCGGGGATCTCATAGCGCTCATGACCCGCGCGGATCAGGAACAGATCGCTCTCTCGATGCCAAGTAAAGGTCATGTCGCCATCGGCTTGGCTCAGGTCGGCCGTTAACGGTTTGCCGTGGGCGAAAAACAGGGTGCGCTGCCGATGATCCGGCATGGTGATGGTGACGGTGGCCTCCCCCGGAGCGGTGCGGGTGACGCTAAAGGGGCATTGTCCCATCGGCTGGCCGCTCTGCTGTGCGCAGGGCAGCTTACCGCTGGCCGCGCTCGCCTTTTCTGTCTGCGGTGCCGCGGTGCCCGTAATACCGACCTTCAGGGTAAAGGGGTGCGCTGCGCTGGATTGCTTGGCAGCGCCCATCTGGTAGATCCGTACGGTGTAGCGTCCCTTCGCCGGCAGTATGCCCTGATAGCTATCGCCATCCTGCGCGCCGTTAAAGAGGGCCTCGCCTGTGCTGCCGGGCGCCATCAGGTTGAAGTAGGTCGTCGAAGCGCCGTTAAGCGTGATGCTGATATGCTGTCCCTTTGCGGCAATGAGCGTGTAATCCAGGACGTTTTCGCCTTTAATACGGCTTTTTATCGTCGCCTCGGATCCGCCTTTGGGGAACTGCACCGCGTGCTGGGTGATGCCACTGGCATCCGCGGCGTATACGGCATACGTCGGCGCGAAGGTACTGCAGCCCAGCAGACAAAGTGCAAACAGTGCGTGATGTTTCATGATCGGCCTCGGAATATCGTGGGGAAACGGCATGGCTAATTATAGTAAGGCCGCGATAAAAGTGATCTTGCGCAAATTTAATTACTTTTTGTCGCAGCCAGATCCGCATGGGGCCGCCGGGCGCAGACGCGTCCGGCGGTGAGGCGCTAGATACGCTGGCAGCGCACGATGTGCGGCGCGCCGTTCTGGCTGTGACGCGGCTGCAGCAGCGAGGGCGCCGCCGGCGTCGCGCTGTGCCCGTGGCATCCGCCGCCGCAGCCGTGTGCGCCATCGTGCGCCTTGCGCGACGGACGGGCCTGCGCCGGATCGGTGAGCGCCGGTAGCGGGCAGGGATCCTGGCAGCAGGCGCTCTGGAGATCGCCCCCCTTGACCAGGCGGATCTCCAGACCCATTGCCAGCAGACGCTGCGCCATATGCTGGCCGACGTTGCGCACCACCAGGCGTTGTACCCGCTGCTGGCGCAGCAGGGCCAGCAGCTGTTTCTTCCCGGCGCAGTGTTCGGCGGCGGCGGGATTATCATAGCGGGCGATTTCGCTGCCCCGTTGGTCAAAGATCGCCACCTGAGGCGCTCGGGCCAGGTGGCCCGCGATACGGTTACCGTGCATGGGAATGGCCGTTAGCATCGTTTTCTCCTTACAGCTCATCAATCATCAGTGCCTTGCCATTACTGAGGCAGTCCAGCAGCTTAAAACGCGCCCGCTTGAGAATATTGGCCAGCGTCTGGCGAGAGACGCCCATCTCTGCGGCGGCCTGCTGCTGTTGTAGCCCCTCGCGATCGACCAGCCGCAGGGCTTCAAACTCATCGCGCGCCAGCGTGACCTGCTCCAGCTGCTGCAGCGGCATGCCGTTGGGTTTAAAACAGCGGTGCTGCGGATGGCTGCAGATCCGGCGCGGGATTTTGGGTCTGGGCATAGGTTCTCCTAAATGGCATATGCAATATATACACCCTGTAATTAGCATATGCAATATTCATTTTGAGGCGGATGGACAGATATCATCCGCCGGTTCGGCGTTCAGCTGACAGATAAAGGCGATCAGTGAGGCGGTTTCCAGCTTCCGGCTGATGTTGGCGCGGTGTACCTCCACCGTGCGCAGAGAGACGTGCATACGGTCGGCGACGGCCTGGTTTTTTAATCCCTGACACAGCAGGTCGAAGGTCTGCCGCTCCCGCTGTGTCAGACGCGCCAGGCGTCGTCGGGTCAGAGCGGCGAATCTCGGCTGCTTCGGTTTTTTCCGCGCTTCTAATCTCCAGGGCTTCATACACCTTCGGCAGCAGTTCGCCCCGTTCACGGTTGGATAAAAAACCGTAGTAACGCACTATCTTAAAATGCTTTGCCGGGATATGACTGATATAGCGCCGATCATATCTTCCTGCATCAGCGTCTGTTGTCGGTGCTGCTGTGTACGATGGTCGTAATAGTGATGCACCTCCGCGCCGCCGCTGTAGTGCCTGAGCTTCGCTGCTGACACCGGTGGTCGTTTCAGGTACCGGCTGAGGTATTTGACGCTGTGCCAGGCTCCCTGGGTCTTCTTCGCAAAGTGGACCTTCAAGTTGTGTCCGTACTGCGCCTGCAGATATCGCTGCCGCTGCTTGTTATCGCGCATATACTCCAGCCCCGGCAGGAAGCCGTGATTGATCAGATTATAGCTGTGACGCAGCAGGCGAATGAACCACGCCAGATTTTCTCCACGGCATGCTTCGGTCTCGCCAGACGTCATGCCTGATATCGAGCCCTCCGCAGGTGACGGACAGGTGAATGTGCGGGGGGCATCGTAAAGGTGATGTGCTGCCAGTCGCAGTCGGGCAGGATGTGCTGCTGTTCGGCAATCCACTGCTCGGTGGCTTGCATGCCGCATGAGCTGCAGGCTTTTGACTTGCAGCTCTGGCAGAAGAAGCGGGAGTGAGTGCAGTCCGGCGAGCCGCAGCAGTAATGGCGAGCGCACATGACGCAGGTGCCACAAGCAAGCATGCGCTCAACGGAGAGTAGGGTCCACTGGCTGACGTTGTCGCCGTGTTTTTCGAGGTAGCGGTTCCAACCGTTATCGAAGGTGAAAAGGAGTTTGGCGGGGCGTGGGATGTACATGGGGGCGGAGTATAAAGCGAAGCTTCGGTCATGCAAATGCCCGAAGCTCCACAGGCGTGTTACGCTCTTAGGAAGCTCAAAAAAAATGCGCTTGAGATTAATAGTCATCGAGATAATATATTTAATCTGATTTTTTCTGAGTCGCCCAAAATTGAGCTCGAACCTGCTTCTGAACTATTGTTTCCATCATTCTTAATTCGCGGTACCACTTCTGATCGTCGCTCATGTTATTATTTTTTTCGTAATTTTGAAGAATGCGCTTTGCCTGTGCGATACCATCACCATCACTGGCCTTTTCATTTTTTCTGTCTAGGATAATAAGAGCGTTTTTGAAATCTTTCCTTTGATCTCCTTGCATGCCAATATTTTCTTGATTGTTAATTTTTATTTCCTTGTTGTAAACTGTCATACTTGTGATTTTCTCTAATTTTTCTACGTCTCTTTGTAGGAAACTGTGGTTTTCAGCATGACGTAATCGTCCCAAAATCTCATAACCCTTCCCGTTTTGGTTAAAGCTGTCAGGAAAAATATTTTTCATATTATGTCCTCCCATACCAATTAATACTCTTTGTGCTGTTTGATTATTTTCAAGCAGATTAACCGCCTGATTTAACAAAAGATGTTTAAGGTTTTTAGGACTATAATCGCTGTTTCCGCTATTATTTTTCATGGCAACGGTGCCGATGCAAAAATCGCCAGAATCTAGCTTCCAGATATTAAAATGCCCAATGTAATTGTTATGTTTATCGTTTACTTTAAGAGAAACTCCATCATTTGATAAGTATTCTGCTAGCGGGTAGTTTCCTCCTGCAGCACCCAGGAAGTCGCAATGTTTGGTCTTGCAACTCAGTAGGAAAGGCTCGCCCTGTTGATAATTTTCGGCGGTGAGAAGGGAAGTTGTGAGATTTCCTGATGATACTGTACTACATTCAAAATTAATATTTTTGGTTCCTTTTTGAGTGGTGATTTCTTCAGCTAGCATGATACACCGAGCAATATCCACCATTGTTTTATTTCCAGTTATTAAATCCTCAAAAATATACTCTTCACCTGGAGTGACAATGTCCTGCATACTTGTCAGCTTAGCCGGGTCAATATTCATTAATGTGTCACTATTCAGTAGCTGGTTTAGTTTTTCATTAATATTTATGCCATTTATTTCGAGTGTCGCAATATCGCGCATCATGTTTTCTTTGAAGGCCCTTTTATCTGAGGCGACTATTTTTTCTTGAGGTAACTGATCGGGCAAGGTAATTGAAGGAAAATATGCTGAGTGAGATGAGTTAATGGGTAACATTAAATATAGGTCCTTATAGTCATTAATAGAAAGCTGTGAGTTTACTCCGAAAGCGATCACAGTATGTACTTGTTTCGCGGTTTAAAGCGCCATGAAGAGGGGAACATTAGTATCGACGAACGCCCATGCGGGCAATCGCTCAACGTAGAGGCGGACAAAGGGTTATGCTGTCGTCGGATTTATCGGGTGACAAAATCCAACCGTTTGGTGGGGTGTGGGATAGACATGGTGCTGAGTATAAAGTAGGACTTAGAACATGCAAAGCATCGGAACGGCGAAGCCGAGAGGCTCGTCCTGTAAGGGCGCTATGTTTAGAATATTGACCAGCGTTTGGCGAGAGACGCCCATCTCTGCGGCGGCCTGCTGCTGTTGTAGCCCCTCGCGATCGACCAGCCGCAGGGCTTCAAACTCATCGCGCGCCAGCGTGACCTGCTCCAGCTGGCAGACCGGCACGATCGCGGCGTCGGTTTCACCGTCGCGCAGGCGGTAGATCAGCGCATCCAGCGGAAAGCCGGCAAAGCGGGTCTGGGCGAAAAAGCGGCGGTAGTCATAGCCTTCGCGCGCCAGGCGGTAGAGCAGCGTCTGGTAGCCGCCAAAGGCCTGGGGCGAGACGGCGCTGATATTTTTGCCGCGCAGATCGGCCAGGTGACGCAGGCGGCTGTCGCTGCGCACGATCAGCGCAGATCCGATGACGTTGGTATTGCCGTGGCGCTGCGGGCTCTTCAGGGTCGCCAGCCAGGAGAGCGGGGAGTGCCGTCCCAGCGTGACCGCCTGCCCAGGATTGGTAATCACGAAATCCAGTCGCCGCTGACGCACGGCGCTGTCCAGCGCGCTGATGTCATAGGGCTGCAGACGGAAACGGTAGGCGGGCAGCCGTTGACTGAGCCAGTCGGCCAGCGGCTGCCACTGACGCTCGGCCATCTGGGTTCCGCGGGTGGTCAGCACGCCAATGGTCACCGTCTGCGACGGCGTGGGCGCCGCCCGGGCGGGGAGCAGCAAAAGCAGGGCCAGCCATGGGCTGCCGTAGCGCATCAGCGGGTTCATCGGGTGTTCAGGCTCAGATATTCAGTCGATGGTTAATTTTGATATAGGTCAGCAATCAAGCGCTATTGTGGTTTTCCACAATAGGAAGGCCTGTTCCCTGCCGCCCATAATAAATCACGCCAATCGATAAGCGAGCGAAGATATGCGGAACTGTGACATTTCGGGGCAGATGCGCTGCGCGGGGAGAGTGTGATGCCGGATGATAAACAACAACAACGGCGGCGCCGGCGTCGCGACAGGGGATGCGCGGTAAGCGCTGGGCGATGATTATCGACCTGCGTAAGTGCGTCGGCTGTCAGGACTGCACGGTTGCCTGCTGCATGGAGAACCTGCCGCCCCTCGGCCAGTTTCGCACCACGGTAAAGCAGTATGAGGTCAGCGGCGCCGCGGCAAACGGCGTCAGCCAGATGTTCATGCTGCCGCGCCTGTGTAATCACTGTGAAAATCCGCCCTGCGTCGCGGTCTGTCCGGTGCAGGCGACCTATCAGCGCGACGATGGCATCGTGATGGTGGATAACCGGCGCTGCGTCGGCTGCGCCTACTGTGTTCAGGCCTGCCCGTACGATGCCCGTTTTATCAATCAGCAGACGCTGACCGCCGATAAATGCACCTTCTGCGCCCACCGTCTGGAGGCAGGGCTGCTGCCCGCCTGCGTCGAGTCCTGCGTCGGCGGGGCGCGCATCATCGGCGATATGCACGATCCCGACAGCACCCTGAGCCGCCTGCTGGCGCAGCATCGGACGTCGGTTTATGTACTGAAACCGGAGCAGCATACGGCGCCGCGGGTGTTCTACCTGGGGCTCGACGCCGCGTTTGTCAGCCAGGTCAGCGGGCAGGCGGCGCTGTACGGTGAGGAGGAGATTGACCAATGATAAGAGCGATCCTGGTGGCGCCGCAGCCGGTTGCCTGGCTGCCGTGGGCGGTGCAGTACTTTTTTTATATCGGCAGCGCCTATGGCGCGGCGCTGCTGCTGTGGCTGGCGCTGCGGCGCAGCGATAGTTACAGTGTCACGTTTATTCGTGCGATGGCGTTGGTGCTGCTGATCTCCTGCGTGGTCGGGCCGCTGGCGCTGACGGCCGATCTGCATCAGCCCGGTCGTGCCTGGCACTTTTTTGCCTATCTGACGCCCGGCTCCTGGATGTCGCGCGGCGCGCTGCTGCTGCCGCTGTTCTCCCTGCTGGGCGTGGCGACCGGGTGGCTCTGCCTGCGTCCCGCGCTGCAGGAGGCGGCGCGGACGCGCTGGAGCCCCCTGCTGATCCTGTTGGCCGCCGGGCGCTGGTCTGCGCCGCCGGCGCTGGTGCGTCTCTGCGCCCTGCTGACCGTATTGTCCGGCGCCAGCATCGCCCTGTATACCGGCAGCGAGGTCGGGATCGTAGCGGCGCGTCCGCTGTGGCACCAGTGGGGGCTGCCGTGGCTGTGGCTGTGCAGCGCGCCGTTGGTCTGCGTGGGGCTGTGGGCGCTGGTGCGCGGCCTGCTGGATCGGCCGGTCACGGCGACCGATCGGCGCCTGCTGCTGCTGGCCTGCTGGCTATTCTGGCCCACGGGGCGGGTCGGGGCGGAGGGACTCTCGTTCATGCGCGCGCAGGCGTGGCCCGCCGCGCTGCTGACGCTCGCGGCGTCGCAGTGGCTGACGTCGCGGCGCTGGCCGGTCGCCCTGTTGGCCATCGGCGCAGCGGCCTCGCTGCGCTGGTTGACCCTGATCGACGTACAGCGGGTCCCCCGCTATGACGCGGGGATTTACCCTTACACGCTGGCGATCGGCAGCGAGGGGGTGGCTGGGGATCCTGGCCATGGTGGGACTGTGGGTTTGCCTGGCGGCGATCCTGACTGAACTGATTGAGGTGCGCGCTGACGCGGTGGAGCAACAAAATGGATAAACGCAGACGTCATTTACTGAAGCTGGGGCTGGCCGCGGGCGGCGGCGCCGTGTTCGCCGCCGGCTATGCCTCGACGGTACGCCATGCGGCGCGCGGGGTGACGCAGGGCAGCGCCGGTGAGCCGACGCGCAGCGCTCAGTTTGGCAACGCGCTGCAGCCGGAGCTGCGTATCGACGGCGTAGGGCGACTGACGATCAATCCGCAGCAGCGTCTGGCCAATGGGATGTGCTTTGGCTGCTGGACCCTGTGTGGGGTGCGCCTGGGTATCGATAATAACAGCAAGCGGATCCTGCGCATCGGTGGGAATCCCTACCATCCGCTTTCCCAGCAGCAGCAGATCCCCTATGTCACGCCGCTGGCGCAGGCCTGGCGCAGGCCTGGCGCTCCCTGGCGGGCCGTTCGACCGCCTGCGCGCGCGGTAACGCCATGTTGGAGATCCGCGAGAGTCCTTACCGTATCACGCAGCCGATGAAGCGGGTGGGGAAACGCGGCGAGGGACGCTGGCAAACCATCAGCTATGAGCAGCTGCTGCAGGAGATCTGCGACGGCGGCGATCTGTTCGGCGAAGGGGCGGTGGAGGGGCTGCGTTTGCTGCGAAACCTGACCACGCCGCTGGATGCGGCGCACCCGGAGTTCGGGCCGCGGGCCAACCAGCTGCTGGTGACCAACGCCAGCGATGAGGGGTGCGACCACATCATTAAACGCTTCGCCTTGAACAGCTTTGGCACCCGCAACTTTGGCCATCACGGTTCGTACTGCGACTATTCGTTTCGCGCCGGCTCCGGCGCGTTGATGCACGACTTGGACAAGAACGCGCACATGAAGCCGGATCTGGAGGCGGTGGAGTTTGTGCTGTATATCGGCACCTCACCGGCGCAGTCGGGAAACCCCTTTAAGCGCCAGGCACGCCAGTTGGCCGCCGCGCGAACCCAGACGGGGTTCAGCTACGTGGTGGTGGCACCCTCGCAGCCGGTGAGCACCAGCCTGGCGGCCGGGGAGAATAACCGCTGGCTGCCGATCCGTGATCCGCTGGATCCTGGCGCAGCAGCGCTATAACGCCGCTTACCTCAGCCAGCCGGGCGAGGCGGCCATGATGCAGGCCGGCCAGGCCCACTGGTGCAATGCGACGCATCTGGTGATTTGTCAGCCTGGGCATCCGCGCGAGAGGCAGTTTTTGCGCCGCTCGGATCTGCTGGGGGGCCTCGTGGAGGCGCAGGATCCTCCGGCGCTGGTGCTGGCCGCGGCGCACAGGGCCCTCTGCGGGTAAAAAGCGCGTTGAGCTGCCTGCGCGATGAGGCGCAAAAGCTGACCCTGGCGCAGTACAGCGAAATCTGCGGGGTGCCCGAGGCGGATATCGTTGCGCTGGCGCGGGAGTTTACCGCCCACGGCACCCGCGCGGCGGTGGATACCCACGGCGGAACCATGCATGCCAACGGTTTCTATACCGCCTATGCCATCCTGATGCTGAATGTGCTGATCGGGAATATTAATCTGAAGAGAGGAATGATGGCCAAGCCGCCGGCCTATCCCGTCTTTGGCCGCGGGCCGTGCTATGACTTCGAGCGCTTTCCGGGCAAGGTCAAGCCCCGCGGCCTGATGCTGTCGCGCAGCAAGGCGCACTATGAGCAGAGTAGCGAGTACCGTGAGAAGGTCGCCGCGGGTGTCTCGCCCTATCCCTACCGGCTGAAGGCGTGGATTAGCCACATGGCGAACCCGCTGTACGGGGTGCCGGGGCTGCGTGCCCTGCTGGAGGCGTGCCTGCGCTCCCCGGCACAGCTGCCGCTGATCGTGGCGGTCGATGCCTTTATCAACGAGACCTCGGCGCTGGCCGACTATCTGGTGCCGGATACGGTCACCTATGAGAGCTGGGGGATCGCCGGGGTCTGGCAAGGAGTGCCGATGCGGGCGGCGACGGTGCGCTGGCCGGCGGTGACGCCGCTGAGCGCGCGGACGGCGGACGGCCGTCCGATCAGCCTGGAGAATTTCCTGATCGATCTGGCCAAGCGGCTGGCGCTGCCTGGCTTTGGCGCCCGGGCGCAGCAGAATGCGCAGGGGGAGTGGCTGGCGATCGACAGCGGAGAGCAGTACTACCTGCGCGCCGCGGCCAACCTGGCGCAGCTGGAGACGCCGGTGGCGCCCGCGACGGCGCAGGACGTGGCGCTGAGCGGGGTCGATCGTCTGCTGCCGCGGCTGCAGACGACGCTGCCGGCGGCCGAGGTGGGCGCGGTGGCCAGCGTACTGGCGCGCGGCGGTCGTTTTGAGGACGCCGCGCACCGTTATCAGGGGGAGATGATGGCTCACCGCTACCGCCGTCCGTTCGCCGTGTGGAATGCGCAGGTGGCGGCGGCGCGCAACAGCATGACCGGCGAGCGCTACTGCGGCTGCCCAACCTGGATGGCGCCGCGTCTAGCGGACGGTACGCCGCTGCGCGAGCGCTGGCCGCTGGAGGCGTGGCCCTTCGAGCTGACCAGCTACAAGTCCAATATCCACAGCGCCGTGTCTGCGCTGTCGCCGCGTCTGTGCGCCGTGAAGCGCGATAACCCGATCTACCTGCATCCGGCGGACGCCGAGCGGATGGGGATCGGCAACGGCGACGCCGTCGAGGTGACGACGCCGGGCGGCACACTGCGGGCGCAGGCGATGATCTTGGACAGCGTGATGCCCGGCGTCATCGCCGTTGAGCACGGCTATGGTCACTGGGAGCACGGCTATGGTCACTGGGAGCTGGGCGTCCGGTCGCATATCATCGACGGACGGGCGCAGCCCGCGCCGTCGGTGACGCTGGCGGGCGTCAGCCTGAACCAACTGGGGCTGGTTGACCCGACCCGCCAGAGCCCGGGACTGCTGCTGGACTGGGTGGTCGGTTCGGCCGCCCGCCAGGGGCTGCCCGCCCGCATCCGGCGGGCTAAGGCGGTCGGCCGCCTCAGCGCAGGGGAATGGCGGTTCCCCAGCGCTGCCAATCATCGGGGGGATTCTCGTGCAGTAAAAAGTGGGTTCCCGCCGGCGCGGCCGGCGCCAGCGGCGTTGAGGGCGGCGTGGCGAAGGCGATGCCGCCGCGGATGAACTGCTGGAACGTTCCAGTCTTGACCACGCCGCCGGTCAGGCCGAACGCCAGATTATAGCCAGAGGCCTGCCAGAAGACGCTATTGGTGCGCACCAGCCGCTGATAGGCGCGGCCAATGCGCAGCGCCACCTGCACCCGATCGCCCAAGTTGCCCAGGGTCAGGCCGGTGACGGTTCCCACCTCCATGCCGCGGTACAGCACCGGCGTGCCGATCTGCAGTGAACCGGCGTCCGGGGTATCGACCGCGATGCTGATCCCGTCCAGATAGCGCGCATCGCTCAGCGTCGCATCCTGCAGTTCAAAGCGTCGGGCCGCGTTGCCGCTGCCTGGCTCCAGGTTGATGAACGGCTGCAGCAGCGCCTCTAGGTTGCTCACGCCGGCGGCTGAAATATGCGGTGTCACCAGCGAAAAGCGGGTTCCCGCACGGGCGAAGGCATCGACATACTCCGGGTAGAGCACCGCCTGTGCCAATACCTGTCGGCGATCGGCGCTGAGGCTGAGCGAGGCCAGCTGACCGATGTCGAGCCCCAGGTAGCGGATCGGCATGCCCGGCGAGAGGCGGGTGCCGTCATAGGTTGAGAGAACGATCTGGCCGCCGACGGCGCGGGCGGCGGTTTCATTCGGGTAGAGGGGGCGCCGGTCGCCCGCGGGGGGCGTTACGCCGCTGAGGTTATCGAGGCTGATGGCGCCTTTCAGGGCGCGTTCAAGGGGGGCGGCCTCGACCGTCAGACCGCCGCCGTTGAGCTGCACCCGCGCGCCGCCCTCGGCCCAGAATACGCTTTGTCCTCCCACCAGGTGGCGATAGGCGGGCTGGATATACAGGGCGATATCGAAACCGTCGCGCCGCGGGGCGATGGCGGCGATTTCGCCGATGCGGAATTTGCGATATAGCACCGGCGACCCGGGCTGGATATCCGGCAGGGCGGCGGCGTGCAGAGTCAAGGTCGTCGGAGGCTGCTCGCCGCGGATATCATCGCGGGCGGCGGCGGCGTCGCGGAACAGCGGATAGTGGCTCAGCGCCTTACCGCGCTGGCCGGGCAGGATCGCGATCCCCCCTCGAGCCACTCCTGCGGGGCGGCGCCGGTCACCGCCAGGCCATCGACGCCCAGCTGCAGGCCGAGGCGGCTGTTGACCACAAAGCGACTGTCGGCATGGATAGCGTGTCGGTACGGCGGGGCGATGACGGCCTCAAACTGTACGCCGTCGTCGCGCAGTTCGCGCCCGGTGACCTGCCCAACGCGGATCCCCTTGAGGCGCAGCGGCTGGCCGACGTCGATACCGTAGCTCTGGGGGGCGTTCAGGGTCAGGCGCAGCGCGCCCGGTTCCTGCAGCAGCGCGTCGGCGGCGGGGAGGACGGTAAAGTGGCGCAGCGGCTCGCCGTCGCCGGGGTGAAGCTCGAGGACGCTGCCGTTGAACAGCTGGCTTAGATTAAGCCGGCTGAGCGTGAGGCCGGGCGCGCTGAGGCTGATGCGGCTCTGGCTGCGCAGCAGGTCGCTGACGCTGGGATCGACGGCCAGGGTGCCGCTGACTCGCCCATCGGCGTTGAGATCCAGCTCGGTGAGCATGCCGACCTGTACGCCCTGGTACAGCAGCGGCGTACGGTTGGCCTGCAGTCCCTCGCCGCCGGGCAGCGCCAGCGTGACGCTGACGCCGCGCTGACTGCTGGCCAGGTTAGAGTAGAGGGGAAAGCTGGCGCCGGGGCGTACCGGGGAGGATGCCGGCGGGGAGTCGAATGCGATGGCGCCGTTGACCAGCGCGGCGAGACCCTCTACCTGCAGCGATATGCCGGACAGGCTGACGTCGCCGCGGATCCCTGAGACATTCCAAAAGCGGCTTTCCTCCTTGACCAGCGGGGCAAAGCGCCGCTCGATCAGCACATCGATACGCACCCCCTGCCGCGCGTCGTCGAGGGCATAATTATAGACGCTGCCGACCGGTATCTTGCGGTAATAGACCGGCGAGCCGTTGCTGAGCGCGCCTAAGTCCGGCGCGCGGAGGTGCAGCAGCAGCTCATCGGTCCCCGGATGGAGGCTGGGCTGCTCATCGCGGGCGATAAAGCGCTGGCGCGGCGCGCCGTCGCCCGGCTGCATGGCGATGTAGTTGCCGCCGACCAGCGCGTCCAGCCCGGAGACCCCCGCCAGAGAGGCCTTGGGCGTGACCAGCCAGAACTGGGTCCCCTGGCGCAGGGCATTGCTCATGCTGCGCTGGATGTTTACGGAGACCTCGATGCGCTTCAGATCCGGGGTGACGCTGACCTTGCTGACCGTGCCCACCTCGACCCCTTGAAAGCGCACCGGCGTGCGTCCGGCCACCAGACCGGGCGCGGATTGAAAGGTGATCAGCACCGTTTCACCGCGCCCTTGCAGGGTGGTATAGCCCATCCAGCCTGCGGTCAGCAGCGCGACCAGCGGCAGCAGCCAGAAGGGCGACAGGCGGCGTTTGTGCCTGACGATCGCGTTATTGGGCGTATTCTGTGTCGTTGGCGTCGGTTGTGGCATGTGCATCCCATATCAGTCGACTGTCCAGCCATTCCACGGCCAGCAGCGTCAGAAATACCGCGGCGCCGAAATAAAAGGCCGCCGCGCCCATGGTAAACGAGAACAGCTGGTCGCGATCGATCAGCGACATCATCAGCGCAATGACAAATAGATCCAGCATCGACCAGCGGCCGATCCAGGTGATCAGCCGCAGCATGCGCATGCGCCGCACCAGGCTGCCCCCGCGGCGCAGGTGTATGCCCAGCAGCAGGAACAGCATGACCGCCACCTTGATAAAGGGCACCAGGATACTGGCGATAAAGACGATAGCGGCGATCGGCAGATTCCCCCCTTGGCCAGGGCGAGGGTTCCCGAGAGCAGGGTGTCCTCGATGCGCACGCCGTTGACGTATAGGATCGAGATGGGCAGCAGGTTGGCCGGCAGCAGGATGATCACGGCGGCGATCAGGGTGGCCCAGGTTTTTTGCAGGCTGTGGGGCTGACGGCGGTGCAGCGGTAGGCGGCAGCGCCGGCAGTGTCCGTGGGCATCCGGCGGAGCCGTATGGCGACAGGCGTGGCACAGCAGCAGCGCGCTGTCCGGCGCGCTTTGGGGCGGCTGCGGGTACAGGCGTCGCCACAGCTGTTCGATGTTCAGATGGATCAGCAGCAGCAGGGTCAGCAGGGTGGCGACGATATAGGCCAACAGCGCGGGGCCGGGATCGACGGCGGCATATTCGCGGACCTTAATGGCGGCGACGGCCAGCGCGATCAGATAGATATCCAACATGATCCACGGGCGCAGCAGGGAGAGCAGCAGCAGCAGCGGACGCAGGTTCAGGCGCAGCCGCTGGCCGAGATACAGCGCCAGCAGCAGCGCGGGCAGCAGCAGCGGCGCCACGATGGCGCAGAAGGCGACCATGCCGGCGGTGAGGATCTCGCCCTGCATGGCCATCTGTCCGATGCCCTGCCAGACGCTGGCCTGCACCGTGACGCCCAGCAGATGGATCTGTAGCAGCGGCTGAAACAGGGCCAGCGGCAAGAGCACCAGCAGGGTGAGTGCCAGCGCTGCAAGGCGGGGCAGCGGCCAGTCCCGGCCATCATACAGGCGGGCGTCGCAGCGCGGACAGAAGGCGGACTGGTGCGCACCGATCGCCGGGAGGCGACACAGCGCATCGCACTCCGGGCAGCGCAGGCGATGCGTCAGGACGCCGGCTCGGCGAGTCATGCCATTAATACCGGAAATGGGTGGCGTTGCCGGGTAAGCGGATAGCGCATCTATCGTCCCATGGTTGGCTGAGAAGCTGTGTACAACAGTAGCGCGGGCTAGGGCGTGTCCCGTAACGGTGCGCGGTGACGACGCTCACGGCCCGTTACGGGACATGTCCCGAGCGTAAATATACATGGTGTTAGCGCATAAGACGACGCTATTCGGCTTTTTGCTTGTGTGTTGTCGCATTTAATGCTTATTTTATGGGAGGCATGCCCGCGCAGGCTAATGGGATCCTATCGTCATTGAGAGAATCATGAGTAAAGATACGTTTTATACTGATATGGCTCGCGATCTGAGCGCGCTTTGCAGCGGTGAGTTCAACGCGGTTGCCACGCTGTCTAACGTGAGCGCCTTGCTGTATGAGCGCCTGCCTGCGGTGAACTGGGCCGGTTTTTATTTTCTGGATGGGCAGACGCTGGTGCTGGGGCCGTTCCAGGGCAAGCTGGCCTGCGTACGCATTCCCGTGGGAAAAGGGGTCTGCGGTACGGCGTGCGCCACGGGGCAGATACAGCGCGTTGGGGATGTGCACCGTTTCGATGGCCACATCGCCTGTGACGCCGAGAGCAATGCGGAGATCGTGCTGCCGCTGGTGGTCGGAGGACGGACGATCGGGGTGCTGGATATCGATAGCACACAGTTTGAGCGCTTCGACGAGGACGATGAAAAAGGCCTGAAAAGCGTAGTGGACGCGCTCTGCCAGCACTTGGAGCACTGCGACTGGGCAAAATTTGTGACTTTTGCTTAAGGTTGTGGTGCTGATGGCATGGCATTTGGCGGTAGCCTCATTATAATGTCGCCTGTTCATGCCATCGCTGGTTGGCAAACCCGTTGTAATCAGGAAATTTCATGGAAAATCAACCAAAGTTGAACAGTAGTAAAGAAGTCATCGCCTTTTTGGCCCAACGTTTCCCTCAGTGCTTCAGCACCGAGGGTGAAGCCCGCCCGTTAAAGATCGGCATCTTTCAGGATCTGGTTGCGCGGATGCAGGGGGAAGAAAACGGCCTGAGCAAGACTCAGCTACGTTCAGCACTCCGCCTTTACACATCCAGCTGGCGCTACCTGCACGGGGTAAAACTGGGTGCAGAGCGTGTCGATCTGGATGGCAACGCCTGCGGCGTGCTGGACGAGCAGCACGTAGAGCATGCCCGTCAGCAGCTGGAAGAGGCCAAGGCCCGGGTCCAGGCACAGCGTGACGCCCGCAGGCGCGAAGCCGCCGAAAACGGCGAAAAGCGCGAGCCGCGCCGTCCGCGTCCGGCGGGTAAAAAGCCCACCGTGCGCCGTGACGCTGAGCAGGGCAGTAAAGAAGTGCGTAAACCGCGTGCCGCCAAGGCTACGCAGGAGCGCAAACCGCGCGCCAAGAGCGAGACCACGGAACAGCGCAGCACCCCGGTGACCTCGCTGGAACAGCTGCATCTGGGGCAAACCGTGAAGGTCAGCGCCGGTAAGCATGCCATGGAGGCATCCGTACTCGAGATCACCAAAGACGGTGTACGTGTCCAGCTGTCTAACGGTCTGGCAATGATTGTACGCACAGAACACTTGCAGTTCTGATACGGAGGCCAACCCAGGCATGAACAATTTTTTCCGGGTATCGGCAATCGCCCTGTCGCTGTTTGCAGGTACCGTTTTTGCAGCGGATGACGCCGTCAGCGGCGCCGTTCAGCTGCCCCAGTTGCATCAGGAACCTCAGCATGCAACGGTCAGTGAACGTGTTACCGCACGTTTCACCCGCTCCCATTACCGCCAGTTTGACCTCAACGCAGACTTCTCGAAGAAAATCTTCAACCGCTACCTGAACATGCTGGACTATAACCACAACGTGTTTCTGGCATCGGATATCGCCCGCTTCCGCGATCGCGAAAGCAAGCTGGGCGATGAGCTGCGCAGCGGTCAGCTGGATACGGCCTATGCGCTGTTCAACCTGTCTCAGCAGCGCCGCCTGGAGCGTTATGAGTATGCCCTGACGCTGCTGAAAAAGCCGATGAACTTTGACGGCAGCGACACCATCGACGTCGATCGCAGCAAGGCGCCGTGGCCGACCAGCGTCGCCGAGCTGGACAAGCTCTGGTACGCCAAGGTGAAGTATGACGCGCTGAACCTGAAGCTGGCCGGTAAGGACTGGCCGGAGATCCAGAAGATCCTGACCAAACGCTATCAGTTCGCCATTAAGCGACTGACCCAGGGCAACAGCGAGGATGTCTTCCAGCTGTTTATGAATGCGTTTGCCCGTGAGATCGATCCCCATACCAGCTATCTGTCGCCGCGCAATACCGAGCAGTTCAATACGGACATGAGTCTGTCGCTGGAGGGCATCGGCGCGGTGCTGCAGCAGACAGAGGATGACTATACCCAGATTAACTCTCTGGTGGCCGGCGGTCCGGCGGCCAAGAGCAAGGTGCTGAAGGTGGGCGATCGCATCGTGGCGGTCGCCCAGCCGGGCAAACCGATGGTCGATGTGATCGGCTGGCGTCTGGATGACGTGGTCGCCCTGATCAAAGGGCCGAAGGGCAGCAAGGTGCGCCTGGAGATCCTGCCGGCGGGGAAAGGCACCAAAACCCGTATCGTCACCCTGACCCGCGAACGCATCCGCCTGGAAGATCGCGCCGTGAAGATGAGTGTCAAAACGGTGGACGGTCATAAAATCGGCGTGCTGGATATTCCCGGCTTCTACGTCGGCCTGACGGAGGACGTCAAGGTTCAGCTGCAGAAGCTGGAGAAACAGCACGTGAGCGCCATCGTTATCGATCTGCGCGGCAACGGGGGCGGCGCCCTGACGGAGGCCGTGTCTCTGTCGGGTCTGTTTATCCCCAGCGGGCCGGTGGTGCAGGTGCGCGATAACGTCGGCAAGGTGCGTGAGGACGACGATACCGACGGCGTCGTCTACTACAAAGGGCCGCTGGTGGTGCTGGTCGATCGCTTCAGCGCCTCGGCCTCCGAGATTTTCGCCGCCGCAATGCAGGACTACGATCGCGCCCTGATCGTGGGTGAGCCCACCTTCGGAAAAGGGACGGTACAGCAGTACCGGTCAGTGAACCGCATTTACGATCAGATGCTGCGTCCAGAGTGGCCGGATCTGGGGTCAGTGCAGTACACCATCCAGAAGTTTTACCGCATCAACGGTGGCAGCACCCAGCGGAAAGGGGTGACGCCGGACATCGTGATGCCGACCGGCGTCGATCCGGCGGACACCGGCGAGAGCTTTGAGGATAACGCGTTGCCGTGGGATAGCATCAACGCCGCCGCCTATAATAAGGCCGGCGATGTACAGCGCTTTGATCCGCAGCTGATTGTGCTGCACGATGCGCGTATCGCTAAAGATCCCGAGTTCCAGTACATCGAACAGGATATCGCGCACTACAAGGCGCTGAAGGCGCGTCGTAACATTGTCTCTCTGAACTACGCACAGCGTGAAAAGGAGAACAAGGACGACGACGCTATTCGCCTGCAGCGGATCAACGCCCGGCTGAAGCTGGAGGGCAAGAAGCCGATCGCCTCGCTGGATGATATTCCTAAGGATTATCAGGAACCGGATCCCTACCTGAATGAGACGGTGAAAATCGCCGAAGACCTGGCCCTGCTGGAGCAGAAAAGCGCACAGCAGGCTCAGGAGTAGGGGTAAGCCGGGCTGAAAGGTCTGATGGAAAAAGGCGCGCCGCAGGTCGCGCCTTTTTTTGTCTTGCGATCGACCGTCGCTTTCGCCAAATCAACGGAAGGCTGGCGGCAATATATTGAAAGCTATTTCTTTGAGGGCGTAGTTCTGCGTAAGACAGCTTTTTTCTGATCGATATATCATCATATGGAATTCAGCGCCGCTGATTTTTCACGGCCAGATTTCTTGATATCGTTCGCGAAATAAACACGGTATTGCCGATAACAATCCCTTAGGATGTCGCTTCCAAAATGTGCAGAATAAGCCTCATCACGTCATGATACGTTTATAAGGACATGTCGACTCTGCGAGCGTAGCGCATGCAAATGTCCGGCTTTATACAGAGCGCCGGTTTTGCGAGCCTCCCAGCTGATACGCCAGGGCCACTATCAGCGACTGCACCAGGCACAGCGTGGCGGATTGGGAGCGAAACGCATCCACCTGCGCCTCTTTCACCACAAAACAGAGATCGCTAAAGGTTGCGAGCGGACTAATCTGGCTGTCCGTAATGACTATCTGTTGAGCGCCCACGCTGGCGGCGGTCTCGCTGACTAACACGGTTTCTTCTGCATAGGGGGAGAAGCTAATGGATACCACAATATCGCGTGACTTGATGCGATTGATCTGCTCGCGCAGCATCCCGCCCATGCCGTCGAGCAGGATCGGACGACAGTCGAGGTGGCTCAGCGCGTAGGTTAAATAGGCGGCAACGCTGAATGAACGGCGTAATCCGACGATGTAGATGGTGTCGGCCTCTGCCAGCAGCGCCACTGCTCGCTGTAGCATCTCCGGCTCGGCGCGGGCGGCTAAATGCTGCAGCGCCTGGGCGTTGGAGCGGGCAAACTCCTGCAGGATATCCAGCGGCGTTTCCGGTACGGCCTCGCTCTCCATTTCACGGAACATCCGCGCGCGGTCGCTGTAGCTGGCGGTCTCCTCCATCAGGTTCATTCGAAACAGCTGTTTCATTTCATTGAATCCTGTGAAATCAAAGGCATTGGCGAAGCGGATAAGCGTTGACGGCGGCACCCCGGCGCGTTCAGCGATGACGGCAACCGTATCGAAGGCCACGCTGTTGGTATTGTCCAGCACATAGTGGGATACCTGCTGCAGTCTTTTACTTAGGCTATCGTAGCGGTCGCGGATCTGTTGCTGTAGCTCATTCAGGCTGGATGCTGTCGTCATTTTACCCCCATAGCGTAGTTCTCTGATTCTAAACGCTACAGCGTATTTTTTAAATATTGCTCATCCAGAACAGATCAAAATGAAACAGTGACTTCAGTCGTGATTCGCCCAAAATCGCCTCTTCATGGGGATGCGCTCATGTGACTGATGACGACATTACTCACATTGCGGTGTGTTAATCAGCGGGGAGCAGGTCAGTATGGCTTTTCCTGCCATTGCGGGCCCATACGCCGCCAAACCAGGGGGACTCTCCATGTCGGTAGGAGGCGGTGATCGTCGTTTTTCCTTTCAGTTGTGAATTTCCCCTGCCTGTATTGTGCGCCGGTGAGCCTGTTCCCGGGCATGACGGCAGTGGGCGTTATATATATTAATATTGAATGACAGTTTTAGAACCTATCCCATTAGGCTCTTATTCCTCTTTGCTCATTGTAATGATATTGCACCTTGGCAGGGCATTGTTTTGGCTGTTTGCATTAAAGTTGCCAGATTATCTGGTTTGTATCCACACGGGCATTAATATTTTTGCTGTATTCCATTTAAAATGGAGGTATCTATGTTTTCAAAGGGGATAAAATTATGACGTTAGAGAAAACACCACGTAACGTGATGATCTGGCTTGATTTAATCATGCACTCTTTATCTTTGAAATTTTTTGCTTCATTTATTAGATTAGGTTTCTTTTTTCTGTTTGCTAATAATGTCATAGCGTGTAATTAAAGCCATCATTCAAATAATTTACATATGCTATACGGTGTTTGTATTTGAATTATTAATTAAATTATTTATGTGGCGTTTATTGCATAGCGATGCCAAATGAAATGTGTGAAAAATACAATACGATATCTTATATAGTTGAGGACGTTATGTCAGTGCAAAAAATAAATTATAACTGGGGAGTCACAACGCATATCCAGTTTGATCCTGCAACCGATCGGCTGGATTTCGGCTGGATGCAGAGCAGTGAGTTCTCTATCAGTGAATCTGATGGCTCGGTGGTCATTTCGATTAGTGGCAACGAGCAATACTATATATTGGACGGCGTATCGCTGGCGGATATGCAGATCTCCGGGATCTCTGCGCTGGACGACTCTGCTGTGGCGGTGTGGTCGGAGGCCATTACCAACGCCGGTGGCAGCAGCGAACCCGCCGCATCTGTTGCCCCGGTGGTCGCGCCTCCCATGTCAGACGTCGCTGTTGTTCCGGCGGCTCCGGCTGCAGATAGTGTCCCGGCACCGATCACCGAGCCAGAGGCAGTACCGGCTCCGCAGCCTGAGAGCGCAGAGAGCGGTGGTCCTGCCCCGGCGGTCAGCGGTGAAAGCACGGTCACCCAGATCGCCTACAATTGGGGCGCCACCACGCACCTTCAGTTTAATCCGGCAACGGATCGCCTGGATTTTGGCTGGATGCAGGGCAGCGAGTTCTCCATCAGCGAGGAGAACGGCTCTGTTGTCATTGCCATCAATGGCAATCAGCAATCCTATATTCTGGATGGCGTCTCCCTGGCCGACATGGACATGTCAGACATTTCTGCCCTGGACAGCTCGGCGATCAGCGCATGGTCTGCGGCCATCTTCAACGCCGGTGGCAGCAGCGAACCCGCCGCACCGGTTGCTCCGGTGGTCGCGCCTCCCGTGGCAGATATCGCTGCTGTTCCGGCTGCAGATAGTGTCCCGGCACCGGTCACCGTGCCAGAGGCCGTACCGGCTCCGCAGCCTGAGAGCGTAGGGAGCAGTGATCCTGCCCCGGCGGTCAGCGGCGAAAGCACGGTAATCCAGATTGCCTACAATTGGGGCTCCACCACGCACCTTCAGTTTAACCCGGCAACGGATCGTCTGGATTTTGGCTGGATGCAGGGCGGCGAGTTTTCCATCAGCGAGGAGAACGGCTCTGTTGTCATTGCCATTGATGGTAATCAGCAATCCTATATTCTGGATGGCGTCTCCCTGGCCGACATGGACATGTCAGACATTTCTGCCCTGGACAGCTCGGCGATCAGCGCATGGTCTGCGGCCATCTTCAACGCCGGTGGCAACGGGGAGATCATCCCGGTATCGTCCGCCCCGGCGGGGAGCTCGTCAGGCAGCCCGGCCTCAACGGTGCCCAGCGATTATACCGTGATGCCCCGTGATGGCAGTTCTTATGAGTTTACCCCTTACGTGGACATGACGGCCTGGCCGACCCCGGATCTGCTCGCCATCAGCCAGCAGTCCGGTGCCAGCGAATTTACCCTGGCCTTTATGGTGTCTGATGGCGTGGGTGGTCTGTCATGGGGCGGGGTGGTGCCGGTGGCAACCGAGACCGACTTTGCCGGTGGCATTGCCGCCTTCAGAAAGGCCGGTGGCCGGGTGACCCTCTCCTTCGGTGGCGCCAACGGCACTGAGGCTGCGATAGGGGCTTCCAGCGCCGAAGAGCTGGCAGCGCTTTATCAGAGTGCCATCGATAAGTATCAGGTGGACTCCATCGATTTTGACATCGAGGGGGCAGCCCTGAATGACAAAAAATCCGTCGATATGCGCAATCAGGCGATTGCCATTCTGGGGGCCAACAACCCGAATCTGGAAGTCTCCTATACGCTGCCGGTGTTGCCGGATGGGCTGACTCTGGATGGGATGAATCTGCTGCAGAGCGCCGTTGATAACCATGCCCGTATTGATATTGTCAACGTAATGGCCATGGATTACGGCGGCGCCTACGACCGCCTGCATAACAACCGCCCGGATATGGGGGATGCGGCCATTTCTGCGGCCAATGCCACCCTGTCACAGATGCGCAGTGTGGGTCTGGTGGACAGCGCCAACGGCACTGAGGCTGCGATAGGGGCTTCCAGCGCCGAAGAGCTGGCAGCGCTTTATCAGAGTGCCATCGATAAGTATCAGGTGGACTCCATCGATTTTGACATCGAGGGGGCAGCCCTGAATGACAAAAAATCCGTCGATATGCGCAATCAGGCGATTGCCATTCTGGGGGCCAACAACCCGAATCTGGAAGTCTCCTATACGCTGCCGGTGTTGCCGGATGGGCTGACTCTGGATGGGCTGAATCTGCTGCAGAGCGCCGTTGATAACCATGCCCGTATTGATATTGTCAACGTAATGGCCATGGATTACGGCGGCGCCTACGACCGCCTGCATAACAACCGCCCGGATATGGGGGATGCGGCCATTTCTGCGGCCAATGCCACCCTGTCACAGATGCGCAGTGTGGGTCTGGTGGACAGCAAGGTCGGCATCACGCCGATGATCGGTGTCAACGATGTCAATGTGGAGATCTTCAATCTGGAGGACGCCACCGAGCTGGTGGCCTATGCCGAAGGTAATCCGGATGTCGGTCGCCTGTCCATGTGGTCCATCGGGCGGGATAACGGTAGCGGCGCTGGTCAGCAATGGGCCAGCAGTTCGGCCAGCGGCCTGCAGCAGGGCAGCTATGATTTTGCCAGACTCCTCGGCGGCAGCGGGGCGGATGCCATGGTGCCCGTCAGCACCCCAGATCAGGGAGCGGTAAGTCCGGACAGCAGCGTGACGGCCCTGGAGAGCGCTCTGGTGGCTCCGGTAGAGCCGGCGGTGGATGCGGCAGCCCCGGGCACGGCGCCCAGCGATTATACCGTGATGCAGGAGATGACCATTCTGGAGAGTAATAACCCGATGCTGGATGTCTCCTATACGCTGCCGGTGTTGCCGGCGGGGCTGAATCTGGATGGGGGGAATCTGCTGCAGAGCGCCGTTGATAGCCATGCCCGTATTGATATTGTCAACATAATGGCTATGGATTACGGCGGCGCCTATGACAGCCTGCATAACAATAGTCCGGATATGGAGGATACGGCTATTTCTGCAGCTAACTCTACGCTGTCTCAGATGCATGATATCGGTATGGACGGCAGCGGCACTACGCCGATGATCGGTGTGAATGATGACAGCAATGAAATCTTCACGCTGGCCGATGCGGCGGAGCTGGCGGACTACGCCGACTCCAATGCAGATATCGGGCGGTCCATCGGGCAGGATAACGGCACTGCATCCGATCAGTCATGGGCAACTAGTTTGGCCCGCGGACTGGAGCAGAGTGATCATGATTTTGCCAAGGCATTTGCAGGTTAATCATTATCTTTAGGCAGGAGTTATTTCCGCCTTTTTTTCACTAACGCCGCTTCGGCGGCGTTACACATAATTTCGATTAAGAATTAATAATGAGAGAAAAAATAAATGATAATTCCAGGGAATATGTTCCTGGTGAGGAAATGGTTGCTCTATGTACAGTGTCACAGTTTTATAATATTGCCTCCGATCCGGTATTTCTGATAAGGGAACTGGGGCTGGAAGCGCAGGGAGTCGTGCCCGGCGATATTGTCCGGGCGGCAGTAATGATAAAAATGAAAGCCCGGGTGATAACGGGGGTGACGCTCAAAAGGATCAGAAAAATCCCGCTGCCATCATTAATTCAGCTTAAAAATAGATGTTGGTATATTCTTACAGACAGAAATGAAAATGGGGTTTTCAGGCTTTTTGATCCGGTCCGACGTAAAGTTTTTGACGAGCATGAAGATTCTGTGCTGGCCCAGTTGGGGGAACATGTGGTGCTGGTTCAGCGACACATGATGGGAGCAGGCCGCGATCCCCGCGGCTTTTCTATCCGCTGGTTTTTGCCGACTATTAAGCGCTATAAAAATCCGCTGACGCACGTTATTGTCGCATCCTTCTTTATTCAGATGTTTGCCCTGCTCGGCCCGCTTTTTTTCCAGATTATTATCGATAAGGTTTTGGTGCATAAAAGTTATGAAACGCTGGTTGTCATCGCAATTGGGATGCTGGTCGTGGGGGTGTTTGATGTCATATTACGCTATTTGCGGACATATGTATTAGCCCATACGGCTAACAGGATTGACGTGGAGTTGGGGCGCCGACTCTTTCATCACCTGTTTTCCCTGCCGATGAGCTATCTGGAGTCACGCAGTGCCGGGAGCACCGTTGCGCGTATCCGTGAGCTGGAGAATATCCGTAATTTTTTTACCGGACAGGCGCTCTTTTCTGCTATCGATTTATTTTTCATCTTTATTTTTATTGGTGTTTTATTTTTTTACTCCTGGACGCTGGCGATGATCACCGTGGTCAGTATTCCGGTGTATGTCCTCATCTCTGCGATTTTGCGCCCGTCGATCAAAAAACGGATTGACGATAAGTTCTATGCCAATGCGGCAAGCCAGAAGTTTTTGGTCGAGGCTGTGGTCGGGGCTCAGACAATCAAGGCCTCGGCGGTGGAGCCGATGTTCCGCAAACAGTGGGAGGAGCGCCTGGCACACTATGTTCACACCTCGTTTGAGGCCTCCCAGCTTACCTCCATCGGGCAGAATTCAATCTTGCTTATCAATAAAATATTTTCAATATTTATTTTGGCATTTGGGGCCGCCGCTGTCATTGGTGGAGAGTTAACGGTAGGGGAGTTGATCGCATTCAATATGATCTCCGGGCAGGTTGTGCAGCCGATTCTGAGAATATCGCAACTCTGGCAGGATTTTCAGCAGACGCAGGTTTCTGTTGAGCGGCTTGGCGATATCATTAATAACCAACCGGAGTTTATTCAAACGCAACAGGGTAAACTTCCTCCCTTACAGGGTCATATCCGGATGGAGAGTGTCTGTTTTTCCTATCGGAAAAGTGATCATTATGTCATTCGGGATATCGATCTGGAGATCAAGGCCGGAGAAGTGGTTGGTATTGTCGGTGCATCCGGCTCGGGGAAATCAACGCTGACCAAGCTGATCCAGCGGTTGTATATGCCGGTGGAGGGGAAGATATTCATTGATGGGATTGAAATGAATAATGTCGATCCTTCCTGGCTGCGCCGTAATATTGGGGTGGTGCTACAGGAAAATGTTCTGTTTAATCGCACAATCCATGAGAACATTGCCTTTGCCAATCCGGGAATGTCACGGGCGGATGTTATCCGGGTTGCAAAATTGGCTGGAGCCGATGAGTTTATCTCTACGCTGCCCCAGGGCTATGATTCGATCATTGAGGAGCGGGGCGGAAATCTTTCGGGGGGCAGCGCCAGCGTGTTGCGATTGCCCGGGCCCTGGCCACCAATCCATCCGTGCTTATTTTTGATGAGGCAACCAGTGCCCTTGATTATGAAAGTGAAAATATCATCAGAGAAAACATGAAATATATTGTGGAGGGGCGTACGGTCATTATTATTGCACACCGCTTATCGACGGTGCGTCAATGTGACAGGATTATTAGCATGGCGCGGGGAAGAATTGTCGAACAGGGGCCTCATGCTGCATTAATGACCGCCAAAGGTATTTATTTCCACTTATGGTCATTGCAAAACAGCCAGTATGGCGTTGATGATGCGTCCATTGTCGGGGAAGCGTAACGTGAAATTATTAAACTGGAGAAATAAGAATTTTACGGATGACATGGCCTTTTTGCCTTCAGTTATTGAGGTGATAGAATCTCCGCCCTCACCGATCAGGGTCCAGTTGTTATATACGCTGTGTCTATTTACGGTTCTGGCGTTTGTCTGGTCGTTCTTTGGTCGCATCGATGTCATAGCCACGGCGCCGGGGAAAGTTCAGCCGCAGGGATACGTTAAGGTGATTGAATCGGAGGTGACCGGAAAGGTTTCCCAGATCCTGCTGAAAAATGGGGATCGCGTCAGTGAGGGAGAGACGGTAGCCCTGTTGGAGGCCGCCGATAGCCAGGCGAAATACAACGATACCCTCTATAATTTTTCCTCCTTTTATGCAGAGTTATGGCGCAGAAAAACCCAGGACAGGCTAGCCCGGGATTTGTCGGTGGAGGCTCGGGCGCTAACGGATTTTACCGTCGAATGGCCGGCACAGCCGGCCCTGCCGGAGGAAATTAAACTCCGTGAAACCAGTACCATGCATGGAGAGCTGACGCAGTTAAATACGGACTTACAGAATATACGTGCGCAGTTGGCGCAAAATAAAACCCGTGAACAGGGCATGAAGGCAACCATTGCGAGCCAAAAAAGCCTGATTGAGACACTTAATGAGCGCCTGCAGATCCGGCGGACCCTGGTGGAAAAACAGGTGGTCGCCAAGGATGACTGGTTACAGATATTGACGGATGTCAAAGAGGCCAAAAGTACATTGCAGTCTACGCTGGCTCAGTTGCACGATATTCAGGCCGCCCGGGACGTTCTGCATATCGCATTGCTGAAAATTCGCCATGATTTTATCTCTGAAAACCTGAAAAATATTGGGCAGCTTGAGCAGCAAAGCAACAGTCTGCGGGAGCAGCTGAACCAGCGGGAGGCGCAGCTGGCGCTGATGACATTCAAAAGCCCGATCAACGGAACGATTGTGGCATCCAGCCTGGTGTCACAGGGGCAGGTGATGACACCGGGTGAAGAGCTCATGCGTGTTGTGCCGGACAACAGCCGACTGGAAATCATTGCCTATGTCCCCAATCAGGATATTGGCTTTATTCGGCCGGGACAGCATGTCGATGTAAAAATCAATGCGTTTCCCTACACCCGCTATGGCACATTGAATGGCGTGGTACAGCATATTTCCCAAGATGCCATCCCGGCAGCAGATGCACAGCAGGTGCAAATGGATCCCACCCGTCTTGGCAGTAACACCAAAACGGGTGGCGGGCAAAGTACTCAGGGATTGGTGTTTCCCCTGACGGTTGCGCTGGAGCAGGATCATATTCTGGTCGATAACCAACAGATCAGTCTGGTGTCTGGAATGGGGGTGAGCGTCGAGATTAAAACGGATCGCCGGCGTCTGATTGATTATCTGGTATCGCCGATTTATGACCTGACTTCCAGTTCATTGCGGGAGCGCTGATGGCCGGGGGCGGGGCTCCGTTGAATTCGTAGTTGATCCCCACACTGTACTCCAGCGCGTTATCATTAAAGGCAGCGTCGGCTTTGGCCGTCAGCCGATGGGGAAAGCGATGCCCCATCCCGACGGAGACAGCGTGTTGATCCTTATAGCATCCCCGTGCGGCGCTGGCATTAAATCCGCCGACAGTGTCGGGCTGAAACAGCCCGGCCAGTCCAGCATCCTTGGCGGCAATCTGTCGCATCTTATGGCGGTTATTGTCTATCTGGTGCTGTATGGCACCCAGATGATGGGGTACCGGCCTCCGGTAAGTTTCGGCGCCCGAGATCAGCTAAAGCCGAAAGGTCAAAAAACAGCCTCCGCGTACAATAACTTTTGATATCCAAACTGTCCCCAATAACGCGGCTGGTCAGCGTGATTCATGTCGTTAACATAAAAACACATCCTTGATCACAACAATCAATTTTTGTTTTGTTTTCCGCTAAAATGAAATGTTTATTTTATGTACGGTGTCCGGGTCACAGCCACATATCAATAGTGAGAGGTGCAGGATGGAGACGGTAGCGAATTTTATTCATGGCGAGAGCGTCACTGGTTCAGGCCAGCGCGTGCAGGCGATCTTTAACCCGGCCACAGGGGAACAGATCCGCCAAGTGGCGATGAGTACGGCGCAGGAAACAGAACAGGCCATTGCCGCCGCCGCACGGGCATTCCCTGCCTGGGCTCGCCAGTCGCCGCTAAAGCGCGCGCGGGTGATGTTTCGCTTTAAAGCGCTGCTTGAGCAGTGCATGGATACGCTGGCCCGGCTGATCAGCGAAGAGCATGGCAAGGTGTACTCAGATGCGGTGGGGGAGCTGACTCGCGGTCTTGAAGTGGTCGAGTTCGCCTGTGGGATAGCGCACCTGCAAAAAGGGGAACACTCTGCCAACGTGGGCACCGGCGTCGACAGCCACTCGCTGATGCAGCCGCTGGGCGTTTGCGCTGGGATCACGCCGTTTAACTTCCCGGCAATGGTGCCGATGTGGATGTTCCCCATTGCGCTGGCGACCGGCAACACCTTTGTGCTTAAACCGTCAGAAAAAGCCCCTTCGCTGGCGCTAGCGCTGGCGAAACTGCTGCAGGAGGCCGGGTTGCCGGACGGTGCGTTCAACGTCGTGCAGGGCGATAAGGCGTCCGTTGATCTCCTGCTGGCGGATCCGCGCATTCAGGCCGTGAGCTTTGTCGGCTCGACGCCGGTGGCTGAATATATTTATCAGACCGCATCTGCGCACGGCAAACGCTGTCAGGCGCTGGGCGGGGCCAAAAACCACTGCATCCTGATGCCGGATGCGGATATGGAGATGGCGGCCAGCGCGATCATGGGCGCCGCGTACGGTGCGGCGGGTGAACGCTGCATGGCGCTCTCCGTGGTGCTGGCGGTGGGAGATAGAGTGGCCGATGAGTTATGCGCGCGGCTGGCGAGCCAGATTGCCGCGCTGCGGATCGGCCCGGGGCTCGACCAAACGCCGGAAAATGAGATGGGGCCGCTGATCTCCGCCGCCCATCGCAGCAAGGTGCTGGGCTATATCGACAGCGGCGTAGTGCAGGGTGCGACGCTGCGCGCCGATGGCCGCCGCTTTCACACTCAAGGGTATGAGCAGGGGTATTTCGTCGGCCCTACGCTATTCGATAATGTGACCGCCGACATGGACATCTACCGGGAAGAGATTTTTGGCCCGGTGCTTTGCGTGGTGCGCGTTGCCGATTACGGCAGCGCGGTGGAACTGATTAACCGTCATGAATACGGTAACGGTGCGGCTATCTTCACCCGTGACGGCGGCTGCGCGCGCCGCTTCTGCGATGAGGTTCAGGCGGGGATGGTTGGCGTCAACGTTCCGATCCCGGTTCCCATGGCGTTTCACAGCTTCGGCGGCTGGAAGCGCTCTATTTTTGGCCCGCTCAACGTTCACGGTAATGACGGTGTACGCTTCTATACCCGGATGAAGACCGTTACCGCCCGCTGGCCTGAGATGCAACAGGATACCGGCGCCGCGTTTTCCATGCCGACGCTGGGCTGACAGGAGGGGGCATGAAAACCGAACGTATGACCATGGCGCAGGCGCTGATCAAATTTCTGAATCAGCAATATGTCTGTGTCGATGGGCTGGAGACGCCCTTTGTGGAAGGCATTGCGACAATTTTCGGCCACGGTAACGTGCTCGGTATCGGGCAGGCGCTGGAGCAGGAAGTGGGTCACTTGAAGGTCATGCAGGGCTGCAACGAGCAGGGAATGGCACACATGGCGACCGGGTTCGCAAAGCAGCACCGCCGCCTGCGTATTTTTGCTGTTACCACGTCGATCGGCCCGGGAGCGGCCAACATGGTGACGGCGGCGGCCACCGCCACGGCGAACCGCATTCCGCTGCTGCTGCTGCCGGGGGATATTTACGCCAGCCGCCAGCCGGACCCGGTGCTACAGCAAATCGAGCAGTTCCACGATCTGAGCATCAGCACTAACGACTGCTTTCGTCCGGTCTCCCGCTACTGGGATCGGATCAACCGCCCGGAGCAACTGATGAGCGCGATGCTGAATGCCATGCGTACGCTCACCGACCCGGCGGCCACTGGCGCGGTGACGATTTGTCTGCCGCAGGACGTACAGGGCGAAGCCTGGGATTACCCACAAAGCTTCTTCGCCCGCCGCATGCATTACATTGAACGTCGCCCGCCGGACATTCAGCGTCTGGCGATAGCGCAGGCACTGATTGCCCGCAAGCGCAGGCCGCTGGTGGTGTGCGGTGGCGGGGTTCGCTACTCGGGCGCTCACGATACGTTTCGCGAGTTTGTCGAGACGCTGCAGCTGCCGTTTGCCGAAACGCAGGCTGGAAAAGGCGCACTGGCAAGTGATCATCCCCTGAACCTCGGTGGTATTGGCGTTACCGGCGGGCTGGCGGCGAATCAGCTGGCGTCGCAGTCGGATCTGGTGATCGGCGTCGGTACACGCCTGACCGATTTCACCACCGGTTCGAAGGCGCTGTTTTCCCATCCTGACGTCGACTTCCTGCTGATCAACGTCGCGGAGTTCGACGCACTCAAGCTCGACGCCACGGCGCTGGTGGCCGATGCCCGTACAGGGCTTTCGGCGCTGACGGCAACGCTTACCGATTACCGAAGTCAGTGGGGCGATGCGGTTTGCCGGGCGATGGCGGCCTGGCGCAGCGAATGCCGCCGCCTGTGGGCGCGGACATGGTCGCCCGATGATACGCCTGAAATCGCCGGGCATCTTGATGCGCAGCTGGGTGAATATGGCGAGACGCTCAACACCCGTCTGACCCAGACGCGGGTGCTGGGGCTTATCAACCAGCATATTGAAGAGGACGCCATCGTAGTCGGTGCGGCGGGCTCTTTGCCGGGGGATCTGCAGCGGCTGTGGCAGGTGAAGACGCCCGACAGCTACCATCTGGAGTATGGCTACTCCTGCATGGGCTATGAGATTGCCGCCGCCATTGGCGCTAAGCTCGCCATGCCGCAGCAGCCGGTCTATGCCATGGTGGGCGACGGCTCGTACATGATGCTGCACTCTGAGCTGCAAACGGCAGTGCAGGAGGGAATTAAGATTACCGTGCTGCTATTTGATAACGCCGGGTTTGGCTGTATCAACAACCTGCAGATGGGGCACGGCATAAGCAGCTTTGGTACAGAGAGCCGTCGGCGTAATCCACAAACCGGGCGGTTGGACGGTCCGCTGGTGAAGGTGGATTTCGCGCAGAACGCCGAAAGCTACGGCTGCCGTGCGTGGCGGGTACACGATGAGTCAAGTCTGCTGGCGGCGCTGACGGAGTCCCAGCAGCATCCTGGGCCGACGCTTATCGATATCAAGGTATTGCCGAAGACCATGACGCACGACTATGCCGCCTGGTGGCGAACCGGCGATGCACAGGTTGCAACATCGCCCGCGGTACGTGACGCGGCGGAGCAGACGCAGGCGCGGGTGAAAAGCGCTCGTCAGTATTGAGTTTGCCAGCGTGGCGAAATTTTTATTCCATTTTCTCTTTTCCTCATCGCCCACTCGTCAAAAGGGAGTAGGTGCAGGCGGCAGTTGCTGCCGCATCCTCTCTTTTACCGACTGACGCATGCAAAATGTTGTGATTTTGATAGCATAATTTGTCGTGTTCATTGAAAAAATGTTAACTTTAGCGCAAAAACATAATTTTCACTTTTTATTAAAATAAAATAAATGTTTTATTTGTGGTGCGTTAGTTCACCGTATTCACCCACACCAGGAGCCGCTATGTTTAACATCGCTTTACTGGGCGCTGGCCGTATAGGTCAGGTACACGCAGCTAACATCGCCATCCACCAAGAGACGACGCTATGGTCCGTCGTCGATCCCAACCATGAATTTGCCACGCGTCTGGCCACGCAGTATCAGGCCCGCCAGCAGGGCCTCGATGAGGCGATGACCGACCCCAACGTACACGCGGTGCTGATCGCCTCTGCAACCGACACCCACGCGGATCTGATTGCGCTGGCCGCCCGCCACGGCAAAGCCATCTTCTGCGAAAAGCCGGTCCATCTGGATCTGGCGCGGGTGCGTGACTGTCTGAAGGTGGTCAGGAAGTACGACGTTCCTCTGTTTATCGGTTTTAACCGTCGTTTCGATCCGCAGTTCCGCCGCGTGAAAAGCGATGTGCTGGCCGGGCGTATCGGTACGCCGGAGTCGCTGGTGATTATTTCCCGCGACCCATCGCCGCCGCCGGCGGAATATGTGCGGGTGTCCGGTGGTATGTTCCGCGACATGACCATCCACGATTTTGATATGGCACGCTTTATCATGGGCGAAGAGCCGGTATCGGTGTACGCCCAGGGCAGCAATCTGGTTGATCCGGCCATTGGCGCCGCGGGCGATATCGATACCGCTTTTATCGTGCTTAAGTATGCCTCCGGTGCGATGGCGACCATCGTTAACAGTCGCCGCTCGGCCTATGGCTACGATCAGCGCCTTGAGCTGCACGGCTCCGAAGGGCTGCTCTGCGTGGGTAATATTCTGGAAAACCAGGTGCAGCACTATGGTCCAAACGGCGCTACCCATGCGCTGCCCGAGCACTTTTTCCTGCAGCGTTACCGAGCTGCCTATGCCGCGGAATGGGAGCACTTTGTCGCTGTTCTGCACGGCGAGGCGGTGCCTGAATGCAGCGGCGATGACGGTGAACAGGCGCTGTATCTGGCAGATAAAGCACTGGAGTCACTGCTCAGCCAGCGAGAGATCTCCCTCTACGAAGCGTGATAACGTCCCTTACATAGAGAGGCATAACAATGAAAAAACTGATCTTTGCCGTCCTCATCGCCGTGACATCCGGAGCGGCCCAGGCCGAGAACGAGCAGATTGTTTTCAGTACGCCAAACCTGGCGATGCCGTTTGAAGTTCACATGCAGCGCACGGCGGTCAAAGCCGCCAAAGAGATGGGGGTGAAGCTGCAGGTACTGGACGGACAGGGCAGCTCGCCAAAGCAGGTGGCGGATCTTGAAAACGCCATTACCCGCGGTGCACAGGGGTTTATCGTGTCGCCCAATGACGTTAACGCCGTTTCCGGCGCGGTTGATGAGATTCAGGCCGCCCGGCTGCCGGTGGTGACCCTCGACCGCTCTGTCGACAGTCAGAATAAGGTGCCGCACTTCGGTGCGAACAACTACAAAGGCGGCCAGGCCATCGGCGACTTTGTGAAGGCCCAGTTCCCCAACGGCGCGGACATTATTCTGCTGACCGGGCAGCCTGGGTCGTCGTCTAACATCGAACGCAGCAAGGGGATCCGCGACAGCCTGACGACGGGGGGCGATAAGTACAGGATCGTCGCCGATCAGACCGGTAACTGGATGCGTTCTGAAGGGATGCGCATTGTCGAGAGCGTCCTGCCGTTTCTGGACAAGCGTCCGCAGGTGATCCTTTCTGCCAACGATGATATGGCGCTGGGCGCGATTGAGGCGCTGCAAAGCCAGGGGCTCAAGCCGGGGGATGTGCTGGTGACGGGATTTGACGCCGTGCCGGAGGCCCTGGCGCGGGTGCGCGACGGCTGGATGGCGGTGACGGCCGATCAGCGCCCGGGCTATGCGGTACAGACGGCAATGGGCCAGCTGGTGGCCAGCGTGCGTGAGAAGCAGGCGATCGTTGGCGCAGACTATCCTCCGACGCTGATCACCCGTGAAAACCTGCAGCAGGCCGAGCGGATTAACGAGGCCGGTAACTGATTTGTCCTGGGCCGCCGTCGCGGCGGCCCACTATGAAGAAGGAGCAGGCCGATGTCGCAACCTTTACTCAACGTTACCCATCTGGCGAAAAGCTTCTCCGGCGTCTGGGCGCTGAGCAGCGCGCAGCTGACCGTTGGCACGGGTGAGATCCACGCGCTGCTGGGGGAGAATGGCGCGGGAAAATCCACGCTGCTGAAGGCGCTGGCCGGGGCGCAGCCGCAGACGAGCGGCGAAATCTGGTTTAACGGCGCAGAGCTTCCGGTGGATGAGTCTCCGGTCGAGCGGCAGAATAGGGGCATTATTACCATCTATCAGGAATTTAACCTGCTGCCCAATATGACCGTCGCGGAAAACATGTTCCTCGGCCGCGAGCCGCGTAAGCGTAATTTGATCGTCGATGAAAAGGCGGTAAACCAGGAGGCGCAGGTAATCTTGAGCTACCTGCAGCTCAACGTTGCGCCGACGACGCCGGTGGCACGCCTGAGCGTGGCACAGCAGCAAATGGTGGAGATCGCCCGCGCGCTGACGCTGAATGCCAAACTGATCATTATGGATGAACCGTCCGCGGCGCTGAGCGACAGCGAAGTAGAAAGCCTGCATCGGGTGGTGCGGGAGCTCAGAGACCGAGGGGTGAGCATTATTTATGTCACTCACCGCCTGCACGAGGTGTTTCAGCTCTGCGACAACTTTACCGTGTTTCAAGACGGCCACTTTACCGGCACCGGCGCGGTGGCGGGCACCACCGTAGAGCAGCTGATCCGCCTGATGGTCGGGCGTGACGTGGCGTTCAACCGTCGTCCATCCTATGAAACCCACCATGAAGATAACCCCGTTCGCCTGGCGGTGAAAGGGCTGTGCCGTGAAAAGCCGCCGCTGGATCCGCACGGTATTGCGCTGCATGACATCAGTTTCCACGTTCACGCAGGCGAGGTGCTGGGCATTGCCGGGCTGGTCGGTGCCGGGCGTACCGAGGTGGCCCGCTGTTTGTTCGGCGCCGGCGGTTTCACCTCTGGCCAGTTTGAGATCGATGGCGTGGCCTATCAGCCGCGCAGCCCGCGGCATGCCCTTGCCCAGGGGATGGCGCTGGTGCCGGAGGATCGCAAAAAAGAGGGGGCGATGCTGGGTCTGTCTATTCGCGACAATCTGTCGCTTTCCTGCCTCTCCTCGCTGCTGCGCTGGCGCTATTTTGTGAACACCCGTAAAGAGGATGCGCTGATCGCCACTTATCGTCAGGCGCTGCAAATCAAAATGGTGAGCAGCGATCAGGCGGTACGCAAGCTCTCCGGCGGCAACCAGCAGAAGGTCATTCTCGCGCGCTGTATGGCGCTCAACCCTCGGGTGCTTATCGTGGATGAGCCGACCCGTGGCATCGATGTCGGCACCAAGTCAGAAGTGCATCAGGTGCTGTTTGATATGGCAAAGCAAGGGGTGGCGGTGATCGTGATTTCGTCCGATCTGCCAGAGGTGATGGCGGTGTCCGATCGCATTATTACCCTCAGCGAAGGCCGGGTAACGGGCGAAATTCACGGCGATGACGCCACCGAAGAGCGCCTGATGACGATGATGGCCATCAATCACAACGCCCTGAACGCGGCATAACGGAGTTTCCCATGACGCAGATGATTTCCAAAACGCCGACGCCGGTAACGCGCACGGGACGTTTCGATCCCATCGCCTTCTTCGAGCGCTTCGGGGTGCTGATTTTTATGATCCTGCTGCTGATTTTCTTTCAGTCGCAGAACGGCAATTTTTTCTCTGAGCGCAATATCGTCAATATTCTGACCGAGGTATCCATCTACGGGATCATGGCGGTGGGCATGACGTTTGTCATCCTGACCGCAGGCATAGACCTGTCCGTCGGCTCCATTTTAGCGGTCTGCGCCATGACCGCGGCTTACGTTATCAAGGGTGACAATTTCACCACCGTTGATGTCAGCGCCTGGGGTGGCATGAGCTGGCTGATTGGACTGGGGATCTGCCTGTCGATGGGCACGGCTATTGGCTTTCTGCATGGCCTTGGCGTGACCCGCCTGCGCCTGCCGCCGTTTATCGTCACCCTTGGTGGGATGACTATCTGGCGCGGGCTGACGCTGGTGATTAATGACGGTGCGCCGATCGCCGGTTTTGATCCCGGCTACCGCTGGTGGGGGCGCGGCGAATTGCTCGGTATCTCTATTCCTATCTGGATCTTCGCGCTGGTGGCCATTGGCGGCTATCTGGCGCTGCATAAAACGCGCTGGGGCCGCTTTGTGTACGCTATCGGCGGTAACCCGGAGGCCGCGCGCCTGGCCGGGGTCAACGTCAAACGCGTGCTGGTGAGTGTCTATGTGCTGATCGGCTGCCTGGCAGGGCTGGCGGGTTTTATCCTCAGCGCGCGTCTGGGGAGCGCCGAGGCGGTCGCCGGGATCTCGTTTGAGCTGCGCGTGATTGCCTCGGTGGTGATCGGCGGGACGTCACTGATGGGCGGCTATGGACGTATCGGTGGCACCATTATCGGTTCGATCATTATGGGCATCCTGATTAACGGTCTGGTGCTGATGAATGTGTCCGCCTACTCGCCGCGAGACTACCTGACTCACTGGCTCAGTCAGTGGGTGCGTGAATACGGCATCGATGGCTTTCGCATCGACACGGCAAAGCACGTAGAGCCGGCGGCCTGGCAACAGCTGAAGCAGCAGGCCAGCGCGGCCTTGGCCGAATGGAAGCGGGCTAATCCGCAGCAGGCGTTGGACGATGCACCCTTCTGGATGACCGGCGAGGCCTGGGGGCACGGCGTGATGCGCAGCGCCTATTATCGCCACGGCTTCGATGCGATGATCAATTTTGACTATCAGGAGCAGGCGGCACAGGCGCAGGGCTGCCTGGCCGATATCGATCCGCTGTGGCAGCAGATGGCGGCGCAGCTGCAGGATTTTAACGTGCTGAGCTATCTGTCGTCCCATGATACCCGTTTGTTCCGCAGCGACGGCAGCGGCGCCGCTGCGCTGCTGCTGCTGGCGCCGGGCGCGGTGCAGATTTTCTACGGCGATGAGTCGGGGCGTCCGCCCGGGCCAACGGGATCCGATCCGCTGCAGGGCACTCGTTCGGATATGAATTGGCAGGATATCCGCGGCCCGGCGGCGGCACAGGTCGCGCACTGGCAGCGCCTGGGGCAGTTCCGCGCCCGCCATCCCGCTATCGGCAAGGGAGAGCAGACGACCGTCGCGATGCCACAGGGCTACGGCTTTATCCGCAATGACGGGCGGGATCGGGTGATGGTGGTCTGGGCCGGTCAGCCGGAGTCGCGCCGGCCGCGCCAGCTGTTACAAAAATTCTGAGGCGCGGCTCCGGCAACCATTTGATTTTTGCCGGAGCGGAGTGAAAAGTAGCCGCTATGCGCAGCATAAATGTAAAGTTTTGTTTCTTTACCCGGTTATCGCACCACAGCCCTTGAAACCGGCGCAGATGGCCTTACCATCTGATCATCGCATGGTGCGATATGTTTGAGAGGATTGACGACGATATGATGCGTATTGCTTTGTTCCTGTTGACCAACCTGGCCGTGATGCTGGTGTTCGGCCTGGTGCTGAGCCTGACAGGCATTCGGTCCAGCAGCGTGCAGGGACTGATGATCATGGCGCTGCTGTTCGGTTTTGGCGGATCCATTGTTTCGCTGCTGATGTCCAAGTGGATGGCGCTGCGCTCCGTTGGCGGCGAGGTGATTGAGCAGCCGCGCAATGAAACCGAACGCTGGCTGGTCGAGACGGTACGCCGTCAGGCCCAGCAGGCCGGTATCGGCATGCCGCAGGTTGCCATCTATCACGCACCGGATATCAATGCGTTCGCCACCGGCGCCCGGCGCGACGCCTCGCTGGTCGCAGTGAGCACCGGTCTGCTGCAGAGTATGAGTCGCGATGAGGCCGAGGCGGTGCTGGCGCATGAGATCAGCCACGTCGCCAACGGTGACATGGTGACGATGACGCTGGTGCAGGGTGTGGTGAACACCTTCGTGATCTTTATCTCCCGCCTGATTGCCCAGGTGGCGGCGGGTTTCCTCTCTGGCAATCGCGATGAGGGCGAGGGCGAGAGCAGCGGTAACCCGATGATCTACTTTGCCGTTTCCATGGTGTTGGAGCTGGTGTTTGGCATCCTGGCCAGCATCATTACCATGTGGTTCTCGCGCTACCGCGAGTTCCGCGCCGATGCCGGGTCGGCCGGCCTGGTTGGCCGAGAGAAGATGATCGCCGCCCTGCAGCGCCTGAAGACCAGCTATGAGCCGCAGGAGGCCGGCAGCATGATGGCCTTCTGTATCAACGGTCGCGGTAATCGTACCTTTGGCGAGCTGTTCCTGTCACACCCGCCGCTGGATAAGCGCATCGAGGCGCTGCGTAGCGGTCAGTATCTGAAGTCATGACCGATCGCGCGCCGCGCGCGACGGTATGAGGTAAGGTAAAAATACCGCTCACCATCAGGTGGGCGGTATTTTTTTGCGGATGGGGCTGGGATGCCGTGAATAGCCGGGTGAAGGCGCGCCCCGTGAAGGGGCGCGAGGCGGGGTTAGCCCAGGGTCATCAGACTGGCGTTGCCGCCGGCTGCCGCGGTATTCACGCTCAGCGCGCGCTCGTGGACCAACAGCTCCAGACGCAGCCGCGTGTCGCCGGGCGCCAGGCCCTGCAGCGGGACGATGGCGCCGCGGCGGGTGGCAATCTGCCTGCCGAGGAGGCGCAGTCGATCGCTGTCGCCATGGTAGATCGCCGCGTCGAACTCCAGCGCCATCAGGCTATCCGCCGGGCTCAGCGTGATGCGCGCCGCGACCGTCGCTGGCAGCGCTTTGTGCAGCGCGCGGTGTCGCGGGGTATCGGGCCACAGGACGCGGCAGCCGACCGCCACGGCCGCCGCCAGCTGGATCAGCGCATCGTCCTCGCTCTCCGCCACGCACAGCACCCGCTCGCGCGGGACAAGGCGCAGGGTGTTGCGCTCACCGGTCGGCCCCCCCAGCGGGCGTGGGACGGCGGCGGGGCACAGGCTGGCGTAGCGCTGGCACAGGATCTGGAGCGCCGGGCGATCGGTGGCCCAGTCATTCAGGGCCTGCAGCGGCGAGGTGGCGTCGTGCGGCTGACGCTGAGCGGCGTCGGTGCCCAGCGTCAGCGCATTTTCCGGACTGCGGGCCAGCAGGCGGTAGAGATAGAGCGAGCCGCCGGCTTTCGGGCCGGTGCCGGAGAGCCCCTCACCGCCGAAGGGCTGTACGCCGACGACGGCGCCGACGATATTGCGGTTAACGTAGATATTGCCGACGTGGGCGCGCTCGGCGATGCGGGCGATGGTTTCGTCGATGCGCGAATGTACCCCGAGGGTCAGGCCGTAGCCGGAATCGTTGATCTGGGCCAGCAGCGCATCCAGCTGCCCGCGGCGGTAGCGCACCACGTGCAGCACCGGACCAAAGATCTCCCTCTGCAGCGCATTGGGGCTGTCCAACTCGATCAGGGTGGGCTGCACAAAGTGACCCCGAGCGCGGCGCTGGGCGTCGTCCTGGGCGTGCGCCGCCTGGAATACCGGGTATCCCTTGGCTCGCATGGCGAGGATATGCTGCTCGATATTGCTCTGGGCCTCGCTATCGATCACTGGGCCGATGTCGCAGTCCAGCCGCTCCGGGTTGCCCAGGCGGTATTCCGCCATGGCGCCGCGCAGCATGGTCAGGGTCCGGTCGGCGATCTCCTCCTGCAGGCAGAGGAGGCGCAGGGCGGAGCAGCGTTGCCCGGCGCTGTCGAAGGCTGACGTGACAACGTCACTTACGACCTGCTCGGTCAGCGCCGACGAGTCGACGATCATCGCGTTGAGCCCCCCGGTCTCGGCGATCAGCGGCGTTGGCCGACCCTGCGCATCGAGCCGGTCGGCGACGGCGCGCTGCAGCCGTTTGGCGACCTCCGTCGAGCCGGTAAACATAACGCCGCGCACCCGGCTATCGTTGACCAGTTGGGCGCCCACGGTTTCGCCGCGCCCCGGCAGCAGCTGTACGGCGCCGGGGGGGACGCCGGCGTCGTGCAGGATAGCGATGGCCTGGGCGGCGATCAGCGGCGTCTGTTCGGCGGGCTTGGCTAGTACGCTGTTGCCGGCGGCCAGCGCGGCGGCGATCTGGCCGGTAAAGATCGCCAGCGGGAAGTTCCACGGGCTGATGCAGACCACGCAGCCCAGCGGACGGTGGCTCTCGTTGTCGAAGCTGACGCGCACCTGCTCGGCGTAGTAGCGCAGGAAGTCGACGGCTTCGCGCACCTCGGCGACGGCGTTGGCAAAGGTCTTGCCTGCCTCACGTATCAGAATCCCCATCAGCGTCGGCATCTGGCGCTCCATCAGGGTGGCGGCGCGCGCCAGGATGGCGGCACGCGCCTGCGGCGGCGTGGCCCCCCAGATGGGGGCGCTACGCTGCGCATCCGTCAACGCCTGCGCGACCTCCTGCTCGCTGGCGTCGCGCGTGTAGCCGACGATATCGCCCGGCTCGGCGGGATTAGGCAGGGCGCGCAGGTCGCCTTCGGCGCAGGGCTGCTCCAGCAGCGGTATCGCCACCCGCCGCTGATGGGCGTCGTTCAACAGGGCGCAGGAGAGGGAGGCCAGGCGCTGCTCATTGCTCAGATCCAGTCCGGCGGCGTTGGCGCGCCCCGGGGCATACAGATCGCGCGGCAGCGGGATCTTCGGATGGGGGAGCCCAAGGCACCCCTCCTGCGCCGTCAGCGTATCCACGGCGGCGACCGGGTCGGCGACCAGCGCTTCCAGCGGCAGGCTGGCGTCGGCGATGCGATTGACGAAGGAGGTGTTGGCGCCATTCTCCAGCAGACGGCGCACCAGGTAGGCTAACAGCGTTTCATGGGTGCCGACCGGCGCATAGATGCGGCAGGGGCGATTGAGCTTGCCGTCGGCGACCTTGCCGACCACCTGCTGGTATAGCGGCTCGCCCATGCCGTGCAGGCACTGGAACTCATACTGCCCCGGGTAGTAATTCTGTCCGGCCAACTGATAGATGGCCGCCAGCGTATGGGCGTTATGGGTGGCGAACTGCGGGTAGATCAGGCTGGGCACGCTCAGTAGCCTTTTGGCGCAGGCCAGGTAGGAGACATCGGTATAGATCTTGCGAGTATAGACCGGGTAGCCCTCCAGCCCCTCGACCTGGGCGCGCTTGATTTCGCTGTCCCAGTAGGCCCCCTTCACCAGGCGGATCATCAGGCGGCGCTGGCTGCGGGCGGCGAGATCGATCAGGAAGTCGATCACCGAGGGACAGCGCTTCTGGTAGGCCTGGATCACAAAGCCGATGCCGTTCCAGCCGGCCAGATCGGGCTCATGGCACAGCCTTTCCAGCAGATCGAGGGAGAGTTCCAGGCGATCGGCCTCCTCGGCGTCGATATTGATGCCGATGTCGTACTGGCGCGCTAGCAGGGTGAGGGCGCGGAGGGTCGGATACAGCTCTTCCATCACGCGTTCATACTGGGCGCGGCTATAGCGCGGATGCAGGGCGGAGAGCTTGATCGAGATCCCCGGCCCCTCATAGATGCCGCGTCCGTTGGCGGCCTTGCCGATGGCGTGGATCGCCTGTTGGTAGGAGTGCAGGTAGGCCTGCGCGTCGGCGGCGGTCAGCGCCGCCTCGCCCAGCATGTCGTAGGAGTAGCTGAAGCCTTTCTCCTCTAGGCGATGCGCGTTGGCCAGCGCCTCGGCGATGGTCTCGCCGGTGACGAACTGCTCCCCCATCAGGCGCATCGCCATATCCACCCCCTTGCGGATCAGCGGTTCGCCGCGCTTGCCGATGATCCGGCTCAGCGCGTGGGAGAGGTGGGCCTCGCTGTGGGTCGCGACCAGCCTGCCGGTGAGCAGCAGCCCCCAGGTGGCGGCGTTGACGAACAGCGAGGCGCTGCGGCCGAGGTGCGCCTGCCAGTCTCCGCCGCTGATCTTGTCGCGGATCAGCGCATCGCGGGTGGCCTTATCGGGAATGCGCAGCAGCGCCTCGGCCAGGCACATCAGCGCGACGCCCTCCTGAGAGGAGAGGGCGAACTCCTGCAGCAGGCTCTGTACCATTCCGGCTCGTCCGCCGGCGTTCTTCCGGCCGCGCAGCTGCTGTGCCAGGCGGTAGGCCAGCTGATACGCCTGCTCGGCCAGGGGGGCGGGCAGGCGGGCCTGTTCGAGCAGCGCCGGGAGAGCCTCTGTCTCCGCGCGGCGGTAGGCCGCGGTGATATTGGCCCGCAGCACCGACTGCGGCAGAATCTGTTCAGCGAACGCCAGGAAGGGCGGCTGTCCCTCCGGCGGCGGCGGCGTACCCACTGCGGGGGATCGACGACGGCCGCCAGCTCCGGCGGCGTTTCGCCCTGTTCCAGACGCTCCAGATAGCTGAAGATGGCCTGTTTGATCAGCCAGTGCGGCGTACGGTCAATCTGGCTGGCGGCCGCCTTGATACGCTCGCGGGCGGCGTCATCGAGCTTAACCCCCATGGTTGTCGTTGCCATCGCATTTACTCCTTTTGGCTCTGTCTGTCGCGCGGGTGAGGCCAGCCGTTTGGGATGGCGCTGCAGCGCCGCAGCGCGAAGGATAGGCCGTCGCACGGGGCAGACGGCGGGAATTCGCAGTCGGATCCCGGCGCTCGTCGTTTCATGGCGGCGCCGCATTGCAAAAAATATCCATTATGTTGCAACTTTGTGCAACCTTGTTAAATGCGACGTGGCCTACAGGTTTGAAAATGATATTTACCCCGGCGTTAATGTCATTATAGAAAGTATGGATAGCAGGTTGCGCCAGGTTTCCGTGCGAATGATCTCAAAATGAAAGGGTGCAACCGGTGTTAATGTGATCCAGCACGGTTTGTGCTCATTTTCTCTCTGCCGCGCATGGGTTTTATGTAAATGATGTGTTAATTAATGGTTGATATTTGAATCCGCGGCGGAAACGGCTGGGCGGGCGCGTTCGCCGGCGCGGCCTCGACGGCGGCGTCATGACGGCCCGGTGCGCCAGACGAGACTTTCGGGAGAGCGACAATGACAATGAGCACGCCCATGTTGGTGACCTTTTGTATCTATATCCTGGGGATGATCCTAATCGGCTTCCTCGCCTGGCGATCGACGAACAGCTTCGATGACTATATTCTCGGTGGGCGCCGCCTCGGCCCCTTCGTGACTGCGCTGTCGGCCGGGGCATCGGACATGAGCGGCTGGCTGCTGATGGGCCTGCCCGGCGCGGTGTTCGTCGCCGGTATCTCGGAGAGCTGGATCGCCATCGGCCTGACGCTGGGCGCCTGGCTAAACTGGCGGCTGGTGGCGGGACGCCTGCGGGTGCACACCGAGGCGAGCAATAACGCCCTGACCCTGCCGGACTACTTTACCGCCCGCTTCGCTGATGACAGTCGATTGCTGCGTATCATCTCCGCCCTGGTGATCCTGCTATTTTTCACCATCTACTGCGCCTCTGGGATCGTGGCTGGCGCCCGCCTGTTTGAGAGCACCTTCGGCATGAGCTACTCGACGGCGCTGTGGGCCGGGGCGGCGGCGACCATCATCTATACCTTTATTGGCGGCTTCCTGGCGGTCAGCTGGACCGACACGGTGCAGGCGAGTCTGATGATCTTCGCCCTGATCCTGACGCCGGTGATGGTGATGATCTCCGTCGGCGGTTTCGATGACGCGCTGGAGGTGATCAGGCAGAAGAGCAGCGAAAGCGTCGATATGCTGAAGGGGCTCAATCTGGTGGCCATCCTTTCGCTGATGGGCTGGGGGCTAGGCTACTTTGGCCAGCCGCATATATTAGCGCGCTTTATGGCGGCCGACTCGCACTATAGCCTGGTCAATGCCCGGCGTATCAGCATGACCTGGATGGTCCTTTGCCTGCTTGGCGCGGTCGCCGTCGGCTTTTTCGGCATCGCCTACTTTAGCAACCATCCCGCGCTGGCCGGCGCGGTGGATCGCAACGCCGAGCGGGTCTTCATCGCGCTGGCACAGCTGCTGTTTTCTCCGTGGATTGCCGGGATCCTGCTGTCCGCTATCCTGGCGGCGGTGATGTCGACGCTCAGCTGCCAGCTGTTGGTCTGCTCCAGCGCGATTACCGAGGATCTGTATAAGGCCTTCCTGCGCAAGCAGGCCGGACAGCGGGAGCTGGTGTGGGTCGGACGGGCGATGGTGCTGCTGGTGGCGCTGGTCGCCATCGCGCTGGCGTCCAACCCGGAAAACCGGGTGCTGGGGCTGGTGAGCTATGCCTGGGCCGGCTTCGGAGCCGCCTTCGGTCCGGTGGTGATCGGCTCGGTGCTCTGGTCGCGGATGACCCGTAACGGCGCGTTGGCCGGGATGGCCATCGGCGCCCTCACGGTGATCGTCTGGAAACAGTACGCCTGGCTGGGCCTATATGAGATCATTCCGGGCTTCCTGTTTGCCGGCGTCGGCATCCTGGTGGTCAGCCTGCTGGATCGCGCACCCTCGGCGGCGGTGCAGCGGCGCTTCGCCGCCGCCGATGCCGAGTATCGCTCCCCGCCGCCGCGCGCTCTGCGGCCGGAGGTGGAGTGACGGCGCCCGCCGCGAGCCGGACGCCACTCCCCCTGACGCTACTTGCCGCGTCCCTGCGTTTCGGCATCGTGCATCCTTTGGTGGCCCTGGATGATCTGCTGATGCGCGGCCGCGCTACTGTTGTTCATGGCCCGGTGGGCGATGATCGCCCGCTGATGCTTATCCAGAGGAGCGCTGTCGTGTCCCGCTGACGGTGTCGCCGCGCCGTGGGCTGAGGCGAGGCGCTGAGGCGCCGCCGGTGGGGCGTTGTCCTGCCCGCTGGCGGCCAGGGCTGCGCTGCTGAGGCCCAGGGTGAGCAAGGCGGTGTAGAGCAGTCTTTTCATCGGTATGACTCCATATCGGTAATCTCTGCGTGCAACGCCGGCGGCGTCGGTCACGCGAACGGGGGGAATGTTGCGTCGGAAAACGCCCCGGCGCGCGGGGGATGGAGCGCCGTTACGCGGGCGTCTCTCCTCCGATGCGTACCAGTATACCGGGGGATCCGCAGCCGCGCGTGACGGGAGAATGACGATCGCGTAATGATTTATTGCATTGATTACTAATCTATTATTTTTTGCAGCCCGGGGTGTTCCCGCTTTCCGAGGCGCGAGGCAGGGAGAAGGTAAAGCGGGTGGCATCGGGATCCGAGCTAACCCAGATCTGGCCCTGATGCGCGCCGATGATCGATTTGACGATGGCCAGGCCGATGCCGCTCCCTTCGCCGTTACGCTGGCGTGCGGGGTCGACGCGATAGAAGCGGTCGAATAGGCGCGCCAGGTGACGCGACGCGATGGGCGTGCCGGGATTGGCGACGCAGAGTCGCACTTCATCGGCCGTCCCGCTGAGTCGCACGGTCACGCTGTGGCCCGCCGGGGTATGGCGAATGGCGTTGGATAGCAGATTGCTGATGACCCGTCGCAGCATTGACGGATCGCCCCAGGCGGCGGGGCCCTCGCCGTCAACGCGCAGGGTCACTTGGCGTTCCTCCGCCCAGGCCTCGAAGAAGTCGAACACCTTGAGGGTCTCCTGGCGCAGATCGAGGGGAACGCGACTGAGGCGAAGACGCTGGCTGTCCGCCTGCGCCAGAAACAGCATGTCGTTCACCATCTTCGCCATGCGCTGGTACTCTTCAAGGTTCGAATAGATCACCTCCTCCAGCTCGTTCTGCGTGCGGGGCTGACTCAGTACGATTTCGCTCTGGGTGATCAGGTTGGTGATCGGGGTGCGCATCTCGTGGGCGATGTCGGCAGAAAAGTTTGCCTGCCGAGTGAAGACGTCTTCGATGCGGGCGAGCATCTGGTTGAAGGAGAGCACCAACTGCTGCAGCTCGATCGGCACCGCGCCGGGGGCGAGGCGGGTATCGAGATTCTCCGCGGTGATGGCCTTGATCTTCCCGCTGAGATCGCGCAGCGGCCGGTGTCCGCTGTAGATGGCGAGCAGCACGATGAAAATGATCAGCAGGCTGATGAGGGCCGCGCAGAGCATCAGATTGGCCTTCAGCTGCTCAAGATAGTGCAGGTGTACATTGATGGAGAGGGCGATCAGCAGGGTGTAGGGGGTGCGCGGATCGCCCGCCGGATAGACCGTGCTGGCGATGAGGCGGTAGGCGTTTCGATCCGTCGCCTCGCGCGGGCCGTCGGCGTGGCGGCCGTCTGGCCAGAGAAAGACCTGACCGCTTTGCAGATAGCGCTGCAGCTCCGGCAGCTGCCAGACCGCGTCGAGATCGGCGGCGGCCTCCGCGCGGTAGCGATAGAGAAAGTGCCGATCGCCGGCGCGCAGCGCGACGCTGATGTTCGGGTAGCCGGCCAGCACCCGGCTGAGCGTATCGAGGCGCTGGATGCCGGGGCGGGGCGGTTCTTGCAGGACGCGCAGGACGCTGCTGCGCACCTGCTGGAGCGTGCCGTTGTCCAGCTCGGCGAAATGGCGCTCGACGGAGTAGATCATGATCCAGGTGAACGCGACGAAGGCGAGACTGGTCGCCAGCGAGATGGTAAGGGTCAGGCGGGCCGCCAGGGAGATGGGGCGCCGCACGCGCTTAGCCCACATCCGGCGCCTCGAGCAGGTAGCCGACGCCGCGCACCGTCTGGATGAGCTTGGGCTCGAAGTCAAGGTCGATCTTCGCCCGCAGCCGCTTCACGGCCACGTCGATGGCGTTGGTGTCGCTGTCGAAGTTCATGTCCCAAACCTGCGAGGCGATCAGGGAGCGGGGCAGCACCTCGCCCTGGTGGCGGATAAAGAACGTCAGCAGGGTGAACTCCTTGCCCGTTAGCGTGATGCGCTTAGCGCCGCGGGTCACCTTTCTGGAGAGAAGATCCAGGGTGAGATCGGCCACGTGCAGCTGGCTCTCGGGAATGTGGGTGCTGCCGCGGCGCAGCAGGGTTTTCACCCGCGCTAAGAGCTCGGCGAAGGCGAAGGGCTTGACCAGGTAGTCGTCGGCGCCGAGCTCCAGCCCCTTTACCCGTTGTTCGATGGTGCCCAGCGCGCTCAGCAGCAGGATCGGCAGCCCCTGGTTGGCGTTGCGTAGCATGCGCACGATGTCCCAGCCGTTGACGTCGGGCAGCAGAATATCGAGGATGATCAGATCGTAGCTGGCGGTCATCGCCAGGTGGTATCCCGTCAAACCGTTGTCGGCGAGATCGACGACAAATCCTGCCTCTGTCAGTCCCTTACACAGGTATTTCCCGGTTTTTACCTCATCCTCGACGATCAGTATTTTCACCCTGTGCTCCGTTATCTCATGCTCTCCCGGCCATTGTAGAGGGGTTGAGGGCGAGATCAATCGATGAACGGGAAAATGACAGCTTTGTCATTTGGCTGTCACCGGGCAAACCGTATCGGTTTGTTAAGGTGCCTTATCCTTTGGCGGCCTTATGGGTGCCACACCCCCATCGGCATGTTTGGGCTATCAGCGTTATGGTTAAGTTAAAGCAATTAAGCGTCAGCGTGGTATTGACTCTGACGGGATGCGTCTCTCTGGCGCCAGAGTATCAGCGTCCGGCATTGCCGGTAGGCGCGCAGTTCTCCTCGGCGGCGGCGGCTGGCGCCACGGCGGCGACGTACGACTGGGATCTGGGCTGGCGCCAGTTTTTTCGCGATGCGCAGGCCAGACAGCTGATCGACGAGGCGCTGCGTAACAACCGTGACCTGCGGCAGGCGGTGCTCAATGTGCGTCTGGCGCGCGCCCAGCTGGCACTGCAGCAGGCCGACCGCTATCCCCAGCTCGATGTTTCCTCGCAGGCGAACTATCGCGCTCCGCTCCAGGGCGGCGCCAGCAGCCGAGAGTATCAGCTGGGCGGCGCGCTGGGGGTCGAGCTGGATCTGTTCGGTCGGCTCCAGTCGATGAGCGAGCGGGAACGGCAGAACTTTCTCGCCAGCCAGCAGGCACAGCGTGCGGTGCATATCCTGTTGGTCTCCAATGTCGCCCAGGCCTATTTTACCCAGCAGCTGGCCTACGCCCAGCAACGTATCGCCCGAGAGACGCTGCAGAGCTACCGCCAATCCTACACCCTGATTGAACGGCAGGTGCAAAGCGGCAGTAATAACCTGCTGGCGCTGGAGCAGGCGCGCGGGCAGATCGATACGACCCAGGCGACGCTGGCGCGGCGCGAGGGGGAGGTGGCGCAGGCCAACCATGCTATCCAGCGGCTCGTCGGCGTCTATGGCGGAGCCCCCCGCGATCTGCGCGGGCTGGAAAGCCCGGTCGGTCCAGTCGCGCTACCGGTGCCGCTGCCATCGACGATCCTGCTGCAGCGGCCCGACATTATGGAGGCGGAGCATCAGCTGCGGGCGGCGGATGCCGATATCGGCGCGGCGCGGGCGGCATTCTTTCCCTCGATCTCGCTGAGCGGCGGACTGAACGCCAGCGGCAGCGATTTAGCCGGATTATTCAGCGCGGCCGGTGGAATGTGGAGCTTTGTCCCCAAGGTTACCCTGCCGATCTTTAACGGCGGGCGTAACCGCGCCAATCTGCAGCTCGCCGAACTACGCCAGCAGCAGTCCATCGTGAATTATGAAAATAGGATCCAGGCGGCGTTTAAGGAGGTGGACGATGCCCTCTCCACGCGCCGGAGCCTCGCCGATCAATTAACGGCGCAGCAGCGCTATCTCGACGCGCTGCAGGCGACCTTAGGGCGCGCCCGCGGCCTATACGCCCACGGTGCGCTGAGTTATCTCGAGGTCTTGGACGCCGAACGCGCGTTATTTACCACCCAGCAGACGCTACTCGATCTGCGCTATGCCCAGCAGGCGAATGAGATAGCGCTTTTTGCCGCCCTGGGCGGCGGTTGGCAGGCATAACAACTGACCCTTAATCCAATGGAGTGAATTGTATGAAAACAGCGATCAAAGTGGCTTTATGTACGGCTTTCATCATGGCGGGCAGCGTCCCAGCGCTGGCGGCGGAGAATGGCCATCAACACGCTCAGCCGGCGGCGGCCGATCAGGTGCAGACGCCACAGGTAACGACCCGCGGCGAGGTGAAGGCGATTGATTTGCAGAGTAATAAGATCACCATCAGTCACCCGGCGATCCCCGAATTGGACTGGCCGGCGATGACCATGCGCTTTACCTTCGATGAGGCGAGCCAGGTCGCGGGAGTAAAGGCCGGCGATCGGGTCTCCTTCTCGTTTGTTCAGCAGGGCGCGATCTCACGGTTAACCGCCATCCATGCCATCTGATCGCAGCGATGCTATTGATGCCGGAGGTTCCCGAGGGGACTCCGGCCGTTCGACTCTGCGTCCGTCGTGAATGACCGGCTCGCGAATGGGGATTGTCATGCCCGCTCTAAATATAAAGTATGCCGCGGCGCTTGCCGGCGGCCTCATTCTGGGGGGGCGATCACCGTCGCCCTGTATCCTTATCTGAATCTGACATCGTCAGCCGCCACGGCGCCGGCCGAACGCCGCGTGCTGTTCTGGTATGACCCGATGAAACCCGATGTCAAATTCGACCAGCCGGGGAAATCCCCCTTTATGGACATGGATCTGGTGCCGAAATACGCCGACGAGGGCGGCGCGGAGGGGCAGGATGGCGGCGTACGCATCGATCCCGCCCAGCGGCAGAATCTGGGGCTGAAGACGGCCGCGGTGCGACGGGGGACGCTGCGCGACGCACTTACGCTGCCCGCCACCATCAGCTTTAACGAGTATCAATACGCGATCGTGCAGGCGCGTGCGGAGGGGTTTGTCGAGAAGGTCTACCCGTTGACCAACGGCGATCGGATCGCGCGCGGCAGCCCGCTGGTCGATATCACCATCCCGGCCTGGGTCGAGGCACAGAGTGAATATCTGCTGCTGACTCAGCCGGGGGGCGGCCAGGAGGCGCAGCGCCAAGGGGTGCTGGAGCGTCTGCGCCTGAGCGGGATGCCGGAGGAGGATATTCAGCGCCTGCGCACCGCCCGGCGCATCCAGACGCGCTTTACCCTGCGCGCGCCGATCGACGGGGTGATTACCGCCTTCGATCTGCGCGCCGGGATGAACTTCTCCAAGGATAAGACGGTGGCGCAGATCCAGGGTATCGACCCAGTCTGGGTCAGCGCTGCGCTGCCGGAGGCGATGGCCGCGCAGCTGAACGCGGATAGCCGCTTCGAGCTGACGGTGCCCGCCTATCCACAGCAGCGTTTCTCGGTGCGCGACTGGCGCACGCTGCCCAGCGCCGATCCGGCGACGCGCACCCTGCAGATCCGCCTTGCGGTGGCCAATCCCGACGGCAGACTGAAGCCCGGCATGAACGCCACGCTGCATCTTGAGACGCAGAGCCGGCCGCTGCTGCTGATCCCCGCCCAGGCGATCGTCGATAGCGGCGCCGAGCAGCATGTGATCACCGTGACGCAGGACGGGCGCTTCCTGCCGAAGCGCGTCGCGGTGGCGCAGGAGGCGCAGCAGCAGGCGGGGATCGCCGCGGGGCTGACGGAGGGGGAATCGGTAGTGGTCAACGGCCTGTTCCTGATCGATTCGGAGGCCAGTATCAGCGGCGCGCTGGCGCGTATGCGTCAGGCGGGTGGGGGAGATGCGCCGTCATCCCCTGGCGCACCGGCTCCCTCCGCGTCGCACGCCGGACACGGAGACGCGCGCCATGATTGAATGGATTATTCGACGCGCGGTGGCGAACCGCTTCTTGGTCATGATGGGCGTCCTGTTCCTCGGTATCTGGGGCGCCTGGACCATCGCCAACACGCCGGTGGATGCGCTGCCCGACCTCTCCGACGTCCAGGTGATCATCAAGACCAGCTACCCGGGGCAGGCCCCGCAGCTGGTGGAGGATCAGGTCACCTATCCATTGACCACCACCATGCTGTCGGTGCCGGGGGCCAAGACGGTGCGCGGCTTCTCCCAGTTCGGCACCTCCTACGTCTATGTGATCTTCGCCGATGGCACCGACCTCTATTGGGCGCGCTCGCGGGTACTGGAGTACCTGAATCAGGTGCAGGGTAAGCTGCCGGCGGGCGTCAGCGCGGAGATCGGCCCCGATGCCACCGGGGTCGGCTGGATCTTCGAGTATGCGCTGCTGGCTAAGAGCGGGCGACACGACCTGGCCGAGCTGCGCTCGCTGCAGGACTGGTTCCTGAAGTATGAGCTGAAGACCATCCCCAACGTCGCCGAGGTTGCCTCGGTCGGCGGGGTGGTGAAGCAGTATCAGATCCAGGTCGATCCGCTGAAGCTGGCGCAGTATGGCATCAGCCTGGCGGCGGTGAAGCAGGCCGTCGGGGCATCCAATCAGGAGGCGGGCGGCGCGTCGCTGGAGCTGGCCGAGGCGGAGTATATGGTGCGCGCCAGCGGCTATCTGCGCACCCTCGACGATTTTAACCACATCGTTCTGAAGAGCGGCCAGGATGGCGTACCGGTCTATCTGCAGGACGTCGCGCGGGTCCAGATCGGGCCGGAGATGCGCAGGGGGATCGCCGAGCTGAACGGCGAGGGCGAGGTGGCCGGCGGGGTGGTGATCCTGCGCTCGGGCGAGAACGCGCGCCAGGTGATCTCGGCGGTGAAGGCGAAGCTGGCCGCGCTGCAGGGCAGTCTGCCGCCGGGGGTGGAGGTGGTGACAACCTATGACCGCAGCCAGCTGATCGATCGGGCCATCGACAACCTTAGCGCCAAGCTTATCGAGGAGTTTATCGTGGTGGCGCTGGTCTGTGCCCTGTTCCTGTGGCATGTGCGCTCGGCGCTGGTGGCGATCGTCTCCCTGCCGCTGGGGCTGTGCATCGCCTTTATCATCATGCGCTACCAGGGGCTGAACGCCAATATCATGTCGCTGGGGGGGATCGCCATTGCGGTGGGGGCGATGGTCGATGCGGCGATCGTGATGATCGAGAACGCCCATAAGCGCCTGGAGGAGTGGGCGCATCGTCATCCCGACAGCCCTATCGACAACGCGACGCGCTGGCGGGTGATCACGGATGCCGCGGTCGAGGTGGGGCCGGCGCTGTTTATCAGCCTGCTGATCATCACGCTCTCCTTCATCCCGATCTTCACTCTGGAAGGGCAGGAGGGGCGGCTGTTTGGCCCGCTGGCCTTCACCAAGACCTATGCCATGGCCGGCGCGGCGGCGCTGGCGATCGTCGTCATTCCGATCCTGATGGGGTTCTGGATCCGGGGCGACATCCCGCCGGAGAGCCGCAATCCCCTGAATCGTTTTCTGATCAGGATCTATCATCCGCTGTTGCTCGCCGTGCTGCGCTGGCCGCGGCTCACCCTGCTGGCGGCGGCGCTGTCGATAGTGACGGTGATCTGGCCGTTGGAGCGCCTCGGCGGCGAGTTTTTGCCGAACATCAACGAGGGCGATCTGCTGTACATGCCCTCGACGCTGCCGGGGATTTCGCCGGCTCAGGCGGCGCAGCTGCTACAGACCACGGACAAACTGATCAGGCAGGTGCCGGAGGTGGCCAGCGTCTTTGGTAAGAGCGGGAAGGCGGAGAGCGCGACCGACTCGGCGCCGCTGGAGATGATCGAGACCACCATTCAGCTGAAGCCGCAGGATCAGTGGCGTCCGGGAATGACGATGGACAAGATCATCGCCGAACTCGACGCCACGGTGCGTCTGCCGGGGCTGGCTAACCTGTGGGTTCCGCCGATCCGCAACCGTATCGACATGCTCTCGACCGGCATCAAGAGCCCGATCGGCATCAAGGTGTCGGGTACCGTGCTGGGCGACATCGACGTCACGGCCCAGCGTATTGAGGCGGTGGCTAAGGGGGTACCCGGGGTGGTTTCGGCGCTGGCGGAGCGCCTGGAGGGGGGGCGCTACCTCGATATTCAGATCCAGCGCCAGCGGGCCGCCCGCTACGGGATGACGGTCGCCGATGTGCAGCTGTTCGTCTCATCGGCCATCGGCGGGGCGATGGTGGGGGAGACCGTCGAAGGGGTGGCGCGCTATCCGATTGCGTTGCGCTATCCCCAGAGCTGGCGGGATTCGCCCGAGGCGCTGCGCCGGCTGCCGATCCTGACGCCGCTCAATCAACAGATCACCCTGGGCGATGTGGCCGAGGTGCGCGTGGTCTCTGGGCCATCGATGCTGAAGACGGAGAATGCGCGCCCGGCCAGCTGGATCTATATCGATGCCCGCGGGCGCGATATGGTGTCGGTGGTCGAAGATCTGAAGACGGCGATCCAGCGCGAGGTCACCCTGGCGCCGGGCACCAGCGTCAGCTTCTCCGGCCAGTTCGAGCTGCTGGAGCATGCCAACCGCAAGCTGATGCTGATGGTGCCGATGACGCTGGTGATCATCTTCGTGCTGCTCTACCTGGCCTTCCGGCGAGTAGAAGAGGCGCTGCTGATCCTGATGAGTCTGCCCTTCGCCCTGGTGGGTGGCATCTGGTTTCTCTACTGGCAGGGGTTCCATCTGTCGGTCGCCACCGGCACCGGCTTTATCGCCCTGGCCGGCGTGGCCGCCGAGTTTGGCGTGGTGATGCTGATGTACCTGCGCCAGGCCATCGAGCAGGATCCGGCGCTGAGCCACGCTGAGCGCTTTACCCCGGCCGCGCTGGATGAGGCGTTGTATCACGGCGCGGTGCTGCGGGTGCGCCCCAAGGCGATGACCGTGGCGGTGATCATCGCCGGTCTGCTGCCGATTCTGTGGGGAACGGGCGCCGGCTCGGAGGTGATGAGCCGCATCGCCGCACCGATGATCGGCGGGATGATCACTGCGCCGCTGCTGTCGCTGTTTATCATCCCGGCGGCCTATAAGCTGATCTGGCTGCATCGCCAACGCCGAGCTACGCGCCGGACGGACACTTCAGCGTAGAAAAACGGGCGGCACGCCTTGAGCATGCCGCCCGCTTGGCGCATCCCTTTCCCTAGCGCGCGGCGCGTATTCCTCCAGCGATCCCCTGTGGGGAGAACAGAACCTGCCAGAGTTGGATATCGCGAGCGCGGAACGCCCCGGCGCAGGCACACAGATAGTAGTTGAACATGCGGAAGAAGCGTTCGGAGTAGCGTTGCTGCAGCGCCGGCCAGGCAGCGAGGAAGCGCTGTTGCCAGGCCATCAAGGTACGGTCGTAGTCGGCGCCGATGTTATGCCAGTCCTCCATCACAAAGAGCGGCTCACTGGCCCGGGCGATGTGGCGTAGCGAAGGGATACAGCCGTTGGGGAAGATATACTTATTGATCCAGGGGTCGACATCCGGCGTGGTGCGGTTGGCGCCGATGGTATGCAGCAGGAACAGCCCGTCATCCTTGAGATTGCGCCGTGCGACGGCGAAATAGGTGGCATAGTTCTTTGGTCCGACGTGTTCGAACATGCCGACGGAGACGATGCGATCGTAGCGCGCGTTCAGATCGCGGTAGTCCTGCAACAGGATGCGTACATCCAACCCGTGGCAGCGTGCGGCGGCCAGCTTCTGCTGTTCGGCCGAGATGGTCACCCCATCGACCCGCACCCCGTAGTGGCGGGCGGCGTAGGCGGCCAGCCCCCCCCAGCCACAGCCGATGTCCAGCAGGGCCATGCCGGGACGCAGCTGAAGTTTCTCACAGATCAAACGCAGCTTATCCCGCTGTGCCTGCTCCAGGCTCTCGGCCTGCTTCCAATAGGCGCAGGAGTACTGCATCTCGGGATCAAGCATCTGGCTGAAGAGGTCGTTGCCCAGATCGTAGTGTTCGCGCCCCACCGTCCAGGCGCGGCGGCGAGACTGCAGGTTGGTCAGGCGGGCGCCGGCGACGCGCAGGGTGTCGCGCCAATGGTACGGTAGCTGACGCTCCAAGCCGGCGCGCAATACCTTATGAAAGAAGATATCTAGTCGTTCGCATTGCCACCAGCCATCCATATAGCTTTCGCCGAGCCCCAGCGACCCCTGCTGCAGTACACGGCGGTAAAAATGCGGATGGATAACCTGGATATCATAGGGCCGCTCACCGTTGAGTGTGATCCCGGCCCGGCCCAGCATCTCGCTGGCGATGCGTTGCCAGGTGTCATTCTGTTCGCTGATCTCTTCTACACATGATGCGCTCATCGTTGCTCCCTCGCCAAATCGGATGGACGGTCAGCCTGATGGCGTCGCCGGCTTTTCAGCGAGCGGAGGGCTGTTGCTGTCCACGGCCTGCTGCGTAAAACGCAAGGCTGGTCACATTCTGTTCAGTATAGGCCGGAGGGAAAAGAGGCTCAAGGCGGGGAGGAGACATTGCCAGACGCGCCGGGAGACCCAGCGCGTCGGCGTGGAAATCAGCGGCGGGAGAGGGCGTGCTGACCGCGCTGCTGTTCGCGGCGTTTTTCCAGCATAGTTGTGACGCTGTCACTTTTAAGCCAATACCCCAGCGCAACCAGCGGAATGGTGCCGGCCATGATGGCGGAGGTCGCCAGCAGCGGCATGTGGATCAGCGCCGACACCAGCAGGCTGGCCAGGAAGCAGACGCCCAGCTGCAGCGTGTTCTGCAGCGCCGCCGCTTTGCCGCTGTTGTTTGGGAAGGGCGTCAGGGCGCTGGCCACCACGATAGGATAGATAGCGCCGTTCATCATCGCCATGACGCAGAACGGGACCAGCAGCGTTAGCAGGCCGGGCTGGTAGCTGAGGGCCATCACCAGCATCGCCAGCATGCTCAGCGAGTAGATCACCAGCAGCCACGGCAGCAGCAGGGTACCGCCGATGCGGCTCAGCAGCGCCCGGCAGCCGTATCCGCCCAGCAGGAAGGCGATGGTCTGCGGTACATAGCTCAGGCCGATATCGTTCGGGCTATAGCCCATCTCGCCCAGAATAAACGGCGAGCCGGTCAGCCAGGCGAAGAAGCCGGCGGAGCAGGCGGCGTAGATCAGCACGTTGCCGCTGAAGACATTAGAGCGCATCAGGCGCAGGAAACCGATGCGCGGCGCCTGACGGTTAGCCGCCGCCCGGTGCTCCTGCAGACACAGGGTCGGGATCATCAGCAGCAGAGTGATGGCGAACAGCACGGCGAAGATAGCCTGCCATTCAAAGTGGTTGAGCAGCCAGGCGCCGAGCAGCGGCGCCAGCGCCGGCGACAGGGCGACCAGCGGCATGACCGTGGCGAAGACGCGGTTGGCGACCCCTTTGCTGTAGCGATCGATAACCAAAGCCTGCCAGGTGACCGCCGCGGAGCAGACCCCGACGGCCTGCACGAAGCGCAGGATCAGCAGCTGGGTGGTATTGCCGACCCACAGCATCCCCAGGCAGGCCAGGGCGAACATGCCCAGCCCTAACAGCAGAACCGGTTTGCGTCCGATGCGATCGGAGAGCGGTCCCCACAGCAGCTGCGCAAAGGCAAAGCCGGCCAGAAAGATGCTCAGGCTGGCGCTGATGGCGCCAGCGGAGGCGCCCAGGTCGTGGCGCATGGCGCCAAAGGCGGGCAGATACATATCGGTGGCCAGGTACCCCAGCATACTGAGGCCAGCCAGATAGATCATAAAACCTGATTTACTTCTCATTATTTTGACTCGTTATGAATATGTTGCAGGCGGAGAATGTGACGGGTGAGAGTTTATGGGCTGACGTCAGCGTTGTGAAACGCTATTATTTGGCATGATGGATGAAAATTTTTGAAAGCATAATATCGAGGGGCTGAACATGTGGTCAGAATATTCGCTGGAGGTGGTGGATGCGGTTGCCCGCACCGGGAGCTTCAGCGCGGCGGCGCAGGAGCTGCATAGGGTGCCCTCTGCCGTTAGCTATACCGTACGTCAGCTGGAGAACTGGCTGGCGGTACCGCTGTTTGAACGACGTCACCGTGACGTTGAGTTGACCGAGGCCGGGGCGTTTTTTGTCGATGAGGCCCGCAGTATTATCAAAAAAATGAATGCCACTCGGCGCCAGTGTCAGCAGGTCGCCAACGGCTGGCGCGGTCAGTTCCATGTCGCGGTGGATCGCATCGTCCGTCCGCAGCGTTGCCAGCAGCTAGTAGTGGACTTTTACCGTCACTTCCCCGATATGGAGCTGATGATCCACAGCGAGGTGTTCAACGGCGTGTGGGACGCGCTGATCAACGGGCGGGTTGAGGTGGCGATCGGCGCGACGCGGGCGGTACCCGCCGGCGGGCGCTACGCCTTCCGCGATATGGGCTTTCTGCGCTGGCGCTGCGTGGTCAGCCCCGACCACCCGCTGGCCGCGTTTGACGGCGAGGTGGACGACGACCGCCTGCGCCCTTTTCCGGCGCTGAGCATCGAGGATACCTCACGGACGTTGCCCAAGCGGGATACCTGGCTGCTCGATAACCAGCGGCGCTTGGTGGCGCCGGACTGGCCGTGCGCCATCGACTGTCTGGAGGCCGGGCTGTGCGTCGGCCTGATGCCGGCCCACGCCGCCGAGCCGCTAATTGCCGCCGGGCGCCTGCATGCGCTGCGCCTGTGCCAGTCGTTTCCCGACAGCGCCTGCTGTGTGACCTGGCAGGATCACAGCCGTTCGCCGGCCCTTGAGTGGCTGCTGGAGTATCTGGGCGATACCCGTACCATGAATCAGGAGTGGCTTATGCCGCAGCCAGCGTGACGATCCGTCCGTCGGGCGGAACGTCGGCGCGATCGTGGGTGACTAGGATCGCGGGAATGGCGCGTTCGGCGATCTGCCCGTAGACCCAGCGGCGAAAACGGCGGCGCAGCGGGGCGTCCAGGCGGGAGAAGGGCTCATCGAGCAGCAGGGCCGAGGGCGCGGCCAGCAGCGTGCGCAGTACGCTGATGCGCGCGCGCTGCCCCCCTGAGAGGGCGGCGGGATAGCTGGCGCCCCGTCCGGCCAGCTCCGCCTGCTGCAGCGCGCGCGTCACCGCCTCATCCGATACCCCCGGCGGCAGGGCAAAACGCAGATTCTGCGCTACAGTCAGGTGTGGGAACAGAACATCATCCTGAAACAGCAGCCCGATCCCGCGCCGCCAGGGCGGCACGCGGCTCAGGCTGCGCCGATCCAGCCAGACTTCGCCGCGGGCGACCAGCGGCGGCTGCAGATGGCCGCCGATCCCGGCCAGCAGGGTGGATTTGCCGCAGCCGCTGGGGCCCATCAGCGTGACGATCTCCCCCGGCGCGACCGTCAGCGTCAACGGTGCCAGCAGGGGACGCCCGGCCAGTTCGACGCTCAGCTGGCGGAGATTAAGGGTGGTCATGCGACGTTGCTCCTCGTATACCGCGCCGCGGCAGCCACAGCGCCAGCAAAAATGCCGGCAGCGGTAGCAGGGTTTGCCACAGGGCGCCGATGGCGGCCAGGCGGCGATCGATGCCGCTGGCATAGGCGACGGTTTCCGTGGCCAGGGTCGGCAGCCGCCCGGCGCCCAGCCCCAGCGTCGGCAGATACATGCCGACGCTGACCGCGATGCCAAAGGCCACCGTCAGCCGCAGCGCCGGCAGCATCTGCGGCAGCTTAATCCGGTAAAAGGCCTGCCAGGGCGTCTTACCTAACGCCAGCGCTACCCGGATCTGACGCGTATCGAAACGCAGCCAGGCGCCGGACAGCGTCAGCAGGTAGTAGGGGGTGACGAACAACAGCTGGCCATAGATAACCAGCGGGTAGCTGCCCAGCAGCTGGCTGCGGGCGGCGAAATACTGCAGGCCGAAGATCAGCCCCATCTGCGGCAGCAGCAGCGGCAACAGCAGCCAGGCACCGGGGGCCCGCCGTCTCAGGGCATACCACTCCAGCGTGCCGAGCGCCAGGATCAGCGCCAGCAGATTGACCGCCAGCGCGATGCACAGGGTATGCCACAGCGGGGCGCTCCAGTCACTGAGGCTGTACAGCCAGCTGTCATAGCGCCACTGCTGCGGCCAGCGTTGCGCAAAGGGCCAGCGCTGGGCCAGCGAAATCAGCACCAGCATCAGGTAGGCCGCAGCGGTCAGCGCCAGGGGCCAAAAGGCGGCATAGGCCGCTGACCCGCCGAGGGCGACGCGTCGTCGCGGGGGCCGGCGGCCCACGGCGACCCACAGGCGCTCTATGCCATACCAGAGCAGCAGCGCCAGCGCGTTTAAGAGCATCAGCAGCAGCGCCCCGAGGGCCGCTAGCGCCGTCTGCCCACCGTCGGCAATCCACTGCCACAGCAGCTGCGCAAACAGCAGCGGCCGCTGCGGACCGAGCAACTGCGCCAGATCCAGCGCCGACAGGGCAAAGGCCAGGACGCAGAACATGGGCAGGCGTAGCCCCGGCAGCAGCTGCGGAACCACGATACGTCACCAGCCCTGCGCCGGGGGATAGCCCAGCGCGGCGCCGATACGCAGCTGCCGCGGCGCCGCGCAGCGGGCGGCCAGATTCAGGGTAAGCAAATAGAAAAAGGGGGTCTCTTTTAACAGCAGGAGCAGCGAGAGGCTCAGGCCGTAGGGATCGTTGGGAAGCGGCAGGTCGGGCGGCTGCTGCCAGCCAAACAGCGGCGCCATCAGGCGCCACAGCAGGCCGGTTGGCGCCAGCAGCATCAGCAGGCCGGTGGCCAGGGCGATGTGGGGGGCCGCCAACAGCAGCGCCGGCGCCAGCGCATGCTGACGCTGACGCCGCAGGGTGAACCCGGCCAGCGCCAGCGCCAGCAGCAGGGCACCGGCGCTGGCCCCCAGCGCTATCCACAGCGACAGACCGAGGCTGTGACCGAGCGCGGGCCACTGCAGCAGTCGCTGCAGCGCCTGTCCTGCATCCTGTCCGGTCAGCGGCAGTAGGGTTGCCGGGACCATCGCCGCCAGCGGCAGCGCGCCGGACAGCAGCACCAGCGCGGGAAACAGGACTAGCCGAGACACGCGCTTAGCGGCGGTAGTCGATGAACGGTCCGTCGGCCACGGAGCGGCGCTCAACCAGCTTAGGATGTACTTCGATGGTTTGGGCGTCCTCGCGCTTGCTGGTAATGCGATCGAGCAGCATGTCGAACGCCATGGCGCCAAGGCGCTCCTTGGGCTGATGAATGGTGGTCAGCGCCGGGGTAAAGTAGCGGGCGTTGCGCACGTTATCGTAGCCGATGACGGAGATATCCTGCGGTACGCGCAGTCCCATCTCATCCGCTGCGCAAATGGCGCCCATCGCCATGATGTCGCCGCCGACAAACACCGCCGTCGGACGCTGTTTCTGCGCCAGAATGTTTTGCATCGCCGCATAGCCGGACTCCGGCTCGAAGTCGCCTTCGACCAGCCATGACTCCTGCGGCGTGATATTGGCCTCCTGCAGCGCCTTGAGGAAGCCGCGCAGTCGACCGCCGCCGGTGTTGCGCGATACCGGGCCGGTGATGGCGCCAATGTCGCGGTGGCCACGCTCGATCAGGTAACGGCCGGCCAGATAGCCTCCCTCGAAGGCGTTGTCCTGGATAGCGTCGGTAAAGTCGCTGCGGCGGGTTCCCCAGTCCATGACCACCATCGGGATGTGGCGGTAGTCCTCCAGGATCTCCAGCAGGTTTTCCGGGTATTCGGAGCACATCACCAGCAGGCCGTCGACGCGTTTCTGCGCCAGCATGGCCAGGTAGGCTTTCTGCTTCTCCAGATTATTGTGGGAGTTACACAGGATCAGGGTATAGCCTTGGCTGTAGCAGCTATTCTCTACCGATTCGATGACCTCGGCAAAGTACGGCGCCTCGCTGGAGGTCGCCAGCAGGCCGATGGATTTGGTGTGGTTGACCTTCAGGCTGCGGGCAACGGCGCTGGGGGAGTAGTGTAGTTCTTTAATGGCCTCCCAGACGGCGGCTTTGGTCTCGTCGGCGACAAAGCGGGTTTTATTGATGACGTGAGACACCGTGGTGGTCGATACGCCTGCGCGCTTTGCCACATCTTTAATCGTTGCCATGAAACAAATGACTCCTGGGCGTACGCGCTGCGTCGCCGTTTTGTTAATCGTTTGCCTGCGTGCATCGGAAAATACGCCTGACAGCGCGGCTCGGCGCCGGCGCGTTTGCGCAATAGGGTGACGTTTGCCATTTCTTGTTTAGAATTATAGCGTCGGCACGCGGCAGTAAACCGCAAATTCTGTCTGATCTCAGGCAAAAGGGGAAGCACTAATTGGCGATTTGCGCAGGATGTAATCATAAGATTTTCTGCGTGTTTTAAGATGTGATTTATGTAAAAATGATTTAACACGGGTTTTGTGCGAACTTTCAAGTCAGTAAAAATTGATCCGGAACGTAAAACATGAGGTGTCAGGATGGAAAACGATCTGAAGTATTCTCTGGTAACAACGGTGGTGGCGCTGGCGCTGATCGTCGTGGCCAGCCTGATCGCCGCACTGCACTAAGTCAGCGGGTGGCATAAATAAAAAAGGCGCTCGGTGAGCGCCTTTTTTATCTCTGCGGCCGGTTACGCCAGATTCTGGGCGACGAACTCCCAGTTTACCAGCGCCCAGAAGTTTTCCAGGTACACCGGGCGAGCGTTACGGTAGTCGATGTAGTAGGCGTGCTCCCATACGTCCACGGTCAGCAGCGGCTTGTCGTCGCCGGTCAGCGGGGTCGCGGCGTTAGCGGTGTTGACGATGGCCAGGGTGCCGTCCGCCTTTTTCACCAGCCAGGTCCAGCCGGAGCCGAAGTTGCCGACGGCAGACTTGGTCAACGCGTCTTTGAACGCGGCAAATGAGCCGAAGGCGGCGTTGATGGCGTCAGCCAGGGCGCCGCGTGGCTCGCCGCCGCCGTTCGGGGAGAGACAGTGCCAGTAGAAGGTGTGGTTCCACACCTGAGCGGCGTTGTTAAAGATACCGCCGGAGGCGCTCTTCACGATCTCTTCCAGCGATTTCCCTTCGAACTCCGTGCCTTTGATCAGATTATTCAGGTTGACCACATAGGCGTTGTGGTGCTTACCGTAGTGGTATTCCAGCGTTTCGGCGGAGATATGCGGTTCCAGCGCATTCATGGCGTACGGTAATGCAGGTAATTCAAATGACATAGCTCTCTCCTTAATGCTTCTGTGGCAAGACGGTTAATCCGTAAGCAACGCACGTAAGACGCCGCCGGCGGTTAGACAAAAATGAAAAAATCTTGTTGTCCGCTTGTTATGGTTTGTGATTCTAGCAAGTTTTGCCGTGAAAGACAGGGGGCAGGTGTATTTTAGCTGACTGAGTGGCGAAATGTGTAGCAGACACGCGGTGAAAACGGCGCGTGGAAGCCGGGTGTCGGGGGCCACCGCGGGGGGAGATGCCGTGGCGAGAGCGTTAGCGGATGGTTTTCGGGGTCATGACGCGGCGGGCGCCCAGGTAGTGATCCTGCCAGTAGTCATCGCCCAGATAGCTGACGCGAATCTCCTCGCCGGTGCGCGGAGACTGAATAAATTTGCCGTTGCCCAGATAGACGCCGACGTGATCGGCGGCGCCGCGCCCGTGGATCTGAAAGAACACCAGATCGCCGCGCTGCAGCTCGGCGCGCTTGACCGGCGCGGCGTCGCGCAGGTGGTACATCTCGTTAGCGGTGCGCGGCATTTTGATGTTCAGCAGATCCTGGTAGGCGTAATAGATAAGGCCGCTGCAGTCAAAGCCGGTATGGGGAGAGGTGCCGCCCCAGCGGTAGGGTTTACCTATCTGACGCATCAGCTTATTCATCGCCGTCTGTTTGGCGTGCTGATAGCGCTTCTTGTGCAGCGGACTCATGTGGATCGGCTGGCTATCCTCATGGCGGCCGGCTGCGTGGCGGGCCGTCTTAAGGGCCGAGGGGCGGCCATAGGCTTTTTTGCCCCGGTGCGACGCCGCCTGTGCGCTTGCGTGCCGCGCAAGGGGTTTCTCGCCGCGGTGGCGCGCTTTTGCCCTGTGCTCGGCGGCGGCGTGCTGCGGCGCAGCCGCCGTGCGGTGGGGAGTGTGCGCCGCGCGCTTCTCCCGGGCGGGGAGATGAGACGCCGCGCTGCGGCTCTTCTGCGCCCCGGCATCTGCCCTGCGTTTTTTACGCTCGCCGCTCTGGCTGTGGCCAGCCGTGGCTTTTCGCTGATCGGCGATGACTTTGTGTGCCGGTGACGCAGTCGCTGAGGTGGTAAACCATTGGGTAAACAGCAATACAAAGAGCGCAACGAATAGACGCATGATCAGTCGCTTCCAGGCTAAAAACTAAAATAAAAACGCTGAAACAGTATTAATTAAAATATGCTGAACATAACAGTACTGATGTTTACGTATTCGCGTCTAATTGTGAGTAAATATTTCAATTGTCTGATTTAGCGACAGAGAGGGCTTTTTTACAGTGAGATTACCTATTAAAAAATGCTTGAGCAGGATAATGGGCGAATAATGTGCGGCTGGCGGAGAGGCGATGCGCTGCCGCGGCAGCGCGCTGTGCAATAGACCCTGCAAAAGATGGTGTTTTTTTCCTGCCTCGCCCGCCGCTACAATAGTGCAATCCGACGCCGCGCGTCCTGCGGCGGGCGGGGGAGGCGCCTTTCGTGCCCCATCCCTTGTCTGCCGCGGTCGACGCGGGCGATAATGACAATATACTGCGTTACCGCTATAACACTGGATATTTAAGGAAGTAAAGACCATGACTACTATCGAAAAGATTCAGCGCCAGATCGCCGAGAACCCGATTCTGCTGTATATGAAAGGCTCACCGAAGCTGCCGAGCTGCGGCTTTTCTGCGCAGGCGGTGCAGGCGCTGTCTGCCTGCGGCGAGCGCTTTGCCTACGTGGATATCCTGCAGAACCCGGACATCCGCGCCGAGCTGCCGAAGTTTGCTAACTGGCCGACCTTTCCGCAGCTGTGGGTCGAGGGTGAGCTGATCGGCGGGTGTGACATCGTGCTGGAGATGTATCAGCGCGGCGAGCTGCAGACGCTGATCAAAGAGGCCGCGGCGCGCCACGGCTCAGCGGCGCAGGACAACGCCTGATCGCGCGGCGTTAGGCCATGTAAAAAGGCGCCGCAGGGCGCCTTTTGCATATCGGCAGGGGCCGCTTGCTAGAGGATCATCGCCGCCGCCCAGCCGAAACCGAGCAGCGGCAGGTTGTAGTGCAGGAAGGTGGGCACCACCGAATCCCAGATGTGATCGTGCTGGCCGTCCATATTCAGCCCAGAGGTTGGCCCCAGGGTGGAGTCAGAGGCCGGCGATCCGGCATCCCCCAGCGCCCCGGAGACGCCGATAATGGCGATGGTCGCCATGGGGGAGAAGCCAAAGGCAATGCACAGGGGCACATAGATTGCCGCGATGATCGGCACCGTGGAGAAGGAGGAGCCGATGCCCATGGTGATGACCAGCCCGACCACCAGCATCAGAAACGCGGCCAGTCCCCGGCTGCCGCCGATCGCCCCCTCGATGGAGGTCACCAGCGTATCTACGCTGCCGGTGGCTTTGATCACGGCGGCGAACCCGGAGGCAGTGATCATGATAAAGCCGATCATCGCCATCATATGCACCCCGCGGGTAAAGACATCCTGAGTATCCCGCCAGTGGATCACGCCGCCGAGAATAAACACCACAAAACCCATCAGCGCTCCGAGCACGATGGAGTTGGTCGCCAGCTGTACTCCTAGGGCGGCGATGATGGCGACAACGGCGACCCATACGGCCCGTAAATGAATACGCTTATGCTCCGGCTCGGCGGAGAGGATGCGCCCTTCGCTATAGCGGCGCGGCCTGCGGTAGCTGAAGAAGATGGCCAACAGCAGACCGAACAGCATCCCCAGCCCCGGCAGCAGCATGGCGCTGGGCACCTGGGCGGCGGTGACCTGCAGCCCATTCTCATTGAGGTTTTTCAGCAGAATATTGTTCAGGAAGATGCCGCCAAAGCCGATCGGCAGCACCATATAAGGGGTGATCAGGCCAAAGGTCAGCACGCAGGCTACCGCGCGCCGATCGAGATTCATCCGCGAAAACAGGTGCAGCAGCGGCGGGATCAGAATGGGAATAAAGGCAATGTGGATGGGGATCAGGTTCTGCGACGAGATGGCGATCAGCGTCAGGATCAGCAGCAGACCGTATTTAAACCAGAACAGGCGGTGGGTGCTCGGCGCCAGCCCCATGCGGCGGATCACGCCGTGGGCCAGCACGTCGGTGATCCCGGAGCGCGAAATCGCGACGGCGAAGGTACCCAGCATGGCGTAGCTGAGGGCGATCTCCGCGCCGCCGCCCAACCCACCGCTGAAGGTGGCGATCGTGGTGTCCAGCGTGAGACCGCCGCTCAGGCCGGCAACCAGCGAGGCGACGATCAGGGCGATCACCACGTTGACCCGCAGCAGGCTGAGGAGCAGCATTACGACCACGGCAATTACAACAGCATTCATAGACGTCAATGTCCTAAAAGTCGTTCAAGGCAATAGCAGGATTATTAGCATGTTTCCGTGCGTGGCACGACAAAAAAATACCCTGGCGTGACCTTTTCCCCGCCGCCGCGGGGCGGAATAAAAAACGCCCGCGGAGCGGGCGTGGTCTGCGGGGGGCGGCTATGCCTCCGCGGAGAGGTCGGCATCGTTCAGGCCAGCCGGGGGCCAGCCGCCCAGGCGTTTCCAGCGGTTCACCAGCTCACAGAACAGCGTGGCGGTCTGCTGGGTGTCATACAGGGCCGAATGGGCCTGGGCGCTGTCGAAGGGGATCTCCGCGCTGATGCAGGCCTTGGCCAGCACCGTTTGGCCGAGAACCAGCCCGCTGAGAGCGGCGGTATCGAAGGTGGCGAACGGATGGAATGGGTTGCGCTTCAGCCCGGCGCGCTCTGCGGCCGCCATCAGAAAGGAGTGGTCAAAGTGGGCGTTGTGGGCCACCACCACCGCGCGATTGCACGCCTGATCTTTAATTCCCTTGCGCACCATCTTAAAGATGGCGTGCAGCGCGGTATATTCGCTGACGGCGCCGCGCAGCGGGTTGTGTGGATCGATACCGTTAAAGGCCAGCGCCTCTGGCGAGAGCACGGCGCCCTCAAAGGGAGCGATATGAAAATGCAGGCACTGATCGGTTTCCAGCCAGCCGTCGTCGCTCATTCGCAGAGTGACGGCAGCAATTTCCAGCAGGGCGTTGCAATTGGCGTCAAAGCCCGCGGTTTCGACGTCGATGACGACCGGGTAAAAGCCACGAAAGCGCGCGCTCAGCGCGTTGAGATTAGAGGTGTCAGCCATGGGTTCGTTGGTGTCTTTATTTTGAATGCAGCGCGTATTATGGCAAATTTCGCCGTGTTTTACACGGGGATGGCCAATGAGAAGGGGGGCGGGCGGCACATATTGCGTCCGCCCGGGTGAAAGGGACGGGGCGTTAGCGGCCCAGCCCTTCGCTGGCCGAGCGGTTTTCGATCAGCTCGATTTTATAGCCGTCGGGATCTTCGACAAAGGCGATGATCGTATGGCCGCCCTTGACCGGGCCCGCCTCACGGGTAATGTTGCCGCCGGCGCGGCGGATCTGTTCAACGGTAGCGGCGACGCTATCGACGCCGAGGGCGATATGGCCGAAGGCGCTGCCCATCTCATAGCTATCGACGCCCCAGTTATAGGTCAGCTCGATCACGGCGCCTTGGCTCTCATCGCCATAGCCGACGAAGGCAAGAGAGTATTTATAGGCTTCGTTTTCGCTGGTGCGCAGCAGGCGCATGCCCAGTACCTGGGTATAAAAGTCGACGGAGCGCTTCAGGTCAGTGACCCGCAGCATGGTATGAAGTACACGCATAGTTATCCTCAACGCTGACAAAGTAAAAAGACGTTTCAATAGTGTCACAGCGGCCGCCGGCTTGGCAACGCCAAACCCGCAGGGCTGGGTGGTTTGGCGAAGCGTCTATTGCGTGGATCCCGGCGGGTCACCGGCGCGGCGATCCGCGGGTGGCGTAGGGCGGTGACGGACCCAGAGGCGCTTTAACACTTTTAATAGATTAATTGTTATCATAATGGCTTAAATAATTATTTGATGTTTCTTCCCGGCATTGGATGAAATTTGTGTGATAGATATTTATGTTGCATTTTTATCATGCAGGTTAAATCAATAAATGAGGCGTCGGTGGGCGGGGGCGACGGCGCGATCGCCCGCCCAGCCTGTGCGTAGCAGGCCTAGCGCATTCTCGTGGTGTATTATGTGATAGGCCACGATTAATTTTGATATATTTGCAATATGTATGTTTATTAATGAGCAAACAATAAGCATGAATAAGATTTTTTTCATTATTTTGCTTTATATTGTTTAGCTAACTGGTTAATATTATTCGCACGCAACCGCTCGGCTATCGATGCTTTTGGCGTCCATAGACGTGGGGGAGTGCATCACAAAGGAATTGGCCGATATGTACCCGGCACGGGCATCGGGATGATGATGCGTTACCGTTCGGTGCCATAGCCGAAAGGAGCTCGCCGCCTGAAGCCTGACCGCTGCGTTTCACCGGAAGGGGGAAACCAACGGGCATCGCGCCGCCGGATCCGGTCCATAGGGGAGCAGCACGCTGAGTCGTGGCTTCTGGACACGGGACGGTGATGACGGTGTATCGGGTTTATGGATTAGCACGCTCATTATAAGGAGATTAAATTGGAATCAACATTGGGGTCGGATTTATCACGGTTGGTGCGTGTATGGCGCGCCTTGATCGATCAGCGACTGAAGCCGCTGGAGCTGACGCAGACGCATTGGGTGACGCTGTATAACATTCATCGCCTGCCGCCTGAGCAGTCACAGATTCAGCTGGCCAAGGCGATTGGCATTGAACAGCCGTCACTGGTACGTACGCTGGATCAGCTGGAAGATAAAGGGCTGATTACTCGACATATCTGTGCTAACGATCGCCGCGCCAAACGCATTAAGCTGACGGACGGTGCCGAACCCGTGATTAAGGAAGTGACCGACGTGATTTCGCTGACGCGCAGTGAAATCCTGGACGGTATCTCAGCGGATGAGGTCTCGCTGTTGACCAGTCTGGTCGAACGTCTGGAGCAGAACATTATTCATTTACAGAATAAATAAACAGCGCCGCGTTCGAGCAGTCAAAAAAAAACCGGAAGGCATGCCTCCGGTTTTTTTTATTGGCGCGGGATCACATCGGCGAGACGTTAACGGTGCTGCCGTTGCTCAGCAGCATCACGCGCTGATTAACCCGGAAAGCCTGCTTGTCGTTTTTCTGCACCACGGCGATGGTCTTACCGCTGTCGAGACGGATCACCAGTTGGACGCCATTGGTACGGTTGACCGCGCCCTCAATGCTGTTGCCAGCCACGCCGCCCGCGACGGCGCCTGCGGCGGTCGCCAGGCTGCGTCCGGTGCCGCCGCCGATGGTGTTACCCAGCAGACCACCGATGACGGCGCCACCGATGGTGCCGATCACGTTCGCCTCGTTACCGGCCTGAATCTGTACCGGCTCCATGGAGACGATGGTGCCATATGTTACCTGCTGTACCTGCTTGGCCTGATTGGCGCTGTACACGTCACCGGACAGGGTGCTGGTATTGGCACAGCCCGCCAGGGTTGCCGTGGCAATAGCGACAATAATAAGACGCTTCATCATGATTAGGTTCCTTTTATTACCATTACCCGTGTTCTTTCCCAGGGGGCGGCGGTGAGATGGCTGAGCCTCATGACCGGACGCGCCCGCGGGACGAGCGTAGCTTCAGTGTATGTCAAAATGGCTTAACCGTGGGTAAACCGTCGCCGACGGTGGCGTACTGCCCATCAGTATGGCATGTATAATGTTATTCTAATGATAAAACGGTAGCTTAAGAAGTCGGAATCCGGAAATTATGTTGCAGCTTTTTGCTGGCGTCGGATTTATCCGCAATTGGCGCCGATATTGATAAAAGTTAAGTCGATCCGTGAGTTGGGTGATAGGCTGGACGAAATACCGGCGACGGCCTGCGCGGCGCGTCGCACCACCGGAGTCGGAAGAGAAAATGAAAACGGGACGCTATATCGGCATTATGTCCGGCACCAGCCTGGACGGTATTGATGTGGTTCTGGCCGCGATCGATGAAACGCTGGTGGCACACCAGGGACGCTACGTTCACCCCATTCCCCATGAGGTCAAGACGGCGATCCTGGCCATGAGCCAGGGGCAGGAGACGACGCTGGCGGCGGTGGGCGAGTTGGATCGGGTCCTGGGCACGCTGTATGCCGAGGCGGTCAATCAGCTGCTGCAGCGCCAGAGGCTGACGGCCCATGATATCGTGGCCATCGGTTGCCATGGGCAGACCGTCTGGCATCAGCCCGACGGGAGCGCGCCGTTTACGCTGCAGCTGGGGGATAATAACCGCGTAGCGGCGCTGACAGGGATCGCCACGGTGGGCGATTTTCGGCGGCGCGATATGGCTTATGGCGGGCAGGGCGCCCCGCTGGTTCCGGCGTTTCATCATGCGCTGCTGGCCCACCCCGGCGAGCGACGCATGGTGCTGAATATCGGGGGATCGCCAATTTATCGCTGCTGCTGCCTGGCGCGGCGGTACGCGGCTTTGATACCGGGCCGGGCAATATGCTGATGGATGCCTGGATCTGGCGCCGGTGCGGACGTCCGTACGACGCCGACGCCGTCTGGGCGCGCGGCGGTCGCGTTCTTAGCGCGCTGCTGGCGCAGATGCTGGCGGATCCCTATTTTGCGCGTCCGGCGCCGAAAAGTACCGGACGGGAGCTGTTTAATCTCGGCTGGCTGGAGCGGCACCTGCAGCGTTGGCCCGGCGTGGACGCCCGGGATGTCCAGGCGACGCTGGCGGAGCTGACGGCGCGCAGCATCGCCGATCAGGTACAGCTGGCCGGCGGCTGCGAGCGCCTGCTGGTCTGCGGCGGCGGCGTTCACAATCCGCTGGTGATGGCCCGGCTGGCGGCCCTGCTGCCGGGCACCGAGGTCGCGTCGACCGATAAATACGGCGTCAGCGCGGATGATATGGAGGCGCTGGCCTTTGCCTGGCTGGCCTACCGGACGCTCTCGGGACTGCCCGGCAACCTGCCGTCGGTGACCGGCGCCGATCGTCCGACGCTGCTGGGCGCCATCTACCCGGTCAATCCCTACGATGCCGGTATCGCTCTATAGCTTTATCAACGGAGGGCTCTATGATGCGCTTTTCCCTCGCGGTAACCGCCATGCTGACGCTGGGCGGGTGTCAGTGGCTCGGCGTCACCCCGCCACAGACGCTGCACTATCGCTGTGGCACGCTGCCGCTGACCCTACAACAGGATAATGCCCGGCGCCAGGTGCGTCTGGTGCTGGACGGCAACGCGCTGACGCTGCCACAGACGCTCTCGGCATCGGGCGTGCGCTACAGCGATGGCCGCTATACCTTCTGGTCTAAGGGCGAGGGCGCTTTTGTCGAGCGTGACGGGCATCTAATCCTGAATGATTGCCGGCTGCAGCGCTGAGCCCGACTGTCCCTATAGTTTCCCCCCTGCTGTCACCGTCCGGCTCGCCCTGCGGCAGGTGGTGAGCTTATCATGTTTATTATCAATGAATTACATCTCATTCCCGATCGTCGCCTAGCGCCGCTCGGGAGGAATTTGTATGGCAAAATCCCCGATCCCTCCCGCCTGACGGGGGGCGGGGAAACGCAGGCGATTGAGATTGTGACGGCCAGCGTGCAGAATGAACCTATCTCCGCTGGCAGGACGTTGAATATGAGTGAAAACAACGAGTTTGATATTGCCGATCTGCGCCGCGACTATGTGCGCGGCGGCCTGCGCCGCCGTGATTTAACCGCCAATCCGCTAGATCTGTTCGAACGCTGGCTGCGTCAGGCGTGCGATGCGCGTCTGGCCGATCCGACCGCCATGTGCGTGGCGACGGTGGATAAGTCCGGCCAACCCCATCAGCGCATCGTGCTGCTGAAGCACTACGATGCGCAGGGCATGGTGTTTTATACCAATCTGGGCAGCAATAAGGCTCAGCAGCTGGAGGAGAATCCGCGTATTAGCCTGCACTTCCCCTGGCATATGCTGGATCGACAGGTCAGCATCACCGGCACGGCTCACCGTCTCTCGGCCCTGGAGGTGATGAAGTATTTTCACAGCAGACCGAAGGACAGTCAGATTGCCGCCTGGGTGTCACACCAGTCGGCGCGCATCTCCACCCGCGGGATCCTGGAGAGCAAGTTTTTGGAGCTGAAGCAGAAGTTTTTGCAGGGTGAGATCCCACTGCCTAGCTTTTGGGGCGGCTATCGGGTATCGCTGCAGACCATCGAATTTTGGCAGGGACGCGAAAGCCGCCTGCACGATCGTTTTCTGTATCAGCGCGATGGGGGTGGTTGGCAAATTGACCGCCTGGCGCCCTAGGTTGGGGACAGGGACGGCGGCGGCGGCCATTTGGCTACGCCTTAACCCTCAAACGGTTACGGACACAGCCTAACGGCGTAATTTCCCCTGTAAAGGCTGGCGTGACGGAGCGCGGCGCTTTATCCTATAGCGTTTATTATCCGCCTTGACACCGCCCCGCGAGGGTAACGGTGTGTGTTAACACTAATGGAGTTATTAATGGCAAGCAGCAACCTGATTAAACAACTGCAAGAGCGGGGCCTCGTTGCCCAGGTTACGGATGAAGAAGCGTTGGCAGAGCGACTGGCGCAGGGGCCCATCGCACTGTATTGCGGATTCGATCCGACCGCTGACAGCTTGCACTTGGGCCATCTGGTTCCCCTGCTGTGCCTTAAGCGCTTCCAGCAGGCCGGGCATAAGCCGGTGGCGCTGGTGGGCGGGGCGACCGGTCTGATCGGCGATCCGAGCTTTAAGGCGACCGAGCGTAAGCTGAACACCGAAGAGACGGTGCAGAGCTGGGTGGATAAAATCCGCCGTCAGGTAGCGCCGTTTCTGGACTTCGACTGTGGGAGCAACAGCGCGATTGCCGCCAATAACTACGATTGGTTTGGCGGCATGAATGTGCTGACCTTCCTGCGCGATATCGGCAAGCACTTCTCTGTTAACCAGATGATTAACAAAGAGGCAGTTAAGCAGCGTCTGAACCGTGACGATGTGGGGATCTCCTTCACCGAGTTCTCCTACAACCTGCTGCAGGGCTATGACTTTGCCAGCCTGAACCGTATGCACGGCGTCGAACTGCAGATCGGCGGATCCGATCAGTGGGGGAACATTACCTCCGGCATCGACCTGACCCGCCGCATGAACCAGCAGCAGGTGTGGGGGCTGACCGTCCCGCTGATCACCAAGGCCGACGGGACCAAGTTTGGCAAGACCGAAGGCGGCGCGGTATGGCTGGATCCGAAAAAGACCAGCCCGTACAAGTTTTACCAGTTCTGGATCAATACCGCCGATGCCGACGTATACCGTTTCCTGAAATTCTTCACCTTTATGGACATTGAGGAGATCAATGCGCTGGAAGAGGAAGATAAGAACAGCGGCAAGGCGCCGCGCGCGCAGTATGTGCTGGCCGAGGCGGTGACGCGCTTGGTGCACGGCGAGGCGGGGCTGGAGGCGGCGAAACGCATCACCCATAGCCTGTTCTCCGGCAGCCTGAGCGAGATGACCGAGGCCGACTTTGCCCAGCTGGCACAGGATGGCATGCCGATGGTCGAAATGGATAAAGGCGCCGATCTGCAGCAGGCGTTGGTTGACGCCGAACTGCAGCCGTCGCGTGGCCAGGCGCGTAAAACCATCGCCTCTAACGCGGTCACCGTCAACGGTGAGAAACAGTCCGACCCTGAATACACTTTCAGCGACGGCGATCGTCTGTTTAGCCGCTATACGCTGCTGCGTCGCGGCAAGAAGAACTATTGCCTGATCTGCTGGAAGTAATCACAGCAATCAAGGGGGCTGCGGCCCCCGTTAATACCAACGACTGCCCAGTGGGCAGATAAGCAAAAATACGATGAAGAATATCCTTTCCATTCAATCTCACGTGGTGTTTGGCCACGCCGGCAACAGCGCCGCCGTTTTCCCGATGCGTCGCATGGGCGTTAACGTATGGCCGCTGAATACCGTTCAGTTTTCTAACCATACTCAGTACGGTCACTGGACCGGCAGCGTGATGCCGGCTAATCATCTGACCGAGATTGTGCAAGGGATTGCCGATATTGGGGAGCTGACGCGCTGCAACGCGGTGCTGAGCGGCTACATTGGTTCGCCGCAGCAGGGCGAGCATATTTTGCAGATCGTTCGACAGGTGAAGCAGAGTAACCCCGACGCATGGTATTTTTGTGATCCGGTGATGGGACACCCGGAAAAAGGGTGCATCGTCGCGCCGGGCGTGGCTGAGTTCTTCTGCCAGCAGGCGGTCGCCTGCAGCGATATCATGGCGCCCAATCTGCTGGAGCTGGAGACGCTGACCGATCGTAAGATAACCAGCGTTGAGGAGGCCCTGGCGGCCTCCCGCGCGCTGATCGCCCGTGGCCCGCGCATTGTCTTAGTCAAACACCTGCACAATGCTGGCTACGATCGCAACCGCTTTGAAATGTTGCTGGTCACCGCCGACGAGGCCTGGCACATCGCCCGTCCGCTGGTGGACTTCGGTGCCCGCCAGCCGGTGGGCGTTGGCGATTTGACCAGTGGTCTGCTGCTGGTGAACCTGCTGAAGGGCGAGTCGCTGCAGAGCGCGCTGGAGCACGTTACGGCGGCGGTCTATGAGGTGATGCTGACGACCCAGGCGATGGGGGAGTACGAGCTGCAGCTGGTCGCCGCCCAGGATCGCATCGCCTGTCCGCAGCACCGCTATACGGCGCGGGCGCTGCACGGCTGATCCCGGACGATCCGCAAAAAACGAGGCCTCCCCTGGGAGGCCTTTTTTTTACTTGTCTGCTGCGCGCTCAGGGTCGATCGCGCTACTTCAACCCCTCGGCGCTGAGCGTAGCATCGACCGCCGGCCGCGCGGCGATACGCGCCATATAGTCGGCCAGCGCCGGCCAGACGGCCAGATCGAAGTGCATCGCCTTGGCCCAGCACAGCGTGGTGAACAGATAGGCGTCGGCGACGCTGAAGCTGGGCCCCAGCAGGTAGGGACGCTCGCTGAGTACGCCGTTGAGGTAGTGGAACTGCTTCTCCAGCGCCGCGCGCGCTATCGCCTTGCTCTCCTGCGGCTGGCGCGGATTGAACAGCGGGCTGAATCCCTTATGGATCTCGGTGGCAATATAGTTGAGCCATTCGATCGCGTGATAGCGCGCCAGCGTCTCCTGCGGCGGGATCAGCGCGCGGTCTGGCACCCGATCGGCCAGGTACTGCACGATGGCCACCCCTTCGGTCAGCAGACTGCCGTCATCCAGCAGCAGCGCCGGCACCTGTCCCTTGGGATTAATGCGCAGATAGTCGCTGCCGTGCTCGGTACGTTTGCTGGCCAGATCCACACTTTCGATGGTGAAGTCCAGACCGGCCTCACGCAGTACGATATGCGGTGAAAGAGAGCAGGCCCCGGATTTATAGAACAATTTCATCACTCGCTCCTTGGACGTTTCCGCTGGGTAGATGACCTTTAGCGTAGTCCGTCAGCGGCGGTCTGTCTGTGTGGCAGATAGAATTTATACGCGGCGCGCCCGCGGTAAAAAAAAGGCGCCGCAGGGGCGCCTTTTTCGCGAGGGAGAGAAATCAATCGCCCAGGGTCATGCGGTTCAGCTTCGGCGCGGTCAGCAGCATCAGCACGGCGATGACGGCGGTAGCGATACCGATCTGCATAAATACGTGGCTATAGATAGCCAGTGACGCGTGGGGATCGGCAACCTCGCCCCCCGGCACGGCGGTCAGCGCCGCCACTTTACCGGCGATCAGCGCCGCGGCGGCGGTGGTCAGGAACCAAGAGCCCATGATAAAGCCCATCAGTCGCTGCGGCACCAGCTGCGCCACCATGGCCAGACCCAGACCGGAGATCATCAGTTCGCCGATACTCTGCAGCGCATAGCTCAGGATCAGCCAGTTAACCGACACAATCCCCGCTTCATTGGCGAAGGATGCGCCCCACGGCAGCACCAGGAACGCGCCGGAGCACAGCACCATACCGATAGCAAACTTGTGCGGCATCGGCAGGCGGTCGCCCATCTTGTTGTAGATTGCGGCTAGGATCGGGCTAGCGACCATGATCCAGAACGGGTTCAGCGCCTGATACTGCTCCGGCTCGAACGCGATGCCGAAGATGCTGTGTTCAACGTTATGGATGGCGAAGAAGTTCAGCGAGGTCGGCATCTGGCTATACAGCACGAAGAAGACCACGGCTTCTAGCATCAGCAGGAAGGCGACGATCATCTTACGGCGCGCGCCGCCCTGCAGTGCAAAGGTCTCTTTCGCGAAGATCAGGATGATGCCGGCGGAGATGATGGCCAGCGCCCAGCGCGCGATGGTTTGGTTATGCAGCAGCCAGGTTGAAATGGCGACCAGGATCACAACGCCGACCAGGGTCATCATCAGCTTGCCGACCTGCAGCGCTGCGAAGTCCGGCTTGGAGCCCTGATCCTTCACCCAGCGACGGCACATCATAAAGTTGACCAGGGTGATCAGCATGCCCACGACGCTCAGGGAGAACGCGACGCTCCAGCCAAAGCGGGCCGCCAGCCACGGGGTTGCCAGCATAGAGAAGAAGGAACCGATGTTCACCGACATGTAGTACATGGTGAAGGCGCCGTCCAGGCGCGGATCGTTTTTCTCATAGCAGGTGGAGAGCAGCGAGGAGGGGTTAGCCTTAAACAGGCCGTTACCGACCGCGATAGTCGCCATCCCCACGTAGACCAGCGACAGGTCATGGCCGGAGTAGGCGACAAAGGCATAGCCAATGGCCAGAACCAGCGCGCCGAGCATGATGACGCGCTTGGCACCCAGCACCTTGTCACCCAGCCAGCCGCCGATAGCGACGAAGCCGTATACCAGGGCGCTGAAGGAGGAGAACAGGGTAATGGAGTCGGCCTCGGTCATGCCCAGCATCTTGACCAGATAAACGGCCATGATGCCCTGCAGGCCGTAATAGCCAAAACGTTCCCACAGTTCGATAGAGAAGATCAGATAGAAAGCACGGGGCTGTTTAAACGCGTTAAGACTCACGTTTTCCGGTTGGTTGTTGTTTGCGTTTGACACAAGTTACCTCTGGTTTTTCACGCCCGTCTGACGACGGGTAACGGCCGCGGCGCATGTTTAAAAAACATACTGTTTACATTGTTATACGCGGCAGGAAGAGGGGTACTCTTAACGATATTTTGCAGGCTGACAATAGCTTTGTCATATTCTGTTACACAAACATTCTATGGAATAATCCGATAATGTTACAAATGTTACTCAGAGGGAACTAACGCCTAAAATGCATTTTCCGATGTAAAATTTTGCCGAATTGCTGTACAAAAGCAATTTCGTTGTATATTTCGCTATTTTTATAAAAAAGCAGGGTTATTATCTGGTTGTTCGCAATAATTGTATTTGATTGTACTAAATTATCGTCTTTTTCCAAAATCATCAAATAGAGCAACATATCGGCATCAATCGAAGAATAATATTAACGATTTAAATGTGATCAACCTCAAAATTACGACAACGAAAGTGCTTGCGCTGTGGCAAATAAAGTGAAACTGCGCTAGCAGAGGTAAAAACGGGGGAGAGATCACAGCAGAGGGCGGCGCGCACCGCCGGATAAGCAGTGCGCGGCACCGGGAAAGGGCCTACTGCTCGGGGTAGACTTTATCGCGGAATTCGCACAGATCCTCGATGAGGCAGGAGCCGCAGCGCGGGCGCCGGGCGATGCAGGTATAGCGCCCGTGCAGGATCAGCCAGTGATGACAGTTGAGGGTGAACTCCGCCGGTACCACCTTAAGCAGCTTCTCCTCAACCTCGTTGACCGTCTTTCCCGGCGCAAAGCGGGTGCGGTTACAGACGCGGAAAATATGGGTATCGACGGCGATGGTCGGCCAGCCGAAGGCCGTATTGAGCACGACGTTGGCGGTCTTGCGTCCGACGCCGGGCAGCGCCTCCAGCGCAGGGCGATCCTCCGGTACCTCGCCGCCGTGCTGCTCCAGCAGGAGACGGCAGGTCTTGATAATGTTTTCCGCTTTGCCGTTATACAGACCGATGGTCTTGATGTGCCGCTTGACACCGTCCACGCCGAGCGCCAGCAGCGCCGCGGGGGTGTTGGCCGCCGGAAACAGCGTCGCGGTTGCCTTATTGACGCTGACGTCGGTCGCCTGGGCCGACAGCAGCACGGCGATCAGCAGTTCAAACGGGCTGCTGTAGATAAGCTCGGTGGTCGGCTGCGGATTGGCGTCGCGTAGGCGCCGGAGTATCTCGATGCGTTTTTCCTGATTCATCATGCCTGCTCATGGTTGTCCGTGGGCGCCGCGCTGCGCTGCGCTTGGCCAACGGCGCTACGCTGCGCCTGACGCCGGCGTAGCTTTTGATCGATAACATATTTGAACGCCAGCATAAACCCAAGGCCAAGAAATGCGCCCGGCGGCAAAATGGCCAGCAGGAACGGCGTATCGGTATGAAACAGCTCGATGCGCAGCGCGCGGGCCCAGTGGCCGAGCAGCAGGTCGGCGCCGTCGAATAGGGTACCGTTGCCCAGGATTTCACGCAGGGCGCCCAAAACGAACAGCGCCGCGGTCGCGCCTAGTCCGGTGGCCAGGCCGTCCAGCGCCGCTACCCCGACGGGATGGTGGGCGGCATAGGCCTCGGCGCGCCCGATGACGATGCAGTTGGTGACGATCAGCGGAATAAAGATCCCCAGGGATTGATACAAGCCGAACGCGTAGGCGTTGATCAGCATCTGCACCGCGCTGACGACGGAGGCGATGATCATCACATAGATAGGAATACGGATCTCGCTGGGCACCCAGCGGCGCAGCGCCGAAACGGCGCTGTTGGTCAAGACCAGCACCAGCGTGGTGGCCAGCCCCAGCCCCAGGGCGTTGGTGGCGGTCGAGGAGACCGCCAGCAGCGGGCAGAGGCCGAGCAGCTGTACCAGGGCCGAGTTGTTCTTCCATAGCCCGTTGATGAATAGATTTTTGGCCTCACTCATTCACTTTCTCCACAGCGCGGCAGGCTGGCCAGATGCGGTCGGATATCGCGGATTGCCAGCGTGGTGCGGCGAACGGCGTTAACCACCGCCCGCGGAGTGATGGTAGCGCCGGTAAACTGGTCGAACTCGCCGCCGTCTTTCTTTACCCGAAACGCCGGGTCCTGTGCGCCGTGTACGACCTTGTTGCGAAAGCTGTCGATCCAGTCGGAGATACGGATTTCAATTTTATCGCCGAGCCCTGGGGTTTCGTGCTGCTCTTGCACCCGTACGCCTAGAACCTTACCGCTGAAATCGGCGCCGACCAGCAGGCGAATGGCGCCGGCATAGCCATCGGGCGCGGTGGCCTCGACCAGCGCAGCGATCGGCTGGCCCTGACGCTGGGCCAGATACAGCCGGTGCTCCGCGCCGTCGCCCAGGCGCGGGTCGCGCAGCAGCAGACAGCTACGCTGCAGGTCGTTGTCGTAGTCGCCCGGTGCGATCACCTGATCAAACAGTCGCTGCTGCTGCAGCGCCGCCTGACGGGCGATGGTGCGGGTGGTCAATTGATGCACGATGGCCGTCAGCGCGGTGGCGAGGATGGCGAACAGGGCCAGGCGGATACCGTGGCGGCGCATAGTGGTTAGCATGAAGACTCCTTAGCGATGGCCATAAACGCGCGGCTGGGTGTAGTGGTCGATCAGCGGCACACAGATGTTGGCCAGCAGCACCGCAAAGGCGACGCCGTCGGGGTAGCCGCCATAGGTGCGGATCAGCCAGACCAGTACGCCGCAGAGCAGGCCAAAGATCAGGCGGCCGCGCGGCGTGGTGGCCGCGGTGACCGGATCGGTAGCAATGAAAAACGCGCCCAGCATGGTGGCGCCGGAGAACAGGGTAGTCAGCGGCGGCGCAATGCTCTGCGGCGCCAACCCACCGCCCAGCGCGGCGCATAGCGCCATGGCGACCAGGAAGCCTAGCGGGATCTGCCAGTGAATAATGCGGCGCAGCAGCAGCAGCAGGCCACCGAGCAGGAACCCTGCGTTGACCCATTGCCACCCTAAACCGGCCAGCTCGCCCTGCCAGATGGGCTGGCGGAAGATTTCCGTCAGCGTCTGGCCGCTGCGCAGCCCGGTCTTCACGCTGTCGAGCGGCGTGGCGGAGCTTACGCCGTCCACGCTGAGCAGGGCGTGCAGATCGGCGGCGTGACCGCCGAAGATCTGTGACAGAGTATGGCTGAGATCCAGCGGTTGGTTCAGCAGGCTCTGCGGCGGCAGCCAGGTGGTCATGGGCACCGGGAAGGCAATCAGCAGCATGACATAGCCGACCATGGCCGGGTTGAAGGGGTTCTGCCCCAGCCCGCCGTACAGCTGCTTGGCGATGATGATGGCAAAGGCGCTGCCGAGCACGACGAGCCACCAGGGCGCCAGCGGCGGCAGGCTGATGCCCAGCAGCAGCCCGGTCAGCAGCGCGGAATTATCGCCGAGCGTACTGAGCGGGCGTCGGCGTAGACGCAGCACCAGCGCCTCACAGAGGCAGGCGGTGAGGATGGCCAACGTGAGCTGGATAAGCGTGCCGTAGCCAAAAAAGTAGGTTTGCGCCACGATGCCAGGCAGGGCGGCGGCAACGACCCAGAACATGATGCGCCCCGTGTTCTGGCGGTTATGGGTAAAGGGTGAACTGGCGATTCTGAAGGCCATTTATTCCTCGCTTGGCGCTGCGGACGCCTGCTTTGCCTTAATGCGGGCGATAGCGGCCGCGACGGCCGCTTTCTGCGCATCCGTGGGGGTGGATGGAGAGGCGGGCTGAGGGGCCTCTCCGCTGACCAATGCCTGGCGGGCTTTCACCCGAGCGATTGCCGTGGCGATGGCGGCCTGGCGATCGGACGTCGGCGTCTCTTTTTCCGAGGCTGCCGGTGTATCCGCGTCGGATCCTGGCGCGTAGGCTGCCTGCAGCGTTGCCCGGTGGATCTGACGGCGAGGGCTTTCACCCTTGTCTGCCGCCGGTGGCTCGGCGTCGGCTTCGCTCGCCGCGGCCTGCTTGGCCTTGGCGCGGGCGATGGCGGCGGCGATGGCCGCCTTACGCGGATCGTCCTGCGGCGCCGGAGCGTCGGCGTCGCTGTTCGCGGCCGATGGGGCCGCTGCCTGCTTGGCCTTGGCGCGGGCGATGGCGGCGGCGATGGCCGCCTTGCGCGGATCGTCCTGCGGCGCCGGAGCGTCGGCGTCGCTGTCCGCGGCCGATGGGGCCGCGGCCTGCTTGGCTTTGGCGCGGGCGATGGCGGCGGCGATGGCCGCCTTACGCGGATCGTCCTGCGGCGCCGGAGCGTCGGCGTCGCTGTTCGCGGCCGATGGGGCCGCTGCCTGCTTGGCCTTGGCGCGGGCGATGGCAGCAGCCAGCGCCGCCTGCCGCGGATCGCTTACCGCGGCGGTGACGTCATCGGTCGGCCCCGCCTTACGCAGGTTAATGCGCTGCAGCGCGGCTTGGATGGTCTCCCGATCGCTGTTGCTGACGCTGACGGCGGCCTGTTTATGACGCTGCTCGCGCGCCGCCTTTTCCCGCGCCAGTCGCGCCAGACGGGCCTCAAAGCGCGCCTTGGCCTCGGCGGCGCGTCGGGCCTCATCGTCCAATGCGCGGATCTCGGCCTTCTCCTGTCGATAATACTGCACCAGCGGAATGTTGCTGGGACACACATAGGCGCAGGCGCCGCACTCGATGCACTCCTGCAGATGGTAGTCGCGCGCCTTATCGTGCTCCTTGCCCTGGCTGAACCAGTACAGCTGCTGGGGCAGTAGGCGCGCTGGACAGACGTCGGCGCAGGCGCCGCAGCGAATGCAGGGCTGCTCCGCCTGCGCCGCGCTGGCGCTGAATTCATCGCGCGAAGGCGTCAGGATACAGTTGGTGATCTTGACCACCGGGACGCCGAGGCGCGACAGGGTAAACCCCATTAGCGGGCCCCCCATGATCACCATCGGGTGCTTGTTCTGTGCAATAAACCCGCCGTTTTGCAGCAGATGCTTCACCGGCGTACCGATGGCGGCCCAGACATTTCCCGGGCGGTGCATCTGCTCGCCGGTCAGGGTGACCACGCGCTCGATCAGCGGCTCTCCGTCGATGACGGCGCGCTTGATGGCGTAGACCGTCGCCACGTTTTGCATCAGCACGCCGATGGAGGCCGAGTGTCGACCGTGGGGAACCTCCATGCCGGTCAGGATCTTGATCAGCTGCTTGGCCCCGCCGGAGGGATACTTAGTGGGGATCACCCGCAGCTGTATCTGATCGTGACCCTGTAACGCCTGCCGCAGGGCGGCGATCGCCTGCGGCTTATTGTCTTCGATGCCAATCAGCACCCGCTCAGGCGACAGAATGTGGCGCAGTATCGCGCAGCCGGTGACGATATCCGCGGCCTGCTCGCGCATCAAGCGATCGTCGGCGGTGATGTAGGGCTCACACTCGGCGGCGTTGATGATCAGGGTATTGATGCGATCCACGCCGCCGTTGAGCTTGGCGGCGGTCGGGAAACCGGCGCCGCCGAGTCCGGCGATCCCGGCCTGATGGATATGGTCGATCAGCGCCGAGGGCGTCAGGGTGCGATAGTCGGGCAGCGGGTGGCGCTCTCCCCAGCGCTCCTGCTGGTCGGGAACCAGGCTGATGCACAGCTCGGGCAGGCCGGAGGGGTGGGCGGTCACCTGGCGCGAGATGGCGCTGATGGTGCCGGAGGTCGACGCGTGTACCGGCAGGGTGCGGCCATTGCCATGGGTGAGCGGCTGGCCTTTCAGCACCCGTTCGCCCACCTTGACCAGCAGGTCCCCCTCGGGTCCCAGGTGCTGCTGCAGCGGAATGATCAGCAGATTCGGCAGCGGAATGCGGCGCAGCGGGATCTCGCTGGAGATCTGTTTCATCTCAGGGGGATGGATCCCCCCTGTAAAGTCCCACAGTCTCTCTTTACGCAGTGCGGCGAACAGCTTAAACATGGCGCTCAACTTCCAGAATATGTACGGGGATGGTCTGCAAATCCCATTTCCAAGTGGCGGTCGTGGTAGGGACGGGCACCAGCTGGATACACGACGTCGGGCAGGGCGGCAGACACAGGCCGCAGCCGGTACACTGATCGCTGATGACGGTGTGCAGCGCTCGCGTCGCGCCGACGATGGCGTCGACCGGGCAGGACTGAATACACTTGGTGCAGCCGATACAGTTGGCCTCGTCGATCAGCGCGACCTGGCGCTGAGGCTCGCGCTGGGCGCTCTCGCCCTCCAGCGGCTGCGGATCGACGGCCAACAGGGCGGCGATATTACGCATTACCGCGTCGCCGCCCGGCGCACAGCGGTTGATCTTCTCCCCGTTGGCGACGGCCTCGGCATAAGGGCGGCAGCCAGGGTAACCGCACTGGCCGCACTGGCTCTGCGGCAGCAGGGCGTCAATACGTTCTACGATGGGGTCCGCCTCCACCTGAAAACGGCGGGCGGCAAATCCCAGGATCAGGCCGGAGAGCAGCGCGATGGCGCTGACGGCGGCGATCGCTATCCACAATGAAGACATTAGAATTTCACCAATCCGCTAAAGCCCATAAAGGCAAGAGACATCAGCCCGGCGGTGATGAGGGCAATGGACGCGCCGCGAAACGGCGCCGGGACGTCGGCCAGCGCCAGTCGCTCACGGATGGCGGCAAACAGCACCATCACCAGCGAGAAGCCGGCGGCGGCGCTAAACCCGTACACGGCCGACTGCAGAAAGTTGTGTGACTGGTTGACGTTGAGCAGCGCCACGCCGAGCACCGCGCAGTTGGTGGTGATCAGCGGCAGAAAGATGCCCAGCAGACGATATAGAATCGGGCTGGTTTTACGCACCGCCAGCTCGGTGAATTGTACCACGACGGCGATGACCAGAATAAAGGTCAGGGTGCGCAGATAGGTCAGCCCCAGCGGCACCAAAATAAACTGGTTTACGGCCCAGGCGCAAACGGACGCCAGGGTGAGTACAAAGGTGGTTGCCAGTCCCATGCCCATCGCCGTCTCAAGCTTTTTCGATACCCCCATAAAGGGGCACAGGCCGAGAAATTTAACCAGGACGAAGTTATTGACCAGGACGGTGCCGACCAGCAACAACAGGTAATCGGTCATCACACAAAACCTACAAAGCAGAAAGATCAGCCGGAAGATGAAACCGCTGTATTATCGGGGTTTAACCGGCTGACGACAACAGATCAAACGTAGGGTTATTGCGATTTGCGCAAATTACCCACGATGAGGGCGGCGGCGCCGGCGTAAATTGACGCTATTGCTCAATAAATGTCTGGCGCACGCGGGCCGAACGCTTGATATAGGGAACAAACACGGCGGCGGCCAGCAGCGGCATGACGATCCCGCGCAGCGCAAGGGTATCGCTGATCGGCGAGAAGGCGAAGGACTTCAGCGCCAGCAGCAGCATGACCAGCAGCCAGGCGATGAAATGCTTGGGGAAGCGCCGCGAGCGCTTAAAAAACAGGCGCAGCACGTGCAGTGAGAAGCACCATACGCCTAGGGTAATGAGCAGGGAGAGCCCCCACTGCGAGAAAAAGGTGCCGCCGTGGGACCACAGGCGTCCGCCGCCGCCGTGCTGCAGCAGCGTCATGATGAACAGCGCCAGCATCAGGCTGGAGGAGATGAGAGAGAGGATCATGTAGGCCAATGGCGCAAACAGCCAGCCGCCGATACGGTCAGTTTTCATCGTATGCAATACCGGATAAAAGGGCGAATGCGGGGGAGTATACCCGATCCCGGCGCCGGAGGGAGCAGGGATCGGGGGCGGGCGTTAGCTTAGTCCAACGGTATTGCCGTCGGCGTCGATATCGATGTGGCGGTAGGCCGGCAGGGTGCTAAGCCCCGGCATCGTCATGATGTTACCGGCATAGGCGCGGATAAAACCGGCGCCGGCGGAGACCTGCAGGCTGCGGATGGGCAGCACAAAGCCGCGCGGGGCGTTTTTCAACGCCGGATCGGCGCTGATGGAGAGCGGGGTCTTCGCCATGCACAGCGGCAGTTGGCCAAATCCGGCCTGCTCCAGTGCATCCAGCTCCTGCTGCGCCTGCGCCGTCAGCTCGGCGTGGCTGGCGCCGTAGCTGTGCGCCAGGGTCTGCAGCTTCTCTGCCAGCGGCATCGCGTCCGGGTACAGTAGGTTGACCTGGGCCGCCTGGCTGCAGGCATCGGTGACGCAGGCTGCCAGGCGCGCCGCGCCGCGCCCGCCGAGAGCAAAGGCTTCGCTGAATTCGACGCCGAATGCGCCGGCGCTGAGCGCATAGTCGCGCAGTATGGCCAGCTCCTGCGGCGTATCTTCCGGCCAGCGGTTGACGGCGATAACCACCGGCAGACCATAGCGGCGAGCGTTGGCGATATGCCAGCCCAGGTTTTCACAGCCGGTGCGCAGCAGATCGGCGTTCGGCTGCTTCACCTCTTCCGGTAGCGCCTGTCCCGGCTTCATATTGAACTGCCCGCTGTTGGCCTTCAGGCTGCGCAGCGTGGCGACCAGCACCACGCAGGAGGGGGCGATCCCCGACTGGCGATATTTGATATTGAAGAACTTCTCCATTCCCATGTCGGAGCCGAAGCCCGCTTCGGTGACCACATAGTCGGCTAGCTGCAGGGCCAGTCTATCGGCTAGCACGGAGGAGTTGCCGTGGGCGATATTGGCGAAGGGACCCGCGTGGATCAGCACCGGCGTCTGCTCGCTGCTCTGCATCAGGGTCGGGTGGATCGCCGCTTTCATCACAACGGTCATGGCACCGGCCACCTGCAGATCCTCCGCGGTGATCGGCGCACCTTGCAGGGAATAGGCCAGGATCACCTTGCCGATGCGCGTACGCATATCGGCCAGACCGTCGGAGAGCGCCAGAATGGCCATCAGCTCTGAGGCGGCGCTGATGTCAAAGCCATCGTGACGCGGCACGCCGTTATTGCCGCCGCCGACGCCAACGTCGATGCTGCGCAGCGCCCGATCGTTATGGTCCATCACCCGTTTCCAGACGATGCGCTGGGGATCGATATCCAGACGCGGCAGCCCGCTCTGATCGGTGAACGCATCGCCCAGGCGCTGTTCGTGGAATAGACGGGCATCGAGCGCCGCCGCGGCCAGGTTATGTGCGGCGCTGATGGCGTGAATATCACCGGTCAGATGCAGATTGAGCTGCTCCATCGGCAGCACCTGCGACGCACCGCCGCCGGCGGCGCCGCCCTTAACGCCGAACACCGGGCCGAGGCTGGGCTGGCGGATACAGGCGATGGCGCTGTGCCCCAGATGGTTCAGCCCTTGGCTCAGGCCTAGGGTCGTGACGGTTTTCCCTTCGCCGAGCGGCGTGGGGGTGATGCTGGAGACCAGGATCAGTTTACCGCGTGGGGGACGGGGCGTGAGCTGTCGCATATCCACCTTGGCCGCATACTGGCCGTAGGGGATCAGGGCTTCAGAGGCGATGCCGATTCGGGTCGCAACGGCGGCGATCGGCAGCAGGGCAGGCTGAGATGAAGGCATCGGTTCGCAGCGGGATATCATGGCGTGTCGTGATCCTTTACATAGACAGAGTAAACACAGGCGCTGCCGGCAGCAGGCCGCTAAGTGGGCTGAGCGGCATCGATTATACGCCTGGACGGGCTCAGGTGCGTACTATGCCACAGTGCGCAAACGTTTGCCTTGTTAAATGTCGGAATAGTGTAACCGGGAGGGGGAAAACGGCGCCGGTAAGGATAAAGAAGAGACTGCACCGCCTGCGAGGGCTATTTTATAAAGCCGGCTGATTTATCATCTCGCTGAGCGCGGTGAGGCGGGGGAATTCCCGCGGGGCCGGGTATTTACGCTTAATTTTCATTACGCTTCGCGTTAATAGAAAAAGCGAGGTAAACGATTAACCGGACGGAATAATTCAGAGCATCTAATTTAAAGTCACTGACTCTGCCCGGTTCGTCCGTCGCGCGCTATTTCGGCGGGATGACCTGCGTGGCGGAGGCCGCGCGACGGGCTTAGCGGGAGGGGGCGAGCAGGGGACGGGTTAACCCGGTACGCCGCGCGGCGGCGGGCGCGGACACAGGGCCAACGCGCGCGGCGTCGGCCGATCTAGACGACATAGTGCCAAATCTCTTTCGGCACGCAGCCCACGTCAAACAGACGCCCGCCGCTGACCAGTTCGGCGCGCCGATGGTCGGCGGCGCGATACATATTTATAATGTCGCTTTCATCGCGCAGAGAATAATTTAAATGGTCGAAGAGTTTTTCCAGACTGTCGCTATTATTCACCTTGCGGAATTTGTGCAGGAATTCGTCAACGTTCATATTTTCGTCATTGTTCGATATGTATAATAAAAGAACAGTATTCAGCAATTATTCTAATGAGTCCAGCGAGATATTAGTGATATAGATTGCAAAATTATGAAATGTTGATGGCAACGATGCCATTCTGCGCCACCGCGGCGGCGGGGATTTTGTCAGGGTCTGTAACAGGGGCGTGGCAGGCGGAGGAAACCCCGCTATGATGGGGCGATCCCATCGATTGACAAGGAAACCGGTGTTATGTCCTGGCTGCGGCGTTTACGCATTGATCCATTTCTGTTGGTTCTGATCCTGGTGGTGCTGCTGGCATCGCTGTTTCCTTGTCGTGGCGAAGCCAAAACCCTGTTTGGTCACTTGACGACCGCGGCTATCGCGCTGCTGTTTTTTATGCATGGCGCCAAGCTGTCGCGCGAGGCGATCGGTGCCGGTATCGGCCACTGGCGGCTGCATCTCGTAGTATTCCTGAGCACCTTCGCACTGTTCCCTCTGCTGGGCGTGGGGCTGGGGGCGCTGGTGCCGGCGCTGATGAGCCCCGCGGTCTATCTGGGCTTTTTGTATCTGTGCGCGCTGCCAGCGACGGTGCAGTCGGCCATTGCCTATACCTCGATGGCCGGCGGCAACGTGGCGGCGGCCATCTGCAGCGCCTCGGCCTCCAGTATGCTGGGGGTGTTTTTATCGCCGCTGCTGGTGGGGCTGCTGATGCATACGCAGGGCGACAATATCGATAGCCTGCACGCTATCGGCGCGATTGTGCTGCAGCTGATGCTGCCGTTCCTGCTGGGACATCTGTCGCGTCCGCTGACGGCGACTTGGGTGGCCCGTCACCGGCGTCTGATCAATGTAACCGACCGTTCATCGATCCTGTTGGTGGTCTATACCGCGTTCAGTGAGGCGGTGATCGAGGGGATCTGGCAGCGTATTGACGCCGGCTCTCTCGGGGTGATCGTGCTGGTCTCCTGCCTGCTGCTGACGATTGTGCTGCTGATTAACACCGTCGTCGCCCGGGCGTTGGGGTTCGATAAGGCCGATGAGATAACCATTGTGTTCTGCGGCTCTAAAAAGAGCCTGGCCAACGGTATCCCGATGGCCAACGTGCTATTTCCGGCGGCGGCCGTCGGGATGATGGTGCTGCCGCTGATGATTTTTCACCAGCTGCAGCTGATGGTCTGTGCCTGGCTGGCCCAGCGCTACGCCCGCGGCCGTCAGGCGCAGGCGCGCGCTGAATAGCGAGGCGCCCAGGGCGCTGGGGGATTAGCCTACCTGCTTGGCGTCGCGCAGCGCCTGCTTCTCCGCCGGGCTCAGGAAAGCCATAGTCAGGCCGTTGTACTGCGCCTGGCGGATCTGCTCGGCGCTCAGGCCCGCCGCCGGGGCGGCCGTCTGGTATTCGTGACGCAGCTCAATCCCTTCCACCGCAGGGTCATCCGTATTGAGGTTAGCGATAATGCCGTGTTGCAGGAAATGCTTCAGCGGATGCTGTGCCAAAGAGGGCACCGTACTGGTCTGCAGATTGGAGGTCAGGCAGGCCTCCACGCCGATGGCGTGCTCCGCCAGATAATCCATCAGGCGCGCATCTTGGATCGCCTTCACGCCGTGGCCAATGCGTTCGGCCCCCAGCTCGCGGATGGCCTGCCAGATGCTTTCCGCCCCCGCGGCTTCGCCGGCGTGTACCGTAATGTGCCATCCCGCGTCACGCGCTCGGGTAAAGTGCGACATAAACAGATCGCCCGGGAAGCCCAGTTCGTCACCGGCCAGGTCCAGCGCGGCGATCCGCTCACGGCAGCTCAGCAGCGCCTCCAGCTCCTGGCGGCAGGCCTCCTGGCCAAAGGTGCGACTCATGATCCCAATCAGTTTGACCGGAACGCCGACGTCGCGCGATGCGGCGCTGACGCCGTCAATGATGGCTTCAACCACCCCCTGCAGCGGCAGGCCGTGGCGCTGTGCCATGTAGTAGGGGGAGAAGCGCAGTTCGGCATAATCGATGCCTGCGTGCTTCAGATCTTCCACGTTTTCGTAGGCCACCCGGCGGCAGGCGTCCAGAGTGGCCAGAACGGCGACGCCCCAGTCCAGCTTCTGCAGAAAGCTGACCAGATCCGGAACCGTATCGCTGATTTGGACATGGGGGCGCAGGGCCTCCAGCTCATCCGCCGGCAGTGCCAGCTGATACTGTTGCCCCAGCTCTAGAATGGTTTGCGGTCGGATATTGCCATCAAGATGGCGGTGCAGGTCGGTCAGGGGAAAACGCGAATCGATCATGATGGGCACTCTCAGTTATTTTGATTAAAGTGCGCAACAGTATAAAAATAACACGATGTAAAACGCCATCTAATTGCATAAAAGTGTGATGAATATCACTAAAAATCCATCAATGTCTCGCTTTGCTGCCATGCTGTATTTATATACAGTATGGCGCGCTGTGCGGAAATGCTGTGTTTATATACAATGTTACGCACTGTGCGGAAAGGGAAAAAAAACGCCCGCCGAGCGGCGGGCGTTGTCGATGGCAGCGGAGAGGATTACTGCGCGCCCGTGGGCGCTGAATCCATACCGCCCAGCACGCCAAACAGGCCGGCAAACTGAGCCAGGGTCATCTGCTTACCGTTTAGGGTGACCTGTCCGTCGGCATAGCGTAGCTGGCTGACGATCGCGTTATCCTGCTGCGTCGTGAGCTTAAACATCTGGCCCATGGCGGAGACGCCCTGCACCTGCTGTGCCGCCAGCTTTTGCGCCTCATCGGCCTGGTAGCCCTCGAGCTCGGCCGCATTGGCGGCGATTTGCGTCGCCATCGGCATGGAGAGGTTAAGGGAGACATCTAGCGTACGGACGGCCTGCAACAGCGGCGGCAGCGCGGCGGCGGCCTCGGTCTTGGCCGGTGCGCCCAGGGACAGGCTAAGGTCAAACTGACTGCTGCCGGCGCTGTTTTTCCAGGTGACCGGCTTGAGATCGATCCGGGGATTGCCGCTCAGCAGGGTGGGCAGGGCGGCATCCAGCATGCTGGTCAGCTGCTGCTGATAGGCGGCGCTGTCGCTGCTGTGGCCGCTGCTGAGCTGGCGGCTGATAAAGGCGTTGTATTCATCGGCAAACGTTTTCACGCCATGGCCATCGAACCCGTTCAGGTCCAGCGTCATGGCGCCGCCGCCGAAGGCTTTGCCATCGATCTGCAGCGCGCCCAGGCGATAGTCCACCCGGGCGTCCAGCGTACGCTCACCCTCTTTCAGGCTGGCGTTCATTGCCAGATCGTCCAGCGCGGCGCTCTCTTTGCCATCGACCGATAGGCTCAGACGCTTGGCGGCGATCTGCTGTTCACCGATATTCAGGCCGAACTTGCCCATCTTGCTGTGGGTGGTAAAGGTGGCGCCCGTCAGCGACAGGGTTTCACGCTGTCCACCGTTCGGGGCGTCGATGCTCAGGCTCTTGGCCTCCGCCGCCAGATCCATTCGGCTGAGATCGCGGGCGACATCGGCCTTAATCTGCGCCCCGCCAAAGTCGATTTTATTCTCGCCCGCCTGCAGAGAGAGCGGCAGCAGGGTTATTTCGGAGCGGTTATCTCCGCTATAGGCGATCCGGGTATAGGCATCGAGCGGCGACTGCCCTTTATTGACTGTAAACAGCGGGGCGACCAGCGGTGTGTTGGCCAGCTCACTGTGCACCACGGCCATGCTGGGCTCCAGGGAGAAGTGGGTCAGCGGGAAGGGGCCATGGCTGATGGTTTCATTCAGCGCCAGCTGCTGGCCCGGCTTCAGCAGTGCATCCTGTTTGGCGGCGGGATCGGCCTGGATAATGTAGCGAACCCGGCTGGAGAAAACGCCGCGTTGGTAATCCTGGTAGCTGATCTTCAGGCCGGCCTGAGGCAGGCGCTGAGTGAGGCTTTCGTTAAGGCGGGCAACCTCACCGTCCATACGCTGCTCAATAAGCTTACCGGTATACCACGATGCGCCGCTCCAGGCTGCGCCCAACACCACGATGACCGCAACGGCGACGGCTGATTTTTTCATACTCTGTCCTTCTGTAGCCAGAATCGGGCACCGGCTTCAAGCGCATCGGTGCCGGAAGGTAAAAAACGCCCGCAGGCGTTTTTATTGTGGCGGCAAGGGGGTGTAATTGGCAAATAATTCGTTGAAAATTAATCTAACTGATTAAACACGCGCGCCAGCTCGCCGTGACCGGTCACCGAAACCTGGCGGTCGGCGGCGCTGAGATAGCAGGACTCGCCGGCGTGCAGGATCAGCGTCTGTGCCCCCTGCTGCAGCCGGGCCTCTCCACGGATACAGAACAGCACAGCGGCGCTCTCCTGATGCAGCGGCTGCGGCTGTGCGCTCAGGGTATGGACCGCGAAGGAAAAATCGGCGACCGGCACCGGAAAACGGGTCTCTGCGCCGGCGGTGCTCGGCGCCGTCAGCAGCGTCTCGAGCGGTTTGGCGACGAAGCGGACGTTCTCCAGCAGCTCGGCGACGTCGATATATTTCGGGGTCAGGCCGGCGCGCAGTACGTTATCCGAATTGGCCATGACCTCTAGGCCGACGCCGTGCAGATAGGCGTGAGGGGTTTCGGCATCCAGGAACATGGCCTGGCCCGGTGCCAGCTCGATCACATTCAGCAGCAGCGGGGAGAACAGGCCGCTGTCATCCGGGTAAATAGGGATAATGGTACGCAGGGTGTCCCAGACCGCACCTTGCTGGTGGGCCATCTCCTCGCGCAGGCGGCGCAGCGCATGGGCTTTTTCCTCGCCCTGCATATTGAGCAGATTGGCAAACAGGGTCCGCAGCGTGTCGGTGGTCGGGTGCGCGATAAAACCGGCGATATCCGGGTGGGCATCGGCCAGCGGCTGCAGCAAGGCGGCTATCCGATCGAATTCGCGAAAGCCGTTCATTGCCGCAAAGGGGGTCAGCGCATATACCAGCTCCGGCTTATGGTTGGCGTCCTTGTAGTTACGGTTAGGGGCATTTCGCGCGATGCCGGCGGCCTCCTCACGCGCAAAGCCGGCCTCGGCGGCGCGTTTGTTGGGATGTACCTGAATGGAGAGCGGCTGGGCGGCGCATAGCACCTTGAACAGAAACGGCAGCTCGCCAAAGCGATGAGCGACGGCATCGCCCAGCTGGGCGCGTGGATCGGCGGCGATTTGATCGCGCAGGCTGAGCTCGGCGCCGTGCGCATCCTGCACCCGAGAGCTGTTCAACGGGTGGGCCCCCATCCACAGTTCGGCCATCGGCTGGTCATCCGGGTTAGCGATGCCATAGAGGTTACTCAGCGCGTCGTGGCTGCCCCAGGCATAGTGCTGTATGGCATTGATCATCTTTTGCATCTGTCGGTTCCGCGAGTCAGTGAAACGTGAATTTTCTTCAGTAAACAGGAACAGCCCCCGCCTCGGCAAGGGGATTGATCATCTAAATGACGAAGGCATCCTCAATGAGGCCATTGGCAAGGCAGTATACTGAAAAAGAGGCGGTTAATTTCTCACCGCGCGGGCGATGGGCCAACGGAGAACCGAGGAGAGACGATGACGGCGATGCGTATAGAGAGAGACGCGATGGGACAGGTGAGGTGCCTCAGGATCGTATGTGGGGCGCCCAGATGCAGCGCTCTCTGGCGCATTTTCGTATCTCGGTAGAAAAGATGCCGCCGGCGCTGATTACGGCGCTGGCGCTGGTCAAACTGTGTGCTGCGCGAGTAAACCGAGAGGCCGGGCGCCCGCTATTATACTGGCGGCGCAGGAGGTTATCGACGGTCAGCGTGCCGGGGAGTTTCCGCTGTCGGTCTGGCAGACGGGCTCCGGCACGCAGACCAATATGAATATGAACGAAGTGCTGGCGAACCGCGCCAGTGAGCTGCTGGGGGGCGTCCGCGGCGAGCAGCGCTTGGTGCATCCCAACGATGACGTCAATAGCACCCAAAGCTCCAACGATGTGTTTCCAACGGCGATGCACGTGGCGGCGGTGTTGGGCATTGAGCGCGATCTGCTGCCGCGGATCGCCCAACTGAGCGATACCCTGCGGCATAAGGCGCAGTGCTTCGCCTCCATTGTGAAGATTGGGCGCACCCATCTGCAGGATGCCATGCCGCTGACGCTGGGGCAGGAGATCTCCGGCTGGGTGGCGGTGCTGGAGCACAGTGGGCAGCATATCCGCCACGCGCTACCGCACCTGTACGAGCTGGCGCTGGGGGGAACGGCGCTCGGAACCGGACTGAATACGCCGCCGGGCTTTGCCCTGCGTGTCGCCGCCGAGATCGCTGACCAGCGCGGTCTGCCATTTGTCAGCGCTCCTAATAAGTTCAAGGCGCTGGCGACCTGTGATGCCTTGGTGCAAGGGCACGGCGCGCTGAAGGGGCTGGCCTGCTCCCTGATGAAGATCGCTAACGATGTGCGCTGGCTGGCCTCTGGCCCCCGCTGTGGGATAGGGGAGCTGGGGCTGCCGGAGAATGAGCCGGGCAGCTCCATCATGCTCAGTAAGGTCAACCCGACGCAGTGTGAGGCGCTGACCATGGTGTGTGCGCAGGTGCTGGGGAATGATACCGCCGTGAATATCGGTGGCGCCTCCGGTAACTTTGAGCTGAACGTCTTTCGCCCGCTGGTGATCCGCAATGTCTTACAGTCCCTGCGCCTGTTGGCCGATGGCATGGAGAGCTTCAACCAGCACTGTGTGCAGGGGCTGATGCCGAACCGGGAGTGTATCGATGAGCTGCTGCAGCGTTCTCTGATGCTGGTGACGGCGCTGGCCCCGCACATCGGCTACGATCGGGCGGCCGAGATCGCCAAGAAGGCGCACCGAGAGGGGACGACGCTACGGGCGGCGGCGCTAGCGCTCGGCTATGTCAGCGCGCAGGCGTTTGACCAGTGGGTTCAACCCGCGCAGATGGTGGGTAATCCGGCGTGGGGCGATTGATCTGTGACAACGTCACTACTCATCGACCTCACGGTACAGATGCAGCCGGGGGATCACCGGAATCAGCTTCTTGGCCCGCGGGCGATGGCGCAGCGCGATGTTGTCGGCGTCGTAGTCGGCCAGCGTGCCGATGCGCGGCGCCAGCTCAGCAGACTCGCACAGCGCGATCAGCGGCATGCTGCAGGGGTGCTGTACCTGACGCTGGATAGCGCTGTACCACACGCGGGCAATCGGCTGAACCTTGACCGGGCGGCGAATTTTGAGTTTGACATCCCCGGGCAGCGCCAGCAGGGTATCCCGTTCCTGCAGAATGCGCTGCGTCCACTGTTCACGGGTGTAGGGGGCAACGGCGCGTCCGGCGCGCAGGCTTTTATCCAGGCGCGTCAGTACCTCGGCGCGGCTGAGATTATTGATCACCTGCTTGTTTGCCCAGCCGAAGCCGACGCTGCTGGGATCGTCTAGTAGCGTCAGAGTGCGGTAGGCGCTGAGGGTCAGCAGCCCTTTGAGCTGGCGGTGGACAAAGTCAAAGCGCTGCTCCGGAGGCAGTCCGGTCTCCACGGCGATGATCTGCTCCAGCTGTTGTTTGTGGCGGTTGACTCTCTCGATCGCGTCGCGCAGCGCGCTGCGCTGCCGGGGCGTGGCCTGGTAGCACAGCACGCCGGGCAGGCGTACCGCGGCCTTGCTGCTGACATGCTGGCTGTGGTGGTGAAGGAAGAGGCGGCGAAAGTGACGGCGTCCGGCGTCAAAAGCCTCCCCGGCGGCACAGGGGAGGACGGCGATGCGGCGGATCTCCTCATGCTCTTTGCCTTTTTCTATCTCCGGTAGCGCAAATATCTGCGCCTGCAGCGGGGTGAGGGCAGCCAGCTGGTGGTCGACATGCGCTAGCGTCTCCTCCAGTTGACGGAAGCAGAGATGAAGTCGTTCGATAACGCTGCTGGTGGTCATTGAGGATAGATGTCTTTATTAGTTACAACATACATTTGATGATGACACACTGCGCTGTCTGCAGCAACGCATTTTACCCCTACCATCCCGCGGATAGCGGGAGTCCAGCAGGATTGATGTCCATCGATGGAGGGGGGCCCCGGCGGCGATAGCATCCTCAGGATGGCAGGGGTGGGCGCTTGGAACGCGAGAGGTATCCTACGCTAAGGCGGTTTCTCAGCCCGGACCGCGTTGGGCGCGCAGCGGATGTTCTGGTTACTGCCCATATCACATGGAGCCGTCAGCGCATCCCCCTGGATACTCGCTGAGTCGTAATATACATTGAGGATTCATTCCAGCGGATTAAGGATGCCGGCATGGCGCAGAATTTACCGGAAATTGACGTGTTGTTTGTCGCGGGGTTTGGGCCCATTGCGCAGGATACTGAATCCAGCACCGCGTTTTATGTGCGGACACTCGGTCTGCCGCTTAACCCCATGGAGGGTAACTGCGATTACCTGCTGTCGGAAGAGGGCCTGCTGAAAGGGGTTAAACATTTTGCCGTCTGGCCACTGTCACAGGCTGCAACCTCATGCTTTGGCGTTGGGTTATGGCCAACGGAACACCCGATCCCTCAGGGATGGATTGAATATGAGGTACAGGATCTCGATTCTGCTACCCGGATATTGGTAGAGAAGGGCTATAGCCTGTTTGTGGCTAACCGCATAGAGCCGTGGGGACAAACTGTCACGCGTCTGCTCAGCCCCGAAGGGTTGCTCACCGGGCTTACGATGACCCCTTGGCTTCGTGGGTAAACCGTGTTCGTTTTTGGCACTGAGCGGATAGCCAACCCGAATGTCTGACATTCAAGAGGATGACGTTCCCGCCAATAGGCTAAAAGGGGGAATTAAATTCCGGTGCAATGGCACCGAGACTCCCCGAGCGCCAATATGAGCAGTCGTCGTCAGCGGCCGTTTTTCATTCCGCGCGGGAGGAGGGCCAAACCGCACTCCGGCTGCTTTGGCCCCCGCAATACCTGGGCCGGGATCGTTCGTACGCTCGCCGAGCGGCGGGCCGCCCGGCAAGGATGCGATGGACGCTATGATAGCGGGGTGGCTTCAGGGAGACGCTGTAGACGACGCCCCAGCAGCCAGGCGAGCAGCAGCATGGCGACCAGGAAGACGACGATACCGTTCCAGCCATGGCTGTGCCAGAACACGCCGCCTAGCGTACCGGCGACGCTGGATCCGACGTAGTAGCTGAACAAATAGAGTGAGGAGGCCTGGCCTTTGGCCCGGCGCGCCCGGCGGCCGATCCAGCTGCTGGCCACGGAATGGGCGGCGAAGAAGCCGGTGGTAAACAGCACCATGCCAATAAACACCAGCCACAGCGCGGAGAAGGCGGTGATCAGCAGTCCCAGCAGCATGATGATTATCGCGACGCTCAGCACCGGGCCACGGCCAAAGCGGGCGGTCATCGCCCCGGCCTTGGGCGAGCTGTAGGTGCCGCTGATATAGACCAGTGATAGCACGCCGACGATAGCCTGGCTGAGGTCATAGGGGGCGGCCAGCAGGCGGTAGCCAATGTAGTTAAACAGCGTGACAAAGCTGCCCATCAGCAGGAAGCCTTCGGCGAACAGCAGCGGAAGCCCCCGATCGTGGCAGTGCAGGCGCAGATTGAGCAGCAGGTTGCGCGGGCGCAGGGAGGTCGGGCGAAAATGGCGCGAGGGCGGCAGGATTTTCCAGAACATCAGCGCGCCGCACAGCGCAAATAGCCCGATGACGGCCAGGGTGGCCCGCCAGGAGAAGTAATCCGTCAGGACGCCGCTGATCAGGCGGCCGCTCATGCCGCCGATCGAGTTTCCGCTGATGTACAGCCCCATGGAGAACGCGACTACCGAGGGATCCATCTCTTCGCTGAGATAGGTCATGGCCACGGCAGCTACGCCGCTCAGGGCCAGCCCCACCAGGGCTCGCATCACCAGAATGGCATCCCAGCTGCTCATCAGGGCGCAGATCAGGGTGCAGACAGCCGCCAGCAGCAGCGCCGTGACCATGACATTCTTACGACCGATGGCATCGGAGAGCGGGCCGGTAAACAGCAGTCCGATGGCCAGCATACCGGTGGAAACCGACAGCGATAGGCTGCTGGTCGCCGGAGTAATGGCGAAATCCTGCGATAGCACCGGTAGAATGGGCTGTACGCAGTACAGCAGGGCAAAAGTGGCCAGCCCCGCGGAAAACAGGGCCAGCGTGACCCGCTTGAAATCGGGGCGGTCGCGGGTGATAAAAGGGGGTTTACCATTAAGGTCATCGCTGATGGCGGTGGATGCCGGAGAGACGGTATCCGGCGCGGCTTCAGCCGGGGAGGTATTCACACAATATCCTTATACGGGACAAACAGAGAGTCAGCCTAGGCCACATCACGATCTGCGATATCGACGCGAAACCAGGCTGCAGGACAGCGAGCATAGAATTACGCCTGTTGAATGTCTAATATATTAATAAGAACCAATAATATATTTAAAGTATCAATGGCCATGCGCATCGAAATTCGTCATCTTAAGTACTTTATCGCCGTCGCCGAGGAGCGACATTTCAACCGGGCGGCGGAGCGGCTGAATATCTCGCAGCCGCCGCTGAGCCAGCAGATCCAGGCGCTGGAGCGCGAACTGGGCGCCTGTTTGCTGATGCGCACCAACCGCAGCGTCAGCCTGACGCAGGCGGGGAGCCTTTTTCTAAAAGAGTGCTATGCGATCGTCAGTCAGCTGGAGCAGGCGGCCGAAAAGGCGGCCCGGGCCCATCGGGGGGAGACCGGGGATCTAACCATTGGCTTTACCTCATCGGTTCCCTTTATTCCCCGGGTGGCACACAGCCTGTTCTCCTATCGCCAGCGCTATCCGCAGGTACATCTGCAGATGCGCGAGCTAAATACCAAGCAGCAGATCGAACCGTTGGTTGATGGCAAGCTGGACATCGGCATATTGCGCAATACGCTGCTGCCCGGCGTGCTGACGCACCGGGTGCTGCAGCGTGAGCCGCTGGTTGCGGTTTTGCATCGTCACCATCCCTTGGCGCTGCGGGGGCAGGCGCTGAGGTTCAGCGACCTGGCCGACCAACCCTTTGTCTTTTTTTCCCGCGGTGATGGTACGGCGCTATACGATGAGCTGCTGTCGCTGCTGAAGAGGGCCGGCATTGTGCCGTATATTACGCAGGAGGTCGGTGAGGCGATGACGATCGTCGGGCTGATCTCGGCGGGCCTGGGCATCTCTATTCTGCCTGCGTCCTATACTCGTATTCAGGTGGACGGTGTGTGTTATCGCGCATTGGATGAGCCCGACGCCTATACCGAGGTGTGGCTCGCCTACCACCGCCAGCGGCCGCTGAGCGCACAGGCCAATGCGCTGATCGCGCTGCTGACCGCGCCACCCTCCGACGTCATGGCGCCGCCATCGATGATGGAAAACGCGCCGAATGGGTAAGTATTTGTGCACTTAATCACATAACTAATCAAATGGTTGACGCCTTTTTGTAAAATCCCCGCCATACCCGGTAAGATTTATTTTGAAGCGCGAAAAATAACTGGGAGTAGCGGTAGTGATTGCTGACGGTCAGCCGGGGCATATTGATCAAATCAAGCAGATAAATGCTGGGGCGGTTTACCGCCTTATCGATCGTTTTGGCCCCATTTCGCGCATTGAGCTCTCAAAACGCGCACAGCTGGCACCCGCCAGCATTACCAAAATCGTGCGTGAGCTGCTTGAGGCTCACCTGGTGCAGGAGACGGAATTCCAGGAGCCCGGCAGCCGCGGACGTCCTGCCGTGGGGCTCACGCTGGATACCGCATCCTGGCACTATCTTTGCGTGCGGATTGGGCTGGGCACGATGACGCTAGCGCTGCGCGATCTGAGCGGCGCGCTGGTCGCCGAAGAGGAGATCGCGCTGCCGGCGCAGGGTGAACTGCCGCTGCTGACCCGCATCGTGACAGAGATCGATCTGTTTTTCACCCGCCACCAGCGTCAGCTGGAGCGTCTGACGGCGATTGCCATTACGCTGCCGGGGCTGATTAACGCCGCCCAGGGGATCGTACACCGGATGCCGTACTATGCTGAGGTGTGTGACATGGCGTTGAGCGCCGAGCTCTCGCGCCATACGGGGCTGCCGGTATATCTGCAGCATGACGTTTGCGCTTGGACCATGGCCGAGTCGCTGTTTGGCGCCGGCGCGGGCTGCGCCAACCTGATTCAGATTGTCATTGACCATAACGTGGGCGCCGGCGTGATCAGCGAAGGGCGTCTGCTGAACGGAAGTCGCCAAAGTTTGGTAGAAATAGGGCATACCCAGGTCGATCCCTATGGCAAGCAGTGCTACTGCGGAAACCATGGTTGTCTGGAGACGATCGCCGGGCTGGGCAATATACTGACGCTGGCGCAGCAGCGTCTCGCGCTGTCGCCGTCGTCACAGCTGCACGCGGTCAGTCCGCTGAATATTGAGGCCCTGTGTCAGGCCGCGCTGCAGGGAGATCAGCTAGGACGGGACTTGATCAATAGCGTCGGTCATAGCGTGGGGCGCATCGCTGCGGTGATGGTTAACCTGTTTAACCCGGAAAAAATCCTGATAGGCTCACCGCTGAACCAGGCCGCGGAGGTCTTGTTCCCCTCCATCGCCAGCGCAATTCGGCAGCAGGCGCTGCCCCATTACACCCAGCATCTTTCGGTTGAGGCCAGCCATTTTCACAACCATGGTACGATGCCCGCTGCCGCGCTGGTCAAAGAAGCGCTATATAACGGTTCGCTGCTGGTACAGCTGCTGCAAGGGTAATTGTACGCATAATTGTTCGCTTTTGTTTGCCGAACGGTTACTCATCGCCCGTGAATTCGCGCGCTGGGTAGGAAAATGATCCGCGCGATAAATAAAAATTTGAGCTAACGCAAGCCGCCTAAGAAGCGCTTCGCCTAGACTTCCTGGTTTATTAGCGATCGCGGGCACTATTCCATGTTAAAACGCGTATTCGTTACGGGAACCGACACCGAGGTGGGTAAAACGGTGGCCTCCCGTGCGTTATTACAAGCTATTCAGGCGGCGGGGCACAGCGCGGTGGGGTATAAACCTATCGCCGTAGGCAGCGATGAGACCCCGCAGGGATTACGCAATCGGGATGCCGTCACGCTGCTCGAGGCCTCTTCCATGGCGCTCAGCTATGACGAGGTTAATCCTGTCACCCTGCGCGAAGAGATAGCCAATGCCTATACCGGCGAGGCGCTGGACTATGGCGCCATGAGCCGTGGGCTGCAGCATCTGAGCGCGAAGGCGCAGCATGTCGTGGTGCAGGGAACCGGCGGCTGGCGGGTATTGATGCAGGATTTGCGTCCGCTCTCTGAATGGGTTGTGCAGGAGCAACTCCCGGTGATCCTGGTGGTGGGGATTAAGCTGGGCTGTATCAGCCATGCCATACTGACCGCTCAGGCCATTATTAATGATGGCCTTCCGTTTGTCGGCTGGATTGCGAACCGGATTAACCCCGGCCTGTCGCATTATGCTGAGACCATTGATGCTCTGCGGCAGAAACTGCCGGCGCCGCAGCTGGGAGAGATCCCCTATCTGTACCGTCCAGAGGAAAAAGCGCTGGCGCGCTATATCGATTTGTCTGCGCTGGTCTGACGCCGCGTAAGGACACGATTTTGTGACTGAAACGGGCGTGCACAGTGCACGCCCGTTTGCTTTTCGGTCAACGGTTATGGATGGGCCGTCTCCCGCGGCGCCGTCGTTAGGCTCTCTGCGGCGGCGGCCGTGTTCATCGGATACGGCGTATAGACACCGTTCAGACTCTTCAGGAAGGCCACGATATCGTCGACATCGCTTTGCGGCAGGGTGACGCCGACCTGATAGCGCAGCATTTGCTTCACCGCCTCATCCAGCGTCTTCACATCCCCACGGTGGAAGTAGGGGCCGGTCAGCTCAACGTTACGCAGCGTCGGTACCTTCTGGCGCAGCTTATCGCGCAGATCCTGGGTCACGTTCATCCGGCCGATATCAGCGCTGGTCACTTCGCCAAACGGGTAGGCTTTGATCAACCCGAGGGGCTCATAAGACTCCCCGCCCATGGCGACGCCGGCGTGGCAGGTTGCACAGCGGTTATCCTTAAAGAGCTGATAGCCATGCTGCTGCTGGGCCGTGAGTGCGCTGCTGTCGCCGCGCAGATAGCGATCAAACGCGGAGTTCGGCGTAATCAGGGTCCTTTCAAACTCGGCGATGGCGTCAGTGATGGTTTTTCCGCTGAACCCCTGCGGATACACCTTGAGAAACTCCTGCTTAAACGCCTGATCCTGATTCAGCTTACCGATGATTTGTTCCCACGACGTGGACGCCATCTCGATCGGGTTCAGCGGTGGCCCTCCGGCCTGATCCTGCAGGGTTGCCGCGCGGCCATCCCAGAACTGGGCGATGTTGAACACAGAGTTAAACACCGTCGGCGCGTTGATGGGGCCAACCTGGTCATCGACGCCCAGCGATGTTTTCCGCCCATCGACGCCGCCGGCACCCAGCTGGTGACAGTGGGCGCAGGCCACGGTGTCATTGCCGGATAGACGCGGATCGTGGTACAGACGGAATCCCAGCGCAACTTTTTCGGCGTTGACCGGTAAGGACTCGGGGATCGGCTGTATCGGCTCATTGCGCAGTGAGGGTGCCATATCTGGCGTTGTGTAATATTTTTGCCGCTGCTCATTCACCCACTTCAGCAGGGTATCGCGATCGGCCTGTGACATCCTGCCGGCCCAGTGCATCGCGGTATAGCGGGTGGGCGGCATGGTTTGATGCTGAACCACCCACTCCAGCTTATTGAGATCCGTCAGGGTCGGCGGTTGGCCGCTGGCGGTTTTCCACGGGGAGGGCTTCAGCAGACTTTCGCGCAGGGGGGTCAGGTTGAACGCCTTATATCCCTGATACATGTCATACTCCATTAGCTGCTTCACGCCGGGAACGCTGGCATAAAACGGCAAATTCGCCGACGGCGTATGGCAGTAGTCACAGCCCTTTTCGCTCAGGATCCCCAATACCTGAGCATTAAGCGGTGAGCTTGCCGGTTCACTCGGTACGGTATTACGCTGTTTGTCATGATTATAGACATAGCCGACCAACCCTAAGTAGCAGGCGATACCGACAATGACGATGCCTCCCACCCATTTCGTTATTTTTTTCATTGTTACAGAACTCCTTTTGAGAGTGTCAATACGGCTGCGGAGGCAGCCGACAAATATCGGCGAACCGACGCGACCATAGTGCAGGGTGGTCTCGCAGCGATATTTGATAAGTGTCAACGATAGATGCAGGGACGGCCTATCATTAAGATAGGAACCGACAATTAATGATGTTTTTTTAGATGCATATACTGCCTTTCAGGCAAGATTCGGCGATAAGTTTGTATATTACATGGCAATATTATCTTTTCCTGACAGATGATCTTTACCCAGCGCGCAACCGCCGTCGTCTGGACGGCGGTGTGGCGATAGACCCCGGCGCTGACGCCGCGGTGATCGCATCGTCAGTAAACGCCGACTTATTATGGCATTAGTTGGATAAAGAGATTACGCCGATAATGAATTCCTTTTCACCGTACTTAATTGCATTATGATGTTCGCCGTTGATATAGGTCTGCATGGTGATCGCCAACAATAGCGCATCAGTTTTGAAATGCATGAATTTATTTAATTTATGAATTGTTGGGGAGATATTAAATAGACGCTAACATAGAGACAAATTACCAATCAGCCTCACACTTTTTATTAAGATAGTGGAAGTTGTTATGGGTGCAATTACAGTATTAAAACACTGGATTGTTACGGCACCTGCAGGCAAAACCTGATCGTTGGCGATGATGTCAAAGGTCAGATTTTTTTTGTTTTGTCGCTGCGGCCGACCTATCGACAGCGGCGGGAGAGCGCTCGGGGGGATGATGCGCATATTGCCAACATCCTGAATAATAATGTGATACTGGCGTTGGATAGCCGGCAACGCGAGCTGGTGATTGGGGCGAGGCCTTGCTTTTCATCAGTGCGTAGGGGATATCCTGGATGAGGGTAGAATAGAGAAAATATTTACACTTCAATGTAATAGATTAAACTGTCGATCTCATGACATGATTCTACACCTTCCCCTGGATGCTATAGCCACCTGCGAGCGCATTATTTTATCGGCTTATACTGGCGCAGGTCGGGCTCGCCAGCGCATTGGCGGAGTACTGCTATTGCGCCATTGAGCGACATCGCCGAGGGGCTGTTATTCACAATGAACTTTTACGGGAACGCTGCGGAAAGACGTAGGAAAGGAAAGTAAGTAGGAATCGCCTTATCTCTCCATGCTAGTATAGCCGCAGGATTTTCGACGACATAGGCCCTATGAGTACGGATACGACATCGATAAGCCCGAAGCGGGTACTGGTCTTGGCAGCCTGCATGCTTGCCACCTTCATGGCGGCGATTGAGGTAACGATTGTCTCTACCGCCATGCCAACCATCATTGCCGATTTGGGCGGTTTCTCCCTGCTGGGATGGGTGTTTGCCGCCTATTTGCTGACGCAGGCGATCTCTATTCCTATCTATGGGCGGTTAGCGGATCTGCATGGCCGCAAGCGGATGTTTTATATCGGCGCCTCGCTGTTCCTTTTGGGCTCTGTGCTCTGCGGCTTTGCCCACAGCATGCTGTGGCTGATCGCGTTCCGCGCGCTGCAGGGGGCTGGCGCTGGCGCGATTACACCGATCGCGGTCACCATTATTGCCGATGTCTATGGCCCCCTTGAGCGTCCCCGCATTCAGGGCTATCTCTCCAGCGTCTGGGGCGTATCGGCGATCGTCGGGCCGTTGATGGGGGCATTTATCGTCCAGCATTTCCACTGGTCCCTGGTCTTTTGGATCAATTTGCCCATTGGCTGCTGCGCGATGTATCTGCTATGGCGTTATTTTCCCGAACAGCGACATCCGCGGCGCCATGCGCTGGATCTGGCCGGAACCGCCTGGCTCGCCATCGGCATCAGCGCGCTGTTGCTGTCACTGCTTCAGGCCGAGTGGCTGGGGTGGTGGGTGCTGCTGCTGCTGGCCATCGCCGTGCTGAGTGGTTTTTTACTGTGGCGTCAGGAGCTGCGCGCGACAGAGCCCCTGTTTCCGGCCGTACTCTGGCGCCAGCGCATTATGGTGGCCGGCAACATCGGCGGGCTGGTCGTGGGGGCCGCCATGATGGGCGTCGCCGCATTTTTACCCACCTATGTGCAGGGCGTCATGGGATATTCGGCCCTGGAGGCCGGTACGACGCTGGCCCTCATGTCGATAGGCTGGCCTATCGCGAGCACGCTCAGCGGCCGGCTGATGGCCCATACGTCATACCGGACCACGGCGTTGCTGGGCGCCCTGTTGCTGATCGCGGGAAGCCTGTGTCTGCTGTGGCAGACTCCACAGGGGAGCCTGTGGTGGGGGCGAGTTTCGGCCTTTATCATCGGCGCGGCGATGGGAATGACCAATACCACCTTCCTGGTCTCCGTCCAGAACAGCGCGCCGCATTCCATGCGCGGTATTGCGACGGCCTGCACGGTGTTTACCCGTATGCTGGGCTCTGCGCTGGGCACCGCCGTGCTTGGTGCGACGCTCAACCTGAATCTGGCCTGGCGCCTACCGCAGGTGAGCGATCCGGTACAGCGGCTGATGACCCTGCGTACTCAGCCGGCGGCAGAGGAGGTCGGCGCGCTGTTGGCGCCGGTCGCGGCGTCGCTGCATGCGGTGTTTATTGCGGCGGCGCTATTGGCGTGGCTGGCCCTGTTGGCGGCATGGCTGATCCCGGCGGGGGCGGGGCTGCGCGAGCGGATTGAAGAGATCGGGGATAATAAGTAGTCCAGGCCGCCGACGGCGGCCTGGGCGTTTAGCGTGGATTCACATGGGCGCCTGGCTCGGCGCCGTCGGTACGGATATAGACAATTTTCTGAGTGTCGTTACCGCAGTGACCCACAACTTGACCGCCTGCCTGCTGTACCTGATCGTTGGGGACGATCTCTAGCGTAAAGGCCTCCTGGGGGACACCGTTGGCCACGATCTTCTGGCTAATCTCATCCCGAATGCTTTCGCAGGAGGAGGCGGCGGCATAAGAGAACAACGGCGCCAGGAGCAGGGCGGACAATAAGATAGGTTTATGCATAGGATACCTGTCAGTTAGGGGGTTAACGGACGCCCGCTCTGGCGATCCAGGCAGCGGCGCGTCTCTGGCTCCCAGTAGGCGTTGACGTTCAGACTGCGCTCACAGCGCTCTCGCTGCTCGATGGCCCGATCGGCCTTATCAAACTCTTTCTCAACGTGGCTGTTGACCTTGTTACGCAACGGGCGGGTTTGATCCCATTGCTCCCGCTGTTCACGCGCCTGTTCTTTGGTCAGCGAGTTGTCTTGTCCACCGCTGGAGCCAAAGACGCAGGTGCTACCGGCCTCGCAGCTGGCGGCCTGCGCGGCGCTGTGCCAACCGACGCCGCCGAGCAGTAGCAGCAGGGGAATCAAACGGGCGAGTCGATGTCGTTTCTCTATCTTCACAGTGTTGTCCTCAGCGAAATGCACTCTTCAGACCGCGCAGAGCGTCATTGATTCAATCTGCCATGATTTTCTCTATGACGCCATAGCCGTAATCGGCGAATGCCTATTCGCCGCGATAGATCGCCAGAGGTGAGAACGACTGGGAGACTGGCATCATCTCCATCGTATTGATGTTGACGTGAGGGGGCAGCGTGGCCACCCAGAACACCGCCTCGGCGATATCGTCGGCGGTTAGAGCGTGCGCGTCTTGATAGGTACGGGTGACGCGCTGCTCGTCGCCTTTAAAGCGGACGCTGGAGAATTCGGTACCGCCAACCAGACCGGGCTCAATGTCGCTCACCCGGATTCGGGTTCCGTGCAGATCGGCCCGCAGACCAAGACTGAACTGGCGGACAAAGGCCTTGGTTGCGCCATAGACATTGCCGCCGGCGTAGGGCCAGCTGCCCGCCGTTGAACCGATATTGATGATATGACCCGCGTTGCGGGCGACCATTTCAGGCAGCAGGGCACGGGTCATGTTCACTACGCCTTTGACGTTGGTGTCGATCATGGTTTCCCAGTCATCGATATCCGCCCGATGGGCGGGCTCCAGCCCCAGAGCGAGACCGGCGTTATTGACCAGCAGATCGACGGTGCGCTGCGCCGGCGTCAGGTGCGCGATCGCATCCTGGATCGCGGCCCGATTACGGACATCCAGCTGAACGACCGTTAGCGCGTCGCCCAGCTCATCCCGCAGCGCCTCCAGCCGTTCTAGGCGCCGTCCGGCGGCGATGACGTGATGGCCATGACGGATAAACTTACGGGCGATTGCAGCGCCAAACCCGGCGCTAGCACCGGTAATGAAAACGTTCATACTCACTCCCTCGCGTGTGGATAAATTCGGCGCGCCTTTACAACGTTTCACAACCGTCGGCGTTACGCACCCTATTGGAACACTGCCTATCAGAATGCCAGAATTATCCTAATATGTAATCATGATAATAATTCGATACAGTTCATATTTTAAGATTCTATGGTTTTTATTCGTAATATACTATCTGTCTTATTAAAATCGAGATATTCTTAGCAGGGATTTACGTTACTACGTATAAACATGCGACATATTAAGGACTATGCAAGATGCATGAAAAACCAGTAAACCATGTCAATGATGAGATCGATCTGCTTGATATCATTAGGCAGCTATGGCAAGGGAAAGTGATTGTTTTTTGTGTTTCAATCGTGTTTCTCGCTATCGCAGGCATTTATATCATGTTAGCTACGCCAAAATGGACGGCGGAGTCAACGCTTTCGAAGCCTTATCTTAACCAGTTGGCAAATTATCCCGCGGGGGTCATGTTGAGCCAGGCCTGGCCGATGAATGAGGGGGATAACACTCCTGCCATCGATGGTGAAAAAACAACCAGCAATGTATTTAATACCTTTGTCGCCACGGCCAGTGCCCAAATTCTCTCAGGTATCAACATCAGCATTCGCCCCGGCGCCACCGCCGATACATATATTATCTCCTCAACGGCAAACGATCCGGCATCGGCAAAGGAGAATTTGCAATCGGCCTTAATGTCGCTGCGTGATGAGACTCGTAAGCAGCTGGATGCGTCGATGTACAGCTCGCTGCGTGAACGAGCTAATAGCCTGAAAATACAGATGCAAGCTCAGGAGAATAGCGCCAAGGCCCAGCGAGACTACCGTGTTAGCGTGTTGAAAAATGCGTTGCAGTTAGCGCATCAGATGAATATTCAACAGACCAAGCTTAACCCTGTATCCGGAGAAATATCTGACGACATGCTATTTATGCTTGGTGTCCCAATCTTAAATACAATGATTGAGCATGAAAAAAACTTGCCGCTTAAGTTTAATGCCAGTTATTTTGATATGCAGGAGATGTTCGCTTCGATTAATGGTTTTAAGCTAACTGGCGACAACCTATCCATATTTAATGCGACAAATATCTCCGTGGATAAAGTCGGGCAAAAGCGCGCTTTGATTTTGGTTTTATCCTTATTGCTTGGCGTAATTTTAAGCTGTGGATATATTTTGCTGAGAAACGCACTGCGCAGCGCTAACAAGTAAGAGCTATTCATAAAGGCATGTGCATCGCTTGGCATGCCTTTTTTCTTTATACCGATGAAGCCTCCGTTCCCCGTTCCGGTTTCCCCCGGCAATTATTTATCAGCATAGTAATGTCTACCCGATCCATTTGCTCTGGGCGCAGATAGCGCTTAGCGTAGTTCAGGTAGACACCGCTTTGTAGAAACAGGCAAAATACATCGACATCAATGTGCTCCCTACGGCACATCTCACCCATGATCGCGAGCGTCTGCGATAGCGTCTTGGCCGGCTTATAGGGGCGATCGCTGGCGGTTAGCGCCTCAAAAATATCGGCAACGGCCATAATACAGGCCTGTATCGACATCTGGCTGCGGATCAGCCCTCGGGGGTAGCCGGAGCCGTCGATATGTTCGTGATGGCTGCCGGCAATATCGGGAACCTGCTGCAGGTGGCGAGGAAAGCTAAGCTGATTCAGCATGAGGATCGTCTGAATAATGTGTTCATTGATCTTAAAGCGCTCCTCGTGAGTTAAGGTTCCGTGCGCGATCGTCAGATTATGCAGCTCACCGCGATGATACTGATACTGCGGTATATCCATGGTAAATCCCTGCTGGCGATAGGCCTCAAGCGGCTCGTTGCCGTGGCGCGGCAGGAGATGCTCCGCTCTGTCGGCCAGCAGCAGTTCATTCACCGGCAGCGGCGACTCTGGCGTCGCCTGTCTGCGCTGCATCTCATCGGCGGAGAGGCCGATTCTATCGGAAAGGGTGCGGGTCCAGGTTCGCAGGGCGATGGTACGCAGGCGCTCAATCGCGTCCGGTGACAGGGATTCGCTGCCGCGATTACAGATGGCGACAAAGGCAAACTCCTCATCCAGCTGTGATTTTAGCGTATCGCGCACGTGCGCCAGCATCGTCGGATCGTCGCCTTCCGCCATGCCTTGCCAGTAGGCGACGTCAGCATCCCGCTTTAGCAGCTCAAAGCGCATACGGACCTCATGAATACGGTCATACAGGGTCTCCAGCTTGGTGGCCTTTTCCATCACGAAGTCCGGCGTCGTCACCTTGCCGCAGTCGTGTAGCCAAGCGGCAATGCGCAGCGCCTCCCACTCGTCGTCAGAGAGGGAGAAGTCAGCAAAGGGCCCCTGTTTTTGGTCACAGGCCGCCTGCGCCAGCAGCTTGGCCAGCACGGGCACCCGCTGGCAATGCTCGCCGGTATGTGGGCTTTTCGCATCGATGGCGCCGGCGATGATCCGAATAAAATCCTCCAGCAGACGCTTTTGCTCATCCAGCAGACGCTGGGTATTCAGCGCGACGGCGGCCGTTCCGGCCAGCGCCTGGGCGAAGGCCAGCATGCGCGATGAAACGGGAAAGTGCTGATGATCGATGAACAGGATCAGCTGCCCCAGGAGTTCTTGATCGGCATTTCTCAGGGGAAGCAGCAGGAGGGTCAGCGGTCGGATCACCGGTGGGAAAGCCGGGAAGGCCGCCGCCAGCGTCGGCGGATCAATGGTACGCCGGATGAGCTGCTGCTGCTGCATCCGTTGGAGCAGACTCATCCCGGCGGTAGAAACCCAGGTATGACGTTTATCGATTGTCGTGGTCGTATCCAGCCAGCGTGACTGAACCGGGTGCAGCCCTCCCTGTTGGGATAGCAGGATTAATCCTCCCATCGCATGGGTCTGGCTGGTCATTTCACCAAGGATCCGCGCCAGCAGTACGGGCTGGTGACGCTCACCGACCAATGCCTGAGAGATCGCCATAAAGTGGTCGATGCTCTCTTTCATTTTTCCGAACGCTTTTGCCAGTCGGTAAATTTCAACGATGTTACTCTGGACATTGACCGGCTCATCAAAACGGAACTCTTCGATTTTCTTAACTTCATCAACCAGCTGATTCAACGGCTTGGATGCGCGGTGCGCCAGCCATATCGCACCGATCAGCCCCAGCCCCAGCCCCAGGATCAGCAGCGAGATCCGCAGCATTCGGCCGACGTCCTGCCGGGCGCTGGCCATCAGCTCCGCCGTGGGCGAGGCCATCAGCAGGCGTAGCGTCTCTCCCCCAGCACCTTAAAGGTAAAGAGCATCCCCTCCCAGCGTTCACCGTTGGCAAGATCCAGCGAGACGGGCTGTAAGGGCGGCATCCGGCTAAGCTGGGCCAGCGGGAGCAGCTGCGGGTTGTCAGTATCGGCCAACGTAGGCAGGTGGGCAATGCCCTGGCCGTTGGTCAGTAGCCCCGGCAGGCCCAGATCGCTGGCGAGGATCTGTCCCTGTGCGTTAAGGAGAACCAGGTGGCTGTTGGGCGTAATGCGGGCCGCCTGCAGCATGGCATCTAACCCATTAATCTGAATATCGCTTCCCGCGACGCCGGGGGCCTTGAGCATGCGTGCTGAGAGCGTGATCCCCAGCAGGCCACCGCTGGCAAAGCGGTATGGCGGGGTACCGTGCAGCGTGCCCGGGTCGGTGGCCATCTGATACCAGTTGCGCGTGCGCGGATCAAAACGGTAGGCGGCAACGCCGCGCTGCTCCAGGAGGGTTAAATTATCATTATAAAACAGATAGTTTCCTGCTATGTTACCATCACCGCTCAGCGTTTGGCTCTGCACCATCCAGGCGGTTCCCGCCGGCGGATCGAACTGACGGATCATTTCGGCCGACGGAATATAGCGACGGACTAGAAAAAACGTACCGTTATCATAGCCGGTATAGAGCGCAGCTAATTTGGGGCTATTGCGTAATGCGGTGACATAGAACGGCAGATGCTGCAGGCGATCTGCCAATGGCTGCGTCGCCATCTCGTTGCGCTGGTTGGCCAGCAGCTCGACCAGCAGCGAGCCGCTGTGGTAGGCCTGTTCCATTTCATTAGCGGTTTCACTGACGACGCTGCGATAATGATTGTACGTCGTCCTCAGGAGCAGGCGGGTGCTGGCGTGATATTGATACCAGAGGATCAGGCAAGAGAAGACCAGTAGCAGCCCGACAAACAGGTAGGCAATATGCAAATAAAAGGGAATCGCGCGCGGAGGCTTCATGGTGATCCAGGCAACGGGTCAAGATTCAGTTAACTTAAGGATAGCACCCGGCGGTAAAGATGCCGGGCCTATCTGGATTAGCTGACTCAGTTACCTTTTAACGGCACGATCAGCGTATCAATGTTAATGGCGTCAATGGTGTTCTTAGCCACGGAAAGAAAGGAGACAAACTTCTGGGCAAACGCGCTGTTGTGATGCCCCAAAATCACCAAATCGATTTGCTGCTGCTGAATAAAGTCTTCCAGGGATGCAGAAAAATCATTGCTGATCATAATGGTAATTTCTGGACATGCGGCGCCAACGGTTTGCTGCAGTGCGGTGGCCTGATCTTCCAACTGAGAAAAGTAGGGTGAGTTTCCGCCGTCGTCACCCGGATCGATATCAAGCACGACATGCACCGGATGCAGCGTTGCCTGCAGGCATCCGCCCAGCTGAACGCCCTTGCTCAATAGCTGAATGTCCTCTTGGGATCCGGTTTTAAGGTCAAGTAGTACCAAAATATTTCTGTACATAATTGTTTCTCCTATTGGCCCTATTGTTAAATTTAGCCGTATTACTCGCGATCCGGTAACAAAAAATAACTGTTTAATGTATGGAAAATAGTCATAACGATTGGTTCCTGCGCAGGCGGATAAGCGGTGGGGGGCTAGAGACATTATTGCCGGCGCCTAAATGCGCCATGGCAATATATGGCGTATGCTGAAGCTGATAATTGCAACGTCATGCGTCGTTGCTGACGCCATTTCCCTCAGGTTACGAGGAGTTGAACAATGAAGCTCTCTTCTGTCTCTGCTGCTTCCCCATCGGCCGTTCCGCTAAGCCAGGATTCGTGTACCACGATCCTCATTGGCGCGGCGGCGACCCGCGACGGTTCACGTATTATTGCCCGCACCGAGGATCACGATCCGCTGCTGTCGAAGGTGCTGCTCAAGCATCCGCCGCAGGCGAATCAGCGCGGACTGTTCCACGCCAATGAAAATGCCTTTAGCTGGCCGCTACCCGAAACGGCGCAGGGCTATAGCGCATTTGCCAACGGTAAGCCCGGAAAAACGGCGGCGCAGATGACCTGGGGCGCCGCCGGATTTAATCAGCGCGGCGTCGGAATGAGCGCCACCGAGACGATTTTTGCCAGTGAACAGGCTCTGTTACACGATCCTTATCTGAGCGAGAGTGGGATCACCGAGGACAGCATTGTCGATATTGTTCTGCCCTATATCGACTCCGCACGGGAAGGAGTGTCTCGCCTGGGAAAAATGATCGAAGAGCAGGGCGCCGGCGAAGGGTTTGGCGTTGCCTTTATCGATCAGAATGAGATTTGGTATCTGGAGACCGGCAGTGCGCACCAGTGGCTGGCCGCTAAACTGGCGCCGCACTGCTATTTTGTTACCGGCAACCAGGGACGCCTGCGCGACTATGATCCCGACGACCGTGACGGCTATATGGCGTCGGCCTCGCTGATCGACTTTGCCCTTCAGCATGGGCTGTATGATCCCCAGCGCGATGGTCCATTCAATTTTGAGCGGGCCTATACGCGTCATGACGATCGCCTCGACGGCTATTACAACTACCCGCGGGTGTATGCCCTGCAGCAGTTATATCGCCCCGATCCGGACAGAACGCTGCAGCAGCCGCAACGGTTTGCGGTCTTCGAAGCGCCCAGCGATGCGCTGGATGTGGAGTCGGTTAAGCGAGGGCTGCGCAACACATACGATAATCTGGGGAGACAGCCCTATGCGGATACGCCGGACTATACCTGGCGGCCGATCTCCCTGTTCCGCACCCAACAGTCCCATATCCTGCAATCGCGCAGCGGTTTGCCGCGCGCGCTGAGCGATGTGATATATCTATCCTACGGTATGCCCAGTATCTCGCTCTATATTCCGTTTTATCCCAACGCCGGGGGCGATGTGCCGGCCGCCTATGGCGAGGTTACCGCCGGGGAGGCCGATACATTCTCGGCGCAGTGGCAGTTTCGCAAGCTGCAGACGCTGATTATGGTGAACTACTATCGCTATGCGCCGAGCGTTCAGCAGGCGTATCAACGGTTGGAATCACGCTTTAGCGATCTGCAGCAGGCGATGGAGTCTGAATATATCAAAATTTATCAAGAGGATATAGCTGAGGCTGACCGTCTGCTTCAACGCTTCGGTGAGCAGGTGTTTGCGGAGGCGCTAGAGACGACGCAGACGCTAACCAACCAGCTGTTTACCCAGCTGGCGCAGGATGTTAACGCGAAATACCTGTTCGCCGGCGCCTAGATAGGCGCTATCTCGCCGGTGCGCCGCTAAACGTGAGTCAAATAGTGACATTGTCACGTATTGTCTGCTGCGGCGCTGCCATCAGGGCAGATCCTCGATGGCTGTAATGGAAGAGAGGGGCTTTTCGTTGTGTCACTCATCTTAGCCGTTGGCGTTTACGCAGACGACAGGGTCGACGTGCGTCATCAGACACAGTACCGGATGTTCTGCCATAACCCTGCGCTCCGCCTCGCTGGCGATATGATGTCCTGCGGTGATGCTAATCCGGCCATCGATTTCCAGATGGACATCGACCAGGATCAGATCGCCGCTTTTGCGGGTTTTCAGCGCATGCAGTCCGATGACCCCGGGGGTAGATAAAATGGCCCGTCGGATGGCATCGTTCTGCTCCGCGTCGGCGGCCCGATCGGTTAAATCATGCAGCGCATCCGCGCTAAAGCGCCACCCCATACGGCTCACGATTACCCCGACGATCAGCGCAGCGATGGGATCGAGTAATCCGAACCCCAGCAGATTTCCAGCGATCCCGATGGCGACAACCAACGATGAGGCCGCGTCCGAACGGGCATGCCAGGCGTTGGCGACCAGCATCCCAGAACCAACCCGGTGGGCAACGGCGAGCATGTAGCGAAAGAGTATCTCTTTCGCCAGCAGTGCAACAACCGCCACACCTAGCGCGACGTAGTGCACGCGGGGGATGGCCGCCGGATCGCTGAGCTTATTGATGGCTGAAACGATCATCCCAATACCGACGGCCAGCAGGAGTCCTCCCAGGATCAACGAGGCCGCATTTTCGTAGCGCCGATGTCCATAGTGATGATGCACATCCGGGGCCCGCTGACTACGCTGAACGGCGCAGAGGACGACAAAGTCCGCCGCCAAGTCGGATAACGAATGGAGACCGTCGGCGATCAGCCCCTGAGAGCCGGAGAAAACGCCGGCGACGATCTGAAACACCGTCAGAGCGATATTGACGACCACGCTGATCCAGGTGCTGCGTTTACTGGCCGCCTCACGGCTCTGATCCACGCTGGGGCCCCGGGAAAACGGCATGTGCTGCGGTTGACTCATGGCATAAAGCTCCTGGATTGGCGAAAGAGAGAAGAGAGCGAGGCCGCTCGTCCTCAGTCGAGATCCAGGCGCGGCTCATCCAGATGCTCCAGCATGCTGGCCACCATCCGGGAAATATGTGAGTCCGACACGAAGTAGAACACCTGTTTACCCTGGCGATCGGCCGTCACTATCCGGGCGGCGCGGAGAAGGCGCAGATGGTGGCTAACCAGCGATGGGCTGATATCCAGCGAAGCGGCAATATCACCGACGGCAATCGGATGCGCTCGACAGCAGAGCGTAATGCGTAGCCGGGTGGTATCCCCCAAGAGACGGAAAATATCTGCCAGCTCAGCGACGGTGCCTTCTGCGATAGTTAACATCATTAATACCAACACATGAATATGTGTTCATATGTTATTTCTAGTTGATAGCGTTGTCAATACGACGAATCATCAGGAGATGAGTTTTAGGGGGCAATTTGGATATCGAAAATTATGGTACGTTAAGACTGTTCTTTGACCTTCTCTGTTCAAAGTTTAGGATGCGCTAGGCGAAATGAGCAGGGGTTTATCCCTGTTTCCATTCCAGATTTCACGCAGCGACACCATTTTTAGCGAGGCGGTATGGCGAATTTTACGGCAATTTGACCGCGTAGTGAGCGTATCGCCAGCGCTATGGCAAATAACGCCGATAAAATAGTCTGAGGTATCGCATTACATCACTCAGCGAGGGCGAATTGCGAAGTCCGGGTTAGCGTGGTCATCGAGTGCCAGGCTCGCGGCACTTATTTTATCGGCGTCGCGCAATTGCCGATGAGTGCGAGCGTATAAGGTGAACCGCGGGGATGGTCACAGCCGTCAATCTGTATCAGCTCGCCAGTACATGGCCGCCGGTAACGGGGCTGATGAATTTTCGGTGCGCGTTGTCTTCGGGGGATCCAGAGTCCGGCTTTTATCATAAGGCGTCTGATTGTTTCCTTGCCCAGGACCAGACCGTGAACTTCCTCCAGTTTTTCCCGGGCCAGCGTGGGGCCAAAATCGCGGTAGCGTTCTCGTATGATACTCAGCGCCTGGTCAGTCAGTGATTTTGGCAACAGGCGGTTGCCAGTGCGACCGCGACTCTGGTTGTTCATACCAAGCGGCCCGGACTGGCGATAACGCTTCAGCAAACGGCTGCAATGGCGTGGTGTGATGCCGAGCATGTCCGCAGCCTGACCAGGACGCAGGTTACGTTCAATGACATCCTGAAGGATTTTGAGGCGGTTGATTTCTTTCACGGTGAACATCCCGGCGTCATGTATAGCCATAGAAAACTCCTCATCAGGAAAAGTGAGTCGTTGACCAGACATACAGATTTGAAAACTATAGCCTGGACATTCCTAATGAGCCACAAATAGACATTAGCATTGAGCCTCTACAATGTTGGTGCGTATAATGTATATTATGTTAAATTGCGAATGAACAGAGAAATGGGGAGTGTTCTCATCGAATACGTACCGTTGTTGCCTCGCCATATTGACACCTCCCCTGCGGCGTTAATCTTCCCGACGCGCATAATGATCCGACCAGCCTTTTACATCGTTATCGCTGCGGCGGCGCATATCACGACAGCCGCAGCCTCTTTCTTTCGCCGTATCATTGCTATCGCTGCGGCCGCATCTTTTCCGCTGAGTCCGCAACGAATGAGATGGCATTCTGCAGCGTGTTATCGTGGTGACGTCTCTCGTCATCCCCGTCCCCCGGCAACATGCCTCGTCGCAGAGATCACCCGTCGTTATCGCGGCCGATTGTTCCGCTCAAGGTTTCCCTCTGGTTTCCTCGCTACGCAACGCATTTGCCGGCGGCTCCATAACACCGCATTTTATGATGCGCCGTTCACAGCCGATATTCCTAGGCATCAGATAAATGTTCTGACAGTGCCCGCGTTGTCGGTCGCGCAGTGGTCGATGCAGCCGCCCTGCGCGTTGGCGTCGCTACGTGAAATCTGCGCGTCGATTAACAGGGTTACCCTGCTGATTTTTTCTAGCGACACCGCGCTTGCGCATAAAAAATGCAGCCGTCGGTTGTTTTGACGGCCGCATCGTATGATTTATACGCAGCGGATACAGCTCAGCGCGTTTTTAGTGCGCTGAGGCCGTTTCCGGCTGCAGCACCGGGTACCATCCCCAGCCTGGATCCTTATGGTTTTGCCCGCTCAGCGGCCAGTTGGGGCCAATGCCGTAGTCCCAGGCAGCCACCGGTGGCTGCGTTTCGCTCACCTGCCAGAGTTGAATGCCCTGAATGTTCAGCATGACAAAGGTGTAAGGTGACGAGCCTATTTTACCCACCTCGCTACCGCTTAGGGTGCCCAATACCGTGACCAGATGATGACGGTAGCTGACTGGATCGAGGAAGCGATCGCTACGGGCGATAAGCCTTCCTTGGTAATGCTGATCTAGCTGCGGTCTGGCAGCGCTGTTTAACGGCAGCACGGCAATCTCCAGCAACGTCTGTTTGGGCTGATTAATCACGTTGATGACCCGCCCACCCAGGCGAACCTGCTGACCCGTGTAGAGATTGGGCGTCATGCGGATCTGGTTAAAGTCTTTTTGCAGTATCGGGCTGTTGTTACCCTGTATATCGCCAGGAATGGCGGCGCACCCGCTGAGTATTAGCGGTGCACAGAGCGCAGCGGCGAATAGTGAATGTCGGCACTTCATCATGACTCTCTGCGGCGTGGCTATGGGCAGGCGATGGTTAGCTTGCCAGGCGAGAGGTCCTGCGGCACAGTAGGCGATACTCTGACGGCGAGACGCGATACTGATTCTTGAAGATCTGACAGAATGTACTTTGGCTGGGATAGCCAAGTGCGTGGCTAATCTCCTTAATGCGCAGGTCCGTCTCTTCTAACTGCTGCAGCGAACGCTTGAGGCGTTCGAGACGAATATAGTTCGCCAGCGTCATCCCCATCGCCAGCTCAAATTCGCGGAGAAAATAAGAGCGAGAATAACCTGAAATCGCGACCACGTCAGCGCTTTTAATTCCAAGATGAACGTGGCTGGCAATCCAGAGCTTAATGGTTGAAAAACTTTTTAAAATAAACTTATCTCTAACCATAGTGCAATATCCTACCGTTTATGCGTGGCGTAGTGAAAGCTCAAAAATAACGGTTTCTGCCTGGCATGAAAAATTGAAATGGGCGTTAAGAACAAACTCCCCTTCTTTTTCAGCGATGTCGTGGGTAATGATGCAAGGGTACTCTTGCTGCGCGACGCGCTGGGCTTTAGCGGTTAACTGAGCCAGCTGTTTCTCGGCCTCATCACGGCTGGCGTAGGCTTGTGTAATGATGGTGGTGCAATTATCGTTATCGAGCACAGAGCCAATATCGATGGCACAGCCTTTGTTACTGCATTTATCGACGACGTCTTTCATCACATTGCCCTCATTATTATCAACTGTTTCTAGAGTAAAACAAATTAATAATTAACAAAAACGATTAATTATAATATATACAGCCACTTTTACAGATAAATTAATTTATAAAAAAGGCCCGCCGCAGCGGACCTGATCCCTCTTGGGCACGCTACACCGATTTCAGGTGGACGTTGCCGACGTAGGTGTCCTCTTGCCAATACATCCGTTCGGCGACCTGGGCGCCCGGATTCAGGGTGACGCCACGCAGCACCCGCTTTTTAAAGTCGCTGTAGCCGGCGCGATCGATCAGATGCCCCATATGCAGATACACCGGCGTGCCGTCCAGCATCTCGCGTTCAAATTCAAATATGTTGCCGATGACGGCCTGGATCACCTCTTCGGTGACCCAGTTAAGAAAGACTTTACCGACGCGCGGTGTCTTCTTACTGGTACGGCCGCCCAGGCGCACCTGGTACAGCTGCTCCGGACGCCGCTGCCAGGCCAGCGTTGGGCAGGCCAGCACGCACTCGCCGCAGCCGATGCACAGACTCTCCTGCTTGGTGGCCTTACCGTTCAGCAGGGAGAGGCAGTCGACGGCATGGTGTTTACAGGCGCGAACGCAGGCGCCGCAGCCGATGCAGCGCTCGGGGGTAAAGTTAATCCGGGCGACCCCCAGGATCCCCAGATCGGCCATGGTGGCCTTAGCGCAGTCGTTAGGGCAGCCGGCCATCACCACCTTGAGATGATAGCGGCTGGGATAGATCAGCTTTTCCAGCCGCTGCGCCATGCCGGTGGTATCCGTATTGGCCTTTTGGCAGATGCGGTTGCCTTGACAGGCAACGATGTTACGCCCACCGATAGCCTGATAGCCGGCCTTCGGATCCTCGACCTCAATCCCGCAGGTTTCAATTTCAATCTCGCGGATAAAGGGCTCCAGTGCGGCGTTAACCTTGTCCATGTCCTCATAGCGAATACCGGGCATCGCCAATTTTTGGCGGGTCGTCAGGTGAATCAGCCCGTTGCCATACTCTTCGGCGATTTGCTGGGCTACGCTCAGCAGACGTGCGGGCAGGATCCCCCGGGGATCCTGACGCTAACCATGGCCTCAGAGCGTACCTTGGAGAAACGGTATTCATTCAGCGCCCGAGCGCGGTAAATATCGACATCGATACTCATTATTGGCTCCTTCAGTCAACCATGGCGCGAGCGTCGGCATAGTTAAACACCGGCCCATCGACACAGATATAGACATCTCCCATGCGGCAGTGGCCGCACTTGCCGACAGAGCAGGCCATGCGACGCTCATAGTCGACCCAAATCTGCTCATCCCGCAGGCCATTTTCCTGCAGCATGGCGACCGTCGCCCGGATCATCACCGGCGGCCCGACCACGATGGCCTGGATCTCCTCCGGTGCGCTGAAGTCCAGGTACGGCAGATGGTCGGTCACCCGCCCCAGGTGATAATATTCGGCGATGGTGTCGCCCTCATCCAGGGTCAGGCACAGGTTGTGCCGGCTGCGCCAGAAGTCGAGCTCGCGTTTGTACAGGATGCTGTCCTGATTCTTATAGCCCAAGATCATATCCAGGCTTTTTACCTGCTGCGGATGCTCGCAAAAATGACGCATCAGCCCTTTTACCGGCGCTACGCCGGTGCCGCCGGCGACCACGATCAGGCGCTTATCGTAAAACTGGCTCAGGTCATAGCCGTTACCGTAGGCGCCGCGCAGCCAGACCTTATCGCCGATCTGCAGCGCAAACAGCGCATCGGTCACGTGCCCTACCCGGCGGATCAGCAGATCAACCCAGCCATCGCCATAGTCGGAAACGGATATCGGCGCCTCGCCGACCAGCGGCAGAGAGACCTCCACAAACTGGCCATAGTGCAGCGGAAAGTCGCAGGCAACGCGAAAGTTCCACTCCAGCGCCGTATGTTTCTCAATCTCCAGAATCGGGTATGCCGCCGGCAGCAGCACCTGGTGACGATGTTCACAGTTACCGTTACACATTATTCCTGCTCCTCCTGCAGCACCCGGGCGACTTCAGCACTCATCTTATTAATAATATTTGAAAATTTTATATACTGCGGGCAGCGATCGTCGCAGCGGCCGCAGCCGACGCACATATGCTCCCCCTCCTGGGCACGGGCGCGGTAGTCGTTGACCTTATGCAGTGCGCGGAAGCGCAGACGCTCGCTGACCTTGTCGCGGAACTGGTGGCCACCGGCCATATCGGTAAATCCGGCCACCATACAGCTGGCCCACTGACGACGGCGCTCGCCGCGCTGTGGATTTTCGGCATAGGCGACATCGAAGAGGCTGTAGCAGGTACAGGTTGGGCAACCGGTGGTGCAGCGGCCGCAGCCGATGCAGCGGTGCTGGTAGTCATCCCACAGAGGACTCTGCTGTAGGATTTGGCGCACGCGCTTAGGGTCATCGCATACCTGGTCCGGGGTGACCACGTTCTCTGAGTTCTCGCTGACGAACCCAGCGCGGTAGTTACACGCCTGCCCCAGCCCGGAAAAGGCGGCCTCTAGCGCCGGATCGGTGATCTCGACGTTCACCCCCTGCTCATCAAAACGCATCGCGGCGCTGTAGCTGTCAGTTCGGTTGGTTCCCATGGAAACGCAGAAGCAGTTTTCAAAGCTGGATGCGCACTCCATCAGCACAAACTTGATGCTGTCGCGCACTAATGCGTAGCTGTAGTCGGCATTATTGCCGTTCTTCAGATACATATAGTCAAGGCGGCTCATGGCATTAATATCACAGGCGCGCGCCAGGATCAGACGTGGACGGCGATCGACATCGGCAATCTGAATCACATCGTTATCGAAGTGAAACAGTGTCTCGGTAATCGGGGATATAATCGTGCTGGGTGCCATATGGGACTTTTCCTGCCAGACAATATCCCGCCAGCGAGTCACCTCCTGGTAGACGATATTATCAGTATCAGAAAAGCGTCCGCCGCGATACTCCGCCACCGGCGCATAAACCCGGTAGTGGCTGCGCAGGCGCGTCAGCGCCGCGTCGGCGTCGGCTTCAGACAAACGAAGTGACATAATGACTTCTCCATGTTAATTGTATGGATTTTCTGAATATGAATATATAACGCCTGCGCGACGTCGACTTACGCGAAATGCGAATTAGCGATAAAGTAAAAAGAGGTAAATGAAATTTATCTTATGAAAACAATAAATTATTTTATTTTCGCGCGATGGCAGCGGTAGATAGACAGTCAGAAATGCAAGTCAGATCGCATTTTTGGCGGGAGATCTCTCCCGCCGAGGGGTAAATAAAATGAAAATAATTGGTTATTTTACGGATATTCCAGAATTATCTTTGCTTTCCTGGCAGCGTTTTTAGCAGCTCATCCGGTGTAATGGCGCCCAATACGCTCCCCGGCAGCGCCATTTTAAGCACGTGGGGTTTAATCTTGCCAATAACCTGCATTTCACAGTGTTTACAGTCAAACTTCAGCGTCAGTAGCTCATCCTGGTACACCAACTGCATCGGCGACGCCCTTCCCTTAACGCCCTGGATCCCTTTCGCCTGCTTGGGGCAGAGGTTAAACGCAAAGCGTAGGCAGTGCTTGGTGATCATAACCGGAACCTCGCCCTTCTCCACGTGCGCCTCATAGGCGGCGTCGATCAGGGTGACGCCATGCCGGTGATAAAACTCACGGGCCAGTCGGTTATACACATTGTCCAGATAGGTCAGATGGCTCTGCGGATACTGCGGCGGCGGCGTCAGCGCGGCCCTGCGCCGCAGACGCTTGTCCTGGCAGGCCCGGGCCTGATCCAGCCGCTCGATGGCTTCGCGGCGCAGCTGGTTCAGCTGGCTGTTGGGGACAAAATAGGGCTCTGCCAGCGCAATCTCGACCTCATCGGCCTGATACAGGGTTTGTCCCAGCTTGCTTAGCCCCTCGCGCAGCCCCTGCAGCGCCCGCTCGGCCTGGCGCGCCGGTTCAAAGTGACCCGTCAGAGAGTGACTAACGCTGACGCCATCCTCACAGGTGAGCGTCAACTGCAGCCGCTGTGCCGAGCCGCTTAAACGCAGCTTCAGGCCGACGCGGCGCTCGCTGGAGCTCTTCAGCAGCGTCTGCTGCCAATCGTGGTCTAGGTTACGGTTCAGGGGATGGGGCAACCGCAGCGTAGCCAGCGCCGGCGGCATTTCGTTAGGCCAGTTAGGCCAGATACGGTAGCGCCCCTCGCCCCGCGCCTCTACGGTATTGGCCCGCAGCCCGACGATATCTCGCTTCACCTGTACGTTCAGTCCATCGCCGTTGTGCAGCGCCTCGTGGACGCTGACATCCAGGTGCCCGGCGGCAACGGCGGTAACCTCACCGATGGGAACCCCGATAAATTTGGGCGACTCAAACGCGCCGATATCCATTTGTCGCTCACGCACAAAGTAGTCGGTGCTGCCGCGGTGAAAGGTCTTGTCCGGCGACGGCGTAAAAAAGTGACGGGTGCGGCCCAGGGAGGCGCGGCTCAGGTCTGGCCGCTGCTCCAGGATGGCGTCCAGGCGCTGGCGATAGTAGGCCGTGATGTTTTTCACATAGCTCATATCCTTGTAGCGCCCCTCAATCTTAAAGGAGCGCACGCCGGCATCGATCAGCGCCGTCAGGTTGTCGCTTTGGTCGTTATCCTTGAGCGACAGCAGATGCTTCTCATAGGCGACGACGCGCCCCTGCTCATCTTTCAGGGTATAGGGTAAACGACAGGCCTGGGAGCAGTCGCCGCGGTTAGCGCTGCGCCCGGTCTGGGCATGAGAGATATAGCACTGCCCGGAATAGGCTACGCACAGCGCGCCGTGGATGAAGAATTCGATATTGGCATCGATACTGTCGCGGATAGCGGCGATCTGCGGCAGGCTCAGCTCGCGGGCTAGCACGATCTGGGAGAAGCCGGCCAGGGATAGGAAACGGGCCTTCTCCACGCTGCGGATATCGCATTGGGTGCTGGCATGTAAATCGATGGGGGGAATGTCCATTTGCAGGATCCCCATGTCCTGCACGATCAGCGCATCCACGCCGGCGTCGTAGAGACGGTGGATCAGGCTGCGCGCTGGCTCCAGCTCATTATCGTGCAGTATGGTATTGAGCGTAACGAAGATTTTGGCGCCATAGCGGTGGGCAAAATCGCTCAGGGCGGCGATATCACTCAGGGAGTTACCGGCGTTATGGCGCGCGCCAAAGCTGGGTCCGCCGATATAAACCGCATCGGCGCCGTGCAGAATGGCCTCACGGCCGATGGCCGCCTCGCGGGCGGGACTGAGGAGTTCAAGCTTGTGTGTGGGTTGGCGCATGCGGTTACCGTGGTTAGTCTCTGAAACGGCGCTATTGTAGTCGCGCCGGACACAGTTACAAGGCTAGCGCTGTGAATTTCTTATCCGCGTCGCCCGCGCCGGCCGCCGTTAGGCTCACCGCTGCGCTATTTTTTCGGCGCCCCGGCGTGCTATTATAAACAAATTACTTACTTAAATGGCGCTGCGCCGCTTTATTTATTTGTGTGATTTTATTCTTGCCCGCGCTGTAATTTTTAATTTCCGCTCCGATCGTTCCCTCCGCGCCAAGCCCCGCGCCGTCTCGCTCTGCGCGTATTTTTACGCCGCCATCCCCGCCGTGGCTAACACGATATCAACAGGAAAAATCATAGCACTAACATAATTAATGGCGCTAACCATATTATCGTGACAATGTCACCAATAAATAATGTGCTATACATCACAGCTTATACACGAAACGTGCCTTAATTCGCATCCCCAAATCTGGATCAACAATAGGGTTTATTATCCCCCGTAAAAGATGTTAAAATTGACCGATATCAATATTATTTAGGCAACACCTATGATTCCGGAAAAACGTGTCATTCGCCGTATCCAGTCTGGTGGTTGTGCGATCCACTGTCAGGATTGCAGCATCAGCCAGCTGTGTATCCCGTTTACGCTTAATGAGCATGAGCTGGATCAGCTCGACAACATCATTGAGCGTAAAAAGCCGATTCAGAAAGGTCAGGCGCTGTTTAAGGCGGGGGATGAACTGAAGTCGCTGTACGCGATCCGCTCCGGAACCATTAAGAGTTATACCATCACCGAACAGGGTGACGAGCAGATCACGGCGTTTCACCTGGCGGGCGACCTGGTGGGGTTTGACGCCATCGGCGCGCAGATGCATCCCAGCTTTGCCCAGGCGCTGGAAACCTCCATGGTGTGCGAGATCCCCTTTGAAACGCTGGACGACCTGTCCGGTAAAATGCCCAGTCTGCGTCAGCAGATGATGCGCCTGATGAGCGGCGAAATTAAGGGCGATCAGGACATGATCCTGCTGCTCTCCAAGAAGAATGCCGAAGAGCGTCTGGCCGCCTTTATCTATAACCTGTCGCGGCGCTTTGCCCAGCGGGGCTTCTCACCGCGTGAATTCCGCCTGACCATGACCCGCGGCGACATCGGGAATTATCTTGGCCTGACGGTAGAGACTATCAGCCGTCTGCTGGGACGCTTTCAGAAAAGCGATATTCTCAGCGTAAAGGGTAAATATATTACGATTCAAGATATTGATGCGTTGGCCCATCTGGCCGGTAATCCGCGTACGCCCTGCGGCGAATGAACGCCCGCTGCGAATAAAGAAGACGGCCTGCGGGCCGTTTTTTAGTGTCACCCTCCCTGCCCAGGCCTCCCTCGATTATATTTTCTGATTTGTTGCTCGTCGGCATTTTCCTTATCTATTCTATTGTATGGTGAATGGTGAAGTTCGCGTAAAAACACGTTAATGATGAGGCAGTAAGGAGAGTCCATATGGCCCAATATCAGAAAATACTGGTGGCTATCGATCCGAACCAAAACGATCAGCCAGCGCTACGGCGCGCGGTATACCTGGTGCAGCGTAACGGCGGCCAGATCCTGGCATTTTTGCCTATCTACGATCTCTCCTACGAGATGACGACCCTGCTGTCGCCCAGCGAGCGGGTGACCATGCGCCAAGGCGTCGTCAGCCAGCGCACCGCCTGGATCCGCGAGCAGTGCCACTACTACCTTGAGGCGGGTATTTCCATTGAGATTAAGGTGATCTGGCATAATCGCCCGTTCGAGGCCATCATCCAGGAGGTGATCCGCGGCGGTCACGATCTGCTGCTGAAGATGGCTCACCAGCACGATCGGCTGGAGTCGGTCATTTTTACCCCCACCGACTGGCATCTGCTGCGCAAATGCCCCTGCCCGGTATGGATGGTGAAGGATCAGCCCTGGCCGGAGAATGGCGTGGCGCTGGTTGCGGTGAACCTCTCCAGCGAGGAGCCCTATCACGATCCGCTGAATATCAAGCTGGTACGGGAGACGCTGGCGCTGGCGGAGAAGGTGAACCAGACGGCGGTTCACCTGGTGGCGGCCTATCCGGTGACGCCGATCAATGCTGCTATCGAAATTCCAGACTTTGATCCGCGTATCTACAACGAGGCCATTCGCGGCCAGCATCTGGTCGCCATGAAGGCGCTGCGGCAGAAGTTTTCGATCCCAGAGACGCAGACCCACGTAGAGAAAGGACTGCCGGAGGATGTGATCCCCGCGGTCGCCGCCCGGCTCAATGCCGGCGTGGTGGTGCTCGGCACCCTGGGGCGCACCGGTATTTCCGCGGCGTTTATCGGCAATACGGCGGAACATGTGATCGATCATCTGAAATGCGACCTGCTGGCGATTAAGCCGGACGGCTACGCCTCGCCGCTGGAGGTGGACTGCGAAGATGAGCACGATGACGAGTAAGCCGACGGCACCTCGCCCTTAAATGAAAAAAGCGCCCCACATAGGGGCGCTTGCGTTTTCATCCCGACGACCCTTTACAGGGCGCGCAGGATGGCCTCGACGCTGTCTTTGGCATCGCCGAACAGCATCTGCGTATTTTCTTTAAAGAACAGCGGATTTTGCACCCCGGCATAGCCGGTATTCATGGAACGCTTGAACACGATGACGTTCTGAGCCTTCCATACTTCCAGCACCGGCATCCCGGCGATCGGGCTGCGCGGATCTTCCATGGCCGCCGGGTTGACCGTGTCATTGGCGCCGATCACCAGTACCGTATCGGTATCGGCGAAATCATCGTTGATCTCATCCATCTCCAGCACCACATCGTACGGTACCTTGGCCTCCGCCAGCAGGACGTTCATGTGACCGGGCAGGCGCCCCGCCACCGGGTGGATGCCAAAGCGCACTTTGATCCCGCGATCGCGCAGCTTCTGGGTGATTTCCGCGACCGGATACTGCGCCTGCGCGACGGCCATGCCATACCCCGGCGTGATGATCACGCTTGAGGAGTTCTTCAGCATGTCGGCCACCTCTTCCGCGCTGGCCTCGCGGTATTCACCCATTTCGCCCTCATCACCGGTGGATGAGCCGTCGGTGCCGAAGCCACCGGCGATCACGCTGATAAAGGAGCGGTTCATCGCTTTACACATGATGTAGGACAGAATGGCACCGGACGAACCGACCAGGGCGCCGGTTACGATCAGCAGATCGTTGCTCAGCATAAAGCCCGCCGCTGCTGCCGCCCAGCCGGAGTAGGAGTTCAGCATGGAAACCACCACCGGCATATCCGCGCCGCCGATAGAGGCCACCAAGTGCCAGCCAAAGGCCAGCGCGATGAGCGTCATCAGCAGCAGGGCAAACACCTGCGCCACGCTGGAGCCGGTATTGACGAACCACAGCATCAGCAGGAACGAGACGACCAGCGCCGCCAGATTCAGCTTATGGCGATGCGGCAGCATCAGCGGCTTGGATGAGATAATCCCGCGCAGCTTGCCAAAGGCGACGATAGAGCCGGTAAAGGTGACGGCCCCGATGAAGATCCCCAGGAACACCTCGACCAGGTGGATATTTTCCAGCACCGCTTCCATGCTGCCCGGCTGATGCTCGATGTAGCTGTTGTAGCCCACCAGAACCGCCGCCAGACCGACGAAGCTATGCAGAATAGCGACCAGCTCCGGCATTTCAGTCATCTCGACCTTACGCGCCAGATGCATGCCGATAGCGCCGCCGATCACCATCGCCACGATGATCCAACCGATGCTGCCGGCGTCGGGACCACAGATGGTAGCGATCAGCGCAATGGCCATACCGACCATGCCAAAGGTATTGCCCTGCTTGGACGTCTCGTGCTTGGAGAGCCCGGCCAGACTAAAAATAAACAGGATGGCGGCAACAATGTATGCTGCGGTGACTAATCCTCCAGACATTTGTTACCTCCCTCAGTTCTTACGAAACATTTTCAGCATGCGCTGGGTGACGGTGAAACCGCCGAAGATGTTGATACTGGCGATCAGCACCGCAATAAAGGCAAAGAACGTGATCCAACCGCCGTGCCCAATCTGCAGCAGCGCACCGACCACAATGATGCCGGAGATGGCGTTGGTGACCGACATCAGCGGCGTATGCAGCGCATGGCTGACGTTCCAGACCACGTAGTAGCCCACCACGCAGGAGAGCGCAAATACGGTGAAGTGCGATAGGAATTCCTTCGGCGCCACGCTGGCCATCCAGCCGAACAGCACGATGGCCAGGGCCATCAGCAGGTACTTCTTAAGCGGCGACGTCGGCTTGGCCACGGGGGCGGCTACCGGCTCTGCCTTGGCAGCCTGCGGCTGGGCGGAAACCTTGATCGGCGGCGCAGGCCAGGTAATCTCTCCCGTCCGCACCACGGTCACTCCGCGGATGATCACATCCTCAAAGTCCACGTTAAGGGTGCCATCTTTCTCTTTGCACAACAGCTTAAGCAGATTGACCAGGTTGGTGGCATACAGCTGGGATGACTGGGTCGGCAGACGGCTCGGCAGATCGGTATAGCCGATGATCTTGACGCCGTTTTCGGTGGTCACCACCCGATCCGCCTGCGTCAGCTCGCAGTTACCGCCGGTCTGCGCCGCCAGATCGACGATCACGCTGCCCGGCTTCATGGCGGCGACCATCTCTTTGGTGATCAGGCGCGGCGCCGGTTTCCCCGGGATCAGCGCCGTGGTGACGATGATATCCACCTCCTGCGCCTGGGCGGCGAACAGCGCCATCTCGGCCTTAATAAAGGCCTCCGACATCACTTTGGCATAGCCGTCGCCGCTGCCGGCCTCTTCTGCAAAGTCCAGCTCCAGAAACTCGGCGCCCATACTCTGCACCTGCTCTTTGACTTCTGGACGGGTATCGAAGGCGCGTACGATGGCGCCGAGGCTACCGGCAGCGCCGATGGCGGCCAGACCGGCAACGCCGGCGCCGATCACCATCACCTTCGCCGGCGGCACCTTACCCGCCGCCGTGATCTGACCGGTAAAGAAGCGGCCAAACTCATGAGCCGCCTCCACGATGGCCCGGTAGCCAGCGATGTTTGCCATGGAACTGAGGGCGTCCATCGACTGGGCGCGCGAAATACGCGGCACCGAATCCATCGCCATCACCGTGACCTGGCGCGCGGTCAGCTTCTCCAGCAGCGCCTGGTTCTGCGCCGGCCAGATGAAGCTTATCAGGGTAGCGCCAGCCTTAATGCGGGCAATTTCATCATCATCCGGCGCGTTGACCTTTAAAATCACGTCAGACTGCCAAACCTCGTCAAGTTCCACTACCTCGGCGCCGGCCTGCTGATAGGCGGCATCTTCAAAGCTGGCCAGTTTTCCTGCGCCGCTTTCGATAGCCACCGTGAAGCCCAGCTTTAGCAGCTGCTCTACCGTCTTCGGCGTCGCCGCTACGCGGGCTTCATTGGCCAACCGCTCTTTTGGTACACCAATACGCATAATCGTCCCTTTTCACCTGTCAATAAGATGAGCGTCATCCATACCCTGCGATGACCTTGTATGCTGTTAGCGAAAATTGCTGATAGCTTGCTATAAACTACTGAAAACAGGTGCGCCGATCCACTACTGATCGTCACGTCCGGTGCCAAAATCGGCAAAACTTTCGCATTTGTCATTGAGATAACCGCTAATGCCTGATTTACGGCTGTTTATGCCCCTGCCCACGCAAAGGATGCGGCGGTGTTTTAAAAAAGAAAACGCGAAATCAATTAATTATCAGCCGAGTTATCGCCGCAGGCAGAGAGGCTGTCCGGCAGCCAGGTGGATTGCCCATCCCCTCTCAGAGAAGATGGCAGCCGCTGCAATAACAGCGGACGAGCGCATTGATCGCATAAAATCCTGAGGCAAGGGGCAGCATTACGTGTAATAATCTGGCGCATTATTATGTGCTGTCATTGTCAATCGCGGCAAGGTTTGGCAAAAGCCGGACGCCCCGGTGTAGGCTTCTGCCGCTAACCAAAACAACCTTATAAGGCGTAAAGGATTTTTTTGATATGAAGCTGAAAACCACCCTCGTTGCGTCGGCCCTGCTCTCTGCCACGGCATTTTCTGTCCAGGCGGCCCAAGAACTCACGCCGCAAAAAGCCGCGGAGCTGAAGCCTTTCGAACAAATCGCCATCAGCGGGCGCTTCAATATGCTCAGCGAGGCGGCGGACGCCGTTTCTCGTCGGGCCGATCAGCTGGGCGCCGCCTATTTCTATATTCTGGATACCAACGCCAGCAACGACGGCGGCAACTGGCGCGTCGTGGCCAACGTCTATAAGAAAGATGCGGCAACCGTCGACAAGAGCCAAAGCTACCGTTACTTCCAGGGGGTTAAAGAGCTGCCGAAAGCAGAGGCCGTTGCGCTACAGCCTTTCGATACCGTGACTGTCAGCGGCTTCTTTAACAGTCAGCCAGAGGTCAATGACGCCGTCGCGCGCGCCGCCAAGAAGAAAGAGGCCGCGGCGTTTTACATCGTGCGTCAGATCGATACCAATAACGGTGGCAACCAGACGATCACCGCCTACGTCTTTAAAGCCGATGCGCCGAAGCGTCAGGTGCAGAGTCCCGATGCGATCCCCGCCGACTCTGACGCGGGTCGCGCGGCGCTGGCCGCCGGCGGTGCCGCGGCCGCCAACGTCGAGATCCCGGGCGTCGCCTCCTCCTCGACCCTGAGCAGCAACGTCGGTCAATTCTGGCAGACGCAGTCCTCTTCCGGTCACCGTTACACTGTAACATTACCGAACGGCACCAAAATCGAAGAGCTGAACAATGCCACCGCCGCCCAGATGGTTCCCTTTGACTCCATCACCTTTACCGGTCGTTTTAACAGCATGACCGATATGTCAACGGAAGCCGCCAAGCGTGCGGCGGCGAAGGGTGCCAAGTACTACCACATCACCCGCCAGTGGCAAAATCAGAGCGGCGGCAACCTGACCGTCAGCGCCGATCTGTTTAAATAAACGCCGGTTGTATGACGAACGGCCCTGCGGGGCCGTTTTTTTTTACGCTTTCCGCGGCCTAAGCCCGCTGTTTTTGAATAATTTTTTACTCAAATTGCATAGTATTCCATTGCGCGCCAGGCGCTCTCTTCGTACAATCGGCGCCACTTTTACCGGCCAGCCCCCGCTGAGCCCGTCATCGTCAGTTTTTACATCGTAGAAATGTAAAATATTGGTTAATTCATCTATTTTTGGATTTTGCCTTGGAAAAAAAACTCGGACTTACCGCCCTGACGGCGCTGGTATTGAGCTCCATGCTCGGCGCCGGCGTATTCAGCCTGCCGCAAAATATGGCGGATGTGGCAAGCCCTGCGGCTTTATTGATCGGCTGGGTAATTACCGGCGTCGGGATTCTGTTTCTGGCGCTGGCCATGCTGCTGTTGACCCGCTTACGTCCCGATCTGGACGGTGGTATCTTTACCTACGCCAAAGAGGGGTTCGGCGAGCTGGTGGGGTTTTGCTCGGCCTGGGGGTACTGGCTGTGCGCCGTGATCGCCAACGTCTCTTACCTGGTCATCGTGTTTGCCGCCCTGAGTTTTTTCACCGATTCGCCGCAGCAGACGCTGTTTGGCGATGGGAACACCTGGCAGGCGGTGATCGGCGAATCCATTCTGCTGTGGGTCGTGCACTTTATGGTGCTGCGCGGGGTTAAAACCGCGGCGGGGATCAACCTGGCCGCTACGCTGGCCAAGCTGCTGCCGCTCGGGCTGTTTGTGATCCTGGCCGCCATCGCCTTTCGTCTGGATACGTTTAAGATCGACTTTACCGGGCTGAAGATGGGCGTCCCGGTCTGGGAGCAGGTCAAGGACACCATGCTGTTTACCCTGTGGGTCTTTATTGGCGTGGAGGGCGCCGTCGTGGTCTCCGCCCGCGCCCGCCATAAGCGAGATGTGGGTCGGGCGACGATGCTGGCCGTCGTCTCCGCGCTGGTGGTCTATTTGCTGATAACCCTGCTCTCCCTCGGCGTGGTGCCGCGTGCCGAACTGGCGGAAATGCGCAACCCCTCCATGGCGGGACTGATGGTGAAGATGATCGGCCCGATTGGCGAAATCGTGATCGCCGGCGGACTGATTATCTCCGTCTGCGGCGCCTACCTGAGCTGGACTATCATGGCGGCAGAGGTGCCGTTCCTGGCCTCGCAGCACGGAGCCTTTCCGAAAATCTTTGGTAAGCAGAATGCCAAAGAAGCTCCGGCCTCTTCACTGTGGCTGACCAACGGCGCGGTGCAGGTGACGCTGATCATCATCTGGGCAACCGGCGCAAACTACAACAACCTGCTGACCATCGCCTCCGAGATGATCCTGGTTCCCTACTTCCTGGTCGGCGCCTTCCTGTATAAGGTCGCGCGGGAAAAAGGCGATCGCTGGATTACGCTGGCGGCCATCGGGGCCTGTGCCTATGGCCTGTGGTTGCTGTATGCCTCTGGACTGACGCACCTGCTGATGTCGGTGCTGCTGTATGCGCCGGGCCTGCTGGTCTTTATGCACGCGCGCCGCTCTCAGTGCGATCGCCAGCGGATGAGCCTGCTGGAGCGTAGCGGGATCTGCCTGCTTCTGATGGCAACCCTGCCCGCGGGATGGTTTATGCTGCACTGAGTGCGCCCCCCACGGCGAGGCCCGTGAGAGGTTTCAGAAGGCCGCAGCGCTATCCGCTGCGGCCTTTTTTATGTGTCGCGCTTGGGAGTGGTCTCTGGGCGGTCCGGCTCGGCAGGCGCTAGCCAATAAGCCGCCCCCTGCCGAGCCGAAGGAAAGAGACAAAAAAATCCGCACGCCCAGAGGGCGTGCGGATCCGTGTTTTCGCTTCGACGCGCACCACCGCGCCCTGCCTGAACGGTCATGGGACTGAGTGCGCTCTTTCCCGTCGCTACTTCAGCGCGATCAGCAGTCGTTCGCCACGCGGCTCGATGCGGACTGGAATCACGGACTGAGCGCGGATCGCGCTCAGCTGGGACTCTTCTAGCGCATAGGGCAGCTGGATTTCGATCTCCGGCAGCCCCTGATGGTTTACCAGCTCAATCAGGCGCAGGATATTGGTTTCATCGCTGACCTGGGTTGAGAGCACCTGCAGCGCTAGCTGACGAATGCGCGCGCTCTGGGTGCTGCGTTTGCTCTGCGCCGTGTCGCGGGTCACCATGCCGAACAGCGGCATCACCCCACAAATGGCATCGACGAAACGCCAGCGTTTATTACACGATGCGGACAGAAAATGCGTGTAGTCGAAACAAACCCGCTCTTGTTTTCCGACAGACCGATAAAGATCAGACATATTCCAGGCTCCCAATCGCATCACGCCAACGCTTAGAGCATCCATGGACAGCGTGGCTTTATTTCTGCGGTGTCGGACTATTATTCCAACTCGTTGCGGAGAGTTCAATATAAAGTTGGCGTCTCCTCTGGCGGAGACGGCAAACATACAAAATCCACCTCACAATTTAGCGATGGATTAACCTGGCGCGCTTTTTATTATCAGTAGCTTAACATTTATAAAAGCAAAAAATAAATGCAATTAACTGATTTTACTAATGTAATCCAATAGGCAAAATGTATTGCAGCGATAGGGAAAACTTTTTTAAAGAAATAACGACATATTCTCCACGCCTTGTTTATTTTTATTTACAAAATGAGAGATATTATAGTTATCCCCTTGGCGTAACCTTTTCTATCCTGTTTGTAACGATAAATATTTTGTGATGAAGCGCACATCAGTAGCATCATGATCATATCCTCTGACGCACGGATGCTTTCTCTATTGCGCCCTATTCATTTACACTCTATTAACGCCATGGGCGTTGGTATATAGCAAATGACATAATTGCCCGGCGTATTTTAACCTTTACGGTACATATCCAGCGCACTGATAATACGCTGGACCGTAACGGTATCGCACAGCCGCATACCTTTTTCAGTTAAGGAAATCGCAGATGGATACGCAGTCCATGCCACCGGTGGTGATCACCGGCGGCGCCCGCCGCGTCGGACTGGCGCTGGCCCTCTCCCTGCTGGCCAGAGAGATCCCCGTATTGGTAGCCTACCGCAGTGAATACCCGGCCCTAGCATCGCTGCGTCAGGCCGGGGCGCTCTGCCTACAGTGTGACTTCTCGACGACGGAGGGAATCTATGACTTCGCCGCGCGGGTGCAACGCATCACGCCGCGCTTGAGGGCGCTGATACACAACGCCAGCGCCTGGCAGGCCGAACGCCCCGACGTCGCGCCGGAGCAGACGCTCAATGCTATGCTGCAGATCCACGTCCACACGCCCTACTTGCTGAATCTGCTGCTGGAGCCCCTGCTGCGTGGACAGGGTGACGCCGGCGCCGATATCATCCATTTGACCGATTATGTTGTCGAGCGCGGCAGCGACAGCCATATCGCCTATGCCGCCGGTAAGGCCGCGCTGGACAATATGACGCGCTCCTTTGCTCGCAAGCTGGCACCAGAGGTCAAAGTCAACGCCATCGCCCCGGCGCTGATCCTGTTCAACCCGCAGGATGATGAGGCCTATCGACAAAAAGCGCTGGATAAGTCGCTGATGAAAATTGCCGCAGGCGAACAAGAGATTGTCAATGCCATTGACTTCCTGTTGAATAGTCGTTTCATTACCGGTCGTACCATAGGGGTAGACGGTGGCCGCCCCCTGCGCTAGCCGTTAACCAGGTGTAGAGACGATGAGCAGAATTGTATTTGTTGAGGATGATCCCGACGTAGGCCAGCTGATTGCCGCCTATCTGGGAAAACATGACATTGATGTCACGCTGGAGCCGCGCGGCGATACCGCCTTTGACACCATCCTTCGGCTAATGCCGGATCTGGTGATGCTGGATATCATGCTGCCGGGTAAGGATGGTATGAGCCTATGCCGGGACTTGAGGCCGGCTTACGCTGGGCCCATCGTGCTACTGACCTCGCTCGACAGCGATATGAACCATATCTTGTCGCTGGAGATGGGTGCCAGTGACTATATTCTGAAAACGACGCCGCCGGCGGTGCTGCTGGCGCGCCTGCGTCTGCATCTGCGCCAGCATGCGACGCCGCAGCCGGAGAGTACGGGCCGCGCACCGGCGCCGTCGGCCCGCCTCAATCCGCTGCAGCTCGGTCAACTCTGTATCGATCCGGTCAACCGCGAGGTACGCCTCGCCAGCGCGGAGGTGCATCTCTCCACCTCCGATTTTGACCTGCTGTGGGAGCTGGCGACCCACGCCGGCACCATTATGGATCGCGATGCCCTGCTGCAGAATCTGCGCGGCGTCAGCTATGACGGTCTGGATCGCAGTATCGATGTGGCCATCTCCCGTCTGCGCCGCAAGCTGCACGATACCGGGCCCGAGCCCGTACGCATCAAGACCGTACGCAATAAGGGATACCTGTTTGCGCCTAACGCCTGGGAATAGTACCGATGCGCAAACTGTTCATTCAGTTTTACCTGCTGCTGTTCGTCTGCTTCCTGGTGATGGCGATGCTGGTCGGGCTGGTCTATAAGGTCACCGCCGAGCGCGCCGGCCGTCAGTCGATGGATGATCTGATGAAAAGCTCGCTGTATCTGATCCGCAGCCAGCTGCGTGAGATCCCGCCGCGCGATTGGAACAAGACCATCGACAAACTCGACTGGAATCTATCGTTTCAGTTTCATATCGAGCCTCTCGGCAAGCGCCATCTCTCCCCTGGACAGGATCGTAAACTGCGCGAGGGCGAGATCGTCGCATTGGACAGCGAATACACTTTTTTACAGCGCATTCCACGCAGCCACTATGTCCTGGCGGTCGGACCAATCCCCTACCTGTTTTTCCTGCATGAGATGCGCCTGTTTGATTTTGCCCTGATGCTGCTTATCGGACTCTCGCTGGCGCTGCCGGTATTTCTGTGGATGCGCCCCCACTGGCAGGACCTGCTCAGGCTGGAAAACGCCGCCCAGCGCCTGGGCGAAGGACATCTGCAGGAGCGAACGCACTTTGACAGCACCTCCAGCCTGCATCGCCTCGGGGTTGCGTTTAACCGTATGGCCGACAATATTAATACCCTGATCGCCAGCAAGAAGCAGCTGATTGACGGGATTGCCCACGAGCTGCGGACACCGCTGGTACGCCTGCGCTACCGGCTGGCCATGAGCGATGGCCTCAGCGCCGAGGAGCAGGCGGCGATCAATCGTGATATCGGTCAGTTGGAGGGATTGATCGATGAGCTGCTGACCTATGCACGCCTCGATCGTCCCCAGGTCAGCACCCATCTGGAGGCGATCGACCTGCCCGCCTGGCTGGAGGATAAGGCCAATGAGCTGCGCCAGATGCATCCTCAGCAGCAGATCTTGCTGGATATCCCCCATCGGGGTGATTTCGGTGCTATCGATATCCGCCTGTTCGAGCGCCTGCTGGATAATCTGATCAACAACGCCCTGCGCTATAATCAGGACAAGCTCCGTATCGGGCTGTGGTTTGACGGCGATAATGGCTGCCTCCAGGTGGAGGATGATGGGCCCGGTATTCCCGCCGCAGAGCGTGAGCGGGTCTTCGAACCCTTTGTCCGGCTGGATCCCAGCCGCGATCGCGCCACCGGCGGCTGTGGCCTGGGGCTGGCCATCGTCTACAGTATCGTGCAGGCCTATCAGGGGCAGATCGCGATTAGCAGTTCGTCGCTGGGCGGCGCCTGTTTCCTGTTTACCTGGCCACGTCATAGCGCTACGCTTCCTTTGGCGCCCGCCGCCTCAGCCTGACCCCCATCCCCCTACTAACGGCCCCCGGTGGGCCGTGGAGTCGCTATATATGACCAGTGCCTACCAACGTTTGGAAACGATCTTTCAGCGCCTGGCGCGCTTTGACCACCTTTCAGCCATCGCCGGCTGGGATATGCAGACCTATATGCCGCCCGGCGGCAGCGTCGCCCGCTCAGAGGCGCTCACCGAGCTTAGTCTGCTAATGCACCGGATCCTGTGCGACGAGGAGACCGGCGTCTGGCTGCAGCGCGCCGCGCAGGAGAGCCTCAGCGATGAGCAGCGCGCTAATCTGGCCGAAATGCAGCGCCGCTACGCGCAGGCCAGCCTGCTCCCCGCCGCCCTGGTCGAGGAGAAATCCCTGGCCGGAATGCGCTGCGAGCATGCCTGGCGGACGCAGCGCGCCAATAATGACTGGCATGGATTTATGGAGAATCTGCGCCCGGTCGTCCGGCTAAGCCGGGAAGAGGCCAAAATCCGCGCCGACCACGCCGGATGCAGCCGCTATGATGCCCTGCTAGATCTGTATGAGCCGGGGATGAATAGCGCGCGCCTCGACACCCTGTTCGGCGAGATTAAAGGCTGGCTGCCCACGCTGCTGCAGCAAGTAGTGGAACGGCAGCAGCGCACGCCGCCACGGCTGCCGCGCGGGCCATTCGATGAGGAGGCGCAGCGCCGGCTGGGGCTGCGTATCATGACGCAGCTGGGCTTCGACTTTGTCCACGGTCGCCTGGACGTCAGCGCCCATCCCTTTTGCGGCGGCGTCCCCCAGGACGTTCGTATCACCACCCGCTATAGCCGCGATGACTTTCTTAGCGCGCTGCTGGGCGTCGTGCATGAAACCGGTCATGCCCGCTATGAGCAAAATCTCCCGCAGGCCTGGGCGGGGCAACCGCTGGGCGAGGCGCGCTCTACCGCCATCCATGAGTCCCAGAGCCTGTTTTTTGAGATGCAGCTGGCGCGCAGCCACGGCTTTCTGAACTTCCTGCGCCCGTGGGTTATCGAGGCCTTCGGCGCCGATCCGGCCTTCAGCGCGGAAAACTTTGTCCGCCTCAATCAGCGCGTCAAGCCCGGCTATATCCGGGTCGATGCCGATGAGGTCAGCTATCCGGCGCACATCATTTTGCGCTATGAGATCGAACGGGCGCTAATTGAGGGCGAGATTGAGGTAGAGGACATTCCGGCGCTCTGGGATAGCCAGATGCGCCGTACGCTGGGGCTGAGCACCGCCGGCAACTACCGCGACGGCTGCATGCAGGATATTCACTGGACTGACGGCGCCTTTGGCTACTTCCCCACCTATACCCTCGGCGCGATGTATGCTGCGCAGCTGTACGCCGCCGCCCGCCGGGATATCGCCGATCTCCCGGCGCAGATCGCCGCCGGCGATATCGCACCGATCGGCCACTGGCTGCGTCAACATATCTGGTGCCACGGCTCACGCTGGGACACCGATACCCTGATCCGCAACGTCTGCGGTGAGCCGTTGAACCCAGACTACCTGCGACGCCACCTGGAGCAGCGCTATCTTGGCTCTCCGCAGGAAACAGAAGATAGTTTACGATAAGGCATGTGTGCATATTCCGCGCTACGGGAGGGCATGGGCGATTATCGTCTTTCTCGATAGCCTAGAAAATCGCGATGCGATCCCACTCTCGGCGTTATTGCCGACGCCGCGCGGGATCGCGGAGCCTGTTGGGTATAAACAGCGTTTGCACAATGCGCCGCAGCGCCGCAAGTCCATTCTATTTGGTGGCGGCTCCGTTTTTTCTGCATCAGAGAGGTCGTTATAACGCCCCGCTATATCGGCGTGGCCGTGCCAAGCACAGCCGTCCCTTGTCAGGTCTAGGTTGGTTGTCGCTGGAAGCGCCGGAATAACGCTGAAACGGCAGCGCTAACACCATAAACGACGAATTTATCAGCCGGGATCTCCCCACCTGACCAGCGAGGTTTGATGAAAATAAGAAGGTTTAGACATGGGGATGAAATGACGTTATTCCGCGTCTTTCTCTCTTCTGTACATACCATTGCATCACGCTACTACACTCGTGAACAAATCACAGCCTGGGCTCCCGCCGATATCGACCCAGAACAATGGGCCAGCCACATGCGGGAGCTGCGTCCCTTTATCGTTGAGATAAATGGCGAAATCGCTGGATACGCCGATATTCAGCCCAATGGATACATAGACCATTTCTTTGTCTCGGGAACCTGCTCCGGCCAAGGCGTCGGGACATTATTGATGAATCGCCTTCATGAAGAGGCCATCCGGCTCGGAGTGAGTGCGCTTACGTCAAATGTAAGCCAGGCTGCCGAACGGTTCTTTATGCGACATGGTTTTCATGTGGTGAAGAGAGGGTTCCCTGTCTGCCGGGGCGTGAGATTACAGCAGGCCACAATGAGAAAAAACATTACAAAACAACAAAATAACACATAAACATTATCTCCTGCATGCCTAACCTGCACGCTGAGCGCACACTCTGCCCCAATGGCGCCTAGGCGCCGTCCCTGTGGAGATAAAGCGGCAAAGCCGCGGGTGCCTTTCCGGCTGAGAGACGCCGCCGCTTATGCGATGGCCCGCGCTTGCCGGTAAAGTCTACACGCAGCGTAGGTGTAACTTTGCGGTATAGCGCCAGGCAAATTATCGCCAACCTGTCACACTTTTGCGGCGTATTAAAAAAGCGAAGGAGTTAGGGATGAAAAAACAGATAGTCGCAGTCGTTGTCGGGGCACTGCTAGCGGCCGGCGCCGTGCAGGCGCAAGGTGAACCGCAGGGATACCAGCTGCAGCAGGTGCTGATCATGAGCCGGCACAATCTACGAGCCCCACTGGCCAATAACGGGAGCGTGCTGGAGCAATCAACAGCCAAAGCCTGGCCGCAGTGGGATGTCCCGGGCGGACAGCTCACCACCAAAGGCGGCGTGCTAGAGGTGTACATGGGGCACTATGTGCGTGAATGGCTGGCGCAGCAGGGGCTTATCAACAGCGGCGAATGTCCTGCCCCCGAGGCGGTGTATGCCTACGCCAACAGCCTGCAGCGCACCGTCGCTACTGCGCAGTTCTTCATTACCGGCGCGTTTCCGGGGTGCGATATCGCGGTGCATCACCAGGATAAGATGGGCACCATGGATCCCACGTTTAATCCGGTGATTACGGATGCCTCTCCGGCGTTTCGCGAACAGGCGCTGAAGGCGATGGAGAGTGAGCGGCAGAAAATGCAGCTGGGCGATAGCTACAGGCTGCTGGCGAAGATCGTAGACTATCAAGACTCCCCGGCATGCAAAGAGAAGCACCTGTGTTCGCTGGCGGACGGAAAGGATCATTTTAGCGCTAACCTGGGGCAGGAGCCGAGCGTCTCCGGGCCGCTGAAGATCGGTAATTCGCTGGTCGATGCATTTACCCTGCAGTATTACCAAGGTTTTCCGGCGGATCAGGTCGCATGGGGCGAGATCAACACCGACGCGCAGTGGCAGCGTCTGTCGCAGCTGAAAAACGGCTATCAAGACAGCCTGTTTACCTCCCCGGCGGTGGCGCGTAACGTCGCCAAGCCGCTGGTAAAATACCTGGATAAGGCGCTGGTGACCGACGCGGCGAAAGCGCCGAAGATAACCCTACTGGTGGGACATGATTCGAATATCGCCTCGCTGCTGACGGCGCTGGATTTCAAACCCTACCGGCTGCATGACCAGTATGAACGTACGCCCATCGGCGGAAAAATCGTATTCCAGCGCTGGCGGGATACGGCAAAAAACCGAGAGATGATGAAGATTGAGTACCTGTATCAAAGCACCCGCCAGCTACGCGATGCCGCGCCCCTGACGCTGGCGTCACCGCCGCAGCGGGTGACGCTTGCGCTCAGCGGCTGTCCGATAGATGCCAACGGCTTTTGTCCGGTCGAACAATTTAATGCGGTGCTTAATCACGCGGCGCAGTAATCTTACACCGATACGGCTCGGGGATGACGCTCAGCGCCCTCCCCGGGCCTGCGACTGGAGAGGTAAAATGCCGCCCGGCGCCCTGTCTCGCACCGGGGTTATCACCTGTCGCCGGAGCGAACATATCAATATCACCGGATGATTTTACAGCGTGATAAAACGGTGAGCGCGCGGATCGGTCAGGGCGTAGGGCGTGTTTAACCATCGGCTCACCTACCGTGATGATGTCACCCACCACACAGGCAGCCCACCGGCGAAGTTAGGTGGCGAAGTCATCGCACGCGTGGCCGCCAGCGCGAAGCTATTGCCTATGCGCCTACAAATCTCAGCGAGAGGAACCCCGCCGTCTAGGTGAATAGTGCTCCAGTATTTTTGGTTCATGTGATAACCAGGAAAATATCTTCTGCCATCGACCAACGTAGAAATATCGTCCGGAGCCATTTTTGCATTGATAATTTCAACCATGCGCTTGTCGATACCGCCCCGCTTTTCGCTCTTTACGCGCAGTATGGCGCCGTACCACTTTCCATTGCCTTCCCATCGGGAGATGACATTATCAGGCGTGCGCGGCCATAAAAATTCCAGCTCGCTGTGATATTTTTCTCTGGTAGACTGAATGATCTCTTTTGCCTGCTCAGTTTTAAACGGATTTGGGGTAGTGATCGGGTAGCTGCGATAACGGCCAACGTTTCTTCACTTTATCACGACGCATCAACGAACGTTTTTGTAACCATGCCTATCCCAACGTAACCATACCGTCTTGTGAACTGTAGAAATATATTGCAATATAAAAATAAATGGTAACCGGAAATCGAAATTATGCTCATCGGTTATGCCCGAGTTTCGACACAGGAACAGGATACTCAGGCTCAGATCTCAGCACTAAAGTCAGCCGTGTGTGAACTGATACGCCAGGAAAGAGCATCGAGCAGACGATGGGATCGCCTCGAGTTACCACGACTTTTGCAACGGTTACGCAGGGATGATCAGGTTATTGTATGGAAATTGGACCGTCTTTCCCGCTATCTGAAGGATTTATTGCTGGCGCAGGAGAAGATTGAAAACATAGGGGATGATTTCCGCAGCATTACCGAAAATATTGACAGATCCTCTCCGGCAGGAAGGATGATGATGCAGATCGCTGGCTCCTTTGCCGTATTTGAACGTGCTATGCTTCGTAAGCGGACAAGAAACGGACTTGCGGCGGCACACCAGGAGGGGCGGACAGATGGACGAGGCCCTAAAAAATCACCCTCCCAGCACCCAAAAAAGATTGTCTCGCTCGTCACATCGGGGCAGAAAACAGGCGCTGATGCTGTCCATCTGTTCCGGGTTCACCCATCAACGATTGGACGTCTTATTGCAAGGCAGCGTTTATTCGGAACATAAAATTCATATCACTGGTATTCCCCTGAATGAGGATAAATAAATGATTGGACCCATATCACAAACAAACGGATTCGGTGGTTTATTAAACGAAGACACCCCCACCTTAATTAACAATGAAGAACTTAAAAATATTATAACACAGTTGGAAGCTGATATAGAGGATGGCTCCTGGCCCCATAAAATTTATTCAAGCACGGATATGAAAATCATGCCCGCATTGGTGGCACAGGCGAACAATAAATTTCCAGAAATGAATCTTAATTTCATTAAATCGCCACAGGATCTTTCTCTAGAAATAAAAAATAAAATAGATAATGGGGCTGAGTCTTCCAAGTTCATAATTAATATGGGGGATAAGGGCATACATTTTAGTGTAATTGATTATAAACATATAAATGGAAAAACATCTCTGATATTGTTTGAGCCAGCAAACTTCAACAGTATGGGGCCAGCGATGTTGGCATTAAGGACAAAAATAGCAATTGAGCGTTATCAATTACCTGATTGCCATTTCTCTATGGTGGAAATGGATATTCAGCGAAGCTCATCTGAATGTGGTATTTTTAGTCTAGCGCTGGCAAAAAAACTTTATACAGAGAGGAATGAATTGTTGAAAATACATGAAGATAATATCAACGGTACATTAACTGATAGTGAAACGCCCCTCCCCCACGATAAGCTGGATCCGTATCTCCCGGTAACTTTTTACAAACATACTCAGGGTAAAAAACGCCTTGATGAATATTTAAATACTAATCCACAGGGAGCGGCTACTGTTATTAACAAAAAAAATGAAACTATCCTTAACAGGTTTGATAAAAATCAATCGATTATAGACGGAAAGGAGCTGTCAGTTTCGGCACATAAAAAGAGAGTGACTGAATATAAAACACTTCTCAAACCATAACGGACTTTGGAAGTCTTAATCAACAAAAGCGCTAAGTTGAAAAATGAAACGGATCTGGGATGAACTGGCTGAACACGGGAGTCTGAGGTTTGACGAATCCCGACAGCTCAAACCAAGCCTGCCAGAAACCACCTGCCATTTTCTGTTCAGCTTAAGTTTTATCAAAACACAGGGTGTTTCCCTTCAACAATTTCTTTTTCATCCTCCTCACGAATCTTACCAACAAAGGCGCCGGTTACCGATCTGATACAATATGAATTCTTCCTCCGTGAGCCTGTCCACCATCGCCGCTGAAGTCATTACGGCATCAGCGGATGCAAAACGGTGCCATCATCAGGCTTGTTCCTGGCATTGAGCAAACGGCTAACGTGGGAGCCAGAGGGAATGACCTCATCAGCCAATACGCATGAGGTCATTCATCAGTATCAGAGATAAATCGGCGGGTGAGCTCAATCGAGCGGCCGTCAAAGAGCACCTTGCCCGGCGGTGCGCCAGACCTCTCTTTCGCCAATCCAGGAGCTTTATGCCATGAGTCAACCGCAGCGCTTCCTTTTCTGAATAGCGGCTGTGACTTTCCGTTAAGGCGTTGGCCTCAGGAGATGAGGGAAATAAATCATATGTATGTTGTAACTAATTAAAGAATCCGACGACAGCGTACAAAGGGTTACATGCCGAAACCATTCCCCCACAGTCGGGGCACGGCCAATCTTCTACCATTATCCTATCGGCCCGCTCTGACTCTGGGTACTCCTATGTTCCGTCACTATCGCTTCGAGCTGTTGATGCTATTGCTCATTCTATGCGCCATCATCGCAGCCTGTTTTTATGTTTAGCTGCATCAGATGACGTGCATAGCGCACCGCCGATTGACTACACTGTCGATAGATAACACGACGATTCACGGAATTAACCATGCGCTTTCCTGCCCTTTTGAGCATTACGCTGTTATTAACTCCCTGGCTACCGCACGCCGCCCTGGCGGATGACGGGCTTACTCCTTATCAGCAGCGACAGCTGTTTTTCGGTCACGACGATCGCGATCGCGTCAGTGAGGTCGCCGACTGGCCATGGAACGCCATCGGTCAGGTCGAAACCGCCAGCGGCAATCTGTGTACCGCAACCCTGATAGCGCCGCGCTGGGCGCTGACGGCGGGTCACTGCCTGCTGGCGCCGCCGGGGAAAATCGATCGCGCCGTCGCGCTACGCTTTATATCTCAGGACGGTAAGTGGCGCTATCAGTCACCTCATCTACAGACGCGGGTCAATCCGCAGCTGTACAAAAAGCTCAAGGCCGACGGCGATGGCTGGATCGTTCCACCGGCGGCGGCGGCGCAGGATTATGGATTGGTGGAAATCACGGCCGGCCCCCTGCCCGATCTGCGTCCGCTGCCGGTATGGCAAGGGACGCAGAAGGCGCTGAGCGCCGCGCTGAAGGCGCAGCGCCGCCAGGTCACCCAGGCCGGCTATCCACAGGATCATCTGGATGTCCTCTATCGCCACCGCGACTGCCTCATCACCGGCTGGGCACAGAGCGGCGTGCTGAGCCACCGCTGCGATACGCTGCCGGGCGACAGCGGATCGCCGCTGCTGATGCGCCAGGCGGCCGGATGGACGCTGGTCGCGATCCAAAGCTCGGCGCCAGCGGCGGAAAACCGGGCGCTGGCCGATAATCGCGCCGTCGCCGTTACCGCGATCAACGCGGGGCTGCAGCGCCTGATGCGCTGATGCACCGAGGCGGCGCGGCTATGGCTGCTCCGCCGCCTCCATCGCCTGCAGGATACGCTTGTCTGACACCGGATAGGGCGTACCCAGCTGCTGGGCAAAATAGCTGACGCGCAGCTCCTCGATCATCCAGCGGATAGCCAGCACCTCCGGCGCCTGATGCCGCACCGACGGTAGACGGTTACGCCACTGCTGCCAGGCCTGCTGTACCTGTTCAACGCGCAGCATCTGAGCCCGATCGCGGTGTGGGTCGATGCCCAGCTTCTCCAGGCGACGTTCGATAGCGTGCAGATAGCGCTCCACATCCGCCAGGCGATCCGCGCCGGTGGCCGTGACAAAGCCCCGGTAGATAAGCCCACCCATCTGCGCCTTGATATCGGAGAGGGCCAGCGCCATCGTCATGTCTACCCGCCCTTTCAGACGCTTATTGATCCCGTTGGCACAGGTCAGAATGCGCTCGACCTGTGCGGCAATCGCGACAACCGTCTCATTCAGCTCGCCGCGCACCCGCTCATGCAGCGCCTCAAATGCCGCGCTCTCCCAGACGGCGCCGCCGTGGCGCGCCACCAGTGTATCCACGCCGCAGGCGATGCAGTCGTCGATCAGCTCCAGCACCTTGCCATAGGGATTAAAATAGAGTCCCAGCTTGGCCTTGTTCGGCAGTTTTTCATGTAGATACTTCACCGGAGATGGAATATTCAGCAGCAGCAGCCGGCGCAGGCCGGTGCGCATCGCCTGTTGCTGTTCCTGTTCGGTCTCAAAGAGCCGGATCGCCACGCTCTCTTTCTCATCCACCAGCGCCGGGTAGGCCTTGATGGCATAGCCGCCGCGCTTTTGCTCATAGCACTGTGGCAGCTGGCCAAAGCTCCACAGATGCAGCCCCGCTTGCTCAAGGCCATCGTCCGCCACCGCCGACAAGGTTTGCTGCACACGATCCTTCAAACGCTGCTTCAGCGCCTCCAGCGACTTACCTTCGGCCAGTGGCCGGTTACGATCGTCCAGCACCCGGAACGTTACGCTCAGGTGATCGGGCAACTGATCCAGCTGCCAGTCATCGCGTGACACCGTCACACCCGTCATGCGGCGCAGCTCACGCTCCATCGACTCCAGCAGCGGCAGCTCAAAGGGCGTCGCACGGGCCAGAAAGGCATCGGCATAGTTGGGCGCCGGCACAAAGTTACGCCGCTGCGGCTTCGGCAGCGACTTGATCAGCGCCATCACCCGCTCACGGCGAATACCGGGGATCTGCCAATCAAAATCGCGATCCTCGATCTGATTCAGGATCGCCAGCGGAATATGCACCGTCACGCCGTCGGCGTCCGCGCCCGGCTCGAACTGATAGGAAAGACGCAGGCGAAAGTTGCCCTGCTGCCAGGCGTTGGGGTAATCCTGCGCGCTGATGCGGGCCGCCCCCTCTTTGATCAGCATCGACTTTTCAAAGTTGAGCAGCTCAGGCTGCGCAGCCCCCGCTTTCTTCCACCAGCTGTCGAAGTGGCGCACCGACACCACCTCTTGACCGATCCGGCGGTCATAAAAAGCAAACAGCGTCTCGTCATCCACCAGAATATCGCGGCGACGCGATTTGTGCTCCAGCTCTTCGACCTCGCTGCGCAGGCGCTGATTGGCGCGCATAAAGGCGTGCTTTGTCTGCCACTCCCCCTGAACCAGGGCATGGCGGATAAACAGCTCTCGGCACAGTAGCGGATCGATACGTCCGTAGTTGACCCGCCGCTCGTTGACGATCGGCAGACCATACAGCGTGACCTTCTCGCTGGCCATCACCGCCCCCTGGCTTTTCTCCCAGTGCGGATCGCTATAGCTGCGCTTAATCAGGTGCTGTGCCAAGGGCTCGATCCACTCCGGATCGATACGGGCAGCGACGCGTCCCCACAGGCGGGAGGTCTCCACCAGCTCCGCCACCATCGCCCACTTGGGCGGCTTCTTAAACAGCGACGAGCCGGGGAAAATGGCGAAACGGGCGTTGCGTGCGCCGGTAAACTCCTGCTTTTCGACATCTTTCTGCCCGATGTGGGAGAGCAGACCGCTCAACAGCGCGCAGTGCAGCGCCCGGTAATCGGCGGGAGTACTGTTAATATGGAATCCCAGCGATTTCACCGACTGACGTAGCTGGGTATAGATATCCTGCCACTCGCGCACCCGCAGATAGTTGAGAAATTCGCTTTTACACAGCCTGCGCAGCTGGTTGGCGGAGAGCGCCTGCTGCTGTTCGCGCAGATAGTTCCACAGATTGACCAGCGCCAGAAAGTCGCTCTCTTTATCGCTGAAGCGACGGTGCTTCTCATCCGCCGCCTGGGGACGATCGGCGGGCCGTTCACGCGGGTCCTGAATCGACAGCCCGGCGGCGATCACCATCACCTCGCGCAGGGCGCCGTTGCGCTCCCCTTCGATCACCATGCGCGCCAGACGCGGATCGATGGGCAGCTGCGCCAGCTGACGTCCCAGCGCGGTCAGTTGCTGGTGTCCACGCGCATTGACAGTGACCGCGCCCAGCTCCTCCAGCAGGCGCACCCCATCCTGAATATTGCGCTTGTCCGGCGCCTCGACAAAGGGGAAGGCGGCAATATCGCCCAGCCCCAGCGCCGTCATCTGCAGGATCACCGACGCGAGATTGGTGCGCAGGATCTCCGGATCGGTAAAGGCGGGACGCGACAGGAAGTCCTGTTCATCGTACAGCCGGATACAGATCCCGTCGGAGACACGGCCGCAGCGCCCTTTACGCTGATTGGCCGACGCCTGGGATATCGGCTCAATCGGCAGCCGCTGAACCTTGGTGCGATAGCTGTAGCGACTGATGCGCGCCGTACCGGGATCGATAACATATTTGATCCCCGGCACCGTCAGCGAGGTCTCCGCCACGTTGGTCGCCAGCACAATACGCCGCCCGCTATGGGCGTGAAAGACCCGGTTCTGCTCGGCGGCGGACAGGCGAGCATACAGCGGCAGCACCTCGGTATGGGGGAGTTCAAGGCGGTTCAGCGCATCAGCGGTATCGCAGATCTCACGCTCACCGCTCATAAAGATCAGAATATCGCCCGGCGCCTCATGGCGCAGCTCATCCACCGCATCGATAATCGCCTGGGTCTGATCGCGATCGCCTTCACCATCGGCGATAGGCCGGTAGCGCACCTCAACCGGATAGGTACGTCCGGACACCTCGACGATCGGCGCATTATTGAAGTGGCGGGAGAAACGCTGCGGATCAATGGTCGCCGAGGTGATGATCACCTTGAGGTCAGGACGCCTGGGCAGCAGCTGGCGCAGATAGCCCAGGATAAAGTCGATGTTCAGGCTGCGTTCGTGGGCCTCATCGATGATCAGCGTGTCATACTGCATCAGCAGGCGGTCCTGCTGGATCTCCGCCAGCAGGATCCCGTCGGTCATCAGCTTGACCAGCGTGTTGTCGCCGACCCGATCGCTAAAGCGTACCTTATAGCCCACGCAGCTGCCCAGCGGGGTATCCAGCTCATGGGCGATACGCTCTGCCACCGAACGGGCAGCCAGGCGGCGCGGCTGACTGTGACCAATCATCCCGCGCACCCCGCGCCCCAGCGCCAGACACATTTTGGGCAGCTGGGTCGTTTTACCGGACCCGGTCTCCCCGGCGACAATCACCACCTGATTATCGCGGATCGCCGCCAGCAGCGCCTCGCTCTTCTGGCTGACCGGCAGCCCCGGCGGATAGCTAATCGTCGGACAGACGGCGCGCCGGTTGGCCGTCGCCTGACGCGCCCGGGCGATCTCCTCCGCCAGCGTCGCGGCGGTCGCCTGCAGGGTATCGGGTTGGGTGATCTTATTGGCGCCCTGGAGACGGCGCATCAAACGCTGGCGATCGCGCAGCATGACATCATCAAGCTGGTCGGCCAGCGCACCAAGCGGGGATTTCACGTTCAGAATTCCTTGGAAAGGCGCCGGTGCGATACGCATTCGCCCGGCGCGGCAGTTGATATCCTGTTATCTCCCTATCTTACCACAGACGGGCACGGGGTCAGAGTGTGACAGGGCGCGCACTTTACCCCCGACCTCCGGCGCTGATCACGGCTTGCGCAGCCACATGCCGTTAATGCCCTGCACGTAGTCGCCGGGCCGAGCGCGGGCCACCAGCTTTTCGCCCGCCAGGCGCGCCACGCTGTCGCGACTGACGCCGTTGCTCTGCGCCAGCGCCTGATAGCTTTCCGCCCGCCCCCGGTTGACCCGCGCCACCAGCGCCAGCGTCTCGGCGTCCTGACTGCGGGCGGCCAGATAGCCGCTGAGGGTCTCCCCGACCCGCCCGCTAGCACGGGCCTCATCCAGCGTTACCGCCCGCAGCGGCAGGCTCAGTGCCAGCGCAGCGCAAAACAGCAGAATCCGATAACGTTTCACCCCTCCTCCTTAGAACAGCCCAGGCTTGGACTTCAGCAGGGTTTCAACCTCTTTATCCAGCGTAATGTGAATGTCATGCTCAATCTTCACGTTCATATTGATGGTGATAGGCTGGGTGGGCGCCGCGACCTCGATGCGCGGCGTACATCCCGTGGCCCACAGCGCCAGCAGCAACGCCGGCAGCGCAAAATTACGGTTACTCATGCTGACTCCTCGTTGCCCGGGAGAGGCGGGACTGCAGCCACTCCTGTACGTTATCGCCGAAGCGCAGGCTGCGCCACAGCTGGAATACATTCTCCTGCTGGCGGTAGTTGAGTTCGATAACCCGCCGATGGTCCTTCTGTCGATTAATGCCGTACAGCGTCGCATCCAGCGTCAGCTCCCCCAGATTACTGAGATCGATCCAGGTGTGGGAGCGCCCCACCTCCAGATAGCGCAGCCAGTCAAGGGCCGCCCCGCCGATGGGGTTATTGCTGACGATGGCATCCACCATATCCTTGTCCAGACGCAGCGTGACGGGACGGGCGTTACCCAGCCAGCCGCGGTGAATAATCCACTGCGGATTATGCAGATAAAGCGGCAGCTCGCCATCCACCTTGCCCGACAGGGCAAACTGCTTCACCTTCAGCGCGGTGATCAGCTCACTCAGCTCAATATCATGCAGCCGCAGCAGCGTGGGCTGATGCTGCGGCAGACGCAGACTGGAAAAACCGGCCTCGCCCCCCAGCATGTCGGTCGTCACGTCGCTCAGGGTCAGCGGGTAGGTCTCGTCGTATGGGTAATAGCCCTGCAGATCGGCGCGGATCTTCCGCAGATCGAACTGATTGACCAGTCGATCGACGCGCAGAGTGACCGGCGTATGCGGGCCGAGCTGCCAGCGACTGTCGTGCAGCCGATAAGGCAGCGTCAGATCCATACCGTCTACCGTGCCATCCTTTAACCACAGACCAACGCCCTTAGCCTGCAGATGCCCCCCGGCGACAAAGCCCTGGCCGCGCGCCGCCGAAAAGGCCGCCTGGGCATGGAATCGTCCCTCGCGCAGGCGTACCCCCAGCGACGGCGTCAGCAGCGGCTGAAAGACCGTGACCGGCTGGCTGGCCCACCAGGCTTGGCCGCGCAGACGCGCACCATCCCAACGTCCATCCAGCCGGATCGGACCGATGGCGCCAGCGCGCAGATCGCCGCGCAGCTGCATCGCCGCCGGCGATTCACCCTGCGCCGTCAGCTGGAGACGCGGCGTGGGCAGATAGCCGCCGTGGGTAAAGTCAATCCGCTGGGCGGCAAGGGCAAATCCGGCGCGGAATGCCGCATGCTGTGACGCCCGCAGCCACATCAGCGGCTGGGTCAGGGTCAGACGCGGGCGGATGACCCGCGCCAGCCCATAGGTCAGGCGATCGAAGCCGGCGGAGAGATAGTCCAGGTGCAGCGCATCATCCTGCCAGGCGCCCTGCCCGCTAACGTCCCAGCGCGCCCGCAGCGGCGGCATCTGCCCTTTTCCCCAATAGCGCCAGCGCCAAAGCCCCTTATCGGGGCGAAACGCCTCGGCCTGGCCGTCCAGGTGCAGCTGCCCCTGACCCCAGTAGCGGTGGCTGACGCGCAGAATGGCCTGGAGACGCCCGCTGACGCCGTCGCGGCTGATACGCACCCCCGCCAGCGGCCAGCGCACCTCCTGCAGGGTGGTCTGGTCATCGGTTTTACCCCAGATACGCAGCAGCGCGCCGGGCAGCAGCCTCAGGGAGGGATCCCCGGGCGTACCGCTGACCTGCGCATCGAGGGCGGCGGAAAACGACAGACCGCCATGATTCGCCAAGCCGTTCAGGCGCAGGGGAAAAGCCCGCGCCTGAAAATCCAGCCGCCCCGGCCCCAGCTGCATCACCATGTTGGCCTTTCCCTGCGTCCCCCGCGTCAGCATATTGACCCGTCCCTGCAGCTGGGCATGTCGCCACCCCTGTAACCAATCGCGCAGTTGCAGGTCGATGCCACCCTGCAGCAGCTGAGGCCCATAGGGCCAAAACCACTGCCCGCCGCTGACCGTCAGCGCCCCCTGCAGCTGTTGCCAGGGTAGATCGACCAGCGGACGAGGCTGATCCAGAGCATTGAGCAGCAGGCGCCCTCCCTGTCGCTGCCAGACCAACCGTAGGCGTAGAGGGTGCGGCAGCCCGGACAGGCGAAACTGCGCCTGCAGCAGCCCTCCCGGCGGCACGGTCGCGAGATCCAGCCCCAGCGCTATCTTCCCCTGCAGCTGCAGGGCATCATCGAGCTGCGGCAGTCGCAGCAGCAGCGATCGCACGCTCAGGGCCTGATGCTCCAGCGCCAGATCCAGCTTAAGCTGCTCGCCGTCCAGGCCGATACGCTGGGTGCCGTCCTGATTATTCAGTCGGAGCATCCCGCCGTAGCGCTGCCACGGTAGGATATTGAGACGCCCGATGTTCAGGGTCAGGGGCGGCAGGGAGTGCTGCAGCGAGGCGATCGACGGCATGGAGCCCCCGCTGGGCGCGGCAGAGAGACAGCGGCTGTCCAGATCGACCGTATCGGCATTGAGCTGCCAGTGCGGACGCCGGTAGCTCAGCGCCGCGCCGCGCAGGCTCAGCAGCGGACACGCGGCCAGACGATAGTCCAGCCGCGGCAGCCGCAGGGCGCCGTCGGACCAGTATGGCCGGGCGGGGATAATCACCTCGGCGCCGGCCGGCAGCCAGGGACGCAGCGCCGCAGACAGCCAGTAGGGCGAACTCCACCACGCCGCTACGCCGCCCGACAGTAACACCGCCACGCCTATCGCACCGATATATCGCTTTTTCACTCGCACTCCCTCACTCGCACTCCCCACCCATTACGCCACGGCACCGCACCCTATCATACTTACCAGTTTAGCTAAATGTACCCCGGAGGACAGTGGATTAATCTATTGCCATTCAAGGCGCTAACAGGAAAAAATGATTTACATCACACTTCCCCATCCATTTTGTCCACCTTCTCTATTTTTGCTATGATGATCACAATTTCAGCTGGGGGAATATTTATGAAACTCGCCATCTACAGCACCAAACAATACGACCGAAAATATATTGAGCTGGTAAATAAGCAGTTCGGCTTTGAACTGGAGTTTTTTGACTTTCTGCTGCGCCCACAGACGGTGAAAACCGCCCAGGGGTTCGATGCGGTCTGCATTTTTGTCAACGATGACGGCGGACGCGAAGTGCTGGAGCAGTTGGCCGCCATGGGGATTCGTATCGTCGCCCTGCGCTGCGCCGGCTTTAACAACGTCGATCTGGATGCCGCCAACGCGCTGGGTATCGAAGTGGTTCGCGTACCGGCCTACTCGCCGGAGGCGGTCGCCGAGCATACCGTCGGCATGATGCTGACCCTTAACCGTCGAATTCACCGCGCCTATCAGCGCACCCGCGACGCTAACTTCTCGCTCGAGGGGCTGATCGGGTTCAACATGCATAACCGTACCGCCGGCGTCATCGGCACCGGGAAAATCGGGATCGCCACGATGCGCATCCTCAAGGGATTCGGCATGCGTATCCTGGCATTCGATCCCTATCCCAACCCACAGGCGCTGGAGCTCGGCGCAGAGTATGTCGATCTGAAGACCCTGTATGCCCAGTCCGACGTCATTACCCTGCACTGTCCACTGACGCCGGAGAACCACCATCTGTTAAACCAGGATGCCTTTGCCCAAATGAAAGACGGGGTCATGATCATCAATACCAGCCGCGGCGGCCTGATCGATTCCTGCGCCGCCATCGATGCGCTGAAGCAACAGAAGATCGGCGCCCTGGGCATGGACGTGTACGAAAATGAGCGCGACCTGTTCTTTGAGGACAAGTCCAACGACGTGATCCAGGACGACGTGTTCCGCCGCCTCTCCGCCTGCCATAACGTGCTGTTTACCGGCCACCAGGCTTTCCTGACTGAAGAGGCCTTGACCAGCATCTCGCTGACCACCCTGCAAAACATCGATGATCTGATCCAGCATCGCCACTGCCCGAACCGGCTTACCGCCTGATCGCCACACTCTCCTTGGCGCACAAAAAAACCCGCTGCGGCGGGTTTTTTCGTCCACGATTTGCGGCGGCGGCCTACACCAACTCCTCCTGCGTATAGCGCTGGCGATAGTAGGCGAGACGCTCGTTGAACAGCGCCCGCTGTTTCGCCGTCATGTTTCCCTGTACCTCGGTCGCACTGATATTGCGCCCCTGTGACTCCATCATTGCAATACTGCTGGCCAGAAAATCCATGGTGTTTGTGCTAAACGCAGCCGCCGGCCGGTCGGATACCATCGCCATTCGCACACTCCTCTTTCTGTATTGATGCTGATGCCAATTGCCTGTCAAAATCATCGCCGGCGTCCGTGCTGCGGACTGCTGCGGACGGTGGCGACCGGCGCAGAAAACGCGCCGCACATTGCGCTACGGTGATAGCGGGTTGACGGACATCGTGCCCGTCATCGCCGTTGTCTCGCGGGATTGCCGTACGAATAACAAGTATAGATGAGACAGAGAAAGCTGCCGTGAAAAGCGGGACATCATTGCATTTATTCTACGCTCCGCCCGCGGATACCCCCTCTGGAGAGAGAAACTGATATGAAACGGATCCTGCCCCCCTGCTGTGCACCCTGCTCGGCGCCTGCAGCGCCCCGCCGACGGCGCAGCAGCTGCTGCACCATCGCTATGTTCTGCAGGCGATCGACGGCCATCCCCTCGCGGAGGCTCCCCGCGCGCCGACCCCGGATCTGGAGTTTGGTGAAAGCCTGTGGCTCAGCGCCAGCCTGTGCGGCCAGCTGAGTGGCTGGGCCACCCTGCGGCAGGGCACGCTGCGCATCGCGGCGCCGCAGCGCACGCCGGCGCCCTGCCCCGATCCCGCCTGGCAGCCGACGCAGCGCCGTCTGGAGACGATGCTGCGGCACGGCGCCCGACTCACGCTGCAAGGAGAGACCCTGGAGCTGCGCGATGCGCAGGGATCGGTGCTGCGCTATAGGCTACGCGACTGGATGTAGCGCCTGCCGCACGATCAGTTGGGGCAGCGGCCGCTGATCACCCCCCGCTCCGTACAGCGTTTGCCGTCCGGCAGCTGGCACTGTACCAGCGACGTCCCGTCCAGCTGATGCGCCAGCGCGACCTCGCCGCCGGCCAGCGCGCACCCCTCGCTCAGCGCCGCGCTGGCGGCGATAGGTGAGCGCCCGCCGGCCGTCTGCGCCGCGGGCTCGCTGGCGCAGCCTGATAGCATCACGGCCAGCAGCCCCCCGACCCCCATAGCAACCCCTCTCATGCTCATCACTCCCCTGACATAAAACGTAACGCTTTGCCGCCCAGCCCCGCCGCGCCAGAGCGCCATCGGCACGGGGCAAGCGCGCGGAATCTTTGTTACCATAGCCCCGCAGGCTAAGGATAGCGTGGCATGGGTTTTTACGCCGAATAATGGCGGAAAACAAGCGGGTAGATAACAACGAGAGGTTAGCATGGTCACCGACTTATTGCTGCGCGTCGCCCTGGCGGGGCTACTGGGCGGTTTAATCGGCCTTGAGCGTCAGCTGCGGGCCAAAGAGGCCGGGCTGCGCACCCATATTTTGGTCGGTATCGGCAGCGCACTGTTTATGATCGTCTCCAAGTATGGCTTTGCCGATATTCTCGGGCTCTCCCACGTCGGGCTGGATCCCAGCCGTATCGCCGCGCAGGTCGTCTCCGGCATGGGGTTTCTCGGCGCGGGGACGATTATTATTCAGAAGCAGGCTGTTAAAGGGCTGACGACCGCCGCCGGCATGTGGGTGACGGCCGCGATTGGGCTGGTGATCGGCAGCGGACTGTATGAGATTGGGATTTACGGCACGCTGATGACGCTGATCGTGCTGGAGCTATTCCGCCAGCTGAGCAATCTGCTGCTGGGAGAGCACCACGGCCTGATCATCCATCTGCCGCCGGAAGAGGTCAGCGCGCTGCTGCTGACGCTGCAGCAGCTGAATCTGAAGCCGGAGCGCCTGTCGCTGCGCCAGCGACAGGAGGAGACGCTGTGCGAGATCCGCCTGGAGATCACCCTGCGCCCCCGGCAGCGCGTCGGTGAGCTGTATCAGCAGCTGCAGAAGCTTGACGCCATTCGCTTTCTCGAAATTCGCTGAGCGCCGCCGTCCGCGGCGGGCAGAGCGGTTGCAGAATGTAACTTAATGTGCCGACGTGTGGGAGAATAAATTAATCACCAGCACGCCCCCGACGATCATCGCCATCCCCAGCAGCGCCGCCCAGTCGAGCGCCTGCTGGTACAGCCAGTAGGCGGCCAGCGAGACCAGCACGATGCCCATGCCGGACCAAATCGCATAGGCGACGCCCAGCGGAATGCTCTTCACGACCTGAGAAAGTCCCCAGAAAGCAATGGCATATCCAACCACCACCACCAGGCTCGGGCCGAGTCGGCTGAATCCCTGGGTGGCTTTCAGGGCCGTCGTGGCGATCACCTCGGCGCCGATCGCCATCGCCAGATACAGATATCCGTTCATTTATTCATCCTATTAATATTACCTCTATATGGCGCAATTCTATCCGGCGCCGATGCCGGCGGCAATCCACCCGTGGACACATTCATTCATCACCTGCCGGGACTACCATTTGCCATAAAACTGATAAGACGCTGAAATCGCGTTTGCTAGAATCCTGTTAATAACAACATCGCAATGTGAAGCCAAAGGTAACCTTCATGATCACCATTGACGGTAACAGCGCAGTGGCGTCCGTGGCCTATCGGGCCAGCGAAGTCATTGCCATCTATCCGATAACCCCCAGCTCAGGCATGGCCGAACAGGCCTCCGCCTGGTCCGCCGACGGACGCCGCAACGTCTGGGGCGATATTCCACGCGTCGTGGAGATGCAGTCGGAAGGCGGCGCCATCGCCGCCGTACACGGCGCGCTGCAGACGGGGACGCTGGCCACCAGCTTTACCTCATCCCAGGGGCTGCTGCTGATGATCCCCACCCTGTATAAGCTGGCCGGCGAATTAACCCCCTTCGTTCTGCACGTCGCCGCGCGCACCGTCGCCACCCATGCGCTCTCCATTTTTGGCGACCACTCTGACGTCATGGCGGTGCGCCAGACCGGCTGCGCCATGCTGTGCGCCGCCAGCGTGCAGGAGGCTCAGGATTTCGCCCTGATAGCCCATATCGCCTCCCTCAACAGCCGTCTGCCGTTTATCCACTTCTTCGACGGTTTCCGCACCTCGCACGAAATCAACAAAATCGTGCCGCTGGCCGACGACACGCTGCAGAACCTGCTGCCGGCGCAGGCCATTGCCGCCCACCGCGCCCACGCGCTGACTCCAGAGCACCCGGTGATCCGCGGGACCTCTGCCAACCCGGACACCTATTTTCAGGCCCGGGAGGCCAGCAACCCGTGGTACGACGCCGCCTGTGATCACGTGACCGACGCCATGCAGGCCTTCGCCAACCAGTGCGGACGCCGCTACCAGCCGTTTGAATACGATGGCGATCCTGACGCCACTCGGGTCATCGTAGCGATGGGCTCCGCCTGCGGCACCTGCGCTGAGGTGTGCGACATGCTGCGCGCGCGCGGGGAGAAGGTGGGCGTACTGAAGGTGCGGCTGTACCGTCCCTTCTCCGCCCGCCATCTGCTCGCTGCGCTCCCCCTCTCGGCGCAGCGCATCGCGGTGCTCGACCGTACCAAAGAGCCGGGCGCGCTGGGTGAGCCGCTGTATCTGGACGTCATCGCCGCGCTAGCGCAGGCGGTCAGCAGCGGCGAGCGCGCCGCGCTGCCGCTCACCATCGGCGGGCGCTACGGCCTTTCCAGCAAGGAGTTTGGCCCCGACTGCGCCCTGGCGGTGTTTGAGGCGCTGGAGAGCCCGCGGCCCCGGCCCCGTTTTACCGTCGGCATCAACGACGACGTGACCCACCTCTCCCTGCCGCGCCGGACGGATGTCCACCCGGTGAGCAACCGGCTGGAGGCGCTGTTTTACGGGCTGGGCAGCGACGGCACCGTCTCGGCGGCGAAGAACAACATCAAGATTATCGGTAACAGCACGCCGCTGCATGCCCAGGGCTACTTTGTCTATGACTCCAAAAAGGCCGGCGGCCTGACCGTTTCACACCTGCGAGTGCGGGAGACGCCCATTCACTCCGCCTACCTGGTGGAGCAGGCCGACTTTATCGGCTGCCATCAGTGGCAGTTCATTGAACGCTATCAGATGGTCGAACGCCTGCGCCCGGGGGGATCTTCCTGCTAAATACCCCCTATGCCGCAGACGAGGTCTGGGCGCGGCTGCCCCAGGAGGTGCAGGCGCTGCTCAACGCACGTCAGGCCAAGCTCTACATCATCAACGCCGCCCGTATCGCCCGCGAGTGTCGGCTCGGCGCCCGCATCAACACCGTCATGCAGATGGCCTTCCTGCACCTCAGCGACCTGATCCCCAACGGCGGCGCCCTGCCGCTGTTGCAGGATGCCATCGCCCGCAGCTATGCCAATAAAGGACAGGAGATCGTCGAGCGCAACTGGCAGGCGCTGGGGGCGGTCGAGGGCGCGCTGCACGCCGTTCCCCTGCGTCCGGTCGACGCCACAAGCCCTCGCCGGCCGCCGATCGTCGCCGACCAGGCGCCGGACTTTGTCAAAACCGTTACCGCCACCATGCTGGCCGGGCTGGGCGACAACCTGCCGGTCTCCGCCTTCCCGCCAGACGGCACCTGGCCCATCGGCACCACCCGCTGGGAGAAGCGCAATATCGCCGAGGCCATTCCCATCTGGCAGCCCGCCCTCTGCACCCAGTGTAACCACTGCGTCGCCGCCTGCCCCCACGCGGCGATCCGCGCCAAGGTGGTCGCGCCGGCGGCGCTGGAGCACGCGCCGGCCACGCTGGAGAGCCTGGAGGTCCGCGCCCGCGATCTGCGCGGCGAGCGCTATGTGCTGCAGGTGGCGCCGGAAGACTGCACCGGCTGCAACCTGTGCGTGACGGTCTGCCCGGCGGCGGATCGTCAGGATCCCAGCGTCAAGGCCATCAATATGCAGCCGCGTCTGGCGCATCTGGCGCGGGAAAAGGCGCATTACGACGCGTTTCTGGCCCTGCCGGAGATCGACCGCCGTCGCCTGGAGCGCATCGACATTCGCACCTCGCAGCTGATTTCGCCGCTGTTTGAATACTCCGGCGCCTGCTCCGGCTGCGGTGAAACCCCCTATATCAAGCTGCTGACCCAGCTGTTCGGCAATCGTATGCTGATCGCGAACGCCACCGGCTGCTCCTCCATCTATGGCGGCAACCTCCCCACCAGCCCCTATACCACCGATGCGCAGGGACGGGGGCCAGCCTGGGCCAACTCGCTGTTTGAGGATAACGCCGAGTTTGGCCTCGGCTTCCGCCTGAGCGCCCAGCAGCACCGTCAGCGGGCGCTGCGCCTGCTCCATGCGCTGGCCGGACAGCTGCCGGCGGCGCTGGTCGCGGCGCTGCAGCAGGCGGAGACGCCCACCGAGACCCGCCGTCAGCAGATAGCGACGCTGCGCACGGCCCTGGCGACGCTCGCCGATCCGCAGGCTCAGGCGCTGGCGCAGACGGCCGATGCCCTGGTAGAGCAATCCATCTGGCTGATCGGCGGCGACGGCTGGGCCTACGATATCGGCTTCGGCGGGCTGGATCATGTGCTGAGCCTGAGCGAAAACGTCAACGTTCTGGTCCTGGATACCCAGTGCTACTCCAATACCGGCGGGCAGCAGTCCAAGGCGACGCCGCTGGCGGCGGTCACCAAGTTTGGCGAGCACGGCAAGCGCAAGGCGCGTAAGGATCTCGGCGTCAGCATGATGATGTATGGCCACGTCTACGTCGCCCAAATCTCGCTGGGCGCCCAGTTGAACCAGACCGTCAAGGCGCTGCAGGAGGCCGAATCCTACCCGGGCCCCTCGCTGGTGATCGCCTACAGCCCCTGTGAGGAGCACGGCTACGATCTGGCCGACAGCCATGAGCAGATGAAGCGCCTGACGGCCAATGGATTCTGGCCGCTGTACCGCTTTGATCCGCGCCGCGGCGCCGAGGGGCAGAACGCCCTGGCCCTGGACTCCCGGCCGCCCAGCGGCGATCTGGCGCAAACGCTGCTGGCCGAACAGCGATTCCGTCGGCTGAGCAGCCTGGCGCCGCAGGAGGCGCAGACGCTATACCGCGAGGCAGAGGAGAACCTGCGTCAGCGTTTCGCCCTGCTCAGCCTGCTGGCGGGGAAAACGCCCCCTGCCGCAGAGTAACCCACCGGCGCTGTTCACCGGGCAGCGCCGCTTTACTTTTCGATTACATTTACAACATCGATTATCACTTTGCGCATAGAAAAACTCACGCCGTGTCACAGTGATAATCGTGATACATAATAAAGAAACATTCAGATTAATTAATTTGCCCTGTTATTTTGATGCAACTCATTATTTCCCCATTTTTAGCGCTTTTTTAATCAATTCATAACAAAAACTGTGATACATTGCGCAGCCGTCAGGTTTCCTTGTCGTTAATAAGGGTTTTCCAGTCATTTGTGCACGCGATGTGCATATATCCCAAACATGTTGTCTCCTTTTCGTCTTTGGGTGAGGTCGTTATGAATCGTTTTGTCATTGCCGATGCCAACAACTGCATCGGTTGCCGTAGCTGTGAAGTCGCCTGCGTAATGGCCCACAACCACGGTGAGCATGTTCTCACGGCGGCGCAGTTTCAGCCGCGCATCCACGTAATCCGCCGCGGCGATCGCCGTACCGCGCTGCTGTGCCGTCACTGCGAAGATGCGCCCTGTGCCAACGTCTGCCCCAATGGCGCCATTGAAAAATATAACGACAGCATCCAGGTCAGGCAGGAGAAGTGCATCGGCTGCAAAACCTGCGTCGTCGCCTGCCCGTTTGGCGCCATCGAGGTCATTACCCAGTCCGATCCGCGCAGCAACCATCCTGACAGCGTGCGCGCCAACGCCCATAAGTGCGACCTGTGCGACGAGGTGGCCGATGGCCCCTCCTGCGTTGCCGCCTGTCCCAGCAATGCCCTGCGGCTGATCAGCGAAGTCTCCCTGACCCAGCTGCGGCAGCAGCGTCAGCTGCGCGCCGTGTTCAACGAGCAGGCCGGACGGATGTTTAACGGCAGCGCGGCGGCCGATGCCCGCGGCGCCGCGATCGGCGGCAGCGGCGGTAGCAAGGTGGCGCAGATGCGTCAGACCCCGCCGCGCCAGGATCCGGTCAAGATCGCGCTGGCGATCCGTAAGACCCGCTTCGACGAAATCTACCCGACCTTTGACCGCCCACAGGCGCAGGCGCAGAGCGAACGATGCCTGGCCTGCGGCACCCACAGCGTCTGCGAGTGGACCTGCCCGCTGCATAACCATATTCCGCACTGGATCCGTCTAGTCAAAGAGGGGCGGATCCTCGAGGCCGTCGAACTCTCCCACCAAACCAACTGCCTGCCGGAGGTGACCGGCCGCGTCTGCCCGCAGGATCGCCTGTGCGAGGGCGCCTGTACGCTGGGGAAAGAGTTCGGCGCCATGACCATCGGCAACATTGAACGCTACATCAGCGACAGCGCTTTCGCCCTGGGCTGGCGCCCCGACCTCTCCTATGTCAAGCCGGTCAACCGCCGTGTCGCCATCATCGGCGCAGGCCCCGCCGGACTGGGCTGCGCCGATATTCTCGCCCGTAACGGCATTCAGGCGGTGGTGTTCGATCGCCATCCGGAAATCGGCGGCCTGCTCACCTTCGGCATTCCGGCGTTTAAGCTGGATAAAGCGATCCTGGCGCGACGCCGGGAGATCTTCAGCGATATGGGCATCGAGTTCCGCCTGAACACGGAGGTGGGACGTGATGTCACCCTGGCGCAGCTGCTGTCCGACTTTGACGCCGTGTTCGTCGGCGCCGGCACCTATACCTCCATGCAGGCGGGGATAGAAAACGAGCAGGCACCGGGAGTCTATGATGCCCTGCCGTTCCTGATCGCCAATACCAAACAGGTGATGGGGCTGCCGCACAGCGATGAGGCGCCCTATATCAGCATGGAAGGTAAGCAGGTGGTGGTGCTGGGGGGCGGCGATACCGCCATGGACTGCGTACGCACCTCCATCCGTCAGGGCGCCACCCGGGTAACCTGCGCCTATCGCCGCGACGAGGCCAATATGCCCGGTTCGAAGAAAGAGGTGAAAAACGCGCGTGAAGAGGGCGTCGAGTTCGAGTTTAACGTGCAGCCCCTCTCCATCGCCGTCGACGAGCAGGGCAAGGTCTGCGGGATCCACATGCTGCGCACCGCGCTGGGCGAACCGGACGCCGCCGGGCGCCGCCGTCCCAAGCCTATCCCCGGCTCCGAGTTTCTCATGCCGGCCGATGCGGTGGTGATCGCCTTTGGCTTCACCCCGCACGCCATGCCATGGCTGGAAGCGCAGGGGGTAAAAGTTGACCGTGCCGGGCGTATCATCGCCCGCGTAGACAGCGAGATCCCCTATCAGACCAGCCATCCGCAGATCTTCGCCGGCGGGGATGCGGTACGCGGCGCCGACCTGGTGGTCACCGCCATCGCCGAAGGGCGTCACGCCGCTGCCGGCATGATGCGCTACTTTGGCGTTGAGGCACAGCGTCCGCATATCCGCGTGCAGGATATCGCCTGATCGGCGGGCACGACCGCCTTTTCACGCAGAGGGGCGCGCGTCGAACGCGTCCCCCTGTCCCTCATCGCGACTCAGCGCCGGATGCGCACCAGCAGTCCGGCGGCCAGGATCAGGGCCAGCAGCAGCATTCCCCACTCGCCAAAGCGCAGATGGGTCTGCAGGGCGCCCAGCATCAGCAGCAGCAGTCCTCCCGCCGCCCAGCGCCGTAGGCGGCTCAGCAGCCCCAGCGCCCCCAGGGTTTCGGCCGCGCCGACCGCATACATAAACCACAGCGGGTATCCCCAGCGGGCAAACGCCGCCTGCTCAAACGCCAGCCCTGCCAGCTTCGCCACGCCGGAGGCCAGAAAAATAATCAGCAGTCCCCACGTCAGAATCCGTTGCATGTCTCCTCCTCCCCGTCGCCCAGTTTTGTATTGAATATTACAAAATACAACAACGGCCGCGACGATGCAACATCTGTCGTCCCAGAGGCGCCGCCGCCGCATAATTCCTGCTGGCATTCGCCGCCGTAATCCGTACCATACACGCCACGCCGTCCACGATGACAGCCCCCGATGATTGCGCCGTCGCCCGACGCGCCGCCGCAACCCTTTTGTCTATGCCGGGTAACAGAAACGATGTCAGTGAATCAAGAGATCAGCAAAAAAGAACAGTACAACCTGAACAAGCTGCAGAAGCGCCTGCGCCGCTGCGTCGGTGAAGCCATCGCCGACTTCAATATGATTGAAGAGGGCGATCGGGTGATGGTTTGCCTGTCCGGCGGCAAAGACAGCTATACCATGCTGGAGATCCTGCGCAACCTGCAGCAGAGCGCACCGGTGAGCTTTACCCTGGTCGCGGTCAACCTCGACCAGAAACAGCCCGGCTTCCCGGAGACCGTCCTGCCGGCCTACCTGGAGACCCAGGGCATCGAATACCGCATCGTCGAAGAGAACACCTACGGCATCGTCAAAGAGAAAATTCCGGAGGGTAAAACCACCTGCTCCCTGTGTTCACGCCTGCGCCGCGGCATTCTCTACCGCACCGCCAACGAGCTGCGCTGCAATAAGATCGCGCTGGGCCACCACCGTGACGACATGCTGGAGACCCTATTTCTCAACATGTTCTACGGCGGCAAGCTCAAAGGGATGCCGCCCAAGCTGATGAGCGATGACGGCCAGCATATCGTGATCCGCCCGCTCGCCTACTGCCGCGAAAAGGACATTGAGCGCTTCGCCGCCGCCAAGGCTTTCCCGATCATTCCGTGTAACCTGTGCGGCTCCCAGCCGAACCTGCAGCGCCAGGTGATCAAAGAGATGCTGCGCGACTGGGACAAGCGCTATCCGGGGCGCATCGAAACCATGTTCAGTGCCATGCAGAACGTGGTGCCGTCGCATCTGGCGGACGGCACCCTGTTTGACTTTAAGGGGCTGCAGCAGGGCGGTGAGATCATCGACGGCGGCGATCTGGCCTTCGATCGCCAGACAATTCCGCTGCAGCCGGTCGGCCTGAGCGACGACGACGATCGGCCGCAAACGGACAGCATGCGCCTGGACGTCGTCGAGGTGAAGTGACCTTCCCGGCGGGACATCTGGGCATCCCGCCGCGTTCAGAAATAAAAAAAATGCCGGTAATCACCGGCATATGACGAATTAAATTGTGCTATGCAATAATTCAAAATTAGGAAGTAAGACAATATGGAGCGCAACGCCCATCGCTTGACGTTGCATTCACCTGCGAAATGAAGTTTGCCCTACCTACTTCGAGTGAAGTTTGATATTGCTCAATTTCCTTCGGTCTTTTCCCCGCCCGCCGCGTGAACTTTGACACGCCACAAAGATTGCCCGCGCGATAGGTTACAACCATTTACTGCATTTTAACCCAATAACAACGCAAAATGCCAAAATCAGCAGCAATAGGCAAAACAGCACGAACGCCAGCGGCGATTCGCTGCCGGGGATCCCCCCAGGTTGACGCCGAACAGGCCGGTCAGAAAGGTCGCAGGCAGAAACAGCATCGCCAGCAGTGACATGGTATAGGTGCGGCGGTTCAGCGCGTCGGCCACCTGCGATGCGATCTCATCCGCCAGCAGCGCGGTACGGGCGATACAGCTATCCAAATCCTCCAGACCGCGGCCGAGGCGATCGGCGATATCCTGTAGCCGGCGCCGATCGTCATCACCCAGCCAGCCCAGCCGCTCGCAGGCCAATCGCGCCAGCACATCGCGCTGCGGCGCCAGGTAACGACGCATCACGATCAGCTGCTTACGCAGCATCGCCAGCTCGCCGCGGGGAGGAAACTGCTGATCCAGCAGCCGATCCTCCATATCGATGATGCAGTCATGGCGCGCGTCGATGGCGTCGCTGAGCTGATCCACCAGCGCATCGGCGATCGCAACCAGCAGCCCCGCGCTGTTCACGGCGCCGCTGCCCCCTTGTAAATCCTCCACCACCGGCGCCAGCGCCGCGCTGTCGCGATGCGCAGAGGTGAGGATCAGCGTGCCGGTCACATACATGCGCAGCACCACCCACGGATCCGGGTGCGTATCGGCCGCCGGATCGAGATGGAGACTGCGCAGGGTGATCATAACCCCCTCCCCCTGGCGCGTCAGCCGGGGGCGCAGGCTCTCCCCGGACAGGCTTTGGCGCAGCGGATCCGGCAGCAGCGACGTGGTCGCCAGCCAGTTGCGGATCGGCGCCTCACGGTAGTCCAGGTGTAGCCAGGCCGGCTGCGCCAGCGAAGCCTTCGCCTGGACGGTCAGCGCCCGACAGCCGCCCTGACCGTCCAGCTGCAGAGCATATATCGCCTGCCCCAGCGGCAGATCCTCGCCCATCATTGGCGCTTCTCCAGCAGCGCGGTGGTCAGGCGCGAGGTACAGCACAGATGACCGCGATCGTCGCGGATATCGATCTGCCACACCTGATGACGGCGCCCTAGGTGCAGCGCCCGGCATACGCCGTGCACCGTACCGCTGCGCACGGCGCGCAGATGGTTGGCATTGATCTCCAGCCCCACCACCTGCTGACTGCCCTCGCTGCACAGGTAGCCCGCCAGCGAACCCAGCGTTTCCGCCAGCACCGCCGATGCGCCGCCGTGCAGCAGGCCAAAGGGCTGGCGGGTACGCTGATCCACCGGCATACTGCCCTCCAGCGTATCTTCCCCATCCGGGTGATCTCAATGCCCAGATGGCCGACCATGCACGCCTCCCCGACCTGATTAAGCTGCTCCAGGGTTATCGCGCGTTTCCAAATCATCACATATCTCCAGTAAAGCCTGAACCGGATGGCGCAGCGCCACCCCCTGCTGGCGTAGTACCTGACTGCGGCAAGAGTAGCCCGTCGCCAGACAGCGCGCCGGCGGCAGCGCAGCCAGCGCGGGCTGCCACGACAGCGCATAGATGCCGCGCGACGCCGCCTGGTTGGCCACCTCATGGCCATAGGTTCCCGCCATGCCGCAGCAGCCTACGCTGACATTCTGTAGGCGGGCGCCCAGATGGGCAAATACCTGCTGCCACTGCGCCACGCTGGCCGGCTCGGCACAGGTTTCGGTACAGTGGCCGAACAGATACCATGTCTCGTCAACCGCGGGCCCGAGCCGCTCGGCGGACGGCAGCGCCTGCGCCAGCCACTCCTGAATCAACTGTACCTGAAACTCGCCGCGCTGCTCACCCAGAATAGTTTTATATTCATCGCGATAGCATAACACCATTGCCGGATCGACGCCCACCAGCGGGATCCCCAGCCGGGCGACCCGGTTGAGAAACTCGGCGCCGCTGCGCGCCGTACGGGCGAAACGGCGCAGGAATCCCTTGATATGCTGCGCCTTGCCGTTGGGAACAAAGGGCAGCAGCTGGGCCCGCAGGCCCAACCGATCGCACAGTCGGATCAGCGCCTCGACGACCCGCGCGTCGTAGTAGCTGGTAAAGGGGTCCTGCACGATAAGCACCCTGCGCGCGCGCGCCGCGGCATCCAGCCCCTCCAGCGACTCCAGAGAGTCCAGCAGCGCCGGATGGCCGGCCAACGCGTGGCGCAGGGTCGGCGCTGAGAGCTGCGGGAGATCGGTCATTCCGACACAGCGTTCGCTCAGGCGTCCCAGCAGCGGCTGACGCAGGAAAAAGTTAAAGACCCGCGGCGCCCTCGCCATCCACGGCGTATAGCGCTCCACACCGGCCACCAGATGGTCGCGCAGCGGGCGCAGATAGCGCGTGTGGTACAGCTGCAGAAAGCGGGCGCGAAACGCCGGCACATCGATCTTGATCGGACATTGACTGGAGCAGGCCTTACAGGAGAGACAGCCGTCCATCGCCGCCTTGACCTCATGCGAGAAGTCATACTCACCCGCGCGGGCGCGCCAGCCGCGACGCGTTTTGGCGATCAGCGCGCGCAGCGACGCCAGCGTGCCCAGACGCTGCTCCAGCGCCAGGGGATCGACGCCCTGCTCCGCCAGCAGGCGCAGCCATTCGCGCATCAGCGCCGCCCGGCCTTTCGGCGAGTGAAGACGATCGCCGCTCACCTTCAGCGAGGGGCACATCGGGCTGCGCCGATCAAAGTTAAAGCACAGGCCGTTACCGTTACACTCCAGCGCCCCGCGAAACGCGCCGCGCACCGCCGCCGGAATCTGCCTGTCGAAGGTGCCGCGCTTCACCGCATCCACCTGCTTCATCGGCGCATCGCAGCCCAGCGGCGGGCAGATCTTTCCGGGGTTCATCCGGTTATCCGCGTCAAACAGGCTCTTGATACGGCGCAGCTCGTGATACAGCGCCGCGCCAAAGAAGGCCGGGCTGTACTGGGCGCGAAACCCCTTGCCGTGCTCCCCCCACAGCAGGCCGCCATATTTGGCCGTCAGCGCCACCACCCGATCGGAGATCTCGCTGACCAACGCCTCATGACGCGGGTCACACATGTCCAGCGCCGGCCGCACGTGCAGCACGCCGGCGTCCACGTGGCCAAACATGCCATAGCTCAGCTGATATTGATCCAGAATGGTGCGAAACTCGGCGATATAGTCCGCCAGATAGGGCGGAGGCACGCAGGTATCCTCGACAAACGGGATCGGTTTGGCCGCCCCCTGGGCGTTACCCAGCAGGCCGACCGCCCGCTTGCGCATGCCGTAGATCCGTTCGATATCGGCCTCATCGCTGCACAGACGGTAGCCGATCACGCCGCCTTCGCCCGCGTCCGCCATCGCCTCCAGCCGTTGACACAGCGCCGTCACCTGGGCGGCAATGGCGCGCGCATCATCACCGGCAAACTCGACGATGTTCAGCCCCTGCAGCGGACGATCGGCGCGATCGTCGATCAGATCGCGCACGCCGTGCCAGATGATGTCGCGACGCGCCAGCGCCAGCACCTGAGAGTCAATCGTCTCGACCGACAGCGCGTTGGCCTCCAGCATCAGCGGCGCGTTGCGCAGCGCCGCATCGAAGCTGTCATACGTCACGTTGACCAGACGGCGCACCTGCGGCAGCGGAATGATGCGCAGACGCGCCTCGGTCACCAAGGCCAGGGTTCCCTCCGAGCCGGCCAGCAGCCGCGACAGATCGACGCGCTGCAGATCGTCGCTGAGAACGTGGCGCAGATCGTAGCCGGTCAGGAAGCGGCTAAGCGGCGGAAACGCGGCGACGATGGCCTCGCGCTGCCCCAGGCAGACCTCCAGCACCCCGCGGTAGATTTCGCCGATCCGATCGCCCTGGCGGGCCAGGGTCTGGGCCAGCCGAATCGGCAGCGGCGCGGTATCCAGAATATCGCCGCCCAGTAGCACGCTCCGCAGCCCCAGAATATAGTCGGAGGTTTTACCGTACACCCGAGAGCCCTGACCGCAGGCGTCCGTATTGATCATCCCCCCAGGGTTGCGCGATTGCTGGTGGAGAGCTCCGGCGCAAAGAAGTAGCCGTGGGGTTTGAGCAGGGCATTCAGCTGATCCTTGACGACGCCCGCCTCGACCCGCACCCACCCCTCCTGCAGATTTATCTCCAGAATGCGCTGCATATGGCGCGACATATCCACCACGATGCCCCCGTTTAGCGCCTGGCCATTGGTACCGGTGCCCCCGCCGCGCGCCGTGAGGCTCAGGTGGCGGAACGCCGCCTCCTGGGCCAGGCGGGCGATCGCCACCACCTCCGCCGTAGAGCGCGGAAACAGAATGGCGTCCGGCAGCAGCTGATAGATGCTGTTGTCCGTCGCCATGGTCAGACGCGCCCCATAGCGCGTATCGCACTCGCCGTTAAAACCGTTTTGCTTCAGGGTCTGAATAAACGCCGTAACCGCCGGGTCAAACCCCGTCGATGGCGAAAGCCGAGGGATCATGCGCATAAATCCTGTCCATAGTGTGTGCTCCGCGGGCTCACAGGCCCGCCCCCTGCCATACGCCGCGCCGAGTATCGCGACTGGCCGATGCGACGCCCCGGTCGCGCGGCCGCGCCCCGCCGTGCGGTAGCCATGCCTGAATTCAACCGGTTACTCCTCACGCTATCACAAAACAGCAGGCGGTGAAATTTTCTACGCCGCGCGCACGCCGCTAAAGATCTGCATGCAGGAGCTGGGTTTTCCCACTATCCTGAGTCATCATAAGCGCCGCGCACGCCGCCGCGCACAATTGAGATGGAGACTATGGATAAGCCACTACCGAAGTATGATTTGGCCCGGATTATTTTTGGGTCGCTGTTTATTGCCCTGCTGATCATCTCCTGTCTGTGGGTGGTTCAGCCGTTTATTCTGGGCTTTACCTGGGCCAGCATGGTGGTGATTGCGACCTGGCCGGTGCTGATTTGGCTGCAAAATCACCTGTGGGGCAAGCGCTGGATCGCGGTCGTGCTGATGACGCTGCTGCTTCTGCTGCTGTTTGTACTGCCCATCGGCATGGTGATTACCAGCCTGATCGGCAACGCAGGCCCGATCCTTGACTGGGCAGCCAATGCCCGCAGCTGGCAGATGCCGCAGCTGGAGTGGCTGCAGACGCTGCCGCTGATCGGCGCCAAGCTGTATGCCAGCTGGCAGGGGCTGATGAACGAAGGGGTTCTGGTCACCAAGATCCAGCCCTATATCGGCCAAGGGATCACCTGGTTTATTACCCAGGCGGCCCATGTCGGCGGCTTCTTCCTACACTGCTCTCTGATGCTGTTGTTCAGCGCCCTGCTGTATAGCCGGGGCGAGGAGGTCGCCTTTGGCATCCGCCGCTTCGCTATCCGCCTGGCCGCCGACCGCGGCGACGCGGCGGTGATCCTGGGCGGTCAGGCCATTCGCGCCGTCGCGCTGGGCGTCGTCGTCACCGCGCTGGCCCAGTCGCTGCTGGCGGGCATCGGGCTGGCGATCAGCGGCATCCACTATGCCGTCCTGTTGACGGTGGTGATGTTTATCTGCTGCCTGGCCCAGCTGGGCCCGCTGCTGGTGCTGATCCCGGCCGTCGCCTGGCTGTACTGGAGCGGTGATAACACCTGGGCAACGGTGCTGCTGGTATGGAGCGGCGTAGTCGGCACCATGGATAACGTGCTGCGTCCGGCGCTGATCCGCCTGGGCGCCGATCTGCCGATGCTACTGGTGCTCTCCGGCGTTATCGGCGGCCTGCTGGCCTTTGGCATGATCGGCCTGTTTATCGGCCCCGTCGTGCTGGCGGTCTCTTATCGTCTGGTTTCCGTCTGGATCAGCGAGGCGCCGGCGCCGCTGAGAGATGCCCGCCAGGTCAGCGAGGCGTTAGATAAACGGCAGTAAGATAATGGGCGGCGTCTGCCCCGGGAGACGCCGCCTAAAATGCGGCAGGTCCTCTGCGCTCGCGCGATTAAAATAGCCAACATGAATCCCATCGGGTATTTATTCAACAGCCTGCGGTTTTATTTAAGTAATGAAACGAAAATCGCTGTACATATTCCTTTCCTCCCGTTGCCCAGTGAAATTTCTGTATTCTCCATTTTTTATAGATTAGCTATCGTCATAGTAATAAATTAGATATATAATCCAGCCCTGTAATGTCTTCAGCGCGGTGTCAATAAGAATCACTCCCAAAACCGTCTGATTCCCCCGGATCCAGAAATGTGCATCGGTGCCAGCGCGGGCCTGCGGATTTCTCTCCCTATTGCTGTGTGTAGTCTTTGCCCATCGCTTTGATGGGCTTTTTTTTTATCCGCCATGTTTCAAATGGTAACCGATCATTTATTTGTATCGCGGCGAGAAGAAATAAAAGCGCTAGAAAAAACGGCCGCATCGCAGCGACCGTTTAGCCTGTGGCCAAAATAACGCTTATTTTTCTGCCAGATTAATCCAGGTCTGTACCACCGTATCCGGATTCAGCGACAGGCTGTCAATTCCCTGCTCCATTAACCAGCGGGCAAAGTCCTCATGATCCGAGGGGCCCTGACCGCAGATCCCTACATATTTCCCCTGCGCCTTGGCGCTGCGGATAGCCATCGACAACAGCGCCTTCACCGCCGCGTTGCGCTCGTCAAACAGCGCAGAGACCACCCCAGAGTCACGATCCAGTCCCAGGGTGAGCTGCGTCATATCGTTAGAGCCGATGGAGAAGCCGTCGAAATGGGCCAGGAAATCGTCGGCCAGCAACGCATTGGAGGGGATCTCGCACATCATGATCACCTTCAGGCCGTTTTCACCGCGGCGCAGCCCCTCTTTCGCCAGCTGGGAGACCACCGCCTGCGCCTGCTCCACCGTGCGGACGAAGGGGATCATCACCTCGACGTTGGTCAGCCCCATCGTATTGCGCACCCGCTTAATGGCGTCGCACTCCAGGGCGAAGCAAGGGGCAAAGCTCTCCGCCACATAGCGACCGGCGCCGCGGAACCCCAGCATCGGGTTCTCCTCATGGGGCTCATAGCGCTCACCGCCGATCAGATTGGCATACTCATTCGACTTAAAGTCTGACAGGCGGACGATCACCCGCTTGGGCCAGAATGCCGCCGCCAGCGTCGCGATGCCCTCGGTCAGGCGGCTGACGTAGAACTCCACCGGATCGTCAAACCCCTGCATCATCTGACGGATCTCCGCCTGTACCGCCGCATCCTGGCGATCGAACTCCAGCGCCGCGCGCGGATGCACGCCGATCATCCGGTTAATGATGAACTCCAGGCGCGCCAGCCCCACGCCATCGTTGGGCAGGCGGGCGAAGTCAAAGGCGCGGTCCGGGTTGCCGACGTTCATCATGATCTTCAGGGGAAGCGTGGGCATCTGCTCGACCTGCGAACTCTGCACGCTGAAGTCGATCTGCCCGCGGTAAACATAGCCGGTATCCCCCTCGGCGCAGGACACCGTCACCGCCGTCCCCGGCCGCAGGCGCTCGGTGGCATCGCCGCAGCCGACGACCGCCGGGATCCCCAGCTCACGCGCGATAATCGCCGCATGGCAGGTGCGTCCGCCGCGGTTGGTGACGATCGCCGAGGCCCGCTTCATGATCGGCTCCCAGTCCGGATCGGTCATGTCCGTCACCAGCACATCGCCCGCCTGGATCAGGTGCATCTCGCTGATGCGGGTAATCACCTTCACCGGCCCGGCGCCGATGCGATGGCCGATGGCGCGCCCCTCCACCAGCACCTCGCCGCGCTGGCTCAGCTGATAGCGCTCCATCACCTGCTCGTTGGCCCGCACGGTCTCCGGACGGGCCTGAACGATGTACAGCTTGCCGCTGTGCCCATCCTTGGCCCACTCGATGTCCATCGGACGGCCATAGTGCTGTTCGATCAGCAGCGCCTGCCGGGCCAGCTGCTGGATCTCCCCGTCGCTCAGGCTAAAGCGCCCGCTCTGCGCCGCGGGGACATCCTCAATGCGCACCTGCTTTCCGTGCTCCTGACTGTCGGCATACACCATGCGGATCTTCTTCGAGCCCAGCGTGCGGCGCACGATGGCGGGCCGCCCCGCCTGCAGGGTCGGTTTGTGCACGTAAAACTCATCGGGGTTTACCGCCCCCTGCACCACCATTTCGCCCAGCCCATAGGCCGAGGTGATAAAGACCACCTGATCGAATCCCGACTCGGTATCCAGAGTAAACATCACCCCGGAGGCCGCCAGATCGGAGCGCACCATCAGCTGCACCCCGGCAGAGAGCGCCACGCCGCGGTGGTCATAGCCCTGGTGTACCCGGTACGAAATGGCGCGATCGTTAAACAGCGAGGCGAAGACATGCTTCACCGCCGTCATCACCGCATCGATGCCCTGTACGTTGAGAAAGGTCTCCTGCTGCCCGGCAAACGAGGCATCGGGCATATCCTCCGCCGTCGCCGAGGAGCGCACGGCGAAGGAGGCATTGGCGTTGTCCGCGGCCAAGGTGGCATAGGCGCTGCGAATCTCCGCCTCCAGCGTCGCCGGAAACGGGGTTTCGATCACCCAGCGGCGGATCTGCGCTCCCGCCCGCGCCAGTGCGTCTACGTCATCGATGTCCGTCTGATCCAACAGCGCATAGATCCGCCGGTTGACGCCGCTCTGTTCCAGAAAATCATTAAACGCCTGCGCCGTTGTGGCAAAGCCATTCGGCACCGACACGCCCAGCTCAGACAGGTTGGTTATCATCTCTCCCAGAGAGGCATTTTTACCGCCGACCCTCTCGACATAGTGCATCCCGAGCTGGTTGTACCACACCACATTCTGTAATTGCGCGCCATTACTAGACATCGAAGCAATCCTTTTATTTCAAAGCATGGGTTTCGGAGACAAGACACCGCCAACGCGGCATAATCAGACTAACACAATGTCGGCACAGACCAAGATAGGTGAATCGTTACACCTAGCGTAGAATTTGCCTTCAATGGAAAAAACGCACTTTTTTACTTGGATGTGCTGAAATACGTCAGCCATTATTCCCCCCGTCACGCCCATGCTGAAGCACGCCGCGCGCGATCGTCAGCGTATCGACCGGCAGTGCGGGGCACAGTGGCGGCAGAATGGCTACAGCATATTGAAAGCAAAGACTTTCCTGACCAGTCTTCAATTAACTGTAGTCTTAAAAATACATTCGTGCTATTTATCAGCCGGGCAGCGACATACCGCGGTCGCGGTGGTCCAGCCCCCATCAACAGGAGGAGAGCATGAAGAGAAGCGTGTTCTATATTTCCGACGGAACGGCCATTACCGCAGAGGTGCTAGGGCACGCCGTGCTGTCGCAGTTCGCGTTGGACGCCACCAGCTATACCCTGCCCTTTGTCGAAACCGAAGAGCGGGCAGAGGCCGTACGGCAGCAAATCAACGCCATCTACCAGCGCAGCGGCGATCGCCCGCTGGTGTTTTACTCTATCGTCTCGCCGCGCATCCGCACGATTATCGAAAGCAGCGAGGGCTTCTGCCAGGACATCGTCCGTGCGCTGGTGTCGCCGCTGCAGGCGGAGCTGGGTATCCAGCCGGTGCACGTTGCCAACCTGACCCATGGTCTAACGGCCCATAATCTGAACCGCTACGATGCGCGTATCGCCGCGGTTGATTACACCCTAGCCCACGACGACGGTATCTCGCTGCGCAACCTGGAGCGCGCCCAGGTGATTCTGCTGGGCGTCTCACGCTGCGGCAAGACCCCCACCAGCCTGTATCTGGCGATGCAGTTTGGCATCTTTGCCGCCAATTATCCGTTCACCGCCGACGACATGGACAACCTGCAGCTGCCCCCCGCGCTGCGCGAACACCAGGACAAGCTGTTTGGCCTGACGATCAACCCCGAGCGGCTGACGGCGATCCGTGAGGGACGCCGGGAAAACAGCCGCTACGCGTCCCTGCGCCAGTGCCGTCTGGAGCTGGGTGAGGTCGAGGCGCTCTACCGCAAGCACCAGATCCGCTACCTCAATACCACCAACCACTCCGTCGAAGAGATCGCCGCCAAAATCATCGATACCCTGGGGCTCAATCGCCGCATGTATTGAGATGGCGCCTGCCCCTGCCGCCGCATCCATGCGTCGCGGGGCGGGCAAAAAAGGCGCTTATTGTGCGACCTGACGCATGTACTAGTAAGAAAGTACATCAACTGCTCACAAAAGCAGCGCCGCTCTATTGATTTGTCCGGTAATTGCTTTATCGTGATCCCCATCACTTCCCGGTACTCCTGCCGTTGAGAAGACCAGCTTTAGAGACAGCCATGCACAAAACCGATGAACTGCGTACTGCGCGCATCGATACACTGATTTCGCCCGCAGAACTGGCGCAGCAACTGCCTATCGATCCGTCGGTGGCAGAACACGTGACAACGTCACGAAAACGAATTGAACGCATCCTTCAGGGCGATGATCCCCGCCTGCTGGTCATCATTGGTCCCTGCTCCATCCACGATACGGCAGCGGCGCTGGATTACGCCCAGCGCCTGGCCCCCCTGTGCCAGCGCTATCGGGATCGTCTGGAGATCGTGATGCGCACCTATTTTGAGAAGCCGCGCACCGTTATCGGCTGGAAGGGGCTAATCTCCGACCCGGATCTGAACGGCGCCTGCCGCGTCAACCACGGCATCCGTCTGGCCCGTGAGCTGCTGCTGCGGGTCAATCAGCTGGGAGTGCCCACCGCGACAGAATTTTTAGATATGGTGACCGGGCAATATATTGCCGACCTGATCAGCTGGGGCGCCATCGGCGCGCGTACCACGGAGAGCCAGATCCACCGCGAGATGGCCTCGGCGCTCTCCTGTCCAGTCGGTTTTAAAAACGGCACCGACGGCAGCACCCGCATCGCCATCGACGCCATCCGCGCCGCCCGCGCCAGCCATATGTTCCTGTCGCCGGATAAGGATGGCCGGATGACCATCTACCAGACCAGCGGCAACCCGTTTGGCCATATCATCATGCGCGGCGGCAAGGTGCCCAACTACCATCCGGCCGACGTGGAGCAGACCTGCCAGCAGCTGCGCCAGTTCGATCTACCGCCCTACCTGATCGTCGACGCCAGCCACGGCAACAGCCAGAAACAGCACCGCAGGCAGCTTAACGTCGCCGAGGCGGTCGCCGGCCAGATCCGCGCCGGTTCCCGCAGTATTGTCGGGATCATGGCGGAGAGCTTCATCGCCGAAGGGGCGCAGAAAAATCTGCCCGGACAGGCGCTGATCTACGGGCAGTCGATCACCGACCCCTGCCTGGGCTGGGAGGACAGCGAACGGCTGCTGGCCCAGCTGGCCGATGCGGCCGGCAGCCGCCTCTGAGCACGAACGGGACGCCCGCCCGCGGCGTCCCGACATCCCCTGATCCCCCGCGCTTTATCTTTTTGTGCTCTCTCGCTTGATCCAGATCATGAACAATTCGCATTACCGTTGATCGAATGATAACTATTATCATTCAATGCCGCGCAGTTCAGGTATTAACGGAGAGTTACCATGACGCTGGACATTACCCCCTATCTGGCCGCGGCCGAAGGCATTCCCTTCCCCGAACGCTGGGCCACCATGCCCTGGCGCCATCAGCAGCCCCTGCCCGCCGACGCCCTGGCGCAGGGCTGGCAGCAGCTGTGCCAGCGCACCCTGTCGCCCAATAAGCGCCTGGTCTATGTACATATCCCCTTTTGCGCCACCCACTGTACCTTCTGTGGCTTTTATCAAAACCGCTTCAGCGAACAGGCCGTAGCCCGCTACTGCGACTACCTGCAGCGCGAAATCGCCCTGGAGAGCGCCCTGCCGCTGCAGCAGTCGGCGCCCATCCACGCCGTCTACCTGGGCGGCGGCACCCCCAGCGCCCTGAGCGCTGAGCAGCTGTATCGCCTGATCACCCAGCTGCGCAGCGCGCTACCGCTGGCCGCCGACGGCGAAATCACCGTCGAAGGACGCGTGCTGAACTTTGACGATGCGCGTATCGACGCCTGTCTGGCGGCCGGCGCCAACCGTTTCTCCATCGGTATCCAGACCTTTGATACTCGTCTGCGCCAGCGCATGGGGCGGCGGGCCGATCGCGATCGGGCCATCGCCTTTCTGCGGGCGCTGGCCGAGCGTGACCGGGCGGCGGTGATCTGCGACCTGATGTTTGGTCTGCCGGGACAGACCGCACGGGAGTGGCAAAACGATCTGGATATCGTCAACGATTTACCGCTGGACGGCGTCGATCTCTACGCGCTCAATCTGCTGCCCTCGACGCCGCTGGCCAAGGCCGTCGCCAACGCCCGCGCCCGCGTCGCCGACGCCGCCGAGCGCCAGGCATTCTACCGGGTCTATTGATGCTGACCACGCTGGCCGCCGCCCACCTGGGCGCACTGCGCCTGTCGCCCGTCGCGCTGCTGCGCGACGGCGATCCCCTCCAGTGGCAGATCTGGCTCAACATCCGCCTGCCGCGAGTGCTGCTGGCGGCGGTTATCGGTATTGCGCTGGCCGTCTCCGGCACCCTTATGCAGGGTCTGTTCCGCAACCCGCTGGCCGATCCCGCCCTGCTGGGGATCAGCAGCGGCGCTGCGCTGTGCGTGGCGCTGACCATCGTGCTCCCGCTGGCGCTCTCGCCGCTGCTAGCGCTGTATGCCCAAATGCTGGCGGCGTTTGGCGGTAGCCTGGCCATTTCGCTGCTGATTTATCTCCTCAGCCGCGGTGCATCAGTGACACTGTCACGATTATTGCTCGCCGGGATCGCCATTAACGCCCTCTGCTTTGCCCTGGTCGGGGTGCTGAGCTACCTGAGCGACGATCAGCAGCTGCGTCAGTTCACCCTATGGAGCATGGGAACTCTGTCGCGCAGCGAATGGCATACGCTGGGCGCCAGCGCCCTGCTGATCCTGCCGGCCAGCCTGTTCGCGCTCACCCGGGCCCAGCGCCTGAACCTGCTGCAGCTGGGCGATGAGGAGGCCCACTACCTCGGGCTCGACGTGGCGCGCACCAAGCGCCAGCTCTTGCTTCTCAGCGCCATCCTGGTCGGCAGCGCGGTGGCAGTCAGCGGCGTCATTGGCTTTATCGGCCTGGTGATTCCCCACCTGTTCCGCCTGCGGCTCGGCGCCGATCACCGCTGGCTATTGCCCTGCGCAGCCCTGGGCGGCGCCTGCCTGCTGCTGCTGGCCGACACCCTGGCCCGCACCCTGGCGGCCCCGGCGGAAATGCCGGTCGGGATGCTGACCAGCCTACTGGGCGGCCCCTATTTTCTCTGGCTGATACTGCGCTACCGGGAGGTAAGTCATGGCCAATAACCCCAGACTGCAGGCCGAGCAGCTCACCTATAGCGATCATGGCCGAACGCTGATCCGCCAGGTGTCGCTGACCCTGCCCTGCGCCGAGCTGGTGGTCATTATCGGCCCCAACGGGGCGGGAAAATCGACCCTGATGCGACTGCTTGCGGGCTATTTACGCCCGGACAGCGGGCGCTGCACCCTGCTGGGGAAGGAGCTGGCCGCATGGCCTGCGCAGCAGCTGGCACAGCGACGGGCGGTGATGCGCCAGCACAGCGCGCTGGCCTTTCCCTTTAGCGTACGCGAGGTGATCGCCATGGGGCGCTCACCCTGCCCCGAGGGACAGCAGCAGGCGCTGCAGACGGTGATGCAGCAGAGCGGCTGCCTGGCGCTGGCGGATCGCGACTATCGCACACTCTCCGGCGGCGAACAGCAGCGGGTACAGCTGGCGCGAGCGCTGGCCCAGCTGTGGCATCCCACCCCCCAGCCGCGCTGGCTATTTCTCGACGAGCCGACCTCTGCGCTCGATCTGTTTCACCAGCAGCACCTGCTGCGCCTGCTGCACGGGATGACCCGCCGCGAGCCGCTCTCGGTCTGCTGTATCCTGCACGATCTCAATCTGGCCGCCCTGTATGCCGATCGCATCCTGCTATTGCACCAGGGGACGCTGGTCGCCAGCGGAACACCGGAGCAAGTACTGGATCCGGCGCTGCTGTCACACTGGTATCGGGCCGATCTGGCGGCGGGACGCCACCCCGAAACCGGCGGCCCCCAGATCCACCTGCGGCGCTGAGCCAAGACAAACGTTTCTCCTGTCGGCGGGCGCAGTCCCGCCGTTTTCTCCGCAATAACACCTCAGCATGGCTTATCTATAGCGGTTTTATATTGGCATCCTATGGGTGTGCCTGTGCCAGTAGACTGTGCGCGAATGGATTTCCCTCCCTCCCGTGCGCGGCGCCGTCGCACGGCCGGGAATGATGCGACCCGCCACGGTGTAAGCAGCACGAGCCAATGACAAAGGAGTGAATTGTAGAATGAGTGAAACCAACGCCAACCCAGCCTGGCAGGTAGAGAATATCGGCATCGATCGGGTTCCCGAGCCGGCGTGCCGCAGTACCCCCAGCGAGCTGTTCTGGATCTGGTCTGCCGCCAATATCGGTATTTTAGGCGTGGTCTACGGCGCGATCATCGTCAGCTTTGGCCTCTCCTTTGTACAGGCGATACTGGCCGCCCTGCTCGGGGTGATGAGCTTCTGCCTGGTCGGCTACTTCAGCTTTGCCGGTAAACGCGGCCGCACCTCTACCCTGACCCTCTCCCGCGCCATCTTTGGCATCCGCGGTAACATCGCCCCCACCCTGTTCAGCTGGATCAACCTGATGGGCTGGGAGGCGGTCAACATCATCACCGGAACCCTGACCCTGGCCGCGCTGCTGCAGGCCTGCGGCGTCCCGGGCGGACACGGTCTCACCCTGGTGTGCCTGGTGCTGTTTGCCGGCTTGGCCATCGCCGTCAGCCTGCTGGGACAGACGGCCGTCGCCGCTATCCAGCGCTGGTTTACCCGCATCTTCGGCACCATGACCCTGATCGTGGTCGGCTATATCCTGTTTACCACCCCCTGGCAGGCCGTACTGGCGATGCCCTCCGGCAGCTGGCTGACCGCCTTCCTGCCGGCCGTGTCGGTGATCGCCGCCGGCACCGGTATCAGCTGGGCTATCGCCGGCGCCGACTACAGCCGCTATCAGTCCGCCAAGAGCAAAGAGAGCCACATCTTCGCCGCCGTCACCGGCGGCGCCGCGCTGCCCCTGTGCCTGCTGATGCTGGCCGGGATCCTGCTCTCAGCCCGCCTGCCCGATCTGGCCGCGGCAGAAAACCCCATCGCCCTGATAGGCTCGGTGCTGCCGCGCTGGATGTCCATCCCCTATCTGCTGGCCGCTACGGCGGGCATCGTGACCATCGCCGTGCTCAGCCTTTACTCCGCCAGCCTGAACCTGTTGACCATCGGGGTTAAGATCCGCCAGATCTGGGCGGTAACGCTCGATGCCGCGATCGTGCTGGGCATCGCCCTGTACATTCTGTTCGTCGCCGGCGACTTTATGGGGCCTTTCGTCGCCTTCCTGCTGTGCTGCGGCGTCTTCCTGGCCGCCTGGGAAGCCATCTTCCTGGTCGACTATGTCTGCCTGCGCCGCCATCAAGGCTATAGCGACAGCCAGCTGTTCGATCTGCGCGGCAGCAACGCCGGCGTGCGCGTCGGCCCGCTGCTGTGCTGGCTGCTCGGCGCGCTGTGCGGGCTGATGGTGACCCGCACCGGCTTTATCGACGGCCCGCTGGCCATCGGCGTCTTCGCCGACTCCAGCCTGGGGCTGTTCGTCGCCTTCCTGATCAGTCTGTTTAGCTACGCTCTGCTGGTCGGCATGAGGAAAAAAGCATGACAACGACGCAAACGCCGCGCCCAGTCGCCGTCATCGGCGGTGCCGTCGGCGATCTGATCCTCAGCCTGCCGCGTCTGCCGCGGCGGGGAGAGGATGTGGAGGCCCGCGAAGACGGGCGGACCATCGGCGGCTGCGCCTTCAACGTGGCGCGGGCGCTGTGTCGCCTGGAGATCCCGGTCATCAACGGGATGCCGGTCGGCAACGGCCCCTGGGGCGCGCTGGCGGAACAGGCCATGGCGGCGCTGGCGCTGCCGGTGCTGCTGCGTCACCCGCAGCAGGATAACGGCTGGTGTCTGGCCTGCGTTGAGGCCGATGGGGAGCGTACGTTTATCAGCGTCAGCGGCTGCGAGACGCAGTGGTCTGCGGCGCAGCTGGCGAAGATAGCGCTGCCCGCCGGGGCGCTGGTTTATCTCAGCGGCTATGAGCTGGCGGGAGACGGGGGTCAGGCGCTGTGCGAGTGGATGTACGCCCTGCCGTCCGGCTGTACCCTGCTGCTGGATCCCGGGCCGCGCCTGCCCCATCTGCCGGAGGCGCTGTGGCAGCGGCTCCCCACGGGCAGCCTGCTGACCCTTAACCGCGATGAGGTCACGCAGCTGTGCGGCGCGGGCGATCCGGTGGCGGCCGCGTCGGCGTTTGCCGTCCAGCGCGGGATCCATCTGATCTGCCGCCTCGACGCCCACGGTGCCTGGCTATGCGCCAGCGATGGCCGTCAGCGGCACCTGCCCGCCTACCCGATAACGGTAGCCGATACCATTGGCGCCGGGGATGCCCACTGCGGCGGCGTGCTGGCGGGGCTCGCCCTCGGCCTGGCGCTGGAGGAGGCCATCGATCTCGGCAATCAGGTCGCCGCCTGCGTGGTCAGTCAGCCCGGCCCCGACGGCGTGCCGACCCGCGCGCAGCTGAAGGCCCGCTTTCCCCAGGCGCGCACGCGCCTGTAGTCGGCCCTAGGCCAGCTGGCGGCGCAGCCATGCCGCCAGCTGTGGCATCATCGTCCCTGTCGCATCCTCACTCCCCAGAGCCAACGCCCGCTGGGCGACCGCCTCCCCCTGATAGGAACAGCCCGCCAGCGCGACGGCCAGCGCCTCAAGCGGCGCCGGCGTCAACGCATCGCTGAACAGACGGGCGCGAACGATCGTCCCCCGTGTCACCTCGCAGTGCAGCTCCACGCCGCCCCAGTCAAAGCGCGTCTCCATCACATGGCTAAAGTCGGGCGCCTGGCCATAGTTCCACGCCCAGCTGCTCTGGCGCTGAAACTGCTGTGCAAAGCCGGGCAGATCCGGGAGATGCTGCGGCGAGATATGCTGCGGCGCGACCCGCTGCCCGTAATGGGCAAAAAATGCCTCGCCGATGGCATCGCACAGACGCGCATGGTCGATGTCCGCGACCCACTCCGACAGATTGGCAACGCGCGCGCGCACCGAGGCGATGCCCTTAGCCTGCAGCTTCTTCAGATCGGGGTTCAGATAGTCGGCCAGACGGCCCAGATCGGCATTCAGCAGCAGGGTTCCGTGATGAAAACCGCGATCCTGGGTTTCGCGGTAGGCCGAACCGGAAATTTTGCGCCTTCCCTGCGGGGTATCCAGCTCCAGATCGTTGCGCCCACTGGCCTGGGCATCAATACCCAGCCCGGCCAGCGCGGCAAGGATAATGCCCGTGGAGACCTGCTTATCATAGCCTGGCTTACCGGCCATAAAGGTAAAACAGCTGTTGCCCAGATCGTGGAACACCGCCCCGCCGCCGCTGCTGCGCCGGGCCAGCTTCACGCCGTCCTGCGCCATGCGCCGGGTATTGCACTCGCGCCAGGGGTTCTGCGCGCGACCAATCACCACCGTATCGGCATTGCGCCACAAGAATAAGACCCGATGCGCGGGATCCATCTGGCGGAAGATGCACTCCTCCACAGCCAGGTTGAACCAGGGATCGTGAGAATCGGAGATAAAAAACGATAACGGCGTCATAACTATGCCCTTTTCCTGAGCCAAAGCCATGATAATAGCACCGCTGCCGCGCGGATAAGAGCCCGCCGCTGAGGCTATAGTCGCCGGGCCTGCCAGTAGACATTGCGCCAGTAGACGTTGCCCAGCGACGATCGCGTTACCCCCTGCGAGGTCGACGCGTGAATGAACGTGTCATTGGTATCATAGATGCCGACGTGCAGCCCGTTATCGCCGCGCCCGGTGCGGAAAAACACCAGATCGCCGGGCAACAGATCGTCCCGCGACACCCGGGTTCCCAGCGCGGTTTGCTCCTGCGTCGTCCGCGGCAGCTGAATTGCAAAGCGATCGCGGAAGGTGCGGTACACAAAGCCGGAGCAGTCGACACCGCTGCGCTCCATCCCACCGTAGCGATACGGCGCGCCGTGCCACTGCCGCAGCTGGTCATTGAGCTGCGCGACCACCACTATCGGGTCGGCCAGGCGGCCGGATGGCGGCGGCGTGCGGTGCTTGCTGCTACATCCCGCCAGAATCAGTGCGACGGTACACCATGCGCAATAGCGGTATACGGATGTCAATCGTCTCATCTTCCCTATGCCCCTATCATACCCGGACTCTCTTTACAGAGCCGCGCGGGCAACCCCCATGAGTTAGCGTTATTTGCCGCGCGGCGTTGCGCGCGGCCTCGTCAACACATAACGGCAAAATGCGCGTCAAGGTCAAGTTTTTTTTAACCATTTTGATAATAGAGCCAGTCGCGATCGCCGCCGCGAATGCGGCGAAAGGGCACCTCAAACAGCCTGCTCAGCGCCTCCACCTGCATCACCACCCGCGCGTCCCCCTGCGCCACCACCTGCCCCTGGCTGAGCATCCACACCGTATCGGCGTGGTACAACGTGTGGTTAAGATCGTGCGCGCTGGCGATCACCGTGATCCCGGCCGCGCACAGCTCGCCCAGCAGACTGTCCAACGCGGCCTGCTGGCGAATATCCAGGCTGCTCATCGGCTCATCCAGCAGCAGCAGGCGCCCCTCTGGGTTTAGGGTCGGCCAGATCTGCAGCAGCACCGCCGCCAGCCGCACCCGCTGCCACTCGCCGCCGGACAAATGGCTCAGCGGACGGCTCAGCTTATCGCCGAGGCTCAGGCGCCCGCTAAGCGACGCCAGCACGTTGTCCAGCGCCGCGGCGTCGGCGTGACGCGGCGCGTGCAGCGCCAGGTAGGCAAATACCGGCATCAGGGCATGCGGCATCTGCTGCTGTACCAGGCAGGCGCGCCGCCGCGCCTGTGCCGCGGGTGACTGGCGCAGCAGCGACTGCCCCGCCAGCCATACCTCGCCCTCTCCGCTCACTAAACCGGCCAGCCGTAGCAACAGCGAACTTTTCCCCGCGCCGTTGGGGCCGATCAGGTGCACCAGCGCCCCGCGGACGATGCGGGCATCAACGGCGCCCAACCGTCCCGGCACCGTCAGCCCGACGATGCGCAGCATACTATCGTCCATCGAGGCCTCCCGCAGATCGGCGCAGCAGCATCCAGATAAACAGCGGCGCCCCCAGCGATGAGGTCACCACCCCGATCGGCAACTCGGCAGAAAACAGCGCGATCCGCGCTACGACGTCCGCCAGCAGCAGCATCGAGGCGCCCGCCAGTGCGCAGCCCGGCAGTAGCATTCTGTGCTGGGTGATGCCCCACAGGCGCAGCATATGGGGCACCACCAGGCCGACAAAGCCGATCACGCCGGCCAGCGCGACGCTCACCCCGACCAGCCAGCCGATAGCCAGTACCAGCAGGCTACGCCAGTGGGTCATGCCCAGCCCCAACTGACGGGCGGGGAGCTCCCCCAGCGCCATCAGATTCAGAATATCACCGCGCGTGAGCAGCCACAGCAGCACCGGCAGCAGCGCGGCCGTCAGCCACCCTTGACGCCAGTCGACGCCGCTGAAGCCGCCCATCAGCCAGTAGAGCAGCTGGCGCAGATCCAGGCTGCTGCTAAAGTAGACCGCCCAGGTCATGGCGGCGCTGCAGGCGATCCCCAGCGCGACGCCGATCAGCAGCAGCCGGGCGTTGTTTACCCGCCCCCGGCGGGAAAACAGCAGCAGTAGCAGCGTGATCGTCAGCGCGCCGACGATGGCCAGCGCGCTGAGCAGCCACATCGGCATCAGGCTCTGCCCCAGCAGCACCGCGATCACCAGGGCCACGCCGGCGCCGTTAGAGACCCCCAGCAGCCCCGGCTCGGCCAGGGTGTTGTCAAACAGCGCCTGCATTACGGCCCCGCTGACCGCCAGCGCCGCGCCGACCGCCATCACCGCCAGCATCCGCGGCAGACGCAGCTGCCCGACAAACAGCTGCCCGTCGGGGGTAAACCACTGCGTAGGCCACAGCCAGACCTCCCCGGCGCTCAGCCCCAGCACCAGCGCCGCCAGCAGCAGCAGCGCCAGCAGCGCCAAGCGCCGCCGATCGCGTCGCCGCTGACGCTGGAGCAGCTCGCTGAAGGCGGACGCCGCCTCAGACTGACGCGGCGTCATCGTACGGCTCAACGAAGATACCCTGCGCGCAGCCGGCCTCATTGAAAAACCAGATGCCCTGGGGATAGTCATCCAGGGCGACCAAATACATGGTACCTTCGCTGAAGGTCTCCAGCGCCAGAATGCGCCCGATACGGCGGGGACCGCCGTCCGTTTTAACACTGACCCGCTCGTTTACCTGCATAACGTAATGCCTCACTCTTTCGCCCGCAAAAGCGCTGAACAGCACAAGAAAAAGGCCACCTAAAGGCGGCCTTTTGTCCTGTTTGCCTGATTAATCCTTGGGTGTCGCGTTCTCGACCCGGCTCTTTAACTTCTGTCCCGGACGGAATGTCACAACACGGCGCGCCGTAATCGGGATATCTTCCCCGGTTTTCGGGTTGCGCCCCGGCCTCTGGTTCTTGTCGCGCAGATCAAAGTTGCCGAAACCGGACAGCTTGACCTGCTCGCCATTTTCCAGCGCGCGGCGTATCTCTTCGAAAAACAGCTCGACGAGGTCTTTGGCGTCCCGTTTGCTCAGCCCAAGCTTTTCAAACAGGTGTTCAGACATTTCAGCTTTTGTAAGCGCCATAGATTCAATCCCTCAAGGATGCTTGGAATCGCTGTTTTAACGCCTCTACGCATTTTGCGACGGTAGCGGCAATTTCCTCTTCTTCCAGTGTACGCGTGGTGTCTTGCAACACCAGACTGATCGCGAGGCTCTTATAACCCTCGGCAACACCCTTACCACAATACACGTCAAATAAGTTTACGCCAACTACCTGATTTGCGCCAACTTTCTTACATTCGGCCAAAACATCTTCCGCAGGCACATTTTCAGCCACCACAACCGCGATATCACGGCGGTTCGCGGGGTAGCGGGAGATCTCGCGCGCCTGCGGGATCAGGCGCTCTGCCAGGGCACTCCAGCACACCTCGAACACCACGGTACGGCCGTTGAGATCCAGCTTACGCTCCAGCTCCGGATGCACCACGCCAATGAAACCGATGCGCTCGCCGTGCAGATACAGCGCGGCGCTCTGCCCCGGATGCAAGGCATCGTGGGCTTCGGCGCGGAACTGCACCGCGTCCAGTTTACCGGTCAGCTCCAGCACCGCCTCCAGGTCGCCTTTCAGATCGTAGAAATCGACGGCCTGGCGCTCGATGCCCCAGTGCTCTTCGTCGCGGTGACCGGCGATCACCCCGGCCAGCATCACGTCCTGGCGGATCCCCAGGTTCGCCCCCTCGTCTGGGACAAAGCGCAGGCCGCTTTCAAACAGACGCACCCGTGGCTGCTGGCGGTTCTGGTTATATACCACGGCGCCCAGCAGACCGGTCCACAGCGACAGGCGCATGGCGGACATATCGGCGGAGATCGGGTTCGGCAGGATCAGCGGCGTCTGCTGCGGGTGCAGCAGCGCCTGAACTTTAGGATCGACAAAGCTGTAGGTGATGGCTTCCTGATAGCCGCGATCGACCAGCAGGGTCTTGACCCGCTTCAGGGGCAGATTCGCCTCACGGTGCGCGGTCATCACCAGATCGGCGCGTAGCGGCACATCCGGAATGTTGTTGTAACCGTAGACACGCGCCACCTCTTCGATCAGATCCTCTTCGATGGCCATATCAAAACGCCAGCTCGGCGCGACAGCCTGCCAGCCGCCGTCCACGGCCGTGACCTGGCAGCCTAGACGCTGCAGAATATCCAGCACCTGCGCGTCATCGATATGATGGCCGATCAGACGATCCAGTTTGCTGCGCTGCAGCACGATGCTGGCCGGCTGCGGCAGATAGGCATCGTTGGTCACATCGATGACCGGGCCGGCCTGGCCGCCGCACAGCGCCAGCAGCAGCTCGGTAGCACGTTCCATGGCACGCAGCTGCAGCTGCGGATCGACGCCGCGCTCATAGCGGTGCGATGCGTCGGTGTGCAGCCCATAGCGACGGGCGCGGCCGGTAATCGCCAGCGGGTTAAAATAGGCGCACTCCAGCAGCACGTCGCGGGTTTCCGCGTTAACGCCGGAGTGCTCGCCGCCGAAAATGCCGCCCAGCGCCAGCGCCTGCTGATGGTCGGCAATGACCAGCGTATCGCCGCTCAGCGTCGCCTGACTGCTGTCCAGCAGCGTCAGGGTCTCCCCTTCACGGGCCATGCGCACCACGATACCGCCCTGTAGACGGTTGAGATCGAAGGCGTGCATCGGCTGCCCCAGCTCCATCAGGACGTAGTTGGTCACGTCCACCACCGGATCGATGGAGCGAATGCCGCAGCGACGCAGCTTTTCGCTCATCCACAGCGGCGTCTTCGCCGTTACGTCGATGCCGCGCACCACGCGGCCAAGGTAGCGCGGACAGGCTTCCGGCGCCTCAACGGCGATCGGGAAACGGTCATCGATGCTGACCGCTACCGGCACCGTCTGCGGCAGATTCAGCGGCAGGCGATTAAGCACCGCGACATCGCGGGCAACGCCCAGAATACCGAGGCAGTCGGCGCGGTTAGGGGTCACGCTGATTTCGATCGCGTGGTCATCCAGCTGCAGATATTCCCGCAGATCGCAGCCGATCGGCGCATCCTGCGCCAATTCGATGATGCCGCTGTGATCCTCACAGATGCCCAGCTCGGAGAAAGAGCACAGCATCCCTTCGGAGGGCTCGCCGCGCAGCTTAGCCGCTTTGATTTTGAAGTCACCCGGCAGAACGGCGCCAATGGTGGCCACGGCCACGCGCAGCCCCTGACGGCAGTTCGACGCGCCGCAGACGATGTCCAGTAGGCGCTCACCGCCGACGTTGACCTTGGTGACCCGCAGCTTATCGGCATTAGGGTGTTGATGGCATTCGACCACCTCACCGACCACCACGCCGTGGAACACGCCGGCAACCGGCTCTACGCCGTCCACTTCCAGGCCGGCCATGGTGATTTGTTCGGACAATGCATCGCTGCTGATGGCAGGGTTTACCCACTCGCGCAACCAAAGCTCACTGAATTTCATGTGTTAATCCTGCCTTATTTGAACTGTTTGAGGAAACGCAGATCGTTTTCGAAAAATGCGCGCAAGTCGGTGACACCGTAACGCAGCATCGTCAGTCGCTCCATGCCCATCCCAAAGGCAAAGCCGGAGTAGACCTGCGGATCGATGCCGACGTTGCGCAGTACGCTGGGGTGTACCATGCCGCAGCCCAGCACCTCCAGCCACTTGCCGTTTTTCCCCATCACATCCACCTCGGCAGAGGGTTCGGTGAACGGAAAGTAGGAGGGACGGAAACGGATCTGCAGATCCTGCTCAAAGAAGTTGCGCAGGAAGTCGTGCAGCGTCCCCTTCAGATTGGTAAAGCTGATATCTTTATCCACGATCAGCCCTTCCATCTGATGGAACATCGGGGTATGGGTCTGGTCGTAGTCGTTGCGGTAGACGCGCCCCGGCGCGATGATGCGGATCGGCGGCTCCTGCTGCTGCATGGTACGGATCTGTACACCGGAGGTCTGGGTGCGCAGCAGACGGGTCGCATCGAACCAGAAGGTATCGTGGTCGGCGCGCGCCGGGTGATGAGCCGGAATATTCAGCGCGTCAAAGTTATGGTAGTCGTCCTCGATCTCCGGCCCGGTGGCAACGGCAAAGCCCAGCTCGGAGAAGAAGGATTCAATGCGTTCGATGGTGCGCGTAACCGGGTGCAGGCCACCGTTTTCCATCCGCCGGCCCGGCAGGGAGACATCGATGGTCTCCTGCGCAAGGCGGGCATTCAGCGCCGCCGACTCCAGCGCCGCCTTACGGGCGTTCAGGGTCTCCTGAACCTCCTGCTTGGCCTGGTTGATGACCGCCCCGGCCGCCGGACGCTCTTCTGCCGGCAAATCGCGCAGTGACGTCATCTGCAGCGTTAAATGACCCTTCTTACCCAGAAACTCGACGCGTACGCTATCCAGCGCGGCGACGTCCTGGGCACTCTCTACGGCTGCCTTCGCCTGGGCAACCAACTCGGCGAGATGTGACATGACTTTCCTCTTCTTCCGGCCAGTATGGCCCGATGGTCGATGTTGAGCGATGACGGCTCATCGTACTACGGCGCGCCGCTTCGCACGCCGCGCAACGCGCGGCGATAATAAAAAAAAAGCCTCCACGAGGGAGGCTTTTGGCGCTATTTTCCGTTTCTTTTCTTATGCGCAAAGCCTCCTGACGATCAGGCGCTAAAGTAAAAAAAGAAACGGAAAATAGCAGCGTTCATGCTTGCGTTACCTTGAACATTCAGAACGTATTGAAATCTCTGTCTATTGAAAGATCCAGCGCGGAGAATGTCAATAAATTATCGCTAGCCCTGCGCAGTTCTGACGAACAATGCTCCAGGCTCAAAAGCAAAAGAGGGAGCAAGCTCCCTCTTTCATCTGACTTACGCCAGAGCCGCTTTCGCTTTTTCAACCAGGGCGGTGAACGCCACTTTGTCGAATACAGCGATGTCGGCCAGGATCTTACGGTCGATTTCAACAGAAGCCTTTTTCAGGCCATTGATGAAACGGCTGTAAGAAATGCCGTTCTGACGGGCAGCAGCGTTGATACGTGCGATCCACAGCTGACGGAACTGACGCTTACGCTGACGACGGTCACGGTAAGCATACTGGCCTGCTTTGATCACTGCCTGGAAGGCAACACGATATACGCGCGAACGGGCACCGTAGTAACCTTTCGCCTGCTTCAATACTTTCTTGTGACGTGCACGTGCAATCACACCACGTTTTACGCGAGCCATATGCTCTCTCCTAAAGTCTTATTCTTGATTCAAAAAAAATTACTTATGCGTACGGCAGGCACGCTACAACCAGACCCAGATCGCCTTTGGAGACCTGAGACTTCGGACGCAGGTGACGCTTACGCTTGGTAGATTTTTTGGTCAGAATATGACGCAGGTTAGCATGTTTACGCTTGAAACCACCACCGGCGGTTTTCTTAAAGCGCTTGGCCGCGCCACGCACAGTTTTAATCTTAGGCATTTCGATTTCCACTTCGCATTGTTAATTACAACGAATCAGTGAGGCGAACGGTTCTACGGTCGGAAAACCGAACCGCAGAACCCTTACTTGATAGCCTTACTGTTTCTTCTTGGGAGCGAGCACCATGATCATCTGGCGGCCTTCGATCTTCGACGGGAAGGACTCGACCACTGCCAGTTCACTCAGATCGTTCTTGACGCGGTTAAGCACTTCAATACCGATCTGTTGGTGCGCCATCTCACGACCGCGAAAACGCAGCGTGATCTTGGCTTTATCGCCATCTTCCAGAAAGCGAACCAGGCTGCGGAGTTTTACCTGGTAGTCGCCATCATCTGTGCCAGGACGGAATTTGATTTCCTTGATCTGGACAACTTTCTGTTTTTTCTTCTGCTCTTTGCTAGCCTTACTCTTCTCATAGAGGAATTTGCCGTAATCCATGATACGACAAACCGGCGGTTCAGCGTTGGGGCTGATTTCGACCAGGTCGACGCCAGCTTCCTCGGCCTTCTCAAGAGCTTCTCTCAGACTGACAATACCAATCTGCTCGCCATCCACACCTGTCAAGCGAACCTCTTGGGCGCGAATTTCCCCGTTAATACGATTAGGACGCGCCGTTTGAACTCGTTTTCCGCCTTTAATACCTTATTCCTCCAACTGATGAAGACTACGGCTGCGAATCTCTTGCTGCAGCTTCTCGATTACGTCGTCAATGCTCATTACGCCCAGGTCTTTACCGCGGCGCGTACGCACTGCCACTTTGCCGGCTTCGACTTCTTTGTCACCGCAAACCAGCATATAGGGGACGCGACGTAAAGTATGTTCGCGAATTTTAAAGCCAATCTTCTCGTTTCTCAAGTCTGATTTTGCGCGAATACCGGCGGCCTGCAGTTTTTTGCTCAATTCTTCGACATATTCAGCCTGAGAATCGGTTATATTCATCACTACAGCCTGTACCGGCGCCAGCCAGGTTGGGAAGAAGCCGGCAAACTCTTCGGTCAGAATACCGATAAAGCGCTCCATGGAGCCCAGGATAGCGCGGTGGATCATCACCGGCACCACGCGTTCGTTGTTTTCGCCAACGTAAGAGGCGCTCAAGCGACCCGGAAGAGAGAAGTCGAGCTGCACGGTACCACACTGCCAGGCGCGATCCAAGCAATCATGCAGGGTAAACTCGATCTTCGGCCCGTAGAAGGCCCCCTCACCCGGCTGATATTCAAACGGAATCCCGTTCTCCTGCAGCGCCGCGGCCAGGTCCTCTTCCGCGCGATCCCAGATCTCATCGCTGCCGATGCGCTTCTCCGGACGGGTAGACAGCTTCACTACGATTTTTTCAAAGCCGAAGGTGCTGTACATGTCGTACACCATCTTAATGCAGCTGTTGACCTCGTCGCGGATCTGCTCTTCGGTACAGAAAATGTGCGCATCGTCCTGGGTAAAGCCGCGGACGCGCATCAGGCCGTGCAGGGAGCCCGACGGCTCGTTGCGGTGACAGCTGCCAAACTCGGCCATGCGCAGCGGCAGATCGCGGTAGGACTTCAGCCCCTGGTTGAAGATCTGTACGTGACCCGGGCAGTTCATCGGCTTGATGCAGTATTCACGGTTCTCTGATGAGGTGGTGAACATCGCATCCTTGTAGTTTTCCCAGTGGCCGGTCTTCTCCCACAGCACGCGGTCCATCATGAACGGACCCTTCACTTCCTGGTACTGGTACTCTTTCAGCTTCATGCGCACAAACGCTTCCAGCTCGCGGAAGATGGTCCAGCCGTCGTTGTGCCAGAACACCATGCCCGGCGCCTCTTCCTGCATATGATACAGGTCGAGCTGTTTACCGATCTTGCGGTGGTCACGCTTGGCCGCCTCTTCCAGGCGCTGCAGGTAGGCGTTCAGCTGCTTCTTGTCTGCCCAGGCGGTACCATAGATGCGCTGCAGCATCTTGTTATCGCTGTCGCCGCGCCAGTAGGCGCCGGAGGACTTCTGCAGCTTAAAGTGGTGGCAGAAGCGCATGTTCGGCACGTGCGGACCGCGGCACATGTCGACATACTCTTCATGATGGTACAGGCCGGGACGATCGTCGCGGCTGATGTTCTCGTCGAGGATCGCCACTTTGTACGGCTCATCGCGCGCGACAAAAGCGTCACGCGCCTCTTGCCAGCTGACTTTTTTCTTGATGACGTCGTAGTCTTTTTCCGCCAGCTCATGCATACGCTTATCCAGGCGATCGAGATCTTCCTGGGTCAGCGTGTGATCCAAATCGACGTCATAATAGAAGCCGTTGTCGATCACCGGGCCGATGGCCATTTTGGTTTGTGGCCACAGCTGCTTAATGGCATGCCCCAGCAGATGGGCGCAGGAGTGACGCAGAATGTCTACCCCTTCCTGATCCTTGGCGGTAATGATGGCGACCGTTGCGTCGGCATCGATTAAATCGCAGGCGTCGACCAGCTCACCGTTGACGCGGCCGGCGATACAGGCTTTTGCCAGACCCGGGCCGATATCGCGGGCGATGTCCATGACAGATACGGGATGGTCGAAATGACGCTGACTGCCGTCAGGAAGCGTAATAACAGGCATTTGAATTCCTTATCTACAGTGGTGACCCACACGACAGGTCACATATAGAAAAAAGTTTTGTTGAGTTTCAAGGATTGTCGGTGCGTTCCTGCTCTACTTAGCAAGACGCGTACGCTGCACCATCAACAACTCTGCGGATAGCACAGCGGACTAACACCGCACCGGGCAATATTACCCCCCTGCGGCCGCAATTGCCAACCGCAATCCCGGCCGCGGAAGGGATTGCCCTACTCCGGCACGCGCTCGCCGCGTATCAGGTGCAAAAAGTGAATGTGCTTTTCATACTGATCCAGAATATCGTGCAGCACCTGCTCCTGGGTCCAGCCCATCAGATCGTAATCCTGGCCACCCTCTTTCAGATATACCTCGGCGCGATAGTAGGCCTCATCCTCGCGCGGGCTCTCCTCTTCATCCAGCCCGGCCATGGCGAAGGCCGGCTTGCGATAGGTACGCGGCCGCACGCCGTAGCAAAAGTCCATATCATCGCCAAAGTCGACCCGCAGGCTAAGGCGATCGTCCGCCTCCTCCGTCAGGCTGGCCGACTTGCCCTGCCGCCCCAGCTCCTCCTGCACCATCAGCATCGCCGGACGGATCACCTCGGCAATAAAGCGACGCACCTGCGAGCGCTTGGGATAATAGACGATATTGCGCAGGCGGCGCTGCCAGGGGATCGGGTTACGGCTGGCCGGCGGCGCAATGGTGGTCATCTGCTGACTCTCCTTTTTATAGATGTCGACCCGCAGCGCCTTGAGCAAACCATAGATCGCCAGCAGCAGGATCAGCGCAAACGGCAGCGCGCTGGCGATAGTGACGGTCTGCAGCGCGCGCAGCCCTCCGGCCAGCAGCAGGACGATCGCCACCACCCCCATCAGCGCAGCCCAAAAGACACGCTGCCACAGCGGCGTATGTTTGACGCCACCGGAGGCCAGAGTGTCCACCACCATCGCCCCGGAGTCGGCCGAGGTGACAAAAAACACCACCACCATCACCATGGCGATAAACGACAGCGCGGTCGGAAACGGAAAGTGCTCCAGGAAGTTAAACAGCGCCAGCGAGACATCCGTCTGCACCGTTCGCGCCAGATCGGCGGCGCCGCGGTGGGCGATCAGCTCAATGGCGCTGTTGCCAAACACCGTCATCCACAGCAGGGTAAAACCGGCGGGGACCAGCAGCACGCCGGTCACAAACTCCCGGATGGTTCTGCCGCGCGACACGCGGGCGATAAACATGCCGACAAAAGGCGACCAAGAGAGCCACCAGCCCCAGTAGAGCAGCGTCCAGCCTCCTAGCCAATCGCTCGATTTCGGCTCATAGGCATAAAGATTGAAGGTCTTGCTAATAATCTGCGACAGATAGCCGCCGGTGTTCTCAACAAAGGATTTGAGCAGCAGCACCGTCGGTCCCAGCGCAGCGACCAGGATCATCAACAGCACCGCCAGCCCCAGGTTCAGCTCCGACAGCATACGGATACCGCGATCCAACCCGGAGACCACCGACAGCGTCGCCAGCGTCGTGATCCCCACGATCAGCGCCACCTGCACGCCGGCGGAAATGGGCAGGCCAAAGAGATGATTAAGCCCGGCGTTCACCTGCAGCACGCCGTAGCCCAGCGAGGTGGCCACCCCCAAGACGGTACCGATGACGGCAAAAATATCGACCGCGTGGCCCGCAGGGCCATAGATGCGCTCGCCGATCAGCGGGTACAGCGCAGAGCGCAGGGTCAGCGGCAGCCCATGGCGATAGCTAAAGAACGCCAGGATCAGGCCGACGATGGCGTAGATAGCCCAGGCGTGCAGCCCCCAGTGAAAAAAGGTCAGCGTCATCGCCTGCTTGGCCGCGGCGATCGTCTCGGCGCTGCCCTGCGGCGGCGACAGGTAATGCATGGCGGGCTCCGCCACCCCAAAAAACATCAGACCGATCCCCATGCCAGCGGAAAACAGCATGGCAAACCAGGAAAAATAGCTAAACTCCGGCTCGGCATGATCCGGCCCAAGCTTAATGCATCCATAGCGTGAAAATCCTAAGTAGGTCACGCTTAACAGAATTAATGCGACGGCTAAAATATAAAACCAACTGGCGTTGGCAAATATCCCTTGTTGTATGGACTGAAACCAGCGATCCGCCTGCTGCGGTAACATCCCGGCAAACAGCACAAGCGCAATAATAAGGACGGCTGAAATAATAAATACGGGGGGGTTAATCGTTCGATGTTGCTTATCTATATTCGTGCCATTATGACTCATGTTATACCCTCACGTTGAGTTTATAATGCGTGCAATTTACTCATCCTTAATGTGAAAATTACCCGGTTAAAATGAACGCCCGCAGCAAAAAAAGAGAGGACGATGGAAGAAGAACGGCAAGATCATAAGGAAAAACATGGTTGATTTCAATGAATACAGCTAATTTTACAGAAATGATGGCGCAAAAAAAGCGCGCTATCACGGCGCGGCGTCCCTTTATCATCGGCTTCGCGGCGGCCTATTTTACGGCGATAATCTAGCGCAAAATGGGGCGATAATTAACCGCGCTAGCCCGGCAATCACGATGGTATCCCCCCATTCTCCCCGGCGGCGTGAGATGCGGCAGCCATGATTGCCCCCGACCGAATCCAGGCCCTGCCCCCGTTAACGCATGGCTTGCGCCATGCGCATTGCTCCGGCGTCAGGCGTTCCCGCTGCCCACGCGGCGGGCGGGCGAAGACGCGCGAATTCACCGCAGGCCCCGCCCCGGCGCATCCGGACTCAGCGCGGCTGCAGCAGCGCAAGCAGGCGCTCCGCCGCCGTATTGAACGCCGAGAGCGCCGTATCGTTAACGCCCTGCAGCGTGATCCCCTGCATCGCCACGCGCCATGTCGCGACGCTCTCCTTCAGCGCATCACGCTGCGCCTGGCTATTGAGCGTGGGGTATACCGTCTGATACTGGGCATCGATAATCTGGCGCGACGCCTGTAAGATCTGCGTGCTGCAGGCGTTGATGCGATCGCGCTCAGGCAGAGGGACACTGTGGGTCAGCCATTGACCGGCAACGAAGTTTCGCGCCTGGGCATGTTGAGAGAGATGGCGCATATTGACCACCAGATCCGCCGCCGTCTGTAACGGGGGAAACGTCTGCGCCTGCGGCACATCGCACTGATAGCTGCTGCGCAGCGTCTGCGGCACGCTCTCCGTCGCCTGCGGGCCAGCGCTGCAGCCGGCCAGCAGACACGCCGCCAGCAGTGAAAGATATTGTTTCATCACATATTCCTCGCTAGGTAGGCCGCGATGATAGCAAGCGTACGCCACAACTCAATCTCTAGGGTAAAATTTCCCGCGGTGGCCAAGGCGGCGGGCGTTGCGCAAGGCTCTTCCCCGAGCGCAAAAAAAGAGACAGATCGGTGAGCTATATCACACTCGGTCGCTGAAGATTCCGCTATGTTTATTTCATCCGAGGCAACGAAAGGAGTTAAATGGTACATTTAATTACGTTCGTGACGGCAGTGAGTTGTAGCACCCAACGGACCCTCGTCTTGGCCTGCCCGGAATAAGCCACTGAGTAAACGGCGCGGGATTTCTGCCTCGCGGTGGTCATGCCCTTAATATGTAGCACTCCATTATCTGAGGCCTCATTCGTGAGGCCTCTTTACGCTTTTGCGCGCGCATTCACACCTCTCCCCGCGCTTAGCGTGGCGACCCATTTTATTGTCTGCGCCGGCTCCCGCTCGCGCTAAAACCCCCTAGGCTAAGCCGCAGCCTGGCCTTCGGCCAGCGCGATAGAGCCGCACTCGGAAAAATAAAAAACCCGGCGCATCCCGGGTTGTTATTTAGAATACTTATTCTGGCGCGTCGCGTTTATTTCTTTTCTCCGCCCGCCTTTCCTTCAGCGTCTTCTCTGATTTCTTCTTGGTGGCCTTATCCTTTCCTCTACTCATAAACACCTCGCTTATTTTTGATAGTACTCAGTTTCGGGAAACCAAACATCTTCATATCCGCAGGCTCATTAATAGCAAAGGCAAAAAATAAAAACAAGGCCATCTCTGGTATTTAAGGAGCGCATAAAATAATCACCCTCGACTATCCGCACGCAGACGGATATCGGCGCCTCAGTCGATGGGAAAAAGCTCGCCCATCTGACTGATTATGATAATATTTCACTAATTTTCTACCGTGAGCGCCGCAGGCCGGCGCCAGGCCTAAGGAGTTGTCATGCGTCTGCTAAAAACCACCCTAATCCTGCTGATCGTCATCTATCTGGTCCTGCTATTCAGCGGCTATGGATTTCTGATCAGCAGCCGTAAAAACCTAGGCGGCCTGGGGCTCCAGTGCCAGTATCTGACCGCCCGTTCGCTGGTAACCCAGACACAGATCCACGATAGCAACGGCGTCATCGGTATCGCCGAATGCCCGCTGTTTAAAGCCATCAGCCCCCCCTGGGGCAGTAGCCCCGCCGTGAGTCGGGCTGCCTCCCCCGACGAGGCCGCGGGCGCGATAGCCCGCAGCCGTCACGCATCGGGCGCCTGACGGCCATGCACATCCGGCGATAAGGCACATGCCGGCGTAGCCTCCGCGGCCAGAGAGTGAAAAATAAAACACACGACGACCACAAACGATAGGTGATACCTATTCAATCGATACCGACAACCCCTTAGCTATCATCCCGCTTCGCTCCCTATACTGACACAAACAGTACGTATTCTTGCGCTGTCCAATTGAATAAACGAAGTAAATCAATGGGAGAAATAATAATGAACGTAACCCCGCTGAATAACACCGCTCTGGACGCCGCCCTGGCGACCACCCGCAACGATCTGGCACCGGAGATCAAGCAGCAGACCATCGCCCAGTTACAGCCCCTGGTCGCTGAGTTCATCGATCTGGCTCTGCTGACTAAGCAGGCGCACTGGAACATGAAAGGGAAAAACTTTATCGCGGTGCATGAAATGCTGGATGGCTTTCGTACCGCGCTACTGAATCACCAGGACATCTTCGCCGAACGTATCGTTCAGCTGGGCGGCGTCGCTCTGGGGACGCTGCAAACGACCGCCGCCGCCTCATCGCTGGCCCCCTACCCGCTGAATATTACCCGCGTCCGCGAGCATCTGTCCGCCCTGGCGGAGCGCTATGCCGTCGTCGCTAACCACACCCGGGCGGCGATTAGCGCTACCCAGGATGAGGACAGCGCAGACATGCTGACCGCCGCCTCGCGCGATCTGGATAAGTTTCTGTGGTTCATCGAGGCCCATCTGGCCGACTAGCCCTAGGCGATGCGCTATCGACGCGGGACGGCGGATGCCCCCCGCGTCTTTCCTGATCCACGCCATCCGCGGCGGATTAAAAGGGGTGCGGCTGCGGGTGGTGGGCCTCAATATAGGCCGCGATCTCGGCGACATCGCTCGCCTGACAGAGCTCGGTGCCATGGCGCAGCGTCGCCGCGGTTCCGGCCGCAACGCCGCCGATCGCCAGCGCGCTCAGCGATCCTCCCTGGGCCAGCTGCAGCGTCATCGCCGCGACCATACTGTCGCCGGCGCCCACCGTCGTCAGCGCCTTAATCGGCGGCGGTGTCACCTGGATCCAGGCCCGGCGATCGACGGCGATCGCGCCCTGCGCCCCCAGCGAAACCACCACATACTGCGCGGCGCCCTGTAATACCAGCGCGTGGGCCGCCTGCAGAACCGAGGCCGGTTGAGTCATATCCCGCCCGCTCAGCGTCGCCAGCTCCTTTTGATTGGGTTTAATCAGCGTCAGTCCCCCAGGCTCACCGCCGCCATCAGGGCATCGCCCGAGGTATCGACGACGCAGCGAATACCGCGCTGGCGAAGGTGGCGCAGCAGCGCGGAAAACCGCGACGGCGTAATGTTCTCCGGCAGACTCCCGCTCACCACCAAAAGGGCATCAGCGGGGATCTGATCAAGCCGCTGCGCTAGGAGATCGAACTCCCGCGGCGTCAGCGCTGCACCGGGCATCACAAAACGGAACTGCTCGCCGGTCGCCGTCGCACTGACATGCATATTCTGACGCGTCCAGGCCTGTGCCGCGATCGGATCAACCGCCACCCCCTCCTCCTGTAGCAGCGTGGTTAAGTGCGCGCCGGTCGATCCTCCCGCCGGATAGATGGCCACGGCGCTTCCCCCCATACGATGAATGGCCCTGGCCACGTTGATCCCACCGCCGCCCGGTTGGTATAGGGCCTGGCTGCAGCGTAGCTTACCCTCCGGATATATTTTGGCCGTGCTGGTCGAACAGTCCAGTGAGGGAGACAGCGTAAGGGTATAGATAGGGTTCATATGCGCTCCTTAATCGGTAGGATTCGCTTTAGCGTAGCATGCCTGGCCTCCCCGCATCCCACGGATTGCGATAGGGGATCCCGCTAAGCGTAGTCGATCGATATGGTTAACTAAATAGCGGAAATTCTGACTGAAACATGTCGAAGTATAGGGAATGGTGTTATAACAGAAAGGTCAGCCTAGGCTGAACAGAGCAAATTGATGGATTTATGTAGGGAGCCTGTATGAAGCGAATCATTAAAGGCGATACAAACTTCTCTCACCTTGTTGTTGCCCATGCGGCCATCGACCAACATGCAAACGCCTTCGGCCGCACCCGTCAGGGATGGCCTTGCATCTACCACCTTAAATACCGAGATAAGCTCATTGCCGTAGAGGTCGTCACTCGACGGCAATCCTATGTCGCGACCGTCATGGTCGGCGCCCGCAATCTGACCAAGCTGTGCGGTATGCCAACCGCAGCCTAAAAAACCAGGGGCACGCAGACCGCGCTGCCCCGATCCGAGATCGCTATCTTCCACCCCTGGCGCCACGGCGCACTGCCGGGGTGAAAACCGTGCATGGCAGCGTTACTTGCCAGCTATCCCCTGCAAATAATTCCATTCATAACAATAGATTGCCACAAATCCATGAATATGGCCTTGCAACTCAGTCGCAACGGCGCTTAAGTAACTAGGCAACCTACCCAACGATAGTTAAAGAGAGGCTACTATGAGTAAGGGAATGGATAGCAAAAAAAATGCTAAGAAAAAACCGCAGAAAACGCTGGTGGAAAAGCGCGCGGCAAAACGCGCTAAACGCGCCCACACGGAGGATGTGGTAGAATAAAAACGGCAATGATTCTTAGCAAATAAACCCGCTACGGCGGGTTTTTGTATTATATGCGGGAGCGGAGGATCCTCTGCGCAGCTCCCGATGGGCGTGCGGAGTGCAGGTAGCACTGGCATAGGTACCTTCGCCGGATATTGACGATGCCGTGACGTTTCTCCCCCTCTCCCTCTTGGAAAATAATCACCATCGACGCCTCTCAGATCTCAGACAACGCTTAAAAAACACCTGCCAAGAGCATTATGTTTATACCCTGTCCGGCCATCTTCGAAACGCATCTTTTGTTAAAAATAAAAATCGAAACCGATATAACACCGGAGAAGTATCGTTGGACACCTCACCCGGTTGAGCGCTTATCGAGGCCACAGCACAAATAATCAAGCATGATTCTGAGACACGCACGACGCGTCTGACAATACAGCGTAGAATAACTAGAAAAGCGTATCCTGAATTAATATTATTAATGAGTTAGACCAGGTTCCGCCGGTTCAAAGGCTAACAACAACAGATGAACTCGATGATTTGTAAGGTATTTTTATAAAAAAAAAGCCAACCCGAAGGGTTAGCTTAAAAATATTTAAGACACAGTAAAAATAAAATGCAGTAACAATGATGAGATTTAAGTATACAACAACAATAGGAATAACATTGACATTTTGTGTGATCGCCAAAAATTCGACCTCACCGTCAAGACAAAGAGCGTAAAGAGCGTAATGAATAACAAAATGTTGAGCATCCGGTGGGCGCGCAAAAAACATACGTAATGTCATAAAATATAGCGCATTTTACATTTATACATAATTAATTACGCCATTTAATAAATTAAATGGAACTCTGCTTTTTATTTAGCTGAAAAAACACCTATGATTAGGGCGTGCCCGATGTGTTTACTTCGACAGATGGAACGCAATTTAGTTCTCACTCGCAGCACGAAAAGACAAAATAAGCAGTGGCATCTCATACCTGACCGCACCGGTCAGCAACTAAGAAGGAATATTATTGTGAAACGTAATCTGCTGGCAGTCGTTATTCCTGCTCTGTTAGTTGCAGGCGCAGCTAACGCTGCGGAAATCTACAACAAAGACGGCAACAAGCTGGATCTGTACGGTAAAGTAGATGGTCTGCATTACTTCTCTCAGGACCATAACAAAGATGGCGACCAGTCCTACGTCCGTTTCGGCTTCAAAGGCGAAACCCAGATTAACGATCAACTGACCGGTTATGGCCAGTGGGAAGCACAGGCTAACGTTAACCAGCCGGAAAGCAACTCCTCTAACTTCTTCACCCGTCTGGGCTTTGCCGGCCTGAAGTATGGCAACTACGGCTCTATCGACTACGGTCGTAACTACGGCGTGCTGTACGATATCGAAGGCTGGACCGACGTGCTGCCTGAGTTCGGCGGCGACACCTCTGCCCAGTCCGATAACTTTATGGCCCAGCGTTCCAACAACCTGGCCACCTACCGCAACAACGGCTTCTTTGGTCTGGTTGACGGTCTGAACTTCGCCCTGCAGTATCAGGGTAAAAACGATGCCAAAGGCGAAAGCAACAACGGCCGTAACGAGCTGACTGAGCAGAACGGCGACGGCTTCGGTATGTCCACCTCCTACGATCTGGGCTGGGGCATCAGCGCCGGTGCGGCGTACACCACCTCTAACCGTACTACCGATCAGAAGTGGCACGGCAATCAGGCTAACTCCAACGTTGCCGGCGGTAACAAAGCCCAGTCCTGGGGCGCGGGTCTGAAGTATGATGCCAACAACATCTACCTGGCTACCATGTACACTGAAACCCAGAACATGACCCCGTTCGGCTCCACCGGTATTGCCAACAAGGCGAAGAACTTCGAAGCCGTGGCCCAGTATCAGTTCGACTTCGGTCTGCGTCCGTCCATCGCCTACCTGCAGTCTAAGGCCTCTGAGCTGAACTCCTACAACGGCTTTAACGGTGGCAAGGCTGACCTGGTGAAATACGTTGACCTGGGTGCGACCTACTACTTCAACAAGAACATGTCCACCTACGTTGATTACAAAATCAACCTGCTGGATGAGAATGACTTCACCCGTGCTAACAGCATCAACACCGATGACATCGTTGCGCTGGGTCTGGTTTACCAGTTCTAATTCCACTCCTGTGGATAGCAAAAAGGGGCCTCAGGCCCCTTTTTTTATCTGTCTCACGCCGATACCGGCTTAGCCTGGCAGACTCTGCTGCAAAAACGCCAGCAGCAGCTGGTTCACCCGCTGCGGCTGCTCCAGCGTACAGATATGCCCGGCCTCAGCAACCACCTCCTGACGGCAGTTCAACATCTCAGCCATCAGGTATCCTTCCAGCGGTGGGCGCGGTCGATCCTCCGCCCCGGTGATCACCAGCGCAGGCATGCGCAGCCGGCTCAACAGATCGCAGCGATCCGGACGACCAAAGATCATCCGCCCCAGCGGAACGATGCTGTTGCGCAGCGTCTCAGCGGGTAGCCTGGACAGACGCTGGCTCAGCGCGGCGATCAGGTCGGGCTCCGGCGTCTGGCGGAAGAACAGCGGCGCTATCTGCGCCAGCAGCGGCGGCGGGATAGCCCCGGCCTGCTCGATAGCCTCCAGCATGGCAAAATAGCGCTGATGGGTTACCTCCGGCTCACGTCCCACGAACGTATCCATCAGAACCAGCGCCGCACAGCGATCGCCGGCCAGCGCCGCCAGCTCGGTTCCCCACATTCCACCGACGGACAGCCCCACCATCGCAAAGCGATCGATCCCCAGGCTGTCCAGCAGCGCCAGGGTATCCTGTGCCAGACAGGTCAGCGAGCGGTGCCCCTCCGGTAGCGCCGCAGAGCGGCCGTGTCCCCACAGCTCCGGTACGATGACGCGGTAGCGGGCGCTCAGCGCCTCGATCTGCGGACGCCACATATCGGCATCGAACAGGTAGCTGTGGCCCAACACCAGCGGAAAGCCGCTGCCGTGGTCCTCATAGTACATATCGCGCTGGTGTAAATGCAGTATTGGCATACGACTCCTTGCTAAAGCTCACCCAAGTGGGTCTATTGTGTTACGCCAGACAGCGTTAAAATAAACGCATATTCCAACGCAATATCTTCATAGGCTTTAAAGCGCCCCGATTTTCCCCCGTGCCCCGCCTCCATATCGGTATACAGTAGCAGCAGGTTATCATCGCATTTCATCTCACGCAGGCGTGCCACCCACTTGGCAGGCTCCCAGTATTGCACCTGGGAGTCATGGAGTCCGGTGGTCACCAACAGATGGGGATAGGCCTGTGCCCGGACTCCATCATAGGGGCTGTAGCGCCGCATGTAATGGTAGTATTCGGGATCCTCCGGATTCCCCCACTCATCGTACTCACCGGTCGTCAGCGGGATCGAGGCGTCCAGCATGGTCGTCACGACGTCGACAAAAGGCACCTGGGCGACTGCCCCGCGATAAAGCTGGGGAGCCATATTAAGCACCGCACCCACCAGCAGCCCACCGGCGCTGCCGCCCATGGCATAGACCTGATCGGCGGCGGCATACCCCTGACGGACCAGCCCCTGCGTGACATCGATAAAATCATAAAATGAGTTCAGCTTGTGCAGCAGCTTACCGTCCTCATACCACTGCTGCCCCAGATCGGCGCCGCCGCGAACGTGGGCGAGCGCAAACACAAAGCCCCGGTCGAGCAGGCTCAGACGACTGGTGCTAAAGCCGGGATCCATGCTGCTGCCATAGGCACCGTAGCCATAGATCAGGATCGGATTCTGTCCGCGCACAAAGCGATCGCGCCGGTAGACCAGGGAGACCGGCACATCCACGCCGTCCCGCGCCCGCAGCCAGATGCGTTCGCTGGCGTAGTCCTGCGGGCTAAAGTCCGCCACGCTCTGCTGCTTCAGCAGGCGCCGCTCACCGCTGTTCAAATCCAGCTCGTAGACGCTGCCCGGCGTCGTCATTGATGCGTAACCGTAGCGCAGTTTGGCAATCTCTGGCTGCGGGTTATAGCCCAGCCAGGTGACATAGGTTGGATCGTCGAAATGGATCAGCCGCTCCTCTCCGCCGTCGCGACGGATCTGGCGCAGCGTCGTCAACCCATGGGTGCGCTCCTCCACCACCAGCCACTCCTGAAACAGGCAGAAGTCCTCCAGCATGACCGCATCGCGGGGCGGCACCAGCGTCTGCCAGCTCAGCACATCGCCATCCGGCCCACAGTACAGGGCAAAATTCTGCCCTTCCCGGTTAGAGCGGATATAAAAGCGCGAGTCATAGTGCTCCAGCGAATACTCGTGGTCGCGCCTACGCGACAGGAAGCAGTGCGCCCGCGCCTCGGGGTCATCGGCATCCAGCAGTAGAACCTCGGAGGTCGTCGTGCTGCTGATATGGATCATCACGTAGCGCTGAGAGAGCGACTTTTCCAGCCCCAGGTAAAATGCGTCATCCAACTCCTGATAGATCAGGCAATCCTGGCTGCAGGGCGTGCCCAGGCGGTGGCGATAGACCTGATAAGGCAGCAGGGTCTGTGGATCCAGACGGATATAGTAAAAGGCGCGGGAGTCGTTACACCATTCGATATGCCCATCGCACCCCTCGATCGACTCCTCCAGCCAGACGTCGTCATCCGTCAGAGATTTTACGCGCAGCGTGTATTGCCGCCGGGACACCGTGTCCTCGCTGACGGCCAGCAGACGGTTATCCGGGCTAACCTCCAGTGCGCCCAACGCATAAAAATCATGCCCCTCGGCACGCTGATTGGTATCCAGCAGCAGCTGCCACGCCGTCTCGCTCTCCGGGCTCGCCGACTCAGGCTGGCGCCAATACTCGGCATATTCGGCGGCGGGCCGGTAGCGGTGCTGGTAGCGGTAACCGTTGCGCACATAGGGAACGGAGGCATCCTGCTGGGGAATACGCGCCACCATCTCTGCCAAGAGCGCCGATCGAAGCGCCGACTGCGGCGCCAGGCAGCGCTCGCTATAGGCGTTTTCCGCGTTAAGGTAGGCTAACATCTGTGGATCGCTGCGGGTATCGTCGCGCAGCCAGTAATAATCATCAACCCGGCGATCCCCATGCGTCACGATCTCATAGGGATGTTTTGCTGCTTTTGGTGCCTTTTTCATTGTTAATGCCTAACGGATTCATCACACAAGCCATCTTATAACAGGGTGACACAATCCGCGGGCGGTGAAAATGCAAAAATACCGTCGTATGCCTGATAGGATAAGCGGAATTACGTGAGATAACGCGGCGGGTCACCCGCCTGAGGGTGACTCCTCTTCGTCGGCGTCGCTCAAAATGTGGCATACGACCGCCAGCTGATCCGCGCTCAGGGGACGGAAAAGATAGGAACCCTGAAAATCGCGGCATCCCGCTGCCGACAGACACTCAAACTGCTGTACGCTGTCGACCCGCTGCGCGCAGCAGCGCATGGCCATTTTATCCGCCAGGCGCAGCATCAGCTGAACCATCACCATGGCATCCGGGTGCGGCAGCAGGCCGATCACCCCCGGGGGAATATGCATCCGATCCAGCGGCAGCTGGCTCAGGGCCGCCAGCTGCCGATATCCCTCGCCGTACTCCGCCAGCGCGGCCCCATATCCCTGCTCACGTAGGGCGTGCATGCCCGCCAGGCAGGCGGGATTCGACAGCAGATCGTCGCTCCCCTGCCAGATCAGCGCAATCGCCGCTGGCGTCAAACCATACTGGGACAGCAGGTGGGTAAAGGGGGCCAGCACGGCCTCATTGGCGGCAAGGCTCAGCGGTAGGGCCAAGGACAGGCTGAAGTCCGGCGTGATCTCGCTACGCAGGCGCTGCAGCAGCGGCAGCGCGCGCTCGGCTAACCAGCCAAATAGCGCGGGCCCCAGTTGACAGCTCATCAGCGCATCCATAAACCGCTCGGGCAACAGTACGCCATAGCGAGGATGCTGCCAGCGAATCAATAGCTCCGCGCCCTGGATGTGCCCATGAACATTCCACTGCGGCTGGTACTCCAGATAAAACTCGTCGCTAGCGAGTGCATATTGCAGCCTGACCCGCAGCGCCTCAGCCTGCTTATGAGACGGCGCTACCGATCTGACATCACTTAAGAGATGGTAATGTTCACTATTCATTATGCTATCTAATTCTATTTGCCTTCTCATATGAGGAGGCACTGGTATTGACTGCGTGTAGTGTCAAAGTTGACAGCTTGCCATTATTACAACAAAAATTAATCGCTGCTAAAGTATCTGCTACGTCAGTATTTACTAAAGTGAATATTTATTATTCTGGAACATTGCATCAATCATCCTTGGCATATTAGCAAAGTTTATCTAATCCAGCGGATTCAGCCACTATTCTAGCTGATAGTGGGTAAATGAATAGATATAATTAACCATGCGCTTAGAGGGTAATATGATGAGAATGACGATATAATCCGATAATTTGCAGCAAATCAGAACAAAAAACCTTCATATATCAAAAAAAACAGAATTAGAACCTATTTTTATAGCTAAATATATTAATATGTCTATCAGATCACATTCGTGAAGGAAACGATGCTTTGAGCTTAACAATCTCGCGCCCGGGGTCAGAGATACGTACGCCGTCTCATCCGGCTTTGGCGCGCGCAATCCGCCGCGTTTAGCGCGCATCTTGTATGCCGGATAGCCCTCCATCGGCTCGTCCCTCGCTGCGCCAGGTAACGCCGCAGGGCTACGGGGCATCCTCGCGCATAGCGCCCGGCGGATAGCCAAACGATCGGGTGGTGCACTCACGCGCCGGAGCGACGTGGGCCAACGGGAGTCGCGCTCTCTCCTCCCATCAACCCGCCTCAGCGCCCGGCGATACCTTGACCTCTCCGCCGCAGGCGTCTCCTTTTCATCACAGGATAAAATGGCAACTTAAAATAAGATATATATGATCCATTTAATTATTCATCCCATAGGCGTGTCCATCGGCGCGGAAGATGATGCCGCGCGGCGCATGCAATAAATTCCCCCGGTGAAGTGAGGCTCGAGGATATCGAGAACGGCGCAGCTAACACGCCAGCGCCGGAGGATATCCCGCCCCCTTTCAGCATCATGACCGAACGCTATGGTAACCATGCAAAATATTTAATAAATGTATCGATGATGCGCTTATCCCACGCCGGATAGCCCTGCCCCGCACGGGTCAAGCGTACAGGGCGCCGGGGGAATATCGCGCGATGACGACTGGCGCCGGCGGCGTCGTTCACCAGCCGCAAACGTCTGACAGCGACGGGCGGCCCCGCCGTATATTAAAATAACCTATTAAATATAAATGAATTATACAAAAAGCACATTGATAGCCACGCCGGCGCTTGACAGGAACCGCCGCACCCGCCGGCGATGCTCCGCGCACGCCATACGGGATCTCTCGCCGCGGGATGCGCCACGGCAGAGCGCACGCCTTTGCGCTATCGATACGGCGTGCGGGAGCAGAGCATAGGCGCATTATGATTCGCATCATTAATATAATGCACGCAATAATTAGCCATGAATTAAAATAACCCAACAGCCGCGGCTAAATTAATGGACGCCGCGTCCCCCCATACCTACCGCCAATAGCATCGGCGATAACGCGGCCCCGTGCGTAGAATCATCCATTGATGGCCCCACGGGTAATATATTGCGCATATAACCACAAAGAGCGGTCGCCGAAGAATAAACCAGGGCACCAAGGCGAGTCGCCGTGGAAATAACGGCGGCGGCGCGTCATCAGAGCGCGTATCGCCGACGGCGGCAGCGCTGCCTGCGGAAAAGCGTCTGCACCCGGGCCTCAGCCCGCCAGCGCGCGCACCAGTGAAAAGGCGATGACATAAAGCCGATCGACTTGCGGATAGATCTCTCCGATCACGCCACGCAGCGCATCCAGCGTCATATTCTCCTGAGCGGCATGCTGCGCGTTCAGCTGCGCCAGCGTCACCGGCGTCACGTCAATCACCTCAATCTCACAAAAGGGGATCCCATCCTCGTAGCGCCCTACCGTAAGCCGCTGTCCCGGCTGAAAATGTGACTCGCTGTCATCACGGATGGTAATCGTCTTACGGCCAGCGAGAATATCCGCCTGAAAGCGGCGATAAAAAGTGATATCGGGTGTCATCTGTCGCTCCTCTGCGGCGATCAACGGGAAAGAGCGGCATGATATCCTGCGCGCCCCCCGCTGCCAACACTGCCAGCATCGGCATGCGCTCCCGTCGAGGGCTCGCCGACGACGACGGTACGCTAGGCAGCCTGCGCCCTTTCGGCCGCGCGTGCCTCCCCGTCGGCCGCTGCGCTAGCCGGCGCCGACGATGACGCATCCACCAGCGATGCCACGCTAGCCCCGCGCAGCAGGCGTCCCAGGCTCTCTTTCTGTTCAGCCAGGTAAAAGCTCAGTGCTTCACGCTGCCCCTCCTCCAGCGTCAGCGGCGCCTGCGCCAGCCACTCGCTCAGGCTATCCGCCAAATCCAGCATCCTGTCATAGGCATCCGCCTCTTTCTTACTGGTAAAGGTCATTTTTTCCACCCCATCGCGCACCACAACATATTGAATATTTACGGCCATCTTACCCACTCTCACCTTGATACTGTTTTTATATACAGTAAATGATCCGAGGGGCTATCTGCAAGCCTCCAGCGCAGCAATGGCTGCCGTTCGGTTGATTTCGCAGCCAAAAACAGAAAAACCCGCCGATGGCGGGTTTTATCAACCGTGGTGAAGCGGTTTACTTACAGCGCAACCACGTCGGCTGCGGCCGGGCCACGCTGGGAGTCCTGGATAGAGAACTCAACCTGCTGACCTTCTGCCAGGGTCTTGAACCCCTCGCTCTGGATGGCAGAAAAATGGACGAAGACATCTTTGGAGCCATCAGCTGGCGTGATGAAACCAAATCCCTTGCTTTCGTTGAACCATTTGACCTGACCGGTTTTCTTGCTCATTACGCTTTCCTTCACTTTGAAAAACTGCCCTAAGGCATACTTGACTCTATTAATCAGGTCGTCGCCATGCTAAAGAAATCATCAATCCAGATATTTCCTCAGCGCAGACAACGCCCCGTTTTAAGGCGCCATTATTAATGACATACTTCACTTCAAGGTGCAAATGATTAGCCGTTATTTTTAATCATGGCGCAAAAAAGGCCGCACTGCGGATTATTATTACAGGATGTTGATAAAATGAAATTAAATATAAAATATTATAAATTTCATTGCATTATGATATACACGCAAATCTTTCAAACAGCAGAATATGGTTTTTTAACGCAATTTACGAAATGGCAATCACATTTATCAACGTTACTCGGCGCATAAAAACATCTCCCCTTGCCTCACCTTCCCCTCGCCCCGCGTATATTGTCAGACATAATCAGCAGGCGACGCTGGCATTAATCCGGCGCCGCCTGTTTTCTGTTCTGCGCCCCCGCGCAGGTGCTGAGATTAACGCGGTACGCGCATCCCCCCTCAATTCCCTGCGGGCTTAACAGGACCTGCCACAGCTGAATGTTGCGGGCGCGGAATGCCCCGGCACAGGCCGTAAGGTAATAGCAGAACATGCGGTAAAAACGCTCGCTGTAGCTATCGCTGATCTCGGGCCAGCACGTCTGGAAACGCTGGAGCCACGCCATCAGGGTGCGATCGTAGTCCGGCCCAAAACTGTGCCAGTCCTCCATGACAAACAGCCCTTCGCTGTGGTTGGCGATATGCGCCACCGACGGCAGACAGCCGTTAGGGAAGATATACTTATTGATCCAGGCATCCACGTTCAGGTCAGTCTGGTTAGAGCCGATGGTATGCAGCAGGAACAGGCCATCCGCCTTCAGATTACGCGCGGCCACCTCAAAGTAGGTGCGATAGTTTTTAGGGCCGACGTGCTCGAACATCCCCACCGATACAATGCGATCGTAGCGGTTGTTCAGATCGCGATAGTCCTGCAGCAGAATATTGACATCCAGCCCCTGACAGCGCGCCTGCGCCATCTTCTGCTGTTCGGCAGAAATCGTCACGCCGTCCACGGAGACGCCGTAGTTTTCCGCCGCATACTGCGCCAGCCCGCCCCAGCCGCAGCCGATATCCAACAGCCTCATGCCCGGCTGCAGCTGCAGCTTCTCACAGATCAGTTTCAGCTTATCCTGCTGGGCCTGCTCCAGCGTCTGCGCCGTTTTCCAATAGGCACAGGAGTACTGCATATGCGGGTCAAGCATCCGGCTAAACAGATCGTTCCCCAAATCGTAGTGCTCTTTCCCGACGATCCAGGCGCGTTTACGGCTCTGTAGATTAAAGATCCGCGCGGACGCGATGCGTACCATGTCAGCAACGTGCTTCGGGAGCTGGGTATCCAGACCGGCGGTCAGAATGCGCTGGAAGAAGATATCCAGCCGTTCGCACTCCCACCAGCCATCCATGTAGCTTTCGCCCAGTCCCAGGGATCCCTCTTGCAGTACACGGTGAAAAAACTGCGGGTTTTTTACCTGAATATCATAAGGCTGTGTGCCATTGATGGTAATCCCCGCCCGGCTCAGCATCTCTTCCGCGATACGATACCAGTTATCCTGTTTTAATCCGCTTTCTTCAATGCAGGTCGCACTACTCATTCCACATACCTTCCCGCTGCACCCGATGCACTCCTGCATTTGCGCAACGCTGTTGGAGTCTTAAGCGGCCGGCGTCCTTCCGACCAAATCAATTGATCATACAATATTATTTATAATACAAATCTTCAAGTTGCGGCGCCTCGCGCGCCGATGAGGAAAAAACAGTGCTAAATGTGCGCATCCGGCACCCCGCCTATTCCCCGTTTTTCCAGTATATCCCTGCCTCCGACGGCGAAAACGCTCTAATGAGACATAGCGCACAATTGTGTAAGGCAGCCCCGACAGATCATAGTCAACATAATGAAATACAAATGGTTATTTAAATATTTTCGCTTTGTTGCTCATTGTAATAAAATCTTTCCCGTTGCCACGCAAACGGTTTCGTATATACTGCCGACGATGATTTCCCCGAGTAAACAGGAACAGAATCCATGCAGCCAATCGGAACCGCCCTTCGTCCCCACGCAACCCGCGTCATGCTGCTAGGCGCCGGAGAGCTCGGCAAAGAGGTCGCTATTGAGAGCCAGCGTCTCGGTCTGGAAGTGATTGCCGTGGATCGCTATGCCGATGCGCCGGCCATGCAGGTCGCCCACCGTAGCCACGTCATGGATATGCGCGACGGCGACAGCCTGCGGGCGCTTATCGAACGCGAGCGCCCTGACTATATCGTGCCAGAAATAGAGGCCATCGCAACGCAAACGCTGCTGCAGCTGGAGAGCGACGGCCAGCGGGTCGTTCCCTGCGCCCGGGCGGTACAGCTTACGATGAACCGCGAGGGGATCCGCCGCCTGGCGGCCGAGACCCTGGCTCTGCCCACCTCCCCCTATCGCTTTGCCGGCAGCATCGAGGCGTTTCGCCAGGCGGTGGCAGAGATCGGCTATCCCTGCTTCGTCAAGCCCGTCATGAGCTCATCGGGCAAGGGGCAGAGCGTTGTGCGCTGCGACGACGACGTGGCACCTGCCTGGCAATACGCCCGCCAGGGTGCCCGCGGCGACGCCGACAGCGTCATCGTCGAGGGAGAGGTTCGCTTCGATTTCGAGATAACCCTGCTGACCGTACAGGCCAGCGACGGGATCCACTTTTGCGCGCCGATCGGGCACCGCCAGCAGGAGGGCGACTACCGCGAGTCCTGGCAGCCGCAAGCGATGAGCCCTACCGCGCTGGCGCGGGCGCAGGCGATCGCCGCCTCGGTCGTCCGAGCGCTGGGGGGATATGGTCTATTTGGGGTAGAGCTGTTTGTCTGCGGCGATGAGGTGATCTTCAGCGAGGTCTCCCCCCGCCCCCACGACACCGGGCTGGTCACGCTGGTCTCGCAGGATCTCTCTGAGTTTGCGCTGCATGTCCGCGCGTTTCTCGGGCTGCCGATCGGCGTGATTCGCCAGTTTGGCCCCAGCGCATCCGCCGTACTGCTGCCGTCGCTGCACAGCGACGACGTCACCTTCGCCAATCTCTCGCAGGCGCTGCGCCCGGCAACCCAGCTGCGCCTGTTTGGCAAGCCGCACATCGACGGCGTGCGGCGCCTCGGCGTCGCGCTGGCCTGGGGAGAGAGTACGGAAACGGCGCGCCAGCGCGCCAGGGACAGCGCGGCGTCGGTGGTTATCCGCCCCTGAGCGTCCCCGGGGTGCCGCTGGCGCCCCGCCCTACTGCGACGCCTCGTCGTCGTCCGTCTCGTCAAACGCCACGCGGATCTGCTCACCGCGGTGGCTGGCGCGGATCTCTGCGGCGACCTGGGCAATCGCCTCTCCGCTGCTCATCCCCTGCGTCATCAGCGTCTGGATGCGCTCCGCCGCCGCCTGCTGCTGTTCATGGGTTAATGCCGGCATACCGCCAACCATACAACGTCTCCTCTCGGTTATTTCCGCTGCAGTATATAGCCAAGCCAGCGGACGGAACAGCGCCGTGGTGATTGCCGCGCAGGCGCCATCCGTAGATAATTGACCTAAATCATATACAGACCGATGAGACACCCGCGCCGCCATGACCGCTATCCCCGAACTGACACAGCGTGATCTTCCCTACCAGCCCGATGCGGCGCTGCGCTACTTTGCCCCGCTGGCGCACCATCCCTGGGCCATGCTGCTCAGCTCCGCCGCCGCCGACCACGCCCACAACCGCTATGATATTGTCGTGGCCGACCCCTGCGCCACACTGCAGACCCGCGGCGGACGGACACAGATCGCCTCGCGGGAGGGCGCCTGCCGTAACGACGATGGCGATCCGCTGACCCTGCTGCGCGCGGCGATAGCGCGCTATCTTCCCCGCTGCCCGCCGCAGCCGGATCTGCCGTTTTGCGGGGGGGCGCTCGGGCTGTGGGGCTACGATCTCGGGCGACGCTTCGAACGCCTGCCCAGCCTAGCCTGCGCCGATCTGCAGACCCCGGACATGGCGCAGGGGATCTACGACTGGGCGCTGATCGTCGATCATCAGCGGCGCCGGGTGACGCTGCTCAGCTGGCGGGACGCCGGGGCGCGGCTGGCCTGGCTGCTGGCGCAGACGCCTGCCCCCGCCGCCCCCTTCAGCCTGACGTCTGCGTGGCAGGCAAACCTGAGCCGACACGCGTACCGCCAAGCCTTCCAGCGGATACAGGCCCACTTACAGGCCGGCGACTGCTACCAAATCAATCTGACCCAGCGCTTCAGCGCCGACTACCGCGGCGATGAATGGCAGGCCTTCCTGCGACTGACCCAGGCCAACCGGGCGCCGTTTTCCGCCTTCCTGCGCCTGCCGCACAGCGCCGTGCTCAGCGTCTCGCCGGAGCGTTTCCTGCAGCTCACCCAGGGCGATATCGTAACCCGCCCGATCAAAGGCACCCTGCCCCGGTGTCCGGCGCCCCATGACGATGCCCAGCAGCGTCTGCGCCTGGCCGCCTCGGCCAAAGATCGCGCGGAAAACCTGATGATTGTCGATCTGATGCGTAACGACGTTGGCCGGATCGCCGCGCCGGGCAGCGTCAGCGTGCCCGAACTGTTCGCGGTGGAAACCTTCCCCGCCGTTCACCATCTGGTCAGCACCGTCCGCGCCCGTCTGGCCGGGGGGCTGGACGCCTGCGATCTGCTGCGCGCCTGCTTTCCGGGCGGCTCGATTACCGGCGCCCCCAAGATCCGCGCCATGGAGATCATCGATGCGCTGGAGCCGCAGCGGCGTAACCTCTACTGCGGTTCCGTTGGCTATATCAGCGCCTGCGGCAATATGGATACTAGCATCACGATCCGTACCCTGTTGGCGGAGCATGGACGCCTGCACTGCTGGGCGGGCGGCGGCATCGTCGCCGACAGCGAGGCTGAGGCCGAGTACCAGGAGACGCTGGACAAGGTCAGCCGGATCCTGCCGCTGCTGGCGGACGGAGCGCCTGCGCGATGCGACTAAGCCCGGCGTTGGCCCGCTTTGTGACCCATTTTCAACTGAATAGCCCGCTGCCGGAGCGCCCGACGCACCACGCGCGCCAGGCGGCGGTGCTGATCCCCATCGTCAACCGCCCACAGCCGACCCTGCTGCTGACCCGACGCGCAGCCGACATGCGTAAGCATCCCGGTCAGGTCGCCTTTCCCGGCGGTGCGCGCGATAGGCAGGACAGCTCTCTGTATGCCACCGCCCTACGCGAAGCGCAGGAGGAGATCGGACTGGATCCCGCCGGGGTCAGGATCCTCGGCCATCTGCCGCCGCAGGACAGCAGCAGCGGCTTCTGCGTCACGCCGGTGGTCGCCATCCTTGCTACGCCGCTGCGCCTGTGCCCCAACCGCGACGAGGTCGCGCAGATCTTTGAGCTGCCCCTGGCGCAAGCGCTGGAGCCGGGCCGCTATCACCCGCTGGATGTGACCCGCGCCGGCGCGGCGCACCGTCTTTATCTGTCCCGCTACCGGGAATTTCTGATCTGGGGACTGACGGCGGCGATGATCCGCCGCCTGGCCCTGCAGACCCGCGCCCCCTGAATCGGCACCCGCTCCCTACCTCAGTTTATCCGAGCAGCGCACCGCCGCGGCGCGCGTTTTTGCTAGCTACCCGACAAAAACGGACCGTCGCCGGCCCTAAGCGGAGCAACAATGTGAATATGTCTTGATTTTCACTCTTCACAGGGTCATATGATAGAAAAGTGGAAGTTGGCAGCATATTCCCATGGTTATTTTGCGCAGCTTGCCGTACCGCCGATCGCCGCGTTCCCGCGCGGGAGAGCACGCCAGTGGCACAATTGCGCGTGCGCCGATGCCGCAGTTCGGTTATTGTTGGCGCCCCATTAAAGGGGCCTGCGCAGCATTAAATTATTTAATGCGAATCGGCGATAACAACTCCACCCGCCGCCGCCGCGACGGCGCCCCTGGGTGACACGTGACCCGCGATTGCGCCGGTCGACGACTTTACACCAGCAGCACAAGACATAGCCTCTTTAAGGAGCTTTAGCGTGATTAGCATTTTCGACATGTTCAAGATCGGCATTGGCCCCTCCAGCTCCCATACGGTCGGCCCGATGAAAGCCGGGAAACAGTTTGTCGATGATTTGGCGGCGCAGGGTCTGTTGCCGTCGGTCACGCGCGTTGCCGTTGACGTTTACGGCTCGCTCTCACTGACCGGCAAAGGCCATCACACCGATATCGCCATCATTATGGGGCTGGCGGGAAACCTGCCGGACAGCGTCGACATCGACGCCATCCCCGCGTTTATCCGCAGCGTGGAGAGCAGCGAACGCCTGCCCCTGGGCCGCGAAGGCCACCCGGTCATCTTCCCCCGCGACGGCGGAATGGTCTTCCGCAGCGATAACCTGCCGCTGCATGAAAACGGCATGACCATCCGCGCCTACGGCGCCGGTGACGCACCGCTGTACAGCAAAACCTATTACTCCATCGGCGGCGGCTTTATCGTTGATGAGGAGCACTTCGGCCAGGAAAACAGCGACGGCGTCACGGTCCCCTACCCGTTCCACTCCGCGCAGGCGCTGCTGGACTATTGTGAAGATACCGGGCTCTCCATCAGCGGGCTGGTAATGAAAAATGAGCTGGCGCTGCACGGCAAAGAGGAGATTTACGCCTACTTCACCGCCATCTGGGACACGATGCAGGCCTGCATCGAGCGCGGACTGAACACCGAAGGCATACTGCCGGGGCCGCTGCGGGTGCCGCGCCGCGCCGCCGCGCTGCGCCGGATGCTGGTCACCAGCGACAAATACTCACGCGATCCGATGAATGTGATCGACTGGGTCAACATGTTTGCCCTGGCGGTCAATGAAGAAAACGCCGCCGGCGGACGCGTCGTCACCGCGCCGACCAACGGTGCCTGCGGCATCGTACCGGCCGTGCTGGCCTACTACGACCACTTTATCGAGCCCGTGACCCCAGACGTCTTCGTACGCTACTTCTTGGCCAGCGGCGCTATCGGCGCCCTGTATAAGATGAACGCCTCGATCTCCGGCGCTGAGGTCGGCTGTCAGGGCGAGGTGGGCGTCGCCTGCTCCATGGCCGCCGCCGGGCTGGCTGAGCTGCTGGGCGGCAGCCCGGTGCAGGTGTGCATCGCCGCGGAGATCGGCATGGAGCACAACCTGGGGCTGACCTGCGATCCGGTCGCCGGTCAGGTACAGGTGCCGTGCATCGAACGCAACGCCATCGCCTCGGTGAAAGCGATCAACGCGGCCCGAATGGCGCTGCAGCGCACCTCCGCGCCGCGCGTCTCCCTGGACAAGGTGATTGAGACCATGTACGAGACCGGCAAAGACATCAACGCCAAGTACCGGGAAACCTCTCGCGGCGGCCTGGCTATCAAGGTGCAGTGCGGCTGAGGCAACGCCGCCGCGGTGATAGCACAGCGGGGGCATTCGCCCCCGCTGTCTTACCCGCTCCCCCTATCGCGCTACGGACGCGCGTCCGGCGCGCCATCGTGCTCGCGGTGGCGATGGTAGCCATCCAGCATGCTACGGAAGATCTGCCCCGGCGTATCCCCCAGCGTACACAGATAGATATGCGCGCACAGGAACATCAGCGCGACCACCGCCAGCAGCATGTGCAGCGTCAGCATCAGCGGCGCCTGTCCGGCGCTAAACTGCGGATAGAGACACAGCAGACCGCTGACCATCAACAGCGGCACCAGCGCATACATGATGGCCAGATAGGCCAGCTGCTGCAGCGGGTTAAACTTGCCCCGGGCATCCGCGATAAAGGGGTGCGCCTCCCCCTTCATGATGCCGAACAGATAGAAGCGCGCCTGGCTCAGGCAGCGCGAGATCAGCCCCCGCCAGCGGACGCGATAATGGCGTCCGTTGCCGCTCAGCAGGTTGATCAGCACAAAGCCGACCCAGGCGACGATCAGCACATAGCCGCACAGCGTATGCAGGGCGACCCACTGCGCCACCGGCCCCAGCGAAAAGTGGCCACACAGCCCGCTCAGCAGCAGCAGAACAAACAGCAGCGCGTTGCTCCAGTGCCAGCTGCGCACCACCGCCGAGTAGAGATACAGCCTCGTTGGTATCCCCGGGGCATGCTTCGGCGCCAGGGCGCAGCGCAGCGCCCCGTGCAGCGCCAGCCCGGCCAGCAGCGCGGCGACCAGCGCCGCCGCCAGCACCAGCCACTGTGGCCAGTAGTCCGGCGTATAGTGTAACTCCGCACCCCAAATGCTGTTCATGCTTGCTCCTCCCGGTGGATCTCTTTACGACGATACAGGCTAACCTCTCCGCTGCGCGCATCCCGCTGGCGATAGACCTCCTCCTGGCCGATCCAGCTCTGCACCTCCGCCGACTCAAGGCGACCGAAGTGCAGCGCATCGGTCGGACAGACCGAGACACAGGCGGGCGCCAGCCCCTCCGACAGGCGGCTGTCGCTGCAGAAGTTGCACTTATCCGCGACGCCGCTGCGCGGATCCAGATAGCGCACGTGGAAAGGACAGGCGGCGACGCAGTAGTCACAGCCGATGCAGCGGGACTTATCGACCTGCACGATCCCGTTATCATCCCGGAAAGAGGCACCGGTCGGACACACGCTGACGCAGGGCGCATCGGCGCAGTGCTGGCACGAGACTCGGACAAAGCGAAAGCGCCCCTCCATCTCCTGCTCCGGCAGATGGATCTGCACCTGCAGCCGACTGTACGCCACAGGCACATCGTTCAGCACCCGGCAGGCGACGGTACAGGCCTGGCAGCCAATGCAGCGTTTCTCGTCATGCAGCATGACGTAGTGGTTGTTGTTCTGATTCATCGACGGCTCCTTCAGGCGCGGCTCAGGGTAACCCCGGCGGTGTGTACCACGGTGCCAGACACCGGGCTGGTTTCATGGGGCAGCAGATTGCCGCAGTGGATCCCGTGGCGGGTGGCCTCCGTACGGGCGCCGGCCTTGGCGCCAAAGCCCATATAGACAAACAGGGTATCGGGGCGGATCGCCGGCGTCACCAGCGCCCGTCCCTTCTCCCGACCGGTCGCGTTTTCCAGCCACACCGTATCGCCGCTGCGGATACCGCGCGCCTGCGCCGTCTGGGGATGCACCCACACCGCGTTGTCCCACATCAGCTCGCTCAACAGCGGCACATACTGCGTCGCACCGTTGGTGTGCACCGCCACCTTGCCCTGAATGAAATAGAGCTGATCCGGCTGCTTAAGGGGCAGGTCGCGAAAGCGCGGGGCGCCATAGCCCGGCAGTAGCGCCTCCAGCGCCGCCGAATAGAGTTCAATACGTCCGCTGGGCGACTTAAAGCGCAGGGCCCCGCCCAGTGTGCCGTCGCTATCCCGCTGCGCCGCCGCCTGAGGGTAGCGCTCGACAAACCGCTCAACCGAAGCCGGCTCGCGCAGCAGCAGCGGCACCCCCCAGCTGAGATATCCCTTTTCGCGCAGCGCGCCGTACAGCGCCCGATCGCCACCCAGCTGAAACAGCTGACGCGTCGCCATCGTCTCCCAGGGGTAGTACTGGCCCAGCCCCAGCGCCTCCCCCAGCTCCTTCCAGATCTGCCAGCTGGGCCGCGCTTCGCCGATGGTCTCCACCACCTGCTGACGCAGCGCATAGGCCGGGTTGAGGCCGGACACATCGCTGACCTCCTCATCGCGCTCCAGATAGGTGCACTCCGGCAGCAGATAGTCGGCATAGGCAGCGCTTTCGCTCAGATACACATCGCAGCTCACCACCAGATCCAGGCTCTCGACGGTTTTGACCAGGTCGGGCCGACAGGTGACGGTCTGAAACGGATTATGACGCGACATAATCCACCCCTTCAGCGGATAAGGCGTCTGCTTCAGCGCGGCATCGATAATGCTTTGCACCACGCCGCCGCTGGCGGTGATATAGGTAAACTGCGGCGCCGTTGCGTCAATACGCGGCGCCTGGATGGATGGCATCCCCTTTACGCCGGGCTTGGCCAGCGTCGGCGCCACCGTCTCGCCGGCCAGCGTGTTATAGACGGAGGCCCCCTTCTTCTGATACAGCCCCCCCTGACGCTCCACGTTACCCAGCAGGGCATTCAGGGTAAAGATCATCCGCCGCATATCGATCTCTTCTTGCGAATAGGTCGCACGGTGGCCCGGATTGACAATGGCGTGGGGCGCACTGGCAGCCAGCTCACGGGTCACCCGTACGATGACCTGCGCCGGGATATCCGAATGCTGCTGCGCCCACGCCGGCGTGGTCTCACTGACCGCCTCCGCTAGCCGATCGAATCCCAGGGTATAGCGATCGACAAAGGCCGCATCGTACAGGCGCTCGGCGATCATCACGTGACACATCGCCATCAGCACCGGCAGGTCGCCGCCGGGGCGGATCGCATGCCATTCATCGGCCTTGCTGGAGAAGACCGACAGCCGCGGATCGAAGCTGACCACCTTGGCGCCCCGCTCCTGCGCCATCATCATTTCATGCGTATCGGCGACCTCGATCCCCTCATACAGATTATGACCGAAGGCCACCATATAGCGGGTATTGACGATGTCCATCGCCAGATCGCCGCCCATCATCACCTTGGCGGCGATCGACTTACCCGCCGGACAGGTCGAGGCATGGGTGAAGGTATTCGGTGAGCCATAGGCGGAGGCCAAATGGAACAGGTGTCCCGAGAGGGAGCCGGACTTGGAGGAAAAGGCCAGGCTTTGCGCGCCGTGCTGCGCCTTGATGGCATTCATCTTTTCAGCGATCTCACGGTAGGCCTGCTGCCAACTGATCGTCTGCCACTCCCCGGCGCCGCGCGGGCCGCTGCGCTTCATCGGCTTGACGATACGCTGCGGATCGTTCACCAGGCTCACCCCGCTGCCGCCGCGGGCGCAGATCCGGGTGCCCTGGTGCGCCGCCTGCGGATTACCCTGAATAAAAACCGTTTTATTATTCACCACCTGCGCCTGGATCGGGCAGCGGAAAGAGCACATCTCACATAGGCTGGGCGTCAGCCTGGCCTTACCTTTTATTTCATCGGGTCGGTTCAACGCCAGCGCCCCGGGCGGAAAACTGCTTAGGGCACATCCACTACAGCCTATTCCAATGCCTTTAAGAAAAGAACGACGACTGATGCTCATATAATCTCCTTTTTATTATACAAAATGATTATAGGGAGAAAATAGCTTTATTATTTGAGCTCATCAGCAAATCAGTAGCGCGCACAAAATTATTTTTCCGGTGCTGAAGCCAACATGATAAATAAATGTAAATATATGTTGCATCGATATATATCAAAGAAATAGATAAATAAAAAATATCATTACCAGATAAAGCAATAATACACAGTAAACGCCGCTAATAGTATAGCGTCTCATTTCTTTATTCCATCGTTCACGCGTCTCTGCCCTGAACGGCGCGCCATGCGCGGCGGGCTGCCGTAGATGCCGGCATACGTCCTCGGATAACGCCCGCGGCGGGGCTTAAAAAAGAGTAGTTCGGCTAACATAAAACGGTTTTGGAGTGGCATATTCAATTAATCGGTACAATTAAGCCAGGGATAATCTGGCGCTGCGCAATATATTTATTGGCATATCCAATAAACCTTTTCGCAACATTTCACCCAAGCGCGATAAAAATAGAAGAGGTGGATTTATGGCATATTCAATAAATAACGATATGGGATCCCATCAACATATTCATGGCAAGGCCAGTACGCCCCCGATAATTCCCCCGCCGTTTACCGCGGCGATCGCGATACCTACGCACCGCGATCGCCGGATATCCCGTTAGCGCACGGCTACGGCAGCACAATATTGCTCTGGCTCAACAGCCCCATCCGCTGATGGACGGCGCAGGCCGCCTCCACGATCGGCATCATCAGCGCCGCGCCGCTGCCCTCCCCCAGGCGCATCTCCATATGCAGATAGGGCGTCAGACCCAGCGCCGCCAGCGCCAGCGCGGCGCCCTTCTCTGCCGAATGGTGAGACGGGATCAGATAGGGGTGCACCCCCGGCGCGATCCGGCAGGCAGCCAACGCCGCGGCATAGGAAAGAAAGCCATCCAGCACCAGCGGAACCCGCGCCGCCGCCGCCCCGATCATCACGCCGGCCATGCCGACCAGATCGAACCCGCCCAGCGCCGCCAGCGTCGCCACGCCGTCTTGGGGATCCGGCGCATTGATACGGATGGCCTGCTCCACCACCGCCACTTTATGGCGCAGGCGATCGGCCGGCAGGTTGGCGCCCAGACCCACCGTCTGCGCCGGCGCGCTGCCGGTCAGCACGCTGACCAGTGCCGCCGCCGGCGTAGTGTTGGCGATGCCCAGCTCGCCTATCCCCAACAGATCGACCCCGGCCTTTGCCTGCGCCATCGCCAGCCTGGCACAGCGCACCAGCAGCTCTTCGGCCTGCGTTCGGGTCATCGCCGGACCCTGTGCAATATTGCCACAGCCCCGCCCCATGCGCATATTGACCGCCTGTGGCAGGGGATCGGCGTCAATGCCGGCATCCACCAGCGTAACGGCGGCGCCGGCCTGCTGCGCCAGCACACACACGCCGGTGATCCCCAGCGCCATATTCTGCGCCTGGATTGCGGTCACCGCCTGCGGCGAAATGGCGACCCCTTCCCGGTATACGCCGTGATCGGCGGCGATAACGAAGATCTGTTTCTTCGTCACGGCCGGCGGCCGCGGCGCAAAGATCCCGGCCAGCTGAACGGCGAGCTGCTCCAGCCGTCCCAGACTGCCGGGGGGCTTCAGTAAACTGTCCTGGCGCCGGCGCGCCTGCGCCTGGGCCGCGTCGTCCAGCGGACGAATGGCGGCGACGATCTCCGCCAACGCCTGTGCATAATGGGTCATCGTTGCGTATCTCTTAAGGTTAATGTCATGCGGGGCGCACCGTTCGCATCATCATGATGACGGCGCCCCGCACGCGTGGGCGCGCATCAGCTGATAGATCCGCGCGATGTCCACATGCTCGCGTAGCGCCGCCGCCAGCGTGTCAAACTGCTGCTCGCGCCAGGCGGGGTAGTTGAGGGTCGGAGCACCGTCCGGCGCCAGCCCCTTACGCTCGCGCAGCGCGTCGAGCAGCGTCCGCGTTAGCGCCGGGGTATCAAACAGCCCATGCAGATAGGTGCCCATCACCAGACCATCGGCGCTGATGGCCCCCTCCTCCCGTTCGTCTGCTGTCCCATTGACCGACAGCAGGCGACAGAATGGGGAACATCCGGTGCCACGCTGGGTCACCCCCATGTGGATCTCATAGCCCGCCAGCGAAATCGCACTGCATCCCGCCCACGGACCGGGCAACCCATCCAGCGCCGCGCCCCGCACCTGTGCGGTGGTCTTCTCCCGGGCAAACCAGGTTTCGCAGTCCAGCAGCCCCAGGCCGCTCATGGCCGCCTGCGCCGACTCCACGCCATCAACGATCCGCCGTCCCAGCATCTGGTAGCCGCCGCAGATGCCCAGAATCGGCGTACCGGACTGACGGGCGCAGAGGATCTGATGGGCTAGGCCGCAGTCGCGCAGATAGCGCAGATCGGCCAGCGTGCTTTTGCTGCCCGGCAGAATCAGCAGGTCCGGCTGACCAATCTCATCGTGCTCAGTGACATAGCGCAGGGCAACGTCCGGCTGGGCATTCAGCGGCGAGAAGTCGGTAAAGTTAGCGATATAGGGGAGCTGCAGCACCGCGATATCCAGCGCCCGCCCCGCCGCGTGACGGTACTTGCCGCGCTGCAGCGCCACGCCGTCCTCGTCGTCCAAATCGAGCGTCAGCCACGGCACGACCCCCAGCACCGGCACGCCGGTAAGGGACTCTATCTGGCGCAGGCCTGGGGTCAGCAGGCTAACGTCACCGCGAAACTTATTGATGATGACCCCCTTGACCCGCGCGCGCTCCTGCGGCGTCAACAGCGCCAGAGTGCCATAGATGGCGGCGAACACGCCGCCGCGATCGATATCGGCCACCAGCAGCACCGGCGCGTCGATCGCCTCCGCCATTCCCATATTGACGATATCGCGATCGCGCAGATTGATCTCCGCCGGACTGCCCGCCCCCTCCAGCACCATGATGTCGACTTGGCTGGCCAACTCGCGGTAGACCTGCGCCACCTGCTCTAGCAGCCGGGGCTTGTAGCGGTGATAGTGGACGGCGTCCATATCCTGCAGCACCCGCCCCATCAGCACCACCTGGGCATGACAATCGCTGGTGGGCTTAAGCAGGATCGGGTTCATCCGTACGTCCGGGGCGATGTTGGCGGCCTCGGCCTGCATCATCTGCGCCCGCCCCATCTCACCGCCGTCGGCGGTGATCCCGGAGTTCAGCGCCATATTCTGTGACTTAAACGGCGCCACCCGGTAGCCATCCTGGGAAAACACCCGGCACAGCCCGGCGCACAGAACGCTTTTCCCCGCGTCGGAGGCGGTGCCCTGTATCATGATCGATAGAGTCATTCTCCCTCCCCCTGGGTGCGCGGCGGCCAGCCGGTCAAGGCCGGGTTAGCGCTGGCGCCGAACCGTCGCATTCTCATCGTCGTTTACCCCATAAAAAAACCGCCGAAGCGAGTTGACCCTCCGCCGCGCGAACGGCGCTCTGCGGCGCCGGCCGCCCCTGCGCCTCTCACCGGAGGGCATTGCGCCGCTATGTCATGACGGCCGGTATTCTGGCTTGGACTCACGCGTGCCCGCGCCTTCCCCCTGGCGATCGGTGGCCTTCGGCGAAGTCGCGCCGCCTTCCCGAACGCATCGCAGCGATAAACCGCCGTGCGCCTACGGCGCGCTTGCAGAAAGGCGCCCGAAGCGCATAAATTACAGCAAAATCATCAAAAGAGTAGCCTTACCCCTCATTGAAGGAGCTGATGGACAGACAAACGGCGCCCCGTGCGCAGAATGTATCCGATCAGGGGCGTCCCATTAACCGAGGGCGCCGGCACCCGCCGTGACGACGATGCGGGGCGCCGGCCTCCCTTTTGGAGCACCGCGATGTTACACAGCCAGCACGGCGGCGACGTTATCGGCGTCGCAGAGCACCTAGGCGTCAGCGCGCTCAGTCTCACCGACTTTAGCGCCAACATTAACCCCCTCGGCATGCCCGACAGCCTACGCCAGGCCCTGAGTGACCACCTAGCGTTGGCTCAGCCCTATCCCGACATTGAATACCGCGCGCTGCACCGTGCTCTGGCCGCCCATCACGGCGTTGACGCCGGATGGATCGTCGCCGGCAACGGCGAGACGGAGCTGATTTTTGCCCTGGCCGATGCCCTGCGTCCGCGGCGCGCCCTGCTGCTGACGCCCGGCTTCGCCGAATACCGTCGTGCGCTGCAGCGGGTGGGCTGCACCATTCAGACCCACTCGCTCAAGGCCGAGAATGGATTTCAGGTGGATGCGGATCTGCTGGCGGCGCTGACGGCCGATCTGGACTGCCTCTTCATCTGTACTCCCAATAACCCGACCGGCCTCACCCCCGATCCTGCGCTGCTGCTGGCGCTGGCGGAGCGCTGCCAGCGCCTGGGCATCCGTCTGATCGTCGATGAGGCCTTCTGGGACTTTATCGCCGATCAGGCGGGGATGATCCCGCAGCTGGCGCGCTTTCCCTGTCTCTGCGTACTGCGTTCCCTGACCAAGTTTTACGCCATCGCCGGACTGCGCCTGGGCTACCTGCTGAGCGCCGATGCGTCACTGACCGCGCGGCTGCGGGCGCGACAGATGCCCTGGAGCATCAATGCCTTCGCCGCACTGGCCGGCGAGGTCGTGCTGCGCGACCGCGTCTATCAGCAGGCCACCCACCGCTGGCTGGCGCAGGAGCGCCCTTTTCTGCACTCGGCGCTGGCGGCGCTGCCGTCGCTTCAGGTGTGGCCCGGCCGCGCCAACTATCTGTTTCTGCGCTGCGATCGTCCGCAGCTCTGCCTGCAGCAGGCCCTGCTGCCCCACGGCCTACTGATCCGCCGCTGCGCCGACTACCCGGGGCTGGACTCGCGCTACTACCGGGTTTGCGTGCGCCTGCGCCCCGACAACCTGCGGCTGATCGCCGCCCTGCGCGCCTGCCTCAGCGCAGGCTAGCGCCGCGCTGAGTCAGGCCAAGCGGGGCTCTCTCCATGCCCCCGGCCCGCGGCGGCGCCGTCATCTGGGACGCGCCGATCGCGGCAGAGTGTAACCTTACGCACTTGACAGCGTGCGGTTGCGCAACGAAACCGGCCTTTGCGCACCCTTTTTTCATCATTGCGCGCTCGGTCTCCAAATTCGTTGTCTTTCTTGCGGTTAAATACGTATAATACCCGGCGTCAATTTTGTTGAATGGTTTCAGCCCTTGATTCGTCGCAGCGCCTACTACATAACAACGCGGCCTTTGCACTGGTCACCTCCCCACGGGCACGCATTTTTTGCCCCGGCACGTCGGCTGTCGCCTATTCTTCTTAGTAGTTCTATTTTCGCATCACCTGTTTTACCCCCTGTCCTCCCAGCCACTGGCGGTGGGAGTAAGCTTTTTCCAATCCATCACAACTTGCAGAAATGAATGTCATGAAAAAGACCAAAATCGTATGCACCATCGGTCCGAAGACCGAATCCGAAGAGATGCTGGGTAAACTGCTGAACGCAGGCATGAACGTAATGCGTCTGAACTTCTCCCACGGTGACTATGAAGAACACGGCCAGCGCATCAAAAACCTGCGCGCTGTCATGGAGAAGACCGGCCAGAAAGCCGCTATCCTGCTGGACACCAAGGGCCCGGAAATCCGCACCATGAAGCTGGAAGGCGGCAATGACGTCTCCCTGACCGCCGGCCAGACCTTCACCTTCACCACCGACCAGAGCGTCATCGGCAACAGCGACCGCGTCGCCGTCACCTACCCGGGCTTCGCCGCCGACCTGCGCATCGGCAACACCGTGCTGGTGGACGATGGCCTGATCGGCATGGAAGTGACCGATGTCACCGAAAGCACCGTGGTGTGCAAGGTTCTGAACAACGGCGACCTGGGCGAGAACAAAGGCGTTAACCTGCCGGGCGTTTCCATCCAGCTGCCGGCGCTGGCCGAAAAAGACAAGCGCGACCTGATCTTTGGCTGCGAACAGGGCGTTGACTTCGTCGCCGCTTCTTTCATCCGTAAGCGCGCCGACGTGCTGGAAATCCGTGAGCACCTGAAGGCCCACGGCGGTGAGCAGATCCAGATCATCTCCAAGATCGAAAACCAGGAAGGCCTGAACAACTTCGACGAAATCCTGGAAGCCTCCGACGGCATCATGGTTGCCCGTGGCGATCTGGGCGTGGAAATCCCGGTAGAAGAGGTTATCTTCGCGCAGAAGATGATGATCGAAAAATGCAACCGCGCCCGCAAAGTGGTCATCACCGCGACCCAGATGCTGGACTCCATGATCAAAAACCCGCGTCCGACCCGTGCGGAAGCCGGTGACGTTGCCAACGCCATCCTCGACGGCACCGACGCCGTCATGCTGTCCGGCGAAAGCGCCAAGGGTAAGTACCCGCTGGAGGCCGTCGGCATCATGGCGACCATCTGTGAGCGTACCGATCGCGTCATGCAGAGCCGTATCGATACCCTGCACGACTCACGCAAGCTGCGCATCACCGAAGCGGTATGCCGCGGCGCGGTAGAGACCGCCGAGAAGCTGGATGCCCCGCTGATCGTCGTTGCCACCGCCGGTGGCAAATCCGCCAAGGCCATCCGTAAATACTTCCCGGATGCGATGATCCTGGCCCTGACCACCAACCCGGTCACCGCCCGCCAGCTGATCCTGAGCAAAGGCGTCATCCCGATGATGGTCAAAGAGATCGCCTCTACCGACGATTTCTACCGCATCGGTAAAGATGCCGCCCTGGAAAGCGGCCTGGCTCAGAAAGGCGACGTCGTGGTCATGGTTTCCGGCGCGCTGGTACCGAGTGGCACCACCAACACCGCGTCAGTACACGTGCTCTGATAGCACAAAAATAATTAAATTCAAGCGCCGCTCTGCGGCGCTTTTTTTATCCTGGTACAACATTTTTATCTCTTGAATTGATATTATTAATAGAATTAACTGAATAGTGAAATAAGAGGATTCCAATAGAAGCGACCTGTTTTGTCTCTCTTTTTTAACCTTCCCGCAAAACAAGGTGGTTCTTTGAGCGAACGATCAAAATAAAACGCTTTAGCATGAAAAATTTATTCTCTTTAGAAAATGGTTTGTGTAATACTTGTAACGCTACATGGAGATTAACTCAATCTAGAGGGTTTTATAATGAATCGTACTAAACTGGTACTGGGCGCTGTTATCCTGGGTTCTACTCTGCTGGCTGGCTGCTCTTCCAACGCTAAAATCGACCAGCTGTCCTCTGACGTTCAGACTCTGAACACCAAAGTTGACCAGCTGTCTTCTGACGTGAACGCAATGCGCGCTGACGTTCAGGCTGCTAAAGACGACGCAGCTCGCGCTAACCAGCGTCTGGACAACATGGCTCACGCTTACAAGAAATAAGATTTCTTGAGCTGAGCGAAAAAGGCGCACCTCGGTGCGCCTTTTTTATTTCTATCGCTCCCTTCAGCGCCAGCGTTCAACGTATCCAGTCCCCGCACGCCACAGGGCGCTCTGCGCCACGCAGCGACACGCCGAAAAAAGGGAGGCTGCCCTCCCCTTAGGATACACCACGCGCCCCTAGCCCCCTTAGCGGCCGTTTAATACCGCCTCGGGGAGCGCAGCGTCGATCGGCGCCGGCGCGCTAGTACTAGTAGATGCCGGCGTAGTCACCGGAGCCGGCGCGCTAGCCGCTGCCTGCGTGGTCACCGCAGCCCCGTCGTTGACCGGCACGGCATGGCTCACCAGCACCGGCATCCCGGAGCGGCGCGCCATCGCCCCCTCAAACGCCGCGCGATCCGTCAGCGGACTGGCGGCGAAGGCGGACAGCCGGCCGTTCAGCGCGATCGGCATCGTCTGCGGATCGTCACGCTCGGAGCGCGACAGCGGCTGGTGCACCTCCACGTAGCGTTTACCGTCCGGCTCCACCGACGTCTTCACCGGCTGATTGACGATCTGTACTCGGGTACCGCCTGGTACGCTGCGAAACAGCGCTTCGATATCATCCGGGCGCAGGCGGATACAGCCGGAGCTGACCCGCATACCGATGCCAAAGTCGGCGTTGGTGCCGTGGATCAGATAGACCCCGCCCTGGGCGGCCAGGCGCAGCGCAAAGCGCCCCATCGGGTTATCCGGCCCGGCGGGCATTACCGCCGGCAGAGTGATCCCCTGTGCCTGATAGTTGCGGCGGATATTGGCGGTCGGCGTCCAGGTCGGATCCTTGATATGCTGAGAGACCCGGGTCACCATCTCCGGCGTATTGCGCCCCAGCTGACCGATGCCGATCGGATACACCTCCACCCGATTCTCTCCCGGCGGATAGTAAAACAGGCGCAGCTCGGCAAGATTGATCACGATCCCCTCGCGCGGCGCGTCCGGCAACAGCATCTGGGCCGGGATGATCAGCTCGCTGCCCGGCCGGGGCAGGAAGGGATCCACCCCGGGATTGGCCTCCAGCATCCCCAGCAGCCCTATCTGAAAGCGTGCAGCGGTCGCTTCCAGCGGTTTGCCATCGCGAGGAACGGTGTGGATGAAGTTTTCGCCGATGAGGCGGCTGTCCGTCGCCGGTAATGGATAGTCCGCCGCGTGGGCGCCGCTCCCTGCCGCCATCCATAGCGACAGCACAAGGCTTACTGCAGTCAGTGCACGTTTCATGCTGGGTTCCCGATCTGTTCTGTGTCCACCGACGCCGCCGCGCCGGATACCGGCCTGAGGCGATAGCCGCAGGCGCTCTACATAAATATTAATATTTACTTACGTAATGGCAATTTATTCTGCCAGCATTGCTCTAAATAATTCTGCAATTTACACTTGTTTTCAAATGATTACTAAAATATAGCCGGAGAAATCCCCGGCGGCCTCCGCGCGTGGGGAACCACGGGAGAGAATGCGGCGGAGGATCTGTTACCGGCGCGCGCACAGCCAAAAACGTCAGTTTTGACCTTCTGAGATGAAATGAGGCGCCTGAGGGGAGATGAGGCCTGTTTTTATCGCTATTACAGACGCGGAATGAAATAAAACGTTATTTTTTTCTTTATTCTGAGCGCCTATTTACGCGGGATAGTCAGGGAAAATAGGTTAAATATGCTTTTTACTTAAATAAGCATAATAGAATGGCCATGGCACGCTTATTTTAGCGCCATGGCCCGGCGCGGAAAATATCGCCACCTCGCAATACCGGCTAGTGCTGTACGATATACAGCTGCTGGCTGTAGGCGACATCCTCCGGGTTATTGATGGGATATCCCTTTACCCAAGGCTTAATCAGCCGGGCATTGGTGTATTGGTACAGCGGGGCGATCGGCGCCGCCTCCGCTAGCATGCGCTCTGCCTGCTGGTAGATGGCGCTGCGCTTCTGCCCGTTCCCCTCCCGCGCGGCCTGCTGCAGCAGCGCATCGTATCCCGGCTGGCTAAAGCCGCTTAGATTGCCGCTGTGGCGACTCCCCAGCAGCCCCAGAAAGCTAGAGGCCTCGTTGTAGTCGGCAATCCACGACGCCCGCACCACGTCGAACTGGCCGCTGTTACGACTATCGACGTAGGTTTTCCACTCCTGGTTAGTCAGCTTGACCTGCACCCCCAGGTTCTTCTTCCACATCGATGCCACGGCGATGGCAATTTTCTGGTGATTCTCCGCCGTGTTATACAGCAGCGTCAGCCGGAGCGGCCGCGATGGCCCGTAGCCCGCCTCGCGCAGCCAGGCCCGCGCCTGACGGTTACGCTCCGCCTGGCTCATCCGCTGCATCGGCAGCGGCTGCGGCACCACGCCGTCGGTCACATCCGGTGTCAACCGGTAGGCGGGCTTCTCTCCGCTGCCTACCACCTTGCCGGCGATGATCTCGCGATCGATGGCATAGGAGAGCGCACGCCGCACCCGTGCATCGTTCAGCGGGGCCCGGCGGGTATTGAACGCATAGTAGTAGGTGCCCAGCTGAACCGGAGTGAATACCTCGCCGGGGATGCGCTTTTTCAGCGTCTGATACAGGTTTTTCGGGAAAGATTCAGTGATATCCAGATCCCCGGCCAGATAGCGTTTGGTCGCCGCGCTCTCCTGGTTTATCGGAACAAAGGTCACCCTCGTCAGCTGGGTCTGGGCGTGATCCCAGTAATAGGGGTTCGGCGTCAGCACGATATGCTCGTTGACCACCCGCTGCGCCAGCTGGAAAGCGCCGTTGCCCACCAGGTTGCCCGGGCGTGTCCACGCCTGACCGTAGCGCTCGACCACCTTCTGCGGCTGCGGGAATAGACTGAAATGGGCGCACAGCTGTGGAAAATAGGGCAGCGGACGGTTCAGCTGCACCACCAGCGTACGGGCGTCCGGAGCCGCCACGCCCAGCCGATCGGGGGGCAGCTGACCGCTGACGATCTCCGCGGCGTTGGCGATCCCCGCCGTCTCGGCAAACCAGGCAAAGGGGGAATGGGTCTGCGGATCGACCAGTCGCCGCCAGGCATAGACAAAGTCATAGGCTGTCACGGCATCGCCGTTGGACCAGCGCGCCGTATCGCGCAGCTGAAAGACATAGCGCTGCTGATCCTTACTGTGCCAGGCGACAGCCACGCCGGGTTGGACGCTGCCGTCCGGCCCCTGGTTCACCAACCCCTCAAACAGATCGCGCAGTACCTGTGCCTCCGTCAAGCCGACGGCGGCGACGGGATCCAGCGACACCGGCTCATCCTTCAGATGGCGTACCACGGTCTGCGTCTCGGCCAGAACTGTGCCCGGCGGCACCTGCGCCGCTAGGACGCCCTGACTTCCGACTACGACCCCAATGGCCACCGCGGCGGCCAGACGAAAAAGCTGCATCGTTCACTATCCTGTGTTGGTCACTCTACCCGTAGGGCGCCCGGTCGGCACCATGCCCCTACTCTGCCTGAAGCGCACATTCATCACCACTTTTAATTATTGCCGGGCGGAACCGCTACACAATGAAACAAATTTTTAACATAAATCATCTGTTCACCGCGCAGTAATTGGCATACACTGACCCATTGTTAACAATACGTAAACAAGAGGGAGCATTTATGACGCAGACTGTTTTATTCCGTGGCACACCGGTCACGCTCAGCGGTCACTTTCCACGCCCCGGCGAAGCGGCGCAGCCGTTTTCCCTGGTCTCGAAAGATCTGGCGGATCTGAGCCTGGCAAGCTTTGGTCAGCAGCGTAAAATTCTCAATATTTTCCCCAGCATTGACACCGGTGTCTGCGCCACCTCGGTGCGGCGCTTCAACCAGCTGGCCGCCGAGGCCGCCAACGCCGTCGTGCTGTGCATCTCCGCCGACCTACCTTTCGCCCAGGCGCGCTTCTGCGGCGCCGAAGGGCTGAATAACGTGATTACCCTGTCCACCCTGCGCGGCGGCGAGTTCAAGCAGGCGTATGGCGTGGCGATCGCAGAGGGACCGCTGGCCGGGCTGACGGCCCGCGCGGTGGTGATTTTGGATGGTGAGAATCGGGTGATTTACAGCCAGCTGGTAGCGGAGATCGCCGACGAGCCGGACTACGAGGCCGCCCTGGCCGCGCTGAGGTAACGCCTGGACAGACGCCGTAGTGCGGGCCGCGCTACGGCGTCGAACGCCCTTTACTCCCCCTGGTGGGGATCGGCCTCTTGGTGACGGCGGCTGCTTAGCCCGTATTCGCGCAGCTTGTTGGCGATGGCGGTATGGGAAACGCCCAGCCGTTTTGCCAGCTTACGGGTGCTCGGGTAGTTACGGTACAGGCGGGTCAGCACCGAGCGTTCAAAGCGCTTGCAAATCTCATCCAACGAACCGTCCAGCACCTCGTCGCCCAGCGCCATCTCAGCCTCAAACTCCGGCAGCACAATGTCCTGCGGGCGCAGCTCGTAGCCCTGTAGCTGCGTCAGGGCACGGTACACGGCGTTCTTCAGCTGACGAACGTTGCCCGGCCAGCCATACTGGCTGAGAAACGCGCTCAGCTCCGGCGCCAGCTTAGGCCGCGGCATCCCCTGCTCGTCGGCAAAGCGCGCGACAAACAGCTCCGTCAGCGGCATGATATCCTGCGTGCGTTCGCGCAGCGGCGGCAGGTTGAGGGTTAATACGTTGAGGCGATAGTAGAGATCCTCGCGGAACAGCCCCCGCTGCACCAGATCGATCAGGTTCTTCTGGGTCGCGCAGATCACCCTCACGTCGACGCGCACCTCGTGCTCCTCGCCGACGCGGCGGAAGGTGCCATCATTGAGGAAGCGCAGCAACTTGGCCTGCATGCGCGGCGACATCTCGCCGATCTCATCCAGCAGTACGGTGCCGCCGTTGGCCTGCTCAAAGAAGCCCTTCTTGCCTTCCAGCGCGTTGGGATAGGCTCCCGGCGCATGGCCGAACAGTTCACTCTCCGCCACTTCGTCGGGCAGCGCAGCGCAGTTCAGAGCCAGGAACGGCTTTTTGCCGCGCGGGCTGCGCAGATGGCAGGCGCGAGCCAGCACATCCTTGCCGGTGCCGGTCTCGCCGACCAGCAGCAGCGGCGCATCCAGCATCGCCAGCTTACGCGCCTGCTCCAGCAACTGACGCATCTTGGAGCTGACGCCGATGATATGGTCGAACTCGCTGTTGTCGTTAACCGCCAGATTCTGCAGCTGGCGCCCCATGCGCACCGCCGACTTCAGCACCACCACCGCGCCAACCGGGGTGCGGTGCGTCTGTTTGCTGTCATCCAAATAGATGGGCATGATATCCATCAGGTAATCCTGACCACGGATCACCACCTTCTCGCTGTGCGGCGCGACGTCATCGTCCTCCAGCCAGCGCATAAAGTTGTAGCCGCCGATCAGCGTCGCCGCGGTCTGGTGGCAGATTTTCTCCTCGCTGGTGGCAAACAGGGAGAGCGCCGCCTGGTTGGCCAGCTCGACCTTGCCCTTCATGTCGATGGAGAAGACCGGCTCCGGCAGCGACTCCAGCAGCGCCCACATGGCCCGGTGCTCACGCTCGGAGGGCATAAACGGCACGGTCCGGACGTCGGTTACCCCGCTGATGCGGCGGATCTCCGCCATCAGCTGACGGAACACCTCAAAATCCAGCTCATTGAAGTTCAGATAAATTCGCCCGATGGTATCAATCTCAATACCGCGCAGATCAATATTTCGGGCGGCGAGAAGATCCAGCAGTTCACGCGTTAGACCGATACGATCTTCACAAAAAACTTCCAGACGCATTAGTTTTGACCTTACTCTGCTTATGCTGCGTGTGTACGCGAAAAACAGCCGTTGTTTGCCCAAACCACCAGCACAGCGGCTGAAGCTATTACCTGTCACCCAAAGTTGACAGATTTTTCTGTTATATGCCAGTCATCTTCCCCGATTTTCATCGGTTGATGAGCGCCGTTGACCTACGTCGAGCGCCCCATCGCGGGTGTGGACGCCGCAGACGTCGGGCTGCCATGGGCGTAAGCCAACGCGTACAGCATCTTACCACACATTTATCATACATTTTAGCCGAAGATCGCGGAAGGCTGGCATAGGTCATGCATCCATGCGCATGGCCATACCCTGCGCCAAGGTTGCGGTATACAATCGGATCCCCTTTGCCACGCATCCGGAGCTACCATGTCATCCTCTCTGTTTGTCACCCCGCAGTGGCTGGCCGCCCACCTGGCGGATCAGGATATTCAGCTGCTCGACGCCCGTCTGGCCCCCCGGGGCCGCGCACCGATCCCGTCGCCCGCGTCGAGCCGGAGCGCCTCCCCGGCGCCCTGCGCTTTGATATCGATGCCCTGTCCGACCACGCCAGTCCGCTGCCCCACATGCTGCCGTCCGCCGCCGATTTTGGCGCCGCCATGCGGGCGCTGGGCGTCGACAGCCGGCGCCATCTGGTGATCTACGATGACGGTACGCTGTTCAGCGCTCCGCGCGCCTGGTGGATGCTGCGGGCCTTCGGCGCGCAGCGTGTCTCGCTGCTCGCCGGTGGGCTGGCTGCCTGGCAACGTCTGGGACTTCCTCTGCGGCCGGCGGCGCAGGCCATCACCCCGCAGGGTCACTTCCCTGCTCAGTTGGATACCCGCCGCCTGCGCAGCGCCGCGCAGGTGTTGGACGCGCTGGGGGATAGCCATACACAACTCATCGATGCCCGGGCCGCCGCCCGCTTCCGCGGCGCGGCGCCGGAGCCACGCCTCGGCCTGCGCAGCGGCCACATTCCCGGCAGCCATAACCTGCCGTGGGACAGCGTCGTGCGGGACGGCGCCCTCAAGACGCCGGAAGAGTTGCGGACGCTGTTCAGGCAGGCCGGTATTGACCTGCAGCGCCCGATTATCGCCAGCTGTGGCTCCGGCGTCACCGCCGCGGTGCTGCTGCTGGCGCTGGCGGCGCTGGGCATTGAGGAGACGGCGCTGTACGACGGCGCCTGGAGCGAATGGGGGGCAGACGATACGCTGCCCATTGCGCGATAACCCGGCTATGCTGACGAGGGTCAGCCGGAGCCCGCCGGGGCACAGCCCCGCGGCGGGCTAGGTTCTGCGCTCTGCCTTTGCCGCAGGTAGCGTCCGCCGCAGCTGGGCTATCAGCTCTCGGCGAAAATCACCCAGACGCGGGCGATCGTCGCCGATCCACGGCAGCGGACGGCACAGCTCCATCGCCTTGATCCCCAGCCGCGCGGTCAGCAGCCCCGCGCCGATCCCCTGCGCCGCCCGCGCCGACAGCCGGGCCGCCAGATCCTGGGAGACCCAGTCCATGCCCACCTCCCGCACCAGCTCCGACGCACCGGCAAAGGCGATGTTCAGCAGCACCAGGCGGAACAGGCGCAGGCGGCTGTAATAGCCCAGCTCAATGCCGTACAGCGCGGCGATGCGATTGATCAGGCGCAGATTGCGCCAGGCGATAAAGGCCATATCCACCAGCGCCAGTGGACTGACGGCGATCATCAGGGTCGACTCGGCGGCGTAGCGGCTGATCTCCCGCCGCGCCTGGCTGTCCAGCACCGGCTGTACCAGCGTGGCGTACAGGGAGACCACCTCGCGGTCGCTGTGGGTCTCGTGCAGCGCCGCCTGCCAGCGCTGCACCGCCGGGTGGCTGCCATCCAGCCCGGCCTGGCGCAGCAGGCGCTCGCAGAATGCCCGCCCGCCGCGATACGCCGCCACAGGCTGCGACGCGGACGCAGGGCCATGCTGACCATCCCTTCCAACCGCCCCTCATCCTGCTCCGCCTCGGTCTCTGGCGGCGCCGATGGCGTAAATGCCTCGGCCTGATGCGCGTCGAATGCCATGCCCGGCTGCAGCGACGGCGTCGGCTCCGCGCTCAGCGACGCATCGAAATCGATGCGCGGTTTAATCGGATCGTTCACCGTAATTTATCTCCCAGCAAAAATTCCATCACGCTGTCCATACGGATATGCGGCAGCGGCGTATCCACCGCCGTGCGCTGCGGCCGGAACTGTTCAAAATGAAACCCCTGCTGCTGCCAGAATGCGGCCTGCGGCAGACGCGCCGGCACCTCGCCCGGATACACCGTCAGCGCCGCGCCATCGCTCAAGCGCTCCCCGCGCAGGGCCGGGATCGTCTGCCCCTGGTGATCCACCACGCCGCTCTGAGTCGCCTGGATCGCCGCGATGCCGGCGCAGTCCATGCTGATCCCCTCAAAGGCGGCGTTTTGCCAGGCATCCTGCACCAGCTGCTGCAGCAGCGAGACCAGGTTGGCGTGCTGATCGGCGGTCACATGGTCGGCCTTGCTGGCGGCAAACATCAGCCGATCGATACAGGGCGAGAACAGGCGGCGGTACAGCGTGCGCTTACCGTAGTTAAAGCTCTGCATCAGCTGGCTGAGGGCCAGCCGCATATCATTAAACGTCTGCGGCCCGCTGTTGAGGGGCTGCAGGCAGTCCACCAGGACAATCTGGCGGTCGAAGCGTGCGAAGTGCCGACGGTAAAACCCCTTCACCACTTCGCGGCAGTAATAGTCGTAGCGCTGGCGCAGCATGCCAATATTGCTGTGCCGATCGGCGCTGGCCAGGCGGGCCTCACCCGCCTCATCCAGCCCCGGCCAGGGGAAAAACTGCAGCGCAGGCGCGCCGGCCATATCCCCCGGCAGCACAAAGCGGCCCGGCTGAATAAAATGCAGGCCGCGCTGTTTGCACTGCAGCAGATAGTCGGTATAGGCCTGCGCGATGGCCGCCAGCTGGCGCTCGTCCGCCGCCGCCAGCGGATCGCAGGCGGCGCACAGGCGCAGAAACGGCTCGGCCAGCGTCCGCCGCTCACCCTGCAGCAGACCATTCATCTGGCGCGACCACGCCAGATAGCGCTGATCGAGCATCGGCAGATCCAGCAGCCATTCGCCGGGGTAGTCCACGATCTCCAGGTACAGCGTCGAGGTCTCTTTGAAGTGGCGCAGCAGCGACTCCCGACTGCGATAGCGCAGCGCCAGACGGATTTCGCTGACGCCGCGGGTCGGCGTGGGCCAGTCGGGCGGCTCGCCGTACAGCTGGGCCATCCCTTCGTCATAGGTGAAACGGGCCACCCCCAGCTCACGCTGCGGCACCCGTTTTACCCCCAGGATCCGCTCCTCGCGCGCCGCGGAAAACAGCGGCAGGCGCGCGCCGCTGTGGAGATGCAGCAGCTGATTGACCAGCGACGTAATGAACGCCGTCTTGCCGCTGCGGCTCAGGCCGGTGACCGCCAGACACAGATGGCGATCCAGGCCGCGATTAACCAACGCGTTGATATCGTGCTGTAGCCTCTTCTTCATATCTCTCCTTGCCGTTGTCCGGCTGACGCATCGCGCCGGACACCCTGCTGAAAATGGTGCGCCGTCACATAGCGTACGCTGCGGCGCAGCGCGGACGCCAGCGTCCAGCGCAGGATCAGACGCAGCGGGCGCCAGGCGACATAGCGGGTGACGCCGCCGGCGATGCCCGCCGGGGCGGCGCACAGCAGCAGCGGTGCGGCGTGACGCAGCAGTGCGGCGCACAGCGGTCCGGCGCGGCGCGCCTGACGAAAGAAGGTCATATGCCTCTCCTCGGGTATCCGGCGGCGCTGATAGGGCTATAGCTGACGGAAGCGCCGGTTCAGGCTAAACGCCGGCGAGGTCACATAGCGCTCCAGACGACGCAGCCGCTGTTCGCACGCCTCCAGCTCCCCGGCGGTGCGCGCCAGCTGCGCCCGCACGCCCGGCGCCTCGGGCGGCCGTTCGCCCTGTGCCACCGGCAGCGTAAAGGCCAGGATCAGGTACGCCGCCAGCGTAATGACAAACAGGCCGCAGAAGATCGACACGACCGCCATCGCCCGCACCAGAGCAACCGGAACATCAAAGTAGTCGGCGATCCCGGCGCAGACCCCCTTGAACACCCCGCGCTGAGGCAGGCGGTACAAACGACGCGGAGACAACGACGGGCTCATCAGGCGTCCCTCCAGCTGGGATGCTCCGCATCCAGAATCGCCTCCAGGGCGCCGATACGCTGGCGCATCCGCTGCGCCTCCTCGCTCAGCTGAGTCAGGCGCTGCTGCTCCTGCGCCTGCAGCACGCTGTCGCTGCGCTGGCGGTTGCCGTAGTGCAGCCACAGCCAGATAGGCAGGACAAACAGCACGAACAGAGTCAATGGAATGGCGAGAAACAGATAGCCCATAGATGCTCCTTGGATGGATGGGTCAGTGCGCCGAACCGCGGCGCGCCTATTCGCCGCGCTGCAGACGGGCCTTCATTTCACTCAGCTGACGACTGATTTCATCATCGGCCTTTAATTCAGCAAACTCCTGATCCAGGCTCTTCTTTTTGCCCAGCCCCACGCTCTCGGCCTCGGCCTCCATCTGATCGATGCGGCGCTCAAACTGCTCGAAGCGCGCCATCGCCTCATCCAGCTTGCCGCTGTCCAGCTGACGGCGAACATCGCGCGAGGAGGCAGCGGCCTGCTGGCGCAGCGCCAGCGCCTGCTGGCGGGCGCGGGTTTCACTCAGTTTACTCTCCAGCTCGCTGATTTCACGCTTCATTCGCTCAAGGGTCTCATCAATGCTCTCCACCTCATGCCGCAGCGTCAGCAACAGGTCGGCGACGCGCTGTTTTTCGATCAGCGCCGCCCGCGCCAGATCCTCTTTCTCTTTACGCAGGGCCAGCTCTGCTTTCTCCTGCCATTCGTGACACTGTAATGATGCCTGTTCGATGCGGCGCAGCAGCTGTTTCTTCTCCGCCAGCGCGCGGGCGGAGGTGGAACGTACCTCGACCAGCGTATCCTCCATCTCCTGGATCATCAGGCGCACCAGCTTCTGCGGATCTTCGGCCTTATCCAACAGCGTGTTGATATTGGCATTTACGATATCGGCAAAACGCGAAAAAATACCCATGATGTTATCCTCAGCTCAGTCAGTATTGCGGCCGCCGTGCTATACCCGCGGCCGCCACGGTGTACGTTGATATATACAAGAGCCATGCCAAGTCTACGCCGTGGCGAATAATCATTACAATTCAAAATGTTAATTATATTCCCTTCGGAGGATTGCAGAAAAAGAAGTGATGAGTTTTACTAAAAGATAGTGAAAATAACCACATTAAGGTGAGAGATGGCCGATCGCGATACCCTGCTGGGCGAAGACAACGCGTTTCTGGAGGTGCTGGAGCAGACCTCACGCCTGGCTCAATTGAACAAGCCGCTGCTGATCCTCGGCGAACGCGGCACCGGTAAGGAGCTGATCGCCCAGCGTCTGCACTATCTTTCGCCGCGCTGGCAGGGACCGTTTATCTCCCTGAACTGCGCCGCGCTCAGCGAGACCCTGCTGGACTCCGAACTGTTCGGCCATGAGGCCGGCGCCTTCACCGGCGCCCAGCGTCGTCATCTAGGGCGCTTTGAGCGCGCCGACGGCGGCACCCTGTTTCTCGATGAGCTGGCCACCGCGCCGATGCTGATCCAGGAAAAGCTGCTGCGAGTCATCGAGTATGGCCATCTGGAGCGCGTCGGCGGCAGCCAGTCGCTGCAGGTGGACGTACGCCTGGTCTGTGCCACCAACGCCGATCTGCCGGCGCTGGCCGCCGCGGGGCAGTTTCGCGCCGATCTGCTGGATCGTCTGGCGTTTGAGGTCATCGCCCTGCCGCCGCTGCGCCGGCGCCGGGCTGACATCCTGCCGCTGGCGGAGCACTTCGCCATGCAGATGTGCCGAGAGCTGGGGCGAGCGCTGTTCGGTGGCTTCAGCGCCCGCGCGCAGCGTACGCTGCTCGACTACCGCTGGCCCGGCAACATCCGCGAGCTGAAAAACGTGGTGGAGCGCTCTGTGTTTCGCCACGGCGACGGCGAGGGCGCGCTGGAGAACATCGTGCTTAATCCCTTCCCCCCCCCGACGTCGCCGCGGACGATGAGAGGGTTGCCGCGCTGCCGCTGGATCTGCGCGCCTGGCAGGGCGAGCAGGAGTGCCGCCTGCTGCGACACGCGCTGCGTCAGGCGCACTATAACCAGCGGCGCGCCGCCGACCTGCTCGGCATCACCTACCATCAGCTGCGCGGCATTATGAAAAAGCAGGGGATCGCGGCGATACCACCGCAGACGGCCGACGATACCGCGGCAATGGCACCGCGCGAATGAGGCCGACGACGGGATAAAAAAAAGCCAGCACCCGCGCTGGCATTAAAATGAAACTGTAAGCAATGTGAGCAATGTCGTGCTCCTCGCAGGCGCCTGTTAAACAGACCATTGAGGTGCGATTTGAATGATAATGTTTATCAATATCGTTTGCAAAGTTTTTTTGCCTCCGACGATAAAAACCGCGCCCAACCGGCGTCGCACGGCGCCAATTGTTTAATCACAGAGCAAATAATCCGCATCGGCGGCGCCAGCGATTGGGCCGGCCGGCAATGTACGTTACACTAGGCTATCGTTCAATGAACTGCCGCTGCTCCGTCGTGTTATGGTTCCGACGCCGGCAGCGTGCCGGGCGTCCCTACCTGTGCCGCCCGGCAGCACAGCCAACAACCTGTTGAAACCCCTATGCGCGCTCTGAAAACACTGTTTATTCCGCTGCTGCTCCTGTCGGCAGCGGTCACGGCGGCCGAGAAACCGGCGCCGCAGCCTGCCCCCGCTGTGCCGGATATCCGCCAGAGCGGATTTATCTATTGCGTCAACGGGATCGTCAATACGTTCAATCCGCAGATGGCCAGCAGCGGCGTGACGGTGGATACCCTGGCGGCCCAGCTCTACGACCGGCTGCTGGATGTCGATCCCTATACCTATCGCCTGATCCCCGAGCTGGCTCAAAGCTGGGAGGTGCTCGACGGCGGCGCGACCTATATTCTGCATCTGCGCCGCGATGTCCCGTTCCAGAAAACCGCCTGGTTCACCCCGACCCGCAACATGAACGCCGACGATGTACTGTTCAGCTTCGAGCGCATGTTCGATCCCAAGCACCCCTATCACGACGTCAACGGCGGTCACTATCCCTACTTCGACAGTCTGCAGTTCAGCAATGCGGTGCAGAGCATCCGCAGGCTGGACGATAACAGCATCGAGATTCGCCTGAAGCAGCCCGACGCCTCTTTCCTCTGGCACCTGGCGACCCACTATGCGCCGGTGCTCTCGGCCCAGTACGCCGAGGCGCTGGCCAAGCGCGGCCACCAGGCGCAGATAGACCGGCTGCCAGTCGGCACCGGCCCCTTTATGCTGGAGGAGTATCGCGCCGGGCAGTTTATCCGTCTGGCGCGTAACCCCCGCTACTGGAAAGGGACGCCGCGCATGGCGCAGGTGGTCATCGACCTGGGCGCCGGCGGCACCGGGCGGATCTCCAAGCTGCTGACCGGCGAGTGCGATGTGCTGGCCTATCCCGCGGCCAGCCAACTGGGTATCCTGCGCGACGATCCGCGCCTGCGCCTCACCCTGCGCCCGGGGATGAACGTCGCCTATCTGGCGTTTAACACCCGCAAGCCGCCGCTGGACAACGTCGACGTCCGCCGCGCCATCGCCTATTCGATCAATAACCAGCGCCTGATGCAGTCCATCTACTATGGTACGGCGGAGACGGCGGCCTCCCTGCTGCCGCGCGCCTCCTGGGCCTACGACAACGACGCGCGCGTTACCGACTACAACCCGGAGAAGGCCCGCGCCATGCTTAAGGCCGCCGGGATCAGCAACCTGCGCCTGCAGCTGTGGGTGCCGACCGCCTCCCAGGCCTATAACCCCAGTCCGCTGAAAACCGCCGAGCTGATCCAGGCTGACATGGCCCAGGTCGGCATCAAGGTCACCATTGTGCCGGTGGAGGGGCGCTTTCAGGAGGCCCGTCTGAACGACATGAGCCATGATATGACCCTCTCCGGCTGGGCGACCGACAGCAACGATCCGGACAGCTTCTTCCGGCCGCTGCTCAGTTGCGCCGCCATTCAGTCCCAGACCAACCTGGCCCACTGGTGCGATCCGGCGTTCGATACTCTCCTGCACCAGGCGCTGCAGTCCCAGCAGCTCTCCCAGCGAATTGACGACTATCAGGCGGCGCAAAAAATCCTGGAGCAGCAGCTGCCGATCCTGCCGCTGGCCTCCTCGCTGCGCCTGCAGGCCTATCGCCATGACATCAAAGGGCTAGTGCTCAGCCCGTTCGGCAACGCCTCGTTCGCCGGGGTCTATCGCGATATGCCCCCGCCGCCCCCGGCACCCACGCCCATGCCGCAGGACAAGGAGAAACCATGATTATTTTTACCCTGCGGCGCCTGCTGCTGCTGCTGGTCACGCTGTTTTTCCTGACCCTCGTCAGCTTCAGCCTGCTCTACTTCACGCCCCATGCTCCGCTTTCCGGGGCGTCGCTCACCGACGCCTATCGCTTTTACCTGCACAGCCTGTTGCAGGGCGACTTCGGCGTCTCCAGCATCAACGGGCAGACCATCGTCGGACAGCTGCGTGAGGTGGTCCCCGCCACCCTGGAGCTGTGTATCCTGGGATTCCTGCTGGCGCTGTTCTGCGGCATCCCCATGGGCATTGCCGCCGGGATGATGCGCGGACGCTGGCCGGACGGCGCCATCAGCACCCTGGCGCTGCTCGGCTACTCCATGCCGGTATTCTGGCTGGCGCTGCTGCTGATGCTGTTTTTTGCCCTGCACCTGGGCTGGCTGCCGGTCTCCGGGCGCTACGACCTGCTCTACCCGGTGCCCAACATCAGCGGCTTTGCCCTGGTGGATGCCTGGCTCTCCGACTCCCCCTACCGCCGGCAGATGCTGCTCAGCGTGCTGCGCCACCTGGTACTGCCGGTCAGCGTGCTGGCGCTGGTACCGATGACCGAAGTCATCCGCCTAATGCGCCTCAGCACCGACGGCGTGGTCGGCCAGAACTACATCAAAGCAGCGGCAACCCGCGGCCTATCGCGGCTGACCATCATTCGCCGCCACGTGCTGCACAACGCCCTGCCGCCGATCATTCCCCAGTTGGGCCTCCAGTTTTCCACCATGCTGACCCTGACGATGATCACCGAGGTGGTGTTCAGCTGGCCGGGGCTGGGGCGCTGGCTGATCAACGCCATCCGCCAGCAGGACTTCGCCGCCATCTCGGCCGGCGTCATGGTGATCGGCACGCTGGTTCTGGTGGTCAACGTTCTGTGCGATATCATCGGCGCCGTCACCAGTCCGCTGAAACATAAGGAGTGGTATGCACTTCGATAACGTCTACCGCGAGAAAAAGGTCCCCAGTCCGCTGCGGCAGACCTGGTATCACTTTCACGCCGACTCGCTGGCCATGATCGGCCTGTATGGCGTCGCCGCGCTGCTGCTGCTGTGTCTGTTTGGCAGCCTGTTGGCGCCCTATGGGCTGGATCAGCAGTTTCTCGGCTACCAGCTGCTGCCCCCCTCCTGGTCGCGCTATGGCAACGTCTCCTTCTTCCTCGGCACCGACGATCTGGGACGTGATCTGCTCAGCCGCCTGCTGTGCGGCGCGGCGCCAACCTTTGGCGCCGCGCTGACCGTCACCATCGCCGCCAGCCTGTGCGGCGTGCTGATCGGGGTGCTGGCCGGCGTCACGCACGGACTGCGATCGGCGATCCTTAACCATATTCTCGATACCCTGCTGGCGATTCCCTCGCTGCTGCTGGCGATCATCGTGGTGGCCTTTATCGGGCCGCGCCTGGAGCACGCCATGCTGGCGGTATGGCTGGCGCTGCTGCCGCGCATCGTGCGCGCGGTCTACAGCGCGGTGCATGAGGAGCTGGAGAAGGAGTACGTGGTCGCGGCGCGCCTGGACGGCGCCTCGACCTGGTTTATTCTGTGGGACGCCGTGATGCCCAATATCGCCGGGGTGCTGGTTTCTGAATTCACCCGCGCGCTCTCCATGGCGATCATCGATATTGCCGCGCTCGGCTTTCTCGATCTCGGCGCCCAGCTGCCGTCGCCGGAGTGGGGCGCCATGCTGGGGGACTCGCTGGAGCTGCTGTACGTGGCCCCCTGGAGCGTCATGCTGCCGGGCGGCGCCATTATGATCAGTGTGCTGTTGGTCAACCTGCTGGGCGACGGGTTGCGTCGCGCCGTCAACGCCGGGGTAAAATAATGCCGCTACTCGATATCCGCAACCTGACCATTGAGTTCATGACCCCCGAGGGCCCGGTCAAGGCCGTCGACCGCGTCAGCCTGACCCTCAGCGAAGGTGAAATCCGCGGCTTGGTCGGTGAGTCCGGCTCCGGCAAGAGCCTGATCGCCAAAGCCATCTGCGGGGTAACCAAGGAGAACTGGCGGGTGACCGCCGACCGAATGCGCTTCGACGACATCGACCTGCTGCGCCTGTCGCCACGTCAGCGACGCCGCCTGGTCGGCCATAACGTCTCAATGATCTTCCAGGAGCCGCAGTCCTGTCTCGACCCCTCCGAGCGCATTGGCCGCCAGCTGATCCAGGCGATCCCCGGCTGGACCTATAAAGGCCGTTGGTGGCAGCGCTTTCGCTGGCGCCACCGCCGCGCCATTGAGCTGCTGCACCGCGTCGGCATCAAAGATCACCGTGACGCCATGCGCAGCCTACCCTACGAGCTGACGGAGGGCGAATGCCAGAAGGTGATGATCGCCATCGCGCTGGCCAACCAGCCGCGTCTGCTGATCGCCGATGAACCGACCAACGCCATGGAGCCGACCACCCAGGCGCAGATCTTCCGCCTGCTGGCGCGCATGAACCAGAACAACAACACCACTATTCTGCTGATCAGCCACGATCTGCAGACGATGAGTAAGTGGGCCGACCGCATTAACGTCATGTACTGCGGGCAGACGGTGGAGAGCGCCAGCTGTGAAGAGATCCTCAGCGCGCCGCACCATCCCTATACCCAGGCGTTGATCCGCGCGATGCCCGACTTTGGCCGGGCGCTGCCGCCCAAGAGCCGCCTGAATACCCTGCCCGGCGCCATTCCGTCGCTGGAGCATCTGCCGATCGGCTGCCGCCTGGGGCCTCGTTGCCCCTACGCCCAGAAAAAGTGTATTCAGACCCCGACCCTGCGCAGCGTGAAAAACCACCGTTTTGCCTGCCATTTCCCGCTCAACACGGAGGAGGCCCAGTGATGAAAACGCTGCTGGAGGTCCACGGCCTGGAAAAGACCTTCCGCTACCGCACCGGCTGGTTTCGCCGCCAGCGGGTCGATGCGGTCAAACCCCTCAGCTTCACCCTGCGCGAGGGACAGACGCTGGCGATCATCGGTGAAAACGGCTCGGGGAAATCGACCCTGGCCAAGATGATCGCCGGCATGGTCGAACCGAGCGGCGGCGAGATCGTCATCGACGATCAGCCGCTGCGCTACGGCGATTACCGCTACCGCAGCCAGTGTATCCGAATGATTTTTCAGGATCCCGCCACCTCGCTCAACCCGCGTCAGCGCATCGGCCAAATCCTGGACGTACCGCTGCGGCTGAATACCGATCTGGATGCCCCGGCGCGCGAGGAGCGGATCAATCAGACGCTGCGTCAGGTCGGGCTGCGCAACGATCACGCCTACTACTATCCGCATATGCTGGCCGCCGGCCAGCTGCAGCGCATCGCCCTGGCGCGCGCGCTGATCCTGCAGCCCAAGGTCATCGTCGCCGATGAGGCCCTGGCCTCTCTGGACATGTCCATGCGCTCACAGATCATCAACCTGATGCTGGAGCTGCAGCAAACGCACGGCATCGCCTATATCTACGTCACTCAGCACCTCGGCATGATGAAGCACATCAGCGATCAGGTTCTGGTAATGCAGGCGGGCGAGGTCGTCGAGCGCGGCAGCACCGCCGAGGTGCTCGCCGCCCCGCTGCATGATTTGACCAAGCGTCTGATCACCAGCCACTTTGGCGAGGCCCTGACCGCCGACGCCTGGCGCCGCGACGGCGGCGGCTTTTAACCCGCGCCGGGCGTCGTCGCCCGGCCCCCCCTTAGCGAAGGAGACGAACGCCGCGACCCGCGGGCGTCCATGAATCTGTTTGAGGTAAACTGCTTGTGGCTCTGATTGTCGAAAAACTGCATGCGCATCTGATACTGGCCGCCGTACTGCTGCTGCTCAGCGCGATGGTATATGGCCTGCGCAAGTGCCGGGGAAACCGCGGCACCGCCCTGCTCCAGGTGGCGCAGACCCTGCTGTGGCTGCTGCTGGTACTGCTGCTGTGCGAAGGGATCAAAAAATACCTGGTCATGGTCGGACTGTGGCCGTGGATTAAATATATCTCCTTCTGCCAGACGATCCTGATCATCTTTGTCCTGTTTAAGGCCATCTCATCGGCCATCAATATCATCGCCGACCGACAGGTTAAAAACGGGATCAACCGCTCGAAGACCCTGGTGGTGATCCGCGCCATTAACATCATCACCCTGTTCCTATTGGCGACCCTATTCGGCGAGCAGCTGGGGCTGAATATGTCCGGGCTGCTGACCTTTGGCGGCGTCGGCGGCGTCGCCATCGGCATCGCCAGCCGCAACATCCTTAGCAACCTGCTGTCCGGCGTGATGCTTTACTTCGATCGGCCCTTCAACGTCGGTGACTGGATCCGGCTGCCGGAGAAGAATACCGAAGGCGTGGTGACCGAGATCAGCCTGCGCACCACCAAGATCGTCACCTTCGACCAGAAGCCGCTGTATATTCCCAACGCGGTCTTTTCATCGATCATGATCGAAAATCCCGGGCGCAGCGACTACCGCAAGGTCGAGCTGGCGGCGATCGTCAAAAGCTTTGATGCACAGCAGGTCAACGCCCTGCTGGGGCTGATCGGCGATAAAGTGGCGCAGGATCCGCGGGTCAACGGACAGCTGGATACCTTCATTCATATGCACAGTATTACCAAGGATGGTATCCAGATCCTGATTAGCCTGTTCGCCAACACCCGTGACTACGAGGTCTATCTGGCGCTCAGGCAGAGCCTGATCGTCTACACCGTCGACGCCGCCAGCGCGCAGGGGCTGGAGGTCACCTGCTGATCGGCAGCGCTCGGGGCGATCAAAAAAGGCCGCATTCGCGGCCTTTTTAGCATGTGACGTTGGCGTCGGTGGTACGTTACAGCGTCACCACGTCGAACTGCACGTCCGGATTCACATCGGCGTCGTAATCTACCCCGTCCAGACCGAAGCCGAACAGGCGCAGAAACTCCTGTTTGTAGCCGCTGTAGTCGGTCAGCTGGCTGAGGTTCTCGCTGGTGATAGACGGCCACAGATCGCGGCAGGTCTGCTGTACGTCGTCGCGCAGCTCCCAGTCATCCATGCGGATGCGGGCGTGATCGTCCAGCGCCATGTCGCTGCCGTACAGGCGCGTGCGCATCATACGGTCAACCTGCTCCATGCAGCCTTCGTGGATGCCCTTTTCCTTCATGATCTTGAAGGACATCGAGATGTACAGCGGCATCACCGGGATCGCGCTGGAGGCCTGCGTCACCACCGACTTCAGCACGGCGACGTGGGCCGTACCGCCGTGGGCGGCGAGATCGCCGCGGATGCCCGCCGCGGCGCGGTCCAGATCTTCCTTCGCGCGGCCCAGCGTGCCGTGCCAGTAGATAGGCCAGGTCAGATCGGTACCGATGTAGGAGTACGCCACAGACTTGGCGCCGTCGGCCAGGACCCCGGCGTCACGCAGCGCGGACATCCACAGTTCCCAGTCCTGCCCCCCATCACGGTGATGGTGTTCTGGATCTCTTCTTCCGTCGCCGGCTCGACGCTGGCGGAGATGATCTGATCCTTGTTGGTGTCGATGGCGGTGGTGGTATACACCTCCCCGATAGGCTTCAGCGCCGAGCGAACCACCTCGCCCGTCTCCGGCAGCTTGCGCACCGGTGAGGCCAGCGAGTAGACCACCAGATCCACCTGCCCCAGATCCTGCTTAATCAGCTCGATCACCTGCTGGCGGCATTCGTTGGAGAAGGCATCGCCGTTAACGCTCTTGGCGTAGAGGCCCGCCTCTTTGGCCGCCTTGTCAAACGCGGCGGCGTTGTACCAGCCGGCGCTCCCGGTCTTGGTTTCCGTACCCGGCTTCTCAAAGAACACGCCGATGGTGGCGGCGCCGGCGCCAAAGGCTGCGGCGATCCGCGACGCCAGGCCATAACCGGTCGACGCACCGATCACCAGCACTTTTTTAGGGCCGTTCTCAATCGGCCCTTTAGCCTGGGTATAGGCGATCTGACGACGGACGTTGGCCTCACAGCCAACCGGATGGGTAGTGGTGCAGATAAAACCGCGAACCTTGGGTTTGATAATCATAGTGTCTCTTATCCGTTTTATGGATGAAATCAGGGCATAAGATAGCGCATTGTACCCCAATTGGGTGCTCTGATGTGTTGTCCGCGGCGAAAAAGTCCCGCGTGTCCCCCTTTTCCCCGACGCCGCTCTCGACTAGGCTTGCAGTACCGATCGCTGCGCGCGTCGGCAGCGTCACTGTTATCCATCAGGGAGAAGCCATGAGTCCAGCCAGCAGTGCGACCCCACTCACGCCGGAGCAGGCGATCAATCGCCTGGGCGCTTACTATGACGGCGCCGTGCGCGCCCTGCGCGACGCCATCGGCGCCTTTGTCGAGCGCGGCGAGGTGCCCGACCCCGCGTCGCGCGCCGCCGGGTGCTTTGTCTACCCGGCGCTGCACGTCTCCTGGGACGGTGAAGGTAAGCCCGGCGAGCGCACCCGCGCCTACGGCCGCTTCAACCATCCCGGCCACTATGTCACCACCGTCACCCGGCCGGAGCTGTTCCGCGGTTATCTGCTGGAGCAACTGACCCTGCTGGTGCGCGAATATGGCGCCCGCATCGAGGTTCACCCCTCAGACCAGGAGATCCCCTACCCCTATGTTATCGACGGCGCCGAGCTGGGGCTTGACCGCATGCTGAGCGCCGCGCTGGCCCGCCACTTTCCGACGCCGGATCTCGCCAGCATCGGCGATGAAACCGCCGACGGTGCGCTGCTGGGGCGGCAGGATGCCCCACTCTCCCACTTTGACGCCCTGCGCACCGACTTCTCTCTGGCCCGCCTGCGCCACTACACCGGCACCCCGCCCGAGCACGTGCAGCCCTATATTCTGTTCACCAACTACACCCGCTACGTCGATGAGTTCGTACGCTGGGCCCGGCGCCAGATAGGCAACCCCAACAGCGGCTATCGGGCGCTCTCCGGCGCCGGCGGCATTTACATCGATGCCGCCAACGCGGACGACGATCAGCTGGTCAGCGATCTGGCATGGAAAAACCATCAGATGCCCGCCTATCACCTGATCGGCGACGATGGCACCGGTATCACCCTGGTCAATATCGGCGTCGGCCCGTCCAACGCCAAGACCATCTGCGACCATCTGGCGGTGCTGCGCCCCCACGCCTGGCTGATGATCGGCCACTGCGGCGGCCTGCGTCAAAGCCAGACCATCGGCGACTATGTGCTGGCCCACGCCTACCTGCGCGACGACCATGTGCTGGACGCGGTGCTGCCGCCGGACATCCCGATCCCCAGCATCGCCGAGGTGCAGCGGGCGCTGTACGACGCCACCAAGCAGATCAGCGGCATGCCCGGCGAACAGGTCAAGCAGCGGCTGCGCACCGGCACGGTGGTAACCACCGACGACCGTAACTGGGAGCTGCGCTACAGCGCCTCGGCCCGGCGCTTTAACCTCAGCCGCGCGGTAGCGGTCGATATGGAGAGCGCCACCATCGCCGCCCAGGGCTACCGTTTTCGCGTGCCCTATGGCACCCTGCTGTGCGTCTCGGACAAGCCGCTGCACGGAGAGATCAAGCTGCCCGCCCAGGCCAACCGCTTCTATCAGGGCGCCATCTCCGAGCACCTGCAAATCGGGATCTACGCGCTGGATCTGCTGCGCGCCGAGGGCGACCGCATGCACTCCCGCAAGCTGCGCACCTTCAATGAGCCGCCGTTCCGCTAGCGTGGGCGTCCACGCAGCTGAATTCGCCTCTCTGGCCTGCCGCGCTTGCCCCGGCGGGCCACTTTGCGTAACAATGGCAGCCACTTTTTTTGGTCATCACGATCGCTCACCAGCCGGAATCACTATTTCACACTATGTTTCAGGACAACCCGCTGCTTGCCCAGCTAAAACAGCAACTTCACTCGCAGACTCCCCGCGTGGAAGGCGTGGTCAAGGGAACCGACAAAGGCTTTGGCTTTTTAGAGGTCGACGCGCAGAAAAGCTATTTCATTCCGCCGCCGCAAATGAAGAAAGTGATGCACGGCGACCGCGTCCGTGCCGCCGTTCAGGTTGATAAAGAGCGCGAAATCGCCGAGCCGGAAGAGCTGCTGGAGCCGTTCCTGACCCGTTTTGTCGGGCGTATTCAGAAAAAAGAGAACGATGAACGCCTGTCCATCATCCCGGATCATCCGCTGCTGAAAGACGCCATCGGCTGTCGTCCGGCACGCGGTCTGGATCGCGCCTTCAAGCAGGGAGACTGGGTGCTGGCCGAAATGCGCCGCCATCCGCTGAAGGGTGACCGCAGCTTCTTTGCCGAGATCACCGCCTTCATCACCGACGGCGGCGACCACTTCGCCCCCTGGTGGGTGACCCTGACCCGCCACGATCTGGCGCGCAGCGCGCCGCAGTGGCAGGCGGGAGTCCTGCAGGAAGAGGGGCTGGAGCGCGAAGATCTGTGCGCGCTGCCGTTTGTCACCATCGACAGCGCCAGCACCGAAGACATGGATGATGCGCTGCACGTGCGCGAGAACGCCGACGGCAGCCTGCGTCTGACCATCGCCATCGCCGATCCGACGGCCTACGTCAGCGCCGACAGCCCGCTGGACGCCGAAGCGCGCCACCGCGCCTTCACCACCTATCTCCCGGGCTTTAACATCCCGATGCTGCCGCGCGATCTCTCTGACGACCTGTGCTCGCTGCGCGAAGGGCAGCGCCGTCCGGTGCTGGCCTGCGAGGTTACCCTCGACGCCGACGGCGGCCTGCGCGACGACATCCGCTTCTTCTGCGGCTGGATCGAGTCCAGGGCCAAGCTGGTCTACGATCGGGTCTCCGACTGGCTGGAGGGCTGCGGCGACTGGCAGCCGCCGAGCGACGCTATCGCCGCCCAGATCCGACTGCTGCACCGCGTGGCCAACGCCCGCACCCAGTGGCGTCAACGGCATGCCCTGGTGTTCCGCGATCGCCCGGACTACCGCTTTGTTCTCGACGATCACGGCGACGTTACCGATATCGTCGCGGAGCCGCGCCGCGTGGCCAACCGTATCGTGGAAGAGTGCATGATCACCGCCAACGTCTGTGCGGCGCTGGTGCTGCGCGAACGCCTCGGCTTCGGGATCTACAACGTCCATACCGGCTTCGATCCGGCGCTGGTGGAGCAGGCCGTCTCGTTACTGAACGCCAACGACGTCGCCGCCAACGCCGAAGCACTGCTGACGCTGGATGGCTTCTGCACCCTACGCCGCCATCTCGACTCGCTGCCGAGCACCTTCTTGGATAGCCGTATCCGCCGCTTCCAGACCTTTGCCGAAATCAGCACCGAGCCGGGGCCGCACTTTGGCCTAGGGCTGGAGGCCTACGCTACCTGGACCTCGCCGATCCGCAAGTATGGCGATATGGTCAACCACCGCCTGCTGAAGGCGCTGATCGCCGGTAAGCCGGCGACGCGGCCGGACTCAGCGATGACGCTGCAGCTGGCCGAGCGCCGCCGCCAGAACCGGATGGCGGAGCGCGACGTCGGCGACTGGCTGTACGCCCGCTTCCTGAAGGACAAGGTCAACGCCCCGACCCCGTTCAACGCCGAGATCATCGATATCTCACGCGGCGGTATGCGCGTCCGCCTGCTGGAGAACGGCGCGGTGGCCTTTATTCCGGCCTCCTTTATCCATGCCGTGCGCGACGAGATGGTATGCAGCCAGGAGAACGGCACCCTTCAGGTGAAAGGCAACGTCGTCTACCGCCAGGGCGATACTATCCCGGTGACCCTGAGCGAGGTACGTCTCGATACCCGCAGCCTGATCGCCCGCCCCTTCAGCGCCTGATGCCGAAGGCTCTGGCCCGCCCCGCGCGGGCCAGTTTTTAGGCGATCTCCTGACGCCCAACGGCCCTTTTTGTGCCCTCTCCCGCCGCGACGCGTTCCAATATAGTAATCACAGTGATAGTTTTACACGCATTGATTTACGTATCCCTAACGCCGCCCACCGGGCGCACTGGAGCCAGTCATGAGTCATATTCTGTTGCTTAACGGCATGAAACCCTTCGGCCACTCTAACGGCCAGCTGAACACCACGCTGCACGATACCGCCCGGGAGTGCCTAGGCGCGCTGGGACACACGCTGCGCGCGACGACGATCGACCAGGGATACCAGATAGCCCAAGAGGTGGAGAATCTCCTGTGGGCGGACTGCATCATCTATCAGATGCCGGGATGGTGGATGGGGGAACCCTGGATCGTCAAAAAATACCTTGATGAGGTCTTTACCGCCGGCCACGGCCGTCTGTACACCAACGATGGCCGCACCCGCGCCGACGCCAGCAAGAAATATGGCTCCGGCGGACTGCTGCAGGGCAAAAAATATATGCTCTCCCTGACCTGGAACGCGCCGCAGGAGGCCTTTGACGATCCGGCCCAGTTCTTCCACGGCCAGGGAATCGACGGCGTCTACCTGCACTTTCACAAGGCCAACCAGTTCCTCGGAATGGCGCCCCTGCCGACCTTCCTGTGCACCGACGTCATCAAGCGTCCGGACGTCGAGCACAACGTGGCGCGCTACCGTGAGCACCTGACGCGCCTGTTTACCGACGACGCCCGCTGAATCCGACGCAAAAAAACGGGGTGTCTCGCCCATCGCGAGACACCCCGGATACGGTGGCCATCCCCGGCCGCCGTACAGCGGTCTAGGTTATTCGGCGACGCGCGCGCGCTCGGCGGTCAGCTCGGCGATACGCATGATCACCGATACCGCCTTCTCCATCCCTTCCAGCGTAATAAACTCATGTTTACCGTGGAAGTTATAGCCGCCGGTAAACAGGTTCGGGCACGGCAGGCCGCGGAATGACAGCTGCGCCCCGTCAGTGCCGCCGCGGATCGGCCGTTCGATGGGCTCGATCGCCAGATCGCGCATCGCCTGACGCGCCAGGGCGACGATGTGCGGATGCTTCGCCACCTCGTCGCGCATATTGTAGTAGCTGTCGTCCAGCGTCACCTCAATGTAGCAGTCCGGATGCATCCCCTGGCCCACCTGCTTGGCGATCGTCATCATGTGCTTCTTGCGCGCCTCAAATCCCTCGCGGCTGAAGTCGCGCACGATATAGTGCATCTCGGCCTTCTCTACGCTGCCCTTCATCGACACCAGATGGTAGAACCCCTCATAGCCGTCGGTCTGCTCCGGCACCTCCGCCGCCGGCAGCAGCGCGTGAATGCGGTTGGCCAGCCCCAGGGCGTTAACCATCACCCCCTTGGCACTACCTGGATGCACGTTATTGCCGATGATCTTGATGTTGACGGAGGCCGCGTTAAAGTTTTCGCACTCCAGCTCGCCCACGCCGCCGCCATCCACGGTGTAGGCCCACTCCGCACCAAAGGCCGCGACGTCGAAATGCTGGGCACCCTTGCCCACCTCTTCATCCGGGGTAAAGGCCACCCGGATCTCACCGTGGGGGGTGTTCCCCAGCTTGAGACGCATCATCGCCGTCATAATTTCAGCGATCCCCGATTTATCGTCGGCCCCCAGCAGGGTTTTACCGTCGGTGGTGATCAGGGTCTGCCCCAGCAGCTGGTGCAGCACCGGAAACATCACCGGAGAGAGAATTTCATCGCCGATCCCCAGGGCGATATCGCCACCGCGGTAGTTTTCGACGATCTGCGGATTCACGTTTTTACCGCTGGCGTCCGGCGCCGTGTCCATATGGGCGATAAAACCGATGGTCGGTACCGGCCAGGCCACGTTGGCGGGCAGCGTCGCCATCACGCAACCGTGTTCGCTGAGCGTGACCTGCTCCAGCCCCAGCGCCAGCAGCTCGCTCTGCAGCGCACGGGCCAGCCTGAACTGCCCCTCGGTACTCGGGACCTGACGTACCCCTGGTTTGGACTGTGTGTCAAAAGAAACATAGTTAAGAAAACGATCAAGTAAGTTATTCATTTGGTATTTTCTCCCTTCTTGTTGCCCCATTATGCGGAGCCACCTCCGGCGAAATATTGCGTCAGGTCATTTTTACCGGGGTTTGCCTTTTCTCCTGACAGAAAAAATCTGACCTCTGCCCCGATTCAGCGAAAGCGGTGAATGATTTGTAAACGAATCGAAGCAAATGCCGGGATTTACGCAGGAAATCCGTGAATTCTGCGCGCCTCAGCTTTCAATTATTGTCCGCAGGGTCTATCATGCGCGCTCTAAAAATTTGATCGACGCCGCTGGTTTCGAGCGCCGGGAGTTCCGGTGCGCTCACGCAGTCTTTTTCAGCGGCGGTTCTATCTGCAACATCTCTCGGGATAGAGTAACCACTAAATGACTGAAACTTCCTCTGTAGACGCCCAGGCGCTTCCGGTCGTATGCCTGACCCATATCCGCAAATCCTTTGACGGCAAAGCGATCATTCCCGATCTCGACCTGAGCATTAATCACGGTGAATTTGTCACCATCCTTGGCCCCTCCGGCTGCGGCAAGACCACCGTGCTGCGTCTGATCGCCGGTCTGGAAGAGGTCGACAGCGGCCATGTCGCGCTGGACGGCGAAGAGATCACCCACCAGCCAGCCGAGCAGCGCCATGTCAATACCGTCTTCCAAAGCTACGCCCTGTTTCCGCACATGAGCGTCTTTGAAAACGTGGCCTTTGGCCTGCGCATGCAGAAAACCCCACACCATGACATCGCGCCGCGCGTCATGGATGCCCTGCGCATGGTGCAGTTGGACGAGCTGGCCCAACGCCGCCCGCATCAGCTCTCCGGCGGCCAGCAGCAGCGGGTGGCCATCGCCCGCGCGGTGGTCAATAAGCCGCGGGTGCTGCTGCTGGACGAGTCGCTGTCGGCGCTGGACTACAAGCTGCGCAAGCAGATGCAGAACGAGCTGAAAGCGCTGCAGCGCAAGCTGGGAATCACCTTTATCTTCGTCACCCACGATCAGGAAGAGGCGCTGACCATGTCCGACCGCATCATCGTGATGCGCGATGGGCGTATCGAGCAGGACGGCTCGCCGCGCGAGATCTATGAGGAGCCGAAAAACCTGTTTGTGGCCAGCTTTATCGGCGAAATCAACATATTCGATGCCGAAGTGCTGCAGCGCATCGATGAGCAGCGGGTGCGCGCCAACGTAGAGGGGCGCGAGTGCGATATCTACGTCAACCCGGCGCTGCCGGTCAGCCAGGGCGACCGGCTCAAGGTGCTGCTGCGGCCGGAAGACCTGCGCGTGGAGGAGATCAGCGACAGCGAGCAGGTCGACGGTATCATCGGCTATGTGCGCGAGCGCAACTACAAAGGGATGACCCTGGAGTCCACCGTAGAGCTGGAAAACGGCAAGATGGTGATGGTCAGCGAGTTTTTCAACGAGGACGATCCCGACGTAGACCATTCGCTCGATCAGAAGGTCGCGGTCACCTGGGTCGAAAGCTGGGAGGTGGTGTTGCCTGATGAAGAAATCGCGTAAACTGTTTCAAAATGTCGTGATCGCACTGGTGGTTGGCTGGCTGTCGCTGTTCGTCTTCCTGCCTAACCTGATGATCATCGGCACCAGCTTTCTGACCCGCGACGACGCCAACCTGGTACAGATGGTGTTCACCTGGGGCAACTACGCCCGGCTGTTCGATCCGCTGTATGCCGAGGTGCTGCTGCACTCGCTCAACATGGCGCTGATCGCCACCCTGTGCTGTCTGATCATCGGCTATCCCTTTGCCTTTATTCTGGCGCGGCTGCCCCACCGGGTACGTCCGCTGCTGCTGTTTCTGCTGATCGTCCCATTCTGGACCAACTCGCTGATCCGGATTTACGGGCTGAAGCTGTTCCTCAGCACCCGCGGCTACCTCAACGAATTCCTGCTCTGGGTCGGCATCATCGATCAGCCGCTGCGGCTGATGTACACCTCCACGGCGGTGGTGCTGGGGCTGATTTACATTCTGCTGCCCTTTATGGTGATGCCGCTCTACTCCAGCATTGAAAAGCTGGATCGCTCGGTGCTGGAGGCGGCGCGCGACCTGGGCGCCAACCGGCTACAGACCTTCATGCGCATCATCGTCCCGCTGACCATGCCGGGGATCGTCGCCGGCTGCCTGCTGGTGTTGCTGCCGTCGCTGGGCATGTTCTACATCGCCGACCTGCTGGGCGGCGCCAAAAACCTGCTGATCGGCAACGTCATCAAGAGCCAGTTCCTCAATATCCGCGACTGGCCGTTTGGCGCCGCCACCAGCATCTGCCTGACGCTGGTGATGGGGGTAATGCTGCTGATCTACTACCGGGTCGGTAAGCTGCTCAACCGCAAGGCCAGCGATTTGGCAGACTGACGGATAGGCGCGGCGCCCGCGCCGTGCCGAGAGGTCAAAGTTTAATATCCATTTGTTTTGTTTGACAAAATTTTGTCGAATGGTTTGGAGAAGATAACAAAATTGTCTAATCTGCATAAGTATAACGCGTGCGTATGCCGCGCCGCCCGGGAGGATCTGCCATGCTCGGACGCCTGATGCGCGGGGGCTTCATGTCCCTCATCTACGCTTACTTATATATCCCTATCATTATTTTGATCGCGAACTCGTTTAACAGCTCGCGCTTCGGCATCAACTGGAAAAGCTTTACCCTGAGCTGGTACAGCACGCTGATGAACAACGATAGCCTGCTGCAGGCGGCGGGCCACTCGATCACCATGGCCGTGCTCTCCGCCACCTTTGCCACTCTGATAGGCTCCCTGACCGCCGTGGCGCTGTTCCGCTACCACTTCCGCGGCAAGCCCTTCGTCAGCGGCATGCTGTTTGTGGTCATGATGTCCCCGGATATCGTCATGGCCATCTCCCTGCTGGTGCTGTTTATGTTGCTAGGGGTCTCCCTGGGCTTCTGGTCCCTGCTGTTCTCGCACATTACCTTCTGCCTGCCCTTCGTGGTGGTCACCGTCTACTCCCGCCTGCGGGGCTTTGACGTCCGCATGCTGGAGGCCGCCCGCGATCTCGGCGCCAGCGAGCTGGTTATCCTGCGCAAAATCCTGCTGCCGCTGGCCATGCCGGCGGTGGCCGCCGGCTGGCTGCTGAGCTTCACGCTGTCGATGGACGATGTCGTGGTCTCCTCCTTTGTCACCGGTCCGGGCTATGAGATCCTGCCGCTGAAAATCTACTCGATGGTCAAGGTGGGGGTCTCCCCGGAGGTCAACGCCCTGGCCACCATCCTGCTGGCGCTGTCGTTGCTGCTGGTGCTCGCCAGCCAGCTGATCCTGCGCGACCGCACCCGCAGCTAGCCCCGAGACGGGCGGCCGCTGCACCGCCCGTCTCGCCGTGGCCCCCCACCCGGCGGCGCCGATTATCTTTTTTTGCTACTGCATTAAAATATTCAGATGCCCGCTCCTCAGGTCGGGCGATTTCCCCCCTGCTATGCGTACTGTGCCGCATTTTGGCGTGAAAATGTCTCCCCGCCCCCCGCCGGGTACCCCCGATCGGCCGCCCCGCTCAAAATGACGCAGCGCAGCGGGAAATTACCGTACCAACTGCTCAGATTAGAATGCAAAATAGCATTGGTCATACCTTGTACTGTGATCTGATTCGCAAATAGTCATATAATTACGACCAGGACTTGATTAATTAAGCGGCGCGCACCGTGAGGGAGTACGGTCACCACGTCTGACATAAGACAAAACGGGGCTAAAATGGCGTCTTCTACAAAAAAAATCGGGCTTTTTGCCTGCACGGGAATCGTTGCCGGCAATATGATGGGCAGCGGTATCGCCCTGCTGCCGGCAAACCTCGCCAAAATTGGTTCCATCTCTATTTTTGGTTGGTTAATTGCCTTGGTCGGCGCAATGTCGCTGGCCTTTGTCTTCGCTCGTTTGACTACACGCGATCCACAGGTAGGCGGCCCTATCGCCTACGCGGGTCGTCTGGGCCCAGCCTTTGGCTTCCAGACCGCCGTGCTCTACTATCACGCAAACTGGATCGGTAACCTGGCCGACTGCCTGGCCGGGGTCGCCTATCTGTCGGTCTTCTTCCCGATGCTCAACGACCCGATACCGGCGGGCATCGCCAGTATCGTCATCATCTGGATCATGGCCTTCATTAATATGATGGGCGGAACCTGGGTGAGCCGTCTGACGACCCTGGGGCTGATCCTGGTGCTGATCCCGGTGGTCGGTACCGTCATCGCCGGCTGGCACTGGTTTGATCCGGCGCTGTATCATGCCAACTGGAACACCACCCGGAGCAGCAGCGGCAGCGCCGTACTGCACAGCATTCTGATCTGCCTGTGGGCCTTTGTCGGCGTAGAGAGCGCCGCGGTCAGCTCCGGGCTGGTGAAGAACGCCAAGCGCACCGTGCCGCTGGCCACCATGCTGGGAACCGCACTGGCCGGACTGATCTACATTCTGGCGACCCAGGTGATGAGCGGAATGTTCCCGGCGCAGACCATGGCCAACACCGGCGCCCCCTTCGCCGCCAGCGCCTCGATGATCCTCGGCCCCTGGGCCGCTCCGGTGGTCTCGGCCTTCACCGCCTTCGCCTGTCTGGCCGCACTGGGATCGTGGATGATGCTGGTGGGCCAGGCCGGGGTACGCGCCGCCCGCGACGGTAACTTCCCCCGCATCTACGGCGGGGTTGACGCCCACGGGGTACCGCGTAAAGGGATCGTGCTGTCGGCGCTGAAGATGACCGCCCTGATGGCGCTGATGACCTTCTTGGCCGCCAGCGGCGCCAAAACCTCCGATATCTTCGGCGATTTGATCGGCATTGCCGTGCTGTTAACCATGCTGCCCTACTTCTACTCTTGCGTTGCGCTGATCCGCCTGGAGGGGCCCTCCCTGCACCACGTGCTGAGCCTGACGGCCGCCACCCTGGGCTGCCTGTTCTGCTTCATCGCGTTAAGCGGCGCGGAGTCGGTCAAGCTGGCGCTGACCTTCATCATCAGCCTGAGCATCCTGATGTTCTATGCCCGCCGCCAGGGCTTTCATGAGAAGGCCTACGCCCGCCTCAACCAGCAGGCGCCGCGCTAAGCGCCGCCACACCGCCGTCCGCGCCCCTTGCCGGACGGCACATCCGCCCATCGGCGTCCGGCGGCGGCCAAGGCTTTACCCCCGTCGTCGCCGCTCCTATAATAGCCCGCCTGTTTGTTGTGGTGCGCCAAGGCGTTACGGCGGCGGACAGTTCCACCTTCTGTTTCGACCTTCACTATAGGGATACGCTGAATGAAAAAGTGGTCACCTCTGGTAGCCGCAGGTTTGCTGGCAATGGGAGCTCATGCCGCACATGCTGCCGATGCGCCGAAAACCGACAATAATACGGTCTACTTCTACAACTGGACCGAATATGTCCCGCCGGGGCTGCTGGAGCAGTTCACCAAGGAAACCGGAATTAAAGTCATCTATTCGACTTATGAATCTAACGAAACCATGTACGCCAAGCTGAAGACGTACCGGGAAGGCGCCTACGATCTGGTGGTGCCCTCCACCTACTATGTCGCCAAGATGCGTAACGAAGGGATGCTGCAAAAGATCGATCACGACAAGCTGAGCAACTTCCACAACCTGGATCCCAATCTGCTGCACAAGTCGTTTGACCCGAAGAATGACTACTCCATCCCCTACATCTGGGGAGCGACGGCGATCGGGGTCAACAGCGATGCCATCGATCCGGCCAGCGTGACCAGCTGGGCCGACCTGTGGAAGCCAGAGTATAAGGGCAGCCTGCTGCTGACGGACGATGCGCGCGAAGTGTTCCAGATCGCCCTGCGCAGGCTGGGTTACTCGGGCAATACCACCGATCCCAAGCAGATCCAGGAGGCCTATCAGGCCCTGGTGAAGCTGATGCCCAACGTGCTGGCCTTCAATTCCGATAACCCGGCCAATCCGTTTATGGAGGGCGAGGTCAATCTGGGCATGATCTGGAACGGCTCCGCCTATGTGGCGCGCCAGGCCGGCACGCCGGTGCAGATCGTCTGGCCGAAAGAGGGCGCCATTTTCTGGATGGACAGCCTGGCCATTCCGGCCAATGCCAAAAATCCCGAAGGCGCGATGAAGCTGATTAACTTCCTGCTACGCCCGGACGTCGCCGCGCAGGTCGCGGAAACCATCGGCTATCCGACCCCGAACCTGGCGGCTCAAAAGCTGCTGCCTAAAGAGGTGGTCAGCGACAAGTCGCTCTACCCGGATGCGGAGACCATCGCCAAGGGCGAATGGCAGAATGACGTCGGCAGCGCCAGCGAAATCTACGAAACCGATTTCCAGAAGCTGAAGGCCGGGCGCTAAGCGCCCTCAGCGCAGGGGGAGCCACTCCCCCTGCCATCGCCCCTCAGGCCACGCTCTTGAACGCGCGAATCCGCTGCAGATGCGGCGACAGGCTGGGGAACTTGTGCCCCTGCCGCTCATCCCACACCACATCATAGTACGGCGCCAGCAGCCCGGCGCTGCGCTGGCTATCCAGCACCTCATCGTGGCGCGACAGCAGCACCAGACTACGGCCGCGGTTACGGCTGCGGAAATTCTCCACGCACTTGGTGGCGATGTCCGCATACTCTTCGGGGCGATCGATGAGCCCCGGCATCGTCTCCTGCGGGAACAGGTTCGGGTTCACCATCACCTGGCGGATACCGCAGAGAAAACCGATGCGCTCGGCCCAGTATCCCCCGAGCCCGACGCCGCAGATCAGCGCGCCCGGATCGTCGCTCTGACGGACGACCCGGCTCACCTCGTTGAGCAGATACTGCATGTCGTGCCGCGGATGACGCGTGCTGTAGCTGATCAGCCGCACGTCCGTATCGATAAACTGCAGCTGCAGTACCTTTTCATGATTGCCCGGACTGGTGGAGTCGAAGCCATGCAGATAAATAATCATACGTCTCCCTAAGCGGTCTCCCGCACGTGTCATCCACGCCGCAGGTCACCTTGATATGCGGCGGTCCTGCACCCAATGAGGTTATCCAGCGCCGGATCTCAGGCCTGTTTGGCCTCCTCCCAGCGCTGGTGTAAGCGTTGCAAATCCTGATGCGCCTGCTTCCAGCGCGCGCTGCCCATCAGCCCCTCGCGATCGACCTGGCCGCGGTGACGCAGACGCTCGATGCGCGGCGACCCGGCGGCAGACAGATGGTCCAGCACGCTGATCGCACCCTGGCGGTTATTGCATACCAGCACCATATCACAGCCGGCGTCCAGAGACGCCTGCGCCCGCTGCGCATAGCTGCCCATCACCGCGGCCCCGTTCATCGACAGATCGTCCGAGAAGATCACCCCCTCGAAGCCCAGGGTCTGACGCAGCACCTGCTGCAGCCAGTAGGGTGAGCCGCTGGCCGGGCGGGAGTCCGCCTGTGAGTAGATCACGTGGGCCGGCATGACCGCGTCCAGCCTGGCGCGCGCATTCAGCGTCTTGAAAATAACCATATCATGCTCAACGATTTGCGCCAGCGGGCGCTCGTCGATCGGCGTCTCCTTATGGGAGTCCGCGCTCACCTTACCGTGCCCCGGGAAATGCTTGCCGGTCGCCTTCATTCCCGCCTGGTGCATCCCGTCGATAAACGCCTGCGCCAGCGGAATGGCGCTCTCCGCCTCCCGGTGAAACGCACGCTCGCCGATGGCAGCGCTGCCGTGTCCCAAATCCAGCACCGGAGCAAAGCTCAGATCGATATCCATGGCGATCATCTCGCAGGCCATCAGCCAGCCGCCCTCCAGCGCCAGACGCTGCGCCTCCTGCGGCGCATTGAGCGCGGCATAGGACTGCGCCGCCGGCAGGCGGGTAAACCCCTGATGGAAGCGCTGCACCCGTCCCCCTCCTGATCGACGGTCACCAGCAAAGGGTGGCGCGCCGCCTGGCGGATTTGGCGCACCAGCTCACGCAGCTGTGCCGGATCGTCAAAATTACGGCTAAACAGGATCACGCCACCGACCAACGGATGGTCCAGGATCTCTCGCTCCTCGGCATCCAGCGCATGGCCGGCGACATCCAGCATTACAGGGCCCACACGACGTCTCCTCTCTCGCGGCGCCGTGCGCCGCATGGATTATTGGGTTAAATTGCGCAGCAGGACATCGGCCTGCCGCCGGTAAATAGGTTGTTGGGTCTGCTGCCAGCGCAGCTCAAACCACAGCCAGGCCATATAGTCCACCCAGCCCAGCCAGCGATTCAGTTGATGCAACAGACGCGCGGCGTCACGGTAGCCCCCCTGACGACAGTAGGCCGCGACCAGCTCGGCCCGCCCGGCCCCGTCCAGGGCATAGTTACGGCTCAGCGCCGCCAAATCCAGCGCGATATCGCCGCTGGCGGCATACTCCCAGTCGATCAGTCCCACGGCGCCGTCGGCGCCGATCAGGTTGCCATCGTGAATATCCATATGCAGCAGCGCCAGCTTGAGCGGACGCGGCTCACGGCGTCGCTGCCAGCGCTGGTGCACCCGCTGCGCCAGGAACCCGCGGCGCCCGGGCGCCAGCTGCGACCAGTAGGCGGCGCAGTAGCGACGCAGCGAGCGCGACGTCAGACGCGGCGGCAGGCGGTGCAGGCACGCGACGAGCGCCGCCAGCTGCACCGTCGACAGCGTCCCCGGCGCCAGCGTCTCGCCGGGCAGCCAGCCGGCCAGCAGCCAGCCATCAACGGTGCCATAGCAGGTTGGCCCCAGCCCGGCCGCGGCGCCCATCCGCAGCGCCCGCCCCTCGCGGCGCCGATCGATCCCCAGATGGCGCCGCTGCGGCGTTATCGGACGCAGCAGAATTGTGACACTGTCACCATTTTGCGCACGCCAGTTATCGCCGCTCAGCCCCTGCGTCAGGCTAAACTGCCAGTCGGCACCCGGCAGCGAGGGAAAGCGGCGGCACAGCACCGCCCGCATGGCCTGCGGATCAGAGCGCAACCGGGCCTTTACCCGACCAGATGATCTCCCCGCTCTGCACCAGCATCAGCTGCATCGCCAGACGCGGCGACTGCACATTGCCGCTGACGGTGGTATACAGCACATACTGGGCGCTCACCTGCCGCGCCAAGCCGATCGCCTTGCTGCGCGATCCGAGGCTGTCATTGGCCGCCAGCCCTAGGCGCTGCTTGGCCTGCGCTAGCTGCGCCGCCGACACCATCTGGAAACGGGGGTTACCGGCCAGCGCGCTGCGCAGCACCTCGCTGGCGTTGGCCATACTCAGCTGGCCGTTGGTTTTATTTTGCACCCCATCCACCAGCAGAATGCTACCGGCCTCGACCCCCTGCGCGCCCAGCAGCTGATCGATCAGCGGCGCAAAGCTGCCCTGCCAGTCCACGCTGGTCATCTTGGGCGGCTGGGGTACCGGGGTGACAGCCGGCGGCGGCGGTGGCGGCGTCGGCACCACGCTGGGCTGCGCCGGCGTCGTGGGCGCCGGCGGCTGAGAGGGTGTCTCCCCGCGCGGCAGCAGCCCCTGACAGCCGCTCAGCAACAGCGCGGCCAGCGCGATCCCCGTCGTTCTCTTTATCATTATGCTCAATCCTATTTACCCCTCAGTCATAAAGGTATAGCCGCACCTGGCGCGCCTGCGGATCTCGGCTGAACGACGTCAGCCTGACCCGCTCCCCGCTGTGCAGCGTCAGACGGGCGGGCGCCGGCGCGGGCGCGATCTCCAGTCCCCGGGCGTCATACCAATAGAAGCGGTAGTGCAGCGGCAGCGTCGCGCCGCCCTCTCCGTCGCCGTAGCTGACCTGCGCCTGCGCGGTGCGTCCGCTCCCCTGCACCGTTATCTGCGGCGCGGTGGCTGTAACGCCTGCCGCCAGCAGCCCCGGCTCCATCACCAGACGCTGCTCCGCGTTGATCGGGATCCGTGACGGCGCCGCGCATCCGGCCAGCCACAGCGGCGTCAACAGCGCCAGCGCAGCCCAACTGCGATTCCCTGCCATACCTCCTCCTGCCCGGCGTCGGGCCGCGGTTAACGCGCCAGCAGCGGCCCCAGCGGACGACCGCCGAGCAGATGCATATGGATATGAAACACCTCTTGCCCCGCGTCGCGGTTGCAGTTAATCACCAGGCGGTAGCCGTTCTCATCAATCCCCTCCTGGCGCGCGATTTTTGCCGCCGCGCTGATCATCCGCCCCAGCGCCGCCTCATCCTGCGGCTGCACATCGTTCACCGTTGGGATCAGCCTATTCGGCACGATAAGCACATGGCTCGGCGCCTGCGGCGAAATATCGCGAAATGCCGTGACCAGATCGTCCCGGTACACCACATCGGCGGGAATTTCACCGCGGATAATTTTGCTAAAAATGGTCTCTTCAGCCATGACAGATATCCTTAAACAGAGAGAGGGAGAATGATGATAAGGGCCCGACTCCGCCACCCGGAACGCGCTTCACACGCCGGCGCGTGAAGCGTCTTTAGCCCGCACGCCGGCGAAACGGGGCCCGACCCCGCGTCGAGTCCCTTAATGCCCCCACGTGGCCGCAGGCGACGGAGATATTGACGGAGAATTAAGGGACGCAGTCAGCAGTATGAGTAGAGCGCGTCCGGCTTTCAAGCCTTAGACGAGCGGAACGGCGTAACTGGCGCCTTTTCCGCCGCCGCAGGGGCCGGGGCGTACCGGCGATGGCGACAGCCGCCATGGCCCGCGCGCGGCACGCGGCTAGTTTTAATGGGAAATGTAATACCGACGCACCGCCGCGACCCGATAGACTCGCCGCCGCAGGCCCCTCGCCGAATGGACGTGGAACGGCAACATGCAATATCTGGCTTTTGGGGACGGAAACGGAGCCCCCCTCGGGCGTGGAGCGCTCACCGCTGCGATTCCCCCTTGATGAGTCCGTCAGTTGGATATTGTCATAGGATTAGGGATTGAATGACGAGGAGGAGTGGCGTGTGCTTGCTGACGACCTTTCCCCGCGGCCAGGAATCATCGAGACAGGGCATTTCGGATTGATCATTCAACTAAAGCGACCACGGCTACCTGGCCATTATCCTGAATAAATAAATGATTGCACCCTGGGTCTTATTCTCACGAAGAATATGCTGAGTCAGCGTATAACCTTGGTCAACAACGGAGAGAGCCGTATCACTCCGATTGAGGATAAGGTTATCCAGGAGAGCAAAACCCAGCATTCCGCCCTGTTATTTAATATCGATGACGCCGCATACCGGCAAATATTGCTCAGCGTAAAACCCAATCGTCCTAACGCTCAGGCAATACACGTGCGACGGCATATTTTATGCTCAACGGCGGAAATATTCTCCCTCAGCACCCCGTAATAGAACATGCCGCCATGCAACAAAGAGGACCTACACACATCTCGCGCCGGATTTTTTGCCGGTGGCGATTTCACGCACTCCCCCTACGGGAGACTCATCCGCAACGGTGGCTCGGGTGGGGCCTTGCATCCCCCAGCAATGAAAAAACCCACTGAAAAACACAGTTCAGTGGGTTTATGACGCCCCGCACGGGGCGTTGTTCAGCGCGGCGTCAGGGTTACTGCTGGGACTGACTCATTTTCCCCTGGCGATCCAGCATCAGCTGCATGCGCTTTTCAAAATTCTGGTTAACCTGCGTCTTCTGCTCCGGGGTCAGCAGATTGTAGATCTGGTTTTCCATCTTCATCCTGGCCAGCGCCGCGTCATTGCGCGTCTTGTTGTTGGCCTCAATCTGCGCGCGCGCGGCCGCCTCATCGAACTTATCGCTGGCAACCAGCTGATGCATCTGCTTAAAGCGGTCCACGCTATGGGGCATCGGGTGCGTATTGCGGAACTGCAGACGAATGTCGCGGATCTGCTGGCGCTGCTCCGGCGTCAGCTGGATCCCGGCCAGCATGCCGCCGTCGTGCCGGGCGCCTTTTTTCTGCATCATCTGATTTTGATGGTGCATCGTCCCCACGCCATTACCATGCCCCATGCCATTACCCATATCATGACCCATGCCATTGCCCATGCCATTCTGCACCTGCGCGGCGGTGCTATCGGCCGCATTCGCCGCGCCAACGCCCAGAGCCAGAGTCGAAGCAAGAAGGAGTGCCGTCATTTTACGCATTGAGAATTCCTCTGTATCAATTTATGTTCGGTGATTTCACCGTGTGCCTGGAAATAAATTTAGCGGAAAAGAGTTCAAGTAATTATATCCAGTGTAAATAACTGAAAGCAGAATTACGCGAAATAGCTTAATTATGGATTAATTATGAAGAGTCGGGATAAAACTGGTTATTGCGCTGCGCCATCCCCTGCGACCGCTCGCCCGCGGCGCAAGGCAATGCCGGCACGATCAGCCGGCGCGCCGTAAATAAAATAGCCAACGAGGCGCGGGGTAATAGAATTAAATAGGAAAAGGGTTAATTAATCCAGTCAAAAATACAACACTGTCCCGATAATTCGCTGGAGTCGATCAGAGCCCCGCCGCGGCGAGGCTCCCCCCATCCGCTGAATTTATTGATGCATCCAGCGATCGTGATATTGCTGCATCTGCTGCAGGCCGCGCTTGGCGTTATCGTTAAAGGCCTTTTTTTGCTCCGGTGTCAGCACGCTGTACATCTGGTGCTCCATCTTCAAACGCTGAACCAGCTGCTGATTGCGCTTGGCACCCGAGGCGTCCAGCTGCGCACGCACGGCACTTTCGTCAAATTTATCGCCGGTAATGATTTGCTGACGCTGTTTAAAGGCATCGTGCCAGGCGGCGCTGTCGCTCTGGGCGGCATACTGGCGCGCGATATCTCGCATCTGCTGACGCTGCGCGTCGCTGAGATTCAGCCCATCAAACATACCGCCGCGGTAGCGTCCATGATGGCCGTCGCGCCACATCATATGGTGATAGCCCGAGCCCATCATCATACCGCCGTCCTGCCAGCAGGGCGGCGTATCGTCATCCTGCTGCGGCTGTGCCCAGGCCGCCCCCACGCTCAGCGCTAGCGACGCCGCCAGCGCCATCACCGTCAATTTTCTCATGTTTTGCTCCTTGTCGAGTCCAGCGTCTTACTGCGCAGAATGCCCCCCGTGGCGGCCCTCATGCGCACGGAAACTCTCTATGGAGTGAGCTTACCCCCTCAGCGCGCTAATGACAGCGCATTCACGTAAATTATTGTAAACCACCACGCGCCCCCGCTATCCCAAAAGCAAGACACGGCACAACTGCTAAAAATACCCCGCCCCCTCTGCGCGATTCACCGTCTGGCGCCCTGCGGATCCGCTGCCCGCGGAGAACATCACAAAAATGCAATTGTGATTCTAAAAAATTAAAACAGCATTTCATTTTATGTTGAAGCCCCGCCAGGATTGGGTTAGGATCCTCATCAGCACACGGGATCGGCCCAATGCCTGAGCCCGTCGGGTGTTACTGAGCATAACGAGGTAAAAATGGAAGTCCGTCAAAGCATCCACAGCGATCACGCGAAGCAGCTCGACACCGCCGGTCTGCGCCGTGAGTTTCTCATCGATACCGTCTTCGACGCCGATCGCTATACCATGGTGTACAGCCATATCGACCGCATAATCGTCGGCGGCATCATGCCCGTGACGCAGAGCGTCTCTATCGGCAACGAGGTGGGAAAGCAGCTGGGCGTCGGCTATTTTCTTGAGCGCCGCGAGCTGGGCGTTATCAATATCGGCGGCCCCGGCGTCATCGACATCGACGGCGAGCGCTATGAGATCGGCCCACGTGAGGCCCTGTATGTCGGCCAGGGCGCGCGCGTCCTGCATTTCGCCAGCCTGGATAGCACCTGCCCGGCCAAGTTCTACTACAACTGCGCGCCGGCCCATACCCACTACCCAAACCGCAAAATAACCCCGGCCGATGTTTCTCCGCAGACCCTGGGCGATGCCAAGACCAGCAATCGCCGCACCATCAATAAATACATGGTGCCGGAGGTGCTGCCGACCTGTCAGCTGTCGATGGGGCTGACGGAGCTTGAGGAGGGCAACCTGTGGAATACCATGCCGTGCCACACCCATGAGCGCCGCATGGAGGTGTACTTCTATTTCAATATGGCGCCGGACAGCTGCGTATTCCACATGATGGGGCAGCCGCAGGAGACACGGCATATCGTGATGCGCAACGAACAGGCCGTGATCTCCCCCAGCTGGTCTATCCATTCGGGCGTCGGCACCCAGGCCTACACCTTTATCTGGGGCATGGTGGGAGAAAACCAGGTCTTTGACGATATGGACCACCTCGCCATTACCGATTTGCGCTAACCGTTATTTTTCATTCATCCGCACGCCGGCGGGGATGCCGGCGCGCCAGTTAAAGGACAATACGCATGATTCTGGATACATTCTCTCTGCAGGGTAAAGTTGCGATGGTGACCGGGTGCGATACCGGTCTGGGTCAGGGCATGGCGCTGGGTCTGGCGCAGGCCGGCTGCGATATCGTCGGCGTCAACGTGGTCGAGCCGACGGAGACCGCAGAAAAGGTGCGCGCGCTGGGACGCCAGTTTGTCAGCCTGACTGCCGACCTGCGCGATCAGGCGGTGATCCCGGATCTGGTGGCCCAGGCCGTCGCCGCCTACGGTCATATCGATATTCTGGTAAATAACGCCGGGATCATTCGCCGTCAAGACGCCATCGACTTCAGCGAAAAGGACTGGGACGACGTGATGAACCTGAACATTAAGAGCGTCTTCTTCCTGTCGCAGGCCGTGGCGCGCCAGTTTATTGCGCAGGGACAGGGCGGCAAGATCATCAACATCGCCTCCATGCTCTCCTTCCAGGGGGGATCCGGGTGCCCTCTTATACCGCATCCAAGAGCGCGGTGATGGGCGTAACCCGTCTGCTGGCCAACGAATGGGCCAAGCACGGCATCAACGTCAACGCCATTGCACCGGGCTATATGGCCACCAATAACACCCAGCAGCTGCGCAGCGACGAATCCCGCAACAAGGAGATCCTGGAGCGTATTCCGGCCGCGCGCTGGGGCCTGCCGCAGGATCTGATGGGCCCGGTGGTCTTCCTCTCGTCTCCGGCATCCGACTATGTCAACGGCTATACCCTGGCCGTCGACGGGGGCTGGCTGGCCCGCTAACCGTCGGGAGGGCTCCGCGAAAGCGCCGGGGCCCTCCGCACGCTCCCCTTGCCCGGTTGGATGGCGAAACGCGGGCCGCTCAGCGGCACCTTCTCCGTAGACCACCGCAGCGAACCACGCCCCCAGACCAATGCGGCGCAGCCTGATAAGCATTTCTTATTATTGGCACCGTCAGCGTAACCCCGATGATACCTGCACAAAGATTGATTTTGGTCATTATTTAATCGCCAAACTTTTGCTTCTATGAAAACTCACTTATGTGAGTGCTATCACAATAAATTACTAATACCTTACTTATTCGGTTCCTTACTGCAGGAGGTTCGTCATGTCGGTCGTTCACACCCGTCTTAACCTGTTCGGCGGCGATACGCTGATCGTACGCTGCGCCCACCGGTTCTCCGTTCACCTGGCCAGCGATGAAAATCCCCACCTTCAGCAGGCCGCAGCGGCGGCCTCCCTCAGTCAACAGCCCCATGGTGAGCTCTATCTCAGTATCCCCTTCAGCGGCCTATGGAGTTTGATTATTGACGCACAGGGCGATGCGATAGAGCACTCCGTACGCTATTTACCGGCATAGCGTCGGGTCAACGCACTCCCGATGCCGCTCTCCCCCAAACGCCGGGAGATTCTGGGCAGCACAGATCAGCGTAGCGTATCCGCGATGCGCAACGCCTTTTCCCTGCCCTGCGTTACCCCATCGCCAGCGCAGCGACGGAGATTAAAAGCATCCTGCGCACCTTAATTGGCGCAGTATTAAGAGGTATTAAAAATAACTTAGGATATTTCCATTACGGAAGAAAATTATTATTTCAGCGCGTAAAAGCCATTATCTACAAAACATGTGGAAGTGTTATTAATTATTAACGCGAAAATATTGACATGGTAGATAACCATAACGCCATGGACACATTTTTATTTTCAACGGAATAGGCATTAGGCTAAATTTAGATATTTATCTCGATCTGCGCAAAGGGTACAGAGTATAAATCCAAAAGTAACACTTATGTTAAAATTCAACTCTAGCGAAATGACGCCTACAAAAATCGCGAAAAATGAATGACAGAATCGTCTGATATAGCCAACCATCCAGCGCAACCGTATATTCCTCAGCGCCGAAAGCATTTGCGCTAATAACCTAAGAAAATGAGCCATTGCCTTCTTTAGCTGCATAGTTCAATTACCTCAACAGACAACGTTAGCGAAGGTTATGTTAATCGGGCCGGAATAACCCCGTTATTTTCGACAAGCATCTCACGTAGAAAATTGGCCATAAACGATGAAAAAACGTCAATTCATTTTACTTCTCTCCCTTCTCCCTCTCACTCCCCCACTGGCTTACGCCAGCAATACTAGCGGAGCCTTCAGCGGCAGCTACCAGGCCGGCGGCGCGCAGGCCGACAGCCAGAACGCCATCGCCCTGGGCAACGGCGCCCATGTTACGGCCGGAGCCCACAGCGCCGTCGCCGTCGGGGTCAGCGCTACGGTAAATTCATCCCTTGATGGCATCGCCATCGGCAGCCGGGCGGCGATCCAGGGCAAGGCCGACGGCGCCACCGCCATTGGCAGCGGCAGCCAGATCGACAGCAACAACGTCGGCAGTAACGCCATTGGGATCAATAGCCATGTCCACACCGACGCCGCCGGCGCCAATGCCATCGGCGACACCGCCAGCGTCGGTAGCGCAGCCGCGGGCGCCAACGCCATCGGCCTCTTTAGCCAGATCGGCGACAATGCCAGCGGCGCCGTCGCCTTGGGCAGCGACGCCAGCGTCGGCGACAACGCCCGCAGCAGCGTCGCTATCGGCGATCATGCCGGCGTGGCCAGCGGCGCTGCCAACGCCGTCAGCATCGGCGATCACAGCACCAACCAGCGCAGCCAGACCGTCTCATTCGGCAATGCCGTCCATCAGCGCCAGCTCACCCACGTCGCCGCCGGCACACAGTCTACCGACGCCGTGAATCTCGGGCAGCTGAACCGCGTGGCCATGGCTGGACAGCAGCGTCAGCGGCTGCTGCAGCGCAATAGCGTCAGCATTCACGCTAACGGACAGAATATTGCCGGGAATCGTCAGCAAATCAGCGACAACGGTCAACAGATCGCCGACAACGCACAGGATGTGCGCGACAATGGCCAGCGTATCCATCGCAATGCGCAGACGATTCAGCGTCACTGGCGGGCGGTCAATGAGTGGCAAAGCGGCATCAGCCGCCATCTTGGCGCCCTGCAGCACCAGATCGACAACAACCGTCATGAAATGCGTCAGATCGCCGCCAAGGATGCCGCGCTGGCCGGGCTATTCCAGCCCTATAGCGTCGGTAAATTCAACGCCAGCGCCGCGCTGGGAGGCTATAAGGATCAGCAGGCCATCGCCGTCGGCATGGGCTACCGCTTCACCCAACGGCTGGCGGCCAAAGCCGGCGCCGCCGTTAACGACAGCTCGCTGGAGTATAACGTCGGCGTCAACTACGAATTCAACTGAGCGGCCCCGCGCTCTGCGGACGCTAAAGGAGAAAAAGCGACGGTGCGACGGAAGGCTGAAACGAAAAACCCCGCGCGATGCGCGGGGTTTGAATTTGGCGGAGTTCGACCATCTGTGGAAAAACGATGCCGCTGCTGGATACCCTCAACTGAAGTTACTGGGTCGGATCGGTATGTCATGAGCTGAATATCGCCCCGCCGACGTACTACTGGCGCTGTAAATACCACCAGCATCCGGAGGGAAGCCCCGATACCGGACATTGCACCGCTTATCATCTGGGAAATCCCCCATGGACGTGGGGAAGATCGATCCGGCGGGTCCTTTCGCGGCACCGTGTCCGGAAATCCCCCATGGATGTGGGGAAGATCCCTTATATTGTTAAAGAGCATGCTAAACCAACTACATATTGTGGTTAACTTACTGGTCGAGTCGCTTGTCTACCACTAACTGCAGGCCGTTTATCTCACAGAGCGTCTTGGTCGGAAATCCTATGGTTCGGATCTGATACCCCCGGTGTTCTAGCAATGCTTTTAAATATCAGCACCCTCGCTGCCAGTGAACCGTGCTGGTAAAGGTATTCGATCACGGTGTCAGCAACCGAATCCTTGATACCGGAAATGAAAGTATTTAGCCGCGGTTCAATAAACCAAAGTTTCATTCGTCATCGAACTGCTGGAGGTAAATCATTAGCTAGCACTGTTGGCCAGCCATCTCATCGACTGACAGGGATGAATAATTACTTTCCAAAAGGATTAAATAGCAATAGTTCATCTGGTACGATTATTACGGTAACGAACAAAATCGCTCATAACTTTTAGTACCACTTTATTTTGATGCATTCTGTTTTATCTCAGCATAACGGGCTGTCAATTGTTTCAAATGTATCTCCATTTGGACCCTGGCAGCAGCAGGTAAAGGTTCTCCCGCTGCATTTTGTGACAATACCCGCAGTTGCTCTTCAGCCGGTATGGATTTGTTAAATGACTGTATTGCGGAAAATACAACGGATTTTAGCTCACTGACCGTCATATATTTCCCCCTCTGCTCATCCAGGCCGTTCAGTCTGTCACTCAGTTTTTGTAGTGTTGTCATTCCCTGATACCAGCCATTGAGCTGTTCTACCGGTAATGCGGCCGAATTAATCTGTTGTTGCCATTGCTGTGCCAGAGGTTTAGCTTGCTCTGGCCACAGAACCCTGGCCTGCTCAATCAACTGACGACTGTTGTCAATATTCCAGTCAGGAGGCAATTTATCCAGCCGGGTCAGCTGCTGCTGTGTTTGCGCGATTACAGCCTGTGGTATCGGTGCTTGCTGACGCAGCATATCCAGTTGTTCAGGCGTGAGAGGTGCTGGTAACGGAGCCAGTGAGGCTGCAAACTGAATCTGCAATGGATCTGGCCGGTGAATATACTGCCAACTCCATACCGCTGCGGCGCTGATCACCAGCATGGTACACATCCCAACAGCGAAGGATTTCCACTTTTTTACCAATGTGGGCGCTGGCGCCAGCACATCCACGTTCGGCCGCTGTTCATGCTGCGCCACGTACACCCACTTCACGGCACAGTCCGGTGCGCAGAGCTCTTCATACGGACTATCGGCCAAGTCCCTTGCTGACGGACCCTGTCCATGCATTACCACGATACCTGGCTGAGTTATTGACCCGGTATGGGATATGTCATCGCTGTTTTCTAACCGAACGGCACTGTTATGCATCAGGGTACACAAAGTATCTAACTGGCTGAGATGTTTCAGCTCCAGACGTTGTAATACGGCGCCTAGTTTGGTAAGTAATTGCTCAGCCTGATACAGCTGGCTGAGGTCACTGTAATTCAGCGGGAGTGCGCGCATCCGTTGCTGCAGGCGCTGACTTAGGCTACTGAGGATTTCCATGCGAGCATGCACTGGCTGCGGCCAGAGTGCTCCCCACTGATGGCTTATCAGGGCCTCAAGTATCGCCAGACCTTCATTGAGCCCGAGTAAACCGGCCAGCTGCGTACGCGCAAGCGTATACCAGGCTGCTGTTTGTAATTCCACGCCATTCTGCTCAAACAGTGAGAGACAGAGTTTTTCCACATAATGCCAGTTCACATCCGGGCGCGCCGGATGCCTCAGCTTATTCAGTTCATCGCGTAGGGTAGCGTAATCCGACAGCGTCCTGGGGTCACCACCAGTTTGGATTTTACGTGAGGTAATGTCATTCATGAGCAGTTGTCCATTGAGCGTATCAGGAGTTTTTGAAGGTTATTGTTTATGCAACTTCGCTTTCTGCATGTTCAGAGGGGACTGGTATTACAACACCAGCAGCTATGTCAGAAGCGCTAAAATCAGACTAAAAAATATGCTCTCATCAAAACCCTGTCCGGAGGGGGATAAAGCACCAGGCGGAGTAAAGGCCCACTTGTTCACCGTTCCAGACCGCATAAATAATCGCCCCAGAGGTGTCACGGGGCCTCCATCATGGAAGGTCGCCTCCACACACCCGGTCACACCCTGACCATAAAGGAATGCCGGCACGAATTTTACAGAACGATCGTCGATACTCAGAGCGAGGGCGGCAATCTCAAATGCTCTCCCCTCAACCAGCAGGTCCGTAACGGATGTACTGACCGTCTCCACATTCAGTCCGGTACCCACCAGCCACGCGTCCATCTGCTCCTGAAGCTGTGTCATTCGCAGGCGAAACTCTGCAATATCGGCCTGAGTCCTGCTGGTAAACGAGACCGGGGTGGGCTGTCTGGCGTGGAGTTTTTTGAGAAACTGTGATTTTACTGACATAGTGTTAACTGGCCTTATAGACGGATTGTGGTATCGATATACTGCCGTTGCTTCAGGTGTCTCAGCATCACTCGTCCCTCGGGCATAAACTCGGTTCCGTAACGCACGAGGCCAATACCCTTCAGCTCAGCATCAATGGCATAACGCAACTCGCCGGGGACGTTCTGCTCCAGCAGGACTACAGTGATTTTTTTTAGGCGAGGCTCATATTTGAGCAGAACAGTCGACAGGGTGCCCAGCATCTCATGGGCGGTACCCGGCATGCCCTGGAGAACTCTGGTCATATCGGGTAGGCCATAGTCCGGCAGATGCGCCAGCGTGCCGGTGCGACAGTTAAGGATACGCTGCATGTTATCGAGCACCGATAAAATCACCTGGTTCTGCTCACTGACCTGCGACAGCGGAAGACCACCGGTAAAATGGCCAGTGAGCATTTCATACAGCGACGGCGTGTTGTGTCCCTGGGGCATCAATCATCCTTAAGGGGTTGTAGCGTCAGGTGGTTATTGCCCGCTTCCAAAATGCGCGGCTTATCCGGATCCAGGTCGTCTCGTTCGATAACCTGCTTCCAGGTGTTGTTGACCATATCCGGATGACGGAACAGCCCCACCACCGCCACAAACTGAGCGTCTTCTTCCATCGGCATATTCAGGTTCGCATCACCGCCCGGCTTCACCACCACATCACGACTCGCCAGCAGGTCAACTTTCAGAATGGCCTCCCCATCTTTCAGCAACTGCTGGTAGACCACTTTGTCGAAGGTTTTGCGGTCTTTCAGCTGCCAGACACGAATAACCACCGGCTCAGACAGCGAGTTACTCTCGCGGGAATCTGTGTTCAACGCTTCACGGGCAGTGAAATCCAGGTGCAGCACCTTAATCTTTTTGTAGAACACGGCGTTAAAGGCCGATTTGGTGCCATCGGTGATGCCCTGCGTCACCCCACAGCCCGCCAGACTGAATGCCAGCAGGGGTAACAGCCAGCGAGCTGTTTTAGTTAAATTTGTACGTAACACATCGGTTTCCTTGTCGTGGTGTGGCGGGCTGAAGGCCGGTGTAATAGCCCAGTTCCGTCGTAAAGGTCTGCGGGATATCATCCGGGAGGGCTTCGTCTTCCGCGCCCAGTACGCCATTCATCCCCAGCCAGAATGGGCCTTCACCGAGCGGCGGCGTGGCCAGCAACCGGGTAGCGGTAGTCAGGGTGATTTTTGCCTTGAAGCGCCAGCCAAGATAGACACGCAGCATCACCAGAAAGTCCTGATACAACAGACCGTCCGGCCTCCAGCCCTGCGACTCCTGTTCGCTTTCGGTGGACAGGGCGATCAGCAGCTGACTGTTGGCATCCATTGCTTCGTCCCCAACGGCGTGTTGCCGTCCAGCAGAAAATCATCATCGCCGTAAAAACCCAGCGGCTGGCTGACCTCCACCGGACGCAGACAGTACGGACTGACCCTGACGGTGGTATCCGGTGCCAGCAGGCTGACCAGGGCCTGCATACCCTCCTGAGTTTTACCGGGCTGGCGCAGCCCCCCCAGCAGCGCCAGAAATCGGGATATCGGTGTGGCAATATGGTTTTCCGTACCGGGAATGCCCAGCCCCACCAGGCCCAGCAACGACTGCGATATGCTGTCAGTTCCGCCGGGCTCGAAGCTTGCCGGGTAAGAGTATTTACGCCAGATGCGGTAAAACTGCGTCAGGATGCGGTGGCTGAATATATCGAGAAAACTCTGCAGCGCTTCATATCCGTCAGCCCGCAGCGTGATGTCATCGAGATACGCTGTCGGCAATGGCGAATCAACGCCGTACATGCCTAGAAATGTGGTGCGAATGACCGGCGGTTTGCTGTCATCGTCTTCGTCGTATTCAACCGCCTTCAGCTCACTGGCCGGAAAGCCCATCCCAGGGTGTGGTGCAAATCGCACCGGGTCGTCACCGGGATGGCTGGTTGAGCCCATCAGCGGCCGGTCCGGATTCAGTTTCTCCAGCAGTTGACATAAGCGGTAAAAGTTAATGCGGTGCAGGTCGGCTTCCAGCCGCGGGGTCAGCCGGGAATGCGACGGTTGTGCTTCTCTTCCCATTCCAGGCGCTCTCCGGTTGGTTGTAGGATGATAATCAGGCGATTAAACAGATAGATATCGGTATAGAGCGCAAAGAAGCGGCTCAGCATCTCGCCAAACAGGCAGATATCGCCCCGCCCGGAAAAGCCATGGCCGTCGAGCGTCACTTCAATCTGCACGCCACGCACCAGGTAGCCCTGCTCAAAGCGCTCGGTTTCGCTGTGTTTCACCTCGATGATGGCTTCCAGACGACGGCGGTTCATCTCGCTGCTGGTCCATTCATACAGCGCCAGGGTACCACGCAGCACTTCGGCGTTATCCATCATCGAGAGGAAACTGCTGCCGAGATGGCTCAGCACACGCCAGTGGAAGCGGTCCTGGGCTGGCGGATAACAGGGCAACGTCGGGGCGCAAAGATTACGCACGGTAATACTGGCGGAGGTGGTTTTCATCACCGTATCCAGCACCGTGCTTTGCAGAGCGCGGCGCGGCAGCTGCCCGTTGGTGCCGGTCAGCGTCAGAGACAGGTGCTCATCTTCCGGGACAGTGTGGTTATCAAAGGCTTCTCCACCCAGGATAAGCCAGGTATTGTGCAATCCCGACGGACCCCGCCGCACGCGAGTGTGATAGTAATACTCGGGGGCTTCGTGACGCATCATGCCGCCTTTGTGGCGGAAGCTTGAGAACGGCACGTAGGTATGCTGGCCTGAAGACATCACCGAATCCACAGCGTAAATCTCGGTATGGCCATCCTGTACGCGCATCGGACGCAGCATGTACTCTGTCTGCAACGAGTTCAGCGTCAGCGGATCTGATTCCAGCGGGAACAGGTTAATCACCGGCACGCAGTTCATGCGCAGATGTTTTTCCGTAAAGCTGAAGTCATGCTCCCAGCGCTCCGCCAGCACCACGTCGATTTCAAACCAGGGGAGCTCAACCGGGAAGGCCACGGTCTCCAGACCACGCAGGCCGGTGAACATGAATTTCTCGCGGAACGTAAAGTACTCCAGCAGCAGCTGGTAGCCGCTGAAACTGCTGTTTCCCGTCGGCCACAGCGCATCGTCATCACCAAACCCAAGCGCAGTAAAGTGGCCGTCAAACGGTCTTCTGTCCACATCGCCGGGGAGGCGCAGCCACATCCGTGCCACGTTCATGGTAAACGCTTCGTGCATGGCACAGGCCAGCGGGGCGTCAGCATTGAGATAGAGCGAAATATGGCTAAGGTCAAGACGACTCCAGTCCGCAAGACTGCTGCAACTGAAGCGCAGCGTCACGACTGAGCGGCCATCCGGATCGGTTGCCAGACTCGCCCGTGCAAGCGACAGCGGCTGGAGATTAATTTCCTTTGTGGTGGTATAGCAACAGCGCGTACCCTTCTCACCAATCGGCCGGGAATGGACCTCGAAGCCTTTGGCTACCCGCATCGGCTCTTTCATCTGGAGCCAGTCCGGGGAGAATTCGACCACCGACAAGGACGGGATGGTGCGCAGATAATGCGGCCACAGCAGGCTGACCAGCCCTTCAGTCAGCTCTGGTAAATCATCGTCGAGCTTCTCGCGAAGCCGGCCCATCAGGAAAGCAAAACCTTCGAACAGGCGTTCGACATACGGGTCGCGTGCGCCCGCTTTATCAAGATTGAGCATTGCCGCCTGTTCAGGGTGGGCCTGAGCAAATTCTTCACCCGCTTCGAGCAGGTAGCGCATTTCGGCGTCGTAATAACGCAGGGTTAAGTCGTCCATAGAAACCTGAGTGTTCTGATTTTAAGTAAAACGTGGGGAAGCGTTATCCGCACAGCACCGCGCTGCTTGCCGGGTCGAGCGAGATAAGACCCGCCAGAAGCAGATCCATCTCGGGCTGGAAGCGCGATTTGTCGGCTTCACTGCGGGTGGCTTTCATACGCAGCAGCCGGAGGCGGCGGGATTTGACTTCAAACAGCAGCTCTGGCGTCCACTGTGTCAGGGTGATGATCTGCGCAGCCCCATCGAGTTCACCCAGCAGATGCAGGGCTAGCTCATTCTTTCCCTTCTGCTCGGCCACGCGGGCCATCAGCAGGCGCAGCAGCCATTTATCACGGGTGTTGTCTGTGCCCGGACGGGTCTGGAGCCACTGCAGAGTGGCATCAAGGCCTTCATTGTCGGCTTTCTCCAGCGCTTCCGGCTCAAGGGCCAGGATGTCGTTATCCGTCTCACTGACGGCGCTGACCGGCGCCTCTCGCCAGCCGGGCATACCGTCCAGCACGCTCTGGTTTATCCAGTTCAGCGTGACTTCATCTGCAAACGGCGTCCCGTCATTAAAGGCCAGGGTTTCAAGCCCGGAGAGCCGGCGCAGCAGCCCTTTCAGATCGGCGGTGATAATCTCGGCCAGCACCTCCTGCCCCGACTTCACCAGGGCCTGGTGGGTATACCACTGCAAATCCAGCCAGAGGTGATTGGCGCCGCGCGAGAAGGTGCTGTCCGCCTGCTCAAGTATCTCCAGCCAGCTCTGCTGCAGGTACAGGCGTTTGAGCATGGCCCGCTGGTCAGCGCGCGGCGGTTCGATGCGCGTTTTCCCTTCAGCATCCAGCGCCGGGATAGCGCTCAGCGTGTCATGACGCAGGCTTTTCATCAGCCGGTGTGCGGCGAGCCAGCCATCGGGTTGCTCACGCAGATACCCGGTCAGTGTCCGGGCCTGGGCCAACAAATCCTGACCGGAGGTAATGTGGCTCAGAACCGGCACATCTGACTCGGTCGTATGCGTGGAGGTATGTGATTGCGCCTTATTACCTGCGTTCTGCGGTACCACGGCATCCACACCACCGGCCTTCATCAGGCGAGACTCCAGTCCTCTGTACAAGGCATTCAATTCTGGTCGTGACGCTTTCGGCTCTGTCTCCAGACTGTCAGTGATGAGCAGTAGCGCCCCGGCGGTACGCTGTGCATCCTCGCGTATGACCTCCGGGTACAGTGACAGACTGTCCAGGACTCGGGTACCGGCGAGCCATTCCAGCGCGACCTTGCGACTGCGATCCCGCTGCGGGTGAAGCTGCATTCCGTAGCGCTGCAGTAATCCCGCCAGCAGTTCAAGACCTTCGGCAAAGCCAGCTTCGCCATCCTGATGCAGACGCGCCCAGCAGTAATAAGTCGCAACCCGGATATCTTTGGCTCCGGTGGTCAGTAACTTTTCGGCAAGCGTGCATATCAGTCCGGTATCAATGCCGGAGAGCTTATTGATCTCTTCGCGGATACGCTGAAAATCATCGTCATATCCCGGGTCTTCACCTGTCGGACTGGCAACACTCACCGGAGCAAGCCAGGGCTGCCAGTTTTCCGTGCGTGTCTGCGCCTGTTGCCGCTGCTGAGTTTCGTCCGCCTGACAGGCGGCAACCAGATTATGCAATGTGCTCATTATTCGACTCCATCCATGTCATCGCTTCCCGTATTAGCCATAAGCACCTGAGCGGTGGCCGCGCTGTCGACACTGAATATTTGCTCCGGCAGCGTGAAACCACGTAGTTCCAGCAGCGCCAGCGGACCTTTACCCAGCTGGGAACGCAGCACCCACTGCAGTGTACGACCATCCGGAGCGGTGAAACTCATCATCCACTGGCTGCGATCAAGTTGCTGACGTTTACCCTGCTCCAGCCAGCGGATGAAGCCCCAGGTCCCGCTGTAATCTCCGAACAGACGCGCACCGGCGCTGGTTGAGGTCCAGGTCAGCATCGTCCCCGGTTTATAGGTCTCGCCCGGCCAGCGGAAGCTTTGCCAGTCGGTCATCTGGTTGAAGTAGCGCAGCTTTTGTCCATCAATGGTCAACTGTGTTTCCACCACCTGCGGTACCGGCCGGGCCTGCAGTTCAAAGCTGATACCCTGGCTGCCATCGGTGAATAGAATGTCTGACAGCTGGCTCAGTTGGTTAATGGCCCGCAGGAAGGCCGGGTTAAAGTTCAGCCCCTGGCTGTTAACTTTATCCGGTACCCACTGGCTGCCCTCTTTGTGCAGAACACCACTGAGCTCCGTGGTCAGGAAGCGCTCTATACGTCCGCTGTCCTTACGCACAAATTCAGCCAGCATCGGTAAAGAAGCATCACTTTTGCTGGCGGCAAACGGGAAACGGCCGTCGAATGCCGTGTGCCAGTTCGCCACCACGGCGCGGCTCCATTTATCATTCAGACTGGCTGCCGACGGCTGAAGCACGGTCTCCCAGGCCTGGGTCAGTGGCTGCACAAACATTGTGCTGCCAAATCTGCTCCACTCCTCGCCAAGACTTGCCGAAATCAGACTGCCATATTGCTGGGTGTCGGTGAGGTCCACGCTTTTACCCTGGAATACGGTCTGCGCTAGGGTCTGCATCATCGCCTGCGGATCAGAGGCACTGGCCACCTGTTGCAGACGCAGGCGCACGCGGGTGATGCGGGTCAGATACGTCTGCAGGCTCAGGGAGTTGTCAGCCGACATGACGTTACTGCCTGTGTTTTTACCCAGAAGCTGAAGCAGCGGACCAAAGGTTTCATCCAGCGGCCCCTGCGGACCTGATGCAGACTGGTCAATGGCAGGTTTATCCTTTCCACCTACGAGATCTTTAGCCGATTTGATGATGGAGTCCGAAAGACCTTCGCTTTGCTGGCCGGCCTGTCCCTGCCAGGCGAGGGTATTCATCAGGGCAATCAGCGGCGACTGGCGGACGTCACTCATCAGCGTCAGCTGGTCGGTAACGTCAGCAATGTTGTTTGCCGGGTTAAGTCGCAGACTATTAAGGAAGTTCAGCCAGCTGCCGGCAAAGTCGGTGAAGTAACGTTGCGTCAGACGTGCTTTCAGGGCTTCTGGCGACAGGTCAGCTGATACTGCTTTATGGGAATCGCTAAGCACCCAGTCGATTTCATCCCGGCGGGAGTTTGCAGCCTTTTCGATAGCCTGCTGAATGCCCCCTTCCCACGCCTGGCGGGTGAACATGCCCGGCACCACTTCTTCGGTGGTGAACAGGCGGCGGGCATCGGTACCGTTGGTCATATCTTCCAGGGAGACATCCGCAAAATTGCGGCGAACGGATTTGAGCATATTCTCATACAGGGTGCTTTCGGCGTTACGGCGACCAATCTGCTGGAGCAGCACCTGACGACTCTGGCTCACCAACTGTGCATCCGATGCGATTTTCCACTGTGGCTGCTCTGGCAGTTCGGCAATGTAGAAGGCCCATAAATCCGGTGACAGGCTTTGCCACAGTCCAGTGGAAATCCCGGTACGGGTCGGCTGCACGGATTTCATCGTTTCGGCATAGAACACGCCGTCAACCTTATCCGGGCGTGACATCATCAGCCAGGCTTTAAGCTGGTCATACCCCGATTTCGCCAGTTGTGCACGCTGGTCACTGTTGGGGGCCGAGTTTGCCAGCACACTGAGCTTCTGCTGCAGAGCCAGGTTGGCCGGGTCACGAATAAGGCGGCTATTCGCCACGCCGTACCACGGCAACATGGCATTGAGTAATGACTGGTTATGGTCGAGGCCAAAACGTTGGTACCACGGCGAACCCTCGCTGATGTTATGCTTCAGGCGGCCCGCATGGTTACGCAGGGTATGCAGTGCGGTCAGCTGGTAATCGGAAACGGAAGGAAGCTCCACCAGGGCGTGGGCCTGTTCGGCAACAGACACTATCTGCTGACGGTTAACCGCAAACGACAGCAGCGTCCCCATACCCCAGAGGCCTATAATGGCCATCAGCGACCAGGCCAGCATCCGCTCCCAGGGCATCCCGACCCGGCGACCGCGTACCCGGGTGCAATCGTCCACAATCCCCTGCCAGATGACAGGTAACGTCAGGGCATGGCGCTGCGAAGCCGGAATAAATTTCTCTTCACCGGCCGTCACCGGTGTGGTTCCCTCCGGCTCTTCTGCTGGCTGGCTCTGTGGCAGGCTGAACATCAGGCCACGTAAGGGGATGCGTTGCTGAGTGGTATATATCCAGGGGGCCAGTTGATCTGCCCAGCGGCGGATACCGCCTGCTTTCAGGGTCCGGCCAAGACGCAGCAGAAAGTCGTTTTGCCGGTGTTGAGCAATCTGACTCACGCCCTGTTCTCGTAGCCCAGAGAGAATCGACTCCAGCTGATGGGTCACATCGTCAGTCCTGGCACGCAGCGGGAACGAGGCCCCCACGGCCTGTTCGGTGCGATTCGTTTGCGACCAGTCACTGTCACACAGCTTCCATATCCAGACGGGAGCCGAGTAGCGCAACAGCTCGCTGATTTTTTCCAGCCCGCGCAGGTCGTTATCGCTGATTTGTGGCGTGAGATTCAGCGTCTGTGGCAGCACCCGGACAATACCGTCCAGAGGGCGGCCCCGGCGCAGTTTGCGCAGCGCGGTGTATTTTTCCTTGTCCGGTTCAGCGGTCAGGCTACCACCGTAAATCAGAACGGTGCGGTTGCCTTCCAGCCACTGATTTTTCTGCAGGCCGGGGGCCAGTTGCTCAATGGCTTCTTCGTTACCCGTGACCAGTAACAGGCGGACCTTACGACGCCAGAAAAGATTGTAACGACGGCGCATATGCGACTTTAACTCGTGCAAACTACTAATAACGGGAGAATCATTTATGTTTTTATCTTTTGAAGATGCAGAACTTCCCCCCCCCGTAAGCGCCTTTGCTTTATGATAAGCCGATCGTCCAAAAATGTATGTTGATATAAAAAACACAATGATGAAAAGAAGTAGTCCGCCGGTCAGCATCATCGCCACAAAAAACAATCTCTCCTGCCAGACTGAACCGGGGGAAATCCCCAATTGTGACGGATCATTTTTAAGTATCAGACATGCAGCGATCCCCAGACACAAAAAAACAAACAAAATGAACCACAACTGAAAGGTTGTACTTTTTAGTCCCTGTAATAAGCGTTTCACTTTTTTCTCCTGGCACGAAACGTGCCGAGCACAATGGTGTTCATGGCTATCGGTGAACGGAATGCTGCGCGAATTATCAATGATGTGGTTGTGATTCTGATGCGGGGTGAACAACCAGCCACCATGGAAGAGCCTCTTTATCAGGCATACTCAGAATCAATTGAGGATTTGGGCTCTGTCCGATATTCCCCGCCGCCAGTGCGATAGCAAGCCAAGGAGATGCTTTTCCACTGTGCCCGGTCTTCATATCAATATCCGTGAGCTGAGAAGACTCGACACAAGGGAATTTAATATTATTGTTCGCCAGCAGCATCTGAGCTCTGTTTTCAGTCCCCAACCCCGCCAGCCATAGCCAGGCAACGTTATCCGCATGAGTACATCCCCATTGCAGGGCCTGCATCGCCGATGTTTTAAAATCGACATCACAGGCATGTTCCGGACGATGCAGACGAGCGGATAACATATCAACATCAGACTCGTTATCGCCAAAATGGAGGAGCAGTCCAACGATAGCTTCTCCTTCACCATCAGCGATTATTGGATGAATACACATGGACACGATAAGCAAAGTTCCAAATCTCTCAGGAGCATCAAGCCAGTTGTCGATATCTGTTAATCCAAACGTTGGTGAGATCAACACTCGTGACGAGGCTGGCAATAGCGCCTTCACCCACTGCTCAATAACAGCGCTATCATCCTCGCTCAGGGCATCGCCACCATCGATCTGAACCACAGTAGTAAATTGACGACCAGACTGCCGTGTTATCGCGGCCTGCAATGTGCGCTCACGCAGAAGCGCGCTCAGTTGCTGATGTATTTTATCCGGTACGTACTGCCCCCGGCACTGAAGCTGGCCTGAAAACTCACTGACTGTGTTTTCTCATCGACAACTGATGGCAACACAATACCCTGTGGCAACATAAACTGCTGAGTCAACCCCGCTGATGTTACAGCGTGCGGAAGATGGACACTCTGCGCTTCGAGTACCAGGAAACGTTGCCCCCGATGAATCTCATTAGATATATCCTGCTCGCGTTCGTCGTCCCAACCTTCAGCAGGCCATTCAGTAGCGAGATAACACAACCAGCGAGCTCCCAGCAATAATATCCATACCACCAATGGTGCGGTAATGAAGCAGTGCCAGAAAAATGCGCCACGAGAAGGGCTGTTCGAAGGCCATAACCAGGATGTAATAAAACCGCCAATTACCATGAAAATAAGCAAAATAACCAGCCACCTTTTTATCGATGGCTGGCGGGTTCCTCTGGCGACATCAGGTATAGCAGAAAGATCGACAGGCATCATTTACTCGTTGTTGCATTGGTCAAAGATGAGATGAGCTTACAGCCACAGGAACACTCATAATCATGAAAGGCAACCGGGGTGCCTCTATCTTTCATTGTCGGGTGACCTTGTGAAATATATGACGGGCTATGGCCTTCTATAGGGCAGCTGACCGGGTCGTTTAGTCGCGCAGCCCCTATACCTTTAAATTTCATTTTTGACGAACCTGACAGAACTTGGCCGCCCCCCGTTGTTTTATCACCAATACGAATCACACCTTTCATATTTTACCCTCCATGCCGGGCATCAAGTTTTGCTTTGATCTTTTTATTTGCAGATCCCAGCCGTTGATTTTTGGCCTCATACACTTCTCGCGTTTCATTAGCCAGAACGGTGCGCCAGCGATGGATTGGATTATTTTCAGCACCATTATTAATGGGATCATTCGGTTCGACAGCGCACGCATCAAGAACTTCCTGCGGCCACTGCGGTATTTTACTGGTCTGCATACCGATATAGCGTGCAATACTCTCTATCAGTGAAAGAGGAAATAGCAATACGTTGGGTATCCACTCCAGCCTGGAATCCATTTTTATCAATGTTTGTAACCCAGTGATATATCCTTCTTTTTGCTTTTCAACCGGATGGCAATACAAAACGGCTTCTGCCAGTTCTTCCAGGCAATCCTCTTCCATATAGCAGCGAATAAACTCCCAATAAAGAGATAACTCTGCCTTTTGGCCTACATGCCCAAAACTGAAGGTATTTAAGACAGTTTCATTATCGTCAGCAAGTATATGACCAACAATGCAATAACTCACTCTCTGTTTACTGGTAGTGAAGTAAATATCGTTCCACGGCAGCGTAATTATCTCACCACTCACTTGGTAAATATGCACCAGTTGTTTTTTTTCTATTAAAGCGAACAGGGTAGTGAGTTTTCTGAAACCAATCTTTTAAAAGTGGCTTTCCGCATAGAAAACAAAAAAAAGACAATGCAATCAAAATCATGAAACACCCCAAAACACCGCCTTTATAGTCCGGCGAATACATCGCCTCCCAATAAAACCAACTGCTGAGACCTATAATAAATAAAAGCATACACATCATCGGCCCAGCAATAACCTCTTTGACTGGGTAAAATTTATCCGTAACCTCCAAGAAAGATGAACTTATTCGTATAACAGTATCCAGATCGAGTACAGCAGCCTCGCCAAAAACCTTTCTTCTTTTACCCTGAACAAAGCGACTCTGTTTCTCTTCTTTAGTTAAAGGTCGATTAACCTTAAAGGGAAAGAAAAAGCCGATATCATGTGAAATTGCCACTATGCGCTAGCCTCTCCTTGTTATTTTTATTCCAGTTCAGGAACTGTTTTGTATTTCGCATCCAGCTTTGCTTTGATCTCTTGATTTGCTAATTTCAGACGCTGATTTTTTGTATCGTACGCTTCCCACGTTTCATTAGCCAGAACAGTGCGCCAGCGATGAACTGGATTATTTTCAGCACCAATATTAATGGGATCATTCGGTTCGACAGCGCACGCATCAAGAACCTCCTGTGACCACTGAGGTATTTTACTGGTTTGCATGGCGATATAACGGGCGATGCTTTCAACCAGCGCAAAAGGTAAATTCAGGACAAGCAGCAACCAATCACCGCGCGAATCTATTTGCATCAACCTCTGCAACCCAGCAATGTAACCTTCTTTTTGTTTCTCTACCGGAGGGCAAAACAACACAGTTTCCGCCAGCTCTTCAAGACAATCCTCTTCCATGTAGCACCGGATGAACTCCCAGTAGAGTGATAACTCTTCCCGTTGCCCGACATAACCAAAGCTGAATGTGTTTAGGACTGTTTCTTTATCATCGGAGAGAAGATGGCCAACAATGCAATAACTAATTCTCTGTTTACTGGTGGTAAAGAAAACATCACCCCACGGAACTGTTATAACGCCACCACTAACCTGATATATATGCACTAGCTTTTTTTTCCGATTAAAGCGCACCGGGTAGTGTGTTTTTCGAAACCAGTCTTTCAAAAGAAATCGCAAAAAAAACAGATCCCTGCGCTACAAATTAAGAGAATAAAAAGAAAGGCAGGAACGTTTCCATTATTGAAAATAGCAACCTTTGCAATTGCCAAAATAAAGACTGTGAACAACAGACAAAAGGCCATCATAAATGATGCCACATACCCTTTTGTGGGATAGAACTTATCCACCACTTCCAGGTATGATGAATTCATTCGTATAACAGTATCCAGATCGAGTACAGCAGCCTCGCCAAAAACCTTTCTTCTTTTTCCCTGAACAAAACGACTCTGTTTTTCTTCTTTGGTCAGTGGCCGGTTAAGCTTAAACGGAAAAAAAAGACCAATATCATGTGAAATAGCCATTTATTCCCCTCCCCCAACTAACTGCTGAAGCTGCGACATTTCCATCTGCATGGTCGGCCAGATTGCAGGTACCTCACTTTCACCCTCGGGTATTTGACGCCACCAGATTGCCGCCAGCCACTTCTGAATGTCATCACGACTTCGCATCGCAATATAAATCGCTGAACCAAGAACCAAAGCAATCGCTATGGCCAAGCCGGCAGGACCAAGAGCCAGTGAGGTAAATACAGCTGAAGTTACCAATGCACCACCAGCCAATGCTGATATAGCGTGCGCGATAGCAAGTCCTGTATTACCTTTCAGATATTCTTCATATCCATTATAAGCATCCCACGTTACAGCCACATACCCAAATGCAGCACACACCTTTCCTGCAAGCTGAATTCTGTCAGCTAATTTTATCATTCCGACTTTGCCATAACGTAAACGAACCAGCGATTTAAGCCGCAGACTTTTAAACTTAAAGATCACCCGTTCCGCAGCGTCCAGCAATGTTCCGCCAGCCCCAATAGTATCAGCGATGAATTTAGTGACCTTTTCTGCCCCCGTAAGCTGCCCCTGCACCAGGCTGCTTGCGGATTTGCTGACGGCTCCCACCTGCATGATCATGGCAAAAACGCATCCTGCAAAGGGCAGGCTTTGCGCACCATCATGTGCCAGATTATTCACCGTACTGCCCTTCGCCTGCGCCAGTTTTTCTCTCCACTGACGAGGAAACAATGTACTGCTAACTTCATCGGCTGAACGCATTGTTTTTGCTGCCGCACTGGCACGCGCAGCTTCTGGCAGGGCCCGCGTCTGCGTGGCTTCTGCAACATCAATCAGTACCAGGGATTTCTGTTGATGAATCCCCACCATCGATACGCCAGCAATTTCCATTCGGCGAACTTCAATGTCGACATAGTGTCTCAGACGTGACGCTGAGATACGGCCTTCAAGGTCGGTCATTTCGCCCAGCTGTCTTACGATGGCACTGATAAAATATTTTCGCTCACCGGTACTGCTTATCACCTTCAGTCCCATGCCATATGACGCAGCCAGTGCCACCAGAGAAGGCAGTAATCTGTCCGCGGCTTTATCCAGCATTCCCGCCAGCGCACTACTGACGGCATTCAGATAGCCTTCCACTGCAAACTGGACATTCTTCACCGATTTATCCGTTATCTTTGTATAAACGTCGACTAACTTATCTTTCCAGGGAACATCGCTGTAATCTTTATACGCGTTCACTGTGTCGCGAACCTTGAGGGCCCATTGCCTGTTATTCAGCACCGTGGCGCGAAGAAGAATATTTGTTTCACTGATCGATGGCTGAGACAGTTGCTCCATAAACCAGGTCGTCACATCTGATTTATCCTGCATATGCTGAACACAATACATGACCGTTTGGGTGAATAAGGCACCGCTGCCGATATCTTCCGGGTCAAAATTACTGTCCAGGTAGTTGAGCAACGTCTGGCCTTGCAGCCAGGCCAGATACATATTCACCATCGGTGAAATAACCTGCTGGTCATAGGCTGAAAGTGCAGCATCGTACTCCTTCAGAAAAGCCTGCTCTTTTGTTCGATCAATATATTTTTCATACTGCGCCCAGTACATATTAACCTGCTGCGGGAGTGACTGGTTGTTATGGCTGTAAAGCGCACTTTGTTGTGCACTGGCCATGCCAGGCAGCATCACACCGGCCTGCACAGCAATCCCACTACGGGCCTGTTGCTCCACAATGCCATCAAGGGTTAGCTGGTCACGTTCAAATTGCGTGCAAAGCACCTCTTTCAGCGAACTGAGCGCTGAGGATAAAGCTAATCCTCGGGAGTATTTCGGGTTTTGCGAAAATTGTTTTTCTATTCGATGATTGGACAGAGCGGAAATATCCTGAGCAACCGCAACCGGATCGGCCAGAACCAGAATTGCGCCCTTCCCGGCATACAGTGTTTCAGCTGCCTGAATCAGATTTTGCCCTTCCTGGGGCCTGCTATTCCTGAAAGGAGCCGGAGACCAGGTTTTATGGGAGCAGGAGGCTGCTTTAGGGCTGTATTCCGCGAGCGTATTTGCAAGCCCTGAAATGGATAAGGTTTGTTTTTCACTCCCACCATTCACCCAGGCATCCATATCAAAACGCTGCATATACTGGCTACGATATGCCGCATCCTCATGCTTTTTACGCGTTGCATCCGTCCATTCCACTTCGGACCAGCCGAACCAGAATACACCATTTTTCATTCCTGCTGGTTTTACCGGCAAAGTGATCAGCGATGCGGTTGCCAACTCTTCCGGTTTGTTGACACAGGGCTTTCGGGTACCGGCCACAATATCAGCAGGCACATCACCACTCTCAGGCAACGGGTAGTAATAGCCCTCGCTGGTGACATAGTAATTAATCCATCGGGCACCAGATTCGGACCAGATATTCAAAAAACCGGCCCGCAGCAGTCTGGCTGTATAAGCAGTCTGTCCCTGTGCAGGGACAGAAACAGTAATATCAGCAGGCAGTAGCGGTAAGCTGTCATCCGCTGCCATCACGGCTGGACGAGCAAGCAGTATCGGCAGCCCATAACGGCGGCAAAATTTACAATCTTGTTCTGTATTCATTTTCATTCCATTTACTGATACGGATTAGCGCTGCGTCATGGTATTCCAGCGTTCTTCATCCCATAAGCGGGTTTCATCATGGAAAAAATCAGGCGCGCTCCTGGCCTGCTGCAGCAGAGGCAAAAATTTGGGGGATGTCCAGAATGAATCCCGAAGATTGAGGCCATGAAATGCAAACGCAGCCTGGTCTTCCGCTGTTGGTAGCCCCAGTTCTGCTGCCTGCGCCAGAAGTACATCAATTCGCCGACTGGCCCGCTCCCGCTCAGCAATATCACTAAAGGCTGGAGATCTGCCAATCACCTGATTTATCAGTCCACAACGTTGAAGTTGCTGTCGTGGGAAAGTTCGTACCTCATCGAACTGCACCATCTCAGAGGAGGGGAAAGTCACCGTATGCCAGTGACCTTCAAGCCAGAACGTCCAATAGCTAAACATGTAAGAAGGAAATGTTTGAGCCAGCAACCAGGGGGATAACATCCAGCCCAGGTGAAAGAACACCCGGGGATCGTAATAGCGAAGAATATGCCCCCGGTGATTTTCATCAGTAAAACAGAGCGACCTGATAAGCTGATTCCGGACTTCCGACAATGGCTGCTCACTACGAAACAGCAGGCAGGAGACCGGCATAGTTTGGGAAGAATCAGCTTGTTCAAGCTCGCTTATTAACGTTTTCCACTCCCCCGCTTTCATCTCTTTTAAGGGCAAAAGCCAGGGATACAGATGAGCCTGCGGTTTTAGCATCGGTGAGACCAGTTCAAGTACAGGCCATGTTTCGCTTATCTCAGGATGTTGCATTCTGTCGATAATGGCAAAATCATGCTCACCCGGAGCCAGCGGTTGTTCCAGATAATAATTATCCATCAACTGTCCTCAGCTCAGCGGCAATGCAGCATCACCCTTAGCCAGGGCTTCGGAAGCGGCATTTTCACAAGCGGTAAATTTAGGGAAAGGTGTATCCTGTTTTGCCGGGCCGTCATAATCAAAATCTGCGCTCTTGATATAAAAATTGCCACCCGTGCCATTTTCTATTTTCGCCGGATCAATTGTGATGTACGAACCACCACACTTAAGCGTTATCTTTTTCTTCGCACTGATAATGATTTCGTCATCGGTGCTCATCACTGTTAGTGCTTTGTTGGCCAGAATATCCATGCCATCGCTTTGCGCCTGGAGCTCCATCTTTCCTCTGGCTGCAACCAGTTTCATTCCAAGCTCCTGGACAAACGCAACAAATCCCGATTTGGCAGCGAGCACCATTCGCTTTAACGAACTGATTTCTGTACTTCCACCGGAAGTCAGCATCTGATTATGATTGGCGCTAAGCTGAATATGTTGCGGAGTGGACAGAGCAATCCCACCAGGAGCACCCGCGACAATGGCGGGCTGTTGCAGCTGATCTACATTCTGCTGCAGGAATTGCTGCTGCGTGCTGTTATCCAACCCTTCGATCTGCGCAGTCTGCAACAAATCTGACAGGGAATTCGCCAGTGACAATGCGTCAGACAGCTGCCGCTTAATTTCATCCATACTCAACTGTTGATCGATAGCTCCAGGCTGAGCCTGCGTTGTCAGCAGTAACCCTTTTCCACCACGAACAGCCACCCACTCATCAGTTCGCAACTCGGCACCTTCACCACGCTTCTTTCTCTCACTGTCCACCAGATGCCCGAGATTGAGCTGGCTCTTGCCGCCGTACTCGGTCGACAGCTTGATATGCTCCTGATTTTCCGAGTCATCCAGGCGGAGTTTGTTGTTTTTGGGGGTACGCAGGACGTTACGTTTGTAGTTCTGAATGGTGACGTGGTCGCCGTGCGCCGAATCGTGCAGCACGCCGGAGATATACGGCCGGTCCGGGTTACCGTCCTCAAAGCCAATCGCCACTTCGGTGCCCGCCAGCAGCGGCAGGTGCAGGCCATAGGTGTCACCGGCATAGGGGCGCGACTGGCGCACCCACAGGCTTTCAAAACCGGTCTCCCAGTTATCGCGGTCGAACAGCATGTTGACGCGGTAGCGGCCATCGCGGTCGATATGGCCGTAGGCGTCATTTTCGGTGGTGCTGGTAACGCGGGCCGGCAGCGTGCCGGCCATCACCGGACGGGCGCCGGGGGCCGGGCGGAAGCCAAAATCCGAGCTGTCCGGGATACCCTCAAAATTCACACCAAAATCTTCGTCACGACGGGCATGGGTGTGCATCGTCGTGATGGCCACGCCCTGCGCAAACACGTCTGCCACCTCATAGCCGCCGGTGACCTTTAACAGCATACCCGGGAACAGCGTCGGGCAACTGGTGATGGCGTGGGTTTGTGTCTGACCGTTCAGGTAACGTTCGTGGCGAATACGGGCATAGAACGCCCCGGACTCCGGTGCCGGATATCGGTCGTATTTACTGCCCGGCGTCAGGTAATTGTCGGCATAGTGATAGGCATCACCGTAGGTAGTGGCGTCCCCCCGGGTCACATCGACCTGGGTGTTCATGTCCTCGTTTGCCGCACGGTAGTTGTAATCGCGGGTGCTGACCTGCTTTTGCACCACAGCGTGGTGGCATTCCATGCCCCACACCGAGTCCACCCCTTTTGAGTGCTGGCCAGACGGCGGCACAGATGGCAGGGTCAGCCCTTTCTCATAGCCCTGCGGGCCGTCGTAAAACTCCACCACATCGATATTGAGGCGCGTATCGGTGGTAAAGCGGAACCAGATGCCCACCTCACCCAGCAGTCGGGTAATAAAGCGCAGGTCGTCCTCACCGTACTGCATCACCTGTTCACGACGCGGGTACTCTTCTGTCAGCGAGAACAGAAAATCTTGGCCGCGCATGCTGTGACGCTCGCGCAGGATTTTTTCAACAATCTGCGGAACCGACATGTCCTGATAAATGGCGTTCTGGTGTGAACGGCTGAGCAACGCCAGACGCGGGGTCAGCGTCAGGGCGTAATGGGTTTCGTCTTTTGAGGTACCGAGGCGTTCAAAACCGCTGACTACCCCCTGAATCACGCGAACGGCCTGTTGCACCTTAATGCCGTAGCCCTGATCCACCGGTGCCTGCAGCGTCAGGGAAGCGGCTTTCATCAGCATCATTTCCTTGCTGATGGCATGATCGCCACTGGTGAACTCAATACGGTAGCTGAACGGTTTGCTCAGGGCTTCGTGCCCCTCAAAGGCTAGGGCGTCCAGCCCGGACTCACAGCCTTTTATCGAAAGCCCGTGGTGATTGTGGCTGAAGAGGATTTTAAGATTCGTGCTCATGCGTCAGTTCCTTCTGGTTCAGTGGCTGGGGTATCAAACGCCAGCACAATGCCCTCATCATCGGTCCACGCCAGAGTCAGTAATTTGGGCTTCTGCTTCGCAGCCATATGGGTCAGCAGTTGCTGACTCAGCACCGGCAGGATTTGCTGGTTGAGAAGGCTGTCAACGTTACGCGCACCGGTGTCCGGCAGCAGGCAGGCGGCGGTCAGCGCGTCATACAAGCTCTCGTTGATATGGGTGGTCAGGCCGTAGTGACGCTTCAGGCGTTGACTCACCTGGCTGAGTTTCATCTCCACGATGGTGCGCATGGCCAATTCTGCCAGTGGGCGATAAATCACCGGCTGGAAACGGGCCAGCAGCGTGGGCTGGAAGTGGTCACGTAAAATCGGGCGCAGCAGTTCGTGCAGGTCGCTTTCGCTGGCGCCTGGCTGTTCATCCAGCAGCTGCATCAAGTGGTCACTGCCGAGGTTAGAGGTCATCAGAATAACGGTATTACGGAAGTCGATTTCACGCCCTTCGCCGTCGCGCATAAAGCCGCGGTCGAACACCTGATAGAACAGGTTCATCACATCCCGGTGGGCTTTTTCCACCTCATCCAGCAGCACCACGCTGTACGGACGCTTGCGCACCGCTTCGGTGAGAATGCCGCCCTGTCCGTATCCCACATAGCCCGGAGGTGACCCCTTCAGCTGGGAAACGGTGTGCGGTTCCTGGTATTCAGACAGGTTGATGGTAATCAGCGATTTTTCACCGCCGTACAGCACATCGGCCAACGCCAGCGCGGTCTCGGTTTTACCGACCCCGCTCGGGCCGACCAGCAGGAACACGCCCTGAGGGCCGTTCTCAGACGTCAGGCCGGTTTTCGCCGCGCGCAGGCGCTGGGCAATGGCGATCAGCGCCACGTCCTGCCCCACTACGCGCCTACCGATTTCAGCTTCCAGGATCAGCAGTTCGGTCTGTTCATCTTTCATCAGGGAAGACAACGGAACGCCGGTCCAGTCGGCAATCACGTTAGCCACGGTGCGGGTGTCTACGTCCACCTGGACCAGCACATCACCCTGCTGTGCCTGCTCCAATTGCTGTTGCAGGCCAGTAATTTCAGCCTGCTGACTGATGTCCTGACGGCTGGCCATCAACTGCTGTGCTAGCGCCTTTTCGTTGCTGAAACGTGCTTCCTGCTCCTCGATACGCGCTTCCAGTGCAGTCCGCTGCTGCTCAATGACGCCCAGGCGGTCACCATGACGGTTGCTGCCTGCGGCAATATCTTCCAGCAGCGCCTGCTCTTCCAGCGCCAGTGCATTCAGCTGCGCTTTCAGACGCACAATTTGTTCAGGCACCGTGTCGAGACTCATACGCACACGCGCCGCGGCGGTATCCAGCAGGTCAACGGCTTTGTCCGGCAGCTGGCGTCCAGTCAAATAGCGGCGCGACAATGTGACCGCCGCGCGTACCGCGTCGTCAGCGATATGTACGCCGTGGTGTTCGGCATAGCGGGATTTCAGGCCACGCAGCATCAGGCAGGCGGTCTCGTCATCCGGTTCGTCCACTTTCACCATCTGGAAGCGGCGCTCCAGCGCGGCATCACGCTCGAAGTACTGCTTGTACTCGCTCCAGGTAGTGGCGGCAATGGTGCGCAGTTCGCCGCGGGCCAGCGCCGGTTTCAGCAGGTTAGCCGCATCTGCGCCCCCGGCTGAATTCCCCGCCCCGATAATGGTGTGGGCTTCGTCGATAAACAGCAGAATCGGCACCGGCGACTGCTGCACCGCATCGATGACATTTTTCAGACGCTGCTCAAATTCGCCCTTTACGCCAGCGCCCGCCTGCAGTAGACCGAGGTCCAGGGTACGCAGAACGACTGTTTTCAGGCTTTCCGGTACGTTGCCTTCGGCAATGCGCAGCGCCAGCCCTTCCACCAGGGCCGTTTTGCCGACACCCGGCTCGCCGACCAGGATCGGGTTGTTCTTGCGACGGCGCGAGAGAATATCCACCATCTGACGGATTTCGGTGTCGCGACCAAACACCGGGTCGATTTTGCCCTCTCTGGCCTTGGCGGTGACATCGAGGGTGAATTTATCCAGCGCGTTCTGCAGCGCAGGCGACAACTCGCCTTCTTTGCCTTCAGAAACGCCGACCGGGCGGCCCACGAACTCAACCGTATCGCTTTTGGCTAATTCTTCATCCAGCTGCACATCCGGGCGTTCGTCTGACTGCGCATCAAGCAGCGGACGCAGACGCTCCAGCTGACTCTGGCCGAGGGTCAGCAGCGGCCACAGGCCATCGCAGCGCACCAGTTTTGGCCTATCGGCCAGCGCCATCAGCAGATGCACACTGCGGATATGCTCTTCGCCATTAAGGGAGGCAATCAGCCAGGCTTCCTGCATCAGTGTCTGAATGCTGTTTGAAAGCTGCGGGCGACTGCAAACAGAGCGGGGAAGTGAATCCAGCCAGCCGAGCAAATCCTGCCACAGCGCATCCATATCCCACTCATAACGGCGGGCCAGCACCGTCAGGTCACCCTCCCCCTGCTCCAGCAGCTTCAGCAGCCAGTGCTCAGGCAGGATTTCCGCATGGGTGCGGATCTGGCAGAGCGAGGCCGCCCCCTCCATCGCACGGGCGCAGTAAGGGTTTAGGCGACGTAACAGAACGGCTGGATTTTCCATGAATTGATCTCTTTGTCGGTTCCTGGACACGCTACCGCCCCTCACTATTTCCCGTTCAGGGGACCAAAGCGCACACGGTCGGGCTGGCAGTTTGTGGTTTTCTTTGCTCAACGCCCGCGCAGACAGACGTTGAGCAAAAATGGGAAAGCGGACAGAGAAACGCTGCCCGCTGGTGACTTACGCGGTAGCGCGTTCGCTCCAGGAGTCGGAGTGAATGATGTTGCCGTCTTTGTAGGTCCAGGTGATTTTTTCGTAACGCAGTTCGATCTGCTCAAGGTGGTTGTGTTTCTCGAAGGCAGGATCCTTGATGTCGTGCATCTTCGGAGCCACTTTCACCACCTTCACGTTTTTCAGTTTGGTGTTGAAGTACTCCACTTCCTGGCCCGCATCGTTGATTTTGTACCACTTGAATTCCGCAGACTTCAGGGTCTGCCCGGTGGTCACCGCCTTGTACAGGTACGGGCTGGACGAGTCGATTTCCTTGGTGAACAGGAATGGGGTGTGGATACGGGTGCCGGTCAGCTTGCCGGTGTTGTTATCGGTCGGGATATACAGGTTATGCTCCTGGGCCACCACTTCGATGCTGCCTTCGCGATCCTGCACGTCCACAGACCCTTTAATGTCCGCACCGCCGTCGTCCTTCAGCCAAAGATAAACAGGAATTGCCATGAGAGTTACTCTCCATTTGATTGTGATACGTCATCATCCTGCGATGACGCTGGGGTTTCGCCGGGTATCTGACAGGCATTAGCCTGCGGTACCAGACTGATTTCGACACGACGGTTAAGTGCGCGCCCTTCCGGGGTGTCATTGGTTGCGACCGGGCGGCTTGCGCCATAGCCCTGCACCGCAAAACAGCTTTCCGGCACATCGCCAGTGTCACGCATCCAGTCGCGTACCGCTTCGGCACGCTTCAGGGACAGCATCTGATTCAGTTGAGGGCTGCCGGTGTTATCGGTGTGACCACTGACGACAATCAGCCAGCCCGGCTTCGCCTTGATGCCGACCAGTGAGTTCACAAGCCATTTGGTGGAGCCGGTTTTCAGTACCGATTTGCCGGAATCGAACAATGACATGCTGTCGAGGCGGACAATTTTCGGTACCGGTTTAGGTTTCGATACCCGTTTGGGCGTCGGCTGCGCTTCAGATTCAAACGGCGGGGGCACATAAGCATGGATCGCATCCAGTAGCGGCATTCGCAGACGCTCACCCTGATATAAACCGAGGCTCAGACGGGGCGGTATCCCGTTGCGCGCCAGATTATCCAGCGCTGCCGCATCGTCACGCAGGACAGCAACGGCGTCGGCTTTGGGGCCGAAATCATGCATCGGGATACGGTCGTAGCGGGCAATATCAACGCTCACACGCTGCAGCAGCTGGCGATTGTTCCAGCCACTACTGAGCAGCGCTGCAATCGCCGCCAGCGTAAAGATCCCGAGCACACCGCGCCATGTTCGCCCACGCGGCGTCAGGCCTCGCCCCTCCGGCAGCAGCGGCAGGATAAAATCTGGCAACGGGGAGATAACCGTACCGTTCGTTCCCAGCGGCTGCCAGCCCGCCACCTGCTGCATGGCGGTGTGGCGGGACAGCCACGCGGTCCAGGCCGATGTGGCCAGACTTCCGGCAAGGATCGGCCCCATACCCCACAGCTCCGCAACAGGTATAATGGCAGGAACATCGGAGTTCTCATCCATAAAGACAGCTTTGACGTGTTGATGGAACCAGCTCATCAGGCTGTTCATCAACACCTGTTGCTGCATCGCAGGCGACCCACCGGCGGTGACCCATGCAGCGATGGAACCCGGCGCCGAAGACGCACGCCAGACTCTCACGCCTTCCCCTGGGATAGCCGCCTGCCAGAGCAGATCATTCGTCATCGCGCTGCCAATCTGACCATGCAGGACCAGCGGCACAGAATGACCCGTCTCTTTACGCAGCCGGCTGATTTGCCAGCGCAGGGCCAGCAGGCAACGGGTTAGATGCCCGCTGTCGGCGTATTTCTGCGGACAGACGCTGACCATCACCGACAGCTGATCTCCCCAGCCAGGGCGAAGCCATAACAGCTGACGGGCTGTCTGCTCCAGATCCTGAGGGCTCTCCACCCGGATCCAGCACCCCTGGGTGACGGTCAGGACCTGAGATTGCCCGGGCCAGGCCTGGGGGAGATCCCCACAGACCAGCACCACTGGCTGGCGATACGTGGCGTCAGGCAGGTCGTCGGGGCGCAACGTCGATTCATGCTCTGCACGCCGGCTGGCCACAATCCAGCACGCCAGGATAACCCCCAGCAGCGCCAGCAGAAGCAGCATGGAACCCCCTCGGGATCCCGGCAGAAAACCCAGACAGATCACCGTACTCAGCAGGGCGGCCCACAGCGCAAGTCCGCGCTGTTGTGCCGGACTCATTTCACGACTCCCGGCAGCAGGCTCAACAGCATCTGATCCAGCCAGTGATCCAGGCCCCACCAGAGTGCGGCGACCGCCAACATGCTCAAAGCAATACTCACGGGCCATGACGCCAGCCAGCCCCCCACGCCCCATCCAGCACGGCTTTCCGCCAGCACCGGATGGGACGCTGGATAGCGGAACGGCGTGACATGTTCATTGAGTGCATTGACGAGTTTCTGACGTTCCGGGTCATTCTGAGAATGGAAACTGCCCAGGAAACCCAGCATCATCACACGCTGGAAGCAGGTCACAACGGCATGATCAGGCGCCAGCTCACGCAGCACATCACGCATCCGATCGCACAGCGTATCGCCGGCATCCATGGTGCCGAGAAAATGTCCCTGCAGGGGAATGTCATACCACTGCACACAGGCGTCATCCTCCACGCCGCGCCCCTTGACCGTCTCATCAAGCAGCGCACATTGCGCGGCAAGAATGTGCTGACAACCCGCCTCATCCAGCTCACGCGCTTTCAGCTCTTGCTGGACCCGCTCCACATCAGCAATACAGCGCTCCCACAAGGTGCGCCCTTCGCCATCCTGGAATGTCGGGCCGTGACGCAGGCTGATGACCTGCAGCCAGGTATCCTGCAGCAGGGCGTCAATATCGATGGACGCGGCCGCGCCGCGTTTACGCTCACTCATGTTCTCAATACCGCAAAGAGTTCAAGCTCAGGCTCGCCGAGCATCCCCGGGACATAAAACATACAGCTGCCGCTTTGCAGCATCTCGGTGGCCAGTGGGTGTGTCACATCGAGGCTGAAATACTGATTTTCCAGGCGCAGCGGAATGGCGGCCGGCACATGACGTAGCGGCGCCAGAGGCACACCCACCCGTGAAGAATTGACGATACTCCTGACATGATCGGGACTACCGACCTTGCACTGACGCGGGAACTGTTCCTGTAGCTGAGCCGCCGGCATCGATGAACGTACGGAGAGATAGTAATCAGCCCCTTCGCGCAGGCGCGGGTCATGCAGACGGGCATGCCAGACGTGAAGCCGGGCATCGTGCTCAAGCTCAATCGACACCACCCGCGACGGCAGGCTGGCTTCCAACAGATCGCCCAGCAAATCAAACAGCGGCGGAAAAACGTTATTCAGCTGCTCATGCTGCCAGACAGGAATAGCACTCACCTGGTGCTCCAGTGAGAAGGTCAACAGGCTGCCCGCAAGGCGCGCCAGCTCCGGATACAGACGCTCGGGCGGGCTTTGCGGGTGACACTGAAACTGCCCCAGCACCGGCTCCGCGCTGTTTAGGGCATTGAGCAGCCAGAACAGGGAGACGTCCGCCACGGCAAAATCCGCCATGCGCTCGTTACTTTCCCTGCGCATGGCCATCAGGCGACGGCGGCGGGCGCGCAGCTGCGTCATCAGTTGCTCCAGTTGGGTCACCAGCCAGCGACTGCCCTGGATGGTAAGGAGCGGGGGGAGATACGCCTCACTAAGCGCCCAGCGCCCCTGTGAATCCTGCCGCAGACGAGCGACCGGGCAGATCAGGTAATCGCTGTTGTTCTGATGGATGAAACGCAGCGTCAGCTCCGGCTGCATCACCGCAATCTGGCGAGTATCCTCCCCGAAGGTATTGCGGACATCCCGCCAGCGCTGGCGATAGCGAACAGGGCGCCCGGCCACCTCATCGGGTTTAAGACAGTTGCCACCATTCGCCCGCAGCAGCGGAAGGGCCAGAACCACCACCACTTCCTGTGATTCACCCTCAAGCGCCAGCGCCGGCGGCAGGTCGTCAGCATTATCCGTATCGATAAGCGTACCGTCCGGAAACCGGATATGCAGGTGGCGGGCCTGCAGGCGGCCCAGTTTCAGTGCATCCGGTTCAAAAACGGCATTTATCACGCCCCAGGGCTGTGCAAGACCCAGCCGGGCAATACATTCCGCAGACCAGGCCGTGTATGCGGCCTGTTGCTGGAAGTGCTGAGGAGAGACCATAACGCCCCTGCCCCATAACGGTTGTTCCGTTTTCATCGGCTTCCTGCCTTAGCTTATGATTTCGCCTTCGGCATCTGAGAGACCAGTGACAGGTTGACGTCCATCCCTTCCACCTGGAAGTGCGGGACGGCGTACAGCTTCACACGGAAGAAGCCCGGGTTATCTTCAATGTCCTCGACCACCACTTTGGCATCGCGCAGCGGGTGGGACGCCTGCAGCTCGTCGCCCGGATCGGTCATTTCGGTGACCAGACCTTTCACCCAGGTGTTGAGTTCCAGCTCCAGCAGACGACGGTCTTTGGTGGTGCCAATATTTTCACGCTGAATCAGCTTCAGGTAGTGGGCAATACGTGACAGCAGGAAGATGTATGGGAGACGCGCATTAATGCGGCTGTTGGCCGTCGCATCGGCGGTATCATACAGCGCCGGTTTCTGGGTGGAATTGGCCGAGAAGAAGCAGCTGTAGTCGCGGTTCTTGTAGTAAGAGAGAGGAATGAAACCCAAATTGGCGAACTCAAATTCACGGGTTTCCGGGATCATCACTTCGGACGGGATTTTCACCTGGCTGCCGGTGCCCAGATCGTAAAGATGGATTGGCAGGTCCTGAACGGCACCACCAGCCTGCGGGCCACGGATCTGTACACACCATCCGTTGTTGATAAAGCTGCGCACCATGTTGGCCGCGAAGGCAAACGAGGCGTTGGTCCACAGATATTTGTTATGGTCCGGGCCTTTGACCTCTTCCACATAGTTAAAGCTGCGCACCGGCACGGTGTCCGGGCCATACGGCAGACGCCCCAGCACGCGCGGCATTACCAGGCCGATATAGCGGGCATCGTCCGTCTCGCGAAAGGATTTCCACTTGATATATTCGGCGCGGTCAAAGTGGTTACCGATATCTTTAATGGCCGCCACCTCCTCCATCGAATCCTTGAGGAAAAATTTCGGGCCGGCCGCGCCGATAAAGGGCATATGGGCAGCGGCAGAGACTTTCGAAATATTGCGCAGCAGGGCAACGTCCTGCGCAGAGGCATCAAACTCGTAAGCAGAAATCAAGGCCGCAATCGGCTCGCCACCCGGCGTATCGTATTCATCGATATAGGTGTGTTTATACAGCCCGCTCTGGATAATCTCCGGACTGTCTTCAAAATCCTGACGCAGGTCGTCTTTAGACATATCCAGCAGTTCAACTTTCACATTCTGGCGAAAATCGGTTTTATCGACCAGAGATTTAACGCCGCGCCACAGGCTTTCTACCGCCTGGAATTCTCCGCTGTGCATTATCGCATCCAGCTGACGGCTAATCTGGTAGTCCAGCTCAGCGATATGATGGTCAATCAGGTTTTTGTCGAGTTTCTCAACTTTTGAACCCGATTTTTTCAGGCATTCCAGAAATACTTGCATCCCGGCCGTTAACCGCTCATCTGCCGTCGCATCGGACATCGCCTGCGCGTCCTGCCAGATATCCAGCGCGCTCAGCGCGGAGACCGGGCTCAAATTGATTTTTTCAAACAGCGACGCATAAACCCCGCCAGCGACAGGGTGTTCGAGCACCTCGCTCTTACTACCCGCGATATTTTCATTTTGTACAGACATGAGCATTCCTTGATTAATCCGTTATAACATCGTGAGGGGTTAAGGCTGTTTTGGAGCCAGAGCGGATAGCTCGCTCCTGAGCTCTGCGCTTAACGCCGGATCCCGCAGAATTTTTTCCAGCTCTTTTCGGAAAGTCTGGTTATCCAGCAGGTTCGCCTTTAAATCACGAAGTAAATTACGCATGGAAAGCATGGCCTTCAGCTGGGGAATTTGCCGTGAAACCTGCTCTGGAGAGAAATCCTTCATGCTCTGGAATCTCAGGCTGATATTATCTTCGCCAGCGTCATCAGCAAGGGGATTTTTAACGGTAAGATTAACCTTTGGGGAATATTCGGAAAGCACTGCGTCAAAATTGTTTTTATCTAAATTAACCTTTTCGCGCTCAAACAATGGTGCAGACGCCTGACCATTACTGAAGTCACCCGCGATCAGCAACTTCAAGGGGAGCTCAGTCTTTTTGCCTGCGCCACCGGTATGCAGGTCAAGCTTGAGATTAATGCGTGCCTTTGGCACTTCGTTCTGGAAACTTCCTGCCATACGACCCATCCTATTTACATAAATGTCAGCGAAAAAAAACAAACCTAACGCCGACTAGACCAAGGTACAGGCATTGATCAGTATTTCAACGACAAAAGCAAGCATTAGCTATATTTTTAGGACGTTGTCTAGATTTATTCTTAATCTGTTTATAAGTGATGCTATAACTTATTCAAAAAACACATAACATAAAGAGAATAAATTAATTATCAATATCATATCCATCATCTATTTATTATATATCCACCACTATTTGCCTTATATCTATTTCTTGACGGATGTTGACGAAGAATGCACGTACTTTAAGGTAAAGTTGCTAATGACGAAGGAGGCCAAGCGCTTTACCGACGACAGCGACAACGTTAAGCAATCTTATTTTCACCATGGCTTGAACGCTGGGGCGATGAGCTACCCACCATTGATAGAAAGAAGGCCTTACGCCACTTAAATAAATACCTCGATATTTTATCGAATTTTTACTTGCTCTCCAGCTCAGGCATCAACATAACATATATTCCTGGGGCGGAGGAGTCAGACAAGTGACAATGCAGTCCATCCTCAACAACGCTATAGCCACCGATTACCTGAAATACTGCGGTGCCCCATCCTGAGAGAAATGGCACTATTTGCTACTCTCCATAACGAGCGCTTCCCATACTGGTATTAGCCACCAATGCGGCTCTCAACATTCTAATTTTACGGGCTGCAAGATATGAGCAGTTGCAATACCGACACTATTTTCGACAACGACGAAGATAATACGGATTCAGTGGTACTGCTGCCCTGGATTGAGCAGCCACAGAACGATGTGTGTGATCTTCACTATCTTCGATCTTTGTCTTCTGTATATACCCAAAACCAGTAATAAGACTATGTTCCACACACCATGTATATCAGCGCTAGCCCTCAGCGATGGCGCTTTGCTTTGCTTTGACATAAGGACAAACACCATACCTGAACTCTCCTTCACCACATCCGACGTTTTAATCGATCGCACTGACGTAATTCTCTCCACCAGCATTGAATGTATTATCACCCTCCACCAGAACGCGCTTCAGCGACTAGCGCCGGTTATTCAATAAATCGCAAAAGTCTTCCACCCCACGCAGCGTATTGACGGTGACACCACTGAGCGCTGGGGAATGGCACTGGATAATCGCTATGAATACTGGCGACTCCAGCCACAGAAAAAGGCCATGTCCATCATGATCCACAATATCGACCGAGAGATCTGGAACGATCTGATGACACGTTCAACCACAGCCATGCTGGCATTAATGGATGCACAGACCGCGATGAATGGCATCGCGATCTGAAAAGCAACGGTTTTCCGGAAATCAGCGCAGCGAACATCCTCGCTGCCTTCAAGCTATTGCATGATAGCAGAGGAGAAACGTTTGAACCCCGTGTCACTAACGTATTCAACTCCCTGAGTTGGGGCTATCGCACCAACTGCCCGTATTACTTCAGGAAAAAGATTATCGTGAATGCACTGTTCAGATATGACCGGTGAGGATTTCACTTCAGCCGAGGCGCTCGCAGTCATCAATTGGTAGATCTGGAACGCATGCGACATCAGCTGGACGACGAACCTGTACCGGATAATCGAGCCAATATTACATCACGGTTCGATGACCACGTGAGTCGTCATAGAAAAAGTGCAGAGGACTACAGAGACGATTATCTATTGATTCGCGACTTCCAGAAAGGGTCAGCCCACATCACCTTTAGGTGGCCTAAGCTGGTGGAAAAGATGAATGACATCATCGTTAGATGCTACCTGGGGATGTTGGCAGCAAGATAGTGCTAAGAAATACGGTCCAGAGAGAAACGATAGTCTCTCATACACGTCGGTGACGGAAGGCAGAAACGAAAAACCCCGCGCGACGCGCGGGGTTTGAATTTGGCGGAAGGACAGAGATTCGAACTCTGGGAGCTGTTACACTCGACGGTTTTCAAGACCGTTGCCTTAAACCACTCGGCCATCCTTCCAATGGCTGAGGATATTAATCGGCTCCGAGCCCCTTGTCCAGTTCTAAAATCATCTTTTTACTCAACCGGCTAGCAAATGAGCAGCCCATTTGCTCAGCCGTGTAGCCGCTGGGTTTTGACGCCGCCCAGAGACGCTTTCAGCATCTTCATCGCCGTATTCCAGCGACTGGCGCTATGGCAGACCAACGCATACTTGGCCACGCAGCGTGCGACCTGTAACCTTCTGCTATTCATAGGCTCCTCCTCCGTCAACGTATTTCAGATAAAGCCTATACCCAACGGATTCAATATTTGTATGAGAAATGTAAAGTTGACGGAGGATGTAACGACAGCGGTAACGCGGCCGCGGCGGCGTTCGGCTACGGCGCCTGAATCACGATCGCGACGCGCCGGTTCTCCGCCCGGCCCTGACGGGTCGCGTTGTCGGCGATCGGATTGCTTTTCCCCATGCCGCGCGTCGTCAGGTTCGCCCGCGGCATCCCTCCGCTGGCCATGGCATCCGCCACCTTATCGGCCCGCTTCAGCGACAGCTGCTGATTGTACTGATCCGTTCCGTAGTTGTCGGTATAGCCATCAAGGCGCGCGTGCAGGATAGCCACCTGCGACAGCGTACGCCCGAGCTCGGCCACATGCGCCTGGCTCTCCGGACGCAGCGTCGCCTGGTTATTCCCGAACAGTACCTTCTCCGACATGCCAAAGCTCCACCCCTCCGGCGTCGGGGTAAAGCCCTGCTGCTGCAGTACGGCAATCTGCTGGGGTGAAAACGTTGCCTTATGCTGACAGCCGCTTAAGAGCGCACAGCCCAGCGCCATCCCCAGAGCCCAGCCCTTTCGTTGTTGTATTTGCATCGTGTGTGATTCCCTTGCCTATTAAAGTACACTCCAGCCGCCGCCGCGCTGCTTACTGCGGTACATGGCGGCATCCGCCTTATCCAGCAGCACGGCCGGTTGGCTATGAGGAGACGACAGCGTAAAACCGATACTGAAGGTCATACTGACCCGTACGCCGTTGCTCAACACAATCGGCTGCGGAACCGCCTGCAGGATGCCGCGGGCGACCCGCTCCGCCTCTCGGGGCGCCTCAATATTGCGCAGCAGGATGGCAAACTCATCCCCGCCAAGGCGCGCCACCATATCCGTCTTACGGATCTGTTGGCTCAGGCGGCTGGCCACCTCCACCAGCACCCGATCCCCCGCCGCATGGCCCCAGGTATCGTTAACCGCCTTAAAGCCGTCTCCGTCAAGAAACATGACGCAGACCCGCTCCTGGCGCGGATTAAGGCTCTCCAACATATTCATAAAGCAGGTGCGGTTGGGCAGGCCGGTCAGCGGATCGTGCAGTGCCTTATAGGTCAGCACCCCATTTTCATTGATCAGCAGCGTATGCTGCGATTCGACCTCCGTAAGCAGGCTGTTAAAACCCCGGCTCAGCTCTTCGATCTCGGCGATCTGTGAATGGGGTACCCGTAATGAATAGGTGCGCTGCTCGCGTACCTGCCGGGCCACTTTGGCGATCGCGTACAGCTCGTCCACAATGCCGGCATGCATGCGCCGTACCAGATACAGCGACAGCAGCGCGATCAGGATCAGGCAGCACAACAGCCCCAGCAGCAGATAGCCCAGGAAACGCATCAGCATCGAGCCGTCCGCCTTCAGGGTCACAAAGCCGATCAGCTGGCCATTGTGCTCAATGGGGCCGCTGACCGAGCTGGGCAGCAGCCAGCCGCGCAGCAGGCGGTTTAGCGACTCATGGGATGGCGTAGAGGAGTTCCAGCGCACCCATACCTGATGCTGCACATCGGTGATCGTCGCCTCTGCGATCTGCTCTCGCCTGGCTATCATATTCAGGGCATCCAATGCCGCCGGCTTATCGTTAAAGACCACCGCCGCCTCGCTGGTATAGCTGATGGTCATAGCCACCAGATGCAGGTTGTGCTCCGCGTAGGTGCGCAGCGTAAACAGCGACAGCAGCGACAGCGGGATACCGGCCAGCAGCAGCGTCACCGCAATGATCATGATGTGAATACGCTGAAACATGCGGCGCAGCGTCGGGCGATCCGTGCGTGACCTGGCTCTCTTGGAAAATAAGCGTTTCACCCTGTTACCCTTTTTTCTTTGCCAAGAGCAGCACATTAGGGTTTACCTGTATGTTGCTGCGTGCCAGCGTATCCAGATTCAGCTCAAAAGTGACGTTATGCTCCCCCACCTGCAGACAAAAGGCGCTGCCGTTAACGCATTCACGGTTACCCTCCGCGATAGTCAGCAGACTTTTCCCCTGCAGCTGTGCCATAACAGACTGCTGGAGCGCCGGACTGATATCGCCGTAATAAGCCACGTCGCACCGCTGTAAAATATCCTGCGGTGCAAAGGCAAGCTTCTGTACGGTAAGCTGCGGCGTCGGCGGCATGGATAGCAGCTGCCGGGCAAAATGCGTCGGTGGAATAATACATAGACGAACGGGTACGTGCGGCGTCGGCCAACGGGTAAAGCTAATCATCCCGGTTACGATACGCGCGACATCACGCTCCCGCATACTCTGCAGGCTGTCTGCCGGTAATGCGGCGACAGCCATACTGGCCGGTAGAAGCGCACCTCCTGCCAGCAAACTGACGGCCATCATACCCACTAGCCATTTTTTAAGCGGATGAAACATTGTGACACTCATGCAGCAGGCTCAGCGACTCCCCGGTATTTTCTCTGATACTCAGGGACGCGCCTCCCTGCAACTATCCGCCCCGAGGATGAAACCATTAAGTGTAAAAAAAGTACACAAGTAAACAATAGGATTTTTCTTGCGCCCGAGTGAATTTGGGGTGAAAGCCGCGCCGCTCTCCGCGAGAAGGAGATGGCCATCTCACCGTGCCATTATTTATAGAGGACGGTTAAATCCCCTTACTCTCTATCGGAACATTTGCCGTTTTCTTTAATCAGCGGCGCTCAGAGAGCGCGGCACGATAATGGTATAGGATTAAAAGCCAACTAAATATTGCGCAAGATAAAGCCAATATTACGCAAGATAAAAGCATAGTCGCGATGGCCCGAGCGACGCGGCAGGTTATGCCATAATTCAGCGCAATTTTTGCTAAAATAGGCCGTACAGTTACCGGGAGAGAATACGATGGGAAAGCGGACCCTACGCGAACAGTTAACGATCCAGTGCATGATACGGCTATATCAGTCTGCGGCGCCCGATGCGCGGCACGCCGAGGCGGCCCATTTCGAGCAGCTGTATCAGTATGCCTGCCAGCGCCTGGCGCGCTGCCCGTTCGGCGAGGACAAGCCCGCGTGCAAACGGTGTCCAATCCACTGCTATCAGCCGGCCAAGCGAGAGGAGATGAAAGCGGTGATGCGCTGGGCCGGGCCGCGCATGCTGTGGCATCACCCTCTTCTGGCCCTGCGCCATCTGTTGGACGATCGGAGACCGGTGCCGCCGCTGCCGGAAAAATACCGCCGCCGGGAGCGCCGCTAAAGACCGGCGGCGCCCGCCCCGGACGCGTTTAGCGCACCACCAAGACGCTGGTGGTCGCGTAGCGCACGATCTTGGTGGCGTTGGAGCCCAGCAGGTAGGTGGACATACTGGGACGGCGGGAGCCAATGACGATCAGATCGGCGCCGATCTCCGCGGCCTCCTTCAATACCTCGTCATAGATAGACCCCTTACGGATCTGGCAGCCCACGCTGCTGGGATCGCTCAGGGCGATCGTCTCCGCCAGCGCCTGCATCTTATTCATGCACTCTTCCGCCAGAATATCCTCAAAGCGCAGGGTCTCTTTATTCAGACGGCTGAGTGAACAGTCGGGCACCTGCATGACATAAAGCAAACAGATCTGTACGGCCTCCTGGGCCGCCAGCGCGTTGACCTCCTGCAGCGCGGCCTGAGTCAGCGCCATCTCGTCCAGATCGACAGGAACCAAAATCGTCTTATACATCGTTAACCTCCTGTTACGCTTGCCTTGTGGGATGTTATCACCGCCATACCCAAAAAGGGGCACGGGAGTCCGGTTTATGGAGCCAGTTAACATTTTTCCCTACTGGCAGGCGTATTAGGAGAATAATTAATCAAACAATGGCACGGGACGGCCATCATCATCCACCGCGACAAAGTTAAACTGGCCGTTGATCACCTCTTCCCGTCCCTCGCGGTACATGTCTTCCAGGAAGATGGTCACGCTTACCGTAAGGCTGGTGCGCCCGACGCGCGTCACTCGCCCATCCAGCTCAACGATAGAGCCCGATGGAATAGGATGCTGAAAGTTAATCCGCTCGGTAGAGACCGTCACCAGGCGCTTACGGCAAAAGCGAGTTGCGGTAATAAAGGAAACCTCGTCCATCCAGGCCAGGGCGGTGCCGCCAAACAGCGTAGCGTGGTGGTTGATGGTGGTAGGAAACACGACCTTAGCAACCCGGGTCGCCGATTGCGTTATTTTTTGTTCGATAGCAGGTGAGTTCATTGCGATGGTATACAGCTGATATGGATCTTATAGAGCCGGTGATATTAACACACGCCAGGTGCCACCCAGGCCACATATTTTACCATTCCTGGCTATAGCAGATTGAAATTCTGCATAATACGCACCATATACACTATATGAATAGTCGATGTCCCTCGGCAAACGGCGCAAACGGCGCGCGCTGGCATCGACGCTCAGCCAGGCCCGCGCCGGGACGCGCTGAGCAAACGCCGGCGCACCGGCGGTGCCCCGGACGCCCGCGGCGCGGGATCCCCCACATAACCCCTGAGGAATGGGATAGATAGATGGCAGATGCGTTAATCGGATTTGTTCTGCTGGTCAGCCCCTGCGGCCACGATGCCTGTGACGCCCTGCCGGTCACAGAGGATATTTACCCAACCCGCGTCGAGTGCCAGCAGATGATAGATCGCCTGCACCAGCGCCGTCCCAACGTGGTGTTATTCTGCGGTGAGGTCTATCGCGATGAAAGTGAAAAGCCGCGCTGACAGCGCGGCGATGGGATAGCGCTGAAGCGGGGCGCGCCGCCGCCCTCCGCCCGTCGGGGACGATAGAGGCCCCCCGCCGCGGACGACGCCGCACCGCCTGCGTCACGCGCGCCGCGCCTAGCGCTCCTCACGCACCGTGGGTTCAGTGGGACCGAATGCAATAAGCGCCAAGAGACTAACCAGATAACTGACATGGCAGCTACGCAGGATTTGCCTGAACAGCTTCATGTGTGACTCCTTTGGAGGGATGCCCAGTCTTACTCTACCCGTTCGCCCATAAAGCGCCAGCCCGCCGCATGATGGGGCTCACACTCCTGCCATCTTTCTTTATATACACCATATACGCCCGCTGAACGCCTGACACAGACATAGGGCTGAGGGTTCTTTGACATCGGATACGTCGCTCCCCCTACCCAACCGCATTCGCCGGCGCGGCGGCAAGATCGCTAGCGTCATCGCTAAAGAGAGAGACAGCAGAGGCAGAGAGTTTGAACGGATTGAACAGATTGAACGGATTGAACGGATTGAACAGATTGAACGGATTGAACGGATTGAACGGATTGAACGGATTGAACGGATTGAACGGATTGAACGGATTGAACGGTCTGACTGATCTGGGCGGTCCGAATGCACCGCTGGGAGGCGGGCACGCAGCCCGAGAGGCCGCGTGCGTGCCGCTATGCTTAGTAGTAGTTCTGTGAGGTCAGCTGCAGCAGAACCGAGTTCAGATCATGCATAAAGGATTTAACTTGTTTCATTTTAAACTCCTTAAAAGTGTGAGCTACATCTCTATTTCGAGAGAGATATTAGCGCATTCCCGGCATTAATCAACACACAATCCAAACTTTTTTTTAATCATTCAAAATATTTTTGCACAAAATTTCTCGCCAGGCCGCGCCCCGCCTGGCATCACATCGTTTCACGCCGATGGTAAATGTTATGCAATATGAGCCAGTGTTGACGATAGGTGAGTGAGCGCGGAGGAATGAGTAAACAGAAACCGAACACCACGGCAACAAATACCGACGGCGCTTTTTTACCGCCTCAGAAAAATTGAACTAGCCTATTGAGAGAGCGCAATGAATCTAACCAGGATCCTCGATGGCACTCCATACGACGCAGACAGTCACGCCCCCAACCGCCGCCTATCGCCTCTCGCTGGCGGTGCTGGTGCTGGGCATCCTGTTATCCGCCGCCAGCGCCCGCTGGCTGTATAATCAAATCAAAACCAATACGGAAGCCGACTTTGCCCGCAACGTTGAACGGGTCTCCGGCGAGATCAGCCGACGCTTTACTCAGCCCCTCTACGGGCTGAGCGCCGTCAGCGGGCTCTACACCACCTATCACCAGGTCAGCTACACCCAGTTTAGCGACTACGTCCGCGCGCTGGATCTGCCCAGAGAGTACCCCGGAGTGCGCGGTATCGGCTTTATTCAGCGCGTGGCGCGCGACGATCTGCCGCGCTTTGTGCAGCAGGCGCGCATCGACGACAGGATCGACTTCTCCCCCCATCAGATCCAGCCGCAGAACGATCCCGAGCTGTACCTGATTAAATACATCCAGCCGCTGACGCCCAACCGGGCCGCGCTGGGGCTGGATCTGCGCTCCGAAGCGGTACGCTGGGCCGGCCTGCAGCAGGCCATCGACAGCGGTCTCCCCACCCTAACCGGCCATATCCACCTGGTTCAGGACAGCAGGCAACAGCCCGGAGCACTGCTCTACCTGCCGGTCTACACCGTCGATGCGGCGCTGCTGCAGACCCCAGAGCAGCGCCGCGCCGCCCTGCTCGGCGTGATCTACTCCCCGCTGGTGATCGCCGATCTGCTCAGCAACATTCCAGAGTACGCCTCCGGGCGGGTAGATATCGAGCTGTATGACACCCAGGGCGAGATGAACAGCGATAACCTGATCTTTGACGCTGACGGCAGCAAGCGCCTGCAGCACGGCATCATCGATGATCATTCTCCCCAGGAGATACGTGCCCGCGTCTTTACCCGCAATCTGCCGCTGCCCCTGCCGGGGCGCGCCATGACGCTGCGCATCAGCAGCACCTCCCATTTTGAGGCCTCGATAAACTACTACTCGCCCTGGCTACTGTTTGCCTTCGGCGTGCTGCTGAGCGTGCTGTTCACCAGCCTGCTGCGCCAGCAAATCCTTGGCCGCTTCCGCGCCGAACGGCTGGCGCTGGGCATGACCGCCGATCTGGAGCGTCTGGCGCTGGTGGCGCGCAACACCTCCAACGCGGTGATCCTCACCGACACCCAGCGACGGATCACCTGGGTAAACGATGGCTTCGAGCGCATCACCGGCTATCGCCACGACGACGTCCTCGGCAAGGCGCCCGGCGCGCTGCTGCAGTGTGAAAAAACCGATCCGCAGGTGATACAGGCGGTGCACCAGGCGCTGGATCGCGGCCAGGCCTTCAAGGGGGAGCTGCTCAACCGCAGCCGCTCCGGCGAGGAGTACTGGATCGAGATGGAGATCCAGCCGCGCTACGACGCGGAGCACAGACTCATCGGCTTTATGGCCGTCGAGTCCGATATTACCGAGCGCAAGAATACCCAGCACCGGCTGGAGGCAGCGCTGCGCGACAACGATGCGCTGCTGGCGACGCTTAACGTGCACGGCATCATCGCCATCACCGATCGCCACCGTCGGCTGATCGAGGTAAACGACGCCTACTGCCAAATCACCGGCTACCCGCGCGAGGCGCTGCTGGGGCAGCCCCCCTCCATCGTCAACTCCGGCACCCACCCCCCGGCCTTCTGGCGCCAGGCCTGGGCGCTGCTGCTGGCGGGGCAACCCTGGCGCGGCGAGGTGTGCAATCGCGCCAGAGATGGCCGGGTCTACTGGGTCGATACCACCATCGCGCCGTTCAAGGACGCCGACGGACAGATCGATAAATATATCTCCATTCAGTTTGATATTACCCAGGCCAAAACGCTGCAGACCAACCTGAGCATCGCGCGCAACCAGCTGCTGCGCGCCACCGAGGTCGCCGAGCTCGGGGTGTGGAGCTGGAGCATGGCCGACGGTACGCTGATCTTTGACGAGACCATGAACGCCATCTACGCCATTCCGCCGGAGATGCAGGACCCCCATCGTCTGTACGCCTACTGGCACACGCTGATTCACCCGGACGACGTGGCAGAGGTCGATGCCACGCTGCAGGAGACCCTGCGCGCCGGGCAGGGGCACGTGTGTCGCCAGCGCTTCCGCGTCCGCGTCCGCGATCAGGAGCGCATCATCGAATCCGCCGCCGTCGTCGAACAGCAGGGCATCGGCGATACCCTGATGTTGGTCGGCATCAACCGCGACATTACCCGCCAGCGCCAGGCCGAGGCCACCCTGCAGGCCGCCAAGCTGGCGGCGGAAAACGCCAACCAGGCCAAGTCCGCCTTTTTGGCCAATATGAGCCATGAGCTACGCACCCCGCTCAACGCCATTCTGGGCATGCTGACCCTGCTGCTTAAATCCGGCCTGACCCACCGTCAGGCCGACTACGCCACCAAGAGCGAGGCGGCGGCGCGCGCGCTGCTGCGCCTGCTCAACGACATTCTCGACTATTCCAAGATCGAGGCCGGTAAAATGGAGCTGGAGGCCGAGCCCTTCAGCCTGTGCAACCTGCTGCAGGATCTGGCCGTCATCCTCTCCAGCAGCTCGCGCCAAAAGCCGGTCGAGGTGCTCTTCGATATCGATCCCAGCCTGCCGCACTGGCTGGTCGGCGACAGCCTACGACTGCAGCAGGTGCTGATTAATCTGGGCGGCAATGCGCTCAAGTTTACCGAACGGGGCGAGGTGACCCTCTTCATCAGGCTACTGGCACAGGATCAGCAGAGGGTCACGCTGCACTTCGGCGTCCGCGACACCGGCATCGGCATCGCGCCGGAAAAACAGCGCGCCATCTTCAGCGGTTTCTCCCAGGCCGAGGCCTCCATCACCCGTCGCTTCGGCGGCACCGGCCTCGGGCTCTCCATCAGCCAACGCTTTGTCACCATGATGGGTGGCACCCTGCAGGTTGAGAGCGAGCCCGGCAAGGGCAGCCTGTTCCACTTCACCCTGACCCTTCCGCTGGCCGCGGCCGACGCGCACCCCGACGATCAGCAGCAGCATCTGAGCCTGGCCGGGCTGCATGTCCTGATGGTGGATGACAACCCAACCGCCCGCGCCCTGCTCCAGCGCATGGGCACCACCCTGGGCTGGGCGGTCGACACCGCGGACTCCGGCGAGCAGGCGCTGGCGCGCATCGCCGAGCAGCAGCGCGCGGGTGCCCACTACGATGTGCTGTTTGTCGATTGGCTGATGCCGGGCCTGGACGGTTGGCAGACCATTCAACGCCTGCACCAACAGATACCGGATACCTCGATGCCGCTGCTGGTCATGGTGACCGCCAACGATCGCGACTGCCTGCTCCAGCGCAGCAGCGAAGAACAGGGGGTGCTGGATGGCTTCCTGGTGAAGCCGGTCACGCCGCAGATCCTGCTGGAGACGATGCTCGCCGCACTGCAGGCGCGGCAGGAGTCGACCCAGCAGGCGATCGCCCTGCCGCCCCCGCGCGTGCGTACGACGGGCAAACAGCTCAGCGGCGTCCGTATCCTGGTGGTGGAGGACAATCTGAATAACCAGCAAATCGCCCGGGAGCTGCTAGAGGATGAGGGCGCCAGCATCACCCTGGCCGCCCAGGGGCAGGAGGCCGTCGACCGCCTGCGAGCCAGCCCGCAGGGGTTTGATCTGGTGCTGATGGATCTCCAGATGCCGGTCATGGACGGCATCAACGCCACCCAGTATATCCGCAGCCACCTGGGCCTGCGCAGCCTACCGATCATCGCCATGACCGCCAATGCCATGGCCTCCGATCGCCAGGAGTGCCTGGCCGCCGGGATGAATGACCACATCGGCAAACCCTTTAACCTGCGCGAGCTCATCCATACGATTCAAAAACACCTGCCCACCCTCCCGGCGCCCGTGGCGGAAACCGAGGCGCCCCCGCCGCCGTCAGCCCTGCCAGAGGGGCTGGCGCAGGCGGCGGGACAGGCGGGGATTTCGCTGAGCGGTGCGCTGGAGCGGCTGGAGGGCGACCTGGCGCTCTACCAGCATCTGCTGAGCCTGTTCCTCGGCGAGCTGCACGATTTTCCAGAGAGCTTAACCCGCCAGCTGGACGATCAGGATCTGGCCGCCGCGACGCGCTCGCTGCATACCCTGAAAGGGCTGGCCGCCCAGCTGGGGCAGGATGCCCTGTTCACCGCGGCGCGCGACGGCGAGGCCCGTCTGCGTCAGGCGCCGGGGGGACAACTGAGCGCCGAGCTGCGCGAGGCGGCGCTGGCCGTCGCGACGCTGTGCCGCCGGCGAGAGCCCGCGCTGATCGCATTTTGTCAGCGGCTCGCCGACGATCTGCCGTCGGCGGAGACGCCGGCGACGCAGACCCAGCCGCCCGCGCCGCCGCTGCAGACCCAGCTGTGCGATCTGATCGCCCTGCTGGAGCGCAGCGACATGGCGGCGCTGGAGCAGATGCGCCGTCTGGCCGCCAGCCCACAGGGACAATCGCTGGGCGACGCGCTGAAAACGCTGGATGCCGCCGTCAATCGGCTCGACTTTAATCGGGCTCAGGCGATTTGCCGCCAGTGGCTTGCCCAAGCATCGTCAACCGATAAGGAAATGGATTGATATGTTAGACCAACTGACCCCCTACAGCGCCTTTAACCTGCCCGGTCGCGAGCGGCCGCGCCTGCTTATCGTCGACGATGAACCGATCAATATTCAGATCCTGTACCAGCTGTTCGCCGACGATCACACCGTCTTTATGGCCACCAATGGGCAGCAGGCCCTCAATATCTGCATGAACCAGCACCCCGACCTGGTCCTGTTGGATATTGAGATGCCGGAAATGAACGGGCTGGAGGTCTGCCAGCGCCTCAAGTCGTCGCCGCAGACGCAGGATATTCCGGTGATCTTCATTACCGCCCATATCGATGAGGCCACGGAGACCACCGGGCTGCGGGCCGGGGCGGTAGACTTTATCAGTAAGCCGATTAATCACAACATTGTACGGGCCCGGGTGAATACCCATCTGCTGCTGAAGATGCAGTCAGACCTGCTGCGTCAGCTGGCCTATCTGGATGGACTGTGCGGGGTGTACAACCGCCGCTATTTTGACGTCCGCTTCGCCCATGAGTGGCACAACGTCCAGCAGCATCAGGTCCCGCTGAGTCTGATCCTGTTCGACGTCGATCTGTTCAAGGATTACAACGACCTGTATGGCCATCTGTGCGGCGATGACGCGCTGCGCCAGGTGGCGGCCACCCTGCGTGAAACCCTGAACCATCCGGGCGATCTGGTGGCCCGCTACGGCGGCGAGGAGTTTATCTGTCTGCTGCCGGCCACCCCGCTAACCGATGCCCTCGCCTGCGCGGAGCGGATGCGCAAGAGCATTCTGGCGCTGAGCATCGAACACGCCCGCTCGCCGGCCTCATCCTACCTGACCGTCAGCGCCGGCGTCTGCAGCGTCACGCTGACCGGCGACGCCCGGGGCGTCGACTTCCTGCAGCAGGCCGACTCGCTGCTCTATCAGGCCAAGTCACAGGGGCGCAACCGCTGCTGCGCGGCCCAGTTCAATCCGGAGGCCTAGCCCGCGCCCGAGAACCGCGGGGGATTCATTCTTCGTCACGCTTTGTGCTACATTGAGCCCGGCGGCGGGCCTTCCCGCTGCCGGGCTCAATCGGCGGAAAACGGAGAGATCAACATGAAGAAAATGGGTACGCTGCTGCTGCTGGGCGGCCTCTCCGCCGGAGTCAGCCTGCTGGGCATCCTACTTTTCCTGGCGGTGATCTATCTGGACAAGGCGCGCTTCTTCGCGCTGCTGCACCTGCTTTAACCCGGCGGGAGCCTCTGCCCCGCCGCACCCCCTCTTTTTCCTACGCCGCCGGCCCCGCAGCGTCGCGCGGCGGCCTCCCCCTATGGCCGCCGCGGCGCCCGCGCCCCGACCTCCGCAGCCCATCATCGACGGCACCCCAATATTGGTTAACCAAATAACCCTAAAATGATCAATTTGGCATACCAATATTACATTCATGATTAATATCACATATTAATGTTTATTTTTTATGCACTATCGCCTCATCGTTCACGATGCGGAGACCCGCTGATTTACGCACTGGCAAGGCCGTGGCACTACCCCTGACATAACAAAACCAACAACCGAATAACCAAGAGATTACTATGAAAAAGATCAAGAATTTTCGGTGGTATATGATCTTGCTGGTCTGCTTCATTACCATCATTAACTACCTCGACAGAACCGCGCTCGGCATCGCGGCGCCCACGATCATGGAGAGCACCGGGATCACCAAAGAGCAGTACTCCTGGGTGGTCAGCGCCTTTCAGCTGGCCTATACAATTGGTCAACCAATCATGGGATTCTTCATCGATACCATCGGCCTGAAGCTCGGCTTCTTCATCTGCGCCATCGTCTGGGGGCTGGCCACCATGGGACATGCGCTGACGGGCACCTGGCAGGGGCTGGCCTTTATGCGCGGCCTCATGGGATTCAGCGAAGCCTCCGCCATTCCCTCCGGCGTCAAAACGGTGTCGACCTGGTTTCCGGCCAAAGAGCGCGGCATCGCCACCGGCGTCTTCAATATGGGCACCTCATTCGGCGCCATGCTGGCGCCGCCGCTGATTGCCTGGTGTATCCTGTTCCACAGCTGGCAATTCGCGTTTATCGTCTCCGGGAGCCTGGCTATCGTCGCCGCCTTCGTCTGGTATTTTTGCTATAAGGATCCCAAGGAGGCCAAGCGCCTCTCCGATGAGGAGCGCCGCTATATTGAGGCGGGGCAAGAGGCGTTTCTACAGTCCGCGACCCAGGAGAAAACCTCGGTTCGCCATATCATCACCCAGCGCAACTTCTGGGGGATCGGCATCGCCCGCTTCCTGGCCGATCCGGCCTGGGGGACCATTAACTTCTGGGTGCCGATCTTCTTCGTGGAGACCCTGCACTTCAGCCTGAAAGAGATCGCCATGTTTGTCTGGCTGCCCTTTCTGATGGCGGATCTCGGCTGTCTGGCCAGCGGCTTTGTGGCCAAGTTTTTCAACGACCGCGGCGTCACCCTGATCAACTCGCGCCGCATCACCTTTACGCTGGGCGCGCTGCTGATGACCACCATCGGCCTGGTCAGTATCGTGGAGAATCCCTATATCGCGGTGCTGCTGATCAGCATCGGCGGCTTCGCCCACCAGCTGCTGTCGACGGTCGCCGCGACGCTGGGGGCGGATTTGTTTAAAAAGAACGAGGTGGCGACGGCGGTCGGGATGGCCGGCGCCTGCGCCTGGTCCGGTCAGCTCATCTTCAACCTGTTTATCGGCGCCTTCGTCGGCATCATCGGCTTTGGCCCTTTCTTTATCGCCCTGGCGGTGTTCGATCTGATCGGCGCCCTGGCGCTATGGCTGCTGATCGTCGACCGCCAGCCCGCCGCTCACGGCGGCGACGCGACGCTGGCTGAACCCCGCTGAAGCCCGACAGGGCGGCCGCGTTGCCGCCCTGCGCATCCGGGATTAGCGACTCAGGATCCGGATGGAGCGGACGCGGTCGTTAAACCCGGTCGCCTCCTGCTCCCCGCCGCTGCGAGTATAGTACCCCCGCTGTAGTCGGTCCCTTCGTAAAAACGCACCGTCCACCCCTGCGGCACCGAGAACGAGGAGATACGATCGGCGAAACGGTAGCGGGAAAGATCGGGGATATCGCGATCGATGCTCAGCGAAGCCCCGCGCTGACGCGAATCCTCATACACCATCAGGCGATCGGCACCCTGGCTGTAGCCCTCATCCAGCGTCGTGGTGCTACAGGTGGCATCCTTAGGCCGACAGAACAGGCTGCCCTCGCCCTGTCCCCGCTCACAGCGTTGCCCCACCTTGTAGCGGGCAATCTGCTCGCTGCGCGCGGCGTCGGCATAGACGCTGCTGAACGGCGTGAGCATGCAAATATAGATCCGCCCGCCGCCCTGTCCGCCGCGGTACCCAGAAGTATTGTCGATATTATTGATAATGATGGACGCGTCGGCGCAACCCCCCAGGGTCAGCAGCGATGCCACCAAAAGCGTTCTGAACATAAGTAGCCCTATCTGTCTAATAAGTATGCTGTCACAACAGCCCGCCGCACGTCAGGCGGCGGCGGAGGTCCATAGTACCCAATCGCCCGGCGCAGGGAATTAAGGGATCGTCTGATTTTCCAGCGCGCCACCCAGCATGAGAAAGAGCCACCCGCCGTCGACTCAGCCGCGCACCCACTCCGGCAACCAGTCGCCGTGCGCCGCGATGAGATCGTCGATCAGGGCATAAATCTCATCGATGCTCAGCGCCGCGGCCGTATGCGGATCGAGCAGCGCGGCATGGTATACCCGCTCGCGATTTTCCGTCAGCGCCGCCTCCGTCACCAGCGTCTGCACATTGACATTGGTCTGCATCAGCGCCGCCAGGTGCGAGGGCAGCGCCCCGATCCGGGTCGGCTGGATCCCGTTGGCATCCACCAGGCACGGCACCTCCACGCAGCAGCCCTGCGGCAGATTATCGATTAGACCCGCGTTGCGCACGTTGCCATAGATCACCTCCGGCTCCCCGCTCCACAGCGCATTCATGATCCGGCTGGCGTACTCCCGCGACGGCGTAATCGCGATATGCTGCGCCGTCTGATACTCCGCTAGCTCACGCTGCCAGTTCGCCATCTGCTCCACGCAGCGCTTAGGATACTCATCCAGCGGAATGCGGTAACGCGCGATCAGATCGTCGCGCCCGGGCTTGATAAACCACGGCGTGTATTCGGCCATATGCTCCGAGGACTCCGTGACAAAGTAACCCAACTTTTGCAGCAGCTCATAGCGTACGATATTCTCGCAGCGCAGGTTGCCATGGATATTCGGCTTCGGCGCCCGCCCCTGGCGATAGGCCTGCAGCAGCTGCGGATAGAGATCGCGATACTGACCGTCCTCGCCGCGCAGCTCCAGCGAAAGATAGAAGGCCATATGGTTAATCCCGGCGCAGCGGTAGCGCAGCTGCGCCGGATCGATATCGAGATCCCGCGCCAGCTCCTCCGCCGTGCCCTGTACCGAGTGGCATAGACCGACCTGCCGCAGCTGTGGATAGCGCGCATACATGGCCCAGCTATTCATCGCCATCGGGTTGACATAGTTCAGCAGCGTCGCCTGCGGGCACTCCGCCATCATCATCTCGCCTATCTGCCACAGGTGTGGAAAAGTACGCAGCGCGCGCATAATCCCGGCCGGCCCCAGGGTGTCGCCGATGGTCTGGCGCAGGCCATGACGCGCGCAGACCTCGAAATCGGTGACCGTACAGGGCGTATAGCCCCCGATCTGAAACGCCACCACCACAAAATCGGCCCCCTGCAGCGCCGGACGCAGCGTCGTATGGCACTGAATGCGCCCACTGGCCCCGGCCGCCGCCATCAGCCGGCCTACGACGATCCGCGACTCGGCCAGACGCTGTGCATCGATATCCATCAGCGCGATATCGGCCCCCGCAGCGCGGGGCGCTGGAATACATCCCCCAGGATATTCTTCACAAAAATAGTTGAACCGGCGCCAATAAAGGCAATTTTAGGTGCGTTCATCGTCTCTCTCCCATAGCACTCATCGCTGGAGGCATCGTGACACGCCGGGCAGACGCGCGCGTCCGCCTTCTTCCCAAAGCATTCCCATTTCCTCGGATTTATCGATCTAGATTCAAAAAAATAACTTTCCGGGAGAGTAATAGGCGAAAAGATGAGGAAAAGCGACAGAATAGCGGTGAGACTACCAACAGCGCGGCGCTGCTCCGGCGAGACCTTCACCGGGGAGCACGGCGTCCCCTGGTGCGCCGGGGATGACCAGGAGGAAAACCATGGAAGAGCGCCGCCGCCAAGAGGCGCCCGCGGGACTGATGTGCAACAGCACCGACCCACAGCCGCACAGCCCACTGATGCTCTATTCGGAGCAGCAGCGCCTGGCGATCGCGCTCTGTTCACCGCAGGCGATGGCTGCCAGCCACTGGCACGCCCAGGTCGAACTCAATATTCCCTTCGACGGCGAGATAGGCTACCGCATTCACGATCGGCAGCTACGCATCCCGCAGGGGCATATCGCCCTGTTCTGGGCCTGTACCCCCCACCGTCTCGTCGATCCGGGGCGCTGCCGCCACATGGCCCTGCTCAGCCTGCCCATGCATCTGTTTCTCTCCTGGCCGTTGGATCCGCAGCTGCTCAGCCACATCACCCATGGCAGAGTATTGACCTCTGCGCACCCGGCGCGGCTAACGCCCGTTGAGATTGGGCGTTGGCAGCAGGATCTGCAGAGCCCATGTCCGCAGATGCGGCAGCTGGCCAGCGATGAGATCCTGCTGATGTTAAAGCGCTTTAGCCTCTCCGGCTGGCACGCCCTGCAGCCCGGCGGCGACGATCCGCGCGCGGGCAACGGCCAGGGGCTCTCCCGCCATGCCCTGTTCTACGTCGGCCAGATGCTGACCTTTACCGCCGCCCACTACGATCGCGCACTGACGATAGATCAGGTCGCCCGACACGTCGGCCTCAACGCCCACTATGCGATGGGGCTATTCCAGCGGGTGATGCAGATGACCCTGAAGCAGTATATTACCGCCATGCGCATCAACCATGTCCGAGCGCTGCTGAGCGACACCGACAGAACGGTCCTCGATATCGCGCTCACGGCGGGATTCAGCTCCAGCAGCCGCTTTTACAGCACCTTCAGTAAATACACCGGTATGTCGCCACAGCAGTACCGCCGGCTGGCGCGCACGGGCGCGGTGCACCGCACACCCACAGATTGATTTATCACCACAGCGTCATTTATTAGCAATAAACACCAAACTTAAATTTCTTAATAGCCATAAAGTCCAGAAAAACATCCTCATCAAGTTTCATTGTCTAATCAGAGGCATTCATCACACATAATCAGCCAAACTGCGGACACTCCCCTAGCCGTTTAGCTTTGGTTTAATTTCAAAATAAATACGTATGTAATAATTTATTACCAACAAAAACATCGCTTGACCAGCGTGTATTATAAGCAATTCATTAGATGTTGATTAAAATAGAACCGCCACTTTTACAGATAGGCTCTGCTATTCTGTTAAGCATATTAACGCTGACCGCAGCGGATGCTGCCGGTGCACCTCAATCGGTAAAAGACACTTTTATCCTCTCTCAAGATGAATTAAAAACACACCCCCGGATTATTTTTCAGGGAATGATCCAGGCGGTAATCAAATCAGACGTCGCCGCTGTCAAGATCTTGCTGCCGCTTTATCAGGAGCAGCTAGGACACGATCCAAATCTGGTCGCATGGGGAAAGGCTATTTTAGCAAAAGAGGACGGTAACTATCGCCAGGCGATTCGCTATTATCGCCGCGTTATCGCCGAGGAACCACAGCTAAATATTGCCCGACTGCAGCTGGCTATCGCGCTGTTTCAGAATAAAGACCGCGCCTCTGCGCTACTGCAGTTCAATAAGCTGCGGGCCAATAGCAACGGCGAAAGAATCAATGAGATATTGGACAGCTATATCAGAGCAATACAGGGGAAAGACAGCTGGTCATTCAATGTAGGCGTTAACTATATTAATGAGAGCAATATTAATAATGCGCCAGGCGATAACGTGAAAATTGGTCAGTGGCAGGCTGAAAAACGGCAAAGTGGACAGGGCTTCTCCTACTACCTTAGCGGCAGCAAAACCTGGTCATTGCCAGAGGGACTGTTTAGCGAGATCCGCACGCTGGCCTACGGGAAATACTTCACCAACAATCATCGCTACGATCAGGCGACGGCCCGTCTGAGCGCAGGCCTGGGCCTACGCAACATCGATGCCTCCCTGCTGCTATTGCCCTTTATCGAGCGCGAATGGGCATCGGATAATCAGGCGCCCTCCCTTTCTAGCGAGGGAACATCGCCGGGGCTGCGTATTGAGACAGAATACCGTCTGAACCCACGCTGGAAAATCGACGTTGACGGTGAGAAAAGCCACACTAAAAATAAACACCACGCACAGCGTGACAGTAAAAATCATCTGCTGTCAGCAACGCTCTATTATTTTTCCAGCCCCGAGCAATTTTGGTTTTGGGGCAGTGACTACCACCGTGAAAACGTTGAACGTAAGAGCTTAGCCTTTCAGAAAATAAAATGGCGGGCGGGCTGGGGGAATGAGTGGCCGGGCGGCGTATCCAGCATCATTCAGATAAATTACGCCAACAAGTTTTACGATAGCAGCGACTTCTTCGGGATTCAGCAACGGAATAAAGAGTACGGCGCACTGATAACCCTCTGGCATCGTGATATTTATTACTTTGGTATCACGCCAAAAATCAACCTGTCATATTTTAAAAGTGACAGCAATCATCCATTTTACGAATACGATAAGAAAATGATCTTCCTGACCTTTAGTAAGCTTTTTTAACGATAGCGATAACTATGAAACCACGCTATAGCACACTCTTCTTACTCTTATCCTCTGCGCTGTTAACCGCCTGCGGTGGCGGTGGCGGTGGTGGTGGCGGCGGTGGCGGTGGTGGCGCTAGCGATGCCGCGCCGGCACAGGCCATCGCACCGGCGGCGCCCGCCTCCCAGCCGCTCGCGGTCGTACCGGCGGCGCCCGACGTTCCCCCCGTTGCGCCCGACGTTGCGCCCCCTGCCGCCGCCATCGATGAACCGGAGGCACAATACCGCGGGCTGGTGCGGGAGATCGGCCACCGTGACACCCTCAGTATATCCGGTTTTAACACTCTCAATCCCAACCGCGAGTTCACCGTTAAGGTGGAGGGAACCGATATCGCCATCGACGTCGCCCCCCTCATAAAGCGCCATGAAAAGGACAGCCGCGTCATTAACGGTCAGAAAGTCCTGACGCTGCGCGATGCCGATGGCAAGCTGGCGGGTTACTATGGCCATGTGCACACCTATACCCACCGCGAGACGGCGCAGAATGAAGACGATCAGGACCAAACAACCACCAGCCTGGTATACGCGGTCAACGTCAATGAAGGGCGCCGTCCAGAGACCCAGGCAGACTATGTGGGCACCCTGTTTTATAACCACTTCGATATCCCGCGCGAGGCCGCCATCCGTCTGCACTATCAGGACAACAAGATCACCGGCAATATCAAGGGTAGCGGTCTGGCCAGCGATATCGACTACGTTATCCGGGAGGATGGTGACAATACCGTCAGCGAGGAGGGAACCTTCGGCGCCAGACTGCACCGCGTCGGCGCGCAGCGTAACGCGGTTAACGGCCACCTGGTCGGTGGGTTCTATGGCAAAGAGGGCGAAGTCGCCGCCGGCGAGGTCAAATTTATCGATAACTATAGCGTAGAGCGCGGCGGCGTCTTCGGCGCACAGCGGGTGCAGCACGACTGATCCGGCCAGGGCATAGCGGCAGCGCCATGCCCTATGCCTCCCCATCGGCGTCAGAGGGGGAGAGGCGTGTGGCTGGCCCGCGCTGGCGTCAGGGTGTACAGCCAGCGGAAGATCAACCCGCCTTTCGATGGCGATCCCCATTATCGCACCGACGATCGCCAACCCACCATCCCGCAGAGCCACATGGCCCTATTCTGGGCCGATATCCCCATCGGCAGGCCGATCCCAGTCAATGCCGACAGATGGCACAGTTCAGCCTGCAGGAGCCGCGTTTCCGCGCCTGACCGCAGGGGCTCCCCCTGACGCCGCCGCAGACGTAACCCCCTGATGAGCCGGAAGTGCCACGCTGGCGACAGGCTCGAGCCTGCGATGAGAGCCATCGGGTGTAAAAGCGCGTCAGCCTGTGCGGCTGGCAGTCGCTGCACGCCAACCGAGCGGCGCACGCCCGCTAAGCCACTGGGAGCATCAGCGGCCTGGTGAATCGGCGCTTAGCCCACCAGGCCCCAATAGCCATGTAGCCCCATGACGATCCCCACCGCGCCGATCAGCACGCAAGAGGCGTAAGGCGCTTTCGCCGCCAGCCTCCCGAAGCCCGGCCAACGTCGGCTCGCCTGGCGGACACTCACGGCGGCGGCGACGCCGACCGCGACCAGGGTGATGGCCAGCCCGAGACTGAAACAGAGCACCATCGTCGCCCCCAGGGCAATCGCCTTAAGCTGGATGCAGATCAACAAAATGGTGATCGCCGCCGGACAGGGGATCACGCCGCCGGTCAGACCGAACAGGATGATTTGCCCATTGCTCACCGAGCGCTGGCCGGCGAAGCGCCGCTGGATCGCATCCGCATGCGCCTTGGCGTGCGCATCCCCGCCGGCCTCATCGCCCTCGTCATGATGATGATCCTCCGCTTCATGAAAGGCACAGCGCAGGCTCTGCTGCGCCCCGCAGGGCCCAAGCAGCAAACGCACAGTAAAGCTGTGCGGATCTGGGATCGCCTCTACGGATTGGTAGCCGTCCGCACAGGCGCGAAAGGTATACGGCTCGACCCTCCCCGCCCCGCGCGTGACCAGCAGCCGGATCTCACCGACGGGCCGTAACGCCCCCGTCTCGGCGCGAAGCTGGAAATAGGCTCCCTGCGCCTCATCCTGGATGGCCAGGCGTAAACGACCAGCATCACTGACGAGCGTGTGATACTGATGGGGATCATGCGGGTGGTGATGGTGCTGTTCGAGCCGGCCACGCTCCCCCTGCCAGGTGCGTAAGAACATCCAACAGGCCGTCGCCAGAATCACCCCGGCCGAGATCAGCTGCAGCCAGGGCGCTACCGACTGCGCCGTAACGCGTTGACTCAGTAAGATGCCGCCCAAAGCGATCAGCCAGACCACGGCGGTATGCGACAGCGTCGCCGCCAGCCCCAGCATCACGGCCTGACGCACCGTGCCCTTAATCGCGATGATAAAGGCCGCCATCATCGTCTTGGAGTGGCCCGGCTCCAGGCCATGGAGGATCCCCAACAGGATCGCACTGGGGATAAACCACCAGGCATTACCCTGGTGCAACAGCGAGGTGAAGGTGTCCATGCTAAGACGTCTTACTTATCAAGCGGTGGCCGCATTCTACTCCCCCCAGTATAGAATACTACCCCCAGTATGTAGGGGTGTTATAGTCCAGGCTCACCGGGGTTATCGGAGGATGCCTATGCCACACACCACCCGCGATAAAAAGCGCCTACAGACACGCGTCAATAAGATCCAAGGGCAGCTCAATGGATTGAAAAACATGCTGGATCAGCCACATGAGTGCGCAGCGGTGTTACAGCAGATCGCCGCGATCCGCGGGGCGGTCAATGGGCTGATGCGTGAGGTGATCAAGGGGCATCTTACCGAGCATATCGTGCATCAGTGCGATGAGGAGAAGCGGGAACAGGATCTGACCGTGGTACTCAACGTGCTGGATTCGTATATCAAGTGAACCGGCCCCGGCCTGGCCTCTGCCGCTGGCAAAAGCCGCCCCGCTAAAGCGAGCAGGCGTATCCGTGGATACGCCTGCGACACGGCCGGCACGCAGCGCATCAATGCATGCTGTGTGCGCTCTCGCCAGCCTGCGCGCCCTGATCCGGGTGTGCGGCCAGCCACGCCTTCATCTCCTTGATCTCTTTATCCTGAGAGGCAATGATGTTTTTCGCCAGCTGGCGCATCTGCGGATCTTTACCGTACTTCAGCTCGACCTTGGCCATCTCAACGGCGCCGATGTGGTGCGGCAGCATCCCGGCGGCGAAGGCCACATCGGGATCGTTGCTCATCATGCCCTTCATCATATCCTCATGCATGGTGCCCATGGCGCCGCGCAGCTCATGGTGCATGGCCGTCGCCTGCTCTGCTGGCAGCTCGGCCGCCAGCGCGGGGGCCGCAGCAACGGCCAGTAATAATGCGCTCGCTAACGTTATCGTTTTCATACAACGCTCCTGTTCAGTGGGATACCGTCGATAATCCTAGACCTTCCCCTAAGGGGAGAGTCAAGAGGGACTTTCGCCGCACACGCCGCCCTCCCACTCACCCGCCGCGGCGCGGCGCGCGTGACATATTCATTTCTGTTCTAACTGTTTACTTTATATTCTTTAGCGGACTAAATGCGCCACGCTATAGTCCGGACTACCGCTCACTCACCCGGGCCCATTATGATCACGGACTCCCTACTGGATTTAATTGGCAATACGCCGCTGCTGCGCCTATCGCGCTTCGATAGCGGCCCCTGCGAGCTGCTGCTGAAGCTGGAGAATCACAATCCCGGCGGTTCGATTAAGGATCGCGTCGCCCTGTCGATGATCGCCGCGGCGGAGCGCAGCGGCGCCCTGCGCCCCGGCGGAACCCTGATCGAGGCCAGCGCGGGCAACACCGGACTGGGGCTGGCGCTGATTGCCGCCCACCGGGGCTACCGCCTGATCCTGGTCGTGCCGGACAAGATGAGCACAGAGAAGATCGCCCATCTGCGGGCGCTGGACGTCGACGTTCGACTGACCCGCTCCGACGTGGGCAAAGGTCATCCTGACTACTATCAGGACTATGCCCGCCGCCTCGCCGAGCAGACGCCGGGCAGCCTGTATATCGACCAGTTCGCCAATCCGGCCAACCCCGCGGCCCACGAGGAGACCACCGCCCGCGAGCTCTGGCGCCAGACCGGCGGCCGGATCGACGCCATCGTGGTTGGCGTTGGCTCCGGCGGCACGCTCCACGGCCTGCACCGCTTCTTTTCTCGCTATTCGCCGCACACCCGCTTCATCCTCGCCGATCCCTGTGGATCGATCCTGGCCGACGCGGTGCAGCACGGCCGCCACCGGGAGGCGGGCAGCTGGCTGGTCGAAGGGATCGGCGAAGACTTTATCCCTCCGCTGATGAAGACGGAGGCGATCAGCCAGGTCTACCGCATCCCGGATCGGGAGGCGATTACCACCGCCCGAGCCCTGCTGAGCCGCGAAGGGGTACTGGCCGGCTCCTCCACCGGCACCCTGCTCGCCGCGGCGCTGCGCTACTGTCAGGCGCAGCCCCGAGCTCAGCGCGTGGTGACCTTTGCCTGCGACAGCGGCAACAAGTATCTGTCCAAGATGTTTAACCCCCAGTGGCTCAGCCAGAACCAGCTGATTTAGCCCACCGTTGTTAAGGAGACGCCATGCGTCAGTTTGCGACCCAAAGCGTACACAGCGGCAGCCATGACGACGCCTATGGCGCGGTGATGCCGCCGATTTATGCCACCTCAACCTTTGCCCAGCGCGCGCCGGGCGAACACCGCGGCTTTGAATACGCCCGCAGCGGCAACCCCACGCGCCACGCGCTGGAGCAGGCCATCGCCGAGCTGGAGGGGGGACGACAGGGCTATGCCTTTGCCTCTGGGCTAGCGGCCATCGCCACGGTGCTAGAGCTGCTGGACAGCGGCAGCCACATCATCGCGCTGGACGACGTCTACGGCGGCACCTGGCGCCTGCTGGAGAGCGTGCGCAGTCGTAGCGCCGGGCTGCAGGTCAGCTGGGTCAGCCCCGACGATCTGGCGGGAATCGAGGCCGCCATTCGGCCACAGACCAAGATGATCTGGGTGGAGACGCCGACCAATCCCCTGCTGAAGCTGGCGGATCTGCACGCTATCGCCGCGCTGGCGCGGCGCCACGATCTGCTCTGCGTCGCCGATAATACCTTTGCCTCTCCGGCGCTGCAGCGACCGCTGGAGAGCGGGTTTGATATCGTCGTGCACTCGGCCACCAAGTACCTCAACGGTCACTCCGACGTGCTGGCCGGGCTGGTCGTGGTGGGCGACAACCCGCCGCTGGCCGAGCGCCTGGCTTATCTGCACAATGCCCTCGGCGCCGTACTTGATCCGTTCAGTAGCTTCCTGACGCTGCGCGGGATCCGCACCCTGGCCCTGCGCATGGAGCGCCACAGCGCCAATGCGGGCACGCTGGCGCAGTGGCTGGCGCAGCACCCGAGCGTCGAGCGCGTCTACTATCCCGGCCTGCCCAGCCACCCGCAGTACGCGCTGGCACAGCGACAGATGCGCCACGCCGGCGGCATCATCTCCTGCGTGCTGCGCGGCGATGCCGAGCAGGTCGCTCAGCGCATCGGGCGGCTGCGTCTGTTTACCCTGGCCGAGAGCCTGGGCGGCGTGGAGAGCCTGGTATGCCAGCCCTTCAGCATGACCCACGCCTCGATCCCCCTGGCGCAGCGGCTGACGCGCGGCATCGTTCCCCAGCTCATCCGCCTGTCGGTCGGCATCGAGGATGTCGCCGATCTGCAGGCAGATCTCGCCCAGGCGCTCGACTGAGTGCCTGGGCCCTGCGCCGCGATGAAAGCGGCCATCCCCCCGATGGCCGCCCCGCACCTCAGGCGGAGTAGAGCGACGTCAGCGCGCCGTGCATCTTCTCCAGCAGCTCGGAGGTGACATACTTATCGGTGACCACCTCGATGTAGGCGCCGCAGTCACCGGCTTCGGCATGGCGGATCGCCTCATCCAGCGCCTCGCAGGTGGTCACCCGGGCGGTAAACCAATCGCGGCAGCCCAGCCCCGCCGGCAGTTGGCTGTAGTCCCACTGCGCCAGATCGTTGTAGTAGATGTCGCCGTCCTTGCACAGCATACGCTCGACCAGATAACCGCCGTTGTTCACCACAAAGATCAGCGGCTTCAGGCCAAAGCGATAGAACTGGCCGATCTCCTGCGCCGTCATCTGGTGCGAGCCTTCGCCGGTGATCAGGATGGTGCGTTTCTCTGGCTCCGCCATCGCGACGCCGAATGCCGCCGGCGTCGCCCAGCCGATAGAGCCCCACAGGGTCTGCTGATAAAACACGGCGCCCTGCGGCATCCGGGCGAAGGCCAGCCCCATGGAGGTGGTGCCGGTCTCCGCCACCAGCCGATCGTTCGGCTTCAGCATCTGCTGCCAGCGTGCGTAGAGGTACTCCGCGGTCAGCCTGCCGCTGCCGCTCACCGCGGGGATCCCCTGAGCCGCCGGCATATCGTGGCGGCGGGCCCGGCGGGTCACCCGCCCCATCAGTCCGCTCAGCACATCCTTCATCAGCACGTTCTCATAGACCGACTGACCGATACCAACCGAGGCCGGCTCCACGCTGATGCACTGCGCCTCGTCCAGGCGCGAGGTAAACGCCCCGGTGTTAAAGTCGCTCATGATGGTGCCGATTTTCAGTACGCAATCGCTGCTCTCCACAAACTGGCGCACCCGTTGGTCCATCAGTTGGCCGACATACATTCCAACGTAGTTCGGATGGGACTCATCGATCACGCACTTATCCATCATCATGGTGGCAAACGGCAGGTTAGCGGCGTCGATCAACGCCGTCGCCGCCCTCTGTGCGCCGTGGCGGGCCAGATAAATCCCCGGCAGCACGCAGACACTATCGCTGTTATTCAGGCGCGCGGCGATAACATCGATCACCTCATTCAGGACCCGTGGATCGCTGACGGGTGCGGGCGCCGCCGGTACGCGGCTCTCCACGACCGGCATCGTGGCGTAATCGCTGGGGAAAGCCATATACACCGGCTTACGGTAGCGCAGCGCCGCCGCGATCAGGCGCTCGGTCTCTGCGATGCAGTTTTCCGGCGTCATAATGGCGCGGGCGCAGACGAAGGAGGCCGTGGCCTCATAGAACGGCGTAAAATAGCCGTTGCCCAGCGTATGGTGCACGCACTCTCCCCGCGCCTGGACATGACTTGCCGGCATGCCGACCAGATGGAACAGCGTGACCGACTCGGCGCAGGCGCCGGCGATGCCGTTTATCGCGCTTAGCTCACCCACGCCAAAGGTGGTACTCAGCGCGGCCAGGCCACGGGTGCGGGCGTAGGCATCGGCCGCATAGGCGGCGTTCAGCTCATTGCAGTTGCCTATCCAGCGCAGACGTTTGTCCGCACAGATGGCGTCCTCAATCGGGAAGGCATAATCCCCCGGAACGCCGAAAATGTCATGAATCCCCAACTCATATAGCCGTGACAGTACATATTCGATAACCGTTGTAGACATAATAAATTCCTGTTTTAGCAGATGACTCAATAGACGTTCACGCTTTACTGATAATATTTGGCCGGAGGAAAAAGAATAACAACCAGTTATTTCCGTTAAGGCTATAGGAAAAAATATATTTGTATTATTAATTAACCTTTGCTGATACGGAGAAAAATAAAATCACGTTTCGCCATCCTTTATCCAGCGCACCCACACGACGCGCAGTCCGCCAAAAACAGTGACGACGATCACAGGAAATCCCCGCGTGACGCGGCCTGCGCCCCGCCTGCTGACGTACGGTGCCGGGCCGCCCTGAACGCACCGCAAATATCGGACATTGCGCTATGCCTTATCGCTATTTTAGATAGAGCAAAAGATGACCGCCGCCCGAAATGCTAAATCGCGTGGCGGCGCCGGCGTAAACGCCCCTATCAGTTGGGGACAATCCGCCGCAGAATGCCGAAGCGGGCCATCAGCCACAGCACCGCCAGCGCTAGGCCATGGGTCAGCGTATTCTCCAGCCAGGCATGCTGCCAGAGGCCGAAGCGCACCCACTGGCTAATCGCCATCACGACATACAGATGCAGGATAAAGACATACAGCGAGTTCTGCCCCATCAGAATAAAAAACCAGCCGACGGCGCGGCTGATGGGCAGCCACAGATAGCTCAGCAGCAAATACAGGGCCAGCAGCAGGCAGGCGTCATTCACCACTCGCAGCAGCCCCAGCTCATTCTTTCCCGCCAGCACGTTGTTGATATAGTCAAAGCGGTAGTCAGGCAGCACATGCAGAAAAAAGCGGGCGGGGATAAAGGGGTTGGTATTATTCTGAATGACGAAGAACAGCACCAGAAATACGGCTATCATCAGACCGATAACCCGTTTCCCGGGCAGCGTTTTCGCCAGCGACTGCAGCTCGCCCTTATACCAGCCGCACATCACCCCCAACGTATAGATAAACTGCCAGGCCAGCGGGGGAAAGGCATACTCGAACTGCGCATCGATAATATCTACGGGATACAGCTGGTAGGCGATATACAGCTCCAGCGAAATAATAAACAGCGCACCGCCGTATCCCCGCTGCAGCATCCACACCACCAGCGGGGTTCCCAGCAGCAGATAAAAATAGAGCCCCAGGATCTGCGTCTGCTGCGGCCCTATCTGTAAAAAGAGGATCTGGTTAAACCAGGCTTCGCGCGACTGCGCGGCAATCGGATAAAGGGAGTAGATCAGCTCATCGTGACGCTGGGTAAAATGGGTTACTTCAAAGCTATTGAGCCACGGCAGCTGGCTGAGGGCCAGCACCGACACAATGATCACGATATTCACCGCATACAGCGTCGCCGCCCGGCGCAGCAGGGAGTAGGAGACGGTCGCCATATCACTGTGCTGCAGCTGGCGGCGCTTGGTCTGCCCCAGCACAAAGCCGGACAGAATGACAAAGATTTCGGCGCCGGTGGTAAAGCCAAAGCGCTCCGAGGTAAACAGGTTAAAGACAGAGATAATCTCAACGTGCGTGACGATCATCAGCATCAGCGCCATGCCGCGCATAAAGTCGATGCGCAGATCGCGCGGGCCGTCCGGCACATAGCGCCAGCGGCGCAGATACCCAAGCCCCTTTCCCCCTTCTCTGCGTATCCCCGTCATCAGCATGGCACTCTTCACCCACTCAGCTCCGCCGCCCTCTTTGCAGTGTAGAAACAGCGTGAAAAAAAGCCAACTCACGCGGGCTGCGCGAAGTGGCACCGGAGACGCGCCGGCGATCGGCGCCAGGCGACGCTCGACTGGAAGATGGGGGCGGCCAAGGCCCGGCGTCTGGCCCGCGAGATCGGGCTCGATACCGGCCGGCAGCCCGAAGAACAGGCCGTGGGTCGCGCCGCTGACGAGGAGCATCCCTATCGGTTCGCCCTTCTGGACATGCCGCCCCTCATACACCGTCACACATCCCGACCGCCATCAAGCAACCCCATGGTTGCCGAGCGCGGCAGGCATCCCGCCTCCCAGGCGATCAGAAATCCGCGCCGCCTATCGAAGCCGGCGCGCACGCTCCTGCGGCGGCGCCTTAAAAGCCTCCTCTGCGCCACGCTATTTTATAAAATATTCCCTTTCATCAGCGCCGTGGCGTAATCCTGTGGGCGCCCGGCGCCGGGGCGGGGAGCGCCCTTTCCGCCGCGCCCCGCCTGACGGGGCGCGCCTGCCTGCCGTAGTCGCGCCCGATCGGTATAGGGCATCGTCATCGGTGCGAACGATTTATCCCGCCCGTCGCCTTGTCGCCGCTTAAGCCTACGCTACACTGATACGGTAAAGCGCTGTCATCATGCGATGGATCCGGGGAGACTGCCATGCACTTTTATTTTTCACCGTTTGAAGCGCGGCGTCCCCCGCCCCCTCTGATCAACCATCCCTGGATAAACTTTCTCTGGCAAATGCTGATCGTGGCGGCCCTGCTGCTGGGGGCCAACTATATTCGCTGGCGCTGGATGGACTCCCTCAATTACGATGCGCTCTGGTACTCCGTGCCGCTGGCGCTGGCCGAAACCCTGGCCTATATCGGCACCTGTCTGTTTACCATCAACCTCTGGCAGGTGCGGGATCCCCTGCCGCACCCGGCCCCCAGCGATATCCGCCAGTGTCTGGCCGACCCTGGGGAGATCGCACCGCGCCCGCTGAAGGTCGACCTGTTTATCGCCACCTACTCTGAAGACCCCGAGCTGGTGCGTATCTCCATTCAGGATGCCAAGCGGATCGACTACCCGCACCCCCTGGAGTATAAAATCCACGTGCTGGACGATGGACGCCGCGACGCCATGCGCCAGGTGGCCGAGCAGGAGGGCGTCAACTACCTGACCCGCGACAATAACGCGGGCTTCAAGGCCGGCAACCTGCGTAACGGCATTGAGCAGACCGACGGCGACTTTATCGTCATTTGCGACGCCGACACCCGGGTCTTTCCCACCCTGCTGACACACACCCTGGGCTATTTCTGCGATCCGAACGTCGCCTGGGTGCAAACCCCGCAGTGGTTTTACGATCTGGCGCAGGGCACGCCGCTGCCGCGCTGGCTGGAGCACCGAGCCGGGCGCGTCGGCGCGCTGACCGGGCGACTGATCGAGCGGCTGGTCGGTCCCCTGCGCGTCGGCGAAGATCCCTTCATGAACGATCCGCAGATGTTTTACGACGTGATCCAGCGTCGCCGCAACTGGGCCTATGCCTCGTTCTGCTGCGGCGCGGCCTCGCTGCACCGGCGTGAGGCCATCATGCAGACCGCCCTGCGCCAATACGCGATGGATATCGAATACGAGATCGATCGCCATACCCACACGGTGACAGATCCGCAGCTACGCCGGGATCTGCAGCAGGCCATGCTACCCCACGTCGCCTATGATATGGAGCTGATGCCCTACCGTTTTCACGTCTCGGAGGATATCTATACCTCGATCATGCTGCACGGCGACCTTGAGCACCCCTGGCGCTCCGTGCTGCACCCGCAGGTCGAGTCCAAAATGCTCTCTCCGCAGGATCTGCAGACCTGGATGATCCAGCGCTTTAAATATGCCGCCGGTTCGCTGGATATTCTGCTGCACGACGGCGTGCTGCACAGCCGGCAAATCCGCCTGTCGCTGGCGCAGAAGCTGCTGTATGGCGCCACCTTCTGGTCCTATCTGGCCTGCCTCTGGAACCTGATTTTCCTGATCGCGCCGCTGATTTATCTGTTCAGCGGGATCCCGCCGCTCTCCACCTACTCCACTCCGTTCTACCTGCACTTCGTGCCATACCTGGTGCTGTGTGAGCTGGCGTTTATGTTCGGCACCTGGGGGATCTCCTCCTGGAACGGCAAAGCCAGCTACCTGGCCCTGTTCTCCATGAATCTCCGGGCGCTGGATACCGTGCTGCGCGGGGAGAAGATCCGCTTTCGCGTCACGCCCAAGGAGCGTCAGCAGGGCAACTTTCTCAGCCTGATCAAGCCACAGTTGGCCATCGTCGCCCTGACCCTACTGGGTCTGGCCTGGGGCGCGCTCCAGCTGACGCTGGGGAACATCCGCGATCCCTCCGGCTATATCATCAATATTTTCTGGGGCGGCATGAATATCCTGGCCATGCTGCCGATGATCAGCGCCGCCCTCTGGCAACCGCCGGCGGAAGACGCCGCCGGCGGGGAGCGCTGATATGACGTTATCGACCCACCTGCAGCGCGCCAGAAGCTATATCGCCACGCTGTGCGGCTTTCTGCTGGCCCTCGCTATCGTGATCCATATCGAGCGCCACCAGCCGCCGCCGCCCATTCCGCTGACCCTGCAGACCCTTGGCAGCGACTTTCCCCAGCTGCCCGCGCCGCGCGGCCTGAGCTTTCAGGAGGCCATCTGGGCGCGCATCGCCTGGCAATACTTCATCAATAACACCCAGCCCAGCGGCCTGGTCAACGCCGTCGATCGCCAGCCCTACGCCAGCCTGTGGAGCAGCGGCGATCAGCTGATGGCGCTGATGGCCGCCCAGCGGCTGGGGATCATCGGACGGGCCGAGCTGGATCGGCGCCTGAACGCGACGCTGCAGGCGCTTGCCGCCCTGCCGCGCTCGGCGCAACGCATGCCCTGGCAGTTCTACCACAGCGCCACCCTGCAGCCCCTGGCGCCGCAGGCAGATGACGGGGTCACCTGGTCCGCCAGCGACATCGGGCGACTGCTCGGCGCGCTGCAGATCTGCGCCGCCCGCTATCCCGAACACGGCGCGGCGATCAACCGTCTGCTCGCCGACTGGCCGCTGGCGCAGATGTTTCGCCAGCGCCCCTATGCCCCCTTCGCCCTGCGTGATACCCCGCGCTGGCGCCTGCTCTCGCTGAATGACCGCCCTGGGCTCGGCTACCGTCTGTACGCCCAGGCGACGCTGGGCGGTATCACCCCCGACGCCGCCATTACGCTGCAGCAGCCGCTGAGCGATCAGCCCACCGTCAATATCGACGGCATGGTGCTGCCCTACGATGCGCTGATCACCCTGCGCCAGACCGACCACCCGCTGATCCTCGTTCAGCCCTACATCCTAGCGGCACTGGAGTATGGATTCAGCCTCGACAATGCGGCGGTCACCTGGCGCACGGTGCTGGCGCAGGAGAGCCGCTATAACCCGCAGACGGGCAAAAACTTTATCTTTGACGATCGCGAGTCGCCCACGCTCGCCGCGCTGAGCGTCCGCCCCACGACCACGCCGCCCCCGCTGCTGTTTTCGGCCAAGGCCGCCTTCGGCTGGTACGCCCTGCTGGGCACCCCGTGGAGCGAACGGCAGCGACAGCAGGTTCTGCCGCTGCTGCAGCCTGGCCGCGGGTGGCATGACGGCCTTCGCCTGGACGGCAGCGTCAGTCCAACCCTGAGCGCCGCCACCAACGCCCTAATCCTGGAAAGTCTGCTATACCAAATACAGGGACCGCTGCGCTGCGCCTACTGCCAGCCCGACGATCCGCCGCTCTCCGCCCCCCCTGCGGGAATACAGATGCAATAAGGAATGCCTATGTCACTGCCCATGCCGCACCCACGTTCCCTCCTGCGCCTGATCGGCTTGCTGTGGCTGGCGCTGCTGCTGATCCTGGGCGGCGCCGCCGCGCGAGCTGAAACCATTCTGCCGGCGGCCGGCTACCCGCCGCGCCACGGCGATCTGACGCCGCAGGAGATGGCGGTCGCCCAGAAGGCCTGGTCCTACTTTGTCACCAACTATCAGCCGGCTACCGGGCTGGTCAACGCGGCCAACGCCTACCCCTCGACCACCATGTGGGATACGGCGTCGTACATGGCGGCGCTGACGGCGGCGCGCGAGCTGGGGCTGGTGGATAAAGCCACCTTCGATCAGCGCATGATTAAGCTGCTGGCCACCCTGAATAACCTGGACCTGTTTCAGGGACAGGCGCCGAATAAGGCCTATAACACCCTGACCGCCCAGAAGGTGAACTATATCAACCAGCCGGGCGAAATCGGCTACTCCGCGCTGGATCTCGGGCGCATGCTAATCTGGCTGAAAATCATCAAAGATCGCTATCCCGAATATGCCAACGATATCGACAATCTGGTGCTGCGCTGGGACTTTAGCCATATCATCGATCCCTGCGGTACCCTGTATGGCGCCGTGCTGGACGGCAAAAATCAGCCGCTCTACGTGCAGGAGGGGCGCCTGGGCTACGAGGAGTACGCCGCCGCCGGCTTCCAGCTGTGGGGGTTTAACACCTGTCAGGCCTCCCGCGCAGAGCCCTACCAACTGGCCGATATTTACTGCGTCCTGGTCCCCTACGATGCGCGCGATCCCCGACCGAGCCAGCAGCACAACTATGTCACCACCGAGCCCTATGTGCTGTATGGCATGGAGTTGGGCTGGAATAAGGCCGGCGCCGCGCGCCCGGCCGATGGCAAGGAGAACCACCCGTGGATGCATGACTTCGCCAACCGCGTCTATCAGGCGCAGGAGAACCGCTACCAGATAGCCGGCATCGTGACCGCCCGCTCCGAGCACCAGCTGGATCGCGCGCCCTACTTCGTCTATGACACGGTCTTCTCCGACGGCTACGACTGGAACACCATCACCGACAAAGGGGTATACACGCCGGAGGATGCAGCCGTCTCCCTGAAGGCGGCGCTGGGCATGTGGGCGCTGTGGCAGTCGCCCTATACCGATCTGCTGTTCAGCACCATTGAGAATGCCAACGACGCCGCCAAAGGCTTTTACGAGGGGCTGTACGAAAACGGCAGCGGTCCGATCCGTGAATTCACCGCCAACAACAACGGCATCATGCTGGAGGCCCTACTGTTTAAAAAACAGGGCAGCCTGTTCAGCGCCCCCGCGCCCGCCGGCGGCGATGGCGTCGCCCCGTCGCTGTGGGATAAAACCCTGCTGAACGCCTTTGATGAAAGCAACCGGACCCATAATCGACCCTACCTGTCGGCGACACCCCACCAGAACAGCTGGTGTAAACAGCAGGGGATCGCCCTGCGCGCCGCGCCGGCCTGCCCGAGCTGCCAGTGTGCTGCCTGCACCCTGGACGCCCCCATCCAACTGCCGCCGGTCAGCGCATCATGCTTAAAACCCTGATCGGCGCGGCCGCGATCGCTATCCTGGCGCTGACGGCCTGGTCGCTGTCGGCGCCGCCGACGGCGCTGGAGACGGGCTGGCGCTACCTCAGCCAGGGAGGCTGGCACCACGCGGGCCGGCTGGGGCAGCTTACCCCCGAAGAGCGCCAGTGGGCGACTATCGCCTGGCGCTATTTCCAGAACAACACCCAGCCCGACACCGGGCTGGTCAACGGCCAGGACAACTATCCGCTGACCACCCCAGCGCAGATGGGCGATACCCTGGTGGCGCTGGTCGCGGCGCAGCGGCTAGGGCTGCTGGAGGCCGCGGAGTTTGACCGGCGCCTCTCCGCGCTGCTGGCCACCCTCTCCCGCCTGCCTTTAAACGGCGCCGGATTGCCCAACCGCTACTACGACAGCCAGCGGCTGACCATGGTGAACGGGGCGCGCCAGCCCGCCGACGACGGCTGGTCGGCCGGCGACATCGCCCGCCTGCTGCTGGGGCTGCGGCTGGTCACGCTGGCGGCGCCGCAGTACGGCGGCTTTATCGATCGCATCGTCATGGGGTGGAACTTCTGCCCTATGCTGACCCCGCAGGGGGCGCTGCAGGACGGCGAGTGGCGGCAGAATCGCTGGCAAACCCGCCCTATCGCCAATCTGGCCCAAAGCCAATACGCCGCCGCCGCGATGGGGCTGTGGGGCTTTGATGCCCCGCTCAGCGCAGCGCCGCCCTATAAGCGCGCCATCATCGGCCCCAATCCCATCGCGACGGCAGACCGGGATCCCCGCCTGGGCGGCGGCAACCTCAGCGTCGACTCGCCCCCCTATCTGCTGGCCGGTCTGGAGTTCAACTGGTCGCCACCGGGCAAGGCTTCGCTCACCCTGCAGGATCTCAGATCGCGGGCCCAGTCGGTATACCAGGCGCAGGCCTGGCGCTGGCAGCACGACGGTATCCTGACGGCGCGCGCAGACTATGCGCTCAACCGCGCGCCCTGGCGGGTCGATAACGCCGTCTTCGCCAACGGCTATCCCTGGAACGTCCTGACGGAGGGGGGAGAGTACCGCCCCGAGCTGGCATTGACCGCGACCCGGGCGCTGTTCGGCCTGTGGGTGCTATGGGACAGCCCCTATACCGATGCCCTGATGCAGCTGGGGCGCTGGCCGCGGGACGATCGGCGCGGCTGGTACGAAGGGCGCTTTGAGCGCAGCGGCGAATACAATCCGGTGATGACGCTCAGCACCAACGCCATGGTGCTGGAGTCTCTGCTGTATAAGCAGAACAACGGCCCGCTGATCGACCGCCTGCCGCCGCCCGGCTATCTGGAAAGCCAGCTGCGCGAGCCCCTGAACTGGCCGCGGCGCTGTCTGCCCCAGGAAGGACGTTAACGTTACCACGCCAAGGAGCGCACATGTCCAGAACGCCGATCACCGTGCTGATACTGCTGAGCCTGCTGCCGCGCCCCGGCGCCGGCCAGACGCTGAGCCTAGACGGCGTCTGGCAGACCCACGACGCCAATCCCCCTTTAGCACGCCCGAGACCCTGCGCCGGCAGGGCGAAGCCTGGCGGACGCTGCGGGTTCCCGCCAACTGGTACAGCCAGGGAGTCGACCACCAGGGCGCCCTCTGGTATCAGCGTGAGTTTACCCTGCCGCCCCTGGCGCCAGACCGCATGGCCACGCTGATCTTTAACGGCGTCGACTATCGGGCCGACGTCTGGCTCAACCGGCGCTACCTGGGCGCCCATCAGGGCTATTTCCAGCGCTTCGCACTGGACGCAGCGCCGGCGCTGCGGCGCCACAACCGCCTGCTGGTGCGCGTCGACAGCCCCTTCGAAACGCCGGGGCGCATCTGGCCGCTGCACAAGCAGAGCATCAAGGGCATCCTGACCCAGCACGACACGCGCCCCGGCGGCGCCTGGTCGGCGCAGGGGCAGGATGCCAACTCCGGCGGCATCTGGCAGTCCGTCAGCTTGAAAATCAGCCGCCGGGCCGCCATCGATAACCTGCTGCTGACCCCGCGTTTCTCCGCCGATGGCCAGCAGGCCTCGCTGGCGCTGCGTCTAGACTATCGCGCCCAGGAGACGCTGCCGGCCACGCTGACGCTGCAGATGACGCCCTACAATTTCGTCGGGCGCACCTACCGCCTAACGCTACCGCTGACCCTGCGGCACGACGGCGAGGCCGAGGCCCAGCTGGCGCTGCCGCGGGTCGTCCGCTGGTGGCCCGACGGCTACGGCTATCCCGCGCTGTATCACGTCCGTGTCACGCTGCGCGATGCGCAGGGCGTGATGGACAGCGCATCGCAGATCACCGGCATCCGCCAATTCAGCCAGAATCCGCAGACCAAAGCCTGGTATATCAATGGCAAGCGAATTTTCCTGCGCGGCACCAACTACATCGCCTCGCCCTGGCTCGGCCAGGTCAGCGCCGCGGACTATCGCCGCGATCTGCTGATGATGAAGCGAGCCAACGTCAACACCGTGCGCGTCCACGCCCACGTCGCCGGGCAGGCGCTGTACCGGCAGGCCGACGAGCTGGGCATGATGCTGTGGCAGGATATGCCGCTGCAGTGGGGCTATGACGACTCCGCCGCCTTCGCCGCCGAAGCCGCCCGGCAGGCCACCGCGCTGGTGCGTCAGTTTGGCTCTCATCCCGCCATCATTATCTGGGCCGGACAGAACGAGCCGCCGTTCAACGCCCCGTGGATGAAGGAGATGTTCGCCGACTGGCGCCCTGATCTGAACCGGAATCTGGCTCAGCGGGTCGCCGAGGCGCTGGGACAGGATAGCTCCCGCGGCCTGCACCCTTGGTCGAAGGTCGATGAGCACTTTTGGCAGGGGTGGTACTTCGGTAAGGTCACCGATGTGCTGAAGCCCGCCTACAGCGCCATCATCACCGAATTTGGCGCCCAGGCCCTGCCCTCCCTGCCGACGCTGCAGACCATCATTCCCCCGGCGGATCGCTGGCCGGCCAGCGAGGATGGCCGCGATCCCGCCTGGCGCGTCTGGATGTACCATGACTTCCAGCCCGGCAATACCTTTGGGCTAGCCGGGCTGCACCGGGGCCGCGATCTGGCCGACTTTATCACCCGCACCCAGCAGAATCAGGCGCGCATCATCCAGCTGGCCGCCGAAAGCTATCGCCGCCAACGCTTTCAGCCGGTCACCACCCTGATGCAGTTTATGTTCAGCGAGAGCTGGCCCTCGATCAACTGGGCGGTGGTGGACTACACCCGCCAGCCGAAGCCGGGCTACTTCGCCCTGCAGCGCGCCTTTCAGCCGATTCTGCCCTCCATTGAGCCGATCACCCTGCAGTGGTACCCCGGCCAGCCCGGGCAGATCGCGCTGTGGGCCATTAACGATACCTGGCGCGCCCACCCCGACAGCCGCCTGGTCTGGCAGCTGCGTCAGGGCGGTATCGTGTTACATCAGGGGGCGCTGACCTTCACCCTGCCCGCCGACAGCGGGCAACGGCTGCGCCAGCTGACGGTAACCCCCCGCGACCGGCAGGACATGTGGCTCTACGCCACGCTGTATGATGCGCAGGGGGAACCGCTGGGGAAAAACAGCTACCGTATCGAGGTGCAGGCACCGACCCCGCGCTAGCGACGCGCGGGGCTCAAAACGGCAGCGTCCAGCTCAGGTTGAGGGTGCCCTGACGGAAGTTGGCGTTGCGATCGCCGCGCCAGGCATAGCGCGTGCCGCTGTAGTTATCATAGTGAATCGACAGCGATCCGGGCTCATAGCCAGAGACATAGCCCACGCTGTAGCTGTAGTCGGAGTCCCAGGGCTGCTGCTGCCCGCGGTCTGGATAGTAAAACGCGGAGACCCGCAGAAAGTAGTGCTGCTTCAGGGTATAGCCACAGCTGCCCAGCAGCGTATTTTTGCCCCGCTTCATCTGATTATCCTGCAGGGAGTAGTAGCGCGGGCCATAGCTATAGCCCACCTGGCAGGTCAGGCTGTCCTGGGGGAACAGCAGCAGATGCTTATTCCAGCTCGCCGGCAGGGCGAACTTGTAGGCGGCGGTGATAGTTCCCTGCTCGATATAGGTACGCCGCTGCCCCTGCTGGGGGTAAAAATGGTTGTTATCGCCATAGTTACTGTATACCAGGCTAAAGGTGCCGGGATGCCAGTCGTCATAGCCAAAGCTGTAGACAAAGTCAGTCTGATAGCGGTTGAGATCCTGCAGCGGGACCCGCACCGTCATATTGGCAAAAAAATAGCTCAGCGGTGAATACTGAAAGCTGGCCAGCATGCGCTGATTGACGATATTACGCATCTCGCTCTGGGTATCGTTGAGCGGCACATTTATCCACTGATGAGACAGCGGCGTGCTGTAGGTCAACGCCGTGGAAAACGTCGCCTCGCTGCCGGAGAACAGACGCGCCCATGGGGTGGTAAACACCTTTACCGGCGGCGGCGTTCCGCCGCCCTGATCGGCCTGCGCCGTCAGCGACGCGATACCGAATAACAATGCCAAACCTACGCTAATACCAACCTGCTTATCCATTATGTTATCCGCCCATTATTCGCCGCGGCGCTCCCTGTCATAAAGGATAGATAACATTTGCCCCCCCTACCAGTTCACCCAATAAAAAATAGAGCGCCATCATTTAGTTAACTGTCGAGCCCGCGGCGCCGCGCCATTAGGGGGAACGACCGTGCCGCCGAGCGCCGCGAAGAGGCAGAGTCGTCAATCTTCTCTATACTCAAATAAGCACTCCTCAGCCTAAGGCAGGACGTCCCGACGATGTTTATCAAATATGTCATGATCGGTATTTTAAATACCGCCTTGCACTGGGCGGTGTTTTTTACCCTGCACAGCCAGGCGGCCCTGTCGCAGTCATTCAGCAACCTGTACGCCTTTATCGTCGCCGTCACCTTTTCGTTTTTCTGTAATGCCCGCTTCACCTTTCAGGATCGCCCCACCCTGAAGCGCTATCTGCTGTTCACCAGTTTTATGGGATTTCTCAGCTGGCTGACCGGTCATATCGGCGATCGGCTGCACATTGTGCCGCTGCTCACCGTCATGGCCTTTTCGCTGATCAGCCTGATCATGGGTTTCTTCTATTCCAAATACATCGTCTTCCGGAGCGCGGCGTAATGAAAATATCCCTGGTAGTCCCGGTATTCAACGAAGAGAGCGCCATTCCCCTGTTTCACGACGCGGTAAGACAGTGTGACGATCTGGCGCCCTACCGCATCGAAATCGTCTTCGTCAACGATGGCAGCAGCGACCGGACGGAAGAGGTCATCTCCGGAATAATCGATGACGATCCGCTGGTCATTATGGTCAACTTTTCACGCAACTTCGGCAAAGAGGCCGCGCTGTTCGCCGGGCTGAAGTACGCCACCGGCGAGGCGATGATCCCTATCGACGTCGATCTGCAGGATCCGATCGAGCTCATTCCACAGCTGATCGCCCGCTGGCGCAACGGCGCGGACGTGGTGCTGGCCAAGCGCATCGATCGCACCTCGGACACGCTGATGAAGCGCCTGACCGCCAGCCTGTTCTACCGGGTACACAACCAGATAGCCAACCCCAAGATCGAGATGAACGTGGGGGACTACCGCCTCATGAGCCGCCAGGTAGTCGATGCGGTGCTGATGCTGCACGAGCGCAACCTGTTTATGAAGGGGCTGCTCAGCTGGGTCGGCTTTAAAACCGCCGTCGTCACCTACGCCCGCCATGAGCGGGTGGCCGGCAGCAGCAAGTTTAACTTTTGGAAGCTCTGGAACCTGGCGCTGGAGGGGATCACCTCATTCAGCACCATCCCTCTGCGGCTGTGGACCTATATCGGCACCTCGATCGCGGCGTTCTCCCTGTGCTACGCGCTGTACGTGATAATCAAAACGCTGATCTTTGACAACCCGGTCCCCGGCTATCCCTCGATTATGGCCGTTATTCTGTTCCTCGGCGGTATCCAGCTGATCGGCATCGGGGTGCTGGGCGAGTATATCGGGCGAATTTACGTGGAGACCAAGCAACGGCCCCGTTTCATTGTCAAAGAGCTTAAGGGAAGAAAATGAACCATCTGCTGAAGCGGCCGCTCTCGAACCGAGATGCCTTTCTGTTTATCCTCACGCTGCTGCTGCTCTACGTGGTGCCGCTCATTCTGGCCAACGTCTATTACCGGGACGACACCGAGCGCATCCTGAACCCGGCCGCGCCGTGGTATACCTTGGGACGCCCGGGCGCCGATCTGCTGATGCGCCTGTTTACCTTCAACCTGTACGAGCTGACCGACACCGCGCCGCTGACCCTGCTCCTCGGGGTGTTGTTCTTCGCCTGGACGCTGGTGTATGTGGCGCGGCGCGCCGAAGGCACCCTCAGCATCGCCGCGCTATCACCCTATATCCTGTTATTTTTTAACCCGTTTTTCCTACAAAACCTCTCCTATAAATACGACAGTTTTCCCATGGTGGTCGCGCTGGCGCTCTCGATCCTGGCCTTTTTCTGCCCGCGCAATCGCGGTCTGCTCAGCTATCTGCTGCCGACCCTGCTGCTGTTTTGCGCCCTGACGCTCTACCAGCCGTGCGCCAATATCTTCATCGGCCTGTACGGCGCCAACCTGATGATCAACTTTTTCAAGGTCGAGCGGAGCCCCCTGCAGGAGACCGTTTGGGCGGCGGTGGTCATGCTGCTCACCAACTCGCTGTACATCCTGATCATCGATCACCTCTTGGCGCTGGGCGGCGGTAACCGCGGCAACATGATCGGCGCCCAGGACGCGCTGTTCTGGCTGACCCAGGACTGGCTGATGCTGAAAAAACTGCTCACCTTTGTCCTCAGCAAGGAGCTGAAGTTCCTGTTCTACCCGGCCCTGCTCTGCGTCATCTGGATCTTTGCCCTGCGCCTGGCGCAGTTCTGGCGCGCCCAGCCCCTGAGGCTCAGTATGCTGCTGTCGCTGCTGCTGATCCTCTGCTCGCCGCTGGTGCTGTTTATCGCCCTGCTGGGCCCGCTGTTCCTGTTGAAAGAGGGGGTGACCGACGTCCGCGTCCTGTGTGGGTTCTCCGCCACCCTGTTCGTGTTTGCCCACGCCGTCTACCAGGTACTGGCGCGCTGGCGACCCGCCTGGCTGCCGCTGTGCACCCTGCCGCTGTTCTATTTCTTGGCCTTCAGCTTTCAGTACGGCAATGCGGTGCGCAATCAGCGCGACTACGAGGCCCGCATCTTTGGCTGGCTGAGCTATGATCTGCTCTCTCTCAACGCCACCGGCCACGGTAAGATCCTGCTCAATAACTACCCCGATACCGCGCCGGTAACCCAGAAGATCGTCGAGCACCAGGCGCTGATCGACATGATGTTCAGCCCGGCCTATAACTGGACTGCCCGGCGCATCATCGCCTCCTACGGCATCAGCAATATCGACGCCGGCTGGGGGCCGGACTACCGCGATCGGCTGAATATCCTCTGCGCAGCGCAAACGGCGCCGCTGCGCGACAATAAGTTTTACGCCATCTACGCCCTGAATGGCGATACCATCGTCTGGCTGAAGAACAAGTACTTCACCGTCTGCGGTCCGGCGCACTGAGACAATGCTCCCGGCGCACAGCGCATGATTTCCGCCGGGAGCACTGAGATTACGCGCGCCGCCATCCCGGCGGCCATTTTACTATAAATAAAAAATGGGCGACCCTTTGGCCGCCCACCGAACATGCTTAACCCCTTATTTTTTCTGGGTCGCTTCGTTGCTCATCATCGTTTTTTCATGCGCGGCTTTCGATTTTTCCGTTGCCATATGAGACTCTTTCTTCGCCTCTTCGTGCTTACCTTCCGCATGCAGCTTGGCGGCTTTCTGATGATGCTTAACCACCGCCTCATGGTGCTGTGCTGCATCCTCATGCTTGACTACCGCAGTGTCTGCGGCCAGCGCTGAAAAGGAAACCACACCGGCGGCCAATGCAGCAACTGCGAATGCCTTTTTAAACATGATAATCTCCTTGTGAAATAAGTCCTGCATTAAAAACCTAGTACAACGCAGTCATCATTCAAGAGACAAAGTTAATTTTAGAAAAAAGAGATCACGAAATAAAAATAGCCTGGAGAGGCTCTACAATAAGTATAAAATTCTGCTATGGGCGGCCTTTGATTAACTCCGCGCCATTACGTTACGGCGCCTGAAATAGAAGCCGGGCAGTGCCTGGAATTAAATTCGCGCCCGGTTACACAAAGACACAGTTTAGCGCACGCAGCCCCGGCACACTCGACAACGCGGTAGCCCGGTTGCGCAGGCAAGGGCGATCGCCTATTCGTCGCCCGCGCGCCGCGCAGGCGACGCTTTACTCACACAGCACGTCACGGCGGCGCCGCTGCCGCTGATCCGAAGGAGATATCCCATGACCATTTACCCGGCGACCCCCGCCGATGCCGAGCGCATCAACCCGCTGTTTATCGCCTATCGCCAGTTCTATGACGTTCCCTCCGAGCCGGCGCAGACCCTGCGCTACCTGCAGCAGCGCCTGGCTAACGCCGAATCGGTGATCTTCTACGCCGTCGATGCGCAAGGAGAATGCGTCGGCTTTACCCAGCTCTACCCGCTGTTTTGCTCGCTGGAGATGAAGCCGACCTGGCTGCTGTACGACCTGTTTGTCGCGCCGCAGGCGCGTCGTCACGGCGTCGCGCGCGCGCTGATGCAGCGGGCGGAGGCCTTTGCCCGCGACGGCGGCGCGGCGTTTATCGGCCTGGATACCGGCACGGACAATACCCGCGCCCAGGCGCTGTATGAAGAGCAGGGCTACGTCCGCGACCGCGCCTTCTACCACTATCAGCTGACCCTGTAATCCCCCGGGCCGGCGGGCGTCCCCCGCTGGCCCCGCGCCAATCAAGGCCCCGCCCACGACATCAAGAGAAAAGTCTGATATTAACTTTATCAACGATATAATTTATCATGTTACTATCTCTGTATGGCATTTTATCAAGGATAGGCCCGTCACAGTCCGCAAGATTAGCGCGCCCTCCTGTACGGTGTAAGCTACGCTTTCCCCGCGCTTCCCTCTCTGGATCGCAGAACGGTTGCCATCCTTCGACTCTTGATTATATTTAATACAGCGACAGAATTAATCATCCCCGTTAGGCGATAATTCAATGCAAAACAAACGATTGAAAGTCAGCTATGGTATCGCCACGCCCTTGGTCAGGGTGACCGACTTTCTGGTGATTAATCTCTGCCTCATCGGTAGCGCCTGGATCTGGCTCAGCGACCAGCTCAACGTCGCCATTACTATTAGCCTGCTGTTTTCACTTTCTTTTTTACTTATCGGTGAATATACCGGCATCTATCTTCACCGGATCAAAAAGATCAACTGCGCCGAAATATCCCGCCTGGCCGCGAGCCTGCTGCTGACCATCGCCTTTATCGAGGCCATCTACCTGGTATTCCACTACCTGCTGCTCAGGCACTATCTGCACCCCTTTCTGGGCCCGGACGTCATGACTTCGCTGTTCTGGTATCTGGCCCCGCTCTCCGGCCTGCTGCTGCTGCGCCTGCTGACCTTTGTACACATGCGCCGCACCCGGGTACGGGTGGCCATTCTCGGCCTGACGCCCGGCGGACTCGCGGTAGAAAAAGCGCTATTTAGAGAGTATGCCAACATGCGTCTCGATCTGGCCTTCTATGACGATCGCAGCGCGGGACGCTTTAGCTATCTGACCAAGAGCCCCTACCGGGGCGCCGTCAGCCGCCTGATCGCCGAGGCCAAGGCGGGCCGCATCGACGAGGTCTACATCGCCCTGCCCATGGTCGCGCTGGAGCGTATCCGCCACTTTCTCTCTCTGCTGTCGGACACCACGGCCAATACCTATATCGTGCCCGATCTCTACTCCTACAGTACCCATGTCTCCCAGCTGCGGATGATCGGTAACATTCAGGCCATCAGCATCTTTGCCTCCCCCTTTGACGGCCCGGGCGCGCTGACCAAGCGCATTGAAGATCTAATCCTCGGCACCCTGATCATGCTGCTCATCGCGCCGCTGATGCTGCCGATCGCGCTGGTGATCCGGCTGACCTCCCCCGGCCCGGTGCTGTTCAAGCAGGCGCGCTATGGGCTGAATGGCCAGCATATCAGCGTCTGGAAGTTTCGCACTATGCGGGTACAGGAGAATAGTGACAACGTCACGCAGGCAACTAAGGACGATCCGCGGGTAACCCCCTTCGGCGCCTTTCTGCGGCGCACCTCGCTGGATGAGCTGCCCCAGTTTATCAACGTATTACAGGGCAGTATGTCGATCGTCGGCCCGCGCCCGCACGCCGTCGCACACAATGAGCAGTACCGGCGGCTGGTCGATAACTACATGATCCGCCACAAGGTTAAACCGGGTATTACCGGACTGGCGCAGATTAACGGCTACCGCGGGGAGACCGACACGCTGGACAAAATGGAGGGGCGGGTTCAGTACGACATCGACTACATCCAGCGGTGGTCGCTGTGGCTGGATCTGAAAATCATTTTAGTTACCCTCTTTAACGGTTTTAGGCATGAAAACGCCTATTAGCCTGTTACTGCTGACCGGCATGGGGCTAACCCCGGTCAGCTGGGCCGATCTGACGCCGAAGTCCCACATCGGGATCGCCGGCGTCGATTTTCAGAGCCAGCTGGCCATCGACCAGGGCTACATGGGCAACGTGACCTATCTGCCCGCGGTCGCACCGGCCAGCAACGCGGCCTTTTGGGGGCTGCGGCCACGGCTCCAGGCGCTCGCCGAACGCGGGCAGGACCGCTATCAGCTCCAGTACCGCGGCGACTATCGCCGCTACCGCCAGGCGGGCGCGGACGACTACCGCGATCACGATCTCGGCCTGCTCGCCCGCTGGCGCTATGGCGCCATGCAGGGGCTCACGCTGACCCTGCAGGATACCCTGGGCCACGAGCTGCGCGGACGCGGCATCAGCGAGGGCTTTCTGCCGCAGCAGTTTACCCGCTACGGGATCACCACCCCGCTGCGCACCACCCTGCAGGATGGTCAGCTACGCTACAGCTACGGCGCCGATGAAGGGCGCGGCAAGGCCGAGGTGATGCTCTCCTACCGACGCCTGCGCTACGGCAATACCACCCAGGCACAGCAGGCCGACGACGCGTTTTATCACTATATCCGCGAGCAGGAGTGGCACGAGAACGGGCAAGTCGTTGAGCTGTTCGATCAGTACAGCCCTCAGACGCGCTTCCGCTACAGCCTGGTGACCCACCAGCGCTACTACCGGAGCAATGGCCAGAAAAACAGCAACGAATACTCTCTGCTGTACGGCGTCAAAAGCCAGCTGAGCGGCAACAGCGCCATCGATGCCAACGTCTCCTGGCTGTATAAGACCTTCAGCGCCGACCATGCCCGCCCCTTCAGCGGCCTGAACTGGGACGTTTCGACGCGCTGGCAGCCCCATCCGCAGCGCAGCATCGTGCTGCACAGCGCCCAGCGCATCAAGGATCCGTCCCAGGTCGGCGGCTATATTTTGGTGTCCGAATACGGACTCTCCTATACTCAGGATCTGTGGCGTAACCGGCTGTCATCCACGCTGGACTACAGCTATCGCACGGAGGATTACAAAAAGCAGGCGGATAGCCGCCGCGATCGCAACGCGATCCTATCGCTGGCGTTGAACTATGACTTTCGCCCATCCATCTGCTTTCAACTCAAATACATGCGCGACACGCTGCGCTCCTCTAAGCGCAGCGACCTCTTCTATATCGGCCCCGATGAGGAGCAGCCGGTGGAGAGGACCCTCGGCTATGACAACGATCTGATTATGTTTACGGCAAAGGTGCAGATTTAACGTGAAATGGATAAAACGGAACGCCCTGCTGCTGGTCGGCTGCCTGCTGGCAGCCTGCAGCTCAACGCCCCCCCTGCAGGATCCGCCCGATCCGCAGCCCCGCTACCTGCTGGGCGCCGGGGACACGGTCAATATTCTGGTCGCCGGTGAGCCGGAGATGAGCATGCGCCTGACCATAGACAGCAGCGGCACCCTAAACTTTCCCTATATCGGCACCCTGACGCTCAGCGGAAAAAGCCCGCAGCAGGTGGCCCTTGAGCTCACCGAGCGCCTGCGCGGCGACTACCTGCGCCAGCCGATGGTGACCGTCAGCGTCGCCCAGTTCCGCGACTTCTTCATTCTGGGCCAGGTGAAGCGCCCCGACGGCTACGCCTACCAGCCGGGGCTCACGGTAGAGAAAGCGCTGGCGCTGGCCGGCGGATTCACCGATCGCGCCGATCACGGCGACCTGAGCATCCGGCAGGCCGGCAGCGACCGTCTATTGAAAAATGTGGCCATGACCCACAGGGTGCAGCCCGGCGACACCGTCATCGTCGGCATGAGTTTCTTTTAGCCTATGAAACAATCCATGGTAGCGCGCGGAAGCCTGCGCGAAAGCAGCATCGATTTTGCCCCACTGGTGCGCGCCCTGCGCCACCAGGGCTGGAAGTGTGCCCTGGTCGCGCTGGTCGCGGGGCTGATCGCCTACCCGCTGATCCGGATGCTGCCGCAGCACTATACGGCGCACGCCACGCTGCTGCTCAAGGCCCAGCCGGATAACATCACGCCGCTGCCGCAGGTCTCCGGCTACGATGCCTCGCGCAGCGACTACTACCAGACTCAGTATGCGCTGATACAGTCCCGCAGCGTACTGATGCGGGTGATCAACACGCAGGGGCTGCTGCAGGATCCCGCCTTTAACGGCGGCCTGCGCGACGACGGCCCAGAGACCCTCCGCCTGCGCCAGGCCAATGCGCTGGAGCACCTGCGGCAGAACCTGACCGTCAGCGGCGTGCGCGGCACCCAGCTGGTGAGCATCGCCTATGAGTCCACCTCGCCCAGCCGGGCGGCGCAGATAGCCAATGCGGTAACGCAGGCCTATCTGGCGGAAAACGTCGCCCAAAAGCAGCGAAAAACCCTGGCGGCGCGCGACTGGAACCAGCGGCAAATGCGCGAAGTCCGCGCGCAGGTGGACGCCCAGAAAGCGCAGATAGAGGCCTACCTCAAGCAGCAGGGGATCCTGACCTTTCGCGGCGTGGACGGCTTTCAGACCGAAGAGCTGGGCATCGTCACCAACCGCCTGGCCGACGCCACCCAGCGACGGATCGCCGCCCAGGCGCAGTATGATGAGGTGCGCCAAGCCGTCGCCGGCGCGCTGGAAAACGCCCTCTCCGTTCCGGCCATTGCCGGCCACGCCCAGATCCAGGATCTGCGGATTGCGCTGATCCAGACCGAGCGCAGCCTGTACGAGCTGCGCAAACGCTATGGGCCGGACCACCTGCAGATCCGCCAGGCCCAGGCCCAGGTCGCCGCGGTGCAGAGCCAACTGCACCAGGTGCTGACGGAGCTGGTCGAGGGGATCCATCGCCAATACCTGGCGGCCCAGGATGACGAGCGCCGCTATCGCCAGATGCTGACGCAGCAAAAGGTCGATTTTCAGGGGCTGACGGCCAAGCGCGACCGCTACAACTCCATGCAGACGACGCTGAACAAAACCGAAGAGCTGTATAAATCCCTCTATCAGCGGGCCCAGGAGCTGACCCTTTCCGACTCGCTGGAGCAGGCCGATGCCGAGGTCGTCGATCCCGCGATCGCGCCGGTGCACTCCGCCAAGCCCAACCGGACGCTGCTGCTGGCCATGGTCATCACGCTGGCACTGGCGATCGCCCTGCTGTTTAGCGTGGTGCGTGCCGCGCTGGACAGCCGGATCTATACCCTGAGCCAGCTGGCCCGACGCCTGCGCCTGACGCCCCTGGGCGAGCTGCGCGTCTTTGACGGCGCGGGCGATGGCGCGCGGCTGGCGCAGGCCATCATGAGCAATCCGGGCGAGGCCGAGGCCGCGTATGCCATGCGCACCCGTCTGCTGCTGGCGTCGCCGCCCGCACAGGTTCTGGCGCTGGTCTCCGCGGAAGCCCGCGAGGGCCGCTCGCTGTGCGCCTCGCTGCTGGCCCGCGCCTTCAGCGCGGATCGCCGTACCCTGCTGATCGACATGGACTATCTCAGTGACGACGGCCTGTCGGCCACGCTGGCGCCGGCGGACGCCGCCGGCCTGGCCCAGTGGGTGATGAGCGACGCCGAGGCGCCGCCGTGCGTCCCGCTGAGCGGGCAGCTGGATTTCCTGCCGCGCGGTACGCTGGACGGTTCGGCGCTGCTGCTGCTCTCCTCACCGCCGCTGGCGCAGCGGTTGACCGATCTGCGCCGCCGCTATGCGCAGATCGTCATCGACCTGCCTGCCCTGAGTCAGGCTCAGGACAGCCGCCTGGGCGCCGCGTTGGCCGACGCCTGCGTGGCGGTGGTCCAGGCGGGTCGCCTCCCGGCGCCGCAGCTGATCCAGGCGCTGGCGGCGCTGGACGGTCTAGCGCAGGCCGGCGTCATCCTTAACCGGGTCGCCCGCGCCAATCTGGAGAGTCGCGAGGCGCTGCGGGCGCTCAGCGTGGGCATGGCCCTGACGCTGCCGGCAGAAAAGCCATGAATCTGCTGCGCGGTATCTCCACTCTGGCCGGATCGTCGGTGATCTCCCAGCTCATCGGCGCCCTCTCCCTGTGGCTGGTCTCCCACCGCTATGGGATGGGCGAGGTCGGCACCTATGGCCTGATCTACAGCATGGTGCTGATCGGCGCCCAGGTCAGCACCTTCGCCTCGCAGCTGCTGATCCCGCGCCAGACGGCGGAGACGCTGGGGCAGAACGTCGCGTTCTGCCTGTTGCAGAGCCTGCTGCTGGCGCTGCCCTATGCCCTGCTGTGCGCCTGGCTATTTCAGCGCAGCCCGCTCCAGCTCTACCTGCTGACCTGGAGCTATGCCCTGGTGCTGATCGCCGAAAACCTGTGTCTGCGCGATGAACGCTACCGCGCCCTGGCGCTGCAGCGCCTGGCGATGTCCGGCGTCGTCGTGGCCGCCCTGCTGCTAACGCGCAGCCCCGCCCAGTTCTACTGGGGCTGGACGCTGGCCATGCTGCTGCTGATGCTGCTCTGCCTGCTGCGCAGCCTGCGCCACCAACGCCTCACCCGCCGCCAGCTGGCCCCCGCGGCCAATCTGGCCTTCGCCCGCGCCCACTGGCGCCACCTGAGCCGGGTCGGCAGCGCAGAGGTGCTGGCCATGGCCAACAACAACCTGCCCATCATCCTGATCAACTTTTGGTTCTCGTCGCTGACGGCGGGCTATTTCGCCATCGTCAGCCGTTTTTGCCTGGCGCCGGTGATGATCGCCGGCAACGCGGTGCGCAGCGCCATCTTCTCCCGCTGGTCGGCCGACTTCCGCCAGCGGCGCTTCAACGCCGCAGAATACCGGCGAATTCGCCTGCTGCTGCTGGGGCTGGGGGTCGCCGCCGTACTGGGGGTGGCCACGCTCTACCCGCCGGTGATGCACCTGGGACTGGGCCACGGCTGGGCCGACTCGATCCCCACCTCCCGCTATATGCTGCCCTATCTGTTCGCCGCGTTGGCCATCAGCCCCCTGACGGTCATTGAGCTGATCTTTGGCTCCCACGCCTATTTCCTGCGGATCCAGCTCGATCGGCTGGCGATTATTCTGCTGACGCTGCTGGCGCTGCCGGCCCTGGGGCCAGGCTACGGCGTCAGCCTGCTGCTGTTCTCCAGCCTGACGCTACTGCGCTATGGCTTTATCTTCCGGCGCATGAACCGACGGGCGCAGCGGCTGCGCCAGCGAGGGGTGACGCCATGCGCCTGAATACCGGCACCTATTTGCAGGCGTACCTCTATATCACCCTGATCCTCTGCGGTACGGCGCAATACTTCAGCGGCATCGGCGCCATCCTGTGGATCCCCTTCTTTATGACCTTGGCGCTCCCCGTGCTGATGCTGCTGCAAAGCCACACCGAGCGGCTGGATCTGACGCTGCCGGAGCGGCTGATCCTGCTGCTGTACCTGGCGTTTATCGCGCTGAGCACTCTCTCTACCCTGCTGCAGGGGGGCTGACGGTGACCCTGGTCGGGTTCAAAAATGAGCTGGCCCTCTCCCTGATCGCGATGAGCCTGCTGCTCGGCTTTTGCCGTGAGTCGCAGATCTACCGCCTGCTGCGCAGCCTGGACTGGGTGTTCTACGCCCAGTTTCCGCTGGTGATCATCCAGATCCTGTTTATTCTGCCCAAACGCATCGCCCTGCGCGGCGAGAGCGAGATGTGGGACGCGGTGGTCGGCACCTTCGGCGGCGATCCGATGGGGGGCGGTAACACCGCGGCCCTGGGGCTATTTTGCCTGCTGATCATGCTGCTGAAGGTATCGGCGTACCGTCACGGCGTCCTCTCCCTGCGCTCGGCGCTGCTGCACGTGGTGCTGGCCTTTGCCCTGTGCGTGGTCGGCGAGGTCAAGTTCGTCATTCTGCTGGCGCCGCTGCTGCTGCTGCTGGTCTGGGTGATGCCCAGCTACCTGCGCGGCATGGGGCGGATCAATCTAAAATCCCTGCTGCTGATCCTGCTGGGCGCGCTGCTGCTGGTGGCGCTGGCGATCCTGATCCTCGCCTCCGGCTACACCGCCGCCTTCGGCGGCGAGCAGGGACGCAGCGCGCTGGCCATCTTTTTTGACTCCATGGGCTACATCGTCGATCCCCATTTCATCATGCCATCCGGCGAGCTGGGGCGCCTGACCACACTGTTCTTCTGGCTACAAAACAACGACCTGTGGGGCATCTCCAGCCAGCTGTTCGGCTACGGCCTCAACGCGACCAACAGCGGCAGCAGCGTCGCCGCCGGTTACCTGCATACCCTGTTTAACCTGATCCTCGACTCCACCTCCCTCAGCATGCTGCTGTGGGAGGTCGGTATCGTCGGCACCCTGCTGTTTATCGGTCTGATCGTCGCTATCCTGGCGGCGACCTGGCCCCGTCCGCTGCTCTCGCCGGCGGCCCTAAGCGACGCGGATCGCTATCTGCTGAGCAGCGCCCCGGCGCTGACGATCTTTGTCATTGGCTGCCTGCTCAGCCTGCCCTACAGTCAAATACTGATGATCATCCCCATGCTGCAATGTCTGTTTTATCTGGCGCTGGGCGCCCTGCTGGTGATCCGGCGCGGCGTACGCCACTACCGGGAGGCGACCAATGACTGAGCGCCCGTTTATCACCGTCAGCATTAAGACCTTTAACGAGGCGCAGGGCATCGCGGCCACGATCGACAGCGTACGGCGCCAGCTGGCCGACTACCCGCACCGGATCATCGTCGCCGACGGCCTATCGACGGACAATACCGTCGCGCTGGCGCTGGCGCAGGGGGCCCGCGTGGTCACCCTATGCCACGCGGCAGATCGCAGCTGCGGCGTCGGCCACCAGATGGGCTACCTGTTCAGCCAGGGCGAATATCTGCTGCTACTGGACGGCGACATGACCCTCGCCCCCGGCTTTATCGACGCCGCAGTTGATTTTTTATCCCGCCATCCCGACTACGCCGGCGTGGCGGGCCAGGTCGAGATGGATGACGCCGCCAACCATGACTTTCGCTCGCGCCGACAGCGTCTGGCGCGCATCTATCCGCTGGGCGACTGCGATCACCTGGGCGGCGGCAGCCTGTATCGACGCAGCGCCATCGCGCCGCTCGGCTACCTGACCAACCGCAACCTGCACGGCCTGGAGGAGGCCGAGCTGGGCATGCGACTGGGGGCGGCGGGCTACCGCCTGCGGCGGCTGGCCATCCCCTACTTTCACCATCGCTCCCATCCGCTGCCGACCGCGGCGATGCTGAAATACCGCTGGCGCAGCGGCTTTCTATGGGGCCCCGGCGAGCTGCTGCGCAGCGCATGGGGCAAACCCTACTTCGGCGCCGCGCTGCGCTGCGTCAGAAACGAGCTGCTGTTCACACTCTACCTGCTGACCCTGCTGCTGACCCTGCCCGCCCTGTGGTTCAGCCCGTGGCCCCTGCTGCTGATGCTGCTGCCGCTGGCCGCCTTTATCCTCGGCAAAAGCTGGCAAAGCCGCTCGCTCGCCGACGGCGCCCTCAGCGTTGTCACCCTGACGCTGTTTGCCGCCGGCCTGCTGCGCGGCCTGCTGCGCCCACAGCGCGATCCGCGCCAGCCGCCGGCGTGCCGGGAACGCATCGCGGAGGCGCGCCCATGAAGGTCGTTCTGGTCAATAAATTCTTCTTTATCAAAGGTGGAGCGGAAACCGTCTACTTTCAGCAGCGCGATGGACTGCGTCGGGCCGGGATTCAGGTGATCGACTTCGCCATGCAACACCCGCGCAACGCGCCCTCCGCCTATGCGGCGGACTTTGTCTCCCACGTCGACTACCACCGGCGCGCAGGCGCCGCCCAGGCGCTAAAAACCGCCTGGCGCTTTATCCACAACGGCGAGGCCTGCCGTCGGCTGCAGGCGCTCCTGCTGCGGGAGCGGCCGGATATCGTCCACTTTCACAATATTTACCACCAGCTGACCCCGGCGCTGATCGGCGTGGCGCAGCGCTGCGGCTGCAAGACGGTGCTCACAGCCCACGACTATAAAATCGTCTGCCCGGCTTACTCCTGCCTGCGCGACGGCCGCCCCTGCGAGGCCTGCCTGACCGGCACGGTATGGAACGCCTTTCGCTACCGCTGCCAGCAGGGATCTGCGGCAAAGAGCCTGCTGCTGACGCTGGAGGCGCTGTGGCAAACTCTGGCGCGGGACTACCACAAGCTGGACATGATCGTCTCGCCCAGCCGCTTTCTTCGCGATCTGATCCAGCGCCGTCTGCCGCAGATCCCCATCGCGGTGATCCCCAACGGCATCGATGACAGCCCGCCCTTTGCGGCGGGTCAGGATCAGGGCTATTTCCTGTTCGTCGGCCGGCTCAGCTCCGGCAAGGGGGTCGCGACGCTGGCGCAGGCCCACGCGACGATGGCGCGCCCGCTGCCGCTGAAGATCGTCGGGGACGGCCCGCTGTTCGACACGCTCGCCTCCCGCTTTCCGACGGCGCACTTCCTGGGCTACCGCCAGCAGGGGGCACCGCTGGATACCCTGATCCGCGGCGCCCGGGCGATCGTCGTCCCCTCCGAAGGCTATGAGAACTGCTCCATGGCGGTGCTGGAGGCCATGGCCCAGGGCAAACCGGTGATCGGGGCGCATATCGGCGGCATTCCGGAACAAATCCGCGACGGCGCCGAGGGGCTGCTGTTTCCCCCGGGCGATGCCCGGGCGCTGAGCGCGGCGCTGACCCGCCTGGCGGACGATCCGGCGCTGGCGCGCCGCCTGGGAGAGCATGGCCGCCGCCGCCTCTGCCGCCATTTCTCGCTGCATCAGCACATCCAGGCCCTGCTGGCGCGCTATCAACGATTACTGAGCGGACAACATCATGAAGAATAAGATAATGGTACTGGGAACCCGCGGGATCCCCAACGTGCAGGGCGGCGTAGAGACCCACTGCCAGCGGCTGTACCCGGCGATCCTGCAGCAGGCCGCCCTGAATATCTGCGTGCTGGCGCGCTCCCCCTACGTCCGCTTCCGCCGCGGCGCCTACCGTGGCGTGCAGATCCGCACCCTATGGGCCCCCCGCCGGCGCGCCCTGGAAGCCCTTGTCCATTCGCTGCTGGCGGCCGGCTACTGTCGCCTGCACGGCGCGGAGCTGGTCCATGTGCACGCCATCGGCCCCGGCCTGGTGGTGCCGCTGCTGCGTCTGATGGGGCTCAAGGTGGTCTTTACCCACCACGGGGCCGACTACCAGCGACAAAAATGGGGCTGGCTGGCCCGGCGGATGCTGATGCTGGGTGAACGCCTGGCCGTCCGCTACGCCGATCAGGTGATCGTCATCTCCGCGGGCATCGAGGCGCTGGTTCGCCAACGCTACGGTCGCCGCGATGCCCACCTGATCCCCAACGGGGTCTGCGCCCCGGCGCCGCTCTCGCCCCAGATAGCCCGGGATACGCTGGCGACATACGGACTGCAGGCCGGGAAATACCTGGTGGCCGTCGGACGCTTTGTCGAAGAGAAAGGACTGCACGACCTGATCGACGCCTACCGCCGCAGCAGCGTCACGCTACCGCTGGTGCTGGTGGGCGATGCCGACCATCCGGATGCCTATAGCCGCCGGCTGAAACAGCAGGCGCACCAGACCCCCAACGTGATCCTGACCGGCTTTCTGCGCGGCGAGGCGCTGCAGGCGGTCTTCTCCCAGGCGGCGCTGTTCGTGATGCCCTCCTACCATGAGGGGCTGCCGATCGCCCTGCTGGAGGCGATGTCCTACTCCCTGCCGGTGCTGGTCAGCGATATTCCGGCCAACCAAGAAGTAGGGCTGTCGCCCGATGCCTACTTCCCGCGGGGCAACGTCGCCGCGCTGGCGACCGCGCTGCGGGAGCGCGCCGCGCTGCCGCACGAGGACTACCGCTCGCTGCTTACCCGCTACGACTGGCAGCAGATCGCTGACCAAACGCGGCGAGTCTATCATCAAGCCAATCACTCAATAGGTTAACTGTGGATACCCAGACCAAACAGCCGCGAGCTGTCACCTACTTTTATCAATCCCTGGATCCGGCGGTAGCGGCGGGCCTGAGCGCGGCGCAAAAGCGGGCGCTGGAGGACGCGGTGATCGCCATGACCCTCTCCTCGCGGCACCGCATCGACATCCGCCACAGCTTTCCTTTCTTCCGCGCCCGCTTCTATTTCGTGTTCCTGTTTGGCCGCGATCTGCGCCGGCGGCCCCGGGCGCACCCACGCTGGTACGACGCGCTGGTCACCCTGCTGATCGTCATCGGCCTGCTGTTCTGCACCGCATCGGTGCTGCTGACGCTGTATATGATTAAGTCCGCCCTGCATATCGATATCTTCAAAGACTATCACTTGGGCGTATGGGACTGGTTTATGTCGCTGTACGGCAATCCGCCGCAGCGCTGAGGGCAACAGCATGACGCACCGCGTACTCAGTTTACTGAGCGGCCTCACCCTGCTCCTGAGCCTGCCGCTCTGCGCCGCCGGGACCTCTGGGTGGGTCACGGTCACCCCCGGGGCCACCGACGATATCCTGACCAACCCCGGCATCGGCGTCGCCAGTTTCCACGACGGCTACGGCGAACATCTGGGCCTGGCGCAGTACCCCGACGCCGGCTATGAGTACTTTCGCTTTTACTGGCGCCAGCTGGAGCCGCAGGAGGGGCAGTTCAACTTTGCACCGATCGACCGGGTCTTTGCCCTGGCTGCCGCCCACCGGCCGGCCATGAACGTGGCGCTGCGCATCATGGCGCTGGATGCGCCGGAAAGCGGTTCCATGGTACCGGACTGGCTGATCCAAAAGGGCATTAACGGCAGCTGGAGCGCCAATGGTCAGACCTTTATCCCCGATCTCAGCGATCCGCGCTTTATCCGCTATGCCCAGCGTCTGATGAACGCCCTGGGCCAGCGCTACGACGGCAACCCGGCGCTCGCCTTTATCGATATTGGCCTGGTCGGCTCCTGGGGCGAGTGGCATAACAGCAACTTTCAAAGCCAGCCCCCCCTGCTGCAGCGCTACACTACCGCCCAGCTGAACCGCTATGTCGACATGCACTTCTCCGCCTTTCCCAAGACCCCGAAAGTGATGCAGATAACCGGCGGTGCCTCGCTGCCCTACGCCGTACGGCGCGGTGCCGGATGGCGGGCCGACTGCTGGGGCGACTGGCATAACTTCTCCGCCACCTGGAGCCATATGAGGGACGCCTACCCCGCGGCGCTGCAGGCCGCGAGCCGGCGTGACCCCCGCTTCAGCGAGGCCTGGCGCCATGCCCCGGTCAGCCTGGAGATCTGCGGCTATATGACCCAGTGGCAGACGCCGCTTAACTACACCCGCGCACAGGTACAGGCGACCTTCGACTGGGCGCTGGCCCACCATGCCAGCACCATTAATCTGAAGTCGCGTCCGGTTCCGCCGGCGTACCGCGACATCGTCGACAGGGCGCTGCTCCGCCTGGGCTACCGCTTCCGCCTGGCGCAGCTGCGCTATCCAAAGGCCCCGCAGATCGGGCAGCCGCTGCGGCTGGAGGCGCGCTGGCGCAACGACGGCGTCGCGCCCATCTACCTGCGCTATACCCTGGCCTACCGCCTGCGTGACATGCAGCAGCGCACTGTTGCCCAGGGCAGCGCGCCGGACGATATCCGCCGCTGGCAGCCGGGCGAGCGCGTCAGCGACTATGCCCTGCCGCTGCCCGCCGACCTGCCCGCCGGACGCTATGCACTGGAGACCGCCCTGCTCGACAACCGGGGCAAAGCACAGATCAGCCTGGCCAACGACGGCCGTCAGCCCGACGGCTGGTATCGCCTGACCACCCTAACGCTGCGCTGACGCCGGTCAGCCGCAGAGGAGAACGCACCGTGACCATCCTCCGCTACATCCACAGCGATCTGCACCGCTACGTCGGCCCTGAACGGCTCGGCGTCAGGACATTTATTGTCGAATACGTGAAAAATCCCGGGTTCAAGTTCAGCGTATGGCTACGCCTGTGCCATAGCCGCTGCCGACCGCTGCGGGCGCTGGCGCGGCTGCAGCATTTCCGCTTTAAACGAAAGTACTTTCTGGAGATCCCCTACCAGACCCGCATCGGCTACGGGCTTTATCTGGGGCACGCGGGCTGTATCGTGGTCAGCCCAACGGCGATCATCGGCAATAACGTCAACCTGTCCCACTTCTCCACCGTCGGCGCCGTACACACACCGGCGGCCGTCATCGGCGACCGGGTCTACGTAGGCCCCAGCGCCTGTATCGTCGGCGCCGTTACCATTGGCCACGATGTCAAAATCGGCGCCGGCGCCGTCGTCACCCACGACATTCCGGCGCACAGCGTCGCCGCCGGGGTTCCCGCCCGCCCGATCGGCGCCTGCGCAGGCAATGACTATATCCAGTGGCCCTGGCCCTGCGAAGAGCCTGCACCGACGGAAGATCGCTGAAACCTGACCGTGACGGGGAACACAGCCCGCCGGCGCGCCGCTGAAAAAATAGACCTCATCGTATTGATATTAAACAAACTTAATAAAATCTCAACGCTCACCCTATAAATATAGAATTGTAACATTTTGTAATGTATTATAAGAAAAAACGAAATATAAAGGCATTGCTATGTTATTCAAATTTTCAGGCTGGGATGAGTGTGGTATCGATGAGTATATTGAGTGCTGCGCAAAATATGGCTACAACTCAGAGTCATCGCCTCACTATATTAAATTTATGTTACACCATGGCGCGGATCTGCGGTTTGTCGCCTACCGAAAAAAGAAATTGCTGGGCGCCGCCTGTCTTGATGGAAAATGGCTGGTGAATGACTTTAAAAATCCGAATAAGTCGATGGGCAGTCTGCCAATCCCCAACTCCTCTATCGTTCTGCCGTTCTCATCGGACGTCAAATGCATTGCGCCATTTAAGACAAAGTGCCTGAGCCCACTCAAGAAAAATATCATCAACTCCTCATTTAATCTTTTTACCAAGCGGACCGCCGCCTTTGCGAAAAGCGTGGAGGAGGACTTTTCCAAAAAGACCATCGCCACCCGCCGACGTGAAATTAAAAAATTTATCGCCGCCGGCGGACGCTTTGTCGACGTCAGCCAGTTTAGCGGGGAAGAATTATTTTCAATATATGAAAATCTATTTTTTATGCGTAGAGGCGCCAGCATTCACGACAGAGAAATGAATATCAAATTCTTTGTTAAGTTTAAAAATGACTTTCTCGGTGAGGTACTCTACCTAAATGATAAACCAGTCGGGATCCAGCTGCTAATTACCTCAACGTCGACGCTGGGCTTCTTCGTCGACTTTATCAATATCGGCTATGATATGGAGATAAAGGCGCACTCGATAGGCACGATCCTGATGTGGAACAACCTGGAAAAAGCGACCGAGAGAGCCCACGCCCTCGCGCTACCGCTGCATTTCTCCTTCGGCTTTATGTCAGGAAAATACAAGCAGCGGTGGTGCAACCCGGTCGGCGTCGGCAGAACCCTGATATAGCCGCCCGACGGTGGCATCACTCACGCCGCCCGGCCCCGGGCGGCGGCGCCCATGCCCACTGTGCCAGCATACCGTGGGCATACGCCCCGGCTGGCCCCCCGACGGTGCCATCAACGGCCGACAATAATATCGACTCACGTTCACCGGAATAATTATGATAGCATTTGTAATACCATTAAAATAGTATTACTCAGCGAGATAATACCGTGAATAGACAACATTTATTTTTCCTCTGCATTCTATCTAGCGCCCCCCTATTGCTCTCCGCCTGCGCCCAGCCAGAGAGCAGCGCCGCGCGCCATGCTAAACACCTCAGCTACGCCTCCGATGATAATTTCGACCCTCACTACCGCACTAAACTCTATGACTCATACCAATCCTCCATCCCCTTTTTGCAGCAGTTCTGGGAGCTGGGGAAAAAAGATCGCGCCGCCGCGATCACTCAGGCTCAGCAGCAGCAGCGCATCGACGAATTTAAAAGCCAGGCGTTTCTCACCAGAATAAATGGCAAAGAACATTTCGCGGGAAAATCGTATAACAGCTATAGCCACCGGGAACAGAAATGGCGTCAGGCGATGTCCGACGCCATCATACAAACCTATCTCGACGGTTATCACGGTATTAAGTAAGCCGTCTCCTCTGCAATAAATAATGCCCCGCCGGAGCGGGGCATCGCGCGTTCCCGGGGGCGGATCACCGCGTAAGATCGCGCCAACGCGCCCCGTCAGCGCTGGCGCGCCTTAAAGCGGGGATCGCTTTTGCAGATGACATACAGCTTGCCGCGGCGGCGTACGATACGGCAGTCGGGGTGGCGGCGCTTGGCCGTTTTTAGGGAAGAGAGGATCTTCATCGGCTCGCTCCCCCGTCCAACGCGACAGCGCAAATGCCCCGCAGAGGGCGTACATCCGCCGCCGTCATCCGGCGACACGCCAGGTAAATAGGTGTTTTCATTTCGGCTCCTGGAATATGTTATGTTATAACAGCATCATTGTAGTTGAGATCGGATCGCATTCGCAAGCCCCATGTCGCCATCGCCGCCGCCCCCTTACCGACCGGATACGAATGGCGCCCCATCCTCCACAACGCCCCTCAGCCCCCCGCACCAGGCATCGGGCATCAGGCTGCGGTCATCAGACAGCGGGCATCGGGCATTAGGCATTAGGCATTAGGCATTAGGCATTAGGCATTAGGCATCGGGCATCGGGCATCGGGCATCGGGCATCGGGTAGTACATGCTAATAATTTTCATTTACATCAATATTGATATTGATTAGCGTTATCACTTTACTCTTTCCACGGTATTCCAGCCATGAAAACACCCAACGCCATCCGGGGCGCAGCCCCCCGCGCAGCCGACGCACCGCTCAGGCCGGGCGTCGATACCGCCGCCGTCCAGCGCGCCTATCGCCATATCCTGCGACGGCGCCTATGGCTCATCGCCGCGATGCTGACCGCCATCGCCGCCTCGCTGCTGCTCGACTTCACCCTGGGGCCGTCGGATCTGCCGCCTTCCCGCCTGTGGCAGACGCTGTGGCACCCCGCCGCCGCCGAGGCATCGGCGCAGGTCATCGTCTGGGATATCCGCCTGCCCTATGCCCTTATGGCCGTCATCGTCGGCATGATCCTAGGGCTGGCCGGCGCTGAAATGCAGACCATCCTCAATAATCCGCTGGCCAGCCCCTTCACCCTGGGCGTCTCCTCCGCCGCCGCCTTCGGCGCCGCCCTGGCCATCGTGCTGGGGCTCAGCGTTCCGGGACTCCCGGCGCAGTGGGCGATCTCCGCCAATGCGCTGCTGTTCGCCCTGCTCGCCACCCTGCTGCTGTATGGCCTCACCCGCTGGAGCCGCGTCGCCGCCGCCGGCGTCGTGCTGTTTGGGATCGCGCTGGTGTTCACCTTCAACGCGCTGGTCGCCCTGATGCAATTTATCGCCAGCGAGGATACCCTGCAGGGGCTGGTGTTCTGGACCATGGGCAGCCTGGCCCGCGCCTCCTGGACGACGCTGGGGATCCTGGGCGCCGCCCTGATCGTGCTGCTGCCCCTCTCCCTGCGCAGCGCCTGGCAGCTCACCGCCCTACGCCTGGGCGAGGATCGGGCGAGCAGCTTCGGTATCGACGTCCGTCGGCTGCGCCTGGGCACCCTGCTGCGCATCAGTATCCTGTCCGCGCTGGCGGTCGCGTTCGTCGGGCCGATCGGGTTTATCGGCCTGGTCGCGCCCCATATCGCCCGTCTGCTGTTTGGCGAAGATCACCGCTTTTACCTGCCCGGCAGCGCCCTTAGCGGCGCGCTGGTGCTGTCGCTTGCCTCCGTCGCCGCCAAGAACCTCTTTTCCGGCGTCGTCATTCCCGTCGGCATCGTCACCGCGCTGGTCGGCGTGCCGTTTTTCCTCAGCATCCTCTTCCGCCAGCGGGGGCTCCTATAATGTCGGGTCTACAGATAAACGCGCTGAGCACAGGCTACGGCGCACGCCGCGTTATTGACGGCCTCAGCGTCGAGCTGCTGGCGCGCGGTCAGGTCTGCGCGCTGCTGGGCCCCAACGGCTGCGGGAAGTCGACCCTGCTGCGGGCGATGGCCGGCCTACACCCGGCACGCGGCAGCCTGCTGCTCAACGGATATCAGCTGGTGGGATGCCCTCCGGCCCGCCGCAGCCGTCAGGTGGTCTATCTGCCGCAAACGCTGCCGGAAGGAGTGCGACTGAGCGTACTGGAGTCGGTCATGGTCGCCCGTCACGCCACCGCGGAAGGCGACGCCGACCCGCGCGAGGCGCTGGCGCTGCTGGCGCGGCTAGGGATCGCCCACCTGGCGCTGCACAGCCTGACAACCCTTTCCGGCGGACAAAAGCAGCTGGTTGGGCTGGCGCAATCCCTGATCCGCCGTCCCGCGCTGCTGCTGCTGGATGAGCCCCTCAGCGCGCTGGATCTCAACTACCAGTTTCACGTCATGACGCTACTGCGTGAGGAGACGCAAAAACGTGACATTGTCACCATTGTGGTGCTGCACGATCTGAATATCGCCCTGCGCCACGCCGATCATACCCTGCTGCTCGCGCAGGGGCGATGTATCGCCGATGGCCCTCCGCAGGCGGTGATCACCCCAGCCCACCTGGCCGGCGTCTACGGCGTCCGCGGCCGAGTGGAGTCCTGCTCCCGCGGATGGCCCCAGCTGATGGTGGATGGGCTCAGCGCCCCGCCGGCCCCCTGACCCGGGCGCCCCTCCTCGTCGCCGTCGCGCCCCGCCGCGGCGACAGGGCGCGGGATAGTCACAATAACCATAATAAACATAGTGTTATAAAACACGGCCACCGTTGCCGACCGCCCTCCCGCACTGACGCATTCAGAAATAATTTGCAACAATTATTCACTATCTCGCCACGATCATCCCCGTTAGATTAATTTGAATGAAAATCATTACTATTATCATTAATAATTATGTTGGAATTATCGCTCCCCACCAAGCTGGGTAAACAGCCGGTTTTCGGCATCCTCAATTCGCTGCTCCACCCCCTGCTGGTGGAGATGATCGCCTGCGCCGGGTATGACTTTATCATCCTGGATATGGAGCATCTGCCCCACGATGAGGAGCGCCTGCAGCACTGTATTCATCTGGCCCAGAGCCACGGCTGTGCACCGCTGGTGCGCGTTCCCGACGCCGCGGCCAAGCGCATTGGCCGCGTGCTGGATCTCGGCGCCCACGGCATCGTCCTGCCGCAGGTCGAGTCCATCGCAGAGGTCACCGCGGCGCGCGACGCCATGCGCTTCCCGCCCCTCGGGCGACGCGGTATCACCGGCGGCGGCGTCACCGGCTTCGGTACCCGGCCGCTGGACGCCTACTGCCGACAGGCCAATCAGGGGCTGATGCTGATCCCGATGATCGAATCGGCCGCCGGGCTGGCCATCCTCGACGACCTGCTGGCGCTCGACGGGGTCGCCATGATCCTGGAGGGGGCGCTGGACATGGCACTCAGCCTGGGGCTCGGCGCACAGCCTACGCACCCACAGGTGACCCGTCAGCTGCGCCGCATCGCCCGCCGCTGCCGCGCCGCCGGCGTCCCCTTCTGCGCCAACCCCCGCAGCGAACGGCAGCGGGACTACTGGCTGCGCAGCGGGATCGACGCCTGGCTGTGCGGCGAAGATCGCGGCCTGCTGTTCCGCGCATTACGCCAGCGGCGCGACGACCTTCGCACCGCGGCCTCCCGTGGCCCGCGCGCCACCGATCTTTCCCTGTAAAACGGATACCGCCTATGTCTCGCTCCGCACCGCTGGTCATCGTCAGTCACGTGGTCAATGCCGCCACCACCCAGGGCTTTATCCCCGCCGCCCAGCGCCTGGATCTCCCCGTGCTGCTGCTGACCGATCGCGCCGCCGAACACCGCGCCTGCCTCGCCGGGCCGGTGACGGTGGTCGAATGCGATGTCTTTAATCCGCTCGCCATCCTGGAGACGCTGACGGCGCTGGGCGTCACGCCCCGCGCCCTCTTCACCAACAGCGACCACCTGCAGAGCGCCTGCGCCATCGCCGCCGCCGCGCTGAATCTGCCGGGAAAACCCTGGCCCATCTGCTATGCGGCCAAGGAGAAGTGGCGTATGCGCCAGCGCCTGGCCCAGCTGGGACTGCCCTCCCTCTGGTCGCGCCTGCTGCTGCCGAAGACCCCCATCGATCCCGACTGGCCCTGGCCGCTGGTACTCAAGCCCAGCCAGGGGGTGGCATCGATGAATGTCACGCGGGTAGAGGATCCCGCGCAGCTGGCCCGGGCGCGCGCCGCCTTCCCTCCCGGCTGCACGCTGCTGCTGGAGCAATACCTCGACGGGGCGCTGTTCACCCTGGAGACCCTGGGCGACGGCGAGCGGCTGATCGCGATCGGCGGCTTCGACGTCACACTCGGCGCCGCGCCTCACTTCATCGAAGCCCAGGCGCGCTGGCCGGGGGCCCTGAGCCAGCGCTGGCAGGCTCAGGCGCTGGCGCAGCTGCAACGCTTCGGTGTCGGCCTGGGTGTGTGCCACAGCGAGTTTATCGCCGACGCGCAGGGACCGCGGCTGGTCGAGATCAACTACCGCAGCATCGGCGATGGGCGCGAGTTCCTGCTGGACAGACTGCTGCCCGGCGGCTGGTTTTCTCCGATTCTGCGCCTGCATCTGGGACAGCCGCTGCCCGACGTCACCCTGCCCGACGCCGCCGCGCTGATCCACTATCTGATCGCGGAAAACAGCGGCACCCTGCACCGTCCGCCGCAGCCCCACTGCCCGCCCGGCGTCAGCTACCGGGCGCTGCACCAACGCGGCGACCGCATTACGCAAACCCACTCCAACAAAGACTACCTGGGCGTGCTTTACCTGCAGGCGGCGGACCCGATGCGGCTGCAGGCCCTGGAGGAGCGCGTCCTGCCATCACTGACCTGGGAGATCGCGCCATGAATCAACGCCGCTACATTACGCAGCGCATTATCGATGCCTGCCTTCGCGAGGATGTCGCCGGGGTGCTGAGCCGCTCGACGCTGCGCAGGGAGGGCGACGCCTACTGGCTGTACGCCTCGCACTTCGCCGTTCCGCTGCGCCTGGCGGTATGCCCCCACGACTACATGCAGTCCTGGCGCGCCGCCGCGCCGCGCTGGCAGGAGCATCACGACGACGGATGGCACGACTGCGAGGGCTACGATGCCTGGCTGGCACGCCTGACGCCGCCGGACGATCCCGAGGCGCAGCGGCTGTACCTCGCCTACCGCGCCGAAGCCGACGCCGCCTGCGCGCAGGGCGAGCTCTGCCGCGCCATTTTCACCGAGCAGGCCGCCGCGCTGACCCCCGATCTGGCGCGCTGCAGCTGGGGCGAACGCCTGCGCCACGCCGATCGCATGGCCAGCTTCCTCGACCATCCCTACTACCCCACGGCGCGCGCCAAATTTGGCTTCGACGCCGCACAGCTGCGCCGCTACGCCCCGGAGTTCGCCCAGCCCTTCGCGCTGCGCTGGCTCGCCGTGCCGCGCGACGCCGTCACCCTGTGCAGCGAGCAGCCGCGGCCGGCCTGGTGGCCCCACCCCGCGCAGGTCGGACTGCCGCCGCAGATCGCCGACGGCCACTTTCTGCTGCCGGTGCACCCGCTGACCAGGCCCCAGCTCAACGCGCTGCCGCCCGATTTTCTGCCCGCGCCCACCCCGTATCTGGAGGTCTACCCCACGCTGTCGGTCCGCACCCTGCAGCTGGCCGAGCACCCCGATTGCCACCTTAAGGTCCCCCTGGCGATGCGCACCCTGGGACAAAAAAATCTGCGCTTAATCAAGCCCTCCACGCTGTATGACGGGCAGTGGTTCGCCGACGTTCTGCCGCGGCTGGCGCAGCGCGATCCGCTGCTGCGCGGGCGCCTGCGCCACGTCGATGAAAGCGACGGCGGCCACGTAGGCGATGAGATGCTGCTGGCCTTCCTGCTGCGCCGCTATCCGGCCCCCCGCGCCGACGAGACCCTGGCGCCGGTGGCCGCACTCGGCAGCCCGATGCCCGGCGGCGGTAGCTATCTCGCCTTTATCCTGCGCCAGCCCAACATGCCCACGCTCTACCAATGGTGGCAGTCATACTGCACGCTGATGGCCGAGGTGCACCTGACCCTGTGGCTGCGCTACGGCATCGCGCTGGAGTCTAACCAGCAGAACGCCATGCTCAGCCTGGCTCCCGGCCAACCGCTGACGCTGGTGCTGAAGGACAACGACGCCGCCCGCCTCTGGCCCGCGCGCTTCTGCGCCGCCTGCCCCGACCTGGCCCCACGGCTGGCGCAGCTGCGCGATCCGCGCATCTGCGTAGATGACGAACGGGCGCTGGCGCAGATGTTCATCACCATCACCCTGCAGCTGGATCTGGCCGCGGTGCTGGAGAGCCTGGCCGCCGCCGGCGAGCTTAACCGCGCCGCGGCCTACCACATACTGCGCCAGGCGCTGGCGAACACCCTCACCACCCTGGCGCAGCGCGGCGTCGATACCGCCTTCGCCCGGCGCTGCCTGTTCGAGGATCCCCATCAGCCGGTGAAATACCTGCTGCAAAGCGGCAGCCTGCTCAGCAAGCGGGCCTCCGGCGCGGCGGACATCAACAAGTTTTACGGCCACAGCGGCCCTAACTTCCTGCGCGCCGAGACGACCTGATATGGCGCCGCTGCTGCCCATCGTGCTGGCCTGTCACTTTTTGGCCGCCTTTACCGTCCTTGGCGTGCCGCTGTTTCTACCGACGCTGCTGCGCGGGTTTTCGGTGGCGCCGGACAGCCCCTGGATCGGCCTGATCGCGACGCTGCCGACGGTCCTGATGGCCCTGAGCACCCCCTACTGGGGGCGCTTCGCCGACCGCTACGGCCGCCGCCGCTCGCTGCAGCGGGCGCTGCTGGGACTGACGCTGGCCTTTGCCTGGGCCGGTGCCGCCCCCTCGCTGCCCTGGCTGATCGCAGCCCTGGCGCTGCAGGGGCTGGCCGGCGGCACGCTGGCGGCCGCCAACGGCTATCTTTACCGCGCCTGCCCGAGAGAGAGGCTGGCCAACGCGCTCAACTGGACCCAGTTCTCCGCCCGACTGGCGCTGCTGACGGCCCCGCCGCTGATCGGCGCGGCGCTGGAGTACGCGCCGCTGCAGGCGCAGCGTCTGTGGCTCGGGCTGGCCCTGCTGCCGCTGCTCGCGCTGCTGATCACCCGCTGGCTGCCGGACGATCGCGGCCCGGCGTGGGAAAGCGGCGATGAGCGCCCCCGGCGCGGCGCGGCGGCGTCAACGGCGGCGCCGGCGGGCTATACGCTGCTCAGGGTGCAGCAGATCCTGTTCAGCTTCGCCATGGTCGTCACCTTTCCCTACTTTTTGCCCTACGCCCAGCCGTGGGTCGCCGGTTCGGCGATGGTCGGGGCGCTCTACAGCTGGCCCCACCTGCTCTATTTGCTGCTGCTGCCGCCGCTGCACCGCACGGCCGCGTCCCGTCATCATCTCCCGCTGGGGCTGGCGCTGCTGGCGATCGCCGCCCTGTGGCAATACGCCCTCTCGGGCGCGGCGGCGCTGCTGGCCGCCAGAACCCTGTTCGGCGTGGGCATTCTGCTGGCCTACGCCGGGCTTAACCGACGCATCGCCGAACGCCTTCGCGCCCATGACGCCGCCTACCGCCTGGCGCAGCTGGATGCCGCCGGCAAATGGGCCGGCGTCGGCGCCGGCCTGTGCGCCGCGCTGCTGAGCGCACAGGCTTCGCCGTCGGCCCCCTTTATCGCGTCTGCCGTCGCGGCGCTTGCCGCACTGGCACTCTGTCTCGTTTTTCCCTTTAAGGAGCCCTGCCATGACCACCGATGCCCTGACGCCTAATCCCGAGGTCACCGCCGTCGCCTGTCACGCGACCTTTACCGCGCTGCTGAATTGCTATATTCGCGAGTTTGCTCTGGCGGATGACGGCGTGCGTCTCTGCCCCCACGGCGATATTCCTCAGGCGCTGACCAGCGCGCAGGTGGCGGGCGAGCCCCTGCGCCTGACCCTGCCCGCCAGCGACTGTCTGCTGGCCATCACGGCGCGGCGCTGGAGCCTCTTAGGGCGCGGCGACTTCGACACGGTCCCCTTTGTCAAATCCTTTGGCCGCCCTTGGCGTCCGCTCTCGTCGGCGCAGGCCATCGACCTGCTGCTGTCGGAGATGGCCGCGCGCCTGGACGTGGCGCACAACGAGGCGCTAGCGGCGCAAATCGCCAACAGCAGCGCCGTGACGGCGGCGTTTCTCTCCCATGACTTTCGCCCCGGCGCGGACTTTATCGGCAGCGAGCAGGGGCTGATCTGGGGACATCCGCTCCACCCCAGCCCGAAAAGCCGCAGCGGGGTCGACCCTAAGGCGCTGCTGGCCTGCTCGCCAGAGGTCGGCGCCCGCTTTCCGCTGTTCTGGTTTCGCATCGATCCGCGTCTGCTCAGCCAGCGGGGCATCGATGATATCGGCGGCGTACTGAGCGAGCTGGGCGGCGAGCCCCACCTGTACCCCTGTCATCCCTGGGAGACGGCGCACATCATGCGCTCCCCGCTTTATCTGCGCGCCGCGCGTCAGGGGCTGATTACCCCGCTGGGGCCGCGCGGGGCGGCGCTGGCGCCGACCTCCTCGGTGCGCACGCTGTATCACCCCGCGCTGCCGTGGTTCCTCAAGTGCTCTATCCACGTGCGGCTGACCAACTGCATCCGCAAAAACGCCTGGTATGAGCTAGAGAGCGCGGTCACCCTGAGCGCCCTGCTCAATGAGGACTTTCGTCAGCTGGAGCACGCCGTTCCCGGCCTGACCATTCTGCGCGAGCCCAACGCCACCACGCTGGACTTTAGCCCCTCGCCCGGGCGGATGAGCAGGAGGCGGTGCGCCATCTGCAGGAGTGCTTTGGCATACTGTATCGCCAGGCCCTGCCGCTCAGCGTCCGCGAGGAGGGACAGACCGCGCTGGCGGGGACGCTGTTCGGCCTCGATCGCGACGGCGCCAGCCCGCTGCAGCGCCTGATTCGCGAGCTGGCGGCCACCCGCGCGCTCGACTACCGAGAGACCGCGCTGCTGTGGCTGGATCACTACCTGACGCTGCTGCTGCCCAGCGTCCTCACGGCCTTCTTCGATCGCGGGATCGTCTTTGAACCCCATCTGCAGAATGTGCTTATCGGGCTACAGGATCATCTGCCCTGCCGCCTGTGGCTGCGCGATCTGGAGGGAACCAAGCTCGACAGCGCCCGCTGGGACGCCGCCCGCCTGGCCACCCTCTCCGACGCGGCGCGGCGCTCGGTCAGCTACACCCGCCACCAGGGCTGGCAGCGCACCGCCTACTGCCTGTTCGTCAACCATCTCGCCGAGGCCCTGTTCCGCCTGGCCGACGGCGATCGCACGCTGGAGCAGCGGCTATGGGATCGGCTGGCGCACCACCTGCAGCGCTGGCGTCACCAGCCGGAGATCGCCGCCCTGCTGGAGGGCGCACCGCTGCCCAGCAAAAACAACCTGCGGACGCGCCTGCTGCAGCGCCGCGATCGCCACGCCGACTACACCCCCTTGCCCCACCCGATGAGGAGCCGCCCATGACGCCCTTGGTAACACGTGAAATACAGCGGCTGCAGCAGCGCCATACCCCGTTTTGCGGCTACCTTTACGATCTCTCCGCCCTGCGCGAACGCATCGCGACGATGAAGCGCCTCCTGCCCGAGCACTGTGAGCTGTTTTACGCCGCGAAGGCCAACGCCGAAGCGCCGATCCTGCACACCCTGGCGCCGTGGGTCGATGGCTTTGAGGCGGCCTCCGGCGGCGAGCTGGCCTGGCTGGCGCAGCAGTCGCTGGACAGCCGGCTCCTGTTCGGCGGTCCCGGCAAGCTGCCGGACGAACTGGAACAGGCCTGCGATCTGCGCGTCGATGCCCTGCACGTCGAAAGCCTGGGCGAGCTGCGACGCCTGGCGGCGCTGGCCGAGCGCCGGCGCCAGACGCTGCCCCTGCTGCTGCGCATGAACATTCCGCTGCCCGGCGGCGCGGAGACGCCGCTGATGATGGGCGGCAAACCGACCCCCTTCGGCCTGGACCCCGCCGATCTGGCGCCGGCGCTGCGGCTCATCGGCGACGCCCGCTGGCTGCGGCTGCGCGGCTTTCACTTTCACCTGCTCTCCCACCAGCTCAGCGTGGACAGCCACCTGGCGCTGATCCAGCACTGCCTGACCCAGGTCCAGCGCTGGTGCCAGCAGTTTCACCTGCAGATAGAGATGGTCAATCTCGGCGGCGGCTTCGGCATTAACTACCGCGATCCCGCCCGCCACTTCGACTGGGCCGACTTTTGCCAGCGGCTGCCCGCCGTTCGCCGCGCCTGTCGGGCCGACCCCTGGCTGCTGCGCTTTGAGTGCGGGCGCTACATCAGCGCCCCCTGCGGCTATTACGTCATGGAGGTGCTGGACATCAAGCGCAATCTGGGCGAGTGGTTCGCCGTCGGCCACGGCGGCACCCATCACTTTCGCACCCCGGCGGCGCAGGGCCATGACCATCCGTTCCAGGTGGTGCGCCGCGACACGCCGCCGGAGATCCGCGATCGACGCGTCACGCTGGTCGGCCAGCTGTGTACCCCCAAGGATGTCCTGGCGCGCCGCCAGCCTATCGCCGCGCTGGCGACGGGCGACTGGCTGGTCTTTCCGCTGGCGGGGGCCTACGCCTGGAACATCTCTCATCGCCACTTTCTGATGCACGCCGAGCCGCACACCGTCTGGCTCGAGTGATGCGAACGGCCCGGCGTCGAGCCCCATTCACCCCTTGAATGAGATCCATTATGAAGCTTATGTTCCTCTCCCTCGCGTTGATGCTGTGCGTCGCCGCGCCGCTGCGCGCCGCCCCCCTGACGCTGACCGATCTGGCGGGGCGTCAGGTCACCCTCAACGCCCCTGCGCAGCGGATCGTGCTGGGCGATAGCCGTCTGCTGCTGGCGCTCAGCCTCCTGCACCCCGATGATCCACTGCGCGGCATCGTCGCCTGGGATGACTCCCTGCGGCGGCGCGCGCCGGACATGGCGCGCCGCTACGCCCAGGCCTACCCGCGCCTGACGCGGATCCCCGTCTTCGCCAACCCCTACCGCAGCGACCTCAGCGTGGAGTTTTTGCTGCCGCTGCGCCCCGATTTAGCGATCTTCGATCTCGGCCTGCTGCCGCGCCTGCGGGAGAGCGGCACCCTGGCGCTGTTGGAAAAAAGCGGCGTCGCGGCGCTGTTTATCGACTTCCGCCGCCGGCCGCTGCACAACACCGTGCCCTCCCTGCGTCTGCTGGGGCAGGCGCTGGGCGAACCCGCCAACGCCGAGCGCTTTATCGCCCGCTATCAACAGCTGCTGCAGCGCGTGCAGCGGCGAGTGGCCGCCATCCCGGACGCCGAACGCCCCGGTGTGGTATTCGAAAACCACGCCGGCATGACCGGCGATACCTGCTGCACCGTCTTTGGCCGCAGCGGCTTCGGCCAGTTTATCGAGGCCGCCGGCGGGCGCAATCTGCTGGCCGACCGCGTTCCCGACGGCGGCGGCGACGTCAATCTGGAGCAGCTGATCGCCGCCCGCCCCGCGCGCTATCTGCTCAGCGGCGCCGACTGGAGCCAGCGCGGCGGCCTCTCCCTGGCGGTGCCCCTGGGCTATCAGGCGACCGAGGCCAGCGCCCGGCCGCGCCTGCGGCGCCTGCTGACGCGCCGCGGCTTCGCGACCCTACCGGCTATCCGCGACGGACAGGTCATGGCTATCTATCACCAGTTCTACGACAGCCCGTTCAACGTCATCGCGCTGGAGGCCATCGCCGCGTTTCTGCACCCGGCGCGCTTTGGCGATGTCGATCCGCACGCTGACCTGCAAACCCTGTACCGGCAGTTCGCCGGCATGGAGGAGCATGGCCTGTTTTTCCTGCGGGCCGACACGACGCCGTAACCGCCGTCCGGGCGCCGCGCAGCCTGTGCGCCCGGACGGCATGACACGCCATAGCACCGCCATTTTTATCACCAGACTCAATAAGGGATCTTAATGAAAACAGCCTGCCTCTCTCTCAGCCCCATCGCCGCGGCCCTGCTGCTCTCCGGAGCCGGTTTCGCCCATGCGGAAGAACGCGTCGTCGTCAGCGGCAACCTGCTGGGCGACGCCCGGGCCGACGCGGTAAAAACCTACCCCGGCAGCCGCAGCGTCATCAGCAACCAGCAGCTGACCCAGGATGCCAACCGCTCTATCGATGACGCCCTGCAGCGCGTTCCCAACGTGAAAGTACAGGATGAAACCGGCACCGGGATACTGGCGCAGGTCGCCGTGCGCGGTCTGCAGGATAGCCGCAGCGGCTACGTACAGATGCTGCTCGACGGCATACCGCTGGCGCTGGCGCCCTACGGCCAGACCGGCCTCTCCCTCTTTCCGGTCACCTTCCAGACCCTCGACAGGATCGACGTGGTGCGCGGCGGCGCGGCGGTGCAGTATGGCCCCAACAACGTGGGCGGGGTGATCAACCTCATCAGCAAACCGATTCCCTATCGCTGGCAAAACCGGATATCGCAGCGCACCACGCTGGCCGGTCATGGGCGTAATCTGTCTGACACTTATATCAGCAGCGGCGGCATGCTGAATGCGCAGTTCGGCCTGCAGCTTGAGGGCAATCTGGTCAACGGCAGCGCGTTTCGTGAGCACAGCCGGCAACGGGTGCAAAACTACCGGATCAAAGGGCTGTGGAATATCAACGACGACAGCAGCCTGAACCTGACCTATCAGTACTATGATGCCGACGCCCAGCTCCCCGGCGCGCTCTCCGCCGCCGACTATCAGCAGGATCGCACCCAGAGCACCCGGCTGCAGGACGGCTATCAGGGGCGCACCCAGCGCCTAAGCGCGGTCTACAACACCCTGCTGGACAGGGTCGGCCCCTTCGACTCCGGCGAGCTCAACTGGACGCTGTTCGGCCACCTGTCGCACCGCAGCTTCGACGTCGGCCTGAGCCAAGCCCCGGGGATGACCTGGGCGCCGGATCGCCCGGCGGATATCAAGCAGAGCTCGCCGCGTGACTTTAAGGTGTGGGGCACCGAACCGCGCCTGACGCTGTATCACGCCGGGGAGTACCTCAATCAGAAGTTCACCCTGGGCGCCCGGCTGATCGATGAAAACATCGACTATCTGGTCAAACGCCGCTATGTGACCCAGTCTCGCCCGGACGAGGTGACGCGCGACTGGAAGTTCCACAACCAGGGCTGGGCCGGCTACCTCAGCGACGCCGTGATGCTGTTTGACGACAGCCTGACCATCACCCCCGGGATACGCTTTGAGCGAGTTGACGAGCGCTATCGCGATAACCGCAGCGGCCAGACAGTAGAGAACCGGGATCAGCAGTGGCTGCCGGGGCTGACCCTGGGCTATCAGGCGACCCCCGCCTGGTTCCTGTATGCCAACGCGCAAAAGAGCCTGCGTGCCCCGCAGGTGACCCAAATCGTCAAAGGCGACCAGCGCGGCGCCGAACTGGCCTGGAACTACGAGTCCGGCGTACGCTACACCCCCTGGCCGGCGCTCAGCCTGCAGGCCGACTACTACCGCATCGACTACACGGACAGTAAAATCATCTACGACAACGCCAGCGCCAGCTTCGTCAACCTGGGGCGCGCCCGCTATCAGGGCGTCGAAATGGAGGCCTTCTACTCCCCCGCTTTCCTGGAGGGGATGACGCTGCACGCGGGCTATGCCTACCTCGACAGCGAGCAGCTGATCGGGGCCAACGCCGGGCGTCAGATGCCCTACGCCTCCCGTCACCAGCTGGTGCTGGATGGCCGCTACCAGTGGCGCGACACCACCTTTGCACTCTCCGGCTACTATTACAGCGCCGCCTTCTCTGACAAGGAGAACACCCGCGATGAAACGGCGAAGGGGGATGCCGGGCGCCTGCCCTCCTACACCGTATGGAACGCACAGGTGACCCAGGCGCTGTACCACGATCGCGACAGCCAGCTCTCCGGCTATATCACAGTGAACAACCTGTTTAACAAGGACTATTATTACCGCGGGATCGATACCAGCCCATGGGGCCGCCAGCCGGCGCCGGGACGCTCCGTCACGCTGGGCGTCGACTATACCTTCTAAATCCCGCGCGGCGCGCGGTAAAACGGTAAAAACGGCGCCCCGCATTGGAGGGGCGCCGCGGTGAGCGTAGCTACTCGGCGGGCGGGATCAGGCGATCCCCGTGGTCAGCCAGAAACTGCGGCTCTGCTGCGGTGCCAGCTGCAGCAGCGTGCCGCTGTGCTGCGCCGCCAGATGCCCCTCTGGACGGCAGGTCGCGGGCAGCGCAAAGGCGGCCACCTGCTGATCGCCGTTGTACAGGATCCAGCGCGTCACGTAGTTAAAGTCATCGCTGGCGAAGCGGGTCACGAAGGTCGTCCCGTCCGGCGCCTGCATCCGAAACTCCTGCCGCTCGCCATAGCGATCCAGCCGATCGGCGAAGAAGACGATCTCCGGATCGCAGCACTGCGGCGCATCCAGACGCGTCAGCGTCGCCTCCCCCGACGCAGGCGTTCGGTGAAGCGCTGCCACTGCGGCGTCGGTACCACGTGGGCCGGTACCGACTCGCGCAGGATCAGCGCCTCGTCCGGGATCGTCTGACTAAACAGCGCATCGGGAACATAGGCGTAGTTCATGTGGCACATGTACTGCAGCGGCATCGGCACCGATGCCAGGTTGGTCACCCGCATCCCGATATCGAACAGCGCACTCTCCCCGCGCAGCACCACCGTCGGCTGGGCCCGGTAGTGATGGCCGAAGCCCATCACATACTCATAGCTTCCCGTGATACTCAGGCTGTCTCCGTCCAGCTCCAGCCAGGCCTCATCCATCGGCGCACAGGGCATCTCACCGTGCAGCGGGTGGCTGTCCTCCGGCGATGGACAGCCGTTGGCCAGCAGGCCAGAGTGAAAGGCGAAACAGCCGTAGGTCTCGACCACCTGCGTCGTCGCCTTCGGCTGGCGGAACATGTTGCGCATGGTCAGATCGCGCCCGTCGAAGCAGGCCTCCCAGATCATCTGCCCCATCCAGGGCAGGATCACCAGATGCCCGCGGCGGTTCTCGATCCGCAGCCCCTCCACGCCGCTGTCGTAGCGCTGCGCCGTTACGTGAAAATCATCATTGATCAACAACGTGCGCGGCTGTGCGTCAAACAGCGACCGCCATAGCATGATTTTGCTCTTCATGATGCCTCCCCCTGCACCGCGTCGCGCGCCGTATCCCCCTGCGCCTCGCGGCTCTCACGCCAAAAATAGAGGCCAACGTAGATAAAGCAGAGCATAGAGACCAGGAAGGAAAGCTGCAGCGAATGGAACATATCGGCCACATACCCCTGTACCGCCGGCACCACCGCCGCCCCGACAATCGCCATCACGATGACGGCGCCGGCCATCTCGGTATGTTCGTTGTCCACGGTATCCAGCGTGCCGGCATAAATGGTCGCCCAGCAGGGGCCAAACAGGATGCTGACGGTAACCGCGACATACACCGCGCTGAAGCTCGGCGCCAGCGAGACATAGGCCAACAGCAGCGCGCCGATCAGCGAATAGAGCACCAGCACCCGCTGCGGGTTAAAGCGGGTCATCAGGATATTGGCAATAAACTTCCCGATGAAGAAGCAGGCGAAGCTATAGACCATAAAGGTCGAGGCATCACGCTCATTGATATCACCCAGCTCCAGCGCCAGGCGAATGGTGAATGACCAGACGGCGACCTGCATACCGACGTACAGGAACTGCGCGACGATACCGCGGCGGAAGCGGGCGTTGGCCGCCAGATAACGCAGCGTCTCTCCTGCCGAAGGGCGCGGCCGACCGGCCGTCTGCGCCACCTTACAGGTGGGGAAGCGGGTCAGTAAGAACAGCGCCATCACCACCAGCAGCACCATGATCATATACTTATACGGCTCCAGGGTATTCTCCAGCATGGCCAGCTTAAAGGCATGGATCTGCTCGGCATTCATGCCGGCCATCTGCTTCTCCAGGCTATCGCCCTCGGAAAACACCAGGTATTTCCCCAGCAGGATCCCCGCCGCCGCGCCGATCGGGTAAAAGGTCTGGCTGATATTCAGACGCAGCGTAGCCTGCGCCTTTGGCCCCAGCATCGAACTGTAGGTGTTCGCCGCGGTCTCCAGAAAGCTCAGCCCGATGGCGATGGCGAATATCGCCGCCAAGAACATCGTATAGGTGGCCATATGTGAGGCGGGGAAAAACAGCGAGCAGCCGGCGATATACAGCGCCAGACCCATCATAATGGCGATCTTATAGCTGCTTTTCTTAATCACCAGAGAGGCGGGGATGGCAATCAGAAAATATCCGCCATAAAAGGCGCTTTGAACTAATGCCGAGGCAAAGTTACTCAATTCGAATACGCTTTTAAATTGCGTGATCAGAATATCGTTCAATGCCGCTGCGCATCCCCAGAGTGGAAATAGACAGGATAATAAAATAAATTGAAACAGAGGTGTTCGATTCAGATAGCCATCTGGCATCTGAATGATGCTTTTATTATTCATAATGAATGCTACCTTGCTATGGTTTTATTATGCGTTCAATGCCAAAAACTCATTGAACTGTTCGATACTGGGATAGGAAGATTGGGTTCCTTTCCCCGTTACGCTGAATGCGGCGAACAGTGATGCCCTCTTCATCGCCGCCTCCACATCGCCGTCCTGCACATAGTAGTGGGCAAAGCAGCCAATAAAGGCATCGCCGGCGCCGCTGGTGTCCACCGCACACACCTTGAATGCAGGCACGTGCACCTCCTGCTCGCGCGTCATCCACAGCGCGCCCTTTTCTCCCATGGTGACAATGATATTATTCAGTCCCTTCTCGATCAGCGTCCTGGCCGCCGCCCGCGTATGCTCATAGGAGTCAACCGGCAGCCCGGTCAAGATCTCCAGCTCGGTTTCATTGGGGACAAAGAAATCACATTTACAGGCATAGGTCATATCCAGCTCACGCAGCGCCGGCGCCGGATTCAGCAACACCTTAATCCCATGCTTTTTGCCAAACTCAATCGCGTGATAGACGGTTTCCAGCTGAACCTCCAGCTGTAATACGATCAGCTGGCATTTCTTTAAATCCTCCGCCGCCCGATCAATATCCTCCGGAGAGAGAAACTTATTGGCGCCCTTGATAATCAGAATGCTGTTACTGGAGTTGGCATTAACAAAAATCGGCGCGACGCCGCTGCTGGTGCAGGGAACCTTTTCCACGTAGGTGGTATTGATCCCCCAGGACTCCAGGTTACGGATGGTATTGTCCGCAAAAATATCATCGCCGACCTTAGTCAACATCATCACGTCTGAATTGAGCTTTGCCGCCGCCACAGCCTGATTGGCGCCCTTGCCGCCGCAGCCAATTTTAAATGCCGGCGCCTCCAGCGTCTCGCCCTCCTTGGGCATCTGATTGGTATAGGTAATGAGATCAACCATATTAGAACCGATAACTGCAATATCCATGCCCTTACTCCTTAGTAACGCCAATGCAATAATGATATTGAAGTAACATTATCATGTTGCTAAAGCATCATTTGTGATTATGATCGCGATTAATCACTATGAGTTGAAGAGAATGTATACAGTGAGAGCCAGGTCAGAAAAGCGCAGCGCGGCGTGTCATGCCATCGGTCGCAGGCCGCATCGCCATATAAAAACAATAAATAACAATGCGATAAATTAACATTGCGCCGAACTAGGCTTTATTTTTTCCCTATCCGGCTGTATAGTAAGCACATATTTTATATGTTCCCAGACGCGCAAAATGTTACAGAAGAAACATTTTCATCGCCGGGAGCGGAGAAAACCCATGGAAACCAAGCAAAAAGAACGCATCCGTCGTCTGCAGGCCCTGCTGCAAAAATCCGACCGCATCCATTTAAAGGATGCCGCACGCATGCTGGAAGTTTCTGTTATGACCATCCGCCGCGATCTGAGCCCGGATAACCACCCGCAGGGGCTCCCCCTCACCCTGCTCGGCGGCTATATTGTGGCGGTCAACGCGCCGCATCCGCCGACGACCCACCCCAGGCAAAACAGCCCGCGGCATCATCAGGACGATCTGCCCATCGCGATCCTGGCCGCCGGGCTGATCGCCGACGGCGACGTGGTCTTCTTTGACAACGGGCCGGAAATGCCGCTGGTGGTCAGCCTGATCCCGGAGGATATCCGCTTCACCGGGATCTGCTGCTCACACGCCGTCTTTCTGGCCCTGCGCGACAAGCCCCAGGCCGCCGCCATCCTCTGCGGCGGCAGTTATCGGCCGCAAAACGACACCTTTTACGACAACGCCAACCCCTCCATGCTCGATACGCTGAACCCACGCAAGGTCTTTATCTCCGCCGCCGGCGTAGATGAACGCCATGGCGTCACCTGGCACGAGCTGGACGACGCGGCGACCAAGCGGCGGGCCATCGCCCACGGTATCCGCAGGATCCTGCTGGCCCGCGGCGGGCTGTTCAACGACGTCGCGCCGGTCAATATCGCCCCGCTCTCCGCCTTTGACGTGCTGATCAGCGACTGCGCCCTTCCCGGGGAGTACCCCTCATACTGCCGGGCGGCCGGGATCCGGGTCATTACCCCGGACTCCGACGCGGAGTCCCCGCTCCAGTAGCGCACAGGGAAAACGGGCGTCGACGCCAGACGCCGCTCTCCCCACCCACGCGACCCGTCCCGCCCCGGGCGGCTCTGGGCAAGCGATGACCGCCAGGCCCCGCGCGCCGCCCCTACCTGGTGAAAATCCGGCTATCGCTACGATAGGCGATGGTATAATCACTATACAGTTTACTTATGTTATTAATACCGGGACATCGACCCCCTGACAAAAGGAAGCCGTATGAAGAAAATCTACCTTATCGCCGCCGTATCGGCCTGGATGGTTAACCCGGCGTTCGCCGCGACCGAACAGTGCGCCGGCGCAGATCCGCAGCAAATCGCCGCGCTGTTTGACCAGTGGAATGCGGCGCTAAAGACGGGAGATGCGCAAAAGGTGGTCGATACCTATCTGCCTGACGCGGTTTTACTGCCCACCGTATCCGATAAAACGCGCTATACCCAGGCGGAGCGGCTGGACTACTTCAAGTACTTTCTCGCCAAGAAGCCGGTGGGCGTCATCGATAGCCGCACCATAAAAATAGACTGCAATACCGCCACCGATATTGGCACCTATACCTTTACCTTTGCAGACCGGTCGCGCGCCGCCGCCCGCTATACCTTTACCTACGCCTGGAACGGCCAGGCGTGGAAGATAGCCACCCACCATTCATCGCTGATGCCCTCCTCCTAACCCCATCCGGGCGGGATGGCGGCCAGGCCCGGACGCCATCCCGAAACGCGGCCGCCCCCGAGGGCGGCGATGCGATGGCGTGCCTCTCCCCCCTTCAAAAATGAAACCATAGCAACACATTTGTTACCCATCGCGCGGCGATCGCCGAGGCGAAAAATAAATCATCTTATTTTTCATTGAATTAAAAATATATCCCTCCAGGTAAAAGCTGGCACGCAACCTGCTCCTGCTATGGCGACACTGAGTTAACGCCATAACGGAGAGAGTAACTGCAATGAAGAATCAGACCCTTGGTGATTTAGTGGTACTGGACATGACCCGCGTGCTGGCCGGGCCCTTCAGCGGCATGCTGCTGGCGGATATGGGCGCGCACGTCATCAAAATTGAGACGCCGGAGCACGGCGATGACAGCCGCAGCTTCGCCCCGTTTATTAACGGAGAAAGCGCCTATTACATGAACCTAAACCGTAATAAACAGGGCATCACCCTGAATCTGAAGGATCCCGACGGCGTCGCCCTCTTCCTGCGCCTGGTGGCCAAAGCCGACATTCTGATCGAGAACTTTCGCCCCAACACCATGGAAAAGCTGGGCATCGGCTATGAGAAGCTAAAAGAGATCAACCCGCGTCTGGTGTATGGCTGCGTATCGGGATTCGGCCACTACGGCCCCTATTCGGCGCGCGCCGGCTACGACATCATCGGCCAGGCGATGGGCGGGCTGATGAGTACCACCGGCTGGCCGGACGGCGAGCCGACCCGCTGCGGCACCGCGATCTCTGACGTGCTAGCCGGCATGTTCATGACCATCGGCGTCCTGGCCGCTCACCACCGCGCCAAGATCACCGGCCAGGGGCAGAAGGTCGATGTCGCGCTGGTCGACTCGGTGGTCGCCGGCCTGGAGATCATCAATCAGATCTACCTCAGCACCGGACAGCTGCCGGGGCGCAACGGCAACCGCTACGAATCCATTTATCCCTACGACTCGTTTAAGTGCCAGGACGGCAGCATGGTGATCGGCGCCGGCAACGACAAGCTGTACCACGCGCTGTGCGAACTGATGGAGATGCCCGAACTGATCAGCGACGCGCGCTTCCTGACCAACCCGCTGCGCGTCCAGCACCACCGCGAGCTCAAGGCGCGGGTCGAACAGTGGCTGAGCGATAAAACCATCGATCGGGCCACCGCCATGATCCTGGAGGCCGGCATCCCCGCCGGGCCGATCAACACCATCGACCGGGTGGTCAACGATCCGCATATCGCCGGGGCGCGGCAGATGTTCGTCCCGATGCACCACCCCGTTGCCGGCGAGGTCCGCGTCACCGGCAACCCCATCAAGCTCAGCGACGATCGCTACCTTCCCCCCCGCTCTTCTCCTCAGCTCGGGGAGCATACCGCCGAGATCCTGCAGCGCTACCTGGGGCTGAGCGCGCAGGAGATCGAGCGCCTGGCACGCCAGGGGGCGCTATGAGCCACGCGATACGGAGACGCTGACGATGACCGAAATGCGAATGTGTAGCTGGCCCACTCAGGTTAGCCTGACCGAAGTATGCCCGCGCGACGGGCTGCAGAATCTCTCCGCCTGGATCCCGACGCCGGAGAAGCTGGCGCTAATCGACGGCCTGATGGCCAGCGGCCTGAAGCGGATCGAGGCGACCTCGTTTGTGCATCCGGCGGCGATCCCGCAGATGAAGGATGCCGACATCGTCGCGCGCCATGCGGTGGCGCAGGCCCGCTCGCTGGGGGTGGAGATCGCGGCGCTGGTGCCGAACCTGAAAGGGGCCGAACGGGCGCTGACCTGCGGGATCACCCGAGTCAACTACGTGATCTCCGCCAGCCCGCAGCACAACCTGAAGAACATCAACCGGACGCCGCAGGCGTCGCTGGCGGAGCTGCAGACCCTGCGCCACGCCCTGCCGGAGCTGGAGGTGACGCTGATCGTCGCCACCGCCTTCGGCTGTCCGTTCCAGGGGGCGGTGCCGATCGCCGACGTGGCGGCGCTGCTGCGGGCCGGGCGCGAGATGGGGATCAGCCGCTTCACGCTGTGCGACACCATCGGCGTGGCCAAGCCCCGCCAGACCGTACAGCTACTGCAGCAGCTGCGTCTGGCGCTGCCGGAGCTCGATCCCGCTCTGCACATGCACAACACCCACGGCATGGCGCTGGCCAGTATCTATGCGGCCATCGGCCAGGGCGTCACCCGCTTCGAAAGCGCCGCCGGGGGGCTGGGGGGCTGCCCGTTCGCCCCCGGCGCGGCCGGCAACGCGGCGACGGAGGATCTGGTCAACATGCTGAATCGCATGGGCATTGCCCACGGCGTCGATCTGGGGCGGCTGCTGCAGGTGGTGGATCGCCTGCAGGGGCTGGCACCTGCGGCGCTGAGCGGCATGCTGTCGCACGCCCGGCGCTACGACGAATTCGAGTTCAGCCAGCCGTAGGCTTTCCGCGCGGGGGCGGCGCGCCCCCGCCCTTTTCAATGGAGGAGATATGGGTAAAACCGTAGCAGAGAAGATCCTGGCCGCAAAGGCCGGGCTGGCTGAGGTATCGGCCGGCGATGTGGTCTGGGTCGATGTCGATAAGGCGATGATGGATGACATCCTGGGGCCGCGGGTGCAGATCGCCGAGCAGCTGGAAAGCCTGAAGATGCCGATCCGCCACCGCGAGCGGGTGGTGGTCATCGCCGATCACTATACGCCGCCCGCCAACGCGCGCCAGGCGGAGATCGTCAAGTTTACCCGCGACTGGTCTGCCGAACAGGGCATCGATCGCTACTATGAGTTTCAGGGACCGTGCCACCAGATCATGGCGGAGCAGGGACACGTGCTGCCCGGCACCCTGATCCTGGGCACCGACTCCCACACCTGCATGGGCGGCGCGCTGGGGGCATTCGCCACCGGCGTCGGCTCCACCGAGATGGTGGGGATCCTGGCCACCGGCAAAACCTGGCTGAAGGTGCCGGAGAGCCAGCGGGTTGAGTGGAGCGGTCCGCTGCCCCCCGGGGTGATGGCCAAGGATATCGCCCTGAAGACCATCGGCCACATCGGCCACGCCGGGGCGACCTATCAGGCCGTGGAGTTTTGCGGATCCACCTTTGCCGACATGCCTATCGATCAGCGTATGGCCATCGCCAACATGGCGGTAGAGATGGGGGCCAAGGCCGGGCTGATGCCGGTAGACGCGCTGACGGAGGCCTACCTCGCCGCGCAGGGAATCGGCCGTGACGCCTATACGGTCTATCCCCCGGACGATGACGCCAGCTACGTACGCCAGCTGCGCTTTGCAGCACCGGCGCTGACCCCGCAGATTGCCTGTCCGCACAACGTCGATAACGTGACCGATATCGACAACGTGGCCGGCACCCGCATCGATCAGGCCTACCTCGGCTCCTGCACCGGCGGACGCTACAGCGATCTGGTCGCCGCCGCCGGCGTGCTGCGCGGCAAACGGATCGCCCGCGGCGTGCGCCTGCTGGTCTCACCCGCCTCGCAGCAGATCTGGCAGCAGGCCAGCCGCAGCGGCATTCTCAGCCAGCTGGCGGAGGCCGGGGCCACCATTCTGGCGCCGACCTGCGGGGTGTGCGTCGGGCTGCACTCCGGGCTGCTGGCGGGCGGCGAAAACTGCATCTCGGCCAGCAACCGCAACTTCATCGGCCGCATGGGCAGCCGCGATGCCAGCGTCTATCTGGCCTCTCCGCTCTCCGTGGCCGCCGCTGCCCTGACCGGCAGCATCATTTCACCGCAAACGCTCCTGTGAGGTCCCCGATGGATACGCTGCTACACGGCAATGTCTGGAAGTTTGGCGACAATATCAATACCGATATCATCTCGCCGCCGCAGTATATGGAGCTGAGCATCGCCGAGGCCGCCCCTTACTGCATGTCCGCCGTCAATCCCCACTTCGCCGCGCAGGTGCGCCCCGGGGATATTCTGGTGGCCGGCAATAACCTGGGCTCCGGCTCGTCGCGCGAAACCTCGCCGCTCACCCTCAGGTACCTGGGGATCCAGGCGGTGGTGGCCTGCTCCTTCGCCCGCATTTTCTACCGTAACTGCATCAATCTGGGGATCCCGGCGCTCAGCGCGCCGCGCGCCGGCGAGATCCGCCAGGGCGATGCGCTCTCCATCGATATCGCCCAGGGCATCATCCACAATATCACCCAGCAAGAGAGCTATCCCTGCACCCGCCTGCCGGATAACATCATGGCGATGATCCGCGCCGGCGGACTGGTAAACCATCTCAGACAAACCGGAGGTTGTGATGCAAACTGAAGTGACCGCGCTCCCCGTCTCTATCGTACGCGGGGGCACCAGCAAGGGCATCTTCATCATGAAGAACGCCCTCCCCGCCGATCCCGCCCTGCGCGATCGGGTGATCCTCTCCGTCTTTGGCAGCCCGGATCTACGCCAGATCGATGGGCTGGGCGGCGCCGATCCGCTGACCAGCAAGCTGGCCATCATCGCGCCCGCCAGTCGGCCCGACGCGGACGTGGATTACATCTTCGGCCAGGTCAGCCTCAGCGAGGCCTTCATCGACTACGGCGGCAACTGCGGCAACATCTCGGCGGCGGTCGGCGCCTTCGCGATCCAGAAGGGAATGATCGCCGCCGACGCACCGCTGACCCGGGTACGTATCCATATGGTGAACACCGGGCGGGTTCTGATCGCCGATGTGCCGGTCGCCGACGGTATGCCGCGGGTTGAGGGCGACTGCTGTATCGACGGCGTACCGGGCAGCGGCGCCCGCATCGAGATCGACTGGGCCGACTGCGGCGGGGAGACCACCGGCGCGCTGCTGCCCAGCGGAGCGCCCTGCGACACCATTGAGGCAGGCGGGCGGACGTATCAGGTTTCCATCATCGATGCGGGCAACGTCACGGTGTTTATCGACGCCGGAACGCTGGGGCTGCGCGGCACGGAGACCCCGGCCGAGATCGGCGGCGATGCGCAGCGGATGGCGCTGATCGAAGAGATCCGCGCCAAGGCGGCGCAGCGGATTGGACTGATCGATGACTGGCGCGAGGCGGCGCAGCGGATCCCCTATGCGCCCTTTTTTAGCATTGTCAGTTCACCGCATACGCATGATACCTTTAACGGTAAGCACATTGAGGCGGGCCAGTGCGACATTGTCTCGCGCCTGGTGTTTATGCAGGCGCTGCACAAGGCCCACCCGGTGACGGGCACCGTCGCGCTGGGCGCCGCCGCCCGCATTCCCGGCACTCTGGTATACCAACGGATGGCACCGGCGGCGCACGCCGGCGATCGCCTGCGCATCGGCCATCCCAGCGGAGTGATCGTGACCGACTGCGCCGTCGAGCGGCAGGGGGAGACATACCGGCTGCGTAAGTCGCGGGTGACCCGCACCGCCCGGATCCTGCTGGACGGACAATTTTACCTGCGAAACAGCCTGTTGGCTCCGACGTCCGACGGGCAATAGCGCCCCACGCCGGGCTGTGCCACGGGGGGCCGCTCACGCGGCCCCTCTGCTGTCAGGCTCACCCGACACCGTTGACCAAGGAGTATCCATGAGCGCCGAATTTCACTTTGCCTTTATCGCCCCCTACCCCCAGCTGGCGACCCTGGCGCGACAGCAGGCGGCGGCGCTGGGCTGCCGCCTGACGGTGATCGACGGCGCCTTTGACGCCGTCGCCCGCCAGATCGCGCGCCTGCCGGACGACATCTCGGCGGTGATCAGCCGCGGTGGCACCGCCGAGAAAATCCGCCTGTATACGCTCAAGCCGGTGGTCTCTATCGAAACCAGCGCCCTCGATCTGCTGACGCTGCTACTGCCGCTGCGGGGAGAGGTCGCGCGGGTCGGCGTGATCAGCTACCGTCAGCCGCTGCCCGGGGTGGCACCGATCGCCCAGGCGCTGGCGATGGAGATCCGCCAGGATGTGTTCGATGCCCACGAGGATATCGATGCGCTGCTGCTCAGCGAGGAGATTCGCGCCCTGGATGTCGTCATCGGCGGCATTCTGGTGGTGCGGGCAGCGCAGCGGCACGGCGTGAGCGCGCGGCTGCTGACCGCCGACGACGACGCCATTTACCGGGCGCTGCATCAGGCGATGCTGCTGACGCACGCGGAGGATGAGAGTCGCAAGAAGGCCGCGCAGCTGGATACCATGCTGGCGACCATCGCCGAGGCGCTGATCGTCACCGATGCGCAGGATCGCATCATCCAGGTCAATCCGGCGGCGCTGACCATCCTGCGGCGCGAGCTGCCGGCGGTGATCGGCCGCGAGATCCGCACGCTGATCCCGGATTCGCGCACCCGGGATGTGCTGAAGAGTCAGCGCAGCCAGCTGGGACAGGTGGTGGAGGTCAACGGCGATACCTTTATCGTTAACCGGGTACCCATCATCAGCCAGGGACGCAGCCTCGGGGTCGTCTGTACCCTGTCGGCCTCGCGCCTGATCCGCCACGCCGAGCACCGCCTGCGCCAGCAGGAGGGACGGCGGCAGGGGTTCGTCGCGCGCTATGACTTTGACGATATCTATACCGCCGATCCGGCGATGCAGGATATCAAAACGCTGGCGCGCCACTATGCTGCCACGCAGGCCAACGTCTTAATTCAGGGGGAGTCGGGCACGGGCAAAGAGCTGTTTGCCCAGAGCCTGCACCGCAGCAGCGCGCGGCGCAGCCAGCCCTTTGTGGCGATTAACTGCGCGGCGATCCCGGAGAACCTGCTGGAGAGTGAGCTGTTTGGCTATGTGGACGGCGCCTTCACCGGCGCCAATCGCAGGGGCAAGGCCGGGCTGTTTGAGCTGGCGCACGGCGGCACCCTGTTTCTGGACGAGATCGGCGAGCTGCCGCTGAGTATGCAGACCAAGCTGCTGCGCGCCCTGCAGGAAAAGGAGATCATGCGCATCGGCGGCAGCGAGGTGCTGCCGGTCGACGTGCGTATCATCACCGCCACCAACCAGGATCTGCGGCGCCGGATCGATGAGCGGCTGTTCCGCGGCGATCTGTATTATCGGCTGAATACGCTGCACATCCTGCTGCCGCCGCTGCGTAGCCGCGACGACGACATCCGCCTGCTGGGGTGCCACTTTCTGCAAACCCTGGAGTGCTACCTCGACGGGGCTCAGGAGGCGGCGCTGCTGGCGGCGCTGTGCCACCACCCGTTTCACGGCAACGTCCGCGAGCTACGGGCCATCATCGAGCGCTTCGCCATCCTCTACCGGGTGTTCCCCGCCCTGACGCCGACCCAGATCCTGCAGCGCTATTGCCTGCCAGACGAGGCCGACAGCGAGGCGGGCGAGCGCGGCGTCCTGACCTGCCGCATCCCGCTGCTGGATGACTTCAAGCTCATGACCGGCCATTGCCAACGCCAGATCGTGCAATATTATCTGGCGCGCAATCAGCAGAATCAGCAGAGGGCGGCGCGCCAATTGAATATCAGCAAAATGAGTATCTACCGTCATATTCACGGCCAATCCTCGGAGGAGGATCGTCACGACGCGTCCGAGCCATAACAAAGTTGTGACGCTCTACGCCGCGCCTGTTACCCCGGGAAAAATAAAGTGTGACCGGGGCAACAGCAGCGCGACACATCACTTGGATACATTTGATTCATATCACAAAAATAGCCCATTCCCAGCTTGGCACACCTCTTGCTTTTCTCTCATCAATCATAAAAAAGAGGACACACCATGCTGGACATCAACACCCTTATCATCCTAGCCATCGTCGCCTCCATCGCCCTTGGCTACTTTATTAAAATAAATATCGGCATATTCGCCATTATTTTCGCCTTTATCCTGGCCAACATGGCGGGCCTCTCTGGCGGAAAGCAGCTGGCGCTATGGCCGCTAAATCTCTTTTTCATCCTCTTCTCTATCACCTATTTTTATGGCTTTGCCATCGCCAACGGCACGCTGAACCGCGGCGCCCAGCATGCGATATACATGAGCCGCCACTCTCCCTGGCTGATGCCGGTGATCTTCTACCTGTGCGTGGTGGTGTTTTCCGGGATCGGGCCGGGACACTATGCCGCCTTTGCCTTTCTCTCGCCGCTGATCATGCTGATTGCTACCCAGATCCGGATGAGCAAGATGCTGGCGGCGGTGATCGTCTACAGCGGCGCCTGCGCCGGGGGCTTCAACCCCTTTACTCTGGGGGGACGGGTGGTCAACGGGATGCTGGAAAACCTGAACATTCCCGCCCCGCTGGCGCTGCACTATACCTACGCCATCGGGCTGAGCATGTTCTTGGCCCATACGGCGATCTTTGCTGTCAGCTACGTACTGCTCAAGGGATACCGGATTCAGGCCGTGGAAAACATGGCGCGGCCGGCGCCGTTTAGCGCCGAGCAGAAGCGCACGCTGTGGCTGGTCTGCGGGGTCTTCCTGCTGATCATCCTTCCGGCGCTGCTGTCATCGCTGCTGCCGGCCTCGACGGCTCTCAAAGCGGCGACCCAGGCGCTGAACCCAACCTTCCTCTCCTTTATCGGCATCGTCGCCAGCCTGCTGCTGAAGGTGGCCGATGAGCGTAAGGCGATGGAAAATATTCCCTGGTCGATCATTATCATGATCTGTGGCCTGGGAATGCTGATCAACCTGGCAGTCGATCGCGGCGCCGTTGATCAGATAGCCAATTGGGTTAACGGCATGCAGGGGGAGGACAGCCGCGGCTATGGCGTGGTGTATATCATGGGGGACTCTCCTCCGCCATGTCGCTGTTTGCCTCCAGCATGGGGGCGGTGATGCCGACCATGTTCCCCATCGCCGCCAAGATCCATACTGAGCATACCGCCCTGCTGTTCTCGGTGATCGCGGCGTTCGCCACCTTTACCGGCTATTCGCCGTTCTCCAGCGGCGGGGCGTTGGTGCTGGCCGGCGTCGGGAACGATGCGGCCGAGAGCCGGCGCCTGTTTGTGCAGCTTATCGTGCTGCCGATCGCCGTTATCATCTGCGCCGCGCTGCTGCTGATGCTGGTACTCTCCCTCTCCTAGCCTGCGCGAACGGCGCGTGGCCATCCACCGGCGACACCGCGGCCGGTGGATGTCTCGCCTCCCGGCCGTACCCCGGCGCACCGCATCGTGACACTCCCCCTATGCCGCGTCCGCAGGCCGCAGCCAAATAATCTGGCCGGCCTTGCCGCGATGGCTAATAACCCCGGTTATAGTTCAAAATAAAAATTATCATTAACGCCTATCCCGTTTACCTGGCATTTATTCTTGGCGGAAAAAATTATGTATTATTTATCCTGACAGATAAATAACACAATTACTCGCGCGCAGTAAAAAAAACACTATTCAGCATTAGCTTTATTTAAGGGGAAGGCCGCCATGAAGGCTAAATGGCTATTCAAAAGGGTGGAGTATCGATTAAAGATACTACGTACCCTGCTGCTCAGCGATAAACGATTTAAAGCCAAGCGTTTCCAATATGACTTCGGCCGCGAAATTCAGCTCTCACCGCCGCAGACGTTTAATGAAAAGATCATATTCCGCATGCTGTTTGATCGCAACCAGCGCTTTACCACGCTGGCGGACAAGGTCAGCGCCCGGGCATTTATCACCCAACAGATCGGCGAGAAATATGTGGTACCAACGCTAGGAATTTATTCCTCCTTCGATCAGATAGACTTTGCTGCGCTGCCGCAGAAATTCGTTATCAAGTGCTCCCACGATAGCGCCAGCGCCATTATTTGTACCGACAAGGATAAATTTGACATCGCCAGCGCGCGCGAAAAAATAAGCTTTTATTTATCTCGAAACATGTATGTAACTACCCGCGAGAGACACTATAAAAATATAGTTCCGAGAATCATCTGTGAACAGTACCTGGATGTATTCGGCGGCGCTGACCGGGATATTACGCCGGAGCTATTGCGGGTACATTGCTTCGCGGGCCAGCCTAAATTTATCGAGGTGGATTTTACCGACGCCCGCGGCGAGGAGTCCGTCAATATCTATGATCAGGAGTGGCAACGCCAGGAGGTGGCTGTCGGCTATATCGGGACTCGCTACCCCAACAATCTCGATGAGCGCATCCGCAGGCCCGCCAGGCTCGATGCGATGCTGACCCTCTCACGCCAGCTCAGCGCCGACTTCGATTATTGCCGGATGGACTGGTTCCTGGTCGGCGATGATATTTACTTCAGCGAGTTCACCTTTACGCCCTGCGCCGGACGGATGCGCTTCTTTCCGGCCAGCTTCGACCGGCGCTTCGGGGAACAGTGGCGGCAGCGGATTCAATCCTGAGCCCACCGGGCCGAAGCCGCGCGGGCGGGGGCGCCCTGCCGCTCATGGGACGCCGCGCCCAGGGGCATCGACGCCGTGAATTGCAAGAGAAATCCGATTAAGCGCCGCGCCGATCCTAGGTTAGAATCAACGCCTTAACCGGCATCAGGAGATACATCAACATGACATGGTCGGCCATCGCGTCAATCGCCCTACTGCTGTCCGCGCTCAGCGCGAGCGCCACCGCCGCCGGCAGGCAGATCGACGTCGTCTTCCCCAAGGGGCATGACAGCGCACGCTACTCCGGCACCATCAGGGGGTACGATTACGACACCTATTTCTTCCGGGCCAGCCGGGATCAGCGCCTGCGCCTCACCCTGCCCAAAGAGACGGTCGCGGCGGTTTTATTCGGCCCGGGGATCGACGATGCGATCGACTTGGGGAAATACTCATCGGCGCTGGATAGCCAGGGGCGCTATACCCTGCCCGCCAGCGGAAAGTATGAGCTTCGGATACTGCAAAGCCGCGCGGAGGCCCGGCGCAAAGAGGTGAAGCCGTACCGCTTCACGCTGCAGATAGCCCCCTGATCCCCACGCGCCAGACGACCTAGGCTGTTGCTCGGCCTCACCAGCCCGTCGATATGCCGGGCGGCCGCTCCCTTTTTGCGTGTTCAGCGGTTTGATGGCCGCCGTCAACGCCTACACACGCGCCATCCCACAGCGCCTGCCCCCTGAGTCTCTCCACCGCGCCCACGCTGTCCACGAGCGGCCCTATCCCGCTTTAATCTGCATGCCGATCCCGGACACCACCAGCCACACCTCCTGCGCCGCCTGCGCCAGCCGTTGGTTCGCCCGGCCGGCGATATCGACAAAGTGGCGCGCCAGTCGGTTCTCCGGGGTGATGCTCATGCCCAGCTCATTGGTCACGATATACACCGGCGCCGCCGACTGCCGGCACGCCGCGATCAGATCGTCCACCTGCCGCTGCAGCACAGCCTCAAGCGCAGGGAAGTCCAGGGTCTCCGGCGATGCGCCGCCGCTGGCCTCATAGAGCAGGTTGGCCAGCATGGTGGTGATGCACTCCAGCACCACCCCCTCGCCGGGCCGTACCCGGTGGCGAATCACCTCGCCCAGATCGCGGTACCCCTCCCAGGTGCGCCAGTGCGCCGGCCGCTGTGCGCGGTGCTTCTCGATGCGCGCCGCCATCTCGTCATCGGTGACGGTGGAGGTCGCAATATACAGAATGCGCGCGCAGCGCTGAGCCGCCAGCCGCTCGACGTGCGCGCTCTTTCCGCTGCGCGCCCCTCCGGTAACCAAAATCATGCCTCCGCCTCCCTATGCTCGCGCATTATTTTATAAATTGCTTTAATATCAATATGCTCTCTCATAGCGCTGGCCAGAATATCGATCTGCTGGGCTTTGTAGGCCGCATAGTCCAGCGTCCTTTCCAGCGGCGCCAGCCCCTTGCGATGACGCAGACTGTCCAGCACCGCGTGCGTAAAGGCATCGCTGTCGAACACGCCATGCAGGTAGGTGCCGATCACCAGCCCATCGTCGCTGATGGCGCCATCCGCCACCCGCCCGCCGTCCCGCTCGATAAACAGCGCCGGGCAGCAGTCGGCCGCCCGCTGGGTTTCCCCCATGTGGATCTCATAGCCTTTCACCGTGACACCGGCGGCGGCGTGCAGCCACGCCGGCGGCGTCATCGTCACCTGGGCCACGCACTGCGCGGTGGTTTTCCGCGGCGCGAAGCGGGTGACGATATTCAGCAGGCCGAGGCCCGGCTGCGTCCCCAGCCCCGATTCCACCTCGTCGATAATGGTGCGGCCCAGCATCTGGTAGCCGCCGCAAATCCCCATCACCGGCACGCGCTGGCGATGGGCCTGCAGCAGCGCAGCGGCCATGCCGCTTTCACGCAGCCAGCCCAGATCGCCCAGCGTATTTTTACTGCCCGGCAAAATCACCAGATCGGCGCCGGCCAGCGCCTGCGGGTGGCTGACATAGCGCACCCGAACATCCGGCTGCGCCGCCAGGGCGTTAACGTCGGTAAAGTTCGAGATATGCGGCAGCTGCACCACGGCGATATCGATATCGCGCGGCGCCGTCTGCCGGTATTTGCCTTTCTGCAGCGCGACGCCATCCTCGTCGTCGAGATCCACATCGAGCCACGGCATCACGCCCAGCACCGGCACCCCCGTCAGCGCCTCAATCTGTTCAATGCCGGAGCGCAGCAGCGCCACATCGCCGCGAAACTTATTGATAATCACCCCTTTCACCCGGGTCCGTTCGTCCTGGCGCAGCAGCGCCAGCGTGCCATAGATAGAGGCGAAGACGCCCCCTTTGTCGATATCCGCCACCAGGATCACCGGGCAGCGTGCCATCTCGGCCATCCCCATGTTGACGATATCGCGATCGCGCAGGTTTATCTCCGCCGGACTGCCGGCCCCCTCCAGCACCAGCGCCTCATACTGCTGCGCCAGGCTCCGGTAGACCGCCAGAATGCGCTCGCGCAGACGCGGCTTGTACTGGTGGTAGCTGACGGCGTCCATGTCGGCCGCCACCTCCCCCATCAGCACCACCTGCGCTTTGCGGTCGCTGGTCGGCTTGAGCAACACCGGGTTCATCCGCACGTCCGGCGCGATGCCCGCCGCCTGCGCCTGAAAAATCTGCGCGCGCCCCATCTCTTTGCCATCCGGCGTGATGCCGGAATTCAGCGCCATATTCTGTGACTTAAAGGGTGCCGTGCGCAGACCGTCCTGATAAAAAATGCGGCACAGCCCCGCCACCAGTACGCTTTTGCCTACGTCAGAGGCGGTCCCCTGCAGCATAATCGCCATCGCCTGCGTCATCGGGCCTCCTTTATTGCTATTGCGTTGTGTCGCATACGTCGGAAAAACGTATCTTCACGCTTACACCGCGGCAGCGCCAGCTGCGTGTGCCGCTTCACCCGCCGGGGCTGCATCAGCCCGGCCTCCCTCATCCGATCGGCGCGGGCGAAGACCTCGCCCGGCGCCCCTGCGCCAGCGCCTCGCCCTGGCGCAGCACATGGACGGTATCGCTGACGCCGTCGATCAGATCGATGTCATGGCTGGAGATCGCCACAGGGTTCCCCTGCGCCGCGAGCCGGAAAGGCCAGCCTCGGCTGTGCCGGGGTCACCAAGTCGGTCAGCCAATCCACCGGCAGCCCCCCTCCATGATGCGCATCGCAAACGCCTGCTGCGCCGCCAGACCACTGAATGACCGCCGCTTAAGCTGGTGTTCGTGCGCCATCGCGATCCCCCCAGCGTTTATTGACTAAAATGGTCGAAAAATAGGGCAGCGCCTGCCCATCGTCGACCTCATTCAGGTGCCGCCAGCACCGCTCGCCGGGCAGCGTGGCGTCGGACATCATCAGCGCGCACTCCAGCAGCCCGGCCTGCGCCAGCAGCGCCTTAATCCGCGCAAACCGGCCATAGACCTTCATCAGCACCAGCGTGTCATGGTGCAAGAGCGCCTGCGCGATCTCCGCCTCCGGCGCGGTGCACGCCATCACCGCCAGCGACTGCTGCTCCATCGCCAGGGGCGTCCCGGCGCGCGCGGCGATGGCGGCAAACGAGGTCACGCCCGGAACGATCTCCAGCCAGTCGGGGTTGCCGAGACGCTGGAGCAGGAAGACCCAGGTGCTGAACAGCATGGCGTCGCCGAGCGTGATAAATCCAACCCGCTTGCCGGCCTTCACCGCGCCCGCCAGCGCCGCCGCGACCGCATCCCAGACCGCCTCCTTTTCCGCGTCGTCACCGCTCATGGGAAAGTGGCAGCAGCGCACCTCCGTCTGCGGGCCGACATAGTCGCGGACGATGGAGAGCGCCAGGCTGTCGCCGCCTTTGCGTCCCGCCGGGGCGTAGAGGATATCCAGCGAGCCGAGGATCCGCGCGGCGCGGACGGTGATCAGATCGGCGGCGCCCGGCCCCGTGCTCAGGGCGTAGAGTGTGCCGCTCATGCCGCCGCCTCCATGGCGCCGCGCAGCGCCTGCTGCAGGTGCGCCACGAACATCGCCCGCACGGCCGGATTCTCGCCCAGGCCGTTCAGCCACGGCGTCGCCGGGATCCCGGCGGCGTTGAACCGCGTTCGCCAGGAGTCCGCCTCCTCTGAGGCCATGTCATTGATCGCATGATCCCCGGCCACCAGCATCAGCGGCATCAGATGCACCGCGCTGACCCCCTCCCGGCCGAGGCTCTCGATCAGAATCTCGACCTGCGGGTAGCTCTCCACCGCGCCCACGCAGGCCGGAAAGCCCTGCGCCCGCATCATGTGATCGAGGCAGGCGTAGGCCGCAAAGGCGTGGTGCGTCGCGCCGTGCCCCATAAACACCACCCTCTCCTGCGCCCCGAGCGGCGGCATCTGCTGCCGCAGCGCCCGCATCAGCTGCACGTAGTCATCATGGCTGCTCAGCAGCGGTGCCCCCAGCGTCAGGCGGGAGAACAGCGGACGCATGCTCTGCACCTCGCGCACCACCTTCTCATACTCATCGCCGTTAATAATGTGCAGCGACTGAACCGCAACATCCTGATATCCCTGCTCCGCAAGCCGCTGCAGCGCCTGCAGCGGCGTGTCGATCTCAATGCCGTCGCGCTGCCTGAGCTTGCGGATGATCATCCCGGAGGTAAATGCCCGGAACAGATCGCGATCGGGGCAGTGGCCCGCCAGCTCACGTTCGCAGGCCGCGATATTCTTCTCGCCGGTCTCGCGGTAGCTGGTGCCAAAGCTGACCACCAGAAGCGCCTTTTTCATCTCATTCTCCTTGAGCCGTGGCCAGCCAGCGCGCCAGACGCCGTTGAAAGTCGGCCAGACTCTCCAGTAACTCCGCGCCCGTCACCAGCGGCGCCGGACGTGTAATAACGATGCAGGGAATACCGGCATCCAGACAGGACTGCACCTTTTCCTGATAGCCGCCCTCGGCGCCGGAGGCTTTGGTTATCACCACGTCAGCCCGACAGTGGCGATAAAACGCCGCGTTAAACGCCGCGCTAAAGGGGCCGCACAGCGCGAAGATCTGCCCGACGCCAAAGCCGAGCTCGGCGCACTGCGCCATCACCTCCGCCAGCGGCAGCACGCGCACCAGCAGCGTTTTCTCCGGCAGCGCCGCGCGCCAGCGCGCCAAATCCTTGCTGCCGGTAGTTAGCAATACCCGCTCGCCAAAGCGCCGCGCAAGCGCGCTGGCCGCCTCAATACCGGCGACGCGGTGGAGCAGCGGATGGGTCAGATCGCCGAGCTGCTCCGGGCGCTGATAGCGGCTGAGCAGCACCCCCGCCGTTTGACAGGCCTGCATGATGCTGCGGCTGACCAGCTCGGCATAGGGATGCGACGCGTCGATTACCCAGCGGGTCCGGTGCGCGACAAGCCAGGCGACCATCTCTGCCTGCGTCATGCGCCCGCAGCGCACCCGACCGCGGATCGCGCCGGCGAGCGCCTCGCCGGTCGGCGTCGCCACCGACAGGGTGTAGGCCACCTGTGCCGCATCCAGCTGCTGGCACAGCGCCCGGGCGTCGCTGGTACCGCCGATCACCAGCACCTCGCCCTGGTTCACAGCGCGTAGCCCCGCGGCGTGATCATCAAGCCATCCTGTACGTAGGTGGCTTTATTGCCGACGATCACCAGGCTGGTCATATCCACCGGCGCAAAATCCATCCCGCCCAGGGTGGTCAGCCACTTCTCCTGCTTTTTACGCCCGGCGGACTTCACCACCCCCACCGGGGTTTGCGCGCTTTTGACGGCGGACAGCAGCGCAAAGGCGCGCGCCAGATGCCCCTCGCGACCGCGGCTGCGCGGGTTGTAGAAACAGATCACAAAGTCGGCCTCGCCGGCGGCGACGATGCGCTTTTCGATGACCGGCCAAGGGGTCAGCAGATCGCTCAGGCTGATATGACAGAAATCATGCATCAGCGGCGCCCCGAGCAGCGAGGCGGCGGCGATGCTGGCGGTCATCCCGGGGATCAGGCGCACCTCGACCCCCAGTCCCTGCCGGCTGACCAGCTCCAGCACCAGCCCCGCCATGCCATAGATCCCCGCGTCGCCGCTGCTGATCAGGGCGACGTTATGCCCCGCCTGCGCCAGGTCAATCGCCGTCTGGCAGCGTTCGATCTCTTTGCACATGCCGGTCTTGATCACCTGCTTGTCGCCGGTAAAGGCTTTCACCAGGTGGGTATAGGTTTTGTAGCCGACGATGATCTCTGCCGTCTGCAGCGCCTCTACGGCCTCCATCGTCATCATGGCCTGTGAGCCGGGGCCGATCCCAATAACGGTTAACATGCGGATGAAACTCCTAAGGTAATCGTGACGCCCTGCTCCCGCAGGGTGTCGCCTAATAGCTGTCCATGACTCAGCAGCCAGGCCGCCGGTCCCGAGACGCTCCCGACGCCGACCGTGCGGCGTACCAAGGGTGAGATCGGAAAGCGGTGCTCATGCGCGCGCAGCGCGTCGGTGGTAAAGGTGTGAAACGGGATGCACCAGCGGGCGGCGAGCTGGATCAGCCCCGGCTCATCGCGCTTCAGCGCAGCGCTGCCGATCGCCCTCAGCGCCAGCGGATCGAGCCGCTGCGCCTCCAGCTGGCGCGCCAGCAGCGCGACCAACAGCGGGAAAGGGGTACCCCGCCGACAGCCGATGCCGGCGACCACCCGCTGCGGCACCAGCTTCCAGTGCGGCAGTGGAATTTCCGGCAGATCGCGGCGCAGGGTAATGCACACCAGCGCATCCAGCGCGGGCAGATCCTGCAGGTCGGTCACGGTGATAAATCCCCGCCGATCGCAGCGGCTGACCTCTGCCGCCAGCGCCGGATCCCACCACAGCCCGACCCGCCGCTGACTGACCAGCATCTGATTGACCTCCCTGACCGCCGAGCGGAAGTCGCTCATCCGAGCGTCAAGCTGGAACGCAAGCGTATCCAGCGCGGCCATCCCGTTCACGTCCGTGGCGGTGGTGATCACCGGATCGGCCCCCAGCATGCCCGCCAGATCGCGGGTCAGGGCGTTCGCCCCCCCCGCATGTCCGGAGAGCAGGCTGATCACGTGCTGGCCGCGCTCATCGATCACCACCACGGCCGGATCGCTGAACTTGTCATTGATCAGCGGCGCCAGCACCCGCACGGCGATCCCCGTCGCACCGATAAAAATCAGCGCCGAATAGCGGGTGAACGCACGGCGGGCGGTCTGGGCGAAGCCACCCTCGAACGGGGTAAACCCCGGCTCCCACAGCGCCTCGCGGGTAAAGCAGGTCAGCGGCAGCCGCGTCGCCAGCCGCTTGGCCAGCTGCACGCCGCCGGGGGTCAGGCAAAACAGCGCGATGGATTCAGGCTTTACGGTATTCATGGCTAAAGTCCGCCGCATAGAGCTTTGAGTAGTGATACTCATCGCCGAGGAAGCTGCCGACAAGGATCAGCGCCGTTTTGCGGATCCCCGCAGCGCGGACCCGGTCGCCGATGTCCGCCAGCGTGCCGCGGACGGTGCGACTCTCCGGCCAAGTCGCCTTATAGATAACCGCCACCGGCGTGGTGGCCGGATAGCCCCCCGCGATCAGCCGCTCCGCCACCCGCTGGATCCGCTGGACGGAGAGGTAAATCGCCATCGAGGTCTGATGGCGGGCGAACGACTCCAGCTGCTCACGCGCCGGCACCGGCGTACGCCCCTCGAGGCGGGTAATGATCAGGCTTTGCGCGACGTCGGGCACGGTGTACTCCACGCCGAGCTCCGCCGCCGCGCCGAGAAAGGCGCTGACCCCCGGCACCACCTGCCAGGCGATGCCGCGCTTGGTCAGCGCCTCCCCCTGCTCACGCACGGATCCGTACAGGGAGAGATCGCCCGTCTGCAGACGCACCACGGTTTTCCCGGCCCGTACCCCGGCCTCCATCAGATCGAGGATCTGCGCCAGATGCAGCGCCGCGCTGTCGTGGCACTCGGCCCCGGGCGGACAGTACGCCAGCAGCTCAGGATTGATCAGCGAGCCGGCATAGATGACCACCTGCGCCTGCTGCAGCAGCCGATAGCCCTTGAGGGTAATCAGCTCACGATCGCCGGGCCCCGCGCCGACAAACCACACGCAGCGGGCATCAAAGGTCTCAGACATGATGTTCCTCCTTCTGACAGGCGATAACAAAAACGGGATTATTCGGTTTAAAGTAGTGGCCCTGACCGAGCGGAACCCACGACGCCGTCTGTATCTGCTGACACGTCACGCCCGGCGCTCCCCGCTGCGCCAGATGGGCCAGCGCGCTATGCAGGTTCTCCATCAGGATAAAGGTCATCACCAGGCGCCCGCCGGGATGCAGCTGGGCCATCGACCAGTCCATCAGCGCCGTCAGGTGGCCGCCGCTGCCGCCCATAAACACGGCGTCGGCCCGCTCCGCCACCGGCATCGGCGCGCTGCCGGGCAGGATGCGGACGTTGCCGCAGGCAAAGCGCCGGCGGTTCTCTTCGAGCAGGCGCAGCGCCGCGGGGTTTTTCTCGATGGCGGTCACCCGCAGAGAGGGAAACTGCAGCGCGGCCTCAATCGATACGCTGCCGGTTCCCGCCCCGATATCGATCAGATGGCTGGCACGGTGCAGCTCAAGTTTGCTGAGGGCCAGCGCGCGCACCGCCTCTTTGGTCATCGGCACCGTTTCGCCGCGCAGAAAAAGCTCATCGTTCATCGAGGATCACCACCGCGTTCATCTCATAGTCGGCGCGAACCTCACTGACGGGCAGCCAGTGGATCCGCTCTCTCTCCATCGCCAGGTTTTCACCGATCACCATCCAGCGATGCCCCTTCCCCCGCGCCACCAGCTGCGCGGCGATCTCTTTCGGTCCACAGCGCGCGTCGGTGACCATCGCCACCCTGTCATGGCGCGCCAGCTGATCAAAATCGACCCGGCGGCCGTGGCTGCTGGTGAGCCACATCTCGTTCATGTCGATGCCCGCCTGCGCGCAGAGGTACTGCACCGCGCTGATGCCGGGAATGATACGCACATGCTCAATGCCAAAGTGCGCCACGATCCGCGTGCCGATGCCGTAAAACAGCGGATCGCCGGAGGCCATGATCACCACGCGGCGCAGGCGCCGGGCCTCGAGCCAGGCCAACAGCGCCGCGACGTTGGCGCCGAGGGCGAAGATCTCGCCGCGAAAGTCCGGAAACTGCCGTAAATGACGCGCCCCGCCCACCAGGCACTCCGCCTGCGCGATCGCATCGCGCGCCGCGGGAGTTATCAGATGGACGCCCGCGGGGCCCACCCCCACGACCGTCAACACCGCAGATCCGCCACGATGGCGGCGACCGGGCGGTTGCTGCCCAGCGTCTGGTTATCAAACGAGAACAGAATGGCGTCGCAGATCGGCAGATTCTGGGTAAAACGCAGCCGCTCTATCACGCGCTGGCAGATGCGAGCGGCGAGATGGTCATACAGCGACTGAAAGCCGTAGGCGTCGATATGCTCCATCGCCGCCTCGGTCGTGTCGCAGTCGCGCACCCGCGTCAGCAGCGCCAGCGGCGCGCCCAGCAGCGCCAGATGCGCCACCAGCGTCTCCATGCGCGCATCGGCCATATGGCTGTGGGTGTGGAAGATCCCGGCGGCGACCTTGATCAGCTTGCCCGGGTGGCCGACCAGCACGATCTGGCGAAACCCCAGACGCACCGCCTCCTCGACCATATAGCCGACGAAGTTGCTCATCGTCACCACCGCATCGGCCGCGATCCCCATCTGCTCCCGCACAAAGCGCTCGCCGTGGTTGCCCGGCACCAGCACCACCCGCGTCATCCCGGCGGCGCGCTTCATCTCCAGGGTCAGCGCCAGCGAACGCTTCCAGCTCTCCTCCGACATCGGCGTCACGATGCCCGTGGTGCCGATAATCGAGATGCCGCCCAGGATACCCAGGCGGGCGTTATAGGTTTTCTGCGCCCGCGCGACGCCCTCCGGCGCAAAGATCTCGACCGCGGCGCCGCGCGTCGGGCCGATCGCCTCGCGCACCGCCGACTCAATGGTGTGGCGGGGCGTGCGGTTGATCGCCGCGCTGCCGATGGGCAGGCCAATGCCCTTGCGCGTCACGGTGCCGATCCCCTCGCCCCCCGACAGCGAGATCGCGCCGCTGTCGTTGAGCGTGACCCGCGCGAAAATCAGCATACCGTGGGTCGCATCGACATCATCGCCGCCGTCTTTGCGAATGGCGGCGATGGCCTGCTCTCCCTCGATATGCGGGGATTCAACGCTCAGGTTCAGCGTGACGCCGGAGGGAGTCACGATGGCGACCTGATGGATCAGCTGCTGGCGCAGCGCCATCAGCGCGGCGACCTTGGCGGCCGCGGTGGCGCAGGAGCCGGTGGTATAGCCCTTGCGCAGCGCCTTTCCGTGGTGCCACACCGGCGTATCAAAGGCCCGATCGCTCATGTTGCCCCCCGCAGGTGGTACAGCACGGCGTTAACGATCGCCGCCGCCACGTTGCTGCCGCCCTTGCGCCCCAGCGCCGCAATGGCGGGCAAGCCGCTGTGCGTCAGCGCCGCTTTCGACTCCGCCGCGCCGACAAACCCCACCGGCACCCCCACCACGCCGCCGACGGCGATATCGTGCTCCAGCAGGCGGAACAGCGCCGTCGGCGCATTGCCAAAGACGAACACCGGGCGCTCCGCCTCCGCCACCGCCCGATCGACCGCCGCCATGGAGCGGGTGATCCCCTGCGCCTGCGCCTGCGCCACCACCCGCGCATCGCTGATATAGCAGCGGCACTCGCCGCCAAACGTGGCCAGCAGGGGCTTGTTGATCCCCGAGAGGGCCATCGTCGTATCGGTGTAGATGACGGACGGGCGGCTCAGCGCCGCGCACAGCTGCGTCAGCGCATCCGGGGAAAACCAGAGGATATCCAGCCAGTCAAAATCGGCGGTGGTGTGGATAACCCGCGTGACGATCGCCTCGTGCAGCGGGCTGGCGAACCGATACGCCGGGCGCGTCTCACGGATGATCTCGCCGATGATGTCGAAGCTTTTGGCCTCAATCGCCCGGGGTTGCTGGATATATTGCATGCTCTCGTCTCCTCAGGCCGCGCCGGCCACCAGCCAGCGCACCGCCATCAACAGCGCCAGCGCCAGGGCTGACGCGACCCACATCAGTCGAATCGTTCGGGAAATATCGTCCGGGGTAACCGCGCGGCGCGCATCGCCGATCCAGGGCTTCTCCACCCGCTGGCCAAAGTAGTCGTTCGGCCCCCCAGCCGGATCCCCAACGCGCCGGCCACGGTCGCCTCTGACCACGCGCAGTTGGGGCTGCTGTGGCAGCGGCGATCGCGCCAGCCGATGCGCAGCGCGCGGGAAAAATCGTCGCGGCACAGCCACGCCGCCGCGCTCAGCAGCAGCCAGCTCAGCCGCGCGGGCAGGTAGTTCGCCGCATCATCCATCCGGGCGCTCACCATGCCGATCGCTCGGTACTTCTCATGCTTGTAGCCCACCATCGAATCGAGGGTATTGACCGCCTTGTAGGCCATCGCCAGCGGCGCGCCGCCCAGCAGCAGGAAGAACAGCGGCGCGATGATGCCATCCACCGTATTCTCGGCAACGGTCTCCACCACCGCCCGGTTGATCTGCGGCGGCTGCAGCTGCGAGGTATCGCGGCCCACGATCCAGGAGAGCTTTTCGCGGCTCTCGGCGAGCGCGCCGGCGCGCAGCGGCCGTTCGACCTCCCGGGCGGCGTCCGCCAGGCAGCGGCCGGCCAGCGTGGTAAAGATCATCCAGACCTCGACCGCCCACCCCAGCCACGGATGGATCGCCCGCGCCAGCGTCACGCCCCCCAGGCCACGCCCCACGTCCCCCCACCACCGTCAGCCACATCAGGCCGCCGCCGATGCGCAGCGCACCCTCGCTGCGGCAGCGACGGCGTACGCGCCGCTGCAGGGTGGTGATCAGCAGCCCCATCCAGCGTACCGGGTGCGGCCAGCGCGGCGGATCGCCGATCGCGGCGTCGAGGATCCAGGCGAGGCACCAGGCCAGGAGCGTCATAGGGCCGCCCTGGCGGCCGCCAGCCAGCGGTTCAGCATCTGCGGGCGCTGGGCAAAATGAACGTGCAGATAGCTGGCAAAGGCGCTGCCTGCCTGCCATCCCCCCTCCCACGCCTGGGTGGTCACCCCATCGCGCACTTTGCGGCACGCCAGCAGCGCGGGGGTTTGCGGTGAAAAGTCAGAGTAGTGGAATTCATGCCCGCGCAGCGTTTCGCCGCGCTCCGCCAGCAGCGTCGGCTGGCGCGCCTGAGCCTCGCAGTAGCCAAAGCGGGTCAGCCGCCGCCCCATTTTACTGTGACCGGGAATAATATTGGCCATGGGGTGGATCTCACCGTCGGCATCCTCCAGCGTGCTGCCAAGATACATCAGCCCGCCGCACTCGGCGTAGATCGCCGCGCCGCGCCGGTGCGCCGCGCGCAGGCTCGCCAGCATCGGTGCGTTGGCCGCCAGCCTCCCGGCATACAGCTCCGGGTAGCCGCCGCCCAGCCACACCATCTGGCAGTCGGGCAGCCGGGCGTCATGCAGGGGGCTAAAGCGGACGATCTCGACGCCCGTGCGTTCGAGCAGCGCCACGTTGTCCGGGTAGTAGAAGTTGAACGCCTCGTCCTCGGCCATGGCCAGCGTCAAGCCGCGGCCGGCGTCGGCGGCGGGCAGCGCAGGCCAGGCGCCCGGCGGCAGCGACGCCATCTGGCACAGGGAGAGCAAACGATCGATATCCAGGGTACGTTCGAGCGCGGCGGCAAACGCCTGCCAGGGCTGCGTCCGCACGACGGACTCTCGGGCCGTCACCAGGCCGAGGTGGCGCTCGGGCAAGGAAATCCCCGCCATCTGCGGGATATAGCCGAGCACGGGAATGGCGCAGTAGCGTTCGATGGCCGTTTTAAGCAGCGCGAAATGCGCCTCGCTGTTGACGCGATTCACCATCACGCCCGCGATATTCAACGTGGGATCAAAGCGCTGAAAGCCCATCACCGTGGCGGCGATGGAGGTGGAGACCGTCTTGCCATCCACCAGGAGGATCACCGGACAGCGCAGCTGCTTGGCCATCCCCGCGCTGCTGCAGTAGTCCGGATCGGTGCCGTAGCCATCATACAGCCCCATCACCCCCTCGATGACCGCGACGTCGGCCCGCTGCATCCGTTCGCTAAACAGCGCGTTGAGCGGCGGTTCGGGTAGCATAAAGCTATCGAGGTTGCAGGAGGCGCTGCCGCACACGGCCGTATGCCAGCCGGTATCGAGGTAGTCCGGCCCCACTTTGTACGGCTGAACGCGCAGCCCACGCTGTTTCAATAGACTCAGCAACCCCAGCGTCAGCGTGGTTTTGCCACAGCCGCTGCCGGTGCCCGCCAGAACGAACGCGTACTGCTGTGCCGCCATGCCCCTGATCCTGTTCAGGGTGGTTGGAGGGTATAGATACACCGCTACCCAGTCTTGCGACTGTATGCATCAGATCAACCCACTTCCCACCGAAGTTGTTGGTAGTTACCGACGGGCAGGTCTTCTGGCTTAGCGTCCTCCTCGCCCGTCCTTCCCAATCTTGCGATCAGTGGTGTACACGGGGTCGTCAGCATCACAGCAGCGGGGGCTGCGGGGGATTTACACCCCCTTCCCTACCATTAATATGGCAAACCTGTCGGCTTAAATGATGAGCGGGCAACGCTCGCCCATCATCACAAATAGATATTCATACTCACTCCTGCGCGGCCCTCGTCGCCCGTCGCAGAAGAAAAGACGGCGCAATTTAGCATAAAAACAGCATGATGGTACGTCATTCCACCCGTTATTATCATGCCAATAGATTCGCCACCGATCATCAGACTATCACCATAGCACGCTTTTCTCCCGCAATCCCTCCGGCGCGGCAGGGCTAGGGTGAAAAGCGTGGCTTTCCTGCCGTCGTCATGCCACTATGCGGCGAAATTATCGGTTCAAAAGGTGAAGGCGTGGCGGTTGCGCAGTGCCCCGCATCATGCGGAGAGCTCATTCAAGGCTGGATTTTAGGCAGCGAGAAGTTGGTCTCCTGCCCCGTCGCCTGGTACAGCACGGTCGAAGTCTGCGACGGCGCGCCGCGGGCGCAGGAGCGCCCGCTCTCCCGAATGATGATCGAACGCCTGCTGCACCACTGGGGCTACCCGGCGCAGATGAGCCAAGCGTTGCGCATCGAGACTCACTCGACCATCCCCCAGGCCAAGGGAATGGCCAGCAGCACGGCGGACATCGCCGCCACCGCCGTAGCGGCCGCGCACCATCTGGGGCGACGGCTGGACGAACCGACGCTGGCAGCGCTGTGTGTCTCGCTGGAGCCCACCGACAGCACCCTGTTTCGCCAGCTGACCCTGTTCGATCATAACGATGCCTCCACCCAGGTAGCCTGCGGCAGCGCGCCTGAACTGGATGTGTTGCTGCTCGAAAGCCCGCTGACCCTGCGCACCGCCGACTACCACCGCCGCGCGCGCCAGAGGGCGTTACTGGCGGAGGCGCCAGCGCTGCAACGCGCCTGGCGACGGCTGCAGGAGGGATGCCAGCGCCAAGATCCTTACCGCCTGGGAGAGGCGGCCACCCTCAGCGCCATCGCCAGCCAGCGGCTGTTGCCGAAGGCGGATTTCCCCGCGCTGCTGGCCATGGTGGAGACGTTTGGCCTATTTGGCGTCAACGTGGCGCACAGCGGCAGCGTGGTGGGACTGCTGCTGGATCGTCGCCGGCACGATGTCGAGGCGCTGAGGCGCCACCTCATGCAGCACGGGTTAACGCGCCACTGGCCCACCCAGCATCTGCTCAGCACGGTGCCGGGAGGGGTCACCCTACTGTAGCGGGCGCCCTCCCTACCTTGCCCTGGCCTCACGGTGCGACGGCGTAATTGACCAGCAGCGCATTAATTTGCGCCAGGGGTAGCGGATGAAGGTTCGCGGATTGGCCGACGTCGATAACCAGACCGTCGGCGGGGGCCAGCTCAAGGAGCTCGGGGTTGACCTGGCGATCGCGAACGATCACCTCCGCCCGGCGAATACAGCGTAAACCTTTTACCGTAGTCAGCGACGCATCGCAGGGGCCGGCGCCGACGAGCCAAACTTTTCCGTTATTCATCTCCTTATCCTCGGATAAAATTCGCAGATCCGCCGCGAAGGGATTAATAATACCGATTGCCACGACATACATTTTCGCCACCAATAAAAAATGGAGGCCGCCGGCGCGATTTATTCATGTACAGAATAATCTTATAATATATATTAATAGAATTATATCACATTGACTGGTGAGAAAATAAAAACGCAGCCTATCGTTATCCTGCGACGCAATATGCGTATATATCGCTTATCGGATCATCCTATTTATGCCACGCCGCGCCGGCGCCAATAAGCTACCAGTAATAGGCGGTGCGAGGCCGCTCGCCTTCTGAACGCACCAGAAAACCGCGCGTCCGTGCGCATTCCCTCCTTAGGGCTCTCTGACAGCGCATCGCCACGCGCAGCAGCCACAAAAAACAGATGGTCCGGTCTCTATCAACAATAATTAAACAAATAGCGATACATGCTATCAAATAAGCAATACACAGATACAATCACCTATATAAAGCGATAACGCTGAAGCGATAACGCTGAAGCGATACATGACTATTTGACGAAGATCATAGTCATATCGAAAAAAAATATTTCCCTTTCACTTTCGGCATATAACGAGTGTACGCAATGAACATTAACAGCCTGCTGCATTTTTTTCAGAAAAACCATAGTTATGATATAAAAGGAAATGAACCCAGCCACGTCGACGGGGTGAATCTGGCCAGCTTTAGAAAAATAGCAGAAGAGAGCCATGATGTTCGCATTACATTCGATCTCAGCATGCGCCAGTGCGATGACCTGCTAAAGCTCGGCTTCCATAAGCCCCTGGATAAAATCCAGGTGCTCTGCGATATCGGCACCGATTTAGCTAACAGGCTGATTATGGAGGCCACGTCTATCTCTCATGCCCGCCATGCGGTGAATATCCGGCTGCAGCAGGATATTGACTCCTATATCGGCTCACGCGCCAATGCAGTGCTCGACGACGTGCGACACCAGCGACAGAGAGAGATCCCCAAAAGCGCCCGCGCAGAGATCGTGCGATCTGCGATGATCGAGGGCGGCTACAAAAAAATCGCGGAAGAAAAAAGCGATGATAAATTACTGAGCTTTGCCAGACCCGGCCTAACCGCCGAGATAAATAGCTTGGCCGGCCAAAAATTATCGTTAACCAGCCGGGAAACCAACTATTTAACTAAGGAGATCACGCCGCTCATCTGCGATCTCACCTACGACGCCATCGTCTCTCACCCCGAGATCGGTCAACAGCACCTGCAGCAACAGCATTATACGCCGGTGGCGCAGGTATTAGCGCTGGTCAGAGAGAAAGCGGAGCGGTGGCTCGCGGAGCATTGATCGCCGCCCTGCCCGTGACCCCTACGCTCGCAGCACCGCACGCAGCTGTTCAGTATCATTATTGTTTTTGACACCGGCAAAGATAGCTCACCGCTGGTGATACAGATGCGGCAGCCGCTTATATTCAGAGCTCATGGCGCGGTACAGCCCGGCAATATCCTTGATGTCGTATCCCCCTGCGTCCGGGAGGCGAGATCCTGATATTTACCGATAGTCGTGTCCAGCCCGGCCAAAATGCCGCAATAATCAATCAGCAGGCCAAACTTTTTCAGGGGATGCAGCCGGTTCACCCGGGCAATCGCCTGAACAAGGCTGTGGGACTTAAGCGGCCCGTCGATATACAGCAGGCTATTCTTCGGCTCATCAAACCCGGTGAGCAGTTTATCAACGACGATCAGCAAGTGACGCTTATCATCACTATCGAAACGACTGATGATATTGCGGGTGTATACGGATTCATCCTGCGTGCCGACGTTATCTTTCCACCATTTCGTCACTTCCGGCAGGGTCACGGCGATCCATACTGCCGCGCTCCCCCAGACCGCCGCCGCCGGCGGATAAACAGGGGCGCCGAGGCGCCCCAAAGTCCAGGATGGCGCGCCTAGCTTAAGGAGAAGAAGATGCCGGCGATGACGGCGCTCATCAGGTTGGAGCAGGTGGCGGCCAGCACGGTCCGCAGGCCGTAACGGGCGATAAAGGCGGATCGGGAGGGGCAAAGCGTGCCGAGGCCGCCGATCAGGATCCCCATGGAGGCCAGGTTGGCAAAGCCGCATAGGGCAAAACTGATGATCACCTTGGATTTCTCCTCCAGCACCTGCAGGCCGGCCGCGCTCACCACACTGCTCTCCTTGAGATAGGGGGCGAGATCGCTGTAGGCCACAAACTCGTTCACCACCAGCTTCTTGCCGATCATGGCCCCGGCGATGCCGATGTCCGCCAAGGGTACCCCGAGCAGGAACGCGAGCGGCGAGAAGATCCAGCCGAGGATCAGCTCAAGCGAGAGCGGCATACCCACCATCTCCCCCGCCCCCGCCAGCAGCGTGTTGACCAGCGTCACCAAGCCGATCATCGCGATCAGCATGGCGCCGATGGCGGCCGCCAGCTTGAGGCCGCTGCTGGCCCCCTCGCCCGCCGCCGCCAGCAGGTTCTCCGGCTTATGGCCATCAAACTGGATGCTGTTGTCGAAGGCATAGTTCGGCTGCGTGGTCTCGGGAACGATCAGCTTGGCAAACAGCAGCCCGCCCGGCGCCGCCATAAAGGAGGCGGCCAGCAGATATTGCATGTTCACGCCCATCATGGCGTAACCCGCCAGCACGGTACCCGAGACCGAGGCCATGCCGCCGCACATCACCGCGAAAAACTCAGAGTCGCTCATTTTGGACATGTAGGGCTTGACCACCAGCGGCGCCTCGCTCTGACCGACGAAGACGTTGGCCACCGCCGACATGGATTCGGTCTGGGAGGTGCCGAGCAGGCGAGCCATGGCGCCGCCGATGAAACGGATCACCATTTGCATGACGCCCAGGTAGTAGAGCACGGCAATCAGCGCCGAGAAGAAGACCACCAGCGGCAACACATTCAGGGCAAAGACAAAGCCGATGCCCTCTACCGAGAAGTTGACCAGGTTGCCAAACAGGAAGTGAATGCCCGACTTGCCGCTTGCCAACACCGCCTCGACGCCATGCGCCATCCCCTCCAGCGCCCGCCGTCCCTGCGGCACGTACAGCACCAGAGCACCGATGGCGACCTGCAAGAGCAGGGCCAGCCCCACCGTGCGCAGGCGAATGGCCCGGCGGTTGGTCGATGCGAGCACGGCGATAAGGATTAGCGCCGCGATACCGAGAAATCCTGCTGCAAACATAGCTGGCCTCCTTGTCTTGCTCTACCTACTGGAAATGGTGGCGGATAAACGCATCGATGAGGCGAATAAAATCCGTTTCCGCCAGCTTGGCGCACCTGAGGGTCTGCTCATGGGAAAGCTGCACGTCGCCGAGCCCCTCCGCCATGTTGGTGATGGCGCAGATGGCCAACACCGCTAAACCGCAATGGGCGGCGCTCACCACCTCGGGCACCACCGACATGCCGACCACGTCGCCGCCCATCCGCTGCATCATGCGGATCTCGGCGGCGGTCTCGAAGCAGGGGCCACTGTAGGAGACGAACACGCCCTGATTGACGGCAATCCCCTCCCGCTCGGCCAGGGCCAAGGCCTCGCCGCGCAAGGTCTTATCATAGGCGTTAGCCAGGCTGAAAAAGCGTGGACCGTAGGCCTCGTCGTTAGCGCCGGTCATCGGGGTTCCCGGCATGGTATTGATATGATCGTTAAAAATGACCAGCGAACCGACGCCGATGCGCTCCGGCCGCAGAGAGCCGGCGGCGTTGGTCACCAGCAGTAACTCGCAGCCGAGGCGTTTAAAGGTGCGCACCGGGCTGGTCATCACCTTCATGGTTTCGTGTTCGTAGTAATGGCCGCGCCCCTTCATGCAGATCACCTCCACCCCGTGCAGCTTACCCAGAACCAGTTCGCCGCTATGTCCGGCGACGGTACTGACCGGGAAGCCATCCAGCGCCTCGTAGGGGATGACGACCTTCTCCTCTAGCGCATCGGCTAGCACGCCGAGGCCGGAGCCGAGGATCATGGCCGCGCGGGGGGCGAAGCCGGGTTTATGCTCGAGAATGGTGGCGACGGCGTTGAGAACCGGATCGTGTGACATGCGCTATACCTCTTGAGGGTGTAAATGAGACGTTGAGCTCACTCTAGGAGAGGTACTGGCAGATAAAAATCGCTAAAATCGGTCTAACTATCCTGATTTTCGGCACAATAAAGCCACGGAGAGCGGCCGAAAATGGGATTGACACGCCAAGGTTGGGCTGATGGGGGCCGTTTGGCGGCCATTTATCCCCGGATTGCAGAAAGAGTTAAGTAAAAAACGCAGGCAACGGTGTGAGGCGGAGCGGGAATCGCCCGCGCACCGATCCGCGAACCGACGCCCTCGGCGCTGCGATCTTTGACCGGGATCGCACCGGCGTCCCCCATCCACGAGAGCAGGAGAGCCGTCCATTGTCCCTCGACAACCACTGGCGCGATCGCGTCTCCCTCAAGATGCTACGCTACTTTCACGCGGTGGCCAGCCACGGCCACTTCAGCCGTGCCGCCGAGCGGCTCAATGTCTCCAAGTCGCCGCTTAGCGCCCAGATCCGGGAGCTCGAATCCCTGCTGGGGGCGGCGCTGTTCGATCGCCATACCCGCCAGGTGAGCCTCACGCCGACCGGCCATCTGCTGCTGGCCGAATGCACCCTGTTGTTCGACATGCTGGAGAGTAGCCTCAACCGGGTGGTACAGGCGGGTCGCAGAGAGCGCAACCAGATCCGCATCGGGCTGATCAGCACCGTTTTCTGGGCCGGCTTTGGTGAGGTGATCCGCCAGTGTCACCAACGCTACCCCGAGTTGCAGATCAGCTTTACCGAGCTCTCTCCTGAGCGGCAAAAGCAGGCGCTGCTCAGCAGAGAGATCGATCTCGGCCTCGCCCGTTTCGCCGACACCATCAATATTCACCCGCTGTTGGCCGAGAGCCTCTATCGCGAATCGATGATAGTAGTGGTATCGGACGAGCATCCCCTACGCGATCGCAAGCGCGTCTCCTTGACCGAGCTCGCGGAGGAAGCCTTCGTATTGATGAGTCGCGCCAACTCCGCCTCGACCAACCTCATCATCAACTCTTGCCTGATGGAGGGCTTCTACCCCCGGCTCAATCAGGAGGTGGTCGAACCCAACACCCTGATGGCGGTGGTGGCCACCAGCCAGCAGGTGGCGCTGGTACCGGCCAGCTACAGCCGCCAGAAATGGCCCCATGTGCGTTTTATCCGCCTCCAACAAGCCATTCCCGCCGACCTCTGCGTGCTCTACTCTCCCCCCGGCGAGACGCCGCCGGCGGCAACGGCGCTGCGACACGTCATCGACACCATGGATGAGCTCATCAATTCGGGGGAGCGCCGGGGCGCGCTCTAACGATCGCCACCTAGGGCGTGTCCCGTAACTGTGCGCGGCGTCGACGCTCACGACCCGTTACGGGACACAGGCCACCCCACGCTGAGCGTCTGATGGCCATCGCTCAGAGACTTGACGCCGACGCCGAGACGGCTGCGGCGCCTCGCACCCGCCCAGCAATCCCCAGCGGCCGGCGGGCCGCCTCTCTCCCCCTGCCATCGCGGCATCCCCGCGGCGCGGCGCCGCCGCACATATGTGCCGCACTTGCCGGAACATGATGCGCCGCTGAGAAACCGCCGGCGCAAACGTCGATAATGGGGGTTTGCCTACGCCGAGCCACCGGGATACCTGCATGCGCTTTTTAAGAGGGTTATACCCACGACGATTACGCAATCAAATGATACTCATGGCGATCCTGATGGTCATCGTGCCGACGCTGTCGATTGGCTATATCGTCGAGATCGAGGGGCGCTCCGCGGTGCTGGCCGAAAAAGAGAAAAAGCTGGCCGCCGTCGTCCAGCTGCTCGACCAGGCGCTGGGCGAACGCCTAGACTCTTTCGCGGCGCTGCCGCGCGCTGAGCGTATCCGGGCGCTGAATGTCGAGCTTAGCCCCATCACCGAGCACATCACCCAGGCGTTTCCCGGCATCGGCGCGGGCTACTACAGCAAAACGCTGGATGCGATTATTACCTATGCCCCGTTCACGCTGTATCAAAGCAACGTCGGCGTGACCATTGCCGCCGACCACCCCGGGCGCGAAGTGATGCGCAGCGATATACCGCTCGTCTTTTCCGGCCGCCAGGTGCGCGGCGATATTCTCAACTCGATGCGTCCCATTCGGCGAGACGGCGAGGTGACGGGCTACATCTGGGCCAACGAGCTGACGCAGGATATTCACCGTCAGGCCAGGCAAATGGATCTGCGCATCATGGCGGCGCTGGCGACGGGCCTGCTGTGTAGCCTGCTGCTGATCGTCCTCTTTTCACGGCGCTTCAGCGCCAATATCGACATCATCACCGAGGGGCTCTCGACGCTGGCGCATAAAACGCCGGCGCCGCTCCCCGAGCTGCCCGGCGAACTGGGGCAAATCAGTCGCAGCGTCAACGCGCTGGCGCAAACGCTGCGTGAGACCAAGACCCTTAACGATCTGATCATTGAAAACGCCGCCGACGGGGTGATCGCCATCGACAGGCTGGGCGCGGTCACCACCATCAATCCGGCGGCAGAGGCCATCACCGGCTATACGCTGGATGAGCTGGTCGGGCAGCCCTACGCCGCCCTGTTCTCCGATTCTCATTTCGCCAGTCCGGTGCTGGATACCCTGGCGCACGGTACCGCACACCTGGCGCAAGAGGTCAGCTTCCCGGCGCGTCATCGAACCATCGAACTCAGCGTTACCACCAGCCGCATCCACAATCCCCATGGCGAACTGATGGGGGCGTTGGTGATTTTTTCCGACCTGACCGCCCGCAAAGAGACCCAGCGCCGCCTGGCGCAAACCGAAAGGCTTGCCACGCTGGGCGAGCTGATGGCCGGCGTCGCCCATGAGGTGCGCAATCCGCTGACCGCCATCCGCGGCTACGTACAGATCATCCGTTCGCAGACCGCCCTGCCTGCGCATCAGGAGTACCTGTCCGTGGTACTGAAAGAGATTGACTCCATTAATAAAGTCATTCAGCAGCTGCTCGACTTCTCCCGGCCGCGGCAAAGCCAGTGGCAGCGGGTGTCGCTCAATGCGCTGATCGAAGAGGCGCTGATCCTGGTGCAAACCTCCGGGGTTCAGGCGCGGGTCGCCTTCCACTGCGCGCTAGACAGGACGCTGCCGGCGATCGTGGCCGATCGCGAGCTGCTCAAGCAGGTGCTGCTGAACATCTTAATCAATGCGGTGCAGGCCATCAGCGCGCGCGGCGAGATTCGCATACGCACCTGGCAACCCACCCCCGCGCAGCAGGCGGTGGCGATAGAGGACAGCGGCTGCGGCATCGATATCGCGCTACAGAAGAAAATCTTCGATCCCTTCTTCACCACCAAGGCCTCGGGGACCGGCCTGGGACTGGCGCTGAGCCAGCGCATCATCAACGCCCACCGGGGGGATATTGACGTGGTCAGCACGCCGGGAGGCGGTTCGACCTTTATCCTCACGTTACCGCTCAATCCACCGGAGAGCCCAGCAGAATGAAAGCCCACTACCGTATTCTCATCGTGGATGACGAAGATAATGTGCGCCGCATGCTCACCACCGCGTTGACGCTCCAGGGACATGAAGCACTCACCGCCAGCCACGGCGCCGAGGCGCTGCAGCGCTTTGCCGACGCGCCGCCGGACGTGGTGCTGATGGATATCCGCATGCCGACCATGAACGGAATCGACGCCCTGAAAGTCATGCGCACCCGGCAGCCGCGCACGCCCGTCATTCTGATGACCGCCTACGCCGAGGTAGAGACCGCCGTCGAGGCGCTGCGCAGCGGCGCATTCGATTATGTGATCAAACCCTTCGATCTGGATGAGCTGAACTTACTGATCCAGCGCGCGCTGCAGCTGCAGGCGATGAAGCAGGAGATCCGCAGCCTGCATCAGGCCCTGAGTACCCACTGGCAGTGGGGGCATATCCTGACCAACAGCCCGCGCATGATGGAGATTTGCAAAGACACCGCGAAAATTGCCCTTTCGCAGGCCAACGTTCTGATCAGCGGAGAGAGCGGAACCGGCAAGGAGCTGATTGCCCGCGCCATTCACTATGGCTCGCGCCGTGCAAACGGCCCCTTTATCAAAATCAACTGCGCCGCCCTGCCGGAGTCGCTGCTGGAAAGCGAGCTGTTCGGCCATGAGAAGGGGGCATTCACCGGCGCACAGGCCCTGCGCCAGGGCCTGTTTGAGCGCGCCCACCGGGGTACCCTGCTACTGGATGAAATCGGCGAAATGCCGCTGCCGCTGCAGGCCAAGCTGCTGCGGATCCTGCAGGAAAGGGAGTTCGAGCGCGTGGGGGGACATCAAACCATTCAGGTGGATATCCGCATCGTGGCCGCCACCAACCGAGATTTGCAGGCAATGGTGCGCGAGGGCAGCTTCCGTAACGATCTCTTCTATCGCCTGAACGTCATTCATCTGCAGCTGCCGCCGCTGCGCGAACGGCGGCAGGACATCGCCCTGCTCGCCAACCATTTCTTACAAAAGTTCAGCGCGGAGAATCAGCGCGACATGATTGAGATCGATCCTGCCGCCCTGTCGCTGCTCAACGACTGGCTCTGGCCGGGCAATATCCGCGAGCTCTCCAACGTCATTGAGCGCGCGGTGGTGATGAGCACCGGCGCGGTCATTTTTGCCGACGATCTGCCGTCCCTGCTGCAGCGGCCCCTCAGCGGCGTCAGCAGCATCGGCGTCGGCACCAACACTCCCCCGCCCGGCGAACGCAATCTGAAAGAGGAGATCAAGCGCGAGGAGCGGCGCATCATCAGCGAAGTGCTCGAGCAGCAGGAGGGAAACCGCACCCGCACCGCCCTCATGCTTGGCATCAGCCGCCGCGCCCTGATGTACAAACTGCAGGAGTACGGCATCGATCCGGCCGGGAGCTAGGACGTGACCCGTCACTGTGCGCGGCATCGACGCTCACGACCCGTTACGGGACTCGCCCTAGGCGCCGCCCATAGCGACGGCGCGCCGAGCGCGACCAGAATCTGCTATGCAGAATTTTGCACAGTGCGCAAAGCGCTGCACAGTACCTCTGCTCACCGCCGCGCGGCGACATCAAACATAATTCATATTATTCAAAAAGATATTCAATAACCCTCTCCTCCGGCCACTCTGGCATCCGGCTTGCTATTCCCTTTAGGTACCTAAATTAAAGTACGTAACAGGGAACAATAATGAAAACCAAGCTGATTACCTTACAGAGTGCTGCCGCGCTGTTTCGCGACGGCATGACCATTATGGTGGGCGGTTTTATGGGCGTAGGCAGCCCACCCCGCCTGATCTCGGCCCTGCTGGAGTCCGGCGTCAGGGACCTGACCCTGATCGCCAACGATACCGCCTTTGTCGATACGGGCATCGGCCCGCTGATCGTCAACGGGCGGGTCAGCCGCGTCATCGCCTCCCACATCGGCACCAACCCGGAAACCGGGCGGCGCATGATTGCCGGGGAGATGGCGGTTCAGCTGGTTCCACAGGGCACCCTGATTGAACAGATCCGCTGCGGCGGCGCCGGACTCGGCGGTTTTCTGACCCCCACCGGCGTCGGCACCGTCGTCGCCGAGGGCAAACAGGCCCTAGAGCTCGACGGCAAAACCTGGCTGCTGGAGCGTCCGCTGCGCGCCGATCTGGCGCTGATCCGCGCCCATCGCGCCGACCCCCTGGGTAACCTGACCTATCAGCTCAGCGCCCGCAACTTTAACCCGCTGATCGCCCTCGCCGCCGACGTCACCCTGGCTGAGCCGGACGAGCTGGTGGAAACCGGCGCGCTGCTGCCTGACCACATCGTGACGCCCGGCGCGGTCATCGACCATATCGTCCTGCCTCAGGAGAATAAATAATGGATGCGAAACTGCGTATTGCGCGCCGCGTGGCGCGAGAGCTGCACGATGGCGACATCGTCAATCTGGGCATTGGCCTGCCGACAATGGTCGCCAACCATCTGCCGCAGGGCATCCACATCACCCTGCAATCGGAAAACGGATTCCTGGGGCTGGGGCCGGTCACCGCCGCCCACCCCGACCTGGTGAACGCCGGGGGACAGCCCTGCGGGATCCTGCCGGGCGCAGCCATGTTCGACAGCGCGCTGTCGTTCGCCCTGATCCGCGGCGGCCACGTGGACGCCTGCGTACTGGGCGGGCTGCAGGTCGATGAACAGGCCAGCCTCGCCAACTGGGTAGTTCCCGGCAAAATGGTGCCGGGCATGGGGGGGGCGATGGATCTGGTCACCGGGGCACGCAGGGTGATCATCGCGATGGAGCACTGCGCCAAGGATGGATCGGCCAAAATTCTCCGCCGCTGCACCATGCCCCTCACCGCCCGCCATGCGGTGCATGTGCTGGTTACCGAGCTGGCGGTATTCCGCTTTACGGACGGTAAAATGTGGCTGACCGAACTCGCCGCAGGGTGCGATCTGGCCACCCTGCGCGCGAAGACCGAGGCCCATTTTGACGTCGCCGCCGATCTGCTGATCATGCGAGGTGACGCATGATTGGCCGCATCTCACGCTTTATGGCGCGCTTCGTCAGCCGCTGGCTGCCCGATCCGCTGATTTTCGCCATGCTGCTGACCCTGCTGACCTTCGGCATCGCGCTGTGGCTGACGCCGCAAACGCCGCTCAGCATGGTGCGCTTCTGGGGCGACGGCTTCTGGAACCTGCTGGCGTTCGGCATGCAGATGGCGCTGATCATCGTGACGGGCCACGCGCTGGCGAGCTCCGCCCCGGTGAAAAGCCTACTGCGCACCGCCGCGTCGGCCGCCAAGACTCCCGCCCAGGGCGTGATGCTGGTGACCTTTTTCGGCTCCGTAGCCTGCGTCATCAACTGGGGATTTGGGCTGGTAGTGGGGGCGATGTTTGCCCGCGAAGTCGCCCGCCGCGTGCCGGGCTCCGACTACCCGCTGCTGATCGCCTGCGCCTACATCGGCTTTCTGACCTGGGGCGGCGGCTTTTCCGGCTCGATGCCCCTGCTGGCGGCCACCCCGGGTAACCCGGTGGAGCACGTCGCCGGGTTAATTCCGGTCAGCGATACCCTCTTCACCGGCTTTAACCTGTTTATCACCCTCGCCCTGATCGTGGTGATGCCCTTTATTACCCGCCTGATGACCCCCAGGCCGTCGGAGGTCGTCAGCATCGATCCGGCCCTGCTGCAGGAGGAGGCCGATTTCCAAAAAAGATTACCGGCCGACGCCCCCCCGTCGGAGAAGCTGGAAGAGAGCCGGACGCTGGCGCTGATCATCGGCGCGCTGGGCATCGCCTATCTGGGGATCTACTTCGTCGAGAAGGGGTTCAACATCACCATCAACACCGTCAACATGATGTTTATGATCGCCGGTCTGCTGCTGCACAAAACGCCGATGGCCTATATGCGCGCCATCAGCGCCGCCGCGCGTAGCACCGCCGGCATTCTGATTCAGTTCCCGTTCTATGCCGGGATCCAGCTGATGATGGAGCACTCCGGCCTCGGCGGCCTGATCACCGAGTTCTTCATCAACGTGGCCAATAAGGACACCTTCCCGCTGATGACCTTCTTCAGCTCTGCGCTGATCAACTTTGCCGTGCCCTCCGGCGGCGGCCACTGGGTCATTCAGGGGCCGTTCGTCCTGCCCGCCGCGCAAACCCTGGGGGCCGATCTCGGTAAATCGGTGATGGCCATCGCCTACGGCGAGCAGTGGATGAACATGGCGCAGCCCTTCTGGGCGCTCCCCGCCCTGGCCATCGCCGGGCTCGGGGTGCGCGACATCATGGGCTACTGCATCACCGCCCTGCTGTTCTCCGGCGTCATTTTTGTCATCGGTCTGACCCTGTTCTGACCGCGCCCTCTCCCCGTTTTTAAGGAACAGAAGATGAAAAATTGTGTCATCGTCAGCGCGGTACGCACCGCCATCGGCAGCTTCAACGGCGCCCTGTCTCAGATGGGTGCCGTCGATCTGGGTGCCACGGTCATCAGGGCCGCCCTGGAACGCGCCCGCCTCGACCCGCAGCGGGTGGATGAGGTGATCATGGGCAACGTGCTGCAGGCCGGCCTGGGGCAAAACCCGGCGCGCCAGGCGCTGCTGCGGGCCGGCCTCAGCGAGGCGGTTTGCGGTTTTACCGTCAACAAGGTCTGCGGATCGGGGCTTAAGAGCGTGGCGCTGGCCGCCCAGGCCATTCAGGCGGGGCAAGCGCAGGCGCTGGTCGCCGGCGGCATGGAAAACATGAGTCAGGCGCCGTACCTGCTGAGTGCAAAGGCGCGCTGGGGCTACCGCCTCGGCGACGGCACGCTGACCGACGTCATCCTGCAGGATGGTCTGCTGTGCGCCACCCACGGCTACCCGATGGGGATCACCGCCGAAAACATCGCCCGCGAATACGGCATCAGCCGTGAGATGCAGGACGCGCTGGCCCTGCACTCCCAGCAAAAGGCGGCCCGCGCCCTCCAGCGCGGCGCGTTTCAAGCCGAGATCGTCCCGGTCAGCGTGACATCGCGTAAAAAAACCACCCTCTTTGAGCGCGACGAATTCCCTAAAGCCGACTCCACGGCGGAAGGGCTTTCCACCCTGCGCCCGGCGTTCGATAAAGCCGGCAGCGTCACCGCCGGCAACGCCTCGGGGATCAACGACGGCGCGGCGGCGCTGGTGGTGATGGAGGAAAGCGCCGCCCGGGCGGCGGGGCTGACGCCGCTGGCGCGGATTAAGGGCTATGCCAGCGCGGGCGTCGCGCCGGCGCTGATGGGGATGGGGCCGGTCCCCGCCGCCCAGAAGGCGCTGCGCCAGTGTGGGCTGCAGATAGCCGACATCGATCTGATCGAGGCCAATGAAGCCTTTGCCGCGCAGTTCCTGGCCGTCGGCAAGACGCTGGGGCTGGATGCCGAGAAGGTCAACGTCAACGGCGGCGCCATCGCGCTGGGTCACCCCATCGGCGCCAGCGGCGCCCGGATCCTGGTCACCCTGCTGCACGCGCTCGCCGCCCGGGACAAAACCCTGGGGCTGGCGACGCTGTGCATCGGCGGCGGCCAGGGGATCGCCCTGATCGTGGAGAGGATCGGCTAAAACCGGAGCGGGCGCGCGTCGGCGCGCCCATCGGCCTGCCCGTTATCCCCCAGCCAGCGACACGCTTCAGCCTGGATGCCCCCCACCCCGCGCAGGCGCGCCCCACGCCGCCATCGCCGCGGCCGCACATTGCCGCACCAAAGAACGCCCCCCCTGCGGCCCGGGGCCACCCCGCCAAGAGGGTCATACGCTTCAAGAGCACGGCCCCTAGCCTACCCCCGCCCTTGCCCCTAACCGGCCCGCCGCCATTGGCCGCCCGGGGCGGCGCTATCCGCGCCTCCGCGCCGGGGGCGTAGCGTGCCCTAGTTCAAGATAGAGTGATCTGTCAATGGATTACCTGCACGTCCCCTGCAACAGGCGAGCGCTATCTGGTATCATAAACCGCAAATTGACTGATTCATCGTGGATACTGAGTGATGGCTAAAGCTTCAGCAAACAACGCCAAAAAAAACGCCAATAAGAAAGGCTTTGAAGAGACCCTGTGGGATACCGCTAACCAGCTACGCGGCAGCGTTGAATCCTCCGAATACAAGCACGTGGTGCTCAGCCTGGTGTTCCTTAAATTTATCACCGATAAGTTTGAGGCCAAGCGGAAACAGCTGATTGCCAACGGGCAAGAAGCCTTTGTCGATATGGATGTGTTCTACCAGCAGGATAACGTGTTTTTCCTGCCGGAGGTGGCGCGCTAGTCCTATGTGAAGGCGCGCGCCAAGCAGGACGATATCGCGGTGATTATTGATAGCGCGCTTGCCACCATTGAAAAAAGCAACAGCGCGCTGACCGGCGCACTGCCGGATAACTACTTCTCCCGCCAGGGATTAGAGGTGAAGAAGCTGGCCTCGCTGATCGACACCATCGAGAATATCGATACGCTGGCCAGCGAATGCCAGCTAAGCGAAGAGGACCTGGTGGGCCGGGTGTATGAATACTTCCTCGGCCGCTTTGCCGCCAGCGAGGGAAAAGGCGGCGGCGAATTCTACACGCCCAAGTCGGTGGTCACCCTGCTGGCGGAGATGCTGGAGCCCTATGAGGGCAAAATCTATGACCCCTGCTGCGGCTCCGGCGGCATGTTCGTGCAGTCGCTCAAGTTTGTCGAAAGCCATCAGGGCAAGAGCAAAGATATTGCCATCTATGGCCAAGAGCTGACCACCACCACCTACAAGCTGGCCAAGATGAACCTGGCGATCCGCGGGCTGATCGGTAATCTGGGGGAACGCCCGGCGGATACCTTCTTTGCCGATCAGCACCCCGATCTGAAGGCCGACTTTATCATGGCCAACCCGCCGTTTAACCTCAAGGAGTGGCGCAGCGAGTCCGAGCTAACCGATGATCCGCGTTTTGCCGGCTTTCGAACCCCGCCGACCGGCAACGCCAACTATGCCTGGATTTTGCACATGCTCGCCAAGCTGAGTGTCGACGGCACCGCCGGTTTTGTGCTGGCCAACGGCTCAATGAGCTCCAACACCAGCGGCGAAGGGGAAATCCGCCAAAAGCTGATTGAAGATGACCGCATTGAATGCATGATCGCCCTGCCGGGGCAGCTGTTCTACACCACCCAGATTCCGGTGTGCCTGTGGTTTATCAGCAAAAGCAAACAGGCCAACCCCCGCTACGGCTACCGTGCCCGCAGCGGTGAAACCCTGTTTATCGATGCCCGCGAGCTGGGCACCATGGTGAGCCGCACCAACAAAGAGCTGACCGCCGCCGATATCGCCCGTATTGCCGATACCTTCCATGCCTGGCGCTGCTCCGCAAGTGAACTGAATCGTCGCGTTAAGGCGGGCGAAATCAGTATCAGTGAATACCAGGATCACGCCGGTTTTTGCAAGGTCGCCACCCTGGATGAGATAAAGGCCAATGACTTTGTGCTGACCCCGGGGCGCTATGTGGGTGCCGCCGAGGTGGCAGATGATGGCGTCGCCTTTGAAACCAAGATGCGAGAGCTGACGCAAACCCTGTATCGCCAGATAAATGAGGCGCAGGCACTGGATGCGGCGATCCGCGCCAATATGGAGGCGCTGGGTTATGGGGAGTAAGTGGCCTTTAATTAAGCTTGGTGATTTTGTTCAAATCGTTACTGGGCATCCATTTAAAAGTAAAGATTACTCCGAGGTTGATGGTGTCAAGCTTCTTCGTGGAGATAATATTGCGCAAGGAACATTGAACTGGCAAAACGTCAAAATGCTTCCAGACGATAAAATAGGTTCTAAAGAGCGAAATTATTATCTTCGCACTGGTGACGTCATTTTAGCTATGGATCGCCCTTGGATAGAAGCTGGATTGAAAACAGCTCAGATTAATGAAAATGACTTACCTTGCTTATTGGTTCAACGAGTAGCTTGTCTACGTTGTGAAGATTCATCAGATCAGGATTTTATCCGATATATTATTTCTTCTTATAGTTTTGTTCAGTATGTAAAACTAATTCAGACAGGTACTGCAGTTCCGCACATTAGTGGTAAACAAATTAAAAACTTTGAGTTCAGGCTTCCTCCCAAAAATGTTCGAAAGGTCATTGGGGAAGTGATTAAAAGGCTTGACGATAAAGCGCACATCAATCGCCAAATCAACCAAACCCTTGAACAAATGGCGCAGGCGCTGTTTAAGTCATGGTTTGTCGACTTTGACCCCGTGATTGATAACGCACTGGATGCCGGTTTCTTTGAGCAAAACAGCGATCTGCCCGAAGCGCTGCTGCGCCGCGCCGAGCAGCGCAAAGTTGTGTGTGAGCACCCTGATTTTACGCCATTACCGGCTGAAACCCGTCAGTTATTCCCTGCCGCATTTGAAGCGTGCGACGAGCCCTCATTAGGGCTTGGTGGATGGGTGCCTAAGGGGTGGAATATCACATCATCAGGTAAACAAATTGATGTCCGAGATGGCACTCATGATTCGCCAAAGAAATCAGAATTTGGTTTTCCATTAGTCACATCTAAAAATTTAACATCTGGTCGCCTTGACTTGGCCAATGCTTACCTTATTTCAGAGATGGATTATAACGAGGTAAATAAGCGCAGTAATGTTGAACAAGGGGATATCTTGCTCACAATGATTGGGACTTTAGGCATTCCATGTCTTGTTAGTACAAAAAATGTGTGCTTTGCGATCAAAAACGTTGGGTTATTTAAGACATCTAAAACACCTCAGATAAAAATGTATTTCTTTGAGCTGCTAAAGTCAAAGGGAATGCAGGAGTACCTTGAATCAAGATCCGCAGGAACAACCCAAAGGTATTTATCACTTAAAGTGCTTAGAAACATATCGTTTATTCTCCCTAACATTGAAGTGCTATCTAAATTCAATAATTTCATTGATCTCAATGAGCATAAATCACAGCAAAATGATGAACAAAATGCCGAATTAACCAATATCCGTGACACGCTACTCCCTAAACTGATCTCCGGCGAACTGCGCCTCAGTGATGACGGCACACTTGCCGACGGCGATACCGACTGTTAACCCTGTCAGACTGCCATCCCCAGCGTATGGCAGCCTTCTGACCTTACGATAGAAAGACAACGCCATGAGCCATATTTTCACGGAAGCAAAACTGGAACAGGCCATTATCGACCTGCTCGGCGAGCACCAGGATGCGCAGGGTAAGGCCTATTACCCGCATCACCTTGGTGAGACGGTGCCGCGCAGCAGCAAGAGAGAGGTACTGATTGAGGCCGACCTGCGTCACTATCTGGCCTGCCGCTATCAGGATGACGGCATCAGCGACAGCGAAATCACCCGCATCCTCAGGCAGCTTAAAAGCCTGTCGGCCAGTGACCTCTACGCCAGCAACAAAACCTTCTGCCAGTGGCTCAGCAATGGCTTTCTGTTTAAGCGCGATGACGCTGAACAAAAAGATCTCTATATCGAGCTGCTGAATACCCGCGCGCTGGAGGCCGGGCTGGCGGCGCTGTTCTGTGGCGCGCCCCTGCCCCCCGTCGGCCCCGACAACCGCTGCCGCTTGGTGAATCAGCTGGAGATTGAGGGCCAGAGCCGCGACGGCGGTGCCCAGACCCGCATCCCCGATGCGATTCTGTATGTCAACGGACTGCCATTGGTGGTGTTTGAGTTTAAATCGGCGGTGCGTGAAGCGGCGGCGACCACCCATGATGCCTGGCGGCAGCTGTGCGTGCGCTACCGGCGCGATATCCCGCAGCTGTTTGTCTATAACGCCCTGTGTATTGTCAGTGACGGGGTGAACTCCAAGCAGGGTAACCTGTTTGCCCCGTATCCGTTTTTCTACGCCTGGCGCAAAATCAGCGGCAGCGAGTCGAACGAGAAAGAGGGGATTAACGCCCTGTACACCCTGATTCAGGGGCTGTTCCAGCCCCTACGCCTGCTGGATGTGCTGAAAAACTTTATCTTCTTCCCGGATAGCGCTAAGCGCGAGATCAAAATCTGCTGCCGCTATCCGCAGTATTACGCCGCCCGTAAGCTCTACTACAACATCAAGAAAGAGCGTAAGCAGCTCAATGCGCAGGGCGTCAATCTCGGCGGCAGCGGTAAAGGCGGCACCTACTTTGGCGCCACCGGCTGTGGCAAGAGCTACACCATGCTATTTTTATCTCGCCTGCTGATGAAAAGCGTCGAATTCTCAAGCCCCACCTTAATTCTGATCACCGATCGTACCGATCTGGATGATCAGTTGGCCAGGCAATTCTGCAACGCCAGCGGCTATATCGGCGATGCGCACATCGTGAAGGTGGCAAGCCGTCAGGATCTGCGCGAACAGCTGGCCGGACGGGCCAGCGGCGGGGTCTTTCTCACCACCATTCATAAGTTTACCGAAGATATCCAACGGCTTTCTGAGCGCAGCAATATCATCTGTATCTCCGATGAGGCGCACCGCAGCCAGGTCAACCTTGATCAGAAGGTGCGCCTGGACCTTAACGCCAATACCTACAAAAAAAGCTACGGCTTTGCCAAATACCTGCACGACTCTCTGCCCAACGCCACCTATGTGGGGTTCACCGGCACCCCGATTGATGCCACGCTGGAGGTGTTCGGCCCGGCCATCGACAGCTACACCATGACCGAATCGGTCAATGACGGTATCACGGTGCGCATTGTCTATGAAGGGCGCGCGGCCAAAGTGGCGCTGGATAACGGCAAGCTGGAGGAGATAGAGCGTTACTACCAGGCGTGCGAGGCACAGGGGGCCAGCGAGTACCAGATAGAGGAGAGCAAGAAGGCCACGGCCAGTATGCACGCCATTCTAGGCGATCCTGACCGGCTGGCGGCGCTGGCCAATGACGTTGTCGCCCACTACGAGGAGCGGGTGCGCGAAGGCGCCACCGTGACCGGCAAGGCGATGTTTGTCTGTGCCAGCCGGGAAATTGCCTATGACCTCTACCAGTGCATAAAGGCGCTGCGCCCGGCGTGGTTTGAAGAGAAACAGGCCATGGACGGGGTTAAGCTTAGCGCCAAAGAGCAAGCAGAGCTGCTCGCCTTGCCGATGGTCAACCTGGTGATGACCCGTGGCAAGGATGACGACGAGCAGCTGTATAACCTGGTTGGCAGCAAAGAGTACCGCAAGGAGCTGGATAAGCAGTTCAAGAACCCGCAGTCCAACTTCAAAATCGCCATTGTGGTGGATATGTGGCTGACCGGCTTTGATGTGCCGGAGCTCGATACCCTTTACATCGATAAACCGCTGCAAAAGCATAACCTGATCCAGACCATCTCGCGGGTCAACCGCAAGTTTGAAGGGAAAGAGAAAGGGCTGGTGGTGGATTACATCGGGATTAAATCGCGCATGAACATGGCGCTGGCGATGTACGCGAAGGCGGATGAGGCCAATATCGAAGATATTGGGCAATCCCTGATTGAAGTGCGTAATCACCTCGACCTGTTGGCCACGCTGTTTCACCCCTTTGACAGCGGCGATTACTTTAGCGGTGAGCCGACGCGGCAGTTGGCCTGCCTCAACCGCGCGGCGGAGTTTGTACTGCAAACCAAACAGCGGGAGCGGCGCTATATGGGGCTGGTGAAGCGCCTCAAAGCGGCTTATGACATTTGTGTCGGCAGTGAGTCGATCAGCGCAGCGCAGCGCAGCGGGACCATATTCACTTCTATATTGCCGTGCGCTCCATCGTCTACAAGCTCACCAAAGGCGATGCGCCGGACACCGCGCAGATGAACCAACGGGTACGCGAAATGATTGCCGAGGCGCTCCGCGCCGATGGGGTTGAGGCCATTTTTACGCTGGGCGATAGCGCTGCCGAGTCGATTGATATCTTTGATGATGACTATCTGGCGCGCATCGACAAAATCAAACTGCCCAACACCAAAATGCAGCTGCTGCAAAAGATGCTGGCCAAGGCCATCAGTGAGTTCAAGAAAGTAAACCAGCTACGGGGGATTAACTTCTCCAAGCGCTTCGCCGCGCTGGTGGAGCAGTACAATGAGCGCAAGGAAAATGACGAGCTCAATGGCGCAGAGTTTGATGCCTTTACCCAGCAGGTCACCGATATGATCTATGACATTAAAACGGAAATGCTGTCATTCACCGATCTCGGCATCGATATGGAGGAGAAGGCCTTTCTCGATATCTTGAATCATATGTGTGAGAAGTATCAATTCACCTATGATGAGGCAAAGATGCTGGCGCTGGCCAAGGCCATGAAGGTCACCGTCGATGACTCCACCCAGTATCCGGACTGGAGCAACCGCGATGACATCAAAGCCAAGCTGAAGGTGGATTTGATCCTGCTGCTGCACCGCTTCGGCTTCCCGCCCGTCGCCAATGATGAGGTGTATAAAAGCGTGCTGGAGCAGGCGGAGAATTTTAAGAAATATCAGCAGGCGTGACGTGTTACAACGACAGTTATATATTGAGCGCGTAAAATGATAGGTATGATCTTCATATTCAACCGCTAATCATCAGTGATAGCTTTAAAGGATAAGAACGGTGTCAGCCTATTTATTAACGTGGAATACAACGCAGTCTCCGACACAGAATGATGGCAGTCAGGACAGCTTGTTACACTGCCAGGTAGGCGATGAAATTCGCTGGCCTTGCCAGAGTAAACAGCCAACATCGGGGGACACGGTTTATGTAACGCGTTTAGGCGATGATCCCCAAGGGATCGTTGCTCAAGGGGTAGTGACGCAGTCAGCGTTGGTCGGCACAAATGAGAACGACGAAGCAAATTCCAGTACTTATATTCAATTCCAAGTACAAAGCATCCGAAAAACGGCCGCAGAGGGTATGCTACCGCTGTTATTACTGAATGCGGCGCTGCCGGAGCAGGAGTGGCACCCGCAATATTCAGGCATAGTGATTGAGGCTGACCATGCCAGCACCTTGGCCAGTTTATGGCGTGACGGCGCCAATACACATGCATTGACACAGTTTATGCGCTGGGATCAGCAGCATAATTTTAATCAGCAGTGGTATCACCAGTATCAAGAGGTCTGCCAGTTAGCCGCTGAAATTAAGGGCGGTAAAGCGATAACTGATGATGATGTCAACCGGTTATGGCGCATGAAAGCCAACGGCGTAGCCAGTGCCGGGAAAGGGATGATACCTAACGAGGAGTTCAACACCAATATTGAATTACTGCGCCAGCTGACCGTGGAGATCATTCAGGCTCCGACAGTAGAGACCTATCAGCATGTTTTTGATATTTGGAAAGTTGATGGAACATTTAAACGCTTTCGTCAGGTCGTCATTAACCGTGTATTTAGCGCCGCCGATCCCGAGCGTTATACCAGTATTGCAAATGGTTCTTGCCTGCCCTCCCTGTGCCGCTGTTTACAAGCACAGTTTCAAATTGATGTTCAGTCAACAGGGCACTGGCTGCATGATAATCAGAATCTCCTCCAGGCCGTGAACCCTCTGATACCACCAGAGTGGGATGTATTTACCCGCAATATTCTGCTATGGAATTTATACGAGTGGTCTGTGGAAATACCACGGCAGGTTACGCATGCCATGAATCACGTTAATGAAGATGACGCTGAATATCAGACCACACCAGCGTCTCAAAACGAGAAACCGAAACGGACCCAGCGCCCCCGAAATATTATTTTCTACGGCCCGCCGGGCACCGGCAAAACCTATACACTGCAAGCGTTACAGAAACAATATACCAGTACACCGGCACATTCTGATAATTCGCTGTGGCTGCAGGAAAAAATAGCCCCCCTGACCTGGATGCAGGTGCTGGTGCTGTCATTACTCGACCTTGGCAGACAGGCCAAGGTTACAGACATCGTGAACAACAAGTACTTTCAGACGAAAGCCACAATCAACAGATGCGAAGGCAAACTGGGCCCCATCGCATGGGGCTGTTTGCAAAAATTCACGGTGCCAGACTCCGCCACCGTTAATTATAAAACCCACGGTGAGCCGGCGGTTTTCGACAAAACGGCCGATTCTGTATGGATTTTACTCGATGATAAGTTAGAGCTGGTGGACGATCTGGTGCAGCTGTATGCCGAGCTGGAGCGCGGCCCACAATCGAGGATGCGGGTTAAGCGTTACAGCACGCTCACCTTCCATCAGTCATATGGCTATGAAGAGTTTATCGAGGGTTTAAAGGCGGCGACGGATGATGAGGGGAATGTCCATTACTCGCTAGAGGCCGGGGCATTTTTAACGCTGTGTCGCCGGGCAGAGCAGGATCCAGAGCATCAGTACGCTATCTTCATTGATGAAATTAACCGGGGCAACATCTCCAAAATTTTTGGTGAGCTGATCTCGCTGATTGAGATTGATAAACGGGCACAGGGCAAACACCCGATGGCCATTAGTCTGGCCTACAGTAAGCAATTATTCAGCGTACCGTCGAATGTCGATATTATCGGCACGATGAATACCGCCGATCGTTCGTTGGCGCTGATGGATACCGCGCTACGTCGCCGTTTTGAGTTTATCGAGATGATGCCCGACCCCGCGCTGTTCGCCAAATCCCCCGGCATTGAGTGCGATAATAGCGTGACGATCGATCTGCAGCGACTGCTCAGCACACTAAATGCGCGGATTGCGGCGCTGTATGACCGGGAGCACACCCTGGGCCACGCCTTCTTCTTTCCGGCATATCATGCAGCGCAAAGCGGCGATTATGCTCAGGCGTTCCACGCGCTAAAGGCGGCATTCCAGACCAAAATTCTACCCTTGCTGCAAGAGTACTTCTATGACGATTGGAGCAAGATCCGTCTGGTGCTGGGCGATAATCAAAAGCCGGAGGCGCTGCAGTTTATCCACCAGCAGAGCGTGGATTACCTCGCGTTATTCGGCCGCCATTATCAGGCGGATGACGTTACCTCTGAGCAGCAATATGTACTGATGGATAACGCCGCCGCCGTGTGGGATAACGCGCTGGCGTATCTGGCCATCTACGCCCCGCAGGAGGCAAACCAACGCAGCCAGCAGCAAGTACCCGGCGCCCCCGACCAAGCGGATGCAGAATAGAATGTGTCGATCCGTGTATAAAGATATTACGCTGTTTGAGTACGCCTATTTGGTCAGCCAAGAGAGTGATATCACGCCAACCCCGCATCAGATCGCCGTGATATCAGCGGCGGCCTTTGCCTACTTGAAGAAAATGGCGCTCAGCTCGACAAAAGAGCGCCAATTATTTCGCTTATGCTCAAAATATGGCGTAGAAGCCCTGCAGGCGCAGAACTACGCCGGAGTGATTTTTACCCCTGACGGTACGCAGATTGAAGTATTGCCCAAGCTGGGTCTCCCCTCACCCGCCGACGCCTCGCCCAACGGTGCGTTAAATCACGCCTCCGGCGACAAGGCGGGCTATGCTGATGCGCGTAATGCCCTGCTGATCATGCTGCGGGCCCTAAAAGCGTTTGCGCATATTCAGACTGACTCGGCCAATATCCGCCGTCAGAAGATGCCTTTGCTCGATGTGTTTATCAGCCAGTTTCTGGACTCGGTCAATACGCTGGTCAAAAAGGGGATCCGCAGCGATTACCTGTGCCGCGAAGATAACATTAACTACTTAAAGGGTAAGCTCAACACCACCCGGCACCTGCGCAAGAACATCATCCATAAACAGCGCTTCTTCTGCGAATATGATGCGTTTCTGACCGACAGACCGGCGAATCGTTTGCTGCATTCGGCGCTCAATAGCGTAGTGAGGATCACGCGGCATGCCGCGAATCAAAAGCGCCTGCAAGAGCTACTCCATTTTTTCGACAATGTGCCACTGAGCCTCGATTACAACCGCGATTTCTCGCGTTTGCGTATTGATAGAGGCATGAACCACTATCAGGCGCCGTTAGCATGGGCAAAGCTGATTTTAGATGGCTTTTCACCACAAACCATGAAAGGCGATAACCGGGCCTTCTCACTATTGTTTCCCATGGAGAAGGTATTTGAAAGCTACGTGGCGCAGACCCTGCGTGAGCAGTATGCGCCGCAGGTCGCGGTTCACGCACAGGTTCAGAGCAAGAGCCTGGTCACCCATGCGAATGCGCAGTGGTTCAGGCTTAAACCCGACATGGTGATGATACAGGATAAGCAGGTGATCGCCGTTCTGGATACCAAGTGGAAGCTGCTTGATCCCACCTTGGCCAATGGCTCTGATAAATATGCGCTGCAGCAGGGCGATTTCTATCAGATGTTTGCCTATGGTCATCATTATTTTGATCAGCACATTACGGTGCGGGAGATGTTCCTGGTCTACCCGGCACATGCCAATTTTACCGCGCCTATCGCGCAGCATTTTGCGTTCCCTACGTCAGGTAAGCAGCCTTTGCGCTTATGGGTGGTCCCTTTTGTCATCGATAAGGTTAATCCACGCCTGGCGCTACCCGAGGCGAGCCGGTTGTATCAGGCTTGCACCGTTACGGGAGCCGTATCGCTATCCGTGAGCGAATGATAGCCTGCGCCCATCGCTCATCCACGGACAGCGGGCATACGTGGGAATGGCGGCCGCGGTGATCAACAGCGTGAAAGAGCCTGCGAATGAAAGGCGATGATTCAGACAGCAGGTTGCCTTTCAGGGCCCTGAAAATCGGGCGTTGAAAGAGAACACCGAGCAAACGCAAAAGCCAGCCGTAACCTATAATCCCATGAGAAATCACTGAATAGATCGGCGCCGGAAGCGGCGCGCCAGTGAGGCTAAACCCACGGACACCGTAAAAAGCGGGTGGCCCAAAGCGGGTATGCCGGCAGGGGGAGCGTCACCGGACGCCCACCCCGCGCGGGCGCAATCCACTTCGCCATCGCCGCGGCCGGCGCGGTTTGGGAAAAATAGACCATGGCGGGGAATATAGAATAAACTACGCCCTCGCCGCCAATTATTTTCATTTAGCTTCGAAATTCGCAATTAATATTTCAATCACTGACGATATAGGGTTAAATAGAAAGCGTTCTGCCGCGACAGTATAGGAGCCCGACATCATTTACCTGCCAATAGGCGTCGCACGGAAGCGGCGCGCCAAATTATTATCACACCAATAGCGTACCGGCGGGGAAATATCATCCGCAAGACACGATGACGGACGTGGCCGTAACCCATCTTATAAATCTATTAGTAATAGAATCAATATAAATAATAATTATTGGTTGGTACTAAAAAGACAAAAGTCGATGGATTTAACAGCGAAGTGCTTGCATACTAGGCGCCGAATATTGTCATGGAGGACCCCATATTGAAATATAAGGCTGTCGTTACAGATTTAGATGGTACGTTATTGAATCCGCAGGGCCAACTTTCTACGCATACCCTCGTCATATTAAAAAAGCTCAGCGCGTTAGGAATAACGCTGGTATTCGCCACGGGACGCCATCCCCGGGATGCCCAAAAAATAGCGCAGGCGCTGGAGCCGCGCCCCCATATTGTCGGACTTAATGGCTCGCTGACGCTATGTCCGCAGAGCGACGCCATCCTTTGCGAGCATATTATCGAGCAGGATATTATCGCCGACATAATGCGCTGCAGCGCGCCATATCACATTCATCTCAGTGCGTTCGATAGCCATGGCTGGAAGCTCTACGAAGTCAACGACATGGCCGACGACTACGTCAAGCTCTCCGGATTCCGCTACCAGCAGATCGCACCGTCAGATATTTTTTCATTAAAAATTAATAAATTATTACTGTGGAGTCCCAGCGACATCGCGCCGCTGGAGCAGCGACTGCAACAGCAGTTCGGGCAGCATTTAGCGTGTTATCGCACCTCTGCGCAGCAGTTGGAGATCGGCCCCAGAGGTATCTCCAAAGCCAGCGCCGTCACGGCGCTACTCGCAGAGAAAGGGATCGACTTTCAGCGTCAGGCCATCGCATTCGGCGATGGGCATAATGATACGGAGATGCTACGTCAGGCGGGCTTAGGGATTGTCATGGACAATGCGCCGCACGAATTAAAAATACAGCTGGAGACCCGACCCATCGCGCAGAGTAATGCTGACGATGGCGTCGCTCAGATGCTGCAGCATATTTTTAAAATATAATCTCTTTATTTGAAGGCTCCCCTTATGAAATTGTTAGCTTCGCGCTACGAGAAGTCGTTCTATATTGAAGCGTTGACCGAAAGCCATAACGTTATATCCAACTCCTTCCTGACCCTGGACATTGAGGGCGCGTGCGACCCCGCATTAATGCAGCAGGCCATGCACCATGTATTCAGCCACCCTGAATTCCATGTGCGCTACGAGCTGCAGGGTGAACATCTGTATAAATTCGCCAATCGCCAAGAGTACACCATACCGCTCATTGACTTAACCACACAGCGTGATCCCGAATCAGCGTTCCAACAATTACTGACGACCTATTACAGTGAAAAGCTAACCTTCGGAGATTCCCTGCTCTTTAAGGCCTGCCTCTGCCAAATCGCACCGGCCCATCACCGGGCGATTATCATGGTTCACCATATTTGCCTGGACGGTACGGGCTTCCAGCGATTTTTCGACGAGTTAACCCAGAGCTATCGCCGGCTGCGCCGGGGCGAGACGCTGGCCCCCATCGCCGCCCCGTTAGCCCAGGAGCAGGCGCCGCCGCTGTCCGACGCCCTGCAGCAGGAGGCATTGGCATTCTGGACCCGCGCCCTCGACGGGCAGCCCGTGCGCACCGACTTTAACCACGCCATTAACTCAGAGCAGCGCCGCGCCTGCACAGAGAAATGCGCGTTGGGCACCGAGCTCAGCCAGCGGGTCAAGGCCTACTGCCGACGCAGCGGACTAACGCCAAATCTGTTCTTCAAAGGACTATATGCCCTTCTCGTCGGCCGCATGGCAAATCAGCGCATGATTGCCATCAGCTCGCCAATGGACAGGCGCAGCAAAGCGATGCGGCGACAGCTCGGCTGCTTCGTCAATACCCGTCTGGATCTCTTCGACCTGCGCAGCATCGCCACGCTCAGCGCCTATTGGGCGCAGATCAGGCAGTTTAATAAGGCGACCAAGCCGTACGCCGAGCTGCCCTATGCCCAGCTGGTGCACGCCCTGCAGAAGCAGAGCCCGGATCCCGGGGCAATGCTCAGCAACGTTGTTTTTGGCAGCACCGTGGGGATTGGCGAAACCTATCCGCTGGATGCGCAGTGCCGCATCGCCCAGGACTACCGCTTTATCGATCTCAACGCCGATCTGCAGCTCCTGTTCTGTGAGTCCAGCCAGCACAGCTTCAATTTCCGCTTCGACTATCTGCAAGGCTTTCAGCCGTGCGGCCTGTTCACCGGCTTCCTGGCGCGTTTCCAGCGCTTGATCGAATGGGCGCTAGCGCAGGATGACGGTGAGATGGCGCAGATGCCCTTTCTCGGGCGCGCGGAGCTGGACAGACTGACGCAGCTGAATCAGCGGCGCCAGCCCTACCCGGATGACAGCCTGGCGCAACGGGTCCACCGCTGGGTACAGGAGACACCCGCGGCGACGGCGCTGATCGATAGTGAGCATAATCAGGCGATCGGCTACGCGCAGCTGCATGAGCGGGTCTCGGCTATCGCCCACTACCTCTCGACGCTGACCCCGGCGGATCACCGCGGGCAGGGCTGCGTCGTCATTAACCTGACGAGCCTGGTGGATACCGTCGTCGCGATCCTGGCGACGCAATACTGCGGCCTCGCCTTTACCTGTGTCGATGCCAGCGCCCCGATGGCCAGAAAGCAGCTGATCATGGAGCAGCTCTCGCCGTTACTCCTGATCGGCGACGCGATCCCCGGCGCGCAGGCGAGCCACGCCCACCATCTCGCCGCGCTGGAACACATCCCGTCGGCGCCCGGTCGATATCTACCGCACGCCGGCGCCGCCGAGCAGATCAGCCAGTATATCTTTACCTCCGGCACCACCGGCCAGCCCAAGGCGGTCGCGCTGACGCACCGCGCCTTGGTCAGTACCCTGTATCAGAATGACGCGATCCCGGTGGGAGAGCGCCTGCTCTATTCCGCCAATGAGGCCTTCGACGCGGCGTCCCTACAGCTCTGGCTCGCCTTGCTGCATGGGCGGACGTTGGTGATCCCCCAGCGGGGCGATATCGCCAACCCACACGCCATGACCCGGCTGCTGCAGCAGCATCAGATAGACCACCTCTTTCTGACCACTGGGCTGTTTGAAACCTACATGGCCTCCGCCAAGCGCGAGATCTTCGGCCAGCTGGAGATCCTGTGCTTTGGGGGCGACAGCGTCTCGCAGCAGGCGGTAGCGCAGGGACTCGAATGCAATATCCGACATCTGATCAACCTGTATGGCCCGACCGAGACCAGCATTTATGTTACCGCCCACCGCTGCGGCCCCCGGGATCTGGCGGCGGGGGTCATCCCCATCGGTAAGCCCCGGCCGAACGCCCAAACCTGGATTGTCGACGATCGCGATAACCTGTTAGGCATCGGCATGGTCGGCCATATCATCGTCAGCGGCGACGGGCTGGCGCAGGGCTATCTGGGGCAGCCGCAGCATGAGGCGTTCTCGTCTATCCGGCTCGCCGATGCGACGGGCGAATCCGCGCGCCGGATCTACCGTACCGGCGACTATGGCTACTGGCGGGAAGATGGCGAGCTGGTCTTCTGCGGGCGGCGCGACCACCAAGTCAAGCTGCGGGGCTACCGCATCGAGCTGGGTGAGATCCGCCAGGCGCTGGAGCAGATCGACGGGGTGACGATGGCCATCGCGGTGCTCAGCCGCAAGGGCCAGCACAAACGGCTGCTGGGTTACTACCAGGCGGCGCAGCCGCTGGACAATCAGTACCTCTGCCAGCAGCTGCAGCAGCGTCTGCCGAGCTATATGGTTCCCGCGCAGCTGATTTATCTGGAGCAGCTCCCGCTCAACCGCAATGGGAAACTGGATCGCCAGGCCCTGCCCGAGCCGGAGCTCATCGTCGAGCAGGATGACAGCCTGACGCCGCTACAGCAGGCGCTGCTCGCCCAGGCCGCCAGCGTTTTATCACTGCCCTCCCTGACCCTCGGTGACGACTTCGTCGCGCAGGGCGGAGACTCCATCTCTGCCATCCTGTTCTCGGTCGGGTTAGAGGAGCAAGGGATCCGACTCTCCACCGCCGATATTATGAAATATCGCTGCTTTGCCGATATGGCCCGCCAGGCCTCATGGGTCGCCAGCGCTCAAACCTGCCTCGGCAAACAGACGGGGGATGTCGCGCTGCTTCCCGCCCAACGCTGGTTCTTCGCGCAGGCGTTCGACGCGCCGGCGCACTTTAACCAGGCGATAACCCTGAGGCTACCCGCGCCGGTGGATGATGCGCGCCTGGCGTCGGCGCTTAAGCTGCTGACCCGCTATCACGACAGCTTCTGGCTGCGCTTTACGCCGGACGGACGGCAATTTTTTGCCGACCCCGGGGCGGCCCACGTCACCCTGGCGACCCTTGACGCCGTCGGCTGGTCGCAGGTCGAGCGGCAGGCCGCGGAGATGAACGCCGCATTCCAACTGCGGCATGGCCCCTTACTCCAGGCACTGCGCTTCACCCTGGCGGACGATGGTGCGACCTATCTCTATCTTTGCGCCCATCATCTGATTGTGGACGGCGTATCCTGGCGCCGTATCGCCGCGGATCTGCAGAGCTACTATGAACAGGGGGCGGCATTCACCCCCGCCCCCTACTCGAACACCCAGTGCTACCGCAGCCAGTGGGAGACATTCCAGCCAGGCGCTCAAGAGGTCGATTATTGGCTACGCCATGCCGACGCCCTCGCCGCCTGCCGTACCGGCGCCGCCGATAGCCGGCTCCAGCGCCGCCAGATCAGCCTGACGCCGCAGCAGACTCAGGCGCTGCTCGGCCAGGCCAACCACCCCTATGGCACCCAGATCAATGAGCTGTTAATCAGCGCGCTGTATCGCCTCTTGCACCATCCCGAACACGGTCTGGGGCTCCTGCTGGAGGGACATGGTCGTAAAGCGTTCGGCGACACGATCCGCAGCGAGGCGACGGTTGGCTGGTTTACCAGCATCTTCCCCCTCCACCTTCCGCCGCACGCCGGCGGCTGGGATTCGCTGATCAAGCAAACCAAACAGACGCTGCGCACCCTCCCCGACAAGGGGGAGAACTACCTGCACATCGCCTATCACCATCCAGATCCGGGCGTTCAGCAGTCGCTTCAGGCGATGCTACAGCTCCCCGTCAGCTTCAACTTCCTGGGCCGCTTCGGCCACGGCGGCGAGGGAGAATGGGCGATCGAGCATCACTTTAACCACCATCTGGTGGCCGCATCGAATAAGCCGCTGCGCGATCTGGATATCAATGCCTGGATTAGCGCAGATCGGCTCTATATCGACGTTGAGATGGCCGGCGTAGAGGTCGCCGGGATGACCTTAGCGCAGCTCTGCGAGCGCTTTGGCCAGATTGTAGACCAACTGCTGACGCACTGCTGCGACCCCCGCTGCCGCGGAGGACTGGTGCCCTGCGATCTGGAGGACGTGGCCTTGGATCAGGCGACCATCGCGCGCTTAGAGCATCAGGTCGGCCCGCTGGATACGATCTACCCCGCCACCGACTTTCAACGCGAGCTGCTCTATTTTAACCGTGCCAACCCCGACTATCAGATAGATCAGCTCGTTTTCCAGCTGGAGGGCGCGCTGGATCGGCAGGCCTTTGCCGACGCCTGGCGCCGCGTGCTGGCCCGCTACGACATGCTGCGGGCCGGGTTTAGCGACAGCGTCGATCCGGGGCAGCCGCTGGCGCTGATAGCGCGCCAGGTGCCGCTGCCGCTGCACATCATGGATTGGGAGGGGCAGGACAGCGAGCGTCTCCTGCAGCAGTGCATCATCGAGGAGCGGCAGCGCCCGTTCGACTGGAGCAAACCGCCGCTCCTGCGCCTGGCGCTGGCCCGGCTGAGCGATCGGCGCCATCTGCTGCTGTTCACCTTCCATCATGTGCTGTTCGATGGCTGGTCCATGCAGATCTTCCTGCGCGAAATCAGGCAGGACTATGAGCGCCTCACGCGCGGGGAGCGCATCCCCCTGCCGCCGAGCAGCTTTGCCGCCTTTCCGCGCTGGTTGGCCGCGCAGGATACACGGGCCGCCGCCGACTTCTGGGGCGCCTATCTGGCCGATGCCCCGATGAATATGCGCATTCCCGCCGACGTCTGCGACGACGGCGGCCATGCCCTGCGCGTTCAGTCGGTCAAGTGCCGCCTGGAGGAGCAGCACGGCGCGCCGCTGCAGGCCTTTGCGCGCCGGTACGGCCTGACGCTGAACCAGCTCTGCCAGTTAGCCTGGGCCATTACGCTGGCAAAATATACCCACGGCCGCGATATCGTGTTCGGCACAACCTTGACCCGGCGCCCGGTGGAGATTAGCCGGGTTACCGACCTGGTCGGGCTGTTTGTCGCCACCCCGCCGCTTCGGGTCAAACTCACGGAAAGCCTGGACGCAGTGGCACAGCAGCTGATCGACGCCGCCGAGCCGCGCACAGAGCATGCCTTCCACGATCTGAACCGCTATGACGAACGCTGGCGCCCCACCGCCCCCTTTGGCACCCTGTTTGTGTTTGAGAACTACCCGGAGCAGAAAAGCCAGGAGCACGACCTGGTGCAGTACCACCATCGGGGCACCGTCAGCGGCAGTAACCACCAGATCGTGCTGTGTCAGTTTCCCGCCGACAGCATGCCGTTCAGCCTGTTCTATGACAGCGCAGAGCTCTCTGCCGCGTTGGCCGAACGCATTGCGCATGACTATCGCACCACCCTGCAGCTGCTGCCCGCCAGCCAGCAGCTAAGCGATCTGTTGCCTCGCGCATAACCCTCCGCCCACGGGATACCGCTTATCCCGTGGGCCCCACCGTTGTTCCCCCGCCCCTCCGCCCGTACGAATAAACGCGCAGCAGCATGTATCCCCGGTACCAATGCCGGCCAAACCGGTCATCCGGACGCCCACCGCCGCTCAGCCGGTAAACGCCCCTTCCGTTTTAGGCAGCGCGCCGCGACCTGAGGCTGCAGCGATGCAAACGGCGGCCTGACGCGCCATACCCCATGATGGGACCTCTCTCGTATGTATCGAGAGGATGAGGGAATGAGGGAGTGAGGGGATAATATATTGACGCCCGGCGAGAATCGGCCAGCGGGTCAGGGCTCGCGGCCTGGAATAACCCCGAGCAGTAATAAACTGACAGGAATCAATAGTATTATATCTTCCTGTCAGTTTGGTTCTAACATGACAACCTATCTCAATTACGCTTATTCAAAGGGGAATATCTCCGCCTGCGGCGAGAATACGGTCCCCCAGCTTTTTATCAGCTGGCTTTTGAAGTTGTCCGGGAACAAGAGTTTAAAGGTTTTAAACCCCTCCAGATCGAGCTGCACAAATATCGTGCAGCGCTCTGATCCGACCGTAGGAATCTGGACATCTGTTGAGATACCAACAGAAACCTGGCTGCTATCGATGGTGTGGGTCTCGCCCTGCTGATCGATATAGACCACCTGAATCCTGGCTACGTATCCTCCGCCATTGTAAAATCGATAGGTGACGACCGGATCTAAACCAACGTCATCCATCGCTTCAACGAGAATGTGTTCCGCTATTTTATCTTTGTGTCCAGATTGACTGTATATTCTGTAGATATCGCCGGCGCAGCGCGCCTTCACCGCGTCGACCCATCGGCTCCGCGCTAACAGTAAATCAAGGTGACGATCGCCTCATCATCGGCCTGAAACTGCCCGAGGAAGCAGCGACCGGCCGGATAGTCCGGCGCCAGCGGCGTCAGCAGGGTAAGCTGAAAGGTCTGCTGGCGCCAGTCGATGGCCGTCAGCTGGGCGTCATGAAAGTCAAACCACCGATTGACCTCGGGGTACAGGGCCTTAAAGAGACTCTCTTTGGCCGAAAAGATCAGCGTGATGAGCCGACTGAAATCCGGTGCGCGAGCGCGCAGATCCGCCAGCTCGTGCGAAGAGGCGATCGCCGGCTGAACGGCGCGCGCGCGCGACGGCGCAAGCCAGGCTTCGACGTCGATCCCCACGCCGCCGCGGCGGGAGGTCGGGTGCGCGGCACACAGCGCCATCCCGGCTGAGTGGCTAATCGAACCGGCAATCCCCGGCGGCCACTGCGGGGCGTGATCCGAACCGCGGGCAATCACGCCATCGCGCACCCCGAGCGCCGCCATCACCTGGCGGGCGACCCAGCGTCCCGCAATAAACTCGGCCTGCCGCTTCGGCGCAGCATGCCGGAGCGGCGGCGGTAGCACAATCCCTTGATATTCACCCTCATCGCGATAGCGGCTGAGCGAGAAGCGGCAGGCGCCTATCCGACCGGGATAACCGGGGAAGGCGAGCCAGGTAACGCCCTGAATAAAACCCGCATCCCCCCTCTGCGCCGCCCCATCGCGGGACAGTCGGGGCGCAATACTTTTGGCGGAAGAGTGCATAAAAACCTCATAATGGCTAGGACACCATGGATATCGGCGCCCTATTGTAGCAGCGGAGTGCGCTCTCTCTCACGCTCTGTGACCCCTTCCTATATCAGTAAACGAGCAAAACCGCCCCATCCCGGCGCTAAATGGTGAAGGCCCATCGCCCGCCGGTGTTCATATGATGCGCCGCCCATAGGCGTCCGGCCTGCGGTGCTGTAGATACTGACGGCTGTAAAGGCTGAATGAGAACATTAACTTGAAATCATCCAATAAGGGAACTTGACGGATCAGCGCATCGCCCTCTTCAGCTCCGTTTTTTCATCTATGCCCGAGGCCTCCTCGATCAGGCAATAACGCTGCAGAGATCGCACCGGCGAGCGAGCCGGAAACATACGCTCGAGAATAGAAAAGCGTTCCATGCTGGCCCGCCGCTCGAACTCGGGTCAACAACGGTACCCGCCATCAACATATGGCAACGGATCGCGGGAAAATGACGCCATCCGGCATCCCGGGACAGCAGCCCCTTAAGCACGCGGCGCACCAAAGGCCCGCGTCTAACGAGCTGGGCTACGTCGCTTATTGAAAGGATGAAAAAGGCGTCACCGGAAAACGGTCGCGGCTTATGAAAGAGATCCCTACTGGTGTTATATTTTTAAGGGCCATCGGTGTGGTAGCCCTTAGCCACATGCTTTTACTTAAAGCTAAAGCTGGCGCCTGCGCCGACAACAGCATACTTACCGGTTAAGGAAACACCACCTTTAATCGCAACGCCAGTCTCAAAGTATTTAGATGCACCAACGGCAAAGGCATTTTGGTTATCGTAATAGCCATATCCGATACCAAGAGAGAGCCCACCATCCATTGGGGTAGGAATATTAGCCATGGCGGCTACACCCGCAATACCTCTAGATGATACCTTTCTATTTTCTGCAGTCACTCTCTCTAAGTCGTTAATGCGATTATTCGCCATACCCTGCCACTCTTGTAAATAATCCATCCTTCCTGAAAGATTCTGTACAACCTTAGCGTTGGAAGTATTAACCGTGTTGTTTAACTCCTCCAGCTGCTGACGATGAACCTCCAGCGTCACACCGGTGACCTGATCAAACTGCTGCTGCCGATCAAGACGCCCTTTTGCCGCGGCGATCTCTGTGTTCGCCGCGCTAAGCCCCTCATGATTTTGCTGAATGGCGGCACCGGCCGCCCCTAGGTTGGCATTAGCCGCGGCGATCTCGGCTTGATGGGCGGCCAGCCGCTGACGGTTCGCCTCCAGCGTCACACCGGTGACCTGATCAAACTGCTGCTGCCGATCAAGACGCCCTTTTGCCGCGGCGATCTCTGTGTTTGCCGCGCTAAGCCCCTCATGATTTTGCTGAATGGCGGCACCGGCCGCCCCCAGATTGGCATTAGCCGCGGCGATCTCGGCTTGATGGGCGGCCAGCCGCTGACGGTTCGCCTCCAGCGTCACACCGGTGACCTGATCAAACTGCTGTTGCCGATCAAGACGCCCTTTTGCCGCGGCGATCTCTGTGTTCGCCGCGCTAAGCCCCTCATGATTTTGCTGAATGGCGGCACCGGCCGCCCCTAGGTTGGCATTAGCCGCGGCGATCTCGGCTTGATGGGCGGCCAGCCGCTGACGGTTCGCCTCCAGCGTCACACCGGTGACCTGATCAAACTGCTGCTGCCGATCAAGACGCCCTTTTGCCGCGGCGATCTCTGCGTTTGCCGCGCTAAGCCCCTCATGATTTTGCTGAATGGCGGCACCGGCCGCCCCTAGATTGGCATTGATGGGCTGAATAACATTATTTGCAATTCCCGTAATAGAAGCAGATATTACCTCCGGCGTTACTTTTAAACCACCGACAATATTATTGACAATGGTTGCAATATCAGTAGATAAATCATTTGTTACCGGCAAAGCGCCTTCATCTGCAGCAATCGATATGAATGGAACACCTATAATACTTAATATTAATACTTTAGAAACAGAGCGCATTTATAACCCCTTGTTTTAATTATAGATCCGTTATAGATATACACAGGATATGGTTTTGTGATATTATTCGATAAATAAATAATATTAACCACAGGGGATTATATTAAGTAATGTTTTGACAATGTTAATACCATTGGGGTTGCTATATTTGAAATGGCGACTTTCATATTTTCAGCTGATAAGCGTCGAGCGCCAGCGGAATTTTACCGATGGGAGCAACCATGCCGAGTTATATTTCAAGATGGGGCGGTTAAATTAATTTACAATAATATGCGTTTAATCAATAGAACCGTCGTGGTGAAAGGGCCCCGAGGCGAGGGTATAGCTGACGCATACCACGCGTGAATCACCTCACCGTTCAGCCAGAAAGTGATGGCGCCGCGGTTGACGGGCGCGTTGTTGTCGCTGCGCCAGTGGGCGATCCCGAAGCTCTGCGTTGCCGCGAGACGACCTGTGCTGCAGGATGATGCGTGATCTGATTTCCCCAACTCAGCCAACGTTCACGTTATTCCACCAAGCGATACGATGACAGAATGCGGGGGAGCGGCCTACTGACCCGCAGTCACCGCCGAGTAGTTCGCGATAAGCTGCTTCAGGTGCTGCTCTGTCTGGCTTTTTTGCGTAGCCGGGATCATCTCTGGGCTTTCCCGCATACTCATCTGCCGCAGCTGCTCTTCGACAGGCACTGTTTGGCTAAATGCCTGGATAGCAGCAAACAGCTGTGATTTCAGCTCGCTGACAGTAATATACTTTCCTTTTTGCCCATCCAGGGCATGTAGCTGTGTCGTCAGCGCCTGCAGCTTGCGCATCCCCTCATGCCAGCCGTTCATTGCATCCGCGGACAGCGCTGATGCGCGTATCTGCTGCTGCCGCTGTTGTATCAGGGCGAGAGTCTCCTCCGGCCACAGCGTCTGAGCCTGTTCTGCCAGCTTTCTGCCGTAGGTGATATTCCAGTCAGGAGGTAATTTATCCAGCAGGGCAAGCTGCTGCTGAGCTTGGGCGATAAAACGCTTTGGCAACGCAGTTTGCTGACGCAATACATCCAGCTGCGCAGGCGTGAGCATTGTGGGTAACGGAGCCAGCGATACAGCAAACTGAGTCTGTAGCGGGTCTGGCCGGTAAATATACTGCCAGCCCCATACCGCGGCGGCGCTGATCACCAGCATGGTACACATCCCGGCGGCAAAGGATTTCCACTTTTTTACCGGGGTGGGTACTGCCGCAAGGACTTCCACATTCGCCTGGTGTCCCGACGGCGCGACGTACACCCACTTCACCGCGCTGTCTGGCGCGCTATTCTCTTCAGGAGGCGGAGCTGTCAGGGCCCCCGCTGACGTTCGCGCGCCATTCATTACGCTGGCGGGCAACACGATACCAGACAGCATGTTCGGCCCGGTGCCGGCTGTATCATTGCTGTTTTCCAGCCGGACAGCACGGCTGTGTATCAGGGTTCGCAACGTATCAAGCTGACTCAGATGCCTAAGCTCCAGGCGCTGCAACACCGCCTCCAGACCGGTAAGCAGTTGCTCCGCCCGATACCACTGACTGAGCTCACCGTCATTCAGCGGGAGCAAGCGTATCTGTTGCTGAAGACGCTGACTCAGGCCGCTGAGGATTTCCACGCGGGCATGAACAGGATGCGGCCAAAGTACGCCCCACTGCTGACTTATCAGCGCCTCCAGTATCGCCAGGCCTTCATTGAGGCCGAATAATCCGGCACGCTGCATACGGGCCAGCGTGTACCAGGCGCCGGTCTGTAACTCCACACCGTTCTGCTCAAACAGTGAGAGACAGCGCGTTTCGACATATCGCCAGTTCACCTCCGGGCGCGCCGGATGGGTCAGTCTACTGATTTCATCACACAGGGCGGCGTAGTCCGGTAGCGTACGCGGATCGCCACCCGTTTTGAACGTTTTATATCTGGTCATCCTGTCGCTCCTGCTGGTCTATGTCAGTAAAGCTATCTCCGATAGTTCTCGATGATCATGCCATCTCTTTCCCGTACGGGGGGCACCATCTCAGGAGCTCATGGCATGAACGTCAACATCAAACGGCGCAGCGGCGCCCCATGAGCGCCAGCCATCGGGTCAGTCCGAGGATGGCGCCTTTTCACCGGCAGCGCCGTAACGGGTACCGTCCGTTTCTCCATATTCAGTCCGGTATCCACCAGCCACGCCGCCATCCGCTTATGCAGCGACTCCCTTCTCAGACGCAGCATGGCGATATCCGCCGATGCCTATCGTCAGACGAGGCCGGGACGGGCTGCCTGGCCTGAAGCCTGTTGAGGCTCGGTGGCTTTATCGATATGGGGTTATCGGGCCTGACATGCGGGCTGCGGTGTCGAGATACCGCTGGTTCTTAAGGTGTCGAAGTAACACCCGTCCTTCCGGCATAAACGCCGTACCGTAGCGTACCAGTCCGATATCTTTGACTTCAGCATCAATGGCATAGCGCAGCTTCCCGGGCGTCTCTTGTTCCTGCAGGACCACGGCTATCGTTTTCAGGCGCGGTTCATACTTGAGCAACACAGCCGATAAGGTGCCCATCAGCTCATGGGCCGTACCGGGCATCCCCTGGAGGATTTTGGTCATGTCAGGCAGTCCATAGTCCGGCAGATGCGCCAGCGTCCCGGCGCGACAGTTAAGAATGCGCTGCATATTATCCAGCACCGACAGGATGACCTGATTCTCCTCGCTGGCTTGATGAAGGTCGAGGCCACCGGAAAAATGACCGATGAGCATCTCATACAGCGAAGGCGTGATATGTTCCCGGGACATCACTCCTCCTTCTGCGGTAGCAGCGTCAACCGATTGTTCCCCGCTTCCAGAACACGTGGCTTATCCGGATCGAGCTCTTCGCGTTGAATCACCTGCTGCCAGGCGTTGTTGATCATATCCGGATCGCGAAACAGCCCCACCACGGCCACGAACTGCGCCGCGTCTTCCAGCGGCATATCCAGATTGACATCGCCGCCCGGCGTCACCACCACATCACGGCTGGCCAGCAGGTCGGCTTTCAGAATACTGCTGTCATCCTGGAGCAGCTGCTGATAGACCGTCTTGTCAAAGATCTTGCGGTCTCTTAGCTGGTAAATCCGCACCACCAGCGGTTCAGACAGCGTGTTACTCTCACGGGAGTCGGTGTTCAACGCCTCACGCGCGGTGAAATCCAGGTGCAGCACCTTAATCTTTTTGTAGAACACAGCGTTAAACGCCGATTGGGTACCCTCGGTGACGCGTTGTGTCACCCCGCATCCCGCCAGGCTGAAGGCCATCAGCAGCATCAGCCAGCGCGCGGTTTTAGTAAAACTGATACGTAACACGTCGGTTTCCTTGTCGTGGTGTCGCGGGCTGCAGGCCGGTGTAGTAACCCAGCTCCGTCGTAAAGGTCTGCGGGATATCGTCCGGGAGATCTGCACCTTCGGCACCCAGAACGCCGTTCATTCCCAGCCAGAAAGGAGCTATGCCCAGCGGCGGCACAGCCAGCAGGCGGGCAGACGTGGTCAGGGTAATCCGGGCGTTGAAACGCCAGCCGAGATACACCCGCAGCATTACCAGAAAGTCTTGGTACAGCCGGCCATCCGGCTTCCACCCTTTCGCCTCCCATTCGTTATCCGTCGTGAGCGCAACCAGCAGCTGGCTGCCCGCATCCATCGCTTCGTCCCCCAGCGGCGTATTGCCGTCCAGCAGAAAATCGTCATTATCGTAAAAACCTAGCGGCTGGCTGATCTCCACCGGCCGCAGGCAATACGGACTGACCAGTACCGTAGTATCGGGTGCCAGCAGGCTGACCAGCGCCTGCATCCCCTCCTGGGTTTTACCTGGCTGACGCAGTACGCCAAGCAGCGCCAGAAAACGCGACACCGGCGTGGCGATATGCTCTGCCGTACCGGGAATGCCCAGGCCCACCAGCCCCAGCAACGAGCGCGAGATGCTGTCGGTACCGCCTGGCTCAAACGTGGCCGGGTAGGAGTACTTACGCCAGATGCGGTAAAACTGCGTCAGGATGTGATGGCCGAAGATATCCAGAAACCCCTGAAGAGCCTCATGCCCTTCCCGGCGCTGGGTGATGTCATCGAGATACGCCGTCGGCAAAGGCGAGTCGACGCCGTATATCCCCATAAAGGTGGTACGGATAACCGGCGGCTTACCGTCGTCGTCCTCGTCATATTCAACGGCCTTCAGTTCGCTGACCGGAAATCCCATCCCCGGATGCGGTGCAAACCGCACCGGATCATCCGCGAGATGGCTGGTCGATCCCATCAGCGGCCCGCCCGGATTACGTTTCTCCAGCAGCTGACATAAACGGTAAAAGTTGATGCGGTGCAGGTCGGCTTCCAGCCGCGGAGTCAGCCGGGAATGCGGCGGTTGTGCTTCTCTTGCCATTCCAGGCGCTCTCCGGTCGGTTGCAGAATGATAATCAGGCGGTTAAACAAGTAGATGTCGGTGTAGAGTGCGAAGAAGCGGCTCAACATCTCGCCAAACAGGCAGATATCGCCGCGTCCGGCAAAGCCGTGGCTGTCCAACGTGACGTCAATCTGCACGCCACGCAGCAGGTAGCCCTGCTCGAAGCGTTCTATTTCGCTGTGCTTCACGTCGATAATCGCCTCCAGGCGACGGCGGTTCATCTCGCTGTCGGTCCACTCGTACAGCGCCAGGGTGCCGCGCAGCACCTCGGCGTTATCCATCATCGACAGAAACCCGCTGCCGAGGTGGCTCAGCACGCGCCAGTGGAAACGATCCCGCGCCGGTGGATAGCAGGGCAGCGTCGGCGCGCACAGGTTGCGCACGGCGATGCTGGCCGAGGTGGTTTGCATCACCGTATCGAGCACGGTACTCTGCAGCGCCCGCCGCGGCAGCTGGCCGTTGGTGCCGGTGAGCGTCAGGGACAGGCTTTCGTCCTCCGGTACGGTGTGATTATCGAACGCCTCACCGCCGAGGATAAGCCAGGTGTTATGCAGCCCGGACGGGCCTCGGCGCACGCGGGTGTGGTAGTAATATTCCGGCGCTTCGTGACGCATCATTCCCCCCTTGTGGCGGAAGCTCGAAAACGGCACGTAGGTATGCTGGCTCGAGGACATCACCGAATCCACGGCGTAAATCTCGGTATGACCATCCTGTACGCGCATCGGACGCAGCATGTATTCGGTCTGCAGGGAGTTGAGCGTCAGGGGGTCAGACTCCAGCGGGAACAGGTTAATCACCGGCACACAGTGCAGGCGCAGATGTTTTTCGGTAAAGCGGAAATCATGCTCCCAGCGTTCCGCCAGCGCCACGTCGATTTCAAACCAGGAGAGCTCAGCCGGAAGGGCCACGGTCTCCAGCCCGCGCAGGCCGGTGAACATGAACTTCTCACAGAAGGTGAAATACTCCAGCAGCAGCTGATAGCCGCGAAAGCTGCTGCTTCCCTTCGGCCACAGATCATCGTCATTGCCAAAGCCGAGCGCGCTGAAATACCCGTCCAGCGGCCTTCTCTCCATATCACCCGGCATCCGCAGCCAAAGGCGTGCAGCGTTGATGGTAAAGGCTTCGTGCATGGCACAGGCCAGCGGCGCATCGGCGTTAAAGTAAAACGGGATCTGGCTGAGGTCGACACGGCTCCAGTCGGCAAGAGAGCTGCAGTTGAAGCGCAGCGTGATGACCGAACCCCCATCAGGGTCGGTCGACAGGCGGGCGTACTCCAGCGACAGCGGCTGAAGGGTGATCTCTTTGGTCGTGGTGTACCGACAGCGCGTACCCTTCTCACCGATCGGCCGCGAGTTCACCCCGAAGCCTTTGACAATACGCATCGGCTCCTTCATCCCGCGCCAGTCGGGGGTGATCTCCACCACCGACATTGACGGAATGGTGCGCAGGTAATGCGGCCACAGCAGGCTGACCAGCCCTTCGGTGAGCTCCGGCAAGTCATCATCGAGCTTCTCACGCAGGCGCCCCATCAGGAAGGCAAAGCCCTCGAACAGGCGTTCCACGTACGGATCGCGCGCGCCCGCCTTATCGAGATTGAGCATGGCCGCCTGCTCGGGGTGAGCGCGGGCAAACTCTTCGCCAGCCTCCAGTAGGTAGCGCATTTCAGCGTCATAGTAACGCAGGGTTAAGTCGTCCATTAATAAGCCCAACGGATAATAAATCAATAAACGGAGAAACCAATAGGATTAAAACTCGCTTCTTTTATTTACCAGAATAACTGGAGGCGACTTCATTCGTTTTGATAGTTTCTCAGCAAGTAATATATGAAAAGGGTTGTTATTGTCATCAAGATGCGCATCTCCTATTGAAATCAGCCGGGTTAAATCCGGCGCCTTGGTGATCTCTTCCGCTAAACGTTCGGCTAAGTCTTCATTCACAAACAGGTCTCGCCATTGCCCCGAGATAATACTCACCAGCGCCATAACATCCTGCTCCGGCAAGGGGCCTGCTGCCGCGACGAGATTATTGATATGTTTTCTGACCGTTACCGCCAGGTCTGGAGTGATGGCGTTCAATCCGTCTGCAAATTGTTGTCCCTGCAATTTTAATTTTTTCGCCTCTGCCGCTGTAAGCGGTGTCAGACCGCCTATTTTTTCAATTAATTTTTCATATATCGCCGTTGAGGACTCCCCCATCACCTCATTCTCCCATGGGGTGACAATGTCTTTTTTAAAGAAGCTTTTCTTTTGCGTAAGATATGGCGGCAACGCCCCGGGTGTTTTGTTCCGAAGAGACCACCCTGACTGCGTATATTCGACATACAACCGCAGCTTCCCTTTGCTAAAGGCGGAAAGGACACCGGGCATATGCTGAGAATAGATGAAAGGAGGTTTCCGATGCCCGTCACCCGCAATGATCACTTTGGGTACATCGGAGTCGACAAAACTCCGGAAAGCCAGGTTTTTAAGCGGCTGCATATCCGTACCGTAATAAGCCAGCCAGCCGCTGAGTTGCTCATCAGGCTTATCGGCCTCAGCGCTGACACACGGTTCCGGGCCAGCCGTCACGGCTGGGCTTACCGTCGCCTCTGCTTTTTCCTCGGCTGCGTTCGTGGCTATGCCCGAACCCGATGATTTCTCATAGGTATCCTGCATCATCGACGGAATAAACCTCGCCTTGCAGGGGCAGGTGCTGTAGCTGTCGAGGGTTCCGGCCATCCGCCTGCCGTGAATGGTATCGTTGTCGATGCCGCCGGCTATCCTATACAGTCCCACATATTTTCCACAGGTCACGCTGTCCTGCTCGCGGGCAACAGGTTTATCAAACAGCGTGTGATCCTCTGCGCCCGTGGTGATCCTCCCGCCGCAGGTCGTTTTATCGCCCTGCACCAGATAATAGCCTGTTACCGGCATATGTTTCCCCTTTCGCTGAATTCACTCCGGGTTACCCGCAAAGCACCGCACTGCTGACCGGATCGAGCGCAATCAGGCCGGACAGAAGCAAATCCATCTCGGGCTGAAGCCGCAATTTATCGGTTTCGCTGCGGGTGGCTTTCATGCGCAGCAGCCTGAGGCGACGCGATTTCACCTCAAACAACAGCGCCGGTATCCACTGCGTGAGCGTGATGGCCTGTGCGGTACTCTCAAGCTCACCCAGCAGATGCAGTGCCAGCTCATTCCGGCCCCTCTGCTCCGCCACGCGCGCCATCAGCAGGCGCAGCAGCCATTTGCCTTTTGTGGAGTCCGCGCCTGGGCGTGTCTGTAGCCAGTGGAGCGTGGCATCCAGACCCTCCGTGTCCGCTTTCTCCAGCGCCTCCGGCTCAAGGGCCAGGATATCGTTATCCGTCTCACTGACGGCGCTGACCGGCGCCTCACGCCAGCCGGATATACCGTCCAGCACGCTCTGTTTTATCCAGTTCAGGGTGATCTCATCGGCAAACGGCGTACCGTCATTAAAGGCCAGCGTTTCAAGCCCGGAGAGCCGGCGCAGCAGCCCTTTCAGATCGGCGGTGATAATCTCGGCCAGCACCTCCTGCCCTGACTTCACCAGGGCCTGGTGGGTATACCACTGCAAATCCAGCCAGAGGTGATTGGCGCCGCGCGAGAAGGTGCTGTCCACCTGCGCCAGCATCTCCGGCCAGCTCTGCTGCAGGTACAGGCGTTTGAGCATGGCTCGCTGGTCAGCCCGCGGCGGCTCAATGCGCGTTTTCCCCTCGGCATCCGGCGCCGGGATAGCGCTCAGCGTGTCATGGCGCAGGCTTTTCATCAGCCGGTGTGCGGCGAGCCAGCCCGCGGGCTGTTCTCGCAGATACCCCGCCAGGGTGCGGGCCTGAGCCAGCAAATCCTGACCGGAGGTGATACGGCTCAGGCGCGGTGCGTCAGGCTCGGCCGTGTGTAATGGGGGCGGCGGCGGAGCCTGATGAGCGGCATTCTGCGGCACCACGGCATCCACGCCACCGGCTTTCATCAGGCGAGACTCCAGCGCGCGGTACAGGGCACTCAGCTCCGGCCGTGACGCCTCCGGCTCGGCCTCCAGGCTGTCGCGGATAAGCAGCAACGCACCGACAGTGCGCAGGGCCTCGTCGCGTACCACCTCCGGCCAGCGTGACAGGCCGTCGAGAACACGGGGGCCTGCAAGCCACTCCAGCGCCGATTTACGGCTCCGCTCACGCTGCGGATGAAGCTGCGCGCCATAGCGCTGCAGTAACCCCGCCAGCAGTGCAAGCCCCTCAGCGAAGCCGGCTTCGCCGTCCCGGTGCAGACGCGCCCAGCAATAATAGGTCGCGACCCGGATATCTTGCGCCGTGCGGGTCAACAGCCTCTCGGCCAGCTGGCAAATCAGCCCGGTATCAACGCCGGAAAGCCTGTCGACCTCCTCACGAATGCGCTGAAAATCATCGTCATATCCCGGATCCTCTCCTGTTGGACGGCTATCGCTGACCGGGGCAAGCCAGGGGTGCCAGCTTTCCGTGAGCGCCTGCGCCTGCTGTCGCAGCTGAACTTCATCCACCTGACAGGCGGCGATCAGATTCGGCAGCGTGCCCATTATTCGACTCCGTCCATGTCACTCTCTTCCGCGTCGGCCATCCGCGCCGGAGCCGTGGCCACGCTGTCGACGTTGAAGATCTGATCCGGCAGCGTGAAGTTGCGCAGTGCCAGTAACGCCAGTGGACCGCTGCCCAGCTGCGAGCGCAGCACCCACCGTAGGGTGGATCCATCCGGCGCGCTGAAGCTCATCATCCACCGGCTGCGGTCCAGCGGCTGTCGTTTACCCTCTCCCAGCCAGCGAATAAAGCCCCAGGTTCCACTGTAGTCCCCGAACAGACGCGCTCCGGCGCTGACGGTGGTCCAGGTCAGCATGGTGCCCGGCGTGTAAGTGTCTCCCGGCCAGCGGAAGGGCTGCCAGTCGGCCATCTGGTTAAAGTAGTGCAGCTTTTGTCCGTCGATGATCAGCTGAGTCTCCACCACCTGCGGCGCCGGGCGTGCCTGCAGTTCAAAGCTGATGCCCTGACCGCCGTCGGTAAACAGGATGTCCGACAGCTGGCTCAGCTGGTTAATGGCGCGCAGGAAGGCCGGATTAAAGCTTAGCCCCTGGCTGTTGACCTTATCCGCTACCCATCGGCTGCCCTCTTTGTGCAGCACGCCGCTGAGCTCTGCGGTCAGGAAGCGTTCAATACGGCCGCTGTCTTTGCGCACAAACTCGGCCAGCATCGGTAAAGAGGCATCACTTTTGCTGTCAGCAAACGGGAAACGGCCGTCGAATGCCGTGTGCCAGTTCGCCACCACGGCGCGGCGCCATTTGTCATTCAGGCTCGCCGCCGACGGCTGAAGCACGGTCTCCCAGGCCTGGGTCAGCGGCTGAACAAACACGGTGCTGCCAAAACCGCTCCACGCTTCGCCCAGGCTTGCCGCAATCAGGCTGCCATATTGCTGGGTGTCGCTCAGGTCCACGCTTTTGCCCTGGAATACGGTCTGCGCCAGGGTTTGTAGCATCGCCTGCGGGTCGGAGGCGCTGGCCACCTGTTGCAGGCGCAGACGCACGCGGGTGATGCGGGTCAGATACGTCTGCAGGCTCAGTGAGTTGTCGGCCGACATGAGGTTGCTGCCGTTGTTTTTACCCAGCAGCTGAAGCAGCGGACCGAAGGTGTCATCCAATGGCCCCTGCAACTCCGTGGCAGACGGGTCAATCGCTGGTGTCTCTTCCCCCCCATCAGCGCCTTAGCCGATGAGACGATGGAACTCGAAAGGCCTTCACTTTGCTGGCCGGCCTGCCCCTGCCAGGCGACGGTATTCATCAGGGCAATCAGTGGCGACTGGCGGACGTCGCTCATCAGCGCCAGCTGGTCTGCGACGTCCGCAATGTTGTTCGCCGGGTTAAGCCGCAGACTGTTGAGAAAGTTCAGCCAGCTGCCGGCGAAGTCGGTGAAGTAACGTTGCAGCAGGCGCGTTTTCAGCGCTTCCGGCGCCAGCTCAGCGGGTACTGACGTAGCGGCATCGCTCAACACCCAGTCGATTGCATCGCGTCGGGAAGTCGCGGCTTTCTCGATGGCCTGCTGTATCCCCCTTCCCACGCCTGACGAGTGAACATGCCCGGCACCACCGCCTCGGTGGTGAAGAGTCGGCGCGCATCGGTGCCGCGAGTCATGTCTTCCAGTGACACGTCGGCGAAGTTACGACGCACCGAGTTGAGCATGTTCTCATACAGCGTGCCGTCGGCGTTGCGCCGTCCAATTTGCTGCAGCAGCACCTGACGGCTCTGGCTGACCCGTTGCGCATCCGGCGCGATTTTCCACCGTGGCTGCTCGGGCAGTTCGGCGATGTAGAATGCCCACAAAGTCGGCGACAGGCTTTGCCACAGGCCGGTTGAGATGCCCATGCGCGTCGGCTGCACGGATTGCATGGTCTGCGCGAAAAACGCACCGTCGGCTTTATCCGGACGGGACATCATCAGCCAGGCTTTCAGCTGGTCATAGCCCGGCTTTGCCAGCTGTGCCCGCAGGGCGCTGCTGGGCGCTGAGTTTACCAGCGCGCTGAGCTTCTGCATCAGGGCGGCATATGCCGGGTCGCGTATCAGGCGGTTGTTCGCCACGCCGTACCAGGGCAGCATCGCGTCGAGCAGCTGCGGGCTATGGTTCAGGCCGAAGCGCTGATACCATGGCGTCTCCTCCCGGACATGATGCAGCAGGCGACCGGCGTCATTACGCAGATCGTGCAAGGCCACCAGCTGTGCATCGGAGACGGAAGGATGCGCCACCAGGTATCGGGCTTTTGCCGCCACGGAAGATATCTGGCCGGAGTTCAGCGCAAAGGCGAGCAGCAGCCCGGCGCCCCAGACGCCGATGATCGCCATCATGGCCCAGGCCAGCGTCTGTTCCCACGCCCTACCGACCCGGCGACCACGAATACGGGTGCAGCGGTCAACGATACCCTGCCAGGTCACCGGCAGGGTCAGCGCATGGCGTTGTGACTCCGGGACATATTTCTCAGCGCCGGCGCTTCTCTCGAAAATATCAGCGGGTTTATTCTCCAGCAGGCTGAACATCAGGCCCCGCAGCGAAACGCGCTGCTGAGCGTCGGAGAGCCATGGCCGCAGTTGCTGAGCCCAGCGGGCGATACCGCCGTCTTTCAGGCGCTGCCCCAGGCGCAGCAGGAAGTCGTGGCTATCGTTATCAGCGATCTGACTCACCCCCTGCGCCCGCAGCGTCGGCAGCATCAATTCAAGCTGGCGGGTAATATCTTCGGCTTTCGCACGTAGCGGAAAACAGGCCCCTACCGTCTGTTCTGTGCGGTTAGTCTGCGACCATGGACTGTCGCACAGTTGCCACAGCCAGACCGGTGCGGAATAACGCAGCAGCTCGCTGATTTTTTCCAGCCCGCGTAAATCGTTGTCACTGATGTGTGGTGTCAGGTGAAGCGACGCCGGCATGACACGGACAATACCGTCCAGCGGGCGTCCGCGACGCAGCCTGCGCAGCGCCGCGTATTTTTCATGGTCGGGCTCCGATATCAGACTGCCGCCATAAATCAGAACGGTACGGTTACCCTCAAGCCACTGCCGCTGCTGCAGGCCGGGAACCAGTTGCTCAATCGCGGCGGCGTCGCCCGTCACCAACAACAGGCGGGCTTTTCCACGCCAGTAAAAGCCAACCCGTGAGCGTAGGTGGGCCCGTATCGCTCCAGACATCACCCCCGCCGGAGACTCAGGGGGGTGTTCACTTTCCCTTTTCGCCCCCTCGTCATCGCCATTTGTCGCGTCGACGAGAGCATCAAACGCCGTTTTGCCGGCACTGAGCGCGGCCCACAGGAGCGTAACCAGCATAATAAATGTGCATCCGCTAATGCAGCACCCGCCAATAAGCCAGTAAGTCTGCTGCGGACTCCCCCTCTCCAGCCCGGCGATGTCCGGATACCGCCAGACCATAAACGTCATTGCGGCAAGGAGTAAAAAGAGAATGAATACGCCAGAAAGATAGCGCCCTTCCGTCGTCTTCGGTGCCAAAGGTAGCGTCACGGATCCATCTCCTGTCGGGAAGCCATCGGGGTAATGAGCGTGCTCCACAGCGCATTCTGCGTGGTGTCGCCGCAGATAATCATCTGGGGTGACTGCGTTTGCCGTGCGATTTCAGTGGCGGCCGCGATGGCCAACCAGGGCGCAGCGGCGCCGGCATATCCCATCGACATATCGAGTGAAATCACGGCTTCGTCCTCTACGGACTGCGCAGGATGCGCATTCTGGCACGCGATCACTTCTGCGCGCTGCGCCCCCGTCAGCCCGGCAAGCCATAAATTTTTCACGATATTCTCTTTGAGCGGGACGTTATAGGCGGCCATGTTCATCCCCCGCACAGCTCACCCGGAGGGGCCGCATCTGGCCGGTGCAGCAGCGCGAGGGGGTCAATAGCCTGCTGCGTCAGGCGGTTGCCCAGAAGCAGGGCAACGGCGGCTTCCGCCGTGTTGTTCGATATAACCGGATCAACCTGGAGGCCAATAATCAACAACATCGCCTCATCTTGGATTCGGTGATCCAGCCAGTGGCTGACGCCCCCCGGACCACGGCTGTCCACATACTCAACCGCGCAGGCTATGCCGCTCTCCTGCCAGGCTTTCTGCCAAATCGCCCGAACAGTAGGGCATGACAGAGATGACGAGACATCAAGGATGACCGCCAGCGCGGCATTTTCAGGAAACTGGTCGGCGGGCAGATCGGCAATGAGCGCTGAAAGCAGGCGTGAGACGAGCCGCTCAGGCGTCTCATCCGGTCCCGCCCCGATGCGGCTCATCCTGTTACTCTTCTCGTTTTTCCAGTCCGACTGAGAAATGATAATGCTGTGGTTATTGCGCATTTCAACGGCGACAGAACCTGGTTCGCTCTCCTGATGGGCTGTGATAAATGTCGTATTCAGTATCTGAAGCGCACGGCGCGCTCGGCGGGTCTCACGCAAGATCCATTGTTCCCGACGTCGGTCAAAAGCATTCGCTTTACTGTCCTGTAATGACCAGCCCCACAGACGAATACTGAAACTCACGATCCACACCACGACAGGGGTCCCCATAGCAATCAACCCGAAGTGCTTGTTATCGATATAAACTCCCAATATCCGCATGAGGATCACGACAATGACCAACGGTATCGCCAGAGCCGCAAGCCAACGTGATATTTTCGGTGGTGCCGATCGAGGATGACATTCGGGAGGATTTTTCAGGGAATACGGCATTTCTCTTGCAACTCATCTTTGTCGTAACCATAAGTGTTATCTGATTCATCCCATATCAGATTGGGTTTATCGGCGTTGAGGTTCTGCGGTGCCAGATCGCGTCTGGCGACGCGTGTGCGCAGTGAAACGATGAACGCCTCCGCAATCGCTCGCACGCGCTCGGCCGCGCCTCCTGCGGCAGTCTGGCAAATGTAGCTCCCGCCCTGCCACGCGCCATGAGCGTGAACCGGGTACCCACGACGATGAACGTCAGTCATGCCCCTTTCGAGGCAGGCCGCATCCGTTACATGGGCCGCTCTCGCCTTCAGAGGCGGTGGGCCGATCATCATCGGCCAACACCCCGTCATGAAAAGCTGCATTTACTGGAGGACTCTGCGGTTTCAGGCGCCATGCTCGGAAACGCTACCTGCTTGCTGGCCTTTTCTTTTCGTCCGTAATACCCGGCCTTGGTCAGGTATTCACCCTGAGTGGCTGATTCAATGCCATTGGCATCGAGGGTGATATAGCTTCCGCCCCCGTTAATCGTGACCTGTTTTTTGGCAATGATTTCGATGCGATCTTCGGTGCTGACGACGCGGATCTCTCCACGGGCGAGCAGCTCCATCAACGCATTCTGCGCCTGGATCCTCACCGGCCCCTGGTTGGCGATGAGCTTGATCCCCAGCTTACGGACGAACACACTCAGGGCATTACCGACCCCGATAAACAGATTTTTCACCACGCTGACGTCCGCATTTTTACCGGCAGTGGCAATCAGATTCTGGCCGGCCGATACCTGTAGGTGCTGTCCGCTGGTCAGCGCCATCCCATCCGGCGCGCTGAGCAGCAGCACCGATTTTTTGAGATCTGTCAGCTGCTGCTCCAGCAGTGTGATTTGCGCCCGGAGATCCGCCGGGGTCGTGGCCGCCTTCTGCGCGTCATCGGAGATGGAGGTCATCTGCTCCCGAGCGTCACCCAGATTGCTGACCGCCGGCTGCATCTCCAGCGCCGCCCCCTGCGCCATCGTCTGACCGTCAGCGCTGATGAAGATCCCTTTCTGCGCCCGGATGGCTCCCCAGCTATCGCTTCTGAGCTCAAAGCCTTCACCGCGCTTCTGGCGCTCAACATCCACCAGATGGCCAAGGTTCAGCTGGCTCTTGCCGCCGTACTCGGTTGAGAGCTTGATATGCTCCTGATTTTCCGAGTCATCCAGGCGGAGTTTGTTGTTTTTGGGGGTGCGCAGGACGTTGCGTTTGTAGTTCTGAATGGTGACGTGGTCGCCGTGCGCCGAGTCATGAAGTACGCCGGAGATGTACGGCCGGTCCGGGTTACCGTCCTCAAAGCTAATCGCCACTTCGGTGCCCGCCAGCAGCGGCAGGTGCAGGCCATAGGTGTCACCGGCATAGGGGCGCGACTGGCGCACCCACAGGCTTTCAAAACCGGTCTCCCAGTTATCGCGGTCGAACAGCATGTTGACGCGGTAGCGGCCATCGCGGTCGATATGGCCGTAGGCGTCATTTTCGGTGGTGCTGGTAACGCGGGCCGGCAGCGTGCCGGCCATCACCGGACGGTCACCGGGGGCCGGGCGGAAGCCAAAATCGGGGCTGTCCGGGATACCCTCAAAATTCACACCAAAATCTTCATCACGGCGCGCATGGCTGCGCATCGCGGTGATGACCACGCCATGCGCAAACACGTCTGCCACCTCATAGCCGCCGGTGACCTTTAACAGCATACCCGGGAACAGCGTCGGGCAACTGGTGATGGCGTGGGTTTGTGTCTGACCGTTCAGGTAACGTTCGTGGCGAATACGGGCATAGAACGCCCCGGATTCCGGGGCCGGATGGCGGTCGTATTTACTGCCCGGCGTCAGGTAATTGTCGGCATAGTGATAGGCATCACCGTAGGTAGTGGCGTCCCCCCGGGTCACATCGACCTGGGTGTTCATGTCCTCGTTTGCCGCACGGTAGTTGTAATCACAGGTGCTGACCTGCTTCTGCACCACGTGATGATGGGTCTCCATTCCCCACACCGAGTCCACGCCTGCCGAATGCTGGCCCGACGGCGGCACCGACGGCAGGGTCAGCCCTTTCTCATAGCCCTGCGGGCCGTCGTAAAACTCCACCACATCGATATTGAGGCGCATATCGGTGGTAAAGCGGAACCAGATGCCCACCTTACCCAGCAGTCGGGTGATGAAATGCAGATCGTCCTCGCCGTACTGCATCACCTGCTCGCGGCGTGGATAGTCCTGCGTCAGCGAGAACAGAAAATCTTGGCCGCGCATGCTGTGGCGCTCGCGCAGAATTTTTTCAACAATCTGCGGAACCGACATGTCCTGATAAATGGCGTTCTGGTGTGAACGGCTGAGCAACGCCAGGCGCGGCGTCAGCGTCAGGGCGTAATGGGTTTCGTCTTTTGAGGTACCGAGGCGTTCAAAACCACTGACTACCCCCTGAATCACGCGAACGGCCTGTTGCACCTTAATGCCGTAGCCCTGATCCACCGGTGCCTGCAGCGTCAGGGAAGCGGCTTTCATCAGCATCATTTCCTTGCTGATGGCATGATCTGCACTGGTGAACTCAATACGGTAGCTAAACGGTTGACTCAGGGCCTCCATCCCCTCGAAAGCCAGCACATCGAGCGCTGCCTCACATCCCTTCACCGCTAACAGGTGATGGCTATGGCTGAATCTCATCGGGGGAACATGGCTCATGCGCACGTCCCCTGCATCCGGTCAAACGCCAGTCCGATCCCCTCTTCCTCACTCCAGCTAAGACGTAACGCCTGAGGTTGCTGTTTTACGGCCATATGACTCAGCAGCTGCTGACTCAGCACCGGCAAAATCTGCTGGTTGAGCAGGCTGTCGACGTTGCGCGCCCCGGTGTCCGGCAACAGGCAGGCGGCGGTCAGCGTGTCATACAGGCTCTCGTTGATATGGGTGGTCAGGCCGTAATGGCGATGCAGGCGTTTGCTCACCTGGCTGAGTTTCATCTCCACGATGGTGCGCATGGCTAATTCTGCCAGCGGACGGTAGATAACTGTCTGGAAACGGGCCAGCAGCGCGGGCTGGAAGTGGTCACGTAAAGTCGGGCGCAGCAGTTCGTGCAGGTCGCTTTCGCTGGCACCTGGCTGTTCATCCAGCAGCTGCATCAGGTGGTCGCTGCCGAGGTTCGAGGTCATCAGAATAACGGTATTACGGAAGTCGATTTCACGCCCTTCGCCGTCGCGCATAAAGCCGCGGTCGAACACCTGATAGAACAGGTTTATCACGTCACGATGGGCTTTTTCCACCTCATCCAGCAGCACCACACTGTACGGGCGCTTGCGCACCGCTTCGGTGAGAATACCGCCCTGGCCGTATCCCACATAGCCCGGAGGCGAACCTTTTAGCTGGGAAACGGTATGCGCCTCCTGGTATTCGGAGAGGTTGATGGTAATCAGCGATTTTTCACCACCGTACAGCACATCGGCCAGCGCCAGCGCGGTCTCGGTTTTCCCCACGCCACTCGGACCAACCAGCAGGAACACGCCCTGAGGGCCGTTCTCAGACGTCAGGCCGGTTTTCGCCGCGCGCAGGCGCTGGGCAATGGCGATCAGCGCCATGTCCTGCCCCACTACGCGCTTACCGATTTCAGCTTCCAGGGTCAGCAGTTCGGTCTGCTCGTCTTTCATCAGTGAAGACAACGGAACGCCGGTCCAGTCGGCAATCACGTTGGCCACGGTGCGGGTGTCTACGTCCACCTGGACCAGCACATCACCCTGCTGTGCCTGCTCCAATTGCTGTTGCAGGCCAGTAATTTCAGCCTGCTGACTGATGTCCTGACGGCTGGCCATCAACTGCTGTGCTAGCGCCTTTTCGTTGCTGAAACGTGCTTCCTGCTCCTCGATACGCGCTTCCAGTTCAGTCCGCTGCTGCTCAATGACACCCAGGCGGTCACCATGACGGTTGCTGCCTGCGGCAATGTCTTCCAGCAGCGCCTGCTCTTCCAGCGCCAGTGCATTCAGCTGCGCTTTCAGACGCACAATTTGTTCCGGCACCGTGTCGAGACTCATTCGCACACGGGCAGAGGCGGTATCCAGCAGGTCAACGGCTTTGTCCGGCAGCTGGCGTCCGGTCAAATAGCGGCGCGACAATGTGACCGCCGCGCGTACCGCGTCGTCAGTGATATGTACGCCGTGGTGTTCGGCATAGCGGGATTTCAGGCCACGCAGCATCAGGCAGGCGGTCTCGTCGTCTGGCTCGTCCACTTTCACCATCTGGAAGCGGCGCTCCAGCGCGGCATCACGCTCGAAGTACTGCTTGTACTCGCTCCAGGTAGTGGCCGCGATGGTGCGCAGTTCGCCGCGGGCCAGCGCCGGTTTCAGCAGATTGGCGGCATCCGCACCGCCCGCCGGGTTACCCGCCCCGATAATGGTGTGGGCTTCGTCGATAAACAGCAGGATGGGCACCGGCGACTGCTGCACCGCATCGATGACGTTTTTCAGACGCTGCTCAAATTCGCCCTTTACGCCTGCGCCCGCCTGCAACAGGCCAAGATCGAGGGTGCACAGGATGACCGGTTTGAGGATTCAGGAACGTTGCCCTCGGCGATGCGCAGCGCCAGCCCTTCAACCAGGGCCGTTTTGCCGACACCCGGCTCGCCGACCAGGATCGGGTTGTTCTTGCGACGGCGCGAGAGAATATCCACCATCTGACGGATTTCCGTGTCGCGACCAAACACCGGGTCGATTTTGCCCTCTCTGGCCTTGGCGGTGACATCGAGGGTGAATTTATCCAGCGCGTTCTGCAGCGCAGGCGACAACTCGCCTTCTTTGCCTTCAGAAACGCCGACCGGGCGGCCCACGAACTCAACCGTATCGCTTTTGGCTAATTCTTCATCCAGCTGCACATCCGGGCGTTCGTCTGACTGCGCATCAAGCAGCGGACGCAGACGCTCCAGCTGACTCTGGCCGAGGGTCAGCAGCGGCCACAGGCCATCGCAGCGCACCAGTTTTGGCCTATCGGCCAGCGCCATCAGCAGATGCACACTGCGGATATGCTCTTCGCCATTAAGGGAGGCAATCAGCCAGGCTTCCTGCATCAGTGTCTGAATGCTGTTTGAAAGCTGCGGGCGACTGCAAACAGAGCGGGGAAGTGAATCCAGCCAGCCGAGCAAATCCTGCCACAGCGCATCCATATCCCACTCATAACGGCGGGCCAGCACCGTCAGGTCACCCTCCCCCTGCTCCAGCAGCTTCAGCAGCCAGTGCTCAGGCAGGATTTCCGCATGGGTGCGGATCTGGCAGAGCGAGGCCGCCCCCTCCATCGCACGGGCGCAGTAAGGGTTTAGGCGACGTAACAGAACGGCTGGATTTTCCATGAATTGATCTCTTTGTCGGTTCCTGGACACGCTACCGCCCCTCACTATTTCCCGTTCAGGGGACCAAAGCGCACACGGTCGGGCTGGCAGTTTGTGGTTTTCTTTGCTCAACGCCCGCGCAGACAGACGTTGAGCAAAAATGGGAAAGCGGACAGAGAAACGCTGCCCGCTGGTGACTTACGCGGTAGCGCGTTCGCTCCAGGAGTCGGAGTGAATGATGTTGCCGTCTTTGTAGGTCCAGGTGATTTTTTCGTAACGCAGTTCGATCTGCTCAAGGTGGTTGTGTTTCTCGAAGGCAGGATCCTTGATGTCGTGCATCTTCGGAGCCACTTTCACCACCTTCACGTTTTTCAGTTTGGTGTTGAAGTACTCCACTTCCTGGCCCGCATCGTTGATTTTGTACCACTTGAATTCCGCAGACTTCAGGGTCTGCCCGGTGGTCACCGCCTTGTACAGGTACGGGCTGGACGAGTCGATTTCCTTGGTGAACAGGAATGGGGTGTGGATACGGGTGCCGGTCAGCTTGCCGGTGTTGTTATCGGTCGGGATATACAGGTTATGCTCCTGGGCCACCACTTCGATGCTGCCTTCGCGATCCTGCACGTCCACAGACCCTTTAATGTCCGCACCGCCGTCGTCCTTCAGCCAAAGATAAACAGGAATTGCCATGAGAGTTACTCTCCATTTGATTGTGATACGTCATCATCCTGCGATGACGCTGGGGTTTCGCCGGGTATCTGACAGGCATTAGCCTGCGGTACCAGACTGATTTCGACACGACGGTTAAGTGCGCGCCCTTCCGGGGTGTCATTGGTTGCGACCGGGCGGCTTGCGCCATAGCCCTGCACCGCAAAACAGCTTTCCGGCACATCGCCAGTGTCACGCATCCAGTCGCGTACCGCTTCGGCACGCTTCAGGGACAGCATCTGATTCAGTTGAGGGCTGCCGGTGTTATCGGTGTGACCACTGACGACAATCAGCCAGCCCGGCTTCGCCTTGATGCCGACCAGTGAGTTCACAAGCCATTTGGTGGAGCCGGTTTTCAGTACCGATTTGCCGGAATCGAACAATGACATGCTGTCGAGGCGGACAATTTTCGGTACCGGTTTAGGTTTCGATACCCGTTTGGGCGTCGGCTGCGCTTCAGATTCAAACGGCGGGGGCACATAAGCATGGATCGCATCCAGTAGCGGCATTCGCAGACGCTCACCCTGATATAAACCGAGGCTCAGACGGGGCGGTATCCCGTTGCGCGCCAGATTATCCAGCGCTGCCGCATCGTCACGCAGGACAGCAACGGCGTCGGCTTTGGGGCCGAAATCATGCATCGGGATACGGTCGTAGCGGGCAATATCAACGCTCACACGCTGCAGCAGCTGGCGATTGTTCCAGCCACTACTGAGCAGCGCTGCAATCGCCGCCAGCGTAAAGAGCCCGAGCACACCGCGCCATGTTCGCCCACGCGGCGTCAGGCCTCGCCCCTCCGGCAGCAGCGGCAGGATAAAATCTGGCAACGGGGAGATAACCGTACCGTTCGTTCCCAGCGGCTGCCAGCCCGCCACCTGCTGCATGGCGGTGTGGCGGGACAGCCACGCGGTCCAGGCCGATGTGGCCAGACTTCCGGCAAGGATCGGCCCCATACCCCACAGCTCCGCAACAGGTATAATGGCAGGAACATCGGAGTTCTCATCCATAAAGACAGCTTTGACGTGTTGATGGAACCAGCTCATCAGGCTGTTCATCAACACCTGTTGCTGCATCGCAGGCGACCCACCGGCGGTGACCCATGCAGCGATGGAACCCGGCGCCGAAGACGCACGCCAGACTCTCACGCCTTCCCCTGGGATAGCCGCCTGCCAGAGCAGATCATTCGTCATCGCGCTGCCAATCTGACCATGCAGGACCAGCGGCACAGAATGACCCGTCTCTTTACGCAGCCGGCTGATTTGCCAGCGCAGGGCCAGCAGGCAACGGGTTAGATGCCCGCTGTCGGCGTATTTCTGCGGACAGACGCTGACCATCACCGACAGCTGATCTCCCCAGCCAGGGCGAAGCCATAACAGCTGACGGGCTGTCTGCTCCAGATCCTGAGGGCTCTCCACCCGGATCCAGCACCCCTGGGTGACGGTCAGGACCTGAGATTGCCCGGGCCAGGCCTGGGGGAGATCCCCACAGACCAGCACCACTGGCTGGCGATACGTGGCGTCAGGCAGGTCGTCGGGGCGCAACGTCGATTCATGCTCTGCACGCCGGCTGGCCACAATCCAGCACGCCAGGATAACCCCCAGCAGCGCCAGCAGAAGCAGCATGGAACCCCCTCGGGATCCCGGCAGAAAACCCAGACAGATCACCGTACTCAGCAGGGCGGCCCACAGCGCAAGTCCGCGCTGTTGTGCCGGACTCATTTCACGACTCCCGGCAGCAGGCTCAACAGCATCTGATCCAGCCAGTGATCCAGGCCCCACCAGAGTGCGGCGACCGCCAACATGCTCAAAGCAATACTCACGGGCCATGACGCCAGCCAGCCCCCCACGCCCCATCCAGCACGGCTTTCCGCCAGCACCGGATGGGACGCTGGATAGCGGAACGGCGTGACATGTTCATTGAGTGCATTGACGAGTTTCTGACGTTCCGGGTCATTCTGAGAATGGAAACTGCCCAGGAAACCCAGCATCATCACACGCTGGAAGCAGGTCACAACGGCATGATCAGGCGCCGGCTCACGCAGCACATCACGCATCCGATCGCACAGCGTATCGCCGGCATCCATGGTGCCGAGAAAATGTCCCTGCAGGGGAATGTCATACCACTGCACACAGGCGTCATCCTCCACGCCGCGCCCCTTGACCGTCTCATCAAGCAGCGCACATTGCGCGGCAAGAATGTGCTGACAACCCGCCTCATCCAGCTCACGCGCTTTCAGCTCTTGCTGGACCCGCTCCACATCAGCAATACAGCGCTCCCACAAGGTGCGCCCTTCGCCATCCTGGAATGTCGGGCCGTGACGCAGGCTGATGACCTGCAGCCAGGTATCCTGCAGCAGGGCGTCAATATCGATGGACGCGGCCGCGCCGCGTTTACGCTCACTCATGTTCTCAATACCGCAAAGAGTTCAAGCTCAGGCTCGCCGAGCATCCCCGGGACATAAAACATACAGCTGCCGCTTTGCAGCATCTCGGTGGCCAGTGGGTGTGTCACATCGAGGCTGAAATACTGATTTTCCAGGCGCAGCGGAATGGCGGCCGGCACATGACGTAGCGGCGCCAGAGGCACACCCACCCGTGAAGAATTGACGATACTCCTGACATGATCGGGACTACCGACCTTGCACTGACGCGGGAACTGTTCCTGTAGCTGAGCCGCCGGCATCGATGAACGTACGGAGAGATAGTAATCAGCCCCTTCGCGCAGGCGCGGGTCATGCAGACGGGCATGCCAGACGTGAAGCCGGGCATCGTGCTCAAGCTCAATCGACACCACCCGCGACGGCAGGCTGGCTTCCAACAGATCGCCCAGCAAATCAAACAGCGGCGGAAAAACGTTATTCAGCTGCTCATGCTGCCAGACAGGAATAGCACTCACCTGGTGCTCCAGTGAGAAGGTCAACAGGCTGCCCGCAAGGCGCGCCAGCTCCGGATACAGACGCTCGGGCGGGCTTTGCGGGTGACACTGAAACTGCCCCAGCACCGGCTCCGCGCTGTTTAGGGCATTGAGCAGCCAGAACAGGGAGACGTCCGCCACGGCAAAATCCGCCATGCGCTCGTTACTTTCCCTGCGCATGGCCATCAGGCGACGGCGGCGGGCGCGCAGCTGCGTCATCAGTTGCTCCAGTTGGGTCACCAGCCAGCGACTGCCCTGGATGGTAAGGAGCGGGGGGAGATACGCCTCACTAAGCGCCCAGCGCCCCTGTGAATCCTGCCGCAGACGAGCGACCGGGCAGATCAGGTAATCGCTGTTGTTCTGATGGATGAAACGCAGCGTCAGCTCCGGCTGCATCACCGCAATCTGGCGAGTATCCTCCCCGAAGGTATTGCGGACATCCCGCCAGCGCTGGCGATAGCGAACAGGGCGCCCGGCCACCTCATCGGGTTTAAGACAGTTGCCACCATTCGCCCGCAGCAGCGGAAGGGCCAGAACCACCACCACTTCCTGTGATTCACCCTCAAGCGCCAGCGCCGGCGGCAGGTCGTCAGCATTATCCGTATCGATAAGCGTACCGTCCGGAAACCGGATATGCAGGTGGCGGGCCTGCAGGCGGCCCAGTTTCAGTGCATCCGGTTCAAAAACGGCATTTATCACGCCCCAGGGCTGTGCAAGACCCAGCCGGGCAATACATTCCGCAGACCAGGCCGTGTATGCGGCCTGTTGCTGGAAGTGCTGAGGAGAGACCATAACGCCCCTGCCCCATAACGGTTGTTCCGTTTTCATCGGCTTCCTGCCTTAGCTTATGATTTCGCCTTCGGCATCTGAGAGACCAGTGACAGGTTGACGTCCATCCCTTCCACCTGGAAGTGCGGGACGGCGTACAGCTTCACACGGAAGAAGCCCGGGTTATCTTCAATGTCCTCGACCACCACTTTGGCATCGCGCAGCGGGTGGGACGCCTGCAGCTCGTCGCCCGGATCGGTCATTTCGGTGACCAGACCTTTCACCCAGGTGTTGAGTTCCAGCTCCAGCAGACGACGGTCTTTGGTGGTGCCAATATTTTCACGCTGAATCAGCTTCAGGTAGTGGGCAATACGTGACAGCAGGAAGATGTATGGGAGACGCGCATTAATGCGGCTGTTGGCCGTCGCATCGGCGGTATCATACAGCGCCGGTTTCTGGGTGGAATTGGCCGAGAAGAAGCAGCTGTAGTCGCGGTTCTTGTAGTAAGAGAGAGGAATGAAACCCAAATTGGCGAACTCAAATTCACGGGTTTCCGGGATCATCACTTCGGACGGGATTTTCACCTGGCTGCCGGTGCCCAGATCGTAAAGATGGATTGGCAGGTCCTGAACGGCACCACCAGCCTGCGGGCCACGGATCTGTACACACCATCCGTTGTTGATAAAGCTGCGCACCATGTTGGCCGCGAAGGCAAACGAGGCGTTGGTCCACAGATATTTGTTATGGTCCGGGCCTTTGACCTCTTCCACATAGTTAAAGCTGCGCACCGGCACGGTGTCCGGGCCATACGGCAGACGCCCCAGCACGCGCGGCATTACCAGGCCGATATAGCGGGCATCGTCCGTCTCGCGAAAGGATTTCCACTTGATATATTCGGCGCGGTCAAAGTGGTTACCGATATCTTTAATGGCCGCCACCTCCTCCATCGAATCCTTGAGGAAAAATTTCGGGCCGGCCGCGCCGATAAAGGGCATATGGGCAGCGGCAGAGACTTTCGAAATATTGCGCAGCAGGGCAACGTCCTGCGCAGAGGCATCAAACTCGTAAGCAGAAATCAAGGCCGCAATCGGCTCGCCACCCGGCGTATCGTATTCATCGATATAGGTGTGTTTATACAGCCCGCTCTGGATAATCTCCGGACTGTCTTCAAAATCCTGACGCAGGTCGTCTTTAGACATATCCAGCAGTTCAACTTTCACATTCTGGCGAAAATCGGTTTTATCGACCAGAGATTTAACGCTGCGCCACAGGCTTTCTACCGCCTGGAATTCTCCGCTGTGCATTATCGCATCCAGCTGACGGCTAATCTGGTAGTCCAGCTCAGCGATATGATGGTCAATCAGGTTTTTGTCGAGTTTCTCAACTTTTGAACCCGATTTTTTCAGGCATTCCAGAAATACTTGCATCCCGGCCGTTAACCGCTCATCTGCCGTCGCATCGGACATCGCCTGCGCGTCCTGCCAGATATCCAGCGCGCTCAGCGCGGAGACCGGGCTCAAATTGATTTTTTCAAACAGCGACGCATAAACCCCGCCAGCGACAGGGTGTTCGAGCACCTCGCTCTTACTACCCGCGATATTTTCATTTTGTACAGACATGAGCATTCCTTGATTAATCCGTTATAACATCGTGAGGGGTTAAGGCTGTTTTGGAGCCAGAGCGGATAGCTCGCTCCTGAGCTCTGCGCTTAACGCCGGATCCCGCAGAATTTTTTCCAGCTCTTTTCGGAAAGTCTGGTTATCCAGCAGGTTCGCCTTTAAATCACGAAGTAAATTACGCATGGAAAGCATGGCCTTCAGCTGGGGAATTTGCCGTGAAACCTGCTCTGGAGAGAAATCCTTCATGCTCTGGAATCTCAGGCTGATATTATCTTCGCCAGCGTCATCAGCAAGGGGATTTTTAACGGTAAGATTAACCTTTGGGGAATATTCGGAAAGCACTGCGTCAAAATTGTTTTTATCTAAATTAACCTTTTCGCGCTCAAACAATGGTGCAGACGCCTGACCATTACTGAAGTCACCCGCGATCAGCAACTTCAAGGGGAGCTCAGTCTTTTTGCCTGCGCCACCGGTATGCAGGTCAAGTTTGAGATTAATGCGCGCCTTTGGCACTTCGTCCTGGAAACTTCCTGCCATACACCCCATCCTATTTATATAAATAACGGGGCAAAAAATCGCCCAGCGCCGTCTAGATTAAAGTCTAAGCATTAATCAGTATTTCAACGACAAAAGCAAGCATCGACTATATTTTTCAGACTTTCTATTTTTTATTGTTGGCGCTCTATCAGAAGCGCTGATACTTTATCGAAAATTCATAAAAAAGAATACCAGGCTTATTAATTTTATATTTATTGACTATTTATTTGTGGACGCTGATGACAAACACATTGTGTTTTAATGGGTTGTATTGAATAACTCGAATTTTTACTGAGTTGAAGGATCAGATCGCGCATTATCCTGCAGCATAGAGCATCCCGTAGCAAAGCAGAAGTTCAGATCTGGCGAAGCCTGGAGAGATAACGGACGGACGTAGCGATCGATCGCGTCAAGGCGCTCAGGGAAAGCGCCGGGGTCGTACAGCGGGAGGATGCGAGGCAGGCGAAAACCCAGGGTAAAAGAAGACCATCCGTAGCATCAGCGACGGCCCATTTAGCGCGACGCGCGCCCGCGGATTGAGCGACTCAGCGATGCCAGGATAGACGAGGATGGACGCTCTGGCTCTGGCTCTGGCTCTGGCTCTGGCTCTGGCTCTGGCTCTGGCTCTGGCTCTGGCTCTGGCTCTGGCTCTGGCTCTGGCTCTGGCTCTGGCTCTGGCTCTGGCTCTGGCTCTGGCTCTGGCTCTGGCTCTGGCTCTGGCTCTGGCTCTGGCTCTGGCTCTGGCTCTGGCTCTGGCTCTGGCTCTGGCTCTGGCTCTGGCTCTGGCTCTGGCTCTCTGGCTCTGGCTCTGGCTCTGGCTCTGGCTCTGGCTCTGGCTCTGGCTCTGGCTCTGGCTCTGGCTCTGGCTCTGGCTCTGGCTCTGGGCTCTGGCTCTGGCTCTGGCTCTGGCTCTGGCTCTGGCTCTGGCTCTGGCTCTGGCTCTGGCTCTGGCTCTGGCTCTGGCTCTGGCTCTGGCTCTGGCTCTGGCTCTGGCTCTGGCTCTGGCTCTGGCTCTGGCTCTGGCTCTGGCTCTGGCTCTGGCTCTGCAGGAGACAATTGAAAAGGAAGTGATGCGGATGATCAACAAATACTCGCACTCTCCCGGTAAAGGAGAAGCAAAATGAATAACACCATTCAGGCTAGCCCACACTCTTCGGAGGAGAGCAGCATCCCCAATAAGACAATCAAATTGCTGACCAGATATAAAATTTCATCCAAACATGTAAGAGCCTGCGTGAAGCTGGAATTTTCTTCATTATCCGGCGAGATAGCCACCCACGAACCACCTGAGCGAACGCCAATAACCCACGGTCTCATCGTCAAAGAATGCAGGATACCCCCTGCCCCAAAATTCCCCACCAACCCACGCCTGCACTGGGGGGTTGGGAAGGTTCCAAAATTTCACGCTTTTCAGTTCATTGCAGTTTTAGACGATCGCATCGGGATCGCGCCACTCAGCGACAAAACGAGGGAAACCTTACAGAGTGCGGTCTACGCATTTTTTGGGACGCATTGGAAAATTGCAAAAATGATCACAGGACGATCGCGCAAAACGACCGTGAGGGCACAGCGGCATCAGGTGCGAAACTCACGTGAAATCGGCAGTGGACTACGCGGCGGCAGGATGCGTATGTGGTGATTATTTGCGCAGAATAGGGAAAGGCGATAGATTAGCCGCGGGTGCCTTGGACTTGTCTGTCCGGGCAATCGGCAGGCAAAGAAAAAGCCCCACCTGACGATAAATCAACGTGGAGCTTCTCTCATGCCTAGACAACGTGAGAATAGCCCACTTACTCGCCAAAAGGCAAGGAGAAGCAGGCTATGGAGCCACAACAACCAGCGCTGATTGCGCTAATCGTTATCAGTATCACGCTATTAGGCGTACTGCTGCTGACAAAGCAAAATCTCTGCGACGTTAGCTTCCGAAGCGGCAAAGTGGAGATAGTGGCTCACATGGCCTACGGATCCGAGTAAGTGAGCGACAGGGGCGGTTCGCCGCCCCGATCGCATTGTCGAGCGCATGGCCCCAAGGCACCCAAACCTCAGTAATACAAAAAGCCCGCAGGGAAACCCGCGGGCTTTTCTGTTTATACGTAGCATGGCACGTCGCCACCCTATCGCGACGGGAGAAACAGGGGGTAGAAAAACACAGAGGAGCCGGGGGCGTTTTTTTCTCTGCTGCCACTCTGCTGCCATTTTGCTGCCACTGGACAAATTTAAGACACAAAAAAACCACCTTGCGGTGGCTTAATAACAAAACATATCGTTTTGATTTTTATACCATTTTGTCATGGTGCCCGGAGCGGGACTTGAACCCGCACAGCGCGAACGCCGAGGGATTTTAAATCCCTTGTGTCTACCGATTCCACCATCCGGGCGGCGACAAATAAAATGGAGGCGCGTTCCGGAGTCGAACCGGACTAGACGGATTTGCAATCCGCTACATAACCGCTTTGTTAACGCGCCAAACTGATTGACCCCGCCGTAGGGCAAGATCTTAAATTTGGAGCGGGAAACGAGACTCGAACTCGCGACCCCAACCTTGGCAAGGTTGTGCTCTACCAACTGAGCTATTCCCGCATAATCAACTTATTTAGTTGTATCTTCTGGCTTTTCATTATTGCCGTCCGATGCGATGCATTCTACTTATCTGACCGGCGGCGTCAACTCTCTTTTTCGCATCGGCCGCCCGTTTGCCGCTTTTTAACACAGCATCGTCAAGAGTCCAGTAGATCGCTGCGGGCAGCGCTCAGGTATTGGAACATCGACCAGAAGGTCAGCACCGCGGCGATATACAGCGCGACGATCCCAGCGACGGTGATATAGATGTCCGGACGCCACAGCAGGCCGACCAGTGCCATCATCTGCGCGGTGGTTTTCACCTTGCCGATCCAGGAGACGGCGACGCTGCTGCGCTTGCCGATCTCCGCCATCCACTCTCGCAGGGCGGAGATGATGATTTCGCGGGCGATCATGGTGGCAGCCGGCAGGGTAACCCACCAGACGTGGTAATACTCCGTGACCAGCACCAGCGCCGTCGCCACCATCACTTTGTCAGCCACTGGATCAAGGAAGGCACCAAAGCGGGTAGTCTGCTTCAGGCGGCGGGCGAGATAGCCGTCAAACCAATCGGTCACCGCCGCCACAACAAAGATCAGCGCGCAGGCGAAGGGGGCCCAGGCAAACGGAAGATAGAACGCCAGAACAAAAAACGGAATCAATATAACGCGGAACAGCGTTAATAACGTGGGGATATTTAATCGCATAGTACTGGACTATCTTCCTTTCGTGGATACTGCGTTTATGTTGCTACAACGCCCTCATTGTTTCAACGCATAGTGGATCTTTTCCGCCAATGCGACTGAAATACCGGGCACTTTTGCGATCTCATCAACACTGGCATCGCGCAACGGTTGCATTCCGCCCATATATTTGAGCAGTTGCTGACGCCGCTTGGGCCCGATGCCTTCAATGGACTCGAGCGCGCTGGTGCTGCGTACCTTCGCCCGTTTTTTCCGATGCCCGGCGATCGCATGGTTGTGCGACTCATCGCGGATATGCTGGATCAAATGCAGCGCCGGTGAGTCTGGCGCCAGGGAGAAGCCCTCCCCCTGCGCTTCAAAGAACAGCGTCTCCAGTCCCGCCTTGCGATCGCTCCCTTTGGCAATCCCCAGCAGCAGCGGACGATGCGTATCCCAAGGCACCTCCAGTTCGGCAAACACCTGTTTAGCCTGCGCCAGCTGTCCCTTGCCGCCGTCGATAAAAATAACGTCGGGGATTTTCTCTTCGTTCAGCGCCTTGCCATAGCGACGGCGCAGCACCTGGCGCATGGCGGCATAGTCATCACCCGGGGTAATGTCACTAATATTATAGCGCCGATATTCGCTGCGCAGCGGTCCATTGCGATCGAATACCACGCAGGAGGCCACCGTCTCCTCCCCCATGGTATGGCTGATATCAAAACACTCCATGCGTTGAATGTCCGCCCGCCGCAGCACCTGCTCCAGCTGCGCCAGGCGCTGCAGAATGGTCGACTGCTGTGAGAGCCGGCTGTTCAAGGCCGTCGATGCGTTAGTGCGCGCCAGCTTAAGGTAACGGGCGCGATCGCCGCGCGGCTGCGACTGAATATGGATCCGCCTTCCGGCCAGCTCACTGATGGAGTCCCCCAGCAGCTGGCGATCCGGCAGGGCAAAGTCGATCAGGATCTCGCCCGGCAGTGTGCGCATCTGACTGCCCTGCAGGTAAAACTGGCCGACAAAGGTCTGCAGCACCTCGGCCAGCGTCGTACCGGCAGGAACCCGCGGGAAGTAGCTGCGGCTGCCCAGCACCTGCCCCTGGCGGATAAACAGCACGTGAATACAGGCCATCCCCGCCTCAAAGGCGACGCCAATCACGTCGATATCGTCGTGATCGCCAGAGATAAACTGGCGCTCGGTCACCCGCCGCACCGCCTGGATTTGATCGCGCAGCCGCGCGGCCTCCTCAAAGCGCAGCGCCCGACTGGCCTCCTCCATCCTGATCACCAGCGCGTCGATCACCTGGCTGTCCTTCCCGGAGAGGAACAGCCGCACATACTCTACCTGGCGGGCATACTCCTCATCGCTGACCAGCCCGGCGACGCAGGGGCCCAGGCAACGCTGGATCTGGTATTGCAGACAGGGGCGTGAGCGATTGCGATAGACGCTGTCTTCACACTGGCGAATGGGGAACAGCTTCTGCAGCAGGGCCAGCGTCTCACGCACCGCGTTCGCGTTGGGAAACGGGCCAAAGTAGTCGCCCCGGGCGCGCTTGGCGCCGCGGTGTACCGTCAGACGCGGGTGACGCTCGGCGCTGAGAAAGATCAGGGGGTAGGATTTGTCGTCGCGCAGCAGCACATTATAGCGGGGCTGGTAGCGCTTGATGTAATTGTGCTCCAGCAGCAGCGCCTCGGTTTCCGTGTGGGTCACGGTCACGTCGATCTGGGCTATCTGGCGGACGAGAGCTTCGGTTTTGCGGCTGGCAAGCTGACGCCGGAAGTAGCTGGAGAGGCGTTTTTTGAGATCTTTCGCCTTACCGACATAAATAACCTCTGCGCCGGCATCGTACATCCGGTATACACCCGGTTGGTTGGTCACCGTCTTTAGAAAGGCGACCGCATCAAAGCGCTCACTCACTGCTCAAGATTTTCTCTGCGTTGCACAGCCCGTGACGGATAGCCAGGTGGGTTAACTCGACATCCCCGCTGATGTTCAGCTTACTGAACATGCGGTAACGATAGCTGTTCACTGTTTTTGGACTCAGATTCAGCTGTTCGGAAATCTCTGTCACCTTGCTGCCTTTGGTGATCATCAGCATAATCTGCAGCTCGCGCTCGGAAAGCGAGCCAAACGGGGACTCACTCTGCGGCGTCAGCTGACTCAGCGCCATCTGCTGGGCGATATCAGAGGCGATATAGCGCTGACCGGCGTATACCGCCCGGATCGCGCTGATCATCTCCTGCGGTGCCGCGCCTTTACTCAGATAGCCGAACGCGCCGGCCTGCATTACCTTCGCCGGCAGCGGATTTTCCGTATGAATGGTCAGCATGATGACTTTGACCTCCGGCTTTACCCGCAGGATCTTACGTGTGGCCTCCAGCCCGCCGATGCCCGGCATATTCATATCCATCAATACGATATCCGCACAGTTGCTACGGCACCACCTCACCGCATCCTCGCCGCACTGCGCCTCGCCTACCACTTTAATCCCTTTAATATCTTCAAGAATGCGTCGGATCCCTGCGCGCACCAGTTCGTGGTCATCAACAAGAAGAACGCTAATCAAAGATAAATCTCCCAGCTAGAGGAAACAACAGCATACTTTTATACCAAACTGTCTCAGTTTACTGTTTTTTGCCGAAAGAATGAATAGTGTAAATGTTACTTAATGCGGAAATATTGATAAGGTCGTTGGCACATGCAGATATCCTCACGCGCCGGCGCCTCACATAAAAATCACATTAAAAACAACACATTAAATAAAAATCGTTTAAAAGCGCCCCGTTACCCGATAAACTACCGCATAAAAAACGCGATTTTGACGCAGCCACGTAATAGGCTGGATATTGTCAGTCATTGAAAAAATACACGACAAAAATGACTTAATACAGCCGCAGATAAATTGCGCGCCCATCGCCTTAGTGTATACAAAAACGACATTTTTCTGTGTATATAAAGTAAAAATTAAACGGCGCTATAATCGGATCAATCCTCGTAACGTTACAGCGCAATAAACCGGGTTTTGTGATATACTCCGCTATCGGTTTTGCCCTGCGCAATTGCTATCGACCCCCGATGAACAGCCGTGTGCCACAGGCGAGCGGTATATTATCTGAACGAAAGGTAACTTATGAGTAACGTTGATTTTTCTACCGAAGCGACCATTGAGGCCTTAACACACGAGGTCACCTGTCTGAAAGCGACCCTGACCGAGATGCTCAAGGCGATGGGTCAGGCCGACGCCGGTAAAGTGATCATCAACATGGAAAAATACGCCGCCCGTATCGAGGATCAGGACCAATCCGACGCCTTTAAGAAAACCATGGCGCAGATCAAGCACGTTTACCGCCAGTAACCGGTTCTCTCCGGTAACCGGGCGGATCTCCCCGGCGCGGCGGCCGCCGCTGTCAACGGCGCATCCGCGCCGGGGGCTTTCCCGCTGCCCATCCGCAAAGGAGTGCCGCACCATGGGACTCACCCTCAAAGCGCTGATCGGCGCGCTGGCGGTATTGCTGATCGCCCTATTTTCGCGCAGTAAAAGCTATTACCTGGCTGGGCTGGTGCCCATGTTCCCCACCTTCGCACTGATCGCGCACTATATCGTCGGCCGTGAACACAGCGTCGATGCCCTACGTCGGACCATCCTGTTCGGCATCTGGGCCATCATTCCCTATTTTATCTACCTGCTTTCGCTATACCTGCTGGTTCCCCATCTTCGCCTCTCGCTGGCGCTGCTGGGCGCCGTCGTCGCCTGGGGGATCGCCGCCGCGCTGCTGATCCTGCAGTGGGGGCATTGAGCGACGCTTACCCTCGGAAACACACCGCGATGCCTCAGCTGCCGTAGTGCGCCAGCAGCGTCCGCGCAGCCAGCTGCCCCAGCGCGTTGGCGGCAAACGGACTGTCTCCGCTCAGCAGCTTACGATCCTGATGCACCTGCCCCGAAATCGCCGTATTGACCAGAGTCATTCCCATCGCCTGTAGCCGCTCCCCAAAAAACCACGGCAGCTCGCCCGGCATATAGCCGATCGCCGGCGTTTGTCGGTCGGCGCTGTCGGGAAAGGCACACAGGGCATAGCCCCGCAGCGGATTATCTCCCTGCGCCAGGGAGATAAACGCCGCCGGACCGTGACAAATAGCGATCAGATAGCGATCGCTACACATAGTCCAGCGGATCGTCTCCGCCACGTCGGCGTCAAAGGGCAGGCCGATCAGCGCACCGTGACCGCCGGGAATAAATACCCCGGCATAGTCCTGCTCTCCCGCCGTCAGAGCCGACAGCACCTCTCGCAGACGACGCGGGCGGCGCAACTGTGGCAGATAATGCTGATACAGCCCCTGAATCGCCGCATCTTCACGGGGCATCGCCCAATGCTCAAACTTCACCATCAGGCCCGAGGACGTAGCAATATCAAACGCAAAGCCCGCCTGGTGCAGATGATACATCGGCAGCAGCGTCTCTACCGGATGGTTTCCAGTGGAGAAAAGCGTGCCGTTCGCCATCGCGAGATAGCGCTCATCTGTCGCAATCACTAAGATTTTTTTACCACCGTCGTAGCGACGTGCATAGTCTGCGCCGCTCAGATCGGAAGTGGAACGGGTAAATTGATTCAGCGAAAACGCCGAGGGGAAAAACGCATTCGGCTCCGCGCGATCGGGCACCGGTTGCTGACTGAGATTCTGTTTCATTCCATTCCTCATCGTGGCTATCAATATGCCAGTTAAGTATAGGAGGCACCGTCATTATCAAGGATGATCAAGCGTATTATTGTTTAACCGAAAGCCACTCGTCTCTGTATCCATTGGTGGCAACTGGAGCATCAACTCCCCACGCTACGAGCCGCCGCGCTTCTGCGGCAGCATGAGGATTTAGCCTTCATGGACGTAGGCTGGGTCCTTACCCTGCCCTGCCTCTCGTGACAAACCACAGGCTGCCCCGAGCATTTTGAGAACGCAGAGCGCCTCTCCATAGAAAGGCCTACTTGATAGACGGGTAAGTCATTCATAACAGAACGCCCCGAAAACGGGGAATTTATTTCAAAATGAATAAAACGATCAATAAATATCAGTGTACCCCAGCAATATCAACTCTACTGAAATAGCATTCATCCATCCTCGGATGATGAGCCTCTTTTAGCTTTTCTAAAATTATCATCATTTTTCACATACTCTAGCGAATCAATAATGATTCCAGAAATGCGCAGTATATCATCTGGTGATAATATGTGTGTTTTGCTATTTTCGCATTCCAGCTTCGTCCTAGAGATTTCGTTAACTTGAACACCAGATAATTCTATCTAGAATACTATACATAATGATTTCTTGTCATAAAATCTAAGTATCCACCGATTTGCCTTACCTTCAAAAAGAACGCTGAAATATGGCTCAGCATCCTTATGCCTTACATCTACTTCATCCCTGATGATTTTTATGACCTTATTAAACATTTCAATTTCATTTTTTGTTGTAATTACATTTGGATTATTTGAATCAATAACATCAAAAGTATCGATGATATAAAAAATGCTTTTGAAATCATCATTATTAAGTCGTCACTCGTAATGCGCAGCGTGGCGTAAGATTGTCAAAGATAGTATTCTCTATATAAATCCCCACATATGCCAATCGTGTTGATTATCCGTAATCAGCGCGAGGCGCTAATGTATGAAGATAAGAATAACTTTTGGATTGATCATTAGTCAAAAACGATATTCAGCATACCGTATCTGATGGGAAGTTATTTACCATGACGAAGAGGGTATAGCCCCAAAGGTATGGAGCGATACATCGGTGTCTACAGGCTACACAGGGCAAAAATTATTATCTATAAGCGGTATACCAGGCAATAGTTGATCCATAATTCATCCAATTAGCCGGTGGGATACCGATGACGATTAGCAGGAGAAAATGGGCGGCAAGCTAGGTGTCTCGGTGTAATGAATGGCGCTTTGGTAATTTTTTGATACCCATTCGCATACTATAAAACCAAACGGAGGTTATTACACCTCCGTTGATTTTTCTAACCACTCAGAAAATCACATATTGTCGATGATCGCGTCGCCAAACTCAGAGCATTTCAGCAACTTAGCGCCATCCATCAGACGTTCGAAGTCATAGGTTACGGTCTTATTGGCGATCGCCCCTTCCATGCCTTTAACAATCAGGTCCGCCGCTTCCGTCCAGCCCATGTGACGCAGCATCATTTCGGCAGACAGGATGATCGAGCCGGGATTCACTTTATCCTGACCGGCGTACTTCGGCGCGGTGCCGTGGGTCGCCTCAAACAGCGCACATGCGTCGCCAATGTTGGCGCCCGGCGCGATGCCGATGCCACCGACCTGCGCCGCCAGCGCGTCGGAGATATAGTCGCCGTTCAGGTTCATGCAGGCGATCACATCATACTCCGCCGGACGCAGCAGGATCTGCTGCAGGAAGGCATCGGCGATCACATCCTTGATCACGATGGTTTTTCCGCTGTGCGGATTCTTCACCGCCAGCCACGGGCCGCCGTCGATGGGCTCGCCGCCAAACTCCTCGCGCGCCAGCTGATATCCCCAGTCTTTAAAGGCCCCTTCGGTAAACTTCATGATGTTGCCCTTGTGCACCAGGGTCACCGAGTCACGATCGTTGGCGATAGCGTACTCGATCGCCGCGCGCACCAGGCGCTGGGTCCCCTGCTCGGAGCACGGCTTCACCCCGATGCCGCAGTGCTCAGGGAAGCGGATCTTGTTGACGCCCATCTCTTCGCGCAGGAAATCGATGACTTTTTTGGCCTCGGGGCTGTCGGCTTTCCACTCGATGCCGGCGTAAATATCCTCGGCGTTTTCGCGGAAGATCACCATGTCCGTCAGCTCCGGCTGTTTGACCGGGCTGGGCGTCCCTTGGTAATAGCGCACCGGACGCAGGCAGATATACAGATCCAGCCGCTGGCGCAGCGCCACGTTGAGAGAGCGGATCCCGCCGCCGACGGGCGTCGTCAGGGGGCCCTTAATCGCTACGCGGTATTCGCGGATCAGATCCAGCGTCTCATCGGGCAGCCAGACATCCGGGCCATAGACCTGGGTCGCCTTTTCTCCGGTGTAGATCTCCATCCAAGCGATGCGGCGCTCACCGCGGTACGCCTTGGCAACGGCGGCATCCACCACCTTGATCATCGCCGGCGTCACATCCACCCCGATACCATCGCCTTCGATGAAGGGAATAATCGGCGTCGCCGGGACACTCAGCTTTCCCTGCGCATCGGCGCTAATCTTCTGCCCGTTGACCGGAATAATGACTTTACTTTCCATTAACCTATCCCTCCGCGTAACTCTCTCAGGCCTCGCCTGCGTTAACAGACGACAACCGGTTGATTTAATAAAAATTACACCTTATTTCTCGCTGTCATTTTGTTAAACCACTGTAAAACTTATGTCAATATTACTGAAATTAAAGACAGACGCCAATCGGAATCCATTTTTAGGTATAATCCGTGCGCCGCCGCACAATCCTGCGCGGACCGCTCCTTGCTAACATCCTATATGGCCACAGAAATGTCAAAAACAGCCCCCATTTCCCGCGCTCGGCGCCCGGCGTCATCCTCCCGCCGTCCCAGTATAGCCAAACGCCCCGCGGCGCCGCGTCAGGTGGTGATTTTTAATAAGCCCTTCGACGTCCTGCCGCAGTTTACCGATGAGCAGGGGCGCGCCACCCTGAAAGAGTATATCCCGCTGCAGGGGGTTTACGCCGCGGGGCGGCTGGATCGCGACAGCGAGGGGCTGCTAGTGCTGACCAACGATGGTCGACTGCAGGCGCAGCTAACCCAGCCCGGCAAGCGCACCGGCAAGGTCTACTATGTGCAGGTCGAGGGTGAACCTAGCGAGGCGGATCTGCAGCGCTTTTGCCAAGGGCTGACGCTGAAGGATGGCCCGACCCTGCCCGCCCTGGCCGAGTGCGTCACGCAGCCGGAGTGGCTCTGGCCGCGCAACCCACCGATCCGCGAACGCAAGAATATCCCGACCAGCTGGCTTAAAATCACCCTGTATGAGGGGCGTAACCGCCAGGTCCGCCGCATGACGGCCCATATCGGTTACCCTACGCTGCGCCTGATCCGCTATAGTATGGGCTCTCTTACCCTACAGGATCTAGCGCCGGGGGAATGGCGCCTGATCGACTGGCCCTGATGGCCTCTGGCCACAGCGCCGCAGCGGAGGCATTACCGTGCTCAAACCCCATGTGACCGTGGCCTGCGTAGTTCAGGCCGAAGGGCGTTTTTTAATCGTGGAAGAGACCATTGACGGCCAGCCGCGCTGGAACCAGCCCGCCGGCCACCTAGAGGCCGGGGAGACCCTGCTGCAGGCGGCGTCCCGCGAACTCTGGGAGGAGAGCGGCCTCCGCGCCGATCCGCAGCATCTGCTACAGATCTTTCAGTGGGTGGCGCCAGACGCCACGCCGTTTCTGCGTTTTACCTTCGCCATCGATCTGCCGCGCATGGTCAACGCACTCCCCCACGACGACGATATCGATCGCTGCCTGTGGCTAGACGCGGCGCAAATCCTTCGCGCCACGCAGCTGCGCTCCCCCCTGGTGGCGGAAAGCCTGCGCTGTTACCAGCGAGGCGCGCGCTACCCGCTGACCCTGCTGTGCGCCTACCCCACCCTACCCTGAGGCGAACGGGGCACCGGAGAGGCGATGCGCGCGCGTGGGCAACGTGATAAAATGCGGCTTCGTTTATGTTCCACTCAGACTGCGAGAGTCTCATGTCAGATAACAGCCAGAAAAAAGTGATCGTCGGAATGTCCGGCGGCGTCGATTCCTCCGTATCCGCCTACCTATTACAACAACAGGGATATCAGGTTGCTGGCCTGTTCATGAAGAACTGGGAAGAGGACGATAGCGACGAATACTGTTCAGCGGCTACCGATCTAGCCGATGCCCAGGCCGTCTGCGATAGGCTGGGCATCGAGCTGCATACCGTTAACTTCGCCGCCGAATACTGGGACAATGTCTTTGAGCTGTTCCTGCAGGAGTACCGCGCCGGGCGCACGCCCAATCCGGATATTCTGTGCAACAAGGAGATCAAGTTTAAGGCGTTTCTGGAGTTCGCCGCCGAAGATCTGGGCGCCAACTACATTGCCACCGGCCACTATGTGCGCCGCCGCGACATCAACGGCACCACCCAGCTGCTGCGCGGCGTCGATACCAACAAGGATCAGAGCTACTTCCTGTACACCCTCAGCCACCAGCAGGTCGCGCAGAGCCTGTTCCCGGTAGGCGAGCTGGAGAAGCCCGAGGTGCGGCGCATCGCCGCCCAGCTGGATCTGGCCACCGCCAAGAAAAAGGACTCTACCGGCATCTGCTTTATCGGCGAACGGAAGTTCCGTGAGTTTCTGGGCCGCTATCTGCCGGCGCAGCCGGGCAAGATCGTCACCGTGGACGGCGAGACGATCGGCGAGCATCAGGGGCTGATGTACCACACCCTGGGACAGCGTAAGGGGCTCGGCATCGGCGGTACCAAAGAGGGCAGCGAAGATCCGTGGTACGTGGTGGACAAGGATCTGGACAACAACGTCCTGGTGGTCGCGCAGGGCCATGACCACCCGCGCCTGTTCTCCAACGGCCTGATCGCCCAGCAGCTGCACTGGGTCGATCGTCGTCCCCTCGACGCGCCGCTGCGCTGCACGGTAAAAACCCGCTACCGTCAGGCCGACATCCCCTGTCGGATTACCCCGCTCGCCGATGACCGCATTGAGGTGCGCTTCGACCAGCCCGTCGCCGCCGTCACGCCGGGGCAATCCGCGGTGTTCTACCAGGATGAGGTCTGCCTGGGCGGTGGGATCATCGAAACCCGCCTGCTCGACTGATCGCGCCAGCGCTCCCCGCGCGCCCCACCGGTGCGCGGGTCTCTTCCGCTGTCTGGCTGGCTTTACATTCCCCCAGTGACGATTCCGCCCGCGCTTTTCGGTCGCTCGCCTCCCTGTGATAGACTAAGAAAAATCTTAATTTTGCGCCCGTAGTCCTGATGAGCCCGCTGCAATCCCTCGACGTTCTGTATATCAACGCCTGCGTTACCTACGCCACGCTCTCCGTGAGCTATTTCGCGCTGAGTAAACAGGGGGCCCTGGGGCCCGCATCGCCGCTCTCCGGTCGTATTCTGTGGGGGATCGTCGCCGGCCTGCTCTCCTGGTATCTGACCGGCAGCAAGATGTACTTTACCGCGCAGATCCACTACACCTTTGAAATCGTTCCCATGCTGCTGGTGACCTTCTTCGGCGGCTGGTGCGCCGGCCTGACGGCCTGGCTGCTCAACTTTGTCACCACCGGCGGCTTTGTCCTCGACAACCTGTTTATCGGCATGATGCTGGCGCCGGTGCTGATGGCGCGCGTGTGGCGGCACAATACCCTGCGCACCTTTATCCTGTGCATTTCGCTGGTGACGCTGTTCCGCCTGCTGATCGTTATCCCCTACGTGACCCAGCGCATCTATCTGCTGGACGTGCTGCTGCATCAGACCATCACCTACTTCTGCCTGCTGGTCTGCTACCAGACCCTGGCACTCAAGCAGCGCAGCATCAGCGCCTATTTCACCCTGAGCGAGTCGGCCCTGCGCGACCAGCTGACCCAGACCAATAATCGCCAGGGGCTCCAGCAGCAGATCCTGCGCCTGGAGCACAGCCGCAGCGCCTGCTGCATCGCCATGATCGACATCGATAACTTTAAGCAAATCAACGATCGCTATGGCCATCTGTGCGGTGACCGGGTCTTGACCGCCGTCGCCGCCATCGCCTCGCAGACCCTGCAGTCCCGGGACTACATGGCCCGCTTCGGCGGAGAGGAGTTCGTCATCCTATTTCCCGGGAAGACGCTCGAGCGGGCCAACGCGCGCTGCGAGCAAATCCGTCAGGCTATCTGCAGTACCCCCATCTACCTTTGCCATGACCAGCAAATCCGGGCGACCGCCTCCTTCGGCCTCAGCTATTTCGACGGTCGAGACAGCCTGCAGCAGGCCATCGCGCGGGCCGACGGCGCCCTATACCGCGCCAAGCGCCGCGGTAAAAACCGCGTTGAGTGCGCCTGACGCACGGCGTAGGCGCCATCGTTTGCGCAGATGTGCGCCAGTTACCCGCGCCAATCGCCCGTGCCGCTAGGTTTAACGCCGCGTTTATGGCATGATCGTGCGTCAGAATCTGACACCGGTGCCGCGGCGCCAGTGTTTCGCTGCCCGCAAACAGGAGTCCACGTGGCGAAGAATTACTATGACATCACTCTGGCGCTGGCCGGCATCTGTCAGTCAGCGCGTCTGGTTCAGCAGCTGGCCCATGAAGGGCAATGCGACAACACCGCGCTGCGTACCTCGCTGAACAGTATTCTTCAAACCGATCCGCCGAGCACCCTGGCCGTCTTCGGCGACCATGAGCGCGTACTGAAGCCGGGTCTGGAGACCCTGCTCAACGTCCTGAACGCCAACCGCCAGGGGCCGGGCGCAGAGCTGACCCGCTACTGCCTCAGCCTGATGCTGCTGGAGCGCAAGCTGTTCGGCAACCCGCAGGCCCTGTGCACCCTCTCAGAGCGTATCGGCGAGCTCGATCGCCAGCTGGCGCACTTCGATCTGGAGTCCGATACCATCGTCAGCGCGCTGGCCGCCATCTATGTGGATGTGATCAGCCCGCTGGGGCCGCGGATTCAGGTCACCGGCTCTCCCGCCGTGCTGCAAAATGCCCTGGTGCAGGCGCGAGTGCGCGCTGCGCTGCTGGCGGGGATCCGCGCCGGGATCCTGTGGCAGCAGGTCGGCGGCAGCCGGCTGCAGCTGATGTTCTCCCGTAACCGCCTGTTCCAGATGGCGCAGAATTTATTGACCCACAGTTAACCTTTCCCAATCCCAGGAGTTGCTACCGATGGAATTATCCTCCCTGACCGCCGTATCCCCGATCGACGGCCGCTACGGCGATAAAGTCAGTGCCCTGCGGCCGATCTTTAGTGAGTTCGGTCTGCTGAAGTTTCGCGTCCAGGTAGAAGTGCGTTGGCTGCAAAAACTGGCCGCCTGCGCAGAAATCGGCGAAGTTCCCGCTTTTGACGCGGACGCAAACGCTTTCCTTGACCGGATCGTCGACCAATTCAGCGAAGAGGATGCCCGCCGCATCAAAACCATCGAGCGTACCACCAATCACGACGTGAAGGCGGTCGAGTACTTCCTGAAAGAAAAAGTGGCCGACCAGCCTGCGCTGCACGCGGTCTCTGAGTTTATCCACTTCGCCTGCACCTCTGAGGATATCAACAACCTCTCCCATGCCCTGATGCTGAACAGCGCGCGTGAAGAGGTGCTTAAGCCGGTCTGGCGCCAGCTGATCGATACCCTGCGCGATCTGGCGCAGCGCTACCGCGATATTCCGCTGATGGCGCGCACTCATGGTCAGCCGGCCACCCCCTCGACCGTCGGCAAAGAGTTCGCCAACGTCGCCTACCGTCTGGAGCGTCAGTTCCGTCAGCTGACGCAGGTTGAGATCCTGGGCAAAATCAACGGCGCCGTCGGCAACTATAACGCCCATCTAGCCGCCTACCCGCAGATCGACTGGCACGCCTTCAGCGAAAGTTTTGTCACCTCGCTGGGGATCCAGTGGAACCCCTACACTACCCAGATCGAGCCGCACGACTATATCGCCGAGCTGTTTGACTGCGTCGCCCGCTTTAACACCATTCTGCTCGACTTCGACCGCGACGTATGGGGCTATATCGCACTCAATCACTTCAAGCAGAGAACCATCGCTGGCGAAATCGGCTCCTCGACCATGCCGCACAAGGTCAACCCGATCGACTTTGAAAACTCCGAAGGCAATCTGGGCCTCTCCAACGCCCTGCTGGGGCATCTAGCGTCCAAGCTTCCGGTATCGCGCTGGCAGCGCGATCTAACCGACTCCACCGTCCTGCGCAACCTGGGGGTCGGCCTCGGCTACGCCCTGATCGCCTACGCCTCGACCCTCAAGGGGCTGAGTAAGCTGGAGGTCAATCAGGATCACCTGCTGGACGAGCTGGATCATAACTGGGAACTGCTGGCCGAGCCGGTGCAGACGGTGATGCGCCGCTACGGCATCGAAAAGCCCTATGAGAAGCTCAAGGAGCTGACCCGCGGTAAGCGGGTCGACGCCGCCGGGATGCAGCGCTTTATCGACGGCCTGGCGCTGCCGGAAGAGGAGAAGGTGCGCCTGAAGGCCATGACCCCGGCCGCGTATATCGGCGCGGCGGCGGCATTGGTCGATAAATTAAAGTAACACGCTGAACTGTATGAAATTACGCCACCCGTCTACGCGGGTGGCGTCGCCGTACTCCTCCACGCGCCCGCGGTCACACTGCGCCGACTTTTTGCTTCTGCCGCGCCCCGTCAGCGACTACACTGAGATCCTACAATATTGCTTATCATTGAGACCATCTCCGGACCCTGAACGCTATGAGTGCCGACCCAACCCCACTGCTACACAAGCTGCGTGACGATCTCGCGCAAAGCGGCTCAATGCCGATCTATCTGCGCTTTAACGAATCCATCCGCCAGGCCATCGCCCAGGGCATGCTGCAGCCGGGCGACTTTCTGCCCAGCGAGCGCGCCTTTACCGATGCCCTGAAAATTTCACGCATCACGGTACGCAAGGCGCTGGCCTGCCTCGAGCAGGATGACATCATTGGTCGCGGACGCGGCTTTGGCACCCAGATCAAGCAGGTGCCCATGTCCTCGCTGGCCTACTCGCTGGCTAACATCAAGGGCTTCTCCGGCGAGGTCGCCATGCAGGGACGACAGCCCGGAACCCGCTGGCTGTCGCGCGAGCTGGTGCCCGCCTCGGCGACCATCGCCGACAAGCTGGACATCGCGATCGACACCCCGGTCTACCGCCTGGAGCGCATTCGCACCGTGGACGGTCAGGCGCTCTCCGTCGCCATCTCCTACGTGATACGCGAGGCTATTGATGACTGTCAGGCGATCGGCGAATCGCTGTACGACTACCTGCGCGCGCGGCAGATTCAGTTCGGCCGCCTCTCCAGCCAAATCGGCGCCTGTCTGGCCGACCCCTCGCTGCAGCAAAAACTGGGGATCGGCGCACCGACCGCCATGCTGGTGATCCGCCAGGTGCTCAGCGATCGCGCCCGGCGGCCCCTGGAGTACAGCATTAACTACTGCCGCGGGGACATGTACGAATACACGGCGGAGGAGTAAGCGGCGGGGCCATCCGCCGCGACGGCCCGCCCTTGACGGTGACGGCGCGGATCAGCCCGCGCAGCGCCGCTGACGCAGGCGCAGCAGCCCGGCGCTGTAGTGTCCCATATCGCGCGGATTCACCTGGCGCAGCGTCGCCAGCCAGTCGGCGCGGATCCCCTGAACCCCGGACAGCGCCCCGCAGATCGCCGTCGCCATCGCCCCGATGGTGTCGGTATCACCGCCCAGGTTGGCGCACAGCTCGGCGCAGCGATTGGGGCACCCGCCGGCCAGGTCGACCATGGCGATCGCCGCCGGCACCGACTCAACGGTGTCAACCCCGGCGCCGATCAGCTGATACACCCGCTCGCTGCCCTGTTCATAGCCCGCCGCCGCCGCCGTCAGCGACAGCGCCAGCTCGATCCGCGCCGCCAGCGAAGGGCTGAAGGTCGATGGACGATAGCGCTGGGCATAGTCGGCAACGCCCGGCAGCGCCAGGCGGATTGTCGCCCAATCGGCCCCCTCGATGGCACGGGAGACGGCCCAGGCGATCACGGTGGCGCCAGCGACTGCGATATCCGACTTGTGGGTGGGGCTGGAGGCCTGCCATACCTGCTCGACAAACACCGGCAGCGGCGCCGACGGCAGCAGACAGCCCAGCGGGGAGACCCGCATGGCGGCGCCGTTGGTCACCCCGTTGTTCTCCAGATCGGCAATGGCCACTCCCTCCTGCTGCGCGCTAAGCGCGCGGCGGGAGCTGGGGCCAAGAATATTGCGCTCAAAGGCACCGAACCCCTGCGCCCAGGCCATGATATTGCGCGCGATCAGCTCCGGGACGACCTCGCCCTCCGCTTCCAGCAGCGCATCGGCCAGCGCCAGCGCCATCGCGGTATCATCGGTATACTGTCCGGCGCCAAAATAGCAGGCGGCGCAGTTCTCCTGCGGCCCGTCCAGAAAGCGATCTATCCAGCCAAAGTGACGGCGCACGCGCTCACGCGGCCACAGCTCCGACGGCATCCCCAGCGCATCACCCAGCATCTGCCCGTACAGCGCGCCGAGAATGCGCTGCTCGATCTCCGCTTCGCCCGTGGTTTGTGCGGTTGCCTGTGCGGCGGATAATGTCATACCTTCCTCTCTCTCTGTCCGACGGCGACGCTGCCGCGGCGCCACATAGTACCTTAATGACACCACAACAGACAGTCTACGGCAGCGATCCCCGCCGCCCCCGATCGCATTATTCCATCACTCAAATGTCCACTATCGCCCCTGCCTCTCCTTCAGTTTACCTACCGTTGACGCTGCGGTGTTTATGGTTAGCCGACGGAGGGTACGCTACGGCGGCCCGCCGCGGCCTAGGGAGAGTAGATCTCGGCATCATTTGCGTGGACGCTGCACAGACTTTCCGCTAGGGTGAAACAGTGGATCCGGCGAACGGCCGGTAACCCGATTCGGGAGTGAAAGAATCTATACATGCGTATCTTAGTCGTCGAAGACAACAATCTGCTGCGCCATCACCTGTCGGTACAGATGCGCGAGCTGGGCCACCAGGTCGATGCCGCAGAAAACGCCAAAGAGGCGGACTTTTTTGTCCGTGAACAGAGCCCTGATATCGCGATCGTCGACCTCGGCCTGCCGGGGGAAGACGGCATGAGCATGATCCGCCGCTGGCGCAGCGAGCAGATCACCCTGCCCATTCTGGTGCTCACCGCCCGGGAAAGCTGGCAGGAAAAGGTCGCGGTGCTGGAGGCGGGCGCCGATGACTATGTCACCAAACCCTTCCACTTGGAGGAGGTGCTGGCGCGCATGCAAGCCCTGATGCGCCGCAACAGCGGTCTGGCCTCGCAGATCATTAGCATGCCCCCTTTCCAGGCGGATCTCTCGCGCCGCGAGCTGCGGGTCAACGAGACGCTGATCAAGCTCACCGCTTTCGAGTACACCATCATGGAGACCCTGATCCGCAACAGCGGCAAGGTGGTCAGCAAAGATGCCCTGATGCTGCAGCTCTATCCCGACGCCGAACTGCGCGAAAGCCATACCATCGACGTACTGATGGGGCGCCTGCGTAAAAAGCTGCAGAATGAATACCCAGGCGATGTCATCACCACCGTACGCGGTCAGGGCTACCGCTTCGACGTGCCGGCATGATGTTGCAGCGCTGGCGGGCATGGAAGACCCGCCCCTTCTCGCTGCGCACCCGCTTTATGCTGGCCACTGCCGCGATGGTGTTCCTGCTCTCGCTGGCCTATGGCCTGGTGGCGGTGGTTGGCTACGCCGTCAGCTTTGACAAAACCACCTATCGCCTGCTGCGCGGCGAGAGCAACCTGTTTTTTAGCCTGGCCCACTGGCAAGATGGGCGCCTAACCATCACCCCGCCGCCCAATATGGCGCTGAATACCCCGACGCTGGTGATGATTTACGACCGCGAAGGACGTCTGCTCTGGTCCCAGCGCCAGGTGCCGGCGCTGGAAAAACGCATTGAGCGCAGCTGGCTGGAGAAGCCGGGCTTTTATGAAATCGACAGCAACAAGCATTTCAGTAGCACCGTGCTCGGCGACAACCCGCAGATGCAGGATCAGCTGAAGGACTACGACTACGACGACGACAGCGCCGACGCCATGACCCACTCCGTCGCCGTCAGCCAGTATGCCGCCACCGAGCACCTGCCGGCGCTGACCATCGTGGTGGTCGATACCATTCCCCAAGAGCTGCAAAACTCCGACATGGTCTGGGGCTGGTTCAGCTATGTGTTGATCGCCAACGTGCTGCTGGTGATCCCCCTGCTGTGGCTCGCCGCCTACTGGAGCCTGCAGCCGATCAAGGCCCTGGCCACCCAGGTGCGCGAGCTGGAGAAGGGACAGCGCGATAGCCTCAGCGAAAACCCGCCCCATGAGCTGCGCGGGCTGGTGCGCAACCTGAACATCCTGCTGAGCAACGAGCGCCAGCGCTATACCCGCTACCGCACCACCCTCGCCGATCTGACCCACAGCCTGAAGACCCCGCTGGCGGTGCTACAAAGTACCCTGCGCTCCCTGCGCAACGGCAAGGCGCTGAACGTCGAACAGGCAGAACCGATCATGCTGGAGCAGATCAGCCGTATCTCCCAGCAGATCGGCTACTACCTGCACCGCGCCAGCGCCCATTCGGAGCACAGCGTGCTCAACCGCGAGGTGCACTCGGTATCGGCGATCCTCGACGCCCTGACCTCGGCGTTGAACAAGGTCTATCAGCGCAAGGGGGTGGATATCTCGCTGGATATCCCGCCGGAGCTCACCTTTATCGGCGAAAAGAACGATCTGATGGAGGTGATGGGGAACCTGCTGGATAACGCCTGCAAATACTGCCTGGAGTTTGTGGAGGTCAGCGCCTGCCTGCACGGCGACGGTCTGATGCTGTGGGTCGACGACGACGGCCCCGGCATTCCGCGCGACAAACGCGAGCTGGTGTTCGCCCGCGGCCAGCGCGCCGACACCCTACGCCCCGGCCAGGGGCTAGGGCTGGCCCTGGTGGACGAGCTGGTCAATCAGTACGACGGCAGCATCACCGTCGGCGACAGCCCGCTGGGCGGCGCGCGCATCTGCGTACGCTTTGGCCAGCAGCACCCGGATTGCGATTAAATCGGCCACCGGCCGCACAATATTCCCCTTAGCCCGGCGGATCGCCCCGCGTCATCCGTTATACTAGGCTGTGTCCCGCCGCGCGATGTGACCCCGGAGTCCTGCCGCGGCGGAGCACCTGCGACCTCTGTGCCCACCACCATCACAGGACACTCACCATGGATTATCAGCTCGATCTCGACTGGCAGGACTTTCTGCAAAACTATTGGCAAAAACGCCCGCTGGTTATCCGGCACGGTTTCAAAAACTTCATCGATCCGCTCTCACCGGATGAGCTGGCCGGGCTGGCGATGGAGCAAGAGGTGGATAGCCGCCTGGTCTGCCGCGACGATGGGCAGTGGCAGGTGTCCCACGGCCCGTTTACCAGCTACGATCACCTGGGCGAGACCAACTGGTCGCTGCTGGTGCAGGCCGTCGACCACTGGCATACGCCGGCGGCGGCGCTGATGCGGCCGTTTCGGCGCCTGCCGGACTGGCGCCTTGACGATCTGATGATCTCCTTCTCGGTCCCCGGCGGCGGCGTCGGCCCCCATATCGACCAGTATGATGTCTTTATCATCCAGGGCAGCGGGCGGCGGCGCTGGCGCGTCGGCGAGAAAGGGCAGCGCCGGCAGCACTGCCCGCACCCGGATCTGCTGCAGGTCGATCCCTTTGACGCCATCATCGACGTCGAGCTGTCCCCGGGCGATATTCTGTATATTCCACCCCACTTCCCCCATGAGGGCTATGCGCTGGAGAACGCCCTGAACTACTCGGTGGGATTCCGGGCGCCCAACGCCCGTGAGCTGATCAGCGGCTTTGCCGACCACATGCTGGCCCACGATCTCGGCGGCAACCACTATGCCGATCCGCGGCTGGCGCAGCGCGACAATCCGGCGGAGATCCTGCCGCAGGAGCTGGAGGCTCTGCGCGCCATGATGGTGGCCCAGCTCAACGACGGCGACAGCTTCCAGCGCTGGTTCGGCGAGTTCATCAGCCAGTCTCGCCACGAACTGGACATCGCTCCGCCGGAACCGCCCTACCAGGCCGGCGAGGTCTATGAGCTGCTGCAGGCCGGCGAGATGCTGGAGCGTCTGGGGGGATTCGGGTACTGCGTATCGCGGAACGCTGCTACATCAACGGGGAGCCCCTCGACTGCGAAAACGCCGCCGCGCTCGATACGCTGGCGCGCCATACCTGCCTGAACGCCGCCGCGCTGGGCAGTGCGCTGGACGATCCCGCCTTCCTAACCGCCCTGACCGGGCTTATCAACAGCGGGTACTGGTTCTTTCAGGACTGAACGCGCGCGTAAGTCACGCCGTAAACGGGGCGGCCGTCGGCCGCCCCTGACGTCAGCGCAGCGCGGCGGGCGCGGACATTACTGCCCGTCGGAGGGAAAACCGCAGCGGATCAGCAGCTGTTGCAGATACTGCGGCACCACCTGGCTGGCCGGGCCGTAGTGTCGCTCATCGAACTCGCTCTCCACCTGGCTCGGCTCCAGATTCAGCTCCACCGTATGAGCGCCGCACAGGCGCGCCTCATGGACAAACCCGGCGGCGGGATAGACGTGGCCCGAGGTGCCGATGGCGATAAACTCATCGGCCTGCTGCAGCGCCTGGTAGATCTCATCCATCCCGATCGGCATCTCGCCGAACCACACCACGTGCGGACGCAGCGGCGCCGGGATCTGGCAGCAGTGACAGCGGTCGTCCACGCTCAGATCGCCCAGCCACTTCACCACCTGCCCCGACTGGGTACAGCGCACCTTGAGCAGCTCGCCGTGCATATGGATCACCCGCTGGCTCCCGGCGCGTTCGTGCAGGTTATCGATATTCTGGGTGACCAGCAAAAAACGGTCGCCCAGCGCCTGCTCCAGACGAGCCAGCGCCAGATGCGCCGCGTTGGGCTGGATCGCCGGCTGCTGTAGCTGGCGGCGGCGATCGTTATAGAACGCCTGCACCAGCGCAGGATCGCGCTGATACCCCTCCGGCGTGGCCACATCCTCCACCCGGTGCTCCTCCCACAGGCCATCGGCCGCGCGGAAGGTCCGGATCCCGGACTCCGCCGATACGCCGGCCCCCGTCAGTACCACGATGAAAGGCAGCTTCATGGTCTCCCCCCTATCGGCCTCCGCGACGTGTCCCCAGACGATATCCTGATAATAGACCAGAGAGCGCAGACGCTGGTGGCGTAGCCGTTTGTTTTTCCTGATGCGACAAATACGATGACGCGTTTTCATTATGATGGCTCCTTATCCGCGCATGCCGCCGTACGGGCCATACAGCGGGTGTCGCTCAGATGTAAAAAAGCGGCGCCGCGCGTGCCGCCGTCGTCCCCATAGCGGGCCGCAATGATCGGCGGCACCCGGGCGACGCGCAGCAGGTAACGCGAAATTCGCGTTTCCAGCAGGGCAAACAGCTCGCTAAAGTTAGACAATCCGCCGCCGATCACCACCAGATGGGGATCGAGGACGGTGAACAGATTGGCCAGACAGATGGCCAGCACCTCAGCGAAGCGTGCGACGTGGTCCTGCGCCCGGGCGTCGCCTTCCCGGTAGCGGACCACGATCTGCGGCGCCGTCAGCGCCTCGCCGTAGACATGGTGGTACAGCCAGGCAAATCCGCGCCCCGAGATGTAATTCTCCATACAGCCGCGCTGACCGCAGCCGCAGGCCAGGCGCGGCGTATCGGCGCCCAGTAGATCGAGCGCATCCAGCGGTAGGCGCAGATGGCCAAACTCGCCGGCGACGCCGTTGGCGCCGCGGTACACCCGCCCATCGATCGCCAGACCGCCGCCGACGCCGGTGCCCAAAATGATCCCCAGCACGCTGGGGTAGGGCTGCGCCGCGCTGTCCCACGCCTCGGACAGGGTAAAACAGTTGGCATCGTTCTCTACCCGCACCTCGCGGCCAACCCGCGCCGCCAGATCCCGGGCCAGCGGGCGATCCATCGCCGCCGGCACATTAGCGCAAAACAGGGTGCCGTCCGGACGCTGCAGGCCGGGAATGCCGATCCCGATGTGGCCGCATGTGCCGCAGCGGCGATCGGCCTCGTGGATCAGCGTCTCCAGCGCCGTCAGCAGCGCGGCGTAATCCTCGCGCGGCGTCGTCACGCGCCGGTAGCCGACCCGATTCAGACTCTCATCATACACTCCCAGCGCCAGCTTACTGCCGCCGAGATCGAAACCGTAGTACATCGGCGCCTCCGTCACTGACCGCCGCTCAGCACCCGCGCAGGGTCGATGCGACTGGCGCGCCGCGCCGGATACCAGCTGGCCAGCAGACTCAGCACGATGGCCGTCAGCAGCACCGCCAGCACGTCGCTCCACTGCAGCTGGCTGGGCAGAAAGTCGATGGGATAGATATCGCCCGAGAGCAGGCGATGTCCCAGCAGGCGCTCAATGAGGCGGCCAATCAGCGTCAGCTTCAGCGACGCCACGACGCCGATAGCCACCCCGCACAGGCTGCCCACCAGCCCGGAGAGCAGTCCATACCAGATAAAGATGGCGCGGATCAGCCCATCCCGGGCGCCCAGCGTACGCAGCACGGCAATATCGCCGCTCTTGTCCTTCACCGCCATCACCAGGGTCGAGACGATATTGAAACAGGCGACGCCGATCACCAGCACCATGGCCAGATACATGATTACGCGGATCATTTGAATATCACGGAACATATAGCCGTAGGTGCCTTTCCAGCTGCGGATGTAAACGTAGTCGTTGGTCACCTCCCCCGCCGCACGCACCACTTTATCGGCCTGGAACGGATCGGCGACCCTGATGGCTATCCCGGTCACGCTGTCGCCCAGATCCTGATACTGCTGGGCATCGGCCAGGGGAACCAGCGCCAGGGTATGGTCCAGCATGCCGCTCAGTTGCAGAATGCCCCCCACCTGCAGTCGAATACGCTTGGGCTGCAGCAGCTTCATCTGCGGATCGCTGTTGGGCACCATTACCGTCACCCAGTCTCCGCGCCGGACACCCAGCGCATCGGCGACCCCCTTGCCCAGGATCACCTGCTGTCCGCCGGCGTGAAAGTCCGCCCAGGCGTTATCCAGAACATAGCGCGGCAGGGAGCTGACCCGGCTCTCCTGGGCGGGATCCACCCCGCGCACCTGTACCGCGCGCAGCTGGCTGCCGTGCTCCATCAGCCCGGTAAAGTTAACGTAGGGCGCCGCGCCGACCACGTCCTTCACCCGATCGACGCGCGCCAGCACCGACGGCCAGTCGTTAAAGGGCTGCTCCACCGGGTAGATCTCGCCGTGCGGCACCACCGACAGGATGCGCTGATCCAGCTCGCGCTCAAACCCGTTCATCGCGCTGAGGCCGACGATCAGCACCGCCACCCCAAGCGCAATACCGACCGTGGAAATCACCGAGATCAGCGACACCATGCCGCCCCTGCGCCGCCCGCGGCTGAAGCGGCGCGCGATGTGTAATGCGAGCGCCAGATCCATCAGCGAGTCTCCATCAGCGTCAGCTCCTGGGTCAGCTGACCGTCACGCATTTCCAGCTGGCGGCGCAGACGGCCCGCCAGGGCCAGATCGTGCGTCACCACTAAAAAGGCCGTCCCCTGACGCACGTTCAGCTCGCCCAGCAGATCAAAGATGGTATCGGCGGTGCGCATATCCAGGTTGCCGGTCGGCTCATCGGCCAGCACCAGCGACGGGTTATGCACCAGCGCCCTCGCAATGGCGACGCGCTGCCGCTCACCGCCCGACAGCTCCGATGGCCGATGGTGGGCGCGGTGCGCTAGCCCGACGGCCTTCAGCATCGCCAGCGCCTGCGGCTGCGCCTGCTTAGGCTTCATTCCGCCGATCAGCAGCGGCATCATCACGTTCTCCAGCGCATTAAAGTCCGGCAGCAGATGGTGAAACTGATAAATGAATCCCAGCTCACGGTTGCGCAGCGCCGCCTTGGCCGACGCCGACATGGCGTTGAGCGAACTCCCCTTGAAGATCACCTCACCGCTAGTCGGGGTATCCAGCCCTCCCAGCAGGTGCAGCAGGGTACTCTTGCCGGAGCCGGAGCTGCCGACGATCGCCATCATTTCTCCCGGATGGATATCAAACGAGACCTGACGCAGGACGTCGGTGCTCAGTTTGCCCTCCTGGTAGCTTTTGCTCAGCCCCTTGCACTGCAGCAGTGCGGGGGCCCGGGATGAAGGGTTATTCATAACGTAGTGCCTCGGCAGGATGAACGGCGGCGGCGCGCCATGAAGGATAAATCGTTGATAGCAGGGAGAGCAACATGGCCACTAGCGCGATGGTCACCACCTGGCCGGCGTGAATATCGACCGGCAGCGTGCCGCCGCCGAGCATATCGCCCAGCCCCGGCAGCAGGGTATTCAGCTGGCTGGCCAGCAGGGCCCCCAGCAGGGCCCCCAGCAGCGAGCCGATGATCCCGGCGCTGGCGCCCTGCACCATAAAGATGCTCATGATCTGGCGCCGGGTCAGCCCCTGGGTCTGCAGAATGGCCACTTCGCCCTGCTTCTCCATCACCAGCAGCCCCAGCGACGTAATGATATTGAAGGCGGCCACGGCGATGATCAGGCTGAGCAGCAGCCCCATCATATTTTTCTCCATCTTCACCGCCTGGAACAGCTCACCTTTGCGAGCGCGCCAGTCCTGCCATACCAATCCGTCGGGCAGCGCATGCGCCACCAGCGCCTCGATATCCAGCGGGCGATCCATAAACAGGCGCCAGCCGCTGATGTGCCCCAGCGGGTAGCGCATCAGCCGCGAGGCATCCTGCTGGTTAACCAGCAGCTGCGTCTGATCCACCTCGCTGTCGGCGTTAAAGGTACCGATCACGGTAAAGATACGCTGGCTGGGAATCCGCCCCATCGGGGTAAACTGGCTGGCGCTCGGCACCATCAGGCGCACCCGGTCACCGACCTTGACGCCGAGTTCGGCGGCCAGCTGGCTGCCGAGGATGGCGCGGTACTGGCCCGGCTGCAGCGCGCTTTGACGGACGCCGTTCAGATAGCGGTCCAGGGGATCGGCCTCGTCGGGATTGACGCCGATCATCACGCCGACGCCCACGCTGTGCGGGCTCTGCAGCACCACATCGCCGGTGGTCAGCGGCGCCACCCGGTGTACGCCGGGCAGCCCCTGCAGCAGCGACGCCGGATAGCGGGCAGGATCCAGCTGCCCCTGCGGCGTAGTCGCCACCGCCTGCGGCATCAGGTTTAAAATGCTCTGCTCCAGATCGCGCTCAAATCCGTTCATCACCGACAGCACGGTGACCAGCGCCATCACTCCCAGCGTAATGCCGATGGTGGACAGCCAGGACACAAACCGCCCGAAGCGGTCCGAGGCGCGCCCGCGCATATAGCGCAGGCCAATAAATAGGGCGACAGGTTGATGCATGGCTCTCTTTCTTGCAATGCGCAAAGTGATTGGCAAGTATATGTCTGTGAACAGGTTATCACAATGGTCATCTCCACGCCCGCCGCCGCAGAAACCCGCGCAGCGCACGCGTGAAACCCACGCTTGTCTCCGTGCGGGTTTATAGTGATATTATCTACGCTGACATCCGTTGAGTTCCCCGTATTGGGAGACGACGTACACGAGATCCGCAAACGCCCTATGTCTGAACAATACCGTCTTACCCTGCCAGAACGTTACCCGTTGCCCGCGCGCGCGGGCGACGTCCGCCAACTGGGCCAGCTGAGCGGCTCCGCCTGCGCGCTGGAGTGCGCCGAAATCGCTGAGCGGCACGCCGGCCCCGTGATGCTGGTGGTGCCCGACATGCAGACCGCCCTGCGTCTGCGCGACGAAATTCCCCAGTTCAGCCGCCAGTGGGTCACCACCCTGGCCGACTGGGAGACGCTGCCCTACGACAGCTTCTCGCCGCACCAGGATATCATCTCCGCCCGCCTCTCCTGCCTCTACCATCTGCCAGGGATGGAGCGCGGGATCATCATACTGCCGATCAATACGCTGATGCAGCGCGTCTGCCCGCACAGCTTCCTGCACGGCCACGCGCTGGTGATGAAAAAGGGCCAGCGCCTGGCGCGCGATGTCCTGCGCGCTCAGCTGGAGCAGGCGGGCTACCGCAGCGTGGATCAGGTGATGGAGCACGGCGAGTTCGCCACCCGCGGCGCCCTGCTCGACCTGTTCCCGATGGGCAGCGACGAACCCTATCGCATCGACTTTTTCGACGATGAGATCGACAGCCTGCGCCTGTTCGACGTCGACAGCCAGCGCACCCTGAACGAGGTTGAGCGCATCGATCTGCTGCCGGCCCACGAGTTTCCCACCGATCAGACGGCCATCGAGCTGTTCCGCAGCCAGTGGCGCGAGCACTTTGAGGTGCGCCGCGACGCCGAGCACATCTACCAGCAGGTCAGTAAAAGGATCTGGCCCGCCGGGATCGAATACTGGCAGCCGCTGTTCTTTAACCAGCCGCTGCCGACGCTGTTCAGCTACCTGCCGGCGGGGACGCTGCTGCTGGGGCTGGGCGATCTGCACCAGGCCGCCGAGCGCTTCTGGCAGGACATTGAGCAACGCCGGGCCAGCCGCGGCATCGATCCGATGCGCCCGCTGCTGCCGCCGGAAAGCCTGTGGATGCGCGTGGATGAACTGTTTGCCGCCCTCAAGCAGTGGCCGCGCATTCAGCTGACCCGCGACGCGCTCGACGACCATGCCGGACACACCAACCTGCACTACCAGCCGCTGCCGACCCTGGCGGTAGAGGCGCAGAGCAAGAAGCCCCTGGCTAACCTGCAGCGCTTCCTGGCGGAGTTTAGCGGTAGCGTGGTGTTCAGCGCGGAAAGCGAAGGCCGTCGCGAAACTCTGCTGGAGCTGCTGGCGCGCATTCAGGTGGCGCCGCGGCTGATCGCCCGGCTTGAGGAGGCCGAGCCCGGCGGCCGCTACATCATGGTCGGCGCCAGTGAGCACGGCTTTATCAACGCCCCGCTGGCGCTGGCGCTAATCTGCGAAAGCGATCTGCTCGGCGAACGCGTCAGCCGCCGTCGCCAGGATAGCCGCCGCACCATCAACACCGACACGCTGATCCGCAACCTGGCAGAGCTGACGCCTGGACAGCCGGTCGTACACCTGGAGCACGGCGTGGGCCGCTACGGCGGGATGACCACCCTGGAGGCGGGCGGGATCAAGGGCGAGTACCTGATCCTCAGCTACGCCGGCGACGCCAAGCTGTACGTGCCGGTCTCCTCGCTGCACCTGCTCAGCCGCTACGCCGGCGGCGCCGATGACAGCGCGCCGCTGCACCGCCTGGGCGGCGACGCCTGGAGCCGCGCCCGGCAGAAGGCCGCGGAAAAAGTGCGCGACGTGGCGGCCGAACTGCTGGATATCTATGCGATGCGCGCCGCCAAGGCGGGGTTCGCCTTCCGCCACGACCGCGAGGCCTACCAGCTGTTCTGTCAGGGCTTCCCGTTTGAAACCACCGCGGATCAGGAGATCGCCATCAACGCGGTGCTCAGCGACATGTGCCAGCCGCTGGCCATGGATCGCCTGGTGTGCGGCGACGTCGGCTTCGGGAAAACCGAAGTGGCTATGCGCGCCGCCTTCCTGGCAGTGCACAGCGGCAAGCAGGTGGCGGTGCTGGTGCCGACCACCCTGCTGGCCCAGCAGCACTACGATAACTTCCGCGACCGCTTCGCCAACTGGCCGGTGCGCATTGAGCTGATCTCCCGTTTCCGCAGCGCCAAAGAGCAGGCGCAGGTGCTGGCGGACACCGCCGATGGCAAGGTCGATATTCTGATCGGCACCCACAAGCTACTGCAGGGCGACGTACAATGGCGCGATCTGGGGCTGCTGATCGTCGACGAAGAGCACCGCTTCGGCGTGCGTCAGAAGGAGCGCATCAAGGCGATGCGCGCCGATGTGGATATTCTGACGCTCACGGCGACGCCGATCCCGCGTACCCTGAACATGGCGATGAGCGGCATGCGCGATCTCTCCATCATCGCCACCCCTCCGGCGCGGCGCATGGCGGTAAAGACCTTCGTCCGCGAATATGACAGCCTGGTGGTGCGCGAGGCCATTCTGCGTGAAACCCTGCGCGGCGGTCAGGTGTACTACCTGTACAACGACGTCGACACCATCCAGAAAGCCGCCGATCGCCTGGCGACCCTGGTGCCGGAAGCGCGCATCGCTATCGGCCACGGCCAGATGCGCGAGCGCGAGCTGGAGCGGGTGATGAACGACTTCCACCACCAGCGCTTTAACGTATTGGTCTGCACCACCATTATCGAAACCGGGATCGATATTCCCAGCGCCAATACCATCATCATTGAGCGGGCAGACCACTTTGGCCTGGCGCAGCTGCACCAGCTGCGCGGGCGCGTCGGACGCTCCTACCATCAGGCCTATGCCTACCTGCTCACCCCGCCGCCCAAGGCGATGACCGTCGATGCGCAGAAGCGGCTGGAGGCGATTGCCTCGCTGGAGGATCTCGGCGCCGGCTTTGCCCTGGCGACGCACGATCTGGAGATCCGCGGCGCCGGCGAGCTACTGGGCGACGATCAGAGCGGTCAGATGGCCAGCGTCGGCTTCTCGCTGTACATGGAGCTGCTGGAAAGCGCCGTCACGGCGCTGAAAGAGGGGCGCGAACCCTCGCTGGAGGATCTCACCAGCCAGCAGACCGAGGTGGAGCTACGTATGCCTACCCTGCTGCCGGAGGAGATGATCCCCGACGTCGGCACCCGTCTCTCCTTCTACAAGCGTATCGCCAGCGCCGGCGACGGGGATACCCTCGCCGACCTGCGCGCGGAGCTGATCGATCGCTTCGGGACGCTGCCCGATGCGGCGCGTAACCTGCTGCAGTGCGCCGCGCTGCGCCAGCAGGCCGCGGCGCTGGGGATCCGTCGGATCGAGGGGCACGATAAGGGGGGATTCATCGAGTTCAGCGAAAAGAACCACGTTGATCCGCTGTATCTGATCGGCCTACTGCAGCAGCAGCCGGGGGTCTTCCGGCTGGACGGCCCCAGCAAGCTGAAGTTCATCTGCGATCTCAGCGAACGTCAGGCGCGCCTCGCCTTCGTCGAGCGTCTGCTGGCCGACTTCGCCGAACATCGGATCTAGCGGCGGCGCGCCCGCCCAGGAGAGCGGCGCCGGCCTCTGGCCGCGTCGCGTCTCTTTCCCTCAGGCCCGGCGATCGCCCTGCCCGATGATCAGCTGGCCGTTGCCGTCCAACGGGATCTGCTGGCCAGGATCGCTCTCCATACGCACCCGGCCGCGCCGATCGCCGATGCGGTAGGTCACATCGTAGCCCAGCAGGCGACGGGATTTATCATACTCCGTGGTGCAGCGCTGCTCACGGGTGGTATAGGTGTCATTCTGCTGCATCGTCCCCTGGATCTGATTCCCGGCATAGCCGCCGCCCAGCGCGCCCAGCACGGTCGCCACATCGCGCCCCCGGCCGCCGCCGACCTGATGGCCCAGCACCCCGCCGGCCACGGCGCCCAGCAGCGAGCCCGCCAGGCGGTTTTCGTCCTGCACCGCCCTGCGGTGGGTCACCGCCACGTCGCGGCACACCCTGCGCGGCGTCTTGATGGTGTCATGGATCGGCACCGCCGACAGCACCTGCGCATACTGCGGCGGCGCATCGAACACCTTCAGCCCGGCCACAGCGGCCACGCTCAGCGCCGCCGCCACCCCAATACCGATACCGGCCAGCATGGATTTATTCATCCCGATCTTCTCCCTTAATGGCCCGCCGTGCGCGGAAGTGGGCACGGACGCGACCGGTGATTTCGCAATAATCGCCGCCAGTGTGCGCAGCCTGCGCCCGGGCAACAATCGGAATAAGGGAGAAAATCACCGCGCGGCGGCGGCATGGAGCAGATTCAGGACAATTCTGATGCCGGGCGATGGCGGCCGCGGCGACGCAGCTTCAGCTCGCTGATCAGCACCCCCGCCACGATCAGCGCCGCACCCAGCAGCGCCACCCCAGGCAGACGCTCGCCGGCGATACGCCCCACCACACCGGCCCACACCGGCTCACCGGCGTAGATCACCGTGGCCCGGGTCGGCGAAACGCTGCGCTGCGCCCAGTTCATGGTCACCTGAATGATCCCGCTGGCCACCCCCAATCCCAGCGCGCTGAGCAGCAGGTAGCTTGAACAGGGCGGCACCGATTCGCCGTTTGGCACCATCAGCGTAAAGCCGAGCAGCGAGGCCGTCGCCAGCTGGATCACCGTGACCCGCCGCACGTCCACCCGTCCGGCGCAGCCGCTGATCAGGATGATCTCCGCCGCAATGGCCAAGGTGCTGAGCAGCGTCGCCGTCTCTCCGGCCCCCGGCGTCAGCGCGCCATCCTGCGGCCCGGCCAGCAGCAGCAGCCCCACAAACGCCAGTCCGATGCCCAGCCACGCCATCAGGCGCGGTCGGCGCCCCAGAAACAGCCACTGCAGCAGCGGCACCAGCGGCACATACAGCGCGGTCATAAAGGCGGACTTACTACTGCTGATGGTCTGCAGCCCATAGGTTTGCAGGCCGTAGCCGGCGGCGATCGCCGCCCCGATGCAGATCCCCCACAGCAGCTCCCGGCAGGTAAAGCCGCGCAGATGGCGCCAGGAGATCAGCCCCAGCACCAGCGTGGCGGCGGCAAAGCGTAGGCCGACAAAGAAAAATGGACCGCTCACCGTCATGGCGCGGTGCACGATCAGAAAGGTGCCACCCCACAGCATGGTGATGAAGATCAGGATCAGCTCCTGCGGCGTCAGGGAAAAACGGACGGCGGATAGACGAGGCATTCTGGACAACCACTGCGATATTCATGGGCTGTCCAGTGTGCGCGCCGCGCCGGGCAGGGTCAAGAGGAGGAAAAGCGACGGGCCCCGCGGCGGCACCCGTCGTCACGCCAGGCGATCAGTGCAGCTTCAGATGCGGACGGATCACCCGGTTGATGCTATCGACCAGCATCATCAGACCGGTCTTCATATACCCGTGCAGCGCAATCTGGTGCATGCGGTACAGCGAGACATACATGATGCGCGCGATGCGCCCTTCGATCATCATGGAGCCCCGCGTCAGATTCCCCATCAGGCTGCCTACGGTGCTGAACTCCGACAGGGAGACCAGCGACCCGCGATCGTGATAGAGATAATCCTTCAGCGGCGCCGCCTTCAGCAGCGCCCGAATATTGGCAGCGCACAGCATCGCCATCTGGTGGGCCGCCTGACCGCGCGGCGGCACATTGCGCCCGTCCGGCTGCGCGCAGGCGGCGCAGTCGCCGATGGTGAAGATATGGCTATCCAGGGTGGTCTGCAGCGTCGGCTTCACCACCAACTGGTTGATTCGGTTGGTCTCCAGGCCGCCGATATCGCGCAGGAAGTCAGGCGCCTTGATCCCTGCCGCCCACACCATCAGATCGGCCGGGATAAACTCGCCCTCTTTGGTCTGCAGGCCGTTGGCCTCGGCGCGGGTCACCATGGTGTTGGTCAGGACTCGTACCCCCAGATTGGTCAGCTCCTGGTGGGCCGCGCCGGAGATACGCGGCGGCAACGCCGGCAAAATGCGCTCGCCCGCCTCCACCAGCGTCACGTTCAGCGCGGCGCTGCTCAGATTCTCATAGCCGTAGCTCTGCAGCTGCTTCACCGCGTTGTGCAGCTCTGCGGACAGTTCGACGCCGGTGGCCCCGCCGCCGACGATGGCGATATTCACCTGCTCGTCCGTTTTTCCCGCCGCCGAGTACTTCAGGAACAGGTTAAGCATTTCGTTATGGAAACGGTGTGCCTGCTGCGGGCTGTCCAGGAAGATGCAGTTCTGACTCACGCCCGGCGTGCCGAAATCGTTTGAGGTGCTGCCCAGGGCCATCACCAGAATGTCGTAGTCCAGCTGACGCTCGGCGACCAGCAGCGTATCCTGCTCATCGCGGATCTCCGCCAGCGTGACCCGGCGGGACTGACGGTCGAGCGCCGTCATGCTGCCCAGTTGAAAGGTGAAGTGGTGGTTACGCGCATGGGCCAGATAGCTCAGCGCATCGACGCCGTCGTCCAGCGATCCCGTCGCCACTTCATGCAGCAGCGGCTTCCACAGGTGGCTGTGGTTGCGATCGATAAGCACGATCTCCGCCTTCCCCTTGCGCCCCAGCGAATGCCCCAGGCTGGTTGCCAGTTCGAGTCCGCCGGCACCACCGCCAACAATCACGATTTTTTTCTTTGCTGCGCTCAAAGCTTTCTCCCTTGGTAAAAAATGCAAACCATTCGTTAACCAAAGATGACTTCCGCATGACCCAGAGTGGCGGCTTGGCTGACGAAGGTTACTGTCGTTCGTTCACGGTGGCCACGATATCACAAAGGGTAATTTGGTCATACCAAAATTGATTCAAATCAAATAAAGTGGAGATTGTTCGCCTATTTTTTGTGCGCTAGCGCCGATTTTTTGACCTTGGGCAGCATAAGCGCAACAGACGCCTTACACTCCACGGCCCCTCGCCAGCGCGCGCCTCTGTGGCGCGAACGCCCCGCGGCGTATTCATCCCGCCGGGCAGCGGTGTTATCATGGCGAAAAACGACGGCACGGAAACACACCGGCATCCGCCGTCTGCCCGCACAGGACACTATGAACGCCAGACAACAACGCATTCTGCAATTGGTCAACGACCAGCGTCGCATCAGCGTCGCCGACCTGGCCCGCACCTGCCAGGTTTCCGAGGTCACCATCCGTCAGGATCTGACGCAGCTGGAAAAACGCAGCTACCTCCGGCGGGTGCACGGCTTTGCCGTCGCCCTGGAGAGCGAGGACGTCGATGCCCGCATGATGATTAACTTCACCCTGAAGCAGCAGCTGGCCGCCTATGCGGCGTCCCTGGTCAGCGACGGGGAGACCATCTTCATCGAAAGCGGCAGCACCAACGCCCTGCTGGCGCGCTACCTAGCCGAGCGCAAACAGGTCACGCTGGTCACCGTCAGCACCTATATCGCCCATCTGCTGAAGGAGACCGACTGCGATGTGATCCTGATGGGCGGTCTGCATCAGAAGCGCAGTGAAACCGTGGTCGGCCCACTGACCCGGCAGTGCATCCAGCAAGTCTACTTCAGTAAGGCCTTCATCGGCATCGACGGCTTTCATCCCGAGGCCGGCTTTACCGGGCGCGACATGATGCGCGCCGACGTGGTCAACGCCGTGCTGGCCAAGGGCATTGAGAACATCATCCTGACCGACGCGTCAAAGTTCGGCCAGATCCACCCCAACCCGCTGCAACCCCTCGGTGCCATCAGCCGGGTGATCACCGACTACCGCCTAAGCGACGCGCAGCGTGGCTCACTGGAGGTGCTAGGCATCGCGGTCGATAAAGTCTCTGAAAACGGTATCCGCTGAACCTGCCGCGCAGAAAAATCCCCGACGCCCCTTGCAACCCTGGGGCAATAGCTGTATATATTTACAGTAAATTACTCATAGGGAGCTACCCATGCGCATCGAACTGACGTTGGACAAGCGCAACCCTCTGCCTCCGGGTGCGCTTGACGCCTTTCACCAGGAGTTTTCCCGCCGCATCCAGCGCCGCTACCCCGACTGCGCCGTACAGGTGCGCCAGGCCGGCGCCAACGGACTGAGCGTACTGGGCGGCATCAAGAGCGATCGGGAGATCGTCGAAACCATCCTGCAGGAGACCTGGGAAAGCGCCGACGACTGGTTCTCTCCCGACTACCCCGAGTAGCGACGCCGCCCAGCGTGCAGAAAAAATAGGCCGAGCGGGCCAGAGATGCATATACTGAAAAAGCGCATGGTATGCGTTTATTGATCCTGGTGAGTAACTCATGTCAGTCACTACGCTTAAGGGGGTCTTATGAACGGCAAGGATGAAGTTATCCAGACGCATCCCGTTATCGGTTGGGATATCAGTACCGTAGACAGCTACGACGCTCTCATGATCCGCCTTCACTATCTTTCATCACAGAATCAGCCACCGGAAGATGCCCGGGTTGACCGTACCCTGTGGTTAACCACCGACGTTGCCCGGCAACTGATCACCATACTGGAAGCCGGCATTGCCAAAATCGAGTCCGGCGACTGCCTGCAGAGTGACTACATCAGACACTAGGGGCGAAGGGATTAGCACCGAGCCCCCGTCCGCGCCCGCCCCATCGCCTACGGCGCTGGCCGGCGCTCCACACCCACACCGCCGCGGCGGTGTTTCTCTTTCCCCATCCGCCGCGCGGGATAGCGGGGCGCCATGCAGCGCCCGCTATCCCGATATATACTTATCCCTATCCCGCGGCGATGCGCGGGCCACGGGGCCTGGCCCCATCTCCCGGAGGCGGATATGGATTATGATCTGGCTATCGTTGGCAGTGGCTCCGTCGGCGCGGCAGCGGGTTACTACGCGGCGCTGGCCGGTCTGCGCGTCGCGCTGTTTGACAGCCACAGCCCGCCGCACCGCCTGGGCGGTCACCACGGCGACACCCGGATTATCCGCCACGCCGACGCCGGTGGTGAGATCTATACGCCGCTGGCCCTGCGCGCCCAGCTGCTGTGGCAGGCGCTGGAGGAGATCAGCGCCCTGCCTCTGTTTCACCGCTGCGGCGTGCTCAACCTGGCGCCGCGGGATACCGCCTTTCTCCGCGAGATCCACGCCAGCGCCCACGCCCACGGGATCGCCATCCGCCCTCTGGATCGCGCCGCGCTGCGTGAACGCTGGCCGACGATTAACGCGCCGGAGAACTACGCCGCCCTGCTGGAGCCCGACGCCGGTTATCTGAAGTGCCATCTGGCTATCGCCACGCTGCTTGAAAAGGCCGCTGAACTGGGCGCTCACCCCTATTTTGACTGCCCGCTGCACGCCGTGCAGGCCGAACGCGATGGCGTGCGTCTGCTCGGCCCGCGCGGCGAATGGCGGGCGCGCCGCGTCGCCCTCTGCGCCGGCGCCTGGGTACGCGCGCTGTTGCCCACGCTGCCGCTGCAAACCCGGTGTAAACCCTTTGCCTGGTATCAGGCCGACGCACGCTTCAGCGAGCGGCGCCATTTCCCGGCCCTGCATGCGATGATGCCCCAGGGTGCCCGCTTCTACAGTTTTCCCGCCGTCGACGGCGCCCTAAAGGCCGGGCGCTACGACGGCGGCCTCGTCAGCCTCTCGCCAAGCGCCCGTTGCCCCAGCGCGCGGGACGTCAGCGAAGATATAGAAATCCACGACTACCTGCGCGCCTTTCTACCCCAGACCGGCGACTGCCTCTACGGTGATATTGCCAGCGTGGCCATGACGCCCGATGGCCACTTTATCATCGATACTCTGCCCTCTGCCCCGGCCATCAGCATCGTCAGCGGACTGGGCGCCAACGGCTTTAAGTTTGCCACCGCGCTGGGAGAGCTGGTGGTTCGCATGGCGACGGGTGCCGAGCCCGGCTATGATTTAACCCCTTTTCGCCTGAGCCGTTTTGCGCCGTGCGCGGGATAAGCAGCCTAAAGGTCGGGATAGCGACACTATCCGGATTATTTTCGATAAAAACGGAAATGGCGTCGATAATAAATTATCGATTTATATATTTTATTTTTTAAAGATAAAAATAATGTATTATCAGAGGTAATAATATATTTTTCATTGACAGCGCCGGCAATAAAACCCTAGGCTGTGCTCCTGTGTATTATCCGCCGTTTTCTCTCCGCGCCGCCACGCTTATTCCCGCCTGCGCCCGACGCAGCGGCGATAACGACAAACTCGGGCGATGCCAGCGTTAAGGATAACCGATGGAACTACTGGTTCTTGAACCCTGCCGCTATACCCGGCTGGGAATCAATCTTTTTATTAAAAATGAAAAAAATATAAATGTTAATTATATTTCAACCTTAGATGCACTCATCGACGGCGGAGTGGAGAAAAACCCAGATATTATTCTGGCCAACCTGACGCCGTATTGTAAGCACGCTCCCCGCGATCTACCACTGCAGACATTTTTCCGCTATCCGCAGCGGGCGACCTGCTTTATTTATACCCAGGCTCACTACCCCTATACTCAGCTGCCGCTCTATCTCCAGCGCGAGATTTATCTCATCAATAAAAAAATGACGCCAGCCCTGCTACGCCTGCTTTGCAGCCACGTCCCGCGCCAGACGTCGCCGGTGCCTCTGCTGACGCAGCGCTACGGCGCCTGGCCGCTGCTGACTCCGCGTGAAATTATGGTGATGCACGACTGGATGCAGCAGACGCCCAACCACCGTATCGCACAGCGCCTGCGCCTCAGCCCGCGCACCGTCTATGCCTATAAGCGCCGTCTGGTCGAAAAGATGCGGGTAAGGAACCGCATCGAACTGTGCTATCTGTATAACCTGATCCGCCATATTTACTGACGCCGCGTCCGCCCGGGCGGCCTAATGCAGGGGTCTGCGCCCCGGGTTGAGGGGGCGCGCCATTTTACCTATACTCAGGCTCCGTCTCCTGCGCCGTGAAAACCCATGTTCAATCGCCTGATTCACCGCTTCATCGATAACGTCCGTCACCACCTGCTGTTCTATCTGGCCATCTCACTGCTGCTGTTGGCCTTTGATCTCTACTATCTGTGGTGTGCCTAAGCCGCTGGGATGGGTGAGCGCCGCTGACAGCGCCGTACGATTTATGTGGACAGCCGCGCATGCCGCGTGCACATCGTCATCCACTGTGATAATAGTGGAGCCATTAGGTCATTGATCCCGTTTGGAACAGGCATGCTGTCGTTTACTTTGGACCGTAACAGCCCACTTTCGCTGCAAAAGCAAATCTACCAACAGTTTCATACCGCACTGCACGATGGCTCGCTGCAGTGCGGCGAACGCCTGCCCTCGATCCGCGAGCTGGGCAGCAAGCTGCAGGTCTCACGCAATACCATTACCGCCGTCTATGAGAAGCTGCTGCAGGAGGGGTTCATCGCCAGCCGCCCCGGCGTCGGCTATAACGTCGTGCTGGCCAGCCACATTGATCTGCCGGAGACCCCTGCGGCGCAGCAGGAGCTGGATCATCCGCCCAGCGTGCTGTGTACCCAGGCGCCGGAAACCTACGTCGATGTCAACAGCCCGCTGTTCTTCAGCCTGGGCAATCCCGATGAGTCGGCCTTTCCCTGGCAGCGCTGGCGCAGCTGGAACAACAAGGCATCGCGCAGCAAGCACCTACTGATGACCCGCTATCATCCTCCGGCCGGACTGCTGTCGCTGCGTCAGGAGCTGGTGAAATACCTGGCGAGCGCCCGCGGTATCCACACCGATCCGCAGCACATCATCGTCACCAACGGCGTGCAGGAGGGGCTGGCGCTGCTGGCCCGCACCCTGCTGACGCCGCAGGAGCACATCGCCGTCGAATCGCCGTGCTACTCCGGCGCCTGGAACCTGTTCAACAGCTTCGCCCCCCATATTCACGCCATACCGGTCGATGACGGCGGGCTGCGTACCGATCTGCTGCCTGAGCAGCAGTGCGCGCTGGCCTATGTGACCCCGTCGCACCAATATCCGGTGGGCAGCACCCTGCCGCTGACGCGCCGCCTGGCCCTGCTCGACTGGTCGCGCCGCTCCAACGCCTACGTGATCGAAGATGACTACGACACCACCTTCCTCTATGGGACGCAGCCGCTGCCGGCGCTAAAGTCGCTGGAGGATGCCAACAATGTGATCTATCTGAGCAGCTTCTCCAAAACCCTGGGGCCGGGCATGCGGCTCGGCTTTATGGTCTGCCCGGATCGGCTGGTGGAGCCGATCCTGAATCTGAAGGCGCTGTGGAACCACGGCGCCAGCTGGCTGTATCAACAGTTTCTGGCCGATTTTATGCAGGATCAGGGCTACCACCGCCACCTGCGCAAGCTGGAGCTGGAGTATGCCGCGCGGCAGAAGCTGCTGCGCGAAGGGCTTAGCGCCCTATTCCCGCGCGCGCGCCTGCTGGGCACCTCATCGGGACTGCACCTGACCCTGAAGACCGATCTCCCGGCGCAGCGGGTTAATCAGCTGCGCGAACGCTGCCTACGCGACGGCGTGCGCTTCGATACGCTGCAGAGCATGTGCAACGGTTCGGAATGCGCCTATATGGAGCACAACGGCGCGCCGCTGATGCTGTTTGGGTTTAGCGCCCTGTCTGAAGTGAAGATCCGGCGGGCGCTGGCGATCATCGCCAACGCCGCCAAAGAGCTGGGGCTGGCCTAAACGCAGCGCTAGGCGTGGGGCGGCTCATCGGCCGGCAGCTGCAGGCGGAAATCCTGCTGCAGAGCGCCGGGCGCGGCGCTGTTCAGCAGCTGCTGATAAATATCGCCGGCCACGGCGCAGCGCTGGCGATCCGGATCGCTGGCCATCGCCATTCCCAGCGCGTTGCCCGCCATCTCGTTATACAGCAGATCCGTCAGGCGATTCTTCTCCCCCAGCGAGGTCACCGTGCGCAGCGCGTCTACCGTGGCGCTATACAGCGGTGACAGGCTGTTTTGCTGATTGCAGCGCCGGTAGACCTCATGATAAAACGCCAGCTGCAGCGCCTGTGCATAGCGCAGGCTGGCGGCGGGAACCTTAATCTGCGCCTGCGCCGCGCCGGACGGCGGCGTGGGCGCGGCGGCGTGGGCGGCGATGACGGGCTGCGGCGCATCGATCGCCACGGAGGTATCGGGCTCCGCGGCCGCGCTGCCGACGAACAGTGCCATCAGGCTGACACCCAGCCATAGAACGGCTTTACTCATTATGCTTTCCCCTAAAAACGGCCTGCTACTATCCTAATCCGTCAATGATACAATGAAAGCGTCAATCTGTTGTGGCGGCAACCATTCTGTATCAGTCTGTTTCCCTCACAAGCGCCGCCACGCCCGCACGACTAGAGTCAAAGCGGCTTACGGAAACGTCTGCTGTCAATCCGGTATCCTCTCCGTTTTTCAGCCCGTTACCGACGCTGTCACATTACTGCACGCTATTTCAGATTGATTTACAATTGTATGATTTTATTTGTGGTAACATCGCAGCGCGTCCGTTTTTCGGCGGTCTTGTGCTATATTTGGCAGGTAATTACGCTGGCTATCTGGCTGACGCAGCGTCTGTTGCGCTCTCTGGGTCAGGGGCATCCGATCCGATTTTTCCCCAGGAGCCTGTCCGCAGTTAATTAAGGTAAAGTAATGGAAGTCATTAAAGAGATCCTGCATGCACTGTGGGCACAAGATTTCGCCGTGCTGAGCGATCCGCATATCGTCTGGGTCATTTATGCCATTCTGTTCACCACGCTGGTGCTGGAAAATGGTCTGTTGCCCGCCGCCTTCCTGCCCGGCGACAGCCTGCTGCTGCTCTCTGGGGCCCTGATCGCCCGCTCCGTACTGCCCTTTTTCCCCACCCTGTGCCTGCTGGTCGTGGCCTCCAGCCTGGGCTGCTGGCTCAGCTACCTGCAGGGACGCTGGCTGGGCGATACCCGCCTGGTTCAGGGCTGGCTGCTGCGGCTACCGCCCCAGTACCACCAGCGCGCCTATAATCTGTTTCACCGCCACGGCCTGATGGCGCTGCTGATCGGGCGCTTTTTGGCCTTTGTCCGCACCATTCTGCCGGTGCTGGCCGGGCTGTCCGGGCTGCATAACGCCCGCTTTCAGCTCTTCAACTGGATCAGCGCCCTGCTGTGGGTCGGCGTGGTCATGGGGCTGGGGCTGGCCATCAGCAACATCCCCTTCGTTAAACAGCACCAGGATCAGGTGATGTCCATCCTGCTCATCCTGCCTGTGGTTCTGCTGGTCAGCGGACTGCTGGGTACCCTGATGCTGCTGCTGCGTCGACGCCGCCAGCCGCACGGCTGATCTCCCACGGACGGCGGGCGCCGCTGCGCCGTCCGGCGCAGGGCGGCGCTGCAAATCGGACTATTTACCTGTTCGCCCTTTTTCCCGCGCCTATACTGCTCTCACCGTCATCCCCTGTTCCGCCAGCGCATGGACTATACTCAAAACGTGTCGGAACGCAGTAAGGAGCCCAATATGAATCGTACCCTGAAACGCGTCGCTACGGTCGCCCTCGCGCTGACGCTTGTCGCCTCTCTCAGCGCCTGTTCCAACATGTCTAAACGCGATCGCAATACCGCCATCGGCGCCGGTGCCGGTGCCCTGGGCGGCGCAATCCTGACCGACGGCAGCGCGCTCGGCACCGTGGGCGGCGCCGCCATCGGCGGTCTTATCGGCCATCAGGTTGGCAAGTAACTCCCCCGTTCGCCGATAAAAAAGCCGGCTTGCGCCGGCTTTTCTTGTCAGGATCGGAGCACGTTCACCCCCCGGAGAGCTTGACCCGCATCCCTTTCGCCTCCAGCAGCTGCTTAATCAAATCGCGCTTATCCCCCTGGATCTCGATGACGCCGTCGCGCGCGCTGCCGCCGCAGCCGCAGCGCTTCTTCAGCTCGGCCGCCAGCGCCAGCGTCGCCGCATCGTCCAGATCCAGACCGGTGATCACGCATACCCCTTTGCCTTTCCGTCCGCTGGTCTGACGCTGAATACGCACCGTGCCATCGCCCTTTGGACGCGGCGCCGGCGCCGCCGTTTCATGGATGCGCCCCGCGTCGGTGGTATACACCAGGCGACTGTTACTCTCTTGCATTTTTACCCGCTCCCGTCTCGATTTAGGCCAGCGTCGCCAGAATGGCACGCAGCGCCTCGGCCGGCTGCGCCGCCTGGGTGATCGGACGCCCGATCACCATATAGTCGACCCCGGCGGCGACGGCCTGCTGCGGCGTCATAATCCGACGCTGATCGCCAGCCTCACTGCCCGCGGGCCGGATCCCCGGCGTCACCAGCTTAAATTCGGATCCACAGGCGGCTTTGATGCGTACCGCCTCCTGGGCCGAACAGACCACGCCATCCAGCCCGCACTGCTGCGTCAGGCGCGCCAGGCGCTCGGCGTAGTCAGCCGGCGCCAAGTCGATCCCGAGCGCCTGCAGATCAGCCTGCTCCATGCTGGTCAACACCGTCACGGCGATCAGCAGCGGCGCCTCCTTGCCGTAGGGCAGCAGCGCCTCCCGGGCCGCACTCATCATGCGTGCGCTGCCGCTGGCGTGCACGTTGACCATCCACACCCCCAGATCCGCCGCCGCCGCCACGGCGCGAGCGACGGTATTGGGGATATCGTGAAACTTAAGATCCAGAAAAACATCGAATCCGCGCTGCTGCAGGGTACGTACCCACTCGGGACCGAACAGAGTGAACATTTCCTTGCCGACCTTCAGGCGACAGTCGCGCGGATCGAGCGCATCCACCAGCGCAAGGGCGGCGTTGCGATCGGCATAATCGAGGGCGACAACGATCGGAGAGTGGCTATGGGCGCGCATCGGAATAGATAGTGACATGGTGGGTTCCTGAATCTGGCGTTAGCGGAGAAATACCTTTTTCAGGAGCGGCATTGTACACAGCACGCCCCGTTCTGCCTAGGGCGTACGTGCGGCGCGCAGTAAAATCGTGTCTATTGGCCGTCCAGGCCGCGGATCGGTTTGATGGTCGCCCAAGCCCGACAGGAGGGGCAGTGCCAGTACAGGCTGTGCGGCGTAAACCCGCACTTGAGACAGCGATAGCGCGGTTTGGTACGGATCTGCTCGCCAACCATATCACGCAGCAGCTGCAGGCTTTCGCGGGCGCGCCCGTCCTCCGCCTCGGCCAGATGGTAGTCGATCAGACGGTGGAATACGCGCATCGTCGGGTGGCGCTGCAGCTGACGGCTGACATACACCTGCGCCGCCTCCAGCCCCTCCTGCGCCTCGATAACCTGTCCCAGCATCAGCTCTGCGCTAGCACCGGCGTCCTCATCGACGCAGCGGCGCAAAAAGTCATGCCAAGGCTCAGGCTGCTCCAGCGCCTGGTAGCACGTCTCCATCAGCGGCAGCACTTCGCTGACAAATGCCTTATCCTGCTCCAGCACCTGGGAAAAGGCGGCAACCGCCTTGGCCGGTTCGCCCAGCGCCTGAAACACCCGTCCGCGCATTATCGAGACGCGGGCACAGCCCTTGTCCGCCGCCGCGGCTTTCTTCAGCAGGCTCTGTGCCCTATCGAGATCGTCGCTGCCCATCGCCTGTAACGCCAGCTCACAGTAGAAGTGTGCGATTTCGCTACGCTGCTGATCTTTACCCAGCCGCACCAGCTTTTCGGCCGCGTCGATGGCCTTATGCCAGTCGCTGGTCGCCTGATGGATCAACAGCAGCTGCTGCAGGGCGGACACCCTGAAGTCCGCCTCATCCACCAGCTGGCTGAACATCTCCTCAGCCCGGTCATACAGCCCCGCCGCCATGTAGTCGCGCCCCAGCTGCTGTACGGCCAGCAGGCGCTGCTCAAAGGAGAGCGAGGCGCTTTCCATCAGAGATTGGTGAATGCGGATGGCGCGATCGACCTCGCCGCGGGAACGGAACAGGTTGCCGAGCGTCAGGTGGGCCTCAACGGTGTTGCTATCCTCCTTGAGCATGTCCAAAAACAGCTCAACCGCTTTATCCTGCTGGTTAGACAGCAGGAAGTTTACCCCGGTCACATACTCGCGCGACAGGCGGTTAGCCTCCTGCTGTTTATCCTGCTGTGCGCTCCTGCGCCCCATATACCAGCCGTAGGCAGCCGCTACCGGGAGAAGCAGAAACAGCAGCTCAAGCATAGCGGTTATTCCTTCGCAGCCGAGGCCATGGCGCCGCTGCCCTGCGGCGCCGCCGGCGCCAGCTGCTGCTCCAGGCGGCGAATTTTACGCTGCGCCCGCGCCAGTCCCAGGCGTACGCGCAGATAGAACAGGCCGCAGATCACCCAGCCAAGGATAAAACCGGCGGCAAACAGCGTCGCCAGCAGCGTCGACAGGCGATACTCGCCCTTAGCCAACAGATAGTTGAAGGCCACTACCTGATCATTTTGCGCCCCAAGGGTGACAGACAGTACAAAAATGGCCAGGACGATCAGAAAAATCAGCAAATATTTCACATTTCTTCCTGTTGTTCAGGTTAAGCAAATGAATAATGCTTAAAAAATCGAAACCACCCCTAAATTAACATTTACTCATAGGGCATGGAAACCCCGCCCGCCAGAAAGGCACGGGATTCTTATATCCGCGCTGTGCTGCGGTACAGTTGCGCAGCGGTAAGCGGCGTCATTTTACCCAATCCGCCTCCCCGTCCAGCCCCCGGCGGCGAATATACCAGCCGAACGGTAGTGCCCATAGCCAGCCCAGCAGCGCGGCGGCCAGCAGATCGCGCGGCCAATGCATCCCCAGCGCAAAACGGCTGTACATCACCGCCGCCGCCCATGCCAACAGCGGCACCATCACAGCGTAGCGTCGCCGAGGCAGCACCATCGCGGCCAGCGTTACCCAGGTTGCGACAAACAGCCCATGGCCAGAGGGAAAGGCAAACCCCGTCTCCCGCGCCCAGTGGTCGCCCAACCAGCCCGGCTGCGACGCGACGTGGCGCCGCACCCACTCGCGCCGCTCCGCCGCGCTGCGGGCGTAAAAATCAGCGGGCGCCACGCCCGCCGCCGCCGTCAGATGAAGGACATAGGGGCGCGGCGCCTGGATGGCGCGCTTGATCCCCGCATTGATGCTCTGCGCGCTGCCGACGCACAGCATCAGCAACAGAAACAGGCGCAGCGCGGCCCGCCCGCGCAGCGCCAACAGGCGAACCATCACCCCACCCAACAGCGCGGCGCTGAGTATTCCCCACGGCTGGCTGACGCTCTGTGTGACGGCAAACCAGTATGGGCCGTCGCCCCCCGGCGGGCCCGGGGACCAGCGCCCGCCTCCCATCAACAGCGCCAGGGGAAGCAGCAGCAGCACCAGCAGCGCGGGCGCGCTCTTTTTGACCACCATCATCATTCGTTCGCTCCTGAGCCGCTAACCTTTTCCTGCAGATCTCTATATCCAATAATACTTCTGCCATTTATGCAGTATTTTTATTCCGTTTTTTTCAACCTAGGTGGCAATACTAGGTGGCAATAAATGTGCTTTCCAGGCCGGGATCGCCGTCCGTTTTGTGGCAAAATAGCGTCAGGCTTTTAGGACAAAGTTAGGAAGGCGTCACGTACTCCGATAGCATCACTGTGTCATCAGCATCCACAGTGAGCGCCGCAAAAGGTGACGCTGTCACGATGACAAAAATGATACGGTTGTGGAGACAAACATGCAGCTTAAACGAGTGGCAGAGGCAAAGCTGCCGACGCCATGGGGCGATTTTTTAATGGTCGGCTTTGAAGAGATTGCCACCGGTCACGATCATCTGGCTCTGGTTTATGGAGACATCAGCGGCGAGAAACCGGTGCTGGCGCGTGTTCACTCCGAGTGCCTGACGGGCGATGCGCTGTTCAGCCTGCGCTGTGACTGTGGCTTTCAGCTCGAGGCCGCGCTGGAGCATATCGCCGAAGAGGGGCGCGGCATTCTGCTGTACCACCGCCAAGAGGGGCGTAACATTGGCCTGCTGAATAAAATTCGCGCCTATGCCCTGCAGGATCAGGGCGCCGATACCGTCGAGGCCAATCATCAGCTGGGTTTTGCCGCCGACGAGCGCGACTTTACCCTGTGTGCTGACATGTTCAAACTGCTGGGCGTCAGCCAGGTCCGGCTGCTGACCAACAACCCGAACAAAGTCGATATTCTTACCCAGGCGGGGATCAATATCGTCGAGCGCGTCCCGCTGATCGTCGGCCGCAACCCGCAGAATGAACGCTACCTGGCGACCAAGGCCGCCAAAATGGGCCACCTGCTGAACGGCTGAGCGCGTTCGGGCGGTTCTGCCGCTCCCCTCAGTACATTCACGCTCCGGCTTCGCGCCCGCCTCTCCCGCGGGCGCCTCCTTTTAGAAGCGATAGCGCAGGGTTGCCTGCACGCTGTAGTCCAGGTTGTAATCCCCCAGGCTGCTGCGCTCCACCTCCAGTCCCAGCTGCAGTGCGTCGCCTATCCGGCTCTCGGCCCCCAGGCTATAGCGCAGCCGGCCGTCGCGCTCGCCGCGGATCGTCCTCTCGCCGCTGGCGTCACGCAGCCGCGTATCCCCCGCCGGCCTCAGCGCGCTCTGGTAATCCAGCCCCGCGCGCAGCGTGGTCTGCCACTCCCCGATATCGACGCGTTTGCCCAGCGCAACGCCCGCCGTCGCCAGCAGCGGCGTAAAGCGCGGCTGAGCCAGTGACACCGCCATCCCCTGATCCTGCCAGTCGAAGCGGGTGGATGAGTACGTACCGTACACCAGCTCCAGGTGCGGCTCGACAAAGGCGCTCTCGCCCAGCTCGTAGCGGTAGCCCACGTCAGCGCGCGCGTACCAGGCGTGGTTGCTCGCCTTGCGCTCCCCCAGCCCCGCTAGGTTGACCTGGTACTCGGTGCTGTGGTGGACATATTTACCGTTCAGATCGACAAATAGTCCGGAGGGGAACAGCGCGGTGGCATACAGCCCGGCCCCCAGCGCTCGACTCCTACTGCTAAAGGCGTCGCCGCTGGCCCGGCCGTCGGTAAAGGTGAAGGTGACGCCGGCAAGCAGGTCACTCTCCTCCCCCAGTCCATAGCGGCGATCGGCCCCCAGCTGCAGGTGCAGATAGCGGTCGCGGTAGTTTTCCGCCGCGCTGCCCGCCCCGTGCAGAACCCTAGCCCAGGCGCCGGTGCCCGCCGGACCGTTGCGCAGATCCAGCTGGCGTTTATCCAGATACTGCACCTCGGCCATAAAGCTGCGGTAGTTCAGAGAGAGCAGGCTGGCGGCGTCCTCTTCACGCTCGCTATCCGGCGTCACATCAAAACCGCTCAGCACCCACTCCAGCTGACTGTCCGCCTCCCGGGTGATCAGCGCCGGCATCACCTCGCTGAAGCCCATATGCTGCCGGTGGGCGGTAAAGGTCTCCCGGTCGCTGCCCACCGGGGCGCTGATCAGGCTCACATCCAGCTGCCCCTCCGGCAGCGTCGGCTCCAGATAGTTCACCAACACGGTATTGTTACCGCCGCTCAGGCGCTCGTTGATCACCAGCCGATCGCTGATCCCAGCGTCGGCGCGCAGCACCAGCGCAGCGCCGTCGGCGTGCAGACGGTCTACGCTCAGGGTCATAAAGGCGCCGTCGGTCGCGGTGATCAGGGACTCCTCGACCCGCAGCGAGCCGAGCGTGGAGGTGCCGCTCATGCGCCACAGGGTATCGCGCATCTCAACCCGGGCCTCCGGCGCCGCAATGCGGCCGCGGTAGCCCGCCGGCCCGGCGGCGGGCGGCGTGGCGGCAATGGCGATCTCCGGCGCCGGCGAGGTGCCAAAGCGCAGCAGGCCCGCGCCGTCGACAGTCAGATCGCCCCGCAGCGCCGCCCCCGGCAGCACCGCCAACCAGGCGTCATCGCCCTGCAGGGAGAGATCGCCCCGGTGCTGACTCGCCTGCCCAAAGTAGGCCCCGCTGTCGCTCAGGCTGAGCGTTCCCAGGCTGCGGCCCCCGCTGACCAGGAGCGACTGGCTAAGCGCAACATCGCCTCGCTGCTCGGCGCTGCGCCCCAGCGCCAGCAGACTCGCCTCGGCGCCGATAGCGCTCTGATTACGCCCCGCCAACGCTAGCGTCGCGCCATCACTTAACCCGATATCGCCGCCCCGGTGCAGGCTCCCCTGCGCGAGCAGGGCTGAACTGCCCTCCGCGCGCAGGCGGCCTTCGATCTCACCCTGCGAGGTCAGCTGCGCGCCACCGCTCAGCTGGAGATCCCCCCGCTGGACCGCACCGCTTTCCAGCGTAATGATGCTGGCATCGGCGCTCAGCAGCCCCCGGGTCTGTCCCCGGGAGGTCAGCGCCGCGTTACCCGCCAGCGTCACATCGCCCTGCAGCTGGCTGCCCTGCTCCAGCAGGACGGTACTGCCCTCCGCGCGCAGGCGGCCTTCGATCTCACCCTGCGAGGTCAGCTGCGCGCCGCCGCTCAGTTGGAGATCCCCCCGCTGTACCGCACCGCTTTCCAGCGCAATGATGCTGGCATCGGCGCTCAGAAGCCCCCGGGTCTGTCCCCGGGAGGTCAGCGCCGCGTTACCCGCCAGCGTCACATCGCCCTGCAGCTGGCTGCCCCGCTCAAGCAGAGCATTACTGGCATCCATACTCAGGTTGCCCACGATCCCACCCTGAGAGGTAAGCGTGGTACCTTTGTCCAGGCGGACCTCTCCCTGCTGTAAAGCACCGCTTTCCAGCGCAATCGCGCTGGCATCGGCGCTCAGGATCCCCCGGGTTTGTCCCCGGGAGGTCAGCGCCGCATTGCCCGCCAGGGTTATATCGCCCAGCAGCTGGCTGCCCTGCTCCAGCAGGACGCTACTGGCATCCACACTCAGGCTGCCCTCGATCTCACCCAGCGAGGTCAGATCAGAGGCGCCGCCCAGCTGAAGATCCCCCTGCTGGACCGCACCGCTTTCCAGTGTGATCGTGCTGGCATCGGCGCTTAGCAGCCCCTCCGTCAAACCCTGTGAAGTAAGGCTGGCACCGTTGTCTAAGCGAATATCACCCTGCTGTTCCGCACCATTTTCCAGCGTGATAGCACTGGCAGCGACGCTCAGGATCCCCCGGGTTTGTCCCCGGGAGGTCAGCGCCGCATTGCCCGCCAGGGTTATATCGCCCAGCAGCTGGCTGCCCTGCTCAAGCAGAGCATTACTGGCATCCACACTCAGGCTGCCCTTGAACTCACCCAGCGAGGTCAGATCAGAGGCACCGCTCAACTGGAGATCCCCCAGCTGGAACGAGCCGTTTTCCAGCGTGATTGTGCTGGCATCGGCACTCAGGCTGCCCATGGTCTGCCCCCGGGAGGTCAGCATCGCGCCGTCCGTCAGGGTCACATCGCCCCACAGCAGCCCCCCCTGCAGCAGCACCAGCCAGGCGTCATCGCCCAGCAGGGAGAGATCGCCCTTGTGCTGACTCGCCGGTCCAAAGTAGGCCCCGCTGTCGCTCAGGCTGAGCGCTCCATAGTTGAGGCCCCAGCTGACCAGGAGCGACTGGCTAAGCGCAATATCGCCCCGCTGTATGGCGTCGTACCCCAGCGCCAGCAGACTCGCCTCGGCGCCGATAGCGCTCTGATTACGCCCCACCAACGCTAGCGTCGCGCCATTGCTTAACCCAATATCGCCGTCCCGATGCAGGCTCCTCTGCGCGAGCAGGGCTAAACTGGCATCCGCGCGCAGGCGGCCTTCGATCTCACCCTGCGAGGTCAGCATCGCGCTGTCCGTCAGGGTTATATCGCCCTGCAGCCGGCTACCCCACTCCAGCAGGACGGTACTGGCATCCGCACTCAGGCTGCCCACGATCTTACCCAACGAGGTCAGATCAGAGGCGCCACCCAGCTGGAGATCCCCCTGCTGTACTGCACTGCGTTCCAGTGTAATGGTGCTGGCATCGGCGCTCAGGTTCCCCCGGGTCTGCCCCCGGGAGGTCAGCGCCGCGCTGTCCATCAGGATCACATCGCCCTGCAACTGGCTGCCCCGTTCCAGTAGGACGCTACTGGCATCCACACTCAGGCTGCCCACGATCTCACCCAGCGAGGTCAGATCAGAGGCACCGCCCAGTTGGAGATCCCCCTGCTGTACCGCACCGCTTTCCAGTGTAATGGTGCTGGCATCGGCATGCAGATTACCCACGATCCCACCCTGAGAGGTAAGCGTGGTACCTCTGTCCAGGCGGACCTCTCCCTGCTGTAAAGCGCCACTTTCCAGCGTGATCGTGCTGGCATCGGCGCTCAGATTCCCCCGGGTCTCTCCCCGGGAGGTCAGCGCCGCGCCGTCCGTCAGGGTCACATCGCCCTGCAGCTGGCCGCCCTGCTCCAGCAGGGCGGTGCTACCCTCCGCGCTCAGGCGGCCTTCGATCTCACCCAGCGAGGTCAGCTGCGCGCCGCCGCTCAGCTGGAGATCCCCCTGCTGGACCGCACCGTTTTCCAGCGTGATCGTGCCGGTATGGGAGATCAGGCTGCCCCGGGTCAGCCCCCGGGAGGTCAGCGCCGCGCCGTCCATCAGGGTCACATCGCCCTGTAGCTGGCTGCCCTGCTCCAGCAGGACGGTACTGCCCTCCGCGCGCAGGCGGCCTTCGATCTCACCCAACGAGGTCAGCCGCGCGCCGCCGCTCAGCTGGAGATCCCCCTGCTGGACCGCACCGCTCTCCAGCGTGATCGCGCTGGCATCGGTGCTCAGGCTGCCCCGGGTCTCTCCCCGGGAGGTCAGCCCCGCGCCGTCCGTCAGGGTCACATCGCCCTGCAGCTGGCTGCCCTGCTCCAGCAGGACGGTACTGCCCTCCGCGCGCAGGCGGCCTTCGATCTCACCCAACGAGGTCAGCCGCGCACCGCCGCTCAGTTGGAGATCCCCCTGCTGGACCGCACCGTTTTCCAGCGTGATCGTGCCGGTATGGGAGATCAGGCTGCCCCGGGTCTCTCCCCGGGAGGTCAGCGCCACGCTGTCCGTCAGGGTCACATCGCCCTGCAGCTGGCTGCCCTGCTCCAGCAGGACGGTACTGCCCTCCGCGCGCAGGCGGCCTTCGATCTCACCCTGCGAGGTCAGCTGCGCGCCGCCGCTCAGCTGGAGATCCCCCTGCTGGACCGCACCGCTCTCCAGCGTGAGCGCGCTGGCATCGGCGCTCAGGTTCCCCCGGGTCTGCCCCCGGGAGATCAGCGTCGCGCCGTCCGTCAGGGTCACATCGCCCTGCAGCTGGCTGCCCTGCTCCAGCAGGGCGGCACCGGCAGCCGCGCTCAGGTTGCCCACGATCCCCCCCAACGAGGTCAGCTGCGCGACGCCGCTCAGCTGGAGATCCCCCAGCTGCTCCGCGCCGGACACCAACCACAGCAGACTATCCCTCGCTGCGATATCGCCGGTATGCTCACTGTCCGCCATCAGCGCCACGAGGCTATTGGCCGCCGTAACAGCACCGTTAAGCAAGCCGCCAGCAACCAGTATCGAACGATTCTCCAGGAGGATATTGCCCTGATGCTCACTGCGTGCCACAACCTCTGCGGACAGCTGCCCCTCGCTAACATCGGTATCGGCCGAGGTCACTCCCTCACCGTCCCGGCTATCTACAAAGACGCGATTACTGTTCAAGATAACGCGGCTGGCATCGGCTTGAATATCACCCAGCAACACCGCATTACGCGCCAGACTAAAGTCCGCCTGTGTCAGCGTCAGCGTATTGAGTGCAAAGCTGCGCGCCTCCCAATCGGGCTGGTCAGCAGAGACCGGCGGCCGTCCGGTGGAGAAATCGCGCGCATGGGTCACCGGATGCCCCTGAAACTGCAAACTGCCGCCGCGTTGGCTAAAGTCGCCGGTTATTGCCACGCGGCCATCGAACACCGTCGTCCCGATCATCCCAGGCTCTGCAAGATTGACAATATCCAGATTGTCGCTGAACTGGCCGTGTATGATTTGGCTGCGCCGCTGTTCATTCAGCATCAACGTCTGCCGCGCACTCGCCTCGTCATGTCCCAAGTATGTCCAGGGGCCGTTGCTGGTCTGGTTGGTGGGAAAATAGCCATAGTTGCCGCTGGTATTCAGTAAAAAGTAATCCACCGTATTGGTATGCCGATTCTCATACCGATACAGATCGCCCGGCGTCCCGACCCGGGCATCGGTCCAGCCCCGTAACGGATAGGCCACTGCCGACAGGTAATTCAGCGGCTGGTAGTTCAGGCTCAGCTGTGCACGGGCATCGGCAGAATTGGTCACCTTAGCGCCATAGTCGGCCATACGCAGCGTATGAAAGGCCATATCATGGCCATTGAGATCCAGCACCCCGCCGCGAAAGCCCCAGGTCACGGTGTCCGGATCAAGCTGACCGTCCGCCATTAATTTTACCGTCGGGCGTCCGCTGGCGATATTCAGAGAGCTAAAGGCACGCACATTGCCTGCCGCATCGGGACGCTGATCCAGCAGGGTCAGGCCATCGCCCACCTTCAGTCCGCCTTCGTTGATCCCCACGCCACGAACATAGAGGGTTCCACTCCCCAGGCGGTGCAGGTTATCGCCCGCCACGCCGTTGACCTGCCAATCGAGGGTAGCCTCCGGATTCACGATGATGCCACCGCCAACCCAGGTCTGATTATTCTGCGGCGTAACGCGGTAGCTGTCCTCAAAGGTCAGCACCCCGGCCCCCTGGTTAATCGTATTCTGCAGCAGGATCTCGCCGCCCGCACCTGAGCCATCAGTCTGAAAGAGAAGGTTTTTACCGGCATTCAGGTCATTCCCCGCCTGCCCATGCATGGTAAACTGAACGGTGCTCCGCGGCTGGGACAGGGAGCCACTGTTCGAGCGGCTATCGTAGGTCCACTGCAGCGCGCCCTGACCCGCTGTGAAGGTGACCGCCGGATCGCTGTCCTTCGCCATCTCCGCATGGATAAAATCGGTCGGCAGCACCACCCACCAGTTGGTACGGCCGGAGTCGCCGTTGTAGCTCCGCAGCACCGCCACCAGCACCCAGCGCCCCTCCTGGGCATCATAGGTATACAGCGGCGAACCGCTGTCTCCCGGTGCGCCGTAGCTGGCCAGCGGCCCATTGATCGGATCAAAGGTATTGCCTGGGTTGGCGACAATGGTGTGATCTGAAATCCCCGGCACCCCGATGGTGCCCCCGGTCAAATAGCCGTAGGCACCCTGCAGGTGCCGTAATCTCCCATCTCGCGTCTTCGTGTACTGATTACCACTGCCTACGCGGTAAAAGATCGGGAAACGGGCGGTGTTTTTATAGGTATCCCGAGCGATGCCCGCCGTCGTCATCGGGATGGGCACCACCTCGGTAACGATTTTATTTAATCGGGGAAGATGGAAATCCTGCACGCCATACTCATTGCGATCTACCAGACGATAGTTATTGCTGCTATCGCCGAAGGAGACCGAAGAGTAGCCGCCGTTATGGGCGACGCCGGCAATGTACTGCGGTGCCACCAGCGCTGCGATGCCAGAGGAGGCGGAGGCCGAGCTGAAATCGGGAAACGGCGCCTTATCAAGGACGCCAACCAGCTCGCCCGCTTTATTATAAATTTCTATGTTTTCAGCGCCGGGCTGAAATACACCCTTATTTTCCGCGAAGTCGCGAAACACCGAATAAGGGATCTCGTCGCTGACCACGCTGGCAATGCCCGGCGACGCACTCAGCAAGGCGCCAAAAAACAGCAGTGGCGATATCCCCGGATTGATTTTTTGGCGCCCTGTTTTTTTCGCACCGCGACAGTATTCGGCCACCGCGATATAACCACCAGAAATATTACTGTATTTTAATGAATAAATTTTGTTCATATCAAATCCTTATGATGAACACAGCGTCGCCATTGATAACAAAACGATTCAGAGATAATGAAATAAGCGCGGAGAATTTAATGTTAACACCCACAGGGTATTCACCAAGACGATCTGCCACCTACCGGGTTCCTTGTCGGACCCGACGGTCCTCTCCAAAGTGCCACGTGCTATCTCCGGCGCACTCCCTTGAAAAATCCTCTTTGCTTTATTTATCCATACAACAGAATGAATAGGGAGCGCACCCTCACGCCCAGTTCGATACTCCGCCTAGCGACCATGGTGTGAAAATAGGGGGGCGCCTACGTTAACGCTGTCGTACTGTCGGCCCGGGCCGATATATACTCCATATATAATAAATAAAACCTAATGTATTTCTTTTAATAAATATTCAATTCGCAGCCCCATGGCAAAAAAGCGACTATTCTGGCTCAGTCCCGCGCGATAGGAAGGCGAAAAGGATAAATCCAGTCAAAGAATAACATTAGAATAATTTTTTGATATTAAAATCAGAGTCAATGCCACACGAATTCAATATTAAATTGTGTTCGACTTAATTGATTAACTGAATTTATTTACCAATCCGCTGCAGGTGTGAAAGAGAAGATCGCGTAGCAAAAACGGGAGGGAGTCTATCACGGTGGGACGGGCAAAAAAAAGCCCCCGTCACAGCGGGGGCGAACGAACGTAATCACCCTGTCAAAGGCGCATCACGTACTTGCATCAATGGCTACGAATATAGTCGTCCATTTCGGTCTTCAGGTTATCGGACTTGGTACCGAAGATGGCCTGAACCCCAGAGCCCGCCACCACCACACCGGCAGCCCCCAACTTCTTCAGCCCGGCCTGATCCACCTTAGCGACGTCGGCGACGCTGACGCGCAAACGGGTAATACAGGCGTCCAGGTTTGTAATGTTCTCTTTACCGCCAAATGCCTGTACCAGCGACGCAGCCATGTCGTTGCCGCTCTGCGCGCTCTGCTCGCTGCTGCTCTCCTCACGGCCCGGCGTCTTCAAGTTCAGCTTGACGATCAGCACGCGGAAGATCACGTAGTACAGCAGCGCGTAGCACAGGCCGACGATCGGGAACAGCCACAGCTTGCTGCCGTTGCCGCTCAGAACGATAAAGTCGATCAGGCCATGTGAGAAGCTGGTTCCGTCGCGCATCCCCAGCAGGATACAGATCGGGAACGCCAGACCGGCCAGAATCGCATGGATCACATACAGGATCGGCGCCACGAACATAAAGGCAAACTCGATCGGCTCGGTGATCCCGGTCAGGAATGAGGTCAGCGCCGCGGAGATCATGATACCGGCCACCTTAGCGCGGTTTTCCGGCTTCGCCGAATGCCAGATGGCGATCGCCGCCGCCGGCAGGCCGTACATTTTGAACAGGAAGCCGCCGGAGAGTTTACCCGCCGTCGGATCGCCGGCCATATAGCGCGGAATATCGCCGTGGAATACCTGACCCGCCGCATTCACATACTCACCGATCTGCATCTGGAACGGTACGTTCCAGATATGGTGCAGGCCAAACGGCACCAGCGCGCGCTCGACCAGACCATAGATACCGAAGGCGACCACCGGGTTCTGATAGGCGGCCCACTGGGAAAAGTGCTGAATCGCGGTGCCAATCGGCGGCCAAATGAAGGAGAGCGCCACGCCCAGGGCGATGGCGGCCAGGCCGGAGATGATCGGCACAAAGCGTTTACCGGCAAAAAAGCCCAGATACTCCGGCAGCTTGATGCGATAAAAGCGATTAAACATATAGGCAGCGATAGCGCCGGCGATGATCCCGCCGAGCACCCCGGTATCCGCCAGATGCTTCGCGGCAATCTCTTCCGCCGGTAAATGCAGCACTAACGGCGCCACCACGGCCATGGTTTTCACCATGATGCCATAGGCGACCACGGCGGCCAGGGCTGATACCCCGTCATTATTGGTAAACCCCAGCGCCACGCCGATAGCGAAGATCAGCGGCATATTGGCAAATACCGAACCACCTGCCTCCGCCATTACATGGGAAACCACCGCGGGCAGCCAGCTAAAGTTTGCCGAGCCGACGCCGAGAAGGATACCGGCAATAGGTAAGACGGATACCGGCAGCATCAGTGACTTACCGACCTTTTGCAGGTTGGCAAATGCGTTTTTAAACATAGTTGAGTGTGCTCCTGAGTAAAAATGCTCTTTTCATCCGCGCCGGAAACAGCGCGCCGCCGCAGGGAAGAGAGCCCCGGACGTCGGGTGTCTATGCACCCTCGTATTTTTTACGCAGAGTAAAATAAATAGGCTGTATTGTGTTTGATGGCTGTCACGTTTCACACATTACAGCGATCTATTTAACATTTGCAGAAAAAAAAAGCGCCTTTATAGGCGGTTTTGCTGAATTATTATCCCCTTGGAGGCGCGGCGCGCAGCATAAAAAATACCCAACAGCGGGCATTTTTACACAGCATAAAATATATTAATCCGCCTCAGGCAGGGTCACACCAAACAAACGACTAAAATTCGCGCTGGTCTGTGCGGCCAGCTGTCGTGGATCGACGCCCTTCAGCACAGCCAGGTACTCAGCGACATCGCGCACATAGGCCGGCTGGTTCTCCTTTCCGCGGTGCGGCACCGGCGCCAGATAAGGCGAGTCGGTCTCCACCAGCAGGCGATCCAGCGGCACATAGCGGGCCACCTCACGCAGGGCGTCCGCGGTGCGGAACGTCACGATGCCGGAGAAGGAGATGTAAAACCCGAGATCCAGCAGCGCCGCCGCCGTCGCGCGATCTTCGGTGAAGCAGTGCAGCACACCGCCGCACGCCTCCGCCCCCTCCTCGCGCAGAATAGCCAGCGTGTCGTCCCGCGCATCGCGGGTATGCACGATCACCGGTTTGCCCAGCGCGCGGCCGATGCGGATATGCTGGCGAAACGAATCCTGCTGCAGGGCGATATTATCCTGCTGATAGTAGTAGTCGAGTCCGGTCTCCCCCAGCGCCACTACGCCCGGCTGCGCCGCCAGGCTGCGCAGCGCCTCGTAGTCATAGCCACCGTCCAAATTCAGCGGATGAACTCCGCAGGAGAATGCCACATCGCGTCGCTCGCCGATCCGCTCACGCATGCTGCGGTAGCCCGGTAGCGTCGTCGCGACCGCTAGCACAAAACCTACGCCGCACGCACGGGCATCGGCCAGCACGCTGTCGACGCCGTCGTGCAGCGTCTCATAGTTCAAGCCATCAAGATGGCAATGCGAATCCACTAGATACATAAGAAACCTACAGTCTGTCTATGACCGGCTCACGGGTGGGCCGGTGCGGGTGCGTCCCATGCGCAAAGCTGGCGCATAAGCATCAATTCACGGTTTACGCCCGGCGTCGCCAGCAGCTGGTGGCGGCAAGCGATCCACGCCTGCAGCAGGCGCCGCAGATCGGCCTCGCCGAAGCCGACCGCCAGCCGCTGGATTAACGGGAGGCGGTCGCAGTTCGCCACGCTGGCCGCGGCACCGTGGCACAGCTTCAAGGCATCCAGCAGCAGGGCGCACAGCCAACCCAGCCGCTCGGTGCCGTCCTCATGGTTCAACGCGCCTAGCAGCGTCAGCCACTGGCGGCTCTCCAGCGCCAGACACAGCGCCAGACACAGCGACTCGCGCTGGGCCCAGCGCGGCGGCTGCAGCAGCGCCAGCGCCGCCACCGGCGCCCCCGCGCTCAGGCGCAGGGCGCTGCGCTGGGCCTGCGCATCCCCCTGCATCTGCTGTGCCAGCCAGCGCAGGCTGGCGTCCTCGGCCGGCGGAGCGAGATAGAGATAAAAACAGCGGCTGCGTAGCGTCGGCAGCAGCTGCGCCGGCTCGCGGGTTCCCAGCAGGAAATAGGTCTGCGCGGGTGGCTCTTCCAGCGTCTTCAGCAGGGCGTTGGCCGCGGCTTCGCTGAGCTGCTCGCAGCGGGCGATCCACACCAGCTTGGCGCCCCCCTGCTGGGCATGGCTCTGCAGCTGCTCAATGACCTGACGCACCGGTTCAATGCCCAGCGTCGACTTGCCCTTCTCCGGCTGCAGCACGTGCCAGTCGGGATGGGTGCCCGCCATCATCAGGCGGCAGGCATGGCATTCGCCACAGCTCTTCTCCCCCTGCGGGCGCTGACAGAGCAGCCAGCGGGCCAGAGCGTACACCAGCGACGCCTCGCCCATGCCGTCGATGGCATGCAGCAGCAGCGCATGGTGACCGCGCCCCTCCTGATGCTGCACCAGCAGCTGGCGATACGGCCCGTTGAGCCAGGGATACCAGTTCACGCCTGCGCCTCCTGAGACGCCAGCCAGGCCCGCAGCGCACGACGGATCGCCGCACTGACCTGCGCCAGCGGCTGCGCGGCATCCAGGGTCACGATCGTCTCATCCGCGGCGGCCAGCGCCAGATAACGGGCACGGGTGCGCTCAAAGAAGGCCAGAGACTCCCGCTCAATGCGATCCAGCTCACCGCGGCTGCGCGCCCGCGCCAGCCCCTGCTGCGGCGGGATATCCAAATACAGCGTCAAATCGGGTTTAAAGTCGCCCAGTACCGTATCGCGCAGGGTCTGCATCAGGTGGGTATCGATGCCGCGCCCCCCGCCCTGATAGGCTTGGGACGACAGATCGTGGCGATCGCCCACCACCCAGGCGCCGCGCGCCAGCGCCGGTTTGATCACATTTTCAACCAGCTGAACCCGGGCGGCATACAGCATCAGCACCTCGGCGCGGTCGGTCAGCGTTTCGCCATCGACTCCCTCTTTCACCAGGGTACGCAGATGCTCGGCCAGCGGCGTTCCGCCCGGCTCACGGGTGAAGACCACCTCCTGAATGCCGTGGCGGCGCAGCTCATCTACCACCACGTCGCGCGCCGTCGTCTTGCCGGCGCCCTCCAGCCCCTCGATCACGATGAACTTACTTTTCATTCTTATCCCTTAATACCTGCAGATAGGCGCGCACCGCCTGATTGTGGCTTTGCAGATTAGTGCTAAATACATGCCCCCCCTGCCCATCCGCCACGAAGTAGAGATAGGGCGTCTTGGCCGGGTGCGCCGCGGCGACCAACGAGGCCTTGCTCGGCATGGCGATGGGCGTCGGCGGCAGACCGGCGATGACATAGGTGTTATAAGGGGTCGGCTGCTGAAGATCGCGCCGCGTCAAGTTGCCATTATAGGCATTTCCCAGGCCATAGATCACCGTCGGATCGGTTTGCAGGCGCATCCCGATGCGCAGACGATTGATGAATACCGAGGCCACCTTGGGGCGCTCCTCGCTCAGCCCGGTCTCTTTCTCTACGATCGAGGCCATGGTGACCATCTGCTGTGGACTCTTATAGGGCAGCGCAACGTCACGCTGCGCCCACTGCTGCGCCACCTCTTGCTCCATCCGGGCATGTGCGCGCTTCAGCAGCATCAGATCCGTGGTACCGGCGGTATAACGATAGGTATCGGGATAGAGCCACCCCTCCAGCGACTGCCCCGGCGCGATTCCCAGCCGCTGGGCGATCTGCGCCTCACTCTCACGCTGTAGGGTATGCTTCAGCTGCGGCGCCTCGGCCAGCACCTTCAACCAGTCGCTGAACCGGGTTCCCTCGATAAAGCGCAGATCAAACTGTGCCTCGCGCCCACTGCTGAACAGCGCCAGCATGTCGCGCACCGTCATCCCGGGCGTCAGCCGGTAGGTCCCCGCCTTAAACTTGGCCAACGCCGGGTCCAACTGCAGCAACCAGGGAAGGTAGCGTCCGGAGCGGATCAGGCGATCGCGCACCAACAGCGCCTGTAGCATCTCCCGTCCGCTGCCGGCGGGCAGCTTAAACAGGGTCGGCTGACTCAAGGGCAAAGGGGTGCGGGCGAAGCGCTCCACCTGGTGATACCCCATCACGCCTAAACCGCCCAGCAACAGCAGCGCCAACGCTGCAATCAAGGCTATCCGTTTTCTCTTCATTCAACCGCCGTTACACCGCTATGCCTCAACCCGCAGGCAGTGCGGCAATAAAAATTGATACAGCGTGCGATCGCTAAACACCTGCGTCGCTGCCCGGCGCACCGGCAGCAGCGGCATCAGCGCATTGCACACCACGACTTCATCGGCCGCCAGCAGCGCCGGCAGGCCGGCATCGACCTCGGCCAGGCGATACTCGCTGTGCGCCAGCACCCGGCAGATGCGCTGGCGCATCAGCCCATCCACGCCGCAGCGGGTCAGGCGCGGGGTAAACACCCGCTGGCCGCTGCGCCAGAACAAATTGGCCGCACAGCATTCCACCAGGTTATCCCGGGTGTCAAGCACCAGCGCCTCATCCGCCTGCGTCTGCGCCAGGCTGGCCCGGATCAGCACCTGCTCTAATCGATTCAGGTGCTTGATCCCCGCCAACAGCGGCTGGTGTGCCAGCCTGACCGGGCTCACGACCAGGCTTATCCCACGCTCGCGCAGCGCCGAATAGTGCGCAGGGAACGGCGCCGTGCTAAAGATCCGCCGCGGAGCATAGCTCCCGGCGGGATCATAGCCTCGTCCACCGCAGCCGCGGGTGACGATCGCCTTCAGGACCCCCTCATCGCGAGTCGCCGCATACTGCTCGGCCTCGGCCTGCCAGCGCGACCAGTCCACGCCGTGGATCATCAGGCGTTCGCAGGCGTGCTGCATCCGGGCCAGGTGCGCCCGTAGCCCGTCGATCCGGCCGTTGGCGATGCGGGCCGTGCTGAAACAGCCGTCGCCATACTGCAGCCCGCGATCGCACAGGTCGATCTGCTGGCGCGCCTCTCCGTCAAGCCAATACATTCGCATCTCCCTTCATCCCAGCGCATCGCCCTATTCTAACCGCCGGGACAAAAAAAATGGCCCCCGAAGGAGCCATTTCCCAGCGATACGCCATTACACCTTGCGGAAAATAATGGAGCCATTGGTACCGCCGAAGCCAAAGGAGTTGCACAGCGCATACTCCAGACCGCTGACCTGACGGGCTTCGTGCGGCACGAAGTCCAGATCGCAACCCTCATCCGGGTTGTCCAGGTTAATGGTCGGCGGGATCACCTGATCGCGCAGCGCCAGAATGGTAAAGATGGACTCTACCGCGCCGGCGGCGCCCAGCAGGTGGCCGGTCATCGACTTGGTCGAGCTGACCATCACACGGGCCGCATCGGCGCCGTAGACATTCTTGACCGCCTGGGTCTCCGCCTTATCGCCGGCCGCCGTAGAGGTGCCGTGGGCGTTGATATAGCCGACCTGCCCCGGGGTAAGCCCCGCATCGCGCAGCGCATTTTCCATCGCCAACGCGGCACCGGCGCCATCGGCCGGTGGTGACGTCATATGGTAGGCGTCGCTGCTCATGCCAAAGCCAACCAGCTCGGCATAGATCTTGGCACCGCGCGCCTTGGCGTGTTCATACTCTTCCAGCACCAGAATACCGGCGCCGTCGCCCAGCACGAAGCCGTCGCGATCTTTGTCCCACGGACGGCTCGCCGCCTGCGGGTTATCATTGCGGGTCGAGAGCGCGCGTGCGGCGCCAAATCCGCCGACGCCCAGCTGCGTACTCGCCTTCTCTGCGCCGCCGGCCAGCATGGCATCGGCGTCGCCATACGCGATCATTCGCGCCGCGTGGCCAATGTTATGCACGCCAGAGGTGCAGGCCGTCGCAATGGAGATGCTCGGTCCACGCAGCCCCAGCATGATGGACAGATGCCCAGCCACCATGTTGACGATGGTTGACGGAACGAAAAACGGGCTGATCTTGCGCGGGCCACCGTGCATCAGCGCACCGTGGTTTTCTTCGATCAGGCCGAGGCCGCCGATCCCGGAGCCGATAGCGGCGCCAATACGCGGGGCATTTTCTTCCGTAATTTCCAGTCCAGAGTCCTGAAAGGCCTGAATCCCGGCCATGATCCCGTACTGAATGAAGAGATCCATCTTACGCGCGTCTTTGCGCGAAATATGCTCTTCGCAATTAAAATCCTTTACTAAGCCCGCAAAACGCGTTGCATAGGCGCTAGTATCGAAATGGTCGATCAGGCTGATGCCACTCTGACCGGCAAGAATCGCATTCCATGTGGAATCTACGGTATTGCCGACAGGAGACAACATGCCCAGTCCGGTCACAACAACTCGACGCTTAGACACGTTTGTCCTCCAGGGAGGGAAGTGATACTTGATGAATGCAGGAAAAACGTAGGCGGTCGAATGACCGCCTAGATGAGTTCACTTACTTGTTTGCAGCTTCGATGTAGTCGATAGCGGCCTGAACAGTGGTGATCTTCTCTGCTTCTTCGTCCGGAATCTCAGTATCAAACTCTTCTTCCAGAGCCATAACCAGTTCAACGGTGTCAAGAGAATCAGCACCCAGATCGTCAACGAAAGAAGCTGAATTCACAACTTCGTCTTCTTTAACACCCAGCTGTTCAACAATGATTTTCTTAACGCGTTCTTCGATAGTGCTCATACTCTTAAATTTCCTATCAAAACTCGCTTGCGCGATGGTTTTCGTAGTGTATTGAAAGTTGAAAAAGATGCAACCAAATCCCGGCTGGTCAAACCACGATTTTGCTCTATTTTGCGGTGTTTTGCTCAATAAAGGCAAATAGTTTTCGTGATTTTTAGATCATGTACATGCCGCCGTTGACATGTAGCGTCTCGCCGGTGATGTAGGCCGCCTCATCAGAGGCCAAAAAGGCAGCGGCATAGGCGATCTCTTTGGCATCCCCCAGACGGCCGGCCGGCACCGCGGCCAGAATACCGCTGCGCTGCTCATCGGAGAGCGCTCGCGTCATATCGGTCTCGATAAACCCAGGCGCCACCACGTTAACGGTGATGCCGCGGGAGGCGACTTCACGCGCCAGCGACTTGCTGAAGCCGATCAGGCCCGCTTTGGCCGCGGCATAGTTCGCCTGCCCCGCGTTCCCCATGGTGCCCACCACGGAGCCGATAGTAATAATACGCCCACAGCGCTTCTTCATCATAGCGCGCATGACGGCTTTTGACAGGCGGAACACCGACGTCAGGTTGGTGTCCAGGATATCCTGCCACTCATCATCTTTCATCCGCATCAGCAGATTATCGCGGGTGATCCCGGCGTTATTGACCAGAATGTCGATCTCGCCAAACTCAGCGCGCACGCGCTCCAGCATGCTGTCGATAGAGGCAGAGTCGGTCACATTCAGCGCCATTCCCATACCGTTATCGCCCAGATAAGCGCTAATCGCCTCTGCGCCCTTGTCGCTGGTGGCCGTACCGATGACGCGAGCGCCGCGGGCGACCAGTGTCTCGGCGATGGCGCGGCCAATGCCACGGCTCGCGCCGGTTACCAGTGCAATTTTACCTTCTAAGCTCATGTTTTCCTCGTCTTACTGTTCGAGAGCGGCGGTCAGGGATGCGCAGTCATTCACCGCCGCGGCGGTCATGGTATCGACGATACGCTTGGTCAGGCCGGTCAGCACTTTGCCCGGGCCCATCTCCAGCAGATGATCAACGCCTTCGGCGGCCATCAGCTGCACGGTCTCCGTCCAGCGAACCGGGCTGTAGAGCTGGCGCACCAGCGCATCGCGGATCGCATCGGCGTCGGTCGCCGCCGTCACATCGACGTTATTGATCACCGGGCAGGACGGCGCATGGAAGGCGATCGCCTTCAGCGCCTCGGCCAGCTGGTCAGCCGCCGGCTTCATCAGCGCACAGTGCGACGGCACGCTGACCGGCAGCGGCAGCGCACGCTTGGCACCGGCGGCCTTACAGGCAGCCCCGGCGCGCTCAACGGCCTCTTTTTCACCGGCGATTACGACCTGCCCCGGCGAGTTAAAGTTGACCGGCGCGACCACCTGCCCCTGCGCCGCCTCGGCGCAGGCGGCGGCGATGGCGTCGTTGTCCAGACCGATGATGGCGTACATCGCACCGGTACCTGCCGGCACCGCCTGCTGCATCAGCTTACCGCGCAGTTCGACCAGGCGTACCGCCTGCGTAAAGTCGAGTACGCCGGCGCAGACCAGCGCAGAGTATTCACCCAGGCTGTGTCCCGCCATCATCGCCGGCTGTTTGCCATGGTTCTGCTGCCAGACGCGGTAAATCGCGACGGAGGCCGTCAGCAGCGCCGGCTGGGTCTGCCAGGTCTTGTTCAGCTCTTCGGCCGGCCCTTGTTGCACCAGGCTCCACAAATCATAACCCAGCGCCTCGGAGGCCTCGGCGAAGGTCTGCTCGACCACCGGATACTGTGCGGCTAAATCGGCCAGCATACCCACGGTCTGTGACCCCTGCCCGGGGAATACCATTGCAAATGTAGACATGAGTGTTTTCCTGAACAAAAAAAATCAAAAACGAACCAGCGCGGAGCCCCAGGTGAAACCGCCACCGAAGGCCTCCAGCAAAATCAGCTGGCCACGCTGGATACGGCCGTCGCGTACCGCCTCGTCCAGCGCCGCCGGCACCGAGGCCGCGGAGGTATTACCGTGGCGATCCAGCGTCACCACCACGCTGTCCAGGCTCATGCCCAGCTTCTTCGCGGTCGCGCTGATGATGCGCAGGTTGGCCTGATGCGGCACCAGCCAGTCCAGATCGTCGCGGGACAGCTGGTTAGCCTGCAGCGTCTCATCCACGATATGCGCCAGCTCGGTCACAGCCACTTTAAATACCTCGTTCCCTGCCATGGTCAGGTACGCCTGATCCTCGGTATGACGCGGGCGGTTAGGCAGCGTCAGCAGCTCGCCGTAGCGGCCATCGGCATGAATATGGGTCGACAGGATGCCCGGCTGCTCGGCGGCGCCCAGCACCACGGCGCCGGCGCCATCGCCAAACAGGATCACCGTGCCGCGATCCCGCTGATCCACGGTGCGTGCCAGTACATCCGAACCGATCACCAGCGCGTAGCGTACCGCGCCGCCCTTAATGTACTGATCGGCGATACTCAGCGCGTAGGTGAACCCGGCACAGGCTGCACCGACGTCGAAGGCCGGAGAGCCGTTACGGATCTCCAGCATGTTCTGGACTTCGCAGGCCGCGCTGGGAAACGCGTTATTGGCCGAGGTGGTCGCCACGATGATCAGGCCGATGTCATCCTTGTCGATCTGTGCCATTTCCAGAGCGTGTTTGGCAGCTTCAAATGCCATGCTGGCGACGGACTCGTCCGCCGCGGCAATGCGCCGCTCACGGATGCCGGTACGGCTGACGATCCACTCGTCAGAGGTCTCCACCATTTTCTCTAAATCAGCATTGGTGCGTACTTGTACGGGCAGGTAGCTCCCCGTACCGAGAATTCTTGTATGCATGTACGATTAGTCACTCTTGGGTAATACAGCCTTAAGGCGCAGCGCGATCCGCTCGGGGATCTGCCGTTGCACCGCCTGCACAGCCTGTTGTATGGCGACGGCGAACGCCCGTTGGTTTGCCGCCCCATGGCTCTTGATTACGGTGCCACGTAATCCTAACAGACAAGCGCCATTATACTGGTCGGGGTTCAAATGCCCGAAACGCTTTGCCACTCTTTTTTGTATCCAGCGACCCAGCCAGCGCAGCCACCAGGCGCTGCGCGGTTTATCGCCCGCCGGCTTCAGTAGGGAGAGGAACATGCGCACCACTCCCTCCATGGTTTTCAGCGTAACATTACCCACGAAGCCGTCACAGACCAATACATCGGTTTTTCCGCTCAGCAAGTCATTGCCTTCCAGATAACCAATATAGTCGATGGCCGGCGTCGTCTTCAGCACAGCGGCGGCTTCGCGGATATTGTCCAGTCCTTTACACTCTTCTTCCCCGATATTCAGTAACGCGACGCGCGGCGCCGGGATACCGACAATCTCTTCTGCCAGCACGGCACCCATCACGGCGAACTGTACCAGCATGGCACTGCTGCAAGCCACGTTGGCCCCGAGATCCAGCACCACGGTCTTACTCTTGCGCTGATTGGGCAGCACCGTCACCAGCGCCGGACGGTCGATGCCCTCCAGCGGTTTTAGCAACAGCGTCGCCAGCCCCATCAGTGCGCCGGTGTTTCCCGCACTGACCACCGCCTGGGCTTCGCCGCGCTTCACCAGCTCCAGCGCAATGCGCATTGAGCTGCCGCGACTGTTGCGGATGGCGTGTGACGGCTTGGCGTCGTTAGGGATCACGGTTTCGGCTGCCACCACCCGTAGCCGGGAGCGCAGTGAAGCGTCTGCGGCGGAAAGGTAAGGCGCGATGGCGTCGGGCTGGCCGACCAACAAAAGGGACAGTGACGAAATTGAAGTCAGTGCCTGCAGCGCGGCAGGCACTGTGATGCAGGGACCAAAGTCCCCGCTCATCGCATCTAACGCAAGGGTTAGACGAGTCAAGGTATCGCCTTGTTAATACAGAGCTGTATTACTTAGCGATGACCTTGCGACCGCGGTAGAAACCGTCCGCAGTGACGTGGTGACGCAGGTGAGTTTCACCGGAAACCTTGTCAACAGAGACGGTTGCAGTGGTCAGCGCATCGTGGGAACGACGCATACCACGGCAAGAGCGGGTTTTTTTGTTCTGCTGTACGGCCATGGACCTTACTCCTTGATTACTTTCGCTTTAAACTGGCTAGTGCGGCAAATGGATTCGGTTTTTCCGCCTCGGGAGGCAGCTTACCGAACACCATGTCCGCGTCGGACACTTCACAGTGTTCAGATTCATGCACCGGAACCACCGGCAAGGCGAGGATGATTTCATCTTCGACCATCGCCAGCAGATCGACTTCGCCGTATTCATTGACGTCGATCGGCTCGTAAATTTCCGGCAATGCTTCAGCCTGCTCGTCATTGGCGACCGGACTGAAACAATACGTTACGTGGAGGTGATGCTGGAATGGCTGATTACAGCGCTGGCACTGCAACGTTACGCTAACGTCGGCATGCCCGCGGATCACAGCCAACCGCTGATTGTCGATTGAAAAGGACATTTCAGCGGAGACATCGCTGTCCACGCTGACCACAGATTCAGCTAAGCGCGTTAACTGCTCGGAAGCATAGACACCAACATAGTCTAAACGCTTCTGCGCAGCGCGTACCGGATCAAGGGTCAAGGGTAATTTTACCTTTTGCATAGGGCGCGCATATTAACTTTGTAAAGCCATAGAGTCAAAGGAAAAGGCCACTCTCGCACCCCTTTCCCCCAATATTCGCTTCCTGAGCGGCGGACAGTTTAGAATGATGCCATCATTAACGCCATGCTTTCGGGAAAAAATATGTTACCCCTGCTGCTCGCCTCGACCTCGCCCTACCGCCGCGCACTGCTGGAGAAGCTGGCGCTGCCTTTTATCTGCGCAGCGCCACACACGGACGAAACGCCGCTGCCCAATGAAAGCGCCCAGGCGCTGGTCTGTCGCCTGGCAGAGGCCAAGGCGCGCGCGCTGGTCGCCGACTATCCGGCGCACCTGATCATCGGCAGCGATCAGGTCTGCGTACTCAACGGACAGATCACCGGGAAACCCCTGAGCCATGAGCGCGCCTGCGCCCAGTTGCGCGCCGCCAGCGGACAACGCATCACGTTTTATAGCGGCCTGAGCGTGCTCAACAGCGCCAGCGGCGCCTGCCATACTCTGTGTGAACCGTTTCATGTTCACTTTCGGCAACTGAGCGATGCCGAGATCGACGCCTATGTGACGCTGGAGCAGCCACTCCACTGCGCCGGCAGCTTTATGTGCGAAGGCGCCGGCATTCTGCTGTTCGAGCGTTTGGAGGGGCGGGACCCCAATGCCCTGATCGGACTGCCGCTGATCGCGCTGAATACGTTGCTGCTGCGCCACGGCGTGAATCCGCTGCTGGTCGCCAGATAGTCGAGCCACGACGGGAGAGCGCCTGCTGCGAATCCGCTAAGGCGCCCTTGCCCTCATACATCCATCAGCCGTGACCGCCTCGCCCCCTTGATTACCGCCTTTATTCTCTCCCTCCCGGATGCGTGGAATAATACCTACGTGCCATATTCACCCATGCTAATACATTCTTAATAAATATATTTCCCAATATTTCATTCGCGCGAAAGACAATAAAAGACACATATTAAAATCGGTATGTTTTTCGGAGTAACGTTTACAGCGCAGAATAAATAGTCCTTGTCCAAATGCGCGGAAAACGCAGAGATCCAGCCTAACGCCAGCGGCATAGCATGACAAGCTAGGCCGATGGAAAACAACGAGATACATCACAGTCCAGCACAGATTAAAACACGCGGAGATAAATATACAACAAATTGATTTTAAACCATTTAAATCAATAAACACCGAAGGGAAAACGCGGCGCACCATAACGCCAATTATTTATTAATTCAGCAATAGGATACATAAGCAAGGATTGATAATATGAAGAGAAATATTATTACCTCTGCTATTAGCGCCAGCCTATTTATCATGATAAGCCCGGCTTTTGCGGCAGCGCCGGAGACTGGCCCCATCGTCATTGAGGGCGTTGAGGGTATAGATGGTAAAGACTGGAGTGATCCCATCACTATTTCAGAGTCGCTGAATACGCACGCTGGAGCAGCACGTTATCCCGAAAATAACGGATGCATATAATAAGGCCAGCGAAGCGGATACTAAAGCCACGGCGAATGCGGACACGATCCTCGCGATGCGGACCACGGTGGGCAGGATCTTTATCAACCTCTACGATGCCTTCCACCTCCACACCTTCAACGATGACGGTACTATCTCCCCAACCGAGATGGAGAGCTATGTTATGCGGGTTATGCGGGCGCCGGAATTAAACGCGCAGATCGCCAGCGCAGATACCGCAGCGACATTGAGACCAAGGCTGAGATCGGCGCGCTAAAAACGGCGCTGCAGGCCGCATTTATCGATAGCGCAGCGGATGACAGCGCGGTAACCCCCTCGTCATTCACCACCTATATCGCCGATCTGAGGCAGGCCATCGATGAGGGGAATGCCGCCAATCTGCAGCGGCTGATCACCCAGCTGCAGCGCGACTTCACCCTGGCGTCGTCCGAAGAGGGCGCGCCGACAGACTCTGGCCTATCCCGCGTCCTACAGGGTGTACACGACGCCGGGCAGGAGGCAACCGATGCCAAGCTACAGGTAACGCAGGCGATGAACGATAGGAAGCTACAGACGCTGGCCGACGCGATAAATGCGCGGCTTGATACGATTGCCCCCACGGAGGCGGCCCCGCTAGATCAGCGCATTACGGCACTGGAGAGCGGGCTGAGCGAGGGGCTAAAAAGCTATACCGGTGCAATCGCCAACGCGCAGGCCGAGCGGGCGCTCAATGCGGCGGTTGGCTATACCGACTTCCGCCAGGGGCTGACCCAGGCCTGGCAGGACGCCGCCCAGCGACAGATCAACGATCTCTACCGCGAGGTAGACAATAACCGTAAAGAGCTACGCCAGACCGCCGCGAAAACTGCGGCGCTCTCCGGCCTGATCCAACCCTATGGGGTCGGGAACGTCAACGTGACGGCGGCCATGGGGGATATAAGGATGAGCAGGCCGCCGCCGTCGGCGTCGGCTACCGAGTCAACGAAACCTTCGCCGCCAAGGCGGGTATCGCCTTTGGCAGCGGCTCTGCCGCTTACAACGCCGGGGTCAATCTGGAGTTTTAAGCCATAGCGCCCAACGTAGTAGGCCCCGCTAACGCGGGGCCTACTTTTTTGTCGCGCCCGCGCCGCCTCAGCTCAGCGCGCTGCGCGCACGCAGCACGCTCAGGCAGTGGCGCAGCGCGGCGTCCAACGGCGCCTCGACGCGCAGGGTCTCGCCGCTGTGCGGATGCACAAAGCGCAGCGCCGCCGCGTGCAGGAACAGGCGGTTTAAGCCAGTATCCGCCAGCTCGCGATCGAAGTCGCGATCGCCGTAGCGATCGTCAAAGGCGATCGGGTGGCCGGCGTGCAGGGTATGGACGCGGATCTGATGGGTTCGCCCGGTCACCGGACTGGCCTTAACCAGCGTGGCGTTGGCAAAGCGCTCCTCCACCTTAAAGCGGGTTTCCGACGGCTTGCCCTCGGCGCTCACCCGTACGACGCGTTCACCGCTTTGCAGGGTATTTTTCAGCAGCGGCGCCTGCACCACTTTACAGTGCGACTGCCAGTGACCGCGCACCAGCGCCAGATAATCCTTCTGCATTCCCTTCTCGCGCAGCTGCTCATGCAGCGAGCGCAGCGCCGAGCGCTTCTTCGCCACCAGGAGCACCCCGGAGGTCTCGCGATCCAACCGGTGCACCAGCTCCAGGAAACGGGCCTCCGGACGCAGAGCGCGCAGCCCTTCAATCACGCCAAAGCTGAGACCGCTGCCGCCGTGTACCGCGGTGCCAGAGGGCTTGTTCAGCACCAGCAGGTAGTCATCCTCATACAGGATACAGTCATTGAGCGCGGCGACCTTATCCAGACGGGCTGACACCGGCGCCTCATCGCGCTCGGCCACCCGCACCGGCGGGATGCGGACCTGATCCCCGGCCTCCAGCTTATATTCCGGCTTGATACGTTTCTTATTGACCCGCACCTCACCCTTACGCACGATGCGATAAATCATACTCTTCGGCACACCCTTTAGCTGGTTGCGCAAAAAATTATCGATTCGCTGCCCCGCCTCATCGGCGGCGATCGTGACTAACTTGACGGAGATGTTTTGTGTATTCATGGGCGCGATTTTAAAGAGCGCCGCGGCGCCGCGCTACTGCTATTTTCAGCCGCTGTGCAATAATTCAGCGATGGCGTGCACCACGACGGCGCACGGACATACCTATCAGCAGAGTTTATGGTGTGACATGTCGTCATAGGGCAATTTTCTGCGAACAACCCGCAATGGCGTCTTGCTATATTTGTCATTGCAGTGAAATAATGGAGTAGTTTTCCGCGCTTTTTTCCATCAAAGTGAAAAAAGAGGCGGGATTCAACGTTTACCTGATAGCGCAGAAATGCAGCAATGGCGTAAGACGTAGTGCGAAATCAAGTAATTAGCGGGCTGCGGGTCGCAGTCTGACCAACAACATGGAGTCAGTTGGCCGCATCCTTTTTCTGCGGCGTCATCCTGATAAACAGCGCTGCCTTTCACAAAGAAATGCAGGCTTACCGAATATTGCGCCCCTATGCAGGCGACAACCGTGAGGTTGACGACTTTGCGATAAGACTCGGGGTCATCGGTCTTCCTCCCGGTCAGAAAGGTCTTTTCGCCCGCAGCTTAAGTTGCCAATGCAAAAAAAACGAGTACGTTAACGATGAAAAGAATGTTAATCAACGCAACTCAGCAGGAGGAGTTGCGTGTCGCCCTTGTGGATGGCCAGCGACTGTACGATCTGGATATTGAAAGCCCGGGTCACGAACAGAAGAAAGCAAACATTTACAAGGGTAAAATCACCCGAATTGAACCCAGTCTGGAAGCCGCCTTTGTTGACTACGGCGCCGAACGACACGGTTTCCTGCCCCTTAAAGAGATCGCCCGCGAATATTTTCCCAGCAACTACTCCGCCCACGGTCGTCCCAACATTAAGGACGTGCTGCGTGAAGGGCAGGAGGTCATTGTTCAGGTCGATAAGGAAGAGCGCGGCAACAAAGGGGCTGCGCTGACCACCTTTATCAGCCTGGCGGGCAGCTATCTGGTGCTGATGCCCAACAACCCGCGCGCCGGCGGTATCTCCCGCCGTATCGAGGGTGATGACCGCACCGAGCTGAAGGAAGCGCTCTCCTCTCTGCAGATCCCCGACGGCATGGGGCTGATCGTCCGCACCGCCGGCGTCGGCAAATCCGCCGAAGCCCTGCAGTGGGATCTCTCCTTCCGCCTGAAGCACTGGGATGCCATCAAGAAAGCCGCCGAAGGCCGCCCTGCCCCGTTCCTGATCCATCAGGAAAGCAACGTCATCGTCCGCGCCTTCCGTGACTATCTGCGCCCGGACATCGGCGAAATCCTGATCGACAATCCGAAGATCCTCGACCTGGCCAAGCAGCATATCGCCGCCCTGGGTCGTCCGGACTTCAGCAGCAAAATCAAGCTGTACACCGGGGAGATCCCGCTGTTCAGCCACTATCAGATCGAGTCACAGATCGAGTCTGCCTTCCAGCGTGAAGTCCGCCTGCCCTCCGGCGGCTCTATCGTTATCGACAGCACCGAGGCGCTGACCGCCATCGATATCAACTCCGCCCGCGCTACCCGCGGCGGCGATATCGAAGAGACCGCGTTCAACACCAACCTGGAAGCCGCCGATGAAATCGCCCGCCAGCTGCGTCTGCGCGACCTGGGCGGTCTGATCGTGATCGACTTTATCGATATGACCCCGGTGCGCCACCAGCGCGAGGTCGAAAACCGCCTGCGCGACGCCGTGCGTCAGGATCGCGCCCGTATTCAGATCGGTCGAATCTCCCGCTTTGGCCTGCTGGAGATGTCCCGCCAGCGTCTCAGCCCCTCTCTGGGCGAATCCAGCCACCATGTCTGCCCGCGCTGTAATGGCACCGGTACCGTGCGTGACAACGAATCGCTGGCGCTGTCCATCCTGCGCCTGATCGAAGAGGAGGCGCTGAAAGAGAACACCCGTGAAGTGCACGCCATCGTGCCGGTACCGGTCGCCTCCTATCTGCTGAACGAGAAGCGTGACGCCGTAAGCGCCATTGAGAAACGCCAGCCGGACGTGCGCGTCATCGTGGTGCCTAACGAGCAAATGCAGACCCCGCACTACGCCGTTATGCGGGTGCGTAAAGGCGAAGAGACCCATACCCTGAGCTACAAGCTGCCGCAGTTGCACGAAGCGGAAGCCTGCGGTGAGGAAGAAGTACCGGCAGAGCGCAAGCGTCCGGAGCAGCCGGCGCTGGCCGCCTTTAGCCTGGATGTCGCCGCACCGCCGATCGACGCCGCACAGGATAAGCCTGTCGCTGCCGACGTCGCGCCGACCGAGCGCCCGCAGCCGGTAGCCGACGCCCGTCCGGGACTGTTTGGTCGCCTGGTCGCCTCCCTGAAAGGGATCTTCGCCGACGACGCCGCACCGGCGCCGGTGCAGGAAGAGACGCCTGCCGTCAGCGCTGAGCGCCCGCGTGAAGAGAGCCGTTCCTCGCAGGAGCGCCGCGGTCGTCGCCAGAACCCGCGCCGTGAACGCGGTGAGCGCGGCGATCGTCCGGAGCGCAGTGAGCGTCCGGAGCGCGGCGAGCGCCCAGAGCGTGCGAACCGCGACGGCCGTGAAAACCGCGACGAACAGCGCCGTGGCCGCCGTCAGGCTCAGCCGACGCCGGCGACAGAGGGCGGCGCAGATGAGAATGCCCAGCAGCGCGAAGAGCAGCAGCAGCGCCGCGAACAGCGCAACGAGCGTCAGCGTCGTCGTCAGGAAGATAAGCGCCAGGCCCAGCAAGAGGTCAAGGCGCTGGACGCCGCCGCACAGCCTGATGAGGAGATCGCAGAGGAGAGCGTACCGGCCCAGCGCCGTCAACGCCGTCAGCTGAGCCAGAAGATCCGCATCGGCGATAGCACGCCGGCGGTCGTCAGCGCCGACCCAGAAGCCGCCGTGGCGCCGATTGCCGACGCGAGCGTTCCGGCTCTGCCTGCGGTCAACGCACAGCCTCAGGAGAGCGCCGCAGCGGAAGAGGATAACGCGCCGCGCCATGAGAATGGCATGCCGCGCCGCTCCCGTCGGTCACCGCGTCACCTGCGCGTCAGCGGGCAGCGCCGTCGCCGCTATCGCGACGAGCGTTATCCGCAGCAGTCACCGATGCCGCTGACGCTGGCGGTATACTCTCCGGAGATGGCCTCTGGCAAGGTATGGATCAGCTATCCTGTCGCCGCCCCGGCGGCCGCCGAGACCAGCGCGCTCGAAACGCCGCACGTCATGGAGGAGAGCACCGCCGCGCTAGCGATAGAGATGCCCGCCGCCGTACCGGCTGAAACCGCGCGTCCGGAGGTCATCGCCGAGGCCGTCGTCAACGACGCCGCGGCCGACGAACCGGTGGTGCAGGCGCCGGCGATCCTCGCCCCGGCCGCTGCCGTTGAGACGCAGGCCTGCGACGCGATCGCGCAGCAGCCGTCGCCGGTAGTCACTGACGAGAGCGCCACTCACGCCGTCTGTGCCGCCGCCGCACCGACGCAGGAAGAGGCACTGCCTGCATTGGCCCAGGCCGAAGCGCAGGCTGCTGAAGCGGAACTCAAAGCCGAAGCCGAAGCCGAAGCCGAAGCCGAAGCCAGCGTAGCCGCCCCCCTGGTACCGCCGTCGGCAATGGCCCCGAGCGATACGCACGAACACGGTCGCGCCAGCGCGCCGATGACCACGGCACCGGCGCCGGCCTATGTCGCACCGGCAGCGGTAGTCAGCACCTGGGTTCGCCCGGAGTATGACTTCCACGGCCGCGGTGCCGCCGGTGCAGACGCTGCGTCCAATCAGGCCGCAGCGCCAGCCACGAAACCGGTTATGCCGCAGGAGTAAGAGGCGATCAGCCCAAAAAACCCGCCGAAAGGCGGGTTTTTTTATATCGACGCTAGGCTATCTGCCGCAGCCGTTTGATCTCAACGCTGGCGCACCGCCCTTCTATCGCCTGCAGAAAGGCGGCGAAGTGGGCGCTTTTTTCATGCTGCGCCAGCGCCTGCGGCGATTGCCAGATCTCAAAGAACACCAGCGTTGCAGCCTGACCCTCTTCCTGATGGAGGTCATAACGCACGTTCCCCGCCTCGGCGCGACTGGGCTCAACCAGCTGCAGCGCGGCATGGCGTACCGCCTCTTGCTGCCCCGCGGATGCGACCAGCGTCGCGACAATGCGAACTTCACTCATAGTACACTCCTCTTTAGGCCGGGGCGTCTCGCCCTGCGGTACGGCGCTAACGTATCGAACCGCGACGGACACCGCCTGGAATACATCCGTCGTGATACGCGACGGATGCCTACGCGATCACCTTACCCGTTTTTGCCGCCCGCGGCATGAGTCATTAGCCCCCTGTCCTCCCATCCTCTTGCTCAAGCGCACAAATTGATGACGCCATACAACAATCGGATGCATCCAGGCCCATTTCCCGTTATCCTTATCGCCCGGCACAGAAATGTTCACTGCGTTCTGGCGTCCTGCTCTTGCAGCGGCCAGAAACCTGCGCAGTCCATCAGACATATCCACCAGCCGGAGCCCGTAATGACCGTAATGCAGCACACCCTGAAGATCCGCCGCCCTGACGATTGGCACCTCCATCTGCGCGATGATGAGATGCTGCACAGCGTGTTACCCTACACCAGCCGCCACTTTTCCCGGGCCGTGGTGATGCCCAATCTGGCTCCGCCGATCACCTCCGTAGAGCAGTGCATCGCCTATCGCCAGCGCATTATCGACGCCGTGCCGCAGGGACATGCGTTCACCCCGCTGATGACCTGCTATCTGACCGACGCCCTCTCGGTCGATACGCTGATGCACGGCCAGCGGGAAGGCGTGTTCACCGCCGCCAAACTGTATCCTGCCAACGCCACCACCAACTCTGCCTGCGGCGTCACCTCCATTCCCGGACTATACCCGCTGTTTGAGGCGATGCAGCAGAGCGGGATGCCGCTGTTGATCCACGGTGAGGTCACCCAGGCGGATATCGACATCTTCGATCGCGAAGCGCGCTTTATCGAGCAGGTGATGCTGCCGCTGCGCCGCGACTTCCCCGAGCTGCGCATCGTCTTTGAACACATCACCACCCGCGAGGCGGCCCAGTTTGTCGCCGAAGGCGATCGCTATCTGGCGGCGACCATTACCCCGCAGCACCTGATGTTCAACCGCAACCACATGCTGGTCGGCGGGATTCGCCCGCACCTGTACTGCCTGCCGATCCTCAAGCGCAGCGTGCACCAGCAGGCGCTACGCAAGGCGGCCACCAGCGGGAAAGCCTGCTTCTTCCTCGGCACCGACTCTGCGCCGCACCTGCGCGGGCGCAAAGAGTCGGCCTGCGGCTGCGCCGGGGTATTCAACGCGCCGACGGCGCTACAGGCCTACGCAACGGTCTTTGAAGAGGAGCAGGCGCTGCAGCATCTGGAGGCCTTCTGTTCGCTGAACGGACCGGCTTTTTATGGACTCCCGGCCAATGAGGCGTATATTGAGCTGGTACAGGAGCCTACGTCTGTCGTCGACAGCATCGCCAGCGGCGATGAAACCCTGATCCCCTTCCTGGCAGGGGAAACGCTGCGATGGTCGGTACGCGCGTAGGCTCAGGACGTTATTTACTCCGGCCTGTCCCTTAGGACAGGCCTTTTTGTTGGCACCCGTGAGGGAGAATATGACCGCAACACCGCTACTGGCGCTCAATCACATCGACTTCAGCGCTAATGGACGCCCCATTCTGCACGACGTCTCGCTGACGCTACAGCCCGGCGAATTCAAAGTAATCACGGGCCCTTCGGGCTGCGGCAAGAGCACCCTGCTCAAAATTGCGGCCTCGCTGCTGGATCCCCAGCGCGGCGAGATCCTGCTGCAGGGGAAACCCCTGAGCGCCTATCCTCCGGAGGCGTATCGCAAACAGGTCTCCTACAGCTTCCAAACGCCGGTGCTGTTCAGCGATACGGTGCGCGACAACCTACTGTTTCCCTATCAGATCCGCAGTGACGCGCCGGATATGGATCGCATCCGCCGCGGTCTGATGCAGTTTGGCCTGCCGCTGCACACGCTAGATCAGCGCATCGAAGATCTCTCCGGCGGCGAGCGTCAGCGCGTGGCGCTGCTGCGTAACATTCAATATATGCCGCAGGTGTTGCTGCTGGACGAAATCACCAGCGCGCTGGATGAGCACAATCGAACCATCGTGCATGAGGTCATCACGCACCTCAATCAGCAGCAGGGGATCGCCATTATCTGGGTCACTCACAGCAGCGATGAGATTACCCAATGCGACAATGTGATAACCCTGCCGCGCCTGGCCGACAGCGACGACGCAGAGGAAGACGAGACCCAGCCAAACGGAGAGCCGCGCCATGAATAGCCACAACATTACCGATCAGTCTCTGGTCATGGCCCTGGCGCTGGTCGCCATTGCGCTGGTCATCAGCGGGCGGGAAAAGCTGGGACTCGGCAAGGACATTCTGTGGAGCGTCAGCCGCGCCATCGTCCAGCTGATCCTGGTGGGCTACGTCTTAAAGTATATCTTTCATCTGGACAGCGCCCTGCTGACCCTATTGATGGTGCTGTTTATCTGCGTCAACGCGGCCTGGAACGCGAAGAAGCGCAGTAAGAACCTCAGCAATGCCTTCGCCATGTCGCTGATCGCCATCGTCACCGGCACCGCGCTGACCCTGGCGATCCTGATCGTCAGCGGCTCCATCGAATTCACCCCGATGCAGGTGATCCCCATCGCCGGGATGATCGCCGGTAACGCCATGGTGGCCGTCGGCCTGTGCTATAACAACCTGCGTCAGCGCTTCCACGACGAACGCCAGCGGGTGCAGGAGATGCTCAGCCTGGGCGCGACTCCGAAGCAGGCATCGGCAAGGATCATCCGCGCCAGCATCAAGGCGGCGATGATCCCCACCGTCGACTCCGCCAAAACCGTCGGACTGGTCAGCCTGCCGGGCATGATGTCGGGCCTGATCTTCGCCGGTATCGATCCGGTCAAGGCCATCCGCTATCAGATTATGGTGACCTTTATGCTGATCTCCACCGCCAGCCTCTCCACCATCATCGCGGGCTACCTCGCCTATGTCAGGTTCTACACGGCCCGCGATCAGCTGCGCTAAGCCCATACAAAAATCCCCACGCCATGGCGTGGGGATCAACGGGATAACCCGGCCGCTATCGCTGCCGGGATTAGCCGCTTACTTCATGCAGCCACTACAGCGGCTGCTCAAAATCTGCTGGAAGAAGTCATTCCCCTTGTCATCCACCAGGATGAAGGCCGGGAAGTCCTCTACCTCAATCTTCCAGATAGCCTCCATTCCCAGCTCAGGATAGGCCACGCAGGTCAGGCTCTTAATGCTCTGCTGCGCCAGTACCGCCGCCGGGCCGCCGATGCTGCCCAGATAGAAGCCACCGTGTTTATGGCAGGCGTCGGTGACCTGCTGGCTGCGGTTCCCTTTGGCCAGCATGATCATGCTGCCGCCGTTGGCCTGCAGTAGGTCAACATAGGAGTCCATACGGCCTGCCGTGGTTGGCCCCAGTGAGCCAGAGGCATGGCCCGCCGGTGTCTTGGCCGGGCCGGCGTAGTAGATCGGGTGATCCTTCACATACTGCGGCAGCGGCTTGCCTTCATCCAGCAGCGCCTTCAGCTTGGCGTGGGCGATATCGCGCCCGACGATAATGGTGCCGGAGAGCGACAGGCGGGTGGAGACCGGATACTGGGAGAGCTGTGCCAGAATCTCCTTCATCGGGCGGTTGAGATCCACTTTGATGGCCTCTCCCTCGCCGGCCTGGCGCAGATGCTCAGGAATATATTTGCCTGGGTTATGCTCCAGCTTCTCGATCCAGATCCCCTCGCGGTTAATCTTGGCCTTGATATTACGATCCGCCGAGCAGGAAACCCCCATGCCGACCGGACAGGAGGCGCCGTGACGCGGCAGGCGAATCACCCGCACATCGTGGGCAAAGTATTTGCCGCCGAACTGCGCGCCTAGCCCCAGCTCCTGGGCTGCCAGCAGCAGCTCCTGCTCCAGCGCCACGTCACGGAACGCCTGACCGTGCTCGTTGCCCTCGGTCGGCAGCGCATCATAGTACTTGGTCGATGCCAGCTTCACCGTCTTCAGGGTAGACTCCGCCGACGTGCCGCCGATAACGAAGGCCACGTGGTACGGCGGGCAAGCCGCGGTGCCCAGGGTACGCATCTTCTCGATCAGGAAAGCCTTCAGCTTCTCCGGCGTCAGCAGCGCCTTGGTCTCCTGATACAGGTAGGTTTTATTGGCTGAACCGCCGCCTTTGGCGACGCACAGGAATTTGTACTCCTCGCCCTCGGTAGCGTACAGATCGATCTGCGCCGGCAGGTTGGTTCCGGTATTGACCTCATTGTACATATCCAGCGCGGCGTTCTGGGAGTAGCGCAGGTTATCTTCAATATAGGTGTTATAAACCCCGCGCGACAGCGCCTCGGCATCGCCGCCGCCGGTCCACACGCGCTGGCCTTTTTTACCCACGATAATCGCCGTCCCGGTGTCTTGACAGGTCGGCAGTACCCCCTTGGCGGCGATCTCGGAGTTGCGCAGGAACTGCAGCGCGACGTATTTATCGTTTTCGCTAGCCTGCGGGTCGTCAAGGATCGCGGCGACCTGACGCTGGTGAGCCGGACGCAGCATAAACGAAGCATCGTGGAACGCCTGCTGGGCCAACAGCGTCAGCGCCTGCGGCTCGACCTTCAGCATGTCCTGGCCTTCAAAGCTGACTACGGAGACATGCTCCTTACTCAGCAGATAATAGTCGGTATCATCGCCTTGCAGCGGAAACGGATCTTGATAATGGAAGGGTTTATTTGACATTTTTCTCTCGCTTACAACGTCAGCTTGTATAAATTTACCGAGCCGCGCAGCGCCATCGGCGTGATGCCCGATAAGAAAAACCGCGCGGCCTGTTAACTTTACCGCCCGATGTTAACATGTTATTTACAATAAGCGTTGTGCGACCGCGCTCAGTATCGGCATGTAACGGGACTTCGCCTAGGGCGTGTCCCGTAACTGGCCATGAGCATCGCTGGCGCGCACAGTTACGGGACACGTCCTAATCATCAGGTGAATCCATCCTGCCAAATAACCCAAGCGAGGTAACAGGATCAAAATCAAACTATCGGGGATTAATTGTCGTATGTTTGGGGAAAGGAGAGGTTAATCACCTTGATTTAAAAAGAAAATGAACAAAATGGCTAAAATCGGTGTACCCAAACCGGATCATATTGCCCACCCCTCATTACCTCAGGTCTCCCTCCCCCGCCTGAGCATACTCACAAAGCGTATCCGCCATGGCCTGCTGACGGGCGCGGCGGCAGCCAGGGGATGGCCATGATTGTCGAGCGACTTAACTGAGCCTCAGGGGGACGCCCCACGCGGCGGGGCCAGAATCGGCCCCGTAACGGACGATACGTGCCCCTGCGCGGGCCGCTACGGGACTCATCAAGACGGTTACTCGCCGCCAGCAGCTAGGGGTATATCAGGCCGCCCAGCGCGCCGCCGACCAGAGGCATCACCCAGAAAGTCGATGCTCAGCTGGGGAAATGCCGCCGCCGAAGACCAGCCAGAAGGAACCCCAAAACTCCGCCGCCAATTTATTAAACATCAACCACCGCAGCAGAAATAATGAATGATCCGCGCCAGCGGTATGCCCGACGCCCCGCGCGATGCGCTGAAAACCAGGTGGGTTACCGAAAAAAGAATAAGACGCCTTGCCCGAAGCAATGCAGGCAAAAACAGGTAAATAGGCTATCTGCCGCAGCCGTTTGATCTCAACGCTGGCGCACCGCCCTTCTATCGCCTGCAGAAAGGCGGCGAAGTGGGCGCTTTTTTCATGCATCATTTAAAACAGACGCACTATCTTATGCGACATATGTAACACAAAATATCAATACTTCGTTAAACTACGGGGTAATATTCTACATAAACCGAAAGCGGCACAAGAAAAAATAGATGGGATTTTTCTAGCAAAACGAAAGGACTGCCTTAATAAAAATAGAATCAAGACATGTCCGATTACTAATTAGAAATAAAATGCTTATTTAGGTATGTAGGGGGGGAAATATCAACCCGACGGCAAAAGTCAGAAAACAGCGCCTGATGCTCACATACTTTATCTGCGCTGTACAGCACCGCATAGGCAAACAGCGCCCCGCCTAACAGGCTAGCCAGTAACATCCATCGTTTGATTTTCATTCGGTCCATTCCGTGTCACCTATCTCTGATGGCACCAGTGTATACCCACCAGGCTAAACTACGGCTCTACAGCTACCGATTACCACCCGCCGCGCGCGGGAAAAGAGACCAAATGCCAACAGATGAAACGCCCCCGACACAGAAAAGACACGCGCTACATGGAGGTGCCGAACGCGTTTCTCTGTTAACACTCACACCTCAAGCCTAGCCAGCCTTAGGTAAAGATGCAAGCCACCGACCCGGACAACCCGCTGTTAATTAAGAGGGATCATCAATACGCTGCCGATACGCGGACGGTACTTTCTGTGCGGGAAAGGTAGGGAGTCGCCCTTGGGAAGCAGGCTGATGGGGGACGGGATGGCGCCTCACGCGACTCTGAGACGCGCGCAATGCCGACCGCGGCGCGGAAAGGAAACCACCCCTTGTGCTGAGCAGGCAGAGTGCAGCCCCGCAGCGGCGTACGCTCTAGATTTCAAACTCGGGCGCCATTATCTCCTCCAGATACTGGGCGAGAAACTGGCGAGTGCGCGGGTGACGGGGACGGCTGAACAGGGTCTCGGCCGGCCCCTGCTCGACGATACGACCGCCGTCCATAAAGATCACCCGCTGCGCCACGTCGCGGGCAAAGCGCATCTCATGGGTGACGATCACCATGGTGCGCTGCTCCTGCGCCAGGCCGCGCAGGGTAGCGAGCACCTCGCCCACCAGTTCCGGATCCAGCGCCGAGGTGGGCTCATCGAACAGCAAAACCTGCGGCTGCATGGCCAGCGCCCGGGCGATAGCCACCCGCTGCTGCTGACCGCCGGAGAGCCGTTTGGGATAGGCATCGGCCTTATCGGCCAGTCCGACCCGCGCCAGCAGCACCCGCCCCTGACGCTCGGCCTCTGCGGGCGCAACCCCGTTAACCACCCGCGGCCCTTCGGTCACGTTCTCCAGCGCCGTAAGGTGCGGAAATAGGTTGAAATTCTGAAACACAAAGCCGACCTGGCGGCGTAGACGACGGATCTGTGCCTTCTGACGCGCCAGCGAGCGGTTGGCGTCCACGCGGATATCGCCGACCCGCAGGGTCCCCGCGTCCGGTGTCTCCAGCAGGTTAATACAGCGCAGCAGGGTGCTCTTACCCGAGCCGCTCGGCCCAATGATCGCGACCACCTCGCCCGGCTGAACGCACAGATCGACGCCGTGCAGGACCTGCTGATGGTGAAAGGATTTCACCAGCTGTGTCAGTTCGATGGCGCTCACGCTCTTCTCCCCCTACGCGCCGCACGCCGACGCTCCATGCCGTCACTGTAGCAAGGCGTGACGGCATGGAAAGGAATAAAAAGTAATATGCTAATAATTGTGGGAAATAACCGCCAACGGGCGTCAGGCCGCCTGCGCGAACTGAAGATACTGCTGATACTTGCGCAGCGCGATACGATAGTTGTTCTGGCTGCACTGAGGCAGCGCCGCCAGCCAGCGATCGGACAGATCGCCATACGCCGCCGACGGCGGCGTATGGCGCGCCAGCAGCTCGTCCAAACGCCGCAAACGCACCACATATTCACGGATGCTGCTGTGGCGCATGTCGGTCTGTTCGCACAGGTACTGTTTAAACCCCATGATGTCAAAACGGCTGCTCTGCGCATGGCAATAGACATCGCTACAGAAACGGCACAGCGCCAGCAGCCCCTGCTGCAGAGCCGCCCAGCCGGCGGCGTCGATCAGCCGCTCCATCTGCGCCTGGCGCGCACGGTTCAGCAGCGTGCCGTCCAGCACTAGCGAAATGCGATCCAGCGGGCGGCCGCAGTGTGAGCAGCAGCACTGCGCATGTTTAAAGTCTTTTAGATAGCGGCTCAGCGGCCTACGCCCGGCGGGGGATGAGGGGAAAGGGGTCAATGGCATCTCTGCACTCCATAGCTATGGCAGAAAGGCGACTTACCGCTGGCTGAGCAGACGAGTACGCAGGCGTTTTATCGCCTGGCTATGCAGCTGACTGACGCGTGATTCGCCGACCTCAAGCACCGCGCCGATCTCCTTGAGGTTGAGCTCCTCCTGGTAGTACAGCGTCAGCACCAGCTTTTCACGCTCTGGCAATGCCTCGATGGCGGCGATCACCCGGCCGCGCAGATCGCTTTCCAGCAGCTGACGCAGCGGGTTGGCCTCTTCGCTCTGCTCCAGGAGCGGCTCAGCGCTATCGCCGTGCTCCTCACGCCACTCGTCGTAGGAAAACAGCTGGCTGGTGTTGGTGTCCAGCAGGATTTGCTGGTACTCCTCCAGCGGAATCCCCATCTCCTGGGCTATCTCGCTGTCGCCCGGCGTTCGGCCCAGACGCTGCTCGGCGCGCTGCATGGCGGCAGATACCCCGCGAGCATTCCGCCGTACGCTGCGCGGCACCCAGTCTCGGCTGCGCAGTTCGTCCAGCATCGCGCCGCGGATACGCTGAATGGCATAGGTGGTAAACGCGGTCCCCTGCATGGCGTCATAGCGCTCGACCGCATGCAGTAGCCCGATACCGCCCGCCTGCAGCAAATCATCCAGCTCTACGCTGGCCGGAAGGCGAACCTGCAGGCGCAGCGCCTCATGACGAACCAGTGGCGCATAGCGCTGCCATAACGTATTTTTGTCAATCACGCCTTCGGCGGTATACAAATCAGTCACGTCGACAGAACTCGGGTTGATGAATGCCCGCTTATTATCCCGTGTCTATGCCAATCCAATGCCGCGATAAGTCGGTAAAAAAGTGGCCTTTTAGCCGCTTTGTTCTGCGTAACGCGCTGACATAGCGCGCAGTAAAGGTAAAAAAAACCCCGCCGCAGCGGGGTTTGGCCTGGCTCTGGATGCGATTAACGCAGCAGGGACAGGACGTTCTGGGTAGACTGGTTAGCCTGAGCCAGTACGGAGGTACCGGCCTGCTGCAGGATCTGCGCACGGCTCATGTTGGACACTTCGGTCGCGTAGTCAGCGTCCTGAATACGTGAACGGGAAGCGGACAGGTTGTTCACGGTGCTGTTCAGGTTGTTGATTACGGAATCGAAACGGTTCTGTACCGCACCCAGGCCGCTGCGCAGGTCATCAACCTGAGACAGGGCTTTATCCAGGGTTGCCAGCGGATCGGCAGTCTTGGCAGTGGTAGACAGGGCAGAGCCTTTGGTCACGGTGCCGTCTTCGGCAACGCTAGCCTTAAAGTATTTAGCGTCAGCGCCAGTGCCTTCTTTGATGACATAGGCAGAAGCCCCTTTCTCGGTACCGGTGTAAGCATAGACGTTAGCCGCGTCAGCCCCTTTCGGTGCAACTTTAGACTGAACCTGAGTTACAGCTGCGGAAGTACCTGACGGCGTAGATGATGCTGTATCGAATGCAGTAACCTTACCATCATCGCCAATGGTGGCTTTAGCATACTTAGTTGTACCAGCATCATCATAAGCGCCGTATACGTCGCCCTTATCATCCTTGACATAACCAGTAATTGCCTTACCACCGGCATCTTTACCGTTCGTGTCAATATTCACCATCGGGCCATTGACTTTAGTCGCAGCGGCAGCGGCAACCTTAGTCGTGTCAATGCTGTCAGCCACGTTAAACTTATCCAGGCCCAGGCTCTGTGCGTTGATGTTTTTCAGATCGATATCGATGGTTTCGCCGTCGTTGGCACCGACCTGAATGGTCAGCTTCTGATCCTTGCTCAGTACCTTCACGCCGTTGAAGTCGGTCTGCTGAGAGATACGGTCGATCTCAGACAGACGCTGGGTGATTTCGTCCTGGATGGACTGCAGGTCGCTGGAGGAGTTAGAGCCGTTCTGTGCCTGTACGGTCAGACGACGGATGTTCTGCAGGTTGTCGTTGACTTCGTTCAGCGCGCCTTCGGTGGTCTGCGCCAGGGAGATACCGTCGTTGGCGTTGCGGGATGCCTGGGTCAGGCCGTTGATGTTGGCGGTGAAGCGGTTGGAGATCGCCTGGCCGGCGGCGTCATCCTTGGCGCTGTTGATGCGCAGACCGGAAGACAGACGCTCGATGGCGGTGCCCAGGGCTGACTGGGATTTGTTCAGGTTGTTCTGAGCCATCAGCGACAGGCTGTTGGTGTTGATTACTTGTGCCATGATAAATTTCCTTACTACATGATTGGTTATACAAATCTATTTATCGACCCCCTGCGGCAAAGCTTTAGCGGAGTTTTTGTTTTTTTGTATAATTTACCGGCAGTTAATTCCGATAGGCGACGATATGACCACCGCGCTAAATCGCGTCCCTGCCCGCCCCCCACCTGGCGAGTGATGCGCCAGTCCGCGAGAAAAGAGACAAAAAAACCCGCCGATGGGCGGGTTTTGGAGCGCGCGGCAACGTGGGCCACGCACGCTGCAATGCGCGATTAACGCAGCAGGGACAGGACGTTCTGGGTAGACTGGTTGGCCTGAGCCAGTACGGAGGTACCGGCCTGCTGCAGGATCTGCGCACGGCTCATGTTGGACACTTCGGTCGCGTAGTCAGCGTCCTGAATACGTGAACGGGAAGCGGACAGGTTGTTCACGGTGCTGTTCAGGTTGTTGATTACGGAATCGAAACGGTTCTGTACCGCACCCAGGCCGCTGCGCAGGTCATCAACCTGAGACAGGGCTTTATCCAGGGTTGCCAGCGGATCGGCAGTCTTGGCAGTGGTAGACAGGGCAGAGCCTTTGGTCACGGTGCCGTCTTCGGCAACGCTAGCCTTAAAGTATTTAGCGTCAGCGCCAGTGCCTTCCTGAATAACATAGGCGGAAGCGCCCTTTTCGGTACCGGTGTATGCACGAACATTAGCGGCTTCCGGACCGGTCGGGGCAACTTCTTTCTTGATAGAGGTTACGGCTGTAGTACCACCAGCGGTGTACTCTGTAGCATCAATGGCCGTCGCTTTACCGGTAGTGGTATCGATAGTAGTTACTTTAAACAGCTTGCCATCGGCATTTTTCGCATACAGATCATCACCCTTCTGCTCATAGCTGGCAATATCTTTACCGCCAGCTTTCAATGCCGGATCGTTGGTGATAGCAACATCAACATTGGTCTTCACTTTCGCCGGAGCGGCAGCGGCAACCTTAGTCGTGTCAACGCTGTCAGCCACGTTAAACTTATCCAGGCCCAGGCTCTGTGCGTTGATATTTTTCAGATCGATATCGATGGTTTCACCGTCGTTGGCACCGACCTGAATGGTCAGCTTCTGATCCTTGCTCAGCACCTTCACACCGTTAAAGTCGGTCTGCTGAGAGATACGGTCGATCTCAGACAGACGCTGGGTGATTTCGTCCTGGATGGACTGCAGGTCGCTGGAGGAGTTGGAGCCGTTCTGTGCCTGAACGCTCAGACGACGAATGTTCTGCAGGTTGTCGTTGACTTCGTTCAGCGCGCCTTCGGTGGTCTGCGCCAGGGAGATACCGTCGTTGGCGTTGCGGGATGCCTGGGTCAGGCCGTTGATGTTGGCGGTGAAGCGGTTGGAGATCGCCTGACCGGCGGCGTCATCCTTGGCGCTGTTGATGCGCAGACCGGAAGACAGACGCTCGATGGCGGTGCCCAGCGCTGACTGGGATTTATTCAGGTTGTTCTGTGCCATCAGCGACAGGCTGTTGGTATTAATTACTTGTGCCATAGTGTGCTTTCCTTCGAATGTTGCGCCACTGCGCATCACGGTTAATCGTTCGGGCCTGATTGCCCTACGGCGTCATCAGCCACCGTCCCCTCAGGTATCGGCGCTCCCCTTGGCAACCTTTAGTAAATTTTTTAATTTTTTTTACCCTCGTGCCAATCGGTGAAAAAGCCCCCATTTTCCTGCTTCTATTGGCCCATCGTTTTTTATTATTTTTCTGTAAACTTTTGCCCAACAGAGCCGATAACGCGTATAGCGCACTCGTCATTAAGAAAGGAAATATTCATGGCAACCATTTCATCACTGGGGATCGGCTCTGGGCTCGACCTCAACTCCCTGTTGACCAAGCTGACCGGGGTCGAGAAGCAGCGTTTGACCCCCTACACCACTCAACAGAGCAGCTACAAGGCTAAACTGACCGCCTATGGCACCCTGAAAGGGGCGCTGGAAAAGTTTGATGATGTCAGTAAGGATCTGGCTAAAACCGATGCCTTTACCATCACCAAGGCCAGCAGTCACGATCAGTTCAACATCACCACCAGCGCCAGCGCGGTACCGGGTAACTATGCCATCAATGTGACCCAGTTGGCTCAGGCACAGAGCCTGACGGCCAAAACCCACGCCACCAGCCAGACCGATCAGCAGGGCAGCGCGGGCGCCAGCGGACGTGAGCTGACCATTACCGTCGGTGAGCCGCCCAAAGAGACCAAGATTTCCCTCAGCGACGAGCAGACCTCCCTGACCGGGCTGCGCGACGCCATCAACAAATCCAACGCCGGCGTCAAGGCCAGCGTGATCCAGATCTCCGACAAGGAGTACACCCTGTCGGTGACCGCCGCCGATACCGGCGCGAAGAGCAATATAAAGATGAACGTCAGCGGCGACAGCAAGCTGGCGGGGATGCTGAACTACGATGGTTATAAAGACAGCGCCGCCAACGGCATGGCGCAGACCGTAGAAGGGAGAGATGCCAAAATGACACTCAACGGCATCGATATCACCCGCAGCAGCAATAAGATCACCGATGCGCCGCAGGGCGTGACCCTGGAGCTGAAAGCGGTCACCAAAGATACCCAAAACCTGGTGATCAGCAGCGATAGCGAAGGCGTCAGCAAAAAGATCCACGACTGGGTCGACAGCTACAACTCGCTGATCGATACCTTTGCCTCCCTGACCAAATTTACCCCGGTCAAGAAGGGAGAAGCCGAAAACTTCACCAATGGCCCGCTGCTCGGCGACAATACCCTGCGCGCCATTCAGTCCGGCGTCAAAGGGGTCATGAGCTCGGCGCAGGACAACCCCAACCTCAAAGGATTGGGCAACCTGGGCATCAGCACCGACCCGCAGACCGGCAAGCTGAACATCGACGACAGCAAGCTGAAGAAAGCCATTGATGAGTACCCGGGGCAGGTGCAGAACTTCTTTGTCGGCAACGGCAAGGACACCGGCATGGCCAACATGGTGCACAGCGAAATCCAGAGCTATATCAAAAACGACGGCGTCATCGACTCCACCACCAAGAGCATCAATAACAGCCTGCAGCACCTGAGCGACCGCATCGATAGCGTCAACCAGAGCATCGATGAAACCATCAACCGCTACAAGGCGCAGTTTGTCCAGCTCGACAAGATGATGGCCAAGTTAAACGGCACCAGCTCTTACCTGACCCAACAGTTTAACGCCATGAGTAATAGTAAGTAAGGGTAACCGCCACTATGTATAACGCAATGGGCACGCAGGCCTATGCCAAAGTCGGACTGGAGAGCGGCGCGATGAGTGCCAGTCCGCATCAACTGATTGTCATGCTGTTTGACGGGGCGCATAGCGCCCTGGTTCGCGCGGCGCTGCATATCGATGCGGGACAAATCCCGCTGAAGGGGCAGGCTCTCAGCAAGGCCATCAACATTATCGACAACGGCCTCAAGGCCGGACTGGATCTGGACAAAGGCGGCGAGGTAGCGCAAAACCTTAGTGCGCTGTATGACTATATGGTGCAACGCCTGCTGCAGGCTAACCTGCATAACGACGCCGACGCCGTACGTCACGTCACGGAATTACTCGACAATATTGCAGATGCCTGGCGCCAGATAGGTCCACATTCTGCAACCACCCAGCAGGGGTAACAATATGTATGGACTACCGCCGCTACTCCAGGCCTACCACCAGGTTCTGGCCATAAGCGAGCGCATGCGCGATTTGGCACAGCGCGACGAGTGGGAGGCGCTGGTTGCGCTGGAAATGGAGTACCTGACGGCGGTGTCAAGCACAGCCAAACTGATGTCCCAGGCCAATCCTACGCCAACGCAGCAGGATGATCTGCGCCAGACGCTTAAACAGATTCTGCTCAACGAAACCCACGTCAAACAGCGGCTCCAAGCACGAATGGATGAGCTACGCCAGCTGATCGGCAACGGCAGCCGTCAGCAGGCGTTAAGCCATGCCTATGGGCAGTTCACCGGCGAGATCCTGCTGCCCGGCGAGCACCTATAATCATACGCTGAACATCACTGCCTCTGGCTGACCTTCCTTATATTTGCCCGCTGGCGTCCCACATTGTCATAGTATTCGACCACGACAATAGGTGGTGCGCCGGGCGTCACTCCCCTTCCCGCCTCTTTTCTTCCGGCCATAAAAAAACCCGCGCCAAAAGCGCGGGGAGTGAAAGCAAAAATAAAGCAGACTGTTAAAAACAATGTGAGCGAGTAGCCGTGAGCAATCGGTATCAGCCATCGCTATATATATAACTATACAACGTTTAACTCCCGATCGCCAGCGTTGACGCATACAGAACGTCTGATTACTTTTGCGTCGTTTCCGGCGCTCGCACCGGCTGATAAACACACAGGAAGGCCGCCCGCGTCAGCCCCGTCGCGCTCGGCTTCAGCGTGCCGACCTCATGGGCACGATCGAAACCGTAGCGGCGACAGTAGGCCAATGCATCGGCCTGCATCGCGGCCCGATCGACCACCTCGGGATCGAAGCGGTATACCAGCGAATGCGATACCGGATCCTCTTCACTGCGGACAAAATGCCCCGGCGTGCTGCTGCAGGCACTCACGGCGAGCAGCGGCACGAATAGGCCGAGCCAACGCATAATACTCTCCTTACGGGATATATCGGATCGCGCGGCGGCATAGCTCCCCACCGCGCTCGTAGGACTGGAGGGTGCGGCAACGGCGCCGCGCTCGATAGCCACTCGACGCACATGGCGACACACTGCGCCGTCTTGCCGACATCAGTGTAACGCAGGAATTATTGGAAAGTGAACCACCGGCGTTACGCCAACAAGCCGCCCCTAAGGGTTATATCCCCAAAGGCGGTCATCTCCCATGGCATGACCGCCACACATTGATAGGCCGTTAGCCATTAACCCGAAATGCTTTGTACAAGGTGAACAGCAACAACCGGCGGCGGGATACTTACCCCAAATCAGATTTATTCAACAACACCGCCCCGCTCATAAGCGTCCTGCCATATAACGGCCTAAGGTTAATAACGTTAACGTCGGAGGCATCCCCCAAGGCTCTGGAATGACGGAGGCATCGCAGACATACAGCCCTGATATGCGGGTCTGTAAATCTGTATCTAAATGGGTCCCCAAGGCGACCGTTCCACCGGGATGTGCGGCAAACGGCCGGGTACGGAACAACGTCTTCACTCCGGCCGCTCTGAGGATAGACTCGGCTTGCTGGCATCCACTATTTAACCTGACGACATCATCATCGGTCATAATTTTCTCCGGGAGTCCTTTCGCATTGATGCATCCCGACATATTGTCTCTTGATTTCACCATGATAGATAATGTTTTCGCTGGATTCGCCATCTTGCCGACCAGCGAGGAGAAAAGGTGCTGCAGCGCTGACGGCAATGCCAAGTCAGACAGGGTATAGCCAGCTTCGTGATTATAATAGCCATAAACCATGGCGATTTCTTTTTTACTGACCACCGCCGTATTCGCTACTCCCATCACCGCAATCACCGGATCGATAAACAATCTATCACCGACCTCGTTTAATCCCGAGTTACGTAAAATAACAGGCGTACCGATACCGCCTGCCGCGACGATTATTTTGGGAGCATAGGCGAATGATTCAACGCCAGAGCGCCTAAAGGCTACGCCATATGCCTGATTGTTTTTATGAAGAATATGAGACACACACGCATTGGCTGTTAATCGCGCCCCCGCTCACATGCCTGATCCACCCACAGTCCAGGATGCCATTTAGCGTGATACGGGCATCCATATGTACAGAGATCACATCCACGCCGGCATGATGACTGAAAGATCATCTTATCTAATGGCTCAAAGGGTATCCCCAGCGCGGAGGCCGCATCATAAATTAAACGAGCCCTCGCTCCAACTAAGTCAGAGGAGAGTTTAGCGATAGGCAACTCACGCTGAATGGAAGATAGGGCTGAGCTGAGATCAATGCGATGACGCTGAAAAAGATCTAATGGCGGCGCCTTTGCCGTAGCATAATTGATAAAACCGCTGCCGCCCAAAGTCAGAGCTCGCAGGATAACCAACCAATCATGGGTCAAAAACACATGTTTGTTCGGAATCGCGGCCTTAGCAATGAAGCTGAGTAACGAACCGCTGGATTTATTGACCCCGCCGCGTTCTAACACCAGTACCTTCATTCCTCTCCGGCTAAGCTCAAGAGAAGCCGATGCCCCCCCGGTCCTGAACCAATAACAATGGCATCAAAATATTCTTTTTCCATGTAACTGAACCATGCGTAATTAACTCACTTGGACGATAAAATAACCTAACTAACGTTATCAGCGCCAGGGATATTAATCCTTGGATGTCGGTATATAGAGAGATTAATGGTATATAATCCCTTATCCTTTATAATTTAGGACATTTCCCTCTACCTGCGAGCTGAATGGCGCCTTGTCGCGATGTCAGGACGCGGTTAATGCTGGGCAGCGCCCCTAACGGAAATGGCGGCACTCGCTGAATGGGAAAATACCGAGCTGTGCGGATACGCGCTGCTACAATAGCCCCGCCCGGCCTACACCGCCGCAGGAACAGGCCATTCAATAGGGGGGAGGTAGACATATCTACCGTTTTCACGGCCTTGATATACTCTATTCCGGCGCTAAGCTTCGCCTTATCAACATCACTGATGGCACCCAACGCAGGCTCACTCCGCCAGCCGGCGGTTACAGCATTAGATTCATCTAACAACGATTGCCTGTCTGCGTTGGCCTGTATAACGGGATCGTCGTGCGTTAGCGGTGAATTCCCCATTGCCATTGCCTCACGCTACATGATTGGCGTCAGTCCCTCGCTTATATACTGATCCCGGCGGCCATCGAATACATCGGCATATACTGCATCATGCACATCTTTAAAATACTTTATCATCACCGCTCGCCGGCCAATTCATTGAACCGGTGACCCCGTCTGTCTTGGTTACTGAATAAATTGCTCTGGGTGCGCCGATGAATAGATAAGGGTGAGCCAGAATGGAATGACGGGTTAACGCTAACAGCCTTGCGACAATAGCGCCATTTATCCTTGCCTCTGCTGATCCCCGGCGGCGCGGTGAATGGAATGGTCGCCCCCTTCCCGTGTGCCAGCGCGAGATGACAAATCGCCACTAATTGAATGGAGCGGCCACTATATTAAGTATAATGGCCTGGCGGGACAGAATGATACTGTAACGTCAACTCACCCACGTAGGGAAACCGCGGGGTGAGAGCCGCGGCCGCACTGGCGCCCCATACCTGCGCACGGCTCGTTACACGCCGGAGTCCCCCCTACGTTTATCGCCAACAGACTCGGTCATGCCGATACGCAGAGGGGGTATCAGGTTGATGTGCCAGATAAAACCTGCGAGCAGCTGGCCACCCTTAATAAGAGCCTGATTACGGATGCCCCACTGATATCCCACGAATCGTGAACAAGAGAACAATTTAATTATTTATCAAATAATTAAATTTTCTACACCTGCATGTTCATAATGTCTTGATAGGCGGCGACCAGGCGGTTGCGCACCTGAATCCCCATCTGCAGCGACACGCTGGATTTCTGCATATCCAGCATCACGTCGTTCAGCGCCACGCCGGGAACCCCCATCTCAAACTGCTGGGCCTGCAAGCGAGCATGGTTCTGATTGTCGCTGATACGGTCGATCGCCGACTTCAGCTCGGAAGAAAACGTCCCCTGCGCCACCCCATCCTGCGGGGTGCGGTTGGCGGCGGAAAGCGCGGTGGCCTGAAGCTGCTGTAAAACGTTCTCGATGCCGGTGACTGCCACGAAAGGCTCCTTAATGATTGAACACTACCAATTGCATGACAACCTACCATAAGGCGTGAAACCCAAAGCGGGTAAATAACGCTAAAAATGTCCCTTTCTCCCGCCATCGATTTTGCCGCGTGCGCCAATAATAAAGTGCCTGCTTTTGCAGGTTTTCCGCGATTCGCATTGCCGCGTCAGGGAGTCTGATTTGTTACACATCCATTCATACCGGCCTCAAGTCCGGACGCAACTGAACAATAAGGTAAGCCCATGAACGCTTCAGCCACCGGTACCGCTGGCACCGCAGCAAAAAGCGCTGAGAATAGTATTAAAGCCATACTGGAGCGCGTGCGGGCCAATCCCAAAATTCCCTTACTGTTGGCCAGCGCCGTCGCCATCGCCATCGTGGTTGTTTTGGCGCTTTGGGCGCGCGCGCCCGATTATCGGGTACTGTACAGCAACATTAGCGATCGCGACGGCGGCGCCATTGTCACACAGCTGACCCAGATGAATATCCCCTATCGCTTTGCCAATAACGGCACCACGCTGATGGTGCCCGCGGACAAGGTGTATGACACGCGTCTAAAGCTGGCCCAGCAAGGTCTCCCCAAGGGAGGCGCCGTCGGCTTTGAGCTGCTCGATCAGGAGAAGTTCGGCATCAGCCAGTTCAGCGAGCAGATCAACTACCAGCGTGCGCTGGAGGGTGAGTTGGCGCGCACCATCGAGACCCTGGGGCCGGTGGTCAGCGCCCGCGTGCATCTGGCGATGCCTAAGCCGTCGCTGTTCGTCCGTGAGCAGAAGCAGCCCTCCGCCTCCGTCACGCTGACGCTGGAACCGGGACGTGCGCTGGACGATGGCCAGATCAACGCCATCGTCTATATGGTCTCCAGCAGCGTCGCCGGCCTACCGCCGGGCAACGTCACCGTCGTCGATCAGTTCGGCCACCTGCTGACTCAGCCGGACGGTACCGGACGGGATCTGAACGCCGCCCAGCTGAAGTTTACCTCTGAGGTAGAGGGTCGCCTGCAGCGCCGGATCGAAACCATCCTGCAGCCGATGCTCGGCAGCGGTAACGTGCACGCCCAGGTCACGGCCCAGCTGGACTTTGCCAGCCGGGAGCAGACCGACGAGGAGTACAAGCCCAACCAGCTGCCCAACCAGGCCGCGATCCGCAGCCAGCAGATAAGCCAGAGCGATCAGTCCGGCGGACAGCTGAACGGCGGCGTTCCCGGCGCCCTGTCCAATGAGCCTGCGCCGCCGGCCACCGGCAATATCGACAAGCCGCGCAGCGCGCAGGGCACCGCGGGCCGCAATGCGCCGACCCCGAGCCGCAGCAGCGCCATCAGCAACAACGGCCGTCTGACCAGCCGCAATGAAAATATCCGGCGCGACGAGACCACCAACTACGAGGTGGACAGGACGATTCGCCATACCCAGGAGCGCGCCGGCAATATCGAGCGTCTGTCGGTCGCCGTGGTGGTTAACTACGCCACCGACACCAAGGGTAAAGAGATCGCCCTCAGCCAAGAGAAGATGGATCAGATCAACAATCTGGTGCGGGAAGCCATGGGCTTCTCCCAGAGCCGCGGCGATACCCTGAGCGTCGTCAACACGCCGTTTAACAGCGTGGAAGACAACGGCGGTGAACTACCCTTCTGGCAGAAGCAGTCCTTTATCGATCTGCTGACCACGCTGGGACGCTATCTGCTGGTCGCCCTGGTCGCCTGGCTGCTGTGGCGCAAGCTGGTTAAACCGATGCTGACCAAACAGCAGCTGGCCGCCGCCGCCGCGCAGCAGCGCGTCGACGCCCCGCCGCTCTCGGTGCAGCCGGCCAAACAGCCGAGCAATGAGGAGCTGCAGCAGCGTCGTAAGCTGCAGCAGCGCAGCACCGCCGAAGCGCAGACCGAGCGCGTACGCGAAATGGCCGAACAGGATCCGCGCGTCGTGGCGCTGGTGATCCGCCAATGGATGAGCACAGAACAACAATGAGCCTGACTGCAACCGAAAAAAGCGCGGTACTTTTGATGACCATCGGCGAAGACCGCGCCGCCGAAGTGTTTAAACACCTCTCTACCCGGGAGGTACAACAGCTCAGTACCACCATGGCCGGCATGCGTCAGGTCTCCCATCAGCAGCTGACCGAGGTATTGGGCGAGTTTCAGGATGAGGCGGAGCAGTTCGCCGCCCTGAGCGTCAACGCCAGCGACTACCTGCGTACGGTGCTGGTCAAAGCCCTGGGCGAGGAGCGCGCCGCCAGCCTGCTGGAAGATATTCTGGAGTCGCGCGATACCGCCAACGGTATCGAAACCCTCAACTTTATGGAACCGCAGGCGGCCGCGGATATCATCCGCGAAGAGCATCCGCAGATCATCGCCACGATCCTGGTGCACCTGAAGCGTGCCCAGGCGGCCGATATTCTGGCGCAGTTCGATGAACGCCAGCGCAACGACGTCATGCTGCGTATCGCCACCTTCGGCGGCGTGCAGCCGACCGCCCTGCAGGAGCTGACCGAAGTGCTCAACAACCTGCTCGACGGTCAGAATCTCAAGCGCAGCAAGCTGGGCGGAATCCGCACCGCGGCCGAGATTATCAACCTGATGAAGAGCCAGCAGGAAGAGTCGGTCATCGATGCCATGCGCACCCACGACGGCGAGCTGGCGCAGAAGATCATCGACGAGATGTTCCTGTTCGAAAACCTGGTGGACGTCGACGATCGCAGTATCCAGCGGATTCTGCAGGAGGTCGAAAACGAGTCGCTGCTGATCGCCCTGAAGGGCGCGGACGAAGCGCTGCGCGAGAAGTTCATGCGCAATATGTCCCAGCGTGCGGCCGATATCCTGCGCGACGACCTGGCGACCCGCGGCCCGATACGCCTGTCGCTGGTCGAGGCGGAGCAGAAGTCGATTCTGCTTATCGTCCGCCGTCTGGCGGAGACCGGCGAGATCGTGATTGGCGGCGGCGAGGATACCTATGTCTAACTCTCCGTTCCGTAAACAGGTGCTGCCCAAGGGCAGCCCCGAAGCCAGCGATCCGCGCTGGAAGCCCTGGGAGATGCATGACTTCGCCGCGCCGCGCCGACCGCTGCGTCCACGCATTGAGGCGGACGAGCAGAGCGACGGCGCCGCCAGCAGCGCCGCGGCCCAGGCGGCCGCACAGGCCGAAGCGGAGCGTCTGCGTCACGACGCTCAACAGCAGGGGCTGCAGATCGGCCTGCAGCAGGGGGAAAAACAGGGTTATGACGCCGGTTTTCAACAGGGACTGGCGGAGGGGCGCACCCAGGGCATGCAGCAGGCGATGGCCGAGCAGCAGCCGATGCTGGACAGCTGGCGTACCCTGTCAGCCGAGTTTCAGCGCTCCCTCAACTCCCTCGACAGTGTCATTGCCGCGCGCCTGATGCAGCTTGCGCTGACCGCCGCGAAACAGATCATCGGCCAGACCCCGCTGTGCGATGCCAGCGGGGTACTGCAGCAAATCCAGCAGCTGATCCACCAGGAGCCGCTGTTCAGCGGCAATCTGCAGCTGCGCGTCAACCCGCAGGATCTGCCGCTGGTACAGCAGCATCTGGGGGTTCAGTTGGAGCAGCAGGGTTGGAAGCTGCTGGCAGATACCCAGCTGCACCGCGGCGGCTGTAAGATCAGCGCCGAGGGCGGTGAGCTGGATGCCAGCATCGCGACCCGCTGGCAGGAGCTGTGCAAGCTGGCCGCGCCGGAGCTGCCGCTATGAGCAGTCGGCTTGACACCTGGCTTGGCGCGCTGGCCAGCCTTGAGCGCCGTATCCCTGCCCTGCCGGAGGCGCGCCGCTACGGTAAGCTGACCCGCGCGACCGGCCTGGTGCTGGAGGCGACCGGCCTGCAGCTACCGATCGGCGCCACCTGTCGCGTCGAGCGCCACGATGGCCACCAGGTGCTGGACGTCGAGGCCGAAGTGGTCGGCTTTAACGGCCGGCAGTTATTCCTGATGCCGTTGGAAGAGGTCGAGGGCATTGTGCCCGGCGCCCGCGTCTGGGCGCCGGCCGCCGCCTTAAACAGCGGCAAGCAGCTTCCCCTGGGCCCCGCCCTGCTGGGCCGCGTACTCGACGGCAGCGCCCGCCCCCTCGACGGCCTGCCGCCGCCGGATGAGAGCGACCACGGCGGACTGAGCAGCCAACCGTTCAACCCGCTGCAGCGAACGCCGATCACCCAGGTGCTGGACGTCGGCGTACGCGCCATTAACGCCCTACTGACGGTGGGGCGCGGCCAGCGCATGGGGCTGTTTGCCGGCTCCGGGGTCGGTAAGAGCGTGCTGCTCGGGATGATGGCGCGCTACACTCAGGCCGATGTGATCGTCGTCGGGCTGATCGGCGAGCGCGGCCGCGAGGTCAAAGACTTCATCGAGAATATCCTCGGCGAGGAGGGACGTCAGCGCTCGGTGGTGATCGCCGCCCCCGCGGATGTCTCGCCGCTGCTGCGCATGCAGGGCGCCGCCTATGCCACCCGTATCGCCGAAGACTTCCGCGATCGGGGCCAGCACGTGCTGCTGATCATGGACTCCCTGACCCGCTACGCCATGGCCCAGCGTGAGATCGCGCTAGCCATCGGCGAGCCGCCGGCCACCAAAGGCTACCCACCGTCGGTCTTCGCCAAGCTGCCCGCCCTGGTGGAGCGCGCCGGCAACGGGATCAGCGGCGGCGGCTCCATCACCGCATTTTATACCGTCCTCACCGAGGGTGACGATCAGCAGGATCCCATCGCCGACTCGGCGCGCGCCATCCTGGATGGCCACGTGGTGCTGTCGCGCCGTCTGGCGGAGGCCGGCCACTACCCGGCCATCGACATCGAGGCCTCCATCAGCCGCGCCATGACCTCGCTGATCGATGAGGCGCACTATGCGCGAGTGCGCAGCTTCAAACAGCTGCTCTCCAGCTATCAGCGCAACCGGGATCTGATCAGCGTCGGTGCCTATGCGCGCGGCAGCGATCCGCTGCTGGATCAGGCCATCGCGCTCTATCCGCAGCTTGAGGCGTTTCTGCAGCAGGGCATTTTTGAGCGCAGCGACTATCAACAGGCCTGTACGGCGCTGCAAGCGCTGTTCAGCGCATAGCCATCGCCGATGGCCTAAGGGGAGGTTGGCATGTCATCAGCATTAAACACCCTACGCGAACTGGCGCAGCAGGATGTCGATCAGGCGACCCGAGCGCTGGGTCATGCCCGCCAGGCCTGTCAACAGGCCCAGCAGCAACTGGAGATGCTGCTGAACTACCAGGATGAGTATCGCCGACGCCTGAATCAGGGGATGAGCGGCGGGATCGCCGCGGCCAGCTGGTATAACTATCAGCAGTTTATCCTGACGCTGGAGCAGGCCATCGAGCAGCACCGGACGCAGCTGAATCAGTGCCACTCCCGTCTGGAGCACGCGACCCACAGCTGGCAGCTGAAGCAGCAGCGCCTGAGCGCCTTCAGCGCCCTGCACGAGCGCGCCGAGGTGCAGCGCCAGATAATACTGAATAAACAGGATCAAAAACGGATGGATGAGTACGCCCAGCGTGCCAGCCAAAGGAGAGAAAAATCATGACAACGCCCGTTGCCATCACGCTTAACACCGCCTCCGCGTCGATAGATAGCCCGGCGGCGGACGCCGGCGATGGCTTCCCGTTTGCCGATATACTAGCGCTGATCAGCCAGCCGGGCAGCAAGCAGGCGCTGATCCAGGCGCTGCAGCAGCCGGAAGGCCAGACGCCGACCGGGCCGCACAGCGCCCTGCTCAGCCGCCTGTCCCAGATGAGCGCCACGCAGCGTCAGGCGCTGTTGGCCAGCCTAGAGAATCAGCGCGACCAGCGGCTTGACCCGGCGGAGATCGTCGCGGCGGCGCGCCAGACCCCGGCGCTGACGATACCGGATCACCCGCAGAAAATCGTGCCGGAAACCGCCGACGCGACGACCCAGCAGGCGATCGCCGCCCTGCTGGCGATGCTGCCGCCGTGCGCCGACGCCCCGTCCCAGACCTTTACGCCGGGCAGCGTACGCACCGGCGACGGCGACGACCTGATGCGCCTGCTCTCCCCACGCCGGGGAGCGCCGGAAAGCTCACTGACCTCGCTGTTAGGCAACGCTAACGCGACTAACGCGCGCCCTGACGCCCTAACGCAGCGCGCCGACATCGCTCCGCTGCTCAGCGCCAAGGCATCGCCCACGACGCCGGGGATCAACACGCTGGATACCGCCAGTTCACTGGTCAGCCTGAATACCCCGGAGCGCCGCAGCCTGTCGCATGACCTCCAGCCGGGTCACAGCGCACAGGCCATTACGCCGACCGCCCTGCACGCCGCGCCGACGCCGGCGACGCCCCAGCTCAGCGCTACGCCGCTGGCCTCTGCCGCCACGGCCAGCGCGCCGCTGCTCAACGCGCCCCTCGGCAGCGGTGAGTGGCAGCAGGCGCTGGGACAGCAGGTGCTGATGTTTGCCCGTAACGGCCAGCATCAGGCCGAGCTGCGCCTGCACCCGCAGGATCTCGGCGCCGTCCAGATCACGCTGCGTCTGGACGATAATCAGGCGCAGCTGCATATGGCCGCCGCGCACGGTCAGGTCCGCGCCGCGCTGGAGGCCGCCCTGCCGCATCTGCGCACGGCGCTGGCGGAAAGCGGTATTCAGCTGGGACAGAGCAGCATCGGCAGCGAGGCCCAGTCGCAGTGGGGCAATGGCCAGCAGCAGGGGCAGGCCCCGCAGCCGGATGCCACGCCGTTTATCGTGGCCGACAATGCGGTCCCGACGCCGCTGGACGCCGTTGCGCCGACCACGGTGCGCCGCCCTCTGGGCGCCGTCGATATCAGCGTTTAGCACGCCTGACAGAAACAGAACGGGGCAATCGCCCGATTAGCCCCGTTTTTTGACGTTATTCCCGCCATTGTTCCGGCCTGACGGCAGGGATAATAGCTTTAGCGAATTTCCATGCGCGTTGCGCACACAGCTACAGGAATCATCCCCCTTATGTCTGATATGTCACTCCCAAACCGCTCCGCTAAACGGCGCAAATGGGTATTGATCCTGTTGGTGCTCTTTGCCGCGCTGGCCGCCGGCGGCGGCTACTTCGGCTGGCACTATTATCAACAGACACAGCAGCACACCGTCAAGCAGGCGCCGATTCCGCTGCCGGTATTTATGGCGCTGGATCCGTTTACGGTTAACCTGCTGAGTAACGGCGACGACAGCGACCGCGTCCTGTATGTCGGCATTACCCTGCGTCTGCCTGATGAGGGTACTCGTAAGCGTCTAAACGACTATCTGCCTGAGGTACGTAGCCGTCTGTTAATGCTGCTCTCCCGCCAGCAGGCTGCAACGCTGGCCTCCGAGCAGGGTAAAAAAGCGTTGATGGACGAAATTAAATCCACCCTGCGCGCGCCGGTCGTCAGCGGCCAGCCGGCACAGATGGTCAATGACGTTATGTTCACAGCGTTCATCCTGCGGTAACCGTTATGTCCGATAGCATTCTGTCTCAAGCCGAAATAGACGCGCTGCTCAATGGCGACAGCGATGCCGCGCCCAGCGAGCAGCATGCGTCACTGGAAACCCACGACGGCGAAGTCCGTCCCTACGATCCCACCACCCAGCGACGCGTCGTACGCGAACGTCTGCAGGCGCTGGAGATCGTCAACGAGCGTTTCGCCCGTCAGTTCCGTATGGGACTATTTAACCTGCTGCGCCGCAGTCCGGATATCACGGTAGGCGCGGTGCGTATTCAGCCCTACCATGAGTTTGCCCGTAACCTGCCGGTGCCGACCAACCTGAACCTGGTACACCTGAAGCCCCTGCGCGGCACCGCGCTGATGGTCTTCGAGCCCAGCCTGGTGTTTATGGCGGTCGATAACCTGTTCGGCGGCGATGGCCGCTTCCCCACCAAGGTGGACGGCCGTGAGTTTACCCACACCGAACAGCGGGTGATCCAGCGCATGCTGCGACTGGCGCTGGATGCCTATCGCGATGCCTGGGGCGCTATCTTCAAGCTGGACGTCGAATATGTCCGCTCAGAGATCCAGGTGAAATTTACCAATATCACCACCTCCCCTAACGATATCGTGGTCACGACGCCCTTTACCGTTGAGGTCGGAGCCCTGAGCGGGGAGTTCAATATCTGTATCCCCTTCTCAATGATCGAACCGCTGCGCGAGCTGCTGGTCAACCCGCCGCTGGAGAACTCCAAACAGGAGGATCAGCACTGGCGCGATACCCTTAGCAAGCAGGTACAGCACTCCGAGCTGGAGCTGGTGGCCAATTTTGTCGACGTTCCGCTGCGTCTGTCTGACGTTCTTAAGCTGCAGATCGGCGACGTATTGCCTATCGACCGGCCCGACCGCCTGGTGGCCAACGTAGACGGTGTGCCGGTGTTAACCTGCCAGTATGGCTGCTATCACGGCCAGTATGCACTGCGCGTAGAAAAAATGATTAACCCTATTTTAGATGCGACTTCGCGAGGAAATTCCGATGAGTGACGCCAACAAGCCGTCAGCTGACGCTCAGGATGACGCCGCCGACCTGTGGGCGGAAGCAATGGGAGAACAACAGTCCGCCGCACAGAATAACGGCGATATTTTTCAGAATCTGGACGAGACGCCGACGCTGGGCGCCGGCAGCGGTCAGGATATCGATCTGATCCTGGATATCCCGGTCAAGCTGACCGTGGAGCTGGGCCGCACCAAGATGACCATCAAGGAGCTGCTGCGCCTGTCGCAGGGATCCGTGGTGGCGCTGGATGGCCTGGCCGGGGAGCCGCTGGATGTGCTGATCAACGGCTATCTGATAGCCCAGGGAGAGGTGGTGGTGGTCAACGATAAATTCGGCGTCCGCATTACCGATATCATCACTCCGTCAGAACGCATGCGTCGTCTGAGCCGCTGATATGTCCAGCGTCGTCGCGGCGATCCCCGCCGCCCCCGCACTGCCGACAGAAAGCGTACTGACCCAGGTGGGCGGTACGCTGGGCGGCATTCTGCTGCTGATCCTGGCGCTGGCCTGGCTGGTCAAGCACCTGGGATTCGCCACCCGTCCACGCGGAGAGCGTCTGCTCAACGTCCGCGCCAGCTGTAGCCTCGGACAACGTGAACGGCTGGTGGTGGTCGAGGTGGATAACCAGTGTCTGGTGCTCGGCGTCACGGCCCAGAGCATCACCCATCTACATACCTTTGATGTGCCGGCGACGACGGAGCACGATGCGACCGAGCGACCGACCTCATTCCAGCACCTGCTGCGCCAGGCCGCACGTCACCGGTTTGGCCGAAGTAAAGAGAACTCCTGATGCGGCCTATTCTGCGTTACACCCTGCTGTCGGGGCTGCTGCTGTGCGCGCCCGCGGCACTGGCCCAGCTGCCCGGAATTATCAGTCAACCACTGGCGCACGGCGGGCAGAGCTGGTCCCTGCCGGTCCAGACGCTGGTCTTCCTGACTTCGCTCAGCTTCCTGCCGGCCGCGCTGCTGCTGATGACCAGCTTTACCCGGATCATCATCGTTCTCGGCCTGCTGCGCAACGCGCTGGGTACCCCCTCTGCGCCGCCGAATCAGGTGCTGCTGGGGCTCGCGCTATTTTTAACCTTTTTTATCATGTCGCCGGTGCTCGATAAGATCTACCAGGACGCCTATCAGCCGTTCAGCGAACAGAAAATCAGCATGGAGACCGCCCTGGATCGCGGCGCCAAACCGCTGCGGGCCTTTATGCTGCGTCAGACCCGTGAAACCGATCTGGCACTGTTCTCCCGGCTGGCTAAGCAGCCGGAGATGCAGGGACCGGAAGATGTGCCGATGCGGATTCTGCTGCCGGCCTACGTCACCAGCGAACTGAAAACGGCGTTCCAGATCGGCTTTACCGTCTTTATTCCGTTTTTGATCATCGACCTGGTCGTCGCCAGCGTGTTGATGGCGCTGGGGATGATGATGGTGCCTCCGGCCACCATCTCGCTGCCGTTTAAGCTGATGCTGTTTGTCCTGGTGGACGGCTGGCAGCTGCTGCTCGGCTCGCTGGCGCAAAGCTTCTACACCTAACGCCCATCGCGTTAGGCTAATTATCCGCCGCCCTGCCCCGGCGGGCATACCGCGTACGCCGCATCGGCGGCGGTATCGCCGTCCGCGTCGGGGCCATGCGGCTGTCACAACCACGCCTATTGGGATAGGCGATACGAGGAGGACGCCATGACGCCGGAATCGGTAATGGCCCTGGGATATCAGGCAATGAAAGTGGGGCTGGCGCTGGCCACTCCGCTGCTGCTGGCCGCGCTGATCAGCGGTCTGCTGATCAGCCTGCTGCAGGCGGCGACCCAAATCAACGAAATGACCCTGTCGTTTATCCCCAAAATTCTGGCCGTCTTTGCCACCCTGGTGGTCGCCGGCCCCTGGATGCTCAGCCTGCTGCTGGACTATATGCGCACCCTCTTCAGCAGTCTGCCGACCCTGATCGGCTAGCCATGATCACCTTCGATCCCGCCCAGCTCACGCTCTGGCTGGGGCAGTTTTTCTGGCCCTTTATCCGTCTGCTGGCCCTGTACAGCACCGCGCCGATGCTGGGCGAGAAAGCGGTGCCGCGCAAGGTGCGCATCGCCCTGGCCGCGCTGACGGCCTTTCTGCTGGCCCCCCAGCTGCCGCCGACGGATATTACACTGGCCAGCGGCGGCGCGCTGTGGCTAGCTATCCAGCAGATCCTGATCGGCTGTGCCATCGGCCTGACCATGCAGCTCGCCTTTGCCGCCGTGCGTCTGGCCGGGGAGGTGATCGGCATGCAGATGGGGCTGTCGTTTGCCACCTTCTTTGACCCCTCCGGCGGCCCCAATATGCCGGTCCTGGCGCGCCTGCTTAACCTGCTGGCTCTGCTGCTGTTTCTCAGCCTCAACGGCCACCTGTGGACCCTCTCCCTGCTGGCCGATAGCTTCCGTACGCTGCCCCTGTCGACGCACCCGCTGAACGGCAACGGGTTCCTGGCCCTGGCCCAGAGCGGCAATCTGATCTTTCTCAACGGCATGATGCTGGCCCTGCCGCTGATCGCTCTGCTGCTGACCCTCAACATGGCGCTGGGGTTGCTCAACCGCATGACGCCCCAGCTATCCATCTTCGTCGTCGGCTTTCCGCTGACCCTCACCATCGGCATGATGACGCTTAGCATGTTGATGCCGATGCTGGCGCCCTTCGTCGAACACCTGATGCAGACCCTGTTTGACCGTCTCACGGTGATCCTGGGTGGCATGCAGATGATCTCATGATCCCGCGCGATGAGAGATCAAAAAAGACGCGCTAAGGCGTCTTTCATTCGAGTGGGTAAAGCGGCGCCGAACGGCGCCGCTACCAGTTTTCCGGCTCGTCGCGCACGTAAGGGTTACTGCGCCGCTCTTCGCCGATGGTCGACATGGGGCCGTGACCGGGGATAAACGCCACGTCATCGCCCAGGGTAAACAGGCGGGTCCAGATGCTGTTGAGCAGATCGCGGTGGTTGCCGCCGGCAAAATCGCTGCGCCCGATGCTGCCGCGAAACAGCACATCCCCCACCTGCGCCAGACGCGCCTTCTCGCAGAAGTAAACGACGTGGCCCGGGGTGTGGCCCGGACAGTGCAGCACCGTCAGCTGCTCCTCGCCCACCACCAGGGTGTCGCCCTGCTGCAGCCAGCGGGTCGGCATAAACGGCTGACAGTCGGTAAAGCCAAACATATCGGCCTGCTGCGACAGCTGATCCAGCCAATACCTGTCCTCCTGCTGCGGGCCATAGATGGGCACCGACAGGGTCTGCGCCAGACGCGCCGCCGCGCCGACGTGGTCGATGTGGCCATGGGTCAGCAGAATTTGCGTCACCTTCAGATCCCGGGCGCCGATCTCCCGCAGGATCTTGGCACTCTCGCCGCCGGGATCGACGATCGCCGCTTCCCGCGTCGCCTCACACCACAGCAGGGTGCAGTTTTGCTGAAAAGCGGTAACCGGAATGATGTGGTATTTCATGGTACTCTCCGCGCATAAAAACGCCGGCTCACGGCCGGCAGTCGCCCTTACCAGACCCCATCATACGCATCCGCGCGGCGATCACCAACTTCTCACCGGCCCGGTATCGATATGGACAAAATTACTGCGCGGATAATAGCCTACGCCGCCGGCGCGCATACGCATCGCCGCCTTGCGCACGTTCGCCAGCGCCACGCCGTCGATGTGGAAATCCATCGCCTGCCCCTTGGTATGGAAGCTCTGCTTAGCGACGCCGCGGCTGCGCTCGCGCAGCTCGCTGTTGGTATGGGGCGAGCGGTAGCCGGACACCAGCTGAATCGGCTTCTTGCTGCCTAGCATCACCTGAAGCCGGAAGATCTGATCGAACAGACGCGGATCGATCCGCTTCACCAGGTTGGCGCGATAGTCGCGGAAAAAGTGGTTTAGACGCGCCAGCTCCTCAGGAATATAGGCGCGGCCATCAAAAAACTCGGCGCGCAGGCGCTCGCCGGTATTTAAATTATTGAGCACCAGCACCCGCGGACGCGGCGTAGAAAGGGTCGCCTGGGCGACGCCCGGCAGCAGGGCAAATCCAAGTGCCGCACCACCGAGCGCCAGCCATTTACGGCGCTGAAAATCTATCGGTTCCATGAGCAAATATGACCCGGCCAAAAAGTGTCTGAATAACACGCCCAAAGCGCACAGATTGGGGCCTTTGCGGCCCCTGTTATCTCGCGTCCCACGCAGCCGAACCGATCGTGGCTATCGATAGCACGAAAAGCGCTTGCGCGACGCCTCACTCAGCGCACCTTAACCGTCCGCCCAGGCGGCGTCAACCCGCCCTGCGCCCCCCGGCGCGGACCATCACAAAAATCGCCCCGCCGCGGCGGCGGCCGTGGCCCCACGCGCGGCAGGATAACCGTCTGCTACAGATGGAAAAGCTGGCGCGCCTGCGTCACGCTGCGGCTACCGCTGCGGGCCAACTGATCATAATTGTAAATATCTGTGCGGAACTGGGGCTCCCCGCCGTCGCTGACCCAGGCGGTCTGATAGTAGAGCCGCACCGGAATGCGCTGCCGGATAGGAACATACTGCGTATTGCCTGCCTGCAGCGCAGAGGCAACCCGCGCCGGGCTCCAGCCGGCGTCGGCCAGCAGCATATCCGCCAGCGTCGAGGCCTTATTGATGCGAACGCATCCGGAGCTGAGCGCGCGGATATCCTGGTTGAACAGCGCATGGTTCGGCGTATCGTGCAGGTAGATGGCGTCCTGGCTCGGCATGTTGAATTTAAAGCGGCCAAGCGAGTTGCCCGCCCCCGGCGCCTGGCGCACCCGGTAAGGGAAGTTGCGCGCCGACACGCTGTTCCAGTCGATCATATAGGGGTTTATCACCTGGGCATCGCCGCTCCAGCCGGAGAGCAGCGTATAGCCGTGGCGCTCAAAATAGCCGGGATCGCGCATAGCTTTGGGGACGATATCCTCACGCACCAGCTTCGTCGGCACGTTCCACGGCGGGTTGACCACCACGTTGTTTAGCTCACTGTTCATCAGCGGCGTCTTACGCGCCGGGCGCCCGACGATTACCCGGGAAGATAGCACGTCCTTACCATCGCGGTAGTAGGTCATGGAGAAGTTGGGGATGTTGACCATGATCCCGGTATGCACCGAGGCGGGCAGCAGACGCAGACGCTGAATATTCAGCGCCAGCAGGGCGGTGCGCATCGGCGGCGTGACGTTCAGCCAGGCATAGGTGCGCGGACCGATCACCCCATCCGGCGTCAGCCCCTGGCCGCTCTGGAAACGCTTCACCGCCGCCACCAGCGCCGGCGTATAGACCTCGCCGTCGCCCTCATCCGCCGCCGACAGCGCGCCGCTGCGCAGCAGGATCGCGCGCAGCGTTGCGATGGCCGGGCTGCTGTCGCCCGGGCGCAGCGTCGGCCCGCCGGGCATCTGCGGCCAGGGCTGGGTATCGGCCAGCAGCGTCTCCAGCGCCGTACGCATCGCCGGATACTGGGGGTTAGAGGGCGCCAGCGAACGGATAAAGACCGTCAGCGTCCCCTGGCGCAGCGCCCGCTGCCAGTTATCGATCAGCCCGACGGGCGGGGCCGCGAGCGTATAGCTCTTGCTGCCGTACAGCCAGGCGTCGCCGTTGGCCGCCACGCCGGCCACATACTGCAGGTAGCCCATCATGGCATCGGACAGCAGGATATCCCGCGCCATGTCGTGAATGCGGGGATCCGTCAGCGCATCGGCCCAGCGGGCAAACTGCGGCTGTACGCCGGACAGCGCTAGCTCCGCCAGCTGCTGCTGAAAGTCCCGCACCGCCTCGCTATCCTGCCACATCGGCTGCTCACGGTGGGCCGCGTACAGCGCCGCCAGCTCATGGCCATAGCGTAGCGTGACTCCCAACGGCAGCTGCGCCTGTAGCGCCGACGCGGTCGGGGCCGCCTCCGCGTGTGCGGGCGCCGGTTGTGCCAGCGCCGGCGTACCCCAGGGTGCCAGCGTTACCGCCAGCAGCGTGCCGGCCATACGCCGGCGAAAACCGAATTTAGCGCTCAGCATGACTTCCTTGCTCCCTCTTCGCCCACAGCGATACTGTCGGGCACCTAATGCAAATTATACAGAATAAACCGCCGTTCGGCGGTCTCGCTACGGCAACAGGCTGCGCTGCCGTCCTGTGCGCCATCATCGTTCCGATCCGGTCACGCCCACGCCGCAGGCATAGGCAACATGACTATGTTGCTATTTTGCCAAAAAAAAAGACGAGGGGAAAAAGTATCGCAGGCGAAGATTTATGACACTTTATGACATCATGCCCGTCACAGGCGGCCGAAGACAAGCACGCCTCCACGCTTTCAGACATTCCCCGCCCCGCCAACATTTATGGCCCAAAAGATAACGGCCCGCGCAGGGCGGGCCGTCGAGACGCCGTCAGACGACGACGCGGTGCGCCAGCGCGCGCCCTCAGGCCGAGGTATCCTCCAGCGGCTGCGCCGTGCGCCCGCCCTCGTCCTCCGCCGCGGCGCTAAAGCCGCGCAGCCCCACCACGTGCACGTGCTCGGTATGGTTGAACACCTTACGCACCAGCTTATAGGTGGTGCCTTTTTCCGGGCTGATATTCTCGGGGGCGGCGATGATCAGCTGCATCTCCAGCCGCTCACACAGCTCGAACAGCGTCGCGATGGACTTGGCGTCAAGACGCGCCGCCTCATCCAGGAACAGCAGTCGGCAGGGGGAGATATCCTTACCGCGTAGGCGGCGTGACTCCTCCTCCCAGCTCTGCACCACCATCACCAGGATCGACATCCCGGTACCGATCGCCTCACCGGTTGACAGCGCCCCGCTCTCCGCACGCAGCCAGCCGTCCGATCCACGGTTCACCTCCACCGCCATCTCCAGGTAGCTGCGGTAGTCCAGCAGCTCCTCACCGATGGTCTGCGGCGTCCGCTGTCCCATATCGATCTGCGGATTCAGGCGCTGATACAGCTTGGCCAGCGCCTCTGAGAAGGTCAGGCGGTTGCTGTTGAACAGATCCTGATGCTGCTCCTGCTGCTCGGAGAGCACGTTCAGCAGCATGGCGTGGCTGTCGCGCACATTCACGTTCAGACGCACGCTGTTGACCTGGCCAAAGGCCACCGACTGCAGCCCCTGGTTCAGCATGCGGATACGGTTCTGCTCGCGCTGAATGGTCTTGCGGATGATGTTCGCCACGCTGCGGGCGCTGATGGCCAGCTTCTGCTCGCGCGCCGTCAGCTCCTCCGTCAAGCGCGCCAGCTCGATCTCCATCTGCTCAATGGCATCGATGGGATCGTCGCTGCGGATAATATCCTGGCGGATACGCTCCCGCAGATGCTGATAGACCGCCACATAGAACTGTACCTTACGCTCGGGACGCTTCGGGTCCTCCGACAGGCGCAGCACGTCGCGCAGGTGCTCGTTATCCGCCACAGCCAGACGCAGGGCGCCCAGCGCCTTATCCGACATGGAGCGCAGCTCGTCTGCATCCATATAGGCTAGCTCACGCCGGTGCAGACGGCGCTCGACGCCGTTATCCTTCACCAAACGCATCACCGCGCACCAGCCCGCCTTGGCCTGGGTCACCTGGGTTCGCATCAGGTGGTAATCGCGCTCAGCCTTACGCAGCCGCTTGATCAGCGACTCCATCTCCGCCTCGCAGATGGTGATCTGCTTCTCCAGCTGATTGCGCCGGCTGCGGTTTTCACTCAGGGCGGCGTGCAGCTCATCGCGGCGCGTACGGGCCCGCGCCTCGGCGCTCGCATCCGCCGCTACGCCGATATCCTGCATCTCCTGCTGTAGCTCCTGCAGCATGTCACGCTTGGCATCGAAGGCGCTCTTCAGCGACGCCAGCACCTGATTATACTGGGCCAGCTGGGCCTGATGCTGACGCAGCTGCTCGCGGCTGCGGCTGCGATCGGCCTCGGCGTGCTCCAAACGCTGACGCAAACGCTCGTTGAGGTCGGCGTTTTCGCTCAGCATTCCCACCGCATCGCTATAGCTGAAATGGGCGCGACGCTGCGCCACCTCGGTCAGGGCAAAGGCCTGCTGCTTGGTCAGGCGCTGACGCTGCAGCGCCTGCTGGTAATCCTGCTGCAGCTGCTCATGCTGCTGCGGATCGCTCTGCAGCACGCCGATCACCGGTTCCAGCGCCGCCAGCGTGGCGCCGTGCTGCTGTAGATAGCGCGCCGCATCGCGCGCCTGCTCCAGTTCCTCACGCAGTTCATCGACCCGATCGGGCAGCGTTTCATCCGTCAGCAGCGCCGCCTGGGGCACCAGGCGATTCAGCAGCCCGGCCAGCTCGCGCGCCTGCTGCAGCTGCTGACGCTGTTGCTGGGTCTGGGCGTCCTGACCGGCGAACTCGCGCTCAATCTCCCCCCGACGCTGCTGCAGCTGGCGCAGCTCCTGCTCCGGATCATCGTCAAATACCACCGCCAGATGGCTGCCGATAAAGCGGCTGAAGGCGTGGTGCAGACGCTGGATCTTCTGTACGTCAAACGACAGTGTGGCATAACGCTCCGCCAGCGCCTCGCGCTCGGCGTACAGCGTCTCCAGACGGCTCTCTCGCGCCGCACGGCCAAACAGCGGCAGCGATGGGAAACGGGAGTAGCGCCACTGGCGATCGGCGATCTTCACCACCACCGCCTTCTCCAGCTCTTCAACGGCAAAAACGCTGTCGTCGAAGGACTGCGGATCCCCCTCGATCAGATAGAGATCTTCCGGGCACTCCTCCAGCCCCGCCAGCTGCGCGCGCACCGCGGCCAGATCCGGCACCACGATGGCGTGGCGCGACGGCCCATACAGCGCCGAGAAGTAGGGCGCATCGTCCAGCGTGACGTCGTCGTAGATCTCCGACAACAGCACGCCGCCAAAGCGCTCTGCCAGCGCGATCAGTCGGGCATCCTCGGCACCGCCGGGCTGGCTCAGGCGCTCGATCTCCCGCTCCAGGGCCCCCTTACGGGCGGCAACCTCGTCGCGTTCGACGGTGTACTCGCGCTCGCGCTCCAGCAGCTGCTGCATCTGGTCGGTCACCGCGCGGCTGTCCTCCAGCGTTTCGCCGCACTGCGATTCCAAGGCATTCAGCGCCTCCTGGGCGGCGAGCCACGCCGGTGCCCGCGCGCTCAGCGCGCCGACCCGCTCGGCGATCTGCTCCAGCTCCTGACGTAGCGCCATGCTGCGCTCACCGGCGTCGGCCGCCTGCTGGGTCAGAGTGTCGATCTGCGCCTCCAGCTCGGCCTGCAGGGCGTCCAGCTGCTGCGCGTCACAGTCGCGCCCGCTGCGCTTAACGCACTCCTGCAGCAGCCGCTCGGCATCCTGCTGGGCATTCAGCCGCTGCTCCAGCTCGGCCAGGCGGGCGCCGATGGGCGCAACGCGCTGGGCCTGATGCTGTAGTGCAGGCCACTCGCGCAGCAGCGCGCGCCCGGCCTGCCAGGCGTCGCTGCGGCTAACCTCGCCCACCACCCGGGCCACCAGGCGGTAGGCCTCCTCAAACTGGCTGTGCGCCGCATTGGCCACGCTCAGCTTCTGCTCCAGCTGCAGCAGCAGCTCGGTCGCCTCTTCTTCTCGGGCGCGAAAGTCCTCAAGCCAGCTTTCCGCGTCGTCGGCGCTCAGCGCCGGCAGAGCGCACAGCGTCTGCGCCCGCGCCAGCGCCTGCAGCGCCTGCTGATACTGGATAGCCCGCGTTTGCTGTACGTCCAGCGCCTGCTGGTAGTCGGCCAGCTGGCTCTTCAGCTCATCGACCTCGGCCTCCGCCGCCTCGCTGCGCTCCTGCCAGGACTCATACTGCTCCTGCGCTTCGGCCGCCACCTCGCTCTGTTCGTCCAGACGGTAGCTCAGCTCCTCCAGATCGCCCTGATAGCGTTCGATCTTCTCCCGCTGACGCAGCGCGGTCTGCACCAGATTCAGGTGGTCGCTAGCCGCCTGGTAATCGGTCTCCAGATCCGCTTCGGCGCCGTTCTGCTCCTCCAGCTCGCGCGCCATCTCCACGTGGCGATACTGCTCGCTCAGCAGCTGTCGCCGCCCGCCGAGCAGCTCGCGACGCAGCTGCAGCGCCTGATCCAGATGGCTGCGCCGCTCGTTGGCATGCCGCATATAGTCCGCCGAAACATAGGCGGTGGCCTCGCTGATCAGGTGCTTAAACAGATCGCGGTCGGACTGGGTTACCCGGATCGCCTCCAGCGTCATGCGGTTCTCGCGCAGCGCCGCCTCCATGTCCTGAAACGCCTTACGCACCCCGCCGTTCTCCGGCAGCAGGTAGTCGCGCAGCGAACGGGTGATCGCGCTGGAGATCCCACCGTACAGCGAGGCCTCAATCAGCCGGTAGAATTTGCTGCGATCCGCCGCCGAGCGCAGGCGACGTGGCACCACGCCGAGATCGAACATCAGCGCATGGTAGTCGGTAATCGAGTTGAACTGCTTGAACTGTACCCCGTCGATCGCCTCTACCCGCTCTTTCAGCTCAGCCAACGGCAGCACGCGCGCCTGGCGCTCGCCCACCGTCTCAGTCAGCAGCTGGGTCGGCTGATACGCCGTCGGCAGCCCCTGAATGGCGAAGGGTTTGATATCCACCTTGCGATCGCGGCCAGCCACCTGCTGCAGGCGTACCCCGACCAGCACCCGCTGGTGGCGGGAGTTCACCACGTCCAGCGCGGCATAGCACACCCCGGGGCGCAGCTTGCCGTGCAGGCCCTTATCGCGCGACCCGCTGGTGGCTCCGGCCTCGGTGGTGTTGCGGAAATGCAGCAGGGTCAGATCCGGGATCAGGGCGGTCACAAATGCCGCCATGGTGGTGGACTTTCCCGCCCCGTTGCCGCCGGAGAGGGTGGTCACCAGCTCGTCCAAATCGAAGGTTCGGGCAAAGAAGCCGTTCCAGTTAACCAGGGTCAGCGAGCGAAACTTACCGCGTTCAATCATTCCTGTTCATCCTCTGCATCCTCGGATTCGTGTTCCGCCTGCGCGTCGTCCGCCGGGCCGTCATTGAGCGCCAGCGATGGCTCCAGCGTGACCGCCTCGCCGTCGCGGATCAGGCGCATCTGGGCATCGCGTGCATCGTCGCCGGCGCGTACGTCGGCGCCGAAGCGGAACACCGCCTCGGTGATGCGGAACTTGGCGCTGTCACTCCCGATAAAGAACACCATTCCTAGCCGGCGCAGGCGGTTCAGCGAGGTACGCAGCTTCTCCTGCAGCTTCTGGCGGTCCAGATCGGAGCCGGTCGAGCGCTGGTTAACCAGCCTGAGCAGTTTGCTCTCATCGGTCAGGGTCAGCAGCTCGTCATACAGCTCCTGCTGGCTGAAGATCCCCTCATGGGCCAGCCGCTCCGGGCTGAGGTAGAGGTAACAGAGGATCTTGCCCACCAGCATGTCCAGCTCAGACAGCACCGAGCGGGGGATCAGGGTCGTGGAGCGGGGACGCAGATAGAAGAAGCCCTCCGGCGCGCGGATCAGCTCAACGCTATAGCGCCCGTAAAACAGCTCCAGCTCCTCCTGGAAATCCATCAGGAAGGCGTGATTGTCCAGATCGTCGATGCCGATATGGCGCCCGGCGCGCAGCTGACTGTCCAGCGCGGGAAACAGCGGATTAAACACCGCCTGTGCCAGCTTGGCCGGCATAGTATTTTCAGTATTTGTCGATGACATGGGCCTGCACCTTGGCTCCGTACTCATTGATCGCCTGCCACTGGGCCTGCAATCCGTTAAAATCTGCTTCGGCTACACCCAGGCGCACCGCCTGGTCAACCAAAATTCTTGCCACGTCGAAATGGCGCTGGCGTGGATAGCGCGCCAGGTATTCGCGCAGTACCCGCCCCAGATCTAGCGGCCGCTGTTCCTGGCGGTAGACCTGCAGCTCCTGCTCGATCAACGCCGCCAGCCGCTCACGCAGCTCGGAATACTCCTCAAACTCCAAGTCGGGCGGCAGTTCGCCGGTCACCTCGGCATTGAGCAGCATCAGCTCTTCGTCGCGCATATCCAGCAGCCGATCGGCGTTGGCGTAGGTCAGCGCCCAGGGCGCCTCAAGATACCCCTGCACCGACTGGCGCAGACGCTGGGCGAAGACCCGGTTCTTATCCATATCGATGGCCGTACGAATAAATTTGTGTACGTGGCGGTCATAGCCGATCCACAGATCGATCGCCTGCTGCCCCCAGCTGATAATACGATCCAGCTTGGCCTGCAGGTCGAACACCAGCTTATCGACAAAGCCCAGCGCCTCCTGCCCCAGGGTCGCATCCTGGATGCGCAACAGGTTGGCCTGCAGCTTGTCCCCCGCCGCCTCCAGGGTATCCTGCAGTTCGCGCAGGGTACCAGAGGTTTCCGACAGCAGCAGCTCGCAGCTGGAGATCGCCGCCCGCCAGTCCTGGGTGAGCAGCCCGGCGATATCGCGCTTAACCCCCTGCTGCTGCTCATCCATCAGCCGCTGGGTCAGATCGATGCTGTCAAAGATCTCCGCCACCGAATATTTCAGCGGCGCAAACACGTTGCGGTGCCAATGAAACTCATCGCCGCCCTCTTCTGCCGCGTCCCCCGCCGCCCGCAGCTCCTGTGCCACGATAGAGAGCTGCATCGACAGACGCAGGGTGGAAAACTCGCGCTGACGGATATAGTAGTCGGAAATACTGATCCCCAGCGGAGTCAGGCGATAGATGGCGTTCCCCTCCGCCAGCTCGCTGGTAAAGCGGTTAAGCAGGCGCTGCTTAACCAGATCGTTAATCGCATTGTTGGCGCGCTGGGTGACGGTTTCGTGCGTCTGTTCAAATGTCTTGCTGACATGACGGAATACGTCGACCAGATCCCCCTCGCTCATTTCGCCGTCCAAACGCTCGCCGTTCAGGGTAGCGATAGCCAGCAAAAAGGCCAGCCGCTCGGTCGAGAGCGTTAAGGCGAAATCATTTTTGCGCGCCCAGGCAACCAGCTCCGGTACCGTCTGGGAAAAATCGCTCATAATGGATCCTTCATGTCACCTTTGTGCGCCATCACGTGAATATAGCGCCCCAAACTTACAAAAGGCTCCTGACGACAATAGCGCTGCTCCAGCGCCAGCAGATCGTCAAAGGCCCCGATTTGTTGTGTCTTATCCCGCAGATAGTCATGGAATACCCGCACCCCGGTCTTACCGCTGATGGTCAGCCCCAGCTGCTCCAGCCAGCCATAGACCTGCGCGGGATCCAGCGGATGGTCGGGCGAGAGCGAACGCCGCTTGCGCTTTGGCATGCCGAGCTTCACATATTCCATATTCCCCACCAGGGTATTCAGCATCAGCAACCCGTTGTAGTTATAGAACATCAGCGACAGCGCGCCGCCCGGCGCCAGGCATTTCTCCAGCGCCGCCAACACCGCCTGCGGCTGTGCCACCCATTCAAGGACGGCATGAAACAATACCAGATCCACCGGCTCAGCCAAATGGCGATGCATCTCCTGCGCCGGACTTTGTACCAATTCCATGCGCGCGCTAACACCCTGCTCCTCGGCGTGCTGCGCCGCACGCTGTAGCATCTGCGCCGAAATATCACACAGGATCACCCGGTGACCGCGCGCCGCCAGCTGGCAGGCGATCTGCCCCTGCCCACCGCCGGCGTCCAGGATGCGCAGCGGGCGCTGCGGTAAACCGGCCAGCAGGGTTTCCAAATCCTGCCACAGAACCGCCTGACGGATACGCCCCTTGGTGGTGCCATAAATATTACGCGCAAACTTCTCCGCGATATCGTCAAAATTACGATCCTGCATACTCCCCACTCCGCACGCCGGGTGACTTAGGCTGGCCAGCCCCCTTCGGGCCGCGCGGTTAGCCGCCGCGCGAGGTCCAAAGAATCAAAGGTACATTTTGACACAGGCTATCGTAGAATGAATATCATCAGCCTGATATTCGACGCGAATGGCGTTTTTTCATCCAAAAGAGACGGTTGTCATGCTATTTGAGCTCAAAAAATTTGTCGGCATGCTGCTATTACCGCTGCCGCTGCTCCTGTCGCTCTGCGCGCTCGGCCTGGCGCTGCTTTGGTTCACTCGCCGTCAGCGAATAGGAAAAGTCCTTGTTTCGCTCGCTTGGCTGGGTATTCTCCTGCTGAGCATGCAACCGCTGGCCGATCGCCTGCTCGCCCCGCTGGAGAACCGCTACCCGACCCTGAACGGCCCACATCAGGCCCGCTATGTGGTGGTGCTCGGCGGCGGCTACACCTATAACCCGCAGTGGGCGCCCAGCTCCAACCTGATCGGCAACAGCCTGCCGCGGGTGATCGAGGGCGTTCGCCAGCTCGCCCTGAACCCACAGGCGCAGCTTATCTTTACCGGCGCAGCGGCGCAGGGGAACCCGCTCAGCAGCGCCGAGGTCGCGGCGCGGGTGGCGCGTTCGCTGGGCATCGATGAACAGCGTATTATCGTTTTGGACAGTCCCCGGGATACCGGCCAGGAGGCGCGGGCCGTCGCAGGCGTCGTCGGTAACGCGCCGCTGATTCTGGTGACCTCGGCCAACCATATGCCACGGGCGCTGGGCTTTTTCCATCATCAGGGGCTCGATCCGATTCCGGCGCCGGCCAACCAGATGGCGATCGCCAGCCCGCTCAATCCCTGGGAGCGCTGGCTCCCCTCTCCGCTCTATCTGGGGCACAGCGAACGCGCCGGGTATGAAACGCTGGGGCGCCTCTGGCAGGCGCTCACGGGACAGGCTCAGGATCGGCGCACGGCGGCACCGACGGAGGAGAAATGAACCTACGGACCTTAACGCGGCGGCGCGCTCGCCTCTACAGCCTGGCCGTCGCACTGTTAACCTTTGAGGGGCAGGTGCTGCTGTTCGACGCGCTCGCCAAGCCGCAGAACGCTGCGTTGAACGGCAGCCCGCTGGAAACCGTCAGCATGCTAGGGTTCTTTTTTGCCTGGACCACCGGTCTTGGCACTACGGCGGCGCTGCTGACCGCCGCCGCCTGCCTGCTACTGCTGCCGGCGACGGCCTACCTGCTGTGCCGCCGCTGGCTGTGGCGCGCCCGCTAGGGCTACAGCGGATCGGGGTGCAGCAGCAGCGTGCTCAGGCGGTTGTGCTTCGCGATCACCTGCGGCAGATCGATCGTCTGTAGCTGGCCGTCGCGGATCACCACCCGGCCATTGATCACGCTGAGGGCCACGTTGCCCGGATTGCAGAACACCAGCGCCGCCAGCGGATCGTGACGGGCGCCGGCGGTGCCCAGGCCGCGCAGATCGAAGGCGACAAAGTCCGCCGCCATGTCCGGTGCCAGCGCACCGATGTCGTCACGGTTAAGAACCTGCGCCCCACCCCGCGTCGCCAGCCACAGAGCCTCACGCGCGCTCATGGCCTGTGGCCCGCTGGCCACCCGCTGCAGCAGCATCGCCTGACGCGCCTCGGCCAGCAGCGAGCTGCCGTCGTTAGAGGCCGAGCCATCCACGCCGATGCCGACCGGCACCCCGGCATCCACCATCTGACGGATCGGCGCGATCCCCGACGCTAGACGCATGTTGGAGCATGGGCAGTGGGCGACCCCGGTCTGGGTACGGGCAAACAGATCGATCCCCTGCGCATCCAGCTTCACGCAGTGCGCATGCCAAACGTCCGGGCCGGTCCAGCCCAGATCGCGCACATACTCTGCCGGCGTCATGCCAAAGTGGCGCTGACTGTAGCTGACGTCGTTATCATTCTCCGCCAGATGGGTATGCAGCGAGACCCCGTGCTGACGCGCCAGCTGCGCACTCTTTTTCATCAGCTCTCGACTGACGGAAAAGGGCGAGCAAGGCGCCAACGCGATACGCAGCATGCTAAAGCGCGCCGCATCATGATAGGACTGGATCAGCCGTAGCGAATCCTCCAGAATCGCCTCCTCTTGCTCCACCAGCGCATCGGGCGGCAGGCCGCCGCGGCTGCGTCCCAGGCTCATGCTGCCGCGACAGGCGTGAAAGCGCATGCCGATTTCACGCGCCGCATCGATGCTGTCATCCAGGCGACAGCCGTTGGGAAACAGGTACAGGTGGTCGCTGGAGGTCGTGCAGCCGGAAAGCATCAGCTCCGCCATCGCCGTCTGGGCCGAGATGGAGATCATCTCCGGCGTCAGACGTCCCCACACCGGGTACAGCGTCTCCAGCCATGAGAATAGCTCGGCGTCCTGAGCGCCGGGCAGCGCACGCGTCAGGGTCTGGAACATATGGTGATGGGTGTTGACCATCCCCGGGATCACCACGTGCCCGCGCAGATCCAGCTCCTCGTCGGCGCCGGCGGCCAGCAGCTCGCTGCCGCCGACCGCCACAATGCGGCATCCCTCCACCAGCATGCAGCCACCGCGGATCTCCCGGCGCTGGTCATCCATCGTGACCAGCAGATCGGCATTCTTAATCACCAGCGTCTTCTTCGTGTGCATCGCTTTCCCCTCTGCGGGCAAGCGCATCCGCTGTGCGCCGCTCCGCGGCTGATTTAACGGTGCCATGGCCCCCAGCGGCGGCCTACGGCATCTGAACGCCTGCGCCGGCTAAGAGGCCCGAGATGAATCGGCCTGACGAGCCGCCCGCCGCTCGGCGCGCATCTTGACGACCCGCTCATCGCGCTGATAGCCGTTAAAGAACAGGTTCAGGGCGACGGCGCTAACGCTGGCCAGCAGGATGCCGCTGTGCAGCAGCGGCTGCAGGGCGGGAGGAAGCTGGCTAAAGAAATGGCTCGATACCGTCGGGATCATCCCGACCCCCAGGCTGATGGCGACGATATACAGATTAAACCGATTATGGCTGAAATCCGTACGTGCCAGAATACGGATCCCGGTGGCCAGTACCATACCAAACATCACGATCCCGGCCCCACCCAGCACAAACTGCGGCACCGAGGCCACGATCACCGACATCTTGGGGATCAGCCCGAACAGCAGCAGAATGACGCCGGACATTACGCAGACCCAGCGGCTGGCGACCCCGGTCACGCTCACCAGGCCGACGTTCTGCGAAAAGGAGGTGTGCGGAAAGCTGTTAAACATACCGCCGATGATGGTGCCAATGCCGTCCACCCGCAGTCCGCGCACGATATCGTGCTGCTTGGCCGGGCGGCCAACGATATCGCCCAGCGCCAGAAACATCCCCATCGACTCGATAAAGGTAATCAGCATCACCACCGTCAGCGTTACGATGGAGACCGGCTCAAAGGTGGGCCAGCCAAAGGCAAAGGGGTGGATCGGTGCGAACCAGGCGGCGTCGCTCAGCCCGTCAAAGCTGACCTCCCCCAGCCACAGCGCCACCAGGAAACCAAAGACGATGCCCAGCAGCACCGAAATATTGCCGAGAAAACCCTTGGCATAGCGGGTCACCAGCAGAATAAACACCAGCACCAGCAGCGAGGTCCCCAGGTACAGCGGGCTGCCGTAGTCCGGATTCCCCTTGCCGCCCGCCGCCCAGTCGATCCCCACCTGCATAATGCTGATGCCGATGGAGGTAATCACCACCCCGGTCACCACGTTGGGAAACAGCGGCATCAGGCGCCCGACTAACGGTACCAGCAGGGTCGCCAGAATCCCCGAGGCGATGGTCGCGCCGAAGATCCCGGTCAGGCCGATGGTGGGATCGGCACCAATCGCCAGCATCGGCGTAACGGCAGCGAAGGTGACCGACATGATCACCGGCAGGCGAATACCTGCAAAGCGGCCGATCCCCAGGCACTGCAGCAGGGTCACGACGCCGCAGCAGAACAGATCGGAGCTAATCAGAAAGGCGATTTGATCTTTGGGCAGGCCGAGGCTGCCGCCGATCACCAGCGGCACCGCCACGGCGCCGGCATACATCACCAGCACATGCTGCAGTCCCAGGGTAAACAGCTGCACGATAGGCAGCTTACGCTCTACTTCATCGACAGGCTGTGCAGCGCTTTCCGCTGGCGGATTCTTCATGACGCTCATGGACTCATCACTCCTTACGGCGCGACGGCGTCCGCCGTCGGCTACGATTCGAGAGGCATTCGCTTCCCCTGGTTCAGGTGCTCGCCGTAATGGTGCGCACCGATATCATGGCATCTGCCGCGCCCCGTACTCGTCGGACGCTGACGTTATCACCATGCACAGAGCATGCGCATTTGTCGTCTAAAACAGCATTCAGGATAAAATGAAACGAGAATTGAGGAAGGCGTCACATTTATCGCCGACGGCAGCGGCGCTGTGTGACGAGAGCGCGGTTAAACGTTTGCGTCACGCTATCAAAGTGGTAGACGGCGTATCATTTTCAATGCGCAAGAGCCTCAAAGTGATTGACGGCGCGGCGAACCTGCGCCGATGAACGATAATAATCTTACCCCAGCCACGGCAGCAGCTGCTGCGCCGCCCGGGTGAGCACCGCCTGCTCCTGGACCCCCGTGTGCAGATAGCGGTTGGCCGCCTCCCACAGCATATATAGCCAGCGATGCGCCATAAACGCCTCGCTGACCGGCGCCTTGCGCAGATAGCAGCCCAGCAGATCGGCCGACATGTCGTCTTCGCACAGGCGAAACAGATCGTACTCCCGCGGAGCCCACAGGATCATGCCGGGATTCAGCATCGCCAGCAGCTGATCGCTACGGCTCTCTTTCAGCACGCTGCGCAGCGTCAGGTTGCCGTGCACCAGCACCGCGCCATCATCAAAGTCCGCAAACAGCGCCGTCAGCTGCGTCTGACTGCGTACCAGCGCCCGTCGCACGGGCATCGCTAACGGCCCCATATGCGCCGCGTCCAGCAGCGAGGCGATCACCGTCACCCGCTGCTGATACCACGCGGCCCAGCCATTCTCCTGCACGCTATCGACGTTGCCCACGCAGCCGTGGCTATCGATGCGGTGCCAGCCCAGCACTCCCTCAACGATCTGCTCTTTCAGGCTCTCCCAGCGCGCCGGGGTGCGGGCGGGTGCCTCGGCGGCAACCCCGGACAGGCGCTCCATCAGTAGCACCTCCTGAAACGGGCTCTGCTGCGTCGTCAGTACGCCGAATACGGCGGGCAGGCGGACGGTCCCCTGACGGGCCAGCATCGAGAGCTTATAGGCCTCCTGCTGCGCCACGCCGCCGCACAGATAGCTTTTCGCCACCAGCGGGATAGCCGCGCCCTGGCGAGTATAAAGCGCATACAGGCGGGCATAGGGCTGCTCGCTGATTTGCACCATGCGCCCCACGGGTTCCCCCAGCGCGGCGCTTAACTCCGCTTTCAGTTGCTCCATCCGTCATACCCTTTTCGTCACCGGATTACTTTATCATGGGCGAGAATGTGCTCCTCTACACGCGCTGAGATCAAAAAAGCGTGCAATCGCACGCTTTCAGGTTAACTCGCGTCACCGCAGGCACAGTCAGTGCTGCCCCTGCGACGCCAGGATCGCCCGAACGCAGGCCAGATCCTCAGGGGTATCCACCCCGGTGCCCGGCGCCTGCAGCGCGACGTCCACGTGGATCTTCTCGCCGTACCACAGCACCCGCAGCTGCTCCAGCATCTCAATCTGCTCAAGCTGGCTCGGTGCCCAGTTCACATAGCGGCGAATAAAGCCGGCGCGATAGGCATAAATGCCGATGTGGCGCAGAAACGTTTGCCCGATCTGACTCTGCGAGACGGCAAAGCGATCGCGATCCCAAGGAATGGCGGCGCGAGAGAAATAGAGCGCATAGCCCTGGCTGTCGCGCACCACCTTCACCGCGTTGGGGTTAAAGGCCTCGGCGGCATCGTGGATCGGTACCGCCAGCGTCGCCATACCGGCGTCACAGCGCGCCAGGTTCTCAGCCACCTGACGGATAATCTGCGGCGGGATCAGCGGCTCGTCGCCCTGTACGTTGACGATGATGTCGTCATCGGCAAAGCCACAGCGTTCAATCACCTCGGCCAGTCGCTCGGTCCCCGAATGGTGGTCGGTGCGTGTCATACACACCTCGCCCCCCGCCTGCAGCACGGCGCGCTGCACATCAGGGTGATCGGTCGCCACAATGACCCGCTCTGCGCCGGAGGCCAGGGCCTGGGCCATCACATGTACCACCATGGGCTTACCGGCGATGTCCGCCAGCGGCTTCCCCGGTAGACGGGTCGATGCATATCGGGATGGGATAATGGCAATAAAACTCATCAATTCTCTTCCAGCGGCAGGGTTCGGGCCTCGTTTTCCAGCATCACGGGGATGCCGTCGCGCAGCGGAAAGGCCAAACGGTCAATTTTACAGACGAGCTCCTGATGCTCCTGATTAAAAGAGAGCTTTCCGTTACATACCGGGCAGGCAACTATCTCGAGTAAACGGTGATCCATGCGTAAAGGGTCCTACTGATTTTGCTATCCAAAAGTAGCGCTAGCATACCCCCTTCGGGGGAATTAATCATCCGCTGGCACAGCTCGGGAGCGTAGAACGCAACCCGGCGAATATCCGCGTGCCACGGCGTAATTCACTATGCTGCAAATCAGGACGCTGCGCCATCGCAAAATCTGAAAACATGAAGCTGTTGACGAAAATCAGGTGAATCAATGCGCGAGGGAGCGAGGGGGAAAGGCTCTATCAGCAGCCAGCGTGGAGACGTGTAGGGAAAACGCTGGCTGCACGGTACATCAGTAGGCGATCACATCTTCCGCCATCTGGCTGCGGCGACCGCGCGGCGTCGAAAACTCGACCCGCTGCCCCTCGCGCAGCAGCTTATTGCGCGCGCTGGCAATACCGGTCCGGCTGACGTACAGATCGTCACCGCCATCCAGAGGAGAGATTACGCCCAGACCCGCACTCGGGTCATACCACTTCACGAAACCCATTTTTAATGTCATTTTACTTATCCTTCTTATCAGTACACCCGCGCGGACATACGCCCTCGGGGTGGTCATGCTCTGTCAAGTTATCGTTATCAACCTCTATGAGCCTTGGTGAATTACAGATACAAAAAGCCCGCCGTAATAGGCGGGCTTTCTCGAGAGACAATGCACGTCACTGGCGAACGCATCGCCGCGCTAACGATAAGTGCATTGTCACACGTTATGCGATGTAATTACAGCGCAACAACGTTGGCGGCAGCCGGCCCGCGCGGGCTGTCCTGAATGGTGTACTCTACACGCTGGCCTTCAGCCAACGTTTTGAAACCGTCACCGGTGATGGCGGAGAAATGTACGAATACATCTTTACCGCCGTCATGCTGCTCGATAAAGCCGAAGCCTTTGCTTTCGTTGAACCACTTTACCTGACCAGTCTTCTTAGACATTTGAATTACCTTAAATTTTAACTGAAATTGCCCCATCGGGGGGTTAGGCCGAATGCAGAAACTAACTTATGGGTGGCACTAAGAAGAGGGTTCTCGAACAAGCGGAATCACCAAGGATAACGTCTTAAAAGAGTAACAGCTTTATTCTCATGTCGTACATAAATCGGGTCTGTTTTACAGGCCACGACCATTTACGCATAAACGCCGCGATTGAGCAAGCCGTTTTTTGCCTAAAAATTTCCCTTTTAAAATATTTACCGCCTAAACGACCGGCGCGACGGCGCCCCTGCGGCGCCGCGGACGGCCCTAACCGCGCGGCCGCGCCGCCATCAGCGCGGCGATACGCGCCAGCAGACGCTCGCCGGCCTCCGCGGGCAGCGTGGCACTGACCGGCAGATACCACCAGTTGTCTTGGGTAAAGGCGCGGCATTTCACCGCATCTTTTTCAGTCATCAGCAGCGGCTGCGCCTGCGGCGTCAGCGCCGCCAGCGCCGACGCCTGATACGCCTGATGATCGGCAAAGGCATGGGTCGCCTGCAGCGGGATCCCCAGCTGTGTCAGGGTGTGAAAAAAGCGCGGCGGATGACCGATCCCGGCCATGGCAACGGCCGGCGTCACAAACTGCGCCGCCGCACGCCGCTCCCCGCTGCGCAGGTTGACCAGCGTATGGCCGGCCAGCGACATCGGGATCTCGCCGGATCGGGGCGTACCGCCGTTGACGATCACCGCATCGACGCTGCGCAGACGGGCGGCCCGCTCGCGCATCGGCCCGGCCGGTAGCCACCAGCCGTTGCCGAAGCGGCGCTCCCCGTCGACCACCACCAGTTCCATATCGCGCGCCAGCGCATAGTGCTGCAGGCCATCGTCGGTGATCACCACGTCCAGCGGCCCCTGGGCCAGCAGCGCCTGCACCGCTGCGCTGCGCTGCGGCGCCACCGCCACTCGGGCGCCGGTGCGCTGGGCTATCAGCAGCGGCTCATCGCCGCACTCTGCGCTACGGGTATCCGGCCCCAGCACCAGCGGATAGTGCGCGGCCCGGCCTCCGTAGCCGCGCGATACCACCCCGACCCGGTAGCCACGCTGCTGCAGCTGCTCGACCAGCCAGATAACCAGCGGCGTCTTACCGTTGCCACCGGCGGTCAGGTTCCCCACCACCACCAGCGGCAGCGGCGCCCGCCAGACCCGGAGCCAACCGCAGCGGTAGGCCTGGCGACGCAGCAGCGCTACCAGACCATACAGCCAGGAGAGCGGCAACAGCAGCAGATACAGCGGCGAACGCCCAGACCAGATCCGCGCGATCATTGGCCGAACTGCATCCGGTAGAGCTGAGCATAAACGCCGTCGTTGTCCAGCAGCGTACGGTGGTTGCCACGTTCGACAATACAGCCGTCCTCCACCACCAGGATCTCGTCGGCGCTCTCAATGGTCGAGAGGCGATGGGCGATCACCAGCGAGGTACGGTTTTTCTGCAGCTCATCCAGCGCCGCCTGAATCGCGCGCTCGGACTCGGTATCCAGCGCCGAGGTCGCCTCGTCAAGGATCAAGATCGGGCAATCGCGCAGCAACGCGCGGGCAATCGCGATGCGCTGGCGCTGACCGCCGGAGAGCATCACGCCGTTCTCCCCGATGATGGTGTCCAGCCCCTGCGGCATTTTATCGATAAAGTCCATCGCATAGGCCAAGCGCGCCGCATGCTCGATCTCCGCGCGGGTGTAGGTATTATCACGCGCATAGGCGATGTTGTTGGCGATGGTATCGTTAAACAGGTGCACGCTCTGAGAGACCAGCGCCACCTGATCGCGCAGCGAACTCAGGGTATATTCACGCAGATCGCGTCCATCGATCAGGATCGTCCCCTGCTGAATGTCATAGAAGCGCGTCAGCAGATGCGCGATGGTCGACTTCCCGGAACCGGAGCGGCCCACCAGCGCCACCGTCTTGCTGGCCGGGATGGTCAGGCTGATATCACGCAGCGCCGGTACTTCTTTCCCCTGATAGGTAAAGGTCACCTGCTTGAAATGGATATCCCCTTTGGCGTGATCGGCCGTCAGCACGCGCTTGCCTTCGTCTTTCTCCTGCTCCAGATCCAGAATGGCGAACAGAGTCTGACAGGCCGCCATACCGCGCTGGAACTGCGAGTTGACGTTGGTCAGCGACTTCAGCGGGCGCATCAGGGCGATCATGGAAGAGAACACCACGGTAATAGTCCCGGCGGTCAGCGTATCCATCACGCTCGGGAAACTGGCGGCGTAGAGGACGAAGGCCAGCGAAAATGAGGCGATGAGCTGGATGATCGGGTCGGAGATCGACGACGCCGTCACCATCTTCATGCTCTGTTGACGCATGTGGTTGCTCACCTTGTTGAAACGCTCGCTCTCTACCTTCTGTCCGCCGAAGATCAGCACCTCTTTGTGCCCTTTCAGCATCTGCTCCGCGCTGGCGGTCACCTGCCCCATGGAGCTCTGCATATTCTTACTGATGTTGCGAAAGCGCTTGGAGACATAGCGGATAGCGAACGACACGATCGGCGCCAAAACGATCAGGATCACCGACAGCTGCCAGCTGTAGTAAAACATCAGGCAGAACAGCGCGATAATCGAAGCCCCTTCGCGCACCACGGTGATCAGCGCACCGGAAGAGGAGGAGGCCACCTGCTCGGAGTCATAGGTGATACGCGACAGCAGCGTACCGGTCGACTGTTGGTCGAAGAACGAGACCGGCATACCCATCATGTGGGAAAACAGGCCGCGGCGCATATTCATCACCACCTTGCCGGATACCCAGGACACGCAGTACGAGGAGACAAAGCCGGAGAGTCCACGCAGCACCATCAGCCCGATAACGGCAAAAGGCATCCACTTAAGGATATCGGACCCCGCCTTGCCAAACCCGTCGTCCAACAGCGGCTTAAGCAACGACAGCATGTAGGCATCGCTGGCCGCGTTGATCACCAACGCCACCGACGCCACGATGAGCCCCGCTTTAAAGGGAGCGATCATCGGCCACAGCCGACGGAACGTCTGCCAGGTCGAGAGATCTTTATCATTCAGCATTTAATGAACCAGTTAGGAATGAAACAGCGGATTATTTTACCCGTTATGACCGTCAACGCCAAACCAAGCATGATACCAATGCGGATCTATTTGCTGCCGCAGGGTGCTGACTCGCCAACCGGCGGCAGAAAAATCCACCCGAATCATCCCATCGTGAGCGGTATCCCGCCAGGCAATCCCCCGCTGACCGTAGCGCTGGCGCACCGACGGCGCAGGAAAGCGCCAGGGGGAGTAACGGGCGGCCGACGCCAGCGCCAGGGCGGGCTGCACCGCCTGCAGCAGCCCCTCGCCGGAGGAGCTGCGGCTGCCGTGATGGGGAACCTGCATCACCTCGGCACGCAGGTGCGTCCCCGCCGCCAACAGCGCCCGCTCGCTGTCGGCCTCAATGTCTCCCGTCAGCAGCAGCGCGCCTCCCGGCCCGCTGATACGCACGACGCACGAGTCATTGTTACGCGGGCGGGCCACCGCCCGCGGCGGCCAGAGGAAGTCGATCCGTAGCCCCTGCCAATAGGTATGCAGACCGCGCCGGCACGGAAGATCGTTCGGTGCCGGCGAGGCGACCCAGGCCAGGGGATAGGCCTGAACCAGCGTCCGCCGACCTCCCGCATGATCGCTGTCGGCATGGCTGATGATGAGCCCGCTCAGCCTGAGTCCCTGCCAGCGCAGGTAGGGCAGCAAGACCTGCTGCGCCGCGTCGCCGCCCGGCCAGCGCCCCCCACTGTCATACAGCAGCGCCTGCCCGTTACGGCTGATCGCGATGGCCTGCCCGTGACCGACGTCCATCATATCGACCCGCCACCCCTCGCCGCCGCTGCGCCCACGCAGCGCCCCTCCGCCGGCCAGCAGCCCGCACAGCAAGAACAGCCACAGATCGCGCCCCCCTTGGCGAATCGACCACAGCAGGCCCAGCGCCAGCGCTAGCGCGCTATACATCAGGGCGAGCCCGCTCGGCATCAGCCAGCCATCGGGCAAGCGACGCAGCAGCGCCAGCAGCGCCTCGAGTAGCCACTGCGCCATGCCCCACGCCCCCTCTCCCGCCCACGGTAAACCGACCAGCATCAGCAGCAGCCCCGCCAGCGCCAGAGGCATGACGCCCAGCGAGACCAGCGGCACCGCCGCCAGATTGGCCAGCGGCGCGGTCCAGCTGATTCCGTGGAACAGCGCCAGCTGCAGCGGCGACAGCAGCAGCAGCAGCCCCAGCTGCAGGTGCAGTAACCTCAGCGGCGCACAGCAGGGCCCGCGCAGCCGAGCGCTCAGCGGCTGCCAGGCGGACCAGAACAGCAGCGACGCCACCGCGCTCACCGACAGCCAAAAGCCCGAGGACAGCAGCAGCAGAGGCTCGCTTAGCAGTCCCAGCGATAAGGTCAGCGTCAGCACATCGCGCAGCGTAGACTGGCGTCCGCGCCAGCGCCACAGGGCATACAGCGTCACCATCAGCGCGGCGCGCAGCGTCGGCGGTGGCACGCCCGCCAGCCAGGCATAGCCCCAGGCGGCCAGCACCGCCAGCGCCAAAGGCTGGCGCGGCGTCTGCCAGTGCAGCGGTAACATCAGCGCCAGCCCGCGCCAGAGCCCATGAGCCAGCGCGGCGGCCAGGGCAATATGCAGCCCGGAGATCGCTAGCAGGTGCAGCGTCCCGCTCTGGCGCAGCAGCGTGCGTGACTCTGCCGTTATCTCTCCCCGCTCGCCGAACAGCAGCGCCAGCAGCAGCGGTCGGGCTGAATGACCGGCGAGGCGCCGTACGGCGAGATCGATGATCCGCTGGCGCAGCGTGCGCCGGGAATCCAGCAGACGATAGCCGCGCGGCGTCGCGCTCAGCACCACGTCCTGAGACAGGTAATGACGCTGACGATCGAAGCCCGCCGGGTTCAGGCTGCCGTGCAGCGCTCGCGGCAGCGCATCCACCTGCCAGCGCTGCCCGGCCGCGAAGGGGTAGCGCTGGCTGTCCCAGTGCAGCAGCAGGCGAAACGGCGCCACCGCCCGCCCCTCCAGACGGGTTACCCGCAGAATAACCGGCTGACGCAGCGTGGCGCTCGCCAGCGACGCCGACACCACCTGCCCCTCCAGGGTCACCGCGCGATCGGCGTAGGCGAGCGGCCGCAGCGCCTGATGGCCCCGTTCACTGCCCCACAGCAGTCCCAGGCACAGCAGCCCAATCCGCAGGCTCACTCCGCCGCGCCGCAGCAGGCACAGCAGCGCCACGCCCAGCAGCAGCGCCGATGCGCGCCCCGACGGCAGCGTCGGCAGCCACAGCAGCGGCAGCATACCGCACGCCAGATAAGATAACGCCGTCGGCAGCCCCATCCGTACTCCACCGCAGGTTAAAACGGGAAGTGTGCACGCAAAGGCGCCCTGGGTAATCCGGCAAGGCACACGCCTGCGCAGCGGCGCGCAGAAAGCGTTATCGCCAATGCAAACCTACGCCGTTCACGGGCGAGAGAGAAGCGAAAGACGGGAGAGAGGACGAGCGCGCGGGACGACAAAGAAAAATGGCGCCGTTCGGCGCCATTTTAATCAATTCAATCCGCAATCAAGCGTAGATGTTTGCCCGATCGCGTAACTCTTTACCCGGTTTGAAGTGGGGAACGTATTTACCTTCCAGCTCCACTTTTTCGCCGGTTTTCGGGTTACGGCCGACGCGGGGAGCACGGTAGTGAAGTGAAAAACTGCCAAAACCACGGATCTCGATGCGTTCACCGTCGGCGAGCGTGGCTGCCATATGTTCCAGCATCTCTTTTACCGCATCCTCAACGGCCTTAGCAGGCAGATGGGGCTGCTGACTGGCAAGTCTTTCAATGAGTTCTGACTTGGTCATATATCCTCCAAGCTGTGTCTCCCATGACGGGAGAGCGCACGATGCAGCTTAACTACCGTTACAGGGCGGCTAACGCCGCCCTCATCATTATTCGCCTTTAGCAGCCTTGAATGCTTCAGCCATAGCGTTGTTGGAGAAGTTTGCATCGTCCTGGCTGTTTACGGCAGCCATAGCATCTTTCTCTTCCGCTTCGTCTTTAGCACGTACAGACAGGCTTACAACGCGGTTTTTGCGATCAACGCCGGTGAACTTGGCTTCGACTTCGTCGCCTACGTTCAGAACCAGAGTCGCATCTTCAACGCGGTCGCGAGAGGCTTCAGAGGCACGCAGATAGCCTTCTACGCCATCAGCTAATTCAACTGTAGCACCTTTCGCGTCAACAGCGGTGACTTTACCAGTAACAATTGCACCTTTCTTGTTCAGAGAGATGTAGTTGTTGAACGGATCTTCCGCCAGCTGTTTAACGCCCAGGGAGATACGCTCACGCTCTGCGTCAACCTGCAGAACGACGGCTGCGATTTCGTCGCCTTTCTTGTATTCGCGTACGGCTTCTTCGCCGGCAACGTTCCAAGAGATGTCAGACAGGTGCACCAGACCGTCGATGCCGCCTTCCAGGCCGATGAAGATACCGAAGTCAGTGATTGACTTGATCTTACCTTCAACGCGATCGCCCTTGTTGTGGGTTTCAGCGAACTGCTGCCACGGGTTGGCTTTGCACTGCTTCAGGCCCAGGGAGATACGGCGACGCTCTTCGTCGATATCCAGAACCATAACTTCCACAACGTCACCCACGTTAACCACTTTGGACGGGTGGATGTTCTTGTTGGTCCAATCCATTTCGGATACGTGAACCAGGCCTTCAACGCCTTCTTCGATCTCAACGAAGCAGCCGTAGTCGGTCAGGTTGGTCACGCGGCCGGTCAGTTTGGTCCCTTCCGGATAACGCTTGGCGATAGCGACCCACGGATCTTCGCCCAGCTGCTTCAGACCCAGGGATACACGGGTACGCTCGCGGTCGAACTTCAGCACCTTAACGGTGATTTCATCGCCAACGTTGACGATTTCGCTCGGATGCTTAACGCGTTTCCAAGCCATGTCAGTGATGTGCAGCAGGCCGTCAACGCCGCCCAGATCAACGAATGCACCGTAGTCAGTGAGGTTCTTAACGATACCTTTAACTTCCATGCCTTCCTGCAGGTTTTCCAGCAGCTGATCGCGTTCTGCGCTGTTTTCAGACTCGATGACAGCACGACGAGAAACTACAACGTTGTTGCGCTTCTGGTCCAGCTTGATAACTTTAAACTCAAGCTCTTTGCCTTCCAGGTGCAGAGTGTCACGCACCGGACGTACGTCTACCAGGGAGCCCGGCAGGAACGCGCGGATACCGTTCAGCTCTACGGTGAAGCCACCCTTCACTTTACCGTTGATAACACCGGTAACAGTTGCAGCGTCTTCGTAAGCTTTTTCCAGCATCAGCCAAGCTTCGTGACGCTTAGCTTTTTCGCGGGACAGCTGGGTTTCACCGAAGCCGTCTTCTACTGCATCCAGAGCCACATCAACTTCGTCGCCTACCGCGATTTCCAGTTCGCCCTGAGCGTTTTTGAACTGCTCGGCCGGAATGGCAGACTCAGACTTCAGACCGGCGTCAACCAGGACTACGTCTTTGTCGATAGCAACAACAACGCCACGAACGATGGAACCCGGACGGGTTTCGATTTCTTTCAGGGATTCTTCAAAGAGTTGAGCAAAAGATTCAGTCATGTTGATAATCTTCAGGATTCTTTAATTGAACGTCCATCCGGCATCCGGCCAGACGGGGTTGTTTAACATACCTCGGCTGCATTCCATCGCGGCGAGGGGTACTAATTATACAACGTTTTTCACGGCTAAACGAACTAATTTATCAATAACAACAATAGACAGCGCGTAAAAATCACAACGCACCGCCCCGTTGACTGCGGCTATGCCGCACCGCCGTGAATGCCCGCTTACGCCAGCGTCTGGCGCGCATGGGCCAAGGCCTGCGCAATAACCTGCTCGATAGACAGAGTCGTCGAGTCGAGCAGCAGCGCCCCCGCCGCCGGGACCAACGGTGCCACGGCCCGGTTGCGATCGCGGAAATCGCGCTCTTTAATTTCGGCTAAAAGACTCTCAAAGTTAACATCAAAGCCATTTCCCTGCAACTGCAACATACGGCGGTGGGCGCGCTCTTGCGCGCTGGCATCCAGAAAAATTTTCACCGGCGCATCGGGGAAGACCACCGTGCCCATATCGCGACCGTCGGCGATCAGCCCCGGCGTCTCGCGAAACGCGCGCTGACGACGCAGCAGCGCCTCGCGCACCCGGGGAAAGGCCGCCGCGCGCGACGCGGTGTTGCCGACGGTTTCCGTACGGATCGCCGTACTGACGTCCTCCCCCTCCAGGATCACCCGCAGATCGCCCTCGGCGGCGTCAAAGCGCACGTCCAGGTGCGCCGCCAGCGGAACCAACGCCTCTTCTGAATCGATATTCACCTGATGGTGCAGCGCCGCCAGCGCCAGCACGCGGTAAATCGCACCGGAGTCGAGTAAATGCCAGCCAAGGGCCTGTGCCAGCGCCTTGCACAGCGTTCCTTTACCTGCGCCGCTGGGCCCATCTACGGTAATGACCGGGACTATCGCCGTCATTCTTGTCTCCTCTCAATTGGAACCGCCGATCCCGCGGATCGGCGAAAACATGTTAGGGAATGGCGACGTCACCGGACCTGCACCATTCCCTAACACGCTCAGCGGCGGGCGTGAAATACGGCGGCATTATACGCTGCCACCGGGCGAACTGTTACCCTTGAGGAGACGGTTGCTGGAAAAACTGGCGCCGGCAGACGCAGACCGGGCGCCCCCAAACGATTGCCTACGCCGCCCCGCGGGCGATCGGATAGCAAAAAGCCGGCGTATGCCTACGCCGGCTTTTCAGATTAACCCCCAACGCGTCTTAGCGCGGGTGGCACAGCGCGGAAAACTGGCTAAAGTAATCGGGAAAGGTTTTCGCGGTGCAGCCGGGATCGCAGATGGTCACCGGCGTGTCCGACAGCGCCACCAGCGAAAAGCACATGGCCATGCGGTGATCGTTGTAGGTGGCAATCTGCGCCGCCCGCAGCTGCGCCGGCGGCTCGATGCGCAGGTAGTCCGCCCCCTCCTCGACCACGGCGCCCACCTTCTGCAGCTCACAGGCCATCGCCGCCAGGCGATCGGTCTCCTTAACGCGCCAGTTATAAATATTGCGTAGAGTCGTCGGCCCTTTGGCAAACAGCGCGGTGGTGGCGATGGTCATCGCCGCATCGGGGATCGCGTTCATATCCATATCGATGCCGTACAGGCTATCCCGGGTGCAGGCGATATAGTCATCGCCCCACTCAATATGGGCCCCCATTTTCTCCAGCGCATCGGCAAAGTGAATATCTCCCTGCATGCTGTTACGGCCAATCCCGGTCACCCGGACGGTGCCGCCGGCGATCGCTGCGCCGGCCAGGAAATATGACGCAGAGGAGGCGTCCCCTTCGACCAGGTAGTCACCCGCGGCCTGATAGACCTGGCCCCCGCGCACGACGAAATGACGATAGTCGTGATGCTCCACCTCCACGCCGAACGCCCGCATCATCGCCAGCGTAATAGCGATATAGGGCTGGGAAACCAGCTCCCCCAGAATGGTGATACGGGTTTCTTCTGCCGCCATCGGCGCCGCCATCAGCAGCGCGGTCAGAAACTGGCTGGAGACCGAGCCGTCGACGCTGATGTCACCGCCGTTAAAGCCGCCGCGCAGACGCACGGGTGGATAGCCCTCGCTCTCCAGATAGTCAACGTGCGCGCCGCCCAGCCGCAGGGCCGTCACCAGATGCGCGATCGGACGCTCCTTCATGCGCGGCTCCCCGGTCAGGATCACATCGCGCTGCCCCAGGCTGAGCGCCGCCGCCAGCGGGCGCATCGCCGTGCCGGCATTGCCCAGAAACAGCGTCAGCGCGCCGTGGGCGCTCAGCGTCCCCCCGAGTCCCTGCACCTCGCAGCGGGTGCGGCAGTCCGACAGCTGATAGCGCACGCCCAGCGCCTTAAGGGCATCGAGCATGTAGCGCACATCGTCGCTGTCGAGCAGGTTATGCAGCCGCGTTACGCCGCGGGCCTGTGCCGCCAGGAGCAGGGCGCGGTTGGAAACGCTTTTCGAGCCGGGCAGATTAATCTCGCCGCTAAAGCGGCGCACGGGGTGTAACGTCAGGGCGGACGACATGCTAAATCACTCCTGCTGGGCAAACGGCGCCGCCATCATGGCCGCGCTTCCTATTGAGGGTATTTTTGTACCGTTTTTATTGAGCGCTGTCACTATGCGGCGCCCCATCGGCGCCGGCTCGACGGCGATGCCAATAAAAAATCTACGCTCACCCCCATTTTTGCAACACTGATTTTGGATTCATGGTGGGTTTCACCTTGTCTCTGATGAGTGATTCCCTGACCCGATGCAGCGCTCGCATTGCCCGCTGAATCGCTGTTCTCGGCTGGATGATACGCATTGATGGTCGCGATGCGGCCTCACATATTGCTTCAGCGTCGACAAAGTCATTTTTATTACTTTTGACAAACGGACGCACGAATTGTGGAGAGAGCAGTTTTGCTTTATGGCCGATATCGCTGATACGCCGTGCCATAACATGGGCGCCGGCACAGGCCGCCATAGCAACAGCGGAGGATGGACATGTCGCCAGAAACTGCATTAGCGTCAGGCGCGTGAATCTCTTACGCAAAAGCGCCTTGCCAGACTTATCTTGGCAATGGATGTAAAAGGGCGGTTCGCCGAGATCGCTATCAATAAGCGCAACGTTTTGCACGCTGGCGCCCTAAAGTAAAACACCCTATCAACGTACCGCTCACAGGATGAGGAGGCCATCTCATTAGCCCCGCGGATACGGGGCTTACGCCGCACGCAGAAAATCAGCCGTGGCGACGGGCGAAGTCTGCCATAAACGCCACCAGCGCCTGCACCCCGGCCAGCGGCATGGCGTTATAGATAGAGGCCCGCATGCCGCCGGCGACCTTATGCCCCTTCAGCGCATGCAGCCCGGCCTTTTGCGCCTCATCCCAGAACAGCGGATCCAGCGCGCTGTCCACCATCTGGAACGGCACGTTCATCCGCGAACGGTTGGCGGGCGCCACATCGTTGCGGTAAAACTCGCAGCCGTCGATCGCCTGATACAGCAGATCGGCCTTGGCCTGGTTGCGGCGCGCCATCTCGCCTAGCCCGCCCTGCTCTTTAAGCCACTTGAAGACCATCCCCGACAGATACCAGGCGAAGGTCGGCGGCGTGTTGAACATGGAGTCGTTTTCCACCAGCACCTGATAATCGAGGATCGACGGGATCTCCCGACGCGCGCGCCCCAGCAGGTCCTCCCGCACGATCACCAGCGTGATCCCCGCAGGCCCGACGTTCTTCTGGGCGCCGGCGTAGATAAGCCCGTAGCGACTCACGTCGATAGGACGCGAGAGAATGGTCGAAGACATATCGGCCACCACCACCCGATCGCCGAAGTCCGGCTCCTCATCGATCGTGACACCGTCGATCGTTTCATTCGGGCAATAGTGCAGATAGGCGCTATCGCCCAGCAGATCCCACTGCGCCATCGGCTTCATCGCCAGCTTACCGTCCACGCGGTAGGCGATATCGATCGCATGGGGATCGCAGTACCGCTGCGCCTCTTTTGCCGCGCTCTGCGCCCAGTAGCCGCCGACGGCATAGTCGGCCCGGGCCGTCCGCTCAGCCCCCAGCAGGTTGAGCGGGACCGCGGCAAACTGACCGCGGGCGCCGCCGTGACAGAATAGGATGCGGTAATCCGCCGGCACCTTGAGTAAATCGCGCAGATCCTGCTCGGCCTCGGCGGCCACCTGCATAAACGCCTCACCCCGATGGCTGATCTCCATTACCGAGGTCCCCAGTCCGTGCCAGTTGCACAGCTCCTGCTCGGCCCGGCGCAGTACCTCTACCGGCAGCATCGCTGGCCCGGCGCAGAAATTATAAACCTGAGTCATGTCACTCACCGCTCTCGCTAAATTTCACCCGTAGGTGTTTGGTTGACAGGTCTTTGGTTGTATCACCGCAGGAGAGACGCCGCAACGGTTATCACCCGCCGAGCCCATGCCGCCGTCGGCCATGGCCCCAAGAGGACGCAGCGCCCCTGTCATAAGCGTAGCCAAAACGGAAGATCCGGCGCAGAAAGATGCAGGATGGCGCCCTAGGGCGCCATCGCGTGGTCGGCGGGAAACGGGGGGCGTATGCCCCCGTCCGCTATCAGTAGGTGTTGAAGATTTTCTGGATCTGCTGCGGATTTTTGGTCTCCGTCAGCGCCAGCTGCAGCAGGATGCGGGCCTTCTGCGGATTCAGCGTACCGGAAGCGATAAAGCCGTACTTGGCGTCGTCCACTTCGGCGTCCTGCGTGGTTGAGCCCGTCGGCACGCGGGAGGAGCGAACCACCGCTACGCCGTCGTGCGCGGCATTGGCCAGCGCGTCGAATACCGTCTTATACATATTGCCATTGCCGACGCCGGCGCTCACGATCCCCTGGTAGCCGTCTTTCACCAGCGCCTCAACCGGCAGCGCACTGGCATTGGCGTAGTTGTAGACGATGCCGACTTTCGGCAGCGAGGTCAGCTTGCTGACGTCAAACGGCGTCTGGGTCGTGTGCTTACGCGCCGGCGTACGCTGATAGTCGATCTTGCCGTTGTGGATATAACCCAGCGGGCCATAGTTGACGGACTTAAAGGTTTCCACCCCGGTGGTGTTGGTTTTGGTCACGTCGCGACCATCCAGCACCGTATCGTTCATCGCCACCAGCACGCCGCGGTTGGCAGAGGCCGGATCGGCGGCGGTAACGACCGCGTTATACAGGTTGAACGGGCCGTCGGCGCTCATCGCCGTGGACGGACGCATCGCGCCGACCAGCACCACCGGCTTGTCACACTTCACGGTCAGATCCAGGAAATAGGCCGTCTCTTCCATCGTGTCGGTGCCGTGGGTGATCACGAACCCGTCGGTCTTGCTGCACTCGGCGTTGATTTTCTTCGCCAGCTTCAGCCAGACCTGATCGTTCATGTCCTGGGAACCGATGTTCACCAGCTGCTCACCCTTGATGTTGGCGATGTTTTTCAGCTGCGGCACCGCGTCCACCAGCGCCTCTACACCCACCTTCCCGGCGGTGTAGTTGGACTTGGTGGCGGAGTCGCCGCCGCCGGCAATGGTACCGCCCGTCGCCAGTACGGTGATGCTCGGCAGCGCCAGCGCCGCGCCGCTAAAGCCGGAAACCAATAGTGCCAACAGGCTAACCTTGACTAACTTCATCCCAATTCTCCTTATGTTAACTGCATGAATTATCTATTTTATCCATACAAAAAATGTGACCTCAGACAGACATAGCGAATACGTGGAGGAATAGGCTAAAAAAACGTATCATGCGCTTTTGACCTCCGCATAAAGTGACACAAATGACACAGACCTTTATCCCCGGCAAAGATGCCGCGCTGGAAGATTCGATCGATCGTTTTCAGCAACAGCTGCAGGCGCTGGGTTTTAATATAGAAGAGGCCAGCTGGCTGAACCCGGTACCGCACGTCTGGTCGGTACATATTCGCGATCGCGACTGCCCGCAGTGCTTCACCAACGGCAAAGGCGCCAGCAAAAAGGCGGCGCTGGCCTCCGCGCTGGGCGAATACTTTGAACGCCTGTCCACCAACTACTTCTTTGCCGACTTCTATTTGGGCCGCGCTATCGCCAACGGCAACTTTGTGCACTATCCGGACGAAAAATGGTTCCCGCTGCCGGAGGATGACCGCCTGCCCTCTGGGCTACTGGACGATAGCCTGCGCGCCTTCTACGATCCCGACAGCGATCTGGCCGCCGGCGATCTGATCGATCTGCAGTCCGGCAACGCCGACCGCGGGATCTGCGCGCTGCCCTTTATCCGCCAGTCCGACTCGGCCACGGTCTATATTCCGGTCAATATCATCGGTAATCTGTATGTCTCCAACGGGATGGCCGCAGGCAATACTCCCAGCGAGGCCCGGGTGCAGGGGATGTCGGAAATCTTCGAGCGCTATGTCAAGAACCGCATCATCGCCGAAGCCATCAGCCTGCCTACGATCCCGCCGGAGACGCTGGCGCGCTATCCCCAGGTGGTCGAGGCCATCGCCTCCCTGGAGCGCGAAGGCTTCCCGATTCTGGCCTATGACGCCTCGCTGGGTGGACGCTATCCGGTGATCTGCGTCGTGCTGTTCAACCCGGCCAACGGCACCTGCTTCGCCTCTTTCGGCGCCCATCCAGACTTTGGCGTCGCGCTGGAGCGTACCGTCACCGAGCTGCTGCAGGGCCGCAGCCTGAAGGATCTGGACGTCTTCGCCGCGCCGACCTTCGATGATGAAGAGGTCGCCGACCACACCAACCTAGAGACCCACTTCATCGACTCCAGCGGCGCCCTCTCTTGGGATCTGTTCAAAGCGGATGCCGACTACCCGTTTGTCGACTGGAACTTCAGCGGCAGCAGCGAGCAGGAGTTCGCCACCCTGATGGCGCTGTTCACCCGCGATGGTCAAGAGGTCTATATCGCCGACTACCGGCATCTGGGCGTCGACGCCTGCCGCATCCTGGCACCGGGCATGTCCGACATCTATCCGGCGGAGGATCTGCTGCTGGCCAACAACAGCATGGGCGCTGGCCTGCGCAGCACCCTGCTGCAGCTGCCGGACAGCGAATGGGAAGAAGAGGAGTACCTGCAGCTGCTGACGCGCCTGGATGACGAGGGGATGGATGACTTTACCCGGGTGCGGGAGCTGCTGGGCATCGTCTGTGACAGCGGCAGCGCCTGGCATACTCTGCGCATCGGCGAATTGAAGGCGCTGCTGGCGCTGGCCGGCGGCGATCTAGAGCAGGCGCTGACCTGGACGGAGTGGACCCAAGAGTTCAACGCCTCCGTCTTCAGCGCCGAGCGCGCCGCATTTTACCGCTGCCTGCACACTCTGCTGCTGCTGGCGATGGAGGAGCAGCGCGATCCCGACCAATATATGGACGCCTTTGCGCGCATGTACGGCACAGATACCCTTGAGACGGCGCTGGCCAGCCTGAACGGCGATCTGCGCTTCCACGGGCTGACGGCGGTCGACGACGCGTTCAGCGCGCTGCCGGCCCACCGAGCCATGCTGGCGGCCTATGAAAAGCTACAGCAGGCCAAGCGCCATTTCTGGCAAGCCTGATATACAGCGGCCGGCGGCCACCGCGGTGGCCGCCGGTTTACAGCGCGCGCCGTGCGCCTTATGCTGTTCACCGCTCGGCAACGGGCGGTGGCGGCATTCCGCCACGGCATAACAATAAATTTACCTTGGCAACATAACAAAAACAAAGAAAGCAATAAATATACGAGAATATTACCTCTATAACGATATTTTCGCTTTTTTTTCGACTGTCCCATCGGATTTTTTCAACTCAGAGCGTAAAATTTAAAAATTTTTTTTCCTTTCTATTTCAATGAGTTTTACTATTAACCCTCTGTTTTTGGGGTGTTTTTACCTGCCTCACCGCCGCTCAGCATGATCCATGTCAATTTTTGCCGTATACTGCTTTGCTAGTATCTCGGCGCTGATTAATCTTAAGAGAGAGTTAGTGTGAAAGCTGACAACCCCTTTGACCTACTTTTACCCGCAGCAATGGCCAAAGTGGCCGAAGATGCCGGTGTTTACAAAGCCACTAAGCACCCGCTAAAAACCTTTTATTTAGCGATCACCGCTGGTGTCTTCATTTCTATTGCCTTCACCTTTTACATCACCGTTACGACAGGGACTGCCACCGTTCCGTTTGGCCTGGCCAAGCTGGTAGGCGGTATCTGCTTCTCGCTCGGTTTGATGCTGGTCGTCGTCTGCGGCGCCGATCTGTTTACCTCTACCGTGTTGATCGTGGTCGCCAAAGCCAGCGGCCGCGTCACCTGGAAACAACTGGGTTTAAACTGGCTGAATGTCTACGTCGGCAACCTGATCGGCGCGCTGTTCTTCGTGGCGCTGATGTGGTTTTCCGGTGAATATATGGCGGCGAACGGCGGTTGGGGACTTAACGTGCTCAAAACGGCCGATCACAAGATGCACCACACCTTTGTGGAAGCCGTCTGTCTGGGCATTCTGGCTAATCTAATGGTCTGTCTGGCCGTGTGGATGAGTTACTCCGGACGCAGCCTGATGGACAAAATGTTTGCCATGGTCCTACCGGTGGCCATGTTTGTTGCCAGTGGCTTTGAGCACAGCATCGCAAACATGTTTATGATCCCCTTTGGTATCGTAATCAAAAATTTTGCAACGCCGGAATTCTGGCAGGCAGTAGGCGCTGCACCGGAACAGTTCTCAAACCTGACAGTAAGTCACTTTATTACGGCCAACCTGATCCCGGTCACGCTCGGGAATATCATCGGCGGCGGCCTGCTGGTAGGTCTGACATACTGGGTAATTTATCTGCGCGGCGGCGATAAGCATTAACGTAATGTTTATCCCGCGCAGGGACGGGTTTACAAAGAAATCCACACTAGAAGGTAGGTGTTAAATGACCGAACTTAATGAAAAACAAGCAGCTGCATGGGAAGGTTTCACCGGCGGCGACTGGCAGAACGAAGTCAACATCCGTGACTTCATCCAGAAAAACTACACCCCGTATGAAGGTGACGAGTCCTTCCTGGCCGGTGCCACCCCTGCGACCGCTGCCCTGTGGGACAAAGTCATGGAAGGCATCAAAATCGAAAACCGCACCCACGCGCCGGTCGATTTTGATACCAACATCGCCTCTACTATTACCGCGCACGATGCCGGTTACATCACTAAAGATCTCGAGCAGATCGTCGGTCTGCAGACCGATGCTCCGCTGAAGCGCGCCATCATCCCGTTTGGCGGCATCAAGATGGTCGAAGGTTCCTGCAAAGCGTACAACCGCGAACTGGACCCGATGATCAAGAAGATCTTCACCGAATACCGTAAGACCCACAACCAGGGCGTATTCGACGTTTACACCCCGGACATCCTGCGCTGCCGTAAATCCGGCGTGCTGACTGGTCTGCCGGATGCCTACGGCCGTGGCCGTATCATCGGTGACTACCGTCGTATCGCCGTATACGGTATCGACTACCTGATGAAAGACAAGTTTGCCCAGTTCACCTCTCTGCAGGAAAAACTGGAAAACGGTATCGATCTGGAAGCGACCATCCGTCTGCGTGAAGAGATCTCCGAACAGCACCGTGCGCTGGGTCAGATCAAAGAGATGGCCGCTAAATACGGCTGCGATATCTCCGGTCCGGCTACCAACGCCCGCGAAGCCGTACAGTGGACCTACTTCGGCTACCTGGCCGCGGTTAAATCCCAGAACGGTGCCGCCATGTCCTTCGGCCGCGTATCCAGCTTCCTGGATATCTACATCGAGCGCGACCTGAAAGCCGGCAAACTGACCGAAGAAGAAGCGCAGGAAATGATCGACCATCTGGTCATGAAACTGCGTATGGTACGCTTCCTGCGTACTCCGGAGTACGATGAGCTGTTCTCCGGCGACCCGATCTGGGCAACCGAATCCCTGGCCGGTATGGGCCTGGACGGTCGTACCCTGGTTACCCGCACCAGCTTCCGTTTCCTGAACACCCTGTACACCATGGGGCCGTCTCCGGAACCGAACATGACCATCCTGTGGTCTGAAAAACTGCCGCTGGCGTTCAAAAAATACGCAGCCAAGGTCTCCATCGATACCTCATCCGTACAGTATGAGAACGATGACCTGATGCGTCCGGACTTCAACAACGACGACTACGCTATCGCCTGCTGCGTAAGCCCGATGGTTATCGGCAAGCAGATGCAGTTCTTCGGCGCCCGCGCTAACCTGGCGAAAACCATGCTGTACGCGATCAACGGCGGCGTGGATGAGAAGCTGAAGATGCAGGTCGGCCCGAAATCTGAGCCGATCAAAGGCGACGTTCTGAACTTCGACGAAGTGATGGAGCGCATGGATCACTTCATGGACTGGCTGGCCAAGCAGTATGTCACCGCCCTGAACATCATCCACTACATGCACGACAAGTACAGCTACGAAGCCTCTCTGATGGCGCTGCACGATCGTGACGTGTTCCGTACCATGGCCTGTGGTATCGCCGGTCTGTCCGTTGCCGCCGACTCCCTGTCCGCCATCAAGTATGCCAAAGTTAAGCCTATCCGTGACGAAAACGGCCTGGCCATCGACTTTGACATCGAAGGCGAATACCCGCAGTTCGGTAACAACGATCCGCGCGTTGACGACATGGCCTGCGACCTGGTTGAACGTTTCATGAAGAAAATTCAGAAACTGAATACCTACCGTGGCGCTACCCCGACCCAGTCTGTACTGACCATCACCTCTAACGTGGTTTATGGTAAGAAGACCGGTAACACCCCGGACGGCCGTCGCGCCGGCGCACCGTTTGGCCCGGGTGCCAACCCGATGCACGGCCGCGATCAGAAAGGCGCCGTTGCCTCTCTGACCTCCGTCGCCAAACTGCCGTTTGCCTACGCGAAGGATGGTATATCTTATACCTTCTCTATCGTGCCGAACGCGCTGGGTAAAGATGACGAAGTGCGTAAAGCCAACCTGGCAGGCCTGATGGATGGTTACTTCCACCACGAAGCCTCCATCGAAGGCGGTCAGCACCTGAACGTCAACGTCATGAACCGTGAAATGCTGCTGGATGCGATGGAAAACCCGGAGAAATATCCGCAGTTGACCATCCGTGTATCCGGCTATGCCGTCCGCTTCAACTCGCTGACCAAAGAGCAGCAGCAGGACGTTATTACCCGTACCTTCACGCAGTCCATCTAATTCCCTGACCGCGTAAAATGGCATAAAATAAAGGCTCCACCCCGGTGGGGCCTTTTTATCATCAGGAGTCAGGCACAGACTAAACCATCCAAAAAAACAATAGGATTGACTGTTTTGCCGGGGCGCTCTCTGGCACGCTGGTACCAAGGGATACCGGGCAAAACAGTTACTACCCGCGTGACAGGGTGCTACCCGTATATCGCCCTGCCCCATGTGGTTTTATGACTGCTATTGATCAGTCAATTTTGGAGATAACCCCGCAATGTCAGTAACAGGTCGCATCCACTCGTTCGAATCCTGCGGTACCGTTGACGGCCCAGGCATCCGCTTTATCACCTTCTTCCAGGGCTGCCTGATGCGCTGCCTGTATTGCCACAACCGCGACACCTGGGATACCCACGGCGGCAAAGAGGTGACCGTCGAAGAGCTGATGAAAGACACCGTCACCTACCGTCACTTTATGAATGCCTCCGGCGGCGGCGTGACGGCCTCCGGCGGCGAAGCCATGCTGCAGGCCGAGTTTGTACGCGACTGGTTCCGTGCCTGCAAGGCGGAGGGGATTCACACCTGCCTGGACACCAACGGCTTCGTACGCCGCTATGATCCGGTGGTCGATGAACTGCTGGACGTCACCGATCTGGTGATGCTTGACCTCAAGCAGATGAACGACGATATCCATAAGAATCTGGTCGGCGTCTCCAACCATCGCACCCTGGAGTTTTGCCGCTATCTGGCCAAACGCAACCAGAAAACCTGGATCCGCTACGTGGTGGTCCCGGGCTGGTCAGACGATGAGGCATCGGCGCGCCTGCTGGGTGAATTCACCAAGGATATGAAGAATATCGAGAAGATAGAACTGCTGCCCTACCATGAACTCGGCAAGCACAAGTGGGAAGCGATGGGGGAAACCTATCAGTTGGGCGACGTGAAGCCCCCCTCCCACGAGATCATGGAGAAGGTTAAGGGCATTCTGACCGAGTATGGTCACAAGGTTATCTATTAAGCCTCGCCCACCTCCGAGGCGCCGCCGCCTCGGAGGCTCAGTAGCCCGCTTAGCGCGTCAGCATCTGCACAAACTGGCGGCTAATATGCAGCAGCATATCGCGATCGCTCCCCGCCTTCGCCTGCATCGCCAGCCCCTTCTCGAAGGCCAGGATCAGCGTCGCCGTCTCCTGGGGGGTGCCCGCCCCGCGGATCTCACCGCGCTCTATCCCCTGCGCCACCAGCGTGCAGAACGCGTTGAAAAAGGTAAACCCGGCGCTGCTCAGCCCGGCAAAGACCGTCGGTGGCTTCTTGTGGTAAGTGAACAGCTCAAACAGCAGCATGCAGCCGCGCGGATAGCCAGGCTGGGTGATCACCTCGACAAAGCGGGTCAAAAACAGCTCCAGCCGGGCCGGAACCGACAGCCCCGGCGTCTCGATGCTGGCGATCACCTGGCTCAGGTACTGCGAGACATAGCGCTCCATCACCAGCGCAAACACCTGATCCTTACTGCCGAATGACGCATACAGCGTCGGTGGGTTAATCCCTGCGCACTTCACGATCTCGGCGATAGAGGTTCCCTCATAGCCCTGCATCCAGAACAGGTGCAGCAGCTTATCCAATACCTGTTCCCGCTCAAACTTCTGTGGCCGCCCTGCCTTTTTATTGTTGTGCTCTTTCATTTTTTACCCTGCGTATCGATTTTTGTATCGATAGATACAAAAACACTTGACTCAACTTGCCAATACCATAATAGTATATTGTATCGAACATTACAAAAAGGTGAAATTATGAATTCATGCAAATACAACGGACGACGCGGCTATCTGATCGGCCTGTGGGCAACGGCGCTGATCCTGATTTGGCTCGGCATCTTCAAATTTACGCCGACGGAGGCTGCAGCGATTAAGCCGCTGGTCGAGCACCATTTTCTGATGGGGTGGCTGTACGGCGTATTCAGCGTCCAGATGGTCTCCAACCTGATCGGCACGGCTGAGGTCGTGGTGGGCGTGGCGCTGCTGATCGGCATCACGCGACCGCACATCGGCTTCTATGCCGGGCTGGCCTCCAGCGTGATTTTCCTGGTGACCCTGAGCTTCATGTTTACCACCCCGGGCGCCTTCAAAGTGGTCGACGGGGTGCCGGTAACCGAGTTTTTCCTGTTTAAGGATCTGGCCTTCTTGGGCATCAGCCTGAGTATTGCCGAGCGCAGCCGTGCGGCGATGCAGGCCCCGACTACCGCGGAGGTGGCATAATGAAAGCCCTGAGCACCCTACTGTTTATTCCCGCCCTGCTGCTGTCGGCGGCCGTTCAGGCCGCCAGCGTAGAGCCCTATAGCGACGCCGCCTTTACCCAGGCACAGGCCAGCGGCGCGCCGGTGCTGATTGATGTCTACGCCGACTGGTGCCCGGTTTGCAAACGGCAGGAGCGTGAACTCACGCCGCTGTTTGCCCAGCCGGAGCAGCGCGATCTGCGCGTCTTTAAGGTCAACTTCGATACCCAAAAGGCGGCACTGCAGCAGTTTCGCGTCAGCCAGCAAAGCACCCTGATCCTCTATCGTCACGGTCAGGAGGTCCGCCGCAGCATCGGCGAAACATCGCCAAGCGCGCTCTCAGACTTTCTGAGCCGCTGAGGACATCCCATGGAGATAAGCCTGCTGACACTGGGATTCAGCCTGCTGGCCGGCATGCTGACGACCCTCTCCCCCTGCGTCCTGCCGATCCTGCCTATCGTGGCCTCATCGGCGATGGATCGCAGCCGTTGGGGGCTGTTATTCCTGGCCGCCGGTATGGCCGTGGCGTTTACCCTGACCGGCGTGCTCGTCGCCTCGCTGGGCTTCAGCCTAGGATTTGACGGCAGTACGCTGCGCTACGGCGCCGCCCTGCTGATGCTGCTGGTCGCTCTGTGGCTATTGAACAGCCGGATACAAGCCTGGATGAGCCTGAAAACCAGCGCGCTGACCGGACACGGGCAGACCTGGCTCAGCGCCTTTCAGCCACGCTCCGCCGCCGGCCAGCTGATCGTCGGCCTGCTGCTGGGGCTGGTCTGGACCCCCTGTATCGGTCCAACCCTGGGCGCCGCCATCGCCCTGGCCAGCCGCGGCGAAAGCCTGCTCAGCGTCAGCGTCGTCATGCTGGTGTTTAGCCTCGGCGCGCTGGTGCCGCTGATGGCGATCGGCATGCTATCGCGCCAGTTTTTCCTGCAGCGCCGCGCCAAGCTGGTGCAGCTGGGGGAGTCCGGCCGCAAGATCATGGGCTGGAGCCTGCTCGCCGTCGGACTGCTGGTGCTGAGTGGCCTGGATAAAACCCTGGAGAAGTGGCTCATCGCGCTGTCTCCTGAGTGGCTCATTAACCTGACCACCGCGCTGTAATCACGTATTGACTGATTAAGACAATGCTATTGACCTGCAAAAACAAGAAGGAAATCCTATGAAAACCTATACCATCGCAACCACCCTGGCCCTGCTGCTCAGCGCCACTTCCGCCTTCGCCGCCAGCCAAATCGATGCCCGCCAGGCCATGGATCAGCAGCGTATCGGCGCCGTACGGATCCAGATCCCCAACGGCACGCTGGATCAGACCGTCGATGCCCTGGCGCAGAAAACCGCGCAGCAGGGGGGCGACTACTTCCATATCACCTCGATAGGCTCTACCGGCATGGGTAGCAGCATCACCGCAACCGCTGAAATCTATAAATAGGTTCTCTGCGCCAGGCCTCCCTCCCGGAGGCCGCTCTTCGTCGCGAACCCCGTCTCCTCCCGGCATACCATTCATCATGCCATTCCCGTTATTTTCAGTATATTCATCGCACATAATGCCTTTTTGCTGAATTATTACGCTAATATCGCGGCGATGATTTAAGTAATGTAATGAGACGATCGCGATTATTAGAAATTCTTCTAGTCAGTGACTTCTGTGACCTGAGTCGATACACTGTTTTTACACCGCAAGAGATTAGATGTTATTAATCAATCTGTTACGTGTGATGTATCGTTATTTTAATGCTGAACTTGTACCCGCGTCCTATCGTCACTGCGACCGTAGACGGCTCAATGAAATTATCACTAGGGACAGCACAGATAATTATTTCAGGTACAAGGTTACCGGAGGATTTTATGTCTATTGATGCAACTCTCGACCAACGCTGGCAGTATTGCCACCAGCCGCTGAGCTGGCGCCATGCCATCCATCTTGCCTGTCAACCGCTGATCAGCGATAAGAAGGTTAGCGCCCATTATCCGCTGCACATCATCGACGCACTGAAACGGGGCAAGCAGGATTTCATGGTACGCGAAGGTGTGATGCTGGTATTCGCCCAACCGCAGCATGGGGTACTCAGTGAACAGGGAGAGGCATCCGTACTCAAGTGTGATAAACCGGTCGTCATGCCGGATGGCGCTGAGGTCAACCTGATTATCACCCTTTCCGCCGGGACCCAGCAGGCGCTGTATGATCTGCACAACCGGATCGAAAACTGGCTGGAGATCAACAACGGCTTTGAGCTGTTCACCCAGGCAACCAGCCAGAACATGCTGGGGGCCCGAATTCAGGCCGCGCTGCTGCACTGACGGCAGAGCCCCGCCCCACCGGGCGGGCATCTACGGCACCATAGCGACACCCTGCGCCCTGCGCGGGGTGTCTTGCTTTAGGCCGCCGGCAGCGCGGAGTGTCCCTCGGGGCGGCGCCACAGCATCAGTCCATAGCACAGCGCTATCGCGGCGATCGTCACAAACATCCAGCGATCGGAGAAATGCTGCATCAACAGCGCCACCAGCGTGGGTCCGGCCAGGCTGCCCAGGGTATAGCTCATCAGCAGCGCCTGATTCATCGCCACCAGCTCATGGCGATCGGCCCGCTCACACGCCCACGACATGGCGACGGGGTAAAGCGTAAATCCAGCGCCGCCCAGTATCACCAACGCCGCCAGCGCCCCCTGCGGCGTCGACAGCATCACCAGACTGCCGAGGATCAGCAGCGTGACCTGTACCCGCAGCACCCGCAGGCGGCCATAGCGATCGGCCAGGCGCCCCACCGGCCACTGGCCGAGGATCCCTGCGCTGACCAGCAGCGCCATCCAGTAACCGACGCGGGCATCTCTGATCCCCTGATGACTCAGGTACAGCGGCAGCAGCCCATACAGGGTGCCCAGTATCGCCCCGGAAATCACGCAGCCGTTCACCCCCAGCCGGGCACTGCGACGGCGCAGCAGCGGCCAGATCGCCAGCGCCGCACGCCGCGGCTGAGGGCGTTCGATGCGGGCGAAACACAGCGGCAGCATCGCCACCACCATCAGCGCCGTCGTCCAGGGGATCACCCTCAGCAGCGCCGTCGAGATCACCCCCAGCGTGAGCTGGCCCAGCACGGTGCCCAGATAGTAGATGGTCATATAGGCCGCCAGCAGCTGGCCCCGGTTGGCATTACTGCCGCTGCGCAGCAGGGCGCTCTCGACGATCACCCAGATCATGGCGCAGCCGATCCCGGCCAGAAAACGCCACAGGAGCCAGCCCCAGAACTCACTGGCGATCCCCAGCGCCGCCGTCGAGGCGGCAAACAGCAGGCAGGCGTAGTAGTAGCTCTGATTGAAGCCGCGCCGCAGGATCACCCGCCCGGTGACCAGCGTCCCGACCAGATTGCCAAGAAAATAGGCCGATCCCACCAGCCCGACCTGCCACGTCGCCAGGTGCTGCTGATCCAGCCACAGCGGCACCAGCGTATTGAGTAAGGCCATGGCGACCGTCAGCAGTAATAGCCCGCAGAGCAGCAGCAGCACCGGGCGAGAGAGCGAGAACATGGAAGAGTGACCGCACAGACAGAAAAAGTGTGCGCATCATGCCACCGGTGACAAAAATGTCAATGGCTCGTTAAGTGCTCAGCGACGGGCCGGATCGAAGCCGGGACGGCGCGTTACCCTCTCCCGTGTGCGACGGCGGCAACCAGCTGCAGATGGCCGTCGTGACAGGCGATTTTGCACTGGCCGCAGCCGTCGCAGACGCGCTCCTCAAGCTGCGGCAGTCCCGCGTCGTCGAAGCGCAGCGCTTGCCGGGGACAGGCCCGCTGACACAGGCGACACCCAGAGTAACGGCCCAGGCAGTGTGGGCCAACCTGCGGGCGCCAGGCGGTATCCGCGGGGAGCCACGGCTGCAGCGCTCCCGCAGGACAGGCGTCGACGCAGGCCCGGCAGCGCTGCGTGTCGCAGGCGCAAAAGGCGATATCCAGCCAGGCGTGCCCCTCGTGCAGGGCGATGAGCCCATAGGGACAGGCGGCGACACACTCCCCGCAGCCATCGCAGCAGGCCAAGAAGGCCGCCTCCGCCAGCGCATAGGGTGGTCTCCCCGCGGCCCGACATTCGGCGATCAGCGCCGCCTGCCGCTGCGCTTGGCGCCCTCCCCCCAGCAGGCCGCGCAGCAGACCACGCCGGCTGACGTGACGGTGCGTCATCCAGGCGCGATAGTAGCGTTCGTCGCGGCGATCGCTCATCAGCGATAGAGCCGTACGTCGCTGTCGGCGATGGCGAGCTGGCGCGGCCACGCCTGCAGCGTCAGCGCCGCCAGCGACGCCAGCCCCTGATAAAACGGATGATCCGCGCCCTGCTGCAGCAGCGTCAGATAGCGTTCGCCCCACGGCAACAGATGCAGCTGCAGCAGCGCCGGCAGCAGCTGCGGCTGCCCCTCGGCCAGCCAGGCGGCCATCAGCAGCAAAATACCGATATGATCCTCCGGCTCGCGGGCGTCTGACTGCCAGCTAATCCCCTGCGCATCCATCCAGCGGCGCAGCGCCAGGGTGGACTCACCGAACAGTACGCTCTCCCGATCCAGATAGACCGATCCCCAAGGCGGCGCCGCCAGCGCATGGGGGCCGATAAACAGCCGCTGATGAGCCGAGGCCAGCGACTCCTGCGCTGGCGCACACAGCAGCGCAGCGCAGTGTTCACGCTGCGCCGACGAGCCATAGGGCCAGCGCAGCGTCTCCTGCGGCTGACGCAGCTGCGTCACCAGCGGCGCCGCCTGCTCACTGTCCGGCGGCCAGTATAGCAAGGCCCCCAGCGCCCGCGCCGTCAGCGCCATATCCTGCAGTTGTTCAGGTTGTAACATAACCAACGCATTCCTTACGCGATTGGGCGGCGCCTTGGCGCCGCCCCTCTCTGTCATCAGCCGGCAACCGCCACGCCGACGGTCATATGCAGGCCATAGAACACCCCGCGTCCCACCAGCTCACCCGCCAGCACCAGGATCAGGGCGAGCGTCAGCGTCGTCAGCGACGGCGCCTTGCCGCGCAGCAGCGGACACAGCCAGCAGCCAAGTCCCAGCACCAGCAGCACGCTGCGCAGCGCCAGCAGACCGGCAAAGTCCGGAACCAGGGCATAGGCCTGCTGTACCGCGCTGTGGATGGTGGCCAGGCCACTCCCTTGCATTCCGGCGGCCACCACGCCGACCAGCGCGGCGAAGCAGCTAATCAGCGGCAGCAGGCGCAGCGAGGCACTGTCCATCTCCACCGAGCGCAGCAGCAGATAGCCCAGCAGCGGCCCGCCGATCAGCATGGTGACGAAGAAGCTCAGTGTGGTGTATCCGCTATACCAGGTCGGCACCGTGTTGATCTGATACACCTGGCTCATCGCCCAGACAAACAGCAGCGCCAGCGCCATCGTCAACATCAGCCACAGGCGCCCCAGGGCGACGGGCATCTTGCCCAGCACCGCCAACAGCCAGTACAGTCCCCCGGCGGCAAAGAACAGCGAACCGCACAGGATCTCGTTGCTCAGCCCAGAGGCCCCGATCCGGTTCAGCGAGTTCAGGGCCCGCAGCGGCGAGCCCAGATGCAGCACCGACGCCACAAAGGCGATCCCCAGCAGCAGCCACAGGAAGAACATTCTCCCCTGGATCCGCAAGGCGCGATCGGCCTGTAGACGCCCGCGCAGCAGCACCGCCGCCATCACGATAAAGGCTCCGGCCACGCTCTGTCCCAGCACCGTGAAGATCATCAACGGCCATTCATGCCATCCCATTCCCATCTCAGACCTCCTTTGGATTCGCCAGGTAGCCGCAGGTATCACCGACCGGACGGCTGTTGGCATTCGGCTTCAGCACCAGGTTCGGCCGGGTATAGTGCGCCGCCGGCAGCGGCGCTACCGCGGCCAGATCACCGTAGCGGGCGCGTAGCTCCTCAATCGGCCCCATATCGAGCGCACGCAGCGGACAAGACTCGACGCAGATCGGCTTCTGCCCCTGCGCCACCCGCTCATAGCAGCCGTCGCACTTGGTCATATGCCCCTTCTGCGCATTGTACTGCGGCGCGCCGTAGGGACAGGCCATGTGGCAATAGCGGCATCCGATACACACCGATTCGTCCACCACCACAAAGCCATCCTCCCGCTTGTGCATCGCACCGCTCGGGCACACCTTCACGCAGGCGGGGTCGTCGCAGTGGTTGCAGGAGATCGAGAGATAGTAGGCAAATACATCGTGATGCCAGCCGTCGCCCTCGCGCTGCCATTCGCCACCGGCGTATTCATAGATGCGGCGGAAGCTGACGTCCGGCGTCAGATCCTTGTAATCCTTGCAGGCCAGCTCGCAGGTCTTGCACCCGGTGCAGCGGCTGGAGTCAATATAAAAACCGTATTGCGTTGTCATCAGCTACTCCTTAGGCCTTGGCAACCTGTACCAGATTGGTGTGTGACGGATTACCTTTGGCCAGCGGCGACGGACGCTGAGTCGTCAGGACGTTAATACATCCGCCGTAGTCGACCCGCTCGCCGTCCGGGCTATACCAGGCCCCCTCACTCAGCGCCACGACGCCAGGCAGCACGCGCGGCGTCACCTTGGCGCTGATGCGCACCTCGCCGCGATCGTTGTAGATCCGTACCAGATCGCCCTGGGCGATACCGCGCGGAGCGGCGTCCAGCGGATTGATCCACATCTCCTGGGGACAGGCCGCCTTCAGCACATCCACGTTGCCATAGGTCGAGTGGGTACGCGCCTTATAGTGAAAACCGCTCAACTGCAGTGGAAACTTGGCGATCAGCGGATCCTTATAGCTTTCAAACCCGGGGCTGTAGATCGGCAGCGGATCGATGACGTCGTCCGGCCCCAGCTGCCAGGTGGCGGCGATGTCGGCCAATGCGCTGGAGTAGATCTCGATCTTACCCGACGGCGTAGTCAGAGGATGCGCCTTTGGATCGGCGCGGAAGTCGCGGTAGGCCACGTGGTGTCCCTGCGGATCACGCTGCTTGTAGATCCCTTGGCTGCGGAACGCCTCAAACGACGGCAGCCCCGGGATCGCCTGTTGTGACTGGGCATAGAGATGGCGCAGCCACCCCTCCTGCGTACGGCCTTCGGTAAACTGCTGACCAACGCCCATACGCTTGGCGATCTCACTGGTCATCTCATAGATGGTGCGGCACTCGAAGCGCGGCGCAATGGCCTGATCGGCAAAGATCACATAGCTCATGTTGCCGCAGGAGGCATCCAGGCAGAAGTCCATCTGCTCGGAGGCGGTGCAGTCCGGCAGCAGGATATCGGCATACTTGGCCGAGGCGGTCATATGGTTATCGATCACCACAATCATCTCGCACTTACTGTCATCCTGTAGGATTTCGTGGGTACGGTTGACCTCTGAATGCTGGTTAATTAAGCAGTTGCCGGCATAGTTCCAGATCATCTTGATCGGAACATCCAGCTTATCCTTGCCGCGCACCCCGTCGCGCGTGGCCGTCATCTCCGGGCCCCGCACGATAGCATCGGTCCACAGGAACATCGAGATGCTGGTTTTAACCGGGTTCTCCAGGGTCGGCATGCGGACGAACGGCAGGCTATAAGAGCCTTCACGTGCGCCACTGTTGCCCCCGTTGATCCCCACGTTACCGGTCAGGATCGGCAGCATGGCGATGGCGCGCGACGTCAGCTCACCGTTGGCGTGACGCTGCGGTCCCCAGCCCTGGCAGATATAGGCCGGCTTGGCGCCGCCGATCTCCCGCGCCAGCTTGATTATCTTATCCTGCGGGATCCCGGTAATCGCCGCCGCCCAGGCCGGCGTCTTGGCGGTTTTATCCGGTCCCTGGCCCAGGATATAGGCCTTATAGTGACCGTTGGCCGGCGCGCCCACGGGCAGGGTGCGCTCGTCATAGCCGACGCAGTAGCGATCCAGGAACGGCTGATCGACCATCGCCTCGGTGATCAGCACATGGGCCAGAGCCGCCGCCAGCGCCGCATCGGTGCCGGGACGGATCGGGATCCACTCATCCTCACGCCCGGCGCCGGTGTCGGTGTAGCGCGGGTCGATAATGATCATTTTCGCATTGGACTTGGCGCGCGCCTGCTCCACATAGTAGGTCACACCGCCGCCGCTCATCCGGGTTTCGCCCGGGTTATTGCCGAACATCACCACCAGCTGGCTGTTTTCAATGTCCGACGGGCTGTTGCCGTCGGCCCAGCCGCCGTAGGTGTAGTTCAATCCGGCGGCGATTTGCGCGGTGCTGTAGTCGCCATAGTGGTTGAGGTAGCCGCCGCAGCAGTTCATCAGCCGGGCGATCAGCGTCGCCCCCGGCGGCCATGAGCGGGTCAGGGTGCCGCCCAGCGTCCCGGTGCCATAGTTCAAGTAGATCGCTTCGTTACCGTACTCTTTGATGATCCCCTTCATGCTGACGGCGATCGTGTCGAACGCCTCTTCCCAGGTGATGCGCTTAAATTTGCCTTCGCCGCGCTTGCCGACCCGCTTCATTGGATATTTCAAGCGATCGGCGTTGTAGACCCGGCGACGCATCGAACGGCCGCGCAGGCAGGCGCGCACCTGATGCAGCCCCTCGTAGCGATCGTCGCCGGTATTATCGGTTTCGACATAGGCGATTTCACCATCGACCACGTGCATCCGCAGCGGGCAGCGACTGCCGCAGTTAACGGTACAGGCGCTCCAGATCACCTGCTCATCCTGCGCCGCCGGCTTATTCTGCGCGGGCGCGGCCTGAGCCTGGCGGACAAAGGGCAATGACAGCGCGCCGCTGGCCGCCGCCAGTCCGCCGATCGCCCCGCCCTTCACTACGGTTCGCCGACTCAGCGACGCATCCAGTAACGCCGTCCGACTGTTTTTTTTCATAGCATGCTCACTTTTATTTTGCTTTCTACTGGTTAATACAGCAAAGACCACTTTCCCTATTGGAAAAGCGGCACACTCAAAGAAAACAGAAAAGAGGTGACAGGCGCCCAGCGGCTCGACAATAACGCTGCGGGACGCTCAAGCTGACGCTAAGGATATAATAATCATTAAAATAATCACCTGGCTATGCAACGCCACGGCCTGGATCACGCTCTCTTAAAAGAGAATACGGTTTTCGTTCTCGCCCTATTTGCGTCACATCAACAAATAAGACGTTGTATTTCACATAACGACAAAAAATATGTTTAAAGTCTTTCAGACAGAATTAAGACATTACGGCTGATAACCACAATCATTTATTTTTACGATGGCAGGCACGGCGTCAGGGTGGGAATAGACGATAGATCGACGGCAATAAAAAACCCCGCAATGCGGGGTTTTAACGGTAGAAAATAGCGTATTAACCGATATATTCCAGACCGTTCATATACGGAAGCAGCGCTTCCGGCACCTGAATGCGGCCATCGGCCTGCTGATAGTTTTCCATTACGGCGACCAGGGTACGCCCCACCGCCAGACCGGAGCCGTTCAGGGTGTGCACCAGACGCGGCTTCTTGTCGTCCTTGCTGCGGTAGCGGGCCTGCATCCGGCGCGCCTGGAAATCCCACATGTTGGAGCAGGAGGAGATTTCACGGTAGGTGTTCTGCGCCGGAACCCAGACCTCCAGATCGTAGGTCTTGCTGGAGCCAAAGCCCATGTCGCCGGTGCACAGCAGCACTTTGCGGTACGGCAGATTCAGCAGCTGCAGCACTTTCTCCGCGTGCGCGGTCAGCTCTTCCAGCGCCGCCATCGAGTCCTCCGGACGGACGATCTGTACCAGCTCAACCTTATCGAACTGGTGCATACGGATCAGACCGCGGGTATCGCGACCATAGGAGCCGGCCTCAGAGCGGAAGCACGGGGTATGGGCGGTCATCTTCAGCGGCAGCGCGCTCTCTTCCAGGATCTCGCCGCGCACCAGATTGGTCACCGGGACTTCGGCAGTCGGGATCAGCGCATAGGTGCTGCTGTCGGCCTCCTCTTCCAGCGGACGGGTGTGGAACAGATCCGTGCCGAACTTCGGCAGCTGGCCAGTGCCGTACAGGGTATCGTGGTTGACCAGATACGGCACATAGGTTTCCAGGTAGCCATGCTGCTCCGTGTGCAGATCCAGCATAAACTGGGCCAGGGCACGGTGCATGCGGGCGATCTGACCTTTCATCACCACAAAGCGGGCACCGGTCAGCTTCACGGCGGCGGCGAAATCCAGGCCATCGGCCATTTCACCCAGGGTGACGTGATCGCGGACGTCAAAATCGTAGCGGCGCGGCTCACCCCAGCGGCAGATCTCCTGGTTATCGTTCTCATCACGACCGACCGGCACGGAATCATCCGGCAGGTTGGGGATCGAGAGCGCCAGATCGCGGATTTCCTGCTGCAGTTGATCCAGCTCGGCCTTAGCGGCATCCAGCTTTTCACCCAATTCGTTGACTTCACGGCGCAGCGGTTCGATATCCTCACCGCGCGCTTTCGCCGCACCGATGGATTTGGATCGCGAGTTACGCTCAGCCTGCAGGGATTCCGTTTCGACCTGCAGCACTTTACGGCGTTCTTCCTGTTGACGCAGCGTGTCAACATCCAGTTTATAGCCTCGGCGAGCCAGCTTTTCGGCGACTGCGTCTAGCTCATTACGCAGCAAATTGGGATCTAGCATGCTAATCCTGTGAATTATTGAGGGGTTTTTAATAAACAATACATCGGGGCGATAGCCGCATCCGCGGCAGTGCGCTCAATGCAAAGCGGATTTCTTCATAACCTTACCGCAATGAATGGGTTAGCGGTAGCGTTTTGTCGGGCTATTTTGATCCTGCTCAGCGAGCCAGGCTAGCTTATCGCCGATCTTGCCCTCAAGACCGCGCGCGGTCGGCTGATAATAGCGCGTCTGCGCCATTTCCGGCGGGAAATAGACCTCGCCGGCGGCATAGGCATTCGGCTCATCGTGGGCATAGCGATACTCCTGCCCCAGCCCCATCGACTTCATCAGCGACGTCGGCGCATTGCGCAGGTGGGGCGGCACGTCGTAGTCCGGACGCTCTTTGGCATCGCGCATCGCTGCCTTAAAGGCGGTATAGACGGCGTTGCTCTTCGGCGCACAGGCCAGGTAGACGATCGCCTGGGCAATGGCGCGCTCTCCCTCGGCGGGGCCGACGCGGGTAAAGCAGTCCCAGGCGGCGATCGCCACCTGCATCGCACGGGGATCGGCATTGCCCACATCCTCCGACGCAATGGCCAGCAGACGGCGCGCCACGTACAGCGGATCGCCGCCCGCCGTAATAATGCGCGCATACCAGTACAGCGCGGCATCCGGCGCCGAGCCGCGTACGGACTTATGCAGCGCGGAGATCAGATCGTAATAGCGATCGCCGTGGTTATCGAAGCGAGCGCTGCGCTCGCCAGACACCGATCGCAGCAGATCCAGGGTGAGCACCCGCTGCCCCTGGGCGTCCGCCTCGGCCATATCCGCCATCATCTCCAGCGTATTCAGCGCCCGGCGCGCATCGCCATTGACCAGCTCAGCCAGGGCATCGCGGGTCTCCGTCGGCAGCGTCAGATCCTGAGCGCCATAGCCGCGTTCGCGATCCGTCATCGCCTGCACCACCACCTGGGCGATATCCTGCGCGTCCAGCGCCTTGAGCAGGTATACTCGCGCCCGCGACAGCAGCGCCGAGTTCAGCTCAAACGAGGGGTTTTCCGTAGTGGCCCCGATAAAGGTGATGGTGCCATCCTCGATATGGGGCAAAAAGGCGTCCTGCTGACTCTTGTTAAAGCGGTGCACCTCATCGACGAACAGGATCGTACGCCGCCCCGCGTCGCGATTGTGGCGTGCACGCTCAATGGCCTCACGGATCTCCTTGATCCCTGAGGTCACCGCCGAAATCCGCTCCACCTCGGCGTGGCCGTAGCGGGCGATCAGTTCCGCCAGCGTCGTCTTGCCGGTCCCCGGCGGTCCCCACAGGATCATCGAGTGCAGGTGCCCCGCCAAAATGGCGCGCGGCAGCGGTTTGCCCGCCGCCAGCAGGTGACGCTGTCCAATGTACTGCTCCAGCGTCGCCGGCCGCATCCGAGCGGCCAACGGCTGAAACGCATTCTGAGAGAAGTCGAGGGAAAGGTTGCTCACGTCGCGGTTCCGCCCCTTATTTTTGGCGCTGATCGTCCAGCGTCACACCCGCCGGCGGCGTAAAGCGGAACTTGGCCGCATCCACCGCGCCATTCTGCTGACGCTTCAGCGTGTAGACGCTGCGCTGACCGTCCTGCTCGACGGCGCTAAAGCCGTTGATCGTGCCGTCAGGCATCACGCTGATGGTGAACTTCTTCAGGTTATTCTTGGCGCTCTTCGGCACCAGATCGAAGGTATTCCCCTGCTGGGTCACGTTATACTGCGCCCAGTCGCTGGCGTCGTTGCGGGTGATCAGCATAAACGGCGTATTGCCGGTGGCGCGGTTAAGCCAGGTGGCGGTCACCTGCTCGACGAAGGGGTTATAAAACCACAGGGTCTTGCCATCGGACACCAGCACGCTCTCATCCGGCGAAATCATATGCCAGTTAAACAGATTGGGGCGTTTTACCCACAGCTCCCCCTCGCCCTGCTGCACAGGCGTGCCGTCCGCCGCGCTGACCGCCTGGGTAAAGCTGGCATGGAAACTGTTTACCTTGTTCAAACGGCCCTGCAGATCGCTGCTCGGCGACGCCAGAACGGAGGCCGACATCATGCCGCTGACGACGCAGCACGCAACTAACAGCTTTTTCATCGGTATGATTACCTTAAGCAAGAATAAATTGGGCCAGACCGCCGCGATGCCGCGATCAGGTGTCACAATACCCGTTGATTATACGCCAGGCCGAGGGGCGCCACGCGAGAAAAACGTCGCGCTGCGCCGCACCGCCCGTCAGTCAGTCATAGTCGCCGGACGGCGGCGCCAACACCTCACGGTTACCGTTGTGCCCCTGCGGGCTGACGATCCCCTGCGCCTCCATCTGCTCCACGATGCGCGCCGCCCGGTTATAGCCGATGCGGAACTGCCGCTGCACCCCGGAAATCGACGCCCGACGCTTGTCGATCACGAACGCGACGGCCTGATCGAACAGCGGATCCAGCTCATCGTCGCTGTCCAGCCCCCCGCCGCCACCTTCGCTGTCATCGCAGGCGGTAATGCTGTCAATATACTGTGGACGCCCGCGCGCCTTCCAGTCCTGCACCACCGCGTGAACCTCTTCGTCGCGTACAAAGGCGCCGTGCACGCGCACCGGCGTCGAGGTATTGGGCGGAATATACAGCATGTCGCCCATTCCCAGCAGGGATTCGGCGCCGGCCTGATCCAGGATAGTGCGCGAGTCGATCTTGCTGGAGACGGTAAAGGCGATACGGGTCGGAATGTTGGCCTTGATCAAGCCCGTGATCACGTCGACCGACGGACGCTGGGTCGCCAGCACCAGGTGAATCCCCGCCGCACGCGCCTTCTGCGCCAGGCGGGCGATCAGCTCTTCGACCTTCTTGCCCACCGCCATCATCAGGTCGGCGAACTCGTCCACCATCACCACGATATAGGGCAGCTTTTCCAGCGCCGGCGGCAGCGCATCCATACTGTCACCCGGCCGCCACAGCGGATCGGGGATCGGACGGCCCATCGCCTCGGCCTGGCGCACCTTATCGTTATACCCGGCCAGGTTGCGAACCCCGAGCGCGGACATCAGGCGGTAGCGGCGCTCCATCTCCCCGACGCACCAGCGCAGCGCGTTGGCCGCGTCCTTCATATCCGTGACCACCTCGGTCAGCAGGTGCGGAATGCCTTCGTAGACCGACAGCTCCAGCATCTTCGGGTCGATCATGATAAAGCGCACTTCGTCCGGCGTAGATTTGAACAGCATGCTCAGGATCATCGCGTTCACTCCCACCGACTTACCGGAGCCGGTGGTACCGGCCACCAGCAGGTGAGGCATACGGGCCAGATCGGCGATCACCGGCTGGCCGGCGATATCCTTGCCCAGCACCACCGTCAGCGGCGAGGGACTCTCACGGAACTGCGGGCAGTCGAGCACCTCGCGCAGGTAGACGGTCTGGCGATGCTTGTTGGGCAACTCCAGTCCCACGTAGGGTTTGCCCGGGATAACCTCCACCACGCGAACCGCCACGGCCGACAGGGAGCGCGCCAGATCGCGCGACAGATTGGAGATACGCGCCGCTTTGACTCCCGGCGCCAGATCCAGCTCGAAGCGGGTGATCACCGGCCCCGGCGAAATGCCGACCACCGCGGCCTTTACCCGATAGTCCGCCAGGCGGGCCTCCACCAGCTGCCCCTGCTGCTCCAGGGCAAACATATCGACCGGCTCGGCGTTAGCCGGCGGCGACGTCAGCAGATCCAGGGTCGGCAGCGGCGTCGTCGGTTTATGCATCGGCCGCTCGTCGCGCACCAGGAAGGGGTGAACCAGCCCGGACACCGACGCCTGCGTCTGCGTAGCGGGAGGCTGCGGGGACGCAGCAGCGGACGGCGCGATCTCCGGCGGCGGCGTAAACAGCGGCTCCTGCGGACCGTCGTCCGCGGCGCTAAAATCGGCAAAGTCGAAGGCGGGCGCCGGCTGTTCGGCCTGCGCCAGCGCCTCGCGGGCGGAGAACGACATCAGCCCACCCTGCGGCGGCTCGGAGGCCGTTCGGGCCGCCGGGATCTCCGGCGCTGCCGTCGGGCCACGATGCGGGCTCGGATCGGCATCGCCATAGCGCTGCTGCTGCGCGGCCAGAAACTCGCGCTGCAGGCGGCTCTGCTCCAGCGCACGCTCATCGTCATCTTCGTGCAGGTAATCCTCACCATAGCGGGCCCGCTGCTGGCTGACAAAGGCCTCGTGCAGCGCGGCCTGCTCCCGCAGCGCCGCATGCTCGGCCTCCTCCTCTGCCGCCGCGGCGACCGGATGATCCTGCGGCTCGGAGTAGGCGGAGAACGACGGCAACGCTGCCGCGTCAGGCGCAGCTGACGCCACGCCGCCGGTCCCGGCGGCCAGCGCCGAGGCCTGGGCAAAGATGGACTGACCGGCCGCGGCGCTGCTCTCCTGCCCCAGCGGCGTCACCTGCAGCGGCGGCGTCTGCGCAAGCTCCGCCTGCGCCTCTTGCGCGCGGCGCTCCTGGGCCTCACGACGGGCGCGATCCTCCGCCATCCGCTGTGACGGCAGCTTGATCCCCAGCGACGCCAGCTCGCGGCGGGTCGGAATACGCACCGGATTCGGGCGCGGCAGCTCAGGACCAATGCCCTGTTTCACCTGGACTCCGCCGTCCAGCGCACCGATGGCCGGGGTAAAGGCCGCCGCAGCCAGGGTGGCCGACGCATCGTGACGGCTGGCGGCGCCAAACACCGGCAGATCCGGCGATAGCCCCGGGTTGAGGTAGGGGAGATCGGCGGTGCCGTGCGCGGCGTTCGCCTCATCATCGTCCGGCGTAGACCATTGACCGAGCGGCGGCTCGGCGTCACGCGAGGAGTGGAGACGCCCGGACGCGGCCGGAGACGGCGTATGGGGACGATCCTCCGGCAGGGTAAACGAGTACATCGGGACGACCGGCTCACTGCTTTCCGGCTCGGTGGCGCTGAAGGTGAACGGCGTCGCATCGGTGCCCGACGACGCCGGGACAGAGCCGACTGCCGGCGATGCGACGGGTAACCGCGGAGCATCGGGCGCGGATTGCGTCGTCACCGCGGCCGCGGCGTGCGGAGCGATGTCGTCATGTAACGGCGCGGTAAACTGCAGGTCGCTCGGCGCATTCGGCGCGGCCGGCGACGCGGCGATACCCGGGGCGCTGAGCACCGCAGCGGCAGCGGTGACCGTCGTCGGGGCCGTGGCCGTGGCCGTGGCCGTGGCCGTATCAGGATCATCCTGCGCCTGCGGCGGCGCATCATCCACCTGCGCCAGCGGACGCAGGCCCTTCATTTCCGGTGCCGCGTCGGGCGCGGATGCGTCATCTGACGCCCGCAGGCCGGACAGCAGCGGATCGTCCGCCTCCTCGGCCAGCAGCGGATCGGCGACGCGGTACGCATCCTCCACCGCCGTATCGGCGGCGGCGGCACGGCGCTCATCCGCGTCGTATGCCTCGTCGTCATCGTCGTCCGCCCGCGCATCGCGGCGCGAACGGTTGCTCATCAGGGTCAGACCGCCGAGCAGCAGCGCACCGAGCTTCTCCGCGATGGTCAGCCATGACCAGCCGGTGAACAGCGACAGACCCACGGCCCAGGCCCCCAGCATCGCCAGGGTCGCCCCAATGCTGCCCAGCAGCGGCAGCGCCACGCTGCTTATCAGGCTGCCGATCACGCCGCCGGAGGCGAAGTAGTACAGGTCATCGACGTTCAGCGCCGCCAGACCACAGGAGGCGATCACCAGCGCCAGCATGCCGATCAGGCGCAGGGCGATGGCAAAGTAGTCCACGTGGTCGCTGTCGTCACGCTTACGATAGGCGGCCCAGCATAGGATCACCATGATCGGAGGGATGGCATAGGCCAGTACGCCAAAGACGAAGAACAGCGTATCGGCCATCCAGGCGCCGGCACCGCCGCCGATATTGTGGATCGGCTCATGCCAGGCGGTCTGTGACCAGCTGGGATCGGAGGGATCGAACGTCATCAGCGATGCCATCATATACACGGCAAACAGCGCCACCAAAATCAGCAGCACCTCATACACTCGCCGTCCGCCGCTTATGTGCTTCAGGGTAACTTCTTTTTCTTCTGTATATTCCTGGCTCAAGAAAGGCTCTCCAGGGTCCTGTTTTCTGCCATTGCGTGCAGCCTATGCTGCATGCCCGCCATAAGAACAGCGCCGAGGCGTCGCCCGGCGCTGAAACTGTATACATACACAGGAGTGTACCCAAATTATTGCGGCTTTGCACCTGTCCGCGCGTCAGCGCGTCTTGATCACCAGGCGGTTGCTCTGCTTCACCTCTTCCATCACCACATAGGTGCGGGTGTCGTTCACGCCCGGCAGACGCAGCAGGGTCTCCCCCAGCAGCTTACGGTAGGCGGACATGTCCGGTACGCGGGTCTTCAACAGATAGTCGAAGTCACCGGAAACCAGGTGACACTCCTGGATCTCCTCCAGCTTCTGCACCGCGGTGTTGAACTGTTCAAACACATCCGGCGCCCCGCGGTTCAGCGTGATCTCGACGAACACCAGCAGGGATGCATCCAGATAGTGCGGATTCAGCAACGCGGTATAGCCCTGAATAAAGCCCTGCCGCTCCAGTCGGCGCACGCGCTCCAGGCACGGCGTCGGCGACAGCCCCACGCGCTTGGAAAGCTCGACGTTGGAGATACGGCCATCTTTCTGCAACTCATTCAGGATATTACGGTCAATACGATCCAGATCCTTACCAGGGCGTTTCTTATTGTCTGCCATCTTGTTATCTCTCTTATATTCTTCCCTGTTGCCATCCCTGCGACAAGGTCACATTGCCATCTCCTGCGACCGCCGGATGGGACCGGGGTGCCTATTTTCTGCCGGGGCTCTCCCCCGTTTTACGTATCTGCTCGCGCGCCGCCGCCGCAGCGATGAGCGCAGAACGACCGTCCGTGCGGCCCCGACCAGCATGCCACTCACGCACCGGGTCGCATTTTCATCAGATAAGAGCAAACCCGCCAATCCCGGCAAGGTTTCCCCTCCTCTCCTCCATGTTTTCGCAAATGAACAGCCGATTGTCAAAGCAAAAGAAATAAAACTAGAAGAACCTGCCAAATGATACCTTAAGGCAACGTTTCCCTAGGTCAAAAGCACCACCGTATCCCGGCGCATTTCGCTATTTTTCCGCGCCACCCACCGCCATGACCTAGTGATAATGACTGGATATTGTCGCATTATCAGCGCATCTTACTAAGATTGACTAACCTTATTGATAGTCATTACCTATTGCACAGATTGATAACATCTTCGCTGCACGCTTTTTTTACACCGCAAGTTTTTTTAAAATCGAGTCCAAGACGTACCACATTGGAAAAGAGGATTTCATGAGCTCCGTAAAACATTGCAAGCTTCTCATTCTGGGCTCAGGCCCGGCGGGATACACCGCGGCCGTCTATGCGGCACGTGCCAACCTCAACCCGGTGCTGATCACCGGCATGGAAAAAGGCGGTCAGCTCACCACCACCAGCGAGTTGGAAAACTGGCCGGGCGATCCGGAAGGCCTGACCGGTCCCCTGCTGATGGAGCGTATGAATCAGCATGCGGCCAAATTCAATACCGAGATCATCCTTGACCATATCCAGCGCGTGGATCTCAGCCAGCGTCCGTTTCGCCTATTTGGCGACAGCCAGGAGTACAGCTGCGACGCGCTGATCGTCGCCACCGGCGCCTCTGCCCGCTACCTGGGTCTGCCGTCGGAAGAGGCCTTTAAAGGCCGCGGCGTCTCCGCCTGCGCCACCTGCGATGGCTTTTTCTACCGCCAGCAGGAGATTGCCGTGGTCGGCGGCGGCAATACCGCCGTAGAAGAGGCGCTGTATCTGGCCAACATCGCCGCTAAGGTGCATCTGATCCATCGCCGCGACAGTTTCCGCGCCGAGAAGATCCTTATCGACCGCCTGATGGACAAGGTGCGCAGCGGCAATATCGTCCTGCACACCAACCGTACTCTGGACGAGGTGCTCGGCGATGATATGGGCGTTAATGCCCTGCGCCTGAAAGATACCCAGAACGGAGCCTGCGAAGAGCTGGCCGTCAGCGGCCTGTTTGTCGCGATCGGCCACAGCCCAAACACCGCCATCTTCGATGGCCAGCTGGCGCTGAGCAACGGCTACATTCAGGTACAGTCCGGTCTGAACGGCAACGCGACCCAGACCAGCGTCCCGGGCGTATTCGCCGCCGGCGACGTCATGGACCATATCTATCGTCAGGCGATCACCTCTGCCGGCACCGGCTGCATGGCGGCGCTGGACGCCGAGCGCTATCTCGATAGCCTGGCCGATGCCGCGCGCCACGCCTAATCCTTACCTATCGGGGCCGCCGCCGGCGGCCCGCATTTTACGCACGCTTCTCCTTTGGCAGCAGAATTTACGGCAGCTTGGTTTCAACTCCTTGAGTGGCGTTGTAATATCGGGTGCGACGTCGGCCCGTGATGAGTAGTCCGACGCTACCGTTCAGCCTGCCGTACGCCTGTGCTCCGGGCCTGATCTCTACTTCACCTGCATCAGACTAGACACCATCGCTTAATGAATAAACAACGACAACGCGAACTCACGCAGTGGCTGAAACAGTGCAGTCGCCCGGCCCAGCGCTGGCTCCGGCTCTCCATGCTGCTCGGCCTGCTCTCAGGGCTTCTGATCATCGCCCAATCCTGGCTACTGGCAACCCTGCTGCAGCGGCTGATCATTGACCATACGCCGCGCGGCGACCTCGTGCAGGACTTCGCTTTGCTGATCGCCGCCATCGCGCTGCGCGCGCTGCTAGGCTGGCTGCGCGAGCGCGTCGGCTTCCGCTGCGGGCAGGTGGTTCGCCGCGAGATCCGCGCGCTGGTGCTCAACCACCTGACGCAACTGGGCCCAGCCTGGATCCAGGGACAGCCCGCCGGCCACTGGGCGACCCTGATCCTGGAACAGATCGAAGAGATGCAGGATTTCTATGCCCGCTATCTGCCGCAGATGGCGCTGGCCGTCACGATCCCGCTGCTGATCCTCGCCGCCGTCTTCCCCATCAACTGGGCCGCCGGGCTGATCCTGTTCGCCACCGCGCCGCTGATCCCGCTGTTCATGGCGCTGGTCGGGATGGGCGCCGCCGATGCCAACCGACGCAACTTTCTGGCGCTGAGCCGCCTGAGCGCCAACTTTCTGGATCGTCTACGCGGCATGGAGACCCTGCGCCTGTTTCACCGCGCCCGCGCCGAGACCCAGCATATCGCCCAGGCCTCCGAAGATTTTCGCAAACGCACCATGGAGGTGCTGCGCCTGGCCTTTCTCTCCTCTGCGGTGCTGGAATTCTTTGCATCCGTCTCCATCGCCGTGGTGGCGGTCTACTTCGGTTTCTCCTACCTCGGTGAGCTGAACTTTGGCCACTACGACCGCGGCGTAACCCTGTTCGCCGGCTTTCTTGTATTGATACTGGCGCCGGAGTTCTTCCAGCCCCTGCGCGATCTGGGGGCGTTTTATCACGCCAAAGCGCAGGCCATCGGCGCCGCCGAGGCGCTGGTAAGCTTCCTCGACGCCGACGATCAGGTGCAGCGCACGACGGCAGCGGACGGCGAAGCGACGACGGTCAGCGACCGTCCCTTGACGCTGGAGGCGCACAACCTGGAAATCCTCTCGCCGCAGGGAAAAGTCCTGGCCGGCCCCCTTAACTTTCGTATCAGCGCCGGTGAACGCATCGCGCTGGTCGGCTATAGCGGCGCGGGCAAAAGCTCGCTGATCAACCTGCTGCTCGGCTTTCTGCCCTACCGCGGTGAGCTGCTGATCGATGGACAGCCGCTGAGCGACCTGCCGCTCGCCAGCTGGCGCCGCCAGCTGGCCTGGGTTGGCCAGAACCCGACGCTGCCGCTGCCGACGCTGCGGGCTAATATCCTGCTGGGCGCCCCTCAGGCCGACGATGAGCAGCTGCAAAACGCCGTCGAGCGGGCCTACGTTGACGAGTTTCTTCCCCTGCTGCCGCAGGGGCTAGACACCCCGATCGGCGAGGATGCCGCCCGCCTCTCCGTCGGCCAGGCCCAGCGCGTTGCCGTCGCCCGGGCGCTGATCCGTCCCTGCCGGCTGCTGCTGCTGGATGAGCCGACCGCCAGCCTGGACGCCAATAGCGAGCGCCTGGTGATGCGCGCGCTGCAGGCCGCCGCCCACCACCAGACCACCCTGATGGTGACCCATCAGCTTGATGAGCTGGCGCAGTTTGATCGCATCTGGGTTATGGAGCAGGGGCAGCTGGTGCAGCAGGGCGACTTCAACGCGCTCTCCCAGCAGCGCGGCAGCCCGTTTGCCACCCTTCTCGCCACCCGCCATCAGGAGATTTAACCATGCGCGTCCTGCTGCCGTTTTTGGCCCTGTATCGCCGCCACTGGATCCGCATGTCCCTGGGCATGCTGCTGGCCATCGTCACCCTGCTGGCCAGCATCGGCCTGTTGACCCTGTCAGGCTGGTTTCTCTCCGCCTCGGCGCTGGCCGGGCTCGCCGGTCTGATCACCTTTAACTACATGCTGCCTGCCGCCGGCGTCCGCGGCGCCGCCATCATCCGTACCGCCGGCCGCTACGCCGAACGGCTGGTCAGCCACGACGCCACGTTCCGGGTGCTCTCCCATCTTCGGGTGTTTACCTTCAGCCGCCTGATACCGTTGTCGCCCGGCGGCCTGGCCCGCTTCCGCCAGGCCGAACTGCTCAACCGCCTGGTGGCCGACGTCGATACGCTGGATCACCTCTATCTGCGAGTGATCTCGCCGCTGCTCAGCGCGGTGGTGATCATCGCGGTCGTGGTTTGCGGCCTCGGCTGGCTGGATCTCCGGCTGGCGCTGACTCTAGGGGGATCATGCTGGCGCTGCTGCTGGGGCTACCGACGCTGTTTTACCTGGCAGGGAAACCGGTCGGCGCCACGCTGACCGCCCTGCGCGCAGACTACCGCACCCAGCTGGTCGGCTGGATCCGCGCCAACGCCGAGCTGGCGGTATACGGCGCCCTGGAGACCTTTCGCCAGCGCCTGGATCACAAAGAGCGGCAGTGGCAGCGTCAGCAGCAGCGCCAGGCGGCGCTCGGCGCGCTGTCGCAGGGGATCATGATCCTGGCCTCCGGCCTGACCTTTACTCTGATCCTGTGGCTGGCGGCGGCCGGCATCGCCGGCGATCCGCGTCCGGGCGCGCTGATCGCCCTGTTCGTGTTTGCCGCGCTAGCCGCCTTTGAGGCGCTGGCACCGGTCGCCGGCGCCTTCCAGCATCTGGGGCAGGTGATCGCCTCCGCCGAGCGGGTCGGGCAGTTGATCGACCAAACGCCGCAGGTGCGCTTTCCCGAGTCGGGTAAGACGCTGGACGACGAGGCTCCCCTCGCCCTGACGCTGGACGACCTTCACTTTACCTACCCGGGACAGGCGCGCTCGGTGCTCAACGGCGTCACTCTGGCGCTGCGCGCCGGGGAGCACGTCGCGCTGCTGGGACGCACCGGCTGCGGTAAGTCCACCCTGCTGCAGCTGCTGACCCGCGCCTGGGACTGCGACAGCGGCGAGATCCACTTCAACGGCCAGCCGCTTAAGGCGCTGGATGAGGGGGCCCTGCGCAGCGCCTGCGCCGTCGTCAGCCAGCGGGTTCACATTTTCAGCGCCACGCTGCGCGATAACCTGCTGCTCGCCGATCCGCAGGCCAGCGACGCACAACTGTGCGACGCGCTGCGGGCGGTCGGTCTGGACACCCTGCTGGCGGATCGCGCGCTGGACGCCTGGCTGGGCGACGGCGGTCGGCCGCTCTCCGGCGGCGAGCAGCGACGCCTGGGCATCGCTCGTGCGCTGCTGCACCGCGCGCCGCTGCTGCTGCTGGATGAACCCACCGAAGGGCTGGATGCGGAAACCGAGCGCCAGATTCTAGCGCTGCTGCGTCAGCACTGCTGTCAAAAGACCCTGGTGCTGATCACCCACCGTCTGCAGGGGCTAGCACAGATGGATCGCATCTGTGTCATGGATGATGGACGGATCGTCGAGCAGGGGCGCCATGAGCAGCTGCTGCAGGCCCACGGGCGCTACTATCAACTATGTCAGCGCCTTTAACGTCACCGCGCGAGGAAACGGGATATGCGCATCATGCAACTGGACAGACACTCGCTGGGATTCCCCTCGCCGGAACAGGCGCTGCACGAACCCAACGGACTGCTGGCCATCGGCGGCGATCTGCAGCCGGCACGCCTGCTACAGGCCTACCGGCGCGGTATTTTTCCCTGGTTCTCTCCGGGAGAGCTGATCCTGTGGTGGTCGCCGGACCCCCGGGCGGTGCTGACGCCGCAGGCGCTGCACGTCAGCCACAGCCTGCGCAAGGCGCTGCGCCGAACCACTCTACGGATCACCCTAAACCAGGACTTCGCCGCGGTGATCGCCGGGTGCGCGGAGCAGCGCGCCGAGGGCACCTGGATCGGGCCCTCGATACAGCAGGCCTACTGCCAGCTGCACCAACTGGGCTACGCCCATTCGGTGGAGGTTTGGCAAGAGGAAAGCCTGGTGGGCGGGCTGTACGGCGTCGCCCAGGGCAGTCTGTTCTGCGGAGAGTCGATGTTCAGCCGGGTCAGCAATGCCTCTAAAATGGCGCTGTGGAGCTTCTGTAGCCACTTTCAGCGCATGGGCGGTCAACTCATCGACTGCCAGGTGCTCAACGCCCACACCGCGTCGCTGGGCGCCCACGATATTCCGCGCCGCCGCTATCTGCAGCATCTGCTCGACTGCCGCGCCCAGACGCTCGACCCCCGCTGTTGGCAGCCGCAGCGCCTCGCTCTACCCCTTCCGGCGGCGGCGGCAAAAACGGAGAATAGCGTCTGCGGGGGCTAAATGGGGCAGTGTCCCCCACCGCGCGCCGCGTCAAGCGGCGGCTCAGCGCCGTCATCGGCTGACGCCAAACCCCGTGTGGGGCACTGCAGAAAGATAACTTACCTTTACATAACCGAGGTTTTTCGGCATTATCTTGCCGGTTAAAAACTGTGGTATTCATACCTAGAGGATTCGATGGCCAAAGAAGACAATATTGAAATGCAGGGTACCGTTCTGGATACGTTGCCCAACACGATGTTCCGCGTAGAACTGGAAAACGGACACGTCGTTACCGCTCACATCTCCGGTAAAATGCGTAAAAACTACATCCGCATCCTGACGGGCGACAAAGTCACTGTAGAGCTGACCCCGTACGACCTGAGCAAAGGCCGCATTGTCTTCCGTAGCCGCTGATAGGCTTCCCTCCCGCGCCGCAGGCAGCGTCAGGCCCGGTAGTGCGATCGATACCGACAGCGGCAAGACGGGTAATTCTGCCGGTTCATTTTCCCGGCGGTAAAAAAAGAGCGCCTTACGGCGCTCTTTCTTTGTCTGTCTCCTCGACCTCAGTGCATCGCATCCTCGGCCTTGCGCTGCTGTGCGCTACGAAAACGATAGCTGAGGCTCGCGTTGCCCTCAGCCACGTCAACGCTGACCGAGCCTCCGCTGACCAGCTCACCGAACAGCAGCTCATTGGCCAACGGCTTTTTCAGGTTATCCTGGATCACCCGCGCCATCGGCCTGGCCCCCATCGCACGATCGTAGCCGCGCTCCGCCAGCCAGTTACGCGCGGCGTCGCTGACCTCCAGCGAGACGCCCTTACCATCCAGCTGCGCCTGCAGTTCGACGATAAACTTATCGACCACCTGATGGATGATCTCCGTCGACAGATGGTTAAACCAGATGATGTTATCCAGCCGGTTGCGAAACTCCGGCGTAAAGATCCGCCGGATCTCCTCCATCGCGTCGCTGCTGTTGTCCTGCAGGTTAAAGCCGATGGACTTACGCTGCGTCTCCTGTACCCCGGCGTTGGTGGTCATCACCAGGATCACGTTGCGAAAATCGGCCTTACGCCCATTATTATCGGTCAGGGTGCCGTTATCCATCACCTGCAGCAGCAGGTTGAACACGTCCGGGTGCGCCTTCTCGATCTCATCGAGCAGCAGCACCGCGTGAGGGCTCTTGATCACCGCGTCCGTCAGCAGTCCGCCCTGATCAAAGCCGACGTACCCCGGCGGGGCGCCGATCAGGCGGCTCACCGTGTGCCGCTCCATATACTCGGACATATCAAAGCGCAGCAGCGGAATATCCAGCGCCCGAGCCAGCTGTACCGTTACTTCGGTCTTGCCGACGCCGGTCGGCCCGGCGAACAGGAACGATCCCACCGGACGGTGATCCTGATTCAGCCCCGCACGGCTCATCTTAATGGCCTCGGTGAGCGCGCTGATGGCCTTATCCTGACCGAACACCAGCATCCGCAACCGATCGCCCAGGCTCTTCAGTACGTCGCGGTCGCTGGCGGAGACGGTTTTCTCCGGAATACGCGCGATACGGGCCACCACCGCCTCGATATCCGCCACATTGATGGTCTTCTTACGCCGGCTCGCCGGCATCAGACGGCTGCGGGCACCGGCCTCGTCGATCACATCGATGGCCTTATCCGGCAGATGGCGATCGTTGATGTACTTCACCGACAGATCGACCGCCGCGCGCAGGGCCTTGGCGGTGTAGCGCACATCGTGGTGCGCCTCATACTTCGCCTTCAGCCCGTTGAGGATCTGCACCGTATCGTCGGCGCTCGGTTCGTTGATGTCGATCTTCTGGAACCGGCGCGCCAGGGCGCGATCCTTTTCAAAGATGTTGCTGAACTCCTGATAGGTGGTCGAGCCGATCACCCGGATGCGCCCCCCTGACAGCAGCGGCTTGATCAGGTTGGCGGCATCCACCTGACCGCCGGATGCCGCCCCGGCGCCGATGATGGTGTGGATCTCATCGATAAACAGGATGCTGTCGCTGTCCTGCTCCAGCTGCTTCAGCAGCGCCTTAAAGCGCTTCTCAAAGTCGCCGCGGTACTTGGTCCCCGCCAGCAGAGAACCGATGTCCAGCGAATAGAGGGTGCAGTTAGCCATCACCTCCGGCACCTCGCCCTGCACGATGCGCCAGGCCAGCCCCTCCGCAATGGCGGTTTTCCCCACCCCGGACTCCCCCACCAGCAGCGGGTTGTTCTTGCGCCGGCGGCACAGCACCTGTATGGCGCGCTCCAGCTCACGCTCGCGGCCGATCAGCGGATCGATGCCGCCGACCCGCGCCAGCTGGTTCAGGTTGGTGGTGAAATTCTCCATCCGCTCTTCGCCGCCGGGCGCCGCCGCGGCGTCATCCCCGCCGGGCGCATCGTTCGACCCGCCGCCCGCCGCCGGACCGGACTCGTTCTTATGAGTGCCGTGAGAGATAAAATTGACGATGTCCAGACGGCTCACGTCATGCTTGCGCAGCAGATAGGCCGCCTGGGACTCCTGCTCGCTGAAGATGGCCACCAGCACATTGGCACCGCTGACCTCGCTGCGCCCGGAGGACTGCACGTGAAACACCGCCCGCTGCAGCACCCGCTGAAAACTCAGGGTCGGCTGAGTATCACGTTCGCTATCCCCCTGGGGAAGCAGCGGTGTGGTCTGCTCTATAAAGGTCTCCAGCTCCTGGCGCAGGGCCGCCAGATCCACCGCACAGGCCTCCAGCGCCTCCCGCGCCGCGGGGTTAGTCAACAGCGCCAGCAGCAGGTGCTCGACGGTCATAAACTCGTGTCGATGCTCGCGCGCCCTGGCGAACGCCATGTTGAGACTGAGTTCCAGTTCTTGGTTGAGCATGGGCACCTCCCTTCAGTTACCCGATCAGGCTTTTTCCAGCGTGCACAGCAGCGGATGTTCATTGTCGCGCGCGTAGCGGTTGATCAATGCCACCTTGGTCTCCGCAACCTCTGCCGTGAACACGCCGCACACCGCCTTGCCTTTATAATGCACAGTCAGCATCAGCTGCGTTGCACGTTCAATATCATAGGCGAAGAACTTCTGCAGCACCTCGATGACAAACTCCATCGGCGTATAGTCATCGTTATTCAGTATGACACTATACAGTGACGGCGGCTGCACCGCCCTGCGAGTCCGATCCTCTACCAGCGGCTCAAGATTCAGCCAATCGTTCAAGTTCGCCATTTCAATCTGTTACCTGTTCTCTTCTCCCGGCGGGGCCGGTCGATCATCTATCACTGAGCCATATCATAACTACCATCAAGATTACCAGCCAACCCTGCATTTCCGCCCGTCGATCGGACAAAAAAAGCGCACTGCCGCACAATTGCGTTAACTGCCTCAAACTTTGGTAAAAAGTTAGGGGGCTAAAAATAACCAGCCCTTGACGGCAACGGAGGCATCAATAGAGTGTAGACAAGCGGGGAATCGGTGGTAATTTGACCAGGCCGTCCCGCCCGGTGGTATGCCTGCAGCGCGAGGCTACCGCTGCCCGTAGGGTGCATTCCTAAGCCGTGGTGCAGCGATGTCCGCCACGGCTTAGGAACCTATCCTGAATCAGTCTTATCTCATTAACCGTGATCGCCGGCCTTCCGCCGCGATCTGCCACCGTAACGAGGGATGTATAAGCATGGAGACGGGTACCGTAAAGTGGTTTAATAACGCCAAAGGCTTTGGCTTTATCTGTCCGGCCAGCGGCGGCGACGATATATTCGCCCATTACACCGCCATTCAGATGGAGGGATATCGCACGCTGAAGGCGGGTCAACAGGTTCAGTTTGACCTTCATATCGGCCCCAAGGGTAATCACGCAAACACCATAATCCCCATTCTCAGCGAGCCGGCGTCCTAAGCGGCCTCACCGGCCGGATCCCCCGGCCGGTCTCTTCGGTCCGTCCCGCTCCACGTCAACCTCCCCTCAACCATCCGCCGATTCCATACACAATGAGGTAGCATATTGTGCTGCTGTTTAGGCAGCCTCCCGGAAAATTCTGTCATCGTTAACCCGCAATGACAGGTGGCACCATGTCGTCAATCGAAATCGGCCACGCCCGGCCCGTCTCACGCCCCGCTTTACCGCTGTTTACCAGCCTGGCGACGGGTCGTTATCGGCCGACCCGTCTCTGGAATAAGGCCGCGTTTCGCGCCAAATTTGCCCTGCGCGCGCTGCTGGCGCCCGGCGATACCTACCGTCTGCTGCAGATGCTGGCCGGACTGCCGCAGCGCGATGCCATTCTGCGCTGTCAGCCTCGCCTGCCGTGCCGCCTGCACCATCCCTACCTGAGCGTGCGCCTCTCCCGTCCGCAGATCATTGAAGCGCTGACGGATCACTATCGCCTGCTGAACCAGCTGCTGCCGATCTCCCGCTACCCGGCGCTGTACGCTGGGCAGGCGCTAACCCTGGCGACCCTCTGCGGGAAAAACGACCAGACATACTCTCTGCGACTGACCATGCTGGAGAAGCTGAGTAAAGAGGGGGATCTGTCTATCGCGCTATGCGACCAGCAGAATATACTACTAGCTGTGTGTACGTTTAGTTTTATCGACTACCATGGTGCGCGGACCCTCTTCATCGGCGGGCTGCAGGGGTCGTCGCCATCGCTGCCGCACAGCCATACCCAGACGGCCACCAAAGCCTGCCACGGTCTGTTTCCCAAACGCCTGCTGGCCGACACCCTGTGCGAACTGGCGCGCATTGGCCGCTGCACGCAGATCCTGGCCGTCGGCAACGGCAGCCATATCTACAGCCACTGGCGCTACCGCCGCAAAAAACAGGCGCAGATGCTGGCCGACTATGACGGTTTCTGGCTTTCGTTGAACGGCGCGCCCACCGACGACGGCCACTTCCGCCTGCCCCAGCCCCCTCAGCGCAAACCGCTGGAAAGTATTCCGAGCAAAAAGCGCGCCGAGTATCGGCGCCGCTATCAGCTGCTAGATGAGATGCAGCAGGCGGTATGCGCCAGCCTTGGCGCGACGGCCTAGCGTCGCCCCGCCGCGCTAGAGGCCGGCCAGACCCGGCAGCACCTGCCACAGTCCAGCCACCAGCAGCGCGGGCCCAAACGGCGCCGGCGCCGCCAGACTCTCCCCCCGCCAGCGGCGCCGCAGGACAATGCCGACGAGCGTCAGCAGGGAGGCCAGCAGCAGCAACGCAGGCAGATCGGGCCAGCCGCACCAGGCGCCGAGCGCGGCCAGTAGTTTAACATCCCCGCCGCCGAGCCCCTGCACCCCGCGCCAGCGCCAGAATCCCCAGGCGATCAGCCACAGCGTCAGATATCCTGCCACGGCGCCGAACACCGCCTGCGGCAGATACGCCGGCTGAGACAGCGCGTTCCATATCAGCCCCAGCCACAGCAGCGGCTGAGTCAGCGCGTCGGGCAGCAGCAGGCTGGCCCGGTCGATCAACGCCAGGGCGAGACTCAGCGTACAGAAGCCCATCCCGCAGAGCCAGGCGACGCCGGGCGGCAGGCGCCAGGCCAGCGACAGCGCGATCGCCGCCAGCGCGGCGCTCAGCGCCGCTCGGCAGGGAAACGGAGAGAAATGACGATCGTGCCAGAGCAGCGGGAAACAGAGCGGACGCATGACCCGTAGCATCGCGCGCTGCAGAGGGGTGCCGAGCGCCAGGCCGCACAAGGCGGCCAGCGTCAGCCACAGATCCATGTCCACCGCCCGGCGGACGCTAGTCGGCCTTGCCGCGCGCCAGCCACAGCACCCGCGAAAACATATTCTTTAGCAGGAGTGGCACCTGACTCACGCCGACCTCCTCCGCCCGCGCCGCAACTATGATCGCCAGATCGGGCTTGGAGGCGCGGTGGATAGCCTTGGTGATCACCTTACGCGCCGACATCGGCGCCGACGCCGGGATCCCGGCCACGTGGTGATACACATCAGCAAAGCCCTCATGGTACATAAAGTGCTCCATATCCGGCGCCGGCAGCACCGTTAGGCGATCGCGCTCGCTCTCCTGCATCCCCTCCAGCAGCCCACGCACCGTCGCGGCATATTTACGCCCGGCCTCATCGCCATCGACCAGGACATGCCAGGCGATCCCCATTCGGCGGGCGAACTTAATCAGCGGGCGCAGGCCGCACTGGGCAAACTCGATCACCTTGATGCCTTCGGTATCGAAGTGGTAACCGCACTGACGCGCCAGCTCGCTCAGCAGCCACACCTCCGTCTCCCCCTCGACCAGCAGCCAACAGCGGGCGAACAACGACGAGGCGCGGTTAAAGCGAATGTGAAAGGCGATGCGCCGGCTGTCCTCCGGCGTCATACCGCGAGGTCCGATACGGTACGCCGCCACCCGCCCCGACTGGCGGACTAGGCGGCACACCCGTTCTACCGGCATCAGCGCCAGCAGATCGCCGGAGTTGGTGGTCGTCACCTTTTGCAGCGGCAGCTGGTTTAACAGCCCCCAGGCGACCGACAGCATGATCGGATGCAGACGGGTCTCCGGATCTTCAATCACCAGCAGCGGACGCGCGTGGCGATCGAGGATCACCGCCCCCTTGGCCTGCAGCAGCGTTGAAAACAGCCCCAGCAGGATCAGGCGCATATTGCGGCTGCCCGAGGCGGCGATCATCTGATTGATGTTTTCCAGCGAACGCCATGCCTGGCGACCGTGAATAATCTCATTGCGGTGGCGGCGCCGGGCGCCGACCGCCGTCTCGTCACCGTTGGTGGCAAAGTAGTGCTCCAGCAGCTGCTGCATGGCGCTCAAGCCGGCGCGCAGCTCGCCGTTACTCAGCTTCTGCGGGTTACACACCAGCTCACGGGTGAGCTCATCCAGCTGCTGCGCCACCTGTGCCTGATCGGGCAGATGACGGGCGGCCAGCACGCTGGGGTGCAGACGGCGAATAAAGCGGGCATCCCGCAGACGCAGCACCGGGTGCAGACGGATCAGCTCGCGCGCCAGCAGATCGACGTGGTGCAGGGCCAGCGCCTCCCCCTGTTCATTGAGAAAAGAGCGCCAGGTGCAGACCGTATCGTCGTCGCTCAGCTCGCCCTCCTGGCGAAAATAGATGCGCTGCAGGCGATCGTCGCTCTCCTGCCACAGGGGCGACAGCCGGTGATAGCGGCGGGCCCGGGCGTGGCCCCGCTCGGTTTCGCAAAAGGTAAACACAATCTGCAGGTGGTGCTCTCTGGCCGTTTCATCGCCGGGGGGAAAGTAGAAATCATGAGGCTCAAAGCGGTACAGCTCGCGCTCCGGCGACAGGCACAGGGTCAAGGCGTCCAGCAGGCTCGACTTACCCCAGGCGTTTTCACCGATCAAAACGGTATTGTCATCCAGCGACAGCGAGATGCGATTGATCCCGCGAAATCCTACGACCTCAATGCGTTCCAGGTACATGCCATCCCTCTCTCGTCGCCTCACTGCTATGAGGATGCGGGCAAAGCCTTATCGGGTCAAGGAATGCCCCCGCCGCGCTCGCCATTTTGTGCTGCTTTTCTAAAAAGCCAGGGGCAAAAAGAGGCAAAGATCCCTTTTTGTCCCTCCTGCGGACGCTGTGCCTTTACTCAAATCCCCCTTTTGAGTACGGTATTAGCTTTAAATTTAACACGTTAGGCTCTTATGTACTCTGGACTCTTGATCATTCTGGTGCCACTCCTGCTTGGCTACCTGCTGCACCTGCGTCATAAGACGCTGATCCGTTTAATTAACCGTATGCTGAGCTGGATGGTATACGTCATCCTGTTTTTTATGGGGATCAGCCTGGCGTTTCTCGATAATCTTGGCGCGAACCTGTGGCTGATCGGCAAATACGCCACGGTCTTTTTCGTGCTGATTATCGCGGCCAACCTGCTGGCGCTATGGCTGTTGGAAAAGCGCGCCCCCTGGCACGTCACCCACCGCCAGGAGGCGCTGCCATCGCGCCTCCATATGGCGCTGGAGTCCCTGAAGCTGTGCGGCGTCGTGGTGGGCGGCTTCCTGCTGGGCCTCACCCAATGGCCGTGGCTGAGCCACGCCACCCACGCCAGCGAATACGCCTTGATCCTGCTGCTGTTTCTGGTCGGCCTTCAGCTGCGCAACAGCGGAATGTCGCCGGCACAGATCCTGCTGAATCGCCGCGGCATGATGATAGGCTGCGTCGTCTGCGTCAGCGCCCTGGTCGGGGGCGCCCTGGCCGCCTGGCTGCTGGGCCTGCCCCTGAAGACCGGCCTGGCTATCGCCTCGGCCTATGGCTGGTACTCCCTATCCGGCATCATGCTGACCGAGGCCTTTGGCCCGGTGATCGGCAGCACCGCCTTCTTTAATGATCTGGCCCGCGAGCTGTTCGCCATCATGATGATCCCGACGCTGATCCAGCGCCACCGCAGCAGCGCGCTGGGACTGTGCGGCGCAACCTCCATGGACTTTACCCTGCCGGTACTGCAGCGCAGCGGCGGCATTGAGCTGGTGCCGGCGGCGATCGTACACGGCTTCCTGCTCAGCCTGCTGGCGCCGGTGCTGATGGCCCTGTTCTCCTCCTAACCCCCCGCCGGGCGGCGCTCCCGTGCCGCCCTTCGCCCTTCGCCCTTCGCCCTTCGCCCTTCGCCCTTCGCCCTTCGCCCTTCGCCCTTCGCCCTTCGCCCTTCGCCCTTCGCCCAGAGATTAAAGAATAAATCCCATTCGCAACAAAAATTGCGTTATATCAAACAAAGTAAAAGTTGTATTAGAAATTCCTTTTTTGAACGCGATACCGGGCTTACGCTTCAAACAAGCATAATAAATACAACTTTAAAAGAGGGTTTTCCATGTACTGCGTTCAATGCGAGCAAACCATCCGTACCCCGGCCGGCAATGGCTGTTCCTACGCTCAGGGGATGTGCGGCAAGAGTGCCGAAACCTCCGACCTGCAAGACCTGCTGGTCGCCGCACTGCAAAGCCTCTCCGCCTGGGCGCTGCTGGCCCGCGAGCTGGATATCCGCGATCGCACCATCGACAGCTTTGCGCCGCGCGCCTTCTTCGCCACCCTGACCAACGTCAACTTCGACTCTGCGCGCATCATCGGCTACGCCCGCGAGGCGCTGGCGATGCGCGACAGCCTGCGCGCCGCCTGCCTGGCCAAGGCGCCGGGCACGCAGTGCGACCATCCACTGGCCGAGCTAAGCCTGCAGGGAGAGGATGTGGAGACCCTGCGCCGTCAGGCGGCAGAGTTCGCTCTGGACAGCGATCGGGCCGAGATCGGCGACGATATCCACGGCCTGCGCATGCTCAACCTGTACGGCCTGAAAGGCGCAGCGGCCTATATGGAGCATGCCCATGTGCTGGGCCAGCATAGCGAGGCGATCTACGCCCAGTATCACCACTATATGGTCTGGCTCGGCACTCAGCCGCGCGATATGGATACCCTGCTGGACAATGCCATGGGCATCGGCAAGATGAACTTCGCCATCATGGCGCAGCTGGATAAGGGGGAGACCGAGGCCTACGGCGATCCCACCCCGACCTCCGTCAACGTGCGGCCGGTCGCCGGCAAATGTATCCTGATCTCCGGTCACGATCTGAAGGATCTACAGATGCTGCTGGAGCAGACCGATGGCCTCGGCATCAACATCTACACCCACGGTGAGATGCTGCCGGCCCACGGCTATCCCGAGCTGCGTAAATACCGCCACCTGGTCGGCAACTACGGCAGCGGCTGGCAGAATCAGCAGCAGGAGTTTGCCCGTTTCCCCGGCCCGATCCTGATGACCTCCAACTGCATCATCGATCCCAACGTCGGCAACTACAGCGATCGCATCTGGACCCGCAGCATCGTCGGCTGGCCGGGCGTACGCCATCTGGAAGGCGATGATTTCAGTCAGGTGATCGCCCAGGCGCAGGTCTGCGATGGCTTCCCCTACAGCGAGATCGAACACCTGATCACCGTCGGCTTTGGTCGCGCCACCCTGCTCAACGCGGCGGACAGCGTGATCGACCTGGTCGCCCAGAAGAAGCTACGCCACGTATTCCTGCTCGGCGGCTGCGACGGCAGCCGCGATGAGCGCAGCTACTACACCGACTTTGCCCGCGCCATCCCACAGGATTGCCTGATCATGACCCTGGCCTGCGGTAAGTACCGTTTTAACAAGCTGGACTTCGGCACGCTGGAGGGGCTGCCGCGCCTGCTGGACGTCGGCCAGTGCAACGACGCCTACGGCGCCATCATGCTGGCGGTCAATCTGGCAGAGAAGCTCGGCTGCGGCGTCAACGATCTGCCGCTCAGTCTGATCCTCTCCTGGTTTGAGCAGAAGGCCATCGTCATCCTGCTGACCCTGCTGGCGCTGGGCGTCAAAAACATCTACACCGGGCCGACCGCGCCGGGCTTCCTGACGGATAATCTTCTGGCGATCCTCAACCAGCGCTTCGGCATGCGCGCCATCAGCACGGTCGACGCCGATCTGAACGGTATACTCGGCCACGCCTAACCCGGCAACCTTAAGCGCCCCACGCCGCCTGGCGCGGGGCGAAATCCTGACTGCGAGACGCCATCACCATGACCATGCCAACCCCCCTTTGCCCCCACCGGATGCAGGTCCACTCCCTGCGCCAGGAAACCCCCGATGTCTGGACGCTAAACCTGATCTGTCCCGACTTTTATCCCTACCGTCCCGGTCAGTATGCGCTGGTCAGCATCGACGGCAGCGAAGAGACTCTGCGTGCCTACACGCTCTCCTCGACCCCAGGACTCAGCCCCTTTATTACCCTGACGGTACGCCGCCTGGACAACGGCGTCGGCTCCGGCTGGCTGACCCGCCAAGTCCACCCGGGCCACGAACTGTGGCTTTCACCGGCGCAGGGCAGCTTCACCTGTCCGCAGGCGGACGCCACCCGCTATCTGATGCTGGCGGCCGGCTGCGGCGTCACCCCGATCATCGCTATGGCCCGCTGGCTGCTGGCGCATAGCCCGAGTACGGATGTCGCGGTGATCTACGCGGTTCGCACGCCGCGCGACCTGATCTTCGCCGACGAATGGCGCCAGCTGGCCGAAGCCCACCCGCAGCTGCAGCTGATCCTGCTGGCCGAAGCGGAGGCAACGGGCGCGATCCTGCCGGGACGCCTCAGCCGCGAGCTGCTACAGAGCCGAATCCGCGCCCTGGCGGAGCGTACGGTGATGATCTGCGGCCCGGCGCCCTATATGCGCCAAGCGCAGACCCTGGTGAGCGAGTTAGGCGTCCCGGCGCAGCAGATCCACCTGGAGCGCTTCCAGCCGGAGACGGCGAGCGCGCCGGTCGGCGGCACGCTGCGCATCCTCTCCAGCTCACAGCCCGGCGACTACCGCGCCGCCGTCGGCAGCACGCTGCTCAGCGCGATGGAGCAAAACCGGCTGCCGGTACAGGCCGCCTGCCGCGCCGGCGTCTGCGGCTGCTGTAAAACCCGTATCCTACACGGTGACTATCAGGTCAGCAGCACCATGACCCTCACCCCGCAGGAGATAGCCCAGGGCTATGTGCTGGCCTGCAGCTGTCAGCTCAACGGGGATGTCGAGCTGGCCTGACCGGGCGCACTCAGGCCAGCGTGCATGCCATGGCGCGGGAGATGCCATCGATCCGTAAGGGGCCCCCCGCGCCACCCTCCCCCCGCGTCTGTGCCGGAGTCCGCTTATGCAGATGTATAATCTTGCCTGTCTCTCACACATAAAATAACTGTCACTGCGCCAGTTGCTCAAATGAAAAAAACAGCAAAATTTAAACAGTGAAAATGCAAACACCCGCAATCATCAAAATAGCTCAGCAAAAATCCTATAAGGATCGCCGGTGTATGAAATGGGAAACGTTGAGAGGGAGCAATGATTGGCTGATGGATCAGACACCCACCATCCAGGGGAAGTTTCGGTTAATTATCACTACCGACTAGCCACAGATATTCGAATAATACCTTCTGTTATCGTTTTATCAGAAATGATAGAGATTCACGCAGCATTACTTCTGGAAAGCAACCTCCAGATAATGCAACCACTATATATTCAGGGTAAATTAATTTGATGTTGCGTCAATCATCGCCATGACTTGTTTAAACATCTCACTCCCTGGATTAGCCAGAGCGTTGACTAAGGTAAAGTGGTTACTCTCACGATCATCTAATAATGTTACATTCAGACCATTTTCACGACAAGCCTCATAATAAGCTCTGATCTGGTGTTTAAACCCTAACATTTATTTACCACCGGCACTGATAAAAATTTTTGCGCAGAGGTTTTCTTAGGCAAAGAAAAATAGGGCTGACACTTTTTGCTTGCTCAAGTGATAAATACAGCCACTCATTGCTAAATATATCGCACAGCAGGCGAAAGTCATAGATACCGCTCATCGCCAGCACGCCTTTTATCGCATCCTCCGGAAGCCGATAACGATTATGCCAGCCTTCAGAAACCAGTGAGCTGCACAGATGGGCACCAGCCGAACTGCCGATGATAAAAATACGTGCAGGATAAATACCAAATGGTTCGCCATGAAAATATAGCCAAGCGACCGCGCTACGCACCTCATGTACAATTTCTGCCACGGTTGCCACAGGCGCCAGGGTATACGGCCACACCATGACGGGTGAACGAGGCAGCCATCGAACAGGCATCCTCTTTACGTTGTGAACACCAGTATCCACCATAAATAAAAATCACTAAGGGTGCAGCTTGAACGCTTTCCGGAAATAAATCAATCCGCTCAGCAGCAGCCATGCCGTAGCGTAGATCGTAAATACCTGGCGTTTATAACTTGGCCTGCTTGGCAAGTTCGGCATACTCCACCATATAGGCATCAAAATCTTCTACTGAAGCGCGTGCGTTATATTGGATTACCCGTTCCTTAATATTTTCAAAGTTTAGGTCAATGTTCATATGTTCATCTCCATTTATTGAATTTTATCATTAAATTCACAAGTGAGAATTTTTATTATTTACGTACAGTAAATTTCATATAGTACCCCCTACCATATAAATGTATCAAAGACTAATTTAATGAATACATGCTACGCCTGAACATTTATTGATGAGAGAGGCTTGGCATTATTTCATTTATCACAACTGTGCCTGATTTATATTAAAGTCATTCCCACAAAAGGAAAATTTTTGCTTATTTGTGCTTATTTCCTTAGCGCCAATATTGGAAAATATTTTTACATCCTCGATCGTCCGTAATGGGTGCGACCTGCCTTCTACGCAGTAAATTCAATGAGATATAATGTAACAGAATTTCCGTATTCGATTGATTTAATGAGATGATTCCCCCCATCCCCATTCTGCAGAGGTATGCTCAAAGAGCACCCCACGTGACAGAGAGCATCCTGCAAAATGTTACGCGATGGGTATCGCTCCCGGCAAACACGCTCTCCGTGTTCATGGTCAAGCTAAATCCGGCCGTCACTGTTACGTAAACATTTTTCGCGCGCCTGTTTGACAGGATATCCGGCGGCTAGCGTGGTGATAGAAACATCTGCTGGTGCTCATTTTATACCCAGCCTATCGACAACCGGAGAAGGCGGCGCGCCGAGCCCCCGGCAAAGTGAGCGCCCATGGGATATTTCTGCCCAACTACCGTGAATACGCGCGCACAATCGATCGCGTCGTCCCTTTGCTTTTTCTTTGGCAGCCCAACGGCGGCGTGGTACAACTGGGGCTTTCCCATGGATGTAGCCGACCAAGGAGTGCCCCATGTTAGATCTGCGCAGCGATACCGTTACCCGCCCGAGCGAGGCCATGCGTCTGGCCATGTCACGCGCCGAGGTCGGCGATGATGTCTATGGCGACGATCCCAGCGTCAACCGACTGGAGCAGGAGGCCGCCGAGCTGAGCGGCAAGCCGGCGGCGCTGTTTCTCCCCAGCGGAACCCAGGCCAACCTGGTGGCACTGCTGAGCCACTGCCAGCGCGGCGAGGAGTATATCGTCGGCCAAAAGGCGCATAACTACCTGTATGAGGCCGGCGGTGCGGCGGTGCTCGGCAGTATTCAGCCCCAGCCCATCGACGCCCTGCCCGACGGCACCCTGCCGCTGGAGCGGGTTGCCGACGTGATCAAGCCCGACGACATTCACTTTGCTCGCAGCCGCCTGCTCAGCCTGGAGAACACCCATAACGGCAAGGTGCTGCCGCTCGACTATCTGGCGCAGGCCTGGGCGTTTAGCCGCGAAAAGGGGCTGAGCCTGCATATCGACGGCGCCCGTATCATGAACGCCGCGGTGGCCCTTGAGGTGCCGCTGACGACCCTGACCCAATACTGCGATACCCTCACCCTCTGCCTCTCCAAGGGGCTGGGGGCGCCGGTCGGCTCGCTGCTGTGCGCCGACGCCGACTTTATTCAGCGCGCGCGCCGCTGGCGTAAAATGACCGGTGGCGCCATGCGTCAGGCCGGTATTCTGGCCGAGGCGGGGCGTTATGCCCTGCGTCATAACGTCGAGCGTCTGCGCGACGATCACGCCAACGCCGCCTGGCTGGCCGACGCGCTCTCGTCCCTGGGACTCCGGGTGCTGGCGCCGGGTGCCCAGACAAATATGCTATTTTTACAGTTGGAGGCCGATGAGGCCGCCGCGCTGGGCCCCTGGATGCGCCAGCGCGGGATCCTGATCAGCGCGGGCGTCACCACGCGACTGGTGACCCACCTGGACGCCACCCGCGCCGACCTACAGCGGCTGGTCGAACTGTGGCAAACCTTCCGCCAGACATACCCTCCGGCGAACGGTGCGCCGCACGCCCACGCCACCTACGGCTAACCTCTCAGCGCGGAGATCTCACCATGGGCGGACAACGTATTCTGGTCTTGGGCGCCAGCGGCTATATCGGGCAGCATCTGATCCCACAGCTGTGCGCCCGTGGACACCGGGTACGCGCCGCCGCACGCCGCATTGGTTGGCTACAGGCGCGCGGTTGGCCCGGCGTCAGCTGTCAGTATGTCGATCTGTACCAGCCGCAGACGCTGCCGGCGGCGCTGGACGATATTGACGTGGTCTACTATCTGGTGCATGCCATGGGCGACGGTGACGACTTCGTCCGCGCCGAACTGCAGGCCGCGCAAAACGTTAGCCGGGCGCTGAGCGTTTCCCGGGTACGTCAGGTGATCTTTCTGGGCGCGCTGCAGCCGCGGGAGGCACAGCCCTCGTCGCGTCACCTTGCCGCCCGACGCGAAACCGGGGAGATTCTGCGCACCAGCGGCGTCCCCGTTACCGAGGTCCGCGCCGGGATCGTCATCGGCTCTGGTTCCGCGGCCTTCGAGGTGATGCGAGACATGGTCTATAACCTGGCCATTCTGACGCCGCCGCTCTGGGTGCGCTCCAAAAGTTCGCCCATCGCACTGGAGAATCTGCTGATCTATCTCAGCGCGCTGGCGGAGCTGCCGGACAGCGACGATCGGACGTTCGAGGTCGCCGGCCCCGAATACATCAGCTACCAGACCATGTTTGAACGCTTTATCCGCGTCAGCGGCAAGCGGCGCTGGATGATCCCCCTACCGATCCCGACCCGCCTGATCTCGGTCTACTTCCTGCACCTGATCACCTCGGTTCCTACCAGCACCGCCCGCGCGCTGATCGAAGGGCTGAAGCACGATCTGCCCGCCGACGATGCGGCCATCGCCCATCTGATCCCACAGACGCTGATCGGCTTTGATCACGCGCTGAGCGAGACCCTTGCCCGTGAACGCGAGGTGGTCGACTCCGCCGACTGGGGCTACGATCCGCAGGCCCGCGCCCGCTGGCGACCGGGCTACGGCTTCTACCCGAAGCAGGCGGGGTGCCAAATCGACACCTCCGCCTCGCGCCGCGCGCTATGGCAGGTCATACAGCAAATCGGCGGCGACAACGGCTACTTCTTTGCCAACCTGCTGTGGCAGATCCGCGCCCGCCTTGACGATCTCAGCGGTAACCGTGTCGTTTATGGCCGCCCGGCGCGCCAAACCTTGCAGATAGGCGATCTTATCGACGGTTGGAAGGTGATCACCCTCAAGGCGGAACATCAGCTGACCCTGCTGTTTGGGATGAAAGCGCCGGGGCTGGGGCGCCTTAGCTTTACCCTGGGCGAACACAACGGCCTACGTACGCTGGACGTGCGCGCCTGGTGGCATCCCGCCGGTTTTTCCGGCCTGCTGTATTGGTTTACCATGATGCCGGCTCACCTGTTTATCTTTCGCGGCATGGCACAGCGCATCGCCGAACTGGCCGAGGCCTGGGACGAGGCGCATCCCCCGCAGGTCGGGAGCTCATCCGACAAAGCGCCGTCCACGGTGCCCTAACCCCCTGCGCGCCGGGGGAAATCCGGCGGCGCCGGGCTGTTCACCGTAGGAGCAACCAGCGCCGATATTACAATTCTGCTAAGTAATCCGATTGCATGTCGCGCCGATTCACGGAAAAATGGCACCCTTATTGCGCAGCCGGAGCGATCGGCGCTCCCGCAGCAGTCAGATGGCCACGTACAACCGGCCGCAACGAACGGCCCGATGGATGGCCCACGGTGGATAGGCAAGTATGAAAGTTTTGGTGACCGGTGCAACCTGCGGTCTCGGGCGTAATGCCGTTGAATATTTACGTCAGCGGGGGATCAGCGTCCGCGCAGCGGGGGATAATCTGGCCATGGGGCAGGTGCTGCAAAAAATGGGGGCGGATTTTATCCACGCCGATCTGGGCAACCTGGTTTCGGCGCAGGCGAAAGCGATGCTGAACGACGTCGATACCCTGTGGCACTGCTCCGGATTCACCTCGCCATGGGGATCGCAAGCGCTGTTTGAAACCGCCAACGTACGGGCCACCCGCCGCCTGGGCGAATGGGCCGCCGCCTACGGCGTGGGTCAGTTTATCCATATCTCCTCCCCCGCCGTCTACTTTGACTATCGCCATCACCACGGCATTCAAGAAGAGTTTACGCCGACGCGCTACGCCAACTACTATGCACGCAGCAAGGCCGCGGGCGAAGAGGTGATCCGCACCCTGGCGCTGGCCAATCCGCAGACCCACTTTACCATTCTACGTCCGCAGGGGCTGTTTGGTCCCCACGATAAGGTGCTGCTGCCCCGCCTGATGGGCACGATGAAGAAGCATGGCTATCTACTGCTGCCGCACGGCGGATCCACCCTGCTGGATATGACCTATGAAGAGAACGCGGTGCACGCCATGTGGCTAGCCAGTCAGCGCCCTGACACCGCCTCGGGACGGGTATATAACATCACCAACCACCAGCCGCAGACGCTGCGCCTGATGCTGCAGCAGCTGATCGATGAGCTGGGGATCGCCTGCCGCCTGCGCACGATCCCCTATCCGCTGCTGGATATCATCGCCCGCGGTATGGAAAAGCTGAGTACGCGCAGCGCCAAAGAGCCGGCGCTGACCCACTACGGCGCGGCCAAGCTGAACTTTGATATGACGCTGGACACCGCCCGGGCACAGAGTGAGCTGGGCTATCAGCCTATCGTGACACTGGAAGACGGGATCGTGCGCACCGCCCGCTGGCTGCGCGACCATGGCCGCCTACAGCACCGCTGAGCACCTTAATCGGCGCCGCCGTACTGCGCGATCAGCGCATCGACGATAGCGCTGGTTTCGGCGTCCGGCTCTCCGCGGAAATCCGTCGGGCGGAAGTGCATCTGAAACGCCGCGATGACCCGCCGGGAGGCCGCGTCATTAATGCCGCTGGGCTCAATCTGATATCCCCACTGCGCCAGCCGCCGCTGTAGATAGGCGACGTCCGGCGGACGTTGCCGGTAGCGCTGCAGATAGGCCCTGACCCGCACCGCCTCCGGCCAGGCGCCGATCCCCTGCTGCGCCAGCATCTGCCAGGGAAACAGCGGACCGGGATCCACCTTGCGCTGCGGCGCAATATCCATATGCCCGACCACATTCTGCGGCGCGATGGCGTAGCGCCGGACAATATCCTGCGCCAGCGCGCGGACGGCGGTGATCTGCTGCGGAGTGAAGGGATACCAGACAATACCGTGCGGCGTACGCCGGTAGCCAGGGTTTTCAATTTCAATACCGATCGAGTTATCGTTGAGGTGGGTCTGGCCACGCCAGTAGCTGATCCCGGCATGCCAGGCGCTACGCGACTCGGGCACCAGCTGCCACACCACCGGCCGACCGTCCCGCTGCGGCGGCACGGCGGGGACCAGATAGTGTGCGCTGACCCGTTTCCCCGTCAGCACCCGCAGGGACGACGGAAAATCCTCCGCGGTATAGTGCAGCACCAGATAGCGAATCCGGGGCTCGGCGCGCAGCGCGCGCTGGCTATCATCCACCCAATAACCGCCGCGATCGCGCAGCGTAGATGACTGCTGACAGCCGACCAGCAGTAACAGTGCCAATAGGGCGGACGTTTTTCCCCACATCGTTTCGCCTCTCCGCGTCATCTTCTCCAGCGCAGATATTACCCGCTGTGGTTGACGACGTCAGCTTCGCTGTCCATATTCCGCTATCCGCACAGGTGTGTATCGGCCCATTTCACCGCCTGAATCCGATTTTTCACCGCTATTTTCTTAAAAATATTATAGATATGCGTTCTGACCGTATTTTCGCTGATATACAAAATACGCGAGATATCCAGATTGCTTGCACCCTGCTGCATCGCCTTTAGCACCTCCAGCTCGCGCAGGGTCAGGCGCGGCGTGGGGGCCGTATCGCCCGACGGTTCCTCCTGCGCAGTCACCAGCAGGGCTCTCAGCCGGCGGATCAGCGTCTGCTGATGTGTCTTGGCCGGAAAGGCCGCGATGATACTCCCATGCTGATGCCACGCCAGCGCCTCATCATGGGTATTCACGTTGATCAAAATAATTCGCCGACCAACCCGCTGATTAAATATAGCCTCAAGCCAACACGCTCGCTGCGCCGGCTCAGCGTCAAGCAACATTGCATCAAATATAATCAAGGCACAGTCATCCAATAAATACTTTGAACTCTTGGGTGCATCAAGCAGATAAATTGGCACGCTAAGATAATTGTTAAGCACATCGACCAGAAGCATCGACTGTAGCGTGGGGTGGGTAATTAATGAGATCCCGTTTTTTTCCTTAAATACGTCATGGCTTATCGCCATCATGAAATCCTCTTCATGGAAACGCAGACACTAATTTTTAACGATAAGGCTAAGCGCTGACTAATAACTAATTGAGATATCACCCACGATATAATCAAAAAAAAGTAATAAAAGATAGCCTGATGTCCACAAACTCTCCGTACAACCGGCATCAAACGCTGGCTATTACGGGTATTACAAGAGATGACCTATGTAGACCGCGACGATCGCCGCAGACGGAAAAAGCACGCGCCGGATAGATTGCCTAAGCATATTCGGTAATTATTCAGCTGTCAAAACATCCTATCCGAATGTTGGTGCAATAAAAGCCATTTCCTCCAATAGGCGACTAATCAGTGCATCGCTTATCATTTTTACTTTAAATTAGATAGCAAGGCCAGCAAATTAAAATACTATTTTTTACCGAGATAAATACGAACTTCGTATTAGTTACAAACCAAAGATCCCAGACAAAAATAAAGTGCCAGAAAAAAGCACCAGCCTGTCAATCGTGATTTTATTTTTTAAAGATGAGATTTTTCTGTTCTGTGATGCACTCCATCACGCAGCGGAATAATGCCCATCCTAAAACAAGGAGTTGTCATGAAGAGCGGTATTATTTCCATAGCGATGCTAAGCGGCCTTTTTATTTCATCTGCGGCACTCGCCGCCCCCGCCCCCGCGGGTCAGCTGCGGATTCAGGGCGAAATTGTGGGCGCCTCCTGCACGATTCAAAACTCAGATCAGCTGCTCCAGCTGCCGCTGGTCGGCGCCGATCAGTTTATTAACGTCAATCCGGGTGAAATTTATACCGGGGCCTCCGCGCAGGCCGATATTAATATCGTCTGCAGTGGCTATGAGGGAGAGACCCTGACGCTCAGCTTCGCCAACAGCAATATGAACGACAAAGGCGTGATCGCCCCGACTAGCGGTGCCGCCACCGGCGTCGGTTTTCAGCTGAAGGTCAAGGATAAGCTGATCAATAGCTATAACACCCAGCACACGCTAATCGGCACGGACGGCAACTATGTCCTGCCCATCACCGCCTACTACCACAAAATCGGCGACACCGTAAACAAAGGCGCGGTGAGCTCCGCCGTCACCTACACCGTTACCCACGATTAACTTAACCCGCGGGACTCCGCCGGGAGTCCCTGTTCCCTGTGGTGACCCCATGAAGAAAGCTCTGCTCGCCCTGCTGTGCGCCATAACCGCCTGGCCAGCCTGCGCCACCATCGTTATTTACGGCACCCGAATTATCTACCCAGCCCAGCGCCAGGAGATCACCGTTCAGCTGGCCAACCGCGGTGACAAGCCCTCCCTGATCCAGGCCTGGATCGATGAGGGGGATCCCAACGTCCCCCCTGAAGAGGTGAAGGCGCCCTTCCTGCTGACGCCGCCGATCGCCACCGTCACGGCCGGTAACGGCCAGCAGCTGCGGATTCGGGCTCTGCCTAACGCCCTGCCACAGGATCGGGAGTCGCTGTTTTACCTCAACGTGATCGACATTCCGCCGGATAACCCGGCGCGTAGCGGAAACCTGCTCAAACTGGCGATGCAAAACCGCATCAAGCTGTTTTACCGTCCCCAGGGGATCGCTGAGCTCGGCGAAAAAACCGTCGGCCAGCTCTCGGCCCGCCGCGATGAGCAGGGGGTAACGCTGAACAACCGCTCGCCTAACCACATCACGATTACCGCGCTCGGCGCCGGTGAACGAGAGCAGCTGCTGAAGGCAACCCTGATGCTGGCCCCCTTTTCCCAACGGCATATCGCCGTCGCCGGCCTGCCGGGCGGGGTCTCCACGCTGACCCTCTCCTATCTGAATGACTATGGCGTGAAACGTCAGCAGGCCATTCCCCTTAACTAATCGCAACGAGTGAGGCACGGATGCTCAGGTTAAACGCCATTACCCTCTCCCTGGCCCTACTGTTTCCCGCTGCCTGCGCCATGGCCAGCGCGACAAACACCTTCGATACCCACTTTCTTAAAGGCACGGCGAAAGACCGCCAGCTGAGCCAGATTACGCTGGATCCCCATGCGCCCTACCCCGGCGAATATCCGTTGGATATCATGGTCAACGGCGAAGGGCGCGGCGTATATACATTGACCGTCAGCCAACGACCCGGCGACACCTGCCTGAGCGAGCCACAGCTGCGCGGGCTGGGCATTAAGCTCCCCGCGCCGCCGTGGGACACCCGCTGTATCCCGCTGCGCCAGGCGCTGCACGGCGGCAGCTACCGCTTTAACACCGGCCTGCTGCAGCTGCAGCTGACCGTTCCACAGGCCTTCGTGACCGACAGGGAAAAAGGCTATATCGCCCCGGAAAGCTGGGATCGCGGCATCAACGCCTTCTTCACCAGCTATAACGCCAGCTATTACTACAGCGATTACCGCGGCAGCGGCCACAGCAGCAATACCTATCTCAACCTTCACAGCGGGTTGAACCTGTTCGGTTGGCAGCTACGCGCCGCCACCAGCTATAATCAGCGCAATACCCAACGCGGCGACTGGAACAGCAACAGCGCCTATCTGCAGCGCAGCTTTGCCCCGATCAACGGAATGCTGCGCGTCGGCGATATGTACAGCGCCTCCGATCTGTTTACCGGCGTGCGCTTTCACGGCGTCCGTCTGTATAGCGATCTGCGCATGCTGCCCAGCGCCAAGCAGAACTTCACCCCGCTGGTGCGCGGCGTAGCCCAGAGCAACGCGCTGGTCACCGTCGAGCAAAACGATATCATCGTCTCTCGTAAAGAGGTGCCGGCGGGGCCGTTCTCTATCGAAGATCTGCAGCTGGTCGGCGGCGGCGGCGATCTCAACGTCAGCGTGCAGGAGGCAGACGGACGCATCACTCGCTTTATCGTTCCCTACTCCTCCCTGCCTAACATGCTGCAGCCGGGGGTTGGCAAGTACGATCTGGCGGTGGGGAAAACCTATCTCAATGACATCAACGATCAGCGCGGCTTCTTTCAGGGCAGCTACCAGCACGGTCTAAACAGCCTGCTGACGCTCTACGGCGGCGCCCAGGCCAGCCAGGACTACTATGCGCTGCTGCTGGGCAACGGTCTTAACACGGCCATCGGCGCCTTCTCGCTGGATATCACCCACTCCGCCAGCAGCCTGACGGATCGCGGCGAGCAGCGCGGACAAAGCTATCAGCTAGCCTACAACAAATACCTGGCCGCCACGGCGACCCAGTTTTCGCTGGCCGCCTACCGCTACTCGTCACGCCACTACCGCACCCTGAGCGATCATCTCTATCTGAACGACAACCGCGGTAGCCCGACCCGCGACTGGGACTATTACCACTACGATCCGGGCCGTAAGAATAACTATGCCATCAACCTGAGCCAGACGCTGCCGCAGGGCTGGGGCTCGGTGTTCCTCTCCGGCACCTGGCGCGACTACTGGGGCGGCGGCGCCCGTCGCCAGGATTACCAGATGAGCTACAGCAACAGCTGGCAGCAGCTCAGCTATACCCTGGCCGCCAGCCAGACCTACGATCAGGGACTGAACAGCGACCGCCGCGTCTATCTCTACTTCACCTTACCGCTGAGCTTTGGCGAGCCGCGGCGCACCCTGTATCTCTCGAACGCCACCACCGTCGATCGCGATGGCTACCACTCCAACAACGCCTCCCTGAGCGGTTACGCCGGCGAGTGGCAGCAGTTTAGCTACAGCGTTAGCCTCAATAACCAACGCCAGGATCGCCTCACCGCGCTGGGCACCAACCTCAGCTATCGGGCCCGCTCGGCGACCCTGAGCGCCAGCTACAGCCAGTCGCAGGATTACCGTCAGACCAGCGCCGGCATCAGCGGCGGCGTGGTGGCCTATCGCGGCGGCGTGCTGTTCAGCAACGCCCTGACGGACACCATGGCAATCGTCGATGCTCCGGGGCTGCGCGACGCCAGCGTCAACGGCTATGGCTACCACGCCACCAACGGCGCAGGCCAGGCGCTCTACGCCGCCCTGACCCCCTACCGCGAAAACAGCCTGCGTCTGACGCCGTCACCGCAGGACGATACGGTGGAGCTGAAGGGGAACATGCAGAAGCGAGTGCCCTATGAGGGGGCCGTCGTGCTGGCGCGCTTTGAGACCGACACGCGCCAACGCTTCTACTTTAAAGCGCGCCGCGCCGACGGTACGCCGCTCGGCTTCGGCTATCCAGTCAGCGGCCACGACGGTGAGACGGTGGGTCTGGTCGGTCAGGGCGGCATGATCTCCCTGCGCAGCGACACCCTGCCGGCGCAGGTAACGGTGCCGCTGGATCCACAGGCGAACACCCGCTGCACCATAACCCTCTCAGCCGCCACGCTGAGCAGTCAAACCCACCTGTGCCGCTGAGTCTGATGAGGTTGAATCATGAAATATTGCCGTTATTTTTTTACCGCGCTGCTGCTGCTCAGCGGCCCGGCGCTCTCCTGGTGCAAGCTGGAGAGCCCGGGTACAGAGAGCCAGCAGGGGCAGGTGCTGATGAGTAATCAGAATATGTTTCCCGGCGGGCAGCAGGTGGCGGTACCGCTGCCGCTGTTCAGCAAGCAAACCCTATGCTCCGCCTATGGCAGTGAGCAAAACGAGGTGCATCTCGGCACGCCCTACGAGCGGGGCGTCGTGATCAAGTTCTATGACAACGTCTTTATCGAGATCACCGTCCAGGCGCCCGCCCAGGCGACCATTAGACTACAGGAGGGGAGCTATACGGCGGCGCAGTTTCTCGATCAGCTCACCGTCACCGCCAGGCCGGTCGCCCCCACCCAGACCACGCGGCTCGCCCCAGAAGGGCAGTATCTGTTGGAGTCCGCGATGGTGATCAGCGCCAGCAACGGGTCATCCGGTTCTCTGGGGGAATTTATCCTGCGTCTCCTCAGGTTTCTCTTAACCGGGAAATGGCCCGCCTCGGAAAACGATCTGTACCTGGTGAATCTTAATTTGACGCTGGACTACCGCGCGACCACCTGCCAGTTTACCGACACCCTGCTCACGCTGCCGCCCGTCTCCATCAGCGACCTGACGCAGAGCGGCGCGATCGCCAGCCCGATCGCCGACCACACCCTGGTCGCCCAATGCGACCAGCTGAGCGGGGATGGCAGCGAGGCGCAGACTAACCGCACCCTGCGGGTGACCCTGAGCAGCGACGCGCTGCTGCCGGAGAATCCCCGCGTCGTGCTGCCGCACTCGGGGCCTGGCGGCGTCGGCTTTATTCTGTACGACGAGCAGCAGCGCCCCATCACACTGGGCGGCGCGGCGGCACAGCCCAGCGTCATCCGACTGATCCCCCGCGGGACAACGCTGCCCGATCGGGGATTCCGTATCCCTATCCACGCCGGTTACTACGTCCATGACCGCGGCCCGGTGCGGCCCGGGCAGTTAGAGGCCAACGTCACCATCAACATCGACTACGACTAAGCGACGGTCGGGCGGCCTCTGGCCGCCCGCGCCGCCTTAGCACACCCGTTTACCCTGTGCCAGCCGGCGTGCCATAACCCGATATCGTACTCTTTCTGAGCGGTCAGAGTGCATATTCTTAAATTTTAACCCACCAATATTGCATAGTTATTCTGATGAAGTTACTCTTTGCCTTATCAATGGCTATTCAGATTAAGCGCATGAGTATTCAAATCGACGGCATTAACTGCTACTACGGCGCACACCAGGCGCTGTTTGACATAACCCTGGCATGCCCGGCCGGCGAGACGCTGGTGCTGCTTGGGCCGAGCGGCGCGGGAAAGAGCTCCCTGCTGCGGGTGTTAAACCTGCTGGAGATGCCGCGCTCCGGCGCCCTGAGTATCGCTGGCCACCAGTTTGACTTTCGCCAGCCGCCGGGTGAGAAGGCTATCCGCGATCTGCGCCGCAACGTCGGCATGGTGTTTCAGCAGTACAACCTGTGGCCACACCTGACGGTGATGCAAAATCTGATCGAGGCGCCCTGCCGGGTGCTGGGACTGTCGAAAGCGGCGGCGCTGGCGCGGGCCGAAAAGCTACTGCAGCGCCTGCGCCTGAGCGAATTCGTGGCGCGCTACCCGCTGCACCTCTCCGGCGGTCAGCAGCAGCGCGTCGCCATTGCCCGCGCGCTGATGATGGAGCCGCAGGTGCTGCTGTTCGACGAACCGACCGCCGCCCTCGACCCAGAGATCACCGCCCAGATCGTCAGCATCATCCATGAGCTGTCGGAGACCGGGATCACCCAGGTGATCGTCACCCACGAAGTGGAGGTCGCGCGCAAAACCGCCAGCCGCGTCGTGTATATGGAGCAGGGTCGCATTATTGAACAGGGCGATGCCAGCCACTTTAGTGATCCGCAGACCAGTGAGTTTGCCGGATATCTGTCCCATTAACGGCCCGCGAGGCCAAGCGTAATCCGTTGGAGTCTGCGATGAAAAAAATCATAATTGCTGCGATGTTAGCCGGTATCAGCGTCTCTGCCACGGCGGCGCAAACCATCCGTTTTGCCGCCGAAGCCTCGTATCCGCCGTTCGAATTTATGGATGCGCAGAATAAAATGCAGGGCTTTGACGTCGATCTGGCCAACGCCATCTGTCAGCAGATGAAGGCCACCTGTACCTTCAGCAACCAGTCCTTCGACAGCCTGATCCCCAGCCTGAAGTTCAAGCGCGTCGATGCGGTGATCTCCGGGATGGACATCACGCCGGAGCGGCAGAAGCAGGTCGACTTCTCCCAGCCCTACTATGACAACTCCGCGCTGTTCATCGCCGAAAAAGGCAAGGTGGACAACGTGGCCGCGCTGAAGGGCAAGCGGGTCGGGATCCAGAACGGCACCACCCATCAAAAATACCTGATGGATAAACACCCCGAGCTGACGCCGGTGCCCTATGACAGCTACCAGAACGCCATCCTCGACCTGAAGAATGGCCGGATCGATGCAGTGTTCGGCGATACGGCGGTGGTCAATGAGTGGATGAAGCAAAACCCCAATCTGGCGCCGGTCGGTACGAAGGTCACCGATGCAGACTATTTCGGTACCGGGCTAGGGATCGCCGTGCGCAAGGGCAACGCCCCGCTGCTAGAACAGTTCAACGCGGCGCTGAACCAGCTCAAACAGGATGGCCAATATCAGGCTATCTATGACAAGTGGTTTCAGAAGTAACCACCGAAAACGCCAGTAGTGCCTATCTCCGTAGGCGTTATGGTTAGGATCAGCCAGGCGGCGCAAGCCGCCTGATGGGATAGGCATCAGGCCATGATTGAATTGACCCCCTTATTACATGCCGCCGGCATCACTGTCGGTCTGGCCCTCTGCTCCCTGCTGCTCGGCCTGGTGCTCGCCATGCTGTTCGCCGTCTGGGAGTCTGTCCGCTGCCGTCCGCTGGCGCTGCTGGGCACCGCCTGGGTTACCCTGCTGCGCGGACTGCCGGAGATCCTGGTGGTGCTGTTTATCTACTTCGGCTCGTCCCAGATGCTGCTGTGGCTCTCCGACGGCATCGCTCTGAACCTGGGCTTTACCACGCTGCGGCTGCAGCTGAATATCGAGAACTTCGAAGTCAGCCCGTTCCTGTGCGGCGTGCTGGCGCTGGCGCTGCTCTACGCCGCCTATGGCTCTCAAACCCTGCGCGGCGCGCTGAAGGCCGTACCGCAGGGACAGCGCGAGGCTGGAATGGCGCTGGGGCTGAGTAAAACTCATATTTTCTTCCGCCTGGTGATGCCGCAGATGTGGCGCCACGCCCTGCCGGGGCTGGGTAACCAGTGGCTGGTGCTGCTCAAGGATACCGCGCTGGTTTCGCTGATCAGCGTCAACGATCTGATGCTGCAGACCAAGAGCATCGCCACCCGAACCCAGGAGCCCTTCACCTGGTACTGCATCGCGGCGGCGATCTATCTGGTGATCACCCTGTTCAGCCAATACATTCTCAAGCGTATTGAGCTGCGTACTACCCGCTTTGAACGGAGTGCCGCATGATGTTGAGCTATATTCCGGATCTGCTGCAGGGGCTACATACCAGCCTGTCACTCACCGTGGTCTCCCTGCTGGTCGCCCTGGCGCTGGCGCTGTGCTTTACCGTGATCCTGACCCTGCGGCCGCTGATCCTGACGCCGCTGGTACAGGGTTACATCACCCTGTTTACCGGTACGCCGCTGCTGGTCCAGATTTTCCTGATCTACTACGGCCCCGGGCAGTTTGCCTGGATCCGCGACACGCCCTGGCTGTGGAGCGCCCTATCGCAGCCCTGGCTGTGCGCCATGCTGGCGCTAGCGCTCAACAGCGCCGCCTACAGCACTCAGCTGTTTTACGGCGCGATGCGCGCCATTCCCAACGGCCAGTGGCAATCCTGCGCGGCGCTGGGCATGTCCAAGGCCCAAACCCTGCGGATTCTGCTGCCCTACGCCTTTAAGCGCGCGCTCTCCTCTTACTCCAACGAGGTGGTGCTGATCTTTAAGAGCACGTCGCTGGCCTACACCATCACGCTGATGGAGGTGATGGGCTATGCCCAGCAGCTGTATGGCCGCACCTACGACGTGATGGTCTTCGGCGCCGCCGGCCTGGTCTACCTGTGCGTCAACGGTCTATTGACGCTGATGATGCGCATGATTGAGCGCCGAGCGCTGGCGTTTGAGCAGCGCAGTTAAACGACTCAACACTTTGAAAGGTCGGTTATTACCGGCCTTTTTTTACGCCTGATAAGAAACATGGAAAAAATATATTTATCCATATCTATTGCATAACAATTCACTAAATGGCACATTCAACTCCAGCCCCTCGCCTGCGCCGCCGCGCCGATCGTTCCCGGCACGCGTCCCAGGCAGAGAGGGATCGACAGACGCCCTCTCCCCATCGGGATTAGCCTTGTACAGGAGTTAAGCATGAAGAAGTTACTGGCCTGCGCCATCGTTGTCGCCTGCAGTTTCAGCGCCCAGGCGGCAGAGAATATCCGCTTCGCCTCATCGGCCACCTACCCGCCGTTCGAATCTCTGGATGCCAGCAACAACATCGTCGGCTTCGACATCGATCTGGCCAAGGCGCTGTGCCAGGAGATGAAGGCGAACTGTACCTTTAACAACCAGGCGTTTGACAGCCTGATCACGGCGCTGAAGTTCAAGCGCTACGACGCCGTGATCTCCGGCATGGACATCACCCCGGAGCGGCAGAAGCAGGTGGCGTTCACCCAGCCTTACTACGCCAACTCGGCGATCATCATCGCGCAGAAAGGCAAATATCACTCGATAGCCGATATGAAGGGGCTGCGGGTCGGCATGGAGAACGGGACGACCCACCAAAAGTACCTGCAGGATAAACATCCGGAGATCAAGCCGGTGGCCTATGACAGCTACCAGAATGCGATTCTGGATCTGAAAAACGGGCGCATTGATGGCGTCTTCGGCGATACCGCGGTGGTCAATGAGTGGCTGAAAAACAATCCGCAGCTGGCGGCGGTCGGCGAGCATGTCACCGATCCGCAATACTTTGGCATCGGGCTGGGCATCGCGGTGCGCCCGGACAACCAGGCGCTGCTAGATCAGCTGAATCAGGCGCTGGCCGCCATCAAGGCGAACGGCACCTATCAGAAGATCAGCGACAAGTGGTTCCCTGCGTCCTGAACGCATCCGATTGGCGCTCCGGGCACGATTTGTTAGCATGTTGCCTCCGCCCGTCGGCGCCACGCTTCAGGATATGCTATGGACTATGACCACTATGATTCCCCCCTCGGCCCACTGCTGATGGCCGCTGATGGCGGCGGCCTGAGCCAGCTATGGCTGCCCAATGAGGTGATCGCGCGGGTGATCCCCGCCGACTGGCACCGATGCGGCACACATCCCCTGCTGCGGCGCACCCGCGCCCTGCTCGATGCCTACTTCGCCAAAGAGCATCCCTGCTGGCAGGATCTACCGCTGACGCCGCAGGGCACCGCCTTTCAGCGACGGGTATGGCAGCAGCTGAGTGAGGTTCCCTATGGCCAGTGCAGCCATTATGGCGAACTCGCCCGGCGGCTGGACAATCCGCGCGCCGTGCGGGCAGTCGGCGGTGCCGTCGGGCGCAACCCGATCGCCATTCTGATCCCCTGTCACCGCATTCTTGGCAAAGGTGGCAACCTGACCGGCTACAGCGGCGGACTGGCCATCAAACGGGCCCTGCTGGAGCTGGAGGGGATCCCCTACCGCCCCTGACGTCCATCGCCGCAGGTGCGGCGGTCTATGCGGATACGCGCACCAGCAGCGTAAGGACCTCATAGTGCGCGGTATGGGGAAACATATCGAACAGACGGACCTTGTCGATCCGGTAGTCGGCCAGACGCTCAATATCCTGCACCATGCTCTGGGCATTGCAGCTGGAGTACAGAATATAGGGCGGCGCCATGCGGTTCAGATAGTCGCACAGCGCCGCACCGATGCCGCGCCGCGGCGGGTTCACCAGCACCAGCTGCGGCACCGCGCTGCGCGCGTCGGCAAAGGCGCTGGAGTCCAGGGCGGCGAAGCTGACCTGCGTGAGCCCCAGCTGGGCCGCGGAACGGCGGGCGCAGGCGATGGCCTCGGCGCTGATCTCAATGCCGGTCAGCGTCATCTCCGGAGTCGCACAGTGCAGGCCAAACCCCCCGACGCCGCAAAACAGATCCCACATCTCCGTAACTCCCAGCGCCTGAACCCAGTCGCGCGCCTGCGCGTACAGCGCCTGAGCCACCGAGGGGTTGGTCTGAAAGAAGCTCTGCGGACGGATATAGAGCGGCACGCCGTTAAAAGACTCGCTCAGCGCCTGCTGCGACGTCAGAAAAATCTCCCGCTCGCCCTCCAGAATGGCCATGTGCACCGGCTGGATATTGACGCTGATCACCGCCAGCTGCGGCAGCTGCGCCTGTAGCCACGGCAGCGCCTGACGCAGCTGCGCCAGCTTGGCCTCCGAACGCAGCACAAAGCGCAGCATCATCTCGCCGCTGAGGCGGCTTTCGGTAAGCAGCAGGTACTTAAGCTCCCCGCGCCGACGCGCTACGCTGTAGGGAGTCAGGCCGGCGCGGGGAATAAAGGCCTTCAGCGCGGCGAAGACGGCGGAAAAGCTGTCCGGATACAGCGGACAATCGCACAGATCCACCCCGCTGCCATCGCGCTGCAGCATACCCAACAGAGGGCGCTCGACGCTGCCGCTGACCACCATTTTCGCCTTGTTGCGCATCGCCTGCTCGGCGCTGGGCTGGGCGGGCAGCCACTGCGCAACGGGATGCCCGCTCAGCAGCGCGGCCAGGTGTCGCTGTTTATCCTCCAGCTGACGGGAATAGGGAATGGAGAGCCACTGGCAGGAATGACAGCGGTCCGCCTGATACTGGGCACAGTGCATCGCAACTCACTTGATGGAAATGAAAATGGAAACGGTCGGGGCGGAGGATTGTATCACAGCCGCCGCCGGAAGTAGCGACGGCTGGCAAGGGGGATAAACAGCAGCGCCAGGATCAATAGATCGGGCAGCTTCTGCCCCAGTAGCGCGCGCACGATTTGGCCGCTGTCATCGCCGTCCACGCTGAAGAGTTCGGGGTGAAAGCCGCCGAGGGAGGAGCACAGCATATAACCGGTCACCAGCAGCTGGCAGCCGAGGTAGATCCCACGGCCACGGGCGCTGCCGCGCATTACCGCCGCGCCGCAGCCCAGCTCGATCAGCCACAGCCCCAGACCGGCCAGCAGCAGCGCACCGCTCTCCCAGGTCTGCCAGGCGCCGCCGACAAAATCGGCGAGCCCCGCGCCCCCCAGCGTCACCAGCAGCAGCACGGCACCCGCCAGGCGAATGCCGATAATCGCCATTCCGGCGACCAGGACCGGTACCGGTGCAAAACCTCTTCCATCGCTGCGTGGCAGCGCCTGAACCCTCTGCAGCATATCATCCAACCCTGAGAAATACCGGGCTTTCTACTATAGGGATTCCGCACGGATGACACAAGTCAACCATGCAGATTCGGACGCGATGTCAATATGTTAGGCAATGAAGCTCAGTGGATAACCGGCCCGCTGACGCCGCTCTCGGCGCTAAACTCACCCTCGCCCTCTTCGCCTTCTCCCAGGAACAGCATACCGTTGGCCCGCGCCTCCATCATCACCATCGAGATCTGCTCTTCGCCCTGCTGCATAAAGGCGGCAAACTGCTCTTGGGATACGCCGACGCTGACATTCAGCGACATACAGGCAATAAACTTGGGTAAGTTGTCATCCTGGATATCGACAAAGGCCTTGACGCCCAGCGTACTGGCATTAATCTGGCTAAGATCGCCAACCAGCGCGATCAGCGCCGTAGGACGCGCCTCCGCCAGCGCGGTGAACAGGATGGTGTTATCGATCAGGTCGACCTTTGCGTCGAATACCCCGTCAAAATTCTGCATGTGCGGTAAATGCAGCGCCTGGCAGGAGTCACACTCAAAGAACGTGATGCCCAGTTGATCCAGCCAGTGCCGCAGCACATCCAGATCGGGGACGATTAGTGGATCCATAGCGCTCTACCTTACAAAGATAAATCAGGTAATAATAAACAGTCAGAAAGGGGGCATAGCTTACGGAACTTTATTCACTTTAGCCATGCCCAGGGGCAATAAATTGCCCCGAGGTCGCGGTAAAAAGCCCCCGGCCGGCCAACCATCAGGAGACTGCCATGCCGCTATCCCACTACGCCACGATGGAACCACTGATGCTGCTGAGCATCATTAATATGAAGCTGCGCGACGAGTGCGACTCGCTGCAGGCGCTGTGCGCCCGCTATGCGATCCCCCAGCCCCAGCTGGAGTCACGCCTGGCCGCCGTCGGCTTCCGCTACTACCGCGACAGCAACCAGTTCAGCGCCCGCTGAGCGTCGCGCTCCGGTGCTCAGTGGGTGATCCACCCCTGACGCTGCAGGTAGGCCAGCATAAAGGGACGCCGCTCCTTCTCCAGAGTACGGCTCATCTGCTCGCTCCAGCTCTCCTGGCGGGCGTTATCGCTACGCGTTGCATAATAGGCGGCGACGTGAGCGTCGTATTGCGCCAGCGCGGCGCGATCCAGCGGCTGGTAGCCATTCTCATGCACCAGAATGCTCAGCGGCAGGCGCGGCTTTTGCTGCGGATGCTGCGCCGGATGTCCCAAACACAGCCCCACCAGCGGCAGGACGTGCTGCGGACAGCCCAGCAGCGTCGTCACCTGCTCAATATTGTTGCGTATTCCGCCAATAAATACCCCCCCAGCCCCAGCGACTCGGCGGCCGTCAGCGCATTTTGCGCCATCAGCGCCGTGTCGACGCAGCCCAGCAGCAGCTGTTCAGCCGACCCCAGCTCCGCCTGCGAAAAGATCTGATGGTGACGCTGAAAGTCTGCGCAGAACACCCAGAACTCGGCGGCGTCCAGCACATACTGCTGGCCGCCGGCCAACTCGACCAGCTGTTCACGTAGCGCGCGCGCGGTGATGCGGATAATCGACGTACACTGCAGAAAGCTGGACGACGACGTGGCCCGCGCCGCCTCCAGAATAGACACTCGCTGCGCTTCGCCGATCGCCTCGGCGCTAAACTGGCGGATAGAACGGTGATCGCGCAGCAGATCGATGGTCGACATCATAACGAAACAGTGCTCCCCGGTAAGTTGCTTGAAACGGAAGGCCGCGCCGATGGCTGACGCGGCGGCGTAACGGGATCAGTCTACCCCTTTCCGCCCACCGGCGGAGACACCGCGTGCGCAGCCATCGGCCAAACCTTGTCATTGAATAGATGAAATTTATCAAAGTAACAGGCAAATCCTACTTCTTTTTGCCGACGCTAACAGGCATAGTAATCCCAATTCCGAGTGCCCACCGAACCCGGTCTGGATTCGCAGGCGCCTCTATCCCTTTAAGGAGTCCTACCATGTTTGCTGTAATCTTTGGGCGTCCGGGCTGCCCCTACTGTGTCCGTGCAAAAGAGTTGGCTGAAAAACTGGCCGCCGAGCGCGACGACTTCACCTTCCGCTACGTCGACATCCATGCAGAAGGCATCAGTAAAGACGATCTCTCCAAGACCGTAGGCAAACCGGTAGAAACCGTTCCGCAGGTGTTCATCGATCAGCAGCATATCGGCGGCTGTACCGATTTTGAGGCCTATGCCAAAGCGCATCTGGGGCTGTTTGATAAGGCCGAATAACGCGCCTGCACAGCAAAAAACCCGCCGCGGCGGGTTTTTTATTTTGCTGCGATGCTATCGCCTAGAGCGGTAGGGATTAATCGGTCTAGGCTATCTCACCGCCCGCTGACCGCACAGCGTTGCGGCGAACCAATACAGCAGAGCGCCAAACACGCACCAGAACACCATGCTGGCAGTGTAGGGCAGCAGCTGCAGCGGCGTTTCATCATCGGCCAGCCACAGCATATGCAGCAGTTGGCAAAACGTCGCTGACGCCAGCGCGCCGCAAAAGACCGTCAGCACCCGCTGACGGCGCGCCAGCGGACACAGGATAAACCCCGGCAGCATATACAGCAGCAGCCCCGGACGTACGCCCGGCGGCTCGGCGATACCGCCGTTGGCCTGGGTATAGCTGTGCGACAGCAAAAACAGTGCCGTCACCATCAAAAAACAAAGTATCAGGGTAAACCAACGCCGTCCGTTCGCCATGTTCTCCCTCCCTATAGCGAAACGCTGAATCTGCTCCCCCGAGACAGGCGCGCCTTATTCGGCGAGCCCGACGGCGGTGAACAAAGCACTCCCCGGCGCAGAAAAACAACGAACCATCAATTGAGAACGGCTTTTTACTGGCTGTCAGCCTGTCAACCGTCTAAAATGGGCGGTCATACCCCGCGGGTATCCACCATTCACCAACGCAGCATCTTGGGTGAATTCTCTTATATTCTATGGTTGAATTTAGCTCTAATAGTCAATCATATCAATAACCTGATAGTTAACGATAAGTTATTCTACATGAATATTGATGTCGCTAGTTTGTTAACAGGCAATTATATCCTGCTGCTGTTCGTGGTACTGGCGCTGGGGCTTTGCCTCGGTAAGCTGCGCCTTGGCTCCATTCAACTGGGGAACTCCATCGGCGTGCTGGTGGTTTCCCTGCTGCTCGGACAACAGCACTTTTCAATGAACACCGATGCCCTCAACCTGGGGTTCATGCTGTTTATTTTCTGCGTCGGCGTCGAGGCCGGCCCCAACTTTTTCTCCATTTTCTTTCGCGACGGTAAAAACTATCTGATGCTGGCGCTGGTGATGGTTGCCAGCGCCCTGTGCATCGCGCTGGGGCTGGGTAAGCTGTTCCGTTGGGATATCGGCCTGACCGCTGGCATGCTGGCCGGCTCGATGACCTCAACCCCGGTGCTGGTCGGCGCCGGCGATACCCTACGCCAGACCATGGCCGATAATCCCCAGCTGGGGCAGCTGCAGGATCACCTCAGCCTAGGGTACGCCCTGACCTATCTGGTCGGCTTAGTCAGCCTGATCTTTGGCGCCCGCTATCTGCCCAAGCTGCAGCACCAGGATCTGCCGACCTCCGCCCAGCAGATCGCCCGCGAGCGGGGGCTGGATAACGACACGCAGCGCAAAGTCTTTCTGCCGGTGATCCGCGCCTATCGCGTCGGTCCCGAGCTGGTCGCCTGGGCCGACGGTAAAAACCTGCGCGAGCTGGGCATATACAGCCAGACCGGCTGCTATATAGAACGGATCCGCCGCAACGGCATTCTGGCGACGCCGGACGGCGACGCCGTGCTGCAGGTCGGCGATGAGATAGCCCTGGTCGGCTACCCGGACGCTCACGCCCGTCTCGACCCCAGCTTCCGCAACGGCAAAGAGGTCTTCGACCGCGATCTGCTGGACATGCGCATCGTCACCGAAGAGATCGTCGTCAAAAACAGCAACGCCGTCGGCAAACGCCTGAGCCAGATTAAGCTGACCGACCACGGCTGCTTCTTAAACCGGGTGATCCGCAGCCAGATAGAAATGCCGATCGACGATAACATCGTGCTGAATAAAGGCGATGTGCTGCAGGTCAGCGGCGATGCCCGCCGCGTCAAGAGCGTGGCCGATCGCATCGGGTTTATCTCTATTCACAGCCAGGTCACCGACCTGCTAGCGTTCTGCGCCTTCTTTATCATCGGCCTGATGATCGGCCTGATCACCTTTCAGTTTACCGGCTTCTCCTTTGGCATCGGCAACGCCGCCGGCCTGCTGTTTGCCGGCATCATGCTGGGCTTCCTGCGCGCCAACCACCCCACCTTTGGCTATATTCCCCAGGGGGCGCTCAATATGGTCAAAGAGTTTGGCCTGATGGTGTTTATGGCCGGGGTCGGCCTAAGCGCCGGTGCCGGTATGCGTCACGGGCTGGGTGAAGTCGGCGGGCAAATGCTGATAGCCGGGCTGATCGTCAGCCTGGTGCCGGTGGTGATCTGCTTCCTCTTCGGCGCCTTTGTGCTGAGGATGAACCGCGCGCTGCTGTTCGGCGCTATCATGGGGGCCCGTACCTGCGCCCCCGCCATGGACATCATCAACGATGCCTCGCGCAGCAACATTCCGGCCCTGGGCTACGCGGGGACCTACGCCATCGCCAACGTACTGTTGACGCTGGCCGGTACCCTTATCGTCATCGTCTGGCCCGGCGTGGTCGGCTAACCCCGGCGCCTCGACGTAAAAAAAAACGCATGACTTTTTTTACCGACGGCTGAACTTTCCTCGCCGCCGTCAGTCTGAATTAGTGCCACTGCTTTTCTTTGACGTCCCCATATTGAGGAGCCCGATAATCCCGCCGCTTAGGTTCAAGGTTATCGGGTTTTTTATTGCCTGTAGAAAAATCACTTTATAATCAAGTTGTTATACAAGCAGCGTGTACGATGTGGCGATAAAGTGGCGACAGCAGCGTACCAGATGGCATCGCATACCATTAACCGCAGCGATACGGACAACTCGCCTCCGGCAGATTCGTTATCGTTGATGATTATCTATAATTACTATCATTTGTAACTCGTTAAGAAATATTATCTATATCTATCCTCTGAGTAACCAAACAGAACCGCCTGTGCCTTAGGCATACATCTCTCCGCGCTAAAAACGCCATTCGATAAAAATGTCATTCAATTATCTTTCAATAAGATCAATTCGGGCGAACTGACCATCACCCTAATAAGGACAATAAGGAAGCGCGTCCCGAACCACCAGGATGAGTAAACGACAGAGCGACGGCGTTACCGAGCCGTAGCATTGTCCCTGGGGGAGGGGTATTGACGCAGTATGAAAAAGGAGCGGCCGCCGATCAATCGACGAAAGACGGGCAATCCAAGCACCGGCCACACGGCCACTGCCCGCGCTCACATCAGGCTAAAACCAAACCAACTCGGGAGCGTTTAGATATATTCAGCGCATACGTATTTCACCATGCGCCGAGATTTTATGCTCAGATACGATTAGCAAGCCGTAGCGCCCAGCTATAGGCTAGCCGAATAAATAAAACAGAGCTAAAACAGGCGGTAGCAGGAAAAGCTCACGCTGACAAATATCATAGGGAAAATCAATCATAACATGCACCACACGCGACTGAGGAATTACACTGATTTAAAAAACGAAAACCTATAGATGAAAACTGTCACGGAATCATCGTAACCCCTGAGGTAAACACGCGAAAATGATGCAAATGATTAAACCCCAAGGACTTTACCATCATTAATCTGCGCCCGTAGAATGACTTTAGCTTCATTCCCAAACGCTTTGAGCGATAGCGTGCGTTATAGCTACACATTAACTCTTTAATTTGATTTTTATTCTCCTGACATTTTATGTCATCTCGCTGAATTTGATGAAGTGATGCTCTACGCACAATAAATTCAATTTCTGAGGTTATCACTATCTTAATCAAATGAATAGGGAGAGCACCGCATACAGAAAAAATACGCCTATCCAAAACAATAGATTGCGATGGGATGCTTTGAGGATGGAGCACGATAATATGACAACCATAGCTTCGCAGTAAAGCATCAATGACACCTAACTGGCTTGCCCAGCCTAACGTCGGCATCGTGCTGAGACAGAAAATCAAAACATCATCTGCATTAATATTACAACCATCATGATAATAATCAACAGAAAACTGACACCCATCTAATAGATATTTTACTGACTCAACTTCTATCCAACTACAGCCATCAATAAATACCTTCACGGAAAACCTCTTGAAAATAAAAGTCCATCCATGGAAATATATGGAGATTATCTTTAATGCTTTTGCTAAAAATTTGGAAACACCAGAAGATACATCAGCAAGCTACCTATCGGCTTTACATCGATATAATTCCTATGCTGTATGTTATGTCCGATGATTTATATCAGAACAAATCCCGTAATATACTGGAGCATTTTTCATCAATAGTTCAAATCGCTGCTTTTTCTTCTTATACTAAGCCCAGTCAACAGACCTTAGCGCATCCAACGCGCTTAGATTGCGTACGATGACTTCATTCCATTATTATTTTCATTAATAGTATTCGGCTAAATTTATACAATCGCTAACTTTATCACTACTGATTCAGGTTTAATCAGCCTATTTGGGTACATACCGATAGAAAACAACATGCAGTGATCATACATAATATTATTATTTTCTTCATAAAGACTATTTGTCATTTTTATTTTTCGCTAAGGAAAAATCATAGTATGGGCATAATTTCATCACTAGAACGCTGCAGTTATGTAACTGTTTTAGCTTTACCGAAAAATAGGAGAGGCTTACCGCATTAGTCTCACATAATGTTTTTCTTTTTTCACCACCAACCAAATATCTTTCCAATGCCATTATCACACGCTTGCTACGGATGCCACTTAATTCAACTAACATTTCAAAATGTTCGATGGGAACTTTTCCAGGATATAAAAACCGATCTATATGTTTTCTATCGGATAGACGATTCTCATTCATAAAGCATCTCTTCTAAATTAAGATAACTGGTTATAAGTAAATGATGCTCATCGTTGCAGTTGCACTAAACCGGGCTGCAACCAAATTCGTACCATTTGATTTATAGGGGACAGCAGTGAATGTAAACTGGCCACTCCCAGTGTTGATTCCTTGCAATCCATTAGTTATAGGAAAACCGTATTTCCCCTGCTCACCGGCACCTATTTTCAATGGAAAGCTACTATTTACTCCGTTTCCTTGATACAACGCAATGCCTAGCGATGCGGCGTTGGGCCCCGTCGTCTGTAATACGTTACCTCCTGTGCCAGGAAGTTGAGCTCCCATAACACTTATATATGGACGCCCTTGATAATATTCACAATTAACATTGACCGTTTTGCTCTTCGCATAATTAACCCCATCGATGTTGGGAAGTAAAACACTACCAAAATCAATATTTATTTGAGAGTTGTTATCGTTGATAACACATGGTGGTATATAAATCTCACCGCTAACCCGTATATTAATATCTAATGCATGCGCCGATGACACGAATAAAAGTGAGGAAAGCGCCATTCCTACAACCCTACGTTTAATAATAATTTTTTTCATCACGACCCTCACGATATAATATAACGCCATCTTTAAATATCAACACACAATTAAATATAAAATAGATTACTTTATATTTTCAACCCGCAAGGTATAAACCATCGTCGCGCCTGGTGGTACCTTTGGTGCATAACCATCATCGCCATAAGCCATTTCAGAGGGAACAACCAACGTCATCGAACTGTGATTTTTCATTAACCGTAGTGCCGATTGGAATAATCGCGGATACTCATCCAGAGGTTGAGATATAACGCTGCCTTTAGCATCCATATCCTCGATAACCGTACCATCGATTAACTTCTCAGTAACTACAAGGTCAACGACTGAATGCCCATCGCCAATAAGGTCTCCGTCGCCTGAATGATCTATTACATACCAAAATCCAGATTTATCCTTTTGGACACCTTTACGTTTCTCAAACGATGACAAATAATCGGCCCCGGCCTTTTTATTCACATTAATCATGGACAGCCGCATCTTATTTACATTCGATTCGATACTTGCCAAGCTGTCAGATAGCATCTTTTCGTTAATTTTAACCTGATGATTAAGAGCGTCACGCACACCTGCCAACAATATCCTATTATCAACGTTGATGCCGAGCATAGTTTGTGAGGTTTGGATATCTCGACCAATCATTACCCCACTGGCATAATTTTGCCGAACATCCTCTTTATCTAAAGATCCTACATTCAGCGTGGGCACATTTTTCATTTCATTCTCGATCAATGATAACGAGGTCTTTAATTCTCGATTATCACTCTCCACCTGCTTTATTATGCTGTTCTGACCACCTATTAACTCACCCTGTTTGATCCCCTCTGATTCAAATCGAGAAATAGCCTGTTGCAGTTTCACCAACTCTATTTTATCTAATGCGGATATATCAGCCAGAGTATTTAATTTCTGTTGAAAATCCTCAGACTGACTCTTTAACTGATTTTGTAAACTATCTAACTGAGTTTTTAATATGTTAGCGCTTTCTAATTTTTTCGATAACTCTAGCAACTGCTCTTGTTGTGTCTGTTTATCAAGCTGTAACTGCTTTAACTGCCTCTCTAGTATCAGTCGTTGTTGCCTTACTATATTTGCAGAAAGTAATCCAGAACTTCTACCGGATAACATCGATTGTTCTCCCTGTTTACCCGATCCATGGTCAACTTCATCACCTATTTTATCGTTTAATTTATCGATGAGAGAGCTACTTTGCTGTTCCAGATACTGTTGTGCATAACATAATACAGCAGAAGCACCATTATCACTTTCGGCGATACTCACTTGGGGGAACAATAATATTAAAACAACCCTTGTGATTATTTTTTGCATATCGCCAAAGAAAAAATCCATCATTTCCTCGCAGCTTTAAAATAAAACGCTGGTGAGTTTAACATTTTTAAAAAATGTGCATCAGCGTATAGTAAAATACGGCGCTCACAAGTTCATCCACTAGCTAATTTACAAGGATTGACAAGACAGCACTGCCGCTAAATGCTCCCTCTATCGGTGTCCCTTGATTAGGATGATACGTTGATGTAATGGCAAGATTGGTAGAGCCAGAAATCTGCATGGTTTCTCTATACCGCCCGCCGTTAAAAGTTATCTCACAGCTACCGCCATTACCACAACGAGTAAAGTTTTCAGTTCTCCCTGATACAGGATTCGCACCTACGATGGATACCGATACAGAGGTTCCGGATGAACAGCTTACATTCAAATTATATGGCCGAGTAATATTCCCTTCTGATGAAGCCGGCGTCATTTGACCATGATTCAGCTGAATATCAGAGGTTTGAAAATTACAGCGTGACACCACATCAATAATAACCGGAACAGAACCAATTCTTGTGTTGAAAATCCTATCCAAAAGATTGGTCAAGTCGAACCCTTTAGGCGCTCCATCAGGATATCCTTTATTTTCCTCATAGGCATAACCAAATGGAAGAGAAACAACATAGCGCCCCGGAGTAGCGGTATTTCTATTAATAGTAAGGCCTATTTGTAACCTGACTGACGGAGGTACAAAGTTATATGTATCACCAGGCACATGACAACGACTAGCCTGAGACTGCCATACCGCAGGAACTGCGCCCATATCCCACCAGAATCCTCCCACTGCACCTGCTGAGTTTAAAATTCGAGTCGGTAAAAAAGACAATCCTTGCTGACTCGGTATATTACCTACGGCAAGATACCATTTTGTATAGCCATTTATAGTTTCTAATCCCCCGACGCCTGTACATCTCGACCAATCATATATCTGAACGTTATTGTTAACACGTATGTTTAAATCAGCAATAACAGAAGCAGTATCATCTATTGTATATGGCCCCAACTGATTAACATTCACGGGGACACTAGGTGAAAACACAACGGCCTCACGCAAAGCGGCATCAGAGACTTGAGTCGATAAACTATAGAGCATCAAAAAATGCAAAAAAAATATTTTTATTTTTTTCATAAGGCCCCCAACCAATTAAACGCTTACACTCTAAAGCACAAAGTACAAAGTACAAAGTACAAAGTACATGCCAAATCATAAAATAATGTTATTGGCATGAGATAAAAACATAATGACGTTACTCATAAAAAAGTTCAAACCCTGCTACGGATGAGTAATCACCAGGAGAAACGTTTTTTTGCCTCACGGCGTCAGGCGTCGCCTGGACAAAAGCCTTAAAATTCAACAATATTGTATTTTCATCAATACGATTCCCTTGCTGGTGGTTATGCGCATCACCAAGCTTCAGTAGCATTTTCCCATCCGTATCTAATATGCCAATGGCGAGCCTACCCTGATTAACTCCATTAACTCTTAGGAAGTAATCTGCTTGACCCAGCATATTCGGTTCTCTCGTCCCGCTGAATTTTAGCTTTACCACACGCGCAATAGATGCCGTATTACAGTTAATCAATTTTATACTAAACCCGGTCGCCGGCCCCTTTCCAGGAGAGACCCAAAAATCGCGCACTGGACGAGTTAAAAAACCCACCTCTTGAACCAAGCTTTCTTGACTAATTTCACACGGACGCTCCAGTAGCTCTCCGGAGAAGTTCATATCCACCGCATTGACAGGGGCGGTCCCAGCTAAGAGCAGTACAATGCTAATACTATAAAAAACGCCACGAACTCTCTTTATCTGCAGCATCGGTTGCGATAGCCTATTCATAATCTAATCTCAACTGTACTAACCTTGTCGGTGCGCGCGGACTGATAAAAGGCTGCGCAGGTTGACTACCCGTTTTAGATGTCAGCAATGCTTCTCTTGTATGGGTCAAAGCCTGTCGCTGTGTAATAGTCAAAAAATAGGTTAGCTGATTGGCACCACCGTGCATCCATATGCGCCCCTTTCCTATTGTCTGTAGCTCAGGGGACCATGCATTACCATCGTCTCCGCTCAACAGCGCACTGTGTAATACCAGCGTGGAGTTTACTCCTGCAACAGACCCTGCTGAGACAACGCCTCCACCCTCGCCGCATCCCAGCAAATTTAGCACTAGGGGATAACGCTCTGTTAGACCTTGCGCCACGCGGTTTAATGGCAGTATCACCTCATGCGTTGCCAGTACACAGGGCGAAGAGAGTAACGCACCATAGACGATCAATTCTCCCGTTCGCCCATTTTGCTCATTGATCCATTGATGACGTGACTCATCCGGTATAAAAAAATCATTATGCGTAACTACTTCATCTGCATGTAGTACCCGATTCATACTGAGCGTCAGTAGCATGGCAACGGCAGCTAAAGCTATTGTCACTTTTTTCATTGGCTACTCTCTCCATTACTACTGCTATGACTATTTCTTCAGCGCACTGCAGCGATCACCCGTACATACAAACTGCAGAACAGGACGACCACCATAATCATTGATATAACTCAAATAAGGAGTTGTATAGCTACCTGACTTTACCGTCCGTGATGATTTTGGTGCCAGCATTACCGCTTCAAAGTCGCCATCCTGCGCCTGTTTTGCATTAGCGCCAAGACCAATAACTGTCACATAATATGGCGATGGATTATCAATAAGGTAACCACCTGAAACCTTATTTAAGACCAGTTGATCCTGCCAGACTGCATTGGGCTGAGTAGCTATCGCCTTAGGCCGATAAAACAGTTTTATTTTAGTCTGTAAGGCTATCTGCAACACATTTGCCTTTTCACTTCTTGGTGGAATCTCGCGCAAGTTAAAGTAGAATAAAGACTCCCGATCCTGCGGTAAACTGCTAATTTCCGCTGTTGATGCTATTCGCACCATACTTTTAGCACCGGGTTCCAAACGCTGTACTGGCGGCGTAACAATAAGCGGTCCTGTCGTGATCTTCTCTTGTTTATCATTCTCCAACCAAGCTTGAGCCAAATATGGCAACTGTTTATTGTCATTAGCAATATTAAGCGTCATCGAGCGTTCACCGCCATTAAAAATGGCTCTAGTTCGATCTAGAGATATTGCAGCCTGTGACAACGGAGAAAAGTTAAGACACGCTATCACCATTACCGTTTTATTCATCGCGCGACTTAATTTAAACATATGTTAATTTGATTCCTATATTTATGGAAACTGGTATCTGCTCTTAAGAAAAATCGAATGCTGTGTGCTTTATTTAAAATGAGGCATGCAGTGAAAAACTGCCTCTTATTTTATTTCTCCCGGCACCCGACAAGGCAATAATAATTGTTGTTCAGACTTAATTTTCTCAGGTACCTGACTAACACAATGAACCTGTTCACCCCATCCAACATTAATTTTCTCTCCAGCGACAACGCCGCTTAGCCATGCCAAGCCGGCATCGCCAACCATGCCAAGTTCACGCCCTTGTGCATTAGTGACACTGGCACCAAAAGGCGGCACCGTATTATCAGCCAAACGCAATACAACAAATAAACGCGCACCTTTTAGCACTTCAAACTTACGATAACCAATTGCCCCCTCAGTCAATACCGACTCAACAACTGAGCGAGTTGCCTCCATATCCTCCGGCAATTTATTTAAGTCAACAGATGTCGTATTTCTGTAATAGCTATTCACATCCGTAACAACCCCAATCCCCCAGCGGTTGGTAAACACGCGCCCGCCGTCTATGGGCACCCCACCAATGCCATCGGTATCGACTAATAGTCGGGTTCCACCATTCACGCCCCCGGCATGCAGCGCGATCCCTTTCGTCGTTAATGTCGCACCGCCTGAAGCATTTAACCCAAAGGAAGTATAACCACGCTGTAGCGTTGAGAAATTGGCAGATAAATTAGCCAACGGACTGCTGTGATTATAATAGCCACTGAGCTGCCCCTGATTCCCCTGATTATCTCCAGTACTCAAACCGGCACTCACGTTGTAACTATCCAGTCCTCCATTTAGGGAGTCACTATAACCTGCGGTCTGAGTATATCGACCAGCACTCATGTTACCACTATAGCTGACAGTACCGTTATTCCATGGAATAGAAAGGCGCATAAAAATAGAATCATTATAAGCATCATTCGCCCCAGGGATATCACTGTTACGAGAGTATCTAGCGCGTGACGCAGAAATACCTGCAGATATATTTTTAATCCCGAAGACATCAAAGTAATTATTCAAAGATACTGAATAGTTATCTGACGAGCGTTGATCCCAATATGTTTGATAACTGTATTGCACCCCAATAGAGGTATTCCAATCATCAAAAGATTTATTCAAAGAAACGGTATACAGCTCCTTCTCTCGACCACGCAAGTTATTTCTATAGCGAGCATCGAGATATTGCTCCATCGTCATATAATTTCGCTCGGAGAATCGATAACCGGCGAAAGTGATATCTGCATTAGCTTCATCAAAGCGTTTAGAGTAACTCAGCCGCCAAGACTTCCCTTGCTTGGTACCAATCCCAGGCAGGTTGGCCACGGATTGAGTAACATCCACCGCGAGAGTACCCAGCTGGTATAAATCACGACCAGCCCCCAGGGCCAAAGCATTATATTCCCCGGCAGCTACTGCCCCACCATAGAGTGACCAGGTATTATTGATCCCCCATGAAGCCTCTCCTGCCATAAACAGCGGGCCTTCCGTCGTATGATTACCATTGCGAGAACGACCTGAGAATAACTTGTAGCGAATTTGACCTGGACGCGTCAGATAAGGTACAGATGCCGTATCAACCTGAAACGTTTTCTTCTGGCCATTCTGCTCAATAATCTCTACATTTAAACGCCCACGTACAGAGCTGTCTAAGTCCTGGATAGTAAACGGACCCGCAGGAACCGTAGAGTCATATAAAATACGTCCTTGCTGGGATACAACTACCCGGGCATTGGTATCTGCGATGCCCGAGATCTGCGGCGCATATCCACGCAGTTTCGGCGGTAGCATACGATCATCGCTTTCGAGGCTAGTACCAAGATAGCGCCAGGCGTTGAAGATATCTGAATTGGTATAATTCTCGCCCAATGTCAACTTAGCACGCCAGCGTGGAATCGCCCGATACATATAGAAGCGGTTCCAATCAAACTGGGTATCGCTGCCCTGGCCGCTGCCTGAAATATGATTCACTGCACCCTGATAGTCAGCGCGCATACGCCATGAGGCTAAGTTTGCCCCCACGGTACCGTTATAGTTGACTGACTGGGATTGTCTCCCCTGATGAGGATTATTGGCCGTAGCGCTAATATTGTAATCCAGCAATAAGCCAGGGATTCCGTTATCCCAACGCGATGGCGGCAGCCAGGAGGCATCCGAGTACTCCATCCAAGCCTGTGGCATATTAATCGCCAAAATACCATTGGATAAATCAGGGCGAAGCGTAACGCCTTTTAGCGCAGTTAAATCTGCACACTTTCCATCATCCCAGTAAGTCACTTTCTCCAGAGAAGACGCGGTCAACCCTATCAACGTCACCATCTGTGGTGTCAGGCAGGCCTGCGGTAAAGCTTGTTCGCCATTTCGCGGAGCCGGACCTGTTTGATCCAAAAAAGAGACTGGCAGTGATGAAGGACTAATCGCTTGTCCATTAACCATAACCTGCATCTGGTACTGCCCAGGCATGATGTATCCGGCTTGAGAAAATCTTGAAAAATCAATATTTTTCTTATCTGCTGCATCTAATACATCAGTATTAAAATCCACGGCGTAAGCGCTTCCTGCCCAAAGTGACAGCAAAACGGATACCGCAATTTTACTAATCGTGAACTGCTTATTATTTTTCATCATTCACTCATTACACTGATATTCGGCAGACAAATGGACTCGCTAAATTAAAGCGGATTATGATTTAAATTTAATTTACAAGATAAAATATAATTGTAAAAATCCCCTTATTTTTATTCGTAATCAACCTTAAACCTTAACACAGCATAATAGTCCCCAGCCTGCAATGGCTTTCCATTTCGAACCAGGCGCAATGTATAATCCAAGCTTTGCTCATTTCCATTTAATAACATAGGATGCATCACCTCACCAGATTTAGCCAGATATCCACTACTATCCGCTATCTGTAAATTAATACCCTGCGCCTGACCGATGACAGAAAACTTATCGCGACTCTCACCTTCCCGTCCGCTAAACGTTACCCGAATCCTACTACCGATAAATATGTTACTACCGCTGCCAGCTAGCTCACAGTTGCGTAAGCGCAAACGAAATTTTTTTTCTGGACCGCTAAACGTATCCTGTAGCTCTCGAACAGGCGTATCCCTCATATAGATAGCCTGATACGTATCCTCCATCGCCAGGCTACAGGCAGGAGCAATAACTTGACCCGAGAAGTGGGCTCGTCCATGCCACCATACATCGCGTTCTCCCCAATACTCTGGCAATGACATTCCTGGCGCCGGAAAGACAGCGGATGTACCGGCTTGAGCATTAATACAGCTCAGGATAAAACCTAAGAATACAATCGCTCTTTTCATAATAAATAATGCCATATCTATCGAGGTAGCTATCAGGCAGCGATATCGCCGCCTGATAGCTAAAAAACATTATTGGTAGGTAATATTAAAGTTAGCCACGGATGCAAAGTCACCCTCAGCCAATGTACCACCCGTAGCACTTTTAACCCATGCAGAATAACGCAGAATATTATCGCCAACCTTCAGTTTTTGTGCAGATCCAGCATTACCAAATGAGACTAAGCTGCCATCCTCACTAGAAATAACAATGGCCGTACCCGTTGAGCCCGTCGTTCCTAACTCGGTAGGCGCGCCGGTAATAGTAACGCCAGTAAATGTCACCTTGGCACTACCCGTCTGAGCCAGCGCGGTCGCATCGCAACCAACCAGTTTAATATCAATATTCTTCTTCACGGAAATGCCACCCGCCTCAAGATGGCTCTTCGAGATCTGACCAAAATCAATCGATTGATCGGCAGATTCCGGAGCAATACCACATGGCGCGGTAATTACAGTACCACTAAAATTCACAACCCCTTGCCCACTCGCAGCTTGGCTACCAAACGTTACCAGTGCGATGGTCATAGCTCCAGCTGCTTTAAAAAACAACGTTTTCATTATACTCATTCCTTATATATCAATAGATAATATGTTATTGCGTTAGATTATTGCATAGCACACTCTCAGTCACTCACCGACGCTGACCAATGAGCGCTGATTATTCTTTACAGAACATACAGTTAATAACCACCACAGCGATGATGCCTATACATATGGATCATTGTTTGAATAATGATCAAACAATCATAAAGATTTCTTGTTACATATCTTCGGCTGAACTCAGCATAAACACATTTTTGTTTTGGTAAAAGCTTTTTACTTGATCTTTTTATCTAAAAACGAACCTTACAGCAGAATTATCTGCTGATATATATCAAAAAAAACAGGTGAAGCGAGCATTAAGAAAGCAAAGTGCGACATAAAACAAATACTTTTTTATAAAATTAAAAATAAAAAAATTATTTAGCTTTAGATAAATTACATAATACTTTTATAAAAATGTATAAACAGCGACATCATAACTAAAGAAATCACTTCCAATAGATATATACAAGTTCATTGTATAAATATGACGTATGACCTCTGTCCTCTGAGTTCCAATCTCTCTAATTACGATAAAAATATCTCGAGCAGAAAAAATAATATGGCTTTTAAAATACATCTAATACCGATTAAATATCATTCAAAAGCGCGCTTTACACCGGTAAAAAAACACTCTTAAACCAACGCCAGAAAAGAAATACAACTCAATCGCAATACCATATTTCTGGATGAAACGACTAAAATTTTGGCGAGTGATGCCGATCTTATGACCAGGCATCAGGTGAAGAAGCCTCAGGATGTAGGCATGTTTTACAAAAAAGAGAATAAAAGAAGTAAATTCCTGAAATGTTATTTTTGGATTTTTACCTAAATCAGACATCGCAGCTATGCGGCTGCCGGGGATGCGCTGAAGGTCGATGATCCAGGACGCGCTACTGTGCATCTCTGCGCTGAAGGCGTCATTACCCGGGAGATCCTGTCAGCATAGCGCGCGGATCGCCATCGCCAGGCTGTCTATTAACGATATGGCACCCGACACGCCATAGGGACCAGCCCCCTCCCCCTGCTTAGCCTGACACTGGAGACGATGTAACAATAAACGCGTCAGCGCCTTTCATCGGTAACTCTGTTGCCAGAGCAGGTAAGGCGATCCAGAACACACCGGGCGATGCGTTGCCGGTCAATGTGACATAAGGATACCAGCAGAAGATGACTCCGTTGCCATAGCCAATCCGTGACTCGTCGGAGGGCTTAGCGGCAGAGAACGCCCCCGGGCGAGCTCTGTCCAACCTTGCTCCGTGCCACCGAGATGACCGCGACGCTCCCACGGTTAATCCGTGACGCCATGGCGACACTCTCGCTTATCAACGCGGTCGATTGGCGCCGCGATCCGCTCACCTTGCCGGACTCTTTAATGGCATCCCCTGCCTTATGCCTGCCAGCGCCGATGATCCCCCCATTTATACTCTGGGCAGCCGGGGGAAAACGTCGATGATTTTGGTTCTGGTTTCGCCCCCTACGCCCGTGATGCAGAGCGTTGCTGTCGACGCTCCGACGCCGGCATCACTTGTCGAGATTGCCGCGCCTGTCTTTTTTTACCATTCTCCTGACGTGAATAGGTTAAATCGAGACGACGTCATCGCGCAGCGGCCCATGACTGCGCTCGCATTATCGACATCGGCAGCCGTCTCATCCTCCCCACGGGAAAACGTCGATGAACGGGCTCTTTTCAGCCTGACATGTCAGGGGGCGGCGCGCTGCCGGACTGAATATGATTGACTCCGAGCATCCCGGCGCTGACGCGTCGCGACATCGTCTGGCGCATGAATAATGTCGCGCTGCCGCACATCGGTTCTGTGGCCTCTATGGTCAATGAAGCGTCACGATGCGCAGCCCGCTGCGATAAATCACCAACTCGTCGCCTTTTCAACCGATGCTCCCACAACAATTATTTTAACGACCGATACGAGACGGAAAGATCGATATGCACGGCAGAGAGCATAAGGTTCCCTTAAGCCTTGCAGGCTAGGCTATCGAGTTAAACCCGGCGACAACCGCGACACACTCGCATTGGCGCAAACGAACGCTTCCTTCTATAGTCTGGCGTTCGCCTGTCGCTGGCGAGAGCGGGCGTCATGCCCTTCTGTTCCGTTGTTAATTGAGCCTGTGTTAATGGAAGAGTTTAACCACACCCTGTTTCTGTGGATCAACGCCACACCGCACTCCTCCGGCGCGCTGATTGCGCTGGCCCGTTTTATCGCGCGGGATCTGATCCTGCTGATCCCGCTGACGATCATCGGCGGCTGGCTCTGGGGACCCGCCGGGCAGATCGCCGCACGACGCCGCCTGATCAGCCAAGCGACGCTGGCGCTGATCGTAACGCTGCTGCTGGCCCAAATCATCGGCGGGATCCTGCCCCATCCCCGCCCATTCAGCATAGGGCTCGGTCACCAGTTCCTGCCCCATGCGCCTGATAACTCGTATCCCAGCGATCACGGCTGCGCCATCTTCAGCTTTGCGCTGGCGTTTCTTTTCTGGTCACCGCGCAGGGGATTCGGCTGCGCGCTGATGCTCTGTGGCCTCGCGATCGCCTGGTCTCGCATCTACCTCGGCGTACACTGGCCGCTGGATATGATCGGAGCCTTTTTGGTCGCGCTAGCCAGCTGTGGGCTGGTTCAAATGCTGTGGCCACGCTACGGTGATACGCTGTACGGCGTGCTGCTGCGCCTGTACCGACAGATCTTCGGCTACGCCATCCGGCGCGGCTGGGTTCAACCCTGAATAACGCCGCGGCGCCTCCCGCATGCGCTGACTCGATGCCGGGCGCGCATGCCATCGCGGCGTTGGCGCCGCCCTCTCTCGCCCTAACCGTCTATGCAGTCAGCCTGTGACGGATAAAAATGTCACGTAATCATCAAAATTCGGCGTATCATGTAGAGGAATTAACACTGTCTGCGTCTGTCGCCACCGTGCTGTTCGGACGTAGCAAAATGCCTGATCCCTCCACCAAGGCGTCTATCGATATCAGGCATCGCCAGGGTGGCCGGTATGCCTTGTGCTGCATATTCCTGCGGCCCGCACGATGACCCGCCGCACGCCATTCACGGAATCATTTAACGAGAGAGATTATGGAAGCCCGGCGTTACGATCGTATCAACCGCCTGTCCCAGGCACTGAAACGCACCGATAAGCTGCACCTGAAAGATGCGGCCGAATTACTTAATGTCTCTGAAATGACGGTACGCCACGATCTGGCGGCCCAGAACAGCGACGTGGTGTTGCTGGGTGGCTACGTCGTGCTCGATCCCAAGATCCATCAGAGCGTTCGCTATTTTGTCAGCGATCAGCAGGAGCGACGGGTCAAAGAGAAGCGCCACATCGGCGCCCTGGCCGCCCAGCAGGTACAGGAGGATGACGTGGTGTTTTTTGACTGCGGCACCACGGTTCCCTTTATTATTGATGCGATTGATGAGCAGCGGCACTTTACCGGCGTCTGCTATTCACTCAATACCTTTATGGCCCTTCAGAGCAAGCCCCACTGCAGGGTGATCCTGTGCGGCGGCCTGTTTAACCCGGACAGCGCTATTTTTGCCACCAGCGATGGCGTCAGCGAGCTGGACAACCTGTGTCCAACGCTGGCCTTTATCTCTGCGGCTGGCATCTCCGTACAGCAGGGGGCCACCTGTTACAACCTGGACGAAATCGCGATGAAGCGCAAAGCGATGATGCGGGCAAACCGCACGCTGCTGATCGCCGACGCCAGCAAGTTTGGCGAAGTCCGCAGCGCCTGGATCGCGCCGCTGGAGAACTTCAGCGCGCTGATCGCCGATCAGGCGCCGCGCGGTGAGCTGAAAACGTACCTTAACGCCCATAAGGTTCAGTTGCTGTACTGAGGTCTCTTTCGCCGCCGTACGCGGCGGCGTCTCCCTCCGTCGGCGCGGTGTCGGCGGAGCTGGCCGTCCACACCTGCCGGCGTAGGGATTACTCCCCTTCCATCCCCCACCTCATCCGCCGCCGCCTCTCCCCCATCATGGCTATCGCGGTTAAATAATCGCCACCGCTGTGTGAAATATCGCCTTAGCATTTCTATTTTAAAAATGTGAACTGCTTTCCAGACAGCAATTTAAATCATCATACATAATATTAAATAATCCATGTTCGGTTTTTCCTATTATTCCTTTATTTGGATCAACGATAACGGTTGCTCTATTTTCAGTCACCTAGGTTAATAATTCACCGGGATTTAAATAAATTGACCATCAAAGAACAAATCTTTTAAAAACAAAGAATTAAAAACATAAATAGAGCGTACCCTATAAGAGTTATTTCACCTGAACGCTATTGAGTTGAGGACGACGTCATAAAACCAGTTATGACATAATATATACAAATATTTACTTATTACACTCCAGGTGTTAAAAAACACAGTTTCGTTTGTTAAGTTTATGTTTTTCTTTTGACCAAAAATTCGGCAAATGACGGTAAAAAATAAATGAATATTGCATTTGAGAGCCTGATCACGGACGTTTAAACTGTAAAAATATATCTTTGCGCCCGAAAAATGCTGTAGCACACCAACAAGAAAAGTTGTTTTGTGAACGGATTCAATCGGTTCGCTGTTTAAATCAAACAGCGACCGGTTACTGTTTGTACTCTTTTTCGCGCAGCAACTTTATTTAACGGATTAAACTTTTTTCGTTTTTTTCATTAGGAATTATTAACTCACTCAGTTCCCTGATTGAGTGTCTGTCGGCCCGTGGGCGGGCAGACCGATCAGAACAAATGTGTTCAATTTGGAGACCCTATGGACACCACTCAGACTGGTACTATTGCTTCTACCTCCGGTTCCAAGAGTGCCTGGCGTAAGTCAGATACTATGTGGATGTTGGGCCTGTACGGTACGGCTATCGGCGCGGGCGTTCTGTTCCTGCCGATCAACGCCGGCGTCGGCGGCCTGATTCCGCTGATCATCATGGCGATCCTGGCGTTCCCCATGACCTTCTTTGCACACCGCGGTCTGACCCGTTTCGTGCTGTCCGGCAAAAACCCGGGCGAAGACATCACTGAAGTGGTTGAAGAACACTTCGGCATTGGCGCAGGTAAGCTGATCACGCTGCTGTACTTCTTCGCCATCTACCCGATCTGCCTGGTATACAGTGTGGCGATCACCAATACCGTGGAAAGCTTCATCACTCACCAGCTGGGGATGACTGCACCGCCGCGTATCATCCTGTCCCTGGTGCTGATCCTGGGCCTGATGACCATCGTTCGCTTCGGTGAGCACCTGATCGTGAAGGTGATGAGCATCCTGGTATACCCGTTCGTTGCAGTGCTGATGATGCTGGCCCTGTACCTGATCCCGAACTGGAACGCCGCTATCTTTGACAGCGCCGCCATCGCCAGCTCTGCCTCCGGCAGCGGCCTGTGGATGACCCTGTGGCTGGCTATCCCGGTAATGGTCTTCTCTTTCAACCACTCACCGATCATCTCTGCCTTTGCCGTGGCCAAGCGTGAAGAGTACGGCGATGAGCTGGCTGAGAAGAAGTGCTCCCAGATCCTCAGCTACGCTCACATCATGATGGTGCTGACCGTCATGTTCTTCGTGTTCAGCTGCGTGCTGAGCCTGTCTCCAGCCGACCTGGCGGAAGCCAAAGCGCAGAACATCTCTATTCTGTCTTACCTGGCCAACCACTTTAATACGCCGGTTATCGCCTTCGCTGCGCCGATCATTGCGTTCGTTGCCATCACCAAATCTTTCCTGGGCCACTACCTGGGCGCCCGTGAAGGCTTCAACGGTCTGGTGATCAAGTCACTGCGTGGCCGCGGTAAGAGCATCGAAATTGGCAAGCTGAACACAATCACCGCGCTGTTCATGCTGATCACCACCTGGATCGTCGCCACCCTGAACCCGTCAATCCTGGGTATGATCGAAACCCTGGGTGGCCCGGTTATCGCTATGATCCTGTTCCTGATGCCGATGTATGCCATCAACAAGGTACCGGCCATGCGTAAGTACAGCGGCCATATCAGCAACGTGTTCGTTGTTATCATGGGCCTGATTGCCATCTCTGCAATCCTGTATACCCTGTTCGGTTAATAAAAGTAACAGCCCGGCCGGTGCGGTTTCCGCATCGGTCGTTTTTTTTATCCTGGCAACAGATTGAATTTCCAGCCTTGATAAATCATTGGAGGCGATATGATTAGCGTTTTTGACATTTATAAGATCGGCATTGGCCCATCCAGCTCCCATACCGTAGGGCCGATGAAGGCCGGTAAACAATTTTGCGATGACCTTATCGAAAAAGGTCTGCTGAACGACGTCACCCGCGTCGTTGTTGACGTTTATGGCTCCCTGTCCCTCACCGGCAAGGGCCACCACACCGATCTGGCCATCATCATGGGGCTGGCCGGTAACCTACCGGACAGCGTCGATATCGACAGCATCCCCGGCTTCATCAAAGACGTCGAGACCCGCGGTCGCCTGCTGATGGCCAACGGGCAGCATGAGGTGGCGTTCCCGCTGGAAACCAGCATGAACTTCCACGAGGACAACCTGTCTCTGCATGAAAACGGCATGCGCATCACCGCGCTGGCCGGAGATAAGGTGCTCTACAGCAAGACCTACTACTCTATCGGCGGCGGCTTTATCGTTGACGAAGAGCACTTTGGCCAGCAGAGCAGCCAGCAGGCTGCCGTCCCGTATCCCTATAGCAGCGCCGCCGATCTGCAGCGTCACTGCAAAGAGTCCGGGCTCTCCCTGTCCGGCCTGGTGATGCAAAATGAGCTGGCCCTGCACAGCAAGGATGAGATCGCGGCCCACTTCTCCCGGGTTTGGGACGTGATGCGTACCGGCATCGAGCGCGGCATCAACACCGAGGGCGTTCTGCCCGGGCCGCTGCGCGTACCGCGTCGCGCCTCTGCCCTACGCCGTATGCTGGTCACCAATGACAAGACCAGCGTCGATCCGATGGCCGTTGTCGACTGGATCAACATGTTCGCCTTCGCAGTGAACGAAGAAAACGCCGCCGGCGGCCGCGTCGTTACCGCACCGACCAACGGCGCCTGCGGGATCATCCCCGCCGTTCTGGCCTACTACGATAAGTTTATTCGTGAGGTGAACGCCAACTCGTATACCCGCTACTTCCTGGCTTCCGGCGTCATCGGTACGCTGTATAAGATGAACGCCTCCATCTCCGGCGCCGAGGTAGGCTGTCAGGGTGAGGTCGGCGTCGCCTGTTCTATGGCCGCGGCCGGTCTAGCCGAGCTGTTGGGCGGCAGCCCGGCCCAGGTCTGCATGGCGGCCGAGATCGCCATGGAGCATAACCTGGGGCTCACCTGCGATCCGGTCGCCGGTCAGGTTCAGGTACCCTGCATCGAGCGTAACGCCATCGCCGCCGTCAAAGCGGTGAACGCGGCGCGTATGGCGCTGCGCCGCACCAGCGATCCGCGCGTCTGCCTGGATAAGGTTATCGAAACCATGTACGAAACCGGCAAGGACATGAACGCCAAGTACCGTGAGACCTCTCGCGGCGGTCTGGCGCTGAAAGTGCTCTCCTGCGGTTAAGTCGGCCTCTGCCGCGATCTCCCCTTCGATGGAGGGGGAAGGTTGATAAATGAAATGCCCGGCGCTGCCGGGCATTTTTTTATGCGACGAGCGGTGCGCCCGGCGGACTTAGCCGAACCAGCCACCGAACAGGCCGTGCAGCTTCAGCATAATAAAGTCGATGATGCGGCCGAAGAAGCCGGCCTCCGGTACATCCTCCAGCACCACCAGCGGGCGCTGCTCAATGGTTTTGCCGTTAAGCTGAAAATCGATGGTGCCCACCGCCTGCCCCTTCTTCAGCGGCGCCTCCAGCGGCGACTGCGTCAGCGTATAGCTGGCTTTCAGATCCTTCATCTGCCCACGTGGAATGGTGACCGCGGCGCTCTTGTCCACGCCCAGCGGCACCTCGCTGCGCTCGCCGTACCACACTTTCTGGGTGGTAAAGGGCTGACCTACCTTGATCGGGGTGACGGTTTCATAGAAGCGAAATCCCCAGGTCAGCAGCTTTTTGCTTTCGTCAAAGCGCACCCGGTCGGTTGGCGCCCCCAACACCACTGAAATCAATCGCATGGGGCCATCCGTAGCCGATGCGACCAGGTTATGTCCGGCGCCGCCGGTAAATCCCGTCTTCACCCCGTCCACGTTCAGACTGCTGTCCCACAGCAGACGGTTGCGGTTGATTTGGCGGATCTTATTAAAGGTAAACTCCTTCTCTTTATTCAGCTGATACTCATCCGGCACATCGGCGATCAGGCGCTGGCTGATCAGCGCCATATCCCGCGCCGAACTGTACTGTCCCTCGGAATCCAGGCCGTGGACGGTGCGGAAATGGGTATTCTTCAGCCCCCAGGCGCCAACGTACTGGTTCATCAGGTTGACAAACGCATCTTGGCTGCCGGCCACGTGATCTGCCAGCGCGATGCTGGCGTCATTGCCGGACTGAATCACCACCCCGCGGTTCAGCTCCGCAACCGGAACCCGATCGCCAGGCTTGAGAAACATCAGCGAGGATCCACGCAGCAGCGGGTTCCCCGTCGCCCAGGCATCCTTCCCGACCACCACCATATCGCCGGGCGCGATCTTGCCGCTCTTCAACGCCTGGCCGATAACATAGCTCGCCATGATTTTGGTCAGGCTGGCGGGATCCAGACGCTCGTCGGCGTTGCCCTCCGCCAGCACCCGGCCGCTATCATAGTCCAGCAGAATATAGGCCTTGGCATTGATCTGCGGCGGCGCCGGATCGGCGGCCAACAGCGGTAAGGCAACCAGAGACAGGCTCGCACCCAGCGTTAGCCTGCGGATAAAAACGGTAAGCGCACGATTCTTCATGATAAGACCAGTGTATCCATTCATATGATCAAACAATATGCCATTGCCCGGGGCAACGCACCTGACGCGATCCGACATGCTGGCCATCGGCAGGGCAGCGGACTCCACCGTCACCGTTACCGCGACGCCTAAGCACGCCGAGAAGTAATTCATTAATTTTATGACATTCCTCGGGATTATTAGCGTAATTCCAGGGATTTTTTCAGCATAACGACACTTCTTGACGCGTGATTGTGGCCGGGGACACACTTTTCCGCCGCCGCCGTGCCCCCTTCCCCGCCGTCCACTCCGCCATCCACTCCGCCATGCTGTGCCGTAACGTCCATTATCAGCCCCAGAAAAGCGGTCAACTGAGCGATTCGGCATAATTGTAGAGCGTTTCGGCACAGCATCTCCGCGCCAACTCCAGTAGCCTGTACCCATCATCACACAGGAGAAATATCATGAGTAAAACCACCTTTTCGCTGGCGGCCCTGGCGCTGCTCTCTTTACCGGTACACGCCCAAGACTTCACCCTGAGCAGCCCAGATATGCAGCCAGGCCAACAGATGAGCAATCAGCAGGTGTTCGCCGGCTTCGGCTGCGAAGGCGGCAACCGCTCCCCGGCGCTGAACTGGTCCGGCGCCCCGGAAGGGACCAAGAGCTTCGCCATCACCGCCTATGATCCCGACGCGCCGACCGGCAGCGGCTGGTGGCACTGGACAATGGTCAATATCCCGGCCAACGTCCATCAGCTGGCGGCCGGGGCCGGAGCACAGGACAGTACCACCCTGCCCGCCGGTGCGGTTCAGGGGCGCAACGACTTTGGCTATGCCGGTTTCGGTGGGGTATGCCCGCCCGCGGGAGACAAACCGCATCGCTACCAGTTTACCGTCTGGGCGCTGAAGACCGACAAGCTGCCGATCGATAATGCTTCCAGCGGCGCCCTGGTTGGCTTTATGCTGAATGCCAACAAACTGGCCACCGCTCAGCTGGTGCCGGTATACGGTCACTGAGTTTTGGAGACAGCAGCAGATGCACGATCCCGCCCCCCCACGCCGACGGTGCAGCAGATCAGCGCACGCCAGAACCACCAGCTGCGGCGGGTCACCCTGTTCAGCCCGGCGCTGTGCCGGGTTCGCCAGGGTAGCAAGACCATCCAATGGGGTGAGCGCTGTGAGGTGGCGGGGGGCGACTCGCTGGTGCTGTTCCCCGGCGGCAGTGAGGTGAGCATGGCCAATCAGACCGGCGCGGGCTACTATCGCGCCGAGATGCTCTATCTACCCGCGGCGCTGCTGCGTCAGTTTCGAAAACACTATCCACAAGCGGCGCCCTCCGACGGGGGGGCCGCCTCGCTGGCGCTGCCCATGACGCCGACGCTGACGCTGCTGTGGGACGCCGTGATGGATGCGCTGCGAGCGCCGCTGGCGCCGCCGCTGCTTAACCATCTGGCCGAAAGCCTGCTGCTGGCGCTGCAGCCCAGCGGCCATACCGCGCTGCTGCTGAACGAACGTCACGATCGTCTCACGGAGCAAATCCAACAGCTGCTGCTGTTGGATCCCGCCTATGCCTGGCAGGCGACCGACGTCGCCCAGCGCCTGCATATGGCCGAGTCCACCCTGCGCCGCCGCCTGAGCGCCGAAGGAAAAAGCTTTCGCGATATTCTGGACGATGTGCGCCTTGGTCAGGCGCTGCTGGCGCTGCAGTCGGGGAATGCCCCCATCGGCGATATCGCCAGCCAGAGCGGCTATGCCAGCCCATCGCGCTTTACCGCCCGCTTTGTCCGCCGCTACGGCCTTACCCCCAGCGCCCTGCGCCAGGCCATGCGCCAGCCGCCCGACGCCCCTCACGCCGGCGGCTAACAGCGGGATATTACGGTTGGGGCGGTGGGAAGATTTGGCGATACGTCTGCCGCAACGCCGTCGATAAGGCCGTCTCTCCCAGGGCGTCGGCGATAGCGATCCGGGTACGATAAACATTCTTATCGTTCGCGACGAGGCAATACTCGGCCGCCCAGCGCTCATACTGCTCTAAGAGACGCCTGTCGCGGCTGTAGTTGAATTGCAATAGCAGCGCCGTGTGGCGATCGTATTGATAGTTTTGCCATTGTGCCTCAGGCATGACGATCTGCTGCAGCAGCGCTGGCTCCCGCAGCCCACCGTGCTCGAAACGGGTTAAGCACCGTTGAGCCTGAAACGCCCCCAGCATAAACACGATGGTCGCGACGCAGCCCAGCTCGAAGCTAGCGCGCCACGGTATGCGAGTGGTCAACTCGTGACGCCGCCGTGGCGGAATCAATGCCAACAGTACCAGCAAAACCAGGTAATGAGGCACCGAGAGATAGAGCGGATACTCCGTCATCAGGTGCAACGCAATGGGTAGCGCCATCCACAGACAAGGCCAGGCGGCGCGGGGATTCTCCCACGCTGCGCGGACGATCCCGCCCAGCAGCAGTAGCGTGCCGACAATGGCACAGATACCGCCCTCCACCCACCAAAACAGCGCCTCGTTGTGTGGATGATCGATACGCCAGATGAGATGCTGCGGAGAGGGTAGATCGCGTTGGGTTACTAAGCTATAGGCGAAGTTTCCATAGCCCCACCCCTGCCACGGGTGATGCAACAGCATCGCCACACTGGTCCGCAGCAACAGCCAACGCGCCTGCGTCGAAGACGCCTTATCAATCACCACCTGGGTATAAGGCAGCCACCCTCGCGCAATCGCCAGCAATAGTATCCCGCCGACCAGACTCCCCAATAGCATGATCCCCAGGTAGAAACCCAGGTGAGGACGCCGGCGATACATCACCCCACCCCACAGCGCCACCATCCCCCCTGCCAACCACCCGATGCGGGATCCCAGTAACACCAGCACCGCAGGAAAGATCAGGAGTGCCACGCCCAGTCCCCATTGCGCTAGACGCTGGCGCCGGTAAAGCGCCAGATGCAAGGCGACAGCCAGTCCAATTGCTAAGAAGCTCGCCAATACATTGGGCTGCTGGAATATCCCATAGGCTCGCGTATGGGGAACAAAGTCCATCCAATTGTTTTTATTTGCAAAAAACAACTGCCAGAGGGCGATCAGCGCCTCTATCAATGCACTAGAAACCAGTGCGAAGAACAACCAATGCCGTTGACGGACACGGATCTCCGCCTGCTGCAGCAGCCAATAGAAGGCAATCCCCCCCATAGCCCGGCGATCCGTAACCAGGCATTTTGTTGCGCCGGGAGAGGTGACCAGAGCAGCGGTAACGTCAACAAAATGGCCCCCGCCAATAACCAAGGCAGGGCGGCCACCCGTATCACCCGCTTTTCACGCCGCAATAGCAGGATCATCAACCCGGCCAACGCCATGCTAATCCAAGCTAATATATTGAATGGTAGGCTAAGCCCCATGCCGCCACTGTTCGGCCAATAGAGATGCATCACCAACAGCAGATAGCACAGCAGGATCAGGCTACAGCCCGTCGCCGCGCCAAAGCGGCTACGCCGGCCGTTCTCGCTTTCTCCCTTTTTCTTCTGCTCAGGCCCATGCCAGCCACCTTCCCTTGTCATACTGTCAGTTTCTCCCGACATAACGACGCACACACTGGCCAAACGCTATGGTTATAGGTTCATGGCGCACTAAAAAATGATGAAGATGAATACAGCATTAATCTGTATGAATTAGGAGGCGCAGGACGCCCATATACGGCAAGGCTACTTGGCTTTTCCGCCGGCCAGTTCGATGGCCGCCTGGAGCTGGCTAGCACTCACGGCTCCTGGCAACACCAGGGTATTGTCTACATTCGCTCCCTCCTGCGGCATCACCACGAAGGCCGGCGTCCCGCTCAGCCCCAACGCTTGTCCCAATTGTATATTGGCCGCGATCTGCGCCAGGTAAGTATCAGGCGTGCGGTGCCCCTGCGCATCAAGGACAATCCCCTGCACCGCCAGCAGCTGATCAATATCCGCCGTCGCCAGGTTCCCCTCGTTTTTCCCGGTCGCAAACAGGCCATTATGATAGGCACGATATCCCTCGGCACCTTTACTGGCCCACACAGCCTGCCCCGCCGCCGCCGCCGCCTGTGAGGCTGGCCAACGCGAGGCAAAGATGGGAAATGCCTTAAAAATAAAGCGTACGCTGGGATTGGCGGTGACCACATCATCAACCAGCGGAGCCATCTTGGCGCAGTAGATACACTGGTAATCGAAGAACTCAATCACCGCCACCTTCGCCGTTTGCGGCCCCAGCGCCGGGGTATCCGCATTGCGTAGCAACGCCTTCTGATGCCCTAACGCCGCCTGTACCATGACGCGTCGCTGCGCCTGGCGGCGCTCATCCTGTAGCCGTTGGTTGGCGGCCAGCAAAACCTGTGGGTGGCTGGCGACATACTCCCCGGCAATCTTGCCGATGGCCGCGACCTGCTCTGGGGTAAAGTCGTCAGTTTTGCTCTTCGCCGCCAACGCTGGATGTCCCCCAAGAAACACATCGCCATCACGGCCGCGAACGAGACGAATCCGGTGCCACGGAGGGGGCCACCATATACATTACAATTACTCATGCATTAGATCCTAAAAACGAATCATACTATAGCTTAATAAGCCTGCCCCAAAAGAGAGTGAGACAGCATATTGACCAATTCAGTGATCTATCTTGAATAGATTCATCTGTAATGAATTCTAAAAACCCTTTAATGTAAATAAAATATATTATGGCAAATTAATTACCAACGCCATTGAAGCCGTATACCCCCCAGTCGCGATCGACTCAGCCGACGTCGCTGGATTACGGTTAAGTGTAAAACCAAGATTAGAGGTCGCCGAACCGGTCACATTCATCTGGAAGGTAGTCCCATTTTTTAATGGAACACCATCAGCCGTAACCGTAACGCCTAAATCCTTATTAGATGTTAATAGCTGAGTATCAGACCACGATGTTGGCATATTTATTATAGTCTTTACGCTCAGAGGCATTGGATCCGTTGAGTCACAGGTAACGGTTAAGGGAACAATTTTTTGTGCACCACCGCTAGTCTGGATATCACTCCGTTCAATCTGCCCCAAGTCCACATTCATCGGGTTAGCCGAGGTTACAGAGCAGGTAGGACTCGGTGGCGTTGGTGGAATTATCTTCCCACTATGGCAATACCCGGAGAGTCCACTCGGCGATGAGGAATCGTTGTAATCACCACGAAGAACAACACCACCATCTGTTTCAAAAACAGCACACCACAACTCTCCCTCTTGCTTAGAGACAGTTGGAGTTGGCAGCTCCATAGGCGCGCCATCCTTAAGATCCTTAACATCAACATATGCGCCATAGTGATGCCAATATCCTTGACTATCCGTTGCAGAACAGCGGCCGTCGCCAAGAGTACCCAATGGCGCATCGGGACAACGGTGCAACCCATCGCCTGGCCCCGTCACTACCGACAGCCTAATTTTTGTGACTGTATCTGGAATATATCCAACCTGATAGCCATCAATGGTTTTAAATGTCGTTGGGCTGTTAAGATAATATGCTTTTTTTGTTTTATCTACTGAGAAACTAAAAATAGATCCATTTACTGAGGTTATGCTCTTAGGTACCAATACCTTCTTGGCATTGCTGATAGCATAGTTGGATACTATACACAACCATACACCGATCCCCCACAATATCACTTTCATTTATGCTCTCCCCAAGCTTAAGGGCTAATAGATAACCTCACTCACCCTATCGGATTATTGGCAAATCTGTCATTACCCACATACGCCCATCATTGATGGTAGAAGGGTAAAGATTATCACCTGGCTATCATAGTGCTAAATTTTGTTAGCAAGTCTATCCGTTACATCAACCGCCAATAGCACACGAAGGAAGCGTCTTGATAACGAAATGGGCCATATAGGGATATCAACTATAAATACTCAAGAGTAAAAGTGGCCACCGCCGTAAAATTACCAAGAATAATACTATGTTTGAGTAATGCCGTGGGCTCACCCTGTACATATCCTTTAAATGTCAATATGTTATCACCGCTCATAAGCGTATAGGATGGTGTTGATTTGTTTAATGGTAAGGCCGAGCCATCAGACTTCTCCATACCGATAGCAATACCGCTGGCAGGTCCGCTGCTCAATGCTAATAGTGTTGGCAATTCCTTATTGGGCATACCGCCGAAGGTGACACGTACCGATTGCCCCAATGTAACATCACAATCTAATAGCCGAATATTGAATACCTTGCTCGCGGTACGCATATTAGTATATAAATACTTATCTACCACCGTACCAAAGTCTAATGTAATATCTGTGGTGTCAGGATCGAGAGTACAAGGTTCAGTGACTAGAATACCGTCGAAATTAAGGTTATTGTCACCGGTGGCCCAAACCACTTGCCCGATCGACAGCAACACAATTAGTACAATGCTCTTCATGCCGCCATGTAGTATCCATGATGGATAGGAGACGATAGCCGGATAGCGCATTATTTGCCTCTCTATTCAAATACAACCAATAAAGTCGCAGTGGCCGAAAATGCCCCCCCGGACAAGATCACACCCGGTTGCTTAACGGGAACAGCCTGCAACACCGGATTATGTACTTGCTCATAGCGTAATCCTTTATTGATCTCCATCGGGTGACCATCCTGAATTATATGTATCCCCAACCCCGCCACCGATGTATTCAGCGCCGCGGGATCATAACCTGTAACAGAACCGTTGACAAACATCAACATCGGCTGGCCTCGGTTTTCATCTTCATTATATTGATCATCACACGTCACTGTATACGGAATGGTCTGGATATAGTTGACACCATCAACTTTATTCACCCCGACATTTCCAAAATGAATATTTATCGGTTCGTCATTATTAATATGGCAAGGCTTACGCAGTAAGGTACCCGTAAAGGTGATAGAGACCTTATCACCTGTAATATCAGCCTGTGAAGATGAAATTGCCGCAAAAAAATCAGTAAAAACATTAAGAACATCGATAGATAGCGTACGCTCTTAGCTATATTTTTTTTCCATTGGAAGACGCTATCATACGATACAGAGATTATATGTTGCCAATTGTCATTTATCATAGTTATTCTCAATGATAATCTACGCTAAAAAATTACTGATATCATAACCTTCTACCCACGAGTTACCTCTCGACTTCACCATGGATATTTCAAACATAATCTACAGTCAATGTTATCGATGCCGTAAACTTCTGCCCATTATAAAACGTCACATTTGCGCCTTTCATCACCAGAGCTTCAATCTTCGGAGGCCGGTTAGGATCAATCGCTATCCAACTGCCCGGACTTAACGTAGTGCCATCCAGCATGATCTTAATTCCTAAGCCACGCACATTTGTTGCCAACGCGGTGTCATCGAAAGAAGCACGGGTACCGACAAAGCGCATTTCAACTAATCTGCCATCAGGTTTTTGCTCTCCTTTACAAGTCAATGTATAGGGTACCTCTTTGCGATAGCCTCCTGCGGCTAGATCTGAAACATATACATCACCAAAATCTACGACAATCGGGTCATCACTACCAAACGAACAATGGGCATTGGCTGTAACCGTACCATTAATATTGATAGCAATATTAGTAGGATTACTCGCTAGCGAGTACAGCGGGAACATTGCTAACGCGATACCAGCGCATACCGCCAGCACCCAGCCCATCCCCCACCCATGCCCAACCGCCGCCATAGCCTGTTTAACCATCGTCCCGTTCTTAATCATAATTCAGCCCAAAGTTCACCACGGAGCGCCAAGCGCCTGTGACCAATGGCGCAGAGGTCCGCTCTGGCATGATGTAGTAGGTCAATTGGCTATTGTTTGGCATTAAATACTGCGGCGTACCGCGATCTCCCAGGCGGACATCGCGCCGATTACTATCCTGGAGACGTAATGCCAGCCCCGATGTTCCCTGAACTTGTAACAAGTCAGGATTATCGGCATCCGCTGCACCTTTAAAGGTTACCGAGACGACCGGTTGTAGGCGATCGCTAGTACGGTTACCACTGCGCAGATCATCTTGATGTCCTCCGCTATGCAAGCAATCGCGTAGCGAGAGCTGCACCGCCACAGGGGCCCCTTGGTTACCGGGATAATGCAGCTGCCCGGCCGGCACCGTCCCCAGAGAAATTTGCTGATAGGCCGACTGCATATCCAAACGGCAAGCGCCCTCCGTCAGCACGCCGCTGACATGCAACATCCCATGCGAGCCATCGACATTCCAATTATCCGACGTTTTATCTAACATTGCCGATAGAGCACTCAGTGACACGAATAACAAACTACCCAGTAATACACCTTGGCAATAACGTTGAACGCCCTGAGCCATCATATTCTCCTACCCTTTGACGTATTATCCTGAGAATCATGCATTGCTTCTCTCGCCACTCTCGTCATCACATTCCACTGCCCGTTACCGGGTACATTCGCCATAATGTCTGTTATGTCGTATGTGACCCACCATGCTTTCACTCGCCACGATTCAGCCAGGGTGATTGGCCTTCACCGTGCAACTGCTACCGGCGCACTGGAATTCCAACTTCGGACGCCCGCCAAAATCGTTGATATACGTCAGCACCGGTGAACTGCCCAATGCGGCAGCGCTGCCCGGGATACTGGCACTACCTTTGGGATCGATCATGAAGGGGGAGAACCCGTTGACATCCTTACCCTTCAGACTGCTGGATGCCCCCGCGATCGTCACATAGTATGGTGTCGGGTTATTGATCTGGTACTTATCTGCCATACGAGTCAACGTTACCTTCATCTGCCATGGATTGGCATAGGAGTCCGCTGTCGCCATCAATGCTTTCGGACGATAAAACAGCTTAATTCTTGTCTGTAGTGCAACTTGTAACGTATTCGGTTTATTACTCTTCGGCGGAATCTCTCGCAGGTTAAAATAATATAACGATTCGCGATCCTGTGGTAATTGCCCTATTGCAGGTATCGCCTGAATTTTTACCTGACTCTTCGCTCCCGGCTCTACACGTTGCAATGGTGGCAACACGATCAATGGTGATTCAATCTTCTTTCCATTAATATCTTCAATCCAGCCTTGAGCCAAATAAGGCAGTTCTTTGTTCTCATTGCTTATATTTAGACTCACAGAGCGATTGGCTCCATCAAAAATAACCCGAGTGCGATCCAGTGCTATCGCAGCCATTGCCTGCTGAGCTCCCACAGCAGCGCCAATCACGACGGCCAGTGCCGCCAGAAAAATATTTTTCTTCATACCTTCTCACTATCTCATCAATAATCGTAAAGATTGCTATGTCGCGTAATCTCGATGGTCTATTCCTGCAACACAGAAAAGCTTATCTATCACTGCTCACTGTCTACTATCATCGCAAGAACCCCTGTCCCCAACCGTGGCAAAACATCGCAATATGGTTATTTCTTAGCTATCAATTAATGTCCATTAAGCGGCTGACATGGTAATAGCAACATGCCCCCTGGTGACGGCAGTGACTTCGGTATAGTCAAACGACAACGTTCTGCACCATCCCAGCGAACATTCATTATCTCACCGACCTGAATACCCGTTAACCATATTCGGCCCTCGTCATTCACAATACCTAATTGCTCTTGGTTCTGATTACTAACAATAGCGCCAAAGGGTGGCGTACTCCCATCGGCCAACGTGATGACCGCCATTGATTTCTCCCCTGCGATGATACCAAAGCGGCGATAGCCAATAGCGCCCTCCGTCAGTGTCCCTTCTACCACCGAGCGCGTTGCCTCAACGTTATCGGCCAAGTGATCAACATCCACCTTGACTGCATTATGGTAATAGCTGTTCACATCACCGACGACGGCCTTACCAAACATATTAGTATCAGTGATCCCGCCGTAACCATAGATCGGCACGCCTGCCACACCATCAGTATCCACCATCATCCGGGTCCCTCCCATTACATTGATCCGGTGTAGCGCCGCCCCTTGCATCGTCGCAGTCATCCCTCCCTGCAGGCTCACTCCCAGAGAGCTGTACTGCCCATCTTGGTAGCTAGCATTGGCCGTAACCTGCGCCAAGTCGCCATCATGGACAAAGTAACCCGATGCAGCCGCGCGACCTTGGTTACCCACACCGGCACGAATGTTATAGTTATTGTTGGCATTGATGATGCCTGAATAACCAACCATATTCGTATTACCGCTGCTAGAATGCTGGCTATCATACGTTAAAGTACCATGGGTTCCCCACGGAACACTCAGGCTCACATACATCCCATCATCATTCGTATTGTTATATGCACTACGGTAAGCTGATAATGACAAACTAATGTTTTTAATTCGGCCGAGATCAAAATAACGAGCCAGCGACAAGGTATAACTATCCTCTGATGGGCGATCCCAATAGGTTTGATGGCTATAGTTCAAGTTGGTCGAAAGATTCAATTCACTAAATTGTTTATTTAAGGTAATAGTGTATAGTTCACGTCCCATACCATCACTCTGGCCAAGATAACGCGCATCGAGATACTGAGACATGCTCATAAAGTCACGTTGACTAAAGCGATACCCAGCGAAAGTTACCTGGCTATCATATTGATCAAAGCGCTTAGAATAACTCAGGCGATACGATCCCCCGCTCTTCACCCCTTGCTGCGGTAGTTCGGCAGTGGATTGAGTGATATCAAACGATAATGCGCCAAAAGCCATCAGGTCTCGCCCAATGCCGAGCGCTAGCGCATTATAATCACTACCCGCTAATACGGAGCCACCGTATAACGACCACCCGTTATTGATACCCCAAGAAAATTCCCCGGTGACAAACCCTGGCCCTTGTTGGTTGTGCTGATAATCTAAGGGCCTTCCCAAGGCCAACTTATAGCGTACTAGCCCGGGACGCGTCAGGTAAGGAATATTAGCCGTATTCACCTGGTAGGTACGCACCGAACCATCCTCTTCAGTAATTTTAACATCCAGCGTACCGGTTGTTGCCGAGTTGAGATCCTGAATCCGGAACGGACCGGCAGCTACCGTAGTCTCATACAGTACACGTCCCTGTTGGCTAATGGTTACCTTAGCATTGGTATTCGCCACGCCTGTCACCTCTGGCGCATAGCCGCGTAGATTGGGTGGCAGCATGTTGTCATCGGTCTCCAGGCTAGCACCCAAATAGCGAAAGCTATCAAATATACTGGAGTTTAAATAACTTTCGCCTAGCGTTAACTTAGCCCGCAGAGCGGTAATGGCACGATAGGCATAGTAACGCGTCCAATCCCAGCTACGCTCGCTGTTATTACTATTGCCTGGTTCTGAGTTATGATTATAATTCCCTTGCCAATCAGCACGAAAACGCCACGCCCCAAGATTAAACCCCGTCGTTCCGTTACCGCTTACTGACTGAGTACCATCGCCCCGATGAGATCGAGTAAGTTGAGTATTGAAATTATAGTCAAATAATAATCCTGCTACACCATCATCCCAAGTCGCTGGTGGGTCCCAATCTTTCGCAGTATATTCAAGATAAGCTTGAGGTATGTTCAAATATAGAGAAGCACTGGCCAGCTCACCTTGAGCCGACATCCCTTTAAGGGAATCAAAATTCAGACACTGCCCCTGATGCCAATAACTTACATCACGTAATGCACTCGTTTTCAGCCCCAGACGCTCGACCATATCGGGAGTGATACACGGTTCACTGCCTTTAGGATTATTATCTGGAGCAAGGAATTTTACGGTCTGCTCTGGTAGCGCATTTTTATTAATATAGACCACCATGTTATACTCCCCAGGCATAATATATCCGGCCTGGGAAAACTCGCTTAAATCGATGCTGCTCCGATCCTTAACATCCAAGACGTCGGTATTAAACTCCACGCTTTGTGCAGCTAATACTGACTGCCCAAATATCGCCAGCGATACTACCACTGACAACGGGCGAATAACAAAACGACGAACCTCATGCCCTTGCATCAGTAATAATCCAATTTAAAACGAATAGATGTCCGGTACGCTCCCGCCTGCAACTTCTTGTGGTTAGTCACCAAACGCATCGTGTAATACAGCATATTACTACCAGGATGAAGATTACCTGCAGGCATTTTCACTCCGGGAATAGCTAAATTATCAGCCTCATCGGCGATTTGCAGTCCCACCCCTCGACCTTCCCCACTTACTGCGAAGAGATCATGGTGTGTCGCAGCACCATCAAATGTCACCCGAAACGTATTCCAATCTGGCTGGTTAGGATTATCTCTGGCTAAATCACAGTGCTCTAGCCGAATACGAAACGATCGCGTCGGACCATAGCTATCACGCATAATTTGTGCAACGGGGACCACAGACATATTAATGATCTGATCACGGCTCTCCACGGCAATGGAACAAGGTGTATCAATAATGGAACCTTGCATCCTGACATAACCCGTACCTAAGTCACTTGCCCTAGATATTGCAGGTAACGCCAGCAGGTAAAGTACCACTATAGTAAAACCGCAATAACGCATGCCACCCCCACTCAAGCCTTGTGTTGAAATGGCCAGGTAAAATACCCGGCCAGACATGCGCAGAGCCTTACTGGTAAGCCAAAACGAAGCTTGCAACAGAGGCAAAATCACCGGTCTGAATCGCACTAGAACCAGTATCACCTTTCAGGTAGGCAGAGAAATGTAGGGTATTGCTACCATCCACAATGGATTCAGGTGCACCGCCAATAGCATCGTTAATTTTGATCGGGGCACCGGTAGAGTCCACGATAACGATAGCGGCACCAGCTGCTGTCCCGCCTTGCAGACTCAAATTATCACCATCTGCGACACCATTAAATGCGGTAGTCACGGTTTTCTTAGCCAACGCTGAAACGTCACATCCCTCCAGTTTAATATTAAACTGCTGCGGAGAAGATGTACCCCCCCCAGCAACGCATTACTGGAGACCTGTCCCAGATTGACGGTTTGATCAGTGGTATCAGGCGTAATGGAACACGGTGCATCGATAATTGCACCTTTAAAAGTCACAGTGCCTGATCCCTCGGTTGCGGCAAATGCAGCACCACTAGTCGTAGCAGCAACCAGCCCCAGCATAACAACAAGCTTGTTCAATTTCATTGCAAAATATCCTTAGATATACATTATGTATAGATTAGTTGTACCAATAGGATAAACTAAAATAGGTTATCGTTTATCCACCTAGTGTTATCCCTGAAAAACAAAATTAAAAAAATAGTCATCCATTGGGATAGATACATCTCAAAAATTCACAGTGCATCAAAAACAAATACCAGGTAAAATCAAAGATAAGCAAGCTTGACTGATTACTTAGCTCAAGATTCAAGGCTTAACCTGACCTGAGCAGGATTAACCATATTCAAGGCTTAACTTGATCTGAGCTGGATTAACCAAAGTTCCTGACCTAGAGCGAAAGCGTAGCTGCAGCGCAGCAGCTGCTTATCGGCCTAGTTACACGCTGTCAATTAATAATATCCAGTCATCAAACCAGGAGACAAATCAAATAAATTAAAGCATGGAATAAGAATTAATAATGTAGACAAAAAAATCAATTAAAACAGTTAATTACAAAATAAACCCAAAGCCGCAAAGACAATAAAATCACCTACAGACAGATAACGTTAGCGAGTAATCTTCACCGTTAATTATATAAAATAGAGTTAATGCCACGCCACATTACATCAGCTAATCTAAGACATTAAGAAAAATAATCCACGGTCGTCATAAATTCATTTGACAGTAAAATAAATTAAATATTAACATATTTAATACTTATCTATAGTCCTTAAACAATAGTATATAAACGACCTCAACTGAAAAACATCAAAACATCGATAATTAATCATTACTAAATGAATAAATCATTTGTAGAATGGCAAATGTACGGTCAAGTCAAATGGAGCACGTTATGAATATAAGTTCATTCACTAGCGATAAAAAAATTGCTTTTTTTTGCAAAAACCAACTATTAGATTTATCTATTACTGAGCTGATTCGCTCAATATCTACGATGAGCATTGAACATATTGATATAGAAAACATAGGCGATATAGAAAGTAAAATTGTTAACTACATAGGGATCATATATGCCGTTGGCAACGAGGATTTATCCATTTCATTATTAAATGCAATAAAATCAATCAGTGAAAAATCCATTTGCAAGCAGCTCATCATCACATCATTACTGGATGGTGTTTTCTCTAAATTTAATATGACATCATCAATCCCACTATCCAGTACACTGGAAGAAATAAAACAAGCAATATCACTAATATTTGAGATGGATGAAAAAATTGATAACTACACACTTGAGAAGAAAATAAAGATATCAGAAGATAATATTGCCATGTTAAGAATGATGGCCAATGGTACTAGCGTAAAAGAGGTGTCTATTATATGCCGTAAATCAAAGAATGCGATATACCGATGCCAAAATAAGATTATTCATATGATTGGAATAAAAAATAAGCAAGAGAGATCCATTCTCTTATCTAATTATAATCACCTCATTTCGGCATTGCTCGCCATCAACAAAACAACCAGTTAAGATCTCACGCCCCCATAATCAACACGAAGAAACATACTGATAGCACGACCATTTCTATCTATTTTTTGACAATTATAGCGTCAACGCATCTCGATATGAGAGCAAACCTTGATTTACAATCGTGGTTATATATAGTTTGTATATTCGATGACGTAACTTATATCTCTCTTAATTATATCCACATTATTATTCAAGCACATTGTCACTCAAACAATTTCCTTCTCCTACGAGAAAAATCTTGGAAGAAGGAGATTACTCCTCAGCCAAGCAGATCATGGCAATCCCATTATAACTATTTGTTATATACATGCAAAATAATAGATATTTAATACACCAATACGCGTGTAACATAATGAAAATTAATGTAACTTAATGTAAACAAAGCTACGCTTTGAAAGCGTCACGATGCATACGATCACCTCATTGATAGCGTATAGAATGAGAATCACCTGAAAAAACGCTTCTAAAAAATAATTTATTTTTATATTGACAATGAAAAAATAATATTTTCATGTATAATACAATTACATCTATTTTGCGGATGTATGTCTTTATAGTGCCATAATAATTTTTATCACGATCAAAAAATATCAATCACTTACAAGTGATCTTACTCTCTCGCCACCAGAGCACATGACTATATGTTTAGAAATACATTTCCAAAAGCGATAAAGTATGACAGCAACCTACTGATAACTCTATATTTATTGCTAAAGCTAAAGCGCGTGCAAAGCGTTGCTGATGAGCTCTGCATTAGCCAATCTGCTGTAAGCCAGAAACTCTCTCGGCTGAGAGAGATTTTTAACGATCAGCTTCTGGTGAGAAGCAAAAACAGTATGGTGTTAACTTCGTTTGGCGATGAGTTATTGCCAAAACTGGAAGGCGTAATTACTCACATAGAAAATATTTATAACATTATTGACATTTATTCTGATGACATTAGACCTAGCAAAAACATATATACCATCTGCATTAACTCAGATGTCTATGTCGCAGAACTTATTGAATTACTAAACAAAATCAAGCAAGACCTCAACATAAGTGATGATGTATCATTTAAAATAATGTCAAGAAACGCTAACTTGATGCAGGATCTCCTCTCTGGAAAAATAGATTTTTTCATTGGGCATCTCAGTGATACGCCTAATAGCATAAAATCGTTAGATATGCGCCAGCATACCTTCTCCTTTGCAGTGAGAAAAGGCCATCCTCTTGCAGGTGTACATACAACCGGTGAGGCGTTAGGTCAATTCAAGTATATCGAGCTAATAGAACGTCCGGCAGCCCTATCTATCGCATACAATGATAAGTTTGGAAAGATACCAGGGTTATCATCATCAACCTTCTGCACTCAGTCTATTCGGGCTATCGTAGATATTTTAGAAACAAGCGACAGTTTTGCCTACCTAAGCGATACCATTATAACAAAATTTAACCTTCTTAGCGTAGAGATAACCAATAGTGATATATCCCTGCAAAGCAAGTTATACTGGCATGAGTTAATGGATAACGATACGTTTCATCGTTATATCAGGGAGGCATTAATTGATAAATTCAAAGAATCATGACAAACAGCAAAAGGCGCAGTCATGCCATATTATATCAGTGTCATTTTAATAAAGTAGTGAACGGCCATCATGTTGGTTACCCTGCCCCAAAATCCTGTTCCGTTCAGAAACAGAATGCCGGCATGATAAACGCTCCCCTGAACGGAGGTGGTGCCAATGAAAAAGCCACGATTCACCGAAGAGCAGATTATCTTTGCCCTGAAGCAGGAAGCAGGCTGAGCTGGGTTCGTCCACGCCGGGTGTCTGCCGCAAGCTGGATATCTCCGACGCCACTTTTTACACATGGCGAAAGAAATACGATGGAATTTCCCCTTCTGAACTCAGACAGATGCGGCAGTTGAAAGCGGAAAATCTGCGGCTGAAGAGGCTAGTTGCCGATCTCAGCCGCGACAAGGCGATGCTGCAGGACGTATTGGCAAAAAAGCGCTGACGCTGGCACCGTTGCGCGAATGAAGCCGGGATTTATAGGCCCGTTATGGCGCTAGCGAAAGAGCGGTCTGTTTTGCACTGCGGGTTAATCGCCGTTCGTTCAGGTATCTTTTCGTTGCTGCCGATGACAGCGCACTGCACCCGTGTATTCGGGAGATCAGCGAAGTGCGAATTCACTACGGATATCGCCGGGTACACGTGATGCTCCGGCGTGAAGGGTAGCGCGCACATCTACCGCCCCGACGGTGAGCAGGGGCTCTCAAGCAGCCACGCCGCAATAAATCTGCCCAGCGGCGGCACGCTGCGGCCTAAGGGCCGGCCTCCAAACTTACGTCTGGGGCATGAATTTTGTCTCTGATGCGTTGTTTGACGGAGGGCGACTGCGCCGGCTGACGGCTATCGACCGTTACACCCGCGAATGCCTGAAAATATGCGCGAGACAGAATCTGCGTTCGACAGAAATAGCTGGAATACTGGAATACTGGAATACTGGAATACTGGAATACTGGGATGCTGGAATACTGGGATGCTGGAATACTGGGATGCTGGGATGCTGGGATGCTGGGATGCTGAGATGCTGAGATGCTGAGATGCTGAGATGCTGAGATGCTGAGATGCTGAGATGCTGAGATGCTGAGATGCTGAGCAGCATAGCGTTCAGGCGTCTTTGACCGCAGTTGCTGAAAACCGATAGTGGCTCTGAATTTACAGAGAAAATACTGGATAGGCGGGTGTATGAAAGCGGGATTAGGATCGACTTCTCACGCCCGAGAACGGCGACGGACAACGCAGCGGTGGACACCTTAAGCGACAGGTAGGTCAGTAGGTCAGTAGGTCAGTAGGTCAGTAGGTCAGTAGGTCAGTAGGTCAGTAGGTCAGTAGGTCAGTAGATTGACAGAACTACCTGAATGAGAACGAGTTCATCTCCCTGGAGGAGGCTCGGTGCAAAATCGAGGCCTGGCATACACGATAACCAGAAGCGTCCCCATTCTGCACAGGGCAGGATGATCCCGCCGAATTTGCTGAAAAATCTGCCGCTTGCCAGAATATACAGCCAGAATGAGGCGAGTTATTCCTGATTACGACTGGAGCATATTCGGGGTCGGGATCAGAGGTCGCTTATTCCTAATTATGAATGGATCACATGCGGGTAGCGGGCCAAGACCCGGCTCCCTATCGAACAAACACACGCCTCTCGGTGAGTAAAAATCAATCGTATGATAAAACCCTGGATTTAATTTGATACAAAATGTATCATGTGGTATTAAATTTGAAAGACACAACACCCGATGAAAGTATTTATTATAAATTTAAAAAGAGATCTTCAGAAGAAGCACGAAATAATAAGTGAGTGCAACAGATTAAACATTAGCCATGAGATTGTCGAGGCGGTCTCCGGCATCGATCTCAACGCAGCAGAGATCGATCGTTTAATTGACAAAGACGCTCAAATATATTTAACCAAAGGTGAGATAGGTTGTTCCCTTAGCCACCTGCGGATATATCAAAAAATAATAACAGAAGACCTACCATACGCGTTAATTCTCGAAGATGATGCCATTTTACATGATGATCTTAATGAGGTTATTCACGCCATCGAAAACATTATAGATAAAGAAAACAGCCATGCATACCTGCTATATAAAACGAGCTGCGTATACAGAAACAAAAAAATAAAGCTATCTAAAAAATATAGCCTTTATGAATCTAATATTCCAACATGTACCCATGGCTATGTGGTTACCAACAAAACCGCACGCCTCATTACAGCAATCAATACCCCGGTTCGCTTCGAAGCGGATGCCTGGCGTAATTTTTATTACGAAAAAAACATTCGGCCATACTCACTGAATATTAATTTAGTTGACTCAAGAGATCAGTCCAAAGAAAACTCGACAATAGAGAAGGAGCGACTGTCTCGTACGCCAATACAGATCAGGTTAAGGGAACGTATTGACCGAAAAAATTCGTTGGTGAAATTTTATCACAAGATCTGCCGGCGACCATTTCTAAAAAAAATGAGGCAGAATAATAACATTCTATAAGCGCCACCGTTTAGCGTAGCCATCCCGTTAGGCTGTTCACTTTTTCAGTCGTCAGCGAGCGCTCAGATAAATGCACAGGGTGCTCGCTGTTGTCCTGAGTCAGCCGATTACCTGCGCGCTCTTAAAATTGGCCTCGCCAACGCGCCAGATAAACCCGATGACGGATAACGCTCCAGAATATCGCGGGCTGCCGCGCCTCCTCTCAAGGTTACCCTGCATTAGCCGCGGTATCTCCCAAAATAGCTATCGAGTCCTTATTGCATTTTTACGCGGCAATAGCGCTAAGCCAGAGCCCCCTAGAGAAAGCGCAGGAGAGGGATACCTCTGCCGCGTCTTCAAGACACATCGCCTCCCTCTAGTTAAAAACCATGCATCCATTTCAGCTGCGATTATCACGGCTATATACTACTTACATTAGCATTTAATGTGATTAAAAATAATATATTAGATTTTTTAAAATAAAAAAGTCAATAGTCGTCATTATGGTAGCAGTAAATACAAAGCCAACGTTTAAACATAGAGACATTCCAGCGCTATAAAAACATTTGACAGGGGTTAGTATGCGGGTATTTATTATAAATTTAAAGAGTGATATTCAAAAAAAGAATGAAATCATTCAGCAATGCAAACGACTCAAGATTAAATTTGAAATAATTGACGCCGTATGCGGCATAAATTTAACCGATAGCGATCTGGATAGCCTTATCAACACCGATGCACGTTACTACTTAAGCCGTGGCGAGATGGGCTGTGCACTCAGTCATAACGCCCTCTATCGACGGATCATCGCGGAGCAACTCCCTTTTGCACTCATTCTTGAAGATGATGCTATCCTGCACAACGATACAGTCCATGTGATTGCGTTGATAGAAAAGAGGATAAGTAAAGAAGATAATATCGCACTATTGCTATATAAAACTAAATTTATTTATAAAAATAAAATGATAGCGTTGTCTGATGACTATATTTTTTATGAATCCAATGCCCCAACGCTGACGCATGGCTATGTGATAACCAATAAGGCGGCGCGCACTCTGCTTACCCTCAACGCCCCTGTCAGGGTAGAGGCCGATGCCTGGCGCTATTTCTACTTCTCGCGCTTTGTTCGTACTTACTCCCTTAATACTGATCTCATCCTCTCCCATGACGTGGACAAACAGACGTCAACGATAGAAAAGGAGCGACGGCTCAAGAGCGATGCACAAAAGCAAAAAAGGAAAAGCCTTGATAGCAAAAAATCAGTGATCAAAATATACCATAGACTAATTAGGCGGATATTTTTAAAAAAAGTGAAAGGTTAGCTCTCCTAGACGTTATCTGCGTGGGAGAGACGGCGCTCGGCTACAGCGCGCCGCGTCCCGCGGAAACGCACGCTGAAGCAGGAAAAGCGCTCGACGCCCCCCGAATAAATAGCGGTACAATTTCAGCGCAGAGCGCTGTAAAATCCCTGCCCTATCATAACCAGACACGATGAATTTTTACGCTATGAGCAATCAATCCCGCCAACCGACAATCGGTTTCGTCTCCCTCGGCTGCCCGAAAAACCTGGTCGACTCCGAGCGCATCCTGACCGAGCTGCGCACCGAAGGCTACCTGGTGGTGCCTACCTATGAAGACGCCGATCTGGTGATCGTTAACACCTGCGGCTTTATCGACAGCGCGGTACAGGAGTCTCTGGAGGCCATCGGCGAAGCGCTGCATGAAAACGGGAAGGTCATCGTGACTGGCTGCCTGGGCGCCAAAGAGAACCAGATCCGGGAAGTCCACCCCAAGGTGCTGGAGATCTCCGGGCCGCACAGCTATGAGCAGGTGCTACACCACGTGCACAAATACGTGGCCAAGCCGCAGCACAACCCTTTCACCAGCCTGGTGCCGGAGCAGGGCGTCAAGCTAACGCCCAAGCATTTCGCCTACCTGAAAATCTCGGAGGGCTGTAACCACCGCTGTGCGTTCTGCATTATCCCTTCCCTGCGCGGCGAGCTGGAAAGCCGACCAATCGGCTCGGTGCTGGACGAAGCCAAGCGTCTGGCCGACTCCGGCGTCCGTGAGCTGCTGGTCATCTCGCAGGATACCTCCGCCTACGGCGCGGATATCCAGCACCGCACCGGCTTTTGGAACGGTCAGCCGGTCAAAACCAGCATGCTCAGCCTGTGTGAACAGCTGGCGACGCTGGGGATCTGGATCCGCCTGCACTATGTTTACCCCTATCCGCACGTGGATGACGTTATCCCGCTGATGGCGCAGGGTAAGCTGCTGCCCTATCTGGATATCCCGCTGCAGCACGCCAGTCCGCGCATTCTGAAGCTGATGAAGCGCCCCGGCGCCGTTGAGCGTACGCTGGAGCGGATCAAGCGCTGGCGCGAGATCTGCCCGCAGCTGACCCTGCGTTCGACCTTTATCGTCGGCTTCCCCGGCGAGACGGAGGAGGATTTCCAGATGCTGCTGGACTTCCTGCGCGAGGCACGCCTGGATCGCGTTGGCTGCTTCCAATACAGTCCGGTTGAAGGCGCCGCCGCCAACGAACTGCCCGACCAGATCCCTGACGAGATCAAGCTGGCGCGTTTCGATCGCTTTATGCAGCTGCAGCAGCAGATCTCCGCCGAGCGTCTGCAGGAGAAAGTGGGGCTGACGCTGCCGGTGATCATCGATGAGGTTGACGAGGAAGGCGCCATTGGCCGCAGCATGGCCGATGCGCCGGAGATCGACGGTGTGGTATACCTGAACGGGGAGCGAGGGGTCAAACCGGGCGATATCGTCAGCGTAACCATTGAAAATGCCGACGAATACGATATGTGGGGATCTCTGGCCTGATGAGGCACGGCGCGCCGCCCTGTGCGGCGCGCTTTTCTACGGATAGCTGATCGTAACGTAATTCAACCGGCTGAATAGTAAATAAAATAATCGACATTCAATAGAAATAGTCGGTTTGTGATACCATTCATACCAACACTCGATTTATACCGATTACTCCCCGTTACCACCGCCGTTTCATCCCCTCTTTTTTACCTGCCGATACAAAAAAACACCAGCGATAAAATGTGATCATCGTGGGCGCCGCATGTCGACGCCCCGCCGGCTAATCAAAGGGCATGATCGTGGGATCGGAATAGCGGTAAACGAAGCCCAGCTCATGGCTGATACGGGTTCCGTCTATCGCTTTACCCGCTGTCGCATCGTCATCGCTGCGAAACGCCGGCGGCGTCAGGCCGAGCGCACGCGCCAGCGGCGGGTAAAAGGCCCGGCGAGCCGGATGCTGCGGCGCACACAGATTATAAACGTGGCCGCCCTGAGGCTGCGCCAGCAGCAGCATGATCGCAGCGATGGCGTCGTCCCGGTGCAGCAAATTCACCCCTACATTACCGCCCGGCAGATCGGTTTTACCGGCCAGAAAACGTCCCGGATGGCGCCCTTCACCCACCAGCCCGGCCAGCCGCAGCACATCTACCGAGGTATTGGGCAGATCGTGCAGCCAGCGCTCCAGATCGGTCAGCGCCTGGCCGGCCAGGGTGTTAGGCTGCAGCGGAGAATCCTCGTTGACCTCGCCGCGCGCGGCGCCGTAGACCGACGTCGAACTCAAAAAGATGATCCGCGCTACGCCGTACGCCAGCGCGCTGTCGACCAGCTGACGCACCGACTGACGGTAGCCCATCCCCTCATCGTTCCCACAGCTGGCCGGCAGGGTGATCACCAGGGCATCTACGCTCAGCAGCTGCGCCAGATCCTCGTCGTCGCACTCCAGCTGCGGCGCCAGCCGCAGGGGATAGCACTCCACGCCGCTCATCCGCGCCGCCTCAACCCCATCCGGCGTGGTCTTGCTGCCCACCACCTGATAACCACGCGCCATCAGCGATAACGCCAGCGGCATTCCTAACCAACCTAACCCTACGATAGCCACTCGCTGCATTGCGTTCTCCTCATCTCGGCTCCGCTTCACCCCGTCGCCGGGTTATCTCTCTCTAAGGCTACGCTGACCGCGGCGGTTATACAATTGTTACTCGCGACGATGAGGGCGGCACGATACGCCGCCCCCTGCGTACTCAAGCGGAGGACGAGGAGGAGGAGACGGCAGACGGCGGAAGCTGCCACAGCACCACGCCACCGGCCAGGAGACTGAAGGCGACATTGACCCACAGCGGTAAGGCGCCAGCATAAGCCAGGTTGGCGGCATCGCTCGCGCCCGCGGCGCTGAACAGAGCCAGCGCCACGGCGATGCCGAAGGCGCCCCCTAACGCACTGGTCATCTTGTACAGCCCCGCCGCGACGCCCACTCTCTCCTTAGCCACCTGGGCGATGGCGGTCTCTGTCGAGGGCGTAGCATAGGCCCCAATACCGATCCCCAGCAGCAGATAGCCGATGCCAAGTCCCAGTAGATAGCTGCTCTTCGGTAAGAACGTCATCGTCATCAGCACCGTACCCACGGCGATCAGCACACACCCCCACAGCATCGGTAGCCGGGCCCCTATGCGCTGCAACAGCTTCTCCCCCACCCGAACCATCGCGACCGCGGCGGCGGCATAGGTGATGGTCATCAGCCCCGCCGCCAATGCCGTCATGCCTAGCCCTCGCTGTAGATAGAGGCTGGCGATCACCAACGTGCTGACGTTGCAATTGACGAAGAAGTTAGAGAGTGAGGCCGCGCGATAACCCCGATCGCGGTACAACGAAAAGTCCACGAAGCCGCGACTGCCTAGACGCCGCTCGGTGGTAATGAAGAGCGCCAAGAGTCCGCCGGTCAGCAGCACACCTAGCAGGGTCGCGCCACTCAGCCATCCCCACTCACCGCCCTTGCTCAGCGTCAAGTTGAGCGCCAGTAACGAGAGGGTCAGGAAGGCGGCACCGGCGTAATCGAGCGCCGGCGCCTCCCCGTCGTTACGGCTCTCCGGCACGTGACGGATCAATCCCATCGCCAGCAGGGCCACCATGGCCGAGACGAGGAAGATCCCGCGCCATCCCAAGACGGCGGCGATAGCGCCGCCCAGCAATGAACTCAACGCCGAACCGACGAATGACCCCATAACATAGAAGCTTAAGGCGCGCTGACGCGCGCGCGCTCCCTGGTAATAGACCTTAATGAGCGCCAGGGTCGCCGGCATGATGCAGGCGGCAGAGATCCCCTGCAAGGCGCGCGCAACCAGCAGATGGGCGCCGTTTTGCGCCAGCACCAGGATACCGCACCCCACTAAGCTCAGCAGCAGGCCGATATAGCTCAGGCGACGCCGCCCAAGACGATCCGCCAGTCCACCGCATAGCACGATGAAACAACCGGCAAACAGGCCGCTTAAACTGATCGCCAGACTCAGCGTACCGGGGGAGACGGGCAAGCTGTGCTGTACCGCCGGCACGACGTTGTATAACGACTGGGCGAAGAGCCAATAGGTCAACATACTCAAGACGATGCCCAGCAATAGCCGATTATCGCCGATGAACACCTTGCGCTCGCCACTCCGGATCACCCGCGCCATATCCTCTTCTCCTCATCCTGAGTCTTCACCGCGTCCCTTACCACCATGAGGCGTGGCTAGCGCAGATAATCCGCCACCAGCGCGCACCAGAAGGCGGCGGCGGGCAGCAGAATAGCGTCGTTAAAATCGAACTCTGGTTGATGCAGCGCGGCCCCGCCCGCGCCGCCATAGACCAGCACATAGGCCCCCCAAGGTACCTGCTCCAGCAGCAGCGCGAAGTCTTCACTGCCCATCATCAGCGGGGGATCCTGATGCACCCGCGGCTCGCCCAACAGCGCACAGGCACTGCGGTAGGCCAGATGGCTGGCATCGGGGTGATTGACCACGCAGGGACAGCGGCCAAGCTGGACGATCGTCGCCTGGGCACCGAACGCGGCGGCGATCGCATGGGTCAACTGTTCGATACGCTGCAGCGTCTGCTGGCGCAGCGCGGGCTGTAGACTGCGCACGCTGACCCGCAGCAGCGCCTTATCGCTGATCACATTAGCCGCCTGCCCGCTCTGTAGACTGCCGACGGTCACCACGGCCGCCTGTAATGGATCGGTATTGCGTGCCACGATGCTCTGCAAGGCAACCACCAGATGGCTGGCCACCAGGGTGGCGTCGATACACAGCTGGGGAAAAGCCCCATGTCCCCCAACCCCGCTCAACACGATCTCCAGCTCGTCGGAGGCGGCCATCAGCGGCCCGGGGCGGATGGCGATATCCCCCACCTCGCCCTGCATACCGGCCAGATTCGGCATGTTGTGCAGTGCAAATAGGGCATCGCAGGGGAAACGCTCGAATAGTCCATCCGCGATCATCGCCTGCGCACCGCTTAACCGCTCCTCCGCCGGCTGAAAGATCAAATGCAGGGTGCCATTAAAGCGGCGCTGCTCGGCAAGGTAGTGAGCGGCACAGAGCAGGATGGCACAATGTCCATCGTGACCGCAGCTGTGCGCCACGCCGGGATGGCGGCTCAGCCAGGCGCGCTCCCCCCGCTCCTGGATCGGCAAGGCATCCATGTCGGCCCGCAGGCCGAGCGTACGCTCCCCCTGCCCGGCCTGCAGCGTCGCCACTAGCCCATGCCCGCCGATAGCCCGCGTCACTCGATAGCCCCACTGGCTCAGATGACTCGCCAGCAGATCGGCGGTCTGCGACTCGCTGCCGCTTAGCTCCGGGTAGCGATGCAGCTGGCGGCGTAGGGGGATCATCGCCGCCGCATGGGGCTGTAGTGCGTCCAACAGATGGGCATGAGACATGGCATACCTCCCGAATGGCTCCCCCGCGCAGCGGCGAAATGACCGCCCACCCACAGGGATAATAGTGACAGGAATATCAATGAGATAACTGTCGACACCAGGCAGATGGCGAGCGGATGGCGTCCGTTTTTCATACTAGGCGACAGCGGGAGGTGAGAAAAATTTATTTTTAATATCGATATACGAGACAAATAACCAATTCGCATATTAAAGAGCCACATAGGACATCCTTAATAACATATGTTACATGGGCAACATCATTTGGTTTAAACATTCGTAACAATGGCGCATTTGCATATAAAAATTCCACAAAATCATAAAATATTGGTGTTTAACGCTAAGAAATATGATGCAGTTAAAATAATTAAATAAAACCTGGTGCAATAATCCCAGTAATTCTTCAATGGGAGTCTTACCGATGAAATTTAAATCTTGCGCCGTCCTGATTTCTAGTTTGATCGCCGCAGGTGGCGTCTTGAATAGCGAAGCCTGCACCACCATCTTAGTGGCCTCCGGCGCCACCAGCGATGGCTCTAGAATTATTGCCCGCACCGAAGATCATGATCCCACGCTATCGAAAGTGATGCTAAACCATCAGGCCAAAGAAAATAGCAGTGGCACCTTCCATGCCAATGAAAATAAATTCACCTATTCTGTCCCCAAAAAAGCTTTTGCTTATACTTCATTCTCCAATGGCAAAGAGGGGAAACTGCCCGATCAGATGACCTGGGGGGCCGCTGGATTTAACCAAAAAGGCGTGGGAATGACGGCAACAGAGACGATCTTCGCCAGCCCCGAGGCTCTCAAACATGACCCCTATCTGCCCGAAACCGGCATTACCGAAGACAGCATTACCGACGTGATCTTGCCCTACGTCTCCTCAGCGCGCGAAGGCGCCGCCCGTCTGGGTAAAATTATTGAAGAAAAAGGCGCCGGCGAAGGCTTTGGCGTCGCCTTCGTCGACCAGCACGACATCTGGTATCTGGAAACCGGCAGCGGCCATCAGTGGCTGGCCACCCGCCTGCCGAAGGATGACTATTATGTCACCGGCAACCAGGGACGCCTGCAGACCTATAAGCCTGACGACAGCGCCAACTATATGGCATCGCCTACGCTGATCAGCGCCGCCGAAAAATATGGTCTTTACAATCCTAAGCGCGACGGCGACTTTAATTTTGAAAAGGCCTATACGCTGCATAACGAGAAAAACGACCCCTATTACAACTATCCCCGAGTATATGCGCTACAGCATCTCTATACGCCAGATATCAAGACCTCACTGACGGCTCCACAAAATTTCCCCGTTTTTGCTAAACCGGAGGCTAAACTTGATATCGACGCGGTAAAACAGGGGCTGCGAAATACCTATGAGAACATAGATCGCAAGCCTTATACTCAAACCCCCGATTATCGTCTACGTCCGGTGTCATTATTTCGCACCCAGCAGGCACATATTTTACAAGCGCGCGATGGTTTACCACGTGGTATTGCCGATGTGGAATATTTAGCCTATGGCATGCCCAGTATTTCTATTTTTATTCCGGTTTATGCCAATAGTATCCAGCAATTCCCGCAGGCCTACCGCACGGTAACCGACGGAAAAGCGGACTCGGTCTCTGCCCAGTGGCAGTTCCGGAAACTGCAAACGCTGGTGATGATGGACTATTACAAATATGCGCCGATGGTACAAAAGGCCTATCAGCAGCAGGAGGCCAGCTTCAGCGTCATGCAGCGCGACATGGAAAAAGCCTATCTGGCCACCTACCAGAAAGATCCGGCCAAGGCCCAGCGGCTGGTGCAGCAGTTTGAGGATCGCGTTTTCAGCGACGCGCTCAGCACGACACAAACCCTGACCAATCAAATCTTTACCCAACTGACCCAGGACGTCAACGCCAAGTATAAGTTTGCCGGCGCCTGATGCTCCCGCGACGATGGGCGAACCGCGCCCATCGTCAAGCGGCCAAAAAAAGCGCTTGCCATACGCCGTACACTTGGTTTAGGTTAAAAATCACTGAGCGCATTTTGCGCAGCGTATACAAGCGATACCGAACCACGGACTACAATCATGCTGACTCGCGTACTGTTCAACCACCATCATCACCATCACCCTGACTAGTTCTTTCAGGCGGATGTGTGCTGGAAGACGGTCAACGGATCTTCCAGTGGCGGCAGACGCAAGATGTGAAAAAGCCCTCGGAAGATCTTCTTCCGAGGGCTTTTTTGTTGTTCATCATTCACAGGCGCCGCGGCGCCGGCTGGAGAATACAGGGGTAACCACCATGTTGGACAAAGCACGTTTACGCATTGCCATGCAAAAATCTGGCCGCCTGAGCGAGGACTCACAGGCGCTACTGGCTCGCTGCGGGATCAAAATCAACCTGCATCAGCAGCGGCTGATCGCGTTTGCTGAAAACATGCCCATCGACATCCTACGGGTGCGCGATGACGATATTCCCGGCCTGGTGATGGACGGCGTGGTTGACCTGGGCATCATTGGCGAGAACGTGCTGGAGGAGGAGCTGCTCGCCCGGCGCGCTCAGGGCGAAGATCCGCGCTATACCCTGCTACGGCGCCTCGACTTCGGCGCCTGCCGCCTCTCCCTGGCCATGCCCATCGATGCGCCCTATGACGGCGCCCGCGGCCTGCAGGACTGCCGTATCGCCACCTCTTACCCTCACCTGCTCAAGCGCTATCTGGATGGACAGGGCGTCCGCTTCAAATCCTGCCTGCTCAACGGATCGGTCGAGGTTGCCCCGCGCGCCGGGCTGGCCGATGCCATCTGTGATCTGGTCTCCACCGGCGCCACCCTCGAGGCCAACGGCCTGCGCGAGGTCGAGGTTATCTACCGCTCCAAGGCCTGCCTGATTCAGCGCGACGGCGAGATGCCTCCCGCCAAGCAGGCGCTGATCGAACGCCTGATGACCCGGATTCAGGGGGTGATCCAGGCGCGGGAGTCCAAATACATCATGCTGCACGCGCCGAGCGATCGTCTGGAGGAGATTATGGCGCTGCTGCCGGGGGCTGAGCGCCCCACCCTGCTGCCGCTGGCCGGCGACAAGCGCCGCGTCGCCATGCACATGGTCAGCAGCGAGACCCTGTTCTGGGAAACTATGGAGCAGCTCAAGGCCCTGGGGGCCAGCTCGATTCTGGTGCTGCCGATTGAAAAGATGATGGAGTAACGCCATGACCCGCTTTGATACGCTTATCCAATGGGACGACTGTCGCCCCGAACAGCAGCAGCGCCTGCTACAGCGTCCGGCGATCGCCAGCGCCGCGCAAATCAGCGCCAGCGTTGAGGCGATCATCGCCCAGGTTCGCCGCGACGGCGATGCGGCGCTACATCGCCTCAGCCAACGCTTTGACCGGGAGGCCCCCGCCAGCCTGCGCGTGTCACGCCAGGCCCGCGACGCCGCCGGCGACCGCCTGCCCGACGCGCTGACCCGCGCCATGGGCCAGGCGGCCGAAAATATTGAGGCCTTTCATCGCGCCCAGCGCCCGGCCCCGGTCGAGGTCGAAACCCAGCCCGGCGTCAGCTGTCGCCAGGTCACCCGCGCGCTGGACTCCGTCGGGCTGTATATTCCCGGCGGCAGCGCCCCGCTGCTCTCCACGGTGCTGATGCTGGGGCTCCCGGCCCGCGTGGCGCAGTGCCGCAGAGTGATCCTCTGCTCGCCGCCGCCGATCGACCCAGCGATCCTTTACGCCGCGCGCCTGTGCGGCATCGACGAAATCTTTCAGGTCGGCGGCGCGCAGGCGATCGCCGCCATGGCCTTCGGAACCGAATCCGTCCCCCGCGTCGACAAAATCTTTGGCCCCGGAAACGCCTATGTCACCGAGGCCAAAAGGCAGGTCAGCCAAAGCCCTCAGGGCGCCGCCATCGATATGCCCGCCGGCCCCTCCGAGGTACTGGTGATCGCCGATGCCGGGGCCAACCCGGACTTTATCGCCGCCGATCTGCTCTCCCAGGCAGAGCATGGCCCCGACTCACAGGTGATCCTGCTGACGCCCGATGCCCCGCTGGCTCGCCGGGTCGCCGAACGGGTCGAGGCCCAGCTTGCCGCCCTGCCGCGCGCCGACATCGCCCGTCAGGCGCTGGCGCAGAGCCGCCTGATCGTCACCCGTTCGCTGGCGCAGTGCATCGAGATCAGCAATCGCTATGGGCCGGAGCACCTCATCATTCAAACCCGCGACGCCGAGGCGTGGCTCGATGCTATCACCAGCGCCGGCTCCGTGTTTCTGGGCGACTGGTCGCCCGAGTCCGCCGGGGACTATGCCTCCGGCACCAATCACGTGCTGCCGACCTACGGCTACACTGCCACCCACTCCAGCCTGGGCCTGGCGGATTTCCAGAAACGCATGACCGTCCAACGCCTTAGCCCCGCCGGCCTGCTGACGCTGGCCCCGACGGTCGAAGCCATGGCGCAGGCCGAGTGCCTTGACGCCCACGCCAACGCCGTCCGCCTGCGGGTCGCCGCCATCCAGGAGAGCCAATCATGAAACCGATCACCGCACTGGCGCGGGAAAACATACAGCGCCTGACCCCCTACCAGTCCGCCCGCCGCCTCGGCGGCAGCGGCGACGTCTGGCTCAATGCCAACGAGTACCCGCAGCCGATCAGCTACCCGCTGCGCAGCGAGGCCTTTAACCGCTACCCGGAATGCCAGCCCGCCGAGCTTATCGCCAACTACGCTGCCTATGCCGGCGTCACAACGCAGCAGGTGCTGGCCAGCCGCGGCGCCGATGAGGGCATCGAGCTGCTGATCCGCACCTTTTGCGAACCGGGGCGCGACGCCATGATCTACTGTCCGCCCACCTACGGCATGTACGCCGTCAGCGCGGAGACCAGCGGCGTCGAACGGCGCTGCGTCGCGCTGCGCGCCGACTGGCAGCTGGACGTGCCGGCCATCGCTGCCGCCCTCGACGGCGTCAAGCTGGTGTTTGTCTGCAGCCCCAACAACCCGACCGGCAACCTGCTCAATCCCGATGATCTGCGCACGCTGCTCACGCTGACCGCCGGGCGGACGCTGGTCGTCGTCGATGAGGCCTACATTGAGTTTGCCCCCGACGCCAGCGTGGTCTCCTGGCTCGCCGACTACCCCCATCTGGTGGTGCTGCGCACCCTCTCGAAGGCCTTTGCCCTGGCCGGGCTGCGCTGCGGCTTCACGCTGGGCAGCGCCGAGGTGATCGCACTGCTGCAGAAAACCATCGCCCCTTATCCTTTGGCATCACCGGTCGCCGACATCGCCGCCCAGGCCACCTCGCCCGCCGGGATCGCCGCCATGCGGACACGGGTTGCCTACGTGATTGAACAGCGCCAGGCGCTGATCGCACAGTTATTGCGCTGCGACTGCATTCAAGAGGTCTATCCTTCTCAGGGGAACTATCTAATCTTTCGCAGTGACCGCGCAGAGTCGATCTTTCAGGCTCTGTGGCAGCAGGGCGTCATCCTGCGCGATCAGCGCCGTCAGCCCTCGCTAAACAACTGCCTGCGCATCACCATCGGCAGCGCCGCGGAGCATGAGCGGGTTCTCGCGGTACTGCGCCGTTTTAGCCAGGAAGGAGAGGCGTAAATGAAGAAATATCTGTTTATCGATCGCGACGGTACCCTGATCGCCGAGCCGCCGCAGGACTTTCAGGTAGATCGTCTGGACAAGCTGGCGCTGATGCCCGGGGTCATTCCGGCGCTACTGCGGCTACAGCAGGCCGGCTATCATCTGGTGATGGTCAGTAATCAGGACGGACTGGGCAGCGAACGCTTTCCGCAGGCCGACTTCGATGCGCCGCACAATCTACTGATGCAGATACTGACCTCGCAGGGCATCCTGTTCGAGCGGGTGCTGATCTGCCCACACCTGCCGCAGGAGGGCTGCCGCTGCCGCAAACCCGCCACCGGACTGGTCGACGACTATCTGCAGCCCGGCGTGCTGGATACGGCCAACGCGTGGGTGATAGGCGACCGTGACAGCGATCTGCAGCTGGCGCACAACATGGGGATCAACGGGCTGCGCTACGCCGCGACCCCAACCGATGGCGTCAGTCTGGACTGGCCGCAGATCGCCGAACGCCTGACCCGCCGCGATCGTCATGCCCAGGTGGAGCGCGTCACCCGTGAGACCGCGCTGCTGGCGGAGGTATGGCTGGATCGCCAGGGCGAGAGCCACATCCGTACCGGTATCGGCTTCTTTGACCATATGCTGGATCAGATAGCCACTCACGCCGGCCTGCGCCTGCATATAGAGGCCAAAGGCGATCTGCATATCGATGATCATCACACCGTCGAAGACACCGCGCTGGCGCTCGGCGAAGCCCTGCGCATCGCGCTGGGAGACAAGCGCGGCATCGCCCGCTTTGGCTTTGTCCTGCCGATGGACGAGTGCCTGGCCCGCTGTGCCCTGGATATCTCGGGCCGCCCCTACCTCTCCTTCAAGGCCGAATTCAGCCACCAGCGCGTCGGGGATCTCAGCACCGAAATGGTCGAACACTTCTTCCACTCCCTCGCCTACGCGATGGGGGTGACCCTGCACCTGAAAACCAAAGGCAAGAACGACCACCACCGCGTAGAGAGCCTGTTTAAGGCCTTTGGCCGCACCCTGCGTCAGGCGATCCGCATCGAAGACGACCGCTTACCCAGCTCAAAAGGAGTGTTGTGATGGCCACAGCGTGCAACGTGGTGATTCTGGATACCGGCTGCGCCAACCTGGCCTCGGTGCGCTATGCCCTGGAGCGCCTGGGCTGCCGTCCGACCGTCAGCCGCGATGCGCGGGCGGTGCTGGCGGCTGACAAGCTGCTGCTGCCCGGCGTCGGCAACGCCGCCGCGGCCATGGAGCAGCTGCGCCAGCGCGATCTTATCGATCTGATCAGGGCCTGTACCCAGCCGGTACTCGGCATCTGTCTGGGAATGCAGCTGCTGGCCAGCCGCAGCGCCGAAGGGGATGTCCCCTGCCTCCGTCTGGTCGACACCCCGGTCGAACGGATGACCGACACCGGCCTGCCGCTGCCGCACACCGGCTGGAATCAGGTTACCTCTCTGGCCGGTAATCCCCTGTTTCGCGGGATTCCCGACGGCAGCTACTTCTATTTTGTACACAGCTACGCCTATCCCCTGTGCGCCGACACCCTGGCACAGTGCGACTACGGCTATACCTTTAGCGCCGCGGTGCGCCGCGATAACTTCTACGGTGTGCAGTTTCACCCCGAACGCTCCGGCAAGGCCGGCGCCCGCCTGCTGAAAAACTTTCTGGAGATGCCGTCATGATCATTCCGGCACTGGACTTTATCGACGGCAGCGTCGTTCGCCTGCATCAGGGGGACTATGGCCGCCAGCGCGACTATGACGGCGATGCGCTGACGCGGCTGCTGGAGTATCAGCGTCAGGGCGCAGCGCAGCTGCACCTGGTCGACCTGAGCGGCGCGCGCGATCCCGCCCGTCGTCAGCTCCCCATGCTGACCCGCCTGCTGCGCGCGCTGAGCGTTCCGGTACAGGTCGGCGGCGGCGTGCGCAGCGCAGAGGACGTGGCCACGCTGCTCGACGCCGGTGCGACGCGGGTGGTGGTCGGCTCAACGGCGATCCGCCAGCCGCAGGAGGTCGCCCGCTGGTTTACGCGCTTCGGCGCCGATCGCCTGGTACTGGCGCTGGACGTGCGCATCGCCGCCAATGGCGATAAGCGCGTGGCCGTCAGCGGCTGGCAAGAGGACTCCGGCGTGACCCTGGAGCAGACGGTAGCGCATTTTCTGCCGCTGGGACTGCGGCACGTACTGTGTACCGATATCGCCTGCGACGGCACCCTGGGCGGCGCCAACGTGGCGCTGTACCGCCAGATCTGCCCGCGCTATCCGCAGATCGCATTTCAATCCTCCGGCGGCATCGGCGCGCTGCAGGACATCGCCGCCCTGCGCGGCAGCGGCGTGCAGGGCGTCATCGTCGGCCGCGCCCTGCTGGAAGGTAAATTCAGCGTGAAGGAGGCCATCGCATGCTGGCAAAACGCATAATTCCCTGTCTGGACGTTCGCGACGGCCAGGTCGTCAAAGGCGTTCAGTTTCGCAATCACGAGATCATCGGCGACATCGTTCCGCTGGCCCAACGCTACGCCGATGAGGGCGCCGATGAACTGGTGTTCTATGACATTACCGCCTCCGCCGACGGTCGCGTGGTCGATAAAAGCTGGGTGGCTCGGGTCGCCGCGGCGATCGATATTCCCTTCTGCGTCGCCGGCGGGATCCGCAGCGTCGAGGAGGCCGGGCTGCTTCTGAGCTACGGCGCGGACAAGATCTCCATTAACTCGCCGGCGCTGGCCGATCCGGCGCTGATCACCCGTCTGGCGGATCGCTTCGGCGTGCAGTGCGTGGTGGTCGGTATCGATACCTGGCACGACGCCGCCAGCGACAGCGACCGGGTCTACCAATTCACCGGCGATGAGGCGCGCACCCGCGCCACCGCCTGGCAGACGGCGGACTGGGTGCAGGAGGTGCAGCGGCGCGGCGCCGGGGAGATCGTGCTGAACATGATGAACCAGGACGGCGTGCGCAGCGGCTACGATCTGCGCCAGCTAGAGCAGATCCGCGCCGTCTGCCACGTCCCGCTGATCGCCTCCGGCGGCGCCGGTGCCCCCGAACACTTTCTGGCGGCCTTCAGCCAGGCCGACGTGGACGGCGCGCTGGCGGCCTCGGTCTTTCATAAACAGATTATTCAAATCGGTGAACTCAAGCGCTATCTGGCGCTCAACGGTGTGGAGATTCGACTGTGCTAACTCAAGGTTTTCTTTCGCAACAGCAAAAAGAGCGTCTGGACTGGAACAAAGTGGACGGCATGATGCCGGCGATCGTGCAGCACGCCGGCTCGGGCGATGTCCTGATGCTGGGCTATATGACGCCAGAGGCGCTGGATCATACCGAGCGCTGCGGTAAGGTCACCTTCTATTCCCGCACCAAGCAGCGGCTGTGGACCAAGGGCGAAAGCTCCGGTCACACCCTGAACGTGGTCAGCATGACCCCGGACTGCGACCGCGATACGCTGCTGATTCTGGCCGATCCCCAGGGGCCGACCTGCCATCTCGGCAGCGACAGCTGCTTTGCCCCGGCCCGCGCGCAGTGGCCGTTTCTGTATCACCTGGAGCAGCTGCTGGCCGCACGGAAAACGGCCGATCCACAAAGCTCGTATACCGCTCGGCTGTACGCCAGCGGGACCAAGCGTATCGCCCAGAAAGTCGGCGAGGAGGGCGTAGAAACGGCGCTGGCGGCCGCCGTGCATGACCGCGATGAGCTGATCAACGAGTCTGCCGATCTGCTCTACCATCTGCTGGTGCTGTTACAGGATCAGCGGCTGTCGCTGGGCGATGTCATCGACTGTCTACAAACCCGCCACCGCCAGGCTTGACCCGGCCGCCGCCGCCTGCCAACGCGGCGGCGCCTTCCCCCTTCCCCGCCCTGCCGGGGTAGCCAAAGTGTGACCAGCCTGTAGCGTCGGGTTAATCCCGGCGCGCAAAAGCGTCTACCCGCTCACGAAAATGCCTTTGCCTCCTACGCAAAATGGGTTAGCTAGCGGAAATAGTAATATGATTTACCGAGGAGTAATGCACCGAGCGGCCCGGCCCGGCGCGCGGTGATGCTCCCAACAACAATGGCAAGTAAAAACTCTCTCCAATAATAATAAGGTCATCATTATGAGCAATCGTTACGCCGCCCCCGGGCGACGCCGGCGTTGGCCGTGGCTGGTGCTGCTGGGGATCATCCTCGGCATTGCCCTGCTGGCTGCGACCTTCACCGTCCTGCACAAAACCAGCGGCACCGAGTTTTGTGTCTCCTGCCATACCATGCAACAGCCTCTGGCCGAATATCAGGGCAGCGTCCACTTCCAGAATAAGCCGGGGATCCGGGCCGACTGCGCCGACTGCCATATTCCACAGCAGCCCCTCGACTTCCTGAAGACCAAGGTACTGGCGCTGAAGGATGTCTACGGCGAGCTAACCGGTAAAATAGACACGCCGGAGAAATACCAGGCCCACAAGCTGGCCATGGCGCAGAGCGTCTGGAACACCATGAAAGCCAACGACTCCGCCACCTGTCGCTCCTGCCATAGCTACCAGGCCATGGATATCATCGATCAGAGCGCGGAAGCCCGCAAACAGCACCCCGTCGCCATCAAGGACGGGGAAACCTGTATCGACTGTCATAAGGGGGTCGCCCATATTCTGCCGGATATGAGCGCCCTGAGCGCCGCCGGCGCTAGCGAGCTGGCCGCCGCCGCCGCGAAAACCCCTGACGGTGCCCGTACGCTCTACGCCATATCCACTCAGCCCTTCTTCCTGGCGCCGCAGGCCGGGGCACACAGCGACGGCAGCCTGATGCCATCGACGGAGATCCGGGTGCTGCAGCGCCGCGGGGACATGGTGGAGGGTGAGCTGAGCGGCTGGCAGCAGAATGGCGTTAACCAGGTGATCTATGCGGCGCAGGGCAAGCGTATCCTCTCCGCGCTGCTGGGCGAGGCGGCCCGCAAACAGGTGAAGGTGCAGTCCAGCGACACCGACGCCGCGACCGGGCTGGTATGGCACCGGGTAACGCTGTCCATCTGGCTGCCCAAGGCCAATCTCATCGGCAGTGAACAGCCCATCTGGCGCTATGCCGCCGATATGATGTCGGCCAACTGCACCGGCTGCCACGGCCTGACCGCATTGGATCGCTTCAACGCCAACCAATGGATCGGCGTGGTGAAAGGCATGGCATCGCGCACCTCGCTGAATGAAGAGCAGCTGCGCCTGCTGACCCAGTATGTCCAGAAACACGCCAGCGATATGTCCGCTAACGGTGCAGATAACACCAAGGAGCCCAAGTGATGAGCAAAACAACATCCCTGCCCGCTGCGCCGCTGTGCGTATCCCGCCGCCGCTTTATCGCCGGTGGTGCGGCTCTGCTCGGCGCTCCCCTGCTGGCCGGACTGTGGCCGAAATCGGCGCTGGCGCAGGCGATTAGCCAGGCGCTACCCCAGTTTACCGCCCTGCAGCCGGCGCAGAAGGGGATCCTGACCGGCGCCCACTGGGGCGCCTTTGAGGCCATCGTCGAATCGGGACGCATGGTCGGCGTGCAGCCGGTCAGCGACGATCCCTATCCCAACGATCTGATCACCATGGCGCCTTACCAGGTGCACGCCGCCAACCGGATCAAGTATCCCATGGTGCGCAAGAGCTGGCTGGAGGGCGGCGCAGAGCACGGCCGCCCCGAGCTGCGCGGGTGCGATGAGTGGGTGCGCGTAAGCTGGGATCAGGCCCTGACCCTGGTCAGCGGGCAGATTGCCCGCCTGCAGAAACAGTACGGGCCGCAGTCCATCCACGCCGGCTCCTACGGCTGGAAAAGCGTCGGCATGCTGCACAACAGCCGCACCCTGCTGCAGCGGCTGATGAACCTGAGCGGGGGCTTCCTCGGCTACGCCGGTGACTACTCCACCGGCGCGGCCCAGGTGATCATGACCCACGTGGTCGGCTCCATGGAGGTCTATGAACAGCAGACCGCCTGGCCCAACGTCATCGAGCACAGTGAGCTGATCGTCCTGTGGGGCTGTAACCCCATGCTCACTCTTGAGAACAGCTGGAATATGCCGGACCACGTCGGCCAGACCGGCTTCGAGGCGCTGAAGAAAAAAGGCACCCGCATCGTCAGCATCGATCCGGTGCGCAGCGCCAGTACCACCCAGCTCAACGCCGAGTGGATCGCCCCGCACCCCTACACCGATTCGGCCATACTGCTCGGTATCGCCCATACTCTGCTGAGCGAAAAACTGCACGACAGCGACTTCCTCACCACCTATACCGTGGGCTTCGATCGCTTTGCCGACTACCTCAACGGCAAGGATGACGGCGTGGTCAAGGACGCCGCCTGGGCGGCCGCCATCAGCGGCGTCGACGCCGACGCCTTGCGCAGCCTGGCGCGGGATATGGCGCACCACCGCACCATGATCATGGCTGGCTGGGGCATTCAGCGTCAGCACCACGGTGAACAGCCCCACTGGCTGCTGGTCACCGTGGCGGCCATGCTGGGGCAAATCGGCCTGCCCGGCGGCGGCTTTGGCTTTAGCTACCACTACTCCTCCGGCGGTAGCCCGACCGCGCGCGGCGGTATTATCTCCGGCATCTCTGCCGGCAATGCCCCGCAAAACAGCCCCACGCCGATCCCGGTGGCGCGTATCGCCGACTGCCTGGCCAACCCAGGGAAAACCATCGACTTTAACGGCGGTAAGGTCACCTACCCCGATGTGAAGATGGTCTACGTCGCCGGCGGTAACCCCTTTGGGCACCATCAGAACACCAATAATCTGATCGACGCCTGGCGCCGCCCGGAGACCATCGTGGTCAACGAGCCCTACTGGACCGCCACCGCCAAGTATGCCGATATCGTCCTGCCGGCCACCACCAGCTATGAGCGTAACGATCTGGAGATGGGCGGAGACTATTCGCAGCTGTATGTCTTCCCGATGCACCAATGCGTTCCCCCGCAGCATGAGGCGCGCAACGACTTCGCCATCTTCGCCGGGCTGGCCGAAAAGCTGGGGGTGCTGGACGCCTTTAGCGAGGGTAAGGATGAGGCCCAGTGGCTGAAGGGAATGTACGATGGCATGGCGGCCCAGGCACGCAACGCGCGCGTCGCGCTGCCGCCGTTCGATATGTTCTGGGCATCCAACAACTACATCCGCTTCCCGATCCCGCCGGCCAACAAGGAGTGGGTGCGCTACGCCGACTTCCGCGAGAACCCGCTGCTGAATCCGCTCGGGACCCCCTCTGGCAAGATCGAGATCTACTCCGATACCATCGCCGCCATGCACTACAGCGACTGTCGGGGCCTGCCCAGCTGGCTCCCCCCTATGAGTGGTATCAGAGCGAGGTCGCCCAGCGCTTCCCGCTCTCCCTGAGCACCGCCCACGCCGTCAACCGCCTGCACTCCCAGCTGGACAACACCCCGCTGCGTGAAAAGTATGCGGTCGCCGATCGCGAGGCGATCCTGATCCACCCGCAGGACGCCAAGGCGCGCGGGATTGCCAACGGGGATGTGGTGCGGGCCTGGAACGATCGCGGGCAAATCCTGGTCGGCGCCATCGTCACCGAGGACATTCGCGCCGGCGTCGTGCGGATCAGCGAAGGTGCCTGGTTCGATCCGGCCGATCCGGCACAGCCCGGCTCGCTGTGCAAGAACGGCAATGTGAACTGTCTGACCTTCGACATCGGCTCCTCGAATCTGGCCCAGGGCAACTGCGGCCATATGGCGCAGCTGGAGATCGAGAGGTTCCGCGGCACGCCACCGGCCAACACCGCGCACGACGTACCGCGCGGAGCCTAACCCCTTATGCGGCTGGGGAAACCTGGCCGCCTCTCCCTGCGTGATGGAATATTGAAATCCCTTTTCATTTTCACCAATGGCCGGTAACATGCGCAACGCCTATCCCCTGACGCCCTGACCCGATACCGGTTTTCTCATGCTGACTTTTGCCCGCACCCTCGCCCGCCGCTTACCCGATCGCACCGGCTGCGCCTTCCTGATCGTCGCGTTTCTTACCGGGATCGCCGGGGCGCTGCAGACCCCGACGCTAAGCCTGTTTCTCTCCAGCCAGGTTACCGGCAGCCCGCTGATGGTCGGCCTGTTTTATACCGGCAGCGCGGTCATCGGCATCATCGTCAGCCAGTGGCTCGCCAGCCTCTCCGATCGGCGCGGCGATCGTAAGCAGCTGATCCTGCTGTGCTGCCTGCTAGGCGCGGTGGGCTGCCTGCTGTTCGCCTACAACCGTAACTACTATCTTCTGCTGATCGTCGGCGTCTGCCTGACCAGCTTCGGCTCCACCGCCAACCCGCAGATGTTTGCCCTGGCGCGCGAGTACGCCGATCGCTGCGGCAAAGAGGCGGTGATGTTCAGCTCCGTACTGCGCGCGCAAATCTCCCTGGCCTGGGTGATCGGCCCGCCGCTGGCCTTCGCCCTGGCGCTGGGCTGGGGCTTTACCTTTATGTATCTGGCCGCCACTCTCACCTTTCTGCTGTGCGCCGCCATTGTCTGGCGCTGGCTACCGTCCATGCCGCGGACGGCAGAGACGCCGCGCGGCGGCGCGCAGGCACCGCGGCGCAATCGGCGCCAAACTCTGCTGCTGCTGGCCTGCGCCACGCTGATGTGGACCTGCAACAGCATGTACCTGATCAACATGCCGCTGTACGTCAGCCACCAGCTGCAGCTGCCGGAGCGCCTGGCGGGACTGATGATGGGAACCGCGGCCGGGTTGGAGATCCCGACGATGCTGATCGCCGGCGTCTATGCTGCGCGGCTGGGAAAACGGCGGCTGATGCTTCTGGCGCTGGTGGCCGGTCTGCTGTTTTACGGCGGGCTACTGTGGATCACCCACCCGTGGGCGCTGCTGGCCCTGCAGCTGCTCAACGCGGTATTTATCGGTATTCTGGCCGGGATCGGCATGCTCTACTTTCAGGATCTGATGCCGGGACAGGCGGGATCGGCCACGACGCTGTTCACCACCAGCGGGCGCATCGGCTGGATCATCGCCGGCTCCGTCGCCGGCACGCTGGCAGAGATCTGGAGCTACGCATCCGTATTCCCGGTGGCGCTGGCGATGCTGCTCATCGCCCTCGCCTGCCTGCTGCAGATGAGACCAGATCGCCCGGCCGCGGCGCCGTAAGGGGGCTACGCCTCCGGCGCCGTCGCCTGCTCCAGGTGCCGCAGATAGCCCAGGGCCGCCTCGCGGCTCTGTCCGCACATCTCAGCGCAGGGCTTCAGCTGTCCGCACACCGCCGGGCGCGCGGGGCTATGAAACAGGCGGCAGCGCATCATCTCATCCAGCTGCGGACAGGGGATCCCCGCCGGTTTGCCCTGCGGTAGCCCCGGAATCGGGCTGGATATCGACGGGGCAATACAGCAGGCACCGCAGTCGCTACGACACTCCATCACTCTCTCCTTGCCGCCTGAGGGCGGTCACTGATGCGCGCGGGTGGATAAAAAAACGCCGCCCCGCGCGCCGGGCGCATACCCTACCAGAGCGCCGCCGCCGCCGCTACCCCCACCGCCGGTGAAATGCAGCAGTCGTGGATACCCCCTCCCGCCCCGCGCGCCGGTGAACATTCGCCATTCGCCCTTTTTCTTATTCCGCCGCTGCGTAACCGGTTTACTTTCCGCGCGCGGCATCGTACTATTGAGCTAGTACACAAGAATTTTTTCCAGGAGTAACGTCACATGACCATGGAGCAGACTTTGACCCACTCGCTGCAGCGCCCCTCTATTCTGGGCGGCGCGATGATCATCGCCGGCACCGCCGTTGGCGCCGGTATGTTTTCGATCCCCGTCGTCACCGCCGGCGTCTGGTTTAGCCTCTCCGTCGCGCTGCTGATCGTCACCTGGGCCTGCATGTATCTGTCCGGTCTGATGATCCTGGAGAGCAACCTGCACTACCCGGCGGGCGCCAGCTTTCACACCATGGTCGGCGATCTGCTGGGGAAGGGATGGAACAGCGTCAACGGGCTGTCGATCGCCTTCGTGCTGTATATTTTGACCTACGCCTACATCTCCGCCGGCGGCTCCATCATCACCCATACCCTGGCGCCGCTGGCCGAGGTAGGGCAGCCGCTGGCCGGCGGAGTCTTCGCCCTGCTGGTTGGCTTTATCGTCTGGCTGTCAACCCGCGCGGTCGATCGCCTGAGCACCATACTGATCGGCGGAATGGTGATCACCTTCCTGCTGTCAACCGGCGATATGTTTACTCACGTCGACCGCGCGATCTTGTTTGACAGCGCGGATACCCAGGCGAACTACCTGCCCTACGCGCTGGCGGCGCTGCCCTACCTGCTGACGTCGTTCGGCTACCACGGCAACGTGCCGGGGCTGGTCAAGTACTACAACAAAGACAGCCGCGCCGTGGTACGCAGCCTGCTGTACGGCACCCTGATCGCCCTGGTGATCTACATCTTTTGGCAGTACGTGATTCAGGGCAATATCAGCCGCGCCGCCTTCCGCCAGATCATCGCCGAAGGTGGCAATATCGGCAGCCTGCTCAAGCAGATGGGCAGCGTCGCCAGCGGCCCATTGGTCACACAGTTGCTGAACGCCTTCTCCTATATGGCGCTGGCCAGCTCGTTCCTCGGCGTCTCGCTGGGTCTGTTCGACTACATCGCGGATATGCTGCGCTTTGCGGATACCCCGAGCGGACGGGCCAAAAGCGCGCTGATCACCTTTGTCCCGCCGGCGATCGGCGCCCTGCTGTTCCCTAATGGCTTTCTGTACGCCATCGGCTTTGCCGGTCTGGCCGCGACGATCTGGGCGGTGATCGTCCCGGCGCTGATGGCGCGCGCCAGCCGGCGTCGCTTTCCCCGGGCGAGCTATCGCGTCCCCGGCGGGACGGCGGTCATCATCCTGGTTATCGCCTTTGGCCTGATCAGCGCCGCGGCCCATATTCTCTCTCTGTTCAATCTGTTACCGATTTACCGCTAGCGTCCGGGCGCCCTCTCCTGCGGGGGGCGCTTTTCCCCCGCCGATCCGACTTTTTACACCGCCTCCCCTTGCCTGAACCGCAGCGGGCGGGTAGTGTGTCGCCACCTGACCGCGTCCCGCCAGAGGCACTCCTGCCGGGCGGGCGCGCGGCCGAATAACCCCGCTGTTTTTTTAAGGTATTGCAATCATGGCCAGAGCTAACGAGATCAAACGCGGTATGGCGGTAAACTACAACGGTAAACTGCTGTTGGTCCGCGATATTGATATCCAGTCCCCCAGCGCGCGCGGCGCGGCAACCCTGTACAAAATGCGCTTTTCCGACGTGCGTACCGGGCTGAAGGTCGAAGAACGTTTTAAAGGCGACGATCTGCTGGAAACCATCACCTTAAGCCGCCGCCCCGTCACCTTTTCCTACATTGACGGCGACGAGTATGTGTTTATGGATGACGAGGACTACACCCCGTACACCTTCAAGAAAGAGCAGATCGAAGACGAACTGCTGTTTATTCCGGAAGGCGGCATCCCGGGCATGCAGGTGCTAACGATGGAGGGCCAGGTGCTGGCACTGGAGCTGCCGCAGACCGTTGATATGGAGATCGTCGAGACCACGCCGAGCATCAAGGGCGCCTCCGCCAGCGCGCGCACCAAACCGGCCACCATGTCAACGGGCCTGGTAGTGCAGGTGCCAGAATACCTGAGCAGCGGCGAGAAGATCCGTATTCACGTCGAAGAGCGCCGCTTTATGGGACGCGCCGACTAAGCCCGACGCCTAACGCAAACGAAAGGGGGGACGCCCATGCGTCCCCCCTTATTTTTAGGCCATCGCCCGCGCCGTTACTTCATCTGCGGGAAATAGACCCGCTTGATGGCCAGCTCGACGCCGCGCACCTCGGCCAGCCCTTTCAGACGGCCAATGGCGGAGTAGCCCGGGTTGGTTTTCTTCTTCAGGTCGTCCAGCATCTGGTGACCGTGGTCCGGACGCATCGGAATCGGACGCATGTCGCCGGCCTGCTGACGACGGGACTCCTCCGTCAGGATCGCCTTGACCACCGCAAACATATCGACATCACCCTGCAGGTGAGCCCCCTCGTGGAAGCTCTTCGGGTTGGCCTCCCGGCAGGTGGCGCGCAGGTGGGTAAAGTGAATGCGATCGCCGAAGCGCTCGATCATCGCCACCAGGTCATTGTCGGCGCGTACGCCGTACGACCCGGTGCACATGGTAAAACCGTTGTAGACGCTATCGACGGCCTCTTTCAGCCACTGCATATCCTCGACGGTAGAGACGATGCGCGGCAGACCCAGAATCGGACGCGGCGGATCGTCCGGATGCACCGCCAGACGCAGGCCGCAGGCCTCCGCCACCGGTACGATTTCACGCAGGAAGTGGGCCATATGCTCACGCAGCGCCGCTTTATCAATCCCATCATACTCCGCCAGGCGGGCGCGGAACTGATCCAGGGTGTAGCCCTCCTCCGCCCCCGGCAGACCGGCGATGATATTGGCGGTCAGCTTGGCCACCTCGGCCTCGCTCATCGCGTCGAAGTAGGCCTTGGCCTGCGCCTGCTCTTCTGTGCTGTAATCCTCTGCGGCGCCCGGGCGCTTCAGGATATGCAGCTCAAAGGCGGCAAAGGCGATCTGGTCGAAGCGTAGCGCCTTGGAGCCGTCCGGCAGCTGGAACTCCAGATCGGTACGCGTCCAGTCCAGCACCGGCATGAAGTTATAGCAGACGGTATCGATCCCGCAGGCTGCCAAATTGCGCAGGCTCTGCTTGTAGTTGTCGATATGGCGCTGGTAGTTGCCGGTCTGGGTTTTAATCTCCTCATGGACCGGAACGCTCTCCACCACCGACCAGGTCAATCCCTTCTCGGCCAACAGCGCTTTGCGTTTTTCAATCTCTTCCACGCTCCAGACTTCGCCGTTTGGAATATGGTGCAACGCCGTCACTACGCCGGTGGCGCCAGCCTGGCGGACATCATCAAGGGAAACCGGATCGTTCGGGCCATACCAACGCCAAGTTTGTTCCATCTACTGTTACCTTCTGCGGTGTGTTAACGGGTCTTCCTGTGACGGGTCAGACAGGTTTTACGCTTCACGGCCTCCGCCGGCATAATCTGTCATACCAAATCGACACAGATATCACTCAGCTTTACCCTGACGCATCCGGGTGCAGCTGTCAAAAGCGAAAGTGTGATTGGTTGATCCGCCTCACGATTATCGGGTAATTTTGGACTAACCAATTTGATTTTCTATCATATCAATTTAGACTGCAAGCCTGTGTGATGCTGTCAGACCAAACCGACGACGCTGGGAAAAGCAGGCGCCATGCCGCTGAGTGCCATCAGCAAGTGGTCTAACACCTTTTATGGCTATAGCAACGAAACAGGCCGCCGAGGGCGGCGCTGCTTCCGTCATCCATCAGATGGAGTTACGAATGAACAACCTCGCCAACTATACCTTACCGGCCGACGTACAGCGCCCCTCCTACGATCGCAGCGCCCTGAAATCCCGCCTCGTGCACCTGGGATTTGGCGCGTTTCACCGCGCGCATCAGGCGCTGCTTACCGACCGCGTACTGAATACGCTGGGCGGCGACTGGGGTTACTGTGAGATCAACCTGATCGGCGGCGAAACGCTGATCGAACAGCTGCGCCAGCAGGATCACCTGTACAGCGTGCTGGAGAGGGGCGCCAGCCATAACCAGGCCATCGTCATCGGCGCGGTACATGAGTCGCTGCACGCCGCCCTCGACGGTATCGACGCGGTGGTCGAAAAGATGGCCGAGCCGCAGGTCGCCATCGTCTCCCTGACGGTCACCGAAAAAGGCTACTGCATCGAGCCGGGCAGCGGTCGTCTGGATCTCAGCAACCCGCTGATTAAGGCCGATCTAGCGCACCCGCAGCAGCCGGCGTCCGCCCCCGGCGCGATCGTAGAGGCCCTGCGTCTGCGCCGCGAGCGCGGCCTGCCTCCCTTTACGGTGCTCTCCTGCGACAATATCCCGGAAAATGGCCACGTGGTGAAAAATGCGGTGCTGGATCTGGCGCAGGCGCGCGATCCGCAGCTGGCGGCGTGGATCGCCGACAGCGTCACCTTCCCCAGCACCATGGTCGATCGCATCGTACCGGCGGTCACCGAGGAGAGCCTGAGCCAGATCGGCGCCGCCCTCGGCGTCGACGACCCGTGCGGCATCGCCTGCGAGCCCTTTATTCAGTGGGTGGTCGAGGACAACTTCGTCGCCGGACGTCCCGAGTGGGAAGCCGTCGGCGCCGAACTGGTCAGCGACGTACTGCCCTATGAGGAGATGAAGCTGCGTATGCTCAACGGCAGCCACTCTTTCCTAGCCTACCTGGGCTATCTGGCGGGTTATGAGCACATCAATGACTGCATGGAGGATGCCGCCTACCGCCAGGATGCCCATCGCCTGATGCTGCAGGAGCAGGCGCCGACCCTGAGCGTCAGCGGCGTCGATCTGGCGCGCTATGCCGCGCAGCTGATCGAACGCTACAGCAACCCGTCGCTGAAGCACCGCACCTGGCAGATCGCCATGGACGGTACCCAGAAGCTGCCGCAGCGCATGCTGGACTCCATTCGCTGGCATCTGGCCCACGGCAGCGCCTTCCCCTGCCTGGCGCTGGGCGTCGCGGGCTGGATGCGCTATGTCGGCGGTACCGATGACGCAGGCCAGGCCATCGATGTCCGCGATCCGATGGCGGAAACCCTGAAGCAGTGCGTAGCCAACAGCGCCGACGGCGCAGAGCGTGTCCAGGCGCTGCTGGGCGTCAGCGCGGTCTTCGGCGACGCACTGCCGCAGGAGCCCCGTTTTGTCGAGGCGGTGACCGTCGCCTACCTCTCACTGATGCAGCAGGGCGCGGCCCGCACCTGCGCTACGCTGGCAAGCCAGGCGTAATTCCGCCCCAACGCAGTCTGCCGCCCGGCGGCGGCAGACTGTGCGTCCTTCCATCAAGAAGCCTAAGCTACCGCGGGCGATAGCGCCGCCGCCTCGCTGACGTTGAATGCCGCCACGATCTCGGTCAACGCCTTGGCCTGCCCCTCCAGCGCATGGGATGCCGCCGTGGACTCCTCCACCAGCGTGGCGTTATGCTGCGTCACCGTATCCATCTGGTTGATGGCCTGATTGATCTGGGCAATCCCACGGCTCTGCTCCTCTGCGCTCGACGATATCTCCCCGATCAGACCGGATAAATGCGTAATGGCGCTAATGATATTTGCCATGGTGGCGCCGGCCGCCGACACATTGGCGCTGCCCTGATTGACCCGCTCGACCGATGAGGCGATCAGCGTATTGATCTCTTTCGCCGCCTGGGCGCTGCGCTGCGCCAGACTACGCACCTCACTGGCCACGACGGCAAAACCGCGTCCCTGATCGCCGGCCCGCGCCGCCTCCACCGCGGCGTTAAGCGCCAGTATATTGGTCTGGAAAGCAATGCTATCGATGACGTTGGTAATTGAGGCGATATGCTTAGAGTTGCCGGCGATCTCCTCCATGGTCTTCACCACCTCTGCGATGGCCTGTCCGCCGGACTCCGCCGTGTGGGTTGCCTCGCCGGCCAGCTGCGCCACGTGGCGTGAGCTGTCGGTATTCTGATCGACAATGGAGGTCATTTGTTCCATGCTCGCGGCGGTCTCCTCCAGCGCAGCGGCCTGCTCCTCGGTGCGTGAGGCCAGATTGCTGCTCCCCGAGGCAATCTCACCGGCGCCTGAGTAGATGGCGCCGGCGCTGTGGCGAACCGAGTCGACGATCTCCCGCAGCGCCCGCTGCATGTCATCGATATGCGCGGCCAGGATCCCCATTTCACTCTTGCCATGACGCTGAAAACGCTGCGTCAGATCCCCCTGAGCGATACGCTGTACGCTGCGGATGATGCGCTGCAGCGGTATCAGCATCGCCTGCTTAACCGATACCCAGCACAGCAGCAGGCACAGAATCGACAGCAGCGCCAGCAGCAGCAGCACCCACTTCATGATCTGGCTGGCGTGCTGACTTTTCTGCACCCCGACCTCCATCAGTCGGTCATGCTCCTCCTGCCATAAATTATATGCATGCTGTGTTTCAATATTCAGTGAAATAAGCTGCTGGTTCAGCTCCACCGCGCGCTGAATATCGTTCTGCTTAAGCAGTTCAGCTATTTTAGACACCGTCGAAAGATATTTCGTGAAGTCATTATTAACCCGATTGACTACGTTCACATCCAGCCCGTCAACGTCGGGAATATCTTTATAGGCCACGTAATTACTGCGCGCTTCGGCGATCCGCCGATCGGCGCGGGAGAAGAGTCCCTGCATCCGCTCCCGGTCGACCGTCGCCGCAACGGCCTGATTCTGAGCCTCTCTCAGCGTGGAGCGCGCCTGAACCAGGTTGATCCATGCGTCGCTAAAAAACATGACGTTACGCCGTGATTGATAGTTTTCCTGAATATGTCCAGCGTCGCTATTAATAACATCGTAAAAGAATATAAATGAAACCGCCTGGATTGAAAAAATTGCAACGATTATGATAGGAAGCAGTCTGGCTATTTTGATTTTAGAAAACATGTGACCGATATTCTCTTGTCATTTGCACTCAAGTGTTAAAGATTATCGGCTAGGTCTCCTGTTTCTTTATCATTTTTTTAATAGAAATAACCGGGCATAAATTATACAAATATCCTGTACCCCCATCGGGCAGAGGAGAGCCCCCGGGCCCCGCGCGGGGCCCCCCTAGCGCGGCTGACGCGCCTGCCTAACCACGCGCGTCAACCACTCCCGGGTAAAGTCCGGCAGCGGTAGCGGACGGCCAAACAGATATCCCTGCAGGTAATCCAGCCGATAGGCGCGCAGATGCTGCAGCTGCGCCTCGGTCTCAACCCCTTCCGCCAGGGTGACCATATCCAGCCGCTTGGCCAGCGCGATCACCGTATCCACGATGTGGCCCGACAGCATATCGCTGCCGATCATCCGCACGAAGCTTTGATCGATCTTGATGATGTCGAAATGATAACGCTGTAGATAGGCCAGGCTGGAGTGTCCGGTGCCAAAATCGTCCAGCGCCAGCAGCCCCCCCAGCGCCCACAGCTCGTGAAAGACTTGATCCGTCAGCTCGCCGTCCGGCACCCGCTGGCGCTCGGTCAGCTCCAGCACCAGCCGAATCGGGTTGGCGGCAAAGGCATCGATAAAGCGTCGGCACTCCTCAACCAGGCTCAGATCGTTAAAATGGCTGGCGCTGATATTAAAACCAAAGTGAAAATGCGCCGGCAGGCTATGGCAGCGCGGCGCAAAATAGTCGCTGACCTGCTGCATAATATCGCGCGTCATCGGAACGATAAGGCCGCTGTCCTCCGCCAGTGGGATAAAGTTATTCGGCGGGATCAGTCCCATCTGGGGATGCTGCCAGCGCATCAGGATCTCGCAGCCGCTCAGCGACTCATCCGCGCCGTTGACCACCGGCTGAATATAGGGGATAAACTGATGACGCCGCAGCGCCTCGCGCAGGTAGGAGACCGGCGAGTTTACCTGCCCCGCCAGGCGGTAGGTGCCAACCCCGAAAACGATGGCCAGCACCAGGAACAGCACCAGACTCCCGCGGGAGTAGTCCAGCATATATGTCCAGTGGCTGTCGATCGGAACGACCGTGGCGACCGAGATCGGGTAGCGCGACGAACTGCGGACAAAGCGGTGTCCGTCCACCGACGGCGGCGCATCGACGACCTTACCCAGAGGATCCATCCAGCCCGCACCGATATGCAGATACAGCGGCGTCGGGGTACTGAGCGAGCGCAGAATATTCCGCAGGTAGTAACCGTCTATCCCCACCAGCACGCTGGTATCCCCCTGCCCGGGCTCACGAAACACCACCAGCGAGCGGTGAGGCGTAATCCGGTTGCCAGACATCAGGGTCAAGCGGCTCTTGGTGTAGTGGTCATAGCCGACTTCGGCATGAAAGGCGCCGTAGAGAGAGGAGCAGTAGATAGCGCTCGCCCGTGCCAGGCTGACCGAACGCACGTCGGGTACCGTCGTCGCCTGAAGCGCCAGCATATTATGCAACACCGTATCGCAGGGCTGTCCGGCGTAACGCCGGACAGCATCGGCCGCCGTCTGGGCGTTGTCCAGCGCCTCATCGATCTGCCAGATGGCCAGCGTCAGCCGCTGTTTGGCCGACTCGGCCAATCCCCGCGAGGCCTGCCAGGAGATGGTGACGGTAGCCAGCAGCAGCACCATGCCCACCGCGCCCGCAGACAGCAGCGGGCGCAGATAGCTGCGCATAGGCTGCCCCGCACGCAGGCGCTGCGATAAGGGTCAAACCCGCTCTCCACGCTGCGGCAGCGCTCCTGACCCCGCCGGCGTATGCAGAAGACCGGCGACGTGCTATGGCGCCATGCCGCCCAGCGCCACCGGCGTAGAGTCAAACAGATAGCCGTCAAATCCCGGATCGTCTGGATTGGAGATCTCTAATAGCTTAGCCTTAACATTCTCCAAATGCTGCCACATCGCCTGTTTAGCGTCGCGCGCGTCGCGCCGCAGCACCGCCTGCAGGATCCGCTGATGATCCTCCAGCCAGTCCCAGCGGTAGCTGAAATCCTGGGTATGACCATGCAGTCCCGCCCACAGCGGATTATGCTTGCGCGCGCGCCAGGCATCCTCCACCATACCGGCCAGTACGCTGTTCTGCGTCGACTGCGCCAGCAGGCAGTGAAACTGCTCATCCGCGCTCTCATCAGCACACCCTGCGTTCAGCGCCAGGCGCTCCTGCTCAATCGCCTGGCGCATCTTCAGAATATCGGACTTGGTAGCCTGCGTCGCGGCAAAGGCCGCGACCTCGCTCTCCAGCAGCTGGCGCGCTTGCAGCAGCTCAAAGGGGCCAAAGGTGTTCTCATCCAGGTTCCGCACCCGCGGGGAGGATACATTCTGCGGTAAAGCGACGACGTATACCCCAGAGCCTTTACGAACATCGATCAGATGCTCCAGCTCCAGCATGATCAGCGCCTCGCGCACGACGCTGCGGCTCACGTCAAAATGTTCGGCAATATCGCGCTCCGGCGGCAGACGATCTCCGATGGGATAGTCGCCGCGCGCGATGGCAGTGCGCAGCGTATTGCCGACTTCCTGATACAATCTCATGACGTGCCCCTCTGGCTGTGCCGCATCTGCGGAGTAAAAGCACCAATTGGACAGACCAATTGTTAATACTAGCGTGCCGCTATAGTGGCTCTGATTGTATCACAGCATGAATTCATTAAGAAAAAGGACGACGCGGGCGCGCGGGCAGATAATGCTTAGCATGACGATGAAGAACGCCCCTGCGCTGGCAGGGGCGTTCCAGGCAGAACATTCTTAGCGATAAGAGACGGTGAGCAACGCCTGCGCATGTGCATCATCCAGCCAGGTCAGATGGCTCTCGCCAACCTGGGCCGGTAGGGCCATGGCCCCCTGCTGCGCCCGCTCAACGCTGCGCGTAGCCGTCTGGGCTTTACCGTCCCGATAACATTCGGAATGGATCTGATCATTCACTATTTTAAACTGACAACCATCCTCCACAATCATACCACCAAACTGTACCACGCCCGAGCCAGCGGCCTGGGCAGGGGTATCGGCCAATCCGGCCCCCAGCAACATCCCCATAACGACAATCTTCACCAGTGATAAGCATTCACGCCTCATATATCACTCCCGTCGTCAAGTTACTGCGTCTTTTCATCTCGCCAAACGTCGATCGCGGATGAAAAAACGGTGACATTCCCTGTTAACACCTCTCCTAAAAAATAGCAGAACTCGTTGATTACTAACGGCAATGCAGATCAAAACTTCAGTTATTTCTTTTCAAAAGGTAAAAACAGAATTACAAACCAATAAAAAACAAGTGATTAGCATAAACAACCAATTACTCCCCATTTCTTTACCGGTAACGTCGCGAATAGGTTGCCAGCGGTGAGAAAACTCTTAAAAAATAGGGTTGTTTCCGCGCACATTTTTCCTAAGAATGTCTGATCTCTCACAAAACCAGCGGCGCTCTCAATGGCCTCTAATAACAAGGGAACTGCGCATGACCCGCGTAAATATAATCACCGGTTTTTTGGGCAGCGGAAAAACCACCACCCTGCGCCACCTGCTGGCAAATAAGCCCGCCCGGGAGCGCTGGGCGATATTGGTCAATGAGTTTGGTGAGATAGGGATCGATGGCGCGCTGCTCGCCGACAGCGGCGCCCAGCTGAAAGAGATCCCCGGCGGCTGTATGTGCTGCGTCAACGGGTTGCCGATGCAGATAGGGTTGAACATGCTGCTGAAAACGCAGCCTGACCGACTGCTGATCGAGCCGACAGGGCTCGGTCACCCCACGCAGATCCTGCGCCTGCTGGAAAGCGACGTCTACAGCGCCTGGCTGATGCTGCAGGCAACGCTGTGTCTGCTGGATGCCCGCCAGCTCAACGATGCGCGACTGCAGGATAATGAGAACTTTCGCGATCAGCTGGCGGCGGCAGATATTATCGTCGCCAATAAAATAGATACCTATGACGACGGCGCCCGCGACACGCTGCGTCGCTGGCAACGGGCCCTGGGCGATGGGCGGACGCTGCTCGAAACCCAGCGCGGACAGATCGATCCCGCCTGGCTAGATCGCCCGCGCACCCGTACGGCAGCGTTGCCCGACGCACGCCATCATCACGCGCCGCCCGCCCCGGCATCGGGCATCGCCGCGCTGCGGCTACGGCCCGGGCAGGGCTGGCGACGAGCGCTCAACCAGGGCCAAGGCTACTTTAGCTGCGGCTGGGTCTTCAGCGCAGAGAGCGTCTTTGACACCATCGGCCTACTGGAATGGGTACGTTTAACCCCGCTGCTCCGTATTAAGGGCGCCGTACGGGTAGCCGAGGGCACCCTCTGTATTAATCGCCAGGGGGCGGATTTACAGATAGAGACCCGCCAAGCGCCGCCGCCGGACAGCCGCATCGAAGTGATCCATGATGCCGAAGCCGACTGGAACGCGCTGCAAAGCGCCCTGTTAGCGCTACGCACCCGTCGACCGGAGGCGTCCGCGCCATAGCCTGGCCGGGGCGCCCCCGCCTTTCCGGCGCGCCGGACACGCCGACGCGGACAAGTTCGCGCCAAATATATTACCAAGTGTGTCAAATTAAACCATTGCTTACCTTTGGATAAGATATCTCTCCCCGTTTATCTTTTTCCTCAATATAATAGAGGGGCGCATAATCTAGAAAATAGGTCATATAATTGACTTGTTTTACATGTGATTAGCACAGTGGCTTCTACTGAATATCTGGGCAGGATACGCGATGGCGCACGGTTTAATCCGGCCATGTCCCTCCGGTCGCAGAGCGTCTGCGCTGCGAATAGCGGAAATCGGGACAAAAAGTGTGTTCTGCTGCACAATTCTGCCTCAGCGCGATTGTCAGTACCCCACGCGGAAATTAGTCTCTGGAAGGGTAATTTTCAGATAGCGACACAACAGGTCGTTAAGGACAACAAGGGAAACGGTTTATAATGGTCAAGTCTCAACCAGTTCTGAGATACATTCTGCGCCTGGCGCCCGCCATCGCCGCCGCAGTGTTGCTTTCGGCATGTACTACGACACCCTCCGATCGCTACGCACAAACTGATACGCATGTAGTCAACAACAAAGACAATCTATTACTACAGGCGTCTCAGGATGAGTTTGAGGAGATGGTGCGCAATCTGGATGTTAAATCCAAGATGATGGATCAGTACGCCAGCTGGAAGGGCGTACGTTATCGCCTGGGCGGCGACAGCAAGCGCGGCATCGACTGCTCCGCGTTTGTTCAGCGTACTTTCCGCGAACAGTTTGGTCTGGAGCTGCCGCGCTCAACCTCACAGCAGGAGGGCACCGGCCACGCCATCAAGCGCTCTAAGCTGCGCATCGGCGATCTGGTGCTGTTCCGCGCCGGCTCTACGGGCCGTCACGTCGGCATCTATCTGGGCAACGATCAGTTTGTTCACGCCTCCACCAGCAGCGGCGTCACGATCTCCAACCTGAACGACACCTACTGGAACAAGCGCTACCGTGAAGCGCGCCGGGTACTCTCCGGCACTCAGCTGGCGCAGGCTGATACCCACAGCTAAGCCGTCCCGCGGTCTCCCCCTGTCCTAAAAAACGCTGCTACGGCAGCGTTTTTTATTACTATAAATATGATAACCAAAATAAAGCGCTACTCCGTAGCGATAGCACGGCAGGCTCTCCCCACAACCCGCGAATAAACACTATATTTTAACATTTTATTAAACTCCCCATATTCAAAACCGTCGTTCTTTTCTACTATCGTTAGCGGAGGACGGCCATCGGGAGTGACTGCCGCAGGAGGCGAACCGTCGGATCCGCGCATTTCGAACAGAACAGCCCACTCGGGGAGAGCAGACATGGGGAAACGACTCACAGCGGCGGCAGAGCAACGCGAGGCGGCGTCCGACGGACATCTGCAGCGTAATCTGAATAATCGTCATATCCAGCTCATTGCCATCGGCGGCGCTATCGGCACCGGCCTGTTTATGGGCTCCGGGAAAACTATCAGCCTGGCCGGACCATCTATTGTTTTTGTTTATATGATTATCGGATTCATGCTGTTTTTTGTCATGCGGGCCATGGGCGAGCTACTGCTCTCCAACCTGGAGTATAAATCCTTCAGCGATTTCGCGACCGATCTGCTCGGCGCCCGCGCCGGTTATTTTACCGGATGGACCTACTGGTTCTGCTGGGTCGTCACCGGCATGGCCGACGTGGTCGCCATTACCGCCTACGCCCACTTCTGGTTCCCCCACCTGGCAGACTGGATTATTTCGCTCTCCTGCGTCGTGCTGCTGCTTTCGCTCAATCTGGTCACGGTCAAAATGTTCGGCGAAACTGAATTTTGGTTTGCGATGATTAAAATCGTCGCCATTATCGCCCTGATCCTGATCGGACTGGGTATGGCCATCGGCGGCTTTCGCGCCCCCTCCGGCGAGCAGGCGGCCTTCAGCAACCTGTGGCACGGCGGCCTCTTTCCCCACGGGATCGGTGGCTTCTTCGCCGGATTTCAGATCGCGGTCTTCGCCTTTGTCGGCATTGAGCTGGTGGGCACCACGGCGGCGGAAACCCGCGATCCGCAGCGAGTCCTCCCCAGAGCGATCAACGCGATACCGCTGCGTATTATCATGTTCTATGTACTGGCCCTGTGCACCATCATGATCGTCACCCCGTGGCAGCAGGTGGTGCCCGACAAGAGCCCCTTTGTGGAGCTGTTTATTCTGGCCGGGCTGCCGGCCGCAGCGGGGATCGTCAACTTTGTGGTGCTGACCTCGGCGGCCTCCTCCGCCAACAGCGGCATTTTTTCCACCAGCCGCATGCTTTATGGACTGGCGCAAAGCGGTCTGGCCCCGGCCCGCTTCGCCCGCCTCTCTCGTCAGTCGGTGCCCGCCGCCGGGCTGTTCTTCTCCTGCCTGTGTCTGCTGGGAGGCGTCGTACTGCTCTATCTGATCCCCAACGTGATCACCGTCTTTACCCTGATCACCACCGTCTCGGCCGTGCTGTTTATGTTCGTCTGGTCTATCATTCTGTGTAGCTATCTGGTCTATCGCCGCCGCTATCCGCAGCGACACGCTGCCTCGGGCTATAAGATGCCGCTGGGCAGCGTTATGTGCTGGATCTGCCTCGCCTTTCTGTTTGGCGTACTGATCCTGCTCACGCTGGAGACCGATACGCGCCAGGCGCTGATGGTCACGCCGCTGTGGTTTATCGCGCTGGCCATCGGCTGGCGCTTCACCCAGCGTCCCTCAGCGCTTTCCCGCGACGAGGCCGCCTAAAACAGCCCCCCTGCCTAGCAGAGGGTCAACAGATAAAAAAAACGGGGGCATCTCTCGACACCCCCGCTCGGTATCGCTTACGCGACTACGCCGTTTTGCTCGCCTGGCTCTGCGGCGCGCCGTCTGGCCGCTTGAGCAGCGCATACAGCAGTCCGCTCAGCAGCGTCCCGGCCAAGATCGCCAGCAGATAAGGCAGCACCGGGGTGATCGCGCCGGGGATCAGCAGTACAAACAGTCCGCCGTGCGGCGCCATCAGCTTCGCGCCAAACAGCATCGACAGCGCCCCGGTCAGCGCCCCGCCGAGAATGCAGCACGGCAGCACCCGCATCGGATCCCGCGCGGCAAAGGGGATCGCCCCTTCGGTGATGAAGCACAGCCCCAGCACCACCGCCGCCTTACCGCCCTCGCGCTCGCTCTGGGCAAACTTGCGGCGCGCAACCAGCGTCGCCAGCCCCATCGCCAGCGGCGGAACCATCCCGGCGGCCATGATCGCCGCCATCGGCCCGTAGGTCTGGGTACTGAGCAGGCCGACGCCGAAGGCATAGGCCGCCTTGTTCACCGGTCCGCCCATGTCGGTACACATCATCGCGCCGAGCACCGCCCCCAGGATCACCGCATTGGCCGTGCCCATGGTCTGCAGCCAGTGGGTCAGCCAGGCCAGGATCTTCGCCACCGGCGTGCCGATGATGTAAATCATCGCCAGGCCGACGATCAGGCTCGACAGCAGTGGAATGATCAGGATCGGCTTCAACGCCTCCATGCTCGCTGGCAGCGTCAGCCTGCCGCTGATGGCCCGGGCGACGTAGCCGGCGAGAAAGCCGGCGATGATCCCGCCGATAAACCCCGACCCCAGGCTAACCGCCAGCATCCCGCCGATCAGCCCCGGCGTCAGGCCAGGACGATCGGCGATGGAGAAGGCGATATAGCCCGCCAGCACCGGCACCATCAGCGCAAAGGCGGTGCCGCCGCCAATCTGCATCAGCGCGGCCGCCAGCGTGCCGGGCTCCTTGAAGGCCTGAATACCAAAGACGAACGAAAGCGCGATACACAGGCCGCCGGCCACCACCATCGGCAGCATGTAGGAGACCCCGGTCAGCAGGTGACGGTACGCACCGCCCGCCTCTTTCCGGCTCCCCGAAGCCACGGCCCCGGACGGCGCAGACGTCTGAGGGCGGTAGATCTCTGCTTCCTGCAGCGCCCTGTCCAGCTCCTGAGCCGTCTTCTTCAGCGCCAGCCCGGTGCTGGTACGGTACATCGGTTTACCGGCGAACTTCGCCAGATCCACCTCAATATCTGCCGCCACCACCACCAGATCGGCCTCCGCGACCTCCTGCGGCGTAATGGCGTTGCCCGCCCCTACCGATCCCCGCGTCTCCACTTTTACCTGCCAGCCGCGACGGCGTGCCTCTGCCTCCAGCGCCTCCGCCGCCATGAAGGTATGCGCGACGCCCGTCGGACAGGCGGTGACCGCGACCAGCCGCAGGCATTGCGATCGATCCTGGCGCGGCGCCGCATGGTGATAGGGTGAGGCATCGCGCAGCGCGCGGGCCAGCAGCTCCGCCGGCTGGCGAATAGCCTCGCCTACCGAGCCCCGGTACAGCGGTTTCCCCTCCAGCGCGGCATCCTGCGGGGTATCGTCACCGATAAACAGCACCAGCGCCGCATCCTGCGGGCGGGTAACCCAGGTAATCTGCTGCTGGGCGGCGGCAGCCTCCAGCATACGCCTGGCAAGGAAACAACGGGCCTCGCCCTGCGCACCTTCCGTAATCAGTAGGGTATTCATATGGCCTTCCGCAATCAGTTAAAAGGATCGAGCTCCACGCGTGCCATCATCGCCGCCAGCTGCGTGCGGTCGCTGATGCCGACATTGCTCTGACTGACCGCCAGGGCAGAAACCGCCGTAGCCAGCCGCAGCGTGTGTTCACTGGACTCCCGCATCATCAGGCCATAGATCAGCCCGCCGACCATCGAGTCACCGGCACCGACGGTGCTGATAACGTCCACCTCAGGAGGCTTAGCCAGCCAGGCACCAGAGGCGTTGACCCACAGCGCCCCCTCTGCGCCCAGCGAAATCACCACGTGGGCAATCCCCTGATCGCGCAGCGCGTGGGCGGCACCGACGACGTCCTCCAGCGTCGGCAGCGCCCGGCCAGCCCAGATTTCCAGCTCGCGGCGGTTGGGCTTCACCAGCCAGGGGGCCGCCTTCAGCCCGGCGACCAGCGCCTCGCGGCTGCTATCAAAAATGATGCACGGGCACTGACTGCGCAGGCGGCGCATCCAGTCGGTAAAATCATCCGCCGCGACGCCGGCCGGCAGGCTGCCGCTGACGCACACCATATCAAACTGCCCGAGCCAACTCAGGGAGTCATTCACGAAGCGATCCCAGTCGCTCTTGCTGACGTCGAAGCCGGAGAAGTTAAAGTCGGTGACCGCCCCATCCTTCTCGGTCAGCTTTACGTTGATACGGGTGCGCCCCGGGACTACCTGAAAACGGTTGGCGATGCCCAGCTCGCTGAACAGCTGCTGAAATCCATCCTGGTTATCCTTGCCCAGGAATCCGCCCACGGTCACATCGATGCCGAGATCCTTCAGCACCTTGGCAACGTTAATCCCCTTACCCGCGGCGTGCAGCCCGGCGGTTTGTACCCGGTTAACCTCACCGCGCTCAATCTCCGCACAGTAGCCAACCAGATCGTAGGCTGGGTTTAAGGTGATGGTTGCAACTCGTCTACTCATGATATTTCCTCGCCAAGGCCATTCGCGATGGCCTGACCAATAACGTCCAATGCCTGCTGCGCATCACTGCCGCTGGCAGTAAAACGCAGACGATGGCCTTTTTTAACCCCCAGTGCGACAACCTTCATCAGACTGCGGCCATTGACCGGAACCCCGCTGCCATCAAGGTTGGCAACGGTTATCTGGCTTGCAAACTGCTTAATGGTATTCACCAACTGCGCGCCCGGTCGGGCGTGCAGGCCATGCTCATTACGAACGGTAAACTCGGCGCTCAGAGACTCATCGCTCTCCGTCAGCTCGCTGGTCAGCAGCGCGACGATCTCTGCCGGGGTCTGCGCCGTCAGCAAACGTTCAGCCTGCTGACGCTGCAGCAGACGGCTCAGGTAGTCCAGCATCCCCTCTGGCTGCGCATCGGCCATCGCAACGGTCAGCAGCAGCGCCACCGGCTCCCCATCTAGGGTAAAGGGCTGACGCGGACGCGCCAGCGCCGCCGCGCTGGCCTGAACACCCAGCGCGCTGTCGCAGAGCCAAATGCCCTGCCCCAGACACAGCGGCGCGCGACGGATGACATCGCTGACAAACTCGCCGCCGACCGCCTCCACCTGCTGCAGGCGCCCGGCGTTCAGCGCCTGTAGCGTCATCAGGCTGTCGGTCTCCACTCCCAGCGTCACCATGCTGATATCAAAGCGGAATTCAGCTACGCTGCGCTCACCCAGCAGCAGGCTGCGCAGCGTCTCCGCCGACGTGGTCTGCGCCAGCTCCCGGCTTACGCCGTCGTCGCTCAGCACGTGGGTCAGCTGACGCAGCAGCGTCAGATGCTCATCGGACTTGGCGGCGATGCCGATCACCACATAGGCCCGCTGTCCCTCGCCCCACGCCACCCCCTGCGGAAACTGAAACACCTGAACCCCGGTGTTCAGCACCTGATCCCGGGTATCCGTCGTGCCATGGGGAATCGCGATACCGTTCCCCAGGTAGGTCGGCGTCTGCTTTTCGCGCTGCAGCATGCCCTGTACATAGCCCTCGCCAACGTAGCCCGCCGCGACCAGCGCCGCCGCCACCTGCCTGATGGCCTGCTCTTTACTGTCAGCCTCGGCTGCCAGATGGATATCCTGTAGAGTCAGATGAAACATAGATGCTCCTCGTCCGTCATACCGCGTGCGCCGCCGGCGCATTGAATCGTTTCAGCGTTGCGGGATAAAAAAACCGGCGTTACCGCGAGATCGCCGTGATTCACCACGCTGAATCGTTTTTGTGAGTGTGGTCCGACGCGCGTCGTTACGCAAGGACTTCCCGCCGCATCTGTACAGATTTTAGACCTTCAGCACATTTTTGCTGAAGTTTGTTATCAGCGCTGCTGACGTGCGACAATACGCGCTGAAATTTGCTGATGGAGAAACAGACATGACGGTAAAGGTGGGGGTCGGCGTGATTATCGTGAACGCCGCCGGCCAGATTTTACTCGGAAAACGCTGCGGCAGCCACGCGCCTTATTGGTCGATCCCCGGCGGCCACGTAGAACAGGGGGAAACCTTTGAACAGACGGCGATACGTGAAGTGGCCGAGGAGTGTGGGCTGCACATCGATACGCCGCGCTTCGTCGGCGTGACCAATAACCTGCGAACCTGGCGTGACGAAGGGGTGCATAACGTCTCTATCATTATGCAGGTCAGCGCACCGGCAGCGGCGGCCCCCCAACGCTGTGAGCCGGATAAATGTGAACGCTGGCAATGGTGCGATCCGCGTCAGCTGCCGCAGCCTTGCTTCGACGCCTGTCAGCAGGGCGTTCAGCTGTGGCTCACCCAGCAGGCCTATTGCGCTACGCCGGCGTAGCGACGCTGCGGTGCGGTCAAAACCGCACCGCTCCAGTGCACTCCCCACGCTGAACAAAAATAAAGCAATATGAGTAAGATAATCTTCTCTCGCACCACCCTTATCCGCTACTGCACCAAAACAGTTAACGTATAAGCCGCCATCGCACCAATATCGACCACAATGCACTTAAATAGTGCACCCCCTCACCCCGCGCCTGCCTCAGCGCTGCGTATTTATGCCAGTGATAAATATAACCACTTGATAATAAATATAAATAAATAGTTGGCACGTTTTTTTCATTATATCCCGAGCAAACACAAGCGGCTTATCGCAAAGACAAGGAACCATTACGATGAAAGCAATGTTGAAAGCCTCCGTGGCAGCCCTGGCGCTGGCCTTCGCCGTCAGCGCTCAGGCGGCGGAAAAACCGCTGATCGTCGCCACAGATACGGCGTTCGTCCCATTCGAATTTAAAAAGGGCGATAAATATGTCGGTTTCGATATCGACCTGTGGGATGCCATAGCCAAGCAGCTGCACCTAAGCTATACGCTGAAACCGATGGACTTCAGCGGGATCATCCCCGCGCTGCAGACCCGTAACGTGGATCTGGCGCTGGCCGGCATCAGCATTACCGAAGAGCGCAAGAAAGCCATCGATTTCTCCGACGGCTACTACAACAGCGGCCTGATGGTCATGGTGAAGAGCGATAACGCACAGATCCACGGAGTGAAGGATCTGGACGGCAAAGTGCTGGCCGTGAAGAGCGGCACGGCCGGCGTAGACTATGCAAAGGCGCACGTAAAGAGCCAAGATCTGCGTCAGTTCCCTAATATCGATAACGCCTATCTGGAGCTGGCGACCGGCCGCGCCGACGCCGTCCTGCACGATACCCCCAACATCCTTTACTTTATTAAGACCGCGGGCAACGGTCAGTTTAAGGCCGTCGGCGACTCGCTGGAGGCTCAGGCCTACGGCATCGCCTTCCCGAAGGGCAGCGATGCGCTGCGCGAGCAGGTCAACGGCGCGCTGAAGACCCTGAAGGCGAATGGGACCTACGCGGTTATCTATAAAAAATGGTTCGGCGTCGAACCGAAGTAATGCTTTGGGCGCCCGCTGGGCGCCCCTTTGCCCTCGCGGGCGTTGCACGGTAACACATACGGTTTTACCAGGAGAATCGACATGCAGTTTGACTGGAGCGCCATCTGGGATGCCATCCCGCTGCTGCTGGAAGGCGCCAAACTCACCCTCTGGATCTCGGTGCTGGGGCTGCTCGGCGGCCTGATCATCGGCCTGGCCGCCGGCTTTGCGCGCGCCTTCGGCGGTTGGCTGAGCAACCACATCGCCCTGGTGTTTATCGAGCTTATCCGCGGCACCCCCATCGTGGTGCAGGTGATGTTCATCTACTTCGCCCTGCCGATGATGATGCCGCTGCGCATCGACCCTTTCAGCGCCGCCGTTATCACGATCATGATCAACTCCGGCGCCTATATCGCCGAAATCACCCGCGGCGCGGTGCTCTCCATTCACAGCGGCTTCCGCGAGGCGGGGCTGGCTCTGGGCCTCTCTCGCCGCGATACTCTGCGCTATGTGATCATGCCGCTGGCGCTGCGCCGCATGCTGCCCCCGCTGGGGAACCAGTGGATCGTCAGCATCAAGGACACCTCGCTGTTCATCGTCATCGGCGTGGCCGAACTGACCCGCCAGGGGCAGGAGATCATCGCCGGAAACTTCCGCGCCATGGAAATCTGGAGCGCCGTCGCCGTGATCTACCTGATCATGACACTGGCCCTGAGCTTTGTCCTACGCCGTCTTGAAAAAAGATTGAAAATCATATGATTGAATTTAAAAACGTCGATAAAAGCTTCGGACAGACCGCCGTTCTGCACGATATCAACCTGCGTATTCAGCCGGGTGAGGTGGTCGTGATCATCGGCCCCTCCGGCTCAGGGAAGTCGACCCTGCTGCGCTGCATCAACAAGCTGGAGGTCATCAGCCGCGGTCAACTGCTGGTGGACGGGATGGACGTCAACGATCCTAAGGTGGATGAACGCCTGATCCGCCAGGAGGCGGGGATGGTATTCCAGCAATTTTATCTGTTCCCCCACCTGACCGCGCTGGAAAACGTCATGTTCGGCCCCATCCGGGTGCGCGGCATGGGCCGGGCCGATGCCGAGCAGCGCGCGCGCACCCTGCTGGCCAAAGTGGGGCTCTCCGAGCGCGCCCACCACTATCCGTCGGAGCTCTCCGGCGGGCAGCAGCAGCGGGTGGCGATCGCCCGTGCGCTGGCGGTCAAGCCCAAGCTGATGCTGTTTGATGAGCCGACATCCGCGCTAGATCCCGAGCTGCGCCATGAGGTGCTGACGGTGATGAAAGACTTGGCCGAGGAGGGCATGACCATGGTCATCGTCACCCATGAGATCGGCTTTGCCGAAAAGGTGGCGTCGCGGCTGATCTTCGTCGATAAAGGGCGTATCAGCGCCGACGGCAGCCCGCAGCAGCTGATCCATACGCCGCCCAACGAGCGTCTGCGCGAGTTCCTGCAGCACGTCGCGTGATCGTCCGTCGGGGACCGCCCGCGCAGGCGGCCCCGGCGCGATCTCAGAATCGCCAGGCGATAAAGCGGCTCACCTTCTGCCCCTGCGCCATCGTCACCTCACGCATCTCCTTCACCGGGATTGCGCGCAGCGCTCTGCGCAGCGCCGGCAGCGTCTCCCGTCGGGACACCAGCGAGGTAAACCACCCCACCTGCGTCGCAAACGCGCGGCTCTCCGCGATCATCCGCAGAATAAACGCCTGCTCACCGCCGTCGCACCACAGCTCATCCGCCCTGCCGCCAAAGTTCAGTCGCGCCGCCTGCGGCGGTCGCAGCCCCAGGTTGGTCAGCTTTCTCTGGCTACCCGCGGCGGCCTCCGCCGCGCTGCGGTGAAAGGGCGGATTGCACATCGTCGCGGCGTAGTACTCTCCGGCCTTGATAATCCCCTGAAAAATCGCCTGCGGCTGACGCTGACGACGCAGGCGAATCCGCGTGCCCAGTGCCGGATTGGCCCGGATGATGGCCGCCGCGGCCGCCAGCGCCTGCGCCGAAATATCGCTGCCGGTAAAGCGCCAGCCGTATTCGGCCTGCCCCAGCAGCGGGTAGATGCAGTTGGCGCCGGTGCCGATATCCAGCACGCAGGTCTGCGCGCCGCGCGGAATGGCACCGTCAGAGCGGGTGCTGGCCAGCAGATCGGCCAGATAGTGCAGGTAGTCGGCCCGGCCCGGGATCGGCGGGCAGAGAAACTGCGCAGGAATATCCCAGTGCGTAATGCCATAGTCCTGCGCCAGCAGCGCCCGGTTGAGCGCCCGAACCGCCTGCGGATCGGCGAAGTCGATGCTTTCGCCGCCGCCCGGCATCGCTCGAACAAAGTCTCCCAGCGCGGGAGAGATCCGGCACAGCGCCGCCATGTCGTAGCGGCCATGGTGGCGGTTACGCGGGTGCAGACCCGCTTTCTGGCGCCGATCCGGCGGCGTGACTGGCTTATGGTTCATGATTCACTTCGGGGGAGTCGCTCAAACAGGGCGGCAAGTATACCCATTTCAGCGCCGGACACCTACCCTCCTGCGCTTTCCTTCTGCAACCCGTCGCGGGGTGGCGTATACTGCGCGCACGGAGAGTGACCGCGTCGATCCCGCCCGCGGCGATCGCCTGCGCTCACCGGTTATGGAGCCCGTTTCCCATGCGCTTACCCGCCCTGCTCGGTTCGATACTGGGACTTATGCTGCCCCTGCTCTGTGCAGCAGCGCAGCCGGACACCATCGACGAACGCTACGCCATCGCCCTCCGGGGCGAGGCCAAATACGCCGCGGGCTTTAGCCACGTTAACTATGCCAACCCCGCCGCGCCCAAGGGGGGCAGCCTGCGCCTGGCTGCGATCGGCAGCTATGACAACTTTAACCCCTACGCCGCATACGGCACCCCGGCCATCCGCAGCGCGCGGCTGTTCGATACCCTGTTCAGCCCCTCCGCCGATGAGCTCGACAGCGCCTATCCACTGATCGGCGCCTCGATCCGCTACGATCGCCGTTTCCGCTGGGCCGAGGTGGCTATCAACCCCGACGCCCGCTTTCAGGACCGCACGCCGATCGCCGCCCGGGACGTCGTGTTCAGCTTTCACGCGCTGATGACCCAGGGCCCCGCGGCCTTTCGTCAGCGTTTTCAGGGCGTCACCCTGCGCCCCCTCTCGCCGTTGACCATACGCATTGAGCAGCCATCCCCCGACAAGGCGCGCATTCTGGCGCTGCTGACCCAGCTGCCGATCCTGCCGCAGCACGCCTGGCATCGGCGATCGCTGCGTCATCCTCTGCGCCAGCCGCCCATCGGCAGCGGCCCCTATCGCATCGTCCGCTACCGCCTGGGCCACAGCGTCACCTATCAGCGACTAGCCGACTATTGGGCGGCCAATCTGCCGATCAACCGCGGACGCTATAACATTGATACCCTGCACTATGTCTACTACCCCAGCCAACGGGCGGCGCAGGCGGCCTTTCTGCACGATAGGATCGATGTGTGGCTGGAGACCTCCCCGGCCCGCTGGGCGAACCAATACCCCGAGCGCCGCGTAGCCCGCGGCGAGATCGTCAAGGCCGATATTCTCAGCCACGCAGCCCAGGCAACCCGCTGGCTGGCGTTCAATAACCAGCTTCCCCTGTTCCGCGACCGACGGGTACGGGAAGCCATCTCGCTGGCCTTCGACTTTCCGACGCTCAACCGCCGCCTCTACCACGGCGACTACCGGCGCGCCGACAGCTATTTCCAGAATACCCCCTACGCGGCGCACGGCTACCCCAGCGCCGCGGAGCTGCTCTGGCTCGCCCCCCTTCAAGGCGAGGTACCGTCCGCCGTCTTCCTGCGGCGCTACCGACCGAACGGAGAAGGTGCCCTGGCCGACCCGCGGCGGGCGCAGGCGCTGCTAAGGCAGGCCGGCTGGCAACGCCACGGCCCATGGCTGGTCAATCAGGCGGACGGGCGGCGCTTTGCCTTCACGCTGCTGCTGCCGTACGGCAGCCGGCTGCACTACGTCGGCCCCCTGCGTGACAGCCTGGCCCGTCTGGGGATCGACATGCAGATCCGCGAGGCGCCGCGCGGCCAGTTCAGCCGCCTGGCCCGCCGCCATGCCTTCGGCATGATCCCGCTGATCTACCCGGCGACCCCCTTTCCCTCGCCGGCGCTGCTGACGCGCTGGGGATCCCGCTACGCCGATGGCCGCGGCAATATCGCCAACGTCCGCAATAGCGCGGTCGACGCGCTGCTGGCCCACATCGCGGCGCAGCAGCGCTCGCCCGATGCGCTGCGGGCGTTGGGCCGGGCGCTGGACAGGGTCTTAACGTGGAATGCGTTTATGCTGCCGCTGTGGTATTCCGACCACCGGCATCTCGCCTATTGGAACCGGTTTACGATGCCGGCGCAGCGGCCGCGCTACGGGCTGGGATTGGATTATTGGTGGTATGACGTGAATCGTGCGGCGCGTCTGCCGCCTCAGGGGAACGCCGGGGCCGGTGGTGTCACAGAAACGCGTGCGCCGCGATAGGCTCCGCGATCGCCACCCCGTCATTCTTCAGGCGGCACATCACCGTACTCTCATCCTCGGGATCGACAAACAGACAGGGCTCGCCGTCAAGCGCGACGATAGCGCAGGCGACGGGCATCTCCTGCAGGGAGAGATACATGTCGCGCATCACCTGCCAGGCACTCTCGCCGCGCTGGCTCAACAGCGTCAGGCCGATCAGCCGGTCGGCCGCGCCCTGCGCCTCCGGATCCGGAATCGGTTCGACCTGGACGCCGGTGCGCCCAGACGCCCAGCGGTAGCGCCGCGGCAACCGATGAACTATCGACAGCTGGGGATTGTTCACGTTAATACCCTGATGATAAACACGGCACAATTTTTTCACAAAAAACTCACACCGTAAATGCTGAATCGCGTAAATTCGTACAAATAACCGATTGACAGCGATTAATTTCGTTAGAATTGATTACATACCATCAACATTGTCGGTATTTTCACCGCCACGGCGACGGGGGGAGCCCCGCCGCCGTCAGGCCAGCGGACACCGAACGCCGCGCGCCGCGTACAGAAAGAGCGCCATGGCCAGGGTACTACACAGCGCCATCGACCCGACCAGCGGCCAGGCCGAGACGATCGGCAGCTGCGCCAGCAGCGCGCCGATCAGCGCGCTGAGGCCAAAGCGCAGGGTGCCGGCCAGCGAGGCCGCCGTCCCCGCCATATGGGGAAAGCTATCCAAGATCACCGCCATCGCGTTGGAGGTCACCATGGAAATACAGCCGACATAGGCCGCCACCCCGAACACCAGCGGCCAAAATCCTAGCGCCAGCAGCACACAGGCCACCAGCCAAGCGCCCATCACAAACTGCACCAGCAGCCCAACGCGCAGCATCGCCTGCGCGCCGTAGCGACGCACGTTACGGCTGTTAATCAGGGTCATCAGGAACAGAAACAGAATATTCAGGGCAAAATAGTAGCCGAAATGCTGCGGCGAGACGCCGTGCAGGTCGATATAGACGAAGGGGCCGGCGCTGAAAAACGAAAACATCCCGGAGAAGGAGAACCAGCTGGCCAGCATGTAGCACAGCACGCGACGGTGGCGGAACAGCGCGACGAAATTGGTCAGGGTGGCATACAGCCGGAACGGCTGACGCCGCGCTCGCGGCAACGTCTCGCGGATAAACAAGGCCACCAGCAGCGTCGCCAGCAGCGCCGCTGCTGCCATCACCCAGAAAATGGCGTGCCAGCTAAACCACAGCATCAGCGCGCCGCCCAGCAACGGCGCCAGCAGCGGGGCTATGGTCATGACCAGCACCACAAACGACATCATGCGCGAAAATTCATCCTTACTGAACATATCGCGCATCAGGGCGTTGATCACCACGCTGGCGGCCGCCGCCGCCAGCCCATGCAGCAGGCGCAGGGCAATCAGCTGATCGATGCTGTGCGCCAGCGCACAGGCGGCCCCGGTCAGGGCAAACAGGAGGGTGCCAAACAGGATCACCGGCTTACGCCCAACGCTGTCGGCCAGCGGGCCGTAAAACAGCTGACCGCAGGCAAAGCCCAGCGTATAGGCGCTCAGGGTCATCTGCACATCGCCGCCGGATACGCCAAACTGCGCGGCGATGACCGGCAAACTGGGCAGATACATGTCGATGGCCAGCGGCATCAGCATCGACAGCAGCCCCAAGATCAGGATAAGCCTCAGGTGAGACCCGCTTTGCACACCGGCCTCCTTATGCCCTAGCGGCCAGTACGCTGGCCACCTCATCGTCGCTCAGCGCGCGGTACTCGCCGGGCGCCAGCGCCGCATCCAGCGCAATAGCGCCGATACGCTCGCGGTGCAGCCCCACCACCCGGTTGCCCACGGCGGCGAACATGCGCTTCACCTGATGATAGCGTCCTTCGCTGATGGTCAGACGGACATGATGCTCGTCGAAAGCCTCCAGCTGCGCCGGCTTGGTCAGCTCCGTTTCACCGTTCAACATGATCCCCTGGGCAAACTGCGCCGCGGTCTGCGGCGCCAGCGGCTGCTCCAGCGTCACCAGATAGCTCTTCTCACAGTGGTGGCGCGGCGAGGTGATGCGGTGCGACCACTGCCCGTCGTCCGTCAGCAGCACCAGACCGGTGGTGTCCAGGTCCAGACGCCCGGCGGCATGCAGCTTCTCCGCCATCGGCTCATCGATAAAGTAGAGAATGGTGGCATGGTCCGGATCGTCCGTCGAGCAGACGTAGCCCTCAGGCTTATGCAACATGAAGTAGCGCGGCCCGGTGATAAACGTCAGCACGTTGCCCTCATAGGCGACCTCCTGATCCGGCGTGACCTGCAGCGACCCGCTGCGGGAGACGACACCATCGACGGTGACGCGCGCAGCCCGCAGCTCGCGGATCACCAGTGAGCGGCTGATCCCCAGCTGCTGGGAAATAAATTTGTCCAGTCTCATGAAACCTGCTCTGTTATAACCAAGGCGAAATAAAAACCGATATCGTCCGCGGCGCTGTCCCGAGCGCGGGATCCCCCGCTGCCGCGGCGAACGTAGACCGCTCAGTCTACCATAAGGCCCATACCGCCAGCCATCGCCGCGCAGGAGGCGACGCGCGACGCTGGATCTCGCGCGCCCGATGGGTAAACTGGATCCCGTCCGCCGCGCGGACACCCAATTTTCCCCTTCCAGCCAGAGGTTACACTATGTCCGCATCCATTCACGGCCACGACGTCATGCGCATGATGCTTGCCAGCGAGACGCCCTATACCCGCGATGCCCTGATCGCCGCCATCGGCCAGCGCTTCGGCGCCGATGCCCGCTTTCACACCTGCTCCGCCGAGGATCTCAGCGCCGCCGAGCTGGTGGACCTGCTGGCCAAATGCGGTAAGTTTGTCCCCGCCGCAGGTGGCTTTACCACCCGTGCGGATAAAATCTGCCGCCACTGATGGCCTTTACCCTGCGGCCATACCAGCGTGAGGCCGTCGATGCCACGCTGGCCCACTTCCGGCGCCACCGGGAGCCGGCGTTGATCGTGCTGCCGACCGGCGCCGGGAAAAGCCTGGTGATCGCCGAACTGGCCCGCCTGGCGCGCGGACGAGTCCTGGTACTGGCCCACGTTAAAGAGCTAGTGGCCCAAAACCATGCCAAATATCAGGCCTGGGGGCTCGAGGCCGACATTTATGCCGCCGGGCTGAAGCAAAAGGGCAGCCAGGCCAAAGTGGTCTTTGGCAGCGTCCAGTCGGTCGCACGCAATCTGTCCGACTTCGATGCCGCCTTCTCCCTGCTGATCGTCGATGAGTGTCACCGCATCGGCGACAGCGAGGAGGGACAGTACCAGCAGATACTGCAGCACCTGCGCGGCCATAACCCGCAGCTGCGGCTGCTCGGGCTCACCGCGACCCCCTACCGACTCGGCAAGGGCTGGATCTATCGCTACCACTATCACGGCATGGTACGCGGCGACGAGGCGTGTCTATTTCAGGACTGCATCTACGAGCTGCCGCTGCGCTATATGATCCGCCATGGTTTTCTGGTGCCGCCGGAGCGGCTGGACATGCCGGTGGTACAGTACGATTTCAGCCGTCTACAGCCGTCGGAGGCCGGGCTCTTCAGTGCCGAGGATCTCAATCGAGAGCTGCGCGATCAGCAGCGCATTACGCCGCACATCGTCAGCCAGATCGAGGAGTATGCGGCCACCCGGCGCGGCGTGATGATCTTCGCCGCCACCGTCGAGCACGCCCAGGAGGTGCTGGGCCTGCTGCCAGCGGGCAGCGCGGCGCTGATCAGCGCGCAGACGCCCCATGACGATCGCGACGCGATCATTCGCGATTTCAAGGCGCAGCGGCTGCGCTACCTGGTCAATGTGGCGGTGCTCACCACCGGCTTTGACGCGCCGCACGTGGATCTGATCGCTATCCTGCGACCGACGGAGTCCGTCAGCCTATACCAGCAGATCGTCGGGCGCGGCCTGCGCCTGTGCGACGGCAAGCAAGACTGTCTGATCCTCGATTACGCCGGTAACCCACATGATCTCTATACACCCGAAGTCGGCAGCCGCAAGCCCCACGGCGACAGTCAGCCGGTGCAGGTGTTCTGCCCCGCCTGTGGCTTCGCCAATACCTTCTGGGGCAAGTGTGACGAGCAGGGCCGTATCGTCGAGCACTACGGGCGGCGCTGCCAGGGCTATTTCGAGGACGACGAAGGACAGCGCGAGCAGTGCGACTACCGCTTCCGCTTTAAAAACTGCCCGCAGTGCAATGCAGAAAACGATATCGCCGCCCGCCGCTGTCATCAGTGCGCCGCGCTGCTGGTCGACGCTGACGATATGCTGAAGGCGGCGCTGAGGCTGAAAGATGCGCTGGTGCTACGCTGCGGCGGCATGCAGCTGCGCGACGGGGAGGATGCCAAGGGCGAGTGGCTGCAGATCACCTACTACGACGAGGACGGCGCCGACGTCAGCGAGCGCTTCCGCCTGACCACCCCGGCCCAGCGCACCGCCTTTGCCCAGCTCTTTCTCCGTCCGCACCAGCGGGCGCCGGGCTGTGAGCTGATCTGGCAGCGGGCTGCCGATATCGTGGCGCAGCAGGAGGCCCTGCGCGCGCCCGACTTCGTGGTGGCGCGCCGCCGGGGCCAATTCTGGCAGGTGCGGCAAAAAGTATTTGACTATCAGGGGCGTTTTCGCAAGGCGAACCAACTGCGCGGCTAATTTATTTGCCGTCCCGGCGCGGATCGGCTAGAATGCCGCCCGCCTTGTCGAGGGTGTCAGCCTAAGACTGGCGCACGATATCCCGTCTGCTGCTGGGTCGCCTGTAGCAGGCTTCATTTTTTTAAAGAGACAGATCAATGTTCACGATCAACGCTGAAGTACGTAACGAGCAGGGTAAGGGTGCGAGCCGCCGCCTGCGCACCGCCGGCAAATTCCCGGCAATCGTTTATGGTGGTAGCGAAGCCGCGCTGTCCGTTACCCTGGACCACGACTCCACCATGAACCTGTCTGAAAAAGACGGTTTCTACGCCGACGTTCTGACGCTGTCCGTTGACGGCAAAGAGATCAAAGTGAAGGTTCAGGCAGTACAGCGTCATCCGTACAAGCCGAAAATCACGCATATCGACTTCGTTCGCGCTTAATCGCCCGTTCGCGTCAGATGATAAAAAAAACGCCGCTCTGCGGCGTTTTTTTATGGTTCGCGCGGGGAAAAGGCGCGTTGTACGCGCCCTTCGCCGTTAACGCGCGCCGCCGTTGCGCTGCAGCTGATCTCGCAGGTTAGGCGGCGTCCCCTTGATCGTCAGGGTATCGGTCTGCGCATCCCAAAAGATACGTTCCCCCAGCAACAGAGCATCAAAGTTAATCGTCAGTCCACCGCCGCTGCCGGCAAACTTGGTCAGCTGACGCAGCGTGCTGCGATCCGCGGGGAAGCTCTCCTCCAGCTCGTAGCCGCGCTCGGCGGTGAACTGTTGAAAGTCCATCTCTCCGACGCTGGGGATCTCCCGCGACAGCGCCTCCAGCGCAATATCCTCCCCGGCCTGCAGCTGTTCGTTACAGTAGTCATACACCTGCTGGCGGCAGGCCTGGCGCTCATTTTTATCCAGCTGGCCTTCGCTACAGTAATCGCTCACCGCCTGCAGCAGGCCGCGGTTCTGCACCTTGGTATCCAGCCCCGCCTGGGCGCCTAAAAAGTCCATAAAGAAATCGGCCACCTTGCGCCCCACCCGCCCTTTCAGGTAGGAGAGGTAGCGCTGGGACTGCGGATTGGTCTCCCATTCGGTCATATCGATACGCGCGACGATGTCGGCATGCATAATGTCCAGGTAATGGGTGGTGCTCAGATCCAGCCGTTCGTTCACCCGCATGCTGCTGCAGTTATTAAGCACCGCGACCAGCAGGTAATCCACCGCCAGATAGCGATACTGACAGAACAACACGATCCCGCCCTCGGCAAACGGATATTTGGCCAGCTCATCGCGCAGGCGACCGGTCGCCGCACGGCTAAACTCCAGGAAGCTATCCTCTCCCTTGCGATAGTGAGTCAGCGCCTGCGCCAGCTCGCTCTCCGGGTTAAAGGTGCCATATGCCTTGCTTTTGGCACTGTAGACCCGGTGTAGCTCCGCCATCATCTCATCGACGGCGGCGCTCTTTTCCAGCAACGAGTCGCGCAGCACCACATCCAACTGTTGCTCATCGCGTTTAACCAATTGATGCAGTGCGATGTTCTCCAGATCCAGACTCATTGTTTGCTCCTGTTGTCCTCAGCCTGATACAGGCGCGTATTCAAGCACCGTTGCCGAGCACCCGCAAGCGCCTTTGTCCGCCGCCGCGCCTTCCCCTGCATAAAAGAGCAGAAAATCACGCGCCTATCGGGTAATATGATGGACTTTGTAAGTCATCGACGGTCACTTTTATGCCACAATCATCCCGTTACAGCGATCAGCGCGTTGAACAATTGCTCTCTGAACTGGTTAACGTATTAGAATCGCAGCATGCGCCCACCGATCTCTCCCTGATGGTGCTGGGCAATATGGTAACTAACCTGATTAACACCAGCGTCGCGCCGGCGCAGCGTAGCATGATCGCTCGCTCCTTTGCCGATGCGCTGCAGGCTTCCATTCGGGAAGATAAAGCCCACTGACCCTTCGGGTACAGAGATTCGACGGAAACAGACAGAGTTTATGGTAACGAACCGTCAGCGCTATCGTGAAAAAGTCTCCCAGATGATCAGTTGGGGGCACTGGTTCGCCCTGTTCAATATTCTGCTGGCGCTGCTGCTGGGCAGCCGTTATCTGTTTATTGCCGACTGGCCTGCGTCCCTGGCCGGGCGCATCTATGCCATCGTCAGCTGGCTCGGCCACTTCAGCTTCCTGGGGTTTGCCACCTATCTGCTCACGCTGTTTCCGTTAACCTTTATTGTGATGTCGCAGCGCCTGCTGCGCTTTCTTTCCGCGGCGCTGGCCACCGCCGGGCTGACTCTGCTGCTGATCGACACCGAGGTATTCACCCGCTTCCACCTGCACCTTAATCCGCTGGTCTGGGAGCTGGTCGTCAACCCCGCGCAGGGGGAGCTCTCCCGCGACTGGCAGCTGATGTTCATCTGTGTGCCGGTGCTGTTTCTGATCGAGATGCTGTTCGGTACCTGGAGTTGGCAAAAGCTGCGCAGCCTCAACCGACAAACCTTTGGCAAGCCGCTGGCGCTGGTGTTTATCGTCTCATTCCTGGCTTCGCACCTGATCTACATCTGGGCGGATGCCAACTTCTACCGTCCCATCACCATGCAGCGCGCCAATCTGCCGCTCTCCTACCCGATGACGGCGCGGCGCTTCCTGGAAAAACACGGGCTGTTAAACGCACAGGCCTATCAGGAGCGGCTGATCCGCACCGGCAATCCGGAGGCGCTGGCCATTGAGTACCCGCTGGGCGAGCTGAGCTACAGCGACAAAGGCGCCGGGCTCAACCTGCTGGTGGTGGTCGCCGACGGCCTGCGGGCCGACTCGCTGCCACAGACCATGCCGGCGCTGGCCGCCTTCGGCGCACAGAACCTGCGCTTTACCCATCATTACAGCACCGGCAACGCCGTCGACAGCGGGCTGTTTGGTCTGTTTTACGGCATCTCGCCCAGCTACCTGGACAGTATTCTGGCCGGGCGTAAGTCGTCGGCGCTGATCGGCGCGCTGGCGCATCAACACTATCAGTTTGGCCTTTTCTCATCGGATGGCTTCAAGACCCCGCTGTATCGCCAGGCGCTGTTCAGCGACTTTACCCTGCCCGCACCGCAGAAACAGAGCGATGCCGCCACGGTGCGCCAGTGGGAAACCTGGCTGGATACCCAAACCTCCACCCATCCGTGGTTTGCCTATGTGAATCTGAACGGCGGCGGCGCGGACGACGACGGAACGCTGTCGGCCAGCCGCTACCAGCGCTCGGCTCAGCTGCTGGATGGTCAGATCGCCGCAATGATCGACGCCCTCCGCGCGCGCCAGGCGCTGAAAAACACCGTGGTGGTGATCACCGGCAGCCACGGCGTGGCGCTGGACGGCGAGGATCGCGCCGGCGGCGACTACAGCCGCGCCCGGCTACAGGTGCCGCTGATCATCCACTGGCCGGGCACCTCGCCGCAGTCCATCGCCAAGATGACCAATCATGAAGATATCATGGCCACGCTGATGCAGCGCCTGCTGCACGTCGACAGCCGGGCCGCCAACTACACCCAGGGCGAGGATCTGTTTGCCGCCGTGCGCCGTCACGACTGGCTGACACTGGGCAGCGGCGGCGATCTGGTTATCGTTACGCCACAGCAAACCATCGTGCTCAACCGTAATGGCACCTACCGCGCCTACGATCGCGACGGCCGCGAGCTGACGGGCGAGCGGCTGCAGCTACCGCTGCTGCTACAGGTATTGACCGACGTGAAGCGATTTATTGCCAACTAGGGCGCGGTCCGTAACGGGCAGTGAGCGTCTCTGGAACAAGGCGCGAGCGGCGCCGGACGCTATCGATGCGTGCCAAGCCGGGCGCAGCGCAGGGAAAATACCGCGCCGCCGCGCAATACCACGACAAAAGGCGGCCGATTGCCTAAAACAACGGCAAACGGTGCGATCACGGCTTGCAAATGTCAGAAAAAAAGGTAGTATACACAACCAGTTCGGCACGTAGCGCAGCCTGGTAGCGCACTGTCATGGGGTGTCAGGGGTCGGAGGTTCAAATCCTCTCGTGCCGACCAAAATTCCCTAAAAAAACCAACCTCCGCGGTTGGTTTTTTTACGTCTGTGCCTCCGCGGGCGCACGTCTATCCGCTGCGGCGTCTACCGCCGGATTTCCCGCCCTCCCCCGGGCCACGCCGCACCGCCCTAGGTTCATAGCCCAACGATCGGCGCTCCCCATCGCCGCGGCCTCACGGCGGCGGCGGGCTCCAGCGATAGCGGTTACGCCCGGCGTCTTTCGCCTGATACAGCGCGCCGTCCACCCGCGCCACAAAATGCGCCAGCGTTTCACCAGCCGCATAGCTCCCCACGCCGATGCTTACGGTCAGCCCGCGCTGTTCGGTCACCCGTACCATGCTGGCCTGCTGCAGCAAGCGCGCCGCGCGGGTCTCTAGCCAGGCCCGATCCTCGCTCTCCAGGATCACGGCAAACTCCTCGCCGCCGATGCGGGCCGGAAAGGCCGGGGCGACGAACTCACTGTGCAACACGCGGCCAAACTGACACAGCACCCGATCGCCGACGGCATGCCCAAACTCATCGTTAATCTGCTTAAAGTGGTCAAGATCGATAATAAACAGAGAGAAGTGGCGCGGCAGCGGCTGCGACATCAGGCTAGTGTAAAAATGGCGCCGGTTGGGTAGCCCGGTCAGATCGTCAAACAGCGCCAGGTAGCGCAGCCGCCCCCGCACCCGGGCAAGGTAGCGCAGGGTACAGATGCCGCCCCAGGCGCACATCACCATGCCGATAGCGCGCAGCACGTCCTCCAGGTTACCGAGCCACACCGGCTGCTGCACTATCTCATCCAGCACATCCAGCACCCCGCTCAGTATCCACAGGGTCAGGCCGCTGTTCAACACCCAATAGGAGCGGCGATCCAGCGCAGAAAACTGCACCGCGACCAGCATCAGCAAAACGGTCAGGTACTCCACCAGCTCCAGCGAAAAGGCAAAACCATTAAAGCGCTGCACCGGATAGTGCGGCAGATACAGCAGGTGCAGCATGATCAGCAGCAGCAGTAGCCCAAGAGACAGCAGATACAGCGCCCGTAGCCGGGTGAAGCCGCGCCGCGGCAGCATCGGATCGCTATATTCCGCCATGGAACGCAGGCGCCTGTCGCCGAAAAGATCCCTCATCCCTGCCGCCTCGTGGTGGAGTAATCGTTAGATACACTTTTAATCTATTGAAATTATTATATATATTTACTTAAACTCTATCATGATAACTATAGTTAGCAAGCCGCAGATTGACAACTTCTTCTTTTCATCTGCGCACGACGGCGTGACCACGCTGGGCAAAGGGGGAGACTGAGGGGAAGGCGCTCGGAGGCCCAAAGCGGCGTGACGGGCGCCACGCCGTCGCAGAGGGACGCGATTAGGCGTGGGTAAAGGCGCGTTTGCCGGCAAACTGCGCCGCGGCCCCCAGCGCATCTTCAATGCGCATCAGCTGGTTGTATTTTTCAATCCGCTCGCCGCGGCACGGCGCACCGGTTTTCAGGTGACCAGCGCGCAGCCCGACGGTCATGTCGGCGATAAAGCTGTCCACTGTTTCACCGCTGCGGTGGGAGATGAAGGTGCCCCAGCCGTGGCTGTGGCACAGCTGTACCGCGGCGATGGTCTCACTCAGGCTGCCGATCTGGTTCAGCTTAATCAGCGCCGCGTTGGCCGCCGCCTCATCGATACCGCGCTGGATATAGCGTACGTTGGTGACAAACAGATCGTCGCCCACCAGTTCAATCCGCTGTCCCAGGCGGGCATTCAGGTGACGCCACCCCTCCCAGTCGTTTTCCGCCAGCCCATCCTCCAGCAGCACGATGGGGAACGCATCCAGCAGCGCAGCATAATAGTCGGTCATCTCCTGCGCGTCGAGCTGGCGCCCCTCGCTGCGCAGATGGTAGCGCCCGTCCTGATAGAACTCGCTGGACGCCGGATCCATGCAGATCACAATATCCTCACCCGGGCGGTAGCCGGCGCGCTCAATGGCCTGGACGATCAGCGCCAGAGGCTCACGGTTCGAGCTGACGTGCGGTGCAAATCCACCCTCATCGCCGACGCCGATGCTCAGGCCGGCATCCAGCAGAACCTGACGCAGCGCCTGGTAAACCTCGCTTCCCCAGCGCACCGCCTCGCGCAGCGATGACGCGCCCCACGGCGCGATCATATACTCCTGAAAATCTGCCCCCTGCCAGCGCGCGTGTACCCCGCCGTTGATGATGTTCATGCAGGGAACCGGCAGCAGCGTCGCCCCAAGACCGCCGATATAGCGATACAGCGGCTGCTGGGTCAGCTGGGCCGCCAGGCGCGCGCAGGCCAGGGAGACGCCCAAAATCGCGTTGGCCCCCAGCGCCGATTTGTTATCGCTGCCGTCCAACGCCAGCATACGAGCGTCCAGCGCCGCCTGCTCACGCACGTCAATCCCTTGCAGGGCGCTGCGGATCGGGCCGTTAACGTGCGCGATCGCCCGCTGCACGCCGCGGCCGCCAAAGCGTCCCGGATCGCCGTCGCGCAGCTCTACCGCCTCGCGCGATCCGGTGCTGGCGCCGGAGGGCACCGAGGCGCGCGCCCACGCGCCGCCCTGCGACGTCACATCCACTTCTACCGTCGGGTTTCCGCGTGAATCCAGGATCTCCCGGGCCACCATACTCTCGATTAAAAAGCTCATGCTGCACTCCAGCCCTTAAAGGTGTTTAACCAGAACGTCGGTCTCAAGGCCATTGATAAAATCAAACGCGGTAGAGACAAACTTGGCTAGCGCGCGGTTATGGTGACCCAGCATCAATAAGTCGACCTGCTGAGCGCTAACGAACTCACGCAGATCGTCCAGCGCATCCATGGAAACGATCTGCTCGGCATCGATAGGGTAGTCCTGCTGGTGCACCAGTGACATCAGCACCTGGCGGGCGTCATTAAGGCTTTGCTGCTCCATACGCGTCAGATTGACATCCAACATACCGCGCAGCGCGGCCAGATCACCGCGGATATGCCCCAGCGTCAGCCGGGCATCATTTTGCCGGGCAACCTGGCAGGCGTGCGGCAGCAGCCGCTCGCCGTCGTGGCGGCCATGAATCAAAACCAGAACATGGTGATATATCTTCATCGGGAAACCTCATTTCACATCAGATGGGCGCCGATCCAGGGAAGGATCTCTTTCTTACGGCTCAGCATGCCGGGCAGCGCCTGTACGGGAAGCGACGTACCGTCGCGGGCAACGCGATAAAGGTCGGTATGGCAGCGACGGATATCGCTGACCGCCAGCATCACGTAGTCCAGCGCCTGCTCGCGGCAGCGCTGTCGCATGCAGGCCAGCAGCGGTGCCAGCCGATCGGAAAGCTGCGTGGGCGAGGCGACCTCCAGCTGCGCCACCTCCAGGGTGTAGGCGCCGATGGCGAAGCGCTTGAGATCTTTTTCCAGCAGTCCCGCGGGGGTATAGCTATCCAGGCAGGTCTTTGCCACCAGCAGGCCATCCAGGAACGCCGCGTCATCGACGCCGCACAGTGGGCTCAGCGCGGCGACCGCCCGGCGATCCGCCTCGGTCGCGGTGGCGGAGATCAGGCCGACGGTATCGCTCAGAATGGCGCCCAGCAGCAGCGTGGCCTGACACCGATCCGGCACCATGACGTACTCCTGGGTCATGATCTGCCACAGCAGGGTCGCCGTACTGCCCACCCGGCGGATCCAGGCATCGATCGGCTCGGCGCTGGTCAGTGAGCCTAGCCGGTGGTGGTCGATTAGCCCCAGCAGGCGACACTCCGCCAGCCCCGCTGGCCCCTGTTCGGCATCGCTGAAATCGACCAGCCAAACATCCCGTCCATCCAGCGGCTCCGTCAGCGGCGCCGGCGCATCACACCCGGCCTGCCGCAGGATATAGGCCGTCTCATGGTTTATCTCGCCCAGGCGCCAGGCCGTCGCGGGCAGGCCGCGCGCCGTCAGCCACTGGGCGGTCACCAGCGCGCTGCAGATGCTGTCACTGTCGGGATATTTATGGCCAAAAACGTAGATCATCTCTCCTCCGTCACGATCGAATAACCACGGGGAGTTCAGGCACAAGCGCAGAGAAAAAAAAGCAGCACTGATGCCGCCGTTCCCGTGGAACGGTTGTCATCAGGCGTCATCATCCGTAATCAGATTACGGCGGTTGGAATAGGGGTGGCACGCCATCACCCGGGATTAGCTAACCCGTTTTCCCGAACGATGGCAAGGGAGAGAGTATTACAAAGCGTGTCCGCCGGCGGGCTCCGGCAGCCGGCAGGCGTCGCACAGCGCAGGCCATACCGCCATAGTGGCGGCCACAACCGCCTGCAGATCGGCGCAGTCAGCGCCCTCGCGAGCCCGCACCGACATCCCCTGGATCACGCAGCACAGGTAGCGTGCCAGCCCCTGTGCGTCGCTGTATGCCGGCAGCTCCCCCTGCGCCTGACGCAGCTGGAGAAAACGGGCCAGCATCGCCTCCTGTACCGGCTGACGGCTCTTCAGCACCTGGCTGACCTTATCCGAACAGCGGGTCTGCACCATAGAGGCGCAGATGATAAAACAGCCGCTGGGCGTATCACCGCTGGTAAAGCAGTTCGCCGTCACGCTCAGGTAGTTGTGAATCGTCTCGGCCAGCGGCAGCGTCACGTTAAACAGCAGGCGGTCGTACTTGTCCTCGTTACAGGCGGTGTAATACTCCACCACGGCACGGAACAGCCCCTCTTTGTTCTCAAACTCGGCGTACAGCGTCGGCGCCTTGGCACCGGTGGCCTCCACCAGATCCGCAAGGGAGGTGGCCTCATAGCCCTGACGCCAAAACAGCTCCAGCGCCTTACGCAGCGCCACCTCCCTGTCAAACACCTTTGGACGGCCGCGCCCGGCGCGCTTATAGGATGTATGTTCAGTTGTCATTCCCTTTCCTACACCTCACTGACTGGATCTCACGCTAAAGGTAGCCCTCCGCCCCTGAATATGCAAACCGCGGCGCATCGGGGGTGCAGGCGGAAAAAGGGACGCGGACGCCCGCCGCGGACATCAATATCTTTTTGTTAACAAACATAGAGTTAACAATTTTATTAATAAGCGTTAATAAAAAACATTGACGCCGCTTCGGCGACGGAATTACCATTAAATTAGCGATCGTTAAAATAATAGATAAACGACGCCGTATCCCATAGCGTCACCGCGATCGTAACTGTGATGACACGTCAACGCATTCAGGTCCCCAGGCGACTCCCGCGCGCGCCGTGTCACCGACCATCGCACAAAAAAGTAAGGTGATTGCCATGTACAATACCGATTTTATCAGCGCACTGCGCACCTGGATCGACAGCAACGTTGCCGCTATCTCATCCCTTGACGACGTGGCGGCGCGCGCCGGTTACTCCAAATGGCACCTGCAGCGCATGTTTAAAGCGCACACCGGCGTTCGGCTGGGGGAGTATATCCGCAATAAAAAGCTGGATGAGTCGGCCCGCCGGCTAAAAGTCTGCCAGGGGTCGATTCTCGACGTCGCCCTGTCGATGGGCTTTGACTCCCAACGCTCCTTTACCCGCTCTTTCAAGCGGCGCTTTGACGTGACGCCGGGCGTATGGAAGAAAGAGGTGACGGCGGGGAAACCGCTGGATCGCGCCGCCTGAACGGCGGCGGCGATCGGCCCGTCGCAGACGCAGTCTCACCACTGTCTCCGCAACGGGCTATCCTGACATACCCTATGGCTTAGCGCCCCTCGGTACGCCCCTTACCCTGCTCGGCCGGACGGCGCGGGCGGCGATTTTGCCCCTGACGCGGCGCCGCACTACGCGGCCCCTCCGCGCGGCGCCCCTGCCCCGCACGCTCCGAACGACCGCTGTTCTGGCGCCCGCCCTGGCGGCCATTCTGAATCGGCTCAGCCTTAATGGTCGGATCCGGCTCATAGCCCGCAATGGCCATGCGCGGAATCGGGCGCTTCAGCAGACGTTCGATGTCGCGCAGCAGCTTGTGCTCATCCACGCAGACCAGCGACAGCGCCTCGCCGGTCGCCTGGGCCCGCCCGGTGCGGCCGATACGGTGCACGTAGTCCTCCGGCACGTTGGGCAGCTCATAGTTCACCACGTAGGGCAGCTGATCGATATCCAGGCCGCGCGCGGCGATATCCGTCGCCACCAGCACCCGAATATCACCGCTCTTAAAGTCCGCCAGCGCACGGGTACGCGCGCCCTGGCTCTTGTTGCCGTGGATCGCCGCCGCGCTGATGCCGTCTTTATTCAGCTGCTCCGCTAGGTGGTTGGCGCCGTACTTGGTACGGGTGAAAACCAACACCTGACGCCAGTCCCGGGTGCCGATCAGGAAAGAGAGCAGCTCGCGCTTGCGCTTCTTATCCACCAGATGCACGTGCTGAGTCACCAGCTCTGACGCGGTATTGCGGCGCGCCACTTCCACCTCGGCCGGGTTATGCAGCAGCGAAGCCGCCAGCGCCTTGATCTCATCGGAGAAGGTGGCGGAAAACAGCAGGTTTTGCCGCTTGGCCGGCAGACGGGCCAGCACGCGGCGAATGTCGTGAATAAAGCCCATATCCAGCATCCGGTCGGCCTCATCCAGCACCAGGATCTCGACCTGAGACAGATCCACCGCATTCTGATGGGCCAGATCCAGCAGGCGCCCCGGTGTCGCCACCAGCACATCCACGCCGCCGCGCAGCTTCATCATCTGCGGATTAATGCTCACGCCGCCGAACACCACCAGCGACCGCAGCGGCAGATGACGGCTGTACTCGCGTACGTTTTCACCGATCTGCGCCGCCAGCTCGCGGGTCGGCGTCAGGATCAGCGCCCGCACCGGGCGGCGTCCCTTACCATTTTTGGGGTTCTGGTGCAGCAGCTGCAGCAGCGGCAGCGTAAAGCCGGCGGTCTTACCGGTGCCGGTCTGGGCGCTGGCCATCAGATCGCGACGCTGCAGCACCAGGGGAATGGCCTGCTGCTGGATCGGGGTCGGCTCACGATAGCCCTGCTCTTCCACAGCGCGTAACAGTTCGGCACACAGGCCAAGGGAATCAAAAGACATGAAAAACTCCAGACCCGCCCGCTCCCTGTGCTACAGGGATGCAGTTTCCGGACAGGCGTATCAGACGAGGCAAAGCAAGAATTACCACGAGGACAGGCACAAACTGCAGGTACATAATTAGCGCACAGTGTAACAGCATGCGCCCGCGCTGTCTGCCCCCTATTACGCTTCCGTCATCCGCTTTACAGCGGCGAAAAAAGCGCCTAAAGTTAATCAATCATATGATTGACTTTTAACGAGGTCGCGATGAAGACGCCCCGCGGCAACGCGGCGCTGGCCAGCGCAACGCCCCGCGGCGAACAGGCGCGTCAGGCCCTGATCGATGCCGGGCTGACCCTGTTTGCACAGCGGGGGCTGGAGGGTGCCACCACCCGCGATATCGCGCTGGCCTCTGGGCAGAACATCGCCGCCATCACCTACTACTTTCACTCCAAGCAGGGTCTCTATCTGGCCGTCGCCCAGTGGATTGCCGATACCCTTAACGCCAGCTTCCACCCCCTGCGCACAGAGTGCGAACGCTTTCTGAGTCGGGCCGAGGCGACGCCGCAGGCCTATCTGGTGCTGATCCAGCGCGCCATCGCTCACCTGTGTCATCTGATGACCCAGCCGCAGACCCTGCACCTGAGCCAGATTATCTCACGGGAGCAGATGCTGCCCAGCGCCGCCTCGCCCATTCTGCACGATCAGTTTATTTCGCCGCTGCACACCCTGATGACCCGTTTGGTGGCCGGCTATGCCGGGCTAGACGCGACGCAGCCGGCGGCGGCGCTGCACACCCATGCGCTGCTCGGCCAGGTACTGGCCTTTCGCATGGCGCGAGAAACCATACTGAACCGCACCGGCTGGCCCCAGATAGGCCCGGCCCAGGCGCAGGCGATCCATGAGGTCGTGCAGCTGCACACCGAGCTGCTGATGAACGGGCTGCGTCACCGCGGCGCCGTCGGGAATGTGAGGAAACCATCATGAATAAAAGGCGCATCGCAGGCGTGGTCACCGGCATCGTACTGATTGCCCTGGCCGCTGCGGGATATTACTACTACCGCAGCCAGCAGGATCAGCCGCTGACGCTGTACGGCAACGTCGACATCCGCACCGTCGATCTCGGGTTCCGCATCAGCGGCCGTCTGGCGTCCCTGAGCGTCGATGAGGGCGCCGCGGTTAAGCCGGGTATGCTGCTGGGCCGGCTGGATGACGCCCCCTATGTCAATGCCCTGAACGAAGCGCGCGCCAACGCCGCCGCCGCACAGGCCAACCTCGCGCTGCTGCAGGCAGGCTACCGCAGCGAAGAGATAGCCCAGGCTCAGGCGGCCGTCGCCCAGGCCGACGCCAACTATCGCTATGCCCAGAGCTTCCTCGATCGTCAGCAGGGGCTGTGGGCCAGCCGCGCCGTATCGGCCAACGAACTGGACAACGCGCGCACCAACCGCAACCAGGCGCGCGCCCAGCTGCAGCAGGCGCGCGACAAGCTGGCCCAGTACCAGGCCGGTAACCGTCCGCAGCAGATAGAACAGGCCCAGGCTCAGCTGCAGCAGGCCCAGGCCGCCCAGGCCCAGGCCGAGCTGAACCTGCACGACGCCGCGCTATTCGCCCCCTCCGCCGGTACGGTAATGACCCGCGCCGTCGAGCCAGGCACCATGCTGGCCGCCGGAAATACAGTATTCAGCGTCGCCCTGACGCGCCCGGTCTGGGTACGCGCCTATGTCGACGAGACCCACCTGAACCAGGCCATTCCCGGCACCCAAATCGACCTGTATATCGACGGCCGCCGCCAGCCCTACCATGGCACCATCGGGTTCGTCTCCCCGACCGCCGAGTTTACGCCCAAAACCGTGGAAACCCCGGAGCTGCGTACCGCGCTGGTCTATCGCCTGCGCGTGATCGTCAACGACGCCGACGATGCGCTGCGCCAGGGAATGCCGGTCACCCTGCGCTTTGCCCCGACGCAGCGCTAGCGGAGCCGATCATGGAGAGCCGCTATATCGCGCTGGAGGGGCTGGAGAAACGCTTTGACGGGCTGGATCGCCCGGCGGTGGCCAGCCTGACGATCCGCATCGCCAGCGGCGCCGTCATGGGGCTGGTCGGGCCGGACGGCGCCGGAAAAACCACGCTGATGCGCATCCTGGCCGGGCTGCTGAAGCCCAGCGCTGGCCGCGTCAGCGTCGTCGGGCTCGATCCCCTTCGCCAGGATCGCCAGCTGCACGCCATCCTGGGCTATATGCCGCAGAAGTTTGGCCTGTATGAAGATTTAACGGTGATGGAGAATCTGAACCTGTACGCCTCGCTGCGCGGCGTCATCGGCGCCGAGCGTCAGCGTACCTTTGAGCGGCTGCTGGCGTTCACCTCGCTGGCCCCCTTCACGGATCGCCTGGCCGGCAAGCTCTCCGGCGGCATGAAGCAGAAGCTGGGGCTGGCCTGCACCCTGATAGGATCGCCGCAGGTGCTGCTGCTGGACGAGCCGGGCGTCGGGGTCGATCCCATCTCGCGCCGAGAGCTATGGCGGATGGTACACAGCCTGGCCGACGACGGAATGCTGATCCTGTGGAGCACCTCCTATCTGGACGAGGCCGAACAGTGCCGGGAGGTACTCCTGCTCAACGAAGGACGCCTGCTGTACAGCGGCGCACCGCAGCAGCTGACCCAGCGCATGGCCGGGCGTACGCTCCTGCTGCGCGCGCCCGGCGTCTCCCACCGCCGTCTGCTGCAGCGGGCCATCACCCTGCCGATGGTCAGCGACGGCGTGATCCAGGGGCGGTATCTGCGCCTGATCCTGCAGGAGGGCTGCGACCATCGGCAGATCCCCGCGGCGCTCGGCCTCGCTCAGGCCGAGCTGCAGGAGGCCGAGCCGCGCTTTGAGGATGCCTTTATCGATCTGCTGGGCGGCGGGCCGCACCAGGCTTCGGCGCTGGCCGACATCATGCCGCAGGTCAACGCCGACCCCGCGCAGACGGTGATCGAGGCGCAGGCGCTGACCAAGAAGTTCGGCAGCTTCGCCGCCACCGACCACGTCGACTTTCAGGTCAGGCGCGGTGAGATCTTCGGCCTGCTCGGCCCCAACGGCGCGGGCAAGTCCACCACCTTCAAGATGATGTGCGGCCTGTTGGTGCCCACCAGCGGCCACGCGCTGGTGCTCGACATGGATCTGAAGACGGACTCCGGACGGGCGCGCCAGCACCTAGGCTATATGGCCCAAAAATTTTCACTGTACGGCAATCTGACCGTCGCGCAGAACCTGACCTTCTTCTCCGGGGTCTACGGCCTGCGCGGCAGGCGCCAGCGTGCCAAAATCGCCGACATGACCCGGGCGTTCAACTTCACGCCGATCCTGAGCCAGACGCCGGATGCACTGCCGCTGGGCTTCAAACAGCGTCTAGCGCTCGCCTGCGCCCTGATGCATGAGCCGGATATCCTGTTTCTGGATGAGCCCACCTCCGGCGTCGATCCGCTGACCCGACGTGAATTCTGGCTGCACATCAACGGCATGGTGGATAAAGGGGTAACCGTGATGGTCACCACCCATTTTATGGACGAGGCGGAGTACTGCGACCGTATCGCATTAGTCTACCACGGACAGATCATCGCCAGCGGATCGCCGGACGACCTCAAGGCGCGCATCGCCGGCGACGAGAACCCCAACCCGACCATGGAGCAGGCCTTCATCGGGCTGGTGCAGGCCTACGACCGGGAGCATACCCATGCCTGACAGCGCCACCCACTTCTCCTGGCGCCGTCTGCGCGCCCTGTGCCGAAAAGAGAGCGCCCAGATCGTGCGCGACCCCAGCAGCCTGCTAATCGCGGTGGTGATCCCGGTCGACTTCGCCGCGCGCCTGCTACGCACTCAGGATGTCGCACCGATCCAGGTGATCACCGACGGCAGCGAGCCCAACACCGCCAACTTTGTCCGCGGCTACACCGAAGGGGTCTGGCAGATCTGGCTGCAGCAGCACGCCCTGGCAAGCGGTCAGCCTTACCAGCCGCCCATCGATATACAAATGCGCTACTGGTTTAACCCCGCCGCCATCAGCCAGCACTTTATCATTCCCGGCGCGATCACCATTATCATGACCGTGATCGGCGCGATCCTCACGTCGCTGGTAATCGCTCGCGAATGGGAGCGCGGCACCATGGAGGCCCTGCTCTCCACCCAGGTCACCCGCACCGAGCTGCTGCTCTCCAAGCTGCTGCCCTATTATGTGCTGGGCATGCTGGCGATGGGGCTGTGCATGGTGGTGGCGGTCTTCATCATGGGCGTGCCGTTTCGCGGCTCGCTGCCGATTCTGTTTGCCATGACCAGCCTGTTTATGGCCAGTACCCTGGGGATGGGACTGCTGATCTCCACCGTCACGCGCAATCAGTTCAACGCGGCGATGATCGCCCTTAACGCGGCCTTCCTGCCGGCGGTGATGCTCTCCGGCTTTGTGTTTGAAATCGACAGCATGCCGGCCATCGTGCGCGCGGTGACCTATGTCATTCCGGCACGCTACTTCGTCAGTACCCTGCAGTCCCTGTTTTTGGCGGGCAATATCACCAGCGTACTGATGGTTAACCTGGCCTTTATGCTGGCATCAGCGCTGGTTTTCATCGGCCTGACGGCCCTGAAAACCCGGCGGCGGCTGGACTGAGGAGGAGAAGACTATGCTGCACCGCCTGCTGACCCTGATCGTCAAAGAGCTGCAGTCCCTGCTGCGCGACCCGCAGACCCGGACCATTCTGGTGGTTCCGGTACTGATGCAGGTGCTGCTGTTTCCCTTTGCCGCTACCCTCAACGTCACCAACGCCACCATCGCGGTGTACAGCGAAGACAGCGGCCAACTCTCCGTCGAGCTGACCCAGCGGCTGGCCAAGGCCAGCGCCTTCTCCCAGGTGATCCTGCTGCACAGCCCGCAGGCGATCGCGCCGACCATCAACGACCAGCGCGCGCTGCTGGTGGTGCGCTTTCCGGCTAACTTCAGCCGCGACCTGCTGAGCGGAAAGCCGAGCGCGCTGCAGCTGATCCTCGATGGCCGCAGCTCCAACAGCGCCCAGATCGCCGCCAACTACGTACAGCAGATCGTCAGCGACTACCAGCAGACGCTGATGCGCGCGCGCAGCCAGCCCCCCTTGGTCAACAGCGCGCTGATCGTCCGCAACTGGTATAACCCCAACCTGGACTACAAATGGTTCGTCGTGCCCTCGCTGATCGCCCTGATCGCCACCATCGGCGTGATGATCGTCACCTCGCTTTCGGTGGCGCGCGAGCGGGAGCAGGGAACCCTGGAGCAGCTGCTGGTTTCGCCGCTGAACACCGGACAAATCTTCATCGGCAAAGCGGTGCCGGCGATGATCGTCGCCACCTTCCAGGCGACCCTGGTGCTGCTGATCGGGATCTTTGGTTATCAAATCCCCTTTGCCGGCTCCCTGTGGCTGTTTTACTTCACCCTGTTAGTGTATGGCCTGTCGCTGGTCGGCTTTGGGCTGTTTATCTCCTCGCTGTGTGCGACCCAGCAGCAGGCGTTTATCGGCGTCTTCGTCTTCATGATGCCGGCCATCCTGCTGTCCGGCTACGTCTCCCCGGTGGAGAACATGCCGCTCTGGCTGCAGCGCGTGACCTGGATTAACCCGATCCGCCACTTTACCGACATCACCAAGCAGCTGTACCTCAAAAACGTCGGCTTTAGCGTGATCTGGCACAGTCTGTGGCCGCTGCTGGTGATCACCATCACCACCGGCGGCGCCGCCTATGCCATGTTCCGGCGTAAGATAGCCTGAGGACGGCGCGGGGCTGATGCCAGCGACCGTCCCCCTTGCTATACTGCGCACAGCGTTTTTCTTGACTGACAGGATCGCCCGCGCGCTATGGAGCCGACTTCACACACCATGTCCCTTTCCGGCATTACCCGCAGCTACCTGCTGTTCCTGCTGCTGCTGCTGCTGCTGCTGCTGCTGGGCAACCTGCTGTATGGCTATAACTATGTGAACGCCTATATCGGCGCCAAGCAGAATATGCTGGCCTCGGTGGCCAGGCAAATACAGCAGCGGGTGGAGACCTACCGCTTCATTACCTACCAGATCTATGAAAACATCCCGGCGGAAAGCGCCGCCGACGCTGCGCCGACGCCGCGAGAGCTGCGCCTGCGCCCGGACATCTATCTGCTGGACAAGGCCCGCCATAAGACCGATGCGCTGATCTTCGGCCTGCACGACAACGCCACCACCGATCTAGCCCAAGGCCTGTCACGCTATCTGGACGTCCTGTGGAGCGCCAGCACCGACGCCTACTCGCTCTACTACCTCAACGGCCAGGACAACAGCCTGATCCTGATTTCGACCATGCCGATGAAGGATCTCTCGGCGCGCTATAAAGACGGCTACCTGGGCAATCTGGTGGAGACCCGCAAAGCCGAAATGCTGCAGCAGTCCAATGCCCTCGACCTGCGTGAGGGCTTCTCCGGGCTGCGCAAGTTCCGTTTTCTCAACGCCTACTACTTTACCCTGCGCACCACCTTTAATAATCCGGGCCATCTGGCCACCGTCATCGCCTTCGATCTGCCGGTGGGCGATATTCTGCCGGACAATCTGCCGGCGACGCGCTTCCAGCTGCTAGAGGATCAGGACAGCATCAGCGACTGGGGCGGTCACGATGAGCTGCCGCGCGCCTTTACCCAGCTGGGCTGGCCCTGGGTCACCGTCAATGCGCCCATCTACAATACGCCGCTGAAAATTCAGTTTCATATCCCGACCATGACCCTCACGCTGGATCTGGCGCGCAATAACTTCTGGGTACTGCTGATCAACCTGGCGCTGCTGATCCTCTCCGCCATCGGCTTCTACATCATCCGTCACCAGTATGTACGCCCGGGCAAACGCATGGCGGCCCAGCTGAACGCCCAGCAGGAGATGAACCAGGAGATCATCACCCATCTGCCGATGGGGCTGCTGATTTACCGCTTCGACAGCGACACCCTGGTCGCCAGCAATAAGCTGGCCGACCATCTGCTGCCCCACCTGAGCCTGAACAAAATCGCCGCCATGGCCGACCGCCACCAGGGGAAGGTGCAGGTCAGCGTCAATAACGCCATGTACGAAGTGCAGATGGTGCGCAGCCAGCAGACACCCTACTCCGCGCTGTTTCTGATCCGCAACCTGGATAGCGAAATGCTGATGAGCCAAAAGCTCAAGCTGACGCAGGCGGAGTATGAAAAGAACCTGACGGCGCGCAAGACCATGACGGACAACCTGGGCCGGGAGCTGCGCGATCCGCTGGCGCGGATAATGCAGATCTGCGAGAGCCTGCGCCGCGACCGCGACGCCGACGGCCCATCGCCGCTGGACGATCTGTGGCTGGAGAGCCAGCACGCCCAGCGCCTGATCGATGAGATCACCCTGCTGACCGCCGTCGAAAGCCAGGACTGGGCGCCGCCGCAGGAAACCTTCCGCCTGCATGAACGCATCGATGCCCTGCTGCTGCGCAGCCTGCCGGCCATGCGGCGCAAGGGGCTGATGCTGCTGGGACGGGTTGAAACCGATCCCGCCCAGCAGTTCAACGGCGATATCGCCACCCTGGAGCGGGTGCTGGAGATGCTGCTGCACTACGCCATCATCACCACCGCCTACGGCAAGATCGGCCTCACCATCGCTCCCGATGCTCAGCGCCCCGGCCTGCTGCAGATCACCCTCAGCGACACCGGCGCAGGCGTCTCCAGCGCCGAGCGCCACAACCTGCGCTATCCGGCGCTGGCGCCGGCCCAGCGCGATCGCTTCGCGCGCGGCTCCAGCCTGACCTACTATCTGTGTGCCCAGCTGTGCCGACGCCTGGGCGGCGAGCTGACCATCGACAGCAGGCATGACATTGGCACCCACTACCGCTTTAGCTGCCAGATGCAGGCGCTGCCCCTGGCCGATCAGGACGGTGAGGGGCTGCTGGACGGCATCACCATCCGTCTGCGGATTACCTCAGAGGAGATCCGCTCCCGGGTTGCCCAGCGCCTGGAGGGCTTTGGCGCCACCCTGCTGACCGCCGACGCGGAGAGCGACGGCGCAGAGATCCACAGCGATCTGACGCTGACCGACGATCCGGCGCTGGCCCAGGCCGATACCCTGCTGCTGGCGGCGGATATCGACGGCTTTGAGGAGTACGCGCCGCAGCGGATCCGGGCCAATTTTAACCTGACTGATGCGCTGATCGATGCCATTCTGCTGCTGATCGAACGGCAAATGGCGGCGACAGAATCGCCAGCGCGGTGCGAATATGCTGAAAATACGTCTCTCGATATTGACAACAATCCTTTTAAATCAAAGGATTATTATTCTCTATTTTTGGACACAGTACCCGCAGATGTTCAAAAACTGTATACTGAGTCGGATCAACAGGATTGGCCATCGCTGGCCCTCACCGCACATCGCCTCAAGGGGGTCTTTGCCATGCTGGCGTTTCCCGCCGGCAAAGGGCTGTGCGAACAGTTGGAAGAGGCCATTAAACGCAACGATGCGGCACACGTTAGAGTCCTGATCAGTCACATTGACGCTTTTGTCAGCCGACTGCTGCAACTAGGTAACCAACAATATGAATAACCTGAATGTAATCATTGCTGATGACCATCCCATCGTCCTGTTCGGCATCCGCAAATCGCTAGAACAGATCGAGTGGGTTAACGTGGTCGGAGAATTTGAAGATTCCACAGCGCTGATCAATAGCCTGCCCAAACTGGACGTCAACGTACTAATCACCGATCTCTCCATGCCCGGTGACAAGTACGGCGACGGCATTACGCTGATCAAATACATCAAGCGCCACTTTCCCGAGCTGTCTATCATCGTACTGACCATGAACAACAACCCGGCGATCCTCAGCGCCGTGCTGGATCTGGATATCGAGGGGATCGTGCTGAAGCAGGGGGCGCCCACCGACCTGCCCAAGGCGCTGGCCGCCCTGCAGAAAGGCAAAAAGTTCACACCGGAAAGCGTCTCCAAGCTGCTGGAGAAAATCAATGCCAGCGGCTACGGCGACAAGCGCCTCTCGCCGAAAGAGAGCGAGGTTTTACGCCTGTTCGCCGAGGGCTTCCTGGTCACCGAGATCGCCAAAAAGCTCAACCGCAGCATCAAGACCATCAGCAGCCAGAAGAAATCAGCGATGCTGAAGCTGGGGGTCGACAACGATATCGCCCTGCTAAACTATCTGTCATCGGTCAATATCATGCCGAATGACGACAAGGCATAACCCCACGCCCCGCCTCCGTCGGCGGGGTTTTTTTATGCCTCTTTCTCCCGCCGCCGGCGAATCTGCTGCGCATAGCCGCTGAGGGAGGCCAGCAAATCCTCCCGCATCACCGGCTTGGACAGGCAGCTGTCCATCCCCACCTCAATACAGCGCTGGCGCTCCTCGGCCAGCGCGTTAGCCGTCACTCCCACGATCGGCAGGGTGCGCCCCTGCTGACGCAGTCGCTCGGTCAGCTGGTAGCCATCCATATTGGGCATATTCACGTCCGTCAGCACGATATCCGCCGCCTGCTGCTGCAGCGCCCCCAGGGCATCGACCCCATCGCAGGCCACCGCGACCTGGCTAAAGCCCAGCGAGATCAGCTGATCGGCCAGCAGACGTCGGTTGATCGGATGATCGTCCACGATCAGGATCGCGATATCGCTGAAGTCCTGCTGACGATCCGCCGGCGCCGCTATGGCGTTGTCCAGGCAGCACTCTGCGGCGCTCTCCGGCGCAAAAATGCGGTTCAGCACCTGCAGCAGCTCCAGCGGCGCGGCGGTATTCAACAGCCATTCCCCCGAGGCGCGGCGACAGGCGTGGCCGAGGTAGTCGGCGCACAGCCGCACCTGGGCGGCGAACGCCTGCTCCGTCTGCGGCGGATGATCGCAGATCAGCACATCCTGCGCCGTCGACGGCGTCATCGGCGGACAGAGGCACACCCGCGCACCGGCGGCGCTCAGCAGCGTCTGCAGATAGCGCTCCAGACGGGCGTTATGGATATCCAGCCACAGGGTGCGCTGCTGCAGCACCGGCTGCAGCGGCTGCGCCGCCTTGGCCTGATACATCGGCAGGCGAATGGTAAAGATGCTGCCCAGCCCCGGCGACGACTCCACCGCGATATCGCCGTCCATCAGGCTGACCAGCTTCTCGCAGATGGCCAGCCCCAGCCCGGTGCCGTGAAAATGGCGCTGAACGCCGCTGCCCACCTGAAAGAAGGGATCGAACAGGCGCAGCACGTCGCGCGGCGGGATCCCCAGCCCGGTGTCGCGCACCCGGAACTCCAGATAGAAGTCATTCACCCGCGCCTGCAAAATAATGCAGCCGGTATCGGTAAACTTGATGGCGTTGCTCAGCAAATTCGAGAGCACCTGCTGAATGCGCATGATGTCGCCGGAGAGGGCCTCCGGGACATCCGGCTCAATAAAGCAGTACAGCGTCAGACGTTTACGTACCACCAGCGGGAGGTAGTTGCCGATGATATGCGGGATCACCTCGCGCGGGACAAAGCGACCGGGCTCGATCTTCAGCTGCTCCGACTCTATCTTGGAGAAATCAAGGATATCGTTGATGATCTTCAGCAACAGCCCCGACGAGTTGCTCATCGCCCCCAGCAGACGCTGCACCTCCTCCGGCAGCGTCTTGGTGCGCAGCAGATCCAGGTTGCCGATAATGCCGTACAGCGGGGTGCGCAGCTCATGGCTGACGGTCGCCAGAAACATCGATTTAGACTGGCTGGCCTGCTCGGCGGCGGCGGCCATCTCCTGCAGCGACTCCTCCATCTTCACCCTGGCGCTGACGTCGACCATGGCGCAAATCGCCACGTCTTCATTGCGGTAGCGCGAACGGACAAAGCTGATCTGCAGATTCTGGTTCTGTACGGTGATCACATCCAACACGCTGACCGGCTCTTCGCAGATAATCCGGGTGATGCGCTGGCGATCCTCGGGCGTAAACTGGCTGATATAGTTGTGGGCCAGCTCGTTACTGAGGATGTTGCTGCCGTCGCGCGCCCGCAGGATCGAAATGCCCACCGGCGCCGACGCCACGATCTTGCGGTTAAACTGCTCATGCTCCTCCAGCCGCAGCGCGTTATTCTCCGCCGGAAGGAACATCTTGCGCTCGAACAGCCAGGTCAGGACGAACAGGACGATCCCGCTGATCAGGTTCAGTACGATGGCGTTGATCAGCAGCAGGTTAAAGCGCTCCAGCAGCACCCGCGACGGCAGCGAGTAGACGATGGACAGACCGCTCGGCTGCAGCTTTTTCTTCAGCAGCAGCGTGTCGTAGCCGCTGTTATAGCCGAAGTAGTGCTCATCGTCCGGCAGGCCGCTCAGTATCGGCAGCGGCCCGCCGTTTTCGGCATAGCTCAACAGCGTATCGCCGCTGTCGCTGAGCAGCGTAACCCCGATCGGCAGTACCGACGGGTTGGTCAACTCCTCCAGACGCAGCGTCTGCTCGGTGCCCAACACCGCCTCCAGCTGGTTGCCGCTGTATATCGGTGAGGCGATATACAGCGAGCCGGCGTCGCTCTGCGCGCCCGGGATCACCCAGAACAGCGACTGATCCTTATCGTTGCTGCCCTGAAAACGCATCACCCGCTGCTGCAGCAGGCGCAGGGTGTTGCCGCCGTCCAGGGGCACGTTGCGAATGCTAAAATCGGCCAGGCATTGGCTGCTGCCGCCGATGACGAAGATCCGGTTGAGATCGTAGGCGGCGACAAAGTTCTCCTTCCAGTAGCGGATAAACCCGCTGAGCGCCCGCAGAGAGGTGCGGTAGCCCGCGCTGATGCGCCGGCAGTCGGACTCGGGAAAGATCGGCAGCAGCGGCGGCAGCTCGCCGCTGATGTCCAGAGCCCTGCCGCTGTAGGGCTGAATGCTACCGTCGCTGCCCGACCAGGCCAGCCGATTCTCGGCGATATAGCGAATATCGCGCATGGTGGCGTTAGCGTGACGGATGACCGACTGGGCCTGATCGAAGTTCAGGTTAAAGTCTTGACGGATATCGGACTCTTTCTCATGAAACTTATTCAGAATGTAGAAGGTGGTCAGCAGGGCACCCAGGATCCACAGCATCAGCGCCAGCGTGCGGAACAGATAGCGGGAAACCTTGAGCGTGGTGCGAAAGGAGACGAAGTATTTCAACGTGGCGCCCGTAACCGTAGTAACAGAGGGAATGGCGTTAAGGTAGCGGCAAACCCCGCCCGGCGCAATGACCTGGCGGCATAACGGCGCGTCAGCGCTAGTCAGGAGGCAAGCCTCAACCGCTATTCGGGCAGATCAGCGGCATAAAAAAGGGCCGGAGTAACCGGCCCTTGTGACACCTACGTCAACGCTTATTCAGCGTCGTCCTCGGCGGCATCGTCATCGCTCTCCACTTCCGGCACGATCTCATCGTCGCCCTCTGCGGCGCTGCCGTCGATGCTGTCCAGCTCTTCGTCGTCAACCGGCTCGACGACCCGCTGCAGCCCCACTACGTGCTCGTCTTCGGCGGTACGGATCAGGATAACCCCCTGCGTATTACGCCCGACGATGCTGACCTCGGATACGCGGGTGCGCACCAGGGTGCCGGCATCGGTGATCATCATGATCTGGTCGCAGTCCTCGACCTGCACCGCGCCGACGACGCTGCCGTTACGCTCGGTCACCTTGATGGAGATAACCCCCTGGGTCGCGCGTGACTTGGTCGGGTACTCGGCCACGCCGCTGCGCTTGCCGTAGCCGTTCTGGGTCACGGTCAGGATAGCCCCCTCACCGTGCGGTACGATCAGCGAGACCACGCGATCGTCTCCGGCCAGCTTGATGCCTCGCACCCCGGTCGCGGTACGCCCCATGGCGCGCACTGCGTCTTCCTTGAAGCGCACCACTTTACCGGCGGCGGAGAACAGCATCACCTCGTCGTTGCCATCGGTCAGATCGACCCCGATCAGCTCATCGCCGTCGTTGAGGTTAACGGCGATAATCCCGGCGGCGCGCGGACGGCTGAACTCGGTCAGCGCCGTTTTCTTCACAGTGCCGCTGGCGGTCGCCATAAACACGTTGACCCCTTCGGCGTACTCACGCACCGGCAGGATCGCGGTGATGCGCTCGTCGGCCTCCAGCGGCAGCAGGTTGATGATCGGACGGCCGCGTGCGCCGCGGCTGGCCTCCGGCAGCTGGTACACCTTCATCCAGTACATGCGGCCCCGGCTGGAGAAGCACAGGATGGTATCGTGGGTATTGGCCACCAGCAGCCGATCGATAAAGTCCTCTTCCTTAATACGGGCGGCAGACTTGCCCTTACCGCCGCGACGCTGAGCCTCATAGTCGCTCAGCGGCTGGTACTTCACATAGCCCTGATGCGACAGGGTCACCACCACGTCTTCCTGCTCGATCAGATCTTCGATATTGATATCCGCCGTGTTGGCGGTGATTTCGGTGCGGCGCGCATCGCCAAACTGCTCGCGGATAGCGATCAGCTCTTCGCGGATCACCTCCATCAGGCGCTCCGGGCTTTGCAGAATGAAGATCAGCGCGGCGATCTGCTCCAGCAGCGCCTTGTACTCATCCAGCAGCTTCTCGTGCTCCAGGCCGGTCAGCTTCTGCAGACGCAGATCCAGGATCGCCTGCGCCTGCTGCTCCGTCAGGTGATAATGGCCGTCGCGAATGCCATACTGCGGCTCCAGCCACTCCGGACGCGCGGCATCGTCGCCGGCGCGCGCCAGCATCGCCGCCACGTTGCCCAGCGTCCAGGCCTGGGAAACCAGCGCGGCCTTGGCCTCGGCGGGCGTCGGCGCGCGACGGATCAGCTCGATGATCGGATCGATGTTGACCAGCGCAATGGCCAGGCCTTCCAATATGTGGGCGCGCTCGCGCGCCTTGCGCAGTTCAAAGATGGTGCGGCGGGTCACCACCTCACGGCGGTGGCGCACAAAGGCTTCCAGGCACTCCTTCAGGGTCAGCAGCTTCGGCTGTCCCTGGTGCAGCGCCACCATGTTGATACCGAAGGAGACCTGCATCTGCGTCTGGGAGTAGAGGTTGTTCAACACCACCTCGCCCACCGCGTCGCGTTTGATCTCGATGACGATACGCATACCGTCTTTATCGGACTCGTCGCGCAGCGCGCTGATGCCTTCGACGCGCTTCTCCTTCACCAGCTCGGCGATTTTCTCGATCAGACGCGCCTTGTTGACCTGATAGGGGATCTCATGCACCACGATGGTTTCGCGACCATTCTTGGCGTCGACCTCGATCTCGGCGCGCGCACGCACGTAGATCTTGCCGCGCCCGGTGCGGTAGGCCTCTTCAATGCCGCGGCGCCCGTTGATGATCGCCGCCGTCGGAAAGTCTGGCCCCGGAATATGCTCCATCAGCCCTTCGATGGTGATGTTCTCATCATCGATATAGGCCAGGCAGCCGTTGATCACCTCGGTCAGGTTATGGGGAGGAATGTTGGTCGCCATCCCCACCGCGATACCGGCAGAGCCGTTGACCAGCAGGTTAGGCACCTTGGTCGGCAGGACGTCGGGGATCTGTTCGGTGCCGTCGTAGTTGGGCACATAGTCCACCGTCTCTTTGTCCAGATCGGCCAACAGCTCATGAGCAATCTTCGCCATGCGCACTTCGGTGTAACGCATCGCCGCCGCGGAGTCACCGTCGATGGAGCCAAAGTTACCCTGACCGTCGACCAGCATATAGCGCAGGGAGAACGGCTGCGCCATACGCACGATAGTGTCATAAACCGCGCTGTCACCGTGTGGGTGATATTTACCGATAACGTCACCGACCACGCGGGCCGATTTTTTGTATGGTTTGTTCCAGTCATTGCCCAGTACGTTCATCGCAAACAGGACGCGACGGTGTACCGGCTTCAGGCCATCCCGAACATCCGGCAGCGCACGACCGACGATAACGGACATGGCGTAATCCAGATATGAGTTTTTCAACTCTTCTTCGATATTGACCGGCGTAATCTCTCTGGCAAGGTCGCTCATGGAGCTGCTATCCCTCTACTAATTATTCATCTGCCGCTACCCTCAATACATCGAGTAGAACCAGGCGCATACACGATGACAAAGACGATAATGATACCACAAAGGCCGGGGTTGTGCGAAATGCACAGCGCCATCGTCGCGTGAGCGCCGACTGCCCCTTTGCCATCGCGGAACAACGGGTATAATCGCCCCAGAGGGTCTTTTTTGCGCGCGCCGCCGCGCTGAATTAAAGGAGTCAGAGGTGTCACAAAACGTTGATTTGCAGGAAATTGCCAAGTTTGAAGCCGTCGCCTCGCGCTGGTGGGATCCCGAGGGCGAGTTCAAACCGCTGCATCGCATCAATCCCCTGCGCCTGGACTATATCCTGCAGCGCGCCGACGGCCTGTTCGCCAAGCGGGTACTTGACGTCGGCTGCGGCGGCGGCATTCTGGCGGAAAGCATGGCGCAGGCCGGCGCCGAGGTCACCGGGCTGGATATGGGGGCGGAGCCGCTGCAGGTGGCGCGCCTCCACGCCCTGGAGAGCGGCGTCACGGTCAACTATCTGCAGGAGACGGTCGAACAGCACGCCGAGCGCGCCGACGCACAGTATGACGTGGTCACCTGCATGGAGATGCTGGAGCATGTGCCGGATCCCCGCTCAGTGGTTCTGGCCTGCGCCCGCCTGGTCAAACCCGGCGGACAGGTTTTCTTTTCAACCATCAACCGCAACCCCAAGGCCTGGCTGCTGATGGTGCTGGGTGCAGAGTACCTGCTGAAAATGGTGCCCAAGGGCACCCATGATCCGCGCAAGTTTATCCGCCCCGCCGAGCTGATGGGCTGGCTGGACAGCGCCCCGCTGACGGTGCGCCATCTCTGCGGTATGCACTATAACCCACTGCGCGATCGCTTCACCCTGGGCCAGGGGGTCGACGTCAACTATCTGCTGCACACCTGCCGCGAGGCGGAGTAACGCGCGCCGTCGTCACCGCTGCCGTTTTCCCCGCGGCGGTGACGTTTTAACCCATTCCGCGCCAGATCAAGATTGCCCGTTTCCGTAACGAATAATAAAACGGCAAACGATCAATTTTTTTAAAAGCGCCCCTCATGTTATCCCCTCGCGGACAGTGCCAGAGCGGACGCCGCCTACCGTCCGCTACATAACATTTCACCCCCAACTTATCCACAAGCATGCGCCATTTTGTTCACTTGCAAAACGCGGGCAACAACACTATCTTGTTGCCACATCGTCATTCACCCCCTATATATTGTGTTATCGCTGCGCCTACGCCACTAGCGTCAGCGGGGCTAACGCACGTCCAGCGGGGCTCACACGGACAGGAACGTATCCTATGAATCAGAGTCTGCTCGTCACCAAACGCGACGGAAGCAAAGAACGCATCAATCTCGACAAAATCCACCGGGTTCTCGACTGGGCGGCGGAAGGGCTGCAAAACGTCTCGGTCTCCCAGGTTGAGCTGCGTTCCCACATCCAGTTTTATGACGGCATCCGCACGGCGGACATCCATGAGACCATCATCAAGGCCGCCGCCGATCTGATCTCCCGTGAAACCCCGGACTACCAGTACATGGCCGCGCGCCTGGCGATCTTCCACCTGCGCAAGAAGGCCTACGGCCAGTTCGAACCGCCCAAACTGTATGACCACGTCGTACGCCTGGTGGAGATGGGTAAATATGATGCCCACCTGCTGACCGACTTCAGCCGCGACGAATTCGAACAGATGGATGGCTTTATCGACCATTGGCGCGACATGAACTTCTCCTATGCCGCGGTGAAGCAGCTGGAGGGCAAATACCTGGCGCAGAACCGCGTCAGCGGTGAGATCTATGAGAGCGCCCAGTTCCTGTATATCCTGGTCGCCGCCTGCCTGTTCTCCCACTACCCACGCGAGACCCGGCTGGACTATGTCAAGCGCTTCTACGACGCGGTATCGACCTTTAAGATCTCCCTGCCGACGCCGATCATGTCCGGGGTGCGCACCCCGACGCGCCAGTTCAGCTCCTGCGTGCTGATCGAGTGCGGCGACAGCCTGGACTCGATCAACGCCACTTCCAGCGCCATTGTGAAGTATGTCTCCCAGCGCGCCGGTATCGGCATCAACGCCGGGCGCCTGCGCGCGCTGGGCAGCCCGATCCGCGGCGGCGAGGCGTTCCACACCGGCTGCATCCCGTTCTACAAACACTTCCAGACCGCGGTCAAGTCCTGCTCTCAGGGCGGCGTCCGCGGCGGCGCGGCAACCCTGTTTTACCCGCTGTGGCACCTGGAGGTAGAGAGCCTGCTGGTGCTGAAGAACAACCGCGGGGTCGAAGATAACCGGGTGCGCCACATGGACTACGGCGTGCAGCTCAACCGCCTGATGTACCAGCGCCTGATCCAGGGCGGCGAGATCACCCTGTTCAGCCCCTCCGACGTTCCGGGTCTGTACGACGCCTTCTTCGCCGATCAGAACCTGTTCGAACGCCTGTATGTGCAGTACGAGCAGGACAGTCGCATCCGCCAGCGCAAGATCAAGGCGGTCGAGCTGTTCTCGCTGATGATGCAGGAGCGCGCCTCCACCGGGCGTATCTACATCCAGAACGTCGACCACTGCAATACCCACAGCCCGTTTGACGCCCAGGTCGCACCGGTGCGCCAGTCCAACCTGTGTCTGGAGGTCGCGCTGCCGACCAAGCCGCTGGAGGATGTCAACGATGAAACCGGCGAGATAGCCCTGTGTACCCTGTCGGCCTTCAACCTGGGCGCCATCGATTCGCTGGACGACCTGGAAGAGCTGGCCACCCTGGCGGTCCGCGCGCTGGATGCCCTGCTCGACTACCAGGACTACCCGATTCCGGCCGCTAAGCGCGGCGCTATGGGGCGCCGCACCCTGGGCATCGGGGTGATCAACTTCGCCTACTATCTGGCTAAAAACGGGGTGCGCTACTCCGACGGCAGCGCCAACGCGCTGACCCACCGCACCTTTGAGGCGATCCAGTACTACCTGCTGAAGGCCTCACACCGCCTGGCGCAGGAGCAGGGCGCCTGCCCGTGGTTCAACGAGACCACCTATGCGCAGGGGATCCTGCCCATCGACAGCTATAAGAAAGATCTCGACGCCATCTGTCGCGAACCGCTGCACTATGACTGGGAAACCCTGCGCGCCGAAATCGTCCGCGACGGGCTGCGCAACTCGACCCTGTCGGCCCTGATGCCGTCGGAGACTTCATCGCAGATCTCCAACGCCACCAACGGCATCGAGCCGCCGCGCGGCTATATCAGCATCAAGGCCTCCAAGGACGGCATTCTGCGCCAGGTCGTGCCGGAATATGAGCGCCTGAAGGATGCCTACGAGCTGCTGTGGGCCATGCCGGGCAACGATGGCTATCTACAGCTGGTCGGCCTGATGCAGAAGTTTGTCGATCAGTCGATCTCCGCCAATACCAACTACGATCCGTCACGCTTCCCGTCCGGGAAAGTACCGATGAAGCAGCTGTTAAAAGATCTGCTGACGGCGTATAAACTGGGGGTGAAAACCCTCTATTATCAAAACACCCGCGACGGTGCGGAGGATGTGCAGGAAGATCTGGGGAGCGCGCAGGACGACGGCTGCGAAAGCGGCGCCTGCAAGATTTAACCGCCCTCGCTGCACGGCGTCCCCGGCGTGGGACGCCGCATCCACGCATTATTTTTGACGCCTCGCACCGGCGGGGCACAACAGGATTAGGGTCATGGCCTACACCATCTTCTCTCAGAAAAAAAACGACCAACTGCTCGAACCGATGTTCTTTGGTCAGCCGGTTAACGTTGCCCGCTATGATCAACAGAAGCATGAAATCTTTGAAAAGCTGATCGAAAAGCAGCTCTCCTTCTTCTGGCGCCCGGAAGAGGTGGATGTCTCGCGCGATCGCATCGACTATCAGGCGCTGCCCGATCATGAAAAGCATATCTTTATCAGCAACCTGAAGTACCAGACCCTGCTGGATTCCATTCAGGGCCGCAGCCCCAACGTCGCCCTGCTGCCGCTGATCTCCATTCCGGAGCTGGAGACCTGGGTCGAGACCTGGTCCTTCTCCGAGACCATTCACTCTCGCTCCTATACCCATATCATCCGCAATATCGTCACCGATCCGTCGCTGGTGTTCGATGATATCGTCAGCAATGAGGAGATCCTCAAGCGCGCGCGCGACATCTCCGCCTATTATGACGACCTGATCGAAACCACCGGCTACTATCATCTGCTGGGGGAAGGAACGCACCAGATCAATGGCAAGCCGGTGACCGTCAGCCTGCGTGAGCTGAAGAAAAAGCTCTACCTGTGTCTGATGAGCGTCAACGCGCTGGAGGCGATCCGCTTCTATGTCAGCTTCGCCTGCTCGTTTGCCTTCGCCGAGCGCGAGCTGATGGAGGGCAATGCCAAGATCATCCGCCTGATCGCCCGCGACGAGGCCCTGCACCTGACCGGTACCCAGCATATCCTCAACCTGATGCGCTCCGGGCAAGACGACCCGGAAATGGCCGAGATCGCCGCCGAATGCGAAGATCAGTGCTATGACCTGTTCGTACAGGCTGCCCAGCAGGAGAAGGAGTGGGCCGGTTACCTGTTCCGCGACGGCTCGATGATCGGCCTCAACCGGGATATTCTGTGCCAGTACGTGGAGTACATCACCAACATTCGCATGCAGGCCGTCGGACTGTCGCTGCCGTTTGAGACCCGCTCCAACCCGATCCCGTGGATCAACGCCTGGCTGGTCTCCGACAACGTGCAGGTGGCCCCGCAGGAGGTCGAGGTGAGCTCCTATCTGGTCGGCCAGATCGACGCCGAGGTCAACGCCGACGATCTGAGCGGCTTCCAGCTCTGATGACGCGCACCGCTAAAGCCGTCGCCGCCGCGGCGACGGAAAGCCCGGATGCCCCGCGCTACCGTATCCGACTGGCGCGCAGCGCGCGTCAGCTGGAGCACCGCCCCGATCGGACGCTGCTCGCAACCCTAGAGCAGCAGCAGGTGGCGGTCGAATACCAGTGTCGCTCCGGCTTCTGCGGCGCCTGCCGCTGCCGCCTGCTGCGCGGGCGAGTCAGCTACCGTCAGGCGCCGCTGGCCTTTCTGCAGCCGGACGAGATCCTGCCCTGCTGCTGTATCGTGCAGCAGGACATCGAGCTCGATCTCTAGGGCGCCCGGCTCGCCGCGCGTCCGCCCTACCCCGCTCGCTCCAGCACCACCGGAATGCTCTTGTAGGCGGGAATACCGCTGGCCGGATCGTGATTGTCCAGCGTCAGCATATGGTTTGACTCCGGAAAGTAGGTCACCAGCGAGCGATCGGCCATCGGGTAAATCACCACCCGCAGCGCATCCATGCGACGCCCGCTGCGCTTGCCGTCCGGCGTCAGGGCGATCAGGTTGACCCGCTCCCCATCGCCGACCCCGCAGCGCTGCGCCTGCGCCGCGCTGATAAACACCACGTCACGCTGACCAAACACCCCGCGATAGCGATCATCCATGCCGTACAGCGTGGTATTGTACTGATCGTGACTGCGCACCGTCGCCAGCACCAGCTCGCTGTTAAAGGCCGATTCGGGATCCTCCAGCAGCCCCGCGCAGGGAATAAAGCTGGCCTTGCCCGAGGACGTCAGCCAGCGCCGCTCGGCCGCCGCGTTGACCAGGTGGAAGCCGCCGGGCTGGCGGATGCGCTGATTCACATCCGCAAACGCAGGGAGAACGGCCTCGATGGCGGCACGAATGCGGTCGTAGTCGGCGATCAGCGCCTCCCACGCCACGACGCTGTGCGGCAGCGCCGCCCGGGCGATCCCAGCCACCACCGCACACTCCGATAGCAGCTGGTCGCTGGCGGGCGTCAATACCCCGCGGGAGGCGTGTACCATCGACATGGAGTCCTCTACGGTAATCGCCTGCGCCCCGCTCTGCTGCATATCGATCTCGCTGCGCCCCAGCACCGGCAGAATGTAGCTGTGACGCGCGGTCAACAGGTGCGAACGGTTCAGCTTGGTCGCGATGTGCACCGCCAGATCCAGCTGAGTGAGCGGCACGGCGCTTGCCTGCCTGTCCGGCATCGCCAGCGCGAAGTTCCCGCCCAGACAGATAAGCGCCCGCGCGCTGCCGTCGCAGATGGCCTGCATGCTGGCTACCGCCGCGTGGCCGGGGGCCGAAGGCGGAGTAAAACCAAAGTAGTCGCCCAGCCGCGCCAGAAACTCGGCCGATGGTTTTTCAGTGATGCCGACGGTGCGATCGCCCTGCACATTCGAATGGCCGCGCAGCGGGCAGATACCGGCGCCCGGGCGACCGATATTGCCCTTCAGCAGCAACAGATTCACCAGCTGCTGTACGTTCTGGGTGCCGTGCTGATGCTGGGTGATCCCCATGCCATAGCAGATAATGGTGCGCTCGGCGGCCACGTAGGCGTCCGTCAGTTCGGCCAGCTGAGCCTGGCTCAGGCCGGAGATCCGTTCAATATCCTGCCAGCGGGCGTTGAGCACATCGCTGCGCAGCGCAGCATAGCCGCGGGTGTGCTCTGCGATAAAGGCATCGTCCAGCAGCGGCGGCTGCCCGGCGGCCCGCGCCGCCTCATCGCGCTCGATCAGCAGGCGCATCATCCCCTTCAGCAGCGCGGTATCGCCGCCGATACGCACATGATAATAGGCGCTGGCCAGCGACGTCTCACGATTGGTCAGCATCTCCAGCGGGTTCTGCGGCGCGGTAAAACGCTCCAGCCCGCGCTCCTGTAACGGATTGATGGCGATCATCTTCGCCCCGCGCTTCACCAGCGCGCGCAGCGAGGTCAGCATCCGCGGATGGTTGGTACCGGGGTTGTGGCCGATGCAAATCACCAGATCGCACTGGTCAAAGTCCTCCAGCAGAACGGTGCCTTTCCCCACGCCGATGCTGGCCGCGAGCCCGACGCTGGTCGGCTCATGGCACATATTGGAGCAGTCGGGAAAGTTATTGCTGCCGTACTCGCGGGCGAACAGCTGGTAGAGGAAGGCCGCCTCGTTGGAGGTGCGGCCCGAGGTATAGAATTCGACCTGATTCGGGTTGCGATAGCCTTGCAGGTGGGCGCCGATCTCCTCGAACGCCTGCTGCCAGCTCAGCGGCCGGTAACGGTCGCTGGCGGCATCGTACTTCAGCGGTAGGGTCAGGCGGCCCGCCGCCTCCAGTTCATGATCGCCCCAGCTCAGCAGCGTCTGCACCGTATGGGCGGCAAAAAAGCCGGCGTCTAGCCGCTTCGCGGTCGCCTCCCAGGCCAGTGCCTTCGCCCCGTTTTCACAGGCGTCGAACGAGGCGCTGTGCTTGGGATCGGGCCAGGCACATCCCGGACAGTCAAAGCCGTCTGGCTTATTCATGTCAAACAGCGCAATCGCCTCCCGGCGCAGATCCATCTGGCGACGCAGCGCATCCGCTACGGCCTTCACCGCGCCCCACCCACCGGCGGCGGCGCTGTACGTTTCTACTTTGGGTTTCATGACAGCCTCGACTTTACTCAGAGAGGCTATAAGTATAGCCAAGTCGGGCTATCCGGCAGCGCGCCGGGGTATCATGGCACAAAAAGCCATACCGGCCGCAAAGGGCCGGTATGAGTCGCTGGATTTAACGCCTCGACAGCGCAGGGCTAGCGGCGATCGCCGAAGATGCGCAGCAGCATCAGGAACAGGTTGATAAAGTCCAGATACAGCGTCAGCGCGCCCATGATCGCATAGCGGCGGAAGCCGTCGCGATCGTCGGCGGAGAGCTGCTCACCCATCACTCTCAGCTTCTGGGTATCATAGGCGGTCAGCCCGACGAAAATCAGCACCCCGGCGTAGGTCACGATCCAGGTCAGCGCGCTGCTCTTCAGCCAGATGTTGACCAGCGAGGCCAGCACCAGGCCGATCAGGGCCATAAACAGCATCGATCCCATGCCGCTCAGATCGCGCTTGGTGGTATAGCCATACAGGCTCATGGCGCCGAACATACCGGCGCTCACCACGAAGGTGCTGGCGATGGAGCTATAGGTATAGACGATGAAAATGCTGGACAGCGTCAGCCCGGTCAACAGGGAGTAGAGCATAAACAGCGAGGTCGCGGCGGCGCCGCTCAGGCGGTTGACCATCCCGGACAGGACGAACACCACCCCTAGCTGAACGATGATCAGCCCGAAAAAGACCATCTTGTTGGCGAAGATCAGGTTAAGCACCGCCGGTGTCCGCGCGGCATACCAGGCAACCAGCGCCGTCAGCAGCAGACCGCAGCACATCCAGCCATACACCTGGGCCATATAGGCCTGAATGCCGCTGCCTGCGCGCGCTGCCAGGGTGCCGTTTGTACGTGGATAACGATCCATGGAATGACCCTTCATAATGCGAAAAAAACGTGCCCGCGGGCCATAGACACCGCGGGCGGATGAGTGCTATGTCACTCACTTAAGCCTAACATAAAAAAATGCGATCTCGCTCAAACAATTATGCCGCTCGCCGACGCATCGCGACGCCGGCGGCGTACAGCGGGGCTTACGCCGGTGTATGCCAGCGCAGGGCCACCGCGGCGACCCGGGCGCCGAAGCGGCGCGCTGTCTCCAGATCGCCCGGCAGCGGGGCCTCATCCGGAGTGGCGTCGGAGGGCGACACGGTCATCAGGCCGGAAAACCCGGCGATGTAGTTCACATCATTACGCTGGGCCGCCTTGCCGTTGGACGGCAGCATCCCCATTCCCACCCACAGCCCGCCGTGCTGCTGAGACAGGTGAAACAGATAATCGAGGGTGGAGAGCTTATCGCCGTTCATACTGGCCGAGTTGGTGAAGCCGGCAAACAGCTTATCCTTCCAGCTCTGGCTGAACCAGGGCTTGGAGGAGGCGTCGGCGAATTTTTTGAACTGCCAGGAGGGGCCGCCCATATAGGTCGGCGAGCCCATGATGATGGCATCCGCGCCCGCCAGCTGCTCCCAGCCCTGGGCGGGGAGATTGCCCTCGCTGTCGATGGGCAGCAGGCTGACCTGCGCGCCGGCGACGGCGCGGGCCCCCTGTGCCACGGCCTCTGCCGCGCGCGCGGTGTGTCCATAGCCGCTGTGATACACAATAACGATGACTGCCATGATCCCGACTCCTTTTATCCACGGATAATCACAACAGTTATAGGCCAGCTCCGGCGAGAAATCCACGTCGGCGGCATTCGCTGCGTATCGGCGCTACCAGCGCTCGGCCGCCTGGCGATCGCTGTCGCGGGCATCGACCCAGCGATCGGCCCCCTCCGAGGTCTCCCGCTTCCAGAAAGGGGCGCGGGTCTTCAGGTAGTCCATGATGAACTCCGCCGCCTCAAAGGCCATGCCACGGTGTGCGCTGGTCACCCCGACAAACACGATCTCCTCACCGGGGAGCATCGGTCCGACGCGGTGATACACCGCGACGCGCCCCAGCGGCCAACGGCGGCGCGCCAGCGCGACTATCTCCTCCAGCGCCTTCTCCGTCATGCCCGGATAGTGCTCCAGGGTCAGCGCGCTGACGTCATCGCCCAGGTTATGGTTGCGTACCTTGCCGCTGAAGGTCACTACCGCCCCGTCCTCATTCCGCTGCGCCAGCCACTGATACTGTTCGGCAACGGAAAAAGGGGCGGCGCTGACGACGATCTGGGTATCCTGCATGTCAGCCTCCGGTCACCGGTGGGAAAAAGGCTACCTCGTCACCCTCCTGCAGCGGGTGGTCGAAGGGCGCCATGGTCTGATTCACGGCGACCAGCAGCTTGCCCGGCTCCAGCGCCAGCGCCCATTTATCGCCGCGCTGCGCCAGCGCGGCGCGCAGCGTCTCGACATCCCGACAGGACTCACAGGCCAACTCGGCGCAGCCGGTCAGCTCGCGCACCTGGGCAAAAAAACGCACCTGGATCATTGTACCTCCCCCGCGTGAAAATCCCCGGACTTGCCGCCGCTTTTGGCCAGCAGGCGCACCGGGCCGATCACCATGTCTTTCTGCACCGCTTTGCACATGTCATAGATGGTCAGCGCGGCCACCGAGGCGGCGCTCAGCGCCTCCATCTCCACCCCGGTCTTGCCGCACAGACGGCAGCAGGTCTCGATGCGTACCCGACTGTGGGCCGGCTCGATGCTCAGCGTCACCTCAACCTTGCTCAGCAGCAGCGGGTGACACAGCGGGATCAGCTGCCAGGTGCTCTTGGCGGCCTGGATACCGGCGATGCGGGCGGTAGCAAACACATCCCCCTTGGGGTGCTTACCGTCGATGATCATCGCCAGGGTCTCCTGGCGCATAGTGACATAGGCCTCGGCGCGCGCCTCACGTACCGTCTCCGCCTTGGCGGAAACGTCAACCATGTGCGCCTCGCCGGCCGCATTAATATGGGTTAACTGGCTCATCGTTCTTCGCTGTATAAAAGGTGGGTCTACCCGGCGGACTAGCCGCCGATGAAAGAAAGGTTCTGGGTATGGCCGCTGTCGCCCTGATGCAGGAAGTGGCTCTCCCGCTTATGGCGCAGGGCCGCGGCGATGCGCGCCTGCAGCGCGGCCTGCTGCGCATCCTCCTGCAGCAGATCGCGCAGGGCGATCCCCTGCTCGCCGAACAAGCACAGATGCAGGTTGCCCACGGCGGACACCCGCAGGCGGTTACAGCTGGCGCAAAAGTTCTTCTCATAGGGCATGATCAGACCGACTTCGCCCAGATAATCGGGATGCCAGAAGACCTGCGCCGGACCGTCGCTGCGCCCCGGCAGCCGACGCTGCCAGCCCGCCGCCAGCAGCTGGGCGCGGATCGTCGAGCCGGACACGTGATGGCGGCGAAACAGTTCGCTGCCGTCGCCGGTCTCCATCAGCTCGATAAAACGCATCTGAATCGGCCGGCGGCGGATCCAGTGCAAAAAGGCCTGCAGGCTGCCGTCGTTGACGCCGCGCATCAGCACGGTATTGACCTTGATTCGCTCGAAGCCGGCGTCAAAGGCCGCATCGATCCCCGCCATCACCTGCGCGAAGCGATCCTCGCCGGTAATGACGTGAAACTGGCGGGCATCCAGGCTGTCCACGCTGACGTTGATCGCCGTCAGCCCCGCATCGCGCCAGGCGCCGACGTCGCGCGCCATACGGTAGCCGTTAGTGGTCACCGCCAGCGTACGGATGGCGGGATTCTCACGTACGGCGGCGACGATATCACAAAAGTCGCGGCGCAGGGTCGGCTCCCCCCCGTCAGACGCACCTTTTCGGTGCCCAGCGCGGCAAAGGCATGGCTGATACGGCGGATCTCATCGCGCGACAAGAAGCGCTTGGCGCCGTGGCTATCTGGACGATAGCCGTCCGGCAGGCAGTAGGTGCAACGAAAGTTGCACACATCGGTGACTGACAGGCGCAGATAATAGAACGTGCGCGCGAATGCGTCGGTTAACTGGGACACGATAAACACCTTTCCAAGTCGGGAGGCGCCGGCATTTCTACCTGACACCCTGGTGGCGCGAAGCCACGGCCAAGAAACCTTATCTGCGCGGGAGCGCACACTTAGGCATCAAGGCTCGGAGTTCAAAAATACCCGCGGCGGGCGGCGCACTGCCGCAGGCCATAGCGGGCTGTTGCTGAAACCTCTTCTTTGCCTCGGACGGCGCAGACGCACTCCGGGGCAAAAAAGACGCGACGGTCAACGGACCGATGCAGCGCGACTCTCTGCAGTGGCCAAGCGTTATATAATTAAAAATATAACGCTTATATCTCAGTAGCTTAGTTTTCATAGTAACCAAAATCACGCCGGTTGCAATTGATACATGTCACGCAACCGCCGTGCGGCTTCGCCTTTTTCGCGCCGATCCGCTATCGTAGGCGCCCTCACCGCGCCCGAAAAGGAACCCTATGCGAAACCGCACCCTGGCTGATTTGGACTGTGTGGTCGCCCTCGGCGGCGGCCATGGGCTGGGCCGCGTCATGTCGGCACTCTGCGCCCTTGGCCCGCGGCTGACCGGCATCGTCACCACCACCGATAACGGCGGCTCGACCGGGCGCATCCGGCGCGCCGAAGGCGGCATCGCCTGGGGCGATCTGCGCAACTGTCTGAACCAACTGATCACCGAACCCAGCGTCGCCTCGGCCATGTTTGAATACCGCTTTAACGGCAGCGGTGAGCTGGCGGGGCACAATCTGGGCAACCTGATGCTCAAGGCGCTAGATCACCTGAGCGTGCGGCCGCTGGAGGCGATTAACCTGATCCGCAGCCTGCTGAAGGTGGACGCCCAGCTGATCCCCATGTCCGAACAGCCGACCGACCTCTGCGCCATCGCCGAGGACGGCAGCCGTATCCACGGCGAGGTCGATATCGATAGGCTGCAGCAGATGCCGCGCCAGCTGATGCTCTCCCCCTCCGTCTGCGCAACCCGCGAGGCGATTGAGGCCATTGGCCGCGCCGACCTTATCCTGCTGGGCCCCGGCAGCTACTTCACCAGCCTGATGCCCATCCTGCTGGTCGACGATCTCAGCCAGGCGCTGCGGCGCACCGGGGCGCCGCTGGTCTATATAGGCAACCTGGCCCGTGAACATAGCCCGGCCAGCGCGCTGCGGCTGCCAGAAAAGCTGCGACGCCTGAGCGATGCCATGGGCGGGCGCCACATCGACGCCGCGATCGTCGGTCCGCAAACCGAGATCGGCGGCCTCGGCGCAGGCGTCACCATCGTACAGGGAACGCTGGCCGCCGACGACATTACCTACCGCCACGATCGGGCGCAGCTGCGCGCGGCGATAGAGCAGGTGCTGCAGCGGCTCGGCTAGGCGGCATCCCTGCACACTCTAGGCCTCCTCCCGCCGTTCCAAACAGCGCGGCCACTCGTAGCGCCCAAAGGGCGAGCGCCCGTCCAGATAGCGGCACAGCATATCCAGCGCCAGCGTCGCGCACGCCTCCCGACGCAGCGTCTGGCTGTGGCGGGCGGAGGGAAAGCACAGCGTCTGGCCAAAGCTTCTCCGCGGAGTATGCAGCGCCAGCGTCAGGGTATCCTCCAGCAGTTCACCGCTGGCCAGCGTCAGCGCCCCCGCGCGACCGGCGGAGAGCATCCGCGCCCGGCCCATCACCTGCTCCAGCGTCGGGTGCCCCTCATGCGCCAGCAGCTCGCCGTTCGCCAGCGGCGCATCCGCCGCCCGCAGCCAACAGTGGATCAGCCCGGCGCTGAACTGTTCGCTCAGCGCCAGAGTGACACCCGCGCGTCGCAGCGCGGCGGCGGCACGCGCGGCGACGCCGTCACATCCGTCAAACAGCAGGTTCTCCGCTACCGCGGCGCGGATCCGGGCCCAGGCCGCCTCCATCGCCGCCGCCTGCCCGGCGGGACCGGTTAGCTTCAGCTCGATGATCGGTGACGCGGAACGGTAGCCCAGCGTACAGCCGGGCGGCAGCGCCAGCGTATCCAGCTGTTCAGCCAGACCGCTCTCGGTGCGACCAAAGGTGCTCAGCCGCAGACACAGCGGCGGCGGCAGCAGACGAAAACGCTGCCGCAGACGCGGCAGGATCTGCTGCTCGACCATCATCATAAACTCGCTGGGCACGCCAGGCGTAAAGAAAACAATACACTTATGCAACGTAACCGCAAAGCCGCAGGCGGTGCCGATCGGGTTATCCAGCACTTCGGCTCCAGCCGGCAGCCAGGCCTGCTTGCGGTTGCTGGGGGGCATACTCCGTCCGCGCTGGGCGAACCACGCCTGCATCCGCGCCATCCAGGCGTCGTTCTCCTCCAGCGCCACACCCAGCGCCTGAGCCGCCGCCTGCGCGCTGAGATCGTCACGGGTCGGCCCCAGCCCGCCGTTGACGATCAGCACATCGGCGCGGCGAGCGGCGCCCTCTATCGCCGCACACAGCGCCGCGATCTCATCGCCCACCGTCGCGCGGCCGCACAGCGGCGCGCCGCGCTCAAACAGCCAGCGCCCCAGCCAGGCCGCGTTGCTATCCAGGATATGACCGTGCAGCACCTCATCGCCGCTGCTCAACATCTCAACTCGTAACATGGTTCACTCCGTTTTAGACCCTCCCCCACTTTAGGAAGTGTCCGGCCGATGCACAAGATCTCCCGCCGCGCCACCGCGGGCGATCCGGCGCCGACGGCGCCCTTTTTGTGTAAACAAATAATTACATATAATGTAACGCCAGTTTGACGAAGGTGATTTTTTCCCGTACGCTGCCATGAAATAACTCCCTGGAGCAGTAAAGCAGAGGAAAGCGTGAGAAATCGTACAATTGGCAGTATTTTTATCGTGGCAGGAACCACCATTGGCGCAGGGATGCTGGCGATGCCGCTGGCCGCCGCCGGCGTCGGCTTTAGCACCACGCTGGTGATGCTGATCGCGCTGTGGGCGCTGATGTGCTATACGGCCCTGCTGATGGTCGAAGTCTATCAGCATGCCCCGGCCGATGAGGGGCTGGGCACCCTGGCCCGCCGCTATCTGGGACGACCCGGCCAATGGCTGGCCGGTATCAGCATGCTGTTCCTCATGTACGCGCTCACCGCGGCCTATATCAGCGGCGCCGGTGAGCTGCTGGCCGCCAGCCTGGGGCAGTGGCTGTCGCTGTCGGTCTCGCCGACCCTCGGCGTACTGCTGTTTACGCTGGTCGGCGGCACGATTGTCAGCGTCGGTACCCATTCGGTCGATCTGTTCAACCGCCTGCTGTTCAGCGCCAAAATCGTGCTGCTAGTCGTGATGCTGGCGCTGATGATGCCCCATATTCAGCGCACCAACCTGCTCAGCCTGCCGCTGGAAAAAGGGCTGGCGTTGTCGGCCATTCCGGTCATTTTTACCTCCTTTGGGTTCCACGGCAGCGTGCCGAGCATCGTCAGCTACATGAAAGGCGATATGCGCCGCCTGCGGCTCATCTTTATTACCGGCAGCGCCATTCCACTGCTGGCCTACATTTTCTGGCAGCTGGCCACCCTGGGCGCCATCAGTAACCACACCTTTCTCGGCCTGCTGGCGACCCACGCCGGGCTGAACGGACTGCTGCAGGCGGTGCGCGCCGTGGTGGCGACGCCTCACGTCGAGCTGGCGGTGCATCTGTTCGCCGATCTGGCGCTGGCGACCTCGTTTCTCGGCGTATCGCTGGGACTGTTTGACTATCTGGGCGATCTGTTCCAGCGCCGCCGTAACGCCTCTGGGCGACTGCAGACCGGCATTCTGACCTTTATTCCGCCCCTGGCCTTTGCCCTGTTCTATCCACAGGGGTTCGTCATGGCGCTGGGCTACGCCGCCATCGCGCTGGCGGTGCTGGCGCTGCTGCTGCCGGCGCTACTGGTATGGCAGACCCGCCGTCGCCACGGCGGGCTGCCCAACGGCTACCGAGTCGCCGGCGGCCGTCCGCTGCTGTGGCTGGTGCTGCTGTGCGGCGTCGCGGTGATCGCCATACAGCTGTCGATCGCGGCCGGGCTCTTGCCAGAGGTGGGATAAGGCAGTATGGTGAAGCGATGAAAAGCACACTGTCCCGTCTGCCCCCCTTCGCTGGTGGCGCCGTTTACTGCGGCGGCCCGATACTGTGTACTTCTAATTTCAGTGACCAAGCCGCCGGAAGGCGGCTTGATGTTTTCTATGGACGCACTCCGGCGCAGCTATCGATTAACGGAGAGCGACCATGCAACACCTTTCTTCCCCCAACGACGTTGAACAGCACATCTGCCTGAGCGGCGATCGCCCCACCGGCCCGCTGCATCTCGGCCACTACGTCGGCTCCCTGCGCCAGCGTCTGGCGCTGCAGCAGCGCTTCCCGCTGTATGTGATGATCGCCGATCTGCAGGGGCTGACCGATAACGGCAGCCGCCCGCAAAAGGTGGCGGACAACATTCTACAGGTGATGGCGGACTACCTGGCGGTCGGTCTCGATCCCCGGCGGGCTACGCTGTGCCTGCAGTCAGCGCTGCCCGCGCTAGCGGAGCTGACGATGCTATACATGAATATCGTCAGCGTGGCGCGCGTGGCGCGGAACCCCACGGTAAAAAACGAAATTGCCCAGAAGGGCTTTGCCAACGCGCTGCCGGCCGGTTTTCTGCTCTATCCGATAAGTCAGGCCGCCGATATCACCGCGTTCTGCGCCGATCGCATCCCGGTCGGCGACGATCAGCTACCGATGCTGGAGCAAACCAACGAGATCGTCCAGCGGATGAACGCCCTGCTGCCGCAGCCGGTGCTACGTCCCTGCCAGGCGATTCTCAGCCAGGTAGGCCGGCTGCCGGGCATCGACGGCAACGCCAAGATGTCCAAATCCCTGGGTAATGCCCTGCCGCTCAGCGCCGATCCCGCGCAGATCCGGGCGGCGGTTCACGCCATGTACACCGATCCCGCCCATCTGCGGGTCAGCGATCCGGGACGGGTCGAGGGCAACGTCGTCTTCACCTATCTCGACGCCTTTCATCCCTGCGCCGAACGGGTGGCCGAGATGAAGGCGCACTACCGCCGCGGCGGCCTCGGTGACAGCCAGTGTAAACGCGAGCTAGAGGCGTGTCTGCAGACCCTGCTGGTGCCGATCCGGCAGCGGCGCGCCGAGCTGTTGGCGGATCGCGCCCAGCTGCTGCAGATCCTGCAGGCGGGCAGCGAACGGGCGCGCGAAGTTAGCCAGCAAACGCTGATGGCGATCAAACGGGGACTGGGGCTGCCGCTGATGTACTGAGCCAGAATAGGAAAAAAGGGAGAGTGGGGGCGGCGACGAAAAGGGAGGCGCGGGAAAAGCAGGCGGCGCATCTGCGCCGCCGCACCGATCGTCAGAAGCTGAGACCGACGCCAACGTAGGGGCCATCGGCGATCGCGTTATCGCGGTGGCCGTTTTTGCCGGCCAGGTTAATGTAGCGATAGCCGACGTCCACGCTCAGCGGACGCATCACGTTCCAGCGCACCCCACCGGTGGCCTCCGTGTAGTCCTTGATCCCGCTGGAGAGGGAGTCCGGCGCATAGTAGGCCGAGCCGTACAGCGCGAAGCTTTGCCCCAGCGGCAGGTTAACCCCGCCGCCGATCGCCACGGCATAGTCATCGCTGCCGCCGCCGCTGTGCTTCGGATTCATATACATGGCCTTACCGCCCACGGAAATAATGGCGGAACCCAGGGGGACGCCCAACCCCAGTCCCAGGCCAACGATATCACCGTCGTTATCGCTGTGTGCCCAGTTCAGGGTGGAGTACAGGCCTGACGACCCGGTCCCCAGACCGACCTCAAGATTGGTAAAATCCTTACCGGCCTGTCCGTTCAGACTGATCGCCTGAGCCGCCCCGCTCAGCAGTAGCGCGCTGCCGGCTACCAGGCAGTAAAACGACTTCTTCATTGAATTTTCCTTATCAAACATTAAAAAATGTGCTCCAACATTTTCCCGACGTCCATCGCTCCGCCGGTGAAAAATGCGCCTCCGGCATCCGCCCGCCCAGCGGGGTCATCGGCTCACCGCCCCGCTCCACGTAAGAACGGCGGCGGGAGGCGTGGCGCAGAGCGCCCCGAGGGCGTTAGCATAGCGGGAAGTCCGGAGAAACAGAATAAAAAAAGCGCCTCGTTGCCAGTCCGGGCGCATTATTTAAGATTATCCCGACGTCGCCGTACGGCGAGCCGGCGGCACCGGGTACCGTCAGGTCAGAGCCCCTGCGCGCGGTAGGCCTGCACGGCCCACTGCTGCACCTGACGGCGAGCGATTTTAATCCCGCCGCTTTTCAGCGTTTCGGGCAGCAGAAGCCAGGCCACCGGACGCTGAAAGCGCGCTACCCGGTTTTCCAGCCAGGCGGCCAGCGACGCCGTCGCCACGCTGCACTCCACCACCGCCAGCGGACGCTGGCCAAACTCGGCGTCATCCACCGGCACGATAAAGGCCTGAGAAACCGCCGGATGCTGCTGCAGAATACGCTCGATATCCTCCGGCTGGATCCCCTCGCCCCCGCTGAAAAACTGGTTATCCAGCCGCCCCAGTATGCGCAGCTCGCCGGACGCCCACGCCCCGCGATCGCGGGTATGGAACCAGCCGTCGTCACCCAGCAGCGGGTGCAGGCGGCCATCCCGCCAGTAACCGCAGGCCATGCTGTCGCCGCGCAGCAGGACTTCGCCGTCCGCCGCCAGGCAAACCTCACGCTGCGGCAGCGTCGTCCCCACGCCCGGCAGGGCATCCGCACGCTTGGCGCACACCGTTGAAGCCATCTCCGTCAGACCATAGCCGCACCAGCAGCGAATACCGCGCGCCTCCGCCGCCTGGGTCAGCGCCAGCGGGATCATCGCCCCTCCCAGCAAAACGTCGCGCAGGGCCACCGGCTGCGGCGACTGCAGCAGACGCCACAGCTGGGTCGGCACCAGCGACGCATGGCTACAGCCGTCCAGCGCCCGCTCCAGCGGGTGCATCGCACGCAGCGCCAGGCGAGCGCCGGCGAGCAGCCAGCGCCAGACGATCCCCTGTCCAGAGACATGGTACAGCGGCAGCGACAGCAGCCAGGTATCCTGCGCCGTCAGCGGTATCAGGGAGAGCACGCCCCGGGCCGAGGCCAGATGCGCGGCCGCCGTATGCACCGCCGCCTTGGGCAGCCCGCTGGAGCCCGAGGTCAGCGTCAGCGTCGCCTGGCGCCGGGGCGCCCATGGGGCAGACGCCGCGGCCGACCCCGAACGCAAATGCAGCGGCGGAATCCCCTCGGACCAGCTCAACGCAGACCCGGGCGCTAGGTCCAGCGCAAAGGCCACGTTGAGCCGCGGCAGCAGGACGCCGAGCAGCGCGGCGGGCAGCTGTGGATTCAGCGGCAGCACCCGGGCGCCCAGCTGCAGCAGCGCCAGATAGGCATACAGCATCTCGGGCCCATTCTTCGCCCGCAGGGCAACGACGGCCTCGGAGGCGACGCCCTGTGCACTGAATCCGCCGGCCAGCCCATCAATACGCTGCGCCAGCGTCCGCCAGTCAATCGCCTCGCCGTCGCTGCGCAGCGCGACGTCAGCCGGACGCAGACGCGCCCAGTGACGCCAGGGCCAGTCGTCAACGCCGCTCAGGCCTGCCATACCACGTCCAGCGCATCCTCACCCCACAGCGGCAGCGTACACGCCGGCCAGGCCCGCAGCAGCTGCGCCTGCATCAGCGTCAGGGTATCCAGACCCGGCGGCGTGCCCGGCGTCAGCCAGGCCGCCATGCGCGCCAGCTGGCTCAGCCCCAGGCTGGATTCAATGCTGGAGCTGATCACCGCGCTCAGGCCCGCCCGGTGCGCCTGCGCCACCAGCTGCTGGCAGCGCTGCAGGCTGCCGGTCAGGGTCGGCTTGATGACGATGGCCGCCACGCCCGGCTCCGCCTCGACGCGAAAGTCCGCATCGCGCACGCTCTCATCCCAGGCGATGGCGATCCCGGTGTCGCGGGCAAAGGCGCGCGACTCATCGCGGGTCTTACACGGCTCTTCCAGGAACAGAATGCGATCGCGCCAGGCCGGATTGACATATTTGGCAAAGCCATCCGCCTTGGCCCGGGTCCAGCTACGGTTGGCATCCAGACGCAGATGCAGATCCGGCAGCGCCTCCAGCAGCAGGTTGACGATCATCCCATCGCGTACCGCTTCATACAGTCCGACCTTCACCTTGGCCACTTTTTCGCCGGGGATCGACTGCAGCGCCTGAAACAGCGCATCGGGGTCGCCGTTGCACAGCGTGGCCGAGCGGTAGTTGGCCGCCTGCGGCAGCGCGCCAGAAAGCTCCGCCAGCGCACAGCTCAGGCCAAAGGCAACCGACGGCAGCGGGCTCTCCGCCGGCACCGCGCCCGCCTGCCACTCCGCCAGCAGGCGGCACGCCGCCTCCTGAGCCTCGGGCAGCGTTTCACGGCTAAATTCCGGTAACGGGGCTATCTCGCCCCACCCTTCGCGCCCGTCCTCGCGCAGTCGCACCAGTAGCCCATCGCGGCTTTTCAACCGCTGGTTACGCAGCGCGACGCCGGCGTCCACCGGCAGACGGTAGCGGTACAGCGTGGCCTGACGCATTACGGATTCCGCTTAAACTTGGAAAAGTCCGGCTGACGCTTTTCATTAAACGCGTTACGCCCTTCCTGCCCCTCTTCCGTCATGTAGAACAGCATGGTGGCATTCCCCGCCAGCTCCTGCAGACCGGCCTGGCCGTCGCAGTCCGCGTTGAGTGCCGCCTTCAGGCAGCGCAGCGCCATCGGGCTATTGCGCAGCATCTCACGGCACCAGCGTACGGTCTCACGCTCCAGCTCATCCAGCGGCACCACGGTGTTGACCAGCCCCATGTCCAGCGCCTGCTGTGCGTCATACATCCGGCACAGGAACCAAATCTCGCGGGCCTTCTTCTGGCCGACGATGCGCGCCATGTAAGAGGCACCCCAGCCGCCGTCGAAGGAGCCAACCTTCGGGCCGGTCTGGCCGAACTGGGCATTCTGCGCCGCGATGGTCAGATCGCACATCATATGCAGGACGTGACCGCCGCCGACCGCATAGCCGGCAACCATCGCCACCACCGGCTTCGGACAGGTGCGGATCTGACGCTGGAAGTCGAGGACATTGAGATGATGCACGCCGCTGTCATCGCGGTAGCCGCCGTAGTCACCGCGGATCTTCTGGTCACCGCCGGCGCAGAACGCCTTATCACCGGCGCCAGTCAGCACGATCACCCCGATGCCGTCGTCATAGCGCGCGTCGGCCAGCGCCTGCAGCATCTCTTTCACCGTCAGCGGGCGAAATGCGTTACGTACCTGCGGGCGGTTGATGGTGATTTTAGCAATACCGTCGGCGGACTTGTGATAGAGGATATCCTCAAAGTCGCCGCTGCAGTCCTGCCATGCGATCGGGGCGTACAGCTCTTGTTCGCTTGGATACAGCATAATACGTTTCCTGTTAATAAGGGTGCCGACCCGGCGGCGCGTCTGGCGCGTCAGCCGGGAGTTGATGTCGTTAAAAAGGTCCCCAGCGCGTCGCGAAACGCCCGTGGGTTGGCGCGGTGGGCGTTGTGGCCGGCGCCGTCGATCAGACGTACCGCCAGCCGCCAGCGCCCGGCCAGCGCGCGAAACTTGGTGTCCTGCTCACCGCATAAATAGCATAAAGGACAGGTCAGCGCCGCCAGCGCCGCGCCCAGCGGCGGCTGGACACCCAGCGAGGTCGCCTGCAGCATCTGCGCCAGCGCCGCGCCGGACTGTCCGGCGCGCAGCGCCACCAGGGCGGCCCGCGCCGCCGCATTCAGATCGGCGAACACCGGCTGTCGATACCAGTCATCCAGCACCTGCGCCAGCGGCTCGCTGCGCAGGCGCTCGGCCCAGCGGCCGTCGTGCGCCCACCGAGCCTGGCGCTCCGCGGCCGTCTCCAGTCCGGGGTTTCCCCCCTCGACCGCCAGCGCCCATAGCCCGGGCGCGCCCTGGCAGCCATGATACATCGCCAGGCGACCGCCCAGCGAATAGCCGATCAGCCCATAGGACGTCACCCCGGCGGCGCGCAGCGTATCGCGCAGCGCGGCATCGCTCTGGGCAAAGTCGTCCACCGTCAGCGCTGCCGAGTCACCGTGCCCCGGCAGATCGATCAGCACATGCGCATACTGCAGCAATGCCTGCGCCTGCGCCAGCCACTCACGGTGATTGCCGAGAAAGCCATGCAGCCATACCAGGGTCGGTGCACCGGGAGACGCGGCCGCCAGGCGGCGATAGGCCAGGATCACAGCGCGGCCACCTTACCCAGCAGCTGCTGCAGTGCCTCCGCGCCCGCCGTGCCGGGCACCCGCAGTTCGATCAGCGTCGTCCCGCTGCGCCGCCAGCCCTGGGAGACCGCGTCGCTCAGCGCCGCCCAGTCCGTCGGGCAGGCGTAGGTCAAATCAAACAGCGCCGCCGCGTGGCGGAAATCCACATTCTGCGGCATCAGGTAAAAGCGTTCGCGCTCCGCCGGCGGCGTCGGCAGCATGGAGAAAATCTGCCCGCCGTTGTTGTTCACCACGATCACCACCGTCGGCGCCGTCACCTGGCGCAGCAGCGCCAGGCCGTTAATATCGTACAGCGCCGACAGATCGCCCAGGATCGCCAGCGTCGGCAGCCCGCTGCCGCGCTGTACCCCGGCAATGGTTGAGACCAGGCCATCGATACCGCTGGCGCCGCGGTTGCTGTATACCGGGTAGCCCGCGGGCAGCTGCCCCAACGCATCGACCAGACGCACGATCAGGCTATTGCCGACAAACAGCTGTCCCCGCAGCGGCAGCAGCTGCGCCAGCCGGTGCGCCACCTGCGCCTCGCCAAACGACGCCTGCAGCGTTTGCTCAACGCACTGGGCTGCCCGCTCGGCCAACGCCTTCAGCCCGGGCGCCCAGGGCGCAGCGGGCTGCGCCGGGTGAGCCTGTAGCCATGCCTGCACCGGCGCCACCAAACGACGACCGCGGTGACAGGCGGGATCCAGCCGTCCCGGCAGCGGATCGATCAACCAGTAGCGCTGCGGTTTGCAGGCCGCCTGCCACTGCAGCAGGCGCTTCCCGGTCAGGCTGGCACCAAACTGCACGACGATCTCGGCCTGCGCCAGCAGGCGGCGCGCCTCCGCGTGGGGCAGCCACAGATCGGCGCAGGGCAGCGGCTGGCCACTTTGCGACAGCACATCCCCCAGCACCGGCCAGCCCAGCATCTCTCCCCAGGCAGCCGCCTGGCGGCCCGCCTCGGCATCCACGCGGCCAATCAGCACCACCCCGCGGCGGCGACGCCACTGCGCCCAATCCGCCTCTGCACGCACCGCGCCCGCATAGGGGGTGCTCTCCTGCAGCCAGGGCGTCTCGCCCTGCCACCAGCTGCCCAGCGCCGCAGACCATCCCTGCTGCCCGTCGTCATCCTCGCCGTACAGCGGCTCTGCGAAGGGGCAGTTGATGTGCAGCGCACCGTGGTCGAGGCGGGCCATGGCGCTATCGACGCTGGAAACCAGCCAGGCGGCGGAGATGTCCGGCGTAGGCCGGGGAAGATTGAGGGTTTCCGTCGGGTGGGAGGCGAACATGTTCTGCTGGCGGATCGCCTGGTTGGCACCGCAGTCGATCAGCTCCGGCGGGCGGTCGGCGGTCAGCAGGATCAGCCGCTCACCGGTCAGCCCGGCCTCGATCAGCGCCGGGTAGAGATTGGCGACGGCCGTTCCCGACGTGACGATCACCGCCACCGGCTGGCCGCTGACCTTGGCCAGCCCCAGCGCCAAATGCCCTAGGCCGCGCTCGTCGAAATGGGTATGGCTATGCAGGCGGGGATGGGCCGCCGCCGCCATCGTTAGCGGCGTAGAGCGGGAACCGGGAGCGATACAGACATGACGTACGCCGTGACGGGTCAACGCTTCAAGCAGCACCGAGGCCCAGCGACGGTTAAACAGAATAGATGACATGGCGACTCAACAGTGACTTAGCGGATTGCGCGTCCTACGGCTGCAGCGAACAGGCTGGCAGCGGCTTCCCTGACGCACGCGTTGGCATACAGCGCGCCTCACGCAGAGGCACAATGTAAGACCATGATTTAAAAGAGAATCAAATGTAAAATATGACCAACATGGTACACCAGACTCCCCCATATCACAATCTGTGTGCTGCGCATGTGTCGCCCCGATCGCAGCTTTCGCCCCCGGGGGCTACAGGCTCTCCCCCTCCAGCAGCGTGCGCAGACCGGCTGCCTTATTCTCAATCTCCAACCACTCCTGCTGCGGATCCGAGCCCGCCACGATGCCGGCGCCGGCGTACAGATGGATGCGATCGTCTTCGATCAGCGCCGAGCGCAGCGCAACCGCAAACTCGGCCTGGGCCAGCGAAAGGTAGCCTGCGGATCCCGCGTACCAGCCGCGCGCAAAGGGTTCATCGCGCATAATAAAATAGCGTGCGGGCTCACGCGGCAGGCCGGCCACCGCCGCCGTCGGCTGCAGGCGCCGCAGGCATTCGGCGTCATCCTGCTGATTCAACGTAACATGAATGGTGCGCCGCAGATGCTGAACCTTACGCAGCGCCACGATCTCCGCCGCCATCACCTCTAGAGTCGGCGCGCCCGCACCGCTGCGCAGGCGCTGACAGATATCGTCGACCACCAGCAGGTTTTCATGCTGATTCTTGCCATCCTGCATCAGCCAGGCCGCGTTGTCCCGGCGCTGCGCCTCGTTTCCGCCGCGGGCGACGGTACCGGCCAGCGCTTCGGTCTCCAGCTGCACCCCGATGCGGCGGTACAGCCGCTCCGGCGACGATCCCAAAAATGCGCGGTGCGGCGCCAACGCCAGCATAAAGTGGTAGCAGCGGTGGTTGACCGCCCGGCTGGCGGCCAGAAACTGCGCCGCGCGCAGTGGCTCACTGAGGGTCAGGGTGGTACAGCGCGCCATCACCACCTTGGCAAATTCATTGCGGGCGATCGCCGCCAGCGCCTGGGTCAGCAGCGCGCACCAGGCGTCGTGATCGGGCTGGTGCGCGGCGCTCAGTACCTGGGCCTGTAGGGCACCCAGCGGCTGCGGCGGCAGCAGCGCGGCCAGATCGCTCAACGCCCGCGGCAGATCCGCCTGCAGCGACGTCTCGCTGTACAGGTATACCACCAGCTCGGCCCGATCGCCGCGGCGCAGCAGCGCCAGACGCGGCAAAAACAGCAGGCTCTCCACCTCACCATAGCCCTCCAGCGTCACGCGATCGAAGGCATTCAGCCCCCAGATCCGCAGATCCGGCTGGCGGTGTCGCCGAATAAACGCCTGCGCCTGCTCGGCATCGCGAAACACCTGCAGCGCCCCACACACCGCGGCCTCTTCCTCATCGCTGCGGTGGCGCCAGTAAAACTGCGGATACAGCGGCTGGGTCGCCAACCACGCCAGCATCGAATCGCTATCATGCGCCGCAAAGGGCAGCGCCACTCTGACCAGTCCCGGACCCTGCTGGGCCGCTTTATGTAGCTGGGGGACAATGCGTTGTATCAGAGCGGTAAAATGGTGCACGACAACCTCGGTCGGGGATAACAGCGGTTAGGAGAGTGGTGAATTATACGGGGGATTAAAGAGAAAAAAAGCGGATGAAGGTGATATCGCTCTCACTGGCGGACAATCGTTGAAAAAGCCGCCAGCGAGACGTCCCCGATTTAGCGAACCCCTGCGCCGTCGGTGCGCGCGTCGTCCGGTAACGGCACGCTGCGGCGCCGGCGAGCAGCCAGCCACAGGCCGCTGTTCTTCATCCCATAGCCAAACAGCAGCCCCAGCAGCAGTGACGGTATCACCAGGCGCCAGTCACCGCCGGCGGCGAAGGTGGCGCAGCAGCCGATAAAGGTCCCCGGAACAAAGGAGAGCCAGCGCTGACAGGCCTGAACGCACATCAGAAAGGCCACCGCGCCGGTCAGCCCATACCCCAGCAGCGCCATGTGCGGCTGCAGCGCGCTGCCGTTGATGATGATCTCCGCCCAGAACACGCCGCTGCACAGGGTGCACAGTGAGATGCCCAGCCCTTTCAGCCCCCCCTGCGGACAGGCGAAGTACGCGGTACAGCCCAGGAAACCGGCCCAGACCGATAGCCCGAGGCTGATGGCGACCCATCCCCACACGGCCGACAGAATCCCAGTGGTTAAGGCAATGGCAAGTAAGACGGGCATCGCAGGCTCTCCTGATACAAAAAGCGTAGTGTAGCGGCGAATGGGCAATATTCATTGATAGACATCACGCCGTCATTTGATGATCTTGTGACTATTACATCACAAAGTGATATTAATCACACTTTTTGCCGGTTTTATGCGGTTTGTTCGATTCGTTATGCTCGACGGGCGCCGTGGTCATTTCCGCTTACAAAAGGTAACGCGCTTTTTATTAGCAGGGTTTGTAACTGGCGCTAACGCGATCTACTGTGAAGAAGATTTACGAAACAATACTTATAACGATTGGAGTCAATTATGAAAACCACTCTGCTTGCGGCAGCGATCGCTACGCTGTGCGTTGGTCAGGCCATGGCCTGTACGACGATACTGGTGGGCAATCAGGCCACGACCGATGGTTCTTTTATCGCAGCGCGAAATGAAGACTACTCAGCCAATAATGCCAAACATATGGTCATCCACCCGGCGGCCCATAATCAGCACGGGGTGTTTAAATCCCACGGCAATGACTTTACCTATCCGCTGCCGAAAGAGGCGCTGCGCTACACCGCCATTCACGATTTTGATACCCAGGATAAATCAATGGGTGAGGCCGGCTTCAACTCCGCCGGCGTCGGAATGACCGCGACCGAAACCATCTACAACGGGCAGCCGGCGCTGAAGGCCGATCCCTATGTAGAGAAAACCGGGATCACGGAAGACGCTATCCAGACCGTGGTGTTGCCGCGTATTCACAGCGCGCGTGAGGGCGTTGAGCTGCTGGGCAAGATCATCGAACAGCAGGGCGCCGGTGAAGGCTTTGGCGTCGCCTTCGTCGACCAGCACGATCTGTGGTATCTGGAGACCGGCAGCGGCCACCAGTGGATGGCAACCCGCCTGCCGGCGGACAAATACCTGGTCTCCGCCAATCAGGGCCGTCTGCGTCAGTATGATCCGAAAGACACCGCAAACTACCTGGGCTCCCCGACCCTGATCAGCTTTGCCGAACAGCATGGCCTGTACAGCCCGAAAGACGGCGCCTTCGACTTCCACAAAGCCTATTCTCAGGACGTCGAAAACGATGTGACCTATAACTATCCGCGCGTCTGGACGCTGCAGCACATGTTCAACCCGCAGCTGAAGACCACCATCACCGACGGTAAAAACTTCCCGGTCTTCCTCACCCCGGCCAAGAAAATCAGCATTGCCGACGTAGAGCAGGCGCTGCGTAACCATTATCAGGGAACCGCGCACGACCCCTATGCCAACAACAACCCGAAAGAGCCTTACCGCCCGATCTCCGTATTCCGCACCCAGGAGTCGCACATCCTGCAGGTTCGTCCGAACTTACCCAAAGCGATCGGCGAAGTGGAATACGTCGCCTTCGGGATGTCCGCGCTGAGTGTCTATGTGCCCTATTATCAGGGCATCGAGCACTATTTGCCGGGCTACGACAAGGGGAGCGATCAGGCCAGCGATGACTCCGTCAACTGGAAGTTCCGCACGCTGCAAACCCTGGTCATGCAGGATTACAACGCCTATGCGCCTGACGTACAGCGCGCCTACCATCAATTCGAGCAGCAGACGGCCCAGCGTCAGCAGAGCATGGAGCAAGAATACCTGACGCTCTATAAGTCTCAGCCGAAGAAGGCCCAGCAGCTGCTGCAACAGTTTGAGGATCAGACCATGCAGGACGCACTGAAGCTGACCGATCAGCTGACCCGTCAGGTCGTGACCAAAATGACCCATGCCACCGACATGAAGTATCACTTCGAAGGGGCATAACGCCAGGCGCTGGCCATAAAAAAACACCCCGCGCTGCGGGGTGTTTGCTTTTATGGACGCTTAACCGCGGCGGCTGAACAGCGCTCGCCGGGAAAGATCCACCTCGTGGGTCTCCGTCACCGGCAGGGAGAGCAGCATGGTCAGCGTATCGCGCATCAGCTGTTCGGCCTGCTCAGCCTCCAGATGGGGATCGAGAGGCGACATCAGCGAACAGGAGAGCAGCTGTCCGCTCTGCGGCAGCTCTCCGACCATAAAGGTCATGTTGCCGCGCGGCAGCTGCAGCGCCAGACGATCGCCGATCTTACGCGCCGGCCAGGCCTGATCCGGCCCAGGCAGGATCACCACGCTCAGCATCCACGGCGTCAGCACACAGCCGATCCACTGCCCGTCGAACGGACGCATCACGGCGCTGACCGGGATCCCGGCGCGATAGAACGGCAGATCGTGCATTTCGCCCGTGGCGATCTGCTGATACTGCGCGATCAGCTGCGCGGCAGGATCGCTATCGAACCCCACGCGCCCGGCGGCCATGCCCTGCTCCGGCGGCTCATCGTGCGGGAATTCACTGTGCATGGATATCCCCCTGGTGCAGGGCCTGAATCCCCTGCTCACGCAGGATAGCCAGCACCCGGTCCATCGCCACCGGCACCGCGCTGGCGATCGCCGGCGTCAAACCGATGTTCGGCTCCAGCGACTGCGGCTCAATGCCGACCAACGTCAGCTTTTTCGGGAACTCGTCCGTCAGGCGCAGCGCCGACAGCACGTCGGCCAGCCCCAGCTGGTGCGGCGAAATTTTACGGCTAAACATCGCCGGGACCTCGTCGTCGCGCAGCGTGATGACGCTGCCGGGTTCGCTGCCGCTGAGCACGGCGTCCACCACGATCAGGTGATCGCGGCAGGCCAGGTACTCCAGCAGCTCCATGCCGGCGGTGCCGCCGTCCATCAGCTCGACGTTGGCCGGAAAGCGATAGTCGCGCTGCAGGCGCTCGACGATACGCACGCCGACCGCCTCATCGCTGAGCAGCAGGTTTCCAATCCCGAGAATCAGCGTATTCATTACAGGATTTTCACCTTGGTGGTTTCGCCATCCAGGGTATTCACCACGTGTACCGCACAAGACATGCACGGGTCGAAGGAGTGCACGGTACGCACCACTTCCAGCGGCTTGTTAATGTCGGCGACCGGAGTCCCCACCAGCGCCTGCTCGTACGGGCCCGGCTCATCCTGGCCGTTGCGCGGGCCGGAGTTCCAGGTTGACGGCACCACTGCCTGGTAGTTGGCGATCTTGCCACCCTTGATGACGATCCAGTGCGACAGTGCGCCGCGCGGCGCTTCTTCGAAGCCGACGCCGCGGTACTCTTTGTTCGGGTCGATTTCGGCCGGGATATAGGCCACGTGATCGCCCTTGCCGATATTGTCGATCAGCGCCTGCCACTGCATCATCAGGGTATCTTTCAGCACGCAGCAGCGCACCGCGCGGCCAATGATGCGCCCCATGGTGGAGTGCAGCTGTTCGACCTGCAGCGTCTTGCCGGTCAGCTTCTGGTACAGCCCATTGACTTCGTTGTAATGTTTAACGGTGTCTTCATGCTTGGCTGCCAGCTTCACCAGCAGATCGGCCAGCGGACCGACTTCGACCACCTTGCCGTACAGGGTCGGCGATTTCACCCAGGAGTACTTACCGTCCTCCTGCCAGCCGGTGTAGTTCGGCTCGGTTTTCCCTTCCCACGGCTTCAGGTTAGCGTCATCCTGATACCAGGAGTGCTTGCTGCACTCGGCGATACCGGCGATCAACCACGGATCCTGCTGGCTATTGATCGGGCGGTAGTTGGCCATGTCACCGTTTTCGATATAGCCGCCCGGCAGCAGGAAGCTACCGCCGTCGCCGTCGGTCGGCAGCTCCGGCACGCTCAGGTAGTGCTGAGCGCCGCGGCCCAGCGTCATCCATTCCGGGTAGTTGGCCGCGATGATCGCCGCGTCCACCTTGTACACCTGCTCAATGAAGTCGCCCAGACGTTCGATGAACATCTTGACGTACATCAGGCGCTCCAGGTTGAGCACGCTCGGCGCGTTGAGATTGATCGGGTTGGCCACACCGCCGACCGCCAGGTTCTGGATATGCGGAGACTTACCGCCCAGGATAGCGACGACGCGGTTGGCGTCACGCTGGCACTCCAGCGCCTGCAGGTAGTGGGCGACGGCGATCAGGTTCACTTCCGGAGAGAGCTTCATCTCCTTGTGGCCCCAGTAGCCGTTGGCAAAGATCCCCAGCTGGCCGCTGTCGACCAGGTTACGGATCTTCTGCTGTACCTTGGCGAACTCGCCGGCGCTGTTCAGCTTCCAGGCGGAGACGCCCTGCAGCATCGCCTCACACTTGTTCGGATCGGCTTTCAACGCGGCGGTGATGTCCACCCAGTCCATCGCCGACAGCTGATAGAAATGCACGATATGGTCGTGAATGCTGTGCGCCGCCAGGATCAGGTTACGGATATACTGCGCGTTCACCGGGACCTTGGCGCCGACGGCGCTTTCGACCGCGCGGACGGAGGCGATGGCGTGGATGGTGGTACACACGCCGCAGATACGCTGAACGATCATCCAGGCGTCGCGCGGATCATTACCCTTAACGATGTCTTCCATCCCGCGCCACATGGTGCCGGATGACCAGGCTTTAGTCACTTTGCCGTTTTCGATCTCGCAGTCAATGCGCAGATGGCCCTCGATGCGGGTAATCGGGTCGATAGTAATACGTTGGCTCATACTTTAGCTTTCCCTTGGGCCTGATAACCTTGGTGTTTTAAATGGTCAAGCGCTGGCAACACCGGCAGCAGCCGGATCAGCAGCAAATAAGCAACGACTTCAATAGCCACAAAGCCCATTGAAATCAGCACCTCTTCAGAGGTTGGAAAATATCCGTAGCCGTTGCCCGGCACAAAGGCCAGCAACGAGTAGTTCAAGCGCCACAGGGCCGAACCGAGCAGCATGCTCAGCGCGCCGACAAACAGAATGCGCGAGTCTTTACGGCAGCGCGCAGAGCAGAATGCCAGCAGCGGGAACAGCATCAGCATGGCCTCACACCAGAAGCTGACGGAGTAGCGGTCAAACTGGAACAGGTAGTGCAGTTTATCATGCATCGCCAGCTCGCCGAAGCGCAGCACCAGGAACAGCAGCAGGAACACCTGGATCACCCGCACCAGCTTGGCAAACAGGGTTTTCTCATCTGGGCCGCGCCCGCGCAGGCCGGCCTGCACCAGCGAGCCTTCAAAGACCACGATGGAGAAGCCCATGATAAAGGCGGTCAGCAGCGACAGCAGCGGCAATAGCTCGTAGCTCTGCCACAGCGGATGCACCTTCTTACCGGCGGCGATCATCAGCGAGCCCATGGAGGACTGGTGCATGGTCGGCAGCAGCGCACCCAGCGCCAGAATAAAGAACATGACCTTATTCAGGCGTTTCAGCGACACCTTCCAGCCGAAGCGCTCCAGGATAACCGGCGCAAACTCCAGCGCCATCACGCCGATATACACCGTCATACAGGCCGCCGTTTCAAACAGCACCGAGGAGGTATTGAAATGCCCCGGGATGTAGAAGTACGGCAGGTTCCAGTAACGGCCCACATCGATGGTGATGGAGAGGCCGCCGAGGGAGTAGCCGAACAGGCTGGCCAGCAGCGCCGGACGCACCAGCGGGTGGTATTCGCCGCGGTTAAACACGTACACCGCCCAGGCCAGCGCCCAGCCGCCGCAGGCGAAGCCGGTGCCGATCAGCAGGTCAAACGCGATCCAGATCCCCCACGGATAGCCACCGTTCAGATCGGCGACGGAGCCGATACCGAAGATCAAACGCTTCAGGATAAATATCCCGCACAGCAGGATGAACGGGGCCAGCAACACGACGGGCCAGCTTACCAAACGCCCGCCGAGCGGACTGGCTTTATGATCACTCATTATCATCGTCTCCGTCATGGTGATTCTTGGTATTTCGATAGGTCATTACCGAAAGACCGGCCAGGACCACCAGCGGCAGGATCATGCCTTTGTACAACGTATGCTGAATGTGTTCGGAGCGGGCGCCGGTAGACAGCTCATCCAGCTGCGGCATACCCAGCTTGGCATAAGGCACGCCCGCCAGAACCAGAACCTGGGTACCGCCCCCCTCTTTCTCGCCATACACGTAAGGCTGATAGTGGGCGACCGGGTGCTGATAGCTGTCATTGCTGTGCAGGGTCTGACGCGGGTAGGCATACTCTGCGCCGGGACGCGCGGCGAGACGCTTCTTGGCCTCGGCCAGCAGCTCGTCACGGGTACCGTAGATCACCGCACCGGCAGGACACACCTCGACACAGCCCGGCAGTTTACCCTGATCGATACGCTCCAACCCTTTCTGATTACACAGTTCACATTTGTGAATCGCCCCGAACGGGTTATCGTAATCGTACTTCGGTACGTCGAACGGGCAGGCCACCATGCAGTAGCGACAGCCGGTGCAGACGTCAGGATCGTACATGACGATCCCGGTGACAGGGTGCTTCTTCAGCGCAGAGACCGGACAAACAGAGACACAGTTAGGATCGACGCAGTGCATGCACTGCTTCTTGATGTAGGCGTAGCCGTTTTCTACCTGATCCTTATTCACCCCGGTGCCGTCACGCCATACCTGAATTATGTTATTGGTATAGGGCGTCAGCTTATCGTTGTTGGACCAGATCGGATCGCCGTTCGGGTTCAGCTGATTTTTGTTCAGTCGCTGACACTCCGCGACGCAGGCCTGACAGCCGACGCACAGCGTTGAGTCATACAGCATCCCCACCGCCGTCGGGATCGGCGGCTTGTTCTCGGCCGCTGCCTGGGCGCTGCCGGAGGCGGCAGTGCCCGCCGCCAGCGCGCCGACAGAGGCGAACTTCAGAAAATTTCGTCTGTTCACGGTTTACTCCTCCCGTGAATCGTGTTGATCCGCCTGGTTACGCTTCTGCTGGCGACCCAGCTCACGCACAGCCATCAGGCTCACCCCGGCCAGGATCCCCAGCGCGCCGCCGATAAGACCGGTGGCCGTCGGCGAGATATGCCCACCCTCTTTGTTATCCACCAGCGGTTTTTCCGCGCGCGGCGTCGGGTTTTCTACGCTGGAGAGCTGGAAGATCCCCTTGGTAAAGCCGACACCCTGCTCGTTACAGCCGTAGCACGGGTGGCCGATGCCCACCGGCCAGATGCCGCCGCCGATGTCGCAGAACTCCAGCGTCGAGCAGTTGCCGTAGGTTTCCGGCCCCTTACAGCCGAGGTGATACAGACACCAGCCCTGACGGTGGCCATAGTCACCGAACTCTTTGGCGAAGCGGCCTGCGTCGAAGTGCGGGCGACGCTCGCAGTTCTCGTGGATCAGGCGCTCGTAGGCGAACAGCGGACGGTGCTTGCTGTCCAGCTCCGGCAGCTTGCCATAGGTGATGTAGTAGACCACGGTGGTCAGGAAGTTATGCGGGTTAGGCGGGCAGCCCGGGATATTGATCACCGGACGACCCAGCGCCTCTTCCAGGCTGACAGCGCCGGTCGGGTTACCGCCGGTAGCCGGAACGCCGCCCCAGGCGGAACAGGAGCCGATAGCGATCACCGCGGCCGCATCGGCGGCGGCCTTACGGATCTGATCGACGATAGGCTCGCCGGCCACCATGCAGTACACGCCGCCGTCTTTCAGCGGAATAGAGCCATCCACCACCAGGACATATTTGCCCTTGTAGCGCGCCATGGCGTTGTGCAGGTTTTCTTCAACCTGATGACCGAAGGCTGATGACAGTACCTCATGATATTCCAATGAGATGGTATTCAGCAGCAGCGTTTCCAGCGTCGGGTGCGTGGAACGCAGCAGGGCCTCGGTACAGCCGGTACACTCCTGGGCACCGATCCAGATAACCGGAGGACGCTGCGGACTGGTGATCGCTGCCGCCATTTCCGCCGCCGCATTGGAGCTTAACCCTAGTGTGGCGGCCATGCCCGCGCACAGTTTCATAAAGTCACGACGATTGATGCCGTGAGCGGATAAAAAAGAATCCTCAACCATTCTGCAGTTTCCTGTTTATGCGCATTCGTCTGGTGGAATGCTTTCAGGGGCGCAATGCTAAGGATTTGCCCCCCCCGCTGTGGTTGATCTTCATCAAGTTGACTGGCTTTTTTTACGCGATAAGGATATTTATGTGAAACAGAGCGATTCAGCCCTGACCATCTGTTCAAAAAGCCCTCAATTAATTCATATAATTATGCTATAGCGCCATTAGACACCTTAATAACTATCAGCCTATCTATTTCACATGATTATTATTTAGCGACGGTCATGACCTCCGCGCCGCGCCGCCGCCTCCCTCTTTTTGATTAACCGAGAGCCCAGTCGATAGCGTAAATATCTCTTCCCACAGTCCCAAGAATAGGCGCTGAGCATTGCTTTTATTTTTACGGCGCAGATCCGCCGCCTTCCTCGCAAAACGCAGCGCCTGTGCTACTTTTTCCGGCAGCGGTCAGGATGCTGCACCGAAGCCCTCTCCCGGCACCCGAGCGCCCGCGGCGGGCCGACGAGATGCCGCGGGTGGCGCCCCGCACCACGGTTAAACAAAGCATCAACAGACAAGACTTTAAGCTAAAAATACCGCAAAAAAATAAAGTTATGATGACGATTAAGAACACCCCGCGTTACATATCAGCTAATTGGATGAATTATGGGTTCTTTTTTTAAACAGCTGTACCGCTACTCCCACCCACGCCCCTATCGCCATAACGAAAATCTTTGGCCATACGTAAAAATCACGCGCGGCGACGGCGGTGAAATTGTAACGTTAGATTACAAAAAACAGCCGATCCCCATCGTCCCGCTGAGCCAGCTGCAGCGCAGCAGTCACGGTAAGGTGCTGCTGACGGCGAGCGGCCCGTCGGTCAATACGCTCTGTTTTGAGCAGCTCCCCGCCATGCCCGCCGTCGGGGTGAACGGCGCCTACTTTTTACATCACAAGGTTGACTTTACTTTTTACGTTATCATCGATATGGGGTTTATCGATCGGCGTCCGGACGTCGTTCTGGAGGTGATTAAACAGTGCGGATTAACCCTGTTTACCACCGTTCACGGTATGGCCCGCATCCTCGACCGCTTTACCCTCGGCGCCCTCCGCTGCCGCCTGGCCATCATTGAGGATATCGCGGAAAAGGTCTATTGCCCCAGCCTCACGCCTCGCCAGCTTAGGGCGCACTATGGGCAGGACCGCAGCATACAATTTTCCGACAATGAGCAGAGCATTGGGTTCAGCCAGGATATCCGCCGCGGCATCTTCGACGCGGGCACCGTCGTCTATTGGGCGCTGCAGATCGTCGCCTACCTTGGCTTTAATACGATATTTATCGCCGGGCTGGATATGAACAATTTCGACCGTCCCCGTTTCTATGAGACCCTGGGCAGCATGCTGCCGACCTTTTTAGCCGATAAAGTAGAACCGCTGATCATCCCGGCCTTTCTGCATGCAAGCCAGGTGATGAAGGCCAATAATATCGACATCAAAAATCTCTCGCTGAATAGCGCGATCGACGACGCTATTTTTGAAAAAATTGACGCCCGGCGCTACTTTCAGCAATGGAGTCCTCATGTGGAAAAGGCTGAGCCCGGCATCATATAATTGCCATAGGTACGGACATTCGCGTCGTTGGGTGACGTGTCAGACATCATCGCAGGATAAAATCAGAGAAAACCCTTTAAGGGTCTCTTAATATTTTTCAGCTAGTCTACAATGTCACGAACCCATGAGAGTGAGAGACCATGCAACGCTTTAGTAAAATACAAATATCCCTGCACTGGATAACGCTGCTGCTGATTGCCATCGCCTATATCAGCATTGAGTTCCGCGGCCTGTTTGCCAAGGACTCACCGGCCTATCTATTGATGCGCGAAGTTCACTACAATGCCGGCGTACTGGTATGGATTGCGATGCTGATACGCCTCGGGCTACGTCACATCCTGCCGGATCCGCCGATCCTGCCGCCGCCGCCGCGCTGGCAGCATCTGGCGGCGCGCATGATGTACCTGACGCTCTACCTCTGGTTCCTGGCGATCCCGCTGCTGGGCGTCACCTTGATGGCCTACGGCGGTAAAAGCTGGTCGCTGTTTGGCATGACCATCGCCCCCTGGGTTACGCCGGATCCTTCCATGAAGTCCGTGATAAAAGAGTGGCACGTGGTGCTGGCCAATATCGGCTACGCCCTGATCGCTATGCACACCGCCGCCGCGCTGTTCCACCACTATGTCATCCGTGATAACGCGCTGCTGCTGATGATGCCGCAGAAAAAAACGCGCTGATCCGCCTCAGGCGCCGACGCCGGCGCCTGAGATCGCCCCGCCCCTCCCCCGCTTACCTATCCAACATAAATTAAGAAGCACGAAGCAACTATTCACCTGTATGATATGTATCCTTAAAACGCCGTTCCCAGCCTGCGTGATGATCCGCGCACCGCATTAAACTGCGCCCCACTGGGAGAGGCCGGTACCGCTCCGATTACGCTGCTGCGTGCAGCCCAGGCAAAGGAAATGTGAACATCATGAAATGGCTCTGCTCATTCGGTCTGATCAGCGCTCTATTGACGGCGCCGGCGCTGGCCGGAACGTCAGGCTACCCCACCCAGTGGCCCGATCCCACCCTGCCCCGAGACGCCTTTGTCACCCAGATGCTGCAGCGAATGACCCTGGCGGAAAAAATCGGCCAGCTGCGGCTGATCAGCGTCGGCCCCGATAACCCCAAGGAAAAGGTCTACACGATGATCGCCGGCGGCCAGGTCGGCGCCATCTTCAATACCGTCACCCGACCCGGGATCCGCGGCATGCAGGATCAGGCCGTGCGGCACAGTCGAATGAAAATCCCACTGTTTTTCGCCTATGACGTCATCCACGGGCAGCGCACGGTATTTCCCATCAGCCTGGGGCTGGCCGCCAGCTGGGATCGCGATCTGGTCACCACCGTCGGGCGCATCTCGGCCTATGAGGCCAGCGAAGACGGGCTGAACATGACTTGGGCGCCGATGGTCGACATCACCCGCGACCCGCGCTGGGGCCGCACCTCGGAGGGCTTTGGCGAAGATACCTATCTCACCTCAGAAATGGGGCGTCTGATGGTCAAGGCGATGCAGGGGCGTCACCCGGGCGATCGCCATGCGCTGATGACCAGCGTCAAACACTATGCGCTCTACGGCGCCGTTGAAGGCGGGCGCGACTACAACAGCGTCGACATGAGTCCTCAGCGCATGTTCCAGGACTACCTTCCCCCGTACAAGGCGGCGCTGGACGCCGGCAGCGGCGGTGTGATGGTCTCCCTGAACGCCATTAACGGTACCCCGGCCAGCGCCGACCCCTGGCTGCTGAAAACCCTGCTGCGCGACCAGTGGGGCTTTCAGGGCATCACCATCAGCGATCACGGCGCCATTAAGGAGCTGATTAACCACGGCGTCGCCCGCGATCCCCAGGATGCGGTGCGCCTGGCGATCCAGTCCGGTATCGATATGAGCATGAGCGACGAATACTACAGCCAGTACCTGCCGGGACTGGTGAAAAGCGGCCGGGTCAGCGCCGCCGCCGTCGATGATGCCTGCCGCCACGTACTGAACGTGAAGTACGACATGGGGCTGTTCCACGATCCCTATCGCCATCTCGGCCCCGTCGGCAGCGATCCCCAGGACACGGACGCCGAAAGCCGCCTGCACCGCGCCGAGGCGCGCACGGTCGCCGCCCAAACGCTGGTGCTGCTGAAAAACCGCCTGGATACCCTGCCCCTGGCGCGCCGCGGCACCCTCGCCGTCGTCGGTCCGCTGGCCGACAGCCAGCGCGACGTGATCGGCAGTTGGTCGGCCGCCGGCAAGCCTGCGCAGGCCGTCACCCTTCTCAGCGGGATCCGCAACGCCATGGCCGGCCATGGCCGCGTGCTGTACGCGCGCGGCGCCAACGTCAGCAATGACGCAGACATTCTCCAGTTTCTCAATCAGTACGGCCCCTCCGTCAGCGTCGACCCGCGTCCCGCCCAGGCGCTGATCGATGAGGCGGTCACCGTGGCCAGACAGGCCGATGCGGTGGTGGCGGTCGTCGGCGAGGCGCAGGGGATGGCCCACGAGGCCTCCAGCCGCACCCATATCGATCTGCCGCAGAGTCAGCGGGATCTGATCGCCGCCCTCAAGCAGACCGGCAAGCCGCTGGTCTTGGTGCTGATGAATGGGCGTCCGCTGACCCTGGTACGCGAAGATCAGCAGGCTGACGCCATCCTGGAGAGCTGGTTCCCCGGTACCGAGGGCGGCAACGCCGTCGCCGATGTTCTGTTCGGCGACGTTAACCCCTCCGGCAAGCTGCCCATCTCTTTCCCGCGCTCCGTCGGCCAAATTCCCACCTACTACAGCCGGCTGAATACCGGCCGGCCCTACGATCCGCAAAAGCCGGAGAAGTACACGTCGCACTACTTCGATGAGGCCAACGGCCCGCTCTACCCCTTCGGCTACGGACTGAGCTATACCCGCTTCACGCTGTCGGAGATCACCCTGTCGGCCCCGCAGATGGCGCGCGATGGGCAGATTGAGGCCAGCGTCACCGTCACCAATACGGGCCCGCGCGCCGGGGCCACGGTGCTGCAGCTCTACCTGCAGGATCCCGTGGCCAGCATCAGCCGCCCGCTGAAGAGCCTGCAGGACTTCCGCAAGGTGATGCTGCAGCCGGGCGAACGCCGCCGCGTCAGCTTTACCCTGACGCCGCAGCAGCTGCGCTTCTGGAACGCCCAGATGCAGCAGGTCATCGAGCCGGGGCGCATCAACGTGTTTATCGGCACCGATGTCCAGCGGGTGAAGCGCGCCCACTTCGAGCTGTTATAGCCCGGCGCTTTTCTTATGCGCCCGCGGGCGCATAATCAATCTCATCGCCCCGGCGCCGCCGGGGCCGCCGTATCTTTAGGGGGAGCGCTATGTATACCTGGCCAAGCCTGCTCGTCATGATTATCTTCAGCCTCGGCATGACCCTGCTGTCGATCATGCTGGGCGTGGAGAGTCCCTGGGTCCGTCTGTGTATCTTCTTCATCAGCGCCTTTGCCTGCGATCTCTTTTTCTCCATTACCCGCTAGATAAAAAAATGCCGGGCCCCTGGCCCGGCATTGTCTCATCGGTGCCCCCTATCAGGGCAGCGGCTGTGCCAGCTGTACCAGCGAAATCAGCGTCTGCGGGAAGATCCCCGTCAGCACCACCAGCACGCCAGAGAGCAGCACCACCACCCCACCGGCGGTGAGCGCCCAGTTATTCGGGGTGTCGCGGATCAGCGTCTGCGGCGCGCGTAGGTACATGCTGACCGCTACGCGCAGGTAGTAGTACAGGCCGATCGCGCTGCCGACCACCACCGCGCCGACCAGCCACCACAGCCCGGCGCTGACGCCCGCCATCACCACGAACAGCTTACCGATAAAGCCCAGGGTCATCGGGATGCCGGCCAGGGAGAGCATGGATACGGTCATCACCGCCGACAGAATCGGCTTATGCCAGAACAGGCCGCGGTAGGAGTAAAGCGACTCGGCATCCGGCCCGCTATAGGGGCTGGACATCAGGCTAACGATACCGAAAGCCGACAGGCTGGCGAACAGATAGCCGGCCAGATAGACCCCGGCGGTCTCGATCGCAATGCCCTCGCTCTGCACGGCGATCAGTGCCACCAGCAGATAGCCCAGGTGGGCGATAGAGGAGTAGCCCAGCAGACGTTTGATGTTGCTCTGGGTGACCGCCATCAGGTTACCGAACAGGATGGAGCAGAAGGCGATGACGCCCAGCACCACGCGCACCGCCTCGCTGTCTGTCGCCGGCAGCAGGATGAACAGACGCAACAGCACGGCAAAGATGGCGATCTTGCTGGCGGTCGCCAGGAAGGTCGACACCGGCGCCGGCGCCCCCTGATAGACATCCGGCGTCCACAGCTGGAACGGCGCCAGCGACAGCTTGAAGCCAAAGCCCACCAGCATCATGCCCAGCCCCACCAGCACCAGCGGCTGGGTCAGCATGCTGCCGCCCAGCGCATAGCCCAGACCGGCAAAGGAGAGATCGCCGGACTGCGCGTACAGCAGCGCCATGCCGAACAGCAGGAAGGCGGACGCGGCGGCCGAGAGAATGGCGTACTTGATCGCCGCCTCCAGCGAGCGCTTCTGGCGATAGGCGTAGCCCACCAGACCGAACAGCGGCAGGGAGATAAGCTCTATCCCCAGGAACAGCGCCGCCAGATGGTTGGCGCAGGCCAGCAAGATCCCGCCCAGCGTGGCGATCAGCACCAGCAGGTAGAACTCGTCGCGGTTATCCGGATAGCCCTGCAGCCACGGGTAGGCAAAGGTGCAGGTCGCCAGCGCGGAGAGCAGCACCAGCGCGGTGTACAGCATGGAGAAACCGTCCACATGCATCAGCGGAGTAATGTCGCTGGGCACCGCGGCGGCCACCAGAAACAGCGACAGCAGCGCCGCGTTCAGGCCAATCACGGTCACCGTCGCGTTGACGAAGTGGTTGCGTCGCCACGCAATGCACAGCATCACAACCACCACCGTCAATCCGACGATCAACAGCGGTAGCAGTGCGATCAGATTTTGAGGAGTTATTGTCATGGCGATTTACGGCCTTGTGGTTAAAGTTGAAGCAGAAGCGAACCAATGCTGAATATTGCCCATCGCCGCGCTGGAGGTATCTAGCACCGGCTGCGGGAAGATCCCCAGCAGCACCAGCAGTACCACCAGCAGCAGAATCAGCGACAGCTCACGTACGCTCAGACTGGCCAGCGGCTGGTCTGACTTGGGCGCGCCGTAGTAGGCGCGCTGCATCATCACCAGCGAATAGACGGACGCAAACACCAGGCCGAAGCTGGCGACCACCGTCGTCACCGGCACCACCTGGAAGCTGCCGAACATCATCATAAATTCACCGACGAAGTTACCGGTGCCCGGCATCCCCAGGGTCGCCACGGCGAAGAATAGCGACAGTGCGGGCAGGTACTTCACACGCCCCCACAGGCCGCCCATCTCGCGCAGATCGCGGGTATGCAGGCGCTCATACAGCTGACCGGTAATGATGAACAGCCCGGCGGCGGAGAGGCCGTGCGCGATCATCTGCACCACCGCCCCCTGGAACGCCAGCTGACTGCCGGAGTAGATGGCGATCATCACAAAGCCCATGTGCGACACCGAGGTGTAGGCGATCAGACGCTTGATATCCGTCTGGATATAGGCCATCCAGGCGCCGTAGAAGATCCCGATCACCCCCAGCGCCATAGCGATAGGCGCGAACTCGAGCGAGGCCTGCGGGAACAGCGGCAGGCTGAAACGCAGCAGGCCATAGGCCGCGGTCTTCAGCAGGATACCGGCCAAGTCGACGGAGCCGGCGGTCGGCGCCTGACTGTGCGCGTCCGGCAGCCAGCCGTGCAGCGGCACCACCGGCATCTTCACCGCAAAGGCGATAAAGAAGCCCAGCATCAGCAGATACTGCACCGTGTGGCTCATCGGCGTGTTGAGCAGCACCTCATAGTCGAAGCTCAGCACCCCGGTGGCGTTGTAGTGCACCCACACCAGGCCGAAGATGGCGATCAGCATCACCAGACCGCTGGCCTGGGTATAGATGAAGAACTTGGTCGCCGCGCTGATGCGCGTCTTGCCGTCGGATCCCTTATGGCCCCACAGGGCGATTAGGAAGTACATCGGCACCAGCATCATTTCCCAGAAGAAGAAGAACAGGAACATGTCGATGGCCAGGAAGACGCCGATCACCCCTGCCAGGATCCACAGCAGGTTAAGGTGGAAGAAGCCCTGGTACTTATGGATCTCATTCCAGGAGCAGAGGATGGCCAGCACCCCCAGCAGCGCGGTCAGCACCACCATCAGCAGCGACAAGCCGTCGAGCGCCAGATGGAAGGAGATGCCCAGGCTCGGGATCCACGGCACCATGAAGCTGGACTGCCACTGTGGAATACCCGCCGCCTGGGTCAAGCCATAGTTGCCCTGCAGCCACAGGTACAGCGACAGCAGCAGCGTCAGGCCCATGGCCAGCAGCGCAATCCAGCGCGGCGCTTTCAGCCCCAGACGCTCGCCCTGCCAGGACAGCAGACCGCCAATCAGCGGGATAAGAATTAGCCAAGGTAATAACATGGCGTTTGGTTTCCCTTATTCTGAATACATTCAAACGGAGGAGACAGGGGTCGTCCCCTCACCCGCTTTAACGAGATTCACTTAACCAATAATAACAGCGCCAAAACGACCACTGCCCCAACACCCATCGACGCTGCATACCAGCGCAGCTGCCCGTTTTCGCTGACGGCCAGCGCACGGTTGCCCAAGCGGGCCACCAGCGCAAACAGGTTCATCATGCGATCGAGCGGATCGCGCCGCAGCAGCCAGGCGACGGCCTTAAATGGCTTAATAAAGATCTGCCGGTACAGCCAGTCGAATCCCCAGGCATGGAACCACCACGTGGAGAGGAAACGCCCCGGCACGCTGTTGGCGATCCCGTTGACCAGGCTGCGCTGCCCCAGATAAAGACGCGCCGCCAGCAGTACCCCGGCGATGGCGACGATGGCCGATACCACCTCCAGCGTCACCTTGCCCCCCTCACCCTCAGGCATGGCGGGCAGCACCCCGGCCAGCGGCGGGGTGATCAGCGCCCCGACGAAGGTAGAGAGGATCATCAGCACGATCAGCGGCAGGTTGTGGCTCAGCCCCTTCACCTCATGGGCCTGGGTATGCGCCTCGCCGTGGAACACGATGAAGATCATCCGGAAGGTATACAGCGAGGTCAGGAAGGCGCCGATAAGCCCGGCCATCATCAGGTTGACATGGCCCGAGGCCAGCGCTCCCCACAGGATCTCATCTTTACTGTAGAATCCGGCGGTGACCAGCGGCAGCGCCGCCAGTGCCCCCCCGCCCACCAGGAAGCACAGGTAGGTCAGCGGCAACTTGTGGCGTAGTCCGCCCATCTTGAAGATGTTCTGCTCATGGTGGCAGGCCAGAATAACCGAGCCGGAGGAGAGGAACAGCAGCGCCTTGAAGAAGGCGTGGGTCATCAGATGGAAAATCGCAGCATCCCAGGCCTGTACCCCTAGCGCCAGGAACATATAGCCGATCTGGCTCATGGTGGAGTAGGCCAATACCCGCTTGATATCCGTCTGCACCAGCGCGGCAAAGCCGGCCAGCACCAGCGTCACGGCGCCGATAATCCCCACCAGGTGCAGCACCTCCGGCGCCATCACGAACAGGCCATGGGTCCGGGCGATCAGATAGACCCCGGCGGTCACCATGGTCGCGGCGTGGATCAGCGCAGAGACCGGCGTCGGGCCCGCCATGGCATCGGCAAGCCAGGTCTGCAGCGGCAGCTGAGCCGATTTACCCACCGCGCCGCCCAGCAGCATCAGCGTCGCCCAGGTGATGGCCGGCGAACCGACCGCCAGCTGCTGCGGCGCCAATACCATCAGCTCGCGGATATTCAGGGTACCCAGCTGGTGGTAGAGGATAAACAGGCCGATGGCCAGGAACACGTCGCCGACGCGGGTCACGATGAATGCCTTCATCGCCGCCGCACCGTTGGCCGGATTGGTGTAGTAGAACCCGATCAGCAGATAGCTGCACAGCCCCACCCCTTCCCAGCCGAGGTACATCAGCATCAGGTTATCCGCCAACACCAGTACCACCATGCTGGCGATAAACAGGTTGGTATAGGCGAAGAAGCGGGAGTAGCCCTCCTCCCCGCGCATATACCATGAGGCGAACAGGTGGATCAGGAAGCCGACGCCGGTCACCACCGACAGCATGGTCAGCGACAGGCCGTCCAGGCTGAGGGTCACCGGAATGGTAAAGTTACCGACCGCCATCCAGTTCCACAGATGCTGGCTATAGGCTGCACCGGCCGCATTGTGACTCAGAAAGTTGGCGCCGACGTACAGGGTGACCAGCGCCGCTAGACCGACGGAACCGACCCCGATGATCGCGGTGTGATTCTCCGACAGACGGCCGCGGGAAAAGGCCAGGATCAGAAATCCCAGCAGCGGCAGCAGAATGGTTAAATAGAGTAGGTTCATCCGCGCATCTCACTGACAGTATCGATATTCAGGGTGTTGCGGCGACGATGCAGCTGCAGCAACAGCGCCAGACCGATAGAGGCCTCCGCCGCCGCCAGACTGATGGCCAGGATATACATCACCTGCCCGTTGGCCTGGCCCCAGACGCTGCCGGCCACCACAAAGGCCAGCGCCGCCGCGTTGATCATGATCTCCAGACTGATCAGCATGAACAGCAGGTTGCGGCGGATTAACAGGCCGGTCAGCCCCAGCGCGAACAGAATGGCTGCCAAGATCAGCCCATGTTGTAACGGGATCATGCGCGCTCCTCCGCTTTATTACGTACCGCCATCGCCGCCGTCCCCTGGGACGCGGCCTTATTGCTCAGTACCTCGCCCGGATGGTGTTCACGACCGATGTGGAAGGCCACCACCAGGCCGGCCAGCAGCAGCATTGAGACCAGCTCCACCGCCAGCACATAGGGCCCGAACAAGGCAATCCCCACCGCCTTGGCATCCACGGCGCGACCATCGAGGACACCACCCTGCAGGGTGCTAATCGCATACAGCACCACCGCCAGCAGGATCAGCGACAGCAGCGCCGGACCGATCCACACGCCGGGCTTCAGCCAGGCGCGCTCCTGCTCGACCACCGAGTGGCCCAGGTTGAGCATCATCACCACGAAGACGAACAGCACCATGATGGCGCCAGCGTAGACGATGATCTCCAGCGCCCCGGCAAAGTAGGCGCCGAGGGAGAAGAACACCGCCGCCACCGCCAGCAGCGAGACGATCAGGTACAGCAGCGCATGCACCGGGTTGGTGTGGGTGATCACGCGGATCGTCGCCAACACGGCCACCAGCGCCGCAGCGTAAAAGGCAAATTCCATGCTCGGCTCCTTAGGGCAACAGACCTTTGACGTCGATCGGTTTGGCTTCGTTTTCGGCCTCGCCCTTGGCTTTGCCATCGATCGCCATACCGGCCATACGGTAAAAGTTGTAGTCGGGGTATTTCCCCGGCCCGGAAATCAGCAGATCCTCTTTCTCATACACCAGATCCTGACGACGGAACTCCCCCATCTCAAAATCCGGCGTGAGCTGCAGGGCGGTGGTCGGACAGGCCTCCTCGCACATGCCGCAGAAAATACAGCGGGAAAAGTTGATGCGGAAAAACTCCGGATACCAGCGGCCATCCTCGGTCTCCGCCTTCTGCAGCGAGATGCAGCCGACCGGGCAGGCCACCGCACACAGGTTGCAGGCCACGCAGCGCTCGGCGCCGTCCGGATCGCGCGTCAGCACGATACGGCCGCGGTAGCGCGGTGGCAGGTATACCGGCTCCTCCGGATACATTTTGGTTTCGCGTTTGGCGAAAGCATGCAGGCCTATCATCCACAGGCTGCGCACTTGGGTGCCGAAACCAACCACTAACTCTTTCAATGTCATGGTTACACTCACCCCTTTTACTGAGCGTGATACAAAATGACGGCCGCCGTGACCAACAGGTTGATCAGCGTCAGCGGCAGGCAGATCCGCCAGCCGAAGGCCATCACCTGGTCATAGCGGGGACGCGGCAGGGAGGCGCGTACCAGAATAAACATCACCATAAAGAACGCCGTCTTGAGGGCGAACCAGATAAACGGCGGCAGCCACGGCCCGTGCCAGCCGCCGAAGAACAGGGTGACGATCAGCGCTGAGATGGTGACAATACCGATGTATTCACCGACGAAGAACAGACCGAACTTCATCCCGGAGTATTCGATATGGTAGCCATCGGCCAACTCCTGCTCAGCCTCCGGCTGGTCGAACGGGTGACGGTGACACACCGCGACGCCGGCGATGATAAAGGTCAGGAAGCCGAAGAACTGCGGAATGATGTTCCACAGATGGCTCTGCGAGTCGACGATCACCTGCATATTGAAGGAGCCGGCCTGCGCCACCACCCCCATCAGCGAAAGGCCGAGGAACACCTCATAGCTCAGGGTCTGCGCCGAGGCGCGCATCGCCCCCAGCAGGGAGTATTTGTTATTGCTCGACCAGCCGGCGAACAGCACCGCATACACCGCCAGCCCGGCCATCATCAGGAAGAACAGGATGCCGATGTTAAGGTCGGCCCCCATCCAGCCCGGCGCCACCGGCACGATGGCAAACGAGAGCAGCAGCGAGCAGAAGGCGATCATCGGCGCCAGGGTAAAGATCAGGCGATCGGTGAACGGCGGAACCCAGTCCTCCTTGAAGAACATCTTGATCATGTCCGCCACCAGCTGCAGCGAACCGCCCCACCCTACCCGGCTTGGCCCGTAGCGGTTCTGGAACAACCCCAGCAGACGGCGTTCACCGAAGCTCATAAAGGCCCCACAGGTGACCACCACCAGCAGGATCACCACAGCCTTCAGCACGGTGAGAAGGATCTCCACCGTATCCGGCGTTATTACGCTCATACCGCAGCCTCCCGCATGTAATCCACTTTAACGCCGTTCAACACCGGCGCGACCCCCGGCATGCCCAGCGGCAGGCCGACCTGACCCGGCTGCAGGCGGCGGCTAATCTGCAGCGGCAGACGCAGCACCTCGCCGGCGCAGCTCAGTTCGATCGTCGCCCCCTCCGACGCGCCCATCCGCGCGGCATCCTCCGGGCAGACCCGCACGCAGGCCTGCGGCATGCGGCGCTGGATCACCGGCGTACGCTGAGTCAGCTCGTCGCTGCCAAACAGATGGTAGTAAGGGGCGATCACCCAGCCGTGCACCTGATACGGCGCCGGTACCTGGGTGAAATAGGGTAATCCGCCGTCACCGGCCGCGATCAGGCGCACGCCCGGATCGCCGAAGCGCAGGTGGCTGCCGACCTCATCCTGGAACTTGTTCCAGGCCTGCGGGGAGTTCCAGCCCGGCGCCCAGGCGAAGGCGAACTCCTGACGCTCGGCCTGCGGCGCGCTGTAGCCCTCCATCGAAAAGGCAAAGGCGGTGTCCTTATCCTGCGGCTGGCGCGGCTCATGGACGCTGATGTTGGCCAGCATCGAGGTACGCCCGCTGTAGCGCAGCGGCTCACGCGCCAGCTTCTGCCCACGCACCCGGAAGGCGGCGTTGGGCGCCGCGTCGACCATGCCGGCGAACTGTGGGCAGGCCTGCACGCAGTCGGCGATCACCTGATCGAGCTGGCTCCAGTCCGGCACCTGCTGGCCGGCGCTCACCCGCAGGGCATGCAGCCAGCGCCACCCCTCCAGCATGATGGTCGGCGACTTCTTCTTCGGATCGTCGTAGAACGCAGGATCGAACACCTGGAAGAAGCGCTGGGCGCGCCCTTCCTGGTTAACCAAGGTACCGTCGCTTTCCGCGAAGCTGGCGGCGGAGAGCACCAGATCGGCGCGATCCATGATGGCCGTGCGCTGATGGTCGATGACGATCAGGCCGTTGGCCTTGGCCAGCGCCGCATCGACGCGCGCCGACGGCGCATGACGGTACAGGTCGTTCTCCAGCACGATCGCGGTATCCGCATAGCCCTGCTCCAGCTGCACCAGCGCGTTATCCAGCGAGGAGGCATCCATCATCGCCAACCCCATGCTGTTGGCCTCAGCCGGTACGAAGGTGATGCCGACCTCCAGCGCACGCTGCTTCAGCGCGCGCGCCACGTTGGCCGCCGCCTCGATCATCGGGGTATAGCCCGCCCCGCTGCCGGTCACGATCAGGGGTTTGCGCGCACCGGCCAGCGCCTGAGCGATGATATCAGCCTGACGGCGCACCTCGTCCGACAGCCCCTCGACCGCCGGCGCGTTTTCATCCAGCGCGTGCGCCACAGCAAAGCCTAAGCGCGCCTGGTCGGCCACCGGCGCGCAGTAATTCAGGGCGGCGATGTCATCCAGGCGAGTTTCATCAATACTGGTGATAAACAGCGGGTACTTGGCGTGCTGGCCGATGTTCTGCACCGCGGCGATCTGCCAGTCGGCCACCCGCTGGGCGGCGGCCATGGCCTGCGCCTTGCCCTTCACCGCCTGACGCAGGGCCAGCGCGATGCGCGCCGCCGTCTGAGTCACATCCTCACCGAGGATCAGCACCGCATCGTACTGCTCCATCTCGCGCAGGGACGGCGTGTAGATACCGCCGTCGCGCAGCACCGACAGCATCAGGTTCAGGCGCTTCAGCTCACCCACGTCGATGCCGCTGTAGAAGTTCTCCGCCCCCACCAGCTCACGCAGGGCGAAGTTGCTCTCCACGCTGGCGCGCGGCGAGCCGATGCCGATCACCTTGCTGGCGCGGCGCAGAATATCGGCCCCGCCCTGCAGCGCCTGCTCGGCGTTGAGATCGATCCAGTCCGTCCCACGGCGCTGCTGCGGCCGGCGCGGACGATCCTTGAGATTGACATAGCCGTAGCCGAAACGGCCGCGATCGCATAGGAAGTAGTGGTTCACGGTGCCGTTGAAGCGGTTTTCGATACGGCGCAGCTCGCCGTAGCGCTCGCCGGGGCTGGTGTTACAGCCGACGCTGCACTGCTGGCAGACGCTGGGGGCAAACTGCATATCCCACTTGCGGTTATAGCGCTCGGAGTGGGTCTTGTCGGTGAACACCCCGGTCGGGCAGATCTCCACCAGGTTGCCGGAAAACTCGCTCTCCAGCGTGCCGCTCTGCGGGCGTCCGAAGTAGACGTTATCGTGGGCGCCGTAGACGCCGAAGTCGGTGCCGCCGGCGTAATCCTTGTAGTAGCGCACGCAGCGGTAGCAGGCGATGCAGCGGTTCATCTCGTGGGAGATAAACGGCCCCAGATCCTGGTTCTCATGAGTACGCTTGGTAAAGCGGTAGCGGCGCAGGCGGTGGCCGGTCATCACGGTCATATCCTGCAGATGACAGTTACCGCCCTCCTCGCACACCGGACAATCGTGTGGGTGGTTGGTCATCAAAAACTCCACCACGCTCTCACGGAACCGCTTGGCCTCCTCGTCATCGATGGCGATATAGGTGCCATCGGCGGCCGGCGTCATACAGGACATCACCAGTCGCCCACGGGTATCCTCCGCGTTCTGGTACTGCTTAACCGCGCACTGGCGGCAGGCGCCGACGCTGCCCAGCGCCGGATGCCAGCAAAAGTAGGGTATGTCGAGCCCCAGGGAGAGACAGGCCTGCAGCAGGTTCTCCGCCCCGTCGACGTCATACTCTTTGCCGTCTACATGTATTGTTGCCATTGACATGCTTCCAAAATAAGAAAACCGTATCCCCCCGCCGTCAACGGCGAAGAGATTCAATTACCAGCGTGATTTCAGTAAGTTGGGCTGAATTCCGCGGATGGGGCTGACGTTGCCGACCGTCTCCCGGGCGATCCCCGCCTCAAACTCTTCGCGGAAGTATTTAATCGCGCTCTGCAGCGGCTCTACCGCCCCGGGGGCGTGGGCGCAGAAGGTATGACCCGGCGCCAGCAGGCGGCACAGCTGCTCAAGGGTTTCGATGTCCCCCGGCTGCCCCTCGCCGCGCTCCAGCGCGCGCAGAATCTTCAGCCCCCACGGCAGACCGTCGCGGCACGGCGTACACCAGCCGCAGGACTCGCGGGCGAAGAAGCTCTCCAGATTGCACAGCAGCGAGACCATGTTGATCTCATGGTCAACCGCCATCGCCAGCGCGGTGCCCAGACGGCTGCCCGCCTTGCCGATGCTGGCGAAGTCCATCGGCAGATCCAGGTGCGCCTCGGTCAAAAAGTCAGTCCCCGCCCCGCCCGGCTGCCAGGCCTTCAGCTTCAGCCCATCGCGCATCCCGCCGGCGTAGTCCTCTAAGATTTCACGCGCCGTCGTGCCGAAGGGCAGCTCCCACAGACCGGGGTTCTTCACCCGCCCGGAGAAGCCCATCAGCTTGGTGCCGGCATCCTGACTTTTGCCGGCGGACAGCCCCTGGTACCAGGCGGCGCCGTGCTCGACGATCGCCGGCACGTTGCACAGCGTCTCCACGTTATTGACGCAGGTCGGCTTGCCCCAGGCGCCGGCGCTGGCCGGGAACGGCGGCTTGGCGCGCGGATTGGCGCGGCGTCCCTCCAGGGAGTTGATCAGCGCCGTCTCCTCGCCGCAGATGTAGCGCCCGGCGCCGGTGTGCACGAACAGATCGAAGTCGAAACCGCTGCCGAGAATATTCTTGCCCAGCAGCCCCGCCGCGCGGGCTTCGTCGATCGCCCGGCGCAGGTTCTCCGCCGCCGTCACATACTCGCCGCGCAGGAAGATATAGCCGCGGTAGGCCTTCAGCGCGTAGGCGCCGATCAGCATCCCCTCCACCAGCAGGTGCGGCAGCTGCTCCATCAGCAGGCGGTCTTTATAGGTGCCCGGCTCCATCTCATCCGCGTTGCACAGCAGGTAGCGGACGTTCATGCTTTCGTCCTTGGGCATCAGGCTCCACTTCAGCCCGGTGGAGAAGCCGGCCCCGCCGCGCCCTTTCAGCCCGGCGTCCTTGACCAGCGTCACCACCTCGTCCTGCGCCATCCCCTTCAGGGCGCGCTCGGCGGCGTGGTAGCCGTTCTTGGCGCGATACTCATCCAGCCACACCGGCTGTTGGTCATCGCGCAGGCGCCAGGTCAGCGGATGCGATTCAGCGGTACGAATAATCTCTCTCATTTGTAGCGCTCCAGCAGTTCGAGGGCCCGCTCCGGCGTCAGGTGATCGTGCAGATCGTCATCGATCATCATGTTCGGCCCCTTGTCGCAGTTGCCCAGGCAGCAGGTCGGCAGCAGGGTAAAACGGCCGTCGAAGGTGGTTTCGCCCGGCTGAATGTTCAGCGTCTGCTCCAGCGCCGCCTTGATACCCTGATAGCCGTTGATATGACATACCACGCTGTCGCAGTAGCGTACGATGTGACGCCCGACCGGCTGGCGGAAGATCTGGCTGTAGAATGTCGCCACCCCCTCGACATCGGCGGCCGGGATCCCCAGCACCTCGGCGATGGCCTCGATCGCCGCATCCGGCACCCAGCCGTGCTCTTTCTGCACGATCTTCAGCGCCTCAATCGATGCGGCGCGCGGATCTTCATAGTGCTCGATTTCATGCTCAATTTCGGCGCGCGCGCTGTCGCTGAGTACAAAAACCGAATCCTTGTCCAATACGTTTTCTGTCATGATTAGCGGTCCACATCTGACATAACAAAATCAATACTGCCGAGGTACACGATCAGGTCGGACACCAGACAGCCACGGATCACCGACGGGATCTGCTGCAGATGCGCATAGCTCGGTGTACGGATACGCGTGCGATAGCTCATGGTGCCGCCGTCGCTGGTCAGGTAGTAACTGTTAATCCCCTTGGTCGCCTCCACCATCTGGAACGACTCGTTGGCCGGCATCACCGGCCCCCAGGAGACCTGCAGGAAGTGGTTGATCAGGGTATCGATATGCTGCAGCGTGCGCTCTTTCGGCGGCGGCGTGGTCAGCGGGTGATCCGCCTTGAACGGCCCCTCCGGCATGTTCTTCAGGCACTGCTGCAGAATGCGCAGGCTCTGGCGGATCTCTTCCACCTTCAGCATCACGCGGTCATAGCAGTCGCCGTTACTGGCGGTCGGCACCTCAAACTCGAAGTTTTCATAGCCGGAGTACGGCCGCCACTTGCGCACGTCGAAGGCGATGCCGGTGGCGCGTAGACCCGCGCCGGTGGTGCCCCAGGCCAGCGCATCCTTGGCGCCATAGGCGGCCACGCCGACGGAGCGCCCTTTCAGAATGGTGTTGTGCAGCGCTGCCTTGACGTAGGAGTCCAGGCGTTTGGGCATCCACTCCAGGAACTCGCGCAGCAGGCGATCCCAGCCCTTGGGCAGGTCATGCGCCACGCCGCCGATGCGGAACCAGGCCGGGTGCATACGGAAACCGGTGACCGCCTCGACGATGTCATAGATCTTCTGACGGTCGGTAAAGGCGAAGAACACCGGCGTCATGGCGCCGACGTCCTGAATAAAGGTGGAGATGTACAGCAGATGGCTGTTGATGCGGAACAGCTCGGAGAGCATCACGCGGATCACCTTCACCCGCTCCGGCACCTCGATCCCGGCCAGCTTCTCCACCGCCAGCACATAGGGCATCTCATTGACGCAGCCGCCCAGGTATTCGATGCGATCGGTATAGGGAATGTAGCTGTGCCAGGACTGACGCTCACCCATCTTCTCGGCGCCGCGGTGGTGATAGCCGATATCCGGCACGCAGTCGACAATGTCTTCGCCGTCCAGCTGCAGCACGATGCGGAAGGCGCCGTGGGATGAGGGGTGGTTCGGCCCCAGGTTGAGGAACATGAAGTCTTCGTTGGCGGTGCCGCGCTGCATCCCCCACTCTTCCGGGCGGAACTTGAGGGACTCCATCTCCAGATCCTGCTTCTGCTTGGTCAGCTCGAAGGGATCGAATTCGGTGGCGCGCGCCGGGTAGTCCTTGCGCAGCGGATGCCCCTGCCAGGTACGCGGCATCAGCAGACGGGTCATATGCGGATGGCCGTCGAAGGTGATGCCGAACAGGTCAAAGGTTTCCCGCTCATACCAGTTGGCGTTGGGGAACTGGCGGGTCACCGTCGGCAGGTGCAGGTCCTGTTCGACCAGGGCCACCTTGAGCATAATATCGCGGTTGCGATCGATGGAGATCAGGTGGTAGAACACGGAGAAGTCCGCCGCCGGCAGTCCCTGGCGGTGGGTACGCAGACGCTCGTCCATACCGTGCAGGTCAAACAGCATCACGTAGGGCTTGGGCAGCTGCCTCAGGAACGCCATCACCTCCAGCAGCTGCTCGCGCTTGACCCACACCACCGGCATCCCGGTTCGGGTTGGCTGGACGCTAAACGCCTCCGGCCCAAAGCGCTTGGTCAACTCCCCGATAACCGGATCGTCGAGATGGTCGTGGGTCTGCCACGCCGGCATCTCGCGATCGTGCGTCGTCGAATCTGTCATAATTTTTTATCACCACGCATTGAATGACACTTGCCGCCGCATCGCGGGGCAAAACGGGCTAAATTCCAACGGCAAACGCGGCGGCCCGCCGCGCCGCGCTTAAATTTCGTCGGGCGTACGCAGGTTGGTTACCGCGATACGCTCCGCGCGCTTACGCTCGCGCTCGGACTGCATATTGGCGCGGTAAACGCCCTGATCACCCACCACCCAGGAGAGCGGACGACGCTCCTGACCGATCGACTCCTGCAGCAGCATCAGCGCCTGCATGTACGCCTCCGGGCGCGGCGGACAGCCGGGGATATACACATCCACCGGAATAAACTTGTCCACCCCCTGTACCACAGAGTAAATATCGTACATGCCGCCGGAGTTGGCGCAGGCGCCCATGGAGATCACCCATTTCGGCTCCAGCATCTGTTCATACAGACGCTGGATAACCGGTGCCATCTTGGTAAAGCAGGTGCCGGCGACCACCATAAAATCCGCCTGTCGCGGCGAGGCGCGCAACACTTCCGCACCAAAACGCGCCACGTCATGCACCGCCGTAAACGACGTCACCATTTCCACATAGCAGCAGGAAAGACCGAAGTTATAGGGCCACAGCGAGTTCTTGCGCCCCCAGTTGACCATGTCGTGCAGGGCGTGATCGAGCTTACCCATGTAGACGCTGCGGTGAACGTGCTGCTCCAGAGGATCGCTCACCACCTCCTGTTTCTGCAGGGGGTAACGGTCGTTATCACCGTCAGGATCGATGCGCGTCAGCGTGTAATCCATCTTTGTTGCCTCATATCTTGATAAAGCGGGTAAATCCTGGCGTCACGGGCCACCATCCGTCGGCTACTGCGGGCGTTTGTCGGTCATGACGATGGGGCTTTCGTGGGTAATGCGGCGCTTGGATCGCGCAGGCGTCCAATCCAGGGCGCCGATGCGCACCAGATAAAATAGGCCGGCCAGCAGAATCAGAATAAACAGCGTGGCCTCGGCAAAACCCAGCCAGCCGTTTTCACGCACCGAAACCGACCAGGCATAAAGATAGAGCGCCTCCACGTCAAAAATAACGAAGAGCATGGCGACCAGGTAAAATTTGGCGGAGAGACGCAGGCGGGCCGAGCCAACCGAATCGATACCGGATTCGTAGGGAATATTCTTGGTACGGGCGCGGGCCTTTCCCCCCAGGGCATAGGCCCCAAGCAACATAAACCCACACAGACCGAGCGCGACGAGAACAAAAACGGCGAATGCCCAATGCTGGGCGATAACTTCAGTGGCTGTTGACATACTCTTATGCTTACTCATTTAACGCGGTATTGCCCGTTGCCGAATCGCTCCAGCAGACAATGACCACAGCGCCCAAGGGAAGGAAATCATCACAGGAACAGCTGTTGATAGGCATATGCGCGCGCAGACAGCGTAACCCTGTGTGTTTTACCTCCATCGATAACCTTTTGTCAACATTAGCAAAAGGAAATATAACATTCGTTTACATCAAAGCAACAAACGCCCTTCGTTATCCAACATCACCACCGAGACAAGCGGTATAAAATCCCAAATAAACGTGGCTGGAATGTAAAAAAACGTGAACGTTTAGTTTCTACTATATCATTTATTGACGCAATTCCTGTTCTCAGGATGAGGTATCTGCGACATTTTTATGATCCAGCGCACGTTTAATTGTAGGATGATATTAGTGAAAAGCGTAATTTATAGAGATGAAACGGAATAAGAGTCAGCCCGCGAGGGGAATTTATTGAGAATGATTTTTATTTAACGAGAAATAGAGACGATGCGAAAAGAAACCGGCGCCTGGCGCCGGAACTATTAATATAAATTAATTTTTTAACAGAAAAATATATCGTTCAATCAATTAATATTCACGGTGCTTGAGCATCTGTGTCGCTCAGCCCTCGTCCGCCTCTGTCGAGGCGCCGCTGCCGTCTCCCCCCTCACGCAGCGCATCGAACAGCGTCACCGCCAGTGGGTTACAGCACTGCGGCGCCAGGCAGAGACTATATTCGGTATCCGCCAGACGCGGCAGACCGTCCGCTTCGCCCAGCACCCGCAGCGATGAGCTCATCATCTCGATCGGGCGGGCCGAGATCCCCAACCCCGCCTTCAGCGCCGCCCGCAGAGCCGGCAGCGTTGAAGCGACGTAGGCCAGACGCCAGGGCAAACCGGCGGCATCCAGCGCCGCGGTCGCCAGACTGCGGAAGGCGCTCGGCTCATCCAGCACCACCAGCTCTATCGGCGCGCCGGGGGTAAAGTCATAGTCGGTGGCGCAAAACCACACCGTCGGGGAGCGGCGTAGCAGGGTGCTGGATAGCGAGGGCTCACACCCCGTCGAGACGGCAAGATCAACCTCATTATCCAGCAGCATCAGCTGAATATCGGCGTTACGCTGCATGCGAACGTCAATCGCCAGCTTGGGATACTGCGCGGTAAAACGGCCCAGCAACTGCGGCAGGATATTGTCGGCGCTGTCGTCGGTCGCCCCCACCACCAGCGTTCCCTGCAGGTGATCGTTGATCAGGGAGTGGCAGGCCTCGTCATTAAAACGCAGGATTTTACGGGCATAGCTTAATAGCTGCATGCCGTGATCCGTCAGATACTTATTGCGTCCTTGGCGGGCAAACAGCTCTTTTCCCACCAGTTGCTCCAGACGCTGCATCTGCTGACTTACGGCAGACTGTGTGCGTTGCACCCGGGCGGCGGCGGCGGCAAACGTCTTCACGTCTGCCACTGCAACAAAGGTGCGCAATAAATCCAAATCCAGATTGATGGGGGGACGTGGTCCGTTGCTCATATCTTTTCTCGTTATTAATCAAAAACAGTTTACCCTGGTGTTCACAACATAAGATAATCTTTAATCATCTTTTTCATCAGGCTTGCATCCTGAATAAAGCACACTAAAGAAACACCGAAAGACAGATAAAGATCACGTTATGTTATCGATAATTATGGCTGAAAATTGCAAAGAAAACATAGGGACTAACAAAGACTTTTTTGCTGCAAAATACTACAGAGTACGATGGAGCACCTCGCAAAGATAACACCCAACACATTGATAAATAATTTTTTTTGCTATTAGCAAAAAGCCAAACCACAAAGCTTTCGCTAATAACGAATAGTTAAGCTAATCTTATATAAATGATTCGCCGCTCCGTTTTTTAATCATCGGCAAAGATTAATTTAAATTAATCATTTGACGCAGGCTTACGCTTAATCGCGTAAATCATAATGCTTATTGAGAATAATACCAATAATCCGCTTAGCAGCATTTGGATACCGCCGCTCAGCATCGCGCCAACATAGGAATAGATCAGCGTCGCCGGCAGTTGTCCCAGTGCCGTCGCGACTAAAAACTCCATCAGTCCCATCGAGGTCAGCCCGGCGGCATAGCTCACCGCGTCAAACGAGACAAAGGGCAGCAGCCGGCAGATCAGCACGGTATAGCGACCATAGCGGGAAAAGAAGCCGTCGCAGCGCCGCAGCGCGGCGGGCGAAACCCAGCGCGCCAGCGTCTCCCGCCCCAGCATCCGCGCCAGGCAAAAACAGAGGGCCGCCGCCGCCGTGGCGCTGAACCAAGAGAGCAGCGCCCCCTGCCACCAGCCAAACAGCGCCGCATTAGCAAAGGTGATGACAAACGCAGGCAGCGGCGCCGCCAGCGCCTGAAAGATCATCAGAAAAAAGGAGACCAGCATCGCCCAGGGACCGAATGACCGCAGGTAGGCCAGCAGCGCGGCGACATCCAAAGAGGCGAGCAGGCGCCCGATCCGCACGGCCTCGTGACGCGCCTCAGGCCAGCACAGCACCAGTAGCACCACCGCCGCGGCACTCCCCACAATCCCATACTTCACGTGACTGGACACGGCATCGCCCTCTGCATAAAACGAACAAGACTACGCATAAATGCCGCCGCCCCCTTTGATGGACGACAACGATTGTGCGTTCGTGCGTGGATTGGTGTAGCATCGCCCTCTCCCAAGCACTTTTGTATGATGGATAAGGGTATATGAGACCACTTCTTTCGCTGGCCGGCGCCCTGTGGCTAGCCGTTACGCTGTGCAGCGACGCCATCGCACAGGCGATCCCGCTACACACACTGCAGGCTCGGCAGGGCGTTGCTATCGACACCCGTCCCAGCGCCGACTATAACGGCTGGCCAGACCAGGGCACCTCAGGTCACGAACCCGGCGCGCTCAACCTCGCCGCCGAGTGGCTGCCGCTGATGGACGATGCGCAGCTGCGCGCCTGGCTCAGCGACCACCGCCTGGACAGCCAGCGAACCGTGGCACTGTACGGTACACCGGCGCAGGTCGACGCCGTCTCCCACCGCCTTCGGGCACTGGGCTTCAGCCATGTCGAACCGCTGAGCGATGCCCTGAGCCAGCCAGACCGTCTGCAGCGTCTGGCCCACTATGAACAGCTGGTTTATCCGCAGTGGCTGCACGATCTGCAGCGGGGTCAGCCGGTGGCCAACCCGCCGGCCGGCCAGTGGAAAGTGTTTGAGGCGGCCTGGGGGGCGCCGAAACAGTATCTGCTCAGCCATATCCCCGGCGCCGGCTACATCGATACCAATACGGTCGAGAGCGAGCCGCTGTGGAATAAAGTCCCCGACGCCCAGCTGAAGGCGCTGCTGGCCAAGCAGGGCATCCGTAGCGATACTACGGTGATCTTATACGGCCGCGACGTCTATGCCGCCGCCCGGGTCGCGCAGATCCTGCTCTACGCCGGGGTGAAGGATGTACGCCTGCTGGACGGGGGTTTTCAGACCTGGCAGCGCGCCGATCTGCCGGTCGAACGAGGTCTTCCCGCAGACTCCACGCCGGCCGCTGACTTTGGCGCCCCCTTCCCCGGCGATCCGCAGCTGATGCTCTCCACCGCCCAGGCGCGCGCCCTGCTGAATCGCCGCGATGCCTCGCTGATCAGCATCCGCTCCTGGCCTGAATTCACCGGCGTCACCAGCGGCTATAGCTACATCAAGCCCAAGGGCGAGATCGCCGGCGCCCGCTGGGGCCACGCCGGCAGCGACGCCACCCATATGGAAGACTTCCATAACCCCGACGGCACCATGCGCGCCGGCGACGACATCGCCGCCATGTGGCGTACCTGGCACATCACGCCGGATCAGCAGGTCGCCTTCTACTGCGGCACCGGCTGGCGGGCCGCCGAAGCCTTCATGTATGCACGGGCCATGGGCTGGTCGCGCATCGGCGTCTATGACGGCGGTTGGTACGAATGGTCAGCCAATCCGGCCAACCCGATCGCCCGTGGCGAACGCGGCCCAGAAAGCAGCTGGCGCTGAGCGTGCGACGGGCGTCGGATCGCTTCCCCGGCCCCGATGCCCTTTATTCACCCTGCGCCGCGTCATCCTGCGCCACCCGGCGCAGGGTGTGATATCCGCCCCACACCCGGGTCAGTGTGGTAAACCAGCACAGCGCCCCGAACAGCCAGGCCAGCGGCGCAAACAGGGACGGCCATAGGCAGAACGCGATAAACAGCAGGATGGTCTCCGTGCCCTCCGTCAGCCCCCCCAGGTAATAAAAGGATTTATGCGGATAGGCCAGCGCCAGTAGACGGTGCTTTTGCGCCAGCGCGGCAAAGGCCAGAAAGCTGCTGCCGGTGCCGATAAAGGCGCACAGCAGCCAGGCGCCGGGCAGCGCATTCTGCGCCGGATCGGCCAGCACAAATCCCAGCGGCAGCAGGGCATAAAACAGAAAGTCGAGGGAGATATCCAGAAATCCCCCGGCGTCGCTGAGCCCCTGGCGGCGCGCCAGCGCCCCATCCAGCCCATCGCACAGCCGGTTGATCAGCACGGCCGCCAGCGCCGCGCCGTACTGCTGCCACATCAGCAGCGGCACCGCCAGTGCGCCAACGGCGAAGCCGAACAGCGTCAGGTGATCGGCGCGCACCCCGCGGCGATCCAACCCGGCGGCCAGACGGGCCAGCGCCGGCTTCAGCGGCGGGTGCAGATAGCGATCAAGCATCCTCGCCTCCCCGACGTCCGGCGGCGGGCGTACACAGCCCCTGCGCGGGGATATCCAGCGCGGCGTTAAAGCGCGCCGACAGATTTTGAAACGCCACCAGCGCCGTCAACTCGGTTAGCGCGCGATCGTCGAAATGGCGGCGCAGCTCCGCCTTCAGCGCCGCAGACACCTGCGGCGGCGTCGCACTGACGGCGTCGGCATAGGCCAGCGCCGCCCGCTCCACCGCGTCAAAGCAGTCGGCCTCCTGCCATGTCGCGACCGCCAGCACCTTATCCAGCGAACCGCTGCGCTGCGCCAGACGCAGCCCGTTGGCATCGATGCAGAAGGCGCAGTCGCAGCGCTGGGAGACCCGGGTCATCACCAGGGCGCGCAGGCTGGGTGTCAACGTGGACTGACGACGCTCAAGGTAACCGACAAACAGGGCGATCAGCCAGAACAGGCGGGGAAAGCGCCCCCACCAGCGGACAGGATTCAGCACTTCGCCGTAGTGGCGCCGCTGCAGATGCAGCAGCGGCGCCAGACTGCGCGGCAGGCGCCGCAGGGGGGCCACCCACTCTGGCTGCGTTGTTTTTTTCACCGACTCTCCCTCTCTGTTGTCGTCGCTTTACGTCACTCGCTCTTTTTATCAGTTTATTTAACCAATAAACACAAATAACATAGTTAAATGAACCACAATAGACGTATAACACCATCTATTTTGCTAAGCATTAGCCGTGAATAATACTGTTTTGCACTAAAAACAGACATCTGTCTTCTAAACCCCGATCGCGGGGAGTACAGTATTTTATATTGCCGTGTCAGTAAGGACACCGATCCGTCAGCGGCGGCGCTGATATAAATAAGGCCACAGAGTTATGTCTCCGATCGAAAAATCCCACAAGCTGGACCACGTATGCTATGACATTCGCGGTCCGGTACTCAAAGAAGCCAAACGGCTGGAAGAAGAAGGCAACAAAGTCCTCAAGCTGAACATTGGCAACCCGGCCCCCTTCGGCTTTGAAGCGCCGGACGAAATTCTGGTCGACGTGATCCGCAACCTGCCGACGGCGCAGGGCTACAGCGACTCTAAAGGGCTCTATTCGGCGCGCAAGGCCATTATGCAGCACTATCAGGCCCGCGACATCCACGACGTCACCGTCGAGGACATTTACATCGGCAACGGCGTCTCCGAGCTTATCGTGCAGTCGATGCAGGCGCTGCTCAACACCAACGATGAGATGCTGGTTCCGGCGCCGGACTACCCGCTGTGGACCGCCGCCGTTGCGCTGTCCGGCGGCAACGCGGTGCACTACCGCTGCGATGAGCAGGCGGACTGGTTCCCCGACATCGACGACATCCGCAGCAAAATCACCCCGCGCACCCGCGGCATCGTCATCATCAACCCCAATAATCCGACCGGCGCCGTCTACAGCAAGGCGCTGTTGGAACAGATTGTGGATCTAGCCCGCGAGCATAACCTGATCATCTTTGCCGATGAGATCTACGACAAGATCCTGTATGACGACGCGCAGCACATCTCGATCGCCTCCCTGGCGCCGGATCTGCTGGTGATCACCTTTAATGGCCTCTCCAAAACCTATCGCGTCGCCGGCTTCCGCCAGGGCTGGATGGTGCTCAGCGGGCCGAAAAAGCACGCCAAGGGCTACATTGAGGGGCTAGAGATGTTGGCTTCCATGCGCCTATGCGCCAACGTGCCGATGCAGCACGCCATTCAGACGGCGCTGGGCGGCTATCAGAGCATCAGCGAATTTATCTGCCCGGGCGGCCGCCTGTATGAACAGCGCAACCGCGCCTGGGAGCTGATCAACCAAATCCCGGGGCTCTCCTGCGTCAAGCCGCGCGGAGCGCTGTACATGTTCCCAAAGATCGACGCCAAACGCTTTAATATTCATAACGATCAGAAGATGGTACTGGATCTGCTGTTGCAGGAAAAAGTCCTGCTGGTGCAGGGGACCGCCTTCAACTGGCCGGAGCCGGATCACTTCCGCATCGTCACCCTGCCGCGGGTTGACGAGCTGGACAGCGCCATCCTCAAGCTGGGGCGCTTCCTGTCGACCTATCACCAGAAATATTGATCCCGCAGCGGCGCCCGAGGGCGCCGCTGTCATTTTTGACGCATAATGGTGAGCTCCATTACTGCGACAGGCATGACATCACCATGAGCCACATCCAGAGCCATTTTTTTGCCCATCTCGCCCGCCTGAAACTGATCAGCCGCTGGCCGCTGATGCGCAACGTGCGCACCGAAAACGTCTCCGAGCACAGCCTGCAGGTTGCCTTTGTCGCCCACGCCCTGGCGATTATCAAAAACCGTCTGTTTGGCGGCAGCGTGGACGCGGAGCGTGTCGCCTTACAGGCCATGTACCACGACGCCAGCGAAGTGCTCACCGGCGATCTGCCGACGCCCATCAAGTACTACAATCCGCAGATAGCCCACGAATACAAAAAGATAGAGGAGATGGCACAGCAGAAGCTGCTGGCCATGCTGCCCGCCGAGCTGCGCCAGGATTTTTTACCGCTGATCGACGAACGTAGTTACCCGCCGGAGGAGCGCCAAATAGTCAAACAGGCCGATGCGCTGTGCGCCTATCTGAAATGTCTGGAGGAGCTCGCCGCCGGCAACCAGGAGTTTCTGCTGGCCAAGGCGCGGCTGGAAAAAACCCTGGATCAGCGCAATAGCCCGGAAATGGCGTACTTTATCCAGGTCTTCGTGCCGAGCTTCACCCTGTCACTGGATGAGATCAGCCAGGATACCCCGCTGTAATCCGGGCATCGGTCTGCACCGCCCCTAAAACGGGAACAACCAGGGCACCACCGCCACGCTGACCAGCATCACCAGCAGCGTGAAGGGCACCCCGATACGCACGAAGTCGCCAAAGCGGTAGTTGCCCGGCCCCAGCACCAGGGTATTGACCGGTGAAGAGACCGGGGTCATAAAGGCCGCCGAGGCCGAAATGGCGATAATGATGGCGAAGGGATAGGGCGACATCTGCAGCTCGCGCGCCACGGCGATGGCGATGGGCGCCATCAGCACCGCGGTGGCGGTATTGGAGATAAACAGCCCGATCACCGCACACAGCACAAACAGGCAGCCTAAGATGCCGCGCGGCCCCAGACCGCCGACGGCGTCGGTCAGCCCGCGCACCGCCAGCTCGATCCCGCCGGTTTTCTGCAGCGCCAGCGCAAAGGGCAGCATGCCGACGATCAGAATCAGGCTAGGCCAGTGGATCGCCTTGTAGGCGCTCTCCATATCGATGCAGCGAAACTTGCCCATCAGCAGGCAGGCGATCAGCGCGGCGATAACGTTGGGGATCTCCGCCGTCAGCATCATGGCGATCATCAGCGCCAGGCAAAACAGCGCATGGGGGGCCTGAGAGAGCGCGGGGACCTCGTCGTCGACCTCCGCCGGCAGACTCAGCACCACAAAGTTACGCGCATTCTGCTGTAGCTGACGCAGCTGGCGGATCTGGCGCCAGCTGCCGATGACCAGCAGAATATCGCCCATCTGCAGCGGCTCGTCCACCAGCTTGCCCTCCAGCGCGTTGCCATTGCGGCGAATACCGACCACGTTCAGCCCATAGCGGGTACGGAACGTGACTTCGCGCAGGGTTTTTCCGATCACCTCGGCCTCCGGCACCAGGGTGACTTCGGCCATGCCGACGTCGCGCGCCTGCTCAGAGAAGTACTCGCCGCGCAGCACCATCGGCTCCAGCAGCTGCTCGGCGCAGAAGGCGCGGACATCCACCTGCGGATCGGACATATCGACCAGCAGTACGTCGCGCGCCTTCAGCTCCGTATCCCCAAAGGCGCTGACCATCACCCGGCGGAACTTACGCCAGCGCTCGATCCCCACCACGTTGGCGCCGTAGCGGGCGCGCAGGTGCAGCTCATCCAGGGTATGGCCGATCAGCGGCGAGCCATGGCGCAGCGCCAGGCGCCGGGCGCGCCCGGCCAGGCGATAGTCCCGGATTAAATCGCGAAAGGTGCGCCGCTGCCAGTTATCCTTGTGCGGCGCCTGCTGCGCGGCGCCCAGCCAGCGGCGAGCGATCAGCATATAGCCAATCCCCAGCAGCAGTACGATGATCCCGATGGGCGTAACGCTGAAGAAACGCAGTCCCCCCAGCCCTTCGCGCACCAGTTCGCTGCTGACGATCATGTTAGGCGGGGTCGCCACCAGCGTCATCATTCCGCTGATAAGCCCGGCAAAGCTCAGCGGCATCATCAGCCGGCCCGGCGCGGTTTTCATCCGCGCCGCCACGCTCAGCACCACCGGAATAAAAATGGCCACCACCCCGGTCGAGCTCATCACGGCGCCCAGCAGGGCGACCGTGCCCATCAGCAGCACCAGCATCTTGGCCTCGCTGTCGCCGGCCACCCGCATCAGCCACTCGCCGACCTGATAGGCGACGCCGGTGCGTACCAGACCGTCACCGATCACGAACAGCGCGGCGATCAACAGCACGTTGGGATCGCTGAAACCGGCGGTAGCCTCGGCCAGGGTCAGCGTTCCGCTCAGCACGAACGCAACGATGATCAGCAGGGCGACCACATCCATCCGCAGTCTGTTGGTGGCAAACAGCACGATGGCCACCAGCAGTAAGCTTAATACCCACACCAACTGACCGTTCACGACGTCTCCCTTTACAACACCCTCTCCTGCCGCTTTTTCCCCGCTGACGTGGGGCATATCCCTTAACCATGGATAACACAAACGGGTTAACTGCGATAAACTATGCCATAAAATAACCAACGGATGCAGGGGGATTTTATCCGCGGCGTCTCCCCGCCAGACGGCACGCCGCGGACAAGGGAAACGCGGTGATGCTGCGCCCTCCCACATCGCGCCCTGCGTGATTAAAAACTCACCCGATAGCTCAGCCGGCGCGCAACTCTCCCGAGCCGAAGCCTGTATCACGATACCCACTCTCCAGCGTCACCTGCTGCCGGGCGCTCATCGTACCCGGGTAACCCGCCTCGATCTCCGGCATCACCCGTGCGATTTTCGCTAACCGATAGCGACTGACCAACCCGCCGAAGCCGCCCAATACCGTCGCGCTCGCGCCGCCGTTGGCGCTATGACGATCCTTACGCAGATCCGCCCGCAGAGTGAGGTTGGCACACCCTCTGCGGCGATAGGCGCTTTCTGCGCCAGTGCGCCGGCTAATGACCCTGCTGCGTTGCCCAGCAAAAGTGGCGAGGAAAGGTGCGCTCCCCTGCTCATCATCGCCTTCCCCACGCGTATCACTGTAGCTCAATGCGAGAAAAGGCGTCAGGCGATAGTTGGGCATCGGCGCGAAGGTATAGCCGTATTCAGCGCCTGGCTACGCGCCGAGCCGCGGCTACCCCGACGCTCGACACCGTTGTCATAGGCACGGTCGATATCGAGTGAGGCATCAAGCCAACGGATACCGGCATATCCCTTCCAGCCCGGCTCCTGCGCGTTGCCAATCCCGACAAAGCTCGTGACGATCGGGGTATTCTGTTTCACCGCTCTGCCGCCGTCGCTCTTAATACGCGCCAGCAGGGCCGATAAACTCACGCCGATGCGACTATGCTGCGCCGCTTGATGCGCGATGCTATCGGCGCGCGGTAAGCAGTAGGCAGTAGGCAGTAGGCAGTAGGCAGTAGGCAGTAGGCAGTAGGCAGTAGGCAGTAGGCAGTAGGCTAGCCTCCCCCCGCCGGTGACGACAACGTCACAGGCGAGGAGGGACAGGAGGGACATCGCGCCGTGACCGCGCAACAGTGCGCCGTCGTCGTCGCAACAGGACGTCGGCTGACGGCCTAATCTTGCACCAAGGCGATCTCGGCCTCGTCGCCAACGCGCGTCACGGCGATCAACGCCAGGCTACGCAATACCAAGGTCACCTTATCCAGCTTGGGGGTCTCCGCCGGGGCGTTGACGGCGATCACCTGGCAACCGGCCGTCAGCCCGGCTAGGATCCCGGCCGGAGCATCTTCCACCACGGCGCAGGCACCCGGCGCCAGCTCTAGCCTTTGCGCCCCCAGCAGATAGGCATCCGGCTCCGGCTTGCCGCGCTGCACCTGTTCTGCGGTGATAAACACCGCCGGCTTCGGCAGCCCGGCGGCCTTACAGCGCGCATAGGCCACCGGCACCGACCCCGAGGTCACGATCCCCCAGGGGATCTCCAGCGCATCGAGACGGGCGATCAGTGCGGCGGCGCCGGGCATCGCAACGATGCCGTCGGTGTCGCGCGACTCCAGCGCCTCCAGCCAGTCGAACTCTTCCTGCAGGCGCGCCTCATCGGCGTCCGGCATAAAGTGACGCAGGGAGGTGATCGCCTGCTTACCATGAATAAATTCCAATACTTGCTGAGGATTGATCCCCTGACGCTTGGCCCAGTTAATCCACGAACGTTCCACCACCGGCAATGAGTCCACCAGGGTTCCATCGAGGTCAAACAAAAAACCTTTACACTTCACGGGTACTCCTCATGACAAAATCAACCGCCGTTACGCATTCAAAATTTGCGTAATCTCGACGGCGCTTAAATGGTACTGGCGCGGACAGGCATGCCAAACGGCCAGCATGCGCAGGTACTTATCCCACATTTTGGTCTGGGCGTTGAAGCCATGGGTGCCGCAGTCAAAGTGGGTATAGCGCCCTTCGGTATTCACCAGAAAACGGACGTAGCTCAGATAGCGCGCCTCCGTCGCCGCATCGAACCCCAGGAACTCCAGGCGACGGGCGTCGATATCCTGGCGCTCTTTCAGGTTATTGTAAGAGACCTGCAGCGCGTGGTGCATCTCCATTATATCGATGATGCTGCGACAGGTCTCTTCCGGCAGTTCGCCAAAGTCGCGATCCAGCTCGCGCAGCTGCAGGCCAAACCCCCGCTCAATGATCGTCTGCAGACGGCGGTAGCGTTCGGCGTTATCCGGATCGAGCATCGACATCATTTTATACTGATTGGAGAGGATCAGGCGCTGTGCATTGGTCATTTCCATTTTTACTGTCCTTATCGGCCGACGACGGCCAGAATTACCACGGTCAATATTCGCCGCTCAGCATGACATATTGCCAAATTCACCAACAGTGTAATAAAAGGTGTTTTTTGATCCAGGCAAATATTTAGACCAATAAAAAGGTGATTAAACGCCCAGCACGACCATTAATTATCACGACACACTCATTTTAAGCACAAATAATTAACAGCGGCGCTTAGATATCGTCCAGAAAGGTTTTATCCAGCTGCTTACAGCAGCGGCGCAGCAGCTCCGCCAGCGACTGGTAGGTCGGCGCGCCATCGACGGGCGCCAGGGCGATGCCGGCGGTCTGCAGCTTGTCGCGCAGCTGATGAAACCACTGCAGCAGCGTCGGCGGCAGCGGCGTTACCGCGCGTTTGCCCAGCCACCACAGCCCCTGCATCGGTAGGCTACAGGCAAACAGCGCCGTCGCGATGGCCGGTCCCAGCTGGCCGCCCAGGGCGATTTGCCAGCACAGGGTAAACATGGCGATCGGCGGCATAAAGCGAATGGCGAAGCGGGTGGCGCGGGTCACGCGGTTTTCCGGGAACACCGGCGCCAGACGTTTTTCATTCGGCCAGGTCTTCATATAGATCTGACCGCGCTGGAAAAGGCGGAACCAGGCGACGTGCGGCGTGGGGGCAGATGACATGGCAACCTCAATTTATTCGATAAGAGTTAAAAAAAAATCATAAAATGAAAACAAAAAATATGCGGCCTCAAATTTATTTTGTTTTTAAAGGCCGCTATCGGTATTCTAAGCCGGCCTTGAGGCCGCCGTCAGTCAAGAAGGGTAAAAAATCCTCCATACCGCTGACGCCCGCACTCATCGCCCCCGTATTAAGGAGTGCCACCGCCGTTCGCGGCCTGGCGAAAACCGTTACGGGCGGGCTCACAGCAGCGCACTCCCCTGCGGGGAGCGACGGACAGTGGCAGACATGCCGCAGCGCCAAAGCGCGCTGCTGTGAACCTGCATGGTTCAGGGTGCTCCCGGCGACGCCGAGGGCGAGCTCCTGAATACCGTGGCCGCCTGCGGGCGGATATTTTGATGCAACACCGTTTATGAACGGTGCGTTCGCGGCCCGCGGCCAGATCGTACCGCGCATGATGTTAATCATAAATGCCGACGGCGTATTGCGCTACGCTTAGCGTCTGTTTGGTACATTTTCTAACCACGCATAACAAGTAGGTACTTCCATGTCGAAGCTGGTACTGGTTCTTAACTGCGGCAGTTCTTCCCTGAAATTCGCCATCATTAACGCGGCAAACGGTGAAGAGCACCTGTCTGGTTTAGCCGAATGTTTTAACCTCCCTGAAGCCCGTATTAAATGGAAAATGGACGGTGCGAAACACGAAGCGGCGCTGGGCGCAGGCGCGGCGCATAGCGAAGCCCTGAGCTTCATCGTGAACACCATCCTGGCACAGAAGCCGGAGCTCTCCGCCTCACTGACCGCCATCGGTCACCGTATCGTTCACGGCGGCGAGAAGTTCACCCACTCTGCCGTCATCAACGACGAAGTCCTGCAGGGTATCAAAGACGCTATCCCGTTTGCACCGCTGCACAACCCGGCGCACCTGATCGGCATCGAAGAAGCGTTCAAATCCTTCCCGCTGCTGAAAAACAAGAACGTCGCCGTCTTCGACACCGCGTTCCACACCACCATGCCGGAAGAGTCCTACCTGTACGCCCTACCGTACCACCTGTACAAAGAGCACGGCATCCGCCGCTACGGCGCCCACGGCACCAGCCACTACTACGTCAGCCGCGAAGCAGCCAAGATGCTGAACAAGCCGGTTGAAGAGCTGAACGTGATCACCTGCCACCTGGGCAACGGCGGCTCCGTCAGCGCCATCCGCAACGGCGAGTGCGTAGACACCTCTATGGGTCTGACCCCGCTGGAAGGCCTGGTGATGGGCACCCGCTCTGGCGATATCGATCCGGCTATCGTGTTCCACCTGCACGATACCCTGGGCATGAGCGTAGCCGAAATCAATACCCTGCTGACCAAAGAGTCCGGCCTGCTGGGCCTGACCGAAGTCACCAGCGACTGCCGCTACGTGGAAGACAACTACGACACCAAGGCTGACGCCAAGCGCGCCATGGACGTTTACTGCCACCGTCTGGCCAAGTACGTCGGCGCCTATACCGCGCTGATGGACGGTCGTCTGGACGCCGTGATCTTCACCGGCGGCATCGGTGAAAACGCCGCCATGGTGCGTGAGCTGACGCTGGACAAACTGGCGCTGCTGGGCCTGGAAATCGACCACCAGCGTAACCTGGATGCCCGCTTCGGCAAATCCGGCGTGATCACCAAGGACGGCAGCCGCCTGGCCATGGTGATCCCGACCAACGAAGAGCTGGTTATCGCGCAGGACGCTGCCCGTCTGACCGCCTAACCCGCCCGCACCGCCTGCTTCGGCAGGCGGTGTCATTCGCCGGGGGCGCGCCGCCGCCGCCGGTCGGCAAAGACTCCCTGTCACCGCCCGGCCTTCCTGGGCCCGCCGCGGAATACTCACAAGAGGTTGCTATCGTGTCCCGTACAATCATGTTGATCCCCACCAGCACCAGCGTTGGCCTGACCAGCGTTAGCCTGGGTGTCATTCGTTCCATGGAGCAAAAAGGCGTACGCCTGAGCGTGTTCAAACCGATCGCCCAGCCGCGTACCGACGCCGATGCGCCGGATCAGACCACCACCATCATCCGCGCCAACTCCGCCATCCCGGCTGCCGAGCCGCTGCGCATGTCCCACGTGGAAGCGCTGCTGAGCTCCAACCAGCAGGACGTTCTGATGGAAGAGATCGTCGCCCGCTATCACGAAAACACCAAAGATGCCGAAGTGGTGCTGGTTGAAGGCCTGGTGCCGACCCGTAAACACCAGTTCGCCAACGCGCTGAACTACGAGATCGCTAAGACCCTGAACGCCGAAATCGTCTTCGTTATGGCGATGGGCAACGACAGCGTCGATCAGGTGAAAGAGCGCATCGAACTGGCCCGCTCCAGCTTCGGCGGCAGCAAAAACCAGAATATCGCCGGCGTGATCATCAACAAGCTGAACGCACCGGTTGACGAGCAGGGACGTACTCGCCCTGACCTGTCTGAAATCTTTGATGACTCCAGCAAGGTTCGCGTCGCGACCCTGGATGCCGCTCAGGTGGTTGCCAACAGCCCGCTGCCGGTGCTGGGCTGCATTCCGTGGAGCTTCGAGCTGATCGCGACCCGCGCCATCGACATGGCTAACCACCTGAAAGCGCGCGTGATCAACGCTGGCGACATCCAGACTCGCCGCATCAAGTCCGTCACCTTCTGCGCACGCAGCATCCCGCACATGCTTGAACACTTCCGCCCGGGCTCCCTGCTGGTTACCTCAGCCGATCGTCCGGACGTCCTGATCGCCGCCTGCCTGGCGGCGATGAACGGGGTTGAAATCGGCGCACTGCTGCTGACCGGCGGCTATGAAGTCGACGCCCGCGTCAACAAGCTGTGCGAACGTGCCTTCCAGACTGGCCTGCCGGTATTCATGGTCGACACCAACACCTGGCAGACCTCTCTGAGCCTGCAGAGCTTCAACCTGGAAGTGCCGGCCGACGATCACCAGCGCGTAGAGAAACTGCAGGACTTTGTTGCCAGCCATATCGATGCGCAGTGGATCGAATCTCTGAGCGCGACCTCTGAGCGCTCACGCCGTCTCTCTCCGCCGGCGTTCCGCTACGAGCTGACCGAATTGGCTCGCAAGGCCGGTAAGCGTATCGTCCTGCCGGAAGGCGACGAGCCGCGCACCGTCAAAGCGGCCGCGATCTGCGCCGAGCGCGGCATCGCACAGTGTGTGCTGCTGGGTAATCCGGACGAAATCCAGCGCGTCGCCGCCGCTCAGGGCGTAACGCTGGGCAAGGGCATCGAAATCGTCGATCCGGTCGCCGTGCGTGAAAAATACGTTCCGCGTCTGGTCGAGCTGCGCAAGAACAAGGGGATGACCGAGGTCGTCGCCCGCGAGCAGCTGGAAGACAACGTGGTGCTGGGCACCCTGATGCTGGAGCAGAACGAAGTCGACGGCCTGGTCTCCGGCGCGGTACACACCACCGCCAACACCATCCGCCCGCCGCTGCAGCTGATCAAAACGGCCCCGGGCAGCTCCCTGGTCTCCTCCGTCTTCTTCATGCTGCTGCCGGAGCAGGTGCTGGTGTACGGCGACTGCGCCATCAACCCGGATCCGACCGCCGAACAGCTGGCCGAAATCGCCATCCAGTCCGCCGACTCCGCCGCGGCCTTTGGCATCGACCCGCGCGTGGCGATGATCTCCTACTCCACCGGTAACTCCGGCGCGGGCAGCGACGTTGAGAAAGTTCGCGAAGCCACCCGTCTGGCGCAGGAAAAACGTCCGGATCTGGTCATTGACGGCCCGCTGCAGTACGACGCCGCCATCATGGCCGACGTCGCCAAGTCCAAGGCGCCGAACTCGCCGGTGGCCGGTAAAGCGACCGTGTTCATCTTCCCGGATCTGAACACCGGTAACACCACCTACAAAGCGGTACAGCGTTCCGCCGACCTGGTCTCCATCGGGCCGATGCTGCAGGGTATGCGCAAGCCGGTCAACGACCTGTCCCGCGGTGCACTGGTAGACGATATCGTCTACACCGTGGCGCTGACCGCCATTCAGTCTTCCCAACAGTAAGACGGCATCCGCCACGCAAAAAGGCTCCCGTTGGGAGCCTTTTTTATTTACGGGCGGGCGTACGCAGGGCCTAACCTCAGCAGCCCCGGGTGCAGGTGCTCCCCTTCGCCGCATCGGCCTTCTCTACCGAGTAGACGATATCACCTACACCGTGGCGCTGACCGCCGTTCAGTCTTCCCAGCGGTAAGACGGCATCCGCCACGCAAAAAGGCTCCCGTTGGGAGCCTTTTTTATTTACGGGCGAGCATACGCAGGGTCTCGCCTCAGCAGCCCTGGGTGCAGGTGCTCCCCTTCGCCGCATCGGCCGGCGCCGGCGCCGCCGCAGAGGCCTTCTCTACCGGATAGCCGGCCTCTTTCCAGGCCGTGATCCCGCCCGGCAGGCGGTAGACATGCTGGTAGCCCAGCTTCTTGGCCCACATGGCCGCGTTGTGTGAACGCGCACACTTCACGAAGCCGCAGTAGAACACCAGCACCCGCTCCTTATCGGCGCCCAGCATACGCATAAAATCGGCCTGCGTTATCGCCCCCATGCCGGCCTTATCCCACACGTTCATATCCCCCATCGGGAAGGCCATATTCAGCGCGCCCGGGATATGCTGCTTCTTGTAAGAGTCGGAAAAGGGCATGGTATCGACGATCAGCATCGGCTTTTTCTCGTCCATCCACTGCTTCAGCTCCTGCACGGTCAGCAGCTGATACGTCCCATTCGCCGTTTCCCGCGCCAGCTGCACCGCCTGCTTTTCCGCATCCACTTCAGAAGAGGAAAACAGGCCGGCCTGCGCCGGCAGCGCCGAAAGGGCAGCCAGCATCACGCCGGCAACCAGAGGTAATACGGGTTTCATCATTTTTCCTTATATAAAAATCCCGATTTCACGGTAACTCTTTATATAACAAAACGATGTGACTAACGTGGCAAATGCTATTTCGCAACCTATCGCTTGCTTTAATCGCGAGCGCCCGGCTCGGCGGGATCGGCATCGACGGCGGGCGTCGCTCCCTGCGGCGGCTGGCTGGCATCGACCTCGCCGCAGCGGGTGCACAGCGCCGGCGCTTCTCCGTCGCTGTTGCGCGCCATCCACAGCGATAGCGCCCGGATAGAGTCCGGGGTAAAGCTGTCGCAGCGTTCGGCGATCTCCTGCGGCGTCATCCAGCATACGGACGCGATCTCGCTCTCCTGCAGGGCAAAGGGGCCATGGGATACGCAGCTAAACAGCCCGCCCCAGACCCGGCACGCTGCCTGCTCAAAGTAGAACAGACCGTGATCGGCGAAAGGCACCCCGGCGATACCCAGCTCCTCCTCCGCCTCGCGGCGCGCCGACTCCAGCATGTTCTCGCCGCTCTGCACCACGCCGCCGGCGGTGGCGTCCATCCAGCCGGGATAGTAATCCTTGCCCTCGGTTCTCTGCTGCACCAGGATCTTACCCATCCCGTTATGCACCACAATGTAGGTGGCGCGATGGCGCAAACGCTGCGCCCGCATCTGTTGGCGGCTGGCCTGAGCGATAACCTCGTTATTATCATCAACGATGTCTACCCACTCAATCTCGCTGTTAACCTGCTGGTCCACCATCCTCTGCTACCCTATTACTGATTCTCAACGGCGCTGCTGCGCCACGATGCCGCCGCCGCCGACGCGGGCGGTCGGGCCCCTTGCCAAAAAAAGATAATCTTACCGTGCCGCCGCGGCGCTCAGGCTTACCTCTGCCAGTCTCTCTGTACCGTGCAGCGCCTGAACCCACAGCCGATCCCCCGCCAGCATGCCAAAGCTAGGAACATTCCCGCCCTTGGGCAGGCTGATGGATCCGGGGTTAAAACAGAGATGCTCCCCCTGACGCTCGGCCAACGGCAGGTGCGTATGGCCGTACACCAGCACGTCATCCGGCGCCAGCGCAGGAAGCTGCTGGGGATGATAAAGGTGACCGTGGGTCAAAAAAAGCCGTCTGTCCGACAAAAGCACCTGCTGCCACGGCGCCATCATCGGAAACGTGAGCAGCATCTGATCGACCTCGCTGTCGCAGTTGCCGCGCACCGCGATAATGCGCTCGGCGCAGCCATTCAGCAACGCGGCCACGGCCGGCGGATCGTAGCGATCCGGCAGCGGATTGCGCGGCCCGTGGTTCAGTACATCCCCCAGCAGGATCAGCCAGCGGCAGCCGCTGTGCGCAAAGATCTCCAGCGCCCGTTCGGTCGCGCTGAGCGAACCGTGAATATCGGAGATAAACATTAATTTCATCGTGAGACTCTCACCGGCAAAAAGGACGCGCCCATCGCGCGTATGACGGAATAGCGCTTAGTGTAACCAGCCCGCATTCGCGACACCAGTCACCCCGGCGGCGGCGCCATTTTTTACCCGCGGCGGCGCCCCAGCGCCAGCCACTGACACACCGAGGCCCGCTGCCACTGGAAATGGGCATACTCCGCCAGCCGCTCGGGCAGGCCATCGCCATGCTGCGCCAGGCGGTTCAGCATCATCGCCAGATCGGTGTCGGCAATGCACCACTCACCGAACAGATTTTGGCGCCCGACCGGCAGCAGACGCTCCGCGGCGGCCACCAGACGGGCGGCCTCATACTCGGCCTCCGCCGACAGCGCACCCGCGCGGTGGCCGCAGAACACCACCTCACTCGGCCGTTCACGGCGCAGCGCGGCCAGATCGCTGCGCAGCCAGGCCTGCACCTCGCGCGCGATGGCCCGCGCCTGACGCGCGTGCGGATAGAGCGGCGCATAGTGCGGCGCGCAGAAGGTTTCATCGAGGTATTCACAGATGGCGGAGGACTCCGCCAGGGCAAAGCCATCCAGCTGCAGCGTCGGTACGCGGCGGGTCAGCGACACCTCCGCATAGGCCTCCTGGCGGTTTTCATGCTCCGCCAAATCCACCGAAACCAGCTCGCAGCGCAGCCCCTTCTCCTTCAGGGCAACAAAGACGGACATCACGTAGGGACTCAGATAGCGGCTGTCAGAATAGAGAACGATCGCAGAGGAATTCATAGGCACTCCTGATGGCAGTCAACGTCGGGCACGCTAGCGCGCCCTCGGTGACAGTATGCCATGTTTCTGCCGGGACGAAACGCCACGTCGCGCATCCCGTCTGCGCCCGGGTCGGGAAAACGCCTGATAACAAACAATCTGTTAACATCATCCTTTTATCACCGCGAAATTTGCTCTATAGTCGCCAGACCCTCCCCCTAGCAGGAAGCGACCATGATCGATCTTTACTACGCTGCGACACCCAACGGCCACAAGATTACCCTGTTTCTGGAAGAGAGTGGCCTGCCCTATCAGCTGCACCCTGTCGATATCGCCGCCGGCGAGCAGTTCGCGCCGGCGTTTCTGGCGATCTCGCCGAATAATAAAATTCCGGCGATCGTCGATCGCCAGCCGCTGGACGGCGGCGCGCCGCTGAGTCTGTTCGAGTCCGGCGCCATCCTGCTCTATCTCGCGGAGAAGAGTGGGCGCTTCCTCAGTGCGGAGCTGCGCGCCAGGGCCACCACTCTGCAGTGGCTCTTCTGGCAGGTGGGCGGCTTTGGCCCGATGCTGGGACAGAATCGTCATTTCAACCACTATGCCCCGCAGCCGGTTCCCTACGCCATCGAGCGTTATCAGGTCGAAACCTGCCGCCTGTATGCGGTGTTGGAAACGCAGCTGCAGCAGCACACCTACGTCGCCGGCGCCGACTACAGCATCGCCGATATGGCGATTTACCCCTGGGTTGCCGCCTACGCCCGCCAGCGCATCGATCTGGCCGACTACCCCGCCGTCAGCCGCTGGTTCCACGCCATTCAGGCACGTCCGGCCACCCAGCGCGCCTACCGGCTCGCCCAGGCCTGATCCTCGCAGGCGGGTGCGCCCGCCTGTCCGTTCCGCTACCGTTCAGGATCGCTTATGAGCCCACATTTCCCGGATGCCATCATCAAAATTAAAAACCTGCGTCTGCGTACGTTTATCGGCATTAACGAGGAGGAGATCGCCAACCGCCAGGATGTGGTGATCAATGTCGCCATTCACTACCCGGCGCAGCAGGCCCGCCACAGCGAAGAGATCGCCGACGCGCTCAACTACCGCACCGTCACCAAACGCATCATCGCCCACGTGGAGCAAAACCGTTTTGCCCTGCTGGAAAAATTGACCCAGGATCTGCTGGCGATCGCTTGTGAACATCCTTGGGTCACCTATGCTGAAGTAGAGGTCGATAAACTTTACGCCCTGCGCTATGCCGATTCGGTTTCCGTAACCATGCGCTATAGCCGGGGGAATAAGCGAAGGGGACGGTGCGCCGGCGCGCGCCGTAAGGAGCAGCCTATGGAGATCCTGATTACCGGTGCTACCGGCCTTATCGGCCAGGCGCTGTGCGCCCGGCTACACGTGCTCGGCCATCGCCTGAGCGTCCTGACGCGCAGCGCGGCGCGAGCCCGCCAGCGTCTCGGAGAGAGCGTTCAGTGCCTCACCTCGCTCGAGAGTCTAACCAGTCTGGATGGCTATGACGCCGTGATCAATCTGGCCGGTGAGCCGATCGCCGACAAACGCTGGAGCGCGGCGCAAAAGCAGGTACTGTGCGACAGTCGCTGGACCGTCACCCAGCGGCTGGCCGAGCTGATCCGCGCCGGCCAGCGCCCGCCCTGCGTGCTGCTCTCCGGCTCCGCCGTCGGCTACTACGGCAGCCAGGACGAGACACCGCTCAACGAGGATGACCCACCCCGCGATGACTTCACCTACCGCCTGTGCGCCCGCTGGGAGGCCCTGGCGCGTGAGGCGGAGAGCGAACATACCCGCGTCTGCCTGCTGCGCACCGGCATCGTACTGGCCCCCAACGGCGGCGCGCTGGGGCGGATGCTGCCGCTGTTCCGCCTGGGGCTCGGCGGCGAATTGGGCAACGGCCATCAGTACATGTCCTGGATCCATATCGACGACATGGTCAACGCGATACTGTATCTGCTGGATAACCCCACCCTGCGCGGCCCCTTCAACATGACCGCCCCCTACCCGGTGCGCAACGATCAGTTCGTCGCCACCCTGGGCGAGGTGCTGGGGCGCCCCACCCTGCTCCGCGTTCCCGCCATGGCCCTGCGCGCGCTGATGGGCGAGGCCAGCCAGATTCTGCTGGGTGGCCAGCGGGTGCTGCCGCGCCATCTGGAGGAGGCGGGCTTTGGCTTTCGCTACTACGATCTGCGCGAGGCGCTGGACGACATCATCAGATAGCCCCCATAGCGCACGCAATGTGCAGCCCGGCGCACCGGCGGTGACGGTGCGCCCCGACGCGCCCACTACACTCTCTGCAGAGACGGGCGGCGGCAGCGATGGTCGGTGCCCGTAACACCACGGCGGGCGCGATACCCCGGTACGGCGCCCAGCGCCGGCGCCGGGACGCCGGCCCGGACATTTCCCACTGCGGAGCATCTATGAGCCCAACCCTCTTGCGCGATAAAGTGGCGCTGGTCACCGGCGGCGCGCACGGCACCGGTGCCGCCATCGTCACCGCCCTGGCCGACAGTGGCGCCCGCGTGGCGCTGACCTACCACCATTCGGAAGGCGAGGCGCGGCAGCTGACCGCCCAGATCCGGCAGCGGGGCGGCGAGGCCATCGCCCTGCGCACCGACGCACGCCACCCGGAAACCTGCGCCCGCGCCGTCACCCGCACGCTGGAGCTGTGGGGACAGATCGATATCCTGGTCAACCAGGCCGCCGTCACCATCAGCAAACCGTTTGATGAAATTGAGCTACGCGAGTTTGAGCAGGCCATGGCGATCAATGTGCAGGCGGTGTTCCTGACCAGCCAGCTGGCCGCCCGGCGCATGCCGGCGGGGGGAGAATCATCCATATCAGCGGCGCGCATCAGCCGTCTGGCCACGGCGGCGCGCTCTGTGCCATGAGCCGCGCGGCGCTGACCGCGCTGACGCGCAGCATGGCGCAGGATCTGGCGCCGCAGGGCATTACGGTCAACCACCTGGTGCCCGATCCGCTTCCGGCGCCGGGACGGGACGCACAGAGCGCGGCGCAGGCGATCGCCGGGCTGGCGCTGTGGCTGGCCTCACCGGCGGCGGGCGCCATCACCGGCAGCCAGCTCTCTATGGCGGGAGAGCCCTAGCCTGCCGCGGGCCCCTGCCAGCGAGGGAACAGATCCTGCGGCAGGCTGATGTCCAGCTGATCCAGCACTCGGTTGACCGTCTGGTCGATAAGATCTTCAATCCGCTGCGGACGGTGATAGAACGCCGGCATCGGCGGCATGATGATCGCCCCCATCTCGGCGGCGGCGGTCATCGTGCGCAGGTGTCCCAGATGCAGCGGCGTCTCCCGCACGCACAGCACCAGCGGACGCCGCTCCTTCAGCACCACGTCGGCGGCGCGCACCAGCAGGGTATCGCTGTAGCCGTGCACAATCGCCGAGAGCGTTTTGATCGAGCAGGGCAAAATCACCATCCCGGCGGTTTTAAACGAGCCAGAGGAGAGCGAGGCGGCGATATCCCGCGCATCGTGTACCACATCCGCCAGCGCCTGCACCTCCCTGAGCGAAAGATCCGTCTCCAGAGCCAGGGTCTGGCGCGCCGCCTGACTCATCACCAGGTGGGTCTCTACCGCCGGCAGCGCCCGTAGCGCCTGCAGCAGGCGGACCCCGTAGATCGCGCCGCTGGCGCCGGAGATACCGATAATCAGTCGTTTCATCGCCCGTCACTTATCCTTATTCAACGCTCTGCTGCAGCAGACTTTGCCGCAAGGCGGGCGGGTGCGCAAGTAAAAACGGGCCGCATACGCGACCCGTCGGCAGAGCGCGGGGCGCGCCCCTACCCCTCGTTATACAGCGCGAGATCTTCCGCCTGCTGCTGATGGTTCAGCGCCTTGGTATCATCCCCGCGCAGCGACTGCAGGTAGTCCAGGTAGGCCTGATCCACGTCGTGCGTGATGTACACCCCGTTAAACACCGAGCACTCGAACTGCTCGATATCCGGATTATCCTCACGCACCGCCTCAATCAGATCCGTCAGATCCTGAAAAATCAGCCCATCGGCACCGATCAGCTGGCGGATCTCCTCGACTTCGCGCCCGTGGGCGATAAGCTCGGTCGCGCTCGGCATGTCGATGCCATAGACGTTGGGAAAACGGATCTCCGGCGCGGCGGAGGCCAGGTAAACCCGGCGGGCGCCCGCCTCACGCGCCATCTCGATGATCTGCTCCGAGGTGGTGCCGCGCACGATGGAGTCATCCACCAGCAGCACGTTCTTATCGCGGAACTCGGCGCGGTTAGCGTTCAGCTTACGGCGCACCGACTGGCGGCGCAGCTGCTGCCCCGGCATGATAAAGGTGCGTCCCACATAGCGGTTTTTGACGAACCCCTGGCGATAGGGCTTATCCAGAATGCGGGCGATCTGCAGCGCGATATCGCAGGAGGTCTCCGGGATCGGAATCACCACGTCGATATCCAGATCCTCCCACTCGCGGGCGATCTTCTCGCCTAGCTTCTGCCCCATCCGCACCCGGGCGCTATACACGGAGATCTTGTCGATAAACGAGTCCGGGCGGGCAAAATAGACATACTCGAACAGGCAGGGATGGCTCTTCGGCTCCTGGGCACACTGGCGGGTAAACAGCTGCCCCTGCAGATTAACGTAGATCGCCTCGCCCGGCGCCACGTCGCGGATAAAGTCAAACCCCAGCGTATCCAGCGCCACGCTCTCCGAGGCGACCATGTATTCGGTACGGCCATCCTCCAGGGTTCGCTTGCCGATCACCAGCGGCCGGATACCGTTCGGGTCGCGGAACGCCACCATGCCATGGCCGATGATCATCGCCACGCAGGCATAGGCCCCGCGGATTTGGCGATGGGTCGCCGCGACGGCGGCGAAGATGTTCTCTTCGCTCAGCGGATAGTGATCGTAGCGATCCAGCTCGTAGGCGAAGATGTTCAGCAGGATCTCGGAGTCTGAGGTAGTATTGACATGGCGGCGGGCATGCTCAAACAGCTGCTGCTTCAGCTGATGGGCGTTGGTCAGATTGCCGTTGTGCGCCAGAGTGATGCCAAAGGGGGAGTTAACATAGAACGGCTGAGCCTCCGATGCGCTGGAGCTTCCGGCGGTGGGATAGCGCACATGCCCTATCCCCATATTTCCCTGCAGGCGCTGCATATGGCGCGCCTCAAACACATCACTGACCAGTCCATTGGCCTTGCGCAGGCGGAAGGCATGGTTATCATCGATGGTGACGATGCCGGCGGCGTCCTGGCCGCGGTGCTGCAGCACCGTCAGAGCATCATAGATAGACTGGTTGACCGGTGTAAAACCGGCGATACCGACAATACCGCACATGTTGTCATTTCCTCATCAGCGTTACCGGAGCGGCAGCGACGGCATGTGCTCCGGCAAGAAACTCGACGTGCTTTGCAGATAGTCAAATGACCACCTGATGATAGGGCTAAACTGCGGGATCAGCCGGGACTGCTTCCACTCCTCGCTTTGCGCCATCGCCGTGAAGGTGTCCATAAAGAACAGCAGCGCGGCGACGATCAGGATACCGCGTATGGCGCCAAAGCAGATGCCCAGCACCCGATCCGTTCCGCCCAGCCCGGTACGCTCCACCAGGGAGCCGATCACATAGTTGACGATGGCGCCGACGATCAGGGTCGCGACGAACAGCACCGCTATCGCAATGCCGTTACGCACCAGCGGATCCTCAAAGCGGGTAAAGAAGGCGGCCAGATAGGGGTAAAAATGGCTGGCGACAAAGAACGCCGCTCCCCAGGTAACCAGCGACAGCGCCTCGCGCACAAAGCCCCGGATTAAGCTGACCAGTGCAGAAAATCCGACGATGCCAATAATGACCCAATCAATCCAAACCATGACAATTCCAACGCATGAACTGCCGCAAATGTCGCCCGCGGCGCATTCTAACAGAAAAAGAAAACGTTTGCGTAGCAGATTTCCGCCGCACGGCATAAATAAATCTGCCGCGTCCTGCGCCCGTTTTCACCAAAAAAATGGCGCTGTCCGCCGCCGCGAACAGCGCCGTCGAACGCCGTTAAGCGCGGCTTAGCGCACGCTGTAATTACGGATCTGCCCATTCAGCCCGCTCAGGCTGTTCAGCTCCGGCAGCGCCGACTGCAGCTTGGCGCGCGACGCCTCCGGGCCCACGAACAGCCGGTTGATCTCGCCCTGCACCGGCGTCGCCGGTACGCTATAGACTCGATAGCCGGACAGACGCAGCTTGGCGATGATCTCATTCACCTTGCCCGCGTTACGCAGCGCACCGAGCTGCACCACATAGGCCTGACCGACCGGCGCTTTCTCGCTGGCGTCGCTCTTGGCGACGGGCGCGGGCGGCGGCGTCGGACGGCTTTCTGGCGCCGGCGTCACGCTCTTCGCCGGCTCGGCGGCCTTGGGACGGCTCTCCGCGACCCGCGTCGGCGGCTCGCTGGCCTTCGGCCTGCTCTCCTGCGGCGCCGGTGCGCTGATCGGCGGCGGGGCCGTACGCTGCGGCGCGGGCTCCGGCGCCCGGCTCTCGACCGGCTTCAGCTCTACCAGCTCGCCCTCGCCGCGGGTAGGCGTCGGGGCCACCGCAGGCGCGGGCGCAGGGGGCGTCGCAGCACCGGTCGCGCTGGCGCTAGGCAGCGGCGTTTCCCCCAGCGGCTGCGTTACCGGCGGAATGGCATCCGTCGGATCGTCCTCTCCCGGACGCGGCACCAGCGGGATCGCGGCAAACTCATCCTGATAATGCTTTTTCTGGCCATCCAGCAGACCGGGCAGAATGATCACCCCCAGCGCCACCAGGATCACCGTACCGACCAATCGGTTCTGAAACTTACTTGCCACCCGTCTCTCCTGACGCGAGGGCTGCCATCACGTGAGCAACCGTATGGAAGGAACCGCAGACCACCACCGTGTCGTCGGCGGCCGCATCGGCCATCGCCTGACGCCAGGCCTGTTCAACCCCGTCGAACGCCTGGGCGGCGGCGGACAGATGCGCCGTTAACGCCGAGACCGCCGCACCGCGCGGTCCCTCCAGCGGCGCACAGTACCACTGGTCAACCAGCGGCGTCAGGCAGGCCAGCGTACCGGCGATATCCTTGTCCGAGAGCATGCCGATCACCATACGCAGGCGGCCGCGCTGCGGCCGCGCGCGCAGCCGCTGGGCCAGATAGGCCGCCGCGTGAGGATTGTGCGCGACGTCCAGGATCAGGCGCGGCGCCTCCGACAGCTGCTGAAAGCGCCCCGGCAGCACCGCATCGCGCAGCCCCTGGCGGATCGCTGCATCATCGACCGGCAGCGGCCCATAACTGAGCGCCGCCAGCGCCGTCGCCGCGTTGGCCAGCGGCACCTGAGGCAGCGGCAGCCCCTCAACATGGCGCGTGGCATCGTGCCAGCGCCACCCCTGAGCCTCCACGCTGAAATCCCAGTCCGCGCCGCGTCGCAGCAGATGAGCGCCACACGCCTGCGCGGCCGCGCCAATCGAATCCGGCATATCGGGTTCGCCGACCACCGCCGGCGCCGCGCCGCGGAAGATACCGGCCTTCTCACGGCCGATGCTCTCGCGGGTATCGCCCAGCCAGTCGGTGTGATCCAGCGCGATGCTGGTCACCACCGCGACGCTGGGATCCACGATGTTGGTCGCATCCAGGCGGCCACCGAGGCCGACCTCCAGGATCACCGCATCCAGCGCCGCCTTCTTAAACAGGTACAGCGCGGCCAGCGTGCCGAATTCGAAATAGGTCAGCGATACGCCGTCGCGCCCCGCCTCAACGGCGGCGAAGGCGGCGGCGTGCGCCGCATCGTCCAGCTCGCGGTGCTGGATGCGCACCCGCTCACGATAGTGCAGCAGGTGCGGCGAACCGTATACCCCAACCCGATAGCCCGCCGCCATCAGGATCGCCTCCAGCGTGCGGCAGGTCGTCCCTTTCCCGTTCGTTCCCGCGACGGTATACACCACCGGGGCCGGCGTCAGCAAGCCCAGGCGCTGCGCGACGCGGCGCACGCGGTCCAGACCGAGATCGATGGTCTTACTGTGCAGCTGCTCAAGGTAGTCAAGCCAGGTGGAGAGTGGAGAGGTTGCCAATGGCGTAGGAAGCGTATTCATGCTGTTTTACGTCCCGTAATAAAACCGATTGTGGCGTGTATAGCCGGCCCCAGAGGGGCGCCGGTTACCGAAGAGGTGCGACGTATGGAATACGCCATACGCCGCATCGGCGGCCTGTGCGGCGCGCCGGAAACACAGACGTAAATATTACGCCTGTGCGCTGCTTTCCGCGTCAGCAGCCTGTTGGGTACCGTCGCCCAGCGGATCCGGACGGCCAGTCATCTTGGCCACCAGACAGGCCAGCTTATCGCGCATCGCCGGACGGCGTACGATCATATCGATAGCCCCTTTCTCCAGCAGAAACTCACTGCGCTGGAAGCCCGCCGGCAGCTTCTCCCGCACCGTCTGTTCAATGACGCGCGGGCCGGCGAAGCCGATCAGCGCCTTCGGCTCGGCGATATTGATATCGCCCAGCATGGCCAGACTGGCGGAGACGCCGCCCATGGTCGGATCGGTCAGCACGGAGATATAGGGCAAACCGCGCTCACGCATCTTGGCCAGCGCCGCGCTGGTCTTCGCCATCTGCATCAGCGACATCAGCGCCTCCTGCATCCGGGCGCCGCCGCTGGCGGAGAAGCAGATCAGGGCGCAGTTATCCTCCAGAGCCTGTTCAACGGCGCGAACAAAGCGTGAGCCGACCACGGAGGCCATGGAGCCGCCCATAAAGGAAAACTCAAACGAGGCGGCCACCACCGGCATCCCGTGCAGGGTACCTTTCATCACCACCAGCGCATCTTTTTCGTCGGTCTCTTTCTGAGCGGCGGCCAGGCGATCCTTATACTTTTTGGAGTCTTTGAACTTCAGGATATCCTTCGGCTCCAGCTCGCTGCCCAGTTCGACGTGGCTGCCGTCATCCAGCAGCGTATTCAGACGCATGCGCGCCGTCATACGCATGTGGTGGTCGCACTTGGGGCAGACCTCCAGATTACGCTCCAGCTCGGCGCGGTAGAGCACCTGACCACAGCTGTCACACTTGGTCCAGACGCCCTCCGGGATGCTTGCCTTACGGGTTTGAGAGATATTGCTCTTGTTAAGAATGCGTTCAATCCAGCTCATCGATGACCTTTCTGTTTGAACCTGGCGGAATGCCAGTCCTCTGCCCCTGCCAAGGAACCAAATGCAAAGACCCAGCCAACGCTGAGCCCGATTTTAGCCCATGTCTCCCCTTTCTCCAGGCGACGGGCCGCTTTTTTTGACTGGCAGGAACAGACCATAAATGCCGTTCATTAAACCACAACGGTTCGACCGTGTGGATAAAAAACTGGTCGAACCGTGCAGAGTTTACATTTTTTACCCACTTTAGGTGAGCGCAACGCGGTTATTTTGTGACCTTATTCCGCCGCGCCTGACGCCGATGGCGCCAAATTTCGATCACCCCGGGCAGGATGGAGACCACGATGATCGCCACGATCAGCAGCTTCAGGTTCTCCTGCACCACCGGCACATTGCCGAACAGGTAGCCAGCATAGGTAAACAGCAGTACCCACAGCAGGGCCCCGATCACGTTATAGGCGGCGAAGTGACGGTAGGACATATGCCCCATTCCGGCGACGAACGGCGCGAAGGTGCGCACGATCGGCACAAAGCGAGCCAGGATAATCGTCTTTCCGCCGTGGCGCTCATAAAACGCATGGGTTTTATCCAGATAGCTGCGGCGGAACACGCGCGAGCGAGGGTTACTGAACAGCCGCTCGCCGAACAGGCGGCCGATGGTGTAGTTCAGCGCATCGCCCACGATGGCGGCGATCACCATCAGCAGCACCATCAGGTGCACGTTCAGATCGTTGCTCGGCAGCGACGCCAGCGCGCCGGCGACGAACAGCAGCGAATCACCGGGCAGGAACGGCGTCACGACCAGGCCGGTTTCGCAGAACAGGATCAAAAAGAGTATGCCGTAAATCCACACGCCATACTGTGCGACCAGCTGCGCCAGGTGCACATCAATATGCAGAATAAAATCAACCATCCACTGTAGGTATTCCATCACGGCTCCGGTTATCAATCGGGTAGAAACAGCGGCCCCATCGGCGGCTGTGGTAGTGCAAATTGCGCCGGGTAGTCCACGGCGACCAGATACAGCCCGGCCGCCTTGGCGGTCGCCGCCGCCAGGGTGCGATCCCGCCCCGCCAGCAACTCGGCGATCCAGCTTTCCGGCTGGTTGCCGTACCCCACCTCCAGCAGGCTGCCGACGATATTACGCACCATATGATGCACAAAAGCATTGGCCTTAATATCGACCACCACGTAGGGACCGTAGCGGTTGACCCTCAGGTGGGAGACATTGCGCCACGGGGTACGCGACTGGCACTGGGCGGCGCGAAAGGCGCTGAAATCGTTCTCCCCCAGCAGCGCCTGCCCGGCGCGCGCCATGCGCTCGGCGTCCAGCGGCAGATAGCAGTGCGTCACCCCGCTCTGCAGCACCGCCGGGCGATAGCGATGATTATAGATGACGTAGCGATAGCGGCGCGCCGTCGCGCTGAAGCGCGCGTGAAAATCGGGGCTGACATCCTTAACCCAGCGTACCGCGACATCCTTGGGCAGATGGGCGTTGACGCCCATGGTCCAGGCGCCCTCCTGGCGCAGGGCATGGGTGGTGAAGTGCACCACCTGACCGGTGGCGTGGACCCCGGCGTCGGTACGCCCGGCGCAGAACACCGTCACCGGCTCGCTGGCGACGCGCGACAGCGCCGCCTCCAGGCGCGCCTGGACGCTATCGACTTCCCGCTGGCGCTGCCAGCCGGCGTAGCGGCTGCCGTCGTACTCGATCCCCAGTGCTAGAGTATATTCCGGGCGCGGTATCTGCTCGGTCAACGGTTGCTGCGACATCAGTAGAGATACTCCTGCATCAGGCGCTCCGCCACCTCCAGCGCCATCAGCGCCCCGCCGAAGCGAACATTGTCCGCCACCGACCAGAACTGCAGGGCCTCCGGCATGCCGTAGTCATTGCGTACGCAGCCGATGCTCAGATGCGGATTGCCCGAGGCGTCGCCGACCTGGGTCGGGTAGTCATCCTCCTCGCTCAGGCGGATATCGTCCGACTGCGTCAGCCGCTCCCGCGCCTCCTCGACGCTGAGCGGGCGCAGGGTCTCCAGATGTACGCTCTGGGCATGGCCGTAGAACACCGGCGACTGGATACAGCTGACCGTCAGCGGCAGCCCGGGCTCCTGCAGCACCTTGCGTACCTGATCCACCAGACGGCGCTCTTCGGCCACGCTGCCCTGAGGATCCGCCAGCAGCGGCAGCAGATTAAACGCCAGCTGCTTCTGGAACAGGCCCGGCTCGAACGGCATGCCGTTGAGCAGGCGCGCGCTCTGTCCGGCCAGCTCATCCACCGCCGCCTTACCGTAGGCCGAGGCGGAGAGCAGACAGGTTACGCCAATGCGCGCCAGGCCGATCTCAGCGCTGAGCGGATGGATCGCCGTCAGCAGCTGGCTGGTCAGGCTGTCGGCCACCGCCACGATATTGCGGTTACGGTACTCCGCCAGCGCATGGGGATTGACCCCCGGAACCACCAGCGGCACGTCCGCCTCCAGCGCAAAGGCATCGCTGCTGTCGATCACCAGACAGCCGGCGTTGCCGGCGTCCTCGGCGTAGCGCAGCGAGGCCTCGCGTCCGGCGACAAAAAACGCCAGCTGGGCCTGGGCCCAGTCAAAGGTAGCCGCATCCTGCACCGTCACCTGACGCCCGCCGACGCGCACGCTCTCCCCGGCGCTGCGCTCGCTGGCCAGCAGATAGATCTCCCCCAGCGGAAGATCGCGCTGCTGCATCTGCTCCAGCAACGCTTCACCGACGGCGCCGGTTGCCCCCAATACGGCAATATTCCAGCCTTCGCTCATTCTCATCCTCTCCCGGACGACGGATTACGCCGCCGTCCCTGTCAATGGCCCATCAAAAATCGCCAGTCCGCCGCCCGGGCGCACTGGCGATAAGCATCAATTGTCTGCTCAGGCGACGCGGGCGTCAAAGCCCAGCGCCGCCAGCAGCGAGGCGCTGGCGCTATCGTCGCACAGTACCTGCAGCGATGACCACTCGCGGCGCGCCGGATAGTGTTTACGCAGGCGATCGAATTCGCCCTCCTGCGCGGCGACGCGGCGCAGCGGCGCATCATCACGGCGCACATCATACACCAGATGCATCAGACGTTTGAGCATCGCCTGATCGGGCTGACCGTGAACGCGCACGCTGGCGACCGACGGCGGCGGCAGCAGAGAGGCCAGCGCCACCGACTGCGGCTGCCCCAAGAAGGCGCTAAAAGCCTCAAACACCTGGGTGGTACCACGCGCTTTCCCCTCCAGGCTGTATCCGGCGATGTGTGGCGTCGCGATATCCACCCGGGCCAACAGCGGCAGCGGCAGCATCGGCTCCGGCTCCCAGACATCCAGCACCACTCGCAGATCCTGCCCCGCCTCCAGCGCCTGCAGCAGCGCCGCATTGTCGACGACGGCGCCGCGCCCAGCGTTAATCAGGATCCGCCCCGGCGGCAGCCCGCGCAGAAAGTCCGCATCGGCCAGGTGCAGCGTTCGATAGGGACCGCCCTTGTTCAGCGGCGTGTGGAAAGTAATGATATCCGCCTCGCGCTGCAGATCCGCCAGACTGTGAAAGACCTCGTCGTCACCGCGATCGGCGCGCGGCGGATCGCACAGCAGGGTGCGGATCCCCAGCGCGGCGAGGCGGCGCTGCAGCCGGCTGCCCACGTTGCCGACCCCGACGATCCCCACGGTCTTATCGCGCAGCGCAAAGCCGTCTCGCTCCGCCAGCAGCATCAGGGCAGAAAAGACATACTCCACCACGGCAATGGCGTTACAGCCGGGGGCGGCGGAAAAGCCGATACCGGCCTGCGCCAGCCAGGCCGTATCCACATGATCGGTGCCGGCGGTGGCGGTGCCGACAAAGCGAACGCGATGCCCCGCCAGCAGGGCCTGATTGACCGCGGTCACCGAACGCACCATCAGCGCGTCGGCCCCGGCCAGCGCGCTCTCGGGCAGCGGGCGGCCCCGCACGGCCTGGACCTCACCCAGTCGGCCAAACAGCGCCTCGGCGTACGGCATATTCTCATCAACCACAATTTTCATCTGTTCTCCCCTGCGGCATAGGCAATCGGTTCAGGACGAATTATTCTGCCACCAAATGGACGTGATACCTAACCACAGCCGCAGCGCAACCTTGGGGACAGCGGCAAAAAACAGGCGCCCGGCAGCGGGCGCCCTCGTCTAGCCAAACCAGCGCGGCCAATGTAATCGCAGCCACAGGCCAGGATAACTGCTCCAGCCCGTGGTGACGCCAGTGACGCGCCCCCGGTAGAGGATAATAAACGTTGGCGTAACGCCTATCTGCCAGGAGGCGGCCAGCGCCCCCTTCGCGTCATTCACCACCGGGAAGCGCAGGCCACGCCGAGCCAGCGCCTGCGTCAGGCTGGCATCGTCGCCGGAGCGCAGCGCCACCGTCACCACATTCTCCCCCCGCGAGGCCAGGCCGTCGACCGTGGGGCTGGTCACACGGCAAATGCTGCACCAACTGGCCCAGACGTAAATCAATAGCGGCCGCTCCGCGCTCAGCGCCGTCAGAGAGAGCGGGCGCCCCTCCAGGGTGTGGAGGGTCTCCGGCAGATTCGGGGGCAGGCGGGGCTGCCGCAGATAATCCATTACCCCGGCAGAGACAGCCAGCAGTACCGCCAGCCATAATACCTGACGTAGCGCACGACGCAGGCGGCTCATGGCTGCTGTGCCAGCGCGGCCTGAACCGCCTGCTCCAGCTGCTCATACTCCAGCGCACCGGGGATCAGCTGATTCCCGATAATCATCGTAGGGGTGCCCTCAACCCCCAATGCCTGCGCCAGCATCAGCGTGTCGCGCAGCTCCTGAATACTCCCCGGCCCGTCCGGCTGTAGCGACCCGTTACCGCTCCGCTGCAATGCCTCCTGCAGGGAGCCCGCCGAATGGTAACCCCGCTTGGACATCAGCGTTCGGTGCAGCGCCAAAAAGCGTTCGGGCTGTTGGCGCCATAGCGTCAACGCCAGCTGCGCGGCGCGGTGTGCGCTCTCGCCTTTGAACGGCAGAATTTTAATCGCCACCGCCACCTGGGGGTAGCGGCTGACTATCTGCTCCAGCAACGGGTCTAGGCGTTTACAGTAAGGGCAGTTGTAATCCGTAAACACCACCAGCGTCAGCTTGGCATCCGCCGCTCCCAGGCGCGGCGTTGCCGGGTTATGGAACAGCAGATCCTGTCCCTGTGACGCCGCCGGGGCGCGTATTGACGCCAGCGTCGCCAGCAGGAGCACGGCCACGACGGTAAAATAGCGGACACTCTTGATCATTGTCATCGGTTACTCCTTGGCCGCCGCCAGCTGATCCAGCAGCGACTGGCGATCGAGTAGAGGGGAAAGCGTGATGCCCTGCGGCAGCGCCGGACCATAGATTTGATTAAAGGGAATGGCCACGGCGCCGCGCTGGCGCATAAACGCCTCCAGCGATGCCGAGGGCAATGTCCAGTCCCCGCGCAGCGCGACCACATCGTCAGCACGCAGGGCCCGCTGGACATCATCTCGCAGTAATACATTGATTTTATTTGCTTTACAGGTCACACACCAATCGGCCGTCACATCGACAAAGACCCGCTTACGCTGCGCCAGCGCCTGCCTCAATGCCGGCTCGCTAAGGGGTTGCCAGACCACGCTATCCTGCAGCGGCGTCAGCGCACTGCCCCAATACATCACGCCGGGAACCCAGACCAGCATGGCCCCGGCCGCCAGTGCGGCGATAAATCCCCGCCGGCCATAGCGCCACAGGGCCAGCCCGAGCAATGAAAGCGCCACCAGCGCCATCAGCCAGGTTACGCGGGGCCAGCCGATGTGCACCGCGAGCAGCGACAGCAGCCACAGCGCAGACGCCAGCATGAGCAGGCCCAGGAACAGACGCAGGTGTAACATCCAGCGCCCGGGGCGGGGAAGACGCCGCGCGACGCCCGGCCACATGGCGACGGCCAGCCAGGGCACGCTCATTCCGACCCCCAACGCCAAAAAGACCAGCCACAGCTGGGCCAGCGGGGCCGCCAGAGCAAAGGCCAGCGCCGTTCCCATAAACGGCGCAGAGCACGGCGTCGCCAATAGGGTCGCCAGTATGCCTTGCCAGAAATGGCCGACGGAGCGCCCCGCCAGGCGGGTCATCAGCGGGCTGGAGAGCGTAATGGTGAAAAAGCCGAAGAGATTGGCGGCAAACAGCAGGGTGACCAGCATCATCAGCGCGAGAAACCAGGGGCTTTGAAACTGAATTCCCCAGCCGACGGCCTGCTGGCTCAAGCGTAGCCCGCTCATCAACGCCGCCAATAGCGCAAAAGCGCTGATTATCCCTGCGGCGGACAGCAGAAACTGGCGGCGCAGCCCCCGAACATCGGCGGCCGGGACATGCAATACGCTCCCCAGTTTCATCGCCAATACCGGCAGTACGCAGGGCATCAGATTCAGGATGAGCCCCCCGGCCAACGCCAGCGCCAGTGCACCGAACAGCGTTAGCGTGGACTCCCCGCGGGGCGGAGCCACGCTGCCAGTGATCGGCGTCACCGACAGCTGACGCGCAACGCCATCATCGCTGAGCAGCAGGTTCAGCGGCGTACCGCGCAAGTCAGGAGCCTTCCCCTGCCAGCCATCGCTCACCGCAACCCGGGCATACAGCCAGTCCCCCTCCTGCCACAGGCGCGGCGCGGCAAAGTCGGCCCCCTCCGGCGCATCCACGAACAGCGCTGGTAAACGCCAGCCGCCGGGTCGCGCGGCGCGCAGGGTCAATTCCCCCGGCACATAGGCCGCCGCCACCTGAGTGACGACCCCGCTAGTCAGCGGTAGCGCGCCCTCTGCCCGCGCCAGCGTATGGCGAAAATCCACCGGCGGCGCGGCCGCCAAATCCAGATCGAAGGCGTAATCACTCAGCACGCACACCGTACTGCAGACCGGCAGCGTCAGTACCCCCTGTAAGCGCGGGGCGTTCGTACGTAAGCGGATAGGGAAGATAACATTCTGCAGGTAGCCCTGCGCCGAGAGGCCGGCAACGTCAAAACGCTGCGGAACCGGCCAGCGCCAGTCCACCCCGTCCAGCGCAGTGCGCCAGCGGATCTCCGGCGCGACGCCCCCCTCGCCCGGGGAGCGCCAGTAGGTTTTCCAGCCCGGAGCCAGCGCCACCTGCACCACCAGATCCACGCGATCCGATGCCTGACGCGCGGCGCTGAAGCGAACCTGTGCATGGCCGTTGCCATCACCGCTCAGCCAGCCGCTGTCGGCCGCCCATACGCCGGGCAGCCAGAGGCACAGGCAGAACGCCAGCGCCCGAAAAATAAAAGCCATCGTTTTTCTCCATAAATAAGCCTAGACCAGGACCCAACAAACCGGTCTGGCGTTATTCGTGGAAGATACACAGGCGTAAGTGTAAACGCCGCTGAGGCGGGGAGAGCGCCGGGGGCGGCGCGGTAAAAAAACGGGCGGGCGGGCATAGCGGGCAAAGCAGCAGCGCCAGGAAAGCCCACGGAACAGCCCCCAGGTGCTCCAGCGGCGGCGCGGACAGCAGCATTTTGGCCCGCAGGGCACAGTGCGCGGACGGGGCGTCGTTATCCTCCGCTCCGGGCGCAGCCATGCTCTGGGCCGAGAGCGACGGCGGGGCGCCCAGCGGCTGTAGCCCGGCTATCCGCTGGGCGGTACACACCGCCACCAGCAGGCACACCAGCGCTAAAAAAACTTTGCCGCCCGACTATGCTGCACGCGATCCGCTCCCTTTGTCACCCACGGTTATCTTACCGTTCCGGCGCTATTTCACAATCATCATCCCGGGCAGCCGCCGGGGGATAGCACGGATTGTCATCCGCAGCCAAAAGGGGCATGGTATTGACCTTTCCCGGTAAGGACGACGGGGACACCCCGCTGCCGCCCTACCGACCATCTATCTTGGTTATGCACCGCTCCCGCATTCAGCAACAGGACTCAGCCCGGCATGTTACCTCTCTCCAGCGCCGTTTGGCGGCGATTGCAACGCTCCCCTTTCCGGCGCCGTTTTCAGCTCAGCGACGCCGAGTGGCACTACCTGCAAACGAAGGGATGGCCGCAGGTTCTAAACCATGCCCGGGACTTTATCGATACGCGGCTGGCCCCGGCCCGCATCTCCTACGATGGCAGGCAGACGCCCATGCGCGGACACCCGGTCTTTGTGGCGCAGCACGCCACCGCCACCTGCTGCCGCAGCTGCCTGGAAAAATGGCACCATATTCCGCGCGGCCGCGCGCTGAGCGGCGGAGAAAAGCTGTACATTCTGGCGCTGCTGGCCCACTGGCTGGCGGCGCAAACGCCGCGCTGAGCGCGGACAGAAGGCGGTTCACCGCCGTTGTACATACGGTTACTTACCGACACCAAACACACACGGACAATCGTCGCGCCGCTGCCTAACATATCCTCAACGGCTCCAGTGGGGGCTTACCAAACGGCAAATTTTGAGGACAGGAAAAATGAATAAAGTATTAGCTCTGGTTGTCGCTGCTGCGATGGGTCTCTCTTCCGCCGCATTTGCCGCCGAACAGACCGCGGCGCCTGCCGCAGCCCCAGCAGCCCACAGCGCCGCCCCGGCGGCCAAAGAGGCGGGCGCCGTAAAACATCACGGCACCAAAAAGCACCATAAAAAAGCCACGACCGAGCAGAAAGCCCAGTCAGCGAAAAAAGCACACCACAAGAAAGCGGCCGTAGAGCAGAAGGCACAGGCCGCCAAGAAGGTTCATCACAAGAAAGCGGCCGTCGAGCAGAAGGCGCAGGCCGCCAAGAAGGTTCACCACAAGAAAGCGGCCGTAGAGCAGAAGGCGCAGGCCGCCAAGAAGGTTCACCACAAGAAAGCGGCCGTAGAGCAGAAGGCGCAGGCCGCCAAGAAGGTTCACCACAAGAAAGCGGCCGTAGAGCAGAAGGCGCAGGCCGCCAAGAAGGTTCACCACAAGAAAGCGGCCGTAGCGCAGAAAGCGCAGGCCGCCAAGAAGACCCATCACAAAAAAGCGGCGCCGAAAGCCTAAGCCCACCGCGTAAAGACAGCCCAGACGCTCCGGCCTCACCGCCGGGGCGTCTTTGTCATCGGTGCGGCAAACTAGCGACGCAGGCGACAGACGAACGCCGTCACGTCAAAGTTCACCCGCACATCGCGCTCTCCCCCCGCCGACAGCAGCGCCATCAGTCGCTTAGCGTACTCCGGCCCGCCCCGCTCCTCCATATAGCGGGTGACATAGCTGGTCGACAGGAAAAAGGTCGCCAGCTGCGCCACGCTCAGGGTCAGAATATTGGGAAACAGATGGCGCTGACTGTGCTGTAGCTGCGGCTGGATCTGCATCAGCTCCAGCGTATCGTCATAGTCCACCAGACGCCGATCGCGAAACGGCGCCCAGCGCGTCGCCAGCTCATACTCCACCACGTCGCGCAGCGGACCGTACACAAGCGGAAACTCGTAGCGGTAGGCGCAGAAGACCCCGCCCGGCAGCAGCAGCTGCGGCATCCGCGAGAGCATCAGCGGACGATCCATCCAGTAAAACGCCGTGGCGCAGGTCAACAGATCGACCGGCTGCGGCGGGACATAGCGCTCGGCGGACTCGACGCTAAAATTGAGCTGGGGGTAGTTCTCCCGCGCCTGGGCGACCAGCGTCTCATCGCGATCGCAGCCGATAACCTGAGAGAAATAGGTCTGCAGGCGGGCGGTCGAGAAACCGCTGCCACAGCCCAGATCCAGCGCCCGATCGTGGTGGGTGCACTGGCGGGCCAAAAACTGATACAGCGACTCCGGATAACGGATCAGCGCCCGGATTTGTTGATAGGCAATAGCGTAATGGTTGAGCTGTCCCATAGTTTTTCCTTTGGGTGATGACGCCGGCGTCATCGCGCCGTGGTTATGAGTGTACCTATCCCGACGCCGGATACCAGGCATAAAAAACGCGGTTTGGCGCACAAAATGACATAAACAGCTAAACCGTATTTTCCCCTCGGGATCAATCCCTCACCGTGTGGCTAGCCATAAAAAGAGAGACAAACGCAGAAGCAGAAGCAGAAGCAGAAGCAGAAGCAGAAGCAGAGGAGTTGAAAAGAAAACCCCCTTGCCGACAACGCGGCCGACAAGGGGGAGACATCATTACGCTACCCGCCATCGCGGGTAGGATTGGCCGATACGCTTACTTATGCTTGCGCATCACCAGCGTCGCATTGGTGCCGCCAAAGCCGAAGCTGTTGGACATCACCACATCCAGATCGCGCTCGGTGGTGGCGGTAACGATATCCATCCCGGCGGCCTGCTCATCCAGCTCTTCAATGTTGATGCTCGGCGCGATAAAGCCGTGCTCCAGCATCAGCAGGGTGTAAATGGCTTCGTGAACCCCCGCGGCGCCCAGCGCATGACCGGTCATCGCCTTGGTAGAAGAGATAGCCGGCGTATGGTCGCCAAAGACCTCACGGATAGCGCCCAGCTCTTTCACGTCGCCCACCATGGTGGAGGTGCCGTGTACGTTCAGGTAATCCACCGGCTTATCCAGCCCCTGCATCGCCATCTGCATGCAGCGCGCCGCGCCTTCGCCCGATGGCGCAACCATGTCATAGCCATCGGAGGTAGCACCGTAGCCGACGATCTCGGCGTAAATGTGCGCGCCGCGCGCCAGCGCGTGCTCCAGCTCTTCCACGACCACGATGCCGCCGCCGCCGGAGATGACAAAGCCGTCGCGCTTGGCGTCATAGGTCCGGGACGCTTTTTCCGGCGCATCGTTGTAATGGGTAGAGAGCGCGCCCATCGCGTCGAACTCGCAGGCCAGCTCCCAGCACATCTCTTCACCACCGCCGGCAAAGACCACGTCCTGCTTGCCCAGCTGGATCATCTCAACGGCATTGCCGATGCAGTGAGCCGAGGTGGCGCAGGCGGAGCTGATGGAGTAGTTAACCCCGCGAATTTTAAACGGCGTGGCCAGACAGGCGGAGACACCGGAGGCCATGGCCTTGGTCACCATATACGGCCCCACGCCGCGGATACCGCGGGCGCGCATACCGTCAGCGCCGGCAACCTGGTTACGCGGGGAACCGCCGCCGGAGCCCACGATCAGACCGGTACGGTTGTTGGAAACCATATCCTCGCTCAGACCGGAGTCCTTGATCGCTTCCTGCATCGACAGGTAGGCATAGATCGACGCATCGCTCATAAAACGCATCACCTTGCGGTCGATCATGCCGGCGGTATCCAGCTTGATGTTGCCCCAGACCTGGCTACGCATGCCGGCCTCCTGCAGCTCAGGCGCAAAGGTGATCCCCGAACGCCCTTCTTTCAGAGACGCCAGCACCTCCTGCTGGTTGTTACCGATACTGGAAACAATACCCAAGCCAGTAATCACTGCACGTTTCATCTATTACCTCTTGAAAAAATTTTTGTCATTCGGGATTTGCAACGCACTTTAGCGTACACCTGTACGCCGAGGCAAGTCCGATCAGCGCTGGTAAAACCAGATAGCGCTAAATTTGCCGCCCCGGGCACAGACCGTTAAAATCGTCCACTGGCTGATTTAGCGGTAAAAAAACGTGAACCATACATCGATACAGGGTGCATCGCTGAGCTGGAATCAACAGGGTACGCCTGTTTCGCAGCAGTTTGACGACGTCTACTTTTCCAATCAGGACGGGCTGGCGGAAACCCGCCACGTCTTCCTGCAGGGCAACGGGCTGCCGCAGCGCTGGTTTGAGCCCGGGCGCCCTGACTTTACCGTCGCAGAAACCGGCTTCGGCACCGGGCTGAACTTTCTCACTCTGTGGCAGGCCCATCGTGCCTTCCGACAGGCATATCCCGACCAGGGACCGCCGCGTCTGCACTTCATTAGCTTTGAAAAATACCCGCTGTGCCGCGACGACCTGCGCGCCGCCCACGCCGCCTGGCCAGAGCTGGCGGAACTCAGCGAACAGCTGTACGCCGTATGGCCCGACGCCCTGCCCGGCTGCCACCGTCTGCACCCGGCGCCGCACATCACGCTGGATCTGTGGTTCGGCGACGTCAACGCGCTGCTGCCGCAGCTGCCCGACGGCCTCAGGGGGCACGTGGACGCCTGGTTTCTGGATGGCTTTGCGCCGGCGAAAAACCCGGATATGTGGACCCAGGCGCTCTTCGACGCCATGCTGCGTCTAGCCCGGCCCGGCGCTACCTTCGCCACCTTTACCGCCGCCGGATTTGTGCGCCGCGGCCTGATCCAGGCCGGATTTGAGGTCAGTAAAGTCAAAGGATTTGGGCAAAAGCGGGAGTGTCTGGCGGGACGGCGCCCTACGGCGCTGCCGCCCGATGCGCTGCGGGCGCCCTGGTATGCCCGGCCGGCGGCCCGCCGCCCTGACGAGGTCGCGCTGATCGGCGGCGGCATCGCCGCCGCCCTGTGCGCCCTGGCGCTGCAGCGGCGCGGCAGCCGCGTCACCCTCTACTGCGCCGATCCGCAGGGGGCGCAGGGCGCCTCCGGCAACCGTCAGGGGGCGCTCTATCCCCTGCTTAACGGCCGCGGCGATGCGCTGGAGCGCTTTTACGCCCGCGCCTTTCCCTACGCCCTGCGCACCTACGATGCGCTGGCGGCCCAAGGCGTCGACTTTCCCCACCAATGGTGCGGCGTCAGCCAGCTGGGTTACGATGACGCCAGCCAGAAAAAGATAGCGCAGCTGCTGGCCGCCGGTTGGCCCGAGTGGCTGGCGCAAGGGGGCGATGCCGCCGATCTCGGCCTGCGCTGCGGCCTGCCGCTGCCGGTCGGCGGCGTCTGCTATCCCCTCGGAGGCTGGCTGGATCCCGCTGAGCTGACCCGCCAGGCCCTGGCGCTGGCGGAGCGTCAGGGGGCCACCCTGCACTTTAACCATGAGGTTCGGCAGCTGCAGCCGGCGCCGGAGGGCTGGCGCCTGCGGCTGGCCGACGGCTCGACCCGCCTGCACGGCTGCGTCGTGCTGGCCGGCGGCGCCCGCGCCGGCGAGTTCAGCCAGAGCGACGCGCTGCCGCTCTATCCGGTGCGCGGCCAGGTGAGCCATATTCCCACCGCCCCGGCGCTGGCGCCGCTGCGCCAGGTACTGTGCCATGACGGCTATCTGACCCCCTGCAGCCCGAACTACGGCACTCACTGCCTCGGCGCCAGCTACCGACGCAACTGCACCGATCGGGAGTACAGCCCGCAGGAGCAGCAGGACAACCGCCAGCGGCTGATCGCGTCGCTGCCGCAGGCGACGTGGCCGCAGCAGGTGGACGTCAGCGCCGCGGCGGCGCGGATCGGCATACGCTGCGCCGTACGCGATCATCTGCCGCTGGTCGGCGCGCTGCCGGACGCCCCAGCGCTGCAGCCGCGCTATCCACATCCTCGCCCGCAGCAGCGCGTCCCCGCGGAGACCAACGCCGCCGCGCCGCACCATCCGGATCTGTTTATCCTGGCCGCCCTCGGCTCTCGGGGTCTGTGCAGCGCGCCGCTGTGCGCCGAGCTGCTGGCCGGGCAAATCCACGACGAGGCGCTACCGCTGGAGCAGGATCTGCTGGACGCACTCAGCCCCAACCGTTTCTGGCTGCGTAAATGGCTTAAGGGAAAAGGGATGGCGTAGCGGGAGACACCCCCCGCCCTTCCTGCGTTATCCGGCGGTGGCGCCGCTGAAGCGGCGCCCCGTCTGTTCACTACGGCGCGATGTATCCTGCCCACCCCTGAGCGCGCGAAGGATTCCCGGCCTCAGGCTTCATGCTGAGCCCGGCGGTAGAGATCCTGCCATAGGTTGTGTACCAGCGCCTGATCGGGCGGAGAGAGCTCGCCGGCGTGAATGGCGCGCACCAGGCTGGCGCGCACCGCAGCATCCAGCGCCGCGGGCGCGGCCTGCGGCTGTGAGGCGATCTCCGCCACCGCCAGGGTCAGGTGGCCGCGCAGGTAGCCGCCGGCAAATAGCTCATCGTCGCTGGCGCTGTCAACCATCTCATCAATCAGCGTCAAAATACGCTCTTCAAACTCTGCAATCATAGGGATTCCTTGCGCATCGGCATCGGCCGCGCCGCGCATCACTGTAAATCGTCGGGATAGGGAAAGTCAGCGGCACTCAGTGCCGGCGTACGATAAAACGCCTGAAGCGCACGGATAAACTGCGCCGGACGCGGGGGGATACCCTCGGCCAGATAGCTCAGCACCTGCTCTCGCACCCGGCGCTGAAACGCGATGCGATCCGGCTCGAAGCTGCCCTCCAGATTATCGCAGCTGACGTTAAAGGGGTAGCCGGCGGCGGCGCAGAACAGCCAGTCCAGCGCCTGCGGCTTAATCTCTACCGCCTCAAAGCGCGACTGCGTGTCGGCGTCCCGCCCGTCCGGGCAGTACCAATAGCCATAGTCCTCCAGGCGGCGACGTGCCTCCCCGGCGATGCACCAGTGTGAGATCTCGTGCAGCGCGCTGGCATAGTAGCCGTGGGCAAACAGAATGCGGTGATCCGGATGCGCGTCATCCGCCGGCAGATAGATAGGTTCGCCGTCGCCGGCCACCAGGCGGGTGTGGTATTCGCTGCCGAACGTCTGCGCGAATAGATCGATTAACTGCTGATAATGATGGGTCTCGGGCATGGTCATCTCTGGGCCTGATGAGAAAATAACGCGCGGCGCCGCGGCGCCGCATCACGGTGGCAGATTGTCGCACAGGCGCCGCCGCCTTGCATCAGCCGCGCTACAGCCAGCGCTGCACCCAGGACAGGATATCGCTGCCGTGGTTGTCATACAGCAGCTTAATGCTCATGATCAGCGACATCACAACGATCATCGGCCGGATCAGCTGCTGCCCGCGGGTTAGCACCATCCGAGCGCCGAGGCGGGCGCCGATCGCCTGTCCGACCAGCATGCACAGCCCCACGCTCCACACGACGTTTCCCCCGATGATAAACAGCAGCAGGGACGCCGCGTTAGAGGTAAAGTTGAGCACCTTGGCATGCGCCGTCGCCTGGGGAAGCGACAGCCCCAGCAGCATGACATAGCCCAGCGCATAAAACGAGCCGGCGCCGGGGCCGAAAAAGCCGTCATAAAAACCGACGCTGGCGCCGCCCAGCACGGCAAACAGCGGCATACCGACGCGCCGCACCCCCTCCGTCGCCCCCAGCGACGGCGTCAGCAAAAAGTAGAGCCCGACCCCGATCACCAAAAACGGCAGCAGCTGGCGTAATATCTCCGCCTGCAGGCGCTGCACCAGCAGCGCGCCGGCCGCGGCGGCCAAAAACGTCAGCAGAATGACCCACTTTTGCTCGGCAAGGTTGACCACCCGGCGACGAATAAAGTAGAGGCTGGACGAAAACGATCCCCCCACCGACTGCAGCTTGTTGGTGGCCAACGCCTGGGCGGGCGGCAGCCCGACGGCCAGCAGCGCCGGCACCGTCAACAGTCCGCCGCCGCCGGCAATGGCATCGATAAAGCCGGCGAACAGCGCCACGCAAAATAAAACCCCGAGCAGCTCGGGAGAAAGCAATAGCGTCTCCATGATCCTTGTCTGAACCGTCCCATCGTGTTGTATACGCCCCATATCACATCGACAGCATCGGATACAAAAAACGTATGCATCAGTATGTGATTGAGACCACTAAATAGGCCGCTATCATGACAAACAATCTCGCTGCGGTAACTGACTTTTATCATGCCACCGATGCGATACCCGGCGATGGGGAGCGGGCAGCGCGGGCGATGGGGCGCCTCACCATCTTCCGACGCGGCCCGCGTGCCCACCCGTGACTGCCAAACAGCCGCAGAGCCCGGCGCGCCCACGGCGAAGGGCAACCGGGCAGAGCGGGCAGGACTATTCAATAAAGCCAAGCTTGAAGAGCTGCTTACCGGCCAGCGAAGCCAGCGAGGGATCCTCTGGATAGACCGGCAGCAGGGGGAAAAATACCGCGCCGCCAATGATGCTGCGCCGCTGGCGATCCGACGGACTCAATCCCCAGATATTTTGGTAGGTCATTGGCACCGCCTGCCCATGAACGAACGAATTGCCGATATACAGCATGATATGCCCCTGAATGTAGACCAGCGTCGTGAATGGCCGGCCATGCGTGGTCAGGTAATCCAGGCGGGAACGGAGGCTATACGGAGAGAGATCGACGGTTCTGGACACCGCCTGAATCTGTGCGGCGGAGTTGCGCGGCAAAAAGATGCCGAACGGCAGCATCAGGCTACGGATCTCCGATGAGCAATCATTGTAAAATTGGTAATTTCCCCAGCCGTAGGGCTTTCCGCCCATGGTTTTCATCAGCGTTGCCATATTCTGCGGCGTCATGCGCCACGGCATGGCGGTAAAGGCGCTGGCGCTCAGCGTCACCCAGCGGAGGCGCGCCTTACCGTCCGCGCCGAGCGTCGGAACCGCCGTTCGGTAATACCCCGGCCACGCCGCGCCAAACGGCAGTATCGTGCCGGGGCGGGCGATAAAATAAAACCGCTTACCGTCGTGCACCGAGACCGGGGCCTGAATAAATGCCCCCAGATTTTTCTGCGCCAGCCTCCGCCACTCGGCGATAAACCGACTATCCGCCGCGGCCACGTCATCGCTTTTGACCCAGCCCATCACCGTGGGAGAGACAACATATTTCCAGCCGGTGTCCCGGCTCAGCGTTAATACGTAGACAGGCGTGCCCGGCCGAATCGACGACATCTGCAGATCGTCGAAGGGATATCCCTGCCCGGCCAGGTGCGGATCGCCGTAGGCCGGCTCCGCGGTCGGCAGTGCCCTGACCGCCGTCTCTCTTAGCGTAATCCCCCGCTGCCCCGGGTGAAAAACGCTATCGATTGTGGATGCGCTGTTCTGCATTAACTGCGCTTTCCACTCAGGCGGATTCAGCCGAAAGTTACTGCCCCAAGAGCGGCTCTCGGGGAGGAGAAACTGGTGAATAATGCGCTCGCGGTTCTCTCTCGCCTCGCCCTGCAGCAGGGCGCTGATATATTCCGCATTCCACGGGGATTTATCCTGAGGATTAATGCCAAAATAGGATGATTTTAATTGGGTAAAATGGCGATGTTGCGCTGACACATCCATTAGCGCAACCGTATAGTCCTTGCTTTCAGGCTGAATCCAGCGGTCGACAGACTGCGGATAATTCTGCAGAGGAAAGCGCGATTTGGTCGGATCGATGACGCTTCCGTGCGCCGTTGCGGGAGGCGATGAGACGCCGCGCCCTCCTTCCATCTGACATCCGGAAAGCAGTAGGGATAAGGCGAATAAGGGCAATTGTATCCACCCAGAAACCGGACGATTTATCATATTTTATCTCCCATGCTGAGCAGCCTGCCCCATTGTCTACATAATGGTCCTCTCGCTATGTCATCGCACATCCAGAATAAACGCCGACTCAACCATCCTTCTATTTTCTAACGCCAGACGAAATATCATTAGCTTTTATTCACGTGACTTATAGATAACTCGATGATCGATAAGTAAACAAACAGCAGATGATACGTACGGAACGCTGGATATAACCGAATAACGCGGATTGGCCATAGACAAATGAATCGGTTTTTTTTGCAAAGATTAGATATTTCACCCGCCTACAATAACGAGCTCAATGCTACTGAAAAAAGGATGGCGCGTTATGTTGACTTTGAATTCCGAGCTGGAATGGTCCGGTGTTGGAAGCATTTGTACAGATCAAAAGGCAAAAACCTACGTCAGCGATGCATTTAACATAGCCTATGGGCAGCCGACGAAAGAGCTGCTCCCGGCGGGGACAGCCTTATACAAATTCAATGGATTTAATTCATTGGCAAGGTCCCCGATCACTGACGATAGCCCGCTATCTCCCTGGTGGAGCCCGGTCCAGCCATTCCGGTACGATGGCGGTCTGCGCCAGCGTATGCTGATCGCTAAGCAAAACGGGGTATCAATGAGGGAATGGGGACGACTCACCTCCGTGATCAAAGAAAACTGGAGCTCTCTCGAATACTTACTTGAGATAACCCTCAAGGTTCCCGTCTATGCCTGGTTCGGTGGATTTAAGGGCATGTCGCGCATTGATAATGGTATGACCTCTAGACGAAATATCACGCTGGAACAAAAAGGCCGGAGCTCAATGCTCCCCGGCGGGGCCACACAGTTCTATATTCCAAACCTGACGGTCGGGCATATCAGTAGCCACCAATTTTCAATATTGAAATAGCGCTTATTACGTCAAAACCCATCCTCCTTTCAAGGGAATTATCCCCGAACAGAGCCCCTTATCCCGAGTATTAACGGCCTGCCGCCGGCGCCGTTAATACCCGATGGAAAGCATCGAGCCCGGGGAATAATCGGATAGTCGAGATTGGAATGAATATGTATTTTTTACAAAGATTGGCTAATTCATTCACCTACAATCGCTATCCATAACGTTACGCAGTGTTGTAAGAAATGTTACGGAGATGACTTCATGGCAAGTGAAAGCAAGCAGCATACTTTGGATCGAGTTCGCTCGCCAAGAGTGCAGATTACCTACGATGTGGAGATTGGCGATGCGCAGGAAATGAAGGAGCTGCCATTTGTCATGGGGGTGCTCGGTGACTATTCAGGACAGCCGGCAACCCCGCTTCCCAAGCTGAAAGAGCGCAAATTCGTTTCGATTGATCGCGACAACTTCAACGATGTCATCAAAGGGGTGCATCCCCACCTGTCATTCCGCACCGAAAATACCCTGAGCGGAGACGGCAGCCAGCTGTCGGTGGATCTGCATTTTCAGAGCATGGCGGACTTCACCCCTGAGCGGGTCGCGGCGCAGGTCGAACCGCTGCGTAAGCTGATGGATATCCGCAGCCGCCTCTCTGACCTGAAAAACAAGATGTACAGCAATGAGCGCCTGGGAGAGGTATTGCAGGGCATCATCGAGGATACCGAAAAGCTGCAGAGTCTGGGCAAAGAGACCGGTTTTGGCGAGGAGAAGCAGCCATGAGCGAACAGAACTTGCCAGAGAACAACGCCGCCGAGAGCGCGGCGTTAGAGGGCGGCCTGCTGGATAGCATCATCACGGAAACCCGGATGGCGCGTAGTGACCTGGAGAAGGCGCGGGCCCGGGATCTGCTGGGTGAATGGGTTAGTGAGGTTCTGTCGGGAACGGTGACGGTGTCCGGGGATGTGCTGGCCAGCATTGAGGCGCGTATTGCCCAGATCGATGCGCTGCTTTCCACCCAGCTGTCCGCCATTATGCATGAGCCGGATTTCCAAAGGCTGGAAGGGTCATGGCGAGGACTGCATTACCTGGTACATCAAAGCGAGACCGGTACCGGCCTGAAGATCCGCATGCTGAACGTCAGCCGCAAAGATCTGATCCGCGACTTTAAGAGCGCCGCCGAATTTGATCAAAGCGCGCTGTTCAAGAAAGTCTATGAGGAGGAGTACGGTACCTTTGGCGGCGCCCCCTTTGCGGCCATGATCGGGGATTACGAGTTCAGCAACCACCCGGAGGATCTGTTTCTGCTGGAGGAGATCTCACACGTTGCGGCGGCGGCCCATGCCCCCTTCCTCTCTGCCGCCAGCGCCGGAATGTTCGGTCTGGATAGCCTGACCGAGCTGTCGATCCCCAGGGATCTGGCCAAGGGCTTTGATACGGTTGAGTATGCCAAGTGGAAGTCGCTGCGTCAGTCGGAGGATGCCCGCTATATCGCCCTGGCCCTGCCCCATGTGCTTGGGCGGCTGCCTTACGGCGCCACGACGGTGCCGGTAGAGGCATTCAACTTTGAGGAGGATGTCAACGGCAAGGAGCATGGCAAGTATCTGTGGCTGAACGCCGCCTATGCGCTGGGCACCCGCCTGACCCAGGCCTATGCCAAATATGGCTGGTGCGCCGCCATCCGGGGAGCCGAAGGGGGCGGCCTGGTGGAGGGACTGCCGGCGCACACCTTTACCACCGATGATGGCGAAGTCGAACTCAAGTGCCCCACCGAGGTGGCCATTACCGATCGCCGGGAAAAGGAGCTGGCCGAGCTGGGATTTATCGCCCTGACCCACTGTAAGGGTACCGACTATGCCGCCTTCTTTTCGACCCAGTCGGTGCAAAAGCCCAAGGAATATGACAGTGACTCGGCCAATGCCAACGCCAGGATCTCCTGCCAGCTGCAATATATTATGGCCACCTCACGCTTCGCCCATTACTTAAAATCGATGGTCCGCGACAAAATCGGCAGCTTTATGAGCCGTAGTGAATGTGAATATTTTCTCAATCAGTGGATCAGTAATTATGTGGTCGGCTCGGATGATGCCGGCCAGGATATCAAGGCGAAATATCCATTACGGGAAGCCCGTATTGATGTCAGTGATATTCCAGGCAAACCGGGGTTCTATAAGGCGGTAGCCTATTTAAAACCCCATTTCCAACTGGAGGGGCTGACCGCGTCTTTACGTCTAGTCGCCGATCTGCCACCGCCGGCGCAAGGCTAACTATTTGGCCGAGCTTATTTACCACGTATATCCAAAACGCAGTTTATCTTGTCACAAGAGAGGTCCGCTATGGCTTTTGATACATATATCAAACTGGATAAGGTTGATGGAGAATCCACCGATGATAAGCACAAAAAATGGATTGAAGTGCTGGGCTTTGCCTGGGGAGCCGGCAACGAGTGCACGATGGAGAGCGGCACCCAGGGGCTGAATACCGGTAAGGCCATGATGTCGGTCCTCCGAGTCACCAAATGGATGGACAGCGCCAGCGTCAAACTGGCCTCCGCCGCCGTTCAGGGGCAGAACTTTCCCACGCTGGAGCTGGAGATTTGTACCCAGGCGGGCGATAAGTTCGCCTTCTGCATCTACAAATTTACGCATGTCGCCGTCTCCAGCTATCAATGCTCCGGGGCCACGGGCGGCAGCGACCGTCCGCAGGAAACCATTGATTTCGCCTATAAAGAAGTGACCTGGGAATATATTCCCCAGGATCAGAGCGGCAAGGCGGGCGGCAAAATCGGCCCTGAGGGCTGGAGCCTGATTACCAACAAGAAAAAGTAAGACACTCACAGCGGGGCGCAGTGCGGTGGGCGTCCGACGGACTTCACTCTGCGCTGTCCCCCGCTGGATACGGATAGGCGATATCCCTTCTGCTTTATATGCAGATAGGCTACATCGGTAGGAGCATGTGATGAATATTGACGATCTCACTGATGACGAGCTGTGGCAACAGCTGGGGCCAAAGCCAAAGCGGCAAGCCGGGTTTTACAGTGCGGCAGTGCTGCCTACCGACATACTCCGTATGGCGGACGTTGTCATCACGCATGAGCTGAAGTTCGACTCAGAATCCTTTGGTGCGCTGCTGAAGAAGCTAAAGGCGTACCAAGATGATGCGATGAATCAAAAAGCCACCTCACTGCTGCGCCCGCCGCAGTGGCCTATCGACAGCCATCCTGCTGATGCGGGGGGACATAGTATCAGCGTCCCGCAGGTCATCGGCCACATCGGAACCCTGACCTCCAGCGCCAATCAGGCTGCTGCGCTGTACGGCTATATCCAGAGGGCATCGGGGCCGTTACCAACGGATGCGCGAGGCATCGCCACCTTTTCAACCTCAACGGTATCCAATGTGCTGGGTACCGCGAACCTGATCAATACCGCTGACAATATCTTAGGAAACCCATTGCCCAAGCCGGCCAAAACGGCGCTGACGGCGGTGAACAAGATGGCGGAGGGGGTCTCCCCCTATATCGCGCTGACCAATCAGATCATCGCAGCCACGCAGGGAAGTGTCTCCGTCGGCGGTAACGCGTTACTGAGCACCGTCGGCCATGCCGTGGGCGGCGGCGTCGGCGCCGCGCTGTCGGCCGCCGCCACCCCGGTCGGGGTCATACTGAGCCTGGCCCTAACCTCGGCCGGCGTGGCGTCGACCATGAATGTGTATGGCACGCTGTGGGATCTGCGCCAGCGTTTGTATCCCTGCACCTGCGGCCAGTGCGATGGACGGCTCAAGTTTATTATCGAACGCTATGATCAAAGCAATATGGCCAAAGCGACAGCCTTTGCCGCCGGCTTTATCATGGTGGGACTACTCCCGCTGATGGCGATCGGAATACGCAAGCTGCACCACCGCAGGCAGGGCACAGCCTCCCACAAGCACCAGATGTGTTTACAGATGATTCAGGCGGCCAGAAGCCGGGGAATCCAGATGCAAGGAACCCCCGGCGCGGCGCCGCTGAACGGAAAACCCTGTATGCCCGGCTTTCAGGTCACCACGCCGGGCTGCCCGACCGCCATCGCCACCATTGCGCTGCTGATGGGAGAGCACGGAACCAAAGACGGCTATCTGAAAACGCTGGCGATCATGCTGTCGACCGACGGCGTCGACAGCCTAAAAAAGACAATCCCGTGAGTTAAGCCATGATCCTTCATCATATCCTCCGCCCCTCCGTGCTAGATCGTCTGTTCGATGATTTCCCGCAGGAGGGAACCGAACGGACATCAGAGCGCCGGTATGACCTGGCCCACTTTCACAGTGCCGTCAGACGGGATGTGGAGAATGTGCTGAATACGCGATCCGCGCTGTCGCTGGATACCGTTCAGTGGCCCGAGCTGGAAAAGTCGCCCCTGAATTATGGCCTGCCGGACTGTTCAAATCTGAGTGCCGCCAACGCCGAGGATCGGGAGTGGATCCGCCAGCATATCGAGCGGGCCATCGATCTGTTTGAGCCCCGGCTGAGCCAGGTCCGGGTGCAAATCTATCTGGATGAGAAAACCGGCATCAGTCAGCTGATATTCAGGATCGAGGCATTACTGGAGGTGGATCCCACGCCGGAGCCGGTGATGTTTGATGCCGTTTTGGATGTTTCAACGCAGCTGTATCGAATTGACAGGTGACGCATGGTCGAGCTATTGCCCTACTATAACCGGGAGCTGGCGTTCCTGCGCCAGCTGGGACGCGAGTTCGCCTCCCAGTATCCCAAGGTGGCCGGCCGCCTTCTGCTGGAGGAGGGGGTATCGGAAGATCCGCACGTCGAGCGGCTGATCGAGGCCGTGGCATTTCTCTGCGCCCGGGTGCATCACAAGATTGATGAGCAGTTTCCCGAAATTACCAATGCGCTGCTGGGGATCCTATATCCCCACTACCTGCGCCCGATCCCCTCCCTCTCCCTGGTCCAGTTTTCGGTCGATCCGGCGCAGACTAACCTGTCAGGCCCGCTGCGCCTGCCGCGGCATACCAACCTGCTGTCCCGCCAGGTGGATGGCATGGCATGCCGGTTTCGCACCGCCTACCCGGTGGAGATTTGGCCCGTATCGGTCATCCATGCCTGCTTCGCCCCCGCGCGGCAAACCAGCCTGTCAGTGCAGCAGCAGGGAAGCGCCGGTCTGATCTGTATCCGGCTGCAGACCCATCCGGGGCATCATCTGAATACCCTGGGGATGGATAAACTGCGCTTCTTTCTCCAGGGGGAGCCGGCCGTGGTGCACACCCTGTATGAGCTGCTGTTCAACAATGTCACCAAGGTGGTCCTGCGCGCCGGAGCGTCGGAGTGGACCCTGCCTGCCGGCATCATCTCACCGGTAGGATTCGACGAGGATGAGAGCCTGTTTGACTACGATGCCCGCTCGTCCCAGGCCTACCGCCTACTGCATGAATACTTTGTCTTTCCCGACAAGTTCCTGTTTTTTGATATAACCGGGCTGCTGCAGGCCACCCCGCTACCGGAGGCCTGCCAGGAGATCGATCTGTTGATCCATCTGTCGGCGTTCGAGCGGGAGGGACGCCTGGCCAAACTGACCGATACCATCGACGCCTCCACGTTCCGGCTGGGATGCACTCCGGTGGTCAACCTGTTCCGGCAGCGGGCAGAGCCGTTGCAGATAACCCACCGTAAAACCGAGTACCCGATTATTCCCGACGTCCGCCGCCCCTGGGGCATGGAGGTCTATTCGGTCGATGCCGTCAGCAAGCTGGTCGAGAATGGCGGGCAGGAAAAGACGAAGTGCTACCGCCCCCTGTTCGGCCTGCATCACGCCAACGACAGTGAGCCGCAGCGGGTGTTCTGGATGGAAAACCGCCGCGGCGGGCTGCACGGAGATGACCCGGGGCAGGATGTCTACTTATCCCTGGTGGATTTGGATTTTGACCCCAACCAGTCATCGACGGAAACCCTGAGCATCGATGTAACCTGCACCAACCGTGAGTTTCCATCCCTGCTGCCCTTCGGCGGTGTCCAGGGGGACTTCGAGGTGGACGGTGGCTCTCCCGTCACCCGGATCCACTGCCTGCGCAAGCCGACGCCCACCCTGCGTCCGGCCCACGGCAGGGCCGCCATGTGGCGGCTGATCTCTCACCTGAACCTGAACCTGCTCTCCATCACCGGTGAGAACGAGGAGGCGACCGAGGCGTTCAGGGAGCTGCTCGGGCTGTATAACTTCAGCGACTCCCCCGCCCTGCGTCAGCAGATTGCCGGCATTGTCAGTATCAATAGCCAGCCGGCGACGGCGCGCCTGTGCAGCCGGAATCAGGCGGCGGTGGTGCGGGGCATCGAAATCACCCTGGTGCTGGACGAGAGCCAGTTTGAGGGCTCCGGGGTGTATCTGTTCAGCGCCGTGGTGGAGCGATTCGTCAGCCAGTATGGCGCCATCAACAGCTTCACCCGCCTGCACGTCCGCACCCGGCAGCGGGAGCAGGCGCTCAAGCGCTGGCCGCCGCGGGCGGGCAAGGCGGTGCTGTCATGAGCGACGCCCTGACCCCAAAGTCCGTGCTGGAGCAGCTGTATGCCCGGCCCTACGAGTTCGATTTTTTTCAGGCCGTCAGGATACTGGAGCTGCAGCAGCTAAAGTGTGGCTGCCAGGAGCTGCCGCTGCGCTTCCGTACCCATCTCTCCCTGGCCACCCCGGCCAGCAGTATCTATGCGCTGCAGCCCCCTGCGGCAGACCAGCCGCAGGTCATGACCATCAACTTCATGGGGCTGACCGGCCCCTCCGGGGCACTGCCGACGCGGTATACCGAGATGCTGCTGGAGCGTCGCCTGCAGCATCGGGATCAGACCGCCCACCACTTTTTTGATCTGCTCAATCACCGTCTGATCACCCTGTTTTACCAGGCATGGCGCAAGCATCAGGCGACGGCCGATCTGGAGTGCGGCCTGCAGGCCGACTGGCGTCAGATGCTGCTCTCCCTGGCCGGTCTGGGCACGCCGGGACTGCAGAACCGGCTGAAAAAAGACGGCGTCAATGACGATGTCTTTGCCTATTACGCCGGCCGGTTCGGCGCACGCTCGCTCAGCGAGGAGGGGCTGCGCACGCTGCTGACAGACTATTTTTCCGTACCGGTCGAGATCCTGCCCTTTCAGGGGCGATGGCTGAAGCTGGATGAGGCGGATCGCCTCTCCCTGGGGCGCCAAAACTGCACCCTGGGCGAGTGGCCGGTGCTGGGGCGGCAGGTATGGGATGCCCAAAGCCAGTTTAGGATCCGCCTCGGCCCCCTGCGCTATACGCAGTTTCAGGCGTTTTTGCCGGGGGGCAAGGACTTTCGGGCGCTGACCCGGTTGGTCCGTTTCGCCATTGAGATCGCCGTAACATTCGATATTCAGCTGGTGCTGGCCGCCAGCGAGGTACCGCCCTGCACGCTGGGCGATGGCCAGGCCGGGGCGGCCCGTCCCGGATGGATTGGCTGGCTGGGCGGCCGCCCCGCCAGGCTAGGCGATGCCGACGAAGTGGTATTACAGGCGTCAGGGGAGCGTCAACACGCGCGATAAGCCGGGCGTGCTGACCAGATGCCCGGCGGCCAGCGCCTCTTCAGGCGGAAAGAGGGCGGCCGGGCGAAGTGACTGACATTCATTAACGGGAAAGCCCGTTTTTCGGGGAGAGGGTTCAGTGAATACAGATTTGAAAGCCTTGACGGGGAAAATGAACCAGACCTGCCATCAGGCGCTGGAGGCAGCGGCGGGCCTGTGCCTGTCGCGGGGCCATCACGAGGTCGAGATCGAGCACGTGCTGCTCAAGCTGCTGGAGACGGACAACACGGACCTGGCGCGCCTGCTGCAGCACTATGGGGTCGACGCCGGCCGTTTTCAGCGGGACGTGGAGCGGGCGCTGGATCGTCTGAAGGGCGGATGTAGCCGGCAGCCGGTGCTTTCCCCCCACCTGCCGCGGCTGCTGTCTGATGCCTGGCTGATGGCCTCCGTCAACTGTGGCGAGAGCCAGATCCGCAGCGGCCATCTGGTCATGGCCCTGCTGGATGACCCGGTGCTGCAGCAGCTCGCCAGGGCGCTGTCGCCAGAGTGGGCGGCGTGGTCAGCGGCAGATCTGCTGCACCAGTGGCCCGCGCTGGCCGCGGGCAGCAAAGAGGCGACGGCGCGGAGCGCGCCGGGCGCGGGCGCCCCCCCCTCACCCGCCCTGGATCAATACACGGTAAACCTGACCGAGCGAGCCCGCCAGCATCAGCTGGACCCGGTTCTCGGGCGCGACGGCGAGATTCGGCAGATGATCGATATCTTACTGCGCCGCCGGCAGAACAACCCGATTCTTACCGGTGAGGCCGGCGTAGGAAAAACCGCCGTGGTCGAGGGGCTGGCCCTGCGCATTGCGGCCGGAGAGGTGCCGGATAGCCTGCGCGGCGTTGCCCTGCGGATGCTGGATCTGGGCCTGCTGCAGGCGGGTGCCAGCGTCAAGGGCGAGTTTGAGCGGCGCCTCAAGGCGGTCATCGACGAGGTGAAGGCCTGCAGCGAGCCGGTCATCCTGTTCATCGATGAGGCCCATACGCTGATCGGCGCGGGAGGCGCGGCTGGCCAGAATGATGCCGCCAACCTGCTGAAGCCGGCGCTGGCCCGGGGAGAGCTGCGCACCATTGCCGCCACCACCTGGAGCGAATACAAAAAATATTTCGAGAAAGATCCCGCCCTGGCGCGGCGCTTCCAGGCCATCAAGGTGGAGGAGCCCAGCGAGGAGATCGCCATGGTGATGCTGCGCGGCATGCTGACCAAAATGCGCCAGCACCACCGGGTGCGGATTCTGGATGAGGCAGTGACGGCCGCCGTCAGGCTGTCACACCGTTATTTAACCGGCCGACAGCTGCCGGATAAGGCGGTCAGCGTGCTGGATACCGCCTGCGCCCGCATTGCGCTCGGGCAGCGTACCCTGCCGGCCCCCGTCGAGGACGCATGCCGGCATCTGGAGCATCTCCAGACCGAGATCGCGCTGCTGGAGCAGGAGCAGGCCGGCGGCCTCGATCACGGCAGCCGTCTGGCGACGCTGCAGGAGCAGGCCCGGGTCGCCCGAGAGCACTATCAGACCCTGGAGCAGCGCTGGATAGAGGAGTGCGAGCGGGTCGCCGACATTCAGGCGCTACAAGCGCAGCTGGAGCAGGAAGATGGCCCGGAGCGCGCTGAGGTGCTGGCCCGACTGGAGCAGGCCGTTTTGGCGCTTGAGCAAATGCAGGGCCGGGAGCCGCTGGTGCAGACCTGTGTGGATGAGTCCGCCATTGCGGCGGTGATCTCGGCATGGACGGGGATTCCGCTGGGCAAGATGGTACAGGATGAGCTGGAGATGGTCCGCCAGCTACAGACGCGGCTGGCCGAGCGGGTCATCGGACAGCCCTATGCCCTGGAGACCATCGCCCGGGGTATTCGCCTGTCCCGCGCGGGACTGGAGGATCCCAACAAGCCCATCGGCGTGTTTCTGCTGGTCGGTTCCAGCGGCGTGGGAAAGACCGAGACCGCGCTGGCGCTGGCCGAAACCCTGTATGGCGGCGAGCGCAACCTGATCACCATCAACCTGTCGGAGTTTCAGGAGGCCCATACCGTTTCGACGCTGCGGGGCTCGCCGCCGGGCTACGTCGGCTACGGCGAGGGCGGCGTGCTGACGGAGGCGGTACGCCGCAAACCCTACAGCGTGGTGCTGCTGGACGAGGTGGAGAAAGCCCATCCGGATGTCCTGGAACTGTTCTTCCAGGTGTTTGACAAGGGGATCATGGACGATGCCGAGGGGCGGGAGATCAACTTCCGCAACACCGTCATACTGCTGACCTCCAACGTCGGCAGCGACACCCTGATGGCCTACTGTCAGGACGGCATGACGCCGCCCGAGCCGGAGCAGCTGTGCGAGGCGCTGCGGGACGAGCTGACCCAGGCCTTCAAGCCGGCCTTTCTCGGACGCCTGCAGGTGGTGCCCTACTACCCGGTGCGGGGCGCGGTGCTGAAACAGATTATCCGTCTCAAGCTGGATAAGATTGCCCGCCGCTTCCAGCGCAACCATCAGGCCACCTTCCATTACGACGAAGCCCTGGTGGACGGCATCGCCGAGCGCTGTACCCAGCCGGACAGCGGCGCCCGCCTGATCGATAACATTCTGTCGGCCCAGCTGCTGTCCGGTATGGCGGACGCGGTGCTGGCGCGGATGGCCGCCGGTGAGCCGGTGTCCGATATCACCGTCTCGATGGATGAGCACGGCCGGCTGACGGGATCGCTAGAGGGGAGTGACTGATGGGATTAACGTCGGATAGCCGGCTGTTGTCCTTGTCCACCCCGCTGGGCAAGGATGCCTTACAGGTGGTGCAGTGCCGGGGCGAAGAGGCGATCTCCGACCTCTACCGCTTCGAGCTGGAGCTGTTCTCCACGGACCCTGCGCTGGAGTGGCAAAAGCTGGTCGGGCAGGCCGCCGCGCTGCGGCTGGCCTTGCCGGATGGCCAGACTCGCTACTGGCATGGCGTGATCGGCCGGGCCTCATACCGGGGCGCCGAGCAACACGGATTCGCCTATTATGCCGAGCTGGTGCCGCGCCTGGCCTGGCTGCAGCACGCCCGGGAGTGTCAGATCTTCCAGGAGAAGACGGTGCCGCAGATTATTGAGGCGGTGCTCAAGGCGCGGGGCATCAGCGATTTTCGCCTCGCCCTGTCGCAGCGCTACGCCCCTCGGGAATACTGCGTACAGTATCGCGAATCGGACCTCGACTTCATTAGCCGGCTGATGGCGGAGGAGGGCATTTTCTACTGGTTCGATCACAGCGAAAGCCGCCATGTGATGGTACTGGCCGATGGCAATGCCGCGGTCCAGCCCTGCAAGGTGCGCTCAGACATCGTCTACCGACCAAAGCATATGAGCGAGTCCGGCGATGATATCCAGTGGTGGATGCCCTCCCTCGCGGTCGTGCCGGCCAACGTCCTCCTGAACGCCTATACCTTTGAACAGCCGACCGCCAGCTTGCTGACTTCCAGCGCCTCGGTGGCCAAGCAGGGCAAACTGAGTGACGTGGCGGTCTATGATTTTACCGATGGCTATACGCAGACCCGCGAGGGAGAACGGCGCGCCAAGCTGAAGATGGAGGGGCTAGAGGCCATGCAGGCCCGGATAGAGGGCGGCGGGCGCTGCCGCACGCTGGCCCCGGGCTATGGCTTCAGCCTGCAAAAACATCTCCGCAAAGACTGTAACGGTGACTATCTGCTGTTAAGCGTACGGCACGAGATCGTCAACAACCTGCCGTGGCAGGACCAAGAGGTGAACTACCAGAACCACTTTATCTGCCTGCCCAAATCCCTGCCTTACCGGCCCCTGAGCCCAACGCCCCGCCCGGTGATCCATGGCGTACAGACGGCCGTGGTCACCGGCCCGCAGGGCGAGGAGATCCATACCGATCGGCATGGCCGGGTTAAGGTCCATTTTCACTGGGATCGCCTGGGCACACAGGATGATAAAAGCTCCTGCTGGATCCGGGTGGCACAAGGCTGGGCCGGGCTGGGCTGGGGCGGGATGCAGCTGCCCCGGGTAGGTCAGGAGGTGATCGTGGATTTTGTCGATGGCAATCCGGACGCCCCCCTGATCACCGGTCGGGTCTATAACGCCCACCAGACGCCCCCCTTCAAGCTGCCTGACAATAAGACCCAGAGCGGCATTCAGACCCGCAGCACGCCCAATGGCAATCCGGAGCACTTCAGCCTGCTGCGCTTCGAGGACAAGATGGGCGCGGAGGAGGTGTTCATACGCTCGGAGCGGGATTTTCGCCGTCTGGTGAAACACGATGACGAGCTGACGGTCGAGCACGACCGGAGGGTGACCATCAAGAATGACTGCACCGAAACGGTCTCCGAGGGGAACTACCTGCAGAGCATCACCAAGGGCAAGCATACCCGGGTGATCGAGGGCGACACCCGCACGGAGGTGAAGTCAGGCAACAGTACGCTACAGGTGGACAAGGGGGATCACGCCACCAGGGTATCGGCGGGAAGCCTCCATCTGGAGGCCGGCACCTCGATAACCCTGAGCGTGGGCAGCAACCGTATCGTCATCGACAGCGGCGGCGTACTCCTAGAGGGCATGAATGTCACCGTGAAGGGGAAACAGTCCATTGCGCTATCCGGCCTCAGCGTCGCGATAACGGGCACCCAGTCGGCCAGCCTGAGCAGTTCGGCTGAGGCGGAGGTCTCCTCTTCCGTGATGACCTCCATCAAGGGCGGCATTGTCAAGATCAACTGATTTTCTCTCTCCGCACCCCCGCAGAGCCCCGCGCTTCGGCCCAGGCGCTGCGGTAAGGGAGCGGTACTTACGCAACTGAATAAGGAGTCTATCCATGGGACAACCTGCCGCGCGTTTGACGGATATGCACGTCTGCCCGATGCAGACCCCGGGCGTCCCCCGGTGCCGCACGTTGGCGGGCCGGTCATCGGCCCCGGCGTTCCCACGGTACTGATCGGCGGACTGCCGGCGGCGGTACTGGGCGACATGCTGACCTGCGTCGGCCCGCCCGACACCATTATCAAGGGCAGTGCCACGGTGCTGATCGGCGGCAAGCCCGCCGCCCGCATGGGCGACAGTACGGCCCATGGCGGCACCATCACGCTGGGTTGCCCCACCGTGTTGATCGGCGGCTAAGGGAGGACGCGATATGACAATCTTAGATATGGCGCGTTTACTGGCCCCCATCAGTGAACACCATCCTGCGGGAGAGGATATCAGCTTCGACCCGCTATATGACCAGATTCGGGAGGCCCGCCGGGCCGATGCCGACTACCTTGGCCAGGGGGAGTGGGTCAGCGCGCTCAAACAGTCAAACTGGGCCGAGGTGATCCGCCTGACCTGCGAGGCGCTGGCGACGCGCAGCAAAGATCTGCAGCTGGCGGTGTGGCTGTGCGAAGCCCTGGTGCAGCGGCATGGGTTGCCGGGGCTACGGGATGGGCTGCTGCTGCTGGACAGCCTGCTGGAGCGCTATTGGGCGGAGATGTATCCGGCGCTGAGCGAGGGGGATCTGGAGGGCCGGGTGAGCCGCCTGGAGTGGCTCAACCAGACCCTTCCCCCGGAGCTGGGCCTGCTCCCTCTGACGGCCGCCCAGGATGGACGCGCCTATGGCTGGCTGGACTGGCAGATCTCCCGGGAGGTCGATAACCTGAAGCGGCTAAACAGTGACGCGGCGCAGGTGGCCATCAGCGAAGGCAAGCTGGATCCGGATGCCTGGGATCTCGCCGTCAGCCATACGCCAGGCACCTTTTATCTGACGTTGCAGGACGCGCTGCAGCAGGCCATCCACGCATTCCAGGGATTATCCCAGCGGCTCGAGCCCTTATTCGGACGGGATGCCCCGCGGGTAAGCGATGTGGCTGAGCGGCTGGAGCAGATGCTCCGGCTGGTGGGGCGTCTGGTGGAGGGCAAGGGGGTGACGCTAGCCCGCGACGCAGAGGAGCACGCGGTGGCGCCGGCAGGCGCAGAGGCGAGCGCCACGCTCAGCCCCCCCTCTTCCGGCGTGGCCGGCGCCCCCCGAACCCGCGAGGAGGCCATCCGGCAGCTCAGCGGCATCGCCGCGTTCTTCAGGGAGACCGAGCCGCACAGCCCCGTCTCCTACATTGTGGATAAAGCCGCCCGCTGGGGCAATATGAGGCTGGATGAGTGGATCCGGGAGGTCGTGGAAGATGACGGCACCCGGCGGATGCTCAAGGGTGTACTGGGCTATGATGAAGAATAAGGCGATCTGGGGAGCCGTCGGCTGCCTGCTGCTCAGCCTGATCGGCTGCACCTCCGACTTGGCAAAGCAGCAGGCCCGCAGCAATGTACAGTGGCGGTATGGCAGCCAGGCCATTCTGGTGAATGCGCAGACCGCCCCGGATCTGAACAGCTACGACGGCGAGTCGCACAGCCTGGTGCTGGCGGTGGTGCAGGCCCGTTCGCCTGAGGCCTTCTATCAGTTAACCCAAAACCCCGAACTCGCCGGCCACGTCTTGCAGGGCGGACGTCCCCCTGACGGGGTCTTGCAGGTAAGCCGCTATGCCCTGGAGCCCGGCCACGCTTTCCGCCTGGTCTTGGATCGCCTGCAGGAAGCGCGCCAGGTGGGGTTCATCGCCGCGTTCTACGGCCTGCCGGTAGCGCAGACCTCCCGCCTGTTTGAGATCCCGGTCGCCGTAACCCGCTCGGGGATACTGTTCCCGGACTGGCAGGCCGCCCCCTCCCCCGTGGCGCTGACCCTGAAGCTGGGTAACAGCGGGATCGGCGAGGCGGTCATCAATCCGGTAGAGAGTATCCCCCCGGCCCCCGACCCGGCCGACGCACCGGCGGTGGCGACGCCAATCCGGCTGAGCGATATCAGCGATCCCTAGGCGCGATCCGGCGGCCCGTCCATTACGAATTACAAATTAAACATGCAGTTATAGTAAAAAACTGCGCCAACTCTCCACTCTGGCCTTTAGGGTAATAGATGAAAATTCACAAACCAGTTTATTGGCATCAGGGCATGTTTTTACAGCCGCAGCATTTTCAGCTGGCAGACCTGCATAGCCAATTTCAGCTCAAGCCATTCCTGGATTCCGGACTGCAGGATTTTTGGGGAGTGGGAGCGCTGACCATTGCGGAGTCAGCCCTGGGCAACCAACAGCTCAATGTCCTGTCGGCTGAGCTGCTCTTCCGGGATCACAGCTATGTCGTATGGCCGGGCAATAGCATCTGTAAGCCGCGCTCCTTCGCCTCGGCCTGGCTGGATCAGAGTCGGCCGTTCAATGTCTACCTGGGGCTGAAGAAGCTGGACACGATCGAGTCCAATGTGGCCGTCGTGCCACAGCTTGAGGATGGCGCAGGCCGGAACATCCGCTACGTGACGACCCAGCAGGGAGACAAGCTCGCAGATTTATACTCGGATGGGCCCGAAGCCGAGATCCAGAGCCTGCACTACGTGCTGCAGATACTGTGGGAGAGCGAGGTTGAGAAGCTGACGGATTACAATATCCTGCCCATCGCCCGGCTGGAGCGCCAGGGCGAAGTGATTCAGCTGTCTAGGAACTTCATTCCGCCGTGTTACATCATGGGCGGCTCCGAGAGCCTGATGCGGGTGGTGCGGGATGTCCGCGACGATCTGGCGGGTCGCGCCCGCCAGTTGGAGGCCTATAAAAGCCCACGCGAAATCCGCAAGGCGGAGTTCGATGCCAGCTTTCTGATGTTTCTGCTGGCCCTGCGCACCCTCAACCGCTACGTGCCGCTGCTGTACCAGCTGACCGAGTCACCGCAGATCCATCCGCGCAAGGTCTACGACGTACTGCGGCAAATCGTCGGCGAGCTGTCCACCTTCAGCGAACGCTGCGACATGCTGGGATCCCCGGACGGAAACCACCCGGGACTCCCGCCCTACCGCCATCAGGATATCGCGCCGGGTCTCTTCGCGGTACGCGATCTGATTATTAATTTATTGAATGAAATATCGATCGGCCCCGATTTCCTGATCGCCCTGGAGCCGAGCGGAGAGTACCTGACGGCGCGGCTCCCCAAGAGCCTGCTGGAGGAGCGTAACCGCTTCTACCTGATCGTCCGCAGTGACATGGCACCGGATGCCCTGCAGGCCGCGTTCCGGGCCCGCGCCAGGCTGGCCGAGGCCGGCGCATTGCCCTTACTTATCCAGCGCGCCTTGCCGGGGATCACGCTGACGCCGCTATCGTCAGTTCCCGAGGGCCTGCCCCGGCGCTCCTGCTCGTTTTATTTCAAGATCGATAGCCAAAGTGAAGCCTGGCGGCAGGTCGCCCAGAGTTGCCACATCGCATTCAACTGGTTCGATGCCCCAGATGACCTCAACGTAGAATTGGTAGGAGTGAGCCGGTGAGTTTATCGGAAGCATTTATTCAGCCCATGCTCTATGTACGGCAGTATCTGCAGGCGCCCGAAGGCGATGCGTCATTATTCCGTGAGCGGCTGCAGTCATACCTGCACCACAGCCGGATCCGGGCCCAGGAGGAAGGGGAAAGTCCGGCGGCGATCGACGCCGCTATGTATGCCGTTGTGGCCTGGATGGATGAGGCGATCCTGTGTTCGGCGTGGGACGGCGCTGCGACATGGCGCCGTGAGCCCCTGCAGGCCGGCTACTTCAACACCGTCTGCGCCGGGGTCGACTTTTTCGACAGGCTGTCCGCCCTGAGCCCCGAGGCCGACGGCGTCAGGGAGGTCTATCTGCTGTGTCTGGCCCTGGGGTTTGAGGGGCGCTATGCCGGCCCGGCGGGCCAGGCCGCGCTGATGCAGATCAGGATGCTCCAGCTGAGGACCTTGCACGGCGAGGTATGGGAGGCGTCGCAGCATTTATTTCCAGAGGCCTACCCGCGCCCCTCACTCACGCCGACGCAGCAAAAGCGATGGCTGACCCACGGCCGCTTTACCACCATCGTCGTGCCGCTGGCCATCCTGGCCGCACTGTATGGCATTCTGAACTGGGTACTATATGAATACGCGGATATCGCGCTGGAGTGGCTGCCATGAAACGTCTCTTCAAATGGATCGCTGTCGCACTGATCCTGATCGTACTGGCGATACTGTGCTGGCTGCTCACGCTGTGGCAACGCTGGCCCGCCGCCGCCGCATGGGTGCTGTTTCTCAGCATTCTGGCCGGCGCCCTGCTGACCCGCTATCTCTGGCGTAAGGCGCGGGCATGGCGTACCCGCAGCCTGGAGGCGGAGCCGGTTGAAAAAGCCCGGGCCGCGGAGCGCCATCCCGTGACGCTACAGCGCCAGTGGAAGGCGGCCACCACCCTGCTGAAGCACTCCCAGCTGCGCCGTTTCCGCCACCCGCTGCAGGTTCTGCCCTGGTTTATGCTGCTGGGCCGCCCGGGGACGGGTAAATCGGCGCTGCTGGCGCAGTCAGGCCTGGCGGCACCGCTGGATTTGCCTCATGAGATCAATGACGGCAAGGCGCCCGTCGACTGGTGGTATTTCGACAAGGCCGTCATCCTGGACATCTCTGGCCAGTTTGTACAGCCGGAGGCATCACAGGATACCCGCACGGCCTGGAACAAGATGCTGGATCTGCTGGGGCGCGATCGCGACCGGGCCGGATTGAACGGGCTGGTCCTCACGGTGTCGGCCCAAACCCTGCTGTCCGAGGACGGCGGCGGCATCGTCGATGAGGGACGGCTGATTCGCACCCGCATAGAGCAACTGATCCGTCTGTTCGATAGACGCTTCCCCGTCTATGTCCTGGTGACCCAAATCGACAGCCTGTACGGCATGGAGGCCTGGTCCCACCTGCTGACCCCGGAGGTGCTGGATCAGGCCATGGGCCATGTGGTGGATGAACCGGAGAACAGCCGCGACGTTCGTGACGTAATCGATATCGCCCTGGGCAGGGTCAGCAGCCGGCTGAAAACCATGCAGCTGACGATGCTGCTGCAGCACCCGGATGCCGATCCGGCCTTATTGATGTTCCCCACCGAGCTGACCAGGCTGGCCGGGCCCCTCAAGCGCTATGTCTATCATGCCCTGGGAGACAGCTCCTATCTGGAGTCGCCCATCTTGCGCGGCGTATTCTTCGCCAGCGCAGTCCAAAAGGGAAACACCCGCAGCGGGCCCCCGGATCAGCAGGAGATTGCGCTGCAGGAGGCGGCACATGACACCGTCAAGCGCGGGGTCTTTGTCCGGGATCTGTTTAACCGCGTTCTGCCGGCCGACCGTAACCTGAATCGCCCCGTCGCCGTGACCAGCCCCAGGCGACGTCTGAACCGCCACCTGGGCCTGTTCACCTGGTGGCTGTGCGTGGCCGCCGCCCTCGGCTATCTCGGCGTATCGGTCGTGTACTGGCAGCATACGCTGGACGATCTGCGCCAGCGCTATCCGGCAACCATGGCCATGAATAGCGCCCTGCCCCACAACATGCGGACGCTGATCGCACAGCGGGATGCGATTTATTGGCTGGAAAGCAGAAACGCGCAGTGGGCCAGCCGAGTACTGGCATTCCAGCATCAGCTGTTCTCGGTTGAAGAGGATGCAAAATCGCAGTATGTAAATGATTTCGGCAAATATATATTGCCCACGCTGGACAAAGCGATTCAGCAGAGTACCACGGCGGAGCGCATGGCATCCCATCCGGATGGCCTGGTGAACGCTATTCAGGTGGAGGTCCGCCGCGCCAACCTGCTACAGGCGAGGCTGCGGGGCGCCAGCGATGAGGCGCTGATGGCCATGCCCCCCATACCGACCCCGCCCCTGCGGTTACTGTATCCGAGCCTGGATTCGGATACGGTCTCCCGCTTCAATGACCTGTTCCTCTCCCAGCTGGCCTGGTCATCGGATGTCCAGCAGCAGAACGCCCGCCTGCTGCGCCTGCAGGAGCGGCTCCGACAGCTGGCGGCGCAAAGCGCCACCCTGGACTGGGTCATTCCGTGGGCAAACGCCCAGCCGGATCTGACTGGCGTGACCTTGGATGACTTCTGGCAGGGCTCACTGCGGCCGGATAACCTGCCGGAGGTCGCCGCGGCCTATACCCTAGAGGGACAGCAGCGGATCCGCGCATTCCTGGTGGAGATGCGCAACAGCATGCCGAACGACATCGCCTTCGACAAAAAACTGGCCGCATTCAGGCATGAATATGCGCAGAAGCGATTGCAGGCCTGGCAGGATTTCGCCGGACACTTCTCCCAGGGAGAGCGGATCCTGGCCGGCCAGGGAGAGTGGCAGAGCACCATTGACCGACTGCCCCACGATGACAACCCGTATCTGCGCCTCGCCCGCCGCCTGCTGAACGAGTTCGCCGACACGCCGGATGACTTGCGTCCAGGCTGGCTCCGAGTGCTCCCGCAGTGGCTGGAGATACGTCAGCGCGCCCACCAGCAAACCATCGTCAGGGTACCCGGACTGGTCAGCGACGTCGGCGGCATGATCCTGCGCGGAACGGCGCAGAAGGGCGCGCTGGATCAGACCCGCAGCCAGCTCGTCAGCCGGCTGGATGCCATCCGCCTGTATCAGGAGTATCAGGCGGCCATGACCCAGGCCATGAACAGCGTCGTCATCAGCCAGGCCCAGGCCACCAAAGTGGCGGCGGACTTCCATGGCTTTGACAGCCAGCAGAGCGGACAGTCCTCACTGCAGACGGCCTATGCACGCCTGATGAGCCTGCGCAGCCTGCTGGGATACAACCGGTCCGATGAACAGCTCACCTGGGGACTGATGGCGGGCCCCTTACAGCTGGTCATTCGCTATGCCGATCAGCAGGCCTCCTGCTTCCTGCAGAGCACGTGGCAGGACCGCGTCATCGCGCCATCGCGCTGGACCCTCAACCAGGCCGAGCGGGCGGACAAGCTGTATGGTGACAATGGGTTGCTCTGGACCTTTTTATCCGGACCGATTAAGCCGTTTATCCAGCGTAACGAGACGGGCTGGCAGGTGGTGGATACGCTGGGGCAGTCAGTCCCCTTTACCGCAGACTTTCTGCCCTTCATCAACCGGGCCCTGATCCGTCAGGTTGATCTGAAGGCCGGGAAAATCGAGCTGCGCCAGAAACAGCAGCAGGCGGTCCTAGCCCAGCAGCAGAAAAAGCAGCGCTGGCAAACCGCGGCCGCCGAGTCTGCCGAAAAACTGGCGGAGCTGAACACCAGCGTCAATGCCCTGAAGGCGAAAAGCTATCCCGTCGCCCTGACGGGGCTGCCGACGGACGTCAACAGCGACGCCCGGGCCAAGGTCGTGGGAACCCTGCTGACCATGCAATGTACCAATGCCACGCTCCGGCTGAACAACCTGAACTTTGCCGTGATGCAAAGCGTACTCTGGTCACAGCAGCAGTGTGGCCAGGTGACGCTGCAGATCCGGCTTCCTGCCTTCACGCTGACCCGCAGCTATCCCGGGCCTCAGGGCTTTGTCAGCTTTTTACGGGATTTCCAGGGCGGAGCCCGCCGGTTTACCTCGGCGGACTTCCCCGCCGACAAAAGTCGGATGGCGGCGGTCGGGCTAACCCAGATTACGGTACGCTACCGTATCGCCGGACAGGAGACCCTGCTGCAGGACGCCGCCCAGCTGACGCAGGCAGAACGTGATATTCAGTCAGCCCAGCGTCTTCAGCAACAGGCGCAGCAGGCCCTGGCCACGCTGAATAAGCCGACCACGTCGGAGATCCTTCCGCCGCTGGATGCACTGCCGGGACTGAGCATGATGAGTGTACCGGAGCGCATTGGGCAGTGCTGGCGGGGGGATATCCGCCTGGCCAGAGAAAACGGCGGCATTGGTCAGCTGATGAGTGAACTGGTCGCCAAGCAGGTCACCGACCGGCCGTAATGCCGGCGGCGGGACGTCCGTTTCCGGGATGAGCGGAGGGCCGCGGATCCCGGACTCGGGCGCGGGGAGAGGCTGACGCCCCGCCCTGATGCGGCGGACGGACGCCCTAACCACGCCGGCTGGCGTCCCCCATGGAGGGCGTCGCGATCGTCGCCCTCTATGCCACGACGGACGCCGGCGAGCGCCGATCTAGCCGTGAAGCTGCGCCAGCAGCGCCTGACACGCCGGCGGCAGCGGCGGCGGCGTTTGCGCCTCACAATCCACGCTGCCCGGCGGACAGCGCAGGCGCACGTGCATATGGGCGCGGTGGGCAAACCACGGGCGCACCTTATGCAGCCAGGCGCGATCGCCGCCGGCCGTCTCGCACAGCTGACGCTTGATCGCCGGGTTGACAAAAATACGCACCACCTGGGGATCCTGCGCCGCCAGCCTGATCAGCTCGCCGACCTGCGGCGTCCAGCGCGACGGGATCACCCTGTCGGCGCCGACGGCCACCAGATCCTGCGGCACCGGCTGCCGCAGCTGCTGCGGCGTCCAGCGCACCTGGGGCAGCTGTAGCCAGATATCCACATCCAGCCCCGACTGATGGCTGGCGTGACCGCCGTTGAAGCGTCCACCGGCCGGCATCGCCATATCGCCGATCAGCAGGGTACCCAGACGCTGCGTGCGGGCCTCGGCACCCAGGCGCGCCACGAACGCCAGCAGCGTCGGATGGCCGAAGTAGCGCCGCTGATCGCTGCGCATGACCTGATAGTTCTCCGACGCCAGCGGCAGCGCCTGGGCAATGCGCTGCCAGGGCGTCTGGGTCTGAGCCAGCGCCGGCAGCGCGCACAGCGCTGCCAGCCATAACCACGCGCGTTTACTCACGCTGACCACTCCTTTATGACCAACGCGGAACCGTACAGGCGACATCCGCGCACTGCGCACGCTGGCGCAGCAGATGATCCATCAACACCAGCGCCATCATCGCCTCGGCGATCGGCACCGCCCGGATCCCCACGCAGGGGTCGTGACGGCCGCGGGTGACCATGGTCGTCGCCTCGCCGGCGCGGGTAATCGTCTGCCCTGGCACCATAATGCTCGACGTCGGCTTCAGCGCCAGGCGCGCCAGCAGCGGCTGACCGCTGCTGATCCCACCCAGAATACCGCCGGCATGGTTGCTGAGAAAGCCCGCCGGGGTGATCTCATCGCGATGCTCGCTGCCGCGCTGCCCCACCGCCGCAAAGCCGGCGCCGATCTCGACGCCCTTCACCGCATTGATACTCATCAGCGCATGGGCCAGGTCGGCGTCCAGCCGATCGAAGACCGGCTCGCCCAGCCCAGGGGGAACCCCGGTCGCCATCACCGTCACCTCGGCGCCGATCGAGTCGCCGCACTTTTTCAGATCGCGCATCAGGGCATCCAGCGCCTCCAGCTGCTGCACATCGGGACAGAAGAAGGGATTCTGCTCTACCTGCGCCCAGTCAGACAGGCGGCAGACGATATCGCCCATCCGGCTCAGGCAGGCGCGGATAACGATGCCATGCTGCTGCTGAAGGTATTTTTTAGCGATCGCCCCGGCGGCGACGCGCATCGCGGTCTCCCGCGCCGAGGAGCGCCCGCCGCCCCGGTAGTCGCGCAGGCCATACTTCTGCTCATAGCTGTAGTCGGCGTGGCCCGGGCGAAACAGATCCTTGATGGCGCCATAGTCCTGCGAGCGCTGATCGGTGTTCTCGATCAGCAGCCCAATACTGGTGCCGGTGGTCATCCCCTCAAAGACGCCCGACAGGATCCGCACCCGGTCGGCCTCGCGCCGCGCCGTGGTGTAGCGCGACGCGCCGGGGCGACGGCGATCGAGATCGCGCTGCAGATCCGCCTCGCTCAGCGCCATTCCCGGCGGAACGCCGTCCACAATGCAGCCCAGCGCCGCACCGTGCGACTCGCCGAAGGTGGTTACTCTGAATACCTGACCAATGCTGTTTCCCGCCATGTCACTCTCCTGGTTGCCCTGACGCCATCAGGGGACTGCCTGTCTCTGCATTCGGAATAAAGGGGGGCAGGCCCAGCGACCGCCCCCTCGCGCTCAGCTGCGGTAAAGGGCGAAGTGCTCCGCGCACTCCAGCAGCTGCTGACGCGTCAGCATAAAGACGCCGTCGCCGCCGTTATCGAACTCCAGCCAGACAAACGGGATCTGCGGATACTGCGCCATCAGATGCACCATGCTGTTGCCCACTTCACAGATCAGGACCCCGTCATCGCTCAGATAGTCCGGCGCACAGGCCAGGATACGGCGTACCAGCTTCAGGCCATCGCTGCCGGCGGCCAGCCCCAGCGCCGGCTCATGGCGGAACTCGTCGGGCAGATCGGACATGTCCTCTTCATCGACATAGGGCGGATTGGTCACGATCAGGTCATAGCGCAGCGGCGGCAGCTCACGGAACAGATCGGAGCGGATCGGCGTCACCTGCTGCTCCAGGCCGTGCTGCTGAATGTTATGCTCCGTCACCGCCAGCACATCGCTGGAGATATCCACCGCGTCCACTTCGGCCTGCGGGAACGCATAGGCGCAGGCGATGGCGATGCAGCCGCTGCCGGTACACATATCCAGAATGTGCTGCGGCTCATCGCCGATCAGGCCGGAGAAGCGATTGTCGATAAGCTCGCCGATCGGCGAACGCGGCACCAGCACCCGCTCGTCCACATAGAATTCGTGCCCGCAGAACCAGGCCTTATTGGTCAGATAGGCGACCGGAATACGCTCATTGATACGGCGGATCACCCGCTCAACGATACGGTGACGCTCACTCAGGGTCAGACGGGCGCTACGCATATCCTCAGGAATGTCCATCGGCAGATAGAGCGTCGGCAGCACCAGCTGCACGGCCTCATCCCACGCGTTATCCGTGCCGTGGCCGTAGTAAACCTCAGCGGCGTTAAAGCGGCTGACGGTCCAGCGCAGCATATCCTGAATGGTGTGCAGTTCGTTTACCGCCTCATCGACGAAAATCTTGTCCAAAGTAGCCTCCAGCAGCGCTCGGAAAGTCATGCCTCACGGCATAGATTACATAATATTGAGTGATACCCGTCGGGGTATAGCGGCTGTAGTGTGCCATGAAGCCACGGACAAATCAGCAAGGATCCGCCGCCGACGGCGGTTTTACTTAGCGCGGCGCCCATCTGCGGTTACACTGTGATTATCAGTAAGAAATCAGCGAACCGTCACAGCATGAGCAAGAAACATTCCATCAATGGCGATGACGCCGCCCTGTTCCGCACCGTCGTCGCCGGTATCCGCCCCCTGAGCCAGGACAGGGTAACCCATCGCCCGGCGCGCCTGACGCGCCAGGCGGCGCCGCAAAAGGTGCTGCAGGAGCAGATCGACGCCAGCTTCTACTTTTCCGATGAGTTTCAGCCCAACTTGAGCAGCGACGGGCCGACCCGCTACGTCCGCCCCGACGTCAGCCACTTTGAGCTAAAGCAGCTGCGTCGCGGCGACTACACCCCGGAGATGTTTCTCGATCTGCACGGCCTGACCCAACAACAGGCCAAACAGGAGCTGGGGGCGCTGATTGCCACCTGCCGCCGCGAACACCTCTGCTGCGCCTGCGTCATGCACGGCCACGGCAAGCATGTTCTCAAGCAGCAGACGCCGCTGTGGCTGGCGCAGCACCCCGACGTCCGCGCCTTTTATCAGGCGCCGCGCGAATGGGGCGGCGATGCCGCGCTGCTGGTGCTCATTGAGGTCGATGAACGAGAGACGCCGCACCTCTGAGGCGCGGGCTCCACGCCGGCCGCCGTCGGGCGACGGGACCGATAAGGAAGATCAGAGGTCGTCGGCCAGCTGGGATGGGCTCACCTGCCACGCCAGCTCACCCGCGGCCCCGTCCAGGGTTACGGCGGCGATGGCCGAGGTCGCAAACATCGGCGGCGTCTCCTGTGGGCAGAGGGCGGAGACCAGATAGCCGACCAGCGGCAGATGCGAGATCACCAGCACCCGCTGCGACGCCTGCTGTGACAGCGCCTCAAGGTAGCTGGCGGTGACATCGGCATCGCCGCCCGGCACCAGCTCGTTCAGGATCTCGACTTCGCTCGGCAGCGACAGCGCCTCGCGCACCGCGGCCAGCGTCTGCTGCGCCCGCAGATAGGGGCTGACCAGCACCCGATCGATGTTCTCAACCTGGCTACCCAGCCAGGCCGCCATGCGCACGGATTCCGCACGACCGACCTGCGTCAACGGACGCTGCGCATCGCTGGCGGCCTCAAGCGCCGCTTCACCGTGACGCATAATAAAAACTTGCATATTGCACCGCTACTGTTGGTAAACGCCGACGCCACCGTGCGCGGCCCTTACACCCTGGTGGAAAGAAAAATATCGTTACTCAATGCATCCTTTTCCGCGCCAAGCCGGAAGAGCAAAGGATCGCAGTGGGGCTACCGCCGATTTATTGTTATCACGAGGCGACGCGCGCCGTTATTCGGCGCGCTGTTAACGGCGCACCCCGTACGCCGCAGGGACGAAAACTACCCCGTTCACCGCCGGCTGTACAGATCTTAAAGGCAAAAGAGTTGCAGCCAGTGATCCGGCTCTCATCCCCCTGCGGGCGGCCCAATGCCATCGGCCCGCGCGGCGGATAACCTCCGATTACAAAAAAACGCACGGTCTCCCGTGCGTTTTTCCCCCTCGGCGCACGCTTAGCGCAGGCCCAGCTGGAAAATCAGCGTCTCGGCCTGACAGCAGAACAGGAAATCGATGTTCAGCTCGAAGCCCTGCGCATTCTGCGCAATGCTGCTGGTGATCTGGCACGGCTCGGACGCGACGGACTGCGCCTTTTCAGTCAGCTGAGCCAGCATCGCCTGAGCCTCATCCTGGCTGGCAAATAGATGACGGTAAGATGCGGTGCAGTCGGTATTGTCCATCACGGTACCTACGTCTACACAACAGCATGCCGCGGTTTCAGTCGCGCTGCATTTATTGATTGCATCGGTCATTTCGCTTGTCTCCTCAGTGGGGCAACCGCCCCGATAGTCGTGCCAATGATGATCTGGCTCAAAAAACAGGATATTTACGCTTATTTTACCTCGCCCGCCTTTTTCACACTAGCGCCAGGAGAGCGGAATTACGCATCGCGCCAAAATCGCGTAATCTCCACGGTTTGCGGCGTTTTTTCACCTATATTCACCCAGCAAGGTAATAATCTTACAACAAAAATAACAAATTAAAAACATCAACCCCATGAAATCAAAGAACAATATTGCAACATTCAGCCATCGTCCCGCGCCGATACGGCACTGGTCTGATTTGTTAGGCCGCCGCTCCCCCCTACAATCCGCGCTCCTTGTTACGACGTGTAACATTGTTTAAAAAAAGTTCTACGAGGCTTCGGATATGCGCCAGAAAAAACTGTTTACTCGATCGGCGTTAGCCGCGGCGGTAGCACTACTCTCTTCCAACGTCAACGCGGCGGGTTTTCAGCTCAATGAATTCTCCGCGGCCGGACTGGGCCGGGCCTTCTCCGGCGAAGGGGCCATGATCGACACGCCGGCCTCCGCCAGCCGCAACCCGGCCGTGCTGAGCACCTTCGACCGTCCGGCGATCTCCGTCGGCGGCATTTATATCGATCCGGGCGTCGATATCACCGGAACCTCGCCGACCGGTCAGAGCCTGAACGCGCACAACATCGCCCCGAGCGCGCTGATCCCCAACCTGCACTACGTGCAGCCGCTGAACGATCGCTGGTCCATCGGCGCCTCCGCCACCAGCAACTACGGCCTGGCCACCGATTTTAGCGATAACTACACCGCCGGCGCCTTTGGCGGCACCACCGATCTGATGACCGCCAACTTTAACCTGAGCACCGCCTACCGCCTCAACCAGCAGCTGAGCTTCGGCTTAGGCGTCAACGCGGTATACGCCAAGGCGAAGATCGAGCGCTATGCCGGCGATCTGCCGCAGATGCTGGCCCCCAAGCTGCCGCAGCCGTATCGGTCAATGGCCATGAACATTCCCGCCGACACCCAGATCGCCGATCTGAAAGGCCACGCCTGGGGCTACGGCTGGAACGCCGGGATCCTGTTCCAGGTAGACGAGCGTAACCGCTACGCCCTGACCTACCGTTCAGAGGTAAAGCTCGACTTTAAAGGCGACTACAGCAGCGCCCTGCCCGCTAACCTGAACCCGATCCTGGGCGTCATCGGCCTGCCGATGGGCAGCAGCGGCCAAGTCATTCCGGGCAAGCTGAGCATGACCCTGCCGGCGATGCTAGAGGTCTCCGGCTATAACCGCGTGGCGCCGCAGTGGGCTATCCACTACAGCCTGGCCTATACCACCTGGAGCCAGTTTAAAGAGCTGAAGGCCACCAATAACAGCAACGATACCCTGTTCCAGAAGGATGAGCAGTTCCACGACGCCTACCGTATGGCGCTGGGGGCCACCTACTACTATGACGATAGCTGGACCTTCCGCGGCGGCGTAGCCTTTGACGCGACGCCGGTGCCGGCCGAGCACCGCTCTATCTCCATTCCGGATCAGAACCGCGCCTGGCTGAGCGGCGGCTTCAGCTACGCCTTTAACCGCGATCTCTCCGTGGACGTCGGCGCCTCCTATATGCACGGCTCCCACGTTGACTTCAAGGAAGGTCCCTATACCTTCCGCTCCGTCGGTAAGGCCTGGCTGTACGGCGCTAACCTGAACTACGCCTTCTAATCGCGACGCCGTCAGACATCGAGCGCCCCTGTGGGGCGCTTTTTTTATCTCTGCGCCCACGACTGCCCGGAAAGCCACCGCCGCACGATGAGGGCGATAGCGCGCCGATCGTCCCGGCAAAAGGCGGCCGGTACGGCAACGCTCGGCGGCGTCCGTGGGTATGGTAAGGGAGAAGGCGGTGGGACGCCAAAGCGGGAGCGGTCGCCGCGAGGAAGTCGACGCGCGCGGCGGCGCTGCAGAGATAAAAAAACGGGCGCCCGCCGGACGCCCACGCAGCCTATGCCTCAGTTAGCCGAGTCGATATCTTTCAAATCGTCCTGGATCGCCTGCGCATTGGGGTTGGTCTCCTGCTGAACCTGACCGCCGTTGACCAGGAAGTCATTGTACTGGAAGTAAGCCTCGCGTACCGTGATGTACGGATCGGGCGAGTTGCGCAGCAGGCCGTCGGAGTCCAGCAGCTGGGCCCGGGTTTCAATCCCCTCCAGCGCCCACTTACCGGCCGACATCCAGAAGGTCAGCCACCCCAGCGGCGGATAGAGGTAATCCACCGAATCGCCCCCCTCCTGGCGCAGGGTAAAGCTGCCGTAGCCCGGCAGCACCACGTAGGGGCCGTAGGGGATATGGTAGTAGCCCAGCGTACTGCCGAAGCGCTGTGGATCCTGCTTGCCCAGCTTGTCAGGGTTGGCCATCGCCGCAACGTCGATCAGCCCGCCCATCCCCAGCGTCGTGTTGAGGAAGAAGCGGTTAAAGTGACGGAAGCCGTCATAGATCCGCCCCTCGGCAAAGCTGTTCACCATGCTGGCCGGCTCCGCCAGGTTAACGAAGAAATTCATCAATCCGTTACGCGCAGGGCGGGGAACATAGTCACGCCATACCACGGCCACCGGCCGCACCAGGTAGGGGTCAAGGTAGTCATAGTTCACGCTGAACATGGCCCGGTTAAAGCCCTCCAGCGGATCCGATCGCCCCTGTGTATCGTGCGGGGAAGATCCCGTGGCACAGCCGGCCAATACCACGCTTGCCAGGGCCACCCCCGCCAGACGATATTTCATAATTCACTCCATCAACAAGAACGCCCCTTTACGGGGCGCCCTTCACTGCCTTACGCGCCGCTCAGCCGCCTAAGGCGCCTGACGGCTAAGGGTTATCGCCACCGTTTTACCGCTAGTATAGGGTAAAACTGCACTTTCTCCGAACACATCGCTCTGTCCGTCAGCCCCCCCCGCGCCCGGCGGCACCACCCGCGCTCGTATGGAAAACTGCGCCAGCGAAGAGAGCAGCCGCTCCGGCATCATCGCATCGCCGTCTGACAGGGTCACCGACTGCGGGAAATGGCCCAGCGGCAACCGTTTTACCGCCACCGGTAGCGGGCTATTGCCGTCGGTCAGGGTGATCATCAGCTGGCTGCCGGACGGCAGCTGGCGCTCCAGCGCCGGATCCATGCTGATATCGACCCGCACCTGTGCCGCGTCGATCCCCGCCTGCACCCGCGCCTGCGCAATGCTGCGCTCGATCATATCGCGGCGCCGATCGTCCGGCGGCAGCAGCTTCAGCATCATCTCCCAGGCGCCGATCGCCTGACGAAACTCACCCTGCTCGAAGGCGTTAAACGCCAGCAGGCTCAGCACCCGGGTATTCTGGTGATCCTGGCTGAGCAGACGGCGCAGCAGCGCGGCGGCGTCGCGGTTATCCTGCTCATCGCTGGAACGCGTCAGCACCTCGGCGTAGCCCAGTGCCACCTCAGGCTCGCCGGGGGCCAGTTTATAGGCGTGGGCAAACGCCTGCGTGGCCGTCGTTGCGTTATTCAGCGCCATCCCGATCCGCCCCAGCATCACCCAGTCCGCCACATTGTCCGGATGCGACTGCAGCTCGGTGCGCAGCCCCAGCCCCAGGCGCGTCAGCTCCTCGCGATCCAGCGGCTTCTGATCTTCGTGCATCACCCGCTCGCGCAGCTGCGGCAGCTGCGTCATCACCCGCCGCCACTCGGCCACCTGACTCCAGCCGCCGGTTTTCAGATAGAAGCCCAGCGACAGCCCCACCAGCACCAGCACGCCCGGCAGCAGCGCCCAGCGCCCGATCGGCTGAGCGCGCTGCTCCGCCTGCTTCGGCACGTCATTCAGCAGGTTATGCTGCAGATCCGTCAGCATCTCTGCGTGCCCCTCGACCAGCCCCTGCGCCTCATCCTGCTCCAGCTCACGCAGACGCTGATGATACAGCTGGGTATTCAGGCGATCGCGATCCGCCCCGTCATCGCCGCGCGGCGTACGCAGCGCCGGGATCAAAAACAGCGCTGCGGCGGCGGCCAGCAGCAGTATCACTATCAGCCAAAAGGTTATCATCGCGGCTCTCCGTCATGCTCTTGGTTAAGCAAGCGCCGCAGGCGCTGCCGCTCGGCCTCGCTCAGGTCAGCCTGCGCCGCCTCGCTATCGCGCTGTGCCGTGCGCGCCGGACGGCGACGGGCCAGACGCACCAGCACCCATCCGCCGCCCAGGATCGCCAGCAGCGGCCCGATCCACAGAATCAGGGTCGCCGGCGTCACCGGCGGCTCATAGGTCACAAAGTTGCCGTAGCGCGCCACCATATAGTCCACCACCTGTTGCTGGTTATAGCCCTGCTGCATCAGCTCATACACCTTCTGGCGCATGTCCGAGGCGATGATGGCGTTGGAGTCGGCAATGCTGTTGTTCTGACACTTGGGGCAGCGCAGCTGCTCCGTCAGCTCGCGATACTGCTGCTCCTGCGCCTCGCTGGTAAAGTTGTAGGTGTCGATCACCGCCGCCCACAGGACGCCCGGCAGCAGCAGTCCCAGCGCCAGCAACGCGCCGCGTAACCCCTTCATGATTGACCTCCCTGATATTTCAGCCACAGCGGCTCAATCTCTTCCTTCCAGACCCGCTCATTCAGATCGCCGGCGTGGCGATAGCGAATAATGCCGTTACCGTCGATCAGGAAGGTCTCCGGCGCGCCGTATACCCCCAGATCCAGCCCCAGCATGCCGTCGCCGTCATACAGGCTCAGCGCATAGGGGTTCCCCAGCTCGTTCAGCCATTTGATCGCCTTCTGCCGATCGTCCTTGTAGTTCAGGCCGACCACCCTGATCCCGCGCGCCGCCAGGGTATTCAGATACTGATGTTCGGCATAGCAGGTCGGACACCAGGTGGCCCATACGTTCAGCAGCAGCGGCTTGCCGTCGTGCAGCACCGACTGGCTATAGGTTTTGCTCGGCGTATCCAGCGAGGCGAGGCGGAACGCCGGCACCGGTTTGCCGATCAGCGCCGATTCCAGCATCGTGGGATCTTCGCCGCTGGCGTTGCGCTGTAGCTGGATCAGAAACGCCAGCACCAGCAGTAAGAACAGCGCCAGCGGAATAAAAAGCAGTTTACGGTTCATGCCGTTTTCTTCTCCTGAGCATCCTTGGCGCGGCGCGCGCTGCGATAGCGCGGATCCAGCATACACAGCAGCCCGCCGATCGACATCAGCACGCCGCCGTACCAGATCCAGCGGACAAAGGGTTTGTAGTACAGCCGGACGGCCCAGGCGCCGTCATCCAGCTCCTCGCCCAGCGCGGCATACAGATCCCGCGTCAGGCCGCCGTCCACCGCCGCCTCGGTCATCATGCTGCGCGCATTGGTATAGAAACGCTTCTCGGCGCGCAGCGTAGTCTCCGGCCTGCCGTTACGCAGCACGTCGATCAGCGCCTCGCCGCCGCTGTAGTTCGGGCCGCTGATCTCATGCACATCGCGGAAGACAAAGCGGTAGTCGCGGATCTCCAGGCTGTCGCCGGACTTCATCCGCACGTCGCGCTCAATGCTGTAGTTCTGGCTGAAGGCAATGCCGATCACCGTCACCGCCACCCCGAGGTGGGCCAGCACCATCCCCCACTGGCTGCGCGACAGCTTGCCTAGCCCGCGCCAGAAACCGTCGCGGTGAGTTGCCCGCTGGTACAGCTCCACCAGCGTCAGCACCCCCACCCACAGCGCCATCAGCAGCCCCAGCACCGTCATGGCCACGATACGATCCTGCAGCAGCCACGGCAGCAGCAGCGCCAGCGCCACGCTGATCACCAGCGCGGCCAGCAGCGGCGTGCGCAGGCGGCCCAGCGTATCGCGGCGCCAGCGCACCAGGGGGCCGACGCCCAGCAGCAGGGCGAACGGCACCATCAGATAGGTGAACATGGTATTGAAGAACGGCTCGCCGATGGAGATGCTGCCTAGCCCCAGCTGCTTGTGCACCAGCGGCAGCAGCGTTCCCAGCAGCACCACCAGCGTCGCGGCCACCAGCAGCACGTTGTTCCCCAGCAGCAGCGTCTCGCGGGAGAACAGATCATGGCGGGTGTGACTGCGCACCTGACCGCCGCGCAGCGCATACAGCAGCAGCGAACCGCCGATCACCACCACCAGGTAGGCCAGGATAAACATGCCGCGCGCCGGATCGGAGGCGAAGGCGTGGACGGAGACCAGCACCCCGGAGCGCACCAGGAAGGTGCCCAGCAGGCACAGGGAGAAGGAGGTGATGGCCAGCAGCACTGTCCAGGCCTTAAAGGTGCCGCGCTTCTCGGTGACGGCCAGCGAATGCAGCAGGGCGGTACCGGTCAGCCAGGGCATCAGGGAGGCGTTCTCCACCGGATCCCAGAACCACCAGCCGCCCCAGCCCAGCTCATAGTAGGCCCAGAACGACCCCAGCACGATCCCCTGCGTCAGAAACACCCAGGCGGCCATGGTCCAGGGGCGAGACCAGCGCGCCCAGGCGGTATCCAGGCGCCCGGCCATCAGCGAGGCGATGGCAAACGCGAAGGCCACGGAAAAACCGACGTAGCCCATGTACAGCAGCGGCGGGTGGAAGATCAGCCCCACGTCCTGCAGCAGCGGGTTCAGATCCCGCCCGTCAATGGGAAAGCCCGGCAGCGTGCGAATAAACGGATTGGAGGTCAGCAGGATAAACAGCAGGAAGCCGATGTTGATCATCCCCATCACCGACAGCACCCGCGCGACCGAATCCAGCGGCATGCGACGACTCAGCAGCGATACCGCCAGCGTCCACCAGCTGAGCAGCATCACCCACAGCAGCAGCGACCCCTCATGGGAGCCCCAGGTCGCGGCGATCCGGAAGTAGACCGGCAGCTGCGAGTTGGAGTTGGCCGCCACGTAGGCCACGCTAAAGTCATTGGCGATAAAGGCATACACCAGGCAAATAAAGGCCAGGGTGATGGCGGCGAACAGCCCAAAGGCCAGCGGCCGCGCCAGCGCCATCATGCGCAGATCGCCGCGCGCCGCGCCCCAGCAGGGGTAGACGCTGAGCAGCACGGAAAGCGCCAGCGCCAGCGACAGTAAAAAGTTACCGATCTCTGGGATCATGATGGATTTCCGCCCCGTTGCTCTGCGCCCGACGCGGGCTGGTGATGGTTCTCTTTCATCGCTTCCTCGATCTCCGGCGGGGTGTATTTCTCATCATGCTTGGCCAGCACCTCTCTGGCCTGGATGACGTTGCCCGGCGCCAGCACCCCCTGGGCGACCACCCCCTGCCCTTCACGGAACAGGTCCGGCAGAATGCCGTTATAGGTCACCTCGACCGCCCCGCGGGCGTCATACAGCTTGAAGCTCACCTTCAAACTATCAGCGTCGCGCTGCACCGAGCCGGGCATCACCATGCCGCCGATGCGCAGGCGCTGGCCCACCTCCGGCTTCTCATGCTGCGCCCCTTTCCCCATGATGATTTCACCGGGGGTGTAGAACAGATCGATGTTGGCGCGCAGGGCATACAGCACCAGCGAGACCGTGACGGCCAGCCCCAGCAATACGCCCACGGCCAGGTATAAACGGTGTTTACGTCGTGAATTCATCATACGGGCTCACTCTCCCTGTTATCGTCATCCGCGGCCTGCTGCGCCCGGCGTATCCGCTGTTCCCGCGCCTGATGACGGCGGATCTCGCCGAACAGCGCGCGCCGGCGCAGGCGGGTATGCAGCACCAGTCCCAGCAGCGGCAGCAGCGTCAGCGCAACCGACAGCCAGACATAGAAGGCGTAGCCGCCCATCGCAAAAAACGCCTGCCAGGAATCAAAGAACGGTGTCATTGCGGGCGCCTCCCTCGCGAAGCCGGCGACGGCAGCAGCGCGGCGACCCAGGGGCGGTGCCGCTCCTGCTGCAGAATAAGGTTACGCAGACGCATCAGCGTCAGCGTGACAAAGAAAAACAGGAAGCCAAAGATGCTCAGCCGCAGCGGGGCGCGCATGCTGGGGTCGATGCTCTGCTGCATATTGCTGGACCCCTGGTGCAGCGTGTTCCACCACTCCACGGAAAAGTGGATGATCGGCAGGTTGACCACCCCGACCAGCACCAGAATGCCCGCGGCCCGCCCGGCGAGGCGGCGATCCTCAAAGGCGTTATACAGGGCGATCACCCCCAGGTAGAGGAACAGCAGCACCAGCTCGGAGGTCAGGCGGGCGTCCCACACCCACCAGGTTCCCCACATCGGTTTCCCCCACGCCGATCCGGTCGCCAGCGCAATAAAGGTAAACACCGCGCCGACCGGCGCCATGGCCGCGCCGACCAAATCTGCCATCTTCATCTGCCAGACCAGCCCGACAAAGGCCGCGACGGCCATACCCGCGTAGATCCCCATCGACCAGATGGCCGCGGGAACGTGCAGGTACATAATGCGGTAGCTGTTACCCTGCTGATAGTCCGCCGGCGCAAAGCCGAAGCCCCAGATCAGGCCGGCCAGAAGAAACAGGATACCAAGCCCCCCAGCCAGGGGGTCAGTCTGCCGCACAGCCGATAGAGCCGTTCCGGCATGGCAAGCTGATGAAGCCATTTCCACATAGCGATTGCTCACATATTGTTATGAATGGTCCGGGCTGACGCCCGGAATGATGAAAAGTCAGTCAAATTCGGCAGTTATATACAATAAACGCCGCAAATTTTGTCCTGCCGATAGCCCTAATATCAACACGGTTTTAGTTATCGCTGCATGCAAGAACCGGCCGATAACTGTCACCCTACTGAATACTCACCCGCAGCGCGGCGGCGGCGGCAAAGGGCGCCAGCGTCATGCTGCCCGCCAGCATCGCGCCCAGGATCGCCAGATAGCCGCCGATAGGCATTCCCATCGACGCCGCGTCGATGGCCGAAGTGGCGAAAATCAGCACCGGGATGTAGAGCGGCAGCACCAGCAGGCTCAGCAGCACCCCGCCCTTGCGCAGCCCGACCGTCAACGCGACCCCGATAGCCCCGATAAAGCTCAGGGTCGGCGTACCGAGCAGCAGCGTCAGCGCAACGGCCTGCCAGGTCGCCGCGTTAAACGACAGCAGCAGCGCCACCAGCGGCGACAGGATCAGCAGCGGCAGCCCGGTCAGCAGCCAGTGGGCGATCACCTTGGCCAGCACCGTCAGCGTCAGCGGCGCCGGGATCAGCACCAGCTGCTCCAGCGAGCCGTCCAGAAAATCGTCCCTGAACAGCCGCTCCAGCGACAGCAGCGCCGCCAGCAGCGCCGCAACCCAGACGATCCCCGGCGCAATGCGCGCCAGCAGCTGCGGCTCCGGCCCGATGCTCAGCGGAAACAGCGTGACTACAATCAGAAAAAACCACAGCGGGTTGATGATTTCCGCGCCGCTGCGCAGTGCGATGCGCAGCTCGCGCCGAATGACTGCCAGTATCATACCGCCCTCTCCTCACCGCGCAGACGCAGGCGCCGCATGGCGGGGTAATTCAGGTCCTGGTGGGTCGTCAGCACGATAGCCCCCCGGCCGCACAATGGCGCTCAAACAGCCCGATCAGCCGGGCTACGCCGCGTTTATCGATCGCCGTCAGCGGCTCATCCAGGATCCACAGCGGCGCCTGGCTCAGCCACAGCCGCGCCAGCGCCACCCGACGCTGCTGCCCCGCCGACAGCTGGGCGACCGGCACATCCTCAAAGCCGACCAGCTCGACCTGCGCCAGCGCATCCCAAATGGCGGCCTCATCCGCCTGCCCCAGCACCCGGCAGTAAAATGCCAGGTTCTCAAACGCCGTCATCACGCTTTTGACGCCGGGATGATGTCCCAAATACAGCAAGTTCTGCTGATACGTCTCCCGCTGACGGCGGATGGGCAGCCCCAGCCACAGGACCTCGCCGCGATCCGGCAGGGCCAGCCCCGCCATCATCCGCAGCAGCGTGGTCTTCCCCGCCCCGTTGGGGCCCTCAATCTGAATGATCTCCCCCGCCTGTACCCGAAAGTCCAGATCGTCAAACAGCACACGCTCATCGCGGCGGCAGCCCAGCCGGGAAATGGTCAACATGGATAGATTCTGTCCTGATTTTAGTCGTTGCATAATAGCATAAGCCCTTCGTCCCCCGAACCCCGGAGGCAACACTCGTCCTAACTCATTCGGGGTAAAATAACGCGTGAGATCAAGGATAATCACCGGGTAAATCCCGCCAAGGTACCTGAAATGCCGCCCATGCCGACGTAGTTCACATTTTGCCGCCGGCACCCGGCGCGCACTCAGCCGGCCGCGGGAGAGACGCAGAGGAAGACACGGCGCGATCCGCGCCAAGAAAAGAGGGCGCAGCGCAGCCATCGCGTTTGCGCCAGCCCCCGCGTGCCGCGCACTCTCCTCTCCCGCCCATAATCATCATTAAGCACAATAAAGAAAGACTTCATTATTTTTTAATTAGATTAGGCTCATATATCGTGAATATATATTATGAAAACAAGCTCCCTGATGACAGATTAAAAACCACGCGCCTCGGCGTCCCCGCGACGCTGCGCGCATCAATCGCGGCCGATTCAGTGCGACGCAGCGGATAACAGCGGCTATAATAGCATAATAAATATAGTGATTTCTGTCAGGAGTCCGCGCAGTCTAGACAGCGCGCGGGCTTTACTTAACTTATAAAGAACGGTTTCATTATCACACGAAATAGTAATGCGCATTATCAATAGTGTGATCTATAATACCAAACTAGAACTACTATAATAATCGTAGGTAATCATGGAACTCTTTAACGATGTCGTGCTGCTGAATGCCTTTATCCCCAAGCTGGTGGTATTAGGCATTCTTTGTTTCATTATCACCCAGCTGTCGGTGAAATTTGCCGCACGCTATCGTCTATTAAGCTATTTCTGGCATCCGCGCCTGATCGTCTGGGCTTATGCATCGGCCGTCTATGCATTACTGGTTATCGCCATCATTTATATCTAACAGGTTATGATATGCTAAAGTCACCCGCCTCACGCACGGCGTTATTTCTCGCCATCACCTTCACGATCATTATCTTTGGCATCCACGAGTACAACCAGCAGCTGAGTACCCGCCATGGCGTCGTGCGGGCGAATATCATCGATATCGCGCCTCAGGTGAGCGGCCTGGTCACCCAGGTCAATGTGCGCCACAACCAGTCGGTCAAAAAGGGGGAACTGCTTTTTTCCATCGACGACAGCGACTACCGGATCAGCGTCCAGAATGCCCGGGCGAATCTGGCAAACGTCGAACAGCAGCTGTTAGAGCAGAGCGCCGCGGTGCTCTCGGCCAAGGCGGCGCTGCAAAACGCGCAGAGCCAATACAGCTATATGCAGGCAAACTTCCAGCGCATCAGTAGCCTGAAGCGGCGTGATTTCGCCTCGACCAATGACTATCAGCAGGCCGAGACGGATCTCAATGTGAGCAAGGGAAACCTGGCCACCGCACAGGCACGGCTGCAACAGGCGATCGCCGCACGCGGCGCTATCGGCCCGGACAACGCCCAGCTGCTGGCCGCCAAGGCCACCTTGGCCAAGGCCGAGCTGGATCTCTCCCGCACCCGGGTCTATGCGCCCAGCAACGGCAACATCGCCACGGTTAACCTGAACGCGGGCGACTACGCGCGTCCCGGCAGCGCGGTTCTGGCCGAGGTCGACACCGATAATATCTGGGTCGAAGGCGCCTTCCCCGAAACCGTCATCGCCGGCATACGCGTCGGCGATAAGGCTAAGGTCTACCTGATGGCCGATACCCGCACCGTCTACCGCGGCCATGTACAGAGCATCGGCTCGGCGATCAACTCCAAGGAGCTGCCAAACCCGGGCCTGCTTTCGGAGTTGCCCCAGGTCTTTGACTGGGTTCGTCTGGCGGAAAACGTCCCGGTCAATATTCAATTGGATCCCGACACCAAGATGGAGAACTTTATTCCGGGACTCAGCGCGACCGTCGATATCATTAAGTAAGGCGCCCCATGCTACTGCAAAGTTTAAAAGCCCTGCGGTTAACCCTTGCCGTGATGCTCTCGCTCTATATCGCCATGCGACTGGGGATGCACTCGCCGGATTGGGCCGTAACCAGCGCGCTGATCGTCTCGCTGGGGACGATCGGCCAAATCCGCAGCCGCTGGTGGCAGCGCATCGTCGGTAACTTTGTCGGTGGCAGCATCGGGTTCTTCGTCATCTGGTGGCTAGCGCAGGACCCCTTTACCATCATGCTCTGCGCCGCGCTGTTTGGCAGCGTCTGCACCTATATCAGCCTGACCCATTTCCAATACAAGGACATGTGGCGTTGGGTGCTCATCGGTTTCATCATCGTCTTCAGCGCCTCCCTTTCCAATCCCAGCCACGCCTTCAGCGTACTGTTCGACCGCGTAGGCTGCGTGTTCATCGGCTCCTCCGTGATCTTCATATTCAACCTGCTGTGGCCGCTGGAATATGCCGCGTCGTGGCAGAAGCAGTATCACGCCATTCTGGAAAAGCTGGATGCCCTGCTCAATAAAGAGGATGCGGATGCGGTGGCGCTATACCTGGCTTTGTCGCAACAGATCGATCAGCTGCGCCAGTCCCTGTCCTCAAACTATGGCGACTACCGAAACATCTATTCCCGTGAATACAATGTAATCAATAGTATCTACGCGCTAGAGAAGTTCAGCCGTCACCTCTACTCCCTGCGGATGCAGCATGCCCTGGATAGCCAGGCGAAGACATGGATTAGCGCGGCCATCGCGGCGGCCAAGGCACATGAGACCATTCCCCCGATTACGCTGGAAAACTCCCCGCGCTACGCCTCACTGCTGACGCTAATCGCCGCCGATCTGCACGACATCGTGCAAAAGAATGCCACCACTGATGCGCAAAGCCGCTTTCGCTGGCAGTGGCAAAACCGCATGTTCAGCGCCGGAACCGACTCCGCCTTTACCAGCTCACTGCTGTTCTTCGTCAGCTGTATTCTAAGTCTGCTGCTCTGGCGCTATGGCTGGCCCGGCGGGCCGCAGGTAATGCTCTTGACGGCGGTGCTTCTGGTCATGTGCCAATACGGTGAGCGCATGTCGCCCAAGGGGTTCGCCATCGGCTTTAGCATCGGCACGCTGTTCGCCTTCCCGATCTTTATTTTTCTACTGCCTAGCCTGCACAACGCCAATGCATTCTGGCTCAGCATGCTGTTAATCTATTTTCCGGTGGCCTTCGTGATGAATGGGCAATACAAAGTACGAGCGCTCCCCTTTATCGCCTTCGCGGTCGCCGTCATGGTCAACGCCAACAGCCACAACTACGTGCCCGGCAATGACTATTTCAACGGTTACACCACCTTCCTCTTCGCCCTGGTCGCCGTCATCACCATCAGCTCGGGGGCGCTGAGCCTGCTGGTGGTGAACGATACCGAGACCCGCCTCAAGGCGCAGATCGACGGGTGGGCCAAGGAGCGCCAGCGCTTTATCAACCACCGCAGCCAGGAGCGGAGCAAGATACTGGTACGCCTGGAGCGCCGCACCGACATCATCCTCAGCATGTACAGCAAGCTCGATCCGGCGCAGCAGGGGGTTTGGCGTAAAAGGGTATCGGCGATACCGCTGATGCTGACGCGCATCCAGCGCTGGGAGTATCTCGAAACGCCCGCCGCATCGGCGAGCGACTGATCCCCGCAGGGTTGCGCCGCCCCCCGGCGCCCCCGCTCAGCGCGGCGCCGCGGAGTGCGCATTTAGTAGGCGGCGCCGCGCAAAAAGAGCGCGTTCTGCCCCTTATGCCCCGGTTCGGCTTGAAAAAAAGAGAGAGAATACGGTAGGATAGATCAATGCTTCGGCGCAGATAGCGCCGCCGCACCACGCCCTATACGCGTGTTCCCTTAGTTAAATGGATATAACGAGCCCCTCCTAAGGGCTAGTTGCAGGTTCGATTCCTGCAGGGAACGCCATGCGCACCGCGCCTGAAGTCCGCCGAACCCATCACGTCTCCAGAGAATCAGTAAAACAGCTTCAATACTGGATGGTTAATCTTTCACCTCGAGCGCTGCAGCGCTTTGTCGATTTGAGTTTTAGACCGATAGCCGGTCTATATGCAGCTCAAATCCCCCTAGCGCCAGCCAACGAGAAAAGGCGTCAATACCGAGATAAAAACGCCGCTTCAGGATGAAATCTCGCACCAGGCCACTAAACGCTCCGCGCTGAAAGTCTTCAGTGACAACACGTGAGCGCCTTGGCAACATCGACTGCCAAGTACCTTGAAGATCCCCCGTAGCCAATCAGTATCAGAGAGACTACATTGATGACTAGAAAAAATGCTCACCGCTGCGTAATAACAGAAACGACCATTCTCCGCATCAAGCTACTATCCGGAGCGCATCTGAATTTGCATGACGCTCCGAAATATACTGTAAATTCTCCTTCATCCCCCGCTGCCGGCAAGGCTTCGTCACTAACGACTTATTAACACATGACCTTGCTCTTTTACTTATTTTTAGTGCAATAGACCTGACAGAAACGTTCCCAGTTTACCTTCTATATTACTGTCGGTCGTACATAGTCTGAGCAGGGGCAGGTTGCATTTCTTCAATATGCTGTTCTTAAGTTCATCGCGCTCAATCTGTGAGCTTTCCAGATGATATCCGCCATCTACTTCAATAACACCCAACGGGGTCTTACCAACCTTATAGTAAATTACAAAATCACAGCTGGCCCGGTTATGCATAAATGACAGTTCTCTAGGGCTAAATTCACCTAGCTCCAACGACACCAACTGGTTCAACGCTATCTGTGAATGGAACATCATGCTTCGATAGCTATCCAGTGACAATTTATCCCGCAACAGACTAGCAACAATCTGCTCTGACTTAAAACACGAATCATCTGGATCCAACTGAATATTCAACCGTTCCAGTGATTTATCATATTCGCTATACAGCAAGTCAAATGCAGATATCACTGGGCTCTCAAAAATATCTTCATCGTTAGCATAATATTTAATGTGACGAATCAGTGCAGCAATATGCGTGCTGTGACTTTCAAAAACACCATCTCCAGTCACCAATGTAAATTTGTTTCGAGCCCTGGAAACCGCGACGTTCACCAAATTAGGGTCATCAACAAACATAATATTCCTACTTTGCTGACTGCTACATTTTTTATCCAGTACGGTTGAGAAAACGATCTCATCACACTCTCTCCCTTGAAATTTATGCACCGTCGATTTCACAAAATCAACAGGCAGAACAGTTTCCGCCAAATTAATCTGTGCATTATAGGGGGCAATGTATCCTCTGCTACTTTTTTCATCCCAGTAATGTCCCTCTATCGACTCAAGCTCTCTGAAATTAGAAAAATTACGAGTATGGTTTCCTTTTGCCGTAATCACCAAAGATAATGATGATTCCCCTGAGTCTGTCGTCAGCGGAATCAGTGTATTGTCATAAAACTGCTTATTACAGAATTGAATTATTTTAGGGTGGCAACGATAATGTTCTTTCAGAAGCGTTATCGGTGTAGTTTCCCGAAAAAGCATACAGATAGAATCTAGAAGGCTGTTCTTCACACAGTCATAGTATTCTGCTGGGGGAGTGCTTGAGCTAACTATAGGAACATGCGGAAGCTGCTTGCGATCCCCGACCACAATCACGTTTCGGGCACATCCTAGACCTAAGATACCTGGAACAATATCCTGCTGAGAGGCCTCATCAATAATCACATAATCAAGAATAGCGCCCTTTCCAATAGAATTAATAATAGAATGGGTACTACTACCGATAATAGGAAAGCGTTTTATAAAACGATCAAAGTGATCTCTATATGTTTCCGCAGCAAATGACTTTTCTGGTGGGATACTCTTCTGCAAACACCACTTTAAATAAATCATCGATAACGATGTAAGCTGATCCAACAAATTATTAAAATCAGACGCTGCCAAGATTTCATTATATTTATCTAGAGAGCCTTGTTTTTCTTGGATGGCTTTTTCATAAAATGAAAGTTGCAGCGAGGTAAAAATTGCCAGCCTTTTCTCCTGATCATTCAGCGGTTTTATTCTCAAAATCCTAAAATTCAGCAGCAAATCAATTCTATTTTTAAGCCCAATCCGCCGTCCAGAGAGATAATGAATATAAGCCATCAGGTCAGCCGTTTTCCGAGAAGACAATCGGTAACTACGAGCAAAAGACTCCTCCGCTAGATGGTTTTCCCCCTGCCATTGCTGCAAGTATTTATGTTCAACACTCAGCTCGTCAATTTCTGCTTTCAACAGAGCAACCTGATTAATCGCATTCAGATGTTTTTTCACCTGTTGAAACACATCATCAATTACATGTATTGGTGGAGTATCTAATAAATTCTCTTCAGGAATCAAAGATGGCATAGAAAAGAAATGCTGTCTATTCTCTGAACTCCCCAGCCGGGCTATCAGATATCCCAGCCCTTGCTTATCCATTTTTTCATAAACATTACTGACAGCTGTGTTATTGTTAGATAAAATTGCCACTGTTTTATTCTGAATCAATATATTAGCAACAATATTAAGAATGGTCTGCGTTTTGCCGGTTCCTGGTGGTCCTTCAATAACAGAGAGTTGTGAAGAAAATGCCCGTTCGACTGCCAGCAACTGACTTTCATTAAGACCGAACGGGAAAATCAAACTCTCCGAAAAATCACGCTCTTTACTCTGCCCTGAACAGTATGCATGCAAGGCCGTATCAGGATGAGGAACAATTCTCTTTATCTGACGAAGGACATTCTCAGCAATACTCCTATCGTTTCCACGAGCATCACTAATACGCTCTTCAGCTATACGACAAAAATAGTCAAACACGGCATGTTCTGTAAAATTCGAACACGTCTGAAAATTAATCCCAGCAGTTTTCATAATGTAGGGTTTTTCATTTCCAGAATAGTAAACAACTGCATATTTATTGCCATAGAGAACAACCCGCTCAGCCCGAGATGTTATAGCAAATCCTTTCCGTTCAAGAAACACATTGTGCAGGGTGCTAGTCGGCGTTATCTGGCATACGGAAAGCGGACGAGTATATTTTTTTCCGCTACGGAAATGACAGGTCAGCATAATCTCTCGGTTATCATATCCAGACCATAAAGTCCAATCTGAAATTTTATTGGTTTTATTTTCCCCGTCAACGCAAATCGTAACCATATTATCATCCAATCATCATTGATTAACTTACGGAAAAACCGTTAAAGACACGCTGAGAGCTTATCCTAAATGGAGTTGACCATTTTCTCTTTTAGCGCCAAACCACTTTACCCGCCGATGGATAACCTGGATTATTCTATCTCGTAGGTTATTTCACCCGACCGGATCACTCATTTCTGAATATAGCGCTCTCAGCAGAGGCTCTTACCCAAGGATGCCGCGTCCAAACCTCGTCAGGCCCATTCCCCAGCCTGGGCTAAAATAGCGCACGGGATACATCCCGGCAGCAGCCCATTCATCCCTATCATATGTTCGCATCAACGCCACTCCCAGCGCCGTCCACACGCTATCCTTTACTCCGCTTCAGCTGGAGCGCCTAACCGCTCCCCGTCCCGACTATTCTACTCGCCTCCCGCCAATAATTTATATCGATAGGCGTATGAAAAGTCATTTTTCACACACTACTAACTGTCTAGGGAGATCATCCGCAGCAGAAAAGCTGACCTGATGGAGGCTTCGGACAACGGCTGCTTACCCCCGCAGGGGTGCCGACATTGCGGATACGGCTCAGCATTTGAACCTCCTCAATCCAGACCGGGACTAACTCCTTATTCAACCTGAAAAGCGGGACGATACGGAGCACTGCCTTAACGGCTTCAATGTTAAACACCCTGAGATAACGCTCCCTATCATGAGATCCTCGCGTTAGATCATCTTAATGACGAGGAGATGCCTTTTAAAATCCTTGGTGATTCAATCACATCAAAAAGCATCATCAACATTCATAGCAGTACTGCCGCTACACTAGATTACTCATAAGCATTATTCATATCGTTACAATTTCCTTACAGCCTCAAAACGGCTAAAATGAACAATATTTCCACGATAAATTAAAGAGATGCTCTTCTCTGGCAATCAGGAACAATGTTGGAATGAATCCACGCTTAACCCGCGGCTACCGTAAAATAAGGCACTATCTACATGGGCGGCCGCGCTTTCTCTTTTCCATACTGATGGCCACCGTCATCTACCTCTGCCTTACGCCCTTTTTCTCCCCGGCAATCCGCCTGATGTTTGGCTGGAACGTCTTCGCCTGGCTGTACATCCTCTTTTTGCTGGCCAAAATCGTCAACCGCAGGGCCCACGATATCCGCAAAATCACCCGGCTAGAGGATGAGAGCGCCAAGATGGTGATCTTCTTCGTCGTCATCGGCTGCTGCATCAGCGTGCTGGTGCTGTTTCTGGAGCTGGCCACCGCCGGGCAGATCAGCGGCCACCAAAAGATCCTGCACTTCATCATCACCGGATCTACGCTGCTCTCCTCCTGGCTGCTGCTGCCGATGGGCTTTACTATGCACTACGCCCATGTGTTCTACGCCAACCCCAGGGCAGACGATCCCTGGCTGCTGTTTCCCGACAAGATCCAGGCGCCCTCCTACTGGGACTTTATGTACTTCTCGTTCACCATCGCCGTCGCCTCGCAGACCGCCGACGTCTGCGTCGGATCTCAGGAGATGCGCAAAATTGTCCTGCTGCAGTCGGTGATCTCCTTCGTGTTCAACATGGCCATCCTCGGTCTGTCGATCAACGTCTGCGCCAGCCTGTTCTAAGCCGGCGCTCGGGCGCCGCCGCCGCGGCGCCCCCCGGTGACTTCTGCGAGAAGCCTCACACTTCATCACACTCTCCCGCCGTGTCTATTGTCTGTTCAGACGCGTAACGGTAGTTTATTCAAATCTGGTTTAAACCAAATGGATTACATCATGGAAACCGTTTCTACCGTCGAGCTGGCCAAAGAGCAGCTCAATCAATGGATTGACAATGGCATGATCGGTGCCGGCGGCAAGCTTCCCTCGGAGCGCGAGCTCAGCGAGCTGCTCGGCATCAAGCGGATGACCCTGCGTCAGGCGCTGCTCAATCTGGAGGGCGAATCCAAAATCTTCCGCAAAGATCGCCGCGGTTGGTTTGTCGCCCTGCCGCGCTTTAACTACAACCCCAATGAGGCGACCAGCTATAAGCAGGCCGCCATCGAACAGGGGCGCGTGCCCTCCTGGGGCTACCTGGAAAAGCGGCGGGTGCTGGATGCGCCGCCGCGAATGCAGTCGCTGCTGCAGGCCGACCCGCAGCAAGGGCTGTACCGTATTCGCGGCTGGGGAGCCCTGGACGGCCACAAGGTGTTCTATCACGAAACCTATATCAACCCGCGGGTCGCCCCCGACTTTATCGATCATCTGGGCGAGAGCGCCTTTGCCGACGTATGGAACCAGCACTACCAGCGCCCGACGGTCACCCGCCATCTGGCCTTCAAGCCGACGCGGCTGAACGCCGAGGCCAGCCGCGTCATCGGCGGCAACTGCACGACGCCGGCGATCCAGGTGGAGAAGTTCCGCGCCGATATGCTGCGCAATATCCTGCAGATTGACATCGAATACTGGCGTTTTGAATCCGTAGATTTTTATATCGACCTATAAGGCAATTCCAATGACACCCGAACAGGCTAAAAAAATCGCTGCGCGTGCCGACACGCTACCGCTGTATCTGCACGCCTACGCTTACCACCTGAATATGCGCCTGGAGCGAATCCTTCCCGAGGATCTGCTGGAGATCGCCCACCGACAGGGGCTGCACGGCGTAAAGATTCACGTGCTGGATGGGGAAAGCCGCTCGCTGGCTCACGCCAGCCCCGGGAGGCTGACCCGCTTTGGCGCCGCGGCGCGTCGGCTGGGGCTGGATATTCACATTGAAACCAGCGCCTCAGATCGCGATACCCTGGCGCAGGCGATCGGCATCGCCGAGGGCTGCGGCGCCAGCTCGGTGCGCTTCTACCCACGCTATGAGGGCGCCCTGAGTCAGGTGCTGAGCCAAATTCGCGCCGATATCCAGACGCTGCGCCGGCATCACCGGCACAGCGGACTCAGCTTTACCCTAGAGCAGCATGAGGATCTGAAAAGCCACGAGCTGGCGGCGCTGATCGCCGAAAGCGATTTTCCCGCCCTCACCCTGCTGTTCGACTTTGCCAACATGATCAACGCCAACGAAGAGCCGCTGCCGGCCCTGAGCACGATGGCGCCCCATGTCACCCAGGTGCACATCAAGGACGCGCAGATCACCCGCGAGGCCCGCGGGCTCGGGCACCAGGCCTGTATCTCCGGTCAGGGGGAGATGCCCATGCGCCAGCTGCTGACCGAGCTGATCTGCCTGGGCGAAACGCAGCCGCAGGTCACCGCCTATGGGCTGGAGGAGGAGGTCGACTACTACGCCCCGCCGCTGCGCTTTGCCGACGAGGGCGCGGATCCCTGGATCCCGTGGCGCGCGATGAGCGAAACTCCGCTCCCTCAGCGCGATCTGGCGCAGCGCCTGGCGCAGGAGCAGCAGGATGCGCTGAATCAAATCCACTATGTCCGCACGCTGGTTCAGGATATCAAGCGGGAAGCCTTAAATTTAATTAATTGAGCGCCATTATTATTTTTTAATTTATTCCGCAGCGTCAGCGCGAATTATTCCTTCGGGAGTAAGGATGCCTGTCGACCCTACATAACGCCATGCCATACATTTTTATGTGTGTCGGGGGGACTTTATGCTAACGAAAAGAAAATGGGCTATCTTCAGTCTATTAATGCTGTGCGGTGGCACGATTTATAAACTGCCGTCGTTAAAAGATGCGTTCTATATTCCAATGCAGCAATATTTCCACCTAAGCAACGGTGAGATCGGCAATGCGATGTCGGTGAACTCGATTGTCACCACCATCGGATTTTTTCTCTCGATCTATTTTTCCGACCGCCTGCCGCGCAAATACACCATGTCCTTTTCGCTGATCGCCACCGGCCTGCTCGGCCTGTACCTGAGCACCATGCCGGGCTACTGGGGGATCCTGTTCGTCTGGGCGCTGTTCGGCGTGACCTGCGACATGCTCAACTGGCCGGTGCTGCTCAAATCCGTCAGTCTGCTGGGCGATAATACCCAACAGGGGCGTCTGTTCGGCTTCTTTGAGACCGGACGCGGCGTGGTCGATACCATCATCGCCTTTTCCGCGCTGGCGATCTTCGCCGGATTCGGCAGCGGCTACCTGGGGTTTAAGGCGGGGATCCTGTTCTACGCCGGCTGCGCCATCGTGATCGGCATCCTGATCCTGTTCGTCCTCCGCTCAGACGGCGATGCGCCCTCTGCCCCCGTCGCTAAGCCCGAGCAGGCCAAACCGGGCATCGGCAGCGTATTGAAGGACAAGACGGTCTGGCTGATCGCCTTCAGCGTCTTCTGCGTCTACGCCGTCTACTGCGGGCTGACCTTCTTTATTCCGTTCCTGAGCACCGTCTATGCCCTGCCTATCGCGCTGGTCGGCGCCTATGGCATCATCAACCAGTATTGCCTAAAAATGGTCGGCGGTCCCATCGGCGGACTGATCGCCGATAAGATTCTCCGCTCACCGAGCCGCTACCTTTTTTACACCTTTATTATCAGCGTACTAGCGCTGCTGCTGCTGATCGTGCTGCCCCATGAGAAGATGCCGGTATACCTTGGCATGATGTGTACCCTGGGGTTCGGCGCCATCGTGTTCACCCAGCGCGCCGTCTTCTTCGCCCCTATCGGCGAAGCGCGGATTGACGAGGCGCACACCGGCGCCGCCATGGCGCTGGGCAGCTTTATCGGCTACGCCCCGGCCATGTTCTGCTTTAGCCTGTACGGTCATCTGCTGGATGCCTATCCCGGGCTGCACGGGTATCAGATCGTGTTTGCCCTGATGGCCTGCTTTGCCTGTCTGGGGATCATGGTCTCCGGTCTGCTGGTCAAGCGTATCCGTACCCAGCGCGCCGCCGCGGCGCAGTCCGCCCCGGCGCCGACCGACGCCTAAAAACGAAGGGCCCGCGCCGCGGGCCCTCCATAGCCACCGCGGCGGAGAGCGTCAGGAGCCAAAGCCGTTATAGGCCCGGATGTCGCTCGCCAGCGCATTCAGGGCCGGCTGCATATCCTGCAGCGTCAGCGGGGTCTGATCGTTGCGCAGCGGATTACCGGCGATCTTACGCACCACCTTCAATACCGGCTTATGGGTCGCCGCATCGATAAACTCCGCCTGCAGATAGATGGCGCTCTCCAGCGTACGGTGCCCCGTCGCGGCCTGCGTCCCGGCGATCAGCAGCGTCACCGGCAACACCTCATAAAACTGCAGCCCCTGCTTCGTCGTGTCGATGGCGGTGATCGCCCCGCGGAAGATCAGCGTCTTACCGGTCGGCCTATCCACCAGCGGGTAGTGGCTGGCCAACGCCGCCTTCACCTTAACGTTGGCGTATGCCAGGATCTGATCCAGCGTGCTCTGGCTGATCTGCGCCGTTGGCTTCGGGCGCGGCGCATAGATCACCGGCTGATAGATCAGGCTGTTAAACTGCTTCATATCCATCCCGGGCGCCCGCCAGTACAGCACCGGCTGGCCCGACGCCGTCGTTCCCCGGGTGACGTTTTCATAGGGGGTAAAATAATTGCCGTACTGGTCCTTCTCCGGCACCTTGGATGCGCAGCCGGCCAACAGCAGCAGCGCCGGCAGCATGACACAGCCAATGACCTTACTATTCAATCGTTTCATATTCTACCGATCCTTAAATAACACCTGAGTTGCCCGTTCGATGCCGCAATACGCGCGAAGAAGCAGCGCGGTAATAAGACGCAGCGGTGCCGCCAGCCTGCCGCAATAACAGGCTGTATCCCCTCTTGTTTATTCTCTTTACCATCAGACACGTTATTTTCCGGCGGGGAGTCGGAACGCCCGCCGGCCTCGCTCGCGCCCCAGACGGACGTCAGAGGCCCCCTCCCTAATTCCACCGCCGACGCGGCGGAATAATAACAGCGTAGCACACGCCAGACGCCGCGGTGGCCCACGGATAGATGCGCGCGACGCCGCTGAGAAACCGTTCGGATAATACCTTGATGACATTAAAAAAACCCCCGCCAGGGGGCGGGGAAAAGTCATGCAGCGGTTATCTTTCGCCGCCATCATAATCTGCCCGCCAGAGGCCATCATCTGGTATTTTTGCTAAACATAGATATCATTTTTGATATACCCCTGTAGGACCACTCTATGAAAGATTATAAGTTTGATGAACTGCGCATCGCCCTGGCAATCGCCGGCCAGGGCAGCGTCACCCGGGCGGCACAGCTGCTGCATATGCCGCAGCCCAACGTGTCGCGCGCCCTGGGCAGCCTAGAGCGCCGCCTGGGGCTGGCGCTGTTTGTCCGCCATCGGCAGGGGCTGGTCCCCAGCGAATTCGGCCAGCGCTTCCTGGCCCAGGCCGAGCTCATGCTGGAGCAGCATCGCGCCCTGCAGAGCTTCTCCGACAGCTACAAGCGCAGCCTGCAGGGCGGCGTGACGCTTGGCGCGCCCATCGCTATCCACGCGCTGCTGGCCCACCATCTGCTCCCCGCACTTCAGCGCGACATGCCCGGTCTGATCCTCGATCTGCGCACCCGGAACCCCAGCGCCACCGAGCGTCAGTACGGCGCCATCTTCGACAGCGACTGCGATCTGCTGATCAGCCCCTTTCAGCCGCAGAACGAAAGCCTGATCGCCCGCCCGCTGGTCAACTTTCGCATAGGGATCTTCGCCGCGCCGGCGTATCTGGCCCGTCGTCCGCTGACGCTGGACCAGGCCGCCGATCTGGAGGGACACGCCTGCATCACCCTCAGCATGCTCGGCGGGCAGCGCAACCGCTGGCACTTTCCCGACGCACAGGGCCATCTCCAGCAGAGCGAGGTCAGCGGCGTCTGCATCTGCGACAATCTACTGCCGGCGATCGAGCTGGCCCGCCAGGGGATCGGGCTGCTCTATGCGCCCTTCTACGCGGTGGCCGCCGACCTGCAGGCGGGTACCCTGCGCGCCTGTCTCGCCCACGCCGACGGCCTATCGATGAACAGCTACCTGATTTACCGCCAGCGCAGCACTCTGCCGCACCGGGTACAGGCGGTGATGGAAGCCATCGCCGACCAGCTGCCCCGCCTCCTGCCCTGACGCGCCGCGCCTGCGGCCATGCGCGGCGAGGGAGCGCGCCGGCCTCCCGCGGGGTCGATGCCGTACGGCGCCGGCGCCGCACGGATATCCTTCTCGATGGTTGACCCGCGCCGGTGGCAGATTCAACCAGTGGCGCCTGGAGGTTTACCGATCCAATTGGTGGTGTATGACGCTATGGGAGCATCCGAGCAAGAATTTAAGGTTTTGCGCTATAACTGGCTCGAGTGAACCAGCAGCAGCTTTTATTATCAAAACTCATGCAGATAGAAATGATCAAGAACATTAGATAATTACAACACCATCCTATTAATATCAATATGTTGATGTGGTTTTCTCAAAAACCCTCGTTTTTATAGCGCCAGTTGTTGGCACTTATATCAGCGACTCGGTCATTACTAAAACAGTAAGTTTCTATGCAAATGCTCCCGTTGGTCCATGATGGCTCCCAATAGTTAAATATTCCCGTCCAATATTACGACCACTTCGATCTCAGACATCGAAAACTGCATACGCTGTTTAGCGGTAACTATCCACGATGAGCGTTATCGTTTTTGCCCGCCGGTACATCGCTTTAAGATGCTTTAACAAGCTGACAAATAAGGCTGAGCTTTTGCGGTTACCGCCCACATAGCTGACTTTGCCCGTACCGCAGTGCAGCGCTCCGGCCAGATAGTATTTTTCATTCTGCCCTGGTGTTACCACGCATTTTTGTTGTCCGCGTACCTGCCACTCCGCACCGATTTTGGGATTAAGATAGATATCCACTTCCCCCTCATAAAAGACGGGATTCTCTGCGCTGCATCCGCCCAGCGCTTTATGGATTGCCGCTATCTTTTCATCCTTATGCGGGGCGCGGATACGCAGGGTTGGTGCTGCCCTGCGCCATACCAGAGCCGCGGAGGGCAACCAGCGGCGAACGGTTCCGGCATGTCACTGGCATCCAGTTATCTCGTTGATTTTTATTGCCAGAAGTTCTGTACTCCAGCGTGAACGCTGGTAGCCAAAATCGCCGGGAGAGTGTTTTACCAGCTCGCCTAACAGCGAGCAGATATGCTCGGACGGCCAACGGCGGGAACACCCTGCGGGTAATGATTTCAGTCCTTCAATACCCAACAGCGTGAACCAGTTAATCCAGCGTCCCACCGATGAGCGGGCGCAGCAGAGCGTTCTGGCAACGTCGCTGACGCGGTCGCCCCGATGCAGCATCAGCATGGCGGTCAGCCTGCGGCATGGTTTTTGTCACGCGTTTTATGGATAGTTTTCTGCATCAGGCATCGTTCAGTTCGGGGAATGGGTGCTATGATCGACATCGCACAGTCCGGTTGGTGATTTTGATTGGTTTGGCGATTGATCGGATCGCACAATCCGGGCTGAGTTTCCTCAAAGTGATCTACTATTCCGCGCAGCTATTTAGCCCGAACAACACGGCGAGCGCCGGACACGCCATCGCTGCTGGAGCGATTTTGGTGACGAATAATAAACGGGAGTTTGAAGAAGTGCCAGGCCTATTACTGGAAGACTGGGTAAACTTATGATGATTAATGACGCTGAATATACCTTGAATGGACAAAATCAAAAAGCATGGAATATATAATCCATGCTTTTTACAGGATAACTACTTAACTGTCCATGCTTCGCTAAATTTATCTTCAGCAAAGATCTCTGTGATTCCATTTATTTGTTTAAGCCGCAGCACCTCATCCCTATCCATTCCGAGATTAAAGCTAATTTTCTCATCATCCAAACCCAACAAATATAACTCTTTAACTACATTTGACATCAATGCAATTTGATGTTGACCTCTAGCTCTATTATGCCTAATAGTTGATATAATTCTAAACACTCTATCAGCATTTTCTTGTTTTATTATTGTTATAGGTATGTAATCTTTAAATCGATTGTTTCAGCCATTTAATTTTGAATTAATCTTATAGCGATGATAGCCATCAACTATATTGAACTCACTATTTTCTTTATATACAATTATTGGCTACGTAAAGCCATCTATATTCAATGATTCTTTTAATACATTGTTTTCTACTGATGCCATATTATTTGGATTGTAATCATTTTCATCAATTAACTTATCTTTTACCCATAGTACAAAATCAATAGGCTCAGATGAAAACGGGCTTTCATTATGAAAAGTTTTTCGTATTAAATTTAATGCAGCCATTTTTTCATCAAGTGAAATATCCTGAGAAAAAATATTTTATACTAGCAATAATTTTATTAACGTCAATCATAGCATCTTCCATTTTAGTCGTTTCTTTTGTCTTCTATTAATATGTTTATATTATGATTTATTAGACTTAGGGCTAAACGAAAGCATCTTACACCAATAATCATTTTTTATTATAACTTTACAAATTCGTCTCCATGATGGTATATCTTTAATATCCAGATCTTTGTCTTGCAAGTCTGGAATATTTATAGGATATTCCCGCTCTTTATGCCATTTCAAATAGATAGATATTTTACAACGATAATGTTCAGCAGTTGCTGGAGGCATGTTGTCAAGCAAGAATAAAGCATACTCTCGCCAAGATAAAGTGTTTGGCTTATTTATTTTCCTTAATGCATAAAAATCCCCACTTTGATTACCATATATAGCACCACTGTGCGCACCAGAAACTCTATTACATACTAGACGCCAAGTATCAGGCTCTAGAATATAATATAACCATAACCCCTTACGTTGTTCTGGACCAAATGGTTCACATATACGCATTGAGTTTATTGGAACACCTGCTTGATACATCAGATTATATAACTCATTATATGGCAGTTTTGTTTTCCTATGGTAGACCCATATATCTTTTGCTTTCCAATCGTATAGCGGATATCCAGTATAATAGAACCCCTCTAGAGATGCCGTTGTCCAAGGTTTATCATCGGCATATCTTAACTTCCGATTTGATACTAGCCCCATATATCGATTCAGTGACTCATCAGTTCTAACACCCGTTAAAGTTATTAAAGAATTATGCCCTGCGAGCCAATTGGAAAATTTAGAAACAAACTCCTCAAATGTCATACCATATTTATAAAAAGGGAAATAATCATGTCCTGTAATAGAGAAAGACGGTGGAGTTCTAACCCACGAAGTATCTGACTCCCAGCATATCCATTCTGGTTGAAACTGAGATACACCGTTTACTGTTTTGAGAGGTAGAGCTACCCAATAGACATCGAGTATAACATCCATATATAATTCAAGCATTCTTTTAATATGATTTATTGTATAGTTAAACTGCACCTCCCAATCTATAAATAACACACTGAATTTCTTTTTTTTCTTTCTAGCTACATACCCTGCCAAATGAAATAGCACAGTGGAGTCTTTCCCACCTGAAAATGACACACAAACACTAGAAAAATTATCAAAAGCCCAGTCAATTCTATCTGTTGCTGCAAATAGAACATTTTCATTTATATTAATTTTAGTCATATATATATCCATATAAACCGACTATTAATTCATTTGATATCATGCTAACAGATTAGTTGCAATTTATTTTTCAAGATTATAATCCTGAGTGTATTTATTTTCACAGAATTACAATCCATGCACATCAGAAAAATCATAGATAAATATAAAATAACTTATTTTTGTTAGCATACTATCCTTTATTTTAATCAACTACTGACTAACTTGATTTAGATAAAGCACTCAAAAGCTCACATCAAAAACCACTCATAAATAGTTACAAGGATTGTATATCAATATATTTATGCATCATTCCCATTTTTAAATTATAGAATATTAATTAATAGATAGCACTATATTTAAATCAAAATTTATTTTTAACAATGGTTAATATTATTGAGCTCACGCGAAGTTTTGTTGAATAGATCAGTTTTGGCATAAATATCAATACAAACTGAATTTATCCCTACTATGTAAAAATAAAGAGGTCTCCTAATTATGATTACACAGAAACGTCAACTTGCATCTATCTCTTCAGTTGATCATCTTTGCTCTATCTTCCTGACGGCAACTTTAGCCCTCGAACTGTACGATATGGGCACCATATAGTAGACGATAACAGAATGGTTACCGTTAACGTTCCATTATATCCAAACGTGCCGGAGCGCTGCGTAAACGACAGATGATTAGTCAAACCAGGCTACCTGATTCATAACATCGTGCGACAAACAGGAAGTACAAATTGGTCTTTTCTTTGCTAAACAGCAGGTAACCGGTCTCATCAACAACGAATAGCCGAGTGGTCTGGACGCCGTGTCCAGCACGCGATCCGCACGGCGAAATACAACTCACAGATGGTGAAGAAACCCGAGGACACGAGGTTATTTAAGGTGACCTGTCCAACGACTTCGACACCGTACACCATCAACTACTGATGCCAGTTGCCCATCGTAGGATCAGTGATGCACGTTGCATAACCTTGCTGTGGAAAACCATCAAGGCGGGACATAGCGATGCCGCTATCTTTCGGGCGCCAGTGAAGGTGCTCCGTAGGGTGGCATACTGCCGGAATGCCGATGACTTTATACTTATGTCAAAGGCATCAAAGCACAGACGAAAGTTATCAGGGAAGAATGCTGGGGTGTGCTCGAAGGCAGCGCTCAAGCTAAACATGGGCAAGACAAGGATCACCCATGTTAATTATGGCTTTATATTTTTTGGTCATCGGCTCATCCGTAAACGAAGTCGTTACGGCAACATGTGGATGGTCACGACGATCCCGAGGGAGACAGCCTAGAAATTTCGCGGCATCACTGGCGGCGCTATTATCGGGCGATTACAGTGGAAGCAAAGTCGATATGGTTGAGCAACTCAACCAGAAATTGAAAGGCTGAGCAGTATTTTACCAGTTCGTTAATTTTAAGATCAAAGTGTTCAATTATATCGATCGTATTATGTTCTGAAAACCAGCTGACTGACTGGCCCGTAAATACCTAATAGGTATTGCATCTCTGCTACCTCGATGATGCAAGGCTCCGAAATCTGGACAGAGAAAGAGATGGGTTTTATTTGGCTGCACCAATAACGGTAAGCTCAGCGGTAAAATATTATATAGAATGGTCAGGCAAGGCAAGGCAAGGCAAGGCAAGGCAAGGCAAGAGGATGTTTCCCTAGCGATTGCCCTAAGGTAACTCTTATCTAAGGACTGAAACCAGAAACACATATAAATCGCGCTTTCCTGAAGTGGCAATAGCGTTCACTAGCATTTAACTGGTACGAATACTGTTGTTTAATTATATTGAATGTGATTACAATCGCTAACGCCGCTATAGTGCATGAGAACTAAGCCTGGACCAATTTCGAAAACATAACCTCGCTTTGCATCCAGCACACTTTTCATGAGTAGGTTCAAAGCTCGATTTTTTAGCAACGTCACAGTTAACACTATCTTCCTGAATAGCCATCTATTATTAAATTTAATTAAACTAAAAAATAAGCAACTTTGCACTAGCACAATCATAGTTGCACATTTAGTCAACAACACTTATGATGCAGGAGATTTTAAGTGGAAAAAGTACAGGTCAAAGTAATATATATCAATATGGCTGAATAAAAGTTAACCTTATCATTAAGGAAGTCTATGATTAAGATAAAAGAAAAAATATCAAAAGAAATCACACCCCTCATCCTTTTGCTTTTCCTGTCTGGATGTGCGAGCACCTCACTGACCACTGTGAAAAAAACGGTTTCCCCGCTAGAAGCGTATGAGCGAAAAGACTGTTCCAGTCAAAAGGGAACGGTATTCCTGATTTCAAGTTCATCGCAATATGATGAAAACATCATTCCTGAGATTGAGACAGCATTTTCTCGCCAGTGTTACTCTGTTGACAAACGATATCTCAACCAGAAGCCTAACAGGTTGGGTTACGTCAACACTGATGAAAAACGGGCGCAGACTCTCATTAACGCTCTCAGTGACAACAATGTACAATACCTCTGGTTTGTTAGAGGAGGTTCGGGGGCACTCAACCTATACCCAGCTCTGCATGCAAACCGGCTTCGAATTTCAACATCCACACCCAAAATCATCATCGGATTCAGCGACGTAACAGCTATTCATAGCTTTATTAATCATGATCTGAAGTGGCCAAGCGTGCACGGGGTGCTGGCATCTTATAATAAAGAAATGCATGAGATTGATAAAAGTAAGAAAATCAGCATGAACAGTAGCCTAAATGAAGTTTTTGATACACTATCTCATGGAATTAATTATACAGGTATCGAGCCGATGAATAGTCAGGCTGTAAAAATAGTAAGCGGTAAACTAGATGGTGGGAACCTGACTCTAGTGCAGTCCTTGTTTTCCACTATTTATGAGGGCAACTATTCCGATAAAATAGTGATCCTAGAAGATACTGGAGTAACGGCGAAACAACTTGACCGCACCTTGCATCAGATAGAGTTCAGCAAGAAACTCCATCCACGCGCCATTATTTTTGGGCAGTTTTACGGGCAAAATGCATCCGACGAAGAAAAATATCTTTACCGATATGTGATAAAACAGTTCGCTGATCGAGTTAACTATCCTGTTTATTACTATCCAGAATTTGGGCATGGTGAAACTAACCAACCATTTATTTTAAATCACCAAGCCAATATTTTATGCAGCAGCGCATACCAGCTGTGCAGCCTGACCCAAACGCCTGTAAAAGCGGCGACACATATCGGCTATTTACATTTACCACAAATCTAAATTGGCATATAAGCCTAAAAGGCAACAAATCAGCTTTATGGCGATATAGCTAGCCATTGATAGGATACTCCACTTCAGAGCAAGCCGTTTAGGATATAGTGGCCATTTTTACATCGGTAAGTATCTATGGTCACTTTGGCATAATATATCGTAATCCTCTTATAGATCAGGAAAAATATTGATAAGGCGATCTGTACAAGCATGTCTACGGGGAATATTTTCTGCACAATTTCAATCCTTTCTAGCAATAAGTACGGTAGATTTCTTATTGTTAACAAGCCGATCTTCCTGTCACAGCTGAATATGAATACGTGGATAAAAACAATCCTGTTAGGTGATGCATCCAATTAGTAGAATTTGGTGTGGTTTCTATCTATCCCATAAGCTCACGGGATATCTCATGCTACTTAACTCACTATACAATCCATGCAACTCATAACAGCAAGGGCCAGATAAGTAAATTTTCGTCATTTCCTATCCTTAAATCTGAAAAAAACTTATGCACTAAAATAATCATGTTGCTTTAAGAAATAAGAGTATTGATTATTAATCACAGCAGAGGCAACTCAGCAATGAGTGTCACTCTATCACGATAGACCCCATTGGTTAAGCTGGATTTGTCTTGATTAAATTGAAATGTCAAGTTTAACGGGAGTTGATTTACATTATTTAAACTGGCTATCTCGATGGGCGCCGTGCTGGCCGCATCCTTATTTAAGGGATACTGCCGTGTCCCATGGTTCAATACTGCCTGATAAGCTATCCTTCTGCCATCAGCATTACCCAGGGAGAACTGATTATCAGAGCGCAGGCTAAAGCGTATCCGGCCAAAGTTAGGATCGAATAACCCCTGTAAAATCAGCGGCGTGGAGGCGTAGCCTACCACCTGATCCTGGGTATAGCTCGTGTTGAATGCCACATTGGTTGAGGGCACGGATAGCCCGCTAAAATAGGGCAGCTTGCGTATCGAGACGGTGGTGGTGGTATTTAGATCTTTAATTCTGCCAGTACCGATATTATTCATGTGCTCCAGATTTAAACTGACGCTACCGTTATAAACATCAGGCGGCAGCGATTGCCAGGCAACGCTAGCTGTCAGGGTATCGATATCCAGCCATACCACTCTGGCATCCCCAAAGGTAAACACAGGACGAATATCGCTACTTCTATAAATATCAGAAAAGGTCCTTGCACTACAGTCCGCCGTAAAATCATGACTGCCCGGGTCAATAATAACAAATTTACCGGAGCCCTGTGTTTGGTTTGTATCCCGCGGCTGGATATTGGCACACCCATTATTCTCAGAGGTATGTCCTATGGTAAAGGATTGTACATAAGAGTCTTGTCGGTAGATCGTCCTGCCCAGCTTGGCCCGCAGGGTTATCGACCTGCCGTAGCGCGCCCCGGTCAGGGTGACGCTGAACAGGCTGGTTCTGCGCACCAAGTTGCTTTGGGTTGAGCCGAGATCCGACAGAACAAACCCCGATAACTCAGGGTAATTATCCTTAACTTGCAGCACACCGTCGCTCAGGATCTCTGGAGAGTCTCCAGAGTCAATCCGTATCTCCTGATTATTATAAATAGTGAGATTCACCCCGATAGCGTGGCTCTTTGCCATCAACGACAGCGCTAAAACGCCATACATCAGATAACGCAGCAGCCTTTCCCCTATTATGCAATACATACTTCCTCCTGATATAACATCACACCGCCGGCTCAGGGCCGCGATACCTCTCAGAGCGGCACGCTCACCAGCAGGGTAACCTGCCCGCTGCAGACTATCGGCACCCCCACCCCGCCCACGGGAACCTGCGAGAGTTCCGGCAGAACCACGCGGAGATAGAAGTCCAGAATAAAACGATTTGCCGCGATACCCGCCACATCCCCCGCGCGCTGCCACTCTCCCGGCTCAAAACGGTGCTGGCGGGGGCCAGAGCTATCCAGCCGGGCAACCGACCGCCCCCCTGTTTCGACGCCGTAGCGATATCCCTGGTTGACGGCTGCCAACGTAAACGGCGTGTACAACGTCTGGGAGAGGGACGCACACTGGTACTGGTCGTTCACGATCTCCAGCAGCAGCGGCTGGCTGTTCTGTTCGCCTATCGCCCGCAGGGCGATACCCATATCCTCAAAACGATGGCGCCGCGCGTCATACGCCACCTGCTGAAACAGGGGCGTCTGACTTATCACCTGCACCGGCAGCATAAGCGTGCTGCCCATATCGATATGCGCGCTCAGCTCCAGCCGCTCTTCCAGCACCTGAGCGTTATTGCGCAGCTCAAAGCCCTGCGCCGCGCCGCTCAGCCACAGCCCGAGGCTTAACCCGATCCCCACGCTTACCTGACGTTTATTCACTCTTACACTCCACGATGGGTAGTTGATCCGCCGGCAGCTGCAGCGCCGAAGAGAGCGAGGCGCATGGCCGCCCCTCAGACAGCAGGGTAATCGCCCCGGTGGGGTGCAGCTGCAGCATAAATAGGCCGCTCTGTATCCGCTGTACCCCAACGCAGCCGGCCCCCTCACAGCGCAGTTGATCCACCCCATTGCCCTGCTGCCGGACCCGTATGGCCTGATTGCGCACCGGCAATACCGCGCGCGTGGTATCGACCAAACGCCCGGGCAGCAGATCGATCTGCTGCTGATAACGCGACTGATGGTTGTCAAAGACACGGCTCCCGCCAATCAGCCGCTCATCCAGCTGGTAACGGCTGTAGGCTGGCAGGGCGATGATTTTCCCCTCGCCCTCCGTGTAGTAGCGGGTCATCCCGCTGCTCTGCTCTTTCAGCGCCACCGACACCGCCCCTTTCTCCTCTGTCGGCAGGCGCAGAAAAGCCTGTTGACTCAGCGCATCCGGCCGCTGAAACGATATCCCGTCTGAGGCGATCAGCTGGCTGGACTGCACATCGAGGCTGCCGGCTGCACCCGACTGATCGCTGGCCAGATAGACCTGCGCACGGACATCCGCGTTGCCCCGGTATTGCGCACCGGCCGAGAAGGTGCTCTGCGCGCCGCTGTCGGAGAACTGCTGGCCACCCTGCAGGTTAACCAGCCACGCCTCCGCCAGACTCTGGCTATAGTTCAGGGTGTTCTGGCTGCGCCAGCGACCCGCGTTTTGCTGCGAGTAGTAGCTGCTGGCCTGCAGGCTGCCTATCGGCACCGAGAGCCCCACCGAGGCGCTCCAGAGGTCGTTCCGGGCGTAGTTGAGGCTGGCGGTGAGATTGATATTCCAGGGTAAGCGGCTGAACAGCGACAGCGTATAGTATTGGCTCCGCTGGGACTGCTCGCGGAAAAACTGGTAGCCAAGCTGCAGCGTATGGTCCTGATGCAGGGCTACGCTGTAGTTGGCCAGCAGGTTTTCGCGGTTGGTCGACGTGCCGGGGAGCTGGTCCAGATAGTCCGGGATCAGGCTGGGCTGCAGCACGTCGTCAGGCTCCACCGCGCCCGGCAGGGTGCGGACGAAGGGACGCTCGCGCTGACGGTAGCGCTCACGGGTGTATTGCAGCGAGAGCGGGTAGTAGGTGGCGACCAGATCGCTCTTCTGATACCCCTGGCTGCCCAGGGTCTGCAGCAGCGATAGGGTGAGGCTGCTGCTGCGGATATCAGCCCCCAGGGTGCCCAGAAACTCACGGTCGGCATAGCCGGTCAGCCCAGACAGGCTGACGATATCGCCCAGCGGTACCGTGACGCCCAGCTCGCCCATCCAGGCGTTACCGTAATAGGCATGATCGTCCAGGCGTCCGACGCTGAGGTGGGTGCTGACCCCCTCCAGGGTCGGGCCATCGTTGACCAGCAGCAGGGACTGGTCGGAAAACAGCTCATCATTCAACCCCTTGATGACAACCCGTGCCTGATAGATCCCCGTCGGCAGGCTTTGGTAGGCAAGCTCCCCCATGCCGGCGTTGACGCCGCGGCGCAGCAGCAGTTTATCGTCGCGCCACACCTCCAGCACCCCCGGCAGCGGGGCGTAGTAGGTGTAATGGCGATCGTTCTGGCTCCGCACCTGCATCTCCGCGGAGTTACCGAGCAGGAGGCCGGTCATCTGACTGTTTTTAAACAGGCTGCGCTGCGCCGAGGGGTTAAAGTCGTAGCTGTTGTCGACCGCGCCCAGCTGTGCCTTGAACCACTGGTATTGATAGACATAGTTCAGCGCATTGATGCCATAGTCCCGGTCGGTGACGTAGGCATCGTATTTCAGAAAGCCGCCGGGCAGCCCCCACAGGCCATAGTCGCGGGCATAGAGGCTGTTGCCCTGATTCGCATAGCGATTGGCAAAGAGGCTGGCATGGTTGACCAGCACCTTTTTTCCCCCATCTCCCTGCAGATATTCAACCTGGCGCGTCTCGCGGGCAAAGTAGGCGGGGGCAAAGAAAAGACGGACCTGACGCGCATAATAGTCGATCACGACGGCCATCCCCTCGCTGCTGAGGACACAGGTCGCCCGGCTGCCCTTACAGCGGCTGTCGTGGGCCACCCCGGCCGCAAACTGTCGGGCCACCTCGTCTGCCTGTTTCTGGCTCAGCCCGGCGCGGGATAAAAATGCCGCCACCGCGGCGCTGTCGTCAATACGCACGCTATCCAGGGCAAGCTCCCCCTCAAAGCGGGCCTCATCCACCTGGGGGATCACCAGGGTAATCGCCATCGGGCTGGGGGTCAGGATTTTGCCGTAGCGGGAGCGGGCCAGCGGGACCCCGGAAGCCAGCGACATGCCATGCGCCATGGCCAGCGTCGCATTGTTCTGTGCCAGCGTCATATCATTGTGTGCCAGCGTCTGGGTGGCGACAGCGCCCTGCGCCAGCCCACGGTGATTGCTGGCCAGCGTATCTGTCGGAAGGGAGGGCGCCGCCCAGGCAGCGCCTGCGAGCAGACCGGTAACCGGTAATATTTTTATGATGGTAATCTGGAAACTCGTCATGGTCATCTTCATCTTCAAGCCGGGTGACACCCTGTCAGGCGCGTTAACGCAGGCTGCTGTCTGACAGACGATGGGTAATTTCCTTATCTGGCCGGGCGCAGGGCGATCTCCTTTTTATACTGGTCAGCAAGGTCAAAAAAGGTCACCTTACCCCGGCTCAGATCGGCAGTGGCCGGGACAGTAATCTGCTTGTCATTGCCGGGGAGTAAGATGGCTTCGCTGTAGCAGGAGCCACTGTCGGCTTTCCTGTCTGCGGCGGGACAGACATCCAGGATCAGGCGCAATACCTTATTGGTCGGGTTACTGAAGTTAATCTTCTGGTTACTTAGCCAGGCGTGTGGCTCTCCGGTAATACGCTGGCTGCCGGGGATCAGATACCACGACTTATAGCCAATGGCGATGGCGACATTGCTTTTTTCGCCCTGCTCCTGCTGGCGTAAACTGTCGGGAATAAAGCTGACGCCAATAATACGGTCGTGCGGGGTAATTTGAGCGGTACGGATAACCGAGACGCGTAATTCCCCCTTAGCGTCAATAACGATATCCATCGGATCAATATAGAGCGGCCATGTTAAAAAATCATCCGTGGAGAGCGCGCTCTCCTGATAACGCCCATTCCCCGCACGCTGTAATTCGCTTAATGAGACCGCAAGGTAAACCGGCTCGTCATCCGGGTTTTTTAAGGTAAAGTAACGGCTGTTTTCACTGTCCACCTTAAACATGGAATCAACGGTGAAGGCATAGGCATGATTGATGATAAATAAGAATGGCAGGATCCACTTGTACATTGAAATCACCCTGGAGACAGCGACAAATTATCCGGCGATATATTCATCACCGGATAGCATTACATACTGGAAATAGAATTTAATGATTAAGGCGCAGCAACCAAATCAACCGCGAAAACCACCGGCGTGGTAAAGCTGACGCTGCTGCCGGCATCATAGCCATCACGGGTTACTTTCGCGTACAGGCCGAGGCTGATGGGACGGTCGTTGCCAGGGTCGACAACGTTAATGGCGTTTGCGCTGCCCACCTTGAGCGCATCATTGTTGAGGGTGATCAGGATCTGGTTATCCCCGGGCGCGGCCGCGGTGTCCTGCAAAGCCAGCTGACGGCTCCCCTTAAACCCGACGGCGATGGGAGCAGAGGCCAGATAGGCGTTGATACCGTTAATATTGCTATCGGATTGGATATAAAAGGTGACGGGAGAAGAGGTGGTCAATGTCAGCTTGTTGTCGTTTGTGTCAACCGCGGTGGTAAGCGTCTGGGGGGCGGGAATAAAATCGGCCCCCAGGGCATCGACGAACTTCCAGTCGGAGGCTAACCTCTGGGCGGGAATGGTCCCCTGCCAGGTAAAGGTCAGCTGACCGTTAGTGACCACGGCAGAGGCATACAGGGGGGCAGCCAACAGTGCGGCTAAGGCCAGTTTTTTTGTGAAAGACATTTTATCTACTCCATATTTAGCACTTGGGATAATATAAATTGATTTTATTCACTGATAACCCTCAACCAACGTTCTACGTTAATTTAAACGTTCGTTTCATGGCTTGATAAAGCTAAACTGGGCAGGCGCCCTCATACTGATATTATGAGGCCGATAAAGCAAGTGTATATATTAAATTATTTATATTATATCAGCAGACAGAAACTATTGCTATGGACGTCGACACCCCCAACACCATCATATTGATTATTAACACATATAGCCATTTTTATCATCAACCCTCCAGTATTGTTGACGCCATAATCTTTCATAATTATGGTATTTCCGATATGGGAACAATGCCTATATTTTTTTATTTTTTAATATGTCACGTTAGTTATATCGGCATAAGCACTCAGACAGATGCATCATAAATAAGCGCGATAAACTCTTCAGAATGGAAACGATATTTATGAGTTTGATATAATAATGAGAATACTATAGGCAATATTGATTTTTACGCAGGATACCCCACTCACGGCGATAGCCATGACTCGGCATATCGCTGATAATATCGAGGATGTCCGACAGGATTTCAGCGTCTGCTTCGTCATTACGCCGGTTACAACGCCTCTCCTGCCAATCAGGCAGAACGTTTAATCCATAGTGATAGCTGCGCACGCGACACGCTTACGGTGCGCTGACCTGTGCCATTCCCCATCCTTTGGCAGCAAGGGCGCGTACGCTATCCATTTTCGCGACTGACCGTACTCCACGGTCTCTTTGAGGATCTCAGCCTCCATCGCCTTCTTATCCAGAAGGCGCTGTAGCTCCCAAATCTGTGTTAGTTCAGCTGCAGTCTCAGAGGCAGGAACGACGTCCTCTCCAGCCGCAACGGCAGTGAGGTTGCCTTCCTTATATTACTTCTTCCACTTCAATAGCAGACTGGGCTGAATACCGTGCAGACGTGCGACGTGAGAGACATTCGTGCCTGGCTCCATCATCTGCTGGATAATGGCGATGTTCTCCTGAGGCGTCTTACGTTTACGGACAGGATCCCGGCCATCTCAACATTGGCGTTGGTGTTAGACATATATTCAAGCCTATCTCTTATCTGGAGATACAGCTACTGTCTGGTGTTTCAGGGGGCGACTACAGCAGCCAAGTAAATTAACTTGTTCATCGTATCCTTAACTCTTTTTCATATTATTGACTGATGGGTAACCCGCGCGTTGCCGTCATGATACCCAGGCCATAGCGCATTGACGCCACACAGCGCCGACGCCGGTGCGATCGGAGGCCGCCGCTGGCGTAGAGATATACTACGCGGGCTAAAGTTTCATTTTATTACGCACCTTCACAAAATCACATCAAATAGAAATCAAGCGAAAGAGATGAAAAGAAAGGATGGCGCCATCACATAAGCAAAAAAAACGGTATCTCCCGTAGGCGATACCGTCGCAGTAAAATAACCCCCAAAACCTTCGGCAATCGATCAATATTCCGTTAACGGCCAGCGACGAAAATAGATATGGCTGGCCTGAGCATCTACCTTGGCAACGTTGTCTGCCAATAAATGGCGGGCGACGGTAAAGGCAAACTCAAAACTGACGCCCAGTCCCTTGGCCGAGATGAACCGGCCATCGACCACCACGTCCCTATCCACATACTCGCCGTCGGCGAAACGCTCGGCCAGCTTGTCTCCGGTGCTGTAGCGCCGCCCCTCAAGCAGGCCATGGGCGGCCAGCACTTTGGCACCGGAGGAGCACAGCGCGCAGATATATTTATCTGCCGCAATGTGGCGGCGTAAAAAGGCGACCACGCTGGCGCTGGCGTTAAGGCGGTCGGTGCCCTGCGGCCCGCCCGGCATCATCACCGCGTCGTACAGCGTCTCCAGGCGATCGGCCAGCAGCGCATCGGCCCGGATAGGGGTTTCAAAATAGCTGTTCAACGCCAGGCTCTCCTCGCAGGAGAGGATCTCCACCTGAATATCCAGGCGACGCATGATGTCGATAAACACCACCGCCTCACCCTCTTCAAACCCGTGTGCCAACAGGACGGCAACCCGTTTCGTCATGCTCAGTGCTCCTTACAGCTGCCCGGCGCTGCCGCAGATGCGGATCTTCTGTTCCACCACCTGCCGCATCGCGGCCTTACCCGGTTCCATATAGTGACGCATATCGTTCGCCGCGGGATGGCTGGCGAAATAGGCTTTCACCGCGTCAGAGAAGGCGATCTTCAGCTCCGTCGCCACGTTGACCTTACAGATCCCCAGCGAAACGCAGCGCTCGACATCCTGATCCGGGATGCCGGAGGCGCCATGCAGCACCAGCGGAACCTCGGTCTGACGGCGGATCAGGGCCAGTCGGTCAAAGTCCAGGCGCGGCGCCTCTTTATACATGCCGTGCGCGGTGCCGATAGCGATGGCCAGGGAGTCGATGCCGGTCGCCCGGGCGAACTCGGCCGCCATCGCCGGATCGGTATAGCTGCCGTGCGCCGCGTCGACCACCAGATCGTCCTCCTGGCCGACCAGCCGGCCCAGTTCGGCCTCAACGGTGCAGTCCAGGCGGTGGCAATACTCCACCACCCGGCGGGTCAGGGCCACGTTCTCCGCAAAGGCGTGGTGCGAGGCGTCGATCATCGCCGACCGGACGCCGCTCGCCACCTTGGCGCAGATATCCTCATAGGATTCGTGGTGGTCCAGGTGCAGCGCCAGCGGAATACGGTATTCACGCGCCGCCTCGCGGCAGATATCCACCAGATAGGCGACGCCGGCGTAGCTAAAGGTACCGGGCGTGCCGGCCAGGATCACCGGAGATCCCATCTGGGCCGCCGTCTTGGCAATGACCTGAATGGTCTCCAGGTTGTGAATGTTAAACGCCGGTACCGCGTACCCCTTGGCCTGCGCCTGCAGCAGCATATCCCGGGAAGAAACCAAAAACATCGTCACACCTCCGCATCTTCATCTACTTTCATTTAATCATTAAAACAAAATAAAGAAAACATTCAAAAGATAATAAAAGTGTGACATTGACCGGCGAAACTAAAAGTAAAGATCCATTTTCGAACTGTAGCAGGTCACGCCCTTGCGCAGCAGGTTGTTTTTTGGCCGTTCAGCGCGTCCCGTCAGGCTCTCCAGCAGCCACTGCCAGGGCCGCTGGCGCTGCAGGCGGCGGCTCAGGGGGCCCTGCGCCTTGGTATAGTCGTGCAGGAACAGCGCCACGCTCTCGCCGGTCTCCTGACAGCCCAGGAGCTGCACGCCGATCGCGTCGATCCGGTGCGAAAAGTCGCCCCGCTCCACCGGCAGCGGCAGCGACGCCGCCTGCCACAGCCCGCTTTGCGGCGCACTGTACAGCGCGATATTCAGCGCGCGCAGCGACCAAAAGCTGCTGGCCGGCCCGCTGTAGTTGTCCACCAGACGGGCATCATCGGCAAACAGCCCCTGGGTCGGTGCGCCGGCCCGCATCGCCCCGTTGGCGATAAAGTAGCGCAGCGTCACCTCCAGCGCCCGTCGCGCGCAGCCCAGGCTGTGCGCCGTCGGCGCCTGGCTGGCCTCCGCCAGCAGCGGCGCGGCGGCGGCCAGTCGATAGCAGGCGCTGCGTCCGAAGAAGGCGATCCCCTGGGGGGTAATCAGGTGACGGTAGCCGTCGTTAAACTGGCGCAGGGCGTCGTGAATAAAGCCCCGATCAAGCTGCGGATCGATCTGATCCAGCCAGTACAGGGAGTAGTGGAATCCCCAGGCGTTGTAGTAGTCATAGTTACCCCGCGCGCCGTCGCGGAACCATCCTTCGCCGACATAGAATGCCTTGATGCGCTGATACTTTTGCTGGTCTATCTCCCCTTCGCCGCTCAGATCACACAGCACCGCCTCTACCGTCAGGCCGAACAGGTGCCAGTTGTTGTCCACCGTTTGACGGGTCGGCACCTGACGAAACCAGGTCAGGATCTGCGCGCGCCCGCGCGTGTCGAAGCGCGACCAGACCCACGTCTTGCTCAGCCACAGCGCCAGCGCCAGATCGGCGCTCTCGCAGATGCGCTGATCGTAGTCGTGCAGCGTGCCCCAATAGCCGGGATGCGCCGGATCGGTGCCGGCCAGAAACGCCCGGCTCAGCATCTCGGCAATGTCCCAGCGCTGTCCGTTCAGCCCCGTCAAGACGCCGTCCCGGCCCTGCGCCGCCGCACTGTGCAGCCAGGTCGCCAGGGTCGGTAGCACCCGGCTGCACCCCTCCATGGCGTCGGTGCGGGCATTCTGCTGGCTGGGACGGCCGGGGTAGTAGGCGTGGGTATAATCCCACACCGCGTAGTGGTCGAACGCCTCCGCCACGTAGCGCACCAGCGTGTCGCACTGGCGCTCCAGCGGCTGGCTATCGTCGGCAAAGCAGGCGCGCAGGGCGGCGTCGTTGCGGGTATAGGCGCGTTTACGCCAGCGCAGGCGGATCAGACGCTCGCGCAGCAGACGCAGGTACATCTGCGCATCGGGGTGCTCATAGGGAATGATCGGACGCGGTGCGCCCTCGATTTTCTTCTGCGCCATGCAGACTCCTCCGCTCAGAAAAAAGTCAAAAAAAGGGCAGCGCATACGGCGCTGCCCCGCTCAGGCCCCTCAGCTGCGGGCCGACTGCTCCAGAATATGGTAGCGATCCTGTCCCCAGGCGACCGGCTTGGGCTTGGTCTTGATCCAGTCGTGGTAGGCCGCCTTCATCTCGGCCACCCGCTGCGGATACTTGGCTGCCAGATCCTGGGACTCCGCCGGGTCGAGGCGATCGTTGAACAGCTGCACCCGATTGCTGCCGTCGTCATAGAAGTAGAGCGTCCACTCCCCGTCGCGTACCGCCCAGGAGGAGGGCGAGAGCTTCTCCAGGTTGGGATTCTTCGGCGGCATCGGCGCCTCATAGGTGATCCACTTCCAGTAGTCGAACCAGAACGGCTGGTTCTCCTCGCTGTAGTGCTTGGCGCCCGGCCCCGCCCAGAACAGGTAGCGGTGCGGTGACGTCTGCGCCTTACCGCTCAGCTGCGGTAGGATGTCGCGTCCGTCCACCTTCATGGCATCGGGAATGGTGATCCCGGCGGCCTTCAGCGCCGTGGGCAGAATGTCGATGGCGCTGACCATCACGTTGCTCTGGGTGCCGGCGGGGATATGCTTCGGCCAGTAGGCGACGAACGGCACGTGCACACCGCCGTTGAACATCTGCCCCTTGAAGCCGCGATCCATGCCGTTGAGTGGCATCGGCGACTCGTGCACCGCTCCGTTATCGGAGATGAAGAAGATCAGGGTGTTATCCAGCTCCCCCAGCGCCTTCAGGCGTTCGATAATCTGCCCAATGCCCTCGTCGGCGGCGTTGACGGCGGCGAAATACTTGTCCGCCTCGGCGTTGCCGGTATGGAATTTATCCATATAGCGGGCCGGTGAGGCCTGCTCCAGCGGAATATGGGGAACGCTGTAGGCCAGGCTGATGAAGAAGGGCTTGCCCTGATGATCGTCGAGAAACTTCAGCGTCTCGTTGGTCAGGTTATGGGTCAGGTAGCCCGGCGCGGCAATATTCTTGCCATTCTGCCAAATCGCCGGCGAGTTCCACAGCGCCGCGCCGGAGGCGTAGTAGCTGTAGGAGTAATCGAAGCCGCGCGACTCCGGGCCATAGCCCGGCGCGCTGACGGAGATCATGTTGTCGTGATAGTCGCGGGTCTGATCGGCCTTATCGACAAAGTTCTTCTTATCGATGCGGGCGTTGTGCCACTTGCCGATATTGGCGGTGGCGTAGCCGTTTTCCTGGAACAGCGCCGGCAGCAGCGTGATGTCCAGCGGAACGCCGAGCATGGCATCGTCGTTGCTGTAGGTGCCGAAGCTGGCCGGATAGCGCCCGGTGAAGATACCGGCGCGCGACGGGCCGCACACCGGATGGGCGACAAAGGCGTTGGTCATTTTCACGCCCTGATTCGCCAGCTGGGCCACGTTGGGCATCGCCCGGCGCGCCGCATCGATCATCTTGTCCAGATCGCCCTGGTAGCGCGCGGCCACCGGACGTTTGCCCAGCGCCTGGGTATCCAGCGCATCCAGCGCAAAGTCCAGCTGACCGGTGCCCAGATCGTCCATAATCACCAGCAGGACATTGGGGCGGCTGTCGGTCGCAGCGGCGGCGGCCGGCACCGCCGACGCTGACGCTGACGAGGCACCGCACAAACAGGCAGCGGCCACCAGCCCTGCCAACTGCTTCTTCTTGCTACTGAAAAACGTCATTGCCAACTCCGTTGTTATGCATGCTTAAGTAAAGGCATCACATCCGCCGCCACCCCCCCGTGTCGGATCACCGCCTGCATCATCTGCATCGCCTGGGCGGTATGAGTAAAAAAGTGCAAGTAGGAGGGGCACAGGTAGTTGTGCCGGTGGCGCTCGTCGGGTAGCCCCATCATGCGGTGTTTGGGACAGCCCCCCTGACACAGCTGACGCACCGGACACTGCTGGCAGCGCGTCGTCAACTTATCCTGCTTAGCCTGGCCAAAGCGCTGCTGGCGCGCCGACGTCGCCAGCGTCGCCAGCGAGGTATCGGCAACGTTGCCCAGGCGGTTGGCCGGGTAGACGAAGTGGTCGCAGCTGTAGACGTCGCCGCTGGCTTCAATGATCAGCGCCTGGCCGCAGGTGGCCGACTGAACGCAGGTCGAGGCCGGATAGCCCATCCATACCCCGAGCAGGCTGTCGAACTCACGCACGTAGTAGCGCCCAACGTCATGCGCCACCCAGGCATCGAAGACATCGGCCATAAACGCGCCGTAGCCGTGGGCCGGGACGCTAAAGGGCGCCATCTGCGGCGAGGCCGGCGGTGAATAGTGGTGACCATGGCCGCAGCCGATGGACGCATCGACCTCCACCAGCGGAATAAACTGCATAAAGGTCGAGCCCAGCGCCTTGAGCGCCTCATAGGTCTGACGCCCCTTATCCCAGTTCTGATCGTTCACCACCGTCAGGGTATTGAACTCGACCTGATGGCTGCGCAGCGTATCGATGGCGCGGCAGACGCGATCAAACGTGGGCTGCCCCTGCGCGGCGATACGGTAGCGGTTGTGCACGGCTGCCAGCCCATCCACCGAGACGCCGATCAGAAACCCGTTCTCGGCAAAGAAGTCGGCCCACTGGCCGTTGATGGCGATCCCATTGGTCTGAAAGCTATTGGTGATGGTCTTGCCGCCGGCATACTTCTTCTGATACTCCACCGCCCGCTGATAAAACGGCAGGCCGGCCAGCATCGGCTCGCCGCCCTGCCAGGCAAAGTCCACCTGCTCCCCCGCGTGGGACTGAATATAGTCACGCACGTAGCGTCGCAGCGTCGCGTCGCTCATGGTTTCCGCCGAGCGCGCGCCGGCCTGCTGCGGCACCACCTCCTCTTTTTCCAGATAGAAGCAGTAGCTGCAGCGCAGATTGCAGCGATAGCTCGCCGGCTTGGCCATCATATGGAAGTGGGCTTGCTGTGACGGAGAACGCGACATGGGAGAGACTCTTATTTAAAACGATGTTTCTTATTTTACGGAATACAAGGAAAATAAGTGATGCGTAAAATCACAATACCGAAAAAAAACGAAAGATATTAAACAGAGATACGTAACCAAAGAGGCAATCACGTGCCGATTCATTAACCGATGAAAATCAATGAAAGAAAAGCCCGGCACTACGCCGGGCCGTAGATTCAGCGCTGCGGATCAGGCATACAGCGCCAGCATCGCGCTGCCCGCCAGCAGATAGGCGCCCGCGCCGTAGTCAATATTGTGCTCCGCGCTCACGTCGCGCGGGTTGAACGCCGGCAGCTGTACCCAGCCCAGCATACCGTTGTCATGAATGCAGCCGCGCAGCGCCGACCAGGCGCGCTCAACCATCGGCAGATAGCGTGCGCGATCCAGTATCCCCTGCTGGATCCCCCAGGCCACGCCGTAGCAGAACAGCGCGGTGGCGCTGCTCTCTGGCGCCGGGAAGCGCTCGGGATCGCGCATGCTGGTGCGCCAGAAGCCGTCCGCCTGCTGATAGTCGCTCACCGTCGCCGCCAGGGCGCTGAACATCGCCAGATAGCGTGGGCGGCTTGGGTGATCGGCCGGCAGGTGCGCCAGGATACGCGGCACCGCGGCCAGCACCCAGCCGTTGCCGCGGCTCCAGAAGACCTTCTCGCCGTTCTCTTCGCGCAGTTCGCCGCCCTTGCCGTCGGGAATATAGCGGTAGTCGCGGTAAAACAGCCCGCTCTGCGCATCGAACAGATGCTCGACCGCATCCCAGAAGGCGACGTCCATATAGTCGGCATAGCGGCTATCGCCGGTGCGCGCGCTGAGGGCGGCAAAGGCCGGCGGCGCCATGAACAGCGCGTCGCACCACCACCAGTCCTCGCGCCCCGGGCGCGGCTCATCCACCATCACGCCCAGGGACTTGATGGTCGGCTCCAGCGCCTCTGGCTGATTCACCAGGGGATAGACATCCAGGTAGGCCTGACAGCACACCATATCATCGGCGAAGCGGGCGTTAGGGCCGGTGCGGAAGCCGGTATGCAGGGTGTAGTTCATCACCCCGTCCAGATAGGCCGTATCGCCGGTGGCCTGCCAGGCGGCGGCGACGCAGGACCAAAATACGCCGCGTTCCCAATCGGTATCCTTGATGAAGCGCGTCTTGCCGCTGCGGCGTATCACACTGCGTGTCTGGTTGGCCGCCTGATAGCGGTACACCCGCAGCATGTCGCGCAGAATCTCTTCACGTGTTATCGCAGTCATTGCATTATCCTCGCTGGGCCCGCTCATCTCCGCGCTGGCGATGACTCCCCCGCGGGCCTTCGGTTTACCGCGGTCATGGTTGGCATGGCCGCGTCTGGTTGTGTCGGGGCAAGCGACGCCGCCCGCCGGCGCTCAGGCCGGGCGTCGATAGGCGCACTCGCCGTTAATGTAGGTCTCCGCCACCGTCATGGCCGGATCCACCGCCGTAAAGCTGGCGGTCGCGCCGGGGCGGATCGCGCCCAGGCTATCCTGTAGGCCGAGATAGGCTGCCGGCACCGCCGACGCCATCTGCACCGCCTCCCAGGCCGGAACGCCGGCCAGGGTGACCATGTTACGCACCGCCTGATCCAGGCTACAGGTGCTGCCCGCCAGCGAGCCGTCGTCGGTACGCGCCTCGCCGCGGTGCACCGTGATCTCCTGGGCACCCAGGCGATAGCGCCCCTCGCCCAGTCCACCGGCACGCATGCAGTCGGTGATCAGCGCAATGTGGCGGTAGCCCTTCATCCGGTAGGCCAGATTCAGCATCACCGGGTTAACGTGGATCCCGTCGGCGATCAGCTCCGCCAGCATATCCAGATACAGCACCGCGCCGCAGCAGCCCGGCTCCCGGTGGTGCAGGCCAGACATGCCGTTATACAGGTGCACGCCGCAGTCGGCGCCCAGCGCATGGGCCTCTTCGACCTGGGCAAAACTGGCCGCGGTATGGGCCACGCCGACCTTGACGCCGCGCGCCCGCCACCAGGCGATCGCCTGCATCGCCGCCGCAGACTCCGGCGCCAGCGCCGCGCGCAGCAACGTGCCCGCGCTGGCCTGCCACAGGGCCTCCAGCGCCGCGCCCTCGGGGGCGCGCAGAAACGCCTCCGGGTGCGATCCCCGGAAGGGGGCGGTAAAGTGCGGCCCTTCCAGAAAGCTGCCCAGCAGGCGGGCACCCTGCGCTTGACCGGCGGCGATAAACGCGCCGACCTGCCGCAGCGCCCGGCAGACATCCTGCTGCGGAGCGCTGACCGTGGTGCCGACCCAGGCCACCACGCCGGTCTGCGGCAGCGCATCGGCGATGGTCTGCAGCGCCTGCGGCGTCGCATCCATCACGTCGGCGCCGGCGCGGCCGTGAATGTGTATATCGATAAGCCCCGGCCACAGGCTGTGACCGGGCAGGTGTACCCGCCGGGCGCCCGGCGGTATCGGCTGACCGACGCCGGTGATCACGCCGTCGTCAACCAGCACGGCGACGTCCCGCTCAATCCCCCGAGGGGTAAATACGCTGTCGGCCAGGTAGGCGGTTAACATGGTTTACAGTCCGTCGCTGGCTTCACACTCGGCCGGGGCCATCGCGGCCTCCAGCGTCTGGCGCATGTTCTGTACGCTGCTGGCGCCAATCTCCTGCAGAACGGCCACCAGCTCCGCCAGCGTCGCACCGTCGCGCTCAAAGGCGGCGTTGGCGATCATCGGTAGGTTGACCCCGGCTAGCACTTCAACGCCCTCGCGGCGCATCAGCACGTTCAGCGCGCGGTTGCACGGCGAGCCCCCCGGCAGGTCGGTCAGGAACAGCACCCCCTCCCCGTCGTCGACCTCATCGGCCGCCTGGCGCAGCGCCTCCTCCAGATCGTCGGTCGACATGGATTCCACAAAATCGATAAAGCGCATCTGCGGCTGATCGCCGGCGATGGCGTGCACGGCGGAGGCCATGCCAGTTGCAAAATGGATGTGCCCGGAAATGACAAGACCAATCATCGTATTACCCTTACAGCTTACTCATCGGAAACGCCCCGCCCGGCATCAGGCCGCGGCGGGGCGAAGTGGTTACAGGATGCCCAGCAGATGACCGACAACGCCGGCCGCCAGCGTGGAGAAGATCAGCACCGGTGGCTTAGCCCAGAAGCCGGTCCCCTTCACCATGCGGAACATAAAGAACACCAGCAGCAGCGGCAGCATGTTCGGCATGATCTTGTCGAACAGGGCGCTCTGCAGATCCACCGTCTTGCCCCCCAGCTCTATCGACGCCGTGGTACTGAACCGTATAAAGGTGGCGCACAGCGCACCGATGACGAAGATACCCATGATATTGGCGGCGCGCGCCAGCTTCTCCGTCGCGTCGCTCATGCTGACCATCGCCGCCGTACCGGCGCGGTAGCCCATGAACATCAGGCCAAAGTAGACCAGGAAATGCACGATCTGATACAGGATGAAGAACACGAACGGACCGGCGATGGAGCCGTCGATGGCGATGGAGGCACCCAGCGCCAGGGTCAGCGGCATCAGCGTCATGTGGTCAATGGCGTCGCCGATCCCACCGGTCGGTCCCATGCCCGCCACCTTCATCACGTTGATGGTCGACGGCTTCTCTTTGTTCTCCTCCATCGCAATGGCGGTGCCCAGCAGGAAGGTGAACAGCTTAGGACTGGCGTTAAAGAACTGCAGATGGTTCTTCAGCGACTTGGCCAGATCCGCCCGGTTATTGCCGTGGATCTTCTTCAGCGCCGGGATCATCGAGTAGGCAAAGCCGCCGCCCTGCATACGTTCGAAGTTAAAGTTGCCTTCCATGAACAGGCCGCGGAACGCGCACTTCCACAGATCCTTCTTGGTGATAACCTTGCGGACCTCGCCATCCTGATAGGCATCAACGTTGTCGACCAGGCTTGCGGCCTTACGCTTTTCATCCTGCGCCGGGGAGATAATGACTTCAGATGCCATCTTCGAATTCCTCTTTAACCTGCTGCTGTGAATTGGTCTTATTACCGCTGAAGAAGTAGTACAGCACCGCGATGGAAGCGCCGAGGATCGCCACGGCCATGATCGGCAGCTTCAGGTAGGTGGTCATGACGAAGCCGATAAAGAACACCCCGGCCATCTCTTTGGACCACATGATTTTCAGCAGCATGGCGAAGCCGATAGCCGGAACCATCTTGGCACCGATGCCCAGCCCTTCCAGCAGCGCCTTCGGCGTGTTCTGATCGATCCACTCGGCGGCGTGCTCACCGAAGTAGACCGTGGCAAAGGCGATCACGAAGTACAGCATCGAGCGGGTGATGATGGTGCCTATCAGTAGGCGGGAAATGCCGCCGGCATCGGCCTGTTCAGCGCACTCGTCCGCTTTACCCATGGTGAACGCGGTCAGCGCAAAGAAGCCGATGACGATCATCTGCATCAAGACCGCGATCGGCATGCCGACCCCCATGGCCACCTCCGGGGATTGGCCGGTCATCACGGCGAAGGCGACGGCGGCGATGGTACCCATGGTCACATCCGGCGGCTGCGCCCCGGCGTTCGGCACCAGACCCAGCCAGGCCAGCTCCAGGGTGGCGCCGGCGATCAGCCCGATTTCCATATTCCCCATGATTAAACCGACCACCGGGCCAGTAATTAATGGACGGTGAATATTTAATGCAACGTCGTACTTATCGATACCACATAAGAATGCCCAGATGGCAACCAGGGTAGCTTCGAAGACCATAAATATATTCCTTAGACGGAGTGTTACAGCGGGGGAATAATCCCCCCGCTGAATTAGGCGCTTTTAGCCAGTGTCAGAATATCAACCGGTGACTGATCTGGCGTATTCTGCACGGTGCAGGAAACCCCCAGATTGATCATGCGACGGAAGGCGTCCAGATCGCTGTCATCAACCGATACCGTCTTCGCGATTTGGCGCTTACCCTCATGGAAATGCATATTACCGATATTACAATGGGTAATCGGCACGCCGCCCTCAACCAGGCGTGCGACATCGCGCGGGTTATTACACAGAATAAAAATTTTCTGGCGCGCGGCGGCTTTGTGAATCACATCGATGGTTTTTTGAATGGTAAAGAAGCGCACATCATATTCACCGCCGGCAGAGGCTTTCATCCCCGCCTGCATAAATGCCGCGCTATCGCCTTCGGCCGCGTCATCGTTAGCCACCAGAATCAGGTTGGCCTCCGTATGTTTACCCCAGGTAATGCGGATCTGCCCATGCAGTAAACGTTCGTCGATACGAGTCCAGACAATATTAGGCTGATTCATAAATTTTCCCTTCGAGTGATTTTTCAAAACCGTAAATAGTTACGCCCTGAACAACCCGGTTAATTTCCCCAGTCGGAGATGGGTTATCCGGTGAATTGCCAACGGCGATTGAATTATGGAATGCAAATGCCTGTGCCAACATCAAATACGCAAATAACAGTCCAATGTCATCGCTTTGCGCTACGCCCGGCACAATAATATGCCGACCGGCAGTTACCGTATTATCTTCATAGGCGGATACAGCAATAATTTCGCGTGCAACATTATCGCTACGAAGCTCTTTCAGCAGGTCGAGATCGTACTTACGCGTATAAGGATTGTTAGAAATAAAAACGAAGATTAATGTTTCGTTGTTAACTATTGCTTTAGGGCCATGACGGAATCCCAACGGGGAATCGAACATCGCAGCAATTCTTCCTGAGGTTAATTCCAGCACCTTCAGTGCCGACTCCTGAGCCAATCCTTGTAATCCTCCGCTACCCAGATAGATAACGCGCTGATACTGCCCGGCCCGGATATTATCTACAAATTGGCGGTTTATTTGTTTGAACCAATCCGCACTTTTTTTACAAAATTCTTCGATATCTTTCGAATATTTATCAAGACCGGCAAAAATCGTAACTGCCGCCATCATCATGGAAGAGAAGCTGGAGGTCATCGCCAGCGACTGATCGTTGGTCTCCGGCGGCGTCAGCACCGCCAGCGCGTCTGGGCTGTTCTGGCAGAAACGATACAGATGACCGTCCGGATTACAGGTCAGCACCAGATGGCAGCACTGGGTCAGGCACTCGGAGGCCACCTGCAGCGCCGCGACGCTCTCCGGGCTGTTGCCAGAGCGGGCAAATGAAACCAGCAGGGTCGGAACATCTTCGCTCAGATACTGCTGCGGGCAGGAGACCAGATCGGTGGTGGCGATCGCCTCCATCCGGCGCGGCACATGGCGTGACAGCAGCGGCACCAGCGCGCGGCCGGCAAAGGCCGAGGTGCCCGCGCCGGTGAAGATCACCCGCGCATTATCGGCGGCCAGCGCACGGCGCAGAAACGTCTCGATCTCCGTGTGCATGCCGCTGACGATCTGCTGGGTCTTCTCCCAGCATACCGGCTGTTGCTCAATCTCTTTCGCCGTCCATGTCGCGCCGAGACGCTGCAGCGCGTCCAGGTCATATCCCATATAGTGTTGCATAGTCACGTCCTAATTAGTTACGCAGGCAGGCCTGCGCGTAGCCGGATAAAATCTGTTTGATGTGCGCCTTGACCAACGCCTCAGGCTGCAGCGCCAGAGCGCCTTCGCGTACGGCGGTGAACTCGCGCGGCAGATACTGGCTGAGCAGCGGATAAGGGATCGGCGCCTGGGTCAGGTTGTGGAACAGCGTCTGCTGCGCCGCCTGCACCGCCGGCGTCGGCCAGTAGTAGCGAATACGGTCGCTGAAGCTGTAGCGACGGGCGAAACGCACCTGTTCGTCGCTGCCGCTGTAGTATTTTTGCCAGTTCTGCGGGGCTTCCAGCATCGCCGTTTCAATCGCCTGGCGCAGACCGGAACACTGCTCCGGCCCATACATCTCCTCTTCGATGTGGCACAGGCTGAACAGCGCCTCGCGCAGGGCGAAGGTCAGCGCCGGGCCAACCTTCAGGATCGCAAAGTGGTTGTCCACCAGCTCGCGGTAGGCGCGATCGGTCTGGTAGTCGGTGGAGTGAGCCTCGAACACCTGGTGCGGGTAATCCTCCAGCACCTGGCTGAGCGCCTGGGCCTGCTGCGGGCGAAAATCGATCACCCCGGTATGGTCAAACTCGACGCCCGGCTGTACCACCAGGCCGATGACGCGGTTCCAGCACTCGGCGATCCCGGCGTGGGCAAAGGCCGCGCGGTGACACTCAATGGTCTGGCGCGCCGCCTGCGGCGAGGTGACCTCCAGCGTGTCGATGTGCTCTTTGGCGCCGCCCGGCACCGGCACTTCGGTACCGATAACGTACACCAGCTGGCTGCGGCCAAACTGTTCGCGCGCGGTACGCTCGGCGATGGCGGCCAGGCGCGCGGCGCGCTCGGCGACCGTGGCGTCGCTCAGCGGCAGCGGATCGTCGGCGCAGGACATGCTGCAGTCGAGGTGGATTTTTTGGAAACCGGCGGCCACGTAGGCGGCGATCAGGGTGTCGGCGTGAGCCATCGCCTCGGCGGCCGGCAGGTGCTGCCAGCGGTTAGGGCCCAAATGGTCGCCGCCCAGGATCAGGTTGGCTAACGGGAACTGCAGTAAATCAGCCTGGCAACAGACATAGTCGCGAAAGTCGGCCGGCGTCATCCCGGTGTAGCCGCCAAACTGATCCACCTGGTTGGAGGTGGCTTCGATCAGCAGGAGCGAATCGTCCTGCAGCGCCTGCTCCATCGCGGCCTCAATTACCAGCGGATGGGCGGAGCAGACTGAATAGATACCGACCGGCTCACCGGCCTTGTGACGCTGTACGAGCTGTTCTAACTGATGCATCAAAATACTCCACAATAAACACGGGCCGGTTTACCGTGGAGTCAGCGCGTCACTTCTCTTTTTCAGCGATAATCACTTCAACGTGCGCTTCCCGCAGACGCTCGACGTACTCGTCGGGAATGCCGGAATCCGTGACCAGAATATCGATATCAGCGAAGTCCCGGATCATGTGGTAGCCGCGCTTGCCGAACTTGGTCGAGTCGGCAACGGCGATCACCTGATCGGAAATCTCACACATCAAGCGGTTAAGACTGGCTTCCTGCTCATTGTGTGTGGTGATACCCGCCCGCAAATCGAAGCCATCCACCCCGAGAAAAACCTTGTCGAAACAGAAGTTTTTCAAACAGGCCTCGGCCTGCGAGCCTGAAAAAGACATTGCGCTCTTACGTAACACCCCGCCGGTGCAGACCACTTCCACTCCCGGCGAGGAGACGAGCTCCACGGCGACATCCAGACCGTTAGTCATGACCACCACGTTCTCCAGGCCCCGTAGGTGCCCGGCAATCTCACGGGTCGTCGTACCAGAATCCAGAATCACCGCGTCACCGCTGTTAATCAGCTTGGCCGCCGCCAGACCTATCTGAGACTTCACACCGCTGTTGCGGTGGCGCTTCTCGTGGACGCTCAGTTCGGCGATCACCCCGGTATTGGGGATTGCCGCGCCGTGCGAACGCACGATGTAGCCGTTCTCTTCCAGAAAAGTCAGGTCACTGCGGATGGTGACGCTTGAGACGTTAAACCGTGCGGCCAACTCCTCAACGCGTGCCTTCCCTTGGGCGGTCACCACGTTGAAGATTTCCATACGCCTTTCGATTGCTGCCGCTTTCACTTTTGTCCCCTTACGAAACCGGTTAAAGCGAACTTCAACAGGCCTCGACCTAAGATTAATAACATTACGATTGCTTTCAACACAAACAACCGAAAAACATGATTGCTTTCACAAACTTTCGAATAACAGCCAAAGACTTTCAAAATGATCCCGCTCACAGCCTGTCCGCGGCGCGGCGCCGCCCGCAGCCGGGCACACGCTACGCCGGAGAACAGAGACAGACCCCGGCATCTCCCGCCACAGCGGCGGTCATGCCCTGTTTCTGCGCATCAGGCTGCACACTGTCATGGTAGCAAACGAAAACCATCTTCTTCGTTAAGTTACGCAAAAAATGAAATAAAAAACAAATAAAAGCGATCGGCGTAAAAACATACAACGACGGCGTGCCTGGAGGGGAGAAAACGCCCCAACCCGTCACATTACGCGTGCTTTTCATCCCAGATAACGCTTTGTCCGCTATTTATCCAAAGATTACCCCCGGAAAGCAAGCGTTAAATCCGCCGTCCGCGACGCGCTGACGCCGCCAAACGCCCCGCTATCGGAGAAAGATCGACAATACCTTTCAAATACCTTCACGGCGATGCGAAAATAAAAACAATCAGATATCGGCAATAACACAGAAAAAGGAAAGGAAGGAAAAACCAGAGGATGGACGGGGCGGCGACAGCGCCCCGCCGTGGTCAACGACGCAGCAGACGCCGCGCGCCAAGGAGCAGCGAGACCAAAAGGCCCCCAACAGGATACCGAACAGCATATTCAGCAGCGACGGCCCGATGCCGCCCAGCAGCATCCCAACGCTGGGCAGCCCAACGGCGGACTGGCTCAGGGCCGCGATGCCGTGATGCAGCCAGGGCAGTCCGTGAACCACGATGCCGCCCCCCACCATAAACATGGCGGCCGTACCGGCCACCGACAGCAGGCGCATCAGCCAGGGCGCGGCATTCAGCAGCCCCCGTCCCAGGCCGCGCGCCAGAATCCCCGGGCGGGCGCTCAGCCACAGCCCGGCGTCATCCAGCTTCACGATCAGCGCCACCAGGCCATACACGCCCAGGGTCATCACCAGCGCGATGCCGCACAGCACCAGCACCTGCTGCACAAACGCCGCGCTGGCGACCGTACCCAGCGTAATCGCTACGATCTCGGCGGAGAGAATGAAGTCGGTGCGGATGGCCCCCTTCACCTTCTCACGCTCATAGGCCTGCATATCGTCCGGCAGCGCCGGCTCGGCGTGCTGCGGCGCCTGCCCGCGCTGCAGCCACTGATGGGCCAGCTTCTCAGCCCCCTCGTAGCACAGAAAGGCGCCGCCCAGCATCAGCAGCGGCGTAATCAGCCAGGGCGCCAGGGCGCTGATCAGCAGGGCCAGCGGCACCAGGATCGCCTTGTTCAGCAGGGAACCGCGCGCCACCGCCCACACTACCGGCAGCTCACGATCGGCGTTGACACCGCTCACCTGCTGCGCATTGAGCGCCAGATCGTCACCCAGTACGCCGGCGGTCTTACGCGCCGCCATCTTACTCATCAACGCCACATCATCCAGCAGTGAGGCGATATCATCAATCAGGGTCAATAAACTGCTGCCGGCCACCGTCAGTATCCTTGCAATAACATTAACGTGCTCATCATAAGCCGCCGCCGCCAAAAAGTCGTGCGCCGACCGGCGCACGCAGAGCGCATTCCACCCGCCGCCCGCTTAACGGGGCGGTCCCCATCAGTTTTCGGCCAGACGCTGGCCCAGGTTTTTCTGCTGCTTATAGCTCAGCGCCGCGGCCGGAACCGGGGCGGACTTCCCCGTCAGCATCCATTCGCGCAGCCGATTGGCATCGGCGAAGTGGGTATACTTGCCAAAGGCATCCAATACCACCAGCGCCATCGGACGACCGCCGATCACCGTCCGCATCGCCAGGCAGTGTCCCGCCTGGTTGGTAAAGCCGGTCTTAGTCATCTGGATATCCCACTTGTCGTTGCGCAGCAGGTGGTTGGTGTTGTTAAAGGTTTCCGTATAGGTCGGATGAGCAAAGGTGACGCTCTTGGTCTCCGTGGTGCTCAGCTCGCCGATCAGCGGATAGCCCTTCGCCGCCTGCAGCAGTTTGACCAGATCGCGGACGCTCGACACGTTGTCCGGCGACAGTCCGGTGGGCTCCACGTAATGCGTACGAGTCATCCCCAGCGCCCGGGCCTTGGCGTTCATCGCCCGGATAAACGCATCGTAGCCGCCGGGATAGTGATGCGCCAGCGTCGCGGCGGCGCGGTTCTCCGACGACATCAGCGCCAGCAGCAGCATCTGACGCCGGGTCAGCTCGCTGCCCACCCGAACCCGGGAGAACACGCCCTTCAGCTCTTTGGTACGGTGAATGTCGACCGCGATAATCTCATTCAGATTGGGGTGCGCATCCAGCGTCACCATCGCCGTCATCAGCTTGGTTATCGAGGCGATCGGCACCTGCACATCGGGATGGCTGGCGTAGATCACCTGATGATTATTCATATCCACCACCATCGCACTGCCCGACGCCAGCGCCAGCGGCGCGCGCGGCGCGGCGGCGATCGGCTCGCGGGCCTGAGCGACCGGCAGCGCGCTGAGACTGCCGCCCAGAATCAACAGACTTAACAGGGAATAACGGAGTTTAACAGCCATGTTTCTTCATTAATCTCACAAGGAATGGACCCGGTATACGCCGGGAAGCCCGCCGCACTGATGACCGACAGCGGTCCACGGGCAGGAGTACGGAGCCAAACGTCATACCCATCATGCGTTTACGCCCCTCAGCACCCTCCGTCCGCTCAGACGGCGCCGCGTGGCGGAGCGTGCGGCACACAGCCTAATCGCTCGCTTGAAAGGCGGCAAAAATAAAAATGTTTCCGTATGTGAATCGCCGCGCGGCGATGCCGGCGCGAAATATCACCGCGCGACGGCGCGAAAAAACACACGAAAGGATGCCATTGACTATAGTTGTTTTATCAGAGGGATACCCGGAAAAAATGCCCGGCGCAGCCCGCGCGGCGGCGGCGGGATAATAACCTAACGCGGAGAGTGGACTATGGGGCTAAAAGATACCCTGCTGGCGCTGTTGGTGGTGGCGATCTGGGGCGTGGGATTCGTGGTGATGCAGGCGGGGCTGCAGCATTTGTCGCCGCTGCTGCTGGGCGGCCTACGCTGCCTGCTGCTGGCGCTGCCGGCGGTATTTCTGCTACCGCGTCCGGCGCTGCCCGTCCATACGCTGATCCTGTATGGACTGCTGATCGGCTTCGGTCAGTTCGCCTTCCTCTTTTTTGCCCTGCAGGGCGGCCTCAGCGCGGGCGTGGCGGCGATGCTGCTACAGCTACAGCTGCTGTTCACCCTGCTGCTCGGCGCCCTGCTGTTCGGCGAGCGCATCCGCACCAGCCAAATTATCGCCCTGCTGTTTGTCCTCACCGGTCTGGCGCTGCTGCTGCATCCGGGCCTGACGGGACTGCCGCTGTCGCGCGGGGTCATCCTGCTCGCACTGGGAGCGGCCCTCTGCCTGGCGCTGGGCAATCTGATTCAGCGCCTGCGCATCCGCGACAGCATTCAGGGCTCTCTGCCGGCGCTGATCGCCTGGGCGGCGCTGGCGCCCATTATTCCCTTCTTCCTCGCCGCCTGGCTGTTTAACGGCGCGCAGGCGACCCTGACCGCCCTGCGCACGCTGGACTTCAGCGCGCTGCTGGCGCTGATCTACCTGGCCTATATCGCCACCCATCTGGCCTACGCCATCTGGGGGCGACTGCTGCTGCGCAACCGGGCAACGCACCTGATGCCCTTTACCCTGCTGATCCCGCTGGTGGCGCTGGCAGCCGATCTGCTCACCTACGGCGATCGCCTCAGCCCTGTCCAGCTCTATAGTCTGCTGCTGATCCTGCTGGGACTGGCGCTGGCGGTGCTGGGCAACCGCCTGGTGGATTTCCGCCTGGTGCGCCATTAACGCGGGCACCTCTCCCCTACCGCGGTGCGCCGGGAAACCCGCGCACCGCATCGATTAGCGGGGACTTCCGAGCGCAAAAATGGCCGGCGCCAGACGCCAGACGCCAGACGCCAGACGCCAGACGCCATGAGCCATACCTGGTGCCAGCCTATTTATCTATTCTGCACAGTGTAAATATCCAGGGCAGGTGGGTAACGGTACTCACGCTGGACTGATTGAAACGCCGACCATCCCCCGTTGGCCGCTCCCCATATCGTCCTCGCCCCCTTTATCCCTACGGTTCCCGGTATGTTTTGCCCCGCGTTTTCCCGTTATGATGCCTGCCCTGACGCTTTAACGACGAAACACGACATCATGAACGCAATGCGCGACTGGCTGGAGCAGCGCCAGATTACCCTCTATTTTTCTGTCATCCTGCTGGCCGCGCTGCTGGCCTATAGCGTTCCCGCCGCCGGCGAACGGCTCAGCGCCGCCATGACCCCCGCGCTGGCGCTGATGCTGTATGCCACCTTCCTGCAGATGCCCCTCGCGGAGCTACGGCGCGCCCTGCACCACCCGCGCTTTCTGCTGCCGCTGTTCCTGACCCAGTTTCTGTTGATTCCGGCGCTGGTCGCCCTGCTGCTCCCCTTTCTGCCGCACGATCCCCTGCTGCGGCTCGGCGTACTGCTGGTGCTGCTCTCGCCCTGCATCGACTATGTGGTGACATTCGCCCAGCTCGGGCGCGCCGATGCGCGCCTGCTGCTCGCCGCGACGCCGCTGCTGCTGCTGGCGCAAGCGCTGCTGCTCCCGCTCTATCTGCGTCTGTTTCTCGGCGAGCAGGCGGCAGACGTGATCCGTCCGACGCCGTTCATTGAGGCGTTTATCGGATTAATCGTGCTGCCGCTGGGCTTGGCGGCGCTGACCCAGCGGGTATGCCGCCGCGGCCGCGGCGGGCAGGCCATTGCCGGAGGACTCTCGCTGCTGCCGGTGCCCGCCACCGCCCTGGTCCTGGGGATCGTCGTCGCCGCGACCCTGCCGCCGCTCCGCGACACCATCTCGCGGGTCTGGCCGGTGATACCGCTCTACCTGATATTCGCGGTCGTCGCACCGCTGATAGGCTGGGCGGTGGCGCGGCTGTGCCGCCTTGAGGCGCCGGCCGGGCGCGCGCTCGCCTTCAGCGCGGCCACCCGTAACTCGCTGGTGGTGCTGCCGCTGGCGCTCGCCGTCCCCGGTGCGACCCCGCTGCTGCCGGCCGTGATAGTGGCCCAGACGATCGTCGAACTGGCGAGCGAGCTGATGTATATTCGGCTGATACCGCGCCTGGGGGCGCGGGACAAAGAGGCGGGCAGGGCGAGCTGAGGCCCCACCCCGCTATCGGGCGGGATCCAGCGTGCCGATGGCCGCCGCGATCGCGCGGCTATCCATCAGCGGGCGAACCTGACGGAACAGGACGTCGGCCTGGGGGTACTCCTTACGCAGGTAGCTCAGCCACTGCTTGATGCGCGCCACGTGATACAGCCCGGTATCCCCTTGCTTCTCCAGCCGGGCGTAGCGCCGCAGCAGCGAGACCACCTGCGGCCACGGCATCTTCGGCGCGTTCTCTTTGATAACCCGGCTCAGGTTGGGGATATTCAGCGCGCCGCGCCCGATCATCAGCGCATCGCACCCGGTCTGCGCCAGACAGGCCTGGGCGCTGGCGTAGTCCCAGATCTCGCCGTTGGCGATCACCGGGATCCGCAGGCGGCGGCGGATCTCGCCGATCGCCGCCCAGTTGATCCGATCGGCGCGGTAGCCATCCTCTTTGGTGCGACCGTGCACCACCAGCTCCGTCGCCCCGCCCTGCTGCACCGCATCGGCGATCTCAAAACGCTGGCTGTCGCACGCCCAGCCCAGGCGCACCTTCACCGTCAGCGGCAGGTGCGCCGGTATCGCCTGACGCATCGCCTGCACCCCGGCGTAAATCAGCGCCGGAGCTTTTAACAGCGTGGCGCCGCCGCCGCTGCCGTTGACCGCCTTCGATGGGCAGCCGCAGTTGAAGTCCACCCCCGGCGAACCCAGCGTCACCGCGCGCAGGGCGTTCTCCGCCAGCCAGTGCGGCGACTGTCCCAGCAGCTGAATGCGCACCGGCGTGCCGCTCAGGGTCTGACTACGGCGGTGCAGCTCCGGACACAGGCGGTAGAACACCCTTTCCGGCAGCAGCCTGTCCACCACCCGCACAAACTCGGTGATGCACAGATCGTAGTCGTTCACCTCGCTGAGCAGCTCGCGCACCAGGGCATCCAACACCCCTTCCATCGGCGCCAGCAGCACCCGTTTCACGTTCGGCATCGCGTTATCCTCAGACTCTCCCCGCACGTCGTGCGTGACCGGCGCAGAGAGTACTGGGTTCCCCGCCCGTCCGCAACGGGGATTCACTCGCCGTCGCCGCGCCGCCGCCAGCCGTCCCAGGGGGTATCCGCGGGGGGCGCCTCTGACGCTGACGACAGGGAGTCCAGATACAGCGCCTCGACCTTGGCGCGGGCCCAGGGTGTCCGGCGCAGAAACTTCAGGCTGGATTTAATGCTGGGATCGCTCAGAAAGCAGTTGATGGCGATGCGACGGCCGAGCTCCGGCCAGCCGTAGCGCGCGACCAGCGCCGTCAGCAGGGCTTCCAGGGTTACCCCGTGCAGGGGATCGCGTGATGGGTTCATAGTGTTTCCGCTTGGCATAAAAGGGGGGCTTACCCTAACGGCACACGGGCCGCCGGGCAAGCAAAAGCTGCGCCTCTAGGGCGCATTCTTAAACTGCTCGCGCAGGATGTGGATCTCGTCGCGCAGGGCGGCGGCCTGCTCAAACTCCAGGTTCTGGGCATGCTGGTACATCTGGCTCTCCAGACGCTGGATCTGCTGCTCGATCTGCTTCGCCGACAGATCGCGGTAGTCCGGGCGGGGCTCTGCCGCACGCTGTCCGCGCGCGCCTTTGGCCCGGCTGCGCGCCGGGGCGTCGCCCAGCTGCAGGATATCCGTGACCTTCTTGTTCAGCGCCTGCGGCGTGATGCCGTGCGCCAGGTTAAAGGCCTGCTGGCGCTCGCGGCGACGCTCCGTCTCCCCGATCGCCCGCGCCATCGACGGGGTGATTTTGTCGGCATAGAGGATCGCCTTGCCGTTCAGGTTACGCGCCGCCCGGCCAATGGTCTGAATCAGCGAGCGCTCCGAGCGCAGGAAGCCCTCCTTGTCCGCGTCCAAAATCGCCACCAGCGACACCTCCGGCATATCCAGCCCCTCGCGCAGCAGGTTGATCCCTACCAGCGCGTCAAACTCGCCCAGGCGCAGATCGCGGATGATCTCCATCCGCTCGACGGTGTCGATATCGGAGTGCAGGTAGCGCACCCGCACGCCGTGCTCCTCCAGATACTCGGTCAAATCTTCGGCCATGCGCTTGGTCAGGGTGGTCACCAGTACCCGCTCGCCGATGGCGGCGCGCAGATTGATCTCCGACAGCAGGTCGTCCACCTGGGTCGCCACCGGGCGCACCTCGATCAGCGGATCGAGCAGCCCCGTCGGGCGCACCACCTGGTCGATCACCTCGCCGCCCGACTTCTCCAGCTCGTAGCTGCCCGGGGTCGCCGACACATAGATGGTCTGCGGCGCCAGCGCCTTGAACTCCTCAAAGCGCAGCGGACGGTTATCCAGCGCCGACGGCAGGCGGAAGCCATACTCCACCAGCGTCTCTTTACGCGCCCGGTCGCCGCGGTACATCCCGCCGATCTGCGGGATGGTGACATGGGACTCATCGATCACCAGCAGGCCGTCCGCCGGCAGGTAGTCAAACAGGGTCGGCGGCGGCTCTCCGGGCCCACGCCCGGAGAGGTAGCGGGAGTAGTTCTCGATTCCCGAGCAGTAGCCCAGCTCGTTCATCATCTCCAGATCGAACTGGGTACGCTGGGCCAGACGCTGCTCTTCCAGCAGCTTGTTATTGGCCAGCAGCGACTGGCGGCGCGTCGCCAGCTCGGCGCGGATCTCCTCCATCGCCTGCAGGATGCGTTCGCGCGGAGTCACATAGTGGGTCTTCGGGTAGACGGTAAAGCGCGGCACCGTGCGCAGCAGCTGTCCGGTGAGGGGATCGAACAGCGACAGGCGTTCCACCTCGTCATCAAACAGCTCCACCCGCAGCGCCTCGTCGTCGGCCTCCGCCGGGAAGATGTCGATCACCTCGCCGCGCACCCGAAAGCTCCCGCGCGCAAACGCCTGATCGTTACGGGCATACTGCAGCTCGGAGAGGCGGCGCAGAATGCTGCGCTGATCGATCAGCATCCCCTGAGTCAGGTGCAGCATCATTTTCAGGTACAGATCGGGATCGCCCAGGCCGTAAATCGCGGAAACCGAGGCGACCACCACCACGTCGCGCCGCTCCAGCAGCGCCTTAGTGGCCGACAGCCGCATCTGTTCAATGTGCTCGTTGACCGACGCGTCCTTTTCGATAAAGGTATCCGAGCTGGGCACATAGGCTTCCGGCTGGTAGTAGTCGTAGTAGGAGACAAAGTACTCCACCGCATTCTCCGGGAAGAACTGCTTCATCTCGCCGTACAGCTGGGCGGCCAGCGTCTTGTTGGGCGCCATCACCATGGTCGGCCGGTTGAGATCGGCGATCACGTTGGCGATGGTAAACGTCTTGCCCGAGCCGGTCACCCCCAGCAGGGTCTGATGCGCCAGCCCATCCCCGAGCCCCTCCTCCAGACGGCGGATAGCCTCTGGCTGATCGCCGGAGGGCTGAAAGGCGGAATGCAGTTTGAAGGCTTTGCTCATGACTCACTACCCCATTACGCGGCGGCGATGCGCCGGCAGAAGAAAACCGCACCGCGCGGCGCCGGATTATTGTGTGAACCGGCTATATTACTGGATATTTACCCAGCTTAAAATACCCGCACACGGGCGACGCCCGCCACGTTCACATCCATTTCACAATTTTCACTGCAGAGTGACATTTATCCCCATTTCATCCCCCGCCGGGTCATCCTGTCAACGATGCGCTTGTCAAGGGGGGCTCCCCGCGGCACGGCAAAATCTAGACACGCCTTGATTTTAATTAATTCATTGATAATTAAATAAATTAACATAAGGACGATAATCCGAGCGGGTTAAGGGAAAACCGCGCTGGCTCTGGCTTCCCCCCAGTTTTCTAAACCTAATGCACAAGGTTATCCACAGGAATAGTGGATAAGTTGCCGCACCCCGCTCGGCAGCGGCACCGCCGCTGGGGCAAAATTTTTTTCCCGCGCCGTCGCGGCCACATTATTAAACTATTTTTCAAATCTTAATTTAAAAAACAATCTGTAATTATGATAATTGGATGGGATAAATCCGCCGACGCCGTCACGGGAGGAGGCAGGCCAGATCCAGATAGGCCGCCCGGGCGCGGCTCTCCTCGCCGGGGCGAAAGGGGATCTCGCCCAGACAGGGTGCCGGCAGCAGCGCATGGAGCGCCGTCAGGTATTCCGCGTGGCGCGCTCCCGGCGGCTGTACCTGATTAGCCACCCAGCCCGCCAGCCTCACACCGGCGCCGGCGATGGCGCGCGCGCTCAGCAGGGCATGGTTAATGCAGCCCAGCTTAACCCCCACCACCAGGATCACCGGCAGCCGCTCCGCGGCCACCCAGCGATCGAAGCTATACGCCAGGCTCAGGGGGGTGAGCCAGCCGCCGGCCCCCTCCACCACCACCCACTGCGCCTGACGCTGCAGGTCGTGCAGCCCGGCGCTGAGGCGTCGCGGATCGATGGGGATCCCCTGCTCGGCGCTGACAATGTGCGGCGAGGTCGGCTCGGCGAAGGCATAAGGATTCACCTGCTCATAGCGCAGGGGCAGGCTGGAGGCTGCCTGCAGCGCCAGCGCATCGCCGTTATACAGTCGTCCCTCGCACGGCGTACTGCCGGAAGCCACCGGTTTATAGCCCGCGCAGCGCAGCCCGCGGCGCGCCGCCGCCTGCAGCAGCGCGGCGCTGACCACGGTTTTTCCCACGTCGGTATCGGTGCCGGTCACAAACCAGCTCTGTACATCGCTATTCACGGCTCAGCTCTCCGATGACCAATTGATAACTCAGCGTCACGCCCTGCGCGTCGCGCGGATAGGCCTGCGCCAGACGGGCCAGGCGCTGTCGCCCGCTCAGCCCCGCCTGCCGTCCGTCGTGAAGATGGGTCGCGCCAATCCCCTTCAGAGAGCGCATCAGCGCCAGGACATCGGGAAAATGACAGCGCTCCAGGCTCGGCGTCAGACGGCAGCGATAGGGCGCACAGGCGGCGGCGATCTGCGCGGCGGAGAGGAAGCGGTTCACGTGCCGACGCCCGTCGACCTGCCGCCAGGCGCGATCCAGCTCGCCCAGCGATCCATCGGCCAGGGTGGCGAACAGCACCCGCCCGCCGGGGCGGGTCACCCGCATCAGCTCGGCCAGCGCCTGCGGCAGCGAGGCGCACCACTGGATAGCCAGGTTGCAGAAGCAGAGATCCATCGACGCCGCCGCCAGCGGCAGGCGCTCCATATCCGCCAGCAGGTAGTGCTGCGCACTCTGCCGGCGCCGCGCCTGCGCCAGCATCCCCGGCGCCAGATCCAACGCCGTCACCCGATACGCCAGCGCCGTCAGGCGACGGCTGAAATAGCCGGTGCCGCAGCCCACGTCCAAGGCATCCCGCCCGCCGTCGACGGGCAGGCGCGCCAGCAGCCGCTCGCCGCTCAGGCGCTGAAACGCGGCCGCATCGTCATAGCTGGGTGCGGCGCGGCTAAAGGCATCGGCCACGGCGGGCTTATTGACGGCGTCACGGAGCAACATCATGCAGCGCCTCCAGTAGCCGGTCGAGATCTTGCGGCTGATGCGCCGCGCTCAGAGTAATGCGCAGGCGCGCGCTGCCCGGCGGCACGGTGGGCGGACGCATGGCGCAGACCCACAGGCCGCGCTGGCGCAGGCGCTGCGCCAGCGTCAGCGCCGCCTGATTATCCCCAACGATCAGCGGCTGAATGGCGCTGTCGGACGCCGCCAGGCGCAGCTCGCCGCCCGCCAGCGCCCGGCGCAGCCGCGCCACATGCTGCGCCAGCCGCGCCCGCGGCGCATCGGCGGCGCGCACCACCTGCAGCGCGGCCTGCAGCGCGCAGGCCTGCGCCGGCGGCATGCTGGTGCTGTAGATCAGATGGCGGGCAAACTGCAGTAGGTATTCCGCCGTCGCCTCGTCGCACAGCAGCGCCGCACCGCCGATGCCAAAGGCCTTGCCAAAGGTGACGAGCAGCAGATCGGGGCGCACCCCCTGTGCATCGCAGCTGCCGCGCCCCTCACGCCCGCAGACCCCGATGCCGTGGGCGTCGTCGACCATCAGCCAGGCGCCGTGGCGATCGCACTGCGCCCGCAGTGCGCTCAGCGGCGCGCTGTCGCCGTCCATGCTGAAGACCCCCTCGGTCACCACCAGCGTCTCCCCCTCGCAGGGGGCCGCCAGCAGGGCCGCCAGCGCGTCGGGCTGATTATGCGGAAAGCGGCGCAGCGACGACGGCGCCAGCATCGCCGCCTCCATCAGCGAGGCGTGGCTCAGCCGATCCGCCAGCACCCGATCCTGACGCTGCATCAGCGCCAGGATCAGCGCCTGATTGGCGGCGAAGCCGGAGATAAACAGCAGCGCGCGCGGGTAGCCGAGCCACTCCGCCAGCGCATGCTCCAGCGCCGCGTGGGCCGTGGTTTGCCCGGTCACGTGCGCCGAGCCGCCGGAGCCGCTGCCGTAGCGCGCCAGCCCCTGCTGCCAGGCGGCGATCGGCGCCGGATGCTGGCTGAGCCCCAGGTAATCATTGGATGAAAAATTAATATAGCGCCGTCCCTCAACGACGATCTCTCGCCCGCCGGGCGCCTCGCGCACCGTTCGGCGACGATAGGCATCGGCGGCGCGGCGCGCCGCCAGCGCCTGACTAAACCGCTCAGACCAGCCCATCGTCAGCGCGCCGCGTTATAAAAAAGGTCGCCATCCGCGTACAGCACCTGCTCCGCCAGCTGCTGCTGCTGCTGGTTATCGCCATAGGCCACCTGCGTTTGCCGGGGATTCAACCCCAGCTTGCGGAACAGCTGCAGATCGCAATCCTCTGCGGGGTTCGGCGTCGTCAGCAGGCGGCAGCCGTAAAAGAGGGAGTTGGCCCCGGCCATAAAGCACATCGCCTGGGTCTGCTCGCTCATCTGCTCGCGCCCGGCGGAGAGGCGGACATAGGCCGTGGGCATCATGATGCGCGCCGCCGCGATGGTACGGATAAAGTCGAAGGGATCGACGTCCGGGTTTTCCGCCAGCGGCGTGCCCGCCACCTTCACCAGCATGTTGATCGGCACGCTTTCCGGCGGCGTCGGCAGATTAGCCAGCTCCACCAGCAGGGCCGCCCGATCGCGTACCGCCTCCCCCAGCCCGACAATCCCGCCGGAGCAGACCTTGATCCCCGCCTCACGCACCCGCGCCAGGGTATCCAGGCGATCCTGATAGCGACGGGTGGTGATGATATTGGCGTAATACTCCGGTGAGGTGTCCAGATTGTGGTTGTAGTAGTCCAGCCCCGCCTGCGCCAGACGCTGGGCCTGATCGGCGTTCAGCGCCCCCAGGGTCATGCAGGTCTCCATGCCCAGCGCCTTGACCCCGCGCACCATCTGCTCCAGGTAGGGCATGTCGCGTTCGTGGGGATTTTTCCACGCCGCTCCCATGCAGAAACGGGTGGAGCCGGCGTCGCGCGCCCGGCGCGCGGAGTCCAGCACCTGCTCCACCTCCATCAGCCGCTCCGCCGCTAGCCCCGTTTTATAGCGGGCGCTCTGCGGACAGTATTTACAGTCCTCTGGGCAGGCGCCGGTCTTAATCGACAGCAGGGTGCTCACCTGCACCTGACGCGGATCGAAGTGTTGGCGGTGAACCTGCTGCGCCTGAAACATCAGCTCCAGCAGCGGTTGCTCAAACAGCGCCTGCGCCTGCGCCTGCGTCCAGCGCCCGGAATGCGGTATCTCTGCCACGGTGGCCTCTCCCTTCATCAAATCGGTAAAAGTGGGCTCAGTGTAGAACGGAGAAACACCATGTCAACCAAGTTATATTGTTAATGGTTTACAATACAGGTTCAATAAACCGCGCTAGATCGGCATAGAGCATGACGCGGCGGCGTTAAGGCGCTACACTGTCAACTCTAAAAACACATCAGGGTTTACCTAACGAGCGCCATGAACGCCAGCGACCTCGACTTTGACCGCCGCCATATCTGGCACCCCTATACTTCGATGAGCCAGCCTCTGCCGGTGTACCCGGTAACGGCGGCGTCCGGCTGCGAGCTACAGCTGGCAGATGGCCGGCGTCTGGTGGACGGCATGTCCTCCTGGTGGGCCGCCATTCATGGCTATAACCATCCCCATCTGAATCAGGCCATCACGCGTCAGCTGGCGCAGATGGCCCACGTCATGTTCGGCGGCGTCACCCATCCCGCGGCGATCGCCCTGTGCCAAAAGCTGGTGGCGATGACCCCCCAGGCGCTGGAGTGCGTATTTCTGGCCGATTCCGGCTCCGTTGCCGTCGAGGTGGCGCTGAAGATGGCGCTGCAGTACTGGCAGGCGCGCGGCGAACCGCGCCAGCGCTTCCTCACCCTGCGTCAGGGCTACCACGGCGATACCTTTGGCGCCATGTCGGTATGCGATCCGGATACCTCCATGCACAGCCTGTACCGCGGCTGCCTGCCGCAGCATCTGTTTGCCCCGGCGCCGCAGTGCGCCTTTGACGACGACTGGGATGAGGCTGACTTTGTCCCCTTCGCCCGCCTGCTGGCGGCCCATCACCGCGAGATTGCCGCCGTGATCCTAGAGCCCATCGTACAGGGCGCCGGCGGCATGCGTTTCTATCATCCACGCTATCTGCAGCGGGTGCGGCAGGCCTGCAGCCGCCACGGCGTGCTGCTGATCGCCGATGAGATCGCCACCGGCTTTGGCCGCAGCGGGGCGCTGTTTGCCTGCGACCACGCCGAGGTGACCCCGGATATTCTGTGCCTGGGCAAGGCGCTGACCGGCGGCTACATGACGCTCTCCGCCGCCCTGACCACCCGCAGCGTGGCCGACACCATCAGCAACGGCGAAGCGGGCTGCTTTATGCACGGCCCGACTTTTATGGGCAACCCGCTGGCCTGCGCCGCGGCGGTGGCCAGCCTGGAGCTTATCGAGCAGGGGCACTGGCGCGGTCAGGTCGCCGCCATCGAGTCTCAGCTGCGTACGGAGCTACTGCCGCTCAATGCGCACCCCCGCGTACGCCAGGCGCGAGTGCTCGGCGCCATCGGGGTGCTGGAGACCCATCAGCCGGTCAATATGGCCGCCCTGCAGGCCTTCTTTGTCGAGCAGGGGGTGTGGATCCGTCCCTTCAGCCACCTGATCTACCTGATGCCGCCCTACCCGATCGCGGCGGCGCAGCTCTCACGGCTAACGGAGACAATTCGTGCGGCGCTGACGCGCGATGCCCATTTTTTAACCTAAATTTATTGCACCCGCATCCTCCCTGGACAATGTTAACCCACCTGAGCGGACAGAGCGCCCGGCGGCGGGCACCCCAGCCCCCCTGTACACGGAGACTGTGACGATGACCCAATTGGGTGCGGTGGTCAGTGAACAGCGGTTGGCCTCCGCGGTGGGGTTACAGATTCTGCAAGCCGGGGGCAACGCCGTTGATGCCGCCGTCGCGATGGGGTATGCGCTGGCCGTGGTCAATCCCTGCTGTGGCAATATTGGCGGCGGCCGCTTTATGACGCTCCATCTGTCCGATGGCAAAAACACCTTGATTAACTTTCGCGAACGGGCCCCCGCCGCGGCCCGCGCCGACATGTATCTCGGTGCTCTGTCGGGTTAAGACGACATGCCCGCTGAAAATCTGGACTGACTGTTTTTTATCGACTGGCCGCCTAACGAACCAGCAATACCAGCGCTGCCTACTGCGCTACCATTAATGCGACAGAGCCCTTACGCGGGATTAACGCGATTCTGCTGCCGACGTGACCATTATCGTCATCGCAAAGCGGGCCGATTCCCCCTTTTGCAGCATCAGCAAACCCGGCTGGCCCGGCTGACGGTGGGCGTTAACCGGGTGAGTCTGTGGCTCAAGGCACAGGAACGGTTGACCCGATATTCTGAACAGCATCAGCCACGGAGTTTGTGCGAAAAGCATGATACACATCACATCATCCAGCAGGCGGGCCTGACCGCTCCAGCCGGAATAGCAGACGTTAAGCCATTCATCGCAACCCGCCTGTGGCTGGCTGAAATCGGCCGCAGGCGGCAGTACCGGCTGCCATTCGCGCGGAAGATGTGTATCCCCTTCCGGCCAGTAGCCGCTGGCGCTGAACTGCGCCCGGGTGCCCGGCGAAAACGGAAACCACGGATGAAAACCCAGCCCATAGAGCATTGGGCGTTCCCCCCGGTGCGTGAGGTGCAGTTCGGCCTGCAACGCGTTTTCAGTCAGCGTATAGCGAAGCCGAGCCTGGTAATCAAAGCCACAGTCGTGCCGGCTTTCAAGCCGCAGCTCACAGCCACCTGCGCTCTGGGCCGCCACCTGCCAACGTTTTAACCAACCATCACCATGCAGGAAAAACTGTGCGTCAGCCGGGCTTTGCGGCAAGGTCACCTCCCGCCCCTGTAGCCAGAAACGGTTCCCAGCCACCCGGTTTGCCAACGGCAGCATGGGGAACAGCGCGCCCGGTTCGGCGGCCTCGTACAATACCGGGCGCTGGAAGGTACGGGAGAACAGGCTCAGTACCCTGCCCCCCTGTGGATCAACGCGCATCTGCAGATATGCGTTTTCCAGTGTAATGACCTCGCTCATCAGCGTAGCGATTCCCGGTTCACGCCAGAGGTTGGTGTCTGATGCGGCTGTGCCAGGCGGGCCTCCAGCGCCTCCAGGGTGACGCCTTTGGTCTCAGGCACATGACGTAGGATGTACAGATACCCCATCGCGCAGATTACGCCGTACAGCAGGAAGCTCCCGGCCGCCCCAAGACTCGCATTCAGCAGCGGGAAACTGTAGGTCAGCAGGAAACAGGCAACCCACAGCGCCAGCGTACCGAGCGACATCGCCAGGCCACGCACCCGAGTCGGGAAAATCTCTGACAGCAGCACCCAGGTTACCGGCGCCAGCGTCAGGGCGTAAATGGCGATCGCCGCCAGTACAAGAACCAGCACCGGCCAACCCATCACGCCCATCGCGTATGCGCCCGCTATCAGCACATAAATAAGGGTAAGACCGGACGCCCCCAGCAGCATCAGCTTACGGCGGCCGATTTTATCCACCAGCGGCAGCGCGGCAATGGTAAAGACCAGATTGATGATCCCGGTTGCCACAATCGATTTAAGCGTGCCGTTAATGTCGAACCCGGCAGAGGCGAAAATCTCCTGCGCATAGTTGAAAATAACGTTGATCCCGCACCACTGCTGGAACACCGCCAGCACCATACCGATGATGACTATCGGCTTAATCTGCGGCTGTAGCAGCGTGGAATACGCGACCCTGTGATTATCCTGCTGCAGCGTCTGTCCTATCTCCTGCAACGTCTGCGCGGCATAGGCTTTTGAGCCAATACGTTCCAGCATGGCTCTGGCACGCTCTGGTTTCCCGGCCTTCATCAGCCAGCGCGGTGATTCCGGAACAAAAAACATCAACACCAGGAACGCCAGCGCCGGAACCAGCTCAGCACCGAACATCCAGCGCCAACCCACCTGGCCGTTCCAGGTTTCCACCAGCACCTGCTGTGTTGCGCCACCCGGCACCGGGTCGGCAATCATCAGGTTAACCAGCTGCGCCGCCAGCACACCGATCACGATGGTTAACTGGTTAACGGCGACAAAACGTCCCCGTTTTTCCGCCGGGCTGACTTCCGCGATGTACAACGGGCTAAGGGCCGAGGCCAGACCGATCCCGACGCCACCGACGATGCGGTAGATAATGAACATGTCGAAATTGCTAGCAAGAGCGGTGCCAAGCGCCGAGGCACTGAACAAAATGGCAGAGAAAATAAGCGGCAGGCGGCGCCCCAGTTTATCCGCGCACCAGCCGGAAATCAGCGCGCCAAACACGCATCCGCCAAGCGCCGAGCTCATCGCCCAACCTGACTGCGCCGGGTCGGTAATCGAAAACCAGGCCTCATAAAACGGTTTTGCCCCACCAATCACGACCCAGTCGTAACCAAACAGTAATCCACCGCAGGCGGCGACCAGACAAATCGTCCAGATGTAGCCCATATTGAGTTGTGTCTGCGCATTGTTCATGAGTGTTCCTCTTATTTTATAGGGAAACGCAGGTACAGAGGAGGGTGGGCAAGAGCCGGCCTCGCCCACGTGATGTGCTATGCGAAAATTCCGCAGATCAGCGCATGGCGAAGCAGATGCACTTTGTCATGAGCCGGGTTAATCGCTAACAGGCGCGTCATGACGTCCTCACAGGCGGTGATGTCTCCTTCGCCAAGGTAGCCAAGCGCCTCGATAAACAGGCAGTGCTGACGGTGATGATGAGAAGGCGGCGTATCCAGCACCACCAGATCCGGCAGAGAGACCGCGAAGAAGTCAGCATCTGGAATGGCATCCTGATGCGCACTCACCCATTCGCCAAAGCCACGGAACAGACGTTCGGACTGCGCATGATGGCCCAACGCCCGCAGCGCCATTCCCTGCCAGAAGAGATAATCCGCCGGCTGGTCGTTGTAATAGCGACCGGCGTCAAGGCTTCCGTCACCCAGAGACGCCTGGCGGAAGTAATGCTGCGCAAGATCCTGTTCTCCAACCTGCAGAGCGCAATAGCCGAGCAGATACCAGACGTCGTTGTCGGTTTGCCCCGGTAGACGCCCTTCCCCAGGTTATGCGGGTAATGCAGCGCCGCGGTCAGCAGCGACTGCGCCGTGCCCCACTCTCCGACCGCTATCGCTTCCAGCGCCCGGTGCTGCTGGTTCAGCAGATACTGACCCGTCACCTTTCCCTCTCCCCCTTCCCAGGGGTGAAATTTGCGCTCCAGCAACACCTGTGCCGCCGCCGCATAGTTGCCGCTGCCGTTCCACAGACTCAGCAGCTCGGCGGTCAGATCGTCGCGCCCGAACACCACCGCCGGCTTGCTTTCCAGACGAGCCAGACGCGTTTCCATCGGCTCAGCGAGCTGTTTGTTAAGGAAATCGAGTTCAAACAGGAAGCGGGCGTTATCCGGCTCAAGCGCTACCGCGCGCTGCATCGCCGCCTGCGCCTGGCGAGCATCCTGCTGTTTGTTCCAGGCGTAAATGCCGATCAGACGATGAGCGGGTGCGAAGTCCGGGCGCTGCCCAAGCGTTGCCCGCCAACAGGCCACTGCTGCGTCATAGCGTCGTTTGCTGTACCAGAAACAGCCGAGCAGATAGCGGGCGAAAGGTACATCGTCCAGCGCCTGCAGCATCTGCACCTCATCAAGCGAGTTAGGGAAACGCACTCGGCTACCGTGGCGGGCTTCCGCCTGAGCGATGAGCTGCTGGCGCGCGTAGGCCTCGTCCGTCAACGACGCCTGCCACAGAAGCGGTAATGTTTCCGGGCTTTCGAGCGCGGCAAGCATTTCGAGAGAGGCAGCGTACTGACCGAGAGAACTCAGCCAGCCCGCCAGTAGACAGGCGTTAGCTCCGCGCTGCCCGGTAACGTTACGCAGCGTCGCCAGCGCCGATGCTTCGCCGCTAATGGCCCAGCGAGCGTAATAGAGCGTGTAGTTCAGAGGATATTGCTCAAGCGCACCGGCGATATACGCCAGCGCGGAGTCCTTGCCCTGCTGCTGCGCCAGAGCCAGTGCCTTCAGCCCCATCGCCAGCGTGTTGCTGCCGTTAAACTGCAGGCTCTGCTCGACATGCGCCAGCGCCTCCTGCCAGTGGTTCCCCTTCGCCGCAAGACGCGCCAGCGACCACCAGGCCGCATCGCGGCAATTTCCGCTCCAGCTGGCCTTGAAATAGTGCTCGCGAGCCGCCGCATCATCGCCCTGGCGCTCCAGTGCCGCCGCCAGCAGCATACTGGCCTCGCCATCGCGCGGGTTTTTATTCAGACGATGGGCCCGTGCCAGCGCTGCCCGTGCGCACTGTTCCGCCAGCAGCCAGTCGGCGCTGTTCAGCGCCAGGGTTCCGAGCGCCACGTTACTGCGATAATCCTGCGGGTCTAACGCCAGCGCCCGACGATAGTAGTCAGCGGCAAAGCGACTGGCATGGTTGTACTGCTCCAGATGCTGGCCAATGAAATAGAGCTCATCAGGGTTACTGATGTTCTCGGGCATCTCCGGGGCGCTGGCGGGATCCGGCAGCGGTGTCTCTTCTGCAATATGTTCCTGATAGTCAAGCAACGTGTCGCCGTTTGCCGCGCGAACGCTGAGCATCAGCCGCTGCGGCCAGCGGTCATCAAGGGTTTCCTGCCAGCTTTCTCCCGGCTTAAGCGACAGCGTCGTTTCCCACAGCAACGAATCTCCTGCACTAAGCTCAACCACCACGTCATTCAGCGGCGCAATGGCGTAAACCCCGAGATGGCGTTGCCCTCCCTCACGCTCAAGTTTGAGCGCCAGAGTGGTACTGGCGTTCTGCACCGTACCAAGCTCACTGTAGGGCAGGAAGTTTTGCACAAAGACTTTCTCTTCATACGGGGCAAGCCAGGTGAAGTCTGGCTGATTATCGGTGAAAACGCCGGTCATCAGCTCAATGTACGGGCCGTTCTCATCGGTCAGATTGCGATCCCACGCCTGACCGAAGTCGCCATAGCCCCATGACCACTGTTTTTTACCCGGAGAAATGTGGTGATCAGCAACGTGCAACAGGCCGCCGCGCTCGCCGTGGTGATAAGCACCAACGAAGTCGTAGTCGGATTTCTCTGCCATATAGGACGTCGGTACCGGGACGTTTTTGTAGCGGGAGATATCCACCCCGGCCGAATAGTCCACTTTATAGTAGGTGCCGGTCGCTATCGGAAACGCCGAGACGTCGCGCTTGCCGTGGTCAAAAACCGCGGTAACGTCCGGTGGAAACACGCTCTGATGGTCGTCGCCCCCCTTCACCGCCGGGTTCGCCCACCACAGGAAGTGGCGCGGCGTGGCGTTACCGTTGAACACTTTGCCGGTGATTTCAATCAGCGCTTTATCCGGGTAGAGCGTGAAACCGGTCATCACCTGCAGGCCGCGCATCGGTTCAGCCTCGCCCATCCACACCGTCTGCGCGCCGCCTTCACGACTTTGAATGGTGAAATCGACCGGCATAAAGGTGGTCGGACGGTGGTGCTGCGGCCAGTTGAATTCGATACCGCCGGAGATCCACGGCCCCAGAAGGCCGACCAGCGCCGGTTTCACGACTTCGTTGTAATAGACAAAATCGCGCTGCTGCACCTTATCGAAGGCGCGATGAATGCGTCCGCCAAGCTCCGGCAACAGCATAACGCGAATAAAATCGTTCTCTATCCATACGGCCCGGTATTCGCGCATTTCGCGCTGGCCGGTCAGCGTATCGATAACGCCGTAGGGATAGACCGCGCCGGAAGACCCCTGATAAACGCGTTTTTCCAGAAACATCGGGTTGGTATCTTCTGCCCCGGTCGTCCACGTGGGGAGTGAAAGCGTCTCCTGCCACACTTTTACTGAACCGTACATGCTGCTCTCCACTAAATGAAGTAAAGTGAACTGAAATGATACGGCGAGTGTAGTGGGCAATATTGCGCATGAAACAGGCGATACTCACGCATTACAGTTAAGGAAGTTAAGTGTATGTTGCGACCTGGTTTAAATAACACCCGTGTGCGACAGGTAAACAAAGCGATTTTCCTGACCCATCTGTGGCGGGAAAAACAGCTCAGCAAGTCACAGCTGGCGCAGCTTACCGGGCTATCTATTCCGGCGGTGAGCAACATTCTGCAGGAGCTGATGGACGAGGGGCGCATCAGCCACTCGGCGGAAAATCTCAGCGCTCGCGGCCTCAACAGTGGCAGCTTCCAGATCCCACTCACCGGTCCGTGGACCCTGTGTATGAACATCACGCCCACCAGCATTGAGAGCCAGCTCGCCGATGCGCGCCTGCTGCCGGTAGGAGAGCCTGGCCGCCAGTCATTTAATGCCGAATCGCCGCAGGTGCTTTTGGATCATATCGCCCAGCACTGGCGTCACTACCGCCAGCGTTATCCGGAGCAGCGCATCAACCTCGCGCTCGGGGTTCACGGCCAGGTGGATCCGGTCACCGGCGTTTCACAAACCATGCCGCAGGGACGCTGGAAAACACCGGTGGAAATGAAGTATCTGCTGGAGGAGCGTCTCGGCGTTCAGGTTCGTCTGGATAACGACTGCGTGATGCTGGCACTGGCGGAGAAGTGGCAAAATCCGGCCGGGCTACGGGATTTTTGCGTTATCAACGTCGATTACGGGATTGGTTCGTCGTTCGTCATTCACGACCAGGTGTGGCGCGGGAGCCTTTACGGCAGCGGCCAGATTGGTCATACCATCGTCGACCCGGACGGCAACGCCTGCGACTGCGGCCGCTACGGTTGCCTGGAGACGGTCGCCTCGCTTAGCGCGTTGAAAAAGCAGGCGCGCGTATGGCTGAAAACGCAGCCCAACCCAGCCCTCACCCGGATGCGCTGACCACAAGTGCACTGCTCAAGGCCTGGCGTGGCGGCGACGTGCGAATTCAGGCGTGGGTAGAAAATGCTGCCAACGCCGTCGGACTCAGCCTGTATAACTTCCTTAATATTCTGAATATTAACCAGATCTGGTTGTATGGACGCAGTTGTTCGTTCGGCGAACACTGGCTTCATACCATCATCCGGCAAACGGGCTTTAACCCCTTCGATCAGGAAGACAGTCCGGGTAGCAAAGCAACACACATCGGCTTTGGCAAACTGAGCCGCGCGCAGCAAATCCTGGGTATCGGTTATCAGTACGTCGAGTCACAGCTTAACGATGAGGTGTAATAGGGGACTCTGCCGCATGAAAAGGTTCTGTCGCGTTAACCGCTGAAAATCCGAGCTGACTGTTTTTTATCGACTGGCCGCCTGACGAACCGGCAATGCCAGCGCAGCCTACTGAGCAACCGTGAACGTGACAGATCCCGGCGCTGTCCCCCTGTGGCCATCCGGTGTAACATTTGGCGCAGAATCCATTGATTTAAGGTATCGCCAATGCACTATCGCTTGATTGCCCTCGATCTGGACGGCACCCTGCTCAACGCGCGTAAACAGATCCTGCCGGAATCTCTGGCTGCGCTGGCCGAGGCGCGCGCCGCCGGGCTGGAGGTGATGATCGTCACCGGCCGTCACCACGTCGCCATCCATCCGTTTTATCAGGCCCTGCAGCTGGATACCCCGGCCATCTGCTGCAATGGCACCTACCTGTATGACTACCCCGCCCGGCGCGTACTGGCCGCCGATCCGCTGCGCCCCGAGCAGGCGCGGGCGGTGCTGGCGCGCCTGGAGCAGCAGCAGATCCATGGACTGATGTATGTGGATAACGCGATGCTCTATCAGCGGCCGACCGGCCACGTACTGCGCTCTCACGCCTGGGCAGAGTCCCTGCCGGCGGATCAGCGCCCGGTGCTGCAGCAGGTCGATAGCCTGCACGCTGCCGCCGAGCAGGTCGACGCTATCTGGAAGTTCGCGACCTCAGACGAGGACACCGAGCGCCTGCGCGACTTTGCCGCCGGCATCGAGCGCGATCTGGGGCTGGCCTGCGAATGGTCATGGCACGATCAGGTGGATGTGGCGCAGGCGGGAAACAGCAAGGGGCGCCGCCTGGCCGAGTACGCCGCCGCGCGCGGCATCGCGATGGACCAGGTGGTCGCCTTTGGCGATAACTTTAATGATATCAGTATGCTGGAGTCTGCCGGCCTCGGCGTGGCCATGGGCAACAGCGCCGACGCCGTTAAGGCGCGCGCCGCGGAGATCATCGGCAGCAATGAGACGTCGGCCATCGCCGACTTCCTACGCCGTCGCGTGCTGTCGTAATCAGCGGGGGATCGCGTCACGGCACCCGCCGTGACGCCGCCGGCGGGCCTATTGGTTGATGGACACGCTCTTAATCTGGGCGTACAGGCGCTGGCCCGGCGCCAGCCCCAGATCGTCACGCGCCCAGGGGGTGATCCGCGCCCACAGGGTCTCCCCCTCCAGCGCCAGCTTAACGTCCACCTGCCCCTCCACCTCCAGCAGCTCGACCACGCTGACCGCCAGAATATTGCGGATGCTGCTGGCGCGCGGCACCTCCCGCACCAGCGAGACGTCCGCCGCGTTGATGCTCAGCCGCAGCCGATCCCCCGGCTCACCTGCCTGACGGCTCACCCACAGACACTGTGCGCCCAGCGCCAGGGCGCTCATCGCGTAGTGCGGATGGTGGCGATCGAGACGCACGTTGAGCACGCTGCTCGGCTCCTCCTTTTGCAGCCAGGGACGCAGGGCGCTGCTGGCCCACACCTCCTCCAGGCGGCCAAAGGCGCGCATCTGCCCGCGATCCAGCAGCAGCACGTGCTGCGCCAAACGCAGGATCTCCTCCATGCTGTGGCTGACGTACAGAATGGGCGTGCGCACATCGCGCGCCAGACGCTCCAGATAGGGCAGCAGCTCACGCTTACGCGGCAGATCCAGGGAGGCCAGCGGCTCATCCATCAGCAGCAGCTCCGGTGCGGTTAACAGGGCGCGGCCGATGGCCACCCGCTGCATCTCGCCGCCGGAGAGGGTGCGCGGAAAGCGATCCAGCAGCGCGTCGATGCCCAACAGGCCGACGATATCGTCAAACTGTCCGCGCATCTGCGCCGCCATGCCATAGGTCAGGTTGCCGCGCACCCGGTAGTGGGGAAACAGGCGCGCATCTTGGAACACATAGCCGATGCGCCGTTGCTCCGGCGGCAGACAGATCCCGCGCTCGCAGTCCACCAGCGTGCGTCCGTTGAGCACAATGCGCCCCTGCTGCGGACGCGTCAGTCCGCCGATGGCGTTAATCAGCGAGGTCTTGCCCGCTCCGGACAGGCCGAAGATGGCGGTGATCCCCTCGCCCGGCAGATCGGCATCGACCCGCAGATCCAGATCGCCCAGGCGCTGGCGAAGATCAATATGCAGCATCTCAGCCACCTCCCAGCCGTTTCTGACTCCAGCGCGCCAGCCACTCGGAGAGCATCAGCGACAGCAGCGACAGCGCGATGGCGATCGCGCACAGCCGGGCCGCCTCGGATTCGGCGCCCGGCGTCTCGATCAGGGTATACATCGCCAGCGGGATGGTGCGCGTCTCGCCGGGAATGTTGGATACGAAGGTGATGGTGGCGCCAAATTCGCCCAGCGAGCGGGCGAAGGCCAGCACCGTCCCGGCCAGAATGCCGGGAAACGACAGGGGCAGCGTGATGGTAAAAAAGACCCGCAGCGGACTGGCGCCCAGCGTGCGCGCCGCCTGCTCCAGGCGCCGATCCACCGAGGCCAGCGCCAGACGAATGGCGCGCACCATCAACGGAAACGCCACCACCGCCGACGCCAGCGCGGCGCCGTGCCAGCTGAAGCTGAAGCTGAAGCCGAACCAGCTGTACAGCCAGGCGCCGATGACCCCCTTGCGCCCCATCGCCAGCAGCAGCAGGTAGCCGATGACCACCGGCGGCAGCACCAGCGGCAGGTGGATCACGCTGTCCAGCAGCGACTTACCGGGAAACCGGTAGCGCACCAGCACCCAGGCGGTCGCAATGCCCAGCGGCAGACTGAAGATCACCGCGGTGCCCGCTACCTGCAGGCTGAGCACCACGGCCTCCCATTCGTAGGGACTGAGAAACATACTCACGGATTAACGCGGGGTAAAACCGTAGCGGGTAAAGACAGTGGCCGCCTGTGGCCCCTTCAGATAATCGTAGAAGGCGTCGACCGCCGGGCTCTGTTTCCCCTTGACGATCGCCATCGGGTACTCCACCGGCTTATGACTGTCCGCCGGGAAGACCCCAACCACCTTCACCTTTTTGCTGGCCACGGCGTCGGAGCCGTATACGATCCCCAGCGGCGCCTCGCCGCGCTCAACCAGCGCCAGCGCCGCACGCACGTCGTTGGCCCGCGCCATCAGCGGCGACAGCGTCTCCCAGGCCCCCAGCGCCTGCAGCGACTCCTTGGCATAGATCCCCGCCGGCACGTGGTCCGGATCGCCCACCGCCAGACGGCCGCCGTCCAGCAGTTTTTTCCAGTGAGTCTGCGCATTAATGGTCATTTGACCCAGCTTACTGTCAGCCGGCGCCACCAGCACCAGCTGATTCCCCAGCAGGGTATAGCGAGTATCGGCCACCACGGCGTGTTTATCGATGGCGTAGTTCATCCACTTCTGATCGGCGGAGATGAACAGATCGGCTGGCGCCCCCTGATCGATCTGGCGCGCCAGCGTCGAGGAAGAGGCGAACGAGGTGACGATGCTCACCTGCTTGCCCTGCTGGTACTGCGCCGCAATCTCCTGCAGCGCATTGGTCAGGGAGGCGGCGGCAAAGACCGTCACCTTGTCTTCGGCCTGGGCGCCCTGGCAGACGCCGACGGCCAGTACGGCCCCCGCCAGTAATCTATTCCACGCTTTCATCACATCTCCCCGCTTCATTCGGTTATATCGTTGTATAATCGATTATATGGCGTAAGCGCAGGCAAGGACACTGAAAAAAGCGCTAAATATGACGCCGTTAGCATTTAGGCGCCCGCACGGCGCCGGGGCATCGCCCGGCGGCGCACTCAGGCCGGACGAAAGCCATAGCGCTCGCCCAGCGACGCCGCCACCCGCGTAAAGGCCGCCTCCACCGCGTCGGGAATGGCAACGTGGGCGATAAAGTCGCGCCCGCGCGGCCCGTAGCCTCGCGCATCGTCGCGCAGGCGCGGGATCTCCCCCAGCAGCAGCGACATAAAGCGATCCAGCGACCACAGGGCGCCGGGGGCCCCCGCGATCGTCACCCCGCCGGCGCCGCGCTCCAGGCGGGGCACAAAGGTCGGCCAGCTGGTAAACTGCACCGCGGGACAGTCCTGCCAAACCCGCTGAAAGGTTGCCAGCGTGCGGCGCTGCATCAGGGGATCCTGCACCAGCAGCAGACGCGACGGCGTCGCCCCCTTCTCCTGTAGCAGCGCGCGGGCAAAGCGCGCGTTCTCCCCGCAGTTGGTCGACGCGCTCTCCAGCCAGATCTGCGACGGTGCCAGCCGCCCCTGACGGAGGGCCAACGCCGCCAGCAGCGGGGCTTCGGCCTGCCCCGCCGTCGCCAGTCCGCCAGCCGCCGGCTCATCGGCCAGCGCCTGGTACAGCAGCGGCGTGGAGTGGCCAATCCCGCCGGCGATCAGCAGCCGCGGCGCCACGCCGGCGCGTACGGCGTCAAAGCTGCGCCAGGCGGTCGGCAGCAGGGCGTTACCCAACAGCACCAACAGATCGGCGCTGCCGACGGCGGGCCGCGCCCCGGCGAACGCATCGCAGGCCAAAAAACGGGCGATCAGGTTGATATCATGCAGTTGATCATCGGAAAACACGGCAGCCTCCGCGGCGGATGGAAAGTGGCAGCGCCAGACAGCACATCGCCCGGCTTTGCCGGGCGATGTCGGAAACACAGCGGCGCGATAGGCACCCCACATGGGTACGTCGCGCTGCGGGGATCAGGACTCTTTCTCTTCCGGGTGGCCCCAGGCGGAGATCAGGTTACACAGCTCCCCCATCCCCCAGATTAGCCCCATAATAATCGCCATCACCACGGGTACCATGATGGCGGCGACAACCAGACTCTTCAGCAGTTCAAACATGGCTGACTTAACTCTCCGTTGATATGCGCAGTGCGCTAACCCTACCGTTGACTTCGCCGCAAGCGGCGCCAAAAAGGCAGTATCCTGCTTCATAGTGTAACCTAGCCGATGGCGTTTGGCATTGTTCAATCCGTGCGATACGCGCGGTTTGCCTGACGGGCGCCGGATCGGCCACAATAGAGGGAGCGTCAATGCGAGGAGCCGCCATGCAAGCCGATATTTTACTCACCCTTAAACTACAGGATCGCCTGTTTGCCGATCCGCGCCGCATCGAGCTGCTCAAGCAGGTGCGCCATACCGGCTCCATCAGTCAGGGCGCCAAGCTGGCCGGGATCAGCTATAAAAGCGCCTGGGATGCCATCAACGAAATGAACCAGCTGGCGGACGATGAGATCGTCGAACGCGCCACCGGCGGCAAAGGGGGCGGCGGCGCCCGGCTGACCCGCTACGGCGAGCGCCTGATTGCGCTGTACGATCTGCTGGGGCAAATCCAGCAGAAGGCCTTCGACGTGCTGAAAACCGACGATCTGCCCCTCGACAGCCTGCTGGCGGCGATCGCTCGCTTTTCCCTGCAGACCAGCGCCCGCAACCAGTTTTTCGGCACCGTCATCGAGCGCGGCGAGGAGTCGGTCCAGCAGCATCTGCTGGTGCAACTGGCGGACGGTAAGACCCGTCTGCGCGCCGCCGTAACCGCCCAGAGCGCCCGTCGTCTGGCGCTGCGTCCGGGTAAAGAGGTGCTGGTGCTGATCAAGGCGCCCTGGATCCGCCTGTGCACCGACAACGCCCTGTGCGGCGCCGCCGACAATGCGCTGAGCGGCCTGGTCAGCCATATTCAGGCCGGCAGCGACAACAGCGAGGTGCTGATCGCGCTGCCCGGCGGAGAAACCCTGTGCGCCACCGTCGATAACCGCACCATGAGCCAGCTGCACCTGAGCGTCGGCATGCCGGTCAACGCCCTGTTTAACGCCGATCGGGTCATTATCGCCACCCTCGCGTAACGCGCCGCGTCCCCCGGCGCCCCTCTCCCGGTCAGCCCGACCCGGCATTTAACGGCGGTTTACCCCGCCGTGTTAACATGATAAAAAACAAATGACGACAATTATTAACAATACCTGAGGGAGTATTATGTGGTGGATCATGTTACTGCCGCCGGCGCTGCTGGCGCTGGCGCCGCGCGTCGCCTTTCTGCTGGCCGGATGCGCTGTCCTGCTCCTTGCGCAGCAGGGGTTCATCACGCTGCCGGCCATCGCCATGCTGGCGCTCATGGCGCTGCTGCTATCGCTGCGCCAGCGTCTGTCTCCGCGCTGGCGTGGCATCAGTGAGATCGCGCTTCTCCTTGGCATTATCGCCCTCTACACACACGCTTTTCCCGGCTTTCACAACCCGCTGTTACTGGATCGGGTGAGCGCCGGGCCACACAGCGCCCCGTTTACCCTGTATGCCAACCTGGATAAGTCGCTGGTGCCGCTGCTGCTGCTGGCGCTCTACCCCACGCTGCTGCGCCGTCCCGGCGTGCCCCCCGTTGCGCCGTGGCGCTGGGGCGTCCTGCTGCTCAGCGTACCGGCCCTGCTGCTGCTGGCCGTAGCGCTGGGCGGCCTGCGCATTGAACCACACTGGCCCGCCTGGACACCGCTCTTCGCCATTATCAACCTGCTGTTTGTCTCCCTGGCGGAAGAGGCGCTGTTTCGCGGCTACCTGCAACAGCGCCTGGGCGTCTGGCTGGGGCCATGGATTGCGCTGCCGATAAGCGCCGTTCTGTTTGGGCTAAGCCACCTGAGCGGCGGCCTGCTGCTGGTCATCTTCGCCACGCTCGCCGGGATCATTTACGGCCTGGCCTGGCAATGGAGCGGGCGTCTGTGGGTGGCCACCCTGTTCCACTTCGCCCTGAATATGCTGCACCTGCTGTTCTTTACCTACCCGCTCTATCAGCCCTAAGCCATCGAGAGCGAGGCGCCGGCGCGGCTATGTAAGCGATACCACAAACCGAATTCCTTCATAGCCTGCGCGCTGTCTCCAATGCTGCCATCACGCCATTTTCATTGGAGAGCGGCGTTTATCGCCTTGGTGTAAACGATTCCATTTTTACCGCACAGATCACCTTTTCAAGCCCTCATGCATGCTACCTTTCTGCCACTAGCATCGCACTGGGAGTCCAACATGATTGTATTAGTCACCGGGGGAAGCGGTTACATTGGCAGCCATACCTGCGTCCAGCTGCTGCAGGCGGGCCACACGCCGGTCATCCTCGATAATCTGAGCAACAGCAAGGCTAGCGTGCTGGATCGCATCGCCACCCTGACCGGCGCACGCCCGCGGCTGTATCAGGGGGATGTTCGCGATCGGGCGCTGCTCAAGCGCATCTTTACCGAACAGGCCATCGACGCCGTGATCCACTTTGCCGGCCTGAAGGCCGTCGGCGAATCGGTGCAGCAGCCGCTGGCCTACTACGACAATAACGTCGGCGGTACGCTGATCCTGCTGGAGGCCATGGGCGATGCCGGCGTGCATAACATCATCTTCAGCTCCTCCGCCACCGTCTACGGCGAACAGCCCCAGGTCCCCTATATCGAAACCATGCCCACCGGCATGCCCGCCAGCCCCTATGGCCGCAGCAAGCTGATGGTGGAGCAAATCCTGCAGGATCTGCAGCGCGCGGCGCCGCAGTGGAGCGTCACCCTGCTGCGCTACTTCAATCCAGTCGGCGCCCACCCCTCAGGCCTAATGGGCGAGGATCCGCAGGGGATCCCCAATAACCTGATGCCCTATATCTCCCAGGTGGCCATCGGCCGCCGCGACGCCCTAGCCATTTTCGGCAACGACTACCCGACGCCCGACGGCACCGGCGTACGCGATTACATTCACGTGATGGATCTGGCCGACGGCCATCTGGCGGCGCTGCAGGCCAAGACCCAGCGTCCCGGCGTGCACATCTACAACCTCGGCGCCGGCGTCGGCTACAGCGTTCTGCAGGTGGTGGACGCCTTCAGCCACGCCTGCGGTAAGGCGCTGCCCTACCGCTTTGCCCCACGCCGGGAGGGCGATCTGCCCGCCTACTGGGCCGACGCCGCCAAGGCCGAGCGCGAGCTGAACTGGCGGGTCAGCCACACGCTGCAGGAGATGGCCGAGGACACCTGGCGCTGGCAGTCACAGAACCCCACCGGTTACCCACAGTAAGGAGCGTGGCGATGAGCATTCCCTTTAATCCGGCGGATCATCCGCACCGCCGCTACAACCCCCTCAGCGATCAGTGGGTGCTGGTGTCACCGCACCGCGCCAAGCGCCCCTGGCAGGGAGCCCAGGAGACGCCGGCGGCGGCGGCCCTGCCGGCGCACGATCCCGACTGCTACCTGTGCCCGGGCAATCTGCGCGTGACCGGCGATCGCAACCCGGACTACCGCGCGACCCATGTGTTTACCAACGACTTTGCCGCCCTGATGCCCGACACCCCCGATGCACCGCACAGCGATGACGTCCTGATGCGCAGCGCCAGCGCACGCGGTACCAGCCGGGTGATCTGCTTCTCACCCGACCACAGCAAGACCCTGCCGCAGCTGACGCTGCCGGCGCTGGAGGCGGTGATCGAAACCTGGCAGCAGCAGAGCGCCGAGCTGGGCAGCCGCTATCCCTGGGTGCAGGTCTTTGAGAATAAAGGCGCGGCCATGGGCTGCTCGAATCCCCACCCGCACGGCCAGATCTGGGCCAACAGCTTCCTGCCCAACGAGGCGGCGCGCGAAGATCGGCTGCAGCGCGACTACTTTGTCCGCCATCGCCGTCCGCTGCTGCTCGACTATCTGCAGCGCGAGCGGGATGACGGTAGCCGCACCGTGGTGGAAACCCGCCACTGGCTGGCGGTGGTGCCCTACTGGGCCGCCTGGCCGTTCGAAACCCTGCTGCTGCCTAAGCAGCACCTGCTGCGTCTGCCCGATATCGATGCGGCGCAGCGCGGCGATCTGGCGCTGGCGCTGAAAAAGCTGACCAGCCGCTACGACAACCTGTTCCACTGCGCGTTCCCCTACTCCATGGGGTGGCACGGCGCCCCCTTTGGCCAGGATGAGGCCGAACACTGGCAGCTACACGCCCACTTTTACCCCCCCTGCTGCGCTCCGCCACGGTGCGCAAGTTTATGGTGGGATATGAAATGCTGGCAGAAACCCAGCGCGATCTGACGCCGGAGCAGGCGGCCGAACGCCTGCGCGCCGTCAGCGACGTCCACTTTAGCCAAGCCTGACCCCGAGAGGAGAACACCCATGCGCCTCCATGATCTGATTGCCGTGACCCGTGACATGTTTACCCGTGAGTTTGGCTATGCGCCGACGCTGTGCGTGCAGGCGCCGGGACGGGTCAACCTGATCGGTGAGCACACCGACTACAACGATGGCTTTGTGCTGCCCTGCGCCATCGACTACCAAACCGTCATCAGCTGTGCGCCGCGCCGCGATCGGCGCGTGCGCGTCATCGCCGCCGACTACGACGGCCAGCAGGACAGCTTCAGCCTCGATCAGCCCATAGTCGCCCGTGACGATATGATGTGGAGCAACTATGTCCGCGGGGTGATAAAACACCTGCAGCAGCGCTGCGACGGCGTCGGCGGCATCGATATGGTGATCAGCGGCAACGTGCCGCAGGGGGCGGGACTCAGCTCCTCCGCCTCGCTGGAGGTCGCCGTAGGCCAGGCGCTGCAGGCGCTATATCAGCTGCCGCTGGACGGCGTCGCCCTGGCGCTCAACGGCCAGGAGGCGGAAAACCGCTTCGTCGGCTGCAACTGCGGTATCATGGATCAGCTGATCTCCGCCCTTGGACAGGCGCAGCACGCCCTGCTGATCGACTGCCGCTCCCTGACCACCCGTGCGGTGCCGCTGCCGCCGGAGGCCGCGGTGGTGATCATCAATTCCAACGTCAAGCGCGGGCTGGTCGACAGCGAATACAACACCCGCCGCCAGCAGTGCGAAGCGGCGGCGCACTTCTTTGGCGTCGACGCCCTGCGCGACGTCACCCCGCAGCGCTTCGCCGCCGAGTCCCACGGGCTTCCGGCACTGACCGCCCGCCGCGCGCGCCACGTGATCGGCGAAAACCAGCGTACGCTGCAGGCGGCCGACGCACTCGCCGCGGGCGATCTGGTACAGATGGGTGAGCTGATGGCCGCGTCCCACGCCTCCATGCGCGATGACTTCGCCATCACCGTTCCCCCCATCGATACCCTGGTCGAGATCGTCAAGGGGGTCATCGGCGATCGCGGCGGCGTGCGTATGACCGGCGGCGGCTTCGGCGGCTGCGTCGTCGCGCTGATGCCGCAGACGCTGGTCGAGCCGGTGCGCGCGGCTGTCGCCCGCGACTACGCCGACCGCACCGGCCTACGGGAAACCTTCTATGTCTGTCAGCCCTCCGCGGGAGCCAGCGTATGTTAACCCCACAGCCCGCGTATGAGACCGCGCCGGACGGCGCCCCCTTTCAGTTCACCGCGCTGCACAACGCCCGCGGCAGCACGCTGCTGCTGATGGACTGGGGGGCGACCTGGCTCTCCTGTCGCCTGGCGCTGCCCGACGGTCAGGCGCGCGAGGTGCTGCTCGGCTGCCAGCGCGCCGGGCAATACCCGCAGCAACAGGCCTTTCTGGGGGCCACCGTGGGACGCTACGCCAACCGGATCGCCCACGCCCGCTATACCCGCCAGGGGCAAACCGTCGTGCTTCAGCCCAGCCAGGGCGTCAATCAACTGCACGGCGGCCCGCAGGGGTTTGACAAGCGCCGCTGGCAGCGGGTCGCCTGCGATGCGCGCTCGGTGACCTACCGGCTGGACTCACCCGACGGCGATCAGGGCTATCCCGGCAACCTGCGCGTGGAGACCCGCTATACCCTCAGCGACGACGACCGGGTCGAGATCCGCTGGCAGGCCAGCGTCGACCGCGCCTGCCCGGTCGGTCTGACCAACCACGCCTACTTTAATCTGGACGGCGAGACGCAGGCCGACGCGCTGGCGCAGCGCCTGCAGCTGAACGCCGATCGCTACCTGCCGGTGGATGAGACGGGGATCCCCTGCGCGCCGCTGACCCCTGTTTCAGGCAGCGGAATGGATTTTCGCCAGGCCAAGCGGCTGGGGCAGGATCTGCTCAAGGATGCCGATCAGCGGCGAACTAAGGGCTACGACCACGCCTACCTGCTGCAGGCACGCTGCGCCGACGGCGCCTATCCCGCCGCCATACTGAGCGCCGCCGATGACCGGGTTAGCCTGCGACTGTACACCAGCGCCCCGGCGCTGCAGCTCTACAGCGGGAATTTCCTGGCCGGCGTCCCCGACCGCCGCGGCGGCCACTACGCCGACTATGCCGGCGTGGCGCTGGAGAGCGCGTTTTTACCCGACAGCCCCAACCATCCGGAATGGCCGCAGCCCGACTGCATGCTACAGCCCGGCGAGACCTACCGGGCCTTTACCCGCTATCAGTTCACGCTACGCTGAGCACCAGCGCCGCGCGCGACGGCGCCGTCGTCCGCGCTGCGCTGGCGGGCACGGGGTCGCTCAGCGCCAGAAGAACCAAGCGAACAGGCTGAGCGCAACGATGCTGACCAGGTTTAGCCAAAAGCCGACCCGCACCATCTCCCGCTGGCGGATATAGCCCGAGCCGAACACGATGGCGTTCGGCGGCGTGGCCACGGGCAGCATGAAGGCGCAGGAGGCGCCGATCCCGATCACCAGCGTCAGCAGGCTCTCCGGCATGCCCAGCGCCTTGGCGACGGTCGCGAATACTGGCACCAGCAGTGCGGCGCTGGCGGTATTGCTGGTAAACTCGGTCAGAAAAATGATGAACGTCGCCACCGCCAGCAGAATGATAAACCAGTGGCTATGCCCAAAGATATCGGCCATGCCGCGCGCCAGGATAGCGCTGGCGCCGGAGTCCTCTAGGATCAGGCTCAGGGTCAGTCCGCCGCCGAACAGCATCAGCACCCCCCACTCCGTATTGCGCTGGATCTGCTCCCAGCTGGCCACGCCGGTGGCGCCGATCAGCACCGCGGCCGACACCGCAACCAGGGTATCGAACTGCTTGATCCCGCCCAGCAGGGCGCTGAGCTGGACGCTGAAGATCCAGCCGAAAACCGTCAGCCCAAAGATAACCAGCGCAATCAGGCGCGGCAGGGTCCACTCCAGCGTCTCCACCTGCAGCGCTACCCGGTGCTTCAGGTTAGGGCGCAGTATCAGGTAAAGCAGCCCCATCATCAGCGGCATCATCACCACCATCACCGGGATGCCAAACTTCATCCAGGTGAGGAAGTCGACCCCCAGCTGCGCCGCGGCGATGGCGTTGGGCGGGCTACCCACCAGGGTGCCAAGGCCGCCGATGCTGGCGCTGTAGGCGACCCCCAGCAGCAGAAACACATAGGTGTTACGCTCGCGCGCCGGATCCAGGTTGGCCAGGATCCCCAGCGCCAGCGGCAGCATCATCGCCGCCGTCGCCGTATTGCTGATCCACATGGAGAGCGCCGCGGTGACGCTGAACAGCATCAACACCGCCCTCCCCATGCGCCCGCCGGCCAGCAGCAGTAGCCGGTTGGCGATCAGGCGATCCAGCCCCTGCACGTGCAGCGCCGTCGCCAGCACAAAGCCGCCGAAGAACAGAAAGATGGTCGGGTTAGAAAAAGACTTCAGCGCGCCGCCGGCGTCCAGCAGTCCAAAACCGATCGCCAGCAGCGGCACCAGCAGCGCCGTGATGGTCACGTGCACCGCCTCCGTCAGCCACAGCACGCCGATAAACACGGTCAGCGCCAGGCCGATATTGGCTTTTTCCTCAAAAGGCAGGGTATTGAGCAGCAGCAGCAGCAGCAGCAGCGCGATATCGAGCGCGATAATCACTAAGCCCCGCTGCGACGGCGGGCTGGCCACTGCAGCGGTCAACGGGGTTGCTTCCATGTGGAACCTCTCTATCCTGAATCGATGCCATATCTACCCCGCTCGGCGCCGAGGGGCCCGATACCGAGAGGAGTCAGTGCCGGACGCCGGAGCGCGGAGCAGACCTTAATGTTAACAATTGAAACAAGCCGTTAACTATAATCAACAATCCCCCGGGGAAAAACCTCGAAGCGGCAAAAATGAGAGGCGGATAGGATCCCGTCCACGCCGGGCGCCGGCGATCGCCCGAATCGCGATCTGTCGCGGCGGCGCATCAACTACACTGAGTAGATCGCGCGGCGCGGGCGAGAAGCGCGCCGGGCGCACGCAGGGCCATTGCATTCCACGCATCATAATGATAATAATTATCATTATAGAATCGTAATTAAGGAGTCTCACTATGGCTGTCACCAAACTGGTTCTGGTCCGTCACGGCGAAAGCGAATGGAACCGGGAAAACCGCTTCACCGGCTGGACCGACGTTGAACTGTCAGAGAAAGGGCGCCAGGAGGCGCTGGCGGCGGGCCGCCTTCTGAAGGCGCAGGGATTTTCCTTTGACGTCGCCTACACCTCCGTGCTCAAGCGCGCCATTCATACCCTGTGGCACGTACTGGATGAGCTCGATCAGCCGTGGCTACCGGTGGAGAAATCGTGGAAGCTCAATGAGCGTCACTATGGCGCCCTGCAGGGGCTGAACAAGGCGGAGACCGCGCAGCAGTACGGCGACGAACAGGTCAAGCTGTGGCGCCGCGCCTTTGCCATCACCCCACCGGCCCTGACGCCGGACGATCCCCGCTATCCCGGCCACGATCCGCGCTATGCGGCCCTGAGCGCCGACGAGCTCCCGCTGACCGAGAGCCTGGCCACCACCATCGAGCGGGTGATCCCCTATTGGCAGCAGCAGATCGCGCCGCGCATCGCCGCCGGCGAGCGGATCATCATCGCCGCCCACGGCAATTCGCTGCGTGCGCTGGTCAAGCACCTGGATCGCCTGAGCGAAAGCGAGATTGTCGAGCTGAATATCCCGACCGGGGTTCCGCTGGTGTATGAGTTTGACGCCGATATGCAGCCGCTGCGCCACTACTACCTTGGCGACGCCGACGAGATTGCCGCCCGCCAAGACGCCGTCGCCAATCAGGGCAAGGCGGGCTAGCCGCCTCCCCCGCTTACGCCGCCGCGGGGCGCTGAGCCCCGCGGCGGTCAACGCGCCTAGGCGGTCGGCCGTGCCCGGCGCGCGCGTACCGCGTCGGCCAGCTGACGCAGGGCGCGCTCGCTGTCCTCCCAGCCGATGCAGGCATCAGTGACGCTCTGCCCGTAGCGCAGCGCCTTGCCGCCGTCCGGGTTCTGATTTCCCTCCACCAGGTGGCTTTCGATCATCACCCCCATGATAGCCTGCTCACCGGCGGCCATCTGGGCGCAGACATCCTCGCATACCGCCATCTGGCGCTTGAACTGCTTGCTGCTGTTCGCATGGCTGAAGTCGATCATCAGCCGCGGCGGCAAACCGGCCTGACGCAAACCCGTCTTCACCGCCTGTACGTCTGCGGCGCTGTAGTTGGGGCTCTTGCCGCCGCGCAGAATAATGTGGCAGTCGCCGTTGCCGCGGGTATTGACGATGGCCGAGTGTCCCCACTTGGTCACCGACAGGAAGCAGTGCGGCGCCCCGGCGGCGTTGATGGCGTCGATAGCCACCTTGATGGTGCCATCGGTGCCATTTTTAAAGCCCACCGGGCAGGAGAGCCCCGAGGCCAGCTCGCGGTGCACCTGCGACTCGGTGGTCCGCGCCCCAATGGCACCCCAGCTCATCAGATCAGCCAGATACTGCGGGGTGATCATGTCGAGAAACTCCCCGGCAGTTGGCATTCCGCTGTCGTTGATCTCCAGCAGCAGGCGACGAGCGCTGCGCAGGCCGTCGTTGATGCAGTAGCTGCCGTCCATGTGCGGATCGTTGATCAGTCCCTTCCAGCCCACGGTGGTACGCGGCTTCTCAAAGTAAACGCGCATCACAATCTCCAGCTCGCCGGCCAGCGCGCTGCGCAGCGCCAGCAGGCGGGAGGCATACTCCTTCGCCGCCTGCGGATCGTGGATGGAACAGGGGCCGATGATCACCAGCAGGCGATCGTCCTGCCCCTGTAAGATTCGGTGAATAGCGCTACGGGTCTGCGACACCGTGCCGGCCGCACAGGCGGTGGCTGGAAAGGCCTCCAGCAGCGCCACCGGCGGCAGCAGTTCCTTGATCTGTGTAATCCGTAAATCGTCGTTCTGATAGCTCATAGTGCATCCATCGTGTCGTAGAAAAGGCGTATAGCGATACTTTTCAATCTATCCGCTTTCTCACGCCGTTGTAAACGATGGGATCCATCGCCGCCGTTTTATATAGTTGATTGATATATATAAATAAAATAACGACTCCGAAATATCACTCTAGATTAATCGGTGCATTTGAAGTATCAAAATGATGAAAGCGCTTAGCGACAGACTAATTCACTGGCGTCACCGCCGCCGCGCGCAAATATCGAAGCTCGCTGGGTGGGCGGGAAATCGAAGCCGGCAGCGCACGATCGGTGAGACATCGAGCCAGGATGGAACATGCGTGCGGCATAAGGGAGCGAAGGGTGGCGGACGGTCCGGCGCGGCGCATGATCGGTCGCGCAGAGTGACGCAGCTGACGCCCGGCCCTAAGTGGCCATCGCCAAGCGGTGCTGTCCTGCACGCTAAACATCGATTTCTTATCGCGGAGAGTGGTGGGTCGTGCAGGATTCGAACCTGCGACCAATTGATTAAAAGTCAACTGCTCTACCAACTGAGCTAACGACCCGCGTCGTGAGGTGCGGCCTATTGCAGAGTGTCGCCGTCGGATGGAGAACGCGGAGATCGTGCGGAATGACGCGGCTGACGCCTCGCCCTGATGGGCCATCGCCAGGCGATGTATCCTTACACGCTGAATACCGGTTTCTCATCGCGAGAATGGTGGGTCGTGCAGGATTCGAACCTGCGACCAATTGATTAAAAGTCAACTGCTCTACCAACTGAGCTAACGACCCGCTCGACACGATAACGCTATTTAGTTGCCATTCGACACGGAATGGACGCGACAGGAAACGGGGGAGTCTCCTGGACGGGATACACCGGTACGCATCAGGAATGATGGTGGGTCGTGCAGGATTCGAACCTGCGACCAATTGATTAAAAGTCAACTGCTCTACCAACTGAGCTAACGACCCGCTCGATGTGTCACCTTACTCTGTTTCGCCACCCAAAATCATGGTGGGTCGTGCAGGATTCGAACCTGCGACCAATTGATTAAAAGTCAACTGCTCTACCAACTGAGCTAACGACCCTTACAGAGTAGTGCCAACAGAAAAACCAGACGGCTAAGATAGCCTGAGAAATGCGTGTGTTACCACACCTTACTCGCCGTGCCTCACCCTCGGAATGGCGGCTGGTGCAGGATGATAATGCCATCGCCAAGCGACGTTATCCCTCACGCTAAATACCGATCTCTCATCGCGAGAATGGTGGGTCGTGCAGGATTCGAACCTGCGACCAATTGATTAAAAGTCAACTGCTCTACCAACTGAGCTAACGACCCGCACCGTGGTTTACTGCCTATTACAGAATGTCACTCACCAGAATGTGCGGTGGGTCGTGCTGGATGACGCGGCTTACGCCTCGCCCTGATGGGCCATCGCCAGGCGATGTTATCCTTCACGCTAAACACCGATTTCTCATCGGGAAAATGGTGGGTCGTGCAGGATTCGAACCTGCGACCAATTGATTAAAAGTCAACTGCTCTACCAACTGAGCTAACGACCCATTCCGTAATGCCGCCGCGACTCGGTTTACACTTTGTCTTGGCAACGGCGGCATATATTACCCATTTATCTCGACAGCGCAACCAAAAATTCTCAGAATCCGGTCAATTGCTTGCGCTTCATACACCCGGGCGCGGAAAACAGGCAATACGCCTGATTTCCGTCCCGTTTAGGGTTATCCCATGCGTTTTTGCGCCAGCTTGGCCGCATCGCTGTTCGGATATTGTTTGATCACCTGCTGGTAAACGGCGTTGGCCTTATCGGTCTGCCCCTTCTCCTGCATGATCACGCCGACCTTATACATAGACTCCGCGGCCTTGGGCGATTTGGGGTAGTTTTTTACCACCACGGCATAATAATAGGCCGCATCGTCCTTTTTCCCCTTGCTGTAAAACAGCTGCCCCAGCCAGTAGTTGGCGTTGGGCTGATAGGTGGAGTCCGGGTACTGTTTGATAAAGGTCTGGAAAGCCGAAATCGCCTGATCGTTCTGCTTCTTCACCAGCACCAGATCGACGGCGCGGTTATAGTCCGCGTTGGCGTCACCGCCGCTGGCGGCCGCCTGTGGGGTCGCCGTCGCCGGCGCGCTGGCCTCCGCCGCCTGGGCGGGTGCTGTCGCTGCCGTCGAAGACGCTGCCGCGCCCTGAGCCGCGCTGCCGCTGCTCAGAGAGTCCATCTGCTGATAGATCTGTTTCTGGCGTTCCACGATCTGATTCAGTTGATATTGGTTTTCCTGGATCTGCCCGCGCAGGGTGTCAATATCACGCTGGTTATCGGAAAGCTGTTGCTGAAGCTGAGTCAACAGCTGGCCCTGAGCGTTGGTAATACGCTCAAGGGAGGTCACCCGGTCTTCCACCGAGCCGGAGCCGACGCTACTGATTGGCGCTTGGGCAGTAGCGGCCCAGGGGGCCGCTACGCCAACCAGTAACGACAGACCCATCATATGACGTCTGAAGTTACTGCTCATTCGCTACTCGTCTAGGTAACAGAATTAGTAGACCAGTACGGCACGACGGTTTTTAGCGTATGCCGCTTCGTCGTGACCCAGTACCGCAGGCTTCTCTTTACCGTAGGAAACGATATCGATCTGATCGGCGCTAACGCCTTTACCCTGCAGATACATCTTCACCGCATTGGCGCGACGTTCGCCCAGCGCGATGTTGTACTCCGGGGTACCGCGCTCGTCGGTATGGCCTTCTACGGTGACTTTGTAGGACGGGTTGCTGCGCAGGAACGCCGCGTGGGCATCCAGCTCCTGCATGTAGTCCGGCGTCACGTCGTATTTATCCAGGCCGAAGTAAACGATGTTGTTTTTCTGCAGCTCCTGCATCTGCAAACGAGCCTGTTCATCAGAAGAGAGATTGCTGCTGCTGTTTTCCATACCGTTGGCGCCCATGCCCATACCGGACTGATCGTCATTGGTGTTTTTCTTTGAACTACAGGCAGCCACGGCCATGATCGGCAGTACCAGCATCAGCCCCTTGAGAACTTTGTTCAGTTGCATCTTATTGATCCTTTTAAATTTATATAAGTATAGTTTTATTCATGCATCACAGATACGGCGACCAGGCAGGGAACTTAACCTGACCATCGGTAGCCGGAAGACGCGCTTTAAAACGCCCGTCTATCGATACTAACTGCAGCACGGAGCCCAGTCCCTGGGTAGAACTGTAAATCACCATGGTGCCGTTCGGCGCGATACTCGGCGTTTCATCCAGGAACGTATCCGTCAGAACCTGAGTGGCATTCGTTCCAAGATCCAGTTTAGCGATATGCTGCGCGCCTGCATTGCTGCTCACCATGACCAGGAATTTCCCGTCAGGGCTCACTTCGGCATCCTGATTCTGGGAGCCTTCCCAGGTCAGGCGCTGCGCGGCACCGCCGTTGATGTTCATTTTATAAATCTGCGGCCGGCCGGCCTGGTCAGAGGTAAAGGCCAGGTTTTGGCTGTCCGGGAACCAGGTCGGCTCCGTGTTGTTGCTGCGGCCATCGGTCACCTGACGGATGGCGCCGGAGGCCAGATCCATCACGTACAGGTTGAGGCTGCCGGTCTTGGAGAGCGCAAACGCCAGCTTGCTGCCGTCCGGAGAGAAGGCCGGGGAGCCGTTGTGGCGCGGGAAAGAGGCCACCTGACGGATCGCACCGTTAGAGAGGGTCTGGATCACCAGCGCCGAACGGCCGCTCTCAAAGGTCACGTAGGCCAGCTTGCTGCCGTCCGGCGACCAGGCCGGCGACATCAGCGGCTCGGCGGAGCGATGCACCACAAACTGGTTGTAACCATCGTAGTCGGCCACGCGTAGCTCATAGGGGAACTGACCGCCGTTGGTCTGCACCACATAGGCGATGCGGGTGCGGAAGGCCCCCTTGATACCGGTCAGCTTCTCAAACACCTCGTCGCTGGCGGTATGGGCGGCGTAGCGCAGCCACTGCTTGGTCACCTTATACTGATTCTGCGCCAGCACGCTGCCCGGGTTCCCGGAGGTATCCACCAGCTGGTAGGAGACCAGATAGCTACCGTCCGCGCCAGGCTGCACCTGACCGACCACCACGGCGTCGATCCCCAGCGCCGTCCAGGCGGCCGGGGTGACCTCGGCGGCCGTCGACGGCTGCTGCGGCATCCGGCTGGCATCGATCGGGTTAAACTTACCGCTGTTGCGCAGATCGGCGGCGATGATTCCGCCGATATTCTCCGGCGCCGCGCCCGGCCCCATCCACTTAAAGGGAACTACGCCAATCGGGCGGGCAGAGTCTACCCCTTGGGTTATCACGATTCGGACTTCGGCATGGAGCACGCTGGCCCACAGGACGAGAAGCCCCACCATCAAACGAAACGCCTGCTTCATCTTATCTCCCTTATCCGACCCTCTGGCCACGATAAATTAGCAGAATTTTAACAAATCAATATCAACAACACTACATGCCGCCGCAGAAGTCCATCGGCCGAATCCGATAACGATCCGCCGATCGCCGCCGCGGCGCCGAGTTCATCACTGCGGCTGGAACACCACCGGCGCATTTTTAAACACCTGGTACACCGCGTCGCTGGGCGGCTTGGGATAGCGCGCCTGACGCGCGGCGGAGAGCGCCGCCTGGCACAGCGCCGGATCGCCCCCTTCCGCCTTCACATCGAGCAGCAGGCCATCGGGCGCCAGCTTGATGCGCAGATCGCAGGTTTTTCCAGCATAGCTTGGATCAGTATAAAACTTCGCCATGATTGCGCTTCTAATTTGATTCCCATAGCCGCTAATTTCTGCGCCGGAGGCGCCGGAAGCCTTGCTATTGCCTTTGCCGTCCGGGCCCGCCTTGCCGCTGTTGCCGGGCGTGCCGCCGTTGGCGGTGCCTTTCGGCGCGTTCTTCGACGACGCCAGGCCGCCAAACAGATCGTCCACCTCGTCAGCCTGCTTCGCGGCGGCCGCCTTCTTCTTCGCCTCGGCGGCTTTCTTGGCGTCGGCCTTGGCCTTGGCCTCGGTATCGGCCTTCGCCTTAGCCTCTGCCGCCGCTTTCGCCTTGGCCTCCGCCTTCGCGTCCGCCGCGGCCTTAGCCTCCGCCGCTTTCTTCGCCTCTTCCGCCGCCTGCTTCTTCGCGGCGTCGGCGGCCTTCTTCGCCTCTTCTGCGGCCTTCTTCGCCGCCTCGTCAGCCTGTTTCTTCGCGGCAAGGGCGGCTTTTTTCACCTCTTCCTCGGCCTGTCTCTTGGCCTCGGCGGCCGCTTTCGCCGCCTCTTCCTTCGCCTGCTGCACCGCCAGCGCGGCGGCCTTCTTCGCCTCTTCTGCCGCCTGCTTGGCCTCTTCCGCCGCCTGTTTGGCATCTTCCTGCGCCTGCAGACGCTCTTTCTCCAGCGCCTTCAGGCGCTGTTGCTCTTCCGCCTGCTTACGCTGCATCTCCTGCGCCTGCTTTTCCGCTTTCTGCTGACGCTGCTGCTCCGCGCGCTGGGCCGCGTTCTGCTGCTCCTGCTGGCGGTTGTACTGCTGCACGACCGCATTCGGATCCACCATCACCGCGTCGATCGCCGAGCCGCCGCCGCCGCCGTCACCGCCCTCGCTCATCGGGTTATCCTGCATCAGGGAGCCCCAAATCAGCAGGCCGATCAGGACAATGTGCAAAATCACCGAGATGATGACAGAGCGATTCAGCTTATCTTTTTGCTCAGTAGCATTTCCCACAATTCGATTCCAACCGCTAGTCGCTTCCAAGATCCTGCCGTGCCGGGCCACTACCCGCCGCGCTGTAAAACAAAGACACGCAGCCCATACAGGCTGCATGTCTGCTTACGCTACGCGGCGGCGAATCCCTTAAATCGGCTGCGTCATCAGTCCCACGGAGGTGACTCCGGCCTGATGTAATAAATTGAGCGCCTTAATAATTTCATCGTACGGTACCTCTTTGGCTCCCCCGATCAGAAACACCGTTTTCGGGTCGGCCTTGAGCTGCGCCTGCGCCTCGGCGATCACCTGCTCCGGCGGCAGCTGCTCCATGCGGTTATGATCCACCACCACCGCATACTGCCCTACTCCGGAGACCTCCACGATCACCGGCGGGTGATCGTTGGTGCTGACGGTTTTCGACTCCGTCGCATCCGGCAAATCCACCTCAACGCTTTGCGTAATAATCGGCGCCGTCGCCATGAAGATCAGCACCAGCACCAACAGCACGTCGAGCAGCGGAACGATATTGATTTCCGACTTGAGATCGCGCCGTCCACCTAATCTTGCCATGCTATCCTCAACTTACTTGCCGTCAGCGGCAAAGGCCTGGCGGTGCAGAATAGCGATGAACTCTTCCATGAAGTTTTCATAGTTCTGCTCCAGCTTATTCACCCGTAGGCTGAGGCGGTTATAGGCCATCACGGCCGGGATCGCGGCGAACAGACCGATCGCCGTCGCGATCAGCGCTTCGGCGATACCCGGCGCCACCATCTGCAGCGTCGCCTGCTTCACGGCGCCCAGACCGATAAAGGCGTGCATAATCCCCCAAACGGTACCGAACAGGCCGATATAAGGGCTGATAGAACCGACGGTGCCCAGGAACGGAATGTGGTTCTCCATCGCCTCGATCTCCCGGTTGAGCGAAATGCGCATCGCGCGCGATGCCCCTTCGATCACCCCTTCCGGCGCATGGCTATTCATGCGGTGCAGGCGAGCAAACTCCTTAAATCCGGAGTAGAAGATCTGCTCGGAGCCACTCAGGGCATCGCGCCGGGTCTGGCTTTCCTGATACAGACGGGACAGCTCGATGCCGGACCAAAATTTATCCTCAAAAGCCTCGGCATCACGCGTAGCCGCATTCAGGATGCGAGTACGCTGGATAATGATCGCCCAGGAGGCAACCGAAAAGCATATCAATACCAGCATGATAAGCTTTACCAGCAGGCTTGCTTTCAGGAATAAATCCAGAATGTTCATGTCAGTCACTGCTTAAACTCCGCGACAATAGACTTTGGAAGCGCAATCGGCTTCATTAGATTTTGATCGATACATGCAATCAGCACATCGGCCCGGCTGAGAACCAGACCGTCAGAATTGACAATGCGCTGCGCAAACGTAAGGGAAGCCCCCCGCAGCGCGGAAATCTCGCTCTCCACCACCAACAGATCGTCCAGGCGGGCGGGAGCCAAATAGTCCACGGTCATGCGACGGACCGCAAAAGCGACATGCTCAGTCAGCAACTGTTGCTGACTAAAATGATGTTGACGCAGCATCTCCGTGCGCGCTCTTTCATAAAAGGCGATGTAGCGTGCGTGATAGACTACACCCCCGGCATCGGTGTCCTCAAAGTACACCCGTACCGGCCATTGGAATACCATATGACTCACTCTACATCCCAGTATAGCTAAACAACGCGGATACTATACGCAACTGAAATGGGGTTTGGAATGGGGGAGAAACCTGAGAGCTAAAATAATTATGGGTCGACGGATGACCCATAATGGAAGTGAACGATCACTGACTTATCGATAGGCGGACGGCGCTTGATGCGGACCCGCCTCCGCGCGTCTGATAGCGCCGTGCTCCGGGCGGCGTCGGCTGCCTCGTCCCGCTCGGCGGCCCCGATCTCAGCGGAAGAAGAACAGCAGTCCGGCGATCAGAAGGATCAGCGCCGGCAGCGGCGAAAAGAACCCGCGCCAGCGCAGACGGCGGGGACGGAATCCGACCCCGTGCACCACGCCGCTGCAGACGGCCCACATCAGCAGCAGCCCCTGCCAGATCGCCAGCGAACTGGTTTTCGCCGCAAAGCGGGTCGGATCCCAAAAGATACAGCCCGCCAGCGCCAGCGCCAGAATCAGGGAGAGGGCCCGCAGCGGGCCCTTATCCATCAGGCTATACAGCCTGTCTGCCAGTCCGGTCATCATTTACCGTCTTGTGCCGCCTTGCTCTCGCGATTCTCAATCGCCATCGCGGTGATGATAGCGAAAAAGCAGGCCATAAGCGTTCCCAAAATCCAGGCAAAATACCACATGCTTAAGCTCCCCAGCGGATCAGTACAGTGAGTGTTTATTGTCTTCGATAAAGTTTTTGTCCAGTCGGCCAAACATCTTGTAGTAGCACCACAGGGTGTACAGCAGCACGATAGGTACAAAAATGATCGCCACAATCGTCATCACCTTCAGCGTCAGCAGGCTGGAGGTGGCGTCCCACATGGTCAGGCTCATGTTCGGGTTGGTGATGGACGGCATCACGAACGGGAACATGGTCACACCGGCGGTCAGGATCACGCAGGCGATGGTCAGCGAGGAGAACAGGAATGCCCAGCCGCAGCGATCCAGACGGGAGGTCAGGATAGTCAGCAGCGGCAGCACCACGCCCAACGCCGGAATCAGCCACAGGATCGGATGCGCATCAAAGTTCACCAGCCAGGCGCCGGCCTGATGCGCCACCTCTTTATGCAGCGGGTTGGACGGCGCCGCATGGTCAAGAATCGAAGTCACCAGATAGCCATCGATCCCCTTCACCAGCCATACCCCAGCCAGCAGGAAGGCCACCATCATCACCAGCGCGCAGATCTGCGTCGTGGCGCGGGCGCGCAGGCGCAGTTCACCGGCGGTCTTCATCTGCAGATAGGCCGCCCCCTGCACCAGCAGCATGGTCAGGCTGACCACGCCGGCCAGCAGGGCAAACGGATTGAGCAGCTGGAAGAAGTTGCCGGTATAGAACAGGCGCAGATACTCATCGATATGGAACGGCACGCCCTGCAGCAGGTTACCGAACGCCACGCCAAAGACCAGCGCCGGCACGAAGCTACCGATGAAGATGCCCCAGTCCCACATGTTACGCCAGCGCGGATCGGCAATCTTAGAGCGGTAGTCAAAGCCCACCGGGCGGAAGAACAAGGCGGCCAGCACCAGGATCATCGCCACATAGAAGCCGGAGAAGGCGGCGGCGTATACCATCGGCCAGGCGGCAAACAGCGCGCCGCCCGCGGTGATCAGCCATACCTGGTTACCGTCCCAGTGCGGCGCGATGGCGTTAATCATCACCCGCCGCTCGGTATCGGTTTTACCGAGGATACGGGAGAGAATCCCGACCCCCATATCAAAACCATCGGTGATCGCAAATCCGATCAGCAGCACACCGACCAGCAGCCACCAGATAAAGCGCAATACTTCATATTCGAACATAGTGTGGACTCCTGTTTACCGTGCGTCTACCGCATTCGTCTGTTCAAAGTGATAGCGACCGGTCTTCAGGCTGCTCGGCCCCAGGCGGGCAAACTTGAACATCAGATACAGCTCAGCGACTAGGAACAGCGTATACAGACCGCAGATCAGAATGATCGAGAACCACAGATCACCTGTGGTCAGCGACGAGTTGGCGACCGCCGTCGGCAGCACATCGTTGATCGCCCACGGCTGACGGCCATACTCGGCCACGAACCAGCCCGCCTCACAGGCAATCCACGGCAACGGGATCCCCACCAGGGCCGCGCGCAGCAGCCAGCGCTTCTCGCCGATGCGCCCGCGCACTACGCTGTAGAACGACGCCAGGATCAGCAGCATCATCAGCACGCCGCAGCCGACCATGATACGGAAGGCAAAGTACAGCGGCGCCACCTCCGGAATGGAGTCTTTGGTTGCCTTGGCGATCTGCTCGTCGCTGGCCTGAGCTGGGTTATCGGTATAGCGCTTCAGCAGCAGACCGTAGCCCAAATCCTGCTTGCTGTGGTTAAAGGCATCGCGCACCGCCGGATCGGTATTGCCGGTGCGCAGCTCCTGCAGCAGCTGGTAGCTCTTCATCCCGTTACGGATGCGCCCCTCGTTCTCCTTCATCAGATCTTTCAGGCCGATGACCTGCTGATCGAGAGAGCGGGTGGCGATCAGGCCCAGCAGATAGGGGATCTCAATCGCGTAGCGGTTGCTCTCCGTCTGCTGATCCGGCAGGGCGATAAGGTTGAAGGAGGCCGGTGCCGGCTGGGTTTCCCACTCGGCCTCAATGGCCGCCAGCTTGGTCTTCTGCACGCTGCCCATCTCATAGCCAGACTCATCGCCCAGCAGGCTCACCGCGATCACCGACGCCATACCGAAGGCGGCGGCGATGGCGAACGAGCGCTTGGCAAAGGCGAAGTCACGGCCCTTCAGCAGATAGTAAGCGCTGATGCCCAGAATGAACATGGCGCCGGTGACGTAGCCGGCGGAGACGGTGTGCACAAACTTCACCTGGGCGACCGGGTTTAGCACCAGCTCGGAGAAGCTCAGCATCTCCATGCGCATGGTTTCAAAGTTAAAGTCGGAGGCGATCGGGTTCTGCATCCAGCCGTTGGCCACCAGGATCCACAGCGCGGAGAGGTTGGAACCCAGCGCGACCAGCCAGGTCACCATCATGTGCTGCACTTTGCCCAGGCGATCCCAGCCAAAGAAGAACAGCCCGACGAAGGTAGACTCAAGGAAGAACGCCATCAGCCCTTCGATGGCCAGCGGCGCACCGAAGATATCGCCGACGTAGTGAGAGTAGTACGACCAGTTGGTCCCGAACTGGAACTCCATGGTCAAACCGGTAGCGACCCCCAGGGCGAAGTTGATACCGAACAACTTACCCCAGAACTTGGTCATATCTTTATAGATTTGCTTGCCGGTCAGCACATATACCGTTTCCATGATGGCCAGCAAAAACGCCATCCCCAGCGTTAGCGGGACAAACAGGAAATGGTACATCGCCGTTAAGGCAAACTGTAAACGCGACAGTTCGACAATATCAAACATCTTGACTCCTTGCTCCTCGCAGGAAGACTCCGACTTGCGGCAACCCGGCTTCCGTTTTTACGGAAGTCACATAACAACCAGCAATGAATGCCCTTCACCCACAAATGCACCCTGTCCCAATTCTTAACGGCCTACGCTCTCCGCGGCAGCGCCGCTTTAGCAAGCATAGCGCAGAAAACGTTCGCGACTAAGAACCGAAAAAAGATAACAAATATAACAATAGGTCTGACCATGTATTACAGTCTGACAAATATTACCCTCACAGCCAGACACAATAAATCACTTTTTACGTGACGCTGCTTGGATTTCCATTGTTAGGTCAATATTTGCCTACATATACAGCGCTCGCGAATATTGATCTGTCGCAAGATTAACAAAAAATTACATTACAAGCATTATTTACAGCGCCAAATTAGATCAAAGAGCGCAAAATTCAATCAATTAGTGAGTGCGGTAAAATGTACGGATCATGTTAAATAATATAGAGAAAACTGTTTAACTATGAGTTGGAGTGATATATTCCGCCGTCGAGGATCCCTTTCCGGCGCGGTAATATTTCATTTGTCATCTATTAGGACAATAAAAAAGGCCACCCGCCGGTGGCCCGTATCGCGCGGCTCGCTGCGTCAGGCCAGAGCCCGCAGCGCAGCCTGACCGATATCGGCCAGGCTGCGCACCGTGACGACCCCTGCGGCCTCCAGGGCGGCAAACTTCTCATCCGCGGTGCCCTTGCCGCCGGCGATAATCGCCCCGGCATGGCCCATTCGCTTACCCTTGGGCGCCGTCACCCCGGCGATATAGCCGATCACCGGCTTGGTCACATGCGCCTTGATATAGGCCGCCGCCTCCTCCTCCGCGTTGCCGCCGATCTCGCCGATCATCACGATGGCCTCGGTCTGCGGGTCGGCCTGGAACAGCGCCAGAATGTCGATAAAGCTGGAGCCGGGGATCGGATCGCCGCCGATACCGACGCAGGTGGACTGCCCCAGCCCGACGTCGCTGGTCTGCTTCACCGCCTCGTAGGTCAATGTTCCCGAACGGGAAACGATCCCGATACGCCCCGGTTGGTGGATATGCCCCGGCATAATGCCGATCTTACAGGCGCCCGGCGTGATCACCCCCGGACAGTTCGGGCCGATCATCCGCACCCCAGGGCTCTGATCCAGCTTGGCCCGGATCACCAGCATATCCTGCGTCGGGATCCCCTCGGTAATACAGATAATCAGCGAAATACCGCCGTCTATCGCCTCCAGAATGGAGTCTTTACAGAACGGCGCAGGGACATAGATCACGCTGGCGTTGGCGCCGGTCGCCGAGACCGCCTCGTGCACGGTGTTGAATACCGGCAGGCCGAGATGCTCGCTGCCCCCCTTGCCCGGCGTTACCCCGCCCACCAGGCGGGTACCGTAGGCCAGCGCCTGCTCGGAGTGGAATGTCCCCTGGCTGCCGGTAAAGCCCTGGCAGATGACCCGGGTTTCATGATTGATCAGTATCGACATTATTTCCCCTCCACGGCGCTAACCACCTGGCGCGCGGCATCCGTCAGACTGGTGGCCGCAATGATGTTCAGGCCGCTGTCGGCCAGTATTCGGGTGCCCAGCTCAGCGTTATTGCCCTCCAGGCGCACCACCACCGGTACGTGAACGCCCACCTCCGCCACGGCGCCGATGATGCCGTCGGCGATCAGGTCGCAGCGTACGATGCCACCGAAAATATTGACCAGCACCGCCTTAACGTGCTCGTCGGACAGGATGATCTTAAACGCCTCCGTCACCCGCTCCTTGGTGGCGCCGCCGCCCACGTCCAGGAAGTTGGCCGGCGCGCCGCCGTGCAGCTTGACGATATCCATGGTGCCCATCGCCAGGCCGGCGCCGTTCACCATGCAGCCGATGTTGCCCTCCAGCGCGACGTAGTTCAGCTCCCACTGCGCCGCATGCGCCTCACGCGCATCGTTCTGCTCGGGATCCTCCATTTCGCGCAACGCCGGCTGGCGGAACAGGGCGTTGCTGTCGACGTCCAGCTTACCGTCCAGGCACAGCAGATCCCCCTGCGGGGTGATCACCAGCGGGTTGATCTCCGCCATGGTCAGATCGCACTGCAAAAACAGCGTCGCCAGCCCGATGAAAATCTGGCCAAACTGCTGCGCCTGCTTACCGCTCAGCCCCAGCTTAAACGCCAGCTCGCGCCCCTGATAGGGCTGCGGCCCGGTCAGCGGATCGAGCGCCACCCGGTGGATCAGGTGGGGCGTCTTTTGCGCCACCTGCTCAATCTCCACTCCCCCTCGGTCGACGCCATGAACACCACGCGCCGGGAGCTGCGATCGATCACCGCCCCCAGATACAGCTCGCGCGCGATCTCGGTCGCCCCCTCCACCAGAATCTGGCGCACCGGCTGCCCCTGGGCATCCGTCTGGTAGGTCACCAGCCGCTTACCCAGCCACTGTTCGGCGAAGGCGCGGATCGCCTCTTTACTCTCCACGCACTTCACGCCGCCCGCCTTACCCCGCCCGCCGGCGTGCACCTGGCACTTGACCACCCAGGGGCCGCTGCCGATTTTAGAGGCCGCCTCTTCCGCCTGACGCGGCGTACTGCAGGCGTACCCCACCGGCGTTGGCAGTCCATAGCGGGCAAACAGCTGTTTTGCCTGATATTCGTGTAAGTTCATGATGTTCTATCCCTATAGGGGCTGACTCTTACTGTTAGGAGCAGGCCCGCCGGCGCGGGCCTGTGCATAGCACGGATTACACGGAGTTACACATCCAGCAGCAGACGCGCCGGATCTTCCAGCATCTCTTTTACCGTCACCAGGAAGCCCACGGACTCACGCCCGTCAATCTGCCGGTGGTCATACGAGAGCGCCAGGTACATCATCGGCAGGATCACCACCTGGCCGTTGACCGCCATCGGGCGATCCTTAATGGCATGCATGCCCAAGATGGCGCTCTGCGGCGGGTTGATAATCGGCGTGGACATCAGGGAGCCGAATACGCCGCCGTTGGTAATGGTAAAGTTACCGCCGGTCAGCTCCTCCACCGTCAGCTTGCCGTCGCGCCCCTTCAGCGCCAGCGCCTTAATCTGTTTTTCGATGTCCGCCATGCTCAGGGTATCGACATCGCGGATCACCGGCGTCACCAGCCCGCGCGGCGTCGATACCGCAATGCTGATATCGAAGTAGTTGTGGTAGACCACCTCTTCGCCGTCAAGGGCGGCGTTCACCTCCGGATAGCGCTTCAACGCCTCCAATACCGCCTTGATATAAAAAGACATAAAGCCCAGGCGCACGCCGTGGCGTTTTTCAAACGCCTCGCCGTACTGGCTGCGCAGATCCATGATCGGCTTCATGTTCACTTCGTTAAAGGTGGTCAACATCGCGGTGCTGTTCTTCGCCTCCAGCAGGCGTTCGGCCACCCGCTTGCGCAGGCGGGTCATGGGCACCCGCTTCTCACGCTCCGCGCTCCGCGGTGCGGCGGCCTGAGACGGCGCGGCGACCGGCGCCACGCTCGGTTGCCCGGCCAGATGCCTGGTGACATCCTCTCGCGTCAGACGCCCGCCGACGCCGCTGCCCTGCAGCGATGACGGATCCACGCCGTGCTCGGCGACCAGACGGCGCACCGCAGGACTCAGGGCATCACTGCTGCCCGTCTCCAAAGCGGCGGTATGGCGCTCGGCTGGCGTCGTCTGCGCCGCCTGCGCACCTGCGCTAATCGTAACGCCGCTTACGTCGGCCGGACGCAGCCGCCCCAGCAGCTGACGCGCCGTTACCGTCGTGCCCTCCGGCTCCAGGATAGCCTCCAACACGCCGGCCTCCGCCGCCGGCACCTCCAGAACTACTTTGTCCGTCTCGATCTCGACGATGACCTCATCGCGGGCGATGCTGTCGCCCACCTGCTTATGCCAGGTGGCGACCGTGGCGTCGGCGACGGATTCAGGCAGATCGGGAACCAGAATTTCTACGCTGCTCATTGTTTATCCTTGTATTAATACGTGTCGCGAATACGGGCGGCAGCGCCCGCACCCTTTATTCCACATTCAGGGCATCGTCCACCAGCGCCTGCTGCTGCTCGCGGTGAACCGACAGATATCCCACCGCCGGCGAGGCCGACGCCGGACGGCCGGCGTAGCGCAGCACCGCGCCGAAAGGGATCACCTCACGGAAGTTATGCTGACTGCAGTACCAGGCCCCCTGATTGAGCGGCTCCTCCTGGCACCAGATAAAATCGCGCGCCTGGGTATAGGGCGCCAGCACCGCCTGCACCGCCTGATGAGGGAACGGGTAGAGCTGTTCGATGCGGATGATCGCCACGTTGTCCTGGCCATTCTTCCGCCGCTGCTCCAGCAGATCGTAGTACACCTTACCGGAGCACATCACCACCCGCTTCACCCGCAGGGCATCGAGGGGATCGATCTCCCCGATCGCCGGCTGGAAGCTGCCCTGCGCCAGATCCTCCAGCGAAGAGACCGCCAGCGGATGGCGCAGCAAGGACTTCGGCGACATCACCACCAGCGGGCGGCGCATGGCGCGCAGCGCCTGACGGCGCAGCATGTGGTAAACCTGCGCCGGCGTAGAGGGGATGCAGACCTGGATATTCTGCTGGGCGCACAGCTGCAGGTAACGCTCCAGGCGAGCGGAGGAGTGCTCCGGCCCCTGCCCCTCATAGCCGTGCGGCAGCAGCATGACCAAGCCGCACAGGCGTCCCCACTTCTGCTCGCCGGAGCTGATGAACTGATCGATAACCACCTGGGCCCCGTTGGCGAAATCACCGAACTGCGCCTCCCAGATCGTCAGGGTACGCGGCTCGGCGCTAGCGTAGCCATACTCAAAGGCCAGCACCGCCGCCTCGGACAGCACCGAGTCCCACACCTTAAAATCCCCCTGGCCGTTGTGCACGTTCTCCAGCGGCACATACACCGCGCCATCCCTTTGGCTGTGGATCACCGCGTGACGGTGGAAGAAGGTGCCGCGGCCGCAGTCCTCGCCGGAGATACGCACCGGAATGCCCTCATCCACCAGCGTGGCATAGGCCAAGTTTTCCGCCCCGCCCCAGTCGAAGGGGCGCTCGCCCTCGGCCATTTCGGCGCGATCGGCGTAGATTTTGGCTACCCGCGCCTGCATCTCTACCGCCTCCGGCACCCGGCTGATACTGCGCGCCAGATCCTGCAGGCGCTGCGGCGCCACCGCATGGGGATACGGCTCATCCCATTCGTGGTGCAGATAGGGATCCCAGGCTACGCTGTGCATGGTCATCGGGCGCCACTCCGCCACGACGCAGCCGCCGCCGTCCAGGGCATCGCGATAGAGGTTGACCATCTCGGTGGCGTCCTCCAGGGTGATCGCCCCCTGCTCCGTCAGGCGATCGGCGTACAGCTTGCGCGGCGTCGGGTGCTTTTTGATCTTCTGATACATCACCGGCTGGGTGGCGCTCGGCTCATCCGCCTCGTTATGGCCGTGGCGGCGGTAGCACACCAGATCGATAAAGACGTCGCGCTTAAAGCAGTTGCGGAAATCGAGCGCCAGCCGAGTGACAAAGGCCACCGCCTCCGGATCGTCGGCGTTGACGTGGAAGATCGGCGCCTGCACCATCTTGCCGATGTCGGTACAGTACTGAGTCGAGCGGGCATCCAGCGGGTTTGAGGTGGTAAAACCGATCTGGTTATTGATCACGATGCGCACCGTGCCGCCCACCTCATAGCCGCGCGCCTGGGACATGTTCAGCGTCTCCTGAACGATGCCCTGGCCGGCGACGGCCGCATCGCCGTGGATGGTGATAGGCAGCACGATGTCGCTGCGGGTGCGATCCAGGCGATCGCGGCGCGCGCGCACCGATCCCATCACCACCGGACTGACGATCTCCAGGTGCGACGGGTTAAAGGCCAGCGCCAGGTGCACCGGGCCGCCCTCCGTCTCCATATCCGACGAAAAGCCCATGTGGTACTTCACGTCGCCGGTGCCCAGATGATCCTTATGCTTGCCGGCAAACTCGTCAAATAGCTCGCCGGCGCTCTTGCCCAGGACGTTAATCAGCACATTCAGACGCCCGCGGTGCGCCATTCCCAGCACCACTTCACGGGTACCGTTGCGCCCGGCGTGGCGGATCAGCTCTTTCAGCATCGGGATCAGCGCATCGCCCCCCTCCAGCGAAAAGCGCTTGGCTCCCGGGAACTTGGCGCCCAGATAGCGCTCCAGCCCCTCGGCGGCGGTCAGCTCCTGCAGAAAGCGGCGCTTCTCCTGCGGGCTAAACGCTGGCTGCCCCATCACCGACTCCAGTCGCTGCTGTAGCCAGCGCTTCTCGTCGGTGTTGGTCAGGTGCATATATTCTGCGCCGATGGTGCCGCAGTAGGTCTGCTGCAGCGCCCGGTAGAGATCCGCCAGGCGCAGGGTATCGCTGCCGATGGCGAATGAGCCGACGTTAAAGGTTTCGTTGAAATCCTCCGGCGTCAGATGATGAAACGCCGGGTCGAGATCGGCGACCGGCTCCTGTTTCCACAGTCCGAGCGGATCGAGGTTGGCCTGCTGATGACCGCGGAAGCGAAAGGCATTGATCAGCTGCAGCACCTTCACCTGCTTGACGTCGGTCTGCGGATCGTTGAACGCGAGGCCGAAGCGCGTCGGATCTTTGGCCAGGCGGCGGAAGTACTCCCGGGTCTGGGAGTGCAGCTGATCCGGCGGCAGTCCATTAACCGGAAGTTGTTGAAAAAGGGTTTTCCAGCTCCCCTCCACTGAATCGGGGTCGGTCAAATAGTCCTCATACAGTTGCTCTATGTATGACTGGTTCGCGCCCGCCAGATAGGAGGAATCCAGCCAGGCCTTCATGGTGCCGTTCTGCATTGTGATCCCTTAAGCTCGTAAAGCCTGTTATTCGCCGTGGTGAATATCTTATTTTTAACAGATATTCTTGTATTAACTGAATGTTATTAAAAAAAATTATCGAGATGGCCAGCGCGGGCGTCACCCGGTGATAACCCCGCTGACATTCTGAGCGCCTCTGTGGGCGCCTTCTCGCTTTCCTGGCGCTCCCCGTCGCGACAGACCGAGAGAGCGCGAGACCATTATCCGGCGTATCGCGCGGAATTCTATGCTTTTATGCCCCTCAGGCTCCGCGCTGCAGCAGCATGGATTTAATGTGACCAATCGCGCGCGTCGGGTTTAGCCCCTTCGGGCATACGCTGACACAGTTCATGATGCCGTGGCAGCGGAATACGCTGAAAGCGTCGTCCAGCGCGTCGAGGCGCGGCGCCGTCGCCGTGTCGCGGCTATCGATCAGGAAGCGGTAGGCCGCCAGCAGCCCGGAGGGACCGACAAACTTGTCCGGGTTCCACCAGAAGGATGGGCAGGCGGTAGAGCAGCAGGCGCACAGGATGCACTCATACAGCCCGTCCAGCCTGGCGCGCTCCTCCGGCGACTGCAGATGCTCGCGCGCCGGCGGCGTTCGGCCATCGTTAATCAGGTAGGGCTTGATCTTTTCGTACTGGGCATAAAACTGGCCCATGTCCACCACCAGATCGCGCACCACCGGCAGCCCCGGCAGCGGGCGAATGACGATTTTCTTTCCCCCCCGGCGCAGGGCCGAGAGCGGGGTGATGCAGGCCAGACCATTCTGGCCGTTCATGTTGACCCCATCCGAACCGCACACTCCCTCGCGGCAGGAACGGCGAAAGGCCAGGGTCGGATCCTGCTCTTTCAGCTGGATCAGCGCATCCAGCAGCATCATGTCACGCCCCTCTTCCGCCTCCAGGGTATAATCCTGCATGCGCGGCGCGCTATCCACGTCCGGGTTGTAACGGTAAATAGAAAATTCGAGTTTCATTACCTGCTCCTCGGCAAATCAGTAAGTACGCACCTTCGGCGGGAAGGCCGCGCGCAGCCGGGGCTGCATGTTGACGCGGCGTTGCACCATGCTCTCACTCTCCGGCAGGTACAGGGTATGGCACAGCCAGTTGGCGTCATCGCGCTCCGGGAAGTCAAAGCGGCTGTGTGCCCCGCGGCTTTCTGTGCGGTAGTTGGCGGCCATCGCGGTGGCGAAGGCCGTCGCCATCAGGTTGTCCAGCTCCAGACACTCGATGCGCTGGGTATTAAATTCACTGGAGGTATCGTCCAGACGGGCGTGATCCAGGCGCTCGCGGATCGTCTTCAGCTCGGCCAGCCCCTGCGCCATCGCCTCGCCTTCGCGGAATACCGAGAAGTTATGCTGCATACAGGACTGCAGATCTTTGCGGATCTGCACCGGATCCTCTCCGTTACGGGTGCCGTTCCAGCGCTCAAGCCGCGCCAGGCTGGCCTCGACGTCTGACTCGCCGGCGTCGCGCAGCGGCCCCTGCTCACGCAGACTCTCCTCCAAATGCAGGCCGGCCGAGCGGCCAAACACCACCAGATCCAGCAGCGAGTTGCCGCCCAGCCGGTTGGCGCCGTGTACCGAAACACAGGCGATCTCACCGACGGCGAACAGCCCGGGGATCACCCGGTCGGCGCCGCTGGCGTCCAGGGTCAGCGCCTGTCCGCTGATGCGGGTCGGAATCCCCCCCATCATGTAGTGGCAGGTCGGGATCACCGGTATCGGTTCCTTGACCGGATCGACGTGGGCAAAGGTGCGCGACAGCTCCAGGATCCCCGGCAGGCGGGACTCCAGCACCTCTTTCCCCAGGTGGTCAAGCTTCAGCTTAGCGTGAGGCCCCCAGGGGCCATCGCAGCCGCGCCCTTCGCGGATCTCTATCATGATCGATCGCGCCACCACGTCGCGGCCGGCCAGATCCTTGGCGTTGGGCGCATAGCGCTCCATAAAGCGCTCGCCGTGCTTGTTTAGCAGGTAGCCCCCTTCGCCGCGGCAGCCTTCGGTCACCAGCACGCCGGCGCCGGCGATCCCGGTCGGGTGAAACTGCCACATCTCCATGTCCTGCAGCGGCACCCCGGCGCGCAGCGCCATGCCGACGCCGTCGCCGGTGTTGATGTGGGCGTTGGTGGTCGACTGATAGATGCGTCCGGCGCCGCCGGTGGCCAGAATGGTGGCACGCGCCTTGAAGTAGACCACCTCGCCGCTCTCAATGCACAGCGCCGTACAGCCGACGATGGCGCCATCCTGATTCTTCACCAGATCCAGCGCGTACCACTCGGAGAAGATCGTGGTGTGATTCTTCAGATTCTGTTGATACAGGGTATGCAGCAGCGCATGACCGGTGCGATCCGCCGCCGCCGCGGTGCGCGCGGCCTGCTCCCCGCCAAAGTTCTTCGACTGGCCGCCAAACGGCCGCTGGTAGATGCGTCCATCCTCCAGGCGTGAAAACGGCAGCCCCATGTGCTCCAGCTCCAGCACGGCATCCGGGCCGGTTTTGCACATATATTCAATCGCGTCCTGATCGCCGATATAGTCTGACCCCTTCACGGTGTCATACATGTGCCATTCCCAGTTGTCTTCATGGGTATTGCCCAGCGCGACGGTGATCCCGCCCTGGGCCGAAACGGTGTGGGAGCGGGTCGGAAACACTTTGGACAGCAGTGCGCAGCGAAACCCCGCCTGAGAAATCTGCAGCGCCGCGCGCATCCCTGCTCCACCGGCGCCGATCACGACGGCGTCGAACTCTCTGACTGGCAGCTTCATCTATATCCCCCACACAACCAATGTTCCGTAAACCAGATAGATCACCAGGACCACCACGATCGCCAGCTGCAGCACCAGACGCAGCGCCAGCGGCTTGACGTAGTCGGTCAGCACCTGCCACATCCCAATCCAGGCGTGGATCAGGATGCACAGCAGGGTCAGCAGGGTAAACACCTGGGTGATCCGCGAAGAGAAGAAATCAAGCCACAGCGTATAGTTGAGCGGGCCTGCGCCGGCCACGAAGGCCAGCAGATAGATAACGTACAGCGTGATGATGATGGCGGATGCGCGCAGCAGCAGCCAATCCTGAATACCGTTGCGCCCCAGCGCCGATGCGTTGCTTACCATACCCATACCCCCGCGCAGACGGAGAGCAGCACGGTCGCGGCAAACGCCAGCTGCGCCGAGCGGCACCCCACGCTAAAGCTCTCCTCGAGATAACCAAAGTCCATCAGCAGGTGACGGATCCCGCCGCAGAGGTGATAGGCCAGCGCCGTCAGGATGCCCCACAGCACCAGCCTGGCCAGCGCGCTATTCAGCAGCGCCGCGGCCTGTGCAAACCCGTCGGCGGAGGAGAGGGAGAGGCCGAGCAGCCACAGTAGAATGCCGATAGCGATGAAGACGGCGACGCCGCTGACGCGGTGCAAGATTGACGCAATCGCGGTAACAGGAAAGCGGATTGTTGGCAAATCCAGATTGACAGGTCTTTGTTTTTTCACAATTTTGCCCACATAGCTCTTATTATTTTCCTCCTCCGGACCTGGGGCGGTATCAAGCAGCGGCGCAAATCCCACGGGGCTGACGCAGCGGGCCGGCGGCGGGCGGGCCTGACTGCAACGGGGGGTTTGCTGCTGGGTGCTCCACGGCAGGTGCTCTCACCCGAGGGTAAGTCCCGGAGACCTGGCGGCAGTATAGGGTCGATACAAATTGATTACAATTACAACACAAAATGATTAATAACATTTAACTGGAACAGTGACAGCGGTCACGCATTCACCAGAGGTTAATAAATAAACTGGATTTACAGACAAAACCGTAACATTTTAGCAACAATGAAAGGATTAAAACTGTGCACTATGATTAGATGTTGCCCACGCGGCGTTCCTATGAGAAAACGTTAGGCGGTCGATCGGGAAACCCTTTTCCATACCGTCAACATAATAATCATAATCAGCGCGCAGTTTTGGAAGCATATTTTTAACAACGAGTAACGGCAACAGCGTGGCTATCGTGACAGAGGCTGACCCCGCAGGGTCTGACGCCGCAGGGCCGGATGCCGATCATCACATGCCAGGAAAGCTTACCGCGCTGCACCCTGTGCATCGTTAATGAGTCTAAAAATAGCAGTACCCAAGGAGGCTGTATGGCAGAGAAGAAAGCAACGCTGACGGTGGGCGCAGAGCATATAGAGCTCGATGTCCTCGCGGGGACGTTAGGAAATGAAGAGATCGATATTCGCAAGCTGGGTAGCCAGGGCTACTTCACCTTTGACCCGGGATTCACCTCCACGGCCTCCTGCGAATCCAAAATTACCTATATTGACGGCGATGAGGGGATCCTGCTGCACCGCGGCTATCCCATCGACCAGCTGGCTAAAAACTCATCTTTTCTAGAGGTGTGCTACATTCTGCTGTACGGCGAGGCGCCTGAGCAGGCGGAATACGATGTCTTCAAGAGCACCGTCACCCGCCACACCATGATCCACGAGCAGATCACCCGTCTGCTGCAGGGATTCCGCCGCGACTCTCACCCGATGGCCGTCATGTGCGGCGTTACCGGTGCGCTGGCCGCGTTTTACCATGACTCGCTGGACATCAGCAACGAGCGCCACCGAGAGATCGCCGCATTCCGCCTGCTCTCCAAGATGCCGACCGTCGCGGCCATGTGCTACAAATACTCGCTGGGACAGCCCTTTATCTACCCGCAGAATAACCTCTCCTACGCCGGCAACTTCCTGCGTATGATGTTCGCGACGCCGTGCGAAGAGTACGTGGTCAACCCGGTGCTGGAGCGCGCGATGGATCGCATCCTGATCCTGCACGCCGACCACGAGCAGAATGCCTCCACCTCGACCGTGCGCACCGCCGGCTCCTCCGGCGCCAACCCCTTCGCCTGCATCGCCGCCGGTATCGCCTCGCTGTGGGGACCCGCCCACGGCGGCGCCAACGAGGCCTGCCTGAAGATGCTGGAAGAGATCCGCAGCGTGGAGCACATTCCGGCCTTTATCAAGCGCGCCAAGGATAAGAATGATGCGTTCCGTCTGATGGGCTTTGGACACCGGGTCTATAAAAACTACGATCCGCGCGCCACCGTGATGCGCGAAACCTGCCATGAGGTGCTCAATGAGCTGGGTATGAATGACGATCTGCTGGAGGTGGCCCTGGAGCTGGAGCACATCGCGCTGAACGATCCCTACTTCATCGAGAAAAAGCTCTACCCCAACGTCGACTTCTACTCCGGCATCATCCTGAAGGCCATGGGGATCCCCTCCAGCATGTTCACCGTCATCTTCGCCATCGCGCGCACCGTCGGCTGGATAGCCCACTGGAATGAAATGCACGAGGACGGCCTGAAGATCGCCCGCCCACGCCAGCTGTATACCGGCTATACGCGCCGCGACTTCAGCTCACGGCTGGATCAGCGTTAATCGTCCTCCCGGCGGGAACGACGCCCGCCGGTTTCTCCTTCCTGCGTCTCTTCCAGCCCCTCCTGGCAGCGCGGACAGCCGTAAAACGGACGCGACGCCGCCTGCGCGCGGATGAGCGTCGTCCCGCAGCGTTCACATGCCTCCCCCGCGCGATGAAATACCCGAAAGCGGAACAGCGCCCCGTGGTGATGCCCCTCGTCGGCCTGACCACGCGTGGCATAGGAGAGACGCGGCAGCGCCAGCAGCGCATGGCAGAGCGATGTCAGCTGCGCCGGACTCAGCTCCGTCGCCCGCCGCTGCGGCGACAGCCCCACCTGCCACAGGATCTCCACCCGCAGGTAGTTCCCCAGTCCGGCCAGAAAGCGCTGATCCAGCAGCAGCCCCCCCAGCTGGCGGCGGCGAAACGCCGGCGAGCACAGACGCTCGCGTACCTGCGCCTCCGTTAGGGCGGGATCCAGCACGTCGGGGCCGATGCGCAGTAAAAAGGGGTGGCGGAGGATCTGCGCCCGCGGCGCCAGCTGAATATCAGAGGCGCTGTAGAGCAGGATAGCCCGCTCGGCGGTCTCCAGGCGCACACGCAGCGAGCGCGGCGTCGGCGGCGTCTCGCCGGCGGCGGCCACCCGCCAGACGCCGTACAGCTGATTGTGACTGTACATACTCATGCCGCTGGAGAAGTGGATCAGCAGCGCTTTGCCGCGCGTCTCGATCGCCGTAATCTGACAGCCCACCAGTCCGGCGGCGTGGCGCTGCAGCGACGGCGCGCCAAACCAGACCTGGGTCAGCGTCTCTCCCCCGACCGCGGCGCGCAGCCCATCTGCCGCCCGGCGAATTTCTGGTCCCTCCGGCATATATGCCCCCTGATGATGTATGTTTGGCAACGTGGCCGAAAATGGATATCCCCAGCCCTGCGCAGGCGTGAGCCTCCTACCGCTACGCCGCGGAGTCGGGTATACCTAAGTGGCGGCGCGACGGCCGTTTTCAACCCCGTCGCACGGCAGCGCCTTTTGGCTGCCCCGATGCCGCCGACAAGCGCTATACTGACAGGCCGACGGCGCGCCCAGGGTGCGCCCATACAGGAGCTTCCATGTATCACACCGCCCTGCAGGCCGGCCCCGATCTGGCGCTGATCCCAGCGCACCCGCGCTTTGCCCGCGCCCTCTTCACGCTGGTCGACAACAACCGCGATCACCTCACCCGCTTTATGCCCTGGCCCCACAGTATGGTGCATATCGATAACACGCTGCAGACCCTGCGTGCCCAGGCCGATGCCCACCGAGCGGGAAGCGCGCGCCACTATGTCATTGTTTACCGCCAGCGCTGCATCGGGCTGATCTCCCTTAACAGCATCGATCGCGAACGCCGCTGCGCGCCGATCGGCTACTGGATCGATCGAGCCCATCAGGGAAAAGGGCTCATCTCCACCGCCCTGCAGGCCCTGATGTACCACTGCGTGGCGCAGGGCCTGGTCACCCGCTTTGTCATTCAGTGCATGGTCATCAACCAACGCAGCAACGCCGTCGCCCTGCGCAACGGCTTCACGCTGGTCGAGACGCGCCGCCGCAGCGAGGAGCTTGACGGCGTACGCTACGATCAAAATATCTACCTGCGGCGCTTTGACTGATCAGGAAGCAGCATATTTCAGTGTAATGAAGTGAAAAGCAAACATTTCCACGACAATCTGCAGAAGACAAAAACAATATATTGATTTTAATGCTAAAAAATACAAATCATCGCCATAAAAACAGATGTTTACCTGCCCTACACGAGGGGGATAAAAAGATTTTTTAACAAAAATAATGATAGATGGATTATAATACGGGCGTATTGTTTGTTTTCACTTCTTTTCACCGCCCGGCGCTCCTGTCACTCAGGGCCCTTCCCGGCGGTTTTTACTTTTGCGAGGCCATAACATGCAACTGCCACACTGCCCGAAGTGCCATTCTGAATACACCTATCAGGACAATGATATGTATGTCTGCCCAGAGTGCGCCTATGAGTGGAATGACGCCGCCGCCGAGAGCGCGGAAGAGGAGACCCTGATCGTCAAAGACGCCAACGGCAACCTGCTGGCGGACGGCGACAGCGTCACCGTGATCAAAGATCTGAAGGTCAAGGGCAGCTCCTCAATGCTGAAGATCGGCACGAAGGTCAAAAACATTCGCCTGGTCGAAGGCGATCATAACATCGATTGCAAAATCGACGGCTTTGGCCCGATGAAGCTCAAGTCAGAATTCGTCAAAAAGAACTGATTCGCTCCCGCGGCGAATAGCGGGCGATAATACCATTAGTAGACAATTAAATAAGATCATTCGTAAATGAATGATCTTTTTTAGTACTGAATTAATAAAAACATGATTTTTTACTATTCATTTACATCAAAGATGCAATATTTCATGGTAAATAACATGCAAATCATTCGCTGACTTTGGTGACGAAAGCCGACGCTTTTATTATTAAAGTCTTTTAATATCAAACACTAATAATAATTATGCTCTAAAAACGATCAGTAACAAAGGGGATAATCGCGGCTTTTTTTCTGTTATTTTGTAAATTACAGAAAAAAAATAGCAAGGGGTCTATATTCCGCAGAAATTTTTATGTAAGCTATCCATGACAGTACGGAGCGGAAGCAGAATGAGGATATATTCCGTCTGTTTGAATATATATGCGTAGGGCAGGTTGCAATACGCAGTGAGTCAATCAGGTGTACCTTCTCTATTTATATGACACGGAAAGTATCAGCCTGATTGCGTCGTATTCCCTGGTGTTGGCCGAAATTGGCAACCTGATTCAGCGATGAATCAGGTTTTTTTTTACCTTTTCGGCCTGGTTGTAATTCTATTGACATCTGCCGATAGCGTCTAGTTAGACTAAGGTATAGCTATCATGCGGATACCCCTCTGTTGGCTATGTAAAATTCCCGTTGACACGTAAGATAGAGGATGTAATTAACAGCGGAACGTATTACTGTATATCTTTCGCGATAAGGTGATTGAGAGAAGAAACGAGCGTGTTTGCTGATAATGAGAGCCTGACAAGAGAGATCAAGCAATTTATCGATCGGTCACTGGTCGCTTACGGCCACACTCAGTTTGCTTATTTATTGCTCAACAAGAAAAATCCATCGGACATTATCATCATCTCCAATTACCCAGATGAATGGGTGACGCTGTATAAAGAGCACCATTATCAGCACATCGATCCGGTGGTGATCTCCGCCCTGCGCCGAGTATCCCCCTTCCTGTGGGATGAGAAGATCACCGTCAACTCGAAGCTGAACCTCTCGAAAATTTTTAATCTTTCCAAGAAATACCAGGTGAGCAGAGGCTACACCTTTGTACTGCATGATGCAGATAATCAGCTGGCGATGCTTTCACTGATGGTCGACGATCGTGGACTGGCGGAGATTGAGCGCAGCAGAGGCGTCCTGCAAATGCTGCTGATCGATGCCCATGAGCGCTTTATGAATGGCCAGCGCCAAATTACCGCACAGCACTACTACAGTAAAAAAGAGCCAATAGAGAACATTTTCTCCACACGTGAGAATGAAATTCTGTACTGGGCTAGCATGGGGAAAACCTACCAAGAAATTGCGCTGATCCTCGGCATTAAAACCGGCACCGTCAAGTTTCACATTGGCAACGTGGTCAAAAAGCTGGGGGTATTAAACGCCAAGCACGCGATCCGGCTTGGCGTTGAGCTGCAGCTGATTAAGCCGATTGAGGGCTGAGCGTATCGGCCTTCAGCACCAGAGGCCAACTCTGCAGGGCCTCCTCATCAAAAGGCTGATCCTGATTAATTCGCTCCATCAGCAGACGCTGGTTGGCCGCATCCGTCGGCAAATAGACTAGATAGATATCCTGCGCCTTCTCCGACACGCCGCGCTCGACTACGGTAATATTCCAGCCGGAGCGGGTCAAAATCCGCAGCATCGAATGGCTAACAATCGTATAAATACCACGGTGACCAGAGGCCATCGTATAGTTAATCATGGCGAGAAACAGGAGATGACACAGCGGATATTGATTGCCCAGCAGAGTGCGGGCGCGACGCTTATCGACAAAGAAGCGGCTGGATTCAAAAAACTGGCTGCTGGCCGGGATCTCGCCTTTCTCAAAGTAGCGGAAAAACGTGCCGACAATCATGTTGTGATGACAGGTTTCAATTAAGCGTACGCTGCACACCACATCGTTATCCTTCACCCCCAGCAGATAGGTTGTATGCTCGCTGTCATACTCATCGAACTCCATCCCATCGCTGCAGGTTACCGCCCAATTGAGCCGATCCTTAAACGTCCCCTTACGCAGGGAAAATAGCTCTGTTGATGTCGTTCTTGACAGAGACTGGTAGTCAACATCAAAAATCTCAAACATTTTCTGTCCTTTAACGCCCCGCCTGTGTACACACCCACCACGTAACTCAGCGTAAGCCAAACGGTGCCTTACCCTACGCTGACGCGTGCCACTACAATCCTATATTTCATTTACTAAGAAAATATCCGAATACAATCCAGCAGAGCGATTAACTCCGCCGTGAATCCATGTTATTGACCATAACATAATAACCCCGTCCAATATACTGAGATTTTAGCATCTGCGACGCTAAGTAAGGTAGAACGCGCGGTGGTAGTGCGTTCGTCTGACGGAGGAAAATAAACACTTTTCTGTTTATCGACAGGAGGTTAAGTGGGCTACAGATTCTTCGGATTATGCTTCAGCGTCAGTTGAAATGCAACTGCGAGACGCTAGGAATAACCTAACGTCATACGCGCAATCATTGGGAAAATAATAACTCTCATAATCTTATTTTTATCATACTGAGATACCCTCAGGCGCCCTCTCAGCCTGCATCCGGCGATCGGTCAGCGCCGTTTAGGCTAATGACGGAATATCGCGACCGATTATATTAGGGCAGCGCGCCATGGTATTGGTTTGGTATTATGACGGCACTCACGCGGCGGGAAGCGCCCGCCGCGCCGCCCGGCTATGCGGGATTGGCGATATCGATAAAGGTGACGTCCAGCGCATGCTCTCGGGCCAACCACTCCCCCAGCGCCCGAACGCCGTCGCGCTCGGTGGCGTGATGGCCGGCGGCAAAGAAGTGAATGCCCATCTCGCGGGCAACGTGAATCGTCTGCTCGGACACCTCACCGCTGATAAACGCATCGACGCCAAAGGTCGCCGCCTGCTCAATAAATCCCTGCCCACCGCCGCTGCACCAGGCCACGCGCCGGATCAGCGCGGGCCCGCTATCGCCGCAGTGCAGAACGCCGTGGTGCAGCTTACGCTCCAGACGTCCCGCCAGCTCTCCGGCGCTGCAGGGGCTCTCCAGCTCGCCATAGGGCAACAGCGGCGCAATCAGCCCATGCGGAGCGATCTTTAGCCTCCGCGCCAGCTGGGCGTTATTGCCCAGCTCGGGATGGGCATCCAGCGGCAGATGATAGGCGTATAGATTGATGTCGTTAGCCAGCAGCGTTTTCAGGCGCTGCCGCCGCATCCCGCGTACCGTCGGGGCCTCGCTCTTCCAAAAGTATCCGTGGTGAACCAGCACCGCATCGGCCTCGGCCGCCACGGCGGCATCCAGCAGCGCCTGACAGGCGGTCACGCCGGTAACGATACGCCGCACCTCGCGACGCCCCTCCACCTGCAGGCCGTTGGGGGCGTAATCCTGCATACTGTCTACGTCGAGCAACCGGTTAATCCGCTGCTCCAAAACCAAATTATCCATGGGGTCTCCCGGGCAGTTCGCCTGCCGCCGTCATCGATCGTACTGCGGATAATACGCTACTCATCCCCTCCGGCAAACCGCGTCCGCTCCCCCTGGCGCAGATGGCGAAACGCCACGCCGCTGCGGTTCCCGGCCGCCAGCTGCGCCATGATCTGCTGCTCCGCCGCGGCGCCGGCCCGCAGCGACGGCTTGATATGCGATATCACCACCGGCAGACCCGCCAGCGCCGCCGTGCCACCGCTGTAGCGGGACAGATTGATCATCTCCTGGTTCAGCAGCGCCGGGGTTAGGTGCCCAAACAGCCGCGTCTCGGGCACCTCGTCGCTGAAGGAGGTCTCAATGATGATCCCCTTTAGCGCCCGGCTGGCCACCAGCGGCCCCAGCCGGCGCCAGATGTGATCCAAGCGCTGGCTGTTCTCTATCCGATCGGCGCCGGTATCGCCAAAGTACGCCACGTACTCCCCCTCTCGCTCCAGCAGGATCATCGACGACGTCTCTCCGCCGTGGCTGAGCGGGTAGACCACCCCGCGCAGACCGCTGACGCCCAGCGTAAAGCGCTGCCCCGGGCGGACGCTGTGGATCCGGTAGGTACCCAGCCGCTGCCCTTGCCCGGCATCGCTGAAGTTCGGCCAGCTCTTCCAGTTAAAATAGTGATTGCGCAGGGTATCGGCGCTGTCCGCCAGGGTGTAGATCGGCTTATGGCTATCCTCCGGCGCCGCCAGCAGCAGGCCGGCGACGTGATCCAGGTGGGGATGGCTGATGAAGTAGGCGGCAATGAGCTCTCTCAGCACATAGCCCTGCGGCGTCCAGGGCGCGGCGCGCGCGGCGCTCACCGTCGGAAACGCCCCCCAGCTCAAGCGCCCGGGCGATCCCCGGCAGGGTGGTGCCGGCGTCCAGCGCAACATAGCGCGCATCGCGCTCATGGCGGATAAGATAGGCGTTCAGGTTATCGCCGTTCAGCCCGCCGCCGCTGCCCAACGCCACCAGTTCAAAGGCGGCCTGCGCGGGGCACATCGCCAGCCCGCACAGCAGCGCGCCACCGGCCACCCATCTGCGCCACATCCTCTGCATCATCTGCCACTCTCCCTGTCTCTGCCACGCTGCGGCGCCTGCGCCTCATGCCGCGCCGTCGTCCCCGGCGCGGGCGCGGGCAAAGGCCAACAGCGTGTCCTGCCGCGCGCGGGCGTGATCGACCTGCGGATCGGGATAGTCTAGCACGCGCTGCCGCCGCAGCGCCCAGCGCTGAGGGTGATGAATGTCACTGTCCGGGACATCGCGCAGTTCAGGGAGCCACCGGCGGATAAACTGCCCCTGTGGATCATAGCGCTGCCCCTGTACACGTGGGTTAAAGATGCGGAAATAGGGCGCGGCATCGCAGCCCGTCGAGGCGGCCCACTGCCAGCCGCCGTTGTTCGCGGCCAGATCGCCGTCGAGCAGCTGACGCAGAAAATAACGCTCGCCAAGGCGCCAGTCGATCAGCAGATCTTTGACTAGAAAGCTGGCCGTCAGCATGCGCAGTCGGTTATGCATCCAGCCGCAGCGATTCAGCTGACGCATGGCGGCATCCACCAGCGGAAAGCCGGTCATCCCCTGCTGCCAGCGCTGCAGTCCCGCCGGATCGTCCCGCCAGCGGATCTGCGCCGTCCAGGGAATAAAGGGGCGATGGCGACAGAGATCCGGCCAGGCCACCAGCAGGTGGCGGTAAAACTCACGCCAGATCAGCTCATTTAACCAGGCCTCGGCGCCGGCGGATGGGGTTGGCGAGGCCAGCGCCTGCGACTGCAGCGCCGCCAGACACTGGCGCGGCGATAGCACACCCAGCGTCAGGTAGGGAGAGAGCCGGCTGGTTCCCGCCTGCGCCGGAAAATCGCGCCGGGCCGCGTACGCCGCCAGCGCCCCGTGGCAAAACAGCGTCAGGCGCGCCTGGGCCGCCGCCTCACCGGCGGGAAACAGCGCGCTATCCACCGCGGCATCCGGATAATCGAAGCGCGCGACCTGCGTCGGAGCCGCGGGGGTCGGCTGGCGCGGCGACGGCGCCGGCAGCACGCGCAGATCGACCGATGTCAGCCCGCGCAGAAAGGCGCGTTTAAACGGCGTAAAGACCTTAAACATCTGTCCCGCGCCGGTCAGCACCGTCCCCGGCGCCAGCAGCAGCGCGTCGTCAAAAAAATGGCACGGGATGGTCAGCGCGGCGGCCAACGCATCGTCGCGGCGCCGTTCATTCAGCTCATACTGACGGTTGACAAACAGCGCATCGGCGCACTCGCGCAGGCACACCGCGCGCACCGTCCGCGCCTGGGCTGCATAGTCGTCCACGCTCAGACAGTACAGCGGGATCCCGCGCTGCCCCAGCGCCGCCTGCAGCGCCGACAGATTCTGCCAGATAAACTGCGCCTGACGCGGCGCCATCTCCTGCGCCAGCCACTGGCGCGGCGTCGCCACATACAGCGCCACCACCCGGGCCCGGGCATCGGCGCAGGCCGCGTGCAGCGCCCGGTTATCCGTCATGCGCAGATCGCTGCGCAGCCACACCACGTGCGTCCTCATCGCGCCGCCTAATGACCGTAGCGCAGACGCAGGGCGTCCGGGTAGGGGGAGAAATAGCGCTGCGACGCCAGATAGTCGTCCGGGTATTCCCGTAGGTAGTGGTTGATCAGCGTCAGCGGCGCCAGCAGGGGCTGTATCCCCTGACGATACTGTAGGATCAGCTGGCTCAGCTCAGCACGCTGGGCAGGATTGAGGCGTGGGCTGAAGTAGCCCTGTACGTGCTGCAGCACATTGGTATGGTTACGGCGTGAGGCGGGCTGTCGCATCAGCGCCATCAGCCGGTGACGGTATTCTGTGGCAAACGCCGCCGTCGAAGGCCACTGGCCTATCTCCGCCACCATCCGCCCCAGCGCGCGATAGGCGGGCTGAGAGTGGGCCAGCAACAGCAGCTTATAGCGGCTGTGGAACGCCACTAGCGCCCCGCGGCTCAGCCCCGACGGCCACAGCTGGTTAAACTCGTGCAGCGCGTATACCCGGGCAATAAAGTTCTCCCGCAGCGCGCCGTCGCTCAGGCGCCCATCCTCCTCGACCGGCAGCCAGGGCATCGCCGCCATCAGGGCGGCGGCGAACAGCCCCATCCCGCTTTTACGTGCCTCGTGCGGCGTATACACCTTCACCCGCTCCATGCCGCAGCTGGGCGAGCGGGCGCACAGGATAAAACCGCACAGCGACTGCAGCTGCGGCAGCTGACGCGCGGCGAAATCCGCCATCGCCGCCGTATAGTCCAGCGCCGGATCCCGGCTGTTGACCAGCGCCACCGGCGACGACGCATCGCGGCGAGTCAGGCGCAGCGCAGGGCGCGGCGACGGCAGGCCGATCCCCATCTCGGGACACAGCGGCAGAAAGTGAAAAAACGGCGCCAGGGTATCGGCGGCGAAGGCGAAGCGCCGGTGACCGCCGTCAAAGCGCACCGCCTGACCGAGCAGGCAGGCGCTGATCCCGACAGGAATCGCAGAAGACATGGCGTGGCCCCCCTTGTTCTATCTCCATGACCGCGTGGAGTCTGTACGCCAAGTGTAGATCGCCGAACGGGGTTTGCCAGATATCGGGACGCGCGCGGACTCAGAAGAAGTCGGGGCGGACCTTCTCCGATTCAGCCAGCCACACCGGCTTGTCGCTGGTTTTCGACCAGACCCGGTGCAGATAGCTATAGAAGCGTGCTCGATCGTGACGCAGCAGCATCACGGGCAAGGCCAGGGTACCCACCAGAATCACGCCGCTGCGGCGCAGCCAGATACGCGGCCAGGAATAGCGCTGGTACATGTGACCTCCTTGCAAATACGCCCGCCGGTGCCGGGAGCGTCAAAAATCGGCCGGAGACGTGGCCGAAACAGCACCAACATAGCCCTGGAACGCACAAAGATCAAGCACTCATCCGACCACTTACGCCCCCGCGTACGCCGCTACGCAATAAAGGAGACACACGATAACGCCGGCCGATCTGGCGCATCGCCAGGCGCGACGCATACCCATGACCTGCACGGGGGATCCGCGCTATCCCCTCCTTTACCGCCGCGAGCCGACAGCCCGGCATCCCCTGACCATAGCCGCCCCCTCCCCGCGCGGCACCGCCATTTTTATACTTTTTTTACGGCGACGGCAGCGCTTTTTGCCTCATTTATATCCGGGAGCTCCTATCCTGATACCGTCATCGCGCTCAAGGAGATAAAAAATGACGCTGGGACTGATCGCCTGTGCCGTACTGGTGCTACTCCTGTTGGTTTATCTGGTGTACGCCCTGTGGCATGCGGAGGACTTCTGATGTTTACCAATGCACTAATGCTCATCGGTCTGCTGATGCTGCCGTTGCTGATCCTGGCACCGCCGCTGGGCAGCCTGCTGAGCCGTCTGATCGACGGCGAACCGTACCGCGCTATGGCGCGCACGGAAAACACCCTGTGGCGCCTGTGCGGCGTGACGCCCCATGAGATGGACTGGCGTCACTATCTGCTGGCGATCCTCGCCTTTAACCTGTTGGGCATTGCGCTGCTGTTCGCGCTGCTGATGGCGCAGGGTCTGCTGCCCCTCAATCCCCAGGGATTCCCCGGCCTGCGCTGGGATCTGGCTCTCAATACCGCCGTCAGCTTTGTCACCAATACTAACTGGCAGGCCTACAGCGGCGAGAGCAGCCTGAGCTACCTCAGCCAGATGGCCGGGCTCAGCGTACAAAACTTTCTGTCGGCGGCCAGCGGCATCGCCGTTTTGTTTGCCCTGATCCGCGCCTTCGCCCGCCACGCCGATCCGTCGCTGGGCAACGCCTGGGTCGATCTGTGGCGTATCACCCTGTATGTCCTGCTGCCGCTGTCGCTGCTGCTGAGCCTGCTCTTTGTCAGTCAGGGCGTGATCCAGAATGTTAGCGGCTATGTCAGCGTGACGCCGCTGGAGGGGGGCACTCAGCTGCTGCCGATGGGGCCGGTCGCCTCCCAAGAGGCCATCAAGCTGCTCGGCACCAACGGCGGCGGCTTCTTCGGCGCCAACTCCGCTCACCCGTTTGAAAACCCGACCGCGCTGAGCAACCTGCTGCAGATGGTGGCGATCTTTCTGCTGCCGACCGCCCTGTGCTTCGCCTTCGGCCGCAGCGTCGGCGACAGCCGTCAGGGCCACGCCCTGCTGTGGACCATGTCGCTGATCTTCATCGTCGCCGCAGGCTGTGTGATGTACGCCGAGCTGCAGGGGAATCCACATCTGATAGCGCTGGGCGCCGACAGCAGTGCCAACATGGAGGGTAAGGAGAGCCGCTTCGGCATCCTCTCTTCCGCGCTGTATGCCGTGGTCACGACCGCCGCCTCCTGCGGCGCGGTCAACGCCATGCACGACTCCTTCACCGCCCTGGGCGGCATGGTGCCGATGTGGCTGATGCAGATAGGTGAGGTGGTCTTCGGCGGCGTGGGCAGCGGCCTGTACGGCATGCTGCTGTTCGTGCTGCTGACCGTCTTCATCGCCGGACTGATGATCGGCCGTACCCCGGAGTACCTGGGGAAAAAGATCGGCGTCTATGAAATGAAGATGACCGCCCTGGCCATTCTGATCCCGCCGGCCCTGGTGCTCACCGGCAGCGCCATCGCGCTACTGTGCGACGCCGGACGCAGCGCGATCCTCAATCCGGGTGCCCACGGCTTCAGCGAGGTGCTGTACGCCTTCTCCTCCGCCGCCAACAACAACGGCAGCGCCTTCGGCGGCCTGAGCGTCAATACGCCGTTTTACAACCTGCTGCTGGCGCTGGCCATGCTGCTGGGGCGTTTCGGGGTGATCGTGCCGGTCATGGCGATCGCCGGCGCGCTGGCGCTGAAAAAGCGCCAGCCGGCGGGCAACGGCACCCTGCACACCCACGGCGCGCTGTTCGTCGGCCTGCTGGTAGGCACCATTCTGCTGGTGGGCGCCCTGACCTTTATTCCAGCGCTGGCGCTCGGCCCGCTGGCGGAACAGCTACAGATGACGCTGAGCGGCGTACGGCCATAAGGGAAGAGAGAGTTATCATGAGTCATAAACAGCGTGCACTATTCGAACCGGCCCTGCTGAAAACGGCGCTGCGCGATGCGCTGCGTAAGCTGGATCCCCGCGTCCAGTGGCACAATCCGGTGATGTTTGTGGTCTATCTGGGCAGCCTGCTGACCAGCTTTATCTGGCTGATGATCCTGTGCGGCCAGACCGACGGCAGCGCCGTCTTCACCGGCAGCCTGGCCCTGTGGCTGTGGTTTACCGTGCTGTTTGCCAACCTGGCCGAGGCACTGGCCGAAGGGCGCAGCAAGGCGCAGGCCGAGAGCCTGAAAGGGGTGAAGAAGAGCGGCTGGGCCAAAAAGCTGGCGCAGGCGCAGTACGGCACCCCGTGGCAGAAGGTGGCCGCCGAAAGCCTGCGCAAAGGCGACCTGGTTCTGGTCGAGGCGGGCGATACCCTGCCCTGCGACGGCGAGGTGCTGGAGGGCGGCGCATCGGTGGATGAAAGCGCCATCACCGGGGAGTCGGCGCCGGTAATCCGCGAGTCCGGCGGCGACTTCTCCTCGGTCACCGGCGGCACCCGCGTGCTCTCCGACTGGCTGGTAGTACAGTGCAGCGTCAACCCCGGCGAAACCTTCCTCGATCGCATGATCGCGATGGTGGAGGGTGCCAAGCGACGCAAAACGCCCAACGAGATCGCCCTGACCATCCTACTGATCGCCCTGACGATCATCTTTTTACTGGCCTGCGCCACCCTGTATCCCTTCTCACTCTTCGGGGCTCAGGTCAGCCAGATGGGCAGCCCGGTAACCGTAACCGTACTGGTGGCGCTGCTGGTCTGCCTGATCCCTACCACCATCGGCGGTCTGCTCTCGGCTATCGGTGTCGCCGGCATGAGCCGGATGCTGGGCGCCAACGTCATCGCTACCAGCGGACGGGCGGTCGAGGCCGCCGGGGATGTCGACGTCCTGCTGCTGGATAAGACCGGCACCATCACCCTGGGCAACCGCCAGGCCTCCGAGTTCCTGCCGGTCAGCGGCGTCAGCGAGCAGGCGCTGGCCAGCGCCGCGCAGCTGGCCTCCCTGGCGGACGAAACCCCAGAGGGACGCAGCATCGTGGTGCTGGCCAAGCAGCGCTTTAACCTGCGCGAACGCGACCTGAGCAGCCTGAACGCCACCTTTGTCCCCTTCTCCGCCCAGACTCGCATGAGCGGGGTCAACATCCAGGGCCGCATGATCCGCAAAGGCTCCGTCGACGCGATCCGCCGCTACGTCGAGTCCGCCAGCGGCCACTTCCCCCGCTCGGTGGAAGAGGCCGTCGAGCGCGTCGCGCGCAGCGGCGCCACCCCGCTGGTGGTGGCGGAGGATGCCCGCATCCTCGGCGTCGTCGCGCTGAAGGATATCGTCAAGGGGGGATCAAAGAGCGCTTCGCCGAGCTGCGGCGCATGGGGATCAAAACGGTGATGATCACCGGCGATAACCGCCTGACCGCCGCCGCCATCGCCGCCGAGGCGGGAGTCGATGATTTCCTGGCCGAGGCGACGCCGGAGGCCAAGCTGGCGCTGATCCGCCAGTATCAGGCCGAAGGACGTCTGGTCGCCATGACCGGAGACGGCACCAACGACGCCCCGGCGCTGGCCCAGGCCGACGTGGCGGTGGCGATGAACTCCGGCACCCAGGCGGCCAAAGAGGCCGGCAACATGGTCGATCTGGACTCCAACCCGACCAAGCTTATCGAGGTGGTACACATCGGCAAGCAGATGCTGATGACGCGCGGTTCGCTGACCACCTTCAGCATCGCCAACGATGTGGCCAAGTACTTCGCCATCATCCCGGCCGCCTTTGCCGCCACCTACCCACAACTCAACCAGCTCAACGTGATGCACCTGAGCTCACCGGCGTCGGCCATCATGTCGGCGGTGATCTTCAACGCGCTGATCATCGTCTTCCTGATCCCGCTGGCCCTGCGCGGCGTCAGCTACCGCCCGCTGAGCGCCGGCGCGCTGCTGCGGCGCAACCTGTGGATCTACGGCGCCGGCGGACTGGTGGTGCCCTTTATCGGCATCAAGCTGATCGATCTGTTATTAACCTTATGCGGCCTGGCTTAAAGGAGCCCACCATGACACAGCCCTTACTACGTCCCACCCTGGTCATGATGCTGGTGCTTACCCTGATCACCGGTATTCTCTATCCCCTGTTAACCACGGCGCTGGCGCAGCTGATGTTCCCCCTGCAGGCCAACGGATCCCTGCTGCTGCGCGATGGCCGCCCGGTGGGCTCTGCGCTGATCGGCCAGCCGTTCCAGCGCGACGACTACTTTTGGCCGCGCCCGTCGGCCACCGCCGGGCACCCCTACAACGCCATGGCGTCGGGCGGCAGCAATCTGGCGGTCAGTAACCCGCTGCTGACCCGGACGCTGGCCGCGCGCGCCGAACGCCTGCGCCAGCGCGATGCGCAGGAGCCCGTCGGCGAGCCGATACCGGTCGATCTGCTCACCAGCTCCGCCAGCGGCCTCGACCCGGATATCTCGCCGCAGGCCGCCCATTATCAGGCGGCGCGCATCGCCGCGGCGCGCGGACTCGCGCTGAGCCGCGTCGATGCCCTGATAGCCGATGACACCGAGCCGCGCTGGCCGGCCTTTCTCGGACAGCCGACGGTCAACGTATTGCGGCTGAATCTGGCGCTGGATCGGCTATCATCGGAGGCAACACCCCGCTTACGCTAACCGTTTTCGCTCGATAAGGATGTTTCATGGTTGATGATGAACAGCGCCCCGACCCCGACGCCCTTCTGGCCCAGGTCAACGACCCCGCGCGCGGCAGGCTCAAGGTCTTCTTCGGCGCCTGCGCCGGCGTCGGTAAAACCTACGCCATGCTGCAGGAGGCGCAGCGCCTGCGCGCCCAGGGGCTGGACGTGGCGGTCGGCGTCGTAGAAACCCATGGCCGTAGCGAAACCGCCGCCCTGCTCGACGGTCTGGAGCTGCTGGCGCAAAAGCGGATCCACCACCGGGGGCGCCAGATCCGCGAATTCGACCTCGACCGGGCGCTGGCGCGCGCCCCCGCGCTGATCCTGATGGATGAGCTGGCGCATACCAATGCGCCCGGCTCTCGCCACCCCAAGCGCTGGCAGGACGTCGAGGAGCTGCTGGCGGCCGGTATCGACGTGCTGACCACCGTCAACGTACAGCATCTGGAGAGTCTGAACGATATCGTCGGCAGCGTGACCGGCGTACAGGTGCGCGAAACGGTGCCGGACCGGCTGTTTGACGCCGCCAGCGAGGTCGTGCTGGTCGATCTGCCGCCGGACGACCTGCGTCAGCGTCTCAAGGAGGGCAAGGTCTATATTCCGGGTCAGGCCGAGCGCGCCATCGAGCACTTTTTCCGCAAGGGAAACCTGATCGCCCTGCGTGAGCTGGCCCTGCGCCGCACCGCCGATCGGGTCGATGATCAGATGCGCGCCTTTCGCAGCGGCCCCGGCGGCAGCCGGGTCTGGCACACCCGCGATGCCCTGCTGCTGTGCATAGGCCAGTACGCCGACAATGATAAGCTGGTGCGCACCGCTGCCCGTCTGGCCGGGCGGCTGGGCTGCGTCTGGCACGCCGTCTACGTGGAGACGCCGCACCTGCACCGCCTGCCGGAAAACGAGCGGCGCACCATCCTGCGCAGCATGCGCCTGGCGCAGGAGCTGGGGGCGGAGACCGCCACCCTCTCCGATCCCACCCCGGAGCGCGCCATCCTGCGCTATGCCCGCGAACACAATCTGGGCAAAATTCTGCTGGGTCGCCGCCAGCGCGAGGCCCGGCGTCTGCGCTGGCCCGGTGCCAGCTTTGTCGATCGCCTGGCCCGCCTGGGCCCCGACCTCGACCTGCTGATCGTCGCCGTCGAAGATCGCCCCAGCGGCCCGCGGGAAAGCGATCCGCGCCCGTTCGGCGAAAAGTGGCGGGTGCAGATCCAAGGGTTCCTGGTGGCCGCGGCGCTGTGCGCGCTGATCTCGCTGTGCGGCAGGCTGATGCTGCCCGCCTTCGATCAGGTCAACCTGGTGATGGTCTACCTACTCGGGGTGGTGGTGGTGGCGCTGTTCTTTGGCCGCTGGCCGTCGGTGTTCGCCGCCTGCATCAGCGTCGCCAGCTTCGATCTGTTCTTCGTGCAGCCGCAGTGGTCCTTCGCCGTCAGCGACGTCCAGTACCTGGTCACCTTTGGCGTGATGCTGATCGTCGGTATTCTGATCGGGAACCTCACCGCCGGCATGCGCTATCAGGCGCGGGTAGCGCGCTACCGCGAACAGCGCGCCCGCCACATGTATGAAATGTCCAAGGCGCTGGGCAACGCGTTAAATCACGACGCGGTGGTACACAGCGCCTGCGCCTCCCTTAATCACAGCTTTGGCGCCCGTACCACGCTGCTGCTGCCGGACGGCGACGGCCTGCTGCACCCCCGCCACGGCGATGAGGCCGGGGTAGCCAACGTCGATCTGGCCATCGCCCAGTGGTGTCTGGATCGTCGCCAGCCCGCTGGCGCCGGAACCGATACCCTGCCCGGCGTTCCCTATCAGCTGCTGCCCCTCTCCAGCGCCCAGAACACCTTTGGCGTACTGGCCATTGAACCGAGCAACCTGCGTCAGCTGATGGTGCCGGAGCAGCAGCGCCTGCTGCAAACCTATACCGTCATGATCGCCAACGCGCTGGAGCGCCTGCACCTGGCCCACAGCGCGGCGGCCGCCCGCCTGGAAGCCGAGCGGGAGCAGCTGCGCAACTCGCTGCTGGCCGCCCTCTCTCACGATCTGCGCACCCCGCTGACGGTGCTGTTCGGGCAGGCGGAGATACTGACGCTGGATCTGGCCAGCGAGCGATCGGCCCACGCCCCGCAGGCGGAGGAGATCCGCCAGCAGATCCTCAACACCTCGCGTCTGGTCAACAACCTGCTCGACATGGCCCGCATCCAGTCCGGCGGCTTCCGTCTGCGCAAGGCGTGGCAGTCGCTGGAGGAGATCGTCGGCAGCGCCATCCATACGCTGGAGCCGATGCTGGCCGGCCATCCCCTCGCCCTCAGCCTGCCGGCGGATCTGCCGCTGGTGAACTGCGACGGGGCGCTCATCGAGCGCGTCCTGCAGAATCTGCTGGAGAACGCGGGGAAATACGCCGGCAGCGCGGCCAGCATCGCCATCGGCGCTCGGGTCGGCGCCGACGGGCTCGAGGTGGAGTTAAGCGACAGCGGGCCGGGGATTCCCGCAGACCAGCTGCCGCATATCTTCAACAAGTTTACCCGCGGTGATAAAGAGTCCGCCATTCCCGGCGTCGGTTTGGGGTTAGCGATTTGCCGTGCCATTATTGATATACACGGTGGTAGAATCTGGGTCGAGAGCCCGCCGCAGGGCGGCGCCCATTTTCACTTTACCCTGCCGTTGGAAACCGTGCCGGAGATCGACCCGGAAACCGATGAGGAGATGACAGACAACCCGTGACAGCTGCCCCCATCACTATTCTGATCGTCGAAGACGAACAGGCCATCCGCCGCTTTGTGCGCGCCGCCCTGGAAAACGAAGGCTGGCGCGTCGCAGACGCCGATGGCCTGCAGCGAGGCCTGATCGAGGCCGCAACCCGCCAGCCGGATCTGATCATTCTCGATCTGGGGCTGCCGGACGGCGACGGCGTGGAGTTTATCCGCGATCTGCGCCGCTGGAGCGCCATTCCGGTGATCGTGCTCTCGGCGCGCTGCGATGAGGCCGATAAGGTTGAGGCCCTCGACGCCGGCGCCGAGGACTTTCTGAGCAAGCCCTTCGGCGTTGCGGAGCTGCTGGCGCGGGTACGGGTGGCGCTGCGGCGTCACACCCGCCAGCAGCAGGAGAGCCCGCTGGTCTGCTTCGCCGACGTCCAGGTGGATCTGCTGGCGCGCAGCGTCACCCGCTGCGGCGAGCGGCTGCACCTCACGCCGATCGAGTTTCGCCTGCTGGCCGAGCTTATCGCCAACAGCGGGAAGGTGCTGACCCAGCGCCAGCTGCTCAGCAGCGTCTGGGGCCCCAACTACGTCGAGCACAGCCACTACCTGCGCATCTACATGGGACACCTGCGCCAGAAACTGGAGGCCGAACCGGCCCGCCCGCGCCACCTGCTGACCGAGACCGGCGTCGGCTACCGCTTTATGCCTTAGCGGGCGCGATCGCCTCTCCCCGGACTACGCCCATAAAAAAACGCCGCGCAGTGCGCGGCGTTGCGGTAGGTGTAATGACGCGCTTAAGCGTTAGCCAGTACGGCGCTCACAATATCGACCGCCTCTTTCTCGATACGCTGGCGATGCTCCGCACCCAGGAAGCTTTCACAGTAGATCTTGTAGGCTTCCTCGGTGCCGGACGGACGCGCGGCAAACCAGCCGTTGTCGGTCATGATCTTCAGCCCGCCGATCGGCGCATCGTTGCCCGGGGCGCGGGTCAGACGGGCGGTGATCGGATCGCCCGCCAGCCGGTCCGCCTGCACCATCTCCGGAGAGAGACGGGAGAGCGCCGCCTTCTGGGCATGGGTCGCCGGTGCCTGCAGACGGTTATAGCTCGGCGAGCCAAAGCGCGCCGCCAGCGCATCGTAATGCTGCTGCGGATTCTTACCGGTCTGGGCGGTGATCTCTGCCGCCAGCAGGCACAGGATGATGCCATCCTTATCGGTAGACCACGGCGTGCCGTTGAAGCGCAGGAACGATGCCCCGGCGCTCTCTTCGCCGCCAAAGCCGAGGCTGCCGTCAAACAGACCGTCGACAAACCACTTGAAGCCGACCGGCACCTCCACCAGGCGGCGATCCAGCGCCTTAACCACCCGATCGATCATCGCGCTGGAGACCAGCGTCTTACCCACGGCCACCTCGGCCCCCCACTGCGGACGGTGGCGGAACAGGTAGTCGATGGCCACGGCCAGATAGTGGTTCGGGTTCATCAGCCCGGCCGGCGTTACGATGCCGTGACGGTCGTAGTCCGGGTCATTGGCAAAGGCCAGATCGAAGCGATCGCGCAGCGCCAGCAGCCCCGCCATGGCGCTCTCCGAGGAGCAGTCCATGCGGATCACGCCGTCGTGGTCCAGATGCATAAAGCGGAAGGTCTGATCGATATGGTCGTTGACCAGCGTCAGATCCAGGCCGTAATGCTCGCCGATGCGCTGCCAGTATTCGATACCGGAGCCGCCGAGCGGATCGACGCCCAGCTTCAGACCGGCGCGCTGAATCGCCGGCATATCGACGATATCACGCAGATCTTCGACGTAGGGCTGCACCAGGTCGCGCGCGTGGATATGGCCGCTGCGCCAGGCCGCGTCCAGCGTCAGACGCTTCACGCCGGCCAGATCCTGCGCCAGCAGCTGGTTGGCACGCTGCTCGATAACGCGGGTCAGATTGGTGTCCGCCGGGCCGCCGTTGGTCGGGTTGTATTTGATGCCGCCGTCTTCGGGCGGGTTATGGGAGGGCGTAATCACGATACCGTCGGCCAGCGCGCCGCCGCGACGGTTATGGGTCAGAATGGCATGAGACACCGCCGGCGTCGGGGTAAAACCATTGTTCTCCTGCACCACCACCGCAACGCCGTTGGCGCTCAGCACCTCCAGCACGCTGACGAAGGCCGGCTCAGAGAGCGCATGGGTATCTTTACCGACAAAGCAAGGTCCCTCGACGCCGTTGGCCTTGCGCACCTCGGCGATCGCCTGGGCGATCGCCAGAATGTGCGCCTCGTTGAAGCTTTGGCGCTGCGCGCTGCCGCGGTGACCGGAGGTGCCGAACTTCACGGCGTGGGACGGATTATCCGCCTGCGGACGCAGGCTGTAATACTGTGCAACCAGCTGAGCCACATTGATCAAATCGCTCTGCCGGGCAGGCTGCCCGGCGCGCGGGTGATTTGCCATCTGCGCTTCTCCCTAACGCTTGTTATTTATCAAATGGTGCCGCAAACCTTCTCGATCAGCTCCACGGGGAACTGCATCGCCAGCATGATGTGTTCGATCATCGCGCGCTTGCGGCCTGAGTTGGTATTGGTGATCACCCAATAAGGGGTGCCGGGTACCTGCTTGGGCTTGGTGTGATTGCCACTCTGCAGCAGCGTATTGCGATCGCCGGCAAAGTAGACGCGGGTGCGCCCGTGCAGGGCATCCGTTGCCGCCGCAAACCCATCGGCGTCAATGGCGTACAGCGTGGTCAGGATCAGCATAAAGCGACTGACCGCCCTGTTCTGTTCAGCATACTCGTCCGACAGCAGCAGCTCGCGCATGGTGCGCACGCGATCCTGCGGCCGGGATACCGCCGCGGCAGGGGGGTCACCAGCGCAGGAAGCGCCGCGCCAGCGACGGCGGCCGGCTTGCTCTCCATACCGACTTTCAGCAGCCGGCGCAGAATGTCGGAAGCACTCTCGCCAATCCGCTGGGTGTGGCTGGCAATATAGCGGTAGAGCTCCTCGTCGACTTCAATCGTTTTCATCGTTATCCAGTACTTTTGCTACGTGGTCAGATTGGATTATAAGGTTAAACGCCTTGAGCGGATAGCGTTTAGCGCCACGGCGGGGTGATTAACGTCCATTTTGGTGCCTGCGCGGCACAAAAGCGGCGCGGACAGCCATACGGCTCGGAAATCGGCGTAGATGCCCGGCCCGCTGGGGTCAACCCCGCCGAGCGGCGGACAATTCGCCGCCGGCGTGGTAACCTATACGCAACATTAACCGAACAATTTATCTCGCCATGATCCTGACCCTGAATCATCTGCTGCTGCGGGCGCCGCAGCCGCCGAGCCAACCGCCGCTGCTGCTGATCCACGGCCTGTTCGGTTCGCTGGACAACCTGGGCCAGCTCGCCCGCGCGCTCAATCCCCAGCGCGACGTACTGCTGGTCGATCTGCGTAACCACGGGCAGTCCCCCCATACCCCCGAGATGAACTATGACCTGCTCGCCGAGGATCTCATCGCGCTGATCGACGCCTACGGCCTGGCGCCGCTGGACATCATTGGCCACTCCATGGGCGGAAAAGCGGCGATGCGTCTGGCGGCGCTCGCCCCGCAGCGCCTGCGCCGTCTGGTGGTGCTAGATATGGCGCCGGTGGCCTACCCCACCCGCCGTCACGACGCGGTCTTTGCCGCCCTGAACGCGGTGCAGACGGCGGCGGTACAGACCCGCCCGCAGGCGGCGCAGATCCTGCGCCGCTTTCTGCAGCAGGAGGGGGTGGTGCAGTTTCTGCTCAAGTCCTTTTACCAGGGACGCTGGCGCTTTAATCTTGCGGCCCTGCAGCAGCACTACCCGCAGATCCTCGGCTGGCAGCCGCAGGCGCCCCACCCGGGGGCGACGCTGTTCATCAAGGGCGCGGACTCGCCCTATATTCTCGATGACTATCGCGAGGCGATCGCCCGCCAGTTTCCCTGCGCCCGCGCCCACGTGGTCAGCGGCAGCGGCCACTGGCTGCACGCCGAACAGCCAGACAACGTCCTGCGCGCGGTGCGCCGCTTTCTCGATCCCCCCTCCGGCGCAGGGGCGTGAAGCGTCCGGCGGATCGGATCGTGCCCTCATCGGTGCGGGAACGCGCGCCGACGCCGATAAGGGATTGTCGCTGCTCCACTCCCTGGGGTATGATGGCGCGCTAAAATGGGCGGCGCGTCCCCGTACGGTGCCGTCGGGGGAAATCCCGTATATACGTTAATCGGAGTCCGGGGTTCCCGTGCTCCCTTCTCCTTGCAGTACCGCTACCTGAATATGGCCAAAGAACAAACGGACCGCACGACGCTCGATCTGTTCGCGGAAGAACGTCGTCCAGGTCGTCCCAAAACCAACCCGCTTTCCCGGGAAGAGCAGCTGCGGATTAACAAGCGTAACCAGCTGCGGCGCGATCGGGTGAAAGGGCTGCGCCGCGTCGAGCTGAAGATGAATGAAGAGGCGGTCGATCTCCTCAACCGTCTGGCGCAGGAGCGCAACATCAGCCGCAGCGAGCTGATCGAGCAGATGCTGCTCCGTCAGCTACCGCTGGACACCTGACCCGCCCGGCGCAGCGCACAATGACGATAAAGCCGCGACGCCAAAAATGTTATAGTATTCGACTGGTAGGTAGGCTGGGTGTGTGACCGCGCCCGGTTAGGCTCAGCGCCTAATCCCGTCCGTCGCCCGCGACGGTCAGGGCACAGCCTGATTTAATTTCTGAGATAAAAGGTAAATTCGCGATATGGCAATCGTAGGTATTTTCTTTGGCAGCGACACCGGCAACACGGAAAACATTGCTAAGATGATCCAGAAGCAACTGGGTAAAGACGTTGCTGAAGTTCATGACATTGCCAAGAGCAGCAAGGAAGACCTTGAGGCGTTTGATATCCTTCTGCTGGGTATCCCCACCTGGTACTACGGCGAAGCGCAGTGCGACTGGGATGACTTCTTCCCCTCGCTGGAGGAGATCGACTTCTCCGGTAAGCTGATTGCGCTGTTCGGCTGCGGCGATCAGGAGGACTATGCCGAGTACTTCTGCGATGCAATGGGCACCATCCGCGAGCTAGTTGAGGCGCGCGGCGCCACCATCGTCGGCCACTGGCCGACCGCCGGATACCACTTTGAAGCCTCCAAGGCGCTGGTCGACAGCAACACCTTCGTCGGCCTGGCCATCGATGAGGATCGCCAACCGGAGCTAACCGCCGAGCGCGTGGACGCCTGGGTCAAGCAGCTCAGCGCAGAGATGCATCTGGCCGATATCCTGGGCTAATGCCTGTCGCCTGCCGGCGCGGAGCCCCGTTTAATAGCCGGCAGGTATTTCAGCCATCAATAAAAACGATAGTGCGCAGTTCGCTGCGTCATTTGTTTCTATCTTCCTCATTACTCGCGAGTTATATCTGGCCCACGCCGCGGGCACCCCACGCCGGACACGCCGCGCCACGGTTCCCATTTAGGGATATCGGCCTTATAATGAATCTCACTATTATTTTCCGTTCGGTAACGGCCTCTGGGCGCTGCCGGGCGCTGTGACAGGACAGAATCCGAATGACTGACAACAACACCGCGTTAAAGAAAGCTGGCCTTAAAGTCACGCTTCCCCGTCTCAAGATTCTGGAAGTACTGCAAGATCCTACGTGCCATCATGTCAGTGCTGAAGACTTGTACAAGAAGCTGATCGACATGGGCGAGGAGATCGGTTTGGCAACCGTATACCGCGTGCTCAACCAGTTTGACGATGCCGGCATCGTTACCCGCCATAACTTTGAGGGCGGGAAATCGGTCTTTGAACTGACCCAGCAGCACCACCACGATCACCTGATCTGCCTGGACTGCGGCAAGGTCATCGAGTTCAGCGATGAGTCCATCGAGAAGCGTCAGCGCGAAATCGCCAAAAAACACGGCATCCAGCTGACCAACCACAGCCTGTATCTCTACGGCCACTGCGCCGAGAGCGACTGCCGCAGCGATGATACCCTGCACGACGAAAAGGCCTAAACCCACCGTCAGCGAAGCGGCCCACCGGGGCCGTTTTTTTTGCCCGTCGCGGGTAAAAAAAAAGCCCTCACAGACCGAGGGCAATTACTGCTCACTACTACTCAGATCGAAACCGGAATAAGGAGAGGATGAGGCCGCGCCGCGGGCGCTCATCCTAAGGCCCCCGCGCGAGGCGGGGGAAAATGAGGGTAAAATCCCGTCAGGATTTGACGGACTCCACGCGGCTAAAGCGCTTGCCGTCCGGCGACGCGGTACGCACCTGAACCTCGCCGCTCACGCTCGGCTTCGCCTTGGCATCATAGCGCTGCCACTGCTTACCGCCGTCGACGGAGTACTCCACGATCAGGCCCGGCATCGCGACGTTGGTCTCCAGCTTGCCGTTCACTACGCGGGCGCCTGGCTGCGGTACGCGATAGGCCACGCCAGACTTATCCATCTTGGCCAGCTCACGCTGCCCCATCAGGTTGGCGAAACGCTGCCAATCCTTCAGCAGAGCCTGCTGATCGACCAGATGGGTTTCGCCGCCCTTGTATTCACGCCCGGCCTGATACGGCTGTTCCCAGCCCGCCTGATGCCAGGCACGCTCGGCGACGGCCATGATGCGCGGATAGATCTTGTACTCCATCATCTCATCGGTGCGCACCACTTCGCTCCACAGCTGAGCAGAGAGGCCATAGGCGCCCGGCCACGGCTTGTCGCTCTTGGCGCTGAAGTAGTTACCGTCGCGATCGACCGACGTTTCGGCGTTCTGCGGCAGGTTGTCCGGCGCGAAGGCAAAGATCTTGCGCTCATCGCTGAAGCGAGTGCCCCAGTAGTAGCCGTTCTCCTGCGGATTGACCTCATACGGGAAGTCCATATAGACGTAATCCGGGTTGGAGATCACCACCTCATAGCCCTTGTTGGCCCAGTCGTTGGCCGAGTCAAAGCCGCCCCAGTACAGGGTATCCCAGAAGTTCACCCCGACGCGCGGCGTCGCGAATGCCTTGGCATCCTTGGCATCCTTCAGGCCATCCTGCCAGGCCTGCATCTTGCCGATGCCGTGATCCTTGACCATCTTGCTGACTTCGACCGCGAAGTAGCTCGGCAGGTGCTCCATATCGGCCACCTTGCCCTCTTTGATCATCGCCTGGCACATCTGAGACTTCGCCCACGGCTTGTCCTCTTTGCTCAGGTCGATCATCCCCTTGCCCGGCTCCGGCTTGTTCACGTCGGTGTAGCCCGGCCCTAAGCGGATGTTCTTCGCCTCATCGCCGCCGAAGTGCCAGGTGGTGAGCGGCTGGCCGGCTTCGCGGTGCATCTGGGCCATCTCGCCGATCACTTTGTCGACAAAGCGCTTGGATGAGTCCAGGCACGGGTTGAGGTAGCTGTGACGATCGTAGAACTGCACCGAGGTGGTGTTGGAGTCATCGGTCGGATCCAGCAGGCGGTACTCGTTGGCGCCCTTCTCGTCACCGGCGGCCTTCAGCTTGTTATAACGCGCCTCCATCGCCACCACCGCCGCACGGGCGTGGGCCGGCATGTCGATCTCCGGGATCACCTCAATGTGGCGCGCCTGGGCATACTTCAGCAGCTTGATATAGTCGGCGCGAGTAAAGTAACCGCTGCCGTTGTTGTTGCTGTCCGGGCCAGAGCCCAGCTGCGGCAACAGACACTGCTGTTCGCTCAGATCATGGCAGCGCTTGCCGCCGACCTCGGTCAGCTCCGGCAGGCCCGGGATCTCAATGCGCCAGCCCTCATCGTCGGTCAGATGGAAGTGGAACTTGTTCAGCTTGTACGCTGCCATCTGATCCAGCAGGCGCTCGATGGAGGCCAGGGAGTGGAAGTTACGCCCCACGTCCAGCTCAATGCCGCGGTACTGGAAACGCGGCGCATCTTCGGCGTCCAGCGTGGCGATCTTGGCGCTGCCGTTGGCCGGCAGCAGCGACAGGATAGACTGCAGACCGTAGAACACCCCGGCCTGATCGTAACCGGTCACCTCCGCGCCCTTGGTGCCGATCTTCAGCTGGTATGCGCCCGGTACCGCCATATCGCCTTTAAAGGCTTTGGTGGCGATCTGTGTCTTGATCGGGTAGCCCTTCTGGGCCTGCTTCACGCCCAGCTGGCCCAGACGCTGCTTGATAACATCGGCGCTGGCGGTGTTCAGCACCGTCAGATCCAGGCTAACGCCGCGCGCCAGATCGGCGTCCTGCTGATGCACTTTCAGCGTCAGCGGCGTCGGCATAATCTGGCCGCGCAGGCTAGCCGCCGGCAGGGTCTTCACATCGGCGTTCTTGGCAAAGCGGTTCTCCGGCGTCATCAGAACGTTTTTATCATCCTTGATGCGCTTCCACAGGTCGCCGGCAAACGGCGTCACGAACTGACGCAGATCTTCGGTATCGGTATTGGCGATCACCTTCGGCTTGGCGTCCGGCGAGGTCACGTACCAGCGCGGCATCACGTCGCTTTCGAACAGCTGCCAGTATTCGCCGACGATGGGGATCTCGATGCGCTCACCCGCGGCAAAGCCCTTGAATTTATCCGTCGGCTCAATCTTGTGCAGATCGCCGGTTACGAAGGTGATCTTGAACTGATCGTTGCCGCTCTTCAGGATCTGACGGATGTTATGGAAGTAGATGGCCCAGTCTTTCCCCTCGATGGCGCTGCCATCGTTGGTCAGGCTGATCACCGCCTGGTTGCAGGAGGCCCAGTCGGCGCCCAGCGCCGCACAGTTGACGCCGTTCTCCGCGCCGCGGTTGTCGGTGACGGCGTAGTTCACCTTCACCTGGCTGCTGATGCTGTCCACCAGCTGCTGATCGGCCTGCGCTACGCCGGAAACGCCCAGCATACCCAGTGCCGTGGCGACTACGCTCAGTTTATATCCTTTCATCATCTCGCTTCCCTTTTCTCAGTTCGCGTTACTGGCGCGGATTTCCTGCCACAGTTTGCCGCAGCGGGCCGTATAGTTGTCACCGGCGCCGCTCATCGCCGCCTCAATACACTGCTGGTAATTCAGCACGCTCACGCTCTCTTTCTGCGCGAACGCGGCGTGTGCCTTGCTCTGCTTCATCACCTCCAGAATGGTCTGGCAGGAGGCGACCTTGTCATGTTTGCCGTCGGCATCCTGAATACACTTGCCGTAGGCCTGCTTCAGCAGCTGGCCGTCCTGGGACGGCGCGCTCGGCTGCGCGCAGCCGGTCAGTACGATGGCGGCCATGGCCACACCCAGAATCGCTTTCATATTCTCTCTCCCTTGATTCGCTTAGCGCCCCTCCGCGCGTGCGGAGGGGGCAATAACTCAGAACACGGTGAACGGGGCGATAACGATAAACTTCACGTCGCGCTCATCCTGGAACATGTTGTTGTAACCGCCGCCCCAGCTCGGGTTGTCGGAGTGGTTGTCATACTGGGTGTAGTGCAGCTTAAACAGGGTGCCCTTGGCGCGACCGTCCTGAATCACGTACATCGCATCCAGACTGTAGGCGCTCTCTTTAACCCGCTCGCTCTGGTCAGCCCAGGTGCTGTTCGGCTTGGCATCCCAGGCATAGACATAGGAGGCACCGACGCCCCAGCCCGGCATATTCCACTTGCTCAGGTCATACATCACGCCGGCAAAGACGGCCTTTTCCCCGTTGGCGTTGAAATCGGAGCGGTTATCCCACCAGATATCCAGGCGACCGTTGGAGGAGGCGTAGGCCGGCGTCATACGCTGCAGGAAGTAGCCCTGCTTGCCTTCCGCCTTCACCCAGGTGCCTTCCAGACGCAGATCGAACTGACCGGCCTTGTAGCCGAAGGTCAGCGCCTGCAGCCAGGCAGTGCCGTCATAGATATTGGCGCTGCTGTTGGCGTCGGAGACGCGATCGTGCGCGCCGTAGAACTGGTAGCTGGTGGTCAGCGGGCTGCCGGCGACGTCAAACTTGTAGGTCCCCTTGGCGAAGTACTGATTCATAAAGCCCTGGGCCTGACCAAAGGCCGCTTCCAGCACCAGGCCGTTCTTGAAGTCATATTTCCCGCCCAGGGAGTGCAGGTAGGAGACCTCCTCCCCGCGGTTATCGCCCAGGCCGCCCTGGTAGAACTTGTCCATTTCCAGATGCCACGGTGCCTTATAGCGGTCGGTCCACATATAGGAGAAGCTCAGCGCACCGGCGCTATCAAAGTCAAAGTTGGCGCCGGTCTCAACCCCCTGATAGGTGCCCGGCATGAAGCTCCAGTGCGGGGCGATCAGGGTCTGGCCGGTCGGCTGGATCCAGCCGACACGCGCCCACATCGGCCCCATCTTCAGCTTGGCCGCCGCCTTGTACAGGCTGATGCCGCTCTTATCGCCGCTGTAGTTTTCGTCGTAGCCCTTGTTGATGGAGGAGAAGGCGATTTCGTTCGGGTGGCTGCTCTCCGCCGATTCGGCCATCTCAATGGCGGTGAAGGCGCCGACGTCCAGACCGATAAAGTCGGCGGCGTAGCCGGAGGAGAAGTCGAGGCTAGCGTTCCAGGTGGAGTGAGACAGGTTGGTCTTATACTGACCGGTCTCCACATCCTTGCGATCGCGCTCGCGCTGCCAGTAGTAGATCCCACCGGTCATGGTTGAATCGTCGATGAACCCTTCAGCCTGCGCCTGTGAGGGCGCCATGAAGCCGCTGCCCAGCGTTGCTGCGGCAACAGCGAGCGCCAGCACGCTGCGCTTAGCACGATGCGTAACCATAGAAAAATTCCTCTTTGACTGAAAAATGCGGCTGGCGGAGCAGCGCCCGACCAGGTCGCCAATATCCCCACAGGGGTAAAAGTTATTGGGTGTCCGGGTAAAATCCCGTTCACTTACTGCACTACTAGACTATTTTTCGCGACGCGAATTATCAAATGAAAAGTAAAAAAGATGTATCAATTTTTGACCGAGTGCACATATTCTTATATTTAGTTACATTGCGGTATAATTGGCATTATTAATGAAAAATACCATTAAAAAACAGAGATATATTTGTAATACCATTAGTGATATTGGGGAAGCTTACGGCGGGGAGCGCGGGGGGACTTACTTCATTAATGAATAATTATTACATTACAACACCTTATTAATTTGCAACGCGAAGTCATCATCTCCTATCTCCTGACCCACACCGCGCCAGAGTGGGCATACGCCGCCGCGAAAGAGGGCGCGCCGACCCGGGAAGCATCCCGCCAGCGCAGACAAAAAAACGCCACGGACCGGCGGCCCGTGGCGTTGATATTGGCACTCTACCGGCGTACTACGCCGTGCGCCGTGTCGTTCAGAGCGCCGCTTTGGCCCAGGTATCGCGCAGGCCAACGGTGCGGTTAAACACCAGATGTTCGACGGAGGAGTAGCGACTGTCGGCGCAGAAGTAGCCCTCACGCTCAAACTGGTAGGTCACCCCCGGCACCGCTGCGGCCAGCGTCGGCTCGACGAAACCGCGACGAATAACCAGAGACTCAGGGTTAATGGTGGAGAGGAAATCCTCCGCCGCCCCCGGGTTCGCCACGCTGAACAGGCGATCGTATAGGCGGAACTCCGCCGGCAGCGCATGGCTGGCGGACACCCAGTGGATCACCCCTTTCACCTTGCGGCCATCCGCCGGATCCTTGCTCAGGGTGTCCGCATCGTAGCTGCAGTAAATGGTGGTGATCTCGCCGTCGGCGTCTTTCTCTACGCGCTCGGCGCGGATCACGTAGGCGTTGCGCAGACGCACCTCTTTGCCCAGCACCAGACGCTTGTACTGTTTGTTGGCCTCTTCGCGGAAGTCGGCGCGATCGATGTACAGTTCGCGGGCGAACGGCATCTCACGGCTGCCCATCTCCGGATTGCTCGGGTGGTTCGGCATGGTCAGCAGCTGTACGCTGTCGGCCGGCAGGTTTTCGATCACCAGGCGCACCGGATCCAGCACCGCCATCGCGCGCGGGGCGTTTTCATTGAGATCGTCGCGGATACAGGACTCCAGCGCCGCCATCTCGACGTTGTTGCCCTGCTTAGTCACCCCGATACGACGGCAGAACTCGCGCACGGCGGCGGCGCTATAGCCGCGGCGGCGCAGACCCGAAATGGTCGGCATACGCGGATCGTCCCAGCCCTCGACAATCTTCTCGCTCACCAGCAGGTTCAGCTTACGCTTGGACATGATGGCGTATTCCAGGTTCAGGCGCGAAAATTCATACTGACGCGGATGGCACGGAATCGAGATATTATCCAGCACCCAGTCGTACAGGCGACGGTTGTCCTGGAACTCCAGGGTGCACAGGGAGTGCGTGATGCCCTCCAGCGCATCGGAGATGCAGTGGGTAAAGTCGTACATCGGGTAGATGCACCACTTATTGCCGGTCTGGTGGTGATCGGCAAACTTAATCCGATACAGCACCGGGTCGCGCATCACGATAAACGGCGACGCCATATCGATCTTGGCGCGCAGGCAGGCGCTGCCTTCGGCGAACTCGCCCAGACGCATTTTTTCGAACAGCGCCAGGTTCTCCTCCACGCTGCGGTCGCGGAACGGGCTATTTTTCCCGGGCGAGGTCAGGGTGCCGCGGTATTCGCGGATCTGCTCGGCGCTCAGCTCATCCACATAGGCCAGCCCTTTGCCGATCAGCTCCAGGGCGTACTGATGCAGCTGATCGAAATAGTCAGAGGAGTAACGCACCGCGCCGCTCCACTCGAAGCCCAGCCACTGTACGTCACGCTTGATGGACTCAACGTATTCGATGTCTTCTTTGACCGGGTTGGTATCATCGAAGCGCAGGTTGCACAGCCCTTGATAGTCTCTGGCGATGCCGAAATTCAGACAGATGGACTTGGCGTGGCCAATGTGCAGGTAGCCGTTTGGCTCCGGCGGGAAACGGGTATGCACGCTGGTGTGTTTACCGGACGCCAGATCTTCATCAATGATCTGACGGATAAAGTTGGTTGGGCGGGCTTCAGCCTCACTCATCTTCTGTTCCTCTATGCCAAAAAACGCGTTCTCATCGTTCCATGATCTAACAACCCTCGGGCGGAAACAACCGTTCTATCGGTAAAATACCGACGTTTTTTTTGTGATCTCCGCGGAAGTAGCGGATAAGCGCGCCGCGCCGCGCCCTCCCCCGGCTCCGGACAATAAAAAAAACGGGGGGCCCTCTCGGGCCCCCCGCCGCGTGACGCAACCGTATGACGGCGGCGTTACTTGTTCAGAAGGGTATACAGCTTGCTCTGACCGGCGACCACCTGACCGGAGGCCAACGCCCCCACGCCGCCAAAGTCATCGATATTGCTGACCACCACCGGGCTTATCATGGAGCGCGCATGGGCGTTCAGGTAATCCAGATCCATCTCCAGCACCGGCTGGCCGACCTTCACCACATCTCCCTCTTCCACCAGGCGCTTAAAGCCCTGCCCGTTCAGCGCCACGGTATCGATCCCCATGTGCACCACCACTTCCACACCGTCATCGCTCTCCAGACAGAAGGCGTGGTTGGTGTTGAAAATCTTCACCACGGTGCCGTTGGCCGGCGCCACGACCATCTTATCCGTCGGACGCACCGCCAGACCGTCGCCGACGGCTTTGCTGGCAAACGCCTCGTCCGGCACCTCGCTCAAGGCCACCACCTCACCGGTGATCGGTGATACCAGCGTCGAGTGGACGCCGGCGGCGGCGTTTGGCGTCGCCTGGGCCTTCGCCGCTGGCGCGGTCGGGGCGGCGGCGCTTGCCGCGGCGGCAGGTACCGTGCCCGCCGTGCGCATCGCGTTGGCGATCTTCTCGGCCACGAAGCCGACGATGATCTGTACGCTGGTCTTGTTCAGGCGGATCACGCCGGAGGCGCCCAGCTTCTTGGCCATCGCTTCGTTGACCAGCGAAGAGTCCTTCACCGTCAGACGCAGACGGGTGATACAGGCATCGATACCGGTCAGGTTGGCGGAGCCGCCGACGCAGGCGATATACTGGCGAGCCAGCTCGCTGACGTCCGCGTCTTTGGTCAGATCCAGATCTTCATCGTTGCCATCGACCTCTTCACCCGCGCCGCTCAGCTCACGCCCCGGCGTCATCAGGTTGAATTTGGTGATGGTGAAACGGAACACCACGTAGTAGATAACGAAGAAGACCAGCCCCTGCGGGATCAGCATATACCAGTGCGTCGCCAGCGGGTTACGGGACTGCAGCGCCATATCCACCAGGCCGGCGCTGAAGCCGAAGCCGGAGATCCAGTGCATGCTGGCCGCGATAAAGACGGAGATACCGGTCAGGATGGCGTGCAGCACGTACAGCACCGGCGCCACGAACATGAAGGAGAACTCCAGCGGCTCGGTGATCCCGGTAAAGAAGGCGGCAAACGCGGCGGCCAACATGATACCGGCGACCTTCGCCTTGTTCTCCGGACGGGCGCAGTGGTAGATGGCCAGCGCCGCACCCGGCAGACCGAACATCATGATCGGGAAGAAGCCTGCCTGATAGCGACCGGTGATACCGACCACCGCCTTACCGCTCTCGATGGACTGGGCGCCGCCCAGGAAGTTCGGAATATCGTTAATGCCGGCGACGTCAAACCAGAACACGGAGTTCAGGGCGTGGTGCAGACCGACCGGGATCAGCAGACGGTTAAAGAAGGCATACACACCGGCCCCCACGGAGCCCAGCTTCTGGATATGCTCACCGAAGTTCACCAGACCGTTAAAGATCACCGGCCAGATATACATCAGGATAAAGGCCAGAATGATCATCAGGAACGAGGTCAGGATCGGAACCAGACGGCGGCCGCTGAAGAAGGAGAGCGCCTTGGGCAGCTCAACGCTGCTATAGCGGTTATACAGCTCGGCCGAGATGATACCGACCAGGATACCGATAAACTGGTTATTGATCTTACCGAAGGCGGCAGGAACCTGATCCACAGGAATCTTCTGGATCATCGCCACCGCGGCGGGTGAACACAGGGTGGTCACCACCAAGAAACCGACAAAGCCGGCCAGCGCCGCCGCGCCGTCTTTATCTTTGGACATACCATACGCAACACCAATGGCAAACAACACCGACATATTATCGATGATGGCTGAGCCCGACTTGATGAAGAACGCCGCCAGCGCGTTGTCTCCTCCCCAGCCGACCGGGTCGATCCAATAACCGACACCCATTAGTATTGCTGCGGCCGGTAGCGTCGCTACCGGCACCATCAGCGCGCGGCCTACCTTTTGCAAATAACCGAGAATACTCACATTTCCCCCTATTGGACCTACAATGCAAAGGGCACTGCCGGTCTCATCATCACTGATTTAAGTATTTTGTTGATAATATGAACCACACTGGAGAGTGTAAAAAAATTATTTTTCTCCGCAAATTAAAACCTCCTGATTTGTGATTATTATCACCAACAATAGGTGAAATGTTGTCTGCAGGCTGGCTATCTATGAAAACTTATTTTATTATTCGAAAAATCAATCGGCGCGGTAGGCTCCTTCGCAGGAGAGCCGGGAGCCAATGGGTCATCACCGGCGCCGAACCCGCTTTTCGTTCAGTTTCCCGTTTTGTAAAAGGTGCCCTATGAGACTTATTCCGCTGCATAACGCGACCGACGTTGGCCTGTGGTCTGCCCGCCATATCGTTAAGCGCATCAACGCGTTCAAGCCTACCGCCGAGCGCCCGTTTGTGCTGGGTCTGCCGACCGGTAGCACCCCGCTGCAAACCTATAAGCGTCTGATCGAACTCTATCAGGCCGGTGAGGTGAGCTTCCGCCACGTCGTCACCTTCAACATGGATGAATACGTAGGTCTGGCAGAATCACACCCGGAAAGCTATCACAGCTTTATGTATAATAATTTCTTCAACCATATTGATATTCAGAAAGAAAATATCAATTTGTTAAATGGTAACGCGCCGGACGTGGACGCCGAGTGCCGCCGCTACGAAGAGAAGATCCGCGCCTATGGTAAGATCAATCTGTTCATGGGCGGCGTCGGCAACGACGGGCATATCGCCTTCAATGAGCCAGCCTCTTCGCTGGCTTCGCGCACCCGGATCAAGACCCTGACCGAAGATACCCGCATCGCCAACTCCCGCTTCTTCAACGGCGACATCAGTCTGGTGCCGAAGTATGCGCTGACCGTCGGCGTGGGCACCCTGCTGGACGCGGAAGAGGTGATGATCCTGGTAACCGGTCACGCTAAATCCCTGGCGCTGCAGGCCGCGGTCGAGGGCAGCGTCAACCATATGTGGACTATCAGCGCCCTGCAGCTGCATCCTAAGTCCGTGGTGGTCTGCGATCAGCCGGCGACCATGGAGCTGAAGGTTAAAACCGTTAACTATTTCCGCGAGCTCGAAGCGGAAAATATGAAAGATCTCTGATAATTACGTCCGGGGGAATGTGATGTACGCCTTAACTCACTGTCGGATTTATACCGGCCACGATATTCTTGACGACCATGCTGTGGTGATCGCCAATGGTTTAATTGAAAAAATCTGTCCCGAGTCTGCGCTCGCACCGGATATCGCCACCCGCGATCTGGGCGGCGCCATCCTGGCCCCCGGCTTTATCGACGTTCAGCTCAACGGCTGCGGCGGCGTGCAGTTTAACGACAGCGAAGAGGCCGTCAGCGAGCAGACGCTGGAGATCATGCAGCGCGCCAACGAGCGTGCCGGCTGCACCAGCTACCTGCCGACGCTGATCACCTGCAGCGACGCCATGATGCAACGCGGTATTACGGTGATGCAGTCCTATCTGCGCCGCCAGCGTAACCAGGCGCTGGGGCTGCATATTGAAGGGCCCTATATCAGCCTGGAGAAAAAGGGCACCCATAACCCGCGCTATATCCGCCGCCCGGATCGCGCCATGCTCGACTTTATCTGCAGCCACGCCGAGGCCGTCGTCAAGGTGACCATGGCGCCGGAGATGAGCGACGACGCGGCCATTCAACAGCTACGCGCCGCCGGGATCGTGGTCTCCGCCGGCCACTCCAACGCCAGCTACGAAGAGGCGCGCCGCGGCTTCGCCGCCGGAATGCGCTTTGCCACCCACCTCTACAATGCGATGCCGGCGATCAGCGGCCGCGCGCCGGGGCTGATGGGCGCCATTTTCGACACCCCTGAGGTGTATACCGGTATCATCGCCGACGGCCACCACGTGGCCTGGCCGAACATCCGCATGGCGAAAAAGCTCAAGGGCGACCACCTGGTGCTGGTCACCGACGCCACCGCGCCGGCGGGTTCAGACATTGACAGCTTCATTTTCGCGGGGAAAACAGTATATTACCGCAATGGGCTGGTCGTGGATGAAAATGGTACGCTGAGCGGATCGGCGCTGACCATGATAGAGGCGGTGCAAAACAGCGTTGAGCACGTCGGCATTGCGCTGGATGAAGCTCTGCGCATGGCCAGCCTCTATCCGGCGCGCGCCATCGGCGTCGCGCAGCGGCTGGGCAGCATCGAGCCGGGTAAGGTCGCCAACCTGACGGCGTTTACCCGCGACTTCCGGGTAACCACGACCATCGTTAACGGCGAAACCGTCTACCAGCGCGGCGGTTGAATGACAACACAGGTGAGAGAGTGATGGCCACTGGCGGACAGGGACAAATTGGTAACGTCGATCTGGTAAAGCAGCTGAACAGCGCGGCGGTCTACCGCCTGATCGATCAGCAGGGTCCGATCTCACGGATTCAGATTGCCGAATACAGCCAGCTGGCCCCCGCCAGCGTCACCAAGATCACCCGCCAGCTGCTGGAGCGCGGGCTGATCAAAGAGGTCGATCAGCAGGCCTCCACCGGCGGGCGGCGCGCCATCTCCATCGTCACCGAGACGCGTCGCTTCCAGGCGATCGCCATTCGCCTGGGGCGCCACGACGCCACCATCACCCTGTATGACCTCAGCGGCAAGGCGCTGGCGGAGACGCACTACCCGCTGCCGCAGCGCACCCAGGAGACCGTCGAGCACGCCCTGTTTCAGGCCATCGACCACTTCATTAACGATTACCAGCGCAAAATCCGCGAGCTGATAGCCATCGCCCTGATGCTGCCCGGGCTGGTCGATCCGGATCTCGGTATCGTCCGCTACATGCCACACATTACGGTCAGCGACTGGCCGCTGGTTGAACGCCTAGAGGCGCGCTTCCGCCTGGCCTGCTTTATCGGTCACGATATCCGCAGCCTGGCGCTGGCCGAACACTACTTCGGCGCCAGCCGCGACTGCCGGGACTCGATCCTGGTGCGGCTGCACCGCGGCACCGGCGCCGGGATCATCGTCGATGAGAACATCTTCCTCGGCAGCAACGGCAACGTCGGGGAGATCGGCCATATCCAGATAGATCCACTGGGAGAACGCTGCCACTGCGGCAACTTTGGCTGTCTGGAAACCGTGGCGGCCAATGCGGCTATCGAACAGCATACCCGTCGCCTGCTGGAGCAGGGCTACCCTAGCAGCCTGACGGCCGACGGCTGTACCATCAACGCCATTTGCCGGGCCGCCAACCGCGGCGATAGTTTAGCCGTCGAGGTGATTGAACGGGTCGGGCGCAACCTGGGGCGCGCTATCGCTATCACCATCAACCTGTTCAATCCCCAGAAGATCGTCATCGCCGGCGAGATAACCGAAGCCGGCAAGATCCTATTGCCGGCCATCGAGCGCTGCATTCAGACCCAGACGCTGAAAAACTTTCGCCACAACCTGCCGGTGGTCACCTCCGAGCTCGACCACCGCTCCGCCATCGGCGCCTTCGCGCTGGTCAAGCGCGCCATGCTGAACGGCGCGCTGCTGCAGCGTCTGCTGGAGCATCACGACTGAGAATCGCGCGGCGCGTCGGTTATACCAGGGGCTGCAGCGCGATAGCGATCCGACTGCGCTCGCGGCCGCTGCTCTTTTTATGGAAAAAGATCGCCGCGTCGCTGACCTCGGACAGTGCCTGCACGTGGGTGCCGCCGCAGGGGATCAGCGTCTCGCCATAGCGCCAATAGAAGAGGCTGTCCGTCTCCGGCGCCGGCTCTACCGCCAAGGGGTGCGCCTGCGCCAGCATATCGCGGGTATGGGCCTGAATGGCGGAGAAGTCATCCTCGCTCAGCTTCTTATCCAGTGAGAACACCGCCCTCTGCGCATCGATGGTGCACCCCTTGACGCCGACGCCGGCGCTGAAGTGGCGGTTAATGGCGGAGAACAGAAAGTGCGCCAGCGTATGGTGGCGCATGATGGCGTAGCGCCGCGGCCAGTCGATCTGCATGATAACGCGGTCGCCGGGCTGCAGATCCGCCGCGTGGGCCAGGCGGTGTACGATCCGCGTCTCCACGTCCACCAGCGGTACGTTGACCCCCTCGCGCTTGATATACAGCTTATGCCCCAGCCGGTGCTGCACATCGACCACCGGGCAAGGCGTTCCGCCCGCGGCGGAGCGGATCGACCCGACGTCGCAAACCTGTCCCCCCGACTCGGCGTAGAAGATGGTCCTGTCGAACACCGCCAGATCGTTTTCAAGGTACAGCAGCGTAGCTTCCAGGCGGGTCAGGTAGGGCTCCTGGTTATATACCCGCTGCGTCGCCGGCTGCGCATAGACGCGGTCACGGTCATAGTGAAATTCCATATTCGTCCTCATTTATCCTGATCTGGGTATCCCCGCACGTACGTCCCTCTGACTCTACCCCAGCGGACCGGCGACGGCACCCTCTGATTGCCGCCCCGGCCCGGCGTGAAGCGGGCGATAATACGCTCAGCCGTGGTATAGTCACTAACTGCATTATCAACGAGAAGCTCTCAGCTATGACAATAAAAAGCGTTATTTGCGATATTGACGGCGTCCTGATGCACGACAATACGCCGGTTCCCGGCGCCCGTGAGTTTTTACAGCGGCTGCAGCAGCAGGAGATGCCGCTGGTGATCCTGACCAACTACCCCGCGCAGACCGGGCAGGATCTGGCCAACCGTTTTGCCTCCGCCGGCATCGACGTCCCTGAGCAGGTGTTCTATACCTCCACCTCCGCCATGGCGACCGCCGACTTCCTCAAGCGACAGGAGGGCAAGAAAGCCTACGTCATCGGCGAGGGGGCGCTGATCCACGAGCTGTACAAGGCCGGCTTCACCATCACCGACATCAACCCGGACTTCGTGATCGTCGGCGAGACCCGCTCCTATAACTGGGAGATGATCCACAAGGCGGCCTACTTCGTCGCCCACGGCGCGCGCTTTATCGCCACCACCCCCGACTCCCACGGCCGCGGCTTCTTTCCCGCCTGCGGCGCCCTGTGCGCGCCCATCGAGCTGATCGCCGGCCGCGCGCCGTTTTACGTCGGCAAACCCAGCCCGTGGATTATCCGCGCCGCGCTGAACAAGATGCAGGCCCATTCGGAAAGCACCGTTATCATCGGCGATAACCTGAAAACCGATATTCTGGCCGGCTTCCAGGCAGGACTGGAGACCATTCTGGTGCTCTCCGGCGTCTCCACCCTGGAAGACGTGGACACCATGCCCTTCCGCCCCAGCTATATCTATCCGTCGGTGGCCGACATCGACATTCTGTAATCGCCCCCTGCGGCGGCCACGGCCGCCTTTTTTTAGATATTCTTCAATAAAATCGCGTTTTTTTTGAAATCTATCTAAAAATAAGCGCCAGCAAAAAACTTTTTTATCCCGCCAGAGCAAAATACTTGATTTTCATTCATCGGATGACGCATGTTGATGTCATCCGCCGCGCCGCAGGGCGCCGCGCCACCTGATACCGCCAATGCCGTAGGGGAAACGCTATGTGTTCGATCTTTGGAGTGCTCGACCTGAAAACCGATCCGCAGGCGCTGCGCAAGACAGCGCTGGAGATGTCCCGACTGATGCGCCACCGCGGCCCGGACTGGTCCGGCATCTATGCCGGTGAACGCGCTATTCTGGCCCATGAGCGCCTGTCTATCGTCGACGTCAACACCGGCGCCCAGCCGCTGTACAACGCACAGCGCACCCATGTTCTGGCGGTCAACGGTGAAATTTATAACCACCAGGCGCTGCGTGAACGCCTGGGCGATCGCTATGCGTTTCAGACCGGCTCCGACTGCGAGGTGATCCTGGCGCTGTACCAGGAGTATGGCCCGGACTTCCTCGACCAGCTGCGCGGCATGTTTGCCTTTATTCTGTATGACGCCGAGCGGGACGCCTATCTGATCGGCCGCGATCACCTGGGGATCATCCCGCTGTACATGGGGCACGATGAGCACGGCAACCTGTTTGTCGCCTCCGAGATGAAGGCGCTGGTGCCGGTATGCCGGACGCTGCGTGAATTCCCCGCCGGCAGCGCCCTGTGGAGCCGCGACGGCGAGATCCGCCGCTACTACCGGCGCGACTGGTTCGACTATGCCGCCGTCGAACATAACCCCACCGACGCCGCCGCGCTGCGCTGCGCGCTGGAGGAGTCGGTCAGAAGCCACCTGATGTCCGACGTGCCCTACGGGGTTCTGCTCTCCGGCGGGCTGGATTCGTCCATTATCTCCGCCATCACCAAGAAGTTTGCCGCCCGCCGCGTCGAAGATGACGAGCGCAGCGCCGCCTGGTGGCCACAGCTGCACTCCTTTGCCGTCGGCCTGCCGGGGGCGCCGGATCTGAAGGCCGCCCAAGAGGTCGCCGACCACCTCGGCACGGTGCACCATGAGATCCACTTCACCGTCCAAGAGGGTATGGACGCCATCCGCGACGTGATTTACTACATCGAAACCTACGACGTCACCACCATCCGCGCCTCGACGCCGATGTACCTGATGGCCCGTAAAATTAAAGCGATGGGGATCAAAATGGTGCTCTCCGGCGAAGGCGCCGACGAGGTGTTCGGCGGCTACCTCTATTTCCATAAGGCTCCCAACGCCAAAGAGTTCCACGACGAGACGGTGCGCAAGCTGCTGGCGCTGCATATGTATGACTGCGCACGCGCCAACAAGGCGATGGCCGCCTGGGGCGTCGAGGCGCGGGTTCCGTTCCTCGACAAGGCGTTTTTAGACGTGGCCATGCGCCTCAACCCGCGCGACAAGATGTGCGGCGACGGACGCATCGAAAAGCAGCTGCTGCGCGAATGCTTCGAGTCCTACCTGCCGGCCAGCGTCGCCTGGCGCCAGAAGGAGCAGTTCTCCGACGGCGTCGGCTACAGCTGGATAGACTCGCTGAAAGCGGCCGCCGCCGTCCAGGTCAGCGACCAGGCGCTGGCCAACGCCCGCTTCCGCTTTCCCCACAACACGCCGACCAGCAAGGAGGCCTACCTGTACCGCGATATCTTTGAGCAGCTGTTCCCGCTGCCGAGCGCCGCGGAGTGCGTGCCCGGTGGCCCCTCCGTCGCGTGCTCCTCCGCCAAGGCCATCGAGTGGGACGCGTCCCTGCGTAAAATGGACGACCCCTCCGGACGCGCCGTCGGCGTACACCAGTCCGCCTATTAACCTCCCGCGGCAGCGCCCTCTTCCCTAGCGGGCGCGCCGCACCGACTCCCCCTGTCAGGCCGGCGTTAGCCTACTTTTCACCGACTTTTGCTGCTTTTCACGCCGACCTGTATAATCAATCGGCAAACGTGCGCGACGATGGCGTTTCTGCTAAAAAAGGGGTTGACGCTTCCCCCCCATATCCGCATAATGCGCCCCGCAACGCCGATGAAGGCTAGCGAATAAAGAACGGCTACGTAGCTCAGTTGGTTAGAGCACATCACTCATAATGATGGGGTCACAGGTTCGAATCCCGTCGTAGCCACCACTCTTTATTACGCAAGTGGGCGGGAGTGGCGAAATTGGTAGACGCACCAGATTTAGGTTCTGGCGCCGCAAGGTGTACGAGTTCAAGTCTCGTCTCCCGCACCATTTCAACCCGGCTTGTGTCGGATGGGGTATCGCCAAGCGGTAAGGCAGCGGGTTTTGATCCCGCCATCCCCAGGTTCGAATCCTGGTACCCCAGCCATATTTTCTGTCTCGATGGAGACTGGATACAGTCCCTGATGGGGTATCGCCAAGCGGTAAGGCAGCGGGTTTTGATCCCGCCATCCCCAGGTTCGAATCCTGGTACCCCAGCCACAGAAAATAATGATTGAAATTCAATAAGTTGTATGATTTACTAGTAACACATTGATGGCTACGTAGCTCAGTTGGTTAGAGCACATCACTCATAATGATGGGGTCACAGGTTCGAATCCCGTCGTAGCCACCACTTTTGGGGTATCGCCAAGCGGTAAGGCAGCGGATTCTGATTCCGCCATCCCGAGGTTCGAATCCTCGTACCCCAGCCAAATTTATTCGGTTCGCCACGGCGGGCCGCGCATCGAAAGGTGCCACCCAACAATTGGGGTATCGCCAAGCGGTAAGGCAGCGGATTCTGATTCCGCCATCCCGAGGTTCGAATCCTCGTACCCCAGCCAATAAGAGAGCTCACCTTCGGGTGGGCTTTTTTTTTGCCTGCCGTTTGCCCGCGCCTTTGGCGGCGCGCCACACGACGCACCGCCCGCCGCCATCGCCTACAGCCCGATAGCGTAGCGCAGCGCGCGTGCCTTGAGCCCACCGGCGCGATCCGCCGCCATCAGCCCCAGATTGCGCAGCAGCATCAGCGGCGGCAAGCGGTTGCTGAAGGCGCCGTAAAAGAGATCCATCCCGCTCTGCATCAGCAGGTTATCGCCCAGGCGACGGCGCTGATAGCGCTGCAGCACCGCCTGCGTCTGCCACGCCTCACCGCGCGCCGCGGCCGCCGGCACCACCTCCAGCAGCGCCGACACGTCGCGGTAGCCCAGATTCACCCCCTGCCCGGCGAGCGGGTTAATGGTGTGCGCCGCATCGCCCAGCAGCAGCAGTCCCTGGTCCACGTAGCGCTGCGCGTGGCGCCGAATCAGCGGAAACGCCGCCGCGGCCACCGCCTGCACCGGCCCCAGTCGGGCGGGAAACGAACGCAGGATCGCCTCATTCAGCTGCGCCAGCGGCATCGCCAACAGCTGACGGATACGCGACGGGCTGTCATACCACACCAGCGAACCCCAGCCGGGCCACAGGGGCAAAAACGCCCGCGGACCATCCGGGGTAAACTGCTGCCAGGTGACATCCTGCGGCACCGGCGGCGTCTTCACGCTGATCAGCATGCAGTCGTGGCGGTACTGCCAGCCGTGAACGCCGATGCCGGCCTGGCTGCGCACCCGGGACTCGGCGCCATCCGCCGCGATGACCAATCCGGCATAGAGCCTTTCGCCGTTATCCAGCGCCAGCTGCCACCCCTGCCCGGCGCGCTGTAACTGCTGCAGCGCCGCCCCGGTATACAGCGTGACGTCCTCGTGGGCCTCCAGCGCCTGCCACAGTGCGCGCTGCAGTACCCGGTTCTCCAGCATGAAGCCCAGACACGGCAGACCGAGCGTCTCGGCACGAAACGAGACCGTTGACGACGCCCACTCCCAGGTCTCCAGCCCGCGGTAGGGCACCGCGCGCATCGCCTGCACCGCTGACCACACCCCGAGCTGCTCCAGCAGGCGCACGCTGGCCATGCTGACGGCGGAGATGCGCAGATCGGGATCGCTGTCTGGGACAAACGGCGGCGGCGGGCTGTTCTCCAGCACCGTCACCCGCAGGCCGGCCTGCGCCAGTCCCAGGGCCGCCGCGGCGCCCACCATCCCACCGCCGACCACCACAATACCGCCCGCGTCCTGAACCATCGCCTCTCCCCCTGTCACCGCACATTTTGCGCTAGTGTAGCGGATTTCAGCCCCCTTGCCCCCCGCTATCTGACTGGTCACGACAGCGCCAAGCGATTACAATAGCCGCCCTGCCGCGGACGCAACGGTCACCGCCGGCACGGCGCCTGAGGGCGCCTGCGCGTCCCTGATCCACCTGCACTGAGCAATGGCAAGTCGATGACAAAAAAACTGCATATTAAAACCTGGGGCTGTCAGATGAATGAGTATGACTCATCCAAGATAGCCGATCTGCTGGGCAGCACGCATGGCCTTGAGCTGACGGATAATGCCGAGGACGCCGATGTCCTGCTGCTGAATACCTGTTCGATCCGTGAAAAGGCGCAGGAAAAAGTGTTCCATCAGCTTGGCCGCTGGAAGATGCTCAAAGAGGCCAAGCCGGATCTGATCATCGGCGTCGGCGGCTGCGTCGCCTCCCAGGAGGGTGAGCATATCCGCGAGCGCGCCAGCTTTGTCGACATCATCTTTGGCCCGCAGACGCTGCACCGCCTGCCGGAGATGATCGACAGCGCGCGCAGCAGCCACGGCCCGGTGGTTGACGTCAGCTTCCCGGAGATCGAAAAGTTCGACCGCCTGCCGGAGCCGCGCGCCGACGGCGCCACCGCCTTTGTCTCCATCATGGAAGGCTGCAACAAATACTGTACCTACTGCGTGGTACCCTATACCCGCGGGGCCGAGGTCAGCCGCCCGTGCGACGACGTGCTGTTTGAAATCGCCCAGCTGGCCGCCCAGGGCGTACGCGAGGTCAACCTGCTGGGGCAGAACGTCAACGCCTACCGCGGCGCCACCTTCGACGGCGGCATCTGCTCCTTTGCCGAGCTGCTGCGCCTGGTGGCCGCCATTGACGGCATCGACCGTCTCCGCTTCACCACCAGCCATCCAATAGAGTTCAGCGACGACATCATCGCCGTGTATGAGGACACCCCAGAGCTGGTCAGCTTCCTGCACCTGCCGGTGCAGAGCGGATCCGACCGCATCCTCAACCTGATGAAGCGCACCCATACCGCGCTGGAGTACAAGGCGATCATCCGTAAGCTGCGCAGGGCGCGCCCGGATATTCAGATCAGCTCCGACTTTATCGTCGGCTTCCCCGGCGAGACCCAGCAGGACTTCGAACAGACCATGCAGCTGATCGCCGAGGTGGACTTCGACATGAGCTACAGCTTTATCTTCTCCGCCCGCCCGGGCACCCCGGCCGCCGACATGGTGGACGACGTGGCGGAAGAGGAGAAAAAGCAGCGCCTGTACATTCTGCAGGAGCGTATCAGCCAACAGGCGATGCGCTACAGCCGCCGGATGCAGGGTACTGTGCAGCGCATCCTGGTCGAGGGCACCTCGCGCAAGAACGTGATGGAGCTGTCCGGCCGCACCGAAAACAACCGGGTGGTCAACTTTGCCGGTCAACCGGAGATGATCGGGCGCTTCGTCGACGTTGAGATCACCGAGGTGCTGCCCAATTCCCTGCGCGGCGTCGTGGTTCGCAGTGAAGAGGAGATGGGGCTGCGCATCAGCGAGTCGCCGCAGTCGGTGATCGCCCGCACCCGCAAAGAGGATGCTCTGGGCGTCGGCAGCTACCAGCCGTAAGCCGCCCGCGTCACGACGCCCGGTCTAGGCCGGGCGTTTTATTTGATGCGCTTACCCCGCCGCGGGGTAGCCATACCCTCCCTGGACGCCCAACGGTATCCCGAGCCCCCACATCGCCAGCAGCAGCGCCGTCCACGCCAGCGCCATCAGCAGCGAATAGGGCAGCATCAGCGTGACCAGCGAGCCGATCCCTGCCGACGAGACATACTTACGGCAGTAGACCACCACCAGCGGGAAAAAGCCCATCAGCGGCGTGATAATGTTGGAGGTGGAGTCCCCTATGCGGTAGGCCGCCTGCGCCAGCTCCGGCGACAGCTGCACCGCCATCAGCATCGGCACCAGGATCGGGCTGAGCAGCGCCCATTTGGCTGAAGCCGATCCCAGCAATAAGTTGACCAGAAAGACCAGGATCACGACACCGAGCACCGTCCCGGCGGCCGGCACGCTGAGGGCCTTCAAGCCGGCGGCGCCCGCCAGCGCCAGCAGCGTGCCCAAGTTCGAGGTGTTAAAGATGGTGATAAACTGCGCAGCGAAAAAAACCACCACCAGATAGTAGCCCATAGTACGCATATTCTCGGTCATCGCCTCGATCACCTGCCTGGCCTGCGTGAAACGTCCGCTGAGAAAACCGTACAGGGTGCCGAGGATGATAAACAGGATAAAGATCAGCGGCACGATGGATTGGATCGCCGGCGACTGTGAGCTGCTCAAGACCCCCGCGGGGCTCCGAAACGGCGAGCCGGCTGGATACATCAACGCCGCCAGGAGCAGCAGCATCAGCACCATTGCGCCCAGCGCATAGCCGAACGCCCGGTTCTCCCGCGGCGTAAAGGTACTGAGCGCGCTGTTTTCCTGCTCATCCTGCGGCACATCCAATGGCTGACGGCGCAGGCGGGGTTCGATAAACCGATCCGTCACCAGCCATACCAGCAGGATCACCATCAGCGAAGAGAGGGAGGTAAACAAGAAATTGCACAGCACATTCACCGAATAGCCCGGCGCCAGCAGGCGCGCCGCCGCCTCGCTGAACCCGGCCAACAGCGCATCGTTGCCGGATGGAATAAAGCTGGCGGAGTAGCCGCCGGACACCCCGGCGAAGGCGGCGCAGATCCCGGCCAGCGGATGACGCCCTACCCGCTGAAACACCACGCCGGCCAGCGGGATCACCAGCACATAGCCCACGTCGGCCGCCACATGGCTGAGCAGCGCCACCAGCACCACCATCGGCGTCAGCAGGCGGGCGGGGGTGATCCGCACCAGCTTTTTCACCGCCGCGTCGATAAAGCCGGCGCGATCGGCGACCCCGACCCCGAGCAGCGCCACCAGCACGATGCCCAGCGGCGGAAACGCGGTAAAGGATTGCGTCATCTTGCTGAGGAAGTCCACCAGCGCCGCCAGGGTCATCATATTGACCACCTGTACCGCCTCGCCGCTGCTGGGATTGATAAACTCAAAGGAGACCTGCGACAGCGCCGCCGACAGCAGCAGCAGCAGGATCATCAGATAGATAAACAGCAGCGCCGGATCCGGTATCCGATTCCCCAGGCGCTCGACGGCGCCGAGAAAGCGCGCCATGCCTCCGTGTGCCGCCCCTGCGGGGACGGACGTTTTCTGAGGTGAAGCCATTGTCTGGGCCCTCCATGTCTGCGTCACCGCAGGTCATGGTACCAGCCACCCTCGACGTTTTTTTTGCGCTGCCACGCAGTTAAAAAAACGTTAAATAAGACATATGGATGATATATTAATAAAATAAAATATAATGATTACATGGTATTAAAATAAATGAGGCGATTCCCCTGCTGCGCCGGCGCCGCGCGCGAAGATTGGCAATTGCCACCCCGTGACATGTATGATGTGAACAGCCGCGGTATACCGCGTGGCCATCGCATGGCCCGCATCCCTGCGCCCCCACGCCGCGGGCGGCGCAATGCACACACGAATCCAGAGGATTGATTTGAACGTCGCAACCGAAGAACTCTTGCTTGAACCCGCTGACAATCAGCGGCTGAACAGTCTGTGCGGCCCGTTCGATGGCAATATCAAGCTGCTCGAACACCGCCTGGGGATCGAAATCAATCACCGTGACAATCACTTCACGCTGGTCGGACGGACACCCTGCGTGCGCGCCGCCGTGGATATTCTCAAGCGCCTGTATGTAGATACCGCGCCGGTGCGCGGCCAGACGGGCGATATCGACCCCGAGCAGATCCATCTGGCCCTCAAGGAGAGCCGGGCGCTGGAACAGGCCGCCGAACACGTGCCGGACTATGGCAAGGCGATCCACATCAAGACCAAGCGCGGGCTGATCAAGCCGCGTACTCCCAATCAGGCGCAGTACATCGCCAATATTCTCGACCACGATATCACCTTCGGCATCGGCCCGGCCGGTACCGGCAAGACCTATCTGGCGGTAGCCGCCGCGGTCGATGCTCTGGAGCGCCAGGAGATCCGCCGCATCCTGCTGACCCGTCCGGCGGTGGAGGCCGGTGAAAAGCTGGGCTTCCTGCCGGGCGATCTCAGCCAAAAGGTCGACCCGTACCTGCGTCCGCTGTACGATGCGCTGTTTGAAATGCTCGGCTTTGAACGGGTTGAGAAGCTGATGGAGCGCAACGTCATCGAAGTGGCGCCGCTGGCCTATATGCGCGGGCGTACCCTGAACGATGCCTTTATCATTCTGGATGAGAGCCAGAACACCACCATCGAACAGATGAAGATGTTCCTCACCCGCATCGGCTTTAACTCCAAGGCGGTGATCACCGGTGATATCACCCAGGTGGATCTGCCGCGCAGTCAGAAGTCCGGCCTGCGCCACGCCATTGAGGTCCTGTCGCCGGTGGAGGAGATCAGCTTTAACTTCTTCCACAGTGAAGACGTGGTGCGCCACCCGGTGGTCGCCCGCGTGGTGATGGCCTATGAGGCCTGGGACGCTGCGGAACAACAACGTAAAGAGGCCCTGGCCGCCGAGCGCAAGCGCGAGGCGCAGGCCGCCCAGACACAGGAACAACCATGAGTAATATTATTCTCGACCTACAGATCGCCTGCGACGACGCCCCCGGCCTCCCCGCCGAAGGCGACTTTCTGCGCTGGCTAGAGGCGGTGCTGCCGCGCTTTCGCGATGAGGCGGAGGTCACCATCCGCCTGGTGGACGAGGCCGAAAGCCACGAGCTTAACCTCACCTACCGCGGCAAGGATCGCCCGACCAATGTCCTCTCCTTCCCGTTCGAGGCCCCCCCGGGCATCGAGCTGCCGCTGCTCGGCGACATGGTGATCTGCCGCCAGGTGGTAGAGCGCGAGGCGCAGGAGCAGAACATTGCCCCGCTCTCACATTGGGCGCATATGGTTGTGCACGGCTCGCTTCATCTGCTAGGGTATGACCACATCAGCGACGAAGAGGCTGAGGAAATGGAGTCTCTGGAAGCCGAGATCATGCAGGCGCTGGGATATCCCGATCCCTATGCGGCGGAAAAAGCGTCCGACTGAACGACCCCTCTGGGGTCACGTTTGCGGTGGGCGATGACGCCCGCCGTTAAGATTGACCAGACAAAGAGTAACCATACATATACGCTATGAGCGACGACCATTCTCAGAATAGCGACAGCCCCAGTCCCCATAAGAAAGGCTTCTTTTCCCTTTTGCTCAACCAGCTGTTTCACGGCGAACCCAAGAACCGCAGCGATCTAGTGGAACTTATCCGCGACTCCGAGCAGAATGATCTGATCGATCCCGATACCCGCGACATGCTGGAAGGGGTGATGGACATCGCCGAGCAGCGTGTGCGTGACATCATGATCCCGCGCAGCCAGATGGTGACCCTGAAACGCAACCAGACCCTGGACGAGTGCCTGGACGTCATCATTGAGTCGGCCCACTCGCGTTTTCCGGTGATCAGCGAAGACAAAGATCACATTGAAGGCCTGCTGATGGCCAAGGATCTGCTGCCCTTTATGCGCAGCGACGCCGAGCCGTTCCGCATCGATAACGTACTGCGCCAGGCCGTCGTCGTGCCGGAAAGCAAGCGCGTTGACCGCATGCTCAAGGAGTTCCGCTCCCAGCGCTATCATATGGCCATCGTCATCGACGAGTTCGGCGGCGTCTCCGGGCTGGTCACCATCGAGGATATTTTGGAGCTGATCGTCGGCGAGATCGACGATGAGTACGATGAGGTGGAGGATCGCGACGTGCGCCAGATCAGCCGCCATCTCTACACCGTGCGTGCGCTGACCCAGATCGAGGATTTCAACGATATCTTCGCTACCCGCTTCAGCGACGACGAGGTCGATACCGTCGGTGGCCTGGTGATGCAGGCCTTCGGCCATCTGCCATCGCGCGGCGAGAGCATCGACATCGACGGTTACCAGTTTAAGGTCGCCATGGCCGACAGTCGACGCATCATCCAGGTACACGTCAAGATCCCGGATAACGCTCCTCAGCCTAAACTGGACGTCGAGATCTAAAACGAGGGGGCTACTCGCCCCCCGTTTAGCGCGCTCACGCCAACAGGCGGTGTGGATCGGTATAACTCAGGCCATGTGCCTGCGCCACCGCCTGGCAGGTCAACTGCCCCGCCATCACATTCAATCCAGCCAATAATCCCGCATCCTGACGCAACGCCGCCAAGCCGTGATCGGCCAAGGCCAGAATATAGGGCAGCGTCGCGTTGTTCAGCGCCTGCGTCGCGGTGTAGGCCACCGCCCCCGGCATATTCGCGACGCAGTAGTGCACCACGCCCTCCTCGACATAGGTCGGCGCTTGGTGGGTGGTTGGATGCGAGGTCTCCACGCATCCCCCCTGATCGATCGCCACGTCAACGATCGCCGACCCCGGACGCATCGTCGCCACCTGCGCACGCGATACCAACTTCGGCGCGGCGGCTCCGGGCACTAGCACCCCGCCAATCAGCAGATCGGTCGTCGGCAGCAGACGCTCAATCGCCTCACGGCTGGAGTAAGCCAGCTTCACCCGCCCCTGAAACTCACTATCCAAGCGTTGCAACACCGCCAGGTTACAATCCAGCAGCGTCACATCGGCGCGCATCCCCAGCGCCATACGCGCCGCATTGGCGCCGACCACCCCGCCGCCGAGGATCGCCACCTTGGCCGGCTCAACGCCGGGTACGCCCCCCAACAGGATCCCCCGCCCGCCCTGTGTCTTCTCCAGCGCCTGGACCCCAGCCTGGATCGACATCCGCCCAGCCACCGCCGACATCGGCGCCAACAGGGGCAGTCCCCCCTCACGCTGGGTCACCGTCTCATAGGCGATGCAGGTCGCACCGCTGGCCAGCAACGCCTGGGTCTGTGCCAGATCGGGCGCCAGGTGCAGATAGGTAAACAGGATCTGCCCCGGCCGCAGGCGGGCGCATTCCGCCGCCTGCGGTTCTTTCACTTTGACGATCAGCTCAGCGGTGGCGAACAGCATGGCGACATCGGCCACGACCTCGGCGCCAGCCTGGCGGTACAGCTCGTCGCTATAGCCGATCCCTGCCCCCGCCGTGCTTTCCACCATAACTCTATGGCCTCGCAACGTAACTTCACGTACACTGCTCGGCGTCATACCGACACGATATTCGTGGTTTTTTATTTCTCTTGGTATGCCAATAATCATGTTACCCTCACGTTATCTGCTGGTTACCGCACCATAAAAAACAGCCGAATCATTGCTTTATTTTTCACCAGTATAGGCACTGTGGGATAGAATTTGTCACCATTTTTTAACAACGATTGGGCTACATCTCCATTCTGAAGTGAAAAGAGTAGAATTAATGACTATCGCTGCTTTACTGCAACGCCAACGCATTCGTGCGTTATTGGCCTTGGCCTGCGGGGCCTGCGGCACCCTCGCCTTTTCGCCCTACGATATCTGGCCTGCGGCACTGATCTCCCTATGCGGCCTGCTCGCCGTCACCCTAAACCGCACCACTCGCCAGGCGATGCTGCTGGGCTTCCTGTGGGGGCTCGGGCTGTTCGGCAGCGGCGTCAACTGGGTCTACGTCAGCATTGAACAGTTCGGCGGCATGCCGACGCCGGTCAGCGTATCGCTGGTCGTGCTGCTGGCGGCCTACCTGGCACTCTACCCGCTGCTGTTCTGCGCCGTGCTCAACCGCCTGTGGCCGAAAACCACCGTCTGGCGCCTGGCGATCGCCGCCCCGGCGCTGTGGCAGGCGACGGAGTTCCTGCGCGGCTGGGTGCTGACCGGCTTCCCCTGGCTGCAGTTCGGCTACAGCCAGCTCAACGGCCCGCTGAAGGGCATCGCCCCACTGGCCGGCGTGGACGCCATCACCTATCTGCTGGTGATCATCAGCGGCCTGCTGGTACTGGCCGCCGTCCAGCGCCGTCCTCTGGCGCTGGCACTGGCGCTGGTGCTGCTGTGCGCACCCTGGCCGCTGCGTCAGATGCACTGGTATCAAAGCCTGCCGCAGAAAGCGGTCAACGTGGCCATGGTACAGGGCGATATCGCCCAGTCGATGAAGTGGGATCCCAACGCGCTGATCGCCTCGCTGCAGGCCTATCTGGAGGCGACCCGCCCCTACCTGGGGAAAGCGCCCATCATCATCTGGCCCGAATCGGCTATCGCCGATACCGAAGCCAATGAACAGCCGTTCCTGACCATGATGGATCGCCTGCTGCGCGCCCACCACAGCAGCCTGATCACCGGACTGGTGGACGAACGCCCGGGCACGCGCGGCATGAAGTTCTACAACTCCGTGATCGTGCTGGGGGGGAGAGTCCCTACCAGTACCCGGCGCGCCAGCGTTACAGCAAGCATCACCTGGTGCCGTTCGGCGAGTTTGTCCCGATGGAGGATCTGCTGCGCCCGCTAGCGCCGTTCTTCAACCTGCCGATGTCGGCCTTCAGCCGCGGCGACTATGTGCAGCCGGCGCTGCAGGTGCAGGGCTACAATCTGACCGCCGCGATCTGCTATGAGATCGTGCTGGGCGAGCAGGTGCGCGCCAACTTCCGCCCGGATACCGACTTCCTGCTCACCGTCTCTAACGATGCCTGGTTCGGCAACTCCATCGGTCCGTGGCAACACTTCCAGATGGCGCGTATGCGGGCCCTGGAGCTGGGACGACCGCTGCTGCGCGCCACCAATAACGGCATCACCGCCGCCGTCGACGCCTCCGGCAACATCATCGCCAGCCTGCCGCAGTTTACCCGCAGCGTACTCGAAGTGAACGTCACGCCGACCCGCGGCGAGACCCCCTATGCCCGCCTGGGCAGCGCACCGCTGTGGCTGCTGAGCGCCGTGATGGGCGCGCTGGCGCTGCTCTACGCCCTCCTGCGCCGCCGCTAAGGCACACCGCCTCCGAGTGCGGCCTTCGGGCTGCACTCGCTCACCGTTGGCACGCGGCTTGCAATCTTTTCCCCTGCAACGCCTCTCCGCCGGGTTTTCTCCCCCGCCGTCCGGGGTGTTGCACCGCGACAGCGCATCTTCACGCACACAGGCTGTGCAACCCCCCTGTTTTGCCATAAAACGGTGCGCTTTTGATCTCATTTTAAAAACATATTGATATCATTTTATTTACATTAAGCTATGTTTTCTCCATGACGCCGCGCGCCTTCGTTCGGCACGCGCATGATAAAAACAACATATAAAACATATACATAAACACAACACCCCACAATAGAAGGAGCAATGCATGCGTAAGTCTGTGTTATCACTGGTTCTTCTGGGCCTCTCTTTTCCCCTGTTTGCCGTCGCGCAGGAGGCGGCCGACGGCTCGCCGACCCTACAAAAAATCAAAGACAGCGGCGTGATCGTGATCGGCCACCGCGAGTCGTCGGTCCCCTTCTCTTACTACGACAATAAGCAGCAGGTGGTCGGTTACTCGCAGGATTACAGCAACGCCATCGTGGCGGCGGTAAAGAAGCAGCTTGGCCTCGCCAACCTTCAGGTGAAGCTCCTGCCGATCACCTCGCAGAACCGTATCCCGCTGCTGCAAAACGGCACCTATGACGTCGAGTGTGGCTCCACTACCCACAACGCCGAGCGCCAGCAGCAGGTCGCCTTCTCCAACACCCTGTTTATCGTCGGCACCCGCCTGCTGACGGCCAAGGAGAGCGGAGTGCATGACTTCCGTGACCTGGCCGGTAAACCGGTGGTGGTCACCTCCGGCACCACCTCGGAAATCATGCTCAACCGCATGAACGAGAAAGAGGGCATGAAGATGCGCATCATCAGCGCCAAGGATCACGGTGACGCCTTCCGTACCCTGGAGAGCGGCCGCGCCGTGGCCTTCATGATGGACGACGCGCTGCTGGCGGGCGAACGCGCCAAGGCCAAGCAGCCTGAACGCTGGGTGATTGTCGGCACCCCGCAGTCCTATGAGGCCTACGGCTGTATGCTGCGCCGGGACGATCCGGCCTTCAAAAAGCTGGTCGACGACACCGTCGCCCATGTACAGACCTCCGGTCAGGCCGCCGACGGCTATCGCCGCTGGTTCGAACAGCCCATTCCACCGAAGAACATGAACCTGCAGTTCGCCCTCTCCGATGAGATGAAGACGCTGTTCGCCGCCCCCAACGATCGCATCGCCGAATAATCAGCCCGGCGCCAGCCCATCGCGCGGACCGCACGCCCGCGCGATGGTGCGTGCGTCTACGGCGCTCCCCTCCCAGCGGGGCGCCGGCTAACCGGAGTCACCTATGTCTATCGATTGGAACTGGGGCATCTTTCTGCAGCCGGCCCCCTTCGGCGGCACCACCTACCTAGGCTGGATTTGGTCCGGCATGCAGGTCACCGTCGCCCTGTCGCTGGCGGCCTGGGTCATCGCCTTTCTCCTCGGCTCGCTGCTGGGGATCCTGCGCACCCTGCCCAGCCGCCCGCTGGCCATGATTGGCGCGATCTATGTCGAGCTGTTCCGCAACGTCCCGCTGATCGTCCAGTTTTTTACCTGGTATCTGGTGGTGCCGGAGCTGTTGCCGGCCGACTGGGGCAACTGGTTCAAAGGCGAGCTGGATCCGTCGATCCAGTTTTTTGTCTCCTCGCTGCTGTGCCTGGGACTGTTTACCGCCGCCCGGGTCTGCGAGCAGGTGCGCGCCGCCATTCAGTCTCTGCCGGCCGGGCAGAGGCATGCTGGACTGGCCATGGGCTTCACCCTGCCGCAGACCTACCGCTATGTCCTGCTGCCCAACGCCTATCGGGTGATCGTGCCGCCGCTGACCTCTGAGATGCTCAATCTGGTCAAGAATTCGGCCATCGCCTCCACTATCGGGCTGATGGAGATGGCCGCCCAGGCCGGCAAACTGCTGGACTACTCGGCGCATGCCTATGAATCCTTCACCGCCATCACCCTGGCCTATATCGCCATCAACGGCCTGCTGATGCTGGCCATGCACCTGCTGGAGCGGCGGCTGCAGCTGCCGGGCAGCATGGGGAGCCGCTAATGTACGCATTCGACTGGAGCTCCATCCCCCCAGCCTGCCCTATCTGCTGGACGGCATGGTGATCACGCTAAAGATAACGCTGACGGCGGTGGTGGTCGGCATTCTGTGGGGTACCCTGCTGGCGGTGATGCGGCTGTCGCGCTGGAAGCCCCTCGCCTGGCTAGCCGCCCTGTATGTCAATCTGTTCCGCTCGGTACCGCTGGTGATGGTGCTGCTGTGGTTCTATCTGGTGGTGCCCAGCCTGCTGCAGCGCTTTCTCGGCCTATCGCCCCAGAGCGATATCCGCCTGATCTCGGCGATGGTGGCCTTTGCGCTGTTCGAGGCCGCCTACTATTCCGAGATCATCCGCGCCGGCATCAAAAGCGTCGCCCGCGGGCAGAACGCCGCCGCGCTGGCCCTGGGAATGACCCCGTGGCAGTCCCTATACCTGGTGGTGCTGCCGCAGGCGTTCCGCGCCATGGTGCCGCTGCTGCTCACCCAGGGCATCGTCCTGTTCCAGGATACCTCGCTGGTTTACGTACTGAGCCTGGCGGACTTCTTCCGCACCGCCTCCACTATCGGCGAGCGCGACGGCACCCAGCTGGAGATGATCCTGTTTGCCGGCGCCGTCTACTTCATCATCAGCCTCAGCGCCTCGCTGCTGGTCAGCCATCTCAAGAAAAGGAGCGCCCTATGATCTCCCTGCAACGGGTCAGTAAATGGTATGGACAGTTTCAAGTGCTGAGCGACTGCAGCACCCACGTCGACAAAGGCGAGGTGGTGGTGGTCTGCGGCCCCTCCGGCTCCGGCAAATCGACCCTGATCAAGACCGTCAACGGGCTGGAGCCGATCCAGCAGGGGCAGATCTGCGTCAACGGCACCGCGGTGCACGATCGCCGCACCGATCTGGCGCGCCTGCGCTCGCGGGTCGGCATGGTGTTCCAGCACTTCGAGCTGTTTCCGCACCTGTCGATCATCGATAACCTGACCCTGGCCCAGGTCAAGGTGCTCGGGCGCGCCGCGCCGCTGGCGGCCAGCAAGGGGCAGGCGTTGCTGGATCGCGTCGGCCTGGCGGCGCACGCCGCCAAGTTTCCCGCTCAGCTCTCCGGCGGCCAGCAGCAGCGCGTCGCCATCGCCCGGGCGCTGTGCATGGACCCGGTGGCAATGCTGTTCGATGAGCCGACATCGGCCCTCGATCCGGAGATGATCAACGAGGTGCTGGACGTGATGGTCTCCCTGGCAAGCGAGGGGATGACCATGATGGTGGTCACCCATGAGATGGGATTCGCCCGCAAGGTGGCCAATCGGGTGATCTTTATGGATGAGGGACACATCGTCGAAGATCGCGAGAAAGATGCCTTCTTCACCCAGCCCCACTCGGCGCGGGCGCGCGATTTTCTGGCCAAGATCATCCATTAGGCGACCTCGCCGCCCGCCGATGGCAGGAGTGCGCCCCGCCTCACGCTTTGCCGTCCGGCGGCTGTTCGTCCGCCCATCGCAGGGGTATGGTGCCAGGATGAGTCCGTCAATTACCTGGAGCGTTTCATGGCATTCCCCCTGATTATCGACTGCGATCCCGGCCACGACGATGCCATCGCCCTGATCCTAGCGCTGGCCAGCCCGGAGCTGGAGGTGCGCGCCGTCACCACCAGCGCCGGCAACCAAACCCCGGAAAAAACCCTGCGCAACGCCCTGCGTATTCTCACCCTGCTGCGCCGCAGCGATATCCCGGTGGCCGGCGGCGCCGCCAAACCGCTGATGCGCGAGCTGATCATCGCCGACAGCGTCCACGGCGAAAGCGGCCTCGACGGCCCCCGTCTGCCGGAGCCGGGCTTTGCCCCTCGCGACGGCGGTGCGCTGGCGCTGATGGCCCAGGTGCTGCGCGATGCGCCGCAGCCGGTCACCCTGGTCGCCACCGGCCCGCTGACCAACGTGGCGCTGCTGCTGGCCGCCCACCCGGAGCTGAAGCCGCGCATTGAGCGCATCGTCATCATGGGCGGCAGCGCCGGCGCGGGGAACTGGACGCCGGCGGCGGAGTTCAATATCTACGTCGATCCCGAAGCCGCCGAGATGGTATTCCAGAGCGGGGTGCCCATCGTGATGGCCGGCCTGGATGTGACCCACCGGGCGCAGATCCTCGACGCCGATATCGAACGCCTACGCGACATCGGCAACCCGGTGGCGCGCACCGTCGCCGAGCTGCTCGACTTTTTCATGCGCTATCACCGCCAAGAGAAGTGGGGTTTCCAGGGGGCGCCGCTGCACGACCCCTGCACCATCGCCTGGCTGTTACGCCCGCAGATGTTCACCCAGCATGACTGCTGGGTTGGCGTAGAGACTGCAGGGCAATACAGCGACGGCATGACGGTGGTGGATCGCCTCGGCCTGAACGGCCTGCCCGCCAACACCACCTTACTGACCGATATCGATCGCCAGGCCTTCGTCGATCTGCTGGCCGAGCGGATCGCCGCGGCTTATGGCGACTTCACGGAGGAAACACGATGAAACGACCGCTGATCATCGACTGCGATCCCGGCCTGGATGATGCTATCGCCCTGGCGATGGCGCTGCAGGCGCCGCAGCTGGAGGTGCTGGCCGTGACCACTAGCGCCGGCAACCAGACCCCGGAGAAAACCCGCAGCAATGCCCTGCGCCTGCTGACCCTGATGGGACGCAACGATATTCCGCTGGCCGGTGGCGCTGCCCAGCCCCTCATCCTCCCGCTGCGCATTGCCGAGGAGGTGCATGGCAGCACCGGGATGGGGCATACCCAGTTGCCCGAGGCTACGCGGCAGGCGGATGCGCGCGGGGCGCTAGCCCTAATGGCCGAGGTGCTGCAGGCCAGCCCCGAGCCGGTCACCCTGGTGGTCACCGGCCCGATGACCAATGCCGCCCTGCTGCTGCGCAGCTACCCACAGCTGGCCTCTCGCCTGGCGCAGATCGTCTTCATGGGCGGAGGCATGAACGCGGGGAACGCCACCCCCTGCGCCGAGTTCAACATCCTAGTCGATCCCCACGCGGCGGAGATCGTCATGCAGTCCGGGGTGCCGCTGGTGATGGCGGGACTGCATATGACACACCAGGCCCTGGTGCTGCCAGAGGAGATCGAGCGGATCCGCGCCCTCGCCAACCCGGTAGCGTACGCGGTGGCCGAGATGCTCGACTTCTATCTGCCCATCTACCTCAACGGACCAAACCGCTTGCCCGGGGCGGCCATGCACGATCCCTGCACCATCGCCTGGCTGCTAGCGCCGCAGCTGTTCAGCAGCGAGCGTTATTGGGTGGGGGTCGAGACGCAGGGACGCTATACGACGGGGATGACGCTGGTCGATCGCGATCGGCTGACGGGGCGTGACGCCAACTGCGAGGTACTGTTGACCATCGACCGCCCGGCCTTTGTCGAATTACTGATCGCCGCGCTACGGCGCTATGCGGCGTAGCGCGGGACGGTGAGTCACGATGCCGCCGCCCTCAGGGGCGGAAGGGACGGCGGTGAAACTGATCGTGGCCGCAGCGCGGACAGCGCGGCAGGATCTCCGGGGTATACACATCCAGGTTAAAGTGGCACTTCTCGCACACCAGGTGCCCCAGGCCAACCACCTCGCCGCTGTGATAAACGCCGTGGTGGTTCACATCCTGCAGCACCTCGCGCCACTCCAGCTGGGTTTTGTCGGTAATATCGGCCAGCTCCTGCCACAGGCTCTCCTTGATGACGCGCATAAACACGCTGTCTTCCATCTCATCGCGGCTATCCTGATAGGCGCGGGCAAACTCCTCCAGATCGCGGCGCATCGCCTGACGGATCTGTTCAATATCGGCCTCGCTCAGATCGCTGGCGTGCCGGAGCTGCTGCTCCGCGCTCTCCAGCAGCGCATCGATATCGCGCTCCCCCTTCTCTAGGCGTTCGGTCAACGCCGCCAGCCACAGCTGATAATAGTGCGTTACCTTGCTCATCTCCTACCTCCGTTCAGCACCGCGTCAGAACATCTCTGGCCGGCCCCCTGCGGTGGCCCGCGTGAAAACTGCATATAGCGCATATCAGGACGCTCGAGATCCCGCTCACCGCGCGCGGATAAGCGCTATCCCCGTTATATTTTAGCCGTAATTCATTGACAGACTGTGATCTTCACGTAGCGTATGTAACAAAACGGCACCCGGGGTAAGCCGACGGGGGAAAGAATTCACCGCCGGCGCGCTCGGCGGTTGTTGCCCGCGACGCTTATCGGCTATCCTATGCCGATCACCATCACATATCAGGCTACAGGTGTAGCTGTTTTACTAACAGGACTTCCAGCTGCCATGCAAGAGCAATATCGTCCAGAGGACATTGAATCCCACGTCCAGCGCCACTGGGATGAACAGAAAACCTTCCAGGTCACCGAAGATGACAGCAAAGAGAAATATTATTGCCTCTCCATGCTGCCGTATCCCTCCGGCCGACTGCATATGGGCCACGTCCGTAACTACACCATCGGTGATGTGATTTCCCGTTACCAGCGTATGCTGGGCAAAAACGTGCTGCAGCCCATCGGCTGGGACGCCTTCGGCCTGCCGGCGGAAGGCGCGGCGGTGAAGAACAACACCGCGCCGGCCCCCTGGACCTATGCCAACATCGATTACATGAAGAACCAGCTGAAGCTGCTGGGCTTCGGCTACGACTGGAGCCGCGAAATCGCCACCTGTAAGCCGGACTACTACCGCTGGGAGCAGTGGTTCTTCACCAAGCTGTATGAAAAGGGTCTGGTCTATAAGAAGACCTCTGCGGTCAACTGGTGTCCGAACGATCAAACCGTGCTGGCCAACGAGCAGGTCATCGACGGCTGCTGCTGGCGCTGCGACTCCAAGGTCGAGCGCAAAGAGATCCCGCAGTGGTTTATCAAGATCACCGACTACGCCGATCAGCTGCTCAACGACCTCGACAAGCTGGAAGACTGGCCGGAGCAGGTTAAGACCATGCAGCGCAACTGGATCGGCCGCTCTGAAGGGGTAGAGATCACCTTCTGCGTCGCCGATCGCGATGACACCTTCGCCGTCTACACCACCCGCCCGGACACCTTCATGGGCGTCAGCTACCTGGCCATCGCCGCCGCGCACCCGCTGGCCCAGCAGGCCGCCACCGACAACCCGGCGCTGGCGCAGTTCATCGACGAGTGCAAGAACACCAAGGTTGCCGAGGCCGACATGGCGACCATGGAGAAGAAAGGCATGGCCACCGGCCTGTACGCCATCCACCCGCTCAGCGGTGAGCGTCTGCCTATCTGGGTCGCCAACTTTGTGCTGATGGACTACGGCACCGGCGCGGTGATGTCCGTTCCGGCCCACGACCAGCGCGACTGGGAGTTCGCCGCCAAGTACCACCTGCCGATGAAGCCGGTGATCCTGACCGCCGACGGTCAGGCGCCGGACATCAGCGCCGCCGCCATGACCGACAAAGGCGTGCTGTTCAACTCCGGCGAATTTGATGGTCTGGACTTCAGCGCCGCCTTCGACGCCGTCGCCAACCGCCTGATCGCTGCCGGCGTCGGCGAGCGCAAGGTCAACTACCGCCTGCGCGACTGGGGGGTTTCCCGCCAGCGCTACTGGGGCGCCCCGATCCCGATGGTGACCTTGGAAGACGGCAGCGTGATCCCAACGCCGGAAGACCAACTGCCGGTGATCCTGCCGGAGGACGTGGTCATGAACGGCATCACCAGCCCGCTCAAGGCCGACCCGGCCTGGGCGAAGACCACCGTTAACGGTCATCCGGCGCTGCGCGAGACCGACACCTTCGACACCTTCATGGAGTCCTCCTGGTACTACGCGCGCTACACCTGCCCGCAGTACGACCAGGGGATGCTGGATCCGCAGGCCGCCAACTACTGGCTGCCGGTCGATCAGTACGTCGGCGGCATCGAACACGCCATCATGCACCTGATGTACTTCCGCTTCTTCCATAAGCTGATGCGCGACGCGGGTCTGGTGGACTCCGACGAGCCGGCCAAGCGCCTGCTGTGCCAGGGCATGGTGCTGGCGGACGCCTTCTACTACACCGGCGCCAACGGCGAGCGTAACTGGGTCTCGCCGGTGGATGTCACCGTCGAGCGTGACGACAAGGGCCGCATCACCCAGGCGACCGATCGCGACGGCCGCGAGCTGGTCTACGCCGGCATGAGCAAGATGTCCAAGTCGAAGAACAACGGCATCGATCCTCAGGTAATGGTGGAGCGCTATGGCGCCGACACCGTCCGCCTGTTCATGATGTTCGCCTCCCCGGCGGAGATGACCCTGGAGTGGCAGGAGTCCGGCGTCGAGGGGGCCAACCGTTTCCTGAAACGCGTCTGGAAACTGGCCTTCGATCACCAGCAGAAAGGGCCGGCCGCTGCGCTCGACCTGACGGCGCTGAACGATGACCAGAAAGCCCTGCGCCGCGATCTGCACAAGACTATCGCCAAGGTGAGCGACGACATTGGCCGCCGCCAGACCTTCAACACCGCCATCGCCGCCGTGATGGAGCTGATGAACAAGCTGACCCGTGCCCCGCAGGAGAGCGAGCAGGATCGCGCCCTGATGCAGGAGGCCCTGCTGGCCGTGGTGCGCATGCTGTATCCGTTTACCCCGCACGTCTGCTTCACCCTGTGGCACGCGCTGGGTGGCACCGGCGACATCGACGTCGCGCCGTGGCCGGTCGCCGATAACGCGGCGATGGTCGAAGACAGCAAGCTGATCGTGGTGCAGGTCAACGGCAAGGTACGCGGTAAGATCACCGTTGCCGCCGACGCCAGCGAGGAGCAGGTGCGCGCGCTGGCGGCGCAGGAGCCGCTGGTCGCCAAGTACCTCGACGGGGTCACCGTACGCAAGGTGATCTTTGTGCCGGGCAAACTGCTCAACCTGGTTGTCGGGTGAGCCTAGGAGGACGTGTGCAACACCGTATTACTGCGCTGTTGCTGGGATTGGCGGTGCTGGTCACCGCCGGATGCGGATTCCACCTGCGCGGCAGCGCGCAGGTTCCCAGCGAGTTTCATCAGCTGATCCTCGACAGCAACGACCCGTATGGCCCCTTCACCCGCGCGGTGCGCGAGCAGCTGCGCCTGAACAATGTCACCATCGTCGATGCGCAGAGCCTGCCGCCGCAGGGTAGCGTCGCCAGCGCGGGCGCGGACAAGGCGGCCACGCCGCTACCCTCCCTGCGGCTGCTCGGCGTCACCCAGAGCCAGGACACCGTCTCTATCTTTAAAGACGGGGTCACGGCGGAGTACCAAATGGTGATGACCGTCAGCGCTCAGGTGCTGGTGCGCGGCCACGATCTCTATCCGCTGACGGTGCGCGTCTACCGCAGCTTCTTCGACAACCCGCTGGCCGCGCTGGCCAAGGATGCCGAACAAGCGATGCTGATACAGGAGATGTATCGACAGGCCGCGCAGCAGCTGGTGCGTAAGCTGATGAGCATTCAGGCCGCCGAGCTGCAAAACAACGACCGCCGGATGAGCAGCGACGTCAGCGCGCCCAAGGTACAGGGCAGCAACGACTTTGACCGGGTCAACACCGGCGTTATCGCTGCACCGGCCGCGCAGGCCGGACAGCCGGTGAAATGAGCCGGATTTACCCCGAACAGCTCGGCGCACAGCTGCAGGATGGGCTGCGCGCCTGCTACTTCATTCTGGGCAACGAGCCGCTGCTGATCCAGGAGAGCCTGGATCTGATCCGCCAGCGCGCCCGCGCCCACGGGTTTGACGAGCAGTTCAGCGTCACCCTCGATCCCCACACCGACTGGGATGCGCTGTTCAGCCAGTCCCAGTCGATGAGCCTGTTCGCCAGCCGCCAAATCCTGACCCTGACCCTGCCGGACAACGGCGTCAATGCGGCGATGGGCGAACGTCTGAGCCAGCTTGCCGCCCTGCTCCACCCGGATCTGCTGCTGCTGCTGCGCGGCCCGCGCCTGACCCGCACCCAGGAAAACGCGGCCTGGTATAAACTGCTCAGCCCGCAGGCCACCCTGGTCAGCTGCCAGACACCGGAGCAGACCCAGCTGCCGCGCTGGGTCGCCAACCGCGCGCGCCAGATGCAGCTGCAGCTCGACGACGCGGCGCTACAGCTGCTCTGTTACTGCTACGAGGGCAACCTGCTGGCGCTCTCCCAGGCGCTGGGGCGACTCTCTCTGCTCTACCCCGACGGACGGCTGACCCTGCCGCGCGTCGAACAGGCGGTCAACGATGCCGCCCACTTCTCGCCGTTCCACTGGCTGGACGCCTGCTTAGCGGCGCGCGGCAAGCGCGCCTGGCATATACTGAACCAGCTGCGCCAGGAGGGCTGCGAGCCGGTGGTGCTGGTGCGCACCGTACAGCGCGAGCTGCTGCTGCTGCTGCAGCTCAAGGAGGGCGCGGCGCAGACGCCCCTGCGTACGCTGTTCGATAAGCATAAGGTGTGGCAAAACCGCCGCCCGCTGCTGACCCAGGCGCTGCAAACCCTCTCGCTGACCCAGCTGCACCAGGCCGTGGCGCTGCTGAGCCAGTGCGAACAGATAATCAAACAGGATTTCGGCCAATCCGTATGGCCCCAGCTGGAGTCCCTGACCCTACTACTGTGCGGCAAGATGCTGCCGGAGAGTATGCTGCATGCCGAGTGAATCCCAGCCGGCGGCGCCGTCCCTACTGGCGCTGTTCGGCGGCACCTTCGATCCCATTCATTATGGCCACCTCAAGCCGGTCGCGGCGCTGGCGCAGGAGGTAGGGCTCGGCCACATCACCCTGCTGCCCAACCACGTTCCCCCGCACCGGCCGCAGCCGGAGGCCTGCGCCGCCCAGCGCCTGGAGATGGTGCGTCTGGCCATCGCCGACGATCCGCTGTTCTCCGTCGACGATCGCGAGCTGCGCCGCGCCAGCCCCTCCTACACCATCGACACCCTGGAGGCGCTGCGCGCCGAGCTGGGCCCACGGAGAGCGCTGGCCTTTATCATCGGCCAGGACTCCCTGCTGACCCTGCACAGATGGCAGCGCTGGCAGGACATTCTGCGCTGCTGCCACCTGCTGGTCTGCGCCCGCCCCGGCTATCCCGACCGGCTGGACACCCCGGCGCTGCAGGACTGGCTGGAGCAGCACCGCACCCGCGACGTTCAGCGTCTGCACCGCCGGCCCCACGGCTGTATCTATCTGGCCAACACGCCGCTGCTGTCGGTCTCGGCCACCGACATCCGCCAGCGCCGCCATCTAGGGATCAGCTGCGACGATCTGCTGCCGCGCGCGGTACAACGCTATATCGAGCTGCAGGGGCTCTACCGCTGAAGCGTCCCCTTTCGCCCCTTCGGTGATTGACAGGGATTTGCAGGCTGATATCCTCCGCAGCAACGTATTCTCGCCCCGCTCGCCGGCGTGCGCCCCTCGCGGGGCGCATCGGGCGCCGCGTGGGGAGTCATGCTTGATATAACAGCATAAATTTAAGACCTATTGATGAGGGGGAACCTTTGCAAGGTAAAGCACTCCAAGATTTCGTTATTGATAAGATCGATGATCTGAAGGGCCAGGATATCGTCGCCATCGACGTCTGCGGCAAATCCAGCATTACTGACTGCATGATCATCTGCACCGGCACCTCCAGCCGCCACGTGATCTCCATTGCCGACCACGTGGTACAGTCGTCGCGCGCCGCCGGCCTGCTGCCGCTGGGCGTAGAGGGCCAGAACGGCGCCGAATGGGTGGTGGTCGATCTCGGCGACGTCATCGTGCACGTGATGCAGGAAGAGAGCCGTCGTCTGTACGAACTGGAAAAGCTGTGGAGCTGATGCGGTGAAACTGCAGCTGGTGGCGGTCGGCACCAAAATGCCCGACTGGGTACAAACCGGTTTTCTCGACTATATTAAGCGCTTTCCCAAGGATATGCCGTTTGAACTGACCGAGGTTCCGGCCGGGAAACGCGGTAAGAATGCCGATATTCGCCGCATTCTGGAGCGAGAAGGCGAGCTGATGCTGGCCGCGGTCGGCAAAGGCAACCGCATTGTCACCCTGGATATTACCGGCAAACCCTGGGATACCCCGACGCTGGCCGGACAGCTGGAGCGCTGGAAGCAGGACGGGCGCGACGTCAGCCTGCTGATCGGCGGTCCCGAGGGGCTGGCGCCCGCCTGCAAGGCCGCCGCCGAACAGAGCTGGTCTCTGTCGCCCCTGACCCTGCCGCACCCGCTGGTGCGCGTGCTGGTGGCCGAAAGCCTCTACCGGGCCTGGAGCATTACGGCCAATCACCCTTATCATCGTGAGTAATCGCCTGCCGGCCACGCCGGCAATGATGTTAATCCCGGCAGTACGCCTGAGCATGACGGAACGGAATGAAACTAGATCGTAACCCCTTTCGTGACTATTCGGCAGAGTCCGCCCTGTTCATCCGTCGTGCGCTGTTCGCCTTCGTCGGCGTACTGCTGCTGACCGGCGTACTGCTCGCCAATCTGTACCACCTGCAAATTCTGCGTTTTGAAGACTACAGGACGCGCTCTAACGAAAACCGCATCAAGTTGGTGCCCATCGCCCCCAGCCGCGGCATGATCTACGATCGCAACGGCACCCCGCTGGCGTTTAACCGCACCATCTACCAGTTGGAGGTGATCCCCGAAAAGGTCGACGGAATGACAGCGCAGCTCGATGCGCTACGCCCGATCGTCGATCTGACCGACGAGGATCTCGACAGCTTCCAGAAGGAGCGCAAGCGCTCGCGGCGCTTCACCTCGATTCCGCTGAAGACCGCCCTCAGCGAGGTGCAGGTGGCCCGCTTTGCCGTCAACCAGTTCCGCTTCCCCGGCTTTGAGGTCAAGGGCTACCAGCGTCGCTACTACCCCTACGGCTCCGCCCTGACCCACGTCATCGGCTATGTCTCCAAGATCAACGACAAAGACGTCGAGCGTCTGGATAAAGAGGGGAAGCTGGCCAACTACGCCGCCACCCACGACATCGGCAAGCTGGGCATCGAACGTTACTATGAGGATGTGCTGCACGGCAAAACCGGCTATGAAGAGGTGGAGGTCAACAACCGCGGGCGGGTGATCCGCCAGCTGCACGAGCAGCCGCCCCAGGCGGGTAAAGATATCTACCTGACGCTGGATCTCAACCTGCAGCGCTATATCGAGCAGCTGCTGGTCGGCAGCCGCGCCGCCGTGGTGGTCAGCGATCCGCGCAGCGGCGGGATCCTGGCGCTGGTCTCCACCCCCAGCTACGACCCTAACCTATTCGTCGACGGCATCTCCGGCAAGGATTACCGCGGCCTGCTCAACGACCCCAACCGGCCGCTGATCAACCGCGCCACCCAGGGGGTCTATCCTCCCGCTTCGACGGTCAAACCCTACGTCGCGGTCTCGGCGCTCAGCGCCGGCGTGATCTCCCGCAATACCACCCTCTTCGACCCCGGCTGGTGGCAGCTGCCCGGATCAGAGAAGCGCTTTCGCGACTGGAAGAAGTGGGGCCATGGGCGGCTGAGCGTCACCAAGGCGTTGGAGGAGTCGGCAGACACCTTCTTCTACCAGGTGGCCTATGACATGGGGATCGACCGCCTGAGCGAGTGGCTGTCCAAGTTCGGCTATGGCCAGTATACCGGTATCGATCTGTCCGAGGAGCGCTCCGGCCTGATGCCGACCCGCGAATGGAAGCTCAAGCGCTACAAGAAACCCTGGTATCAGGGTGACACTATCCCGGTCGGCATCGGCCAGGGCTACTGGACCGCGACGCCGATCCAGATGGCCAAGGCGCTCAACACCCTGATCAACGACGGCAACGTCAAGGTGCCACACCTGCTGATGAGCACCCGCATCAACGGTCAGCTGGTGCCGTTCCGCCAGCAGGAGAGCCAGCAGATAGGCGATATTCACTCCGGCTTCTGGGAGATCGCCAAAGATGGCATGTTCGGCGTGGCCAACCGGCCCAACGGCACCGGCTACAAGTATTTTGGCAGCGCCCCGTATAAAATCGCCGCCAAGTCCGGTACCGCCCAGGTCTTCGGCTACGAGACCTACAACGCGCATACCATCGCCGAGCATCTGCGCGACCATAAGCTGATGACCGCCTTCGCCCCCTATGACAACCCGCAGGTGTCGGTGGCCATCATTCTGGAGAACGGCGGCGCCGGCCCGGCGGTGGGCACCATCATGCGCCAGATCCTGGATCACATCATGCTGGGCGACAACAATACCCAGCTTCCCAATGCAGCCCCCACGCCACCCGGCGTGGAGGGCGACTGACAGGCATACGGATTCACCATGACTGAGAATCAACAAAAACGCTCAATCTGGGCCAAGATGCATATCGACCTGCCCTTCCTGCTCTGCATTCTGGCGGTGCTGGTCTACAGCGCCGTCGTCATGTGGAGCGCCAGCGGCCAGGATGTCGGCATGATGGAGCGCAAGATCGGCCAAATCGTCATGGGCCTGCTGGTCATGATCGTCATGGCGCAGATCCCGCCGCGCGTCTACGAACACTGGGCGCCCTATCTGTACATCCTCTGCGTCATCCTGCTGATCCTGGTGGACGCCTTCGGCCAGATCAGTAAAGGGGCCCAGCGCTGGCTTGACCTGGGCTTCGTGCGCTTTCAGCCGTCGGAGATCGCCAAAATCGCCGTACCGCTGATGGTGGCCCGCTTTATCAACCGCGACGTCTGCCCGCCGTCGCTCAAGCACACCGGCATCGCACTGATCCTGATCTTCCTGCCGACCCTGCTGGTCGCCGCCCAGCCGGACCTGGGCACCTCGATCCTGGTCGCCGCCTCCGGGCTGTTCATTCTGTTCCTGGCGGGCATGAGCTGGCGCCTGATCGGGCTGGCGGTGCTGCTGGTGGCCGCCTTTATTCCGGTGCTGTGGTTCTTCCTGATGCACGATTACCAGCGCGATCGGGTGATGATGCTGCTCGATCCAGAGAGCGACCCGCTGGGCGCCGGCTACCACATCATCCAGTCAAAAATCGCCATCGGCTCCGGCGGCCTGAGCGGCAAGGGGTGGCTACACGGCACCCAGTCGCAGTTGGAGTTCCTGCCGGAGCGCCACACCGACTTTATCTTCGCCGTGCTGGCCGAGGAGCTGGGGCTGTTCGGCGTACTGCTGCTGCTGGCGCTGTACCTGCTGATCATCATGCGCGGACTGTATATCGCCGCCCGCGCCCAGACCACCTTCGGCCGGGTGATGGTCGGCGGTTTAATGTTGATTCTATTCGTTTATGTTTTCGTTAATATCGGCATGGTCAGTGGCATTTTACCGGTGGTTGGCGTACCTTTGCCTCTGGTCAGCTACGGCGGCTCGGCGCTGATCGTACTGATGGCCGGATTTGGCATCGTGATGTCGATCCATACCCATCGCAAAATGTTATCCAAGAATCTATAGAGGTCGCGATGAGAATGGCGCACAAATCCTGGCTCAGCCTGAGCCTGGCCTGTCTGATCCTGGCAGGCTGTTCCACCAACGACGACGGCGTGATCCAGGCGCCGCCGCAGCCGGCCTACAGCGGCCCGGTCGAAGAGATCCCAGGCGCCGAACCGCGCTATGAGCCCGCCATTCCCAGCGCCAATCAGGATTACAGCCGTAACGGCCAGCGCTATACCATCGTCAAGGATCCGTCCAACTTCTCCCAGATAGGCCTGGCGGCCAGCTACGGCGAAGAAAACCGCGGCAACGTCACCGCCAGCGGTGAACAGTTCAACCCGGAGGCGATGAGCGCCGCCCACCCGACGCTGCCGATCCCCAGCTACGTGCGGGTAACCAACCTGGCCAACGGCCGCCGCATCGTGGTGCGGATTAACGACCGCGGCCCCTATACCCCGGGGCGCATCATCGATCTGTCGACCGCCGCCGCCAACCGCCTGAACATTACCCAGCATACCAAGGTGCGCATCGACTTTATCAACGTCGCGCCGGACGGCAGCCTGTCCGGGCCGGGCACCATCGGCACCCGGGTCGCCAAGCAGAGCTATGCCCTGCCGGCCCGCCCGACGATCGGCATGGAGAGCCCGCAGCTCACCGTCAGCCCCTCCGCCACGGCGGGCCAGCCAACGGTCCGCGCCATCGAGAATCCGACGCCGGCAAGCCTGGCGCCGACGGCAGAGGCCGCGCCTGGGCAGAGCATGCCGGTCAGCGTCCCCGCCAGCCATAGCGGTAGCTTCCTCGGTGCACCGCAGCCGCTGCGCAGCGGCGTGCTGGAAGAGAACGCCCCGGTTGCCGCCGCCCCGGTCGCCCCCCCGGCTCCCGCCAGCGCAGCGGTAGCACCGGCCGCCGCGAGCCACGCCGCGGCCAGCGGCCACTATCTGGTGCAGGTCGGCGCCGTCAGCAGCCATTCGCGCGCCGCCCAGTGGCAGCAGCAGCTGAGCCAACGCTTCGGCGTCCCCGGCAAAGTCGAGGCAAACGGCGCCCTCTACCGCGTCCAGCTGGGGCCGTTTGCCAGCCGCGCGCAGGCCAGCGCGCTGCAGCAGCGGCTGAGCAGCGAGGCCGGGCAACAGTCGTTCATTGCCACGGCGCCCTGAGCCTGCTGACGCTGGCCCGCCCGTCGCGGGCCATGCAACACTTATACACATATTGATTGTGTAAAAAACCATTGCCACGCTATGCCTTAGCGTACCATCTGCTATAGTGTGGCTCGTTTGTCACTGTTTAATTCACGGATGTTGTAGTCCCCATCATGAAACGCAAAGTTGCTTCCCAAACACTGAAATACGCTGTCGCCGGCGGTCTGCTGGCCGTGGCGCTCACCGGTGCGGCCCGCGCCGACGACGTTAACCTGAAGACCATGATCCCGGGCGTGCCGCAAATCGATGCCGAAGCCTATATTCTGATCGACTACAACTCCGGCAAGGTGCTGGCGGAGCACAACGCCGACGAGCGACGTAATCCGGCCTCGCTGACCAAGATGATGACCAGCTACGTCATCGGACAGGCGATGCGCGCGGGCAAGTTCGGTGAGAATGACGTCGTCACCGTCGGCAAAGACGCCTGGGCGACGGGCAACCCGGTGTTCCAGGGCTCCTCGCTGATGTTCCTCAAGCCGGGCGATCAGGTCTCCGTGGGGAACCTGATCCGCGGGATCAACCTGGTCTCCGGTAACGATGCCTGCGTCGCCATGGCCGACTATGTCGCCGGCAGCCAGGACGCCTTCGTCGGCCTGATGAACAGCTACGTGAAGGCGCTGGGTCTGCAGAACACCCACTTTGAGACGGTACACGGCCTGGACGCGCCGGGGCAGTTCAGCTCCGCCCGCGACATGGCGCTGATCGGCCAGGCGCTGATCCGCGACGTCCCCCATGAGTACGCCATCTACAAAGAGAAAGAGTTCACCTATAACAACATCCGCCAGACCAACCGTAACGGTCTGCTGTGGGATACCAGCATGAACGTGGACGGCATCAAAACCGGCCATACCGCCTCTGCGGGCTATAACCTGGTGGCCTCGGCGACCGAGGGCAACATGCGCCTGATCTCCGCCGTCATGGGCGGCCGCACCTTTAAGGGACGCGAGACTGAGAGCAAGAAGCTGCTGACCTGGGGCTTCCGCTTCTTTGAAACCGTCTCGCCGCTGAAGGCCGGGCGTGAGTTCGCCTCTGAGCCGGTCTGGTTCGGTGACACCGACCGCGCCCAGCTGGGAGTCGATAAAGACGTCTACCTGACCATCCCGCGCGGACGGATGAAAGATCTCAAGGCCAGCTATGTGCTGAACAGTAACGAGCTGGATGCCCCGCTGGCCAAGGATCAGGTGGTCGGTACGATCAACTTCCAGCTGGACGGCAAGACCATCGAGCAGCGCCCGCTGGTGGTGCTGAACGAAGTGAAAGAGGGTGGTTTCTTCAGCCGGATGATCGATCATATCAAGCTGCTGTTTCATCGCTGGTTTGGTTAATCTGTGGCCAGCCCCTTGAAAAGGGCGTCGTCGGCCCCATTTGATCAGTAAGCAAGACTCCCGCTACGGCGGGAGTTATAATTTGTAGATAGTGCAATACGCTGGAGCTCACATGAAAACCAAACTGAATGAACTGCTCGAATTCCCGTGCGAGTTTACCTATAAAGTCATGGGACTGGCACAGCCTGAGCTGGTTGATCAGGTTGTTGAAGTGGTACAGCGCCATGCGCCGGGTGACTACACCCCGCAGGTTAAGCCGAGCAGCAAAGGGAACTACCACTCCGTTTCCATCACCATCAATGCGACCCACATTGAGCAAGTTGAGACGCTGTATGAAGAACTGGGCAACATTGAAATCGTGCGCATGGTTCTGTAATCACAGTTAATTAACTAAAATACAGCATTTATCGCGGCCCGGTATGGCGTTATAGCCTACCGGGCCGCGCTTTTTTGCCGATTCGGCACTGGTGAGTCAGGGCGACAGTCGGTATAATGGCCTTACCAATTTTTTAACCTAAAGATGACGCCATTGCAACAAGATAGCCTCATACTGCGTCAGCTGGGGTTGCAGCCCTATCTCCCCGTCTCGCAGGCCATGCACCGCTTCACCGATCGCCGTGACGCCGATACGCCGGACGAGCTGTGGCTGGTGGAGCACCCCGCCGTGTTTACCCAGGGGCAGGCCGGCAAGGCTGAGCATCTGCTCAATCCCGGCGATATTCCGGTTATCCAGAGCGATCGCGGCGGCCAGGTCACCTATCACGGCCCCGGACAGCAGGTGATGTACGTCCTGCTCGATCTGCGCCGCGGCCACCGCGGCGTGCGCGAGCTGGTCAGTTGGCTTGAAGAGAGCGTGGTGCGCACCCTGTCAGAGCTGGATATTCAGGCCTATCCGCGCCCCGATGCGCCGGGCGTCTACGTTGACGGGCAGAAAATCTGCTCCCTCGGCCTGCGCATCCGCAAGGGGTGTTCGTTCCACGGCCTGGCGCTGAATGTCGCCATGGATCTCTCCCCTTTCCAGCGCATTAACCCCTGTGGCTACGCCGGCCTGCAGATGACCCAGGTCAGCGCCCTGTGCCCGGGGGTAACCCTGACGCAGGTTCAGCCCCGTCTGGTGCACCATTTTACCCAACTGCTCGGCTATACCCGGCTTGAGCACAGCCAGTGGAATCCGCAAGACTATGAGTAAACCAATTCAGATGGAACGCGGCGTGAAATACCGCGACGCAGACAAGATGGCCCTGATCCCGGTGAAGTCCGTCGCCGTTGAGCGTGAACAGATGCTGCGCAAGCCGGAGTGGATGAAGATCAAACTGCCGGCCGATTCCAGCCGAATTCAGGGTATCAAGGCGGCGATGCGCAAGAATGGTCTGCACTCCGTGTGCGAAGAGGCCTCCTGCCCCAACCTGGCCGAGTGTTTCAACCACGGCACCGCCACCTTTATGATCCTGGGTGCCATCTGCACCCGCCGCTGTCCGTTCTGCGACGTGGCCCACGGCCGCCCGCTGGCGCCCGACGCCAACGAACCGGAAAAGCTGGCGCAGACCATCGCCGACATGGGGTTGCGCTACGTGGTGATCACCTCCGTTGACCGCGACGATCTGCGCGACGGCGGCGCCCAGCACTTTGCCGACTGTATCCGCGCCATCCGCGCCAAAAGCCCGCAGATCCGCATCGAAACCCTGGTGCCGGACTTCCGCGGCCGCATGGATCGCGCCCTGGCGCTGCTGCAGGACAATCCGCCGGACGTGTTCAACCACAACCTGGAGAACATTCCGCGGCTGTACCGCCAGGTGCGCCCGGGCGCCAACTATGAATGGTCTCTGCGTCTGCTGCAGCAGTTCAAGCAACAGCATCCGCAGATCCCGACCAAGTCAGGGCTGATGGTAGGGCTAGGAGAGACCAATCAGGAAATTATCGAAGTGATGCGCGATCTGCGCGCGCACGGCGTCACGATGCTGACGCTGGGGCAATACCTGCAGCCAAGCCGCCACCATCTACCGGTGCAGCGCTACGTCAGCCCGGAGGAGTTTGCCGACATGAAGGCCGAGGCGCTGGCCATGGGCTTTACCCACGCCGCCTGCGGCCCCTTTGTCCGCTCTTCTTACCATGCCGACCTGCAGGCTCAGGGCATGGAGGTCAAGTAAGCGCGCGCAAACGCAGCGCAGGGCTGATCGGATCAGCCCTGCCAGACTGCCGTTGACAAAACTGGTTACAACTTAGGGATGTTCCTTCTTCCCCCGATTCCGGAGCGCGGCCCCTTGGCCAGCCCCCCGAATATCCGGATTATTCTTTATTCTCTACCCGGGGCGCCGCCTCTGCGCCGTCACTTTTTTTGGCCGCCGGCGTCTCGTCGTTCATCGCTTTTTTGAACCCCTTCAGCGCCGCCCCGAGATCGGACCCCAGCGTACGCAGCTTATTGGTACCAAACAGCAATACGATCAGCACAGCAATGACCAGAAGCTTGGTAATACTAATACCTTCCATAAATACCTTCTTATGTTGTATACCGCACCGCCCAGGCGGCCGAAGAAACATCGCTTGCAGTAAGCAAGGGTTATTAACCGTAAAAATGGCTAACGGCGCAAAAACAAGATGTAACAGAGTTAAACCAACTGTTCTCAGTCCGCTAACCGCGGCAGGCGAGGAAAAAGAGGAAAGAAACGGGGGAAAGGGGCCGACCGCAGACGCGGTCCGGCATGGAGACCCGTCGCTCAGGGACGGTCGCAGCCCTGCGCGCCCAGCGTGGCCAGATACGCATTAAACGCCGCCGCATCGCGCGCCAGCGCCTCGATATGGCTGCCCACGATCTTGAACTGGCGCAGCAGGCCATTGTTCTCCGGCAGCGAGCCCAGATCGACCAGCTTACGGGTCAGCTGCTCACTCTGCTGCAGCAGGGCCGCCTCGCGTTGACGCGCCTGCGCCAGCTGCAGCTGCATGCCCTCACACTCCTGCTGCCACGCCAGGCGCTGCTGTTCAAAGCTTGATTTCAGATCGTCCAGCGCTGCCAATGAATTACGCAGCTGTACTTCCAAGTCAGACATTACACCTTCCCCCGGACGGTACGGCGCAGCGCGCCGCACATCGCCGATACATTAACCACGTCACATGGCACCCGATACACCGGCCTTTTCTTCTTACGCCAGTCATCATAATTAGCTTGCTGGATAAATGCGACCCTTTGCCGGGGTTACCCGAGAATTCAAGCAAAATCCTATAGGTCCGGCCGCCGTCGTACGACATCCTCGCCGGAGCAGACCCACCGCGCGGCGGCGGGTCGCACGCTTACGGCAGCGGGTTACCCGCCGCCAGATAAATCTGATACCACTCCTCACGACTCAGGCTGAGCGCACACGCCTGCGCAATCTGCGTCAGCCGCTCCGCATTCATGCTGCCGGCTACCACCTGCATCTGCGCCGGGTGGCGCAGGATCCAGGCCGTCGCCAGCGTGGTCTTACTGGCGCCGTGGTGGGCGGCGATCGCCGCCAGCGTCTGGTTCAGCGGCGCAAAGTCAGGATGATCCAGGAACACGCCGCTGAACATGCCGAACTGGAACGGCGACCAGGCCTGCAGGGTAATGTCATGCAGGCGACAGTAGTTCAGCGTATCGCCGTCGCGATCGACGGCGGCGTCGCCCTGCACATTGACGTTGATCCCGCTGCGCACCATACCGCAGTGGGCGATGCCAAACTGCATCTGGTTCACCCGCAGCGGCTGAGCCAGAAACTTCTGCAGCAGCGCCATCTGCAGCGGCGCGTGGTTAGATACCCCAAAGGCCCTGACCTTGCCGCTCGCCTGTAGGCGATCGAACGCTTCGGCCACCTCCTGCGGCTCCACCAGCGCATCGGGACGGTGCAGCAGCAACATATCCAGATAGTCACACTGCAGTCGCTGCAGGATACCGTCCACCGACGCCATAATATGGCGGAAGGAGAAATCATAGTAGCCGCGGCGAATGCCGCACTTGGACTGAATAAAGAGCCCCTCCCGCTGCGCGCCGTTCAGACGGACCGCGCGGGCAAAGCGGCGCTCGCACTCCCCGCCGCCGTAGATATCGGCGTGATCGAACGCGTTGATCCCCAGCGCCAGCGCATGGTCGATCAGGCTGGCGGCCTGGCGGTCATCCAGCTCGGTCAGGCGCATGCAGCCCAGCGCGATGGCGGAGACCTGCGGGCCATCAACGCCCAATGTCATCTGTTTCATCTTCACTCCTCTCTGTGCTAAACCCGCGGCGGCGGGCGGCGCTGGATATCCCCGAGCATGACGTCCACTATGCCATAGACGGCTGGCCATGGGGCACCGCTGGCGTAACATTTATCACGCCGTTCGTAACAAACTTATACGTTTAGAGGTATGACAATTTTACAAAAATATCATACATTCCCCTCCCGTAACGGACGGTCTGCGAACATTCCCCACCGCCTTCCCCTCATCATATCGACGCCGTCGGCGCCACGGGAGAACACAGCACATGGCAGAGTACTCGAGCAAACAACGAGGGCTGGCGCTGCTGGCCCTGCTGATCGCAGCCAACCTCGCCGCCTGGATCTGGGCCTTTTGCGTCTTTCGCCACCACGCCGTCATGATGAGCGCAGCGCTGCTGGCCTACGGCTTTGGCCTGCGCCACGCGGTGGACGCCGACCATATCGCCGCCATCGATGCCGTCACCCGCAAGCTGATGCAGCAGGGGAAAAAACCGCTCGGCGTCGGCGCCTTCTTCTCCCTGGGCCACTCCACCATTGTGATTCTGGCCTGTCTGGCCATCGTGCTGACGTCGATGGCGTTTCGCGATCGCATCGATGCCCTACATCAGTACGGCGGGCTGATCGGTACCGCCGTATCGGCGCTGTTCCTGCTGGCGATGGGGCTGCTGAACCTGCTGATCCTATTGGGGGTCTGGCGCCAATTCCGGCGGATCACCCACCCCGGAGCCGATACCGACAGCCTGCAGATGGATGATGCCTTGCCCGGTGGGCTGATGACCCGGCTGTTCCACCGCACCTTCCGTCTGGTTACCCGCAGCTGGCACATGTACCTGGTGGGATTCCTGTTCGGCCTGGGATTTGACACCGCCACCGAAGTCGGCCTGCTGGGGATTTCAGCCTCCGCCGCGACCCACGGGCTCTCCCTGTGGTCGCTGATGGTATTCCCGGCGCTGTTTACCGCCGGTATGGCGCTGGTGGATTCGTTGGATAACTTTGTCATGGTCGGCGCCTACGGCTGGGCCTTTTCCCACCCGATCCGCAAGCTGTACTACAACATGACCATCACCGCCGCCTCGGTCGCCGTGGCGCTGATCATCGGTGGCCTGGAGGCGCTGGGGCTTATCGCCGATAGCCTGCAGTTGCAGGGGGGCTTCTGGCAGATGATCGGCAGCCTCAATGACAAGATGGGCAACGCCGGCTTCTGGGTCATCGGCGGTTTCATCCTGTTCTGGCTGCTGTCGCTGCTCAACTACCGCTGGCGCGGCTACGACCGGATCACCCTGAGCGCCAGTTGAGTAAAGTTACAATTCGCACCGTGATCTGCTGCGGCGTTCACGCTATGATCGCGCTATCCGGCCCACCGGGCTCCCCGCCCGGCGCCCGGTCACAGGGAGAACAGGCCGCGGCGGCGGCGGACGATACGTGAAAACGCCAGGCAATCCCGCCACCGGTCACGCTGCGCACGCGCCCTCATCGGGCGGCGACAGACGGCCAGCGCGGCGGGCGTCGACCCCGCGTGACGCGTACACTTGCGGAACACAGCCTCATGACTCAGACCTCACAGCGCATTTTTCTTCTTTGCGGCAGCCTGCTATTGCTGCTGATGGCCGGCTGCTCCAGCCGCCACCACCGCCCGGCGGCCAGCTATAACCCTCAGGCCTACGACGGCATCATCCAGGCGGCGGCGTCCCAGTACAACCTGGATCCTAAGCTTATCAAGGCGATCATCCAGGTCGAATCCAGCTACAATCCCAGCGCCGTCAGCCCCTCCAATGCCATCGGCCTCATGCAGATCAAGGCGGACGGCGCCGGCTGCGACGCCTATCGCTACCAGGGCCGGCGCGGCTGTCCGGACAGCGACGACCTGTACGATCCGGTCACCAACATCCGACTGGGCGCCGCCTACCTCAGCGCGCTACAAAACCAGCAGCTCTACTGGATCAACGATCCTCTGACCCGCCGCTACGCCACCGAGGTGGCCTACGCCAACGGCGCCGGAGCCCTGCTGCGCACCTTTTCCGCCAACCGCCAGACCGCCATCGCCATGATTAACAGCCTGACGCCGGAGGCCTTTCACTGGCACGTACGCCGTCATCATCCGGCGGCGCAGGCGCCGCGCTACATGCTCAAGGTCGAGACCGCCTATAACCATCTGTAGCAGGCTCAGCCTCCGTTGCACAGCGGTACGTTTTTACGGCAAAACGGGCACCAGGTATGACAACGGCTCAGCACGCTGTGTAGCCGAGCGCGGATCCGCCGCTGGCACGCCGGACAGGTGGCGTAGCGCAGATCCAGCAGCCCCTGCACCGCGCCGTCCGCGGCGCGCTCCTCTTCATCGCCGTCCGCCTGACGGCGGGCGCCCTGCATTCCCTGTGGCATCGTTCCTCCTCCTACACCGTCGTCCTCAGCCGCAGCCGCTTCTTATCCACCTTGCCGGAGCAGGTGCGCGGAAACTCCGCCACAAACTCCAGCAGCGTGGGAACCTTAAAGGCGGCCAGATGCGCTGCGCAGTGGGCGATCAGCGTTTCGGGGCGCACCTCGGCCCCCGGCGTCAGCTGCACTATCGCCTTCACCGCCTGATCGCGCAGCGGATCGGCCACACCGATAACCGCCGCCTCTGACACCGCCGGATGGGTCTCCAGTACCCCCTCCACCTCGCTGGAGGCCACATTCTCTCCCGACCGCTTGATCAGATTGACCGCCCGATCGACAAAGTAGAACCATCCCTCCTCATCGCAATAGCCGGTATCGCCGCTGTGCAGCCAGCCATCTCCGCGCAGCAGGCGGGCGGTTGCCGCCGGATCGTCATAATAGCCTTTAAACAGGCTGCGTCCGGCGACGCCGCGGATACAGATCTCTCCAATCTGCCCCGGCGGCAGCGGATGGCCCTGCGCATCGACGATCCGCGCCTGATATCCCATGCCGGGACGCCCAATTGAGGGGTAGCGCCGCTCCTGCCCCGGCGTATCGCCGATCGCCCCCACCACCGTCTCCGTCATGCCGTAAGAGTTAAACAGGCGCACGCCAAAGCGCCGCTCAAAGGTTTGCTTCTCGGCGTCGGTGATGTTGAGGTAGAAAAACAGATCGCGCAGACAGTGGTTGCGCTCCCAGGCACGCGGCGACTGCAGCATCAGAGTGCGCACGATCAGTGGCATGGCGTGGCTAAGGGTGGCGCGGTGCAGGCAAACCTGGCGCCAGAAACGGCGCGCGCTGTACTTCTCCAGCAGGATCAGCGTACCGCCGGTCATCAGCATCGGCATCGCCGCGCTACACTGAAAGTCGATATGAAAGTTGGGCATACAGCTCAGGTAACGATCGCGGGCCGTCATCTGCCCCTGCCAGGCGGTGTAGTGGCCGCCGAACAGCAGGTTGGCGTGAGTCAGCTCGACCCCCTTGGGGCAGGAGGTGGTGCCGGAGGTAAACAGAATCTCTGCCACATCGTCCGCGCAGAGCGGCACCCGCGTCCGCAGCTGGCACGGCTGGGCGGCGCAGGCGCGCTGAAAATCGATCGTCCCCGTCGCCTCGCCCTCGCCCTCGCCCTCGCCCTCGCCCTCGCGCAGGATAACCCGGTGGCGCAGGGGATGGGACAGGCGCCGGTACAGCGGTAAAAACGCCGCCTGACAGACCAGCAGGCTGACGCCGCAGCGGCCGAGCAGATAGTCGCACTCCTGTTCGGTATAGCCGGTATTGACCGGTACGGCGACGGCGCCAATGCAGGACAGACCAAACCAGCAGAACAGAAACTCGGGGCAGTTGCGCATCTGCAGCGCGACCCGATCGCCCTTGCGCACCTCCAGCGAAAGGAACAGGTTAGCCGCCCTAATGATTTCATCGTGCATCTGGCGATAGCTATACTCCCGCGTATCGCCGGCCAGATCCTCATACACCAGCGCGCACTGCGCACCCTGATGGCGCGCCCGCGCCTGCCACACGTCCCTCAGCGTGGCATTGCCGATCATATCCATAGCCCCTCATCGTGCGATTGTCATCCTTGGCCATCCCGTCAGGCCGCAGTTCCATACTGGCGAATATAATGCTCACGTAGTTTTAATTTCTTATATTTATGTGTTCTTGTACTAAGTAAAAGCGCAAATTTTGGACTTAGTCACATTACCAAAAATAAAGAGGTCAGGGCCTCTGTCGGAACGCGCCCCTGGTCGCCGAAAAAAGCGGCCAAACGATACAAACAGCAAACATCGTCATAACAACGGTGACGCCGCCGCCCGCGGCGACCCGCGCGAGAGGAGCCATCAGCCGCGCTTATCTGGCGCAGCGCGGCGCCATCGACGTCCCCACCGGACTGCCGTTCTTTTTCCGTTCAACACGGTCCGGTAAGACGGAGGAGCACATCGTTGCAATAATGCTCCCGGGAAACATCGCCGGCGCAATGAGAAAGGCAGATAAAGAATATTTTTTTGGCATGATGCTATTTCAGCAGAGAGGAGTTAATTCAATAAATAGGCAAGCAATAAAGCTCCGCGTTATTTCGTCATAGCAAAGAGCGACGCGCGAGATATGCCCTTCATCCCGACGGCGTCGGGAATGAGGGCAAAAAAAACGGAGGGGAAGGCCCTCCGTCAACGGTCTCAGTCACGCGGGCGCTTCACGCGCCGGCGCCCGCCGCTCAGCGCCCCTTCCATACCGGCTCGCGTTTTTCGGCAAAGGCCTGCGGCCCCTCAAGCGCATCCTCCGAATGCAACACGGCCGGATAGTGCTTCAGGGCGCCGCTGCGGATCAGGCGATAGCCCTCCTCGACGGACAGCTCTGCGGTGGCGCGGACAGTCTCCTTCAGCGCCGCCAGCGCCAGCGGTGCGCTCTCCGCCACCTGCTGGGCCAGCGCCCGCGCCGTCGCCATCAGTCGATCGCCCGGCACCACCTGATTAACGATCCCCCAGCGCAGCGCCTCTTCGGCCTCCATACGGCGCCCGCTCATCATCATCTCGTTGGCGATCGCCGGCGGAATGCACTTGGGCAGACGCAGCATGCCGCCGCTGTCCGGGACGATCCCCAGCTTGGCCTCCGGCAGGGCGAAACAGGCATTGTCGGCACAGACGATCATGTCTGCCGCCAGCGCCAGCTCAAAGCCGCCGCCAAAGGCGTAGCCGTTGACCGCGGCGATCACCGGCTTATCCAGGTTGAACAGCTCCGTCAAACCGGCGAAGCCCCCCGGGCCAAAGTCGGCGTCCGGCGCCTCGCCCTCCGCCGCCGCCTTCAGATCCCAGCCGGCGGAGAAAAAGCGTTCGCCGGCGCCGGTAATGATGGCGACGCGCAGCGTCGGATCGTCGCGGAAAGCGATAAACGCCTCCCCCATGGCCAGACTGGTCTTGGCATCGATGGCATTGGCCTTGGGGCGGTTCAGCGTAATTTCCAGAATTCCACCGTTGCGCGCTATCTGTAATGACTCGCTCATCCTCATACTCCATTCCGATTCAACAGGGTGATCGCACCGGCGCGTAGCCACAGGGCTGGCGGCGTACGCCGGCCCCCCCCGGTGCGGTTTAACATAAACTTTTTTTGATCACTTTCCCCGAACAGCTGCGCGGCAGACTGTCGCGGATCTCCAAAAAAGAGGGCACCTTAAACTTGGCCATCCGGGCGGTGCAAAAGGCGAAGAACGCCTCTTCGCTCAGCTGTTCGCCGGGACTCAGCACCACGACCGCCTTGATCGCTTCATCGCGGATAGAGTCTTTCAGGCCGACCACCGCCACATCCATAATCTTGGGGTGGGTCGCCAGAATATTCTCAATCTCCACGCAGGAGATATTCTCCCCGCAGCGTTTGATCATGTTGCAGCTGCGTTCGACAAAGTAGAAGTAGCCCTCGTCATCGCAGTAGGCGTAGTCGCCGGTGCGTAGCCAGCCGTCGGGCGTCAGCACGCGCGCCGTCTCCTGCGGCAGACCGTAATACTCCTTAAACAAGGTCTTGCCAGGAATACCCCGGACCCACAGCTCGCCGGTCTCGCCGACGGTCAATGGATGGCCGTCGGCGCTGCGGATCTCCGCCTCATAGCCCATGCCCACCCGGCCAATAGAGGGCCAGCGCCGCTTGTCGCCCGGCCGGTCGCCAATCAGGCCGACGATGGTCTCCGTCATGCCGTAGGAGGTCAGCAGACGGACGCCGAAGCGCTGCAGAAAGGCCTCTTTCTCCTCCGTCGAGAGGTTGAGATAAAACAGCACCTCGCGCAGGCAGTGGCTGCGCTCCCACGGCATCGTCGGCTGCATCATCAGGGTTTTGATCATCAGTGGGATACACTCCGTCAGCGTGGCGCGGTACTTGCAGACCTGCCCCCAGAAGGCCCGGGCGCTGTACTTCTCCAGCAGCACCAGCGTCGCCCCGACGCTAAAGGCGGCCATGGCGACGGTGCACTGGCAGTCAATGTGGTAGGCGGGCATCGGCGTCAGATAGACATCATCCGCGCGCAGCGCGCACTGCCAGGCGGTGTAATAGCCGGCGAACAGCAGATTGTAGTGGGTGATCACCACCCCCTTCGGTGCCGAGGTGGTGCCGGAGGTAAACAGGATCTCGGCGGTATCCAACGCGCTGAGCGCCGGCGCGTGTAACAACTGCGCCGGCTGCTGATCCTTCAGGCGTTGAAAATCCTTCATGCCATCGGCGTCCGCCGCGGGGGACGCCCCGGCATCGATCAGCAGAATCCCCTGCAGCGGCGCGTCCGCCTCGCGGCGCAGCGACGCATAGGCGGGCGCGGCGGCACCCGTGGTCACCACCAGCCGGGCGGCGCACTGGCGGATGATAAACGCGCACTCGTCATGCAGCAGGTTGGCGTTGATCGGCACCACGACGGCGCCGATCTTGGTCAGGCCAAACCAGCAGAAGATGAACTCGGCGCAGTTGTTCAGGTGCAGCGCCACCCGGTCGCCCTTTTCGATCCCCAGGGTCAGAAACAGGTTGGCCGTGCGATTGATCTCCTCGTTCAGCCGGGCGTAGCTGTAGTCTCTGGCCTCGCCCCGCAGATTTTCGACGATCAGCGCCGTTTTCCCACCGTGCATCGCCGCCAGATCGTCCCACGCCTGACGCAGATGGCGTTCCCCTATCATGTCCATGCTCTACCGCCGTTGAATGGTGCCATGCCGTTGCCCGTCTACGCGGACAACGGCGGTACGGCCTTACTGACCGGTCTTGGCCAGTCCTTTCGCCACCAGGGCGTCGATCGCCGTCTGGTCATAGCCGATGCTGTGCAGGATCGCCGCGGTATCCATGCCGTGTTCCGGCATGCCGCGCCAAATCTGCCCCGGGTGATGTTTAAACTTCGGCATCACGTTGGGGCCTTTGCAGGTGTGCCCATCAACGGCCTTCCAGGTGGTGATCGACTCGCGCGCCACGTACTGCGGGTTGCTTTCCAGCTCATCCACGTTCAGCACCTTGGCGCAGGCGATCTTCAGCTCGGCAAAGCGGGCCTGCACCTCGGCGATGGTGTGCTGCGCCAGCCAGGCGTCCAGCTTCTCCTCTACCAGCTCGCCGTGCGGGCATTCGATGCGGTGGATAAGCTGGGTGCCCTCCGGCACCTCCGGCGTATCCAGCAGATGCGCCAGGCCGATATCGTTGAACATCTCACGGATCTGGGTGATCCCCACCAGCTCCATCACGATATAGCCGTCGCTGCACCGATACAGGCCGCAGCCGGCGTAGTAGGGGTCCTTGCCTTTGGTCATGCGCGGACACATTTCGCCGCCGTTGAAGTAGTCCATCATGAAGTACTGCCCCATGCGCAGCATCACTTCATACATGGCGACGTCGATGCTCTCGCCCACGCCGGTCTGCTGTGCCTTGTACAGGGCGGCCAGGGCAGCGGTGGTCACCGTCATACCGGAGAAGTAGTCGGCGGTATACGGGAAGGCCGGCATCGGCTGATCTTTATCGCCGTTCTGGATAAGATAGCCGCTGAACGCCTGGGCGATGGTGTTATAGGCGGCTAGGTTGGTGTACTCCGGCGTGCCGTACTGGCCAAAGCCGGACAGGTGAGCGATCACCAGTTTTTTATTGCGCTCCCACAGCACCTCGTCGGTGATGCCGCGGCGGGCGAAGGCCGGGCCCTTGCTGGCCTCGATGAAAATATCGGTGGTCTCCATCAGGCGCAGGAATGCTTCGCGTCCCTCATCCTTAAAAATATTCAGCGACAGCGCGTGCAGGTTGCGGCGCGACAGCTGGGGGTAGTTGGGCTGTACCCGGATCGTATCCCCGTAGGCGACGTTTTCGATCCAGATAACTTCGGCGCCCCATTCGGCAAACATTTGTCCGGCAAAGGGACCGGCGATCTCGATGCCGGAAAACACGACGCGCAGGCCAGAGAGCGGGCCAAACTTGGGCATGGACAGACGGTCAGACATAACGTGATCCTTCTTAACAAAATCAGCGGACCCGGGGCCGGGCACATTAGCCCCGGGTGTCATGGCAGACAGACGGTCGCCGCGGCGGCCGTCTGCAGCCCTTAGCGATACTGTTTCAGCACCGCGCGGCCCAGGGTCAGGATCTGCATCTCGTCGGAGCCGCCGGAAACGCGGTCCACGCGCAGGTCGCGCCAGAAGCGGGTGATGCGGTGATCGCCGGCGATCCCGACCCCACCCAATACCTGCATGGCAGTATCCACGACCTCAAAGGCGGCGTTGGCGCAGAAGTATTTACACATCGCCGCATCGCCGGAGGTCATCAGGCCGTTGTCGCTCTGCCAGGCAGACTCCAGCAGCATGTTCTTCATGGAGTTCAGCTTGATCGCCATGTGGGCGAACTTCTCCTGGATCAGCTGGAAGCGGCCGATGGTTTCACCGAACTGCACACGCTGGTTGGCGTAGCGCGCGGCGTCCTCGAAGGCGCACAGCGCGGTGCCATAGTTGGTCAGCGCCACCAGGAAGCGTTCATGATCGAACTCCTCTTTCACCCGGTTGAAGCCATTGCCTTCGCGCCCGAACAGATCCTTCTCCTCCAGCTCGACGTTGTCGAATACCACCTCACAGCAGCTGTCCATGCGCAGGCCCAGCTTCTCCAGCTTGTTGACCTTAATGCCCGGCAGGCTCATATCGACAAACCACTCGGAGTAGACCGCTTTCTCCGGCGAGGCGCCGTCGCGTGCCATCACCACCAGATACGGGGTGTAGGCGCTGCTGGTGATAAAGCACTTGCTGCCGTTGAGGTAGACCTTGCCGTTCTTGCGCGTATAGGTGGTCTGCAGGCTGCCCACGTCAGAGCCGGCGCCCGGCTCGGTGATCGCGGAGTTCCACATTTGCTTGCCGGTGCCGCGGAAGGCCATGATGCGGTCGATCTGCTCCGCGGTCCCCTCGCGCAGGACGGTGTTAAACCCGCCCGGCAGCTGGTATAGCACATAGGTCGGCGCCCCCAGGCGGCCCAGCTCCATCCAGACCGCGGCCAGGGTGACGAACCCGGCGTCCAGCCCGCCCTGATCCTCCGGCAGCAGCAGCGAGTCGATGCCCATATCCGCCAGTGCCTTAACAAAACGTTCAGGGTATTCGCTGTTGCGATCGCACTCGGCAAAGTAGGCTTCCCAGTTTTCCTGCGCCATCAGATCGCGAATCCCGGCAACGAACAGCTCCTGCTCGTCAGTCAGTGTAAAATCCATGTGTCAGACCTCTTGTTTGGCAAATTAACGGTTTAATATTTCCAGTACGTGGACTTGGCATCTTTCAAAAATGATATAGTTATCAATATATTGACAAAGAACAGCGGGCAGCCGCCGGCGATGATCGCCGTCTGAATCGGCTTCAGTCCGCCCAGGGCCAACAGGATGATGCCGATGATGCCGACCAGTACGGACCAGCCCACGCGTACCCAAATCGGCGGCTCTTGATAGCCACTGGCCTCTTTACAGGTCGACATCGCCAGGGTGTAGGAGCAGGCGTTGATCAGGGTCACGGTGGCGATGAAGCACAGGATGAAGAACGCCCACATGGTCGCCGTACTCATCGGCAGCGCGGCCCAGGTTTCGATGATGGCGCGGGCAACGCCGTGGGTTTCGATGGTCTTCGGCAGATCGACCATGCTGTTGTTCATCAGAGAGAGGGTGTTGCTGCCCAGAATGGTCCACAGCAGCCAGGTCGACGCCGTCAGACCGCCGACCATCCCCAGGCACAGCTGGCGCACGGTACGGCCTTTAGAGATACGGGCCAGGAAGATACACATCTGGATGCCGTACACGATCCACCATGCCCAGTAGAACACGGTCCAGGCCTGCGGGAAGCCGCTCTTGCCGACGGCATCGGTGTAGAACAGCATGCGGCCGACGTTCATCAGCAGCACCCCGACGGAGTCGGTGAAGTAGTTAACGGTGAAGCTGGTGGCACCGATGATCAGGACCCACGCCAGAACGATGATGCTCAGGTAGTTACGTACGTCACTGGCCACCTTGACCCCTTTCTGCAGGCCAAAGGCGACGCACACGGCGTTAAAGACGATCCAGCAGCAGATGATCAGCGCATCCAGCTCCAACGTATGCGGCACGCCGAACAGATACTGGATACATTCGGTCACCAACGGCGTCGCCAGCCCCAGGCTGGTCCCCATCGCCAGGATCAGCGCAACCAGATACAGGTTATCGACCACCACGCCGAACAGGCCGTTGCAGCGCTTCTCGCCCATCAGCGCGACCAGGGTGCCGCTGGGGCGGACTACGCTGATTTTGCGCACGAACAGGAAGTAACCAAAGGCCACGGCTAGGAAGCTGTAGGTCGCCCACGGCAGCGGTCCCCAGTGGAACAGGCTATAGGCCAGCCCCATCTCTTTAGCGGCGTTGGAGAACGGCGTTAGGCCAAACGGCGGCGTGGCGACATAGTAATAAATTTCGATGGAGCCCCAGAACAGGACCGCCGCAGAGGTACAGGAGGCGAACATCATGAAGATCCAGCTGACGGTGCTGAACTCTGGCGCCTCATCCCCCAGACGGCGTTGGGCAAAGGGGCCAAAGATCAGCCAAAACCACCCGCCCAGCATCACCACCATGTACCACTCGAAGGCCCAGCCCCATGAGTAGGTGATGTAGTTAAATACCGAGTTAATCACCGCGTTAGAGGCATCCAAATCGCGAATGGTCAGGTAACAAAGTAACGCAACAATAATCAATGACGGGAAAAAGACTTTGGGCTCTATCCCTGTTTTCCGGCTGCTATTTTCAGTCTTCATTTACGTATCTTCCCTCATGGAAAGGCATACCTCGCCATGATCACGTTAAGTGTAAAGGTTCTGAATAAGCCACGTTAGCGTATATAAAACACACGTTGGCGCGACATAAGTCTCTATATCATTTGAAATAAAAAAAGCAATTAATAACAAAAACACAGTAATGACATTTATCCATCTGTCTTATCTCGCGGGATAAGCAAGGACGCATGATTAATGTGTGATTATAATGAAATTTGACCGTTCAATAATCCGTGATCTTAATCAAACAATTTCTCAGGTCTCGCGCCGCCGACGCCGGCGACGCCGCCGTTACCGCCAAGAACAATTTAAAAAACAAAATAAAAAACAATTATATACAAACAAAAATGAGCAATTTCGCGCTATGCAAACGCGATGTAACACCTTCAATATTGGTGATCTATGTATTATTTTGGCATTGTGAATCATGGTATTTCTATTGGCGTCAGAATGATTTCAGCGCAAGGATGCGAGATGAGGAAATATTAAATTACGCGAGTTTTACTGGCGGTTAATTTATTTATAGACCAGGTAAATCAATTTTAACAAGCGTATTACCAAAAACACAATTTAATTTTTCTTCCTTGTGTATAGCCTGATTCAGGACAGTTTCGCTACACCCAAATTTTATATTGCCTATCGGAGAAGTGATGAAAATTATCGCATGTTATAAACTCATCCCCGAGGAGCAGGATATCACGGTCAACAGTGATGGCTCCCTGAACCTCAGTAAGGCGGATGCCAAAATCAGCCAGTTCGATCTGAATGCGATCGAAGCGGCTAACACCTTAAAACAGCAGAACAGCGATATTCATATCGTCGCCATGAGCGTCGGCGGTGATGCCCTGACCAACGCCAAGGCGCGCAAGGATGTGCTGTCTCGCGGTCCGGACGAGCTGATCGCCGTCTCGGCGGCGGGGCTGGAAAACAGCCTGCCGCACCAGACGGCCTCTCTGCTGGCCGCCGCCGCGCGCAAAAATGGCTTTGACCTGATCCTGTGCGGCGACGGTTCGGCGGATCTGTATGCACAGCAGGTTGGCCTGCTGCTGGGCGACGCGCTCTCCGTCCCGGCGATCAACGGTGTCAGCCGTATCCTTAGCCTCTCCGATGGACAGATCGAGATCGAACGCACCCTGGAAGATGAAGTCGAAACCCTCACCCTGCCCCTGCCGGCGGTCATTGCCGTCTCCACCGACATCAATGCCCCGCAGATCCCGTCCATGAAGGCCATCCTCGGCGCCGCCAAAAAACCGGCGCAGACCTGGTCTTGCGACGATCTGGACGCCGGCGATGCCCATGCCTACACCACCCTGCTCAGCGTTCAGGCGCCGCAGCAGAAGGCGCGTGCGCGGGTGATCATCGAAGGGGACGGCGAAGAACAAATCGCCGAGTTTGCAGAACATCTGCGCAAAATCGTGCGTTAATGGGGAACAACATGAGCAAATATGCAACCGTATGGGTATTCAGCGACAGCGAATCGCGTCTGGCAGAGCTGATGGGCGGCGCACGCGCGCTGGGTGACAACGTGCAGGCCGTGGTTCAAGGCGATACCCAGGCGGCGCAGGCCTTCCGTCTCGGCGCCGACGCCGTTCACGATCTCGGCGCCCTGCCGAGTGACCGCATCGTCGAAGACTACGCGGATACCCTGGAGCAGGCCATCCGCGCCCACGGCGAACGAGCGCTGGTGCTGCTGCCGGCCAGCCGCCGCGGCAAAGCGCTGGCCGCCCGCCTCGGCGCCCGACTGCAGGGCGGCGTGGTCAACGACGCCAGCGAAGTGACCCTGGACGCGGGTCAGCCCATCGCCACCCACATGGTGTACGGCGGCCTAGCGCTGGGTAAAGAGCGCATCGATACCCCCTACGCGGTCATCACCCTGGCCAGCGGCGCCTTTGCCGCCGCCGCCGAAGACGCCGCCCGCAGCGGCAGCGCCGCCGCACTGGCCTTTGTGGCGCCGGCACAGCCTATCACCTGCGTCTCCCGCCGCGCCAAGCAGGGTGAAAACGTCGATCTGGGCAAGGCGCGCTGGGTCGTCAGCGTCGGGCGCGGCATCGGCAACCAGCAGAACATCGCGCTGGCGCAGGCCTTCAGCGATGCCATCGGCGCCGAACTGGGCTGCTCGCGCCCGGTGGCGGAAAACGAGAAGTGGATGGAGCGCGAACGCTATGTCGGTATCTCCGGCATCATGATCAAGCCGGATCTGTATCTGGCCCTGGGGATCTCCGGACAGATCCAGCACATGGTCGGCGCCAACGGCGCACAGACCATCATGGCGATCAACAAGGATAAGAATGCCCCGATCTTCCAGTATGCCGACTACGGCATCGTCGGCGATCTGGTGAAAATTGTCCCCGCCCTGACCGACGCCCTGAAACGCTAGCCGTATGGCCGGCGCCGTCCCCCCGGCGCCGGCCGCATTATCTGCCACTGGAGACACCATGTCTGAAGATGCATTTGACGCGATTATTGTCGGCGCCGGTCTGGCCGGTTGCGTAGCCGCGCTGGTTCTGGCGCGCGCCGGAGCCAACGTGCTGGTGATTGAGCGCGGAAACTACGCCGGCGCTAAAAACGTCACCGGCGGCCGGCTGTATGCCCATACTCTGGAGCGTATCATTCCCGGGTTCGCCGAGCAGGCGCCTGTTGAACGCCGCATTACCCACGAGAAGATCTCCTTTCTCACCGCCGACAGCGCCGTCACCCTGGACTACCACAACGCCCGCGACGGCGCGGCCGAGGCGGCCTCCTATTCGGTGCTGCGCGGTAAATTTGATACCTGGCTGATGGAGCAGGCCGAAGCGGCCGGCGCCCAGTTTATCCCCGGCATTCGCGTCGATCGTCTGATCCAGCGCGATGGCCGGGTCGTCGGCGTAGAGGCCGACGGCGACGAGCTGGAGGCCAACGTCGTGATCCTGGCCGAAGGGGTCAACGCCCTGCTGGCCGAGCAGATCGGCATGGTACAGCCGCGGGTCGAGGCCAAAAACGTCGCCGTGGGAGTCAAAGAGCTGATCGAACTGCCGCGCGAGCTGCTGGAGGCGCGTTTTGCCCTGCAGGGGAACGACGGCACCGCCTGGCTGTTCGCCGGCACCCCCTCCGACGGCCTGATGGGCGGCGGTTTCCTCTACACCAACGGCGACTCCCTATCGCTGGGGATCGTCTGCGGTCTGCACCACATTGAGCAGGCGGGGAAATCCATCCCACAGATGCTGGAGGACTTTAAACGGCATCCGACGGTGCGACCGCTGATCGAAGGCGGCAAGACCGTCGAATACGCCGCCCACGTGGTGCCGGAAGCCGGCATCAACATGCAGCCTAAGCTGGTGGCCGACGGCGTACTGCTGGCCGGCGATGCGGCAGGCATGTGCCTTAACCTGGGCTTTACCATTCGCGGAATGGATCTGGCCATCGCCTCCGGTGAAGCCGCGGCGCGCGCCGTACTGGCCGCCCGCGAAAAGAGCGACTTCAGCGCCGCCGGACTGGCCGAGTATCCGCGTCTGCTGGAGAGCCTGCCGGTGATGAAAGAGCTGCGCCACTACCGCAAGGTACCGCAGATGATGGATAACCCGCGCATGTTCACCCAATACCCACAGCTGGCCGCCGACATCATGTCTGCGCTGTTCACCGTCGACGGACGCCCGCCGCAGCCGCTGCGTAAGACCCTGCTACAGCACTGCAAACAGGTCGGCTACCTGAATCTGCTCAAAGACGGCATTAAAGGAGTGACAGCACTATGAGCGAACCGGTTAACGTCGATGTCAAACTGGGCATCAATAAGTTCCATGTCGATGAGGGGCATCCGCATATCATCATCCGCGAACACCCGAACATGGCGGCGTTCCATACCTTGACCCTGGCCTGCCCGGCGGGGCTGTACAAGCTACAGGACGACGGCACGGTTCAGTTCGACTACGCCGGCTGTCTCGAGTGCGGCACCTGCCGCATCCTGGGCGTCGGTGACGTCCTGGAGCAGTGGAACTACCCACGCGGCACCTTCGGCGTCGAATACCGCTACGGCTGACCCTCCGGCGGAAGCGGCGCACCGTTTCCGCCGCATCACAATAATAAGCCGCCTGCCGGCGCCCCGCCTGTCGCGGGGCTTGCATCGTCACTTTTACAGATACCAGGATTATGGAACAGCCTAAAAGATTCGATGACATCCGTTTTACACCGGTGCACCGCAAGATCATGCTGTGGGGGAGCGGAGGCCCGTTCCTCGATGGCTATGTTCTGGTGATTATCGGCATCGCCCTCGAGCAGCTGACTCCCCTGCTGCAGCTGGACGCCAACTGGATAGGCATGGTCGGCGCCGCCACGCTGGTCGGGCTGTTTATCGGCACCTCGCTGTTCGGCTATGTGGCGGATCGGGTCGGGCGCCGCCTGATGTTCCTGATCGACATCATCGCCATCGGCGTGATCTCCGCCGCCACCATGTTTGTCACCTCGCCGCTGGAGTTGGTGATCCTGCGCTTTCTGATCGGCATCGTCATCGGCGCCGACTACCCCATCGCCACCTCGATGATCGCCGAATTCTCCTCCACCAAGCAGCGTGCCTTCACCATGGGGTTTATCGCCGCCATGTGGTATATCGGCGCCACCGCCGCCGATCTGGTGGGCTATCTGCTGTACGATGTGGAAAACGGCTGGCGCTGGATGCTGGGCAGCGCGATCGTTCCCTGCATCATCATCTTACTGGGCCGGGTCGAGCTGCCGGAGTCGCCGCGCTGGCTGATCCGCAAGGGGCGCCACGCCGAATGTCGCGCGCTGATGATCCGGCTGTTCGGCCAGCCGGTGACCTTTGACGACGAAGCTCCGCAAGAGACCCGCTACCGCGATATCTTCAGCCGCCGTCATCTCTCCTCGATCCTGTTCGTCGCCGCCATCTGGACCTGCCAGGTGATCCCCATGTTCGCCATCTACACCTTTGGCCCGCAGATCGTCACCCTGCTGGGGCTGGAGCAAGGGCGAGAGGCAGTGCTGGGCAACGTGGTGATCAGCCTGTTCTTCATGCTCGGCTGCCTGCCAGCTATGTACTGGCTCAACAGCGTTGGCCGCCGTCCGCTGCTGATCGGCAGCTTCGCCATCATGACCCTATCGCTGCTGATGCTGGGGCTGGTCGATCAGCCCGGGATCCTGCTGATCGTCAGCGCCTTCGCCCTGTACGCCTTCTTCTCCGGCGGCCCGGGGATCCTGCAGTGGCTCTATCCCAATGAGCTGTTTCCCACGGCGATCCGCGCCTCGGCGGTCGGCGCCGCCATGTCGCTGAGCCGCATCGGCACCGTGGTCTCAACCTACGCCCTGCCCCTGTTCATGCAGCAGCACGGGATCTCCGCCACCATGCTGGTCGGCGCCGGCATTTCACTGTTCGGTCTGCTGATCTCGGTGATGATGGCGCCGGAGACCCGCGGGCTGTCGCTGGAACAAACCAGCCGGATGAAACTGTTTTAACGCCGCCCCTGGGGGGCGGCGGCGGATCGGCGGGTAGCCCCAGGGCTACCCGCCGCGCATCAGGCAATCTGCAGCTGACGGTAAAAATAGTCGGCGCCGTCGCGCAGGGCACGGTCGGCGCTCTCCATCATCCGGGAGTAATGCAGAAAGGCGTGCATCACGCCGGGGTACATGTGGTAGCTGCAGGGCTGGCGGTGTTCGCGCAGCGTCTGGTACAGCGCCACGCTGTCGTCCAGCAGCGGATCGAACTGCGCCCCGGCGATAAAGCAGGGGGGGATGCCATGGGTGAGATCGTTGTTAAACAGGCAGTAATAGGGCGACTCCCGCGACGCCGCATCCGGCAGGTAGGCCTGCTCATAGCTCAGCATATCCGCCTGGGTTAGCCCATCCCAAACGCCGCCGTACAGGCGACGGCTGGCCGAATCTTGCAGGCCATACAGACCGTAGTAGAGCAGCACCCCGCGCACCTCGCCGCAGTCGATCCCGCGATCGCGCATCCACAGCACCGTCGCCATCGCCAGCATGGCCCCGGCGGAGTCGCCGGCAAAGCCAATCCGTGCCATCGGCAGCCCGTACTCACCGGCGCGGCGACGAAAGAAGTCACAGACGGCGACGCTCTCCTCGATGGCCTGCGGGAAGCGCGACTCCGGCGACAGGCTGTAATCTATACCGATCACCGCGCAACGGCTGTAGTCGGCCAGCAGGCGCATAATGCGATCGTGGGTATCCAGATTACCCACAATAAATCCGCCGCCGTGCAGATAGAACAGCACCGCCTGCGCCGGGTGACGCGGAAAATAGAGACGCGTCGCAACCGGGCCGTGTGGCGTCTCCACGCTGACCTGCTCACAGCGGGCCATTTCGGCACCGCCCTGATTCCAATACTGCCGCTCCTGAATATAGGCCTGACGCATCGACGAATAATCTAAGCAGATCGGTTCATCTGTTGTATTCTGCTGCTGAAATTGCAAAACCCGCTTCATTTCATCAGAGATACGCTCAGGAACATTTACTTTATTCTTTTGTTGCATACCGTTCTCCCAATCGATTAACTGATATTTTATGACATATAGAAATGGGTTCTGTGAGCTACGCCATAAGCAGAAAAAACCATTATAAATAATAGAATTACCATCGTGTTACACGAGAGTACCGCGCAACGCTGGACATCAGAAAATGTAATAAAATGACATCGACAATAATATTCATGATCACGATCGCTCCCGCCACCGCTGCGCCATGTTAATTCTCGATGCGATAATAAATACGAACAATCACTTCTTTCACACCTCAGCAAAACATTGTTTTAACAACAGCACCGCGGCGACATTTTTATCAAAAAGATATAAAAATTCATTGTGATTAGATACAGCCGTTGGGTATATTCAAATATATCCATAGCCTGTGTGCACAGACGTCAGCGATGCTGTCAGGATGCTTCACGAATATTGCACGACAGGTTACAGAATACTGTTAATTGGATTAATCATTCTGGTTAAATGGGTGGAAATATGCGTAGAGAGTATGCTCAGGAACCTTTATATCTGTCCGTTGCACGCTGGGTGATGCAACAGCAGCGTTGGGTCAGCGCCCGCGAGATAGCCCAACAGTTCGACCTTTCTCCCTGCAAAGCCATCAACACCGTCTCCTATATTTTATCCGGCGTGGAGGAGATTACCTGTCAGACCAAAACGGTCCCCAATCAGCTAGAGGGCCGCGGCTGTCAGTGCCAGCGCCTGATTCAGGTCACCCACATCGATGAGCTGATCGCCGCGCGGATCAGCAACGCCATCAACACGGAGAGTGAAGGCGCCAACGCAGAGCAGCAGGCCGCGGAGGCCGAGGCCGTCGCACGCATGGCCATCCGCCTCCCTCCCGATGAGCTCAACCGCGAACAAAAATGGCAATGGATGCTCTCCAAGGCACAGCGTAAATAAGGGCAGGATCGTACCGGGAAAGTTTACCCATCCGCACCATTCCACCCGCCACCGACGCCCAGAGGGTGGCAGAGTCAGTCCGGTGCGGACGGGTAATCATTTAGGATGTCGTAGGAGAATATAACGCAAAATACCGTTTGCGTATCGACTCCGGCGACATCAGGCTTACCTTTCCGTTATACAATAAATAAGGTATTCAGCGATATATTTATTTATTAGCTTACGTCTGATTTGGCTGATTGCTAAATTTTCCGTGCCGCATGACGCATTATTGGCTCCCCGTCATCCCCTCAGCCCCGTTTTATTCTGCCGCCGGCCGTCGCGCCCCGCACCGGACGCCCTCCGATCCCGTAGCGGCCATCGACGGCGGATAAAAAGCGCGTAATATCTTATCGAGACCACCGGCGTCGGCATCACACGGCGCTTGACGTCACGCCCACCGCTTTTCATTATATAAACAAATATATAGCGATAGCGGTCTCTGCGCCGGGTAACCGCGCAGGCGCACCGCCGAGGAGAAGGGTTATGCTGATCGATGAAATAGACTTCGCCGCGCTGTACCGCCAGCAGCTGATGCAGGCACAGCGCACCGCCAAGCCGCCAGCGCACTGGGATCGCCGGGCGCAGGCCATGTCCGTCACCTGCGCCGCACCGCAGGACCCCTATCTGCAGCAGCTGACGGCGGCGATGGATCTCAGCCGGGCGCAGACCCTGCTGGACGTCGGGTGCGGCCCCGGCAGCGTCTGCCTGGCGACGGCGCCACGCCTGCGCCAGACCTATGGCCTAGACTACAGCCAGGGTATGCTGGCGGTCGCCGCCCAGCGCGCCGAGCACCTGCGCCTGGATAACGTCACGCTGATACGGCGCGCCTGGGAGGAGCCCTGGGACGACATTCCCCGCTGCGACATCGTCGTCGCCTCACGCTCGACCCTGGTCGACGATCTGCGCCCGGCGCTGGCCAAGCTCAATCGCCACGCCCGCCAGTGGGTCTACACCACTCACCCGGTCAGCAGCAGCTTCGTTGATCCGCAGATCCTACGGGCCATCGGCCGCCCGATCCGCGAGCTGCCCAACTATATCTATGCCGTCAATATTCTCTACCAGATGGGGATCCACGCCAGCGTGAGCTTTATCGGCGCCCCCGCGGGCCTGCAGCACGCGGCGACGGTGGCGCAGTTTGCCGATGCCATCGCGCTGGCGCTGGGCGAGGTCACTCCGCAGGAGCGTCAGGCGCTAGAGGCCTATTATCACCACTGCCGGCAGCGGGGACGCGCACCGGCCGGAGCACGGCGTGACTGGGCGCTGATCGCCTGGCAGCCGCAGCCATTAACGGAGGATCGGGAATGATTTTTATCAGCGACAGCCAGCTGGACGCCTGGCTGCAGGAGGATATCCAGGGGGGTGACATCACCACCCGCGCGCTGGGGATCGGCGAACGGCGCGGTGAGATGCATTTTTACCATCGCCAGGGGGGCTGCGTCAGTGCCATCGCACTCACCTGCCGCATGCTGGCCCGGCTGGGGCTGGAGAGCCGCGCCGCCGTGCGCGACGGCGATCGGGTCGAGCCCGGCGCCCTGCTGCTGCAGGCCTGCGGCAGCGCCGCCGCGCTGCATCAGGGCTGGAAAGCCAGCCAAAATCTGCTGGAGTGGAGCTGCGGGGTCAGTGACTACGCCGCCCGCATGGTGGATATCCTGCACCGCTACCAGCCCGAAGGGCAGATAGCCTGTACCCGCAAGTCGATCCCCGGCACCCGGCTGGCGGCCATGCAGGCGGTGCTCGACGGCGGCGCCATTCTGCACCGCGCCGGCTGCGCTGAAACCGTTCTGCTGTTTACCAATCACCGGCGTTTCTGGCCGCAGCCCGATGACTGGCGAGGCATGGTGGCGAGGCTGCGTCGCCAGGCGCCGGAAAAGTGCCTGATCGTCGAGGCGGATACCCCGCAGGAGGCCGAGGCGGCGCTGGCCGCGCAGCCTGATATTCTGCAGCTGGATAAGTTCACCCCGGCGCAGATAGCGCAGCTCCGGACGCAGGCGGCCACGCTGGCCCCCCGCTGTCGCCTATCGCTGGCCGGCGGGATCAACCTGGACAGCATTGAGGCCATCGCCCAGACGGGCGTCGGGCTGCTGATCACCTCGGCGCCTTACCACGCGGCACCGGCGGACATTAAAGTCCGCCTGATGCCCTGCGCCTAACCCCGCAGCGGGGGACGCCGTGCCCCCGTCTCCGGCTTAAAAGCGGTAGCCGACGCCCAGATTAAAGCCGTTAATGCTGTGCTTGCTGCCGCCCAGATCGACGCGCGATCCCTCATAGCCCACATCGATGCTCCAGTTGGCCAGCGGGTTAATCTGCAGGCCGGCGCCGTACATCAGCGACCCCTTAGTGCGCGTTTGCTGCAGACTGCCCTCTTCATAGCCGCCGACCCACACGTCACGCCAGGCGGCGGAGACCGCGGTTTTATTTACGTTAACCCCCAGCAGACCATAAACGCTGACGCTATCATTAATCCGCCAGGCCGGGCCTGCCGCCAGAGAGTAATATTTCAGATCCCCATTACCGCGATAATATTCCGGCCCCGCGCTTTCATTGAACGCCTTGCTGCCGCCCATATAGGTAAAGGAGGTCATCAGGCTAAGGGGAGAGTCCCACTCATAGCGATACTTAAGATTAACCCCGGTGATATTTTTAAAATCAGCCACTTTGGCCTGGGCATAGCCCAGTGAAACCGTCTGCCCCTCGGCCATTGCCGGCGCAGCGGCGCCCAGGGAAATCAACAGAGATACTGCACAAAAACTTTTTTTCATTATGATTATTCCTAAAAATAAATAATATATACATCCAGAGACAGCCAGATACGCCTACGGCCAGCGGCGCGGCGCAGTCGCTGAATGGCGTACCGTCTTATTTTAGCGACGCGAAAGTGCCGCTATGACCGGCGTAAAATAACATTGAAAAATATACCAAACATAAACGAACCCTCATTTTCCACGCTCTACGGTGGATAAATAGGAATAGCGGAAAAAATTACATCGTTTTTACCGAGTAGTCACTTCGGAGTTTATTTAATTGTATTGCAAATAAACCTTAACGCTAAAAAATACCACTAGGAATAATACCAATTTATTTAAAACAGCTTGATCTCAGAGTATAAGAATGAATAATAGCCAGCCGGTTTCGGCACAGCATCACAAATAACTAACCAAAAATAGGTATCTATAATGAAAAAAACAACTCTGGGTAAGTTCTTTTTTATCGCAGGCGCCTCAGTGTTATTAAGCGCCTGCGGCGGGGTCGCGCTCCAGCCCTATGCCGCCTATGGCACACCGGTCAACGTCATCGCCCCCGCCGGACAGTATAGCGAGTGGCACACCGACAGCCGCAGCCATACGACCGGCGATAGCCATACGCAGTCTCAGGGAAGCTGCACCCAGAGTGAGGACAGCGTATTCAGCGATAACGGCGTCACCCGCACCCGCCAGAGCAACTGCAACAACAGCAGCCAGACCCACAGCAGCAGCACCACCAAAAGCCGCTCCAGCAGCGTCGGCTTCAGCGTTGGTGGCCCTATCGGCGCAAGCCTTGGGCTTATCAAACAAATGGAAACCATAAACCGCCCAGACAATAACGCGATGGGGAACCACGATATGTTCAAAGAGTTCGGTTTCTAAATGTCCGGCGCACGTATCGCCGGCGCGTCATTACCCCGGCCAGCCGGGCCTGCCCGGAAGACGCTGCGGGCACGGCGAGCCGGAATGCCACCCGGCGATAGAGACGCGGGAACAACAGAATAAGACGCTGGCGCAGCGTAGACGATGGCCGGTGCGGATAAGCTAAACGCTATTTTCCTCTGACCCGGTGGGAGAGATTATGATCGCACGTACGCTTTTGTTCTTGGCACTCAGTTTACCGTTTATCACCCATGCAGCCCCCCTGCCAGGAGATAATATGACCCTGTCCCAGATCAGCCCTTATGACTTCCCGCAAACCCGTCAACGCCTGCTGGATACCATCAACGCCCGCCACCTGACGCTCTTTGCCGAACTGGACCACGCCGCGGCCGCCCGCCAAAGCGAACTAACCATGCCGCCCACCACGGTGCTGGTCTTTGGCAACCCCAAAGGCGGTACCCCACTCATGCTGGCCCACCCGGAGCTGGCGCTGGCGCTGCCCTACCGGGTGCTCATCGCCCAGCAGCCAGATGGCCACGTGCGGGTCAGCTACCCAGACAGCGCCGACTATGCCCGCTATGGGCTGAACGACGCCGAGCTGGCACAAATGGCCAACATGCCCGCCGTCGTGCAGGCCGCCCTGCAGGCGCAAAACGGCGTTTAGGGCATCCTGCGCCAGCGTATGACACGCCGCCGACCACCATCAGGCGCCTGGCGGCCCCGTTTGGCGCTACGCCGACTACTTCACTGTCCATCCCTGGCTGTAGCCTTCGTCAGCAAACAGCTCCGCCAGCCCGCTGATCTGCTTGAGCCGCAGCACCTCATCGGCATCCATGCCCAGCTCTTCGCCGATGCGCCCCTCGTCCCAGCCCAGGCGGTGCAGATCGCGGACGATATCGGACATCGGCGCGATCTGGTGCTTGCCGCGGGCTCGGTTATGACGGATCGTGGCCGCAATGCGCGCCGCCGCATCCTCACGCGCGCTGGCCAGCAGCGTCACCGGCAGATAGCCCTGCAGACGCCGGCGTAACGCCCCGTTCTTGCGGCCCAGAAGGTAGCGGTGAAAACCGTCGATCACCACGTAGCGCTCTCCCTGCGCCACCGCTACCACCGGCTGGGTATAGCCGTCCGAGGCCAGCGAACGCTGCAGCAGCCGCTTTTCGACCGGCGCCATCACGTTGGGGTTATAGTCATTGGCCTCAACCTGTTCATTGGCGATCCACAGTACGCAGTCCACCGGCTCGTCGGCAAAGGGGCTGTAGCGATGCAGCAGCGTACGCAGCCGATTAAGCAGCGCGACGCGCTGCGCCGTCTCCGACTGAGACTCCAGCAGGCCGATCAGCGCCTGCTCTAGGGCTTCTAGGGTCATCTCAGATAATCTCCCATTGATGGCGCTTCTGCTGTATGCGTTTAACATAGCGTGCGTAGGCCTGTGGCCGATTGGGGCTGAATGACAGCGTTCGACACCAAAAGTCATTTTTTATCAGTGTCTTGCAAATCCGACGCCACGAGGGAATATCCCGAGCGCCCAGATCGCGCTCCTGGCTATCGGGAATATCCTGCGGGTAGCCATGGCTCAGATACCAGCGCAGATAAATGGCGATCTTATTGCGGTAATGCTCCGCCGTTTTCTGCGGCATGCTGGCCAGCAGATAGTGGACATAGCTCTTCCAGGTATGCTGGGGCGGCTTGTCGATCTGCCGATTGAGGGCATAAAACGCCCCGCTCTGATTGGCGTAGATGGCGCCGCCGTTGGCGCCGGCAACCCGCGAGCAGGCGCGTCCCCAGGTCGCCGGCTCCAGCACGTGGTACAGCCACAGCCCCTTACGCTGCTCCGGGCCAAAAGGCTCGCAGATACGCATCTGACGCAGCGGTACCCCGGCGCGATACATCAGATCATACAACGGGTTATAAGGCAGACGCTGCTGCGCGTTAAAGTGCCAGATATCGCTGGCCTTCCAGTCATACAGCGGATAGGCGGTATAGTAGAAGCCATCCTGGGAGGCGGTCGTCCAGGGCTTGTCGTCGTCATAGCGCAGCTTGCTATGCGACGCCACCGCCATAAAACGGTTCAGGGACTCATCGGCGCGGATCCCCACCAGCGTCGCCATGCTCTTACGCCCCGATAGCCAGAGGGAAAAGGCCACCACAAAGGCTTCGAAGCTGATACCCGGCGTATGGAACGGGAAGAAGGCCGGATCGGTGATGGCGTCCGGCGGCGGTTGGCGCACCCACGTCACCCCCGGTTGCCAGCAGGTCCACTCCGTTTCATACTGCGATACCCCGCTGGCCGTGGTCAGCGGCAGCGCCACCCAAAAGAAACGCTCAATCACATCCTGGTAGCGCTGACGCATACGCTCAATATGCTGGATAGTATGGCTGAACTGCACCTCCCAATCGACAAACAGCACGAAGATACGGCGCTTTTTCCTGCGCGCGACCTCGGCGGCAATATGCAATAAAACGGTAGAGTCCTTGCCGCCGGAAAATGAAACACACACCCGGGGAAAGGTGTCAAATATCCAGTTCATCCGGGCATAGGCGGCAACGAAGACGTTCTCCTTCAGCGGGATCTTTTTCATAATTTCCCTATATAATTAATATTTACACATCATTAAAATAGATAGCAGGCTTAGCGTGTTTTGAATATTAAATTTAAATACCAGCGCAACGCCAACGTTTTTTAATCCAATTATTCTAGCGATCACAGTTTTATTATTATGAATAAATATTTGGAATGAATTCACCAAGACAAATAAATATATAAAATAATTTAACGTCCGGCCGACAATAATCGCGCCGCCGCCGTATAGCATCAATGGCAACGCCGCGCCGCCGCAGGGGAATAACAATATCGTCCGCAGGCCAATTCATCATAGAAATTGTCTATGCTATACTATGAAAATCAAGTAATTATCAGGAGATATGTCATGCCCGAGCGTACGGATAACGACGCATCCACCGGCAAGCGTCTACCTATCCTGGTATTTGGCGCATTGGGCATCGTCTTTGGCGATATTGGTACCAGTCCGCTCTATACCCTGAAAACGGTACTCTCTCTGGCCGGAAACCCCCATGCCCCCGCCGATGTGCTGGGGCTGCTTTCGCTGGTATTTTGGACGCTGGTCATTATTACCTCGCTTAAATATGCCCTGTGCGTCATGCGCATCGATAACCACGGCGAGGGCGGTATTCTGGCGCTGATGTCCCTGCTGGTGCGCCACAAACATTCGCGACCGGCCATCGTCATGGCGGCCCTGTTCGGTGCGGCGCTGATCTATGGCGATGGGGCGATCACCCCGGCCATTTCAGTCCTTTCCGCGCTAGAGGGGCTCAATCTGGTCATGCCGCAGCTGGATCCCTATATTCTGCCAGCGACGGTCGTCATTCTGGTGCTGATGTTCGCGCTGCAGCATCTGGGAACCGCGCGGATCAGCAAGCTGTTTGCCCCGATTATGACGCTGTGGTTTCTCTCTATCGCCGCGCTGGGCATCTGGGGCATCAGCCGTCATCCCAGCGTACTGCTGGCGATAAATCCCTACTACGCCATCCACTTTATGCTGACGCACGACACGCTGAGCTTTGTCGTGCTCGGCGGCGTCTTTCTGTGCGTGACCGGCGCCGAGGCGCTGTACGCCGATATGGGCCACTTTGGACGTAAGCCGATCTGGGGCGCCTGGTTCGGCATCGTCTTTCCCAGCCTGCTGTTGAACTACGCCGGGCAGGCTGCCCTGGTGCTCTCCGGCGCCGATCTTAGCCAGAACATCTTCTACCTGCTCTGCCCGACGCCGCTGGTGATCCCGCTGGTGATCTTGGCGACCCTGGCCACCATCATCGCCAGCCAGGCGATCATCAGCGGCGCCTTCTCCATGACGCGCCAGGCTATCCAGCTCGGCTGGCTGCCGCGCCTGCAAATCAAGCAGACCACCGAGGAGAGCTACGGCCAGATCTATATCGGCAGCATCAACCTAATGCTGATGATCGTCACGCTGCTGCTGGCCATCTTCTTTAAGACGTCGGAAAACCTGGCCGCGGCCTACGGCATCGCCGTCTCGCTGACCATGACCCTGACCTCGTCGCTGCTGTTCATCGCCATGCGGGAGATCTGGCGCTGGTCCCTGCCCGCCAGCCTGTGCGCCGCCGGGTTCTTCATGTGCGTGGATCTGCTGTTCCTGTGCGCCAACCTGACCAAGCTGCTGGAGGGGGGCTATATCCCGCTGCTGCTGGCGCTGGCCATCTTCACCCTGATGCTGGTCTGGCATAAGGGCAGTCGGATGGTGCTGCGCAAAACCCAGGAGCGCATGATCCCGCTGGCCAGCTACCTGCACACCCTTGAGGCGCAGAATATCCCGCGGGTGCCCGGCACCGCGGTGTTCCTGACCCGCTCCTCCGCCGGAGTGCCATCGGTGATGCGCCTGCACGTACAGCGCAACGGTTCACTGCACCGCAACGTGCTGCTGCTGACCATCCTGGTCGACAATATTCCCTACGTCGCGCCCGCGGAGCGAGTGACCCTGACCCAGATAGCGCCCAATCTGTGGCGTTGCAGCGCACACTACGGCTTTATGGAGCACCCCAACATTCCCCAACTGCTGAGCGGAGCCGACTTTGAGCACTGCCAGAGCGATCCCAAGGAGATGACCTACTATATCGGCCATGAGTCCCTGATGATGAAGGATCGAAACAAGGCGTTCCCTACCTGGCAGCGTAAGATATTCCGCGTCATGATGCGCAACAGCGCCCATGTCACCGACTACTATTATCTGCCCAGCGATCAGGTCGTCGAAATCAACCGCGTGGTGGCGCTGTAAGCCCTCCGGCATCCTAAAAAAAGGGCGGCCCGCGGGCCGCCCTTTATCCTCTGCGCGGCGCTACCCATCGGTATTCCAGATCTCGCGGCAGTAGCCACGGATGGTGTAATCGCTGGAGAAGTGCCCCATCCGGCTCATCCCCCACAGGGTGCGGCGGTGCCATTCGCTATGCCGGCTAAAGTCCAGCTGGGCCTGCTGGTGAGCGTGGCGATAGTCATCAAAGTCGGCCAGGTGCATGTAGTAATCCGACGCGGTCAGCATCTCATACAGCGGGCGGAACCGTTCGCGATCGGCGCACAGCTCACCGGACACCAGCGCGTCCAGCGCCATCTGTAGCGACGGCTGCTGGCTCAACACCTCATAGGGTCGGTAGCCCTGCGCCTTCCTCTGGGCTATCTGCAGCGTCGTGTGGCCAAACAGGTAGAAGTTCTGCTCTCCCACCGCCTGGCGGATTTCGATATTGGCGCCGTCCAGCGTCCCGATCAGCAGGGCGCCATTCATCGCAAACTTCATGTTGCTGGTGCCAGAGGCCTCCGTACCGGCCATCGAGATCTGCTCTGACAGATCGCAGGCGGGGATCAGCCGCTCCGCCAGCGAGACGCTGTAGTCCTCCAGAAACACCACGCGGATAACTCCGTTCACCCGCGGCAGCTGGCTGATGCGCCGCGCCACGCAGTTCACCAGCTGCAGGATCAGCTTGGCCAGGGTATAGCGCGGCGCCGCCTTGCCGGAGAAGAAATAGATCTTCGGCGTCGCCAGCTCCCCGCCCTCCTGCAGGCGCTGATACTGATAGATAATGTGCAATACGTTGAGCAGCTGGCGCTTATATTCATGGAAACGCTTGGCGTGAACATCAAACATGGCCATCGGATCCAGGGCGATCCGGTAGCGGCTGTAGACATAGTTACTGAGCGCCAGCTTATTGTCGGTTTTAATCCGCCGCACCCGATCCACCACCTGACCGTCGTCGCAGTAGTCCGACAGCTGCGCCAAACGATGGGGATCGTCCAGCCACCCCGGGCCGATAAGCTCGGTAAAAAACTGCGCCAGCGCGGGGTTGGCCAGCTGTAGCCAGCGGCGATGGGAGATCCCGTTGGTCTGGTTGACGAACTTGTCGGGGGTCAGGCGGCTGAACTGCGGCAGCAGCATATCGCGCACCAGTTCGGAGTGGATGGCCGAGACGCCGTTGACCTTATGGCTGCCCAGCGTCGCCAGATTCACCATCCGCAGACGCTTCTCGCCGCTCTCATCGATCAGCGACAGCGACGGCAGCAGCGGCGCGGCGTCATCGGGATAGCGACGGCTGACCGTGGTCAGGAAACGGTGGTTAATCTCATAAATCAGCTGCAGATGACGGGGCAGCAGGCGCTCCACCAGCGGCAGCGACCAGCACTCCAGCGCCTCCGGCATCAGGGTATGGTTGGTAAACGAGCAGGTGCGGCAGGTCATCGACCAGGCCTCATCCCAGCCGATACGGTACTCGTCCACCAGCACCCGCATCAGCTCCACCACGATCAGCGCCGGATGCGTATCGTTAATGTGCACAGCCGCCCACTCCGGCAGCCGGCGAATATCCTGGTGCTCGGCGAAGAAATCACGCAGCAGGTCACGCACGGTGCAGGCGACCAGAAAGTACTCCTGGGTCAGGCGCAGCTCTTTGCCGGAGAGAATTTCGTCGGAGGGGTAGAGGATCTTGGAGATATTCTCGCTGCCGATCTTCTCGCCGACCGCCCGCAGATAGTCCCCCTGGTTAAAGATGAGGATATCGAAGGAGTCAGAGGCCGCCGCGTGGTACAGACGCAGGCGGTTAACCCCCTTATCCTCTCCGCCGCTGACATAATAGTCGTTGGGAACGCCCAGCAGCACCTTCCACTCCAGCCACATCGGGTTATAGTTTCCCTGCGCGTCGAAGCCATGCTCTATACGCCCGTAGATCGGAATGATCATGCTCTGGCTCGGGTGCTGGATAATCCAGGGCGAGGCGGCCGAGTGCCACTCATCCGGTTTTTCGATCTGCTGATCATTGATGATCAGCTGACGGAACAGGCCGTATTCATACTTGATGCCGTGACCGCTGGCGGCGACGTCCAGAGTCGCCAGCGAATCCATAAAACAGGCGGCCAGTCGCCCCAGGCCGCCGTTGCCCAGCGCGGCGTCCGGCTCGCTGTCAAACAGCGCCTCCAGCGCCTGCCCCTCGGCCGCCAGCGCCGCCTGCGCCGTCGCGTACAGCCCTAGATTCTGCAGGTTAAAGCGCAGCGATTGGCCGATCAGAAACTCCATCGACAGGTAGTACACCCGCTTGCGCCGCTGATGCGCGTGACGCTGCCGGGTTTGACAGTAGGCGTCATACAGGCGATCACGCACCACCAGCGCCAGGGCATTGAACCAGTCCCGCTGGCCCGCCGCCGCCGGCTCCATACCGACGCGATGGCGCAGCGCGCTGACGATCTGGCGCTGCATACGGCTTTCACTGCTCTCGCTTTCCGCGCTATAGGACATACGCTGCTACCCCTGTTATCTCGGCGTGATACGCCGTTGGCTCTGCGGCGCGGCGCGCCCTGAGCCGTCGTTCCCGTCGCCATCGCCGACGCGCTATGCGCCCGGCCCGCGGCCCCCGTCATGCGCTATGGCGCGCACGTACCACCGCCCAGCGGCAGATACTTGATCAGCCGCTGCTCATTTCCCCCCGCGCCGTAGCGGTAGTGGTACTCATCGGTCATTTGACGGATCAATAGCATGCCCATGCCATGCTCCGGCCAGCTGCACGGATCGTCCATGTGGGGATCCGGCGCCGTCGGCCGCAGCGCCCCGCGGGGGATCGGCTGCCCGCGATCGCGCAGCACTACCTCCAGATGCCGGGGATGGCGCGTCAGGGTTACCGCCACCGGATGCGCCCCCGCCTGACCGTGACGCACGATATTGCTGAAGGACTCATTGGCGGCCAGCTCCAGCTGGAACAGAACGTCAGGGGGCGCGCCGCTAAAAAACTCCTGCAGCGCGGCTCCCAGCGGAGCCAGGCTATCCAGCGTCGCCGCCAGCGGAAATGAATAGGTGCGCAGCTTCATGCCCTACCGCCTCATGCGCCGTGCTGCGCCAGCATCTGCTGGCGATCGGTGCCGATATGAAAAACGCGATCCATCCGGGTGATGCGGAACATGCCCTGGATATTTTCATTCAGCCCGCACAGCAGCAGATCGCCCCGATTGTTTAACAGCTTCAGCAGCGATACCAGCGCGCCCAGGCAGCTACTGTCGATGAAGTCCACCTGGCTGAAGTCCAGCAGCAGCCGGTGGTGCCCCTGCTCGATCAGCGTAACGACGTTCTGGCGAAAGACCCCGGCAACCGACGCATCCAGGCGGCGGATCAGCGGCGAGACAATCGTCAGGCCACCCACTTCCTCTACGGCAAAATTCATATATTCTCCTCTACCCGTCCCTGCAGGCCATCGGCGCAGCGGGTGATCATCAACAGTGAAATATCATCGGAAAAGCGTTGATGTGGGGTTCCCTCATCGGGGCTGTGCCAGCGCGAGAGCGCGGCGGCCAGCGTCTGCAGCAGCTGCGGCGCCGCCGCGTGGCTCTGCGCCTGCAGCTCACGGCGCAGGCGCACCTCGCCGAACAGCTCGCCCTGCGGGCTGTCGCACTCGCTGACGCCATCGCTGTACAGGCACAGTCGATCGCCGGGAGCCAGCGTCAGCGTATGATCCTCATACTCTGCCCACTCAAACATGCCGATCGGCAGACCGCCGTCGCCAACGCCGCTCAGGCTACCGTCCGCCCGGATCCACAGCGGCGTAGGATGCCCGGCCTGACACAGGGCTATCTGGCCGTCACGGGTGTCCAACACCCCGTACACCAGGGTGAAATAGCGCACGACGCCATCCTCCTGCGGCTCCAGGCAAAAGCGACGATTGAGCTCGCTCACCACCCGGTGCGGCGGCGCAGGATCCTGCGCCGAGGGGGAGAACAGCAGACTGTGCGTCAGCAGCGCGCTGTTAAACTCCTGCGCCACCGACTGCGCCAGCATGGCGGCGCTTACGCCGTGTCCGGCCACATCCACACAGTAGAACGCCAGATGATGCGTATCCAGCAGAACATAGTTCAGCAGATCGCCGGACACATAGGCCGAGGGCAAGAACAGCCAGTCGGCATGGAAGCCGTTAATGGTTTGGTCGTGAGAGGGCAGCAGATTGCGCTGCATCGCGGCGGCGGCCTGCAGATCGGATTCAATCTGCTGATAGGCATGGGCCAGCGTAGCGTTGCGCGCCGCCAGCGTGGCCTCCAGAGAGATGATGCGTCGGGCGGCATGCAAGCGACTGCGCAGCTGCCCCTGATTGAGGGGTTTCGTCAAGAAATCGTCGGCGCCGGCGGCCATTCCGGCCAGCATATCCTCGGTTGACTGGCGGATAGTCAACAGGATCAGATAGATATAGTGACCATAGTCTCCGGCGCGGATCGCCCGGCACAGCGCGGCGCCGTCCATCAGCGGCATCTCCCAGTCGCTGATCACAATATGCACCCGATGGCTCGCCAGGCACGCCAACGCCTGCTCACCGTCCTGCGCCTCGATAACCCGGTATTGCCAGCGCGCCAGGATCGTCGCCAGCAGGCGACGATAGCCCGGTGAGTCATCCACAATCAATACCGTATCGGCAAGCAAGACGCTCTCCGCTACCATGGTCATCCCCCGGGCCACGCCCGTTGACGTAATAACCGAGTACCCTGTAGCAAAGATAGATAACAACCCGGCGGCTCACCAATTTTTCCGCCGTATTTTATCGCCGGACGCGCCCTAAACGGCGGCGCCCGCACCGTGAGTCACCCCCTGCGCCGCGTTAAAACTGCAGCCTCAGCCAGGCGAAATAGACGTTGCCGTTATCATAGGTGCCTGGGATATACGTCATTTGCAGCGTCAGCGGACCATAGCCGACGGAAGCCATCGGTAATATCACCGGAATCGGTATATAGCGCCAGTTATCACGCATGGTCACCCCCACGGTATAGCCGGCGCCCCAATGAAAGTCCGATCCCTCCAGCGGGCGCCAGGTCGCCTCCCAGCCATAGCCGCCGATCGGCTCCCACTTATTAAACGAGTCTTTAAACGCCATCAGGTACAGGCCGTGCCAGTTACCCTTCTCATCCCAGCGGGACTGGCCAAAACCAGCGCCCCACGGACGTTCGTTATAGGTATCGATCTTCTCCCGGCTATAGGCAAAGCGGGCGTGCCACGTAATCGCCGGCAGATACAGATCGTAATGCTGCGGCTGATCCCAGGTCTGAACAATATTGTTGCGTAACGTGTCCAGCATTCCTGGCTCAGCGGCGGAGGCCGCCCCAGCCAAAAAGACGGGCAATGCCGCCAACGCGGCCAGAATGTCATTATGCGTTTTCACTAAAACGGGTTCACTCTATTTTATTTAATGCAGGCGCCTATAGCATAACAATACAAACACAAACCATCTATAAACAAACAGCCGCACGCCTACGGCTCGCCATCATTGAAAATAATCACTTAATTATCAGTTGGATAAAACAAAATCGCGCTATTAAAAACGCCGCATAGAATACGCTTAATATGCGCTAACACATTCAAATCACGATTAATTTAATGACCAAGGTACCCTGCCGCCATCCCTGAAAAAGATCATCCAGGCGCGATAAAATAAGATATTTCTCACGCGGTAGCATATTTATATTTTATTGGCTGCGTAGCCACAGCGCGGTCGCCAGCCCCTTTCTGCCCGCGCCGTTGCCGCCCCGTGAGTTAGTGCTATGATGAATCCACCTCTGTCTGGCTGGCGCCAGCGACTTGCCATGATGGCACCCTTTTCAACCCTGCCAGCCAGCTCCAGCAGCGTTATACTGAGGTCAGGATCATGAGCGTAGACATCACCCACAATGACGCCCCTTTCGGTACTTTGCTTGGCTATGCACCGGGCGGCGTCGCAATTTACTCCTCCGACTATAGCACGCTGGATCCCCGGGTTTATCCCGATGAAGCCTCCTTGCGCAGCTACATCGACGACGAATATATGGGCCACAAGTGGCAGTGCGTCGAATTTGCCCGCCGTTTTCTGTTTCTGAACTACGGCGTCGTATTTACCGACGTCGGCATGGCCTATGAAATTTTCTCCCTGCGTTTTCTGCGTCAGGTGGTTAACGACAGCCTACTGCCGCTGCAGGCCTTCGCCAACGGCTCGGCACGGGCGCCGGTCGCCGGCGCGCTGCTGATCTGGCAGAAAGGCGGTGAATTCAAGGATACCGGCCACGTCGCCGTCATCACCCAGCTGCTGGGAGACCGGGTGCGCATCGCTGAGCAAAACGTTATCCACGCCCCGCTGCCGCCGGGACAGCAGTGGACGCGAGAGCTCACGCTGCAGCGACACCACGACCGCTATACCATTCGGGACTCGTTTGACGATACCGAGATCCTCGGCTGGATGATCCATACCGATGACGCCCGCGACAGTTTACCCCAGCCCACTCTCGCACCGCCGATGATGGCACTACATGACGCCCGGCGCAGCGATAGGGGGACCTTTGACGGCCGCTGGCTGAATGAAGACGACCCCCTCGAAAAGGCCTATGTACAGGCTAATGGGCACATCATCAACCAAAACCCGTATCAGTATGTCACCATCAGCGAAAGCGCCGAGCAGGAGCTGATCAAGGCCACCAATGAGCTGCACCTGATGTACCTGCACGCCACCGATAAGGTGCTGCGCGATGACAGTCTGCTGGCGCTGTTCGATATTCCCAAGATCCTCTGGCCGCGCCTACGCCTCTCCTGGCAGCAGCGTCGCCACTGCATGATCACCGGACGCATGGACTTCTGTATGGATGAACGGGGGCTGAAGGTCTACGAATACAACGCTGACTCGGCCTCCTGCCATACGGAGGCCGCGCTGATCCTGCAGCGCTGGGCGAAACAGGGCGACGGCGTTCCGGGCTACAACCCGGGCGAGGATCTGCTCAACGAGCTGGCCGGCGCCTGGCGCCACAGCCACGCCCGCCCGTTTGTCCACATCATGCAGGATAACGACGTCGAGGAGAGCTATCATGCGCTCTTTATGCAGCGGGCGCTGTCGCAGGCCGGCTTAGATAGCAAGATAGTCAAAGGTCTGGCGGCGCTGCGCTGGGACGCCACCGGTCAGCTGATCGACGACGATGGGCGCCAGGTGAACTGCGTGTGGAAAACCTGGGCGTGGGAGACCGCCCTGGAGCAGGTGCGGGAGGTCAGCGACGCCGAATATGCCGCGGTGCCCATCCGCACCGGCCAACCGGAAAACCAGGTGCGGCTGATCGACGTTCTGCTGCGGCCGGAAATCATGGTGTTCGAACCGCTGTGGACCGTCATCCCCGGCAACAAGGCGATCCTCCCGATCCTGTGGTCGCTGTTCCCCCACCACCGCTATCTCCTGGATACCGACTTTGAACCGACGCCGGCGCTGATCCGCAGCGGCTACGCCGTTAAGCCGATCGCCGGACGCTGTGGCAGCAATATCGATCTGGTCAGTCGCCATGAGGAGGTGCTCGATACCACCAGCGGGAAATTCCGCGACCAGAAGAATATTTATCAGCAGCTATGGTGCCTGCCGCGGGTGGCGGACAAGCATATCCAGGTCTGTACCTTTACCGTGGGCGGTAGCTACGGCGGCGCCTGCCTGCGCGCAGACAGCTCATTGGTGATCAAGAAAGAGAGTGATATCGAGCCGCTTATCGTGCTCAAAGACAGTGAGTTTCTGAAGTAGGTGCCGACCTAAGCCCGCCGATCGGCGGGCTTAGGTGCGACGGAGAGCCTATTCCAGCAGAGGCTGGCGTTAACACGCGCCGAAGCGCGCAGATCCCCTGCGCACTCCCGCTCGTCAGGCGCCTACGCTGACTGATGGGATAGGCTCTATCTCCGTGACATCATGGGTATGGGTCGCCGCCCGCTCAGCGCAGAGGGCGCGCACCGGACGTTATTCTGGGACGTTATTCTGAAACCAGCTCCTGGAGCTGATTGCGGAATTCGACAATTTTCTTACCTGGCTCTTTTTTACAAACTTTAATCACCTGCGGCACCATGATCGTCTGGACCTTCTGCCAGTCAACATAATCACCGTTTTTATAGTCGAGATCCTTATTGACCACCCAGACCATAACCGGCGTCATCGCCTTCGGGTTCATCTGGGTAAACTCATGGCAAGTCATGGTTTCCGGCGTGGTTACCGTGGTCATCGTCAGCGCCTGGGCACAGGCGTTGCCAGCCAGTGCCAGCGTCAGCGCCAGTACGGAACCACCAATAAATGTTGTTTTATTTTTCATCACCAACTCCTTATTCAATCATATTCTCGTTAGACGCACTCGATACTGCTACTCTTATAAATATCATTTTTATTTTATTTCCATAATAAAAAGCAGCAAAAAACAGCCCACCTCCTGTACATATTTTCGGACACTACTTCAGCGCCACAAATAGATTAGACAAAATGACAGAGCTAGGCTGGATTTTATTTATGAGATTATCGCGCAGCGCATTTATTGATAATAAATTAAAATAAAACCTTCCTTCGCACGTAATGTATAAATTTATTTTCAAGCGATGAGACGCACAGCGCATCGATATAAAACCGCACGACGCAGAATCTCATACGCCGCCGCGCGCTCAGGCCATGACGGCGCCAATTACATACTCCGTGCCCCTAGGGGCCCAGTAGACGGCGCGCCACCGTAGCACCGACGATAGCCAACAGCATCGGCAGCAGAAAGTCTGGGCTGATATGGGTTAGCTCGAACACCAGCAGCAGCGCGGTCAGCGGCATTCCCATCGAGGCGGATAAAAACGCCCCGGCGCCGACGACGGCGAACGCCCCCAGCGCGGTGCCCGGCCACAGCCTCAGCCACAGACTCCCCACGATGCAGGCCAGCAGCGCGCCGTTGGCCAACGCCGGCGTCATCAGCCCTCCGCGTGCCCCCGCCCGCAGAGCCGCCATCTGTACCGCCACCTTCGCACATAGCAGCAGTCCGGCCAACGCAATGCCCACGTCGCTGTTAAAGCTGAGCCAGGTCGCCCCTTTTCCGTTGCCAGGCAGCTGCGGTAGCCACAGACTGAGCAGCGCCAGCAGCAGAAAGGCCAGCAGATTATCCCGGATCAGTCGGACATCACGCGTAGAGCGAGATTCAGCCAAACGTCCCAGGCGGGCAAACAGCACCCCCGCACAGCCAAACAGCGGGCCAAACAGCAGCGACCAGAGGATCAGCCCCTCCGTCACCCGATAACCCGGCATATGGTATTGGTACTCATCCCCCAGTCCGATCCGGGCGACCAGCGTCGCCACTGCGCAGCAGACCAGCGCCGGGATCACCGCCCTCGCCCGCCAGCTCTTCAGCAGCACCTCCAGCGTAAACAGAGCGCCGGCCAGCGGCACATTGTACACCGCCGCCAGGCCAGCCCCGGCGCCGCAGGCAATCAGTGTACGCGTCTGCTGCGCCGTAACCCCCAGCGCAGAGGCCAGACGCTCCGCACCCAGGGCCCCCATCTCCCGCGGCGCAGACTCCCGCCCCAGCGGCGATCCCATCCCGACCGTAATCACCTGCAGCGCGGCATGCAGTATGCTTTCCCGCGGCGGCATCCGCGGCGGCGGAGTGCGTAGCACGTCGCGCACGCTGACCAGACGGCGTCCATAACGGTACAGCGCGTACCACCCCACGCCGGCTACGCCGCCCGCCGCCATCAGCGCCGTAAAACGGCGCCACGCCGGCGCATCGCTGACCCCCTGTAGAAAAGACTCACTGCTGATAACCGCATCCAGGCTATAGCCATAGGCAAGGTGCTGCACGCTGTGCAGCAGCAGGGCGACCAGCCATCCCGCCCCCCCAGCGATCCCCCCCGTCAGCAGCGTCGCCAGCGTAAAGCGGCCCCAGCGCCGCCAATGCAATATGTCACCCAGCTTACTCACCGTCACCGTCCGTCACCCATTCATCACAGTGGGTGACCATAGCACAGCCTGTGCCAGGCTATCCTGCCGCGGCTGCGTCAATATTGTTATCTTTTCTTACACGTCAGAGAGCGAGCGCCGCCATCTACGCGCTTATAATAAAAAGCTGGGTTATTCATCGCTCAAGAGAAGAATAAATACGCCGACTCCGATAAATAATGACATTCAGCCATACTGTATATATCGCGCGAGAACTATTGGGTGCGCAATATATAAAACATTGCAAGCCGATAAGTTTGACCCATGACAAGTTTTAACAGGATAAAACCACTGCAGGTTATCCTTGCCTATGCTATTCCTTATATTGCTGGGTGCACCGCAACGTTAATTGAGTAGGACAATCTCTCTATCCCCAAAGGAAATTCATATGCAGAATTTAACTGGCAAGTGGCTATGTCATGGCGATGGAATGACCTATCAGATTACGCAAGATGGAAATGCCGTATTTGTTTCCGGATCAGGCAACGGCTGCCATAACGTAGGCTTTGGTGTTATTGACCCACAGGATCAATCCGTTGTATTAAATTGGGCCGATCTTCCTGATAGCAAAGGCTTTGGCGCAAAGGGCACCTGCTATATTGATGCCAGCCATCCCGGTACGCTGAAGAAAAAGGAGGGGTCTGCCAAATATGCTATCGGAAACTTTGAAAAGGTAGCTTAACCTGGAATAACCCCATCGCCGCATGCGATGGGGTCTTCGGCGAATATAAGGCATTTTATCAACCTGACCAACATGACACGTCTGGCGATCCATCGGTCATCGCGAGCAGGCGCCGCATCAAAATAATAGGGCGATCTCATCATCCTGCGCCACCGCAATGATGTAGCCTGAAGACGGCAATCCCATCCCCCATGCCTCCACGATCAGGGCTCCCTCTTGCCGAGCGGTGGCGCCGCGCACGGTGAAACGTGCGGCCACCGGTGCTGCGTGAGTCCTCTCTGCCGTTGCCCTGCGGCCAGCAGATCGGCGGCGGCAGAATGACGCCACACGGCCGAGAAGGCATGGTTTTAAAGATGGCCGATTAGAGCGCGTTGATTCATCCGATCGCAGGGAGGGCAGGACACAGGATCGTCGAGATATCGGCGTGTGGTGCGTTGCCGCACATTATGGGCTTTCTTGGGCAAGTCGATACGAGCAACGTGGAGAATGCGATGGAGGGCGATTATTGTGTGGCTAGCGAAACCGAACTAGGGATGCACAGTAAACGCTCCGGGAAACCCTTCATCGCTGAATGCTGTGCTAAATGTGGTCCGCCACCGAGGCCTCGAACCTCGCACCTACAACCTCAAGGTTATCGGCTCTACCAAACTGAGCTAGTGGCGGATAGATTGGAGCGGGCAGCGGGAATCGAACCCGCATCATCAGCTTGGAAGGCTGAGATAATGGCCATTATACGATGCCCGCCTATATGGTGGCCCTTGCTGACTTTGAGCCAGCGACCAATCGGTTATGAGCCTTTAGCCCACGCCTCTCTGAGCTAAAGGGGCAAGCACTGTAAACAAGGGAGAGTTATCCCCAGACTGCCGCAGCCGACGCTAACCAGGGGTCTCATTACCGCGGTGGGGGATGTTATCGATGACCGTAGCGATGAGCAATGGCTCAAGGAGATTTTCAGATATTCCTCACACAGCGCAGCAGGGCGCGCTCTGGGCTGCCCCGCCTCTTACCGTTTACCCCTCGGTATTACTGTGCAGGGCGCCATCCAGCCCCCGCACATCATCGCGCCCACGGATTATATCGCCAGGGCGCGAAGGGCGCGTCAATCGACGACCCTCAATGCGTAGGATAACAGCGCTAGCCCATCGGCCCGCAGATCGCGCGCTCTTTAGGCGTTATCGCCACCCTCTCGCAGAGCGTTAGGGCAGCACATCTCCGCACTACGATTAAGGCGTGTCATGTTCACGCTCTGGGCCCCGTCTGAGCGATCTGGCTCATACAATCGGGTGTTCCACTCGCTGTTTTGCCAGGAGTGGGCGGATGGGGAGCAAGCGCAATGGTACGAGGCTATGCACGTCTGGCAGTCGATCACCTTACCGAGTACGCCAGAAAAATCGACCCACTTTTGGCAATTAACGACACAAAAACGACACAGGAGGGAAAATAGGCAGGATTGAAAATCGCGTAACGCATTGATTTTCAATGGTGCGCCCTGCAGGATTCGAACCTGCGACCCACGGCTTAGAAGGCCGTTGCTCTATCCGACTGAGCTAAGGGCGCATCGGAAAACAACCGGTGCATCTGCCTGATGTTTCAGGCGGAATGGGATTATACGGCCCCACTCGGGTGAGTCAATGCCTTTCACTGTAAAACGCGCCTATCGGGTATTGATGGAGATCAATATTCACCTGACAGCGGGCCAGCCATTTGCGACAATGGCGTTATCCCCGCAACATAACCAGGATGGATCAGCTCACCATGACAGCAAAAATTATTGATGGGAAAACGATTGCGCAGCAGGTCAGAAGCGAAGTGGCGACACGGGTGCGACAGCGCCTGGCGGACGGCAAACGGGCGCCGGGACTGGCGGTTATCATGGTCGGTGACGATCCAGCCTCCCGCATCTACGTCGGCAGTAAACAGCGCGCCTGTGAAGAGGTCGGCTTTCTCTCCCGCTCCTATGCGTTGCCGGACAGTGCCGATGAGGCCCAGCTGCTTGCGCTGATCGATACACTCAACGCAGACGCGGCCATCGATGGCATTCTGGTACAGCTGCCGCTGCCCGCCGGCATCGATAACAGCCGCGTGCTGGAACGCATCCATCCGGACAAAGACGTGGATGGCTTTCACCCTTACAACCTGGGCCGCCTGTGTCAGCGCACTCCCAAGCTGCGCCCCTGCACCCCGCGCGGCATCATTACCCTGCTGGAGCGCTGCGGCATCGAAACCCAGGGGATGGATGCCGTGATGGTCGGCGCCTCCAACATCGTGGGGAGACCGATGGCGCTGGAGCTGCTGCTGGCCGGCTGCACCACCACCATCACCCACAGCCGCACCCGTAACCTGCAGCAGCACGTCGAGCGCGCCGATCTGATCGTCGCCGCCGTCGGTAAACCCGGCTTTATCCCCGGCGAATGGGTCAAGCCCGGCGCGGTGGTGATCGATGTCGGCATCAATCGGCTGGAGAGCGGTAAGGTGGTCGGCGACGTCGACTTTGCCGGTGCCGCCCAGCGCGCCAGCTGGATCACCCCGGTCCCCGGCGGCGTCGGGCCGATGACCGTCGCCACTCTGATGCAGAACACCCTGCAGGCCTGTGAGGCGTTTCACGATCGCTAAGTCCTCGGCGCGCCATCGCACCCCAGACGCAGCTTTCCCGTGCGCCAGGCGCTGCAGGCTGGCACAATAGCGGCGTGTCCGCCCGCGCGGCGGTTAATTTTTAAGGCAAGAGAAAAGACCATGCAAACTTTCCATCTGGACAATCACCCGCACGTCGAGCTGTGCGATCTGCTGAAGCTGCAGGGCTGGTGCGACAGCGGCGCCCAGGCCAAAAACCTGATCGCCGAGGGCCAGGTCAAGGTCGACGGCGCGATCGAAACGCGCAAGCGCGCAAAGATTGTCGCAGGCCAGGTGGTCGACTTCGCCGGGCAGCAGGCGCGCGTCATCGCCTAAGCTGAGCGTCAAACGTAAAAAAGCCGGACCCGGGTCCGGCTTTTTGCGCGTTATCGCTCGGCCTTACTTACGCCGCCAGGTAGTGCCCTGCGGCCCATCCTCCAGCACGATCCCCATCGCATTCAGGCTGTCACGCGCCTCATCGGCAAGCGCCCATGCCTTGGCGGCGCGGGCGTCGTTGCGCTGCTTGATCAGCGCCTCGATCTGCGCAACCTCGTCGTCGCCTGCCGCGGCGCCGCTCTGCAGGAAGTGCTCCGGCGTCTGCTCCAGCAGCCCGAGTACGTGGGCCAGGCCGCGCATCTGCGCCGCCAGCGCATTCGCCTGCGCCATGTCTTCCCCTTTCAGGCGGTTGATCTCACGCGCCATGTCGAACAGTACCGAGTAGGCCTCCGGCGTGTTGAAGTCATCATCCATCGCCGCCCGGAAGCGAGAGGTAAAGGTCTCATCCGCCGCCGCCGCCGCCGCGGCGTCGGTGCCGCGCAGCGCAGTATACAGACGCTCCAGCGCCGCACGCGCCTGCTTCAGGTTCTCTTCGCTGTAGTTCAGCTGGCTGCGGTAGTGGCCGGACATCAGGAAGTAACGCACCGTCTCTGCGTCATAATGCGCTAGCACGTCGCGAATGGTGAAGAAGTTGCCCAGCGACTTGGACATCTTCTCGCGATCGATCATCACCATGCCGGAGTGCATCCAGTAGTTGACATAGGCGCCGTCGTGGGCGCAGGTCGACTGGGCGATCTCGTTCTCATGGTGCGGGAACATCAGATCAGAGCCACCACCGTGAATATCAAAGTGCGCCCCTAGCTGTTTGCAGTTCATCGCCGAACACTCGATGTGCCAGCCGGGACGCCCGTCGCCCCACGGTGACGACCAGCTCGGCTCGCCCGGCTTAGACATCTTCCACAGCACAAAGTCCATCGGGTTACGCTTCACGTCGGCCACCTCCACCCGCGCACCGGCCTGCAGCTGCTCCAGATCCTGGCGCGACAGCACGCCGTAGTCCGGATCGGTATCGACGGCGAACATCACGTCGCCGTTGCTGGCCACGTAGGCATGATCGCGGGCGATCAACTGCTCTACCAGCGCGATGATCTCAGCGATATGGTGGGTCGCGCGCGGCTCCACGTCGGGACGGGCGATGTTCAGGGCGTCGAAATCGCGATGCATCTCCGCCAGCATACGCTCGGTCAGTTGCTCGCAGCTCTCTTTGTTCTCCAGCGCACGCTTGATGATTTTATCGTCCACGTCGGTCACGTTACGCACATACTTCAGCCTGTAGCCCAGGTAGCGCAGGTAGCGGGCCACCACGTCGAAACAGACAAAGGTACGACCGTGGCCGATGTGACACAGGTCGTAAATGGTTACCCCACACACATACATACCGACTTCACCGGCATGGATGGGTTTAAATTCCTCTTTCTGGCGACTGAGTGTATTAAAGATTTTAAGCATCGGGGGTATCCGTGATAGTTGCTGATAACAGGATAGAAACGTAAAGGTTATACTAACGCAGCGCCCGGAGAGAATGAAGCCCGGGAGCGGCGCACGGCGAATATTCCCGGAGAAAGAGGTGCCAGCGGCAGGGGCATCGGCTACAATCATCCCGCTTGCTTCAATCATCATAAAACAGGATTATTGTTATGGTTACTTTCCACACCAATCATGGTGACATCGTCATCAAAACCTTTGACGACAAAGCACCGGCTACCGTTGCCAACTTCCTGGAATACTGCCGTGACGGCTTCTACGACAACACCATCTTTCACCGCGTGATCGATGGCTTCATGATCCAGGGCGGCGGTTTCGAGCCGGGCATGAAACAGAAAGCCACCAAGGCACCGATCAAGAATGAAGCCAACAATGGCCTGAAGAATACCCGTGGCACGCTGTCCATGGCGCGCACCAACGATCCGCACTCTGCGACCGCCCAGTTCTTCATCAACGTCGTTGATAACGACTTCCTCAACTTCCGCTCCGAGCGCCCGGACGGCTGGGGCTATGCCGTATTCGCCGAAGTGGTGGAAGGCATGGACGTGGTCGACAAGATCAAGGGTGTCTCCACCGGCCGTAACGGCATGCACCAGGATGTTCCGCGTGAAGACGTGATCATCCAAAGCGTTACCGTGAGCGAATAATCGCCCGAATGGCAACGCTGTTTATCGCTGATTTACACCTCAGCCAACAGGAACCGGCGATCACCGCCGGTTTTCTGCGTTTTCTTGCCGAAGAAGCCCCTAAGGCAGAAGCCCTGTACATTCTGGGCGACTTTTTCGACTACTGGATAGGCGATGATGACCCCCAGCCGCTGCACCGGCAGGTCGCCGAGGCGCTGCGCCGTCTGAGCGACAGCGGCGTTCCCTGCTACTTCATCTGCGGCAACCGCGATTTTTTACTGGGTAAGTCCTATGCCAAGCGCTGCGGCATGACTCTGCTGCCCGACGAACAGATCATTACGCTGTACGGTCAGCCTATTCTGCTGCTGCACGGCGATACCCTGTGCAGCGACGATCGCGACTACCAGCGCTACCGACGCCGGGTTCATAACCCCCTGCTGCAGTGGCTGTTCCGCCGCCTTCCCCTACGTCTGCGCCTGAAGATCGCCGCAGGCATGCGCCGACAGAGCCAGCGTAGCAACAGCGCCAAGGCGATGACCATCATGGACGTCAACCAGGAGACGGTCTGCGCCACCCTGCGGCGCCACGGCGTTCAGCGCATGATCCACGGCCATACCCACCGCCCGGCCCTGCACCACTTTAGCCTGGACGATGGCCGCGGCGCCCTGCGCGCGGTGCTGGGAGCCTGGCATACCCACGGCTCGATGATCCGGGTCGACGCTCAGGGGATACACCTGATCGAACTGCCCGCTCACCCCGCCGAGGACTAACCCATCGCGGCGCGGTTAACCCTCGCCAGCGTGAGCTGATATAGCGCCATGCCGGCCTACGCCGCGTACGCCTGGGCGCGTATTCCGCCCTCCCCCGCCGACAACGCCAGCGATACGGAAGGCCGCCGCAGGAGAGTCGCATCGCGACTCCCCCCATCGGCGGCGCTTAAACACGATGGCGTCAGACTCTCTGGCGTCGAACGGCTGAGGCCCCCGCAGAGCCCTTCCAGGACGACGGCTTTTGTCGTTGAGGTTTCCAGCGCATGACGGCGTAACGGGGCTATCTTTCCCCGGCGCGGCGGCCACGCAAACGTTTTCCTCACCGGCGAAGCTATGCTATGCTTTGCCCCTCTTATTTGCAGGGCCGCCGGGATCGGGCGGCCATGTCACCGCCACCGAGTTAGAGGAGCACGCCATTCATGTCCGCCAGCGCCGCACCGGCCAGGATCGCCATCGTCATGGGGTCCAAAAGCGATTGGGCCACTCTGCAGTTCGCCGCCGAAATCCTGACTCAGCTTGAACTGTCCTGCCACGTAGAGGTGGTATCAGCGCACCGTACTCCGGATAAGCTGTTTCACTTTGCCGAGCAGGCGGCGGCGCGCGGGCTGCAGGTGATCATCGCCGGCGCCGGCGGCGCGGCCCACCTGCCCGGCATGCTGGCGGCCAAAACCCTGCTGCCGGTGCTGGGCGTACCGGTACAGAGCGCCGCGCTGAATGGGGTCGACAGCCTGTACTCGATAGTGCAGATGCCGCGCGGCATCCCGGTTGGCACCCTGGCCATCGGCAAGGCGGGGGCGGCCAATGCCGCCCTGCTGGCGGCCCAGATCCTGGCGCTGCATGACGAGCCGCTGAGCCGCCGCCTGGCCGCCTGGCGCCAGGCGCAGAGCGACGACGTGCTCAACCATCCCGATCCGCGGGAGGACGCATGAAGCCGGTTTGCGTACTGGGCGACGGCCAGCTGGGACGCATGCTGCGTCAGGCCGGAGAGCCGCTGGGGATCCCGGTCTATCCGGTGGGTATCGAGGCCGATCCGCACAGCGTGCCCTGGCAGCAGGCGGTGATCACCGCCGAGATAGAGCGCTGGCCCGACACGCCGCTGACCCGCGAGCTGGCCCGCCACCCGGGCTTTATCAACCGCGATATCTTCCCACAGCTGGCCGATCGCTACAGCCAAAAGCAATTGCTGGACGAACTGGGCCTACCGACGGCGCCCTGGGCGCTGCTGGCCACCCCAGCACAGTGGCCCGCCCTGTTTGAACGCCTCGGACCGCTGGCCATCGTCAAGCGCCGCACCGGCGGCTATGACGGTCGCGGTCAGTGGCGTATCCGCCCCGGCGCTGAAACCCAGCTGGATGCCGAGGTCTACGGGCAGTGTATCGTCGAGCAAGGGATAAACTTCATCGGCGAGGTCTCGCTGATCGGCGCCCGCGCTCGGGATGGCCGCTGCGTTTTCTATCCCCTCACCCATAACCTGCACCAGGACGGCATTCTGCGCGCCAGCCTGGTCTTTCCGCAGCCGGAAAGCTTTCTGCAGGAGAAGGCGCAGACGATGCTGCAGCGCATCATGCAGCGCCTGGAGTACGTCGGCGTCATGGCGATGGAGTGTTTCGTGGTGGATGACGACACCCTGCTGATTAACGAGCTAGCGCCGCGCGTACACAACAGCGGACACTGGACCCAGAACGGCGCCTCGATCAGCCAGTTCGAGCTGCACCTGCGCGCGCTGCTCGGCCTGCCGCTGCCGCACCCGGATGTCTCCACCCCCTCCGTGATGATCAACCTGATCGGCACCGCGCTGGACACCGCATGGCTAGCCGGTCCGCTGGTGCACCTGCACTGGTACGATAAGGCGGTTCGTCCGGGGCGCAAGGTGGGCCATCTCAACCTGAACCACTTCCAGTCCCAACGACTGGTCAGCGCCCTGGACACCCTGCGCGGCCAGCTGCCGGCGGAGTACCAGGACGCCCTGGCCTGGGCCGGCGCACGGCTGAGCTGAGCATCAGCGCGCAGAGGGGCGCCGCAGCAGCCCTCTTCCCAGCCCGGCGCCGCAGCACCCCAGCAGCAGCGCGGCGCCCGGCGGCAACAGCAGCCACATCGGCCAGGCGGGCTGCCAGGGAAAGTCAAACACCTGCCGCTGCAGCAGCCACAGCGCCCCCTCGGCCGCGGCCGCGGCCACCGCGCCCGCCGCAAGCCCCAGCAGCATGAATTCGGCATACAGAGTGCGGCGCAGCACCCGCCGCGAAGCGCCCAGGATCCGGTAGATCTGCAGCTCCTGACGGCGCTGATCCATCCCCACCTGTACCTGCGCCAACAGCAGCAGGACCCCACACAGCACCACCAGCAGCACCATCACCTCCAGCGCTCGCCCCACCTGATCCAATATCTGACGCGCCTGCAGCAGCAGGGCGCCCATATCCACCAGCGTCAGGGTCGGAAAGCGGCGGTTAAGCTCAGCCAAGAACCGCGTATCGCCGTCATAGCGCAGGCTGGTGAGCCAGGTTTGCGGCTGCCCCTCCAGCCCGCCGGGCGGAAAAATGAAGTAGAAGTTGGGGCGCAGACTCTCCCAGTCCACCCGCCGCAGGCTGGTCACTCGGGCGCTGAACTGGCGACTGTCGCCGCTAAACGTCAGGCTATCTCCCAGCGTCAGACCCAGGCGTTCAGCCACCCCTTGCTCCACGGAGACGCCCCCCGCGCCCGACGGCCACTCTCCGGCCAGCAGCGGGTTTCCAGGCGGCAGCGACGCCAGCCAGGTGAGGTTCAGCTCACGGTTCAGGGACTCATCGCCCCCCTGCGTCGCCGGCGGGCGCCCGTTGATCGCCGTCAGCCGCGCCAACGCAATGGGATAAAACGGCTGCGGAGTGACGCCGTTGGCGTGCAGGAACGCCTGCAGCGGCTCGCGCTGCGCCGCGCTGATGTTGAGCAGAAAGTAGTTGGGGCTGTCGGGCGGCAGCTGCTGGCGCCAGCGATCGAGCAGATCGCCGCGCAGCATCAACAGCAGCGCCAGCAGCATAAAAGAGAGCGAAAAGGCCGCCAGCTGGCTCAGGGTTGCCCCCGGCTGGCGCAGCAGACGCCCCAGCGCCAGACGCAGCGTCAGGCTGCCCGGCACCAGTCGGCGCAAGCTCCACAGCCCCAGCCAGCCGCACAGCGCCAACAGCAGGGCCAGCAGAGCCATCCCCAGCAGCAGCGACCACATCAGTGCGCTGGTGCCGACCAGCCACAGCAGCCCGGCGCCCAGCAGCAGCGCCATCAGCGGCAGGTAGTAGCGCAGGGGCCAGACCGGGCACGGCGCGTCGGCGCGCAGCACCCGCAGGGGCCGCATCGCCAGCAGCTGACGATAGGGCCGCAGGGCGACCAGCAGCGCCATCAGCGGGATCCCCCCAGCGCCCACAGCCAGGGCCAGAGACCGGGCGACGGCAGCGCGACGGGCAGCAGCGGCGCCAATAGCCACAGCAGCCCCCGCTCGACCAGCAGCCCCAGCCCAGCCCCCACCAGCAGCGCCGACCCCAGCAGCCATAGCCACTGTCCGACCACCCACTTCAGCAGCAGACGCCGCCCGGCGCCCAGCGTCTTCAACAACGCCACCAGCGCATGACGGTGGCGGCAGTAGTGCCCCATCGCCACGCTGACGGCGGCCATGGCCAGCAGCAGCGTCAGCAGCGCCGACAGCAGCAGAAACTGCTGCGCCCGCTGCAGGGTACGCGCCAACACGTTCGAGCCCTGTGCGGCCTGAGTCAGGCGCTGATCCGCCTGCAGGCGCGGCGTCAGATAGGCGTCATAGCGCGCCAGCGCCTCGCGGCTGCCGGCCAGTCCATAGCGGTAGCTCACCCGGCTACCCGGCTGCACCACTCCGCTGCGCTCGGCGTCTGCCAGCGCGATCAGCATCCTGGGCGCGCTGCTCAGCAGACTGAACCCGCCATCCGGCTCCCGGTCGACCTCGCCGGCCACCCGCAGCGTTATATCCCCCACCTCCACGGCATCGCCGGGGCGCGGCATCTGGCGCGACGGGCGCGTATCCAGCCGCCCATACAGCGGGTAGGCGTCGTCCACCGCCTTCACCTCCGCCAGCTGCAGCTTCCCCTCGGCAAACGCCATGGTTGAAAACACCCACTGCTGGCTGACCCGGATCCCCTCCCGCCGCGCCTGCGCCAGCCACGCCTCCGGCACCGGCGTATAGCTGCGCAGCACCCGATCGGCGGCGATCGCCTCGCGTCCCTGCCGCTGCAGCCCCTGATCCAGACGATCGCCAATGCGCCCCAGCGCCAGCACGCAGGCGACCGCCAGCGCCAACGCCAGCCAGACGATCAGCAGCGACGGAGTACGCCATTCGCGCCAGAACCAGCGCCGGATCACGCGACCTCCCGCAGCGTTCCGTCCACCAGCCGCAGACGCCGCTGGCAGCGTGTCGCCAACTGAACATCGTGGGTCACCAGCACCAGCGTCGTCGCTTGGCGCTGGTTCAGCTCAAACAGCAGATCGGCAATGCGATCGCCGGTCTGGCGATCCAGGTTGCCGGTCGGTTCATCGGCAAACAGGATCTGCGGCCGGGCGCTGAAGGCGCGCGCCAGCGCGACCCGCTGCTGCTCACCGCCGGAGAGCTGGGCCGGCAGGTGGCGCAGGCGCTGCCCCAGCCCCAGCTGCGTCAGCAGCGCCGCGGCACGCTGGCCGCTGTCGCGCTCACTCTCGCCGCGCAGCAGCGCGGGCAGCTGTACGTTCTCCAGCGCCGTCAGGGTCGGAACCAGCATAAATGATTGAAACACAAAGCCGATATCGCGGGCACGCAGGGCGGCACGCCCCTCTTCATCCAGCTGTGACAGGGGGTGCCCCAGCAGACGCACCTCGCCGTCGCTGGCATCGTCCAGCCCGGCCAAGATCCCCAGCAGCGTCGATTTTCCCGATCCCGACTCACCGATCAGCGCCAGACTCTGTCCGCGTTTGACAACCAGGTCGACAGCAGTAAGGATGGAGATCTGGTTTTCACCCTCACCAACCCGTTTGGCGACATGATGAACTTCAATTACGTTTTGCGCTGGCATCGAATACTCCTGATAGTGGTCATGATCCTGTGTGGCCTAACGGCGGCCCGTGCCGATACACTGCTGGTGCTAGGGGACAGCCTGAGCGCCGCCTATCGCCTGCCGGAACAGCAGGGCTGGGTCGCACGCCTGGCACAGCAATGGCAGCGGCGTACCCCGCCGCTGACGGTGATCAACGCCAGCATCAGCGGCGATACCGCCGAGCAGGGCCTGCTGCGCCTGCCGGCGCTGCTGCAGCAGCACCGGCCGCGCTGGGTGCTGATTGAGCTAGGGGCCAACGATGGGCTACGCGGCGTTGCTCCCGACGCCATCGCCGCTACGCTGTCCGCTGTCATCGGACAGGTGCAGCAGGCCGGCGCCACGCCGCTGCTGATGCAGATCCGCCTGCCGCCCAACTACGGCCGGCGCTACGGCGACGCCTTCGCGGCTATCTACCCTCAGCTGGCCGCGCACTTTGGCACGGTGCTGCTGCCGTTTTACATGGAGGCGGTGGTCAGCCACCCCGACTGGATCCAGGATGACGGCCTGCACCCCAACGCGCTGGCCCAGCCGTTTATCGCCGACTGGATGGCGCAGCGCCTGCTGCCGCAGCTAACGCGCGCGGAGGACGGTGCGCCGTCTATTAATTAAACATGAATATTCAGCGACCAACAGGGCAACTTAGGTAAACTTATGCAAAAAGCCATCTTAATCACCGGCAGCTCTAGCGGCATCGGACTGGCAGCGGCCAAGGATCTACACCAGCGGGGTTACCGAGTGCTGGCCGCCTGCCGTAAAGCGGAGGACGTCGCGGCGATGGAGGCCATGGGGATGGAGGGCATCACGCTGGATCTCGACAGCGCCGAGAGCGTAGAGCAGGCCGCCCGTCGGGTACTGACGCTGACCGGCGGGCGTCTGTATGCCCTGTTCAATAACGGCGGATTCGGCCTCTATGGGCCCCTCAGCCAGATCAGCCGCGAGGGGCTGGAGCGCCAGTTCGCCACCAACCTGTTCGGCACCCATCAGCTGACTCAGCTGCTGCTACCGGCGATGCTGGCCCAGGGTGAGGGGCGCATCATCCAGACCAGCTCCATTATGGGGTTGGTTGCCACCCCCGGACGCGGCGCCTATGCCGCCAGCAAATATGCGCTGGAGGGCTGGTCGGATGCGCTGCGCATGGAGCTGCGCGGCAGCGGCGTACACGTCTCCCTGATCGAGCCCGGCCCCATCCACACGCGCTTTACCCACAACGTGCACCAGTGCGACAGCGCTAGGCCGGTGACCAACCCCAGCATCGCCGCCCGCTTCGCCCTGACCCCGGAGGCGATACTGCCCAAGCTGCGCCACGCGCTGGAGAGTCCGCGTCCGCGCCTGCGCTATCCGGTCACCGTTATCGCTCACGTGCTCAGCCTGCTGCGACGGATCCTGCCGGGCCGCGTGCTGGATCGCATTCTGAGTGGCCATTCGACGGCGCGCTGATCTTGTAATTGCCGCCGCCGCCCCCATATCCGTTTTATCTAGCCGAAGGGATCGAGAGAAACCACCATGATCAACGCCACCGTAGTCAACATTACCGAAGCCAACCTACACCAGACGCTGGAGCAATCCATGTCGGTGCCGGTGCTGTTTTACTTTTGGTCTGCCCGCAGCCAACACTGCGAACAGCTCACGCCGGTGCTGGAAAAGCTGGCCGCCGAGTACGCCGGGCAGTTCATCCTGGCCAAGGTCGACTGCGACGCCGAACAGATGCTGGCATCCCAGTTCGGGCTACGCGCCATTCCGACGGTCTACCTGTTTAAGGACGGTCAGCCGCTTGACGGCTTTCAGGGACCGCAGCCGGAAGAGCAGATCCGCGATCTGCTGGCCCGGGTTCTACCCAAGCCAGAAGAGCTAAAGGCCGCCCAGGCGGCGGAGCTAATGGCCGCCGGCAATATGGCGGAGGCCCTGCCGCTGCTGAAAGAGGCCCACACCCTGGCGCCGACCCGCAGTGATATCACGCTGGCGCTGGCGGAAACCCTGATCGCCCTAAACCGCAGCGACGAGGCCAGCGCCCTGCTGACCACCGTACCGCTGCAGGATCAGGATACTCACTACCAGAGCCTGATCGCCCAGATCGAGCTGATGAAGCAGGCCGCCGACTCCCCGGAGATCCAGCAGCTACAGCAGCAGGTCGCCGAACAGCCGCAGAACGTGGCGCTGGCCGTCCAGCTGGCCCTGCAGCTGCATCAGGTCGGACGCAATGAAGAGGCGCTGACCCTGCTGATGGATCACCTGCGCCACGATCTGGCCGCCGGTGACGGAGCGGCGCGCAAGACGCTGATGGACATTCTGGCCGCCCTGGGCACCGGCGATGCGCTGGCCGCTAAGTTCCGCCGCCAGCTCTACTCCCTGATGTACTGATCGCTGCGATCGGCGCATTCCCCTGCAATCCCTGCCCGCTGACGCCGGCGGGGATTTTTTATGGCCGCCGCCCTCGCGCGCGAGTTCCCGGTAACATTTCTGCAATTCCGAACTATTAGCACGGAATTCCGATTTTTCCACGTGCGATATCTCAAATTATTAATTAGTCGTATAAATAACCAATATTTTTATTGCTCCAGGTCATATATTCTAAAAAAGTATTACTGAATATTCGTATTCTTGTCTTTTGTAACACTTCACACCTGGCATAAGGAAATGATCCATGAGTAGTCCAATCCCACCCAGCGCCCCGCCCACGGAACAGCGCGTCGGCTTCGGCGCCTATATCGCGCTGATCTTCGCAATGGTATTCTTCTCCGGCCTGCTGGGCGGAAAAGAATGGTACGGCGTCTTCGACTTCACCACCCTCAACGGCGCATTTGGTAAGGTGGTCAGCGGCGTCAGCAGCGCCGGCGATGCGGTGAACGCCGCCACCAGCACCTTCCGCGGTAAGGGTGGCTCCGGTGCCATGGACGGATTTCTGTTCGCCTTTGGCCTGATCCCGGCGGTCATGTTCGCCCTGGGGATGATCAACGTGCTGGAGCACTACGGCGCGCTCAACGCGGCCCGTAAGCTGCTGACGCCGCTGCTGCGCCCACTGCTGGGGATCCCCGGCGCCGCCGGCCTGGCGATGATCGGCTCACTGCAGAGCACCGACGTCGGTGCCTCGCTGACCCGCAACCTCTCCGACGAAGGACAGATCGCCGAACACGAGCGTGACGTCTTCACCATGTTCCAGTTCTCCGCCGGCGCCATGATCACCAACTTCTTCTCCTCCGGCGCGGTGCTGTTCACCCTGATGACCCTCGACGGCACCCCGGCGGTACCGGCCTCTATCGGCCTGTGCGTGGCGGTTATGTTCGTGATGAAAATTTTCGGCGCCAACCTGATGCGCCTGTACCTGCGCCTGACGACACGTAACAGCGCAAAAAATGTAACCCATCCGGCACAGGGAGAAGCCTAATGTCTGCACCTATTTCTACCTCCGCATCGAAGCCCATGATCACCGACGTCTTCGTCGCCGGCGCGCGTAAAGGCTGGAACATTGCTACCACCAGCACCCTGCCCAACGTCTTGATGGCCTTTGTGCTGATCAAGGCCCTGGAGATCACCGGCGCCCTGAAAGGGATGGCGCTGGTGTTTGGCCCGCTGATGGGGCTGTTTGGCCTGCCGGGTGAGGCCGCCGCCGTGCTGATCGGCGGTTGGATGTCCATGGGCGGCGGCGTGGGCGTTGCCGTGGCGCTGTTCGACCAGGGTATCCTCACCGGAACCCATCTGGCGATCCTGGCGCCGGCCATCTACCTGATGGGCTCCCAGATCCAGTATGCCGGGCGTATCCTCGGCGTTATCGGCACCGCCGCCAAACGGATCCCGGTGATGATCGGCATCTCCGTCATCAACGCCTTCATCGCCATGCTGCTCATGCGCGTAATTCTGTAACTCAAGGAGAGATCGAATGATACAGCTGGAACAGTATCTGGACGAACTGCGCAGTGTGGTCAACGTCGACTGCGGCACCCAGACCCGCGACGGTGTCGCCCGGGTCGCCGACATCTTTGCCGGCCTGTACCGCGACGCCGGCTGGCACGCGGAGCGGGTCGATCTCGGCGATCAGGTCGGACCGGGGGTCTTTGTCACCAACCAGCCGCAGGCCGATCGCTACGATGTGCTGCTGGTCGGCCATCTGGACACCGTCTTCCCTCCGGGCACCGCCGCCGAGCGTCCGCTGAGCGTACGCGATGGCCGCGCCTACGGGCCGGGCGTCTCGGATATGAAGAGCGGCCTGCTCAATATTCTGTGGGCCCTGCGTGGTCTGGAGGAGCGCGATCGCCAGCGCCTGCGCATCGCCGTCGCCATGAACCCGGATGAAGAGACTGGATCCGTCCACTCCCACGCCTGGATTGGCGAGCTGGCCAAGCGCAGCGGCTGCGTGCTGGTGTGCGAAGCGGCGCGCGCCGACGGCTCCCTGGTCAAGGCACGGAAAGGTATGGCCCGCTATCGCCTCGACTTCCAGGGCGTCGCCGCCCACGCCGGTAACGATCCGGAGAAAGGACGCTCGGCGATCACCGCCCTGGCCCACGCCATCATCGCCGTCAACCAGCTGGGCGACAGCGACAAGGGCACCACCCTCAACGTCGGGGTGATCAGCGGCGGCGACGCGGCAAACATCGTGCCCGACCACGCTCAGGCCGTGGTCGATCTGCGCTTCTGGTGCAACGATGAGTATCAGCGCGTCAATCAGGCGCTGCAGGCCCGCTGTCAGCAGCCGTTCCTGGACGGCGTCAGCTGCACGCTGCAGCAGGATGCCCACACCCCGGCCATGGCGCCGTCGGGCGATACCGAAGCCCTGATGGCCCGCGTCGAACAGGCGGGGCGTGAAGAGGGGATCGCCATCACCTGGCAGGCGGTGGGCGGCGGCTCCGACGCCAACCACACCGCGGCGCTGGGGATCCCGTCGCTGGATGGCTTTGGCCCGATCGGCGCCGGCTTCCACAGCCCGGCCGAATACCTGGAGCTGGAGAGCGTCGCCCCGCGCATCCGTCTGCTGCGCCGAGTGATCGCCGGCCTGTAATCCCCCATCAACGAGACCCGGAGGTCGTGCCAAGCACGGCCTCCGTTTTTTATCCCCCTCCCTGCGGCGATCCTGCGCGGCGAAGCGACAAGCTGAGAGCCTGGTTACAAACTCACCACTATTTCTGTGCCATAGTTAACGATGGGTTCTGACCAAAAGGAGGGCTTATGTTCCCAGAGTATCGTGATCTGATCTCCCGTTTGAAAACCGAAGACGTCCGATTTGCCACCCTGTTCCATGAGCATAACCAGCTGGATCATGAAATCAGAAGGGCCGAAAACAGACCCGGCGCGCTATTCAATGAGCAGATCGCCGCCATGAAGCGCGAAAAACTGAGGATCAAGGATGAGCTGTACCAGATCCTGCGCAGTGAGGAGGCGGTCAGTTGATCGTTACACCGCGGACATAAAAAAACCCGCCATATGGCGGGTTTTTTGCATCGGTGAAACGGCAGCGATTAGTGCTGACCTTTCACTTCTTTCAGACCGTTGAACGGTGCAGCCGCGCCCAGCGCTTCTTCGATACGGATCAGCTGGTTGTACTTGGCAACGCGGTCAGAACGGCTCATGGAACCGGTCTTGATCTGGCCTGCCGCGGTACCTACCGCCAGGTCAGCGATAGTGGCATCTTCGGTTTCGCCAGAACGGTGAGAGATGACAGCGGTGTAGCCAGCATCTTTCGCCATCTTGATCGCCGCCAGAGTTTCGGTCAGAGAACCGATCTGGTTGAACTTGATCAGGATAGAGTTGGCGATGCCTTTCTCGATGCCTTCTTTCAGGATCTTGGTGTTGGTTACGAACAGATCGTCACCCACCAGCTGCAGCTTGTCGCCCATCACTTTGGTCTGGTAAGCGAAACCGTCCCAGTCAGACTCGTCCAGGCCGTCTTCGATAGAGACGATCGGGAACTCTTTGGTCAGACCTTCCAGGTAGTGAGTGAACTCGTTAGAGGTGAAGGATTTGCCTTCGCCTTTCAGTTCGTACATACCGGTTTCTTTGTTGTAGAACTCAGAAGCGGCGCAGTCCATCGCCAGGGTAACATCTTTACCCAGCACGTAACCGGCTTTCTCAACGGCTTCTTTGATGGCAGCCAGCGCAGCGGCGTTGGATTCCAGGTTCGGCGCGTAGCCACCTTCGTCACCCACGGCGGTGTTCATGCCTTTGGCTTTCAGAACTTTAGCCAGGTTGTGGAACACTTCAGAACCGATGCGTACCGCTTCTTTCAGTGTCTTAGCGCCAACCGGCTGGATCATGAACTCCTGGATGTCGACGTTGTTGTCGGCGTGCTCACCGCCGTTGATGATGTTCATCATCGGCAGCGGCATGGAGTATTTGCCCGGAGTGCCGTTCAGTTCGGCGATGTGCGCGTACAGCGGCATGCCTTTAGCGGCAGCGGCAGCTTTCGCGTTAGCCAGGGAAACCGCCAGGATGGCGTTAGCACCGAACTTGGATTTGTTTTCGGTACCGTCCAGTTCGATCATGATCTGGTCGATGTTAGCCTGGTCTTTCGCGTCTTTGCCGATGATGGCTTCAGCGATCGGGCCGTTGACGGCGGCAACCGCCTTCAGGACGCCTTTACCCAGGAAACGTGACTTGTCACCGTCGCGCAGTTCCAGCGCTTCGCGAGAACCGGTAGAAGCACCTGACGGCGCAGCAGCCATACCGACGAAACCGCCTTCCAGATGAACTTCGGCTTCTACAGTCGGGTTACCGCGGGAGTCGATGATTTCGCGACCGATGACTTTAACGATTTTGGACATTAGGTTTTCCTCGATACAAGTTAAACTAAAACTCCAGACGACAGACGCGGAACAAAAGTCCCGCGCCTGCCCATAATCACTTATTTCACCTGACGTTTCTGGTATTCCGCCGCCGCTTTAACAAAGCCGGAGAACAGCGGATGCCCATCACGCGGGGTGGAGGTGAACTCCGGATGGAACTGCGAGGCCACGAACCACGGGTGGTTAGGCAGCTCGATGATCTCCACCAGGCTATTGTCCGCTGAACGGCCGGAGACGCGCAGACCCGCGGCTTCGATCGGCTTCAGCAGCATGTTGTTCACTTCGTAGCGATGACGGTGACGCTCCACAATGCTCGGCGCATCGTACAGCTGGCGCGCCAGCGTACCGTCCACCAGATTGCACTGCTGACCGCCCAGGCGCATGGTACCGCCCAGATCACTGTCTTCGCTGCGCATTTCAACGTTACCTTCTTCATCACGCCACTCGGTGATCAACGCCACGACCGGGTATTTGCAGTCCGGCATGAACTCCGTTGAGTTGGCGCCTTCCATGCCCACGACGTTGCGGGCAAACTCCATCAGGGCAACCTGCATACCCAGGCAGATGCCCAGATACGGGATATTGTTTTCGCGCGCATAGCGAGCGGTGGCGATCTTCCCTTCAATGCCGCGATAGCCGAAGCCACCCGGCACCAAGATAGCATCCAGATCTTTGAGGATCTCGGTACCTTTGGTTTCGACATCCTGCGAGTCGATCAGCTTGATATTCACGCTGACGCGATTTTTCAGCCCACCGTGCTTCAACGCTTCGATCACCGACTTATAGGCGTCCGGCAGCTCGACGTACTTGCCGACCATCCCAATGGTCACTTCGCCGGCGGGGTTGGCCTCTTCAAAGATAACCTGTTCCCACTCGGAGAGATTCGCCGCCGGGCAGGCCAGATTGAAGCGTTTGCAGATAAACTCATCCAGCCCCTGCGACTTGAGCAGCCCCGGGATCTTGTAGATGGAATCTACGTCTTTCAGGGAGATAACCGCTTTCTCCGGTACGTTACAGAACAGCGCGATCTTCGCGCGCTCGTTGGCCGGAATCGCGCGATCGGAGCGGCAGATCAGCACGTCAGGCTGGATACCGATAGAGAGCAGCTCTTTCACGGAATGCTGGGTCGGCTTGGTCTTCACCTCACCGGCGGCCGCCATGTAGGGTACCAGGGTCAGGTGCATGAACATGGTGTGCTCACGACCGACGTCGACCGCCAGCTGGCGGATGGCCTCCAGGAACGGCAGCGACTCGATATCACCGACGGTGCCACCGATCTCAACCAGAACCACGTCGTGGCCCTCGCCCCCTTCCAGGATGCGCTCTTTGATGGCGTTAGTGATATGCGGGATCACCTGAACGGTGGCGCCCAGATAGTCGCCGCGGCGCTCTTTACGCAGCACATCGGAGTAGATGCGCCCGGTGGTAAAGTTATTGCGACGGGACATTTTGGTACGAATGAAGCGCTCGTAGTGACCCAGGTCCAGATCGGTTTCCGCGCCGTCTTCGGTAACGAAAACTTCCCCGTGCTGGATCGGGCTCATGGTACCCGGATCGACGTTGATGTACGGGTCGAGCTTCATCATGGATACATTGAGGCCACGGGCTTCAAGAATGGCCGCCAGGGAGGCTGCGGCAATGCCTTTACCCAGAGAGGATAAGACCCCGCCGGTCACAAAAATATAATTCGTTGTCATGCTGAACCTGAGAGTTAGGTTTAAAGACGATGGAAGAACCAGGACGGGACAGTAGTATACCCGAAGGTTTTATTTGCCACAAACGATCTGATCCCGTCCGCGCCGTTTTCTGCGCCCAAACACCGCCTGCAATAATCTTCTTTTACTTCTTAAACAACAAGATACAGAGAAAAAACGCCAAAAAATCCCATTAATCTCTGTCGCAGCGTATCAAACAGCCAAAACAAAACGGAAAACCACCGTCGCCGCGGCGCGCCACCCTACTGTTTTTCTTGCTGTTTTACCTGCTGCCACGCCGCTTCCATCTCCTCTAGCGAGGCGCTATCCAGCGTCTGTCCACCGGCGATTATCGCCTGCTCGACCGCGCGGAAACGGCGCTCAAACTTACGGTTGGCCTCCTGCAGTGTGGTTTCTGCACGACAGCCGAGATGACGCGCCAGATTGACCGTGGCGAACAGCAGATCCCCCACCTCCTCACTCAGGCGGGTCTGATCCACCACCGCCTGCTGCGCCTCATCCATCACTTCGTCTATCTCTTCGTAAACCTTGCCCAGCACCGGCCCCAGGGTGTCCCAGTCAAATCCCACCGAGGCACAGCGCCGCTGGATCTTGTCGGCGCGCATCAGCGCCGGCAGCGCCTGCGGAATATCATCCAGCGCTGAGTCCATCGCCTTTTGCGCCCGCTCCCGCTGCTTACGCTGCTCCCAGCGCGCCACGGACGCCTGCGCCGTCCCGTCATACTCCGCGTCGAACACGTGGGGATGGCGGCGTTCCAGCTTGTCGCAGATGCTTTGACACACGTCATCAAAGTCGAACAGCCCCTGCTCTTGAGCCATCTGCGCATGGAACACGACCTGAAACAGCAGATCGCCCAGCTCTTCTTGAAGTCCATTGAAATCGCTGCGCTGAATCGTGTCAAGCACTTCATAGGTTTCTTCCAGCGTATAGGGCGCGATTGTGGCAAAAGTTTGACGTAGATCCCAAGGACAGCCCCGCTGCGGATCGCGCAGCGTGCGCATAATCGTCAACAATCGTTGCATGGCAGGTGTGGTCATCGGTGTTATTCCCGCAGTAAAAAAGAGAGCGACGCCAGCCGGCCCAACCCGGGCCGGCGCGTCAGACAGTGGGGAGGCGGCCCCGGACTTACTCCGCGCCGCCGCGTCCGCCGTTCAGACGACGCGCGTCCAGCACGTCCGGCAGCTGATTCAGCTTGGCCAGCACCCGGCCCAGCACCTGCAGGTTATAGATCTCTATCTCCATATCGATGGTCGCCATCTGCTGCTTGGTATCGCTGCGGCTGGCGACCCCCAGCACATTGACCTTTTCGTTGGCCAATATGGTGGTGATGTCGCGCAGCAGCCCACTGCGATCGTTGGCGGTCACCCGCACCACCAGCGAATAGCCGCTGGAGTAGCTCTCGCCCCATACCGCGTCGATAATCCGCTCCGGCGCGTGGCGACGCAGCTCATCCAGCTGGTCGCAGTCGACCCGGTGAATGGAGATCCCGCGCCCCTGGGTAATGAAACCGACGATCTCATCGCCGGGGATCGGCTGACAGCAGCGGGCGATGTGGTGCATCAGGTTACCGACCCCTTCGACCACTACCCGGCCGCTGCTCTTGTCGCTGCGTACGCTGGACTGCCCCTTCTGGGTCAGCTGCTTCAGCGCCTCGCGATCGGCCTCCTCCGCGCTGGGCTTGTTGATCTTGCCCTGCAGGAAGTTGACCATCTGGTTCAGGCGGATATCGCCGCCGCCGATGGCGGCCAGCACCTCGTCCAGGGTATGCACGTTGTAGCGCGGCAGCAGCAGCTTTTCCGCCTCTTTCAGGCTGATCCCCAGACGGGCCAGCTCGTCATCCAGAATCTGGCGCCCGGCCAGGATGTTCTTATCGCGATCGAGCTTACGGAACCAGTTGTGGATCTTGGCGCGCCCGCGGCTGGTGGTGACATACCCCAGGTTCGGGTTCAGCCAGTCGCGGCTCGGGTTAGGCTGCTTCTGGGTGATGATCTCCACCTGATCGCCCATCTGCAGTTGATAGGTAAAGGGGACGATGCGCCCGCCGATCTTGGCACCGATGCAGCGGTGGCCGACGTCGCTGTGGATATGGTAGGCGAAGTCGAGGGGCGTGGAGCCGGCGGGCAGATCGATAACGTCGCCTTTGGGGGTAAAGACATACACCCGATCGTCCAGCACCTGGCTTCTCACCTCGTCGATCATCTCGCCGGTGTCGGCCATCTCCTCCTGCCAGGCCAGCAGCTTGCGCAGCCAGGCGATGCGGTTATCGTAGCCGGAGCGGCCGCCCGCCTGCGGCCCCTCTTTGTATTTCCAGTGCGCCGCCACGCCGAGCTCGGCGTCCTCGTGCATCTGGCGGGTACGGATCTGGATCTCCAGCGTCTTGCCGTGCGGCCCGAGCACCACCGTATGGATCGACTGGTAGCCGTTGGGCTTGGGGTTAGCGACATAGTCATCGAACTCGCTGGGCAGGTGACGGTAGTGAGTATGCACTATCCCCAGCGCCGCGTAGCAGTCCTGCAGGCGCTCGACCACCACCCGCACCGCACGCACGTCGAACAGCTCGTCAAAGGCCAGGGATTTCTTCTGCATCTTGCGCCAGATGCTGTAGATGTGCTTGGGGCGACCGTAGATATCCGCCTTGATCCCCTCCTCGGCCATCGCCCCGCGCAGGTCGCGCACAAAGTCGTCGATAAACTGCTCGCGATCGATGCGCCGCTCATGCAGCAGCTTGGCGATGCGCTTGTACTCATCCGGATGCAGGTAGCGGAAGCAAAAGTCCTCTAGCTCCCACTTCAGCTGGCCGATCCCCAGCCGGTTGGCCAGCGGAGCATAGATGTTGAAGCTCTCCTTGGCCGCCAGCACGCGCTCCTCTTCCGGCGCATCCTTCACCTCGCGCAGGTGGGCGATGCGCTCCGCCAGCTTGATCACCACGCAGCGGAAGTCCTCTACGATGGCCAGCAGCATCCGGCGAATGTTATCCACCTGCTCTGACCCGGCCGCCCCGCTCTGGGTAGCCTTCAACTCGCGGATGGCGTCCATCTCCAGCACCCCGCGCACCAGATCGGCGATGGAAGAGCCAAAGTCCTCGCGCACCCGGGCGTCATCGATCACCGCACCGTCCACCAGCGGGAACAGCAGCGCGGCGCGCATGCTGTCATTATCCATGCTCAGGGTGGAGAGGATCTCGACCATTTCGACGCCGCGCCACAGCAGCAGCGGCGCCGCGGCGTTACCGGCGGTTTTCTCCTGACAATAGCGCCAGGTGGCGGTGAGACGCTCACACGACTCAGAATTGGACAGGTTCAGGCTTGCCACCCACTGCTCGGGGACAAATTCACCAGCCGTATTCAAATGAGCACTTCTTACCGCGACCATGGTTCTCTCCCTCTCGACTACTGTCTATCAAATGCCTATTGCGCCGCCGATTCAAACAGCGCCATCGACTCCAAATGCCCCGTGTGGGGAAACATGTCCAGCATACATAAACGCGTCAACCGATAGCCGCCCTGCAGCAGCGTCTTACTGTCCCGGGCTAGCGTGGTCGGGTTACAAGAGACATAGACTACCCGACGCGGCGCCAGGCGAACGATATGCTGCATCACCCCGGGGGCGCCGGCGCGCGCCGGATCGAGCAAAATCTTGTCAAATCCCTGTGCCGCCCAGGCCTGACGCGTCACGTCCTCCTCCAGATTCTGATGGAAGAATTCTACATTACTCAGCCCGTTGTTACGTGCATTATTCTGCGCCGTCGCCACCAGCTCGGGAACCCCCTCGACGCCCACCACCCGCTGGGCGCGGCGCGCCAGCGGCAGGGTAAAGTTGCCCATGCCGCAGAACAGATCCAGCACGCGCTCATCGGCCCTGACATCCAGCCAGGCCAGGGCCTGTTCGACCATCTGCGTATTTACCGCGGCGTTCACCTGGATAAAATCCTGCGGGTTAAAATCCAGGCGGATCCCGTCGATCTGGTAATAGGGCGCCTCGCCGAGCAGGCGCTGCGGTGCGCCGCCGTCGCTCAGGTACAGCGTGAGCCCGCGCTGGCGGGCAAAGGCGCCCAGGGCCTCCCGATCCGACAACGCGAGCGGATCCAGATGGCGCAGCACCATCAGCGGCCCATTGTCGGCCAGCGCCAGCTCCAGGTGTCCCAGACGGCGCCGCGCGCGCAGCGCCGACAGACACTCGCCCAGCGGCAGCAGCAGCGCCTCCAGCGCGGGCGCCAACACCGGGCAGGCCTTCAGGGCCACCAGGTCGTTAGAGGCCGCCTGACGGAACCCCAGCACCACCCGCTGCGTCCTCGCGTTAAACTGTAGCCCAAAGCGGGCGCGCCGCCGGTAGCCATAGGGCTCTCCGGCGATCACCTGCGGCGCCATATCCACCCCGGTCTCACGCGCCATCAGACGCTGTAGCGCCTGCGACTTGCTCTGCTGCTGCAACGCGATCGCCGCATGCTGCTGCTGACAGCCGCCGCAGACGCCGGCGTGGGGGCAGCGCGGCGCCACCCGCTGCGGGCTGTGGCTGATTAAACGCGTAACCCGCCCGCGGGAAAACTGGCGTTTCTCCTCGCTCAGGATGACCTCGGCCTCCTCGCCGGGCAGCAGTCCGCTGATAAACAGCGTCTTGCCCTTATCGCGCGCCACCCCCTGGCCAAAGGCATCCAGATCGGTGGCGGTCACAATCAGGTTTTTCCGGGTCGCGGTACGGCGCCCCGGTGTGTAAAATTGAGCCATGTCGATTGCTTATCTGTGCGGTGGGTTAAGCCGGGGCTTACCCCAATAATAGTTTGCCGCCAATTCTCCCACATCGGAACGCCATGACCAAATACAGCCTGCGGGCGCGCATGATGATCCTGACGCTGGCCCCGACGCTGCTGATCGGGCTGCTGCTCAGCACTTTCTTCGTCGTGCACCGCTACAATGAACTGCAGGATCAGCTGGTCGACGCCGGCGCCAGCATCATCGAGCCGCTGGCCGTCGCCAGCGAATACGGCATGACCTTCCGCAGCCGCGAGGCGGTGCGCCAGCTGATCGGCCTGCTGCATCGGCGTCACTCGGACATTGTGCGCGCCATCGCAGTCTTTGACAGCCAGAATAATCTGTTCGTTACCTCGAACTATCACCATAACTACGCCATGCTGCAGCTGCCGGACGGCAGCCCGCCGCCGACCGATCTGATGCTGAGCAAACGCGGCGACGCGCTGATCCTGCGTACCCCGATCATCTCCGAAAACCGCCTGGCGGAAGATAAAAACGCCGTCAGCGCGCCGCTGGGCTATATCGCCATTGAGCTGGATCTGCGCTCGGTGCGCCTGCAGCAGTATAAAGAGGTCTTTGTCGCCACGCTGCTGCTGCTGATCAGCATGTGCATTGCGCTGCTGTTCTCCTACCGTCTGATGCGCGACGTCACCGGCCCCATCCGCAACATGGTCAACACCGTCGATCGTATCCGCCGCGGTCAGCTCGATAGCCGCGTAGAGGGACACATGCTGGGTGAGCTGGATATGCTGAAAAACGGCATCAACTCGATGGCGATGTCGCTGACCGCCTACCATGAGGAGATGCAGCAGAACATCGACCAGGCCACCTCCGATCTGCGTGAAACCCTGGAGCAGATGGAGATCCAGAACGTCGAGCTGGATCTGGCCAAGAAGCGCGCCCAGGAGGCCGCTCGCATCAAGTCCGAGTTCCTGGCCAACATGTCCCACGAGCTGCGCACCCCGCTCAACGGCGTGATCGGCTTCACCCGCCAGGTGATGAAAACGCCGCTGAGCGCCACCCAGATAGATTACCTGCACACCATTGAACGCTCGGCCAACAACCTGCTGACCATCATCAACGACGTACTGGACTTCTCCAAGCTGGAGGCCGGTAAGCTGGTGCTGGAACACATCCCGTTCATGCTGCGTGAAACCATTGACGAGGTGGCGACCCTGCTGGCGCCCAGCGCCCATGACAAGGGGCTGGAGCTGACGCTCAACGTGCGCAACGACGTTCCGGAGCATGTGCTGGGGGATCCGATGCGCCTGCAGCAAGTGCTGACTAACCTGCTGGGCAACGCGATTAAATTTACCGAAAAGGGCAACATCGACATCCGCATCGAGCTGCGCAGCCAGACCGCCCAGGCCGTCGAGCTGGAGGTACAGGTGCACGATACCGGCATCGGTATCTCCGAGCGTCAGCAGTCCCAGCTGTTCCAGGCCTTCCGCCAGGCGGATGCCAGCATTACCCGCCGCCACGGCGGCACCGGTCTGGGGCTGGTGATCACCCAGAAGCTGATCAACGAAATGGGCGGCGACATCGCCTTCCACAGTCAGCCCCACAAAGGGTCGACCTTCTGGTTCCATATCCGCCTGGAGCTCAATCATAACGCGCCCCCCTCCAGCCTGCCGCTGGAGCGGCTGCAGGGCCAGACCCTGCTGTACATCGAAAGCAACCCGGTGGCGGCGCAGTGCACCCTCGATATGCTGAAGGTCACCCCGCTGCAGGTCACCTACTGCCCGCAGTTCGCCCAGGTGATCCCGGACAGCCACTACGATATCCTGCTGTTCGGCCTGCCGGTCAAGACCTCTCTCACGACGGAGTCGACGCAGGAGAAGCTGAGCCAGGCGCTGTGCCTGGCCGACCGGGTGATCCTGGCGCTGCCCAGCCACACGCTGCACGACAGCGATACCCTGAAGGCCCGCGGTATCCGCAGCTGCCTGTTCAAACCGCTCGCCAGCAGCCGACTGCTGCCCGCACTGATGGATAACGCCCTGCCGCTGCGGGCGCCGCAGGTGATCTCTCCGCACGGCGCCCGCCTGCCGCTGACGGTGATGGCGGTAGACGATAACCCGGCCAACCTGAAGCTTATCGGCGCCCTGCTCGGCGAGCTGGTGCAGCATACCCTGCTGTGCCACAGCGGTGAGGAGGCGCTGGCGGCGGCGCGCGAACGCCATCTGGATATCATTCTGATGGACATCCAGATGCCGGAGATGGACGGCATCCGCACCACGGAGCTGCTGCGCCAACAGGCGCGCCACGCCACCACGCCGATCATCGCTGTCACCGCCCATGCGATTAACGGCGAACGTGAGCGTTTACTGCGCGCCGGAATGGATGACTATCTGGCCAAGCCGATCGACGAAAACATGCTGCGCCAGCTGCTCAACCGCTACAGCGGCGAGCGCCCCAGCGCGCCTGTCCCGGCAGAGCCGGATAGCGCCGATGTCTCCCTCGACTGGGGCCTGGCGCTGCGCCAGGCGGCCAATAAAGCCGATCTGGCGCGCGACATGCTACAGATGCTGCTCGCGTTCCTGCCCCAGGTCCGCGAGCGGATCGCCCGCCAGCTGGCGGGCGAGCAGGACGGCGACCTGTGCAGCCTGATCCACAAGCTGCACGGCAGCAGCAGCTACAGCGGGGTGCCGCGCCTGCGCAGGCTGTGCCACTATCTGGAGCAGCAGCTGCGCCACGGTACGCCGGCCAGCGATCTGGAGCCGGAGTGGCTGGAGCTGCTGGATGAAATGGACAACGTGACCCGCGCCGCGCAGGGCTACCTCACGCCGGTGCCGGGCGACGAACAGTAAATATCTCCCGGCATCGCCGGGGGATGGTCTCTACGCCGATAAGGCTGCCCGCATCGCCACGGAGACGTCAGGCGCCGCCGGGCCGTGGATCGCATTAGGGGCAAGAGACAAAAAAAACGGCGGGCCGCGGCCCACCGTTTCTTCTCCGCCGCCGTCGCCCGGCGCCGCGGGGGTCACCCCTCCGCGATCACCGTCGCACAGGCATAGCGTCGCTCATCGGCCAGCGACACGTGCAGCGAGGCGATCCCTAACTCGGCGGCCAGCTCGGCCGCGCGCCCGTGTAAGATCAACCGTGGCTTGCCCAGCGCATCGTTAGCCACCTCAAACTGGGCAAAGGCCAAGCCGTGGCGGATACCGGTCCCCAACGCCTTGGCCGCCGCCTCTTTGACGGCGAAGCGCTTGGCCAGATAGCGTACCCGCTGGGCATGCGTCAGATACTGCTGCCACTCCGCCGGCGAAAGCACCCGCCGCGCCAGCTGATCGCCGCTGCGCTCAACCACCGCCGCGATGCGAGCGATCTCGACGATATCGGTACCCAGCCCCACAATAGCCATCAGCGACGCGCGTCCAGCAGCAGCTGCTTCATGTCGCGCACCGCCAAATTCAGCCCGTCGAGGGCCGCGCGGCCGATGATGCTGTGGCCGATGTTCAGCTCATGCATCTGCGGCAGAGCGGCCACCGCCTGCACGTTGTGGTAGGTCAGACCGTGCCCGGCGTTGACCTTCAGGCCACGCGCGTGCGCAAAGCGCGCCGCCGCGGCAATCCGCTCCAGCTCCGCCGCCTGCGCCAGCGCACTGGGCGCATCGGCATAGGCGCCGGTATGGATCTCAATGTAGGGCGCACCGACGGCCACCGCGGCCTCGATCTGGCGCTCATCGGGATCGATAAACAGCGACACCTGGATTTCGGCGGCGCTCAGACGCGCCACCGCCGCCGCGATCTTGTCGCGCTGACCGGCGACGTCCAGGCCCCCCTCGGTGGTCACCTCCTGGCGCTTTTCCGGCACCAGGCAGCAAAAGTGCGGCCGCAGCTCACAGGCGATCGCCACCATCTCCTCGGTCACCGCCATCTCCAGGTTCATGCGGGTCTGGATGGTCTGACGCAGCAGCCGCACATCGCGGTCGGTGATATGCCGACGGTCCTCGCGCAGGTGTACGGTGATGCCGTCCGCCCCGGCCTGCTCGGCGACGAAGGCCGCCTGTACCGGATCGGGATACTGAGTCCCGCGCGCGTTGCGCAGGGTCGCGATGTGATCGATGTTAACGCCCAGCAGAATATCGGCCATGACAGCTCCTCAAGGATGATCGGTCGGGATAACCCGGTTATCAGACATCATATTACCCGCCAACGGACGGCTGACAAGTGCCGCCGGGCTAGCCTGATGCAGTGTAACGCCGGGCGCGCCGCCGGACGCAGGACAGCGGCGGGGAAAACAGGGGGACAGTCGGCGTCAGGAGGGCCCCGGCGAGGCCGGGCGACGCGGGGAGAACTGACGGAACAGCTCACGGCTTTTCAGAGGCTTACCGCCCAAGTAGGGCTTTAAGGCCATGCGGGTAAAGCGCTTGGCGGCGCGCAGGGAGGCGCCGTCGGGGAATTCGCGGCTGGCCAGCGCCTTCAGATCGCGTCCGGTGAAGCTGAGCTGATCCACCACCAGGCTGGCGATAAATCCCTTCTCCTCGCGGTAGCGGTAGCGGTAGGTCATCGTATCGGCCACCGGCTCGCCGGAGCCCGCACAGTGCAGAAAGTCGACGCCGTAACCCAGCTGGGCCAGCAGCGCCAGCTCAAAGCGGCGCAGCGCCGGCTCCGGTGAGCCCGCGTGGGCGGCCAGATGTTGAATGCAGTGCAGATAATCGAAGAACAGGGCGCTGTAGCAGGTCTCCTGCTCCAGCACTCGCGCCAGCAGTTCGTTGACGTACAGGCCGCTGTAGAGGGTGATACCGCTGAGCGGCAGCGCCAGGGAGACGGCCTCGGCGCTGCGCAGGGTCTTTACCTCGCCCCGGCCGCCCCAGCGGATCAGCAGCGGCGTAAAGGGCTGCAGCGCCCCCTTCAGCAAAGAGCGGCGGCTGCGCGCCCCTTTGGCCAGCAGACGTACCCGACCATGCCCCTCGGTGAACGTATCCAGCATCAGGCTAGTTTCACTGTAGGGCCGTGCGTGCAGCACGAAGGCGCGTTGCCAGCCGTCCATCGTCTGGTTTACAGATCGTCGACGTAACCCAGGCTACGCAGCGCACGCTCGTCGTCCGCCCAGCCGGATTTCACCTTAACCCACAGCTCAAGATGCACCTTGGCGTCAAACATCGCCTCCATGTCCTGGCGCGCTTCGATACCAATGGTTTTGATCTTGCTGCCTTTGTTGCCGATGACCATCTTCTTCTGGCCATCGCGCTCCACCAGGATCAGACCGTGGATGTCATAGCCGCCGCGCTCGTTCGGCGCAAAGCGTTCGATCTCTACGGTGACCGAGTAGGGCAGCTCCTCGCCGAGGAAGCGCATCAGTTTTTCACGGATGATCTCAGAGGCCATAAAGCGCTGGGAGCGATCGGTGATGTACTCCTCCGGGAAATGGTGCTCCGCCTGCGGCAGACGCTGGCGCACGATGCGCGCGATAGCGTCCACGTTGGTGCCCTTCTCCGCCGAAATCGGCACCACGTCCAAAAAGTTCATCTGCTGGCTCAAGAACTGAATGTGCGGCAGCAGCGCGGTCTTGTCGACCACGTTGTCTACCTTGTTGATCGCCAGGATCACCGGGCACTTCAGATCGCGCAGCTTGTTGAGCACCATCTCGTCATCCGGCGTCCAGTGGGTGCCTTCCACCACAAAGATCACCAGCTCGACATCGCCGATGGAGCTGCTGGCCGCACGGTTCATCAGGCGGTTAATGGCCCGTTTCTCCTCGATGTGCAGCCCCGGGGTATCGACATAGATAGCCTGGTACGGGCCCTCCGTATGAATGCCCATAATGCGGTGACGAGTGGTCTGCGGCTTACGCGAGGTGATGGAGATTTTTTGCCCCAGCAACTGGTTCAGCAGCGTTGATTTACCGACATTGGGACGGCCAACGATGGCAATAAAGCCGCAGTAGGTTTTTTCTTCGCTCATTCAAGCTCCAACTGTTTTAACGCCTGCTCGGCGGCGGCCTGCTCGGCCTTGCGCCGGCTGGAGCCGACGCCGACTACCGGCGCGGACAGCCCGCTGACCTGGCAGTGAATGGTAAACTCCTGGTCGTGCGCCTCACCGCGCACCTGCACCACCAGATAGGAGGGCAGCGGCAGATGGCGACCCTGCAGAAACTCCTGCAAACGCGTCTTGGGATCCTTCTGCTTGTCGCCCGGGCTGATCTCCTCCAGACGGGAGCGATACCAGTCGAGGATCAGACGCTCAATGGTCTGAATATCGCTGTCGAGGAAAATGCCGCCGATCAGCGCCTCTACGGTATCCGCCAGGATAGACTCACGGCGGAAGCCACCGCTCTTCAGCTCGCCCGGCCCCAGACGCAGGCACTCGCCCAGATCGAACTCACGCGCCATTTCGGCCAGGGTGTTGCCGCGCACCAGCGTGGCGCGCATCCGGCTCATATCGCCTTCATCCACCCGCGGGAAGCGGTGATACAGCGCATTGGCGATCACAAAGCTCAGGATCGAGTCACCCAGAAACTCAAGCCGTTCATTATGTTTACTACTGGCGCTGCGGTGGGTCAGCGCCTGCATCAGCAGATCCTGCTGTCTAAAAGTGTAGCCCAGCTTACGCTGAAGCCGGTTTATTACGATGGGGTTCATGAGATACCAATAAATTCAGAATGCGTCAAAAACCGCAGCATACGGAACAGGCCTGCCTTGCCATAAGCCAATCCAAAGCTGTTTCGTTTGCAGTGGCCCCCGCGCGGGGGGCCAAACGTGTCACGGGAATATTCTACAACGACTGACCGGAGATTGCTGCGTAATTACGGGGGTTATTTAATGAATTCCACCAATCCGCTCCAGCCGGACGCCGGTTGGCCACTGGCCTTCCTGTTTCTTAAAGCTCATCCAGATCGCCGTGGCCTTACCGACCAGATTTTTCTCCGGCACGAAACCCCAGTAACGGCTGTCGGCGCTGTTGTCGCGGTTATCACCCATCATAAAGTAGTGGCCCGGAGGGACGATCCAGGTGCCCTCGGGCTGACCCGGCTGCTGGTAGTAGCGGGAGACCATATCCTGCGCCTGCGGCACGGTCAGGATGCTGTGGCTCACCGTACCCAGCGTCTCCTGACGCTGATACATGCGGTAGCCGTTCGGCACGCTCTGATCGATGGGATACTGATAGAAACCGCTGCTCGGCTCGTTGGCGCTCATCTGATTAAAGGTCTGCACCCATTCGCTCGGGCGCGACGGACTGTAGGTGATAGGCAGCAGCCGATCGCACTGCTCGCCCTGCTGGCAGGCTGGATACACCGTCAGCTCCTTGCTGTAGGGGTCGTACACCACTTTGTCGCCCGGCAGACCGATGGCGCGCTTGATGTAATCCAGACGCGGATCGAGCGGATACTTGAACACCACGATATCGCCGCGCTTGGGATGCCCGGTCGGGATCAGGGTGGTCTGGGTCACCGGATCCTTCAGCCCGTAGGCAAACTTCTCCACCAGAATAAAGTCGCCGATCAGCAGCGTCGGCATCATCGAACCGGAGGGGATCTGGAACGGTTCGTAGATAAAGGAACGGATCACCAATACCAGAGCCAGCACCGGGAACACCGATACGCAGGACTCGATCCAGCCCGGCGCCTTGACGGCCTGGCGGGCGCTCTGCGCATCCAGCCCCTGCTCGGTCTGGCTGTTAATCTGCGCCAGGCGGGCACGCCGCGCCGGCGCCAGTTTGAAACGGTCGATACACCACACGATACCGGTTACCAGCGTGGCGATAACCAGGATCAAGGCAAACATATTTGCCATGTCCATCACTCCTTAAAATCAATGCTTATAAACGCAGCGGGCGCGGTATCAACCGCGCCCGCCAGGCTAACGATCAGTCCTTGCCGACGTGCAGAATGGCCAGGAACGCTTCCTGCGGCAGCTCGACGTTGCCGATCTGCTTCATGCGTTTCTTACCCTCTTTCTGCTTCTGCAGCAGCTTCTTCTTACGGCTGATGTCGCCGCCATAGCACTTGGCCAGTACGTTCTTACGCAGCTGCTTCACCGTCGCTCGAGCGATGATCTGGTTACCGATCGCCGCCTGAATGGCGATGTCAAACTGCTGGCGCGGGATCAGCTCTTTCATCTTCTCGACCAGCTCACGGCCACGCACATTGGCGTTGGCGCGGTGGGTAATCAGCGCCAGCGCATCGACGCGCTCGCTGTTGACCATCACGTCAACCCGCACCATATCCGAGGCCTGGAAGCGCTTGAAGCCGTAATCCAGCGACGCATAGCCGCGCGAGGTGGACTTCAGACGGTCGAAGAAGTCCAACACCACCTCGGCCATCGGGATTTCATAGGTCAGCGCCACCTGATTACCGTGGTAGACCATGTTGGTCTGCACGCCGCGCTTCTCGATACAGAGCGTAATCACGTTACCCAGGAACTCCTGCGGCAGCAGCATATGGCACTCGGCGATCGGCTCGCGCAGCTCCTGAATATTGTTCACCGCCGGCAGCTTGGAGGGGCTGTCCACGTAGATCACCTCGTTACGGGTGGTCTCCACCTCATACACTACCGTCGGCGCGGTGGTGATCAGATCCAGATCGTACTCACGCTCCAGACGCTCCTGAATGATCTCCATGTGCAGCAGGCCGAGGAAGCCGCAGCGGAAGCCGAAGCCCAGCGCCGTCGAGGTCTCCGGCTCATAGAACAGCGAGGCGTCGTTCAGGCTCAGCTTGCCCAGCGCATCGCGGAAGGCATCATAGTCATCGGAGCTGACCGGGAACAGCCCGGCGTATACCTGCGGCTTCACCTTCTTGAAGCCCGGCAGGGCGACGTCCGCCGGGTTGCGGGCCAGGGTCAGGGTATCGCCCACCGGCGCACCGTGGATATCCTTGATGGCGCAGACCAGCCAGCCGACCTCGCCGCAGTTCAGCACGTCGCGATCGACCTGTTTCGGGGTGAAGATCCCCAGACGATCGGCGTTATAGGTCTGCCCGGTGGTCATCACCTTGACCTTATCGCCCTTGCGCAGCGTACCGTTCTTAATACGGATCAGCGACACCACGCCGAGGTAGTTATCGAACCAGGAGTCGATGATCAGCGCCTGCAGCGGCGCCTCTGGATCGCCCTCCGGCGCCGGAATATCGCGCACCAGACGCTCCAGCACATCGCCGACGCCAACGCCGGTCTTGGCCGAGCAGCGCACCGCATCGGTGGCATCGATGCCGACGATGTCTTCGATCTCCTGGGAGACACGATCCGGATCGGCGGCGGGCAGGTCGATCTTGTTCAGTACCGGCACCACTTCGAGATCCATTTCGATGGCGGTATAGCAGTTGGCCAGGGTCTGGGCTTCAACCCCCTGCCCGGCGTCGACCACCAGCAGTGCCCCTTCACAGGCGGCCAGCGAACGGGAGACCTCATAAGAGAAGTCCACGTGTCCCGGCGTATCGATAAAGTTGAGCTGATACACCTGTCCATTCTGCGCCTTATAGTCGAGCGTGACGCTCTGGGCCTTGATGGTGATACCGCGTTCGCGCTCCAGATCCATGGAGTCCAAAACCTGGGCCTCCATCTCACGGTCTGACAGACCGCCGCAGAGCTGAATGATACGGTCAGACAGCGTCGACTTACCGTGGTCAATGTGCGCGATAATGGAGAAATTGCGTATGTTCTTCATTATTAATATATATGCCTGATGATTTCTGAATTACTCGCCTAAGGACACGCGGACGGGCTCAAAGCGATGATTTGGGTTAAGTGGCGCCGGGCGCCGAATCGCTGCATTTTACACAGCCCATCGGCCAAAACCTAGCGCTTCACTCGCGATTGGGTGGATTCGTTATGCTACACAGCTGGGTGGACGGCAGCGCCACCTGCAGCAGCACCGGTTGATAGGCCTCGCCCTGCGTCATACGGCGCGCCCAGCGGCGAGCCAGGATAAAACCGAGAACGCCGCCGGCCAGGGCACAGAGCGCGCTAGCACCATCCGATCCCAGCCACAGCTGACCGGCAGCGCCGCCGCCCAGCAGCCCGACCAATGGCGTAATATAAACCAACAGCGCAGAGCGTAGCACGCTGGCCTCCTGCAGGCCGATTTCGACCCGCTGCCCCGGCTGCAGCGGCTGGCTAACGGCCAACCTCAGCTGATGCCGGGTCTGCGGCCCCAGCTCGGCCAGCGCCGCGCTGCCGCACCCCTGACGGGCCCGGCAGCCGCTGCACCCGGCGTGCGCCTCGCACTGCAGCAGGGCCTCCCCCTGCCGCCAGCTGATCACCGTAGCCCACTCACGCATCATCGCGGCATTACCGGCTGAAACGGACGGAGGCGGCGATGCGCTTGGCGGTCATCGGCGGCAGCTCGCCCACCACGCTGATTTCGGCGTTATTGCGGGTTTCGGTATGAATGGTCCGCCGCCCCTGACGCAAAAACTGATCGTCGCGGCTATCGCCGGTCGTCGGACTGACGTTGACAGAGAAGCTGAACAGCCCGTCGCTATACAGACGAGACTCGACCGGTTCGGACAGAGAAGGCAGGGTTCGACGACTGCGGGAAACCTCTTTGAAACCGTCGGGCACCCAGGCGGTACGCCAGCTGAAGCTGACGTGCTCGGCCGGCGGCAGGCGCAGCAGCGGCGGCAGGGTCAGACGGCTAAAGCTACGCATCTCGTTGGCCACCTGCTGTCCCACGTCAAAGGCGATGACCCGGAACTGCTCCAGCGTCTCACCGTCGCGATCGAGCAAATCCACCCGCAGCGGCAGCTTGGAGTCCTCATCGATCCAGACGATATAGCTAAAGCGCATGCCGTCGCGCGACACCACCCGGATCACCTCACAGGGGCGATCGGCTACGCGGGTGCGTCCAACGGAGATGAAGTTGTAGTAGGGCGCCAGCTGAGCAATATCGGCAAAGATCACCGACGGCAGCGCATCGACAATGTGATCGCCGGCCAGGGTAAAGGGCTCCAGGCCCGGCTCAAAGTAGCTGACCTCATTGCCGCGCAGCACCACCTCGCGCCGCGGGCCATCCATCTGCAGCAGCTGCGCCAAGGCCTGCTGGTTTTCCAGTGCGTGACGATAGCGCAGCGACTCGACGCCCTGCTTGGTGATATTGATGAACGCCAGTTCGTAATTGAGTGACTGGCTGGCCTTGTTCATCTGCTGCAGCATCAGCCCCGGCGCAGTATCCTGGGCCAGGGCGGAAGAGGAGATAAACAGGCTGCCGGTCAACAGACTCAGGGCAAACCAAATGTGCTTCATTACTGCTGCTGAGTTCCCAATGACAGCGTGCCGGGCACCTGGATAGACGCCTGCGCGTTGCTATCCTCGGTCTGCAGCTGTTCAGCGTGGAGACGGCGCTGCAGCTCATAGTCCTGCAGGATCGCATTGATGCGCTTGCGCTGCTGCTGGATCTGCTGCTGCGCGTTGTTGCCCTCGCTCGGCACGCCAAAGCTCACCGGCGACGCCTGTCCACCCAGCGGCAGGGTGTTGAAGACCGGCGACTCGGGTTCGGAGACACCCTCAAGAGGCTTGTTGTAATGCTGCACGCCCAGCAGCACCGCCAGGGAAACACCGGCGGCGATCCCCATCTGGGAGATCTGCCCCGCCCACGGACGCACCCGGCTCCAGAATGGCATGCGCTGCCAGGCGGACGGCTGTGGCTGAGACTCAGGAATGGCGTTGGGCACCAGACGCACCGGCTCGTCCTCCAGCGCGGCGGCGATGCGATCGGTGAGATCGATCTGCAGCGTCTCACCCACGTCACCGCGCAGGGTGTCACGGATCAGGTGGTAACGCTGCCAGGTCTGCTGCAGCTCAGGCGCCTTGCTCAGTGAGCCGATCAGCTCGCTGTCCAGCAATTCGCCATCCATTAGAGCCGAAAGTTTTTCTTTCTGCATGCCTTATACCCTTTGCTGTGTCCGCATGACTAACGCTGAATCAGCGGCTGAACTTTACTGTCGATCGCTTCCCTGGCGCGGAAGATACGTGAACGTACCGTACCGACCGGACAGTCCATGATAGCCGCTATCTCTTCATAGCTGAGGCCATCCAGCTCCCTGAGCGTAATCGCCAGGCGCAAATCCTCTGGCAATGACTCAATGGTGCGAAAAACGATCTTCTTTAGCTCATCTGACAACATTAAGTTCTCAGGGTTCGAAATTTCTTTCAGCGCGCTGGCGCCTTCAAAGTTTTCGGCTTCGACCGCGTCCACGTCGCTTGACGGTGGGCGGCGCCCCTGAGCAACCAGATAATTTTTGGCCGTATTCACGGCAATACGATAGAGCCAGGTATAAAACGCACTGTCACCGCGGAACGACGCCAGCGCGCGATAGGCCTTGATGAACGACTCCTGCGCCACATCCGGCACATCGCCGGGCGGAACATAGCGGGACACCAGGCTCGCAACCTTATTCTGGTAGCGCGCTACCAGCAGGTTAAACGCCTTCTTGTCCCCCTTCTGGACGCGCTCGACCAATACCTGATCCGTTAACTGCTCGCTCATCCGAGGTAATGTCTCCCCAAATCTGTCTCCACGTATGAAATAGATCGCCAGTCGTCAAAAAAACTGAGCAAGCATTGAATTAGAGTTCATACGCGCCCAAAAGTTCCCTGCCCGTTATTTTTATCCTGCGGGCACACGATCCGCCGCCCACGCCGGGGCACAGACATCCGCCCAGCGGTGCTCCGTTACCCGATGCAGAGTCGATACGCCTTGGCAATGAGTGGCTGGACGCAACAGCCTAACACGATTTTTCTGATTCGGCTGCCCCCTGACTACGGCGGCGACAAAATTCAGAGTAGAGACACAGGGTTACCCCCGGCGCTGCGCCCTGCGGCGCGACAAACGGCGCCCCGGCGACCGGGGCGAGGGACACGCGCTAAAAAATCGGGCGCCCCAAGGGCGCCCGACGATGCTCCGTGAACCGCGGTCTGACTCAGGCGGCCTGCGGCGCACCGGCGTTGCGGGCTCCCGCCGGCAGCAGCAGCGCCACCAGCAGCGCCAGCGCAGACGGCAGCACCCAGGCCATACCGTCGGCGGCCAGCGGCATGGTACGCATCTGCCACGCCAGCAGCTCGCCCAGCCAACCGCTCTCGGCGCCGGCAGCGCGGGCGCCATCCATCAGACTGCACAGCAGAGCGACCAGCATCACCAGGCGATAGCCCAGCAGCGGATTACGCAGCCAGCGGCGGATGAAGGTCAGCACCACCAACGCGATCGCCAGCGGATAGAGCGCCATCAGCACCGGCACCGACAGGGCGATCAGACGGCTCAGGCCCACGTTGGCCACCACCGCACAGATCACGCACAGCAGCACCACCCACTGACGGTAGCGCAGCGGCGTCAGGGTTGAGAAGTAGTCGGCGCAGGCGCTCACCAGCCCCACCGCCGTGGTCAGACAGGCCAGCAGCACCACCAGCGATAGGATCCACTGCCCCGGCTGGCCGAACAGCGCCTGCACATAGGCCGCGAGCACCACCCCGCCGTTGCTCGCGCCCGGTGCAACGCTAGACGAGGTCGCCCCCAGCCAGAACAGGGAAACGTAGACAAAGGCCAGGCCGATAGCGGCGATCACCCCGGCGATGCTCAGATAGCGGAAGCAGGCGCGCGGCGCCGTGACTCCCTTGCCGCGCAGCACGTCCACCAGCAGCATGCCAAACATCAGGGCAGCGAAGGTATCCATGGTGTTATAGCCACCGATAAAGCCCTTGCTGAAGGCCATGGTCTGGTAGGCTTCCACCGGAGCGACGATCTCGCCCTGCGGGCGCAGCAGTACGCCGAGCGCCAGCACCACCAGCAGCAGAAACAGCATCGGCGTCAGCAGTTTACCCACGCTGTCGATCAGCTTGCCGCGGCTCCAGGCCAGCGCCAGCGTCACCACAAAGAACAGCGCCGTAACGACCATCTGCGCCCCGTCCAGGGTCACGCCGCCGACCTGCAGCGCGCTGTCGCTCTGGCTCCCCAGCAGCGGACGGATCGCCATCTCAAAGGCCACCAGGCCGGTACGCGGCGCGGCGAAGGCCGGCCCGATGATGATAAACAGCAGCACGGCGGCAAAGGTGCCGGTGCCGCGCGGTAAATCGCGGGTCATCGCCGGCAGGCCGCCGCCGGCGCTGGCGACGGCGATAATGGACACCAGAGGCAGGCCGACGGCGGTCAGCAGGAAGCCGCCCATGGCGTACAGCACATTCTCACCGGCCATCTGGCCTTCCAGCGGCGGAAAAATAATGTTGCCGGCGCCCAGGAAAAAAGCAAAGGTCATTAACCCCAGCCCCAGAGTGTCAGCCATCGATAAACGTTGTTGCATATTCTGCCCTCTTATCTCTCTTACCCAACCGTCTACGCCGCAGAAACGCACGGGGGTGCCGCATCAAAACGCGGTCTGTCCAGAAGTAAACTCAGGTATGTGGCAATAAAGCGGGTGCGATGTATTGGATTTGTCCCTGAATCCCGTAAATACCCCTGCCCTCGGACCAGGATATTATGGACAGGATACGCCTGCCCTGTGAGGAATATTGGAATATCATGCTGATTAAAGCAACAGCACTAGAAGAAAAGGTAGAAATCTTTCGTCATGTCGCGAAAAATGCAGGAGTATTCGCTGGAATCATCGCGAATATCCAGTGTATTCGACTGTATGCTCGCGGGGATGCGTCCGAACAGAAGCAGCGCCCGCCGCACCGGTTTATCGGCGCGATCGCGCACCCATGTCCGGCGTAGCAGGTGCCAGCCGTGCGCCGTCCCCTCCCTGATCACCGGCTCGGCGACCTCGACGGGCAGCACCAGCGCCAGGCGCCCATCTGCGCAGCCCAGCGCGGCGGCGTGCCGCAGCAGCGTCGCATGATCCAGGGAGTCCGTATAGCGCGCCGTCGCCCGGGCCGCCGTACGACAGGCGATGCCCGGCGTAAAATAGGGTGGATTGCTGACGATCAGATCGTAGCGGCGTCCGCACCCGGCGCTAAACGCCTGCAGAGAGAGCGTATGCATGGTCAGCCGCGTCGGCCAGGGCGAAGCCAGAAAATTCTCCTGCCCCTGCGTCGCCGCGTCGGGCTCAATCTCCACGCCGTCAACCTGCGCCGCGCTGCGCTGTGCCATCATCAGCGCCAACACCCCGCTGCCGCTGCCGATATCCAGAATATGCCGTTCATCGCCGCGCAGGGGTAGCCAGGCCCCAAGCATAATGCTATCGGTACCGACCTTCATTTCACAGCGATCGTGGGCGACAAAGAAACGCTTGAGGGTAAATCCGTTGCGCGGCAGGGGCGCGGCGGAGGGCGGATGCGGCACAGCAGGCTCCTTGGGACTGAGAGAGTAACGCGCATAACATACCCGCGCCGCCGTAAAAAAGGAATGGCCATCGCCGCGCCTGCGCGACTGCAGTGTAGTCAGTGTAATAAAGGCAGACCAGCACGGCCCTGCAGACGACGCGGCGGCTGCGCTGCTGGGCATGGGGGAGGCGCACATCGCGCTTTAATGGATGAATATAGTCGCCAACCCGTCTATAATCTGCGCCCCAAGCAGAGGTAGACCATGACAGCAACCAACTTTTCCGAACTCGAACTCGACGAGCGCCTGCTCGACGCCCTGCGCGACAAAGGCTATGAGCGCCCGACCGCCATCCAGATCGCCGCCATCCCGCCCGCCATGGACGGACGGGACGTTTTGGGTTCCGCACCAACGGGAACCGGCAAGACCGCCGCCTTCCTGCTGCCCGCGCTGCAGCACCTGCTCGACTTCCCGCGTAAGAAGTCCGGCCCGCCGCGCGTTCTGATCCTGACGCCGACCCGCGAACTTGCCATGCAGGTGGCCGATCAGGCCCGGGAGCTGGCACGCCACACCAGCCTGGACATCACCACCATCACCGGCGGCGTTTCCTATATTAACCACGCCGAGATCTTTAACACCAACCAGGATCTGGTGGTCGCCACGCCGGGGCGTCTGTTGCAGTATATCAAAGAAGAGAACTTTGACTGCCGGGCGGTAGAGACCCTGATCCTCGATGAAGCTGACCGCATGCTGGACATGGGCTTTGCCAGCGACATCGAAACCGTCTCCGCCGAAACCCGCTGGCGTCGGCAGACCCTGCTGTTCTCCGCCACCCTGGAGTCCGACGCGGTTCACGACTTTGCCGATCGCCTGCTCAACGATCCCGTTGACGTCAGCGCCGAGCCGCCGCGCCGTGAACGTAAGAAGATCCAGCAGTGGTACTATCGCGCCGATAGCCTGAAACACAAGACCGCCCTGCTGTGTAATCTGCTGCGCCAGCCGGACGTCACCAAGTCCGTTATCTTTGTGCGCAAGCGTGAGCGCGTGCATGAGCTGGTCACCTGGCTGCATCAGGCCGGTATCCAGGCCTGTTTCTTAGAAGGCGAAATGGTGCAGGCCAAGCGTAACGAGGCCATTAAGCGCATGCTGGACGGACGGGTCAACGTACTGGTCGCCACCGACGTCGCCGCCCGCGGCCTGGATATTCCGGATATCAGCCACGTGTTCAACTTTGACATGCCGCGCAGCGCCGATGTCTACCTGCACCGCATCGGGCGTACCGCCCGCGCCGGGCGTAAGGGCACCGCCATCTCCCTGATCGAGGCGCACGACCAGCTGCTGCTCGGCAAGGTGAGCCGCTATGTGCAGGAGCCGTTGAAGTCACGCGTCGTCGATGATCTACGCCCGGAAACCAAGGCGCCGAGCCTGAAAAACAAGGGTAAGCCGTCGAAGAAGGTGCAGGCCAAGCGGGCGCAGAAAAAGCTCGACGAGCAGAAGAAAAAGGTCAAGACCAAAGTGCGCCACCGCGACAGTAAAAACGTCGGCAAGCGCCGCCAGCCCAACGCCCAGAGCAATCCCGCCACCGCGGGCGCCGAGGATAGCGGCAAATAAGCCCAGCGTCACCGCCGCCCGCGCGATGCGGGCGATAAAAAAGGAGCCTTTAGACCTGATGGCTCCCCCATAAATAAAGGCGGACATTGCGAGTTGTGCTCTGGGTAGTGTTCCATGATAACCGTAGCGTAACGCTATGTTACATGGCATAAATCTCAATAATTACATCAAGGTAACCGAGATAACGCTTTTAAAGCGTTACCAGAATGAGATTATGTTGGATCACCTTATCCGACAGGCGGCCGCGAAAACTGCCTGCGTAGCACGCAATGCGTTGCCTTGCTATTGCGTATGGGTCTTCACCCTGTTACTGACAACGAACTATCAGTATCAGAAACGGTATCCCAGGCTCACGTTAAAGCCATTGGTTGAAGCCTTACTGCCTTCGTTATCTCCATTGAAGTTGAACCGACTTCCTTCATAACCAACAGTAATTGCCAGATTATCCATCGGGTTCACAATGAATCCTGCCCCCCAGCCCAACGCTGTTACTGAGGCGCTACTGTGTTCGCTATAGCCATCGTCATAATTGGCTTCAAATTTGGCATTGAAGTAGGCTAGACCCAGCTGGCCGTATACGCTGATGTATTCATTAATCCGGTAAGTTGGCCCGGCCATCAGTGAATAATATTTAAAATCGCCTTTAGCGAAATCGTCGGTTTCTTTTCTGCCACCTTTGGCAAAGGTAACATTGCCCAACACGCCCCAGTCATTGTCAAACTCATACTGATAGCCAAGTATTGCACCGTTCAAGGCCTTTTCTTCCTGAGGCCTGATATGCGCGTAACCCAGAGAGACGGTTTGCGTCTCCGCCAATGCCAGAGTACTCACCATAAAACCTGCTGCAATCAACGGCATAACCAACATCTTTTTCATCATCATCATCTCCTTGTTATTGATAATTCTCCGCATAAATCGTGCAATACCAGCCAAATAAACGTCGCTGATACCGTAGGTTGTAAATATCCTCCAACGCCCACTGGCGTTTCACCTCATTCTGACAGTCCAAAGCTTCCTTTAACTTCAGGCAAGCCGTAGCCTGTTTATCACCGATATACTTACTTATCTGCCGATGAACATCCTCCGCCTGCACGGTACAGATAGCCGACATCACGTTGCGGTTTTCATCACCTCCACCGCCTACTCGGCCCAACATCGCTACGGTATGGCGATCATCGGATGTTTCACTTTCGTTGCGAATATCCGCCCAGCCGCGCGTGCCTGTCTCCAACCTATTGTTGTTACCGCCGGACGGTAGAGGCGATAACCGCCCATCCCGCAGGGTATGGTTATCCACGGTGATATCAAAACCGCCTTTAGCGGTAAAAATGCCGGTATAGCTATCTAGCGAGGCATACGCACGCTGCATCTTATCGCGGCTGGCGGCGAAACCGATGCTCCCCCAGCGCAGAGGCGGCTTGTCTAGCTTTATAATTATCAATGAACTGCTCACCGCTTAGGGTCAATTATTACCAACATTCACCATCATAAATTCTCCCTATCTATGCACCCTGCTGTGTGATTTCATTACTGTGGCTCAGGCACGCATTCAGCATTCTATCCATGACGTAGCGGTGTTGCCTGTTTTAACCCCGTTGCCCTTGTTCACGCCAACGCAGAGCAATCTGCATTTCTTAGAAATTATGTGTATCGTACTCATAAGAGAAAATCTCTTACCTTATTATCCAAAACGGATAGATAATAAAACAAACTCCAGCTGGTTATTGGCTGGCGCTAATAAATAGACTTATATGTGACAATACAGTATTTTTGATGGCATGTCGTATTGTGATATTGCATTGGTATCTAAATAAGCATAACCGATTATTATTATTCTACGACTCATCATCAGAGATGATTAATATCAGAATGACTGGCTTAATCCCATAGAGTTATTCTCAATCGCCGTCTTGCACGACCGGGCCGTGGTCAAAACGGAATCCCCGGCATTACCTATAAGGCCGCCAACAAGCCCGGCAGCACAGCAACCACCGGGATCGAAACCGTCTATTCCTCGCTCTCGCTCAGTTTATCGACCAGTTTCTGCTAATCTCTGACACCAGCATACCTACGATTTCGCCCGTGGTAGCCTCGGCAAGCGCGCTCTGATGATGTAGCTTTTAATGTGGAGCAGATGGAGCGGGACAGCCTATATTAGCCAGATCTGGATATTGATCTATCTATTGATAGTATCCACCATCCAGAAAATTATCCTTTGGTGTCCCACTCCCAACGGAGGCGACAATAGCAAACACGCAGTTTAACCAGCGACTATCGTTAACCAGCATTCGGTCTGACGGGGTGATTCACTCCCTTTGTTCAGGAACAGTGTAAAGTAGAGCTTTCGGTCTTCATTTTCCTGAAAAAAGAGATTATCTGGTATGAAAAAGACATGTTATACCGAGGAACAGGTTGCTTTTGCGCTGAAACAGACCGAAACCGGCACTCGAGTAGGGGGAATTCTGCAGAAAGATGGGAATTTCTGAGGCCACTTTTTACAATTGGAAAAAAAGTTTGGCGGCATGGGCATAACCGAATTGCGTCGTTTGCGCCAGCTCGAGGAAGAAAATCTACGTTTGAAACGTCTGGTGGCAGATTTAAGCTTGGACAAAGAGATGCTGCAGGAGGTTTATCAAAACGGCGCAGAAGCGCGAGGTCATCGCCTGACTGTTGGAGGCCTACCGTATCGGGTTACGTCGGCTTGTCGTCTGATGCTGCAAAGCCACACGGTGTATAACTATCGTAGCTGCCGTGCTGATCGAGCCATCACCTTACGGATAAGGGAAATAGCTAAAACCCGCATTCGCTACGGTGTTCAGCGTATTCATATTCTTCTACGCCGGGAAGAGTAGCTGATTAATCATAAGAAAACACACCGAATTTATTGTCAGGAAGGTCTGAGTTTACGGACGAAACGCTCCCGCCGGCATGTGACAGCCCAACATAGAAGTATCCCTCCAGAAGTGACGGCCATAGACCAGTGCTGGAGCATGGACTTCGTTGCTGATAATCCGTTCAACGGACGCCGTATCCGTGCATTGACTGTAGTCGATAATTTTAGTCGTGAGTGCCTGGCGATCCATGTAGCTCAAGGGCTACATGGGGAAGATGTCGTCACAGTGATGGTACGTTTAAAAGCGTTAAGACAGCGAATGCCCGAACGGATTCAGACAGACAATGATAGTGAATTTATATCTAAAGCACTGGATCACTGGGCATATGAAAACGGTATAACAATGGACTTCTCACGGCCAGGAAAACTGATGGATAATGCGCCGATCGAGTCATTTAGCGGTAGTTTTCGGGATGAGTGTCTGAACGTTCATTGATTCCTGTCACTGGACGATACGCAGGAAAAGATCGAACAGTGGCGACAAGAATGTAGCTGAAGCAGACCCCATTCATCGTTAAATAACCAGACTCCGGAGAAATTCATCCAAAGTCTGCAAAAGGCCCGGTTCTCTGATTTAGCCAGGCCCTAATATTAGGGGGAGAATACTTAACACTACCGCAATCCTAACATTCAGTTAAACTGCATAGCGTATGTGCGCTTGCGTACGCAGCGGTTTGAAATAGGCGTAAAATTCACACAATGAATGCCAATTTCACAATATCCCTGTTTGAACTTGTTGCTATCAAAATGATAACTTAAAAATAAAATCACCTATATCTATTTATATCATCAATGCCAAGTTGCACCTTAATCTTAGCAGAAGAATTTTCTGAGCGAATTTTTATTATTGGAAGTATAAAACCACGGGTTATTACTTCTTCCTAGATCCAAACTATGACGTCATATCCAGTACCACAGGTATCATCGCCTAAATCATGAGCAGGGCTAATTTCTTTCACGCCCCCGGTTCTAATAACTTAATTGCCTCATCATGCCAATATGTTCTAACCCTTCCGGGTGGAGTTACCCGCTCGCCATCAAGAAAAATCATCATACAAATCCCATATGACTACTACAATAAGCTGAGTTATGATATGGTCTATAGAATTTATACGACACTGTGTCAATAATAATTATTTTTAAAGTTCATATGCACTGCATACAATCACTACATACTCAAAAGATTGTTATCCTTTCTGGCGCTGGAGTCAGTGCAGAAAGTGGAATCCCAACGATTAGAAGTTCAGATGGACTTTGGCAGATATTTTCGTGGACTAAACTTGCCAGTATCGATGCTTGGCTGCCTGATCCCGCTGCGCTACTTGATTTTTTTAATTACATAAGAGAACTAATAGCTCCAAATGAGGCAAATTTATCACTAAAACGCTTAGAAGATAGATATGAAGTCTTCATAATAACTCAAAATATAGATAACCTGCACGAAAAAGTGGGATCACAAACAGTCATATATGTTCATAGCGAGATCGATTATGCCCACAGTGAACATAACGCTACTGTACGATTAAAATTAAACGGAAAACCTCTTTTTATTGGTAACTTGGCAAGTGGCCATCATCAACTTCGCCCAGACGTTGTCCTATTTGGTGAAGATATGCACAATCTTGAACTATGCCAACGTTACATGCCTCCCGCAGATAAGGTTTTGGTTATTGGCACATCACTATCAGTATACCCTATTAATATACCGCTAAAGCTATCACCTAAAAATTCGAAAAAATCATCATTTATTTACATTCTCAAAAATGACATTACGGATTTTAATTTATTCAAGACCGAGCAAGCATAGCAGTACCGAATCTTGTTACTAAATGGCTAGCAAATTACTAAGCGAGAACAAGTAGCGCATAAAAAATCACACTTTACTTCACAAACAAATCACAAAATAGATTATATCGAATCAATAAACAATTATAGCGAAGGTTAATGCTAGTAATATGAAAAAGATACATATCCAATGGGATGGCCCATACTCACTAGAACAAATTAAGAGCATGAACTCTGGAAAAGATTATGGTCTATACCAAGCCTATGGAGTTCATACAGTTTATGGTTCAAACGTCTTGCTATACATAGGTCAAGCTACATATCAAACATTTGGTGTTCGTATTCTTCAACATACCAAATGGGGATATGTGCAAGATGAAAATGAACTAAAAATTTATGTTGGGCGATTTGCTGGAAATGAGGAAGTTTCCGATAAGGAGTGGAACGAGCAGATCTCTGTAGCAGAAAAACTACTCATCTTCACGCACTCTCCAGCATTAAACTCTTCAAACATAAATACCATCAGTAATGACATTCCGCTAGAGACACATGTCTATAATTGGGGTAACAGAAGAAATCTATTACCTGAAGTTTCGGTATTTAGATATCTATATAACGATAATGTACACTTCCCAACATACAGAATATTTGGACAAGAGGAGTGTGAATAATAAATACTTAATTCGCCGCAGCATCGTGCTGCGGCAGTAATATGGTATGAGCATAACAAGATGAAAACGGATGTTAATCTTTTGTTATACCACAATTAACAGCGAACCTATTTTTTCTTACTTTTAGAAGATCTAACAATCAAATTTAAATTACCTAATGAGTTTACCGCTTTGGTAAACTCCGCCTTAGAGCCTATCTCAATAGGCATTGATTTTCCATTTTGGTCTTGGGCCATGCTCACAATCCTCACATACTGCGTGTACGCTCCGCTTGTTGCGTGCTGCCCGAGTCTAAACTGGATGCAACAATATATGCCTACTGAGATAGGATCTTAGAATCCTTTTAATTTTAATAAACGAGCCATCCACATTCCACCGCCGACAAACCCTCCAACACCAAGACTAATCTTACTGAGTATAAATATATTTTCCATAGTGAAGTTTATTGGCACCCCTTTTAAAAAAAAGAACAATAACTCTCCTGAGACGTATAAAGTAATTGATGCCAAAAAAATAGTCACGACATTTAATACAATAAAAATAGATACCACGCTCCTGCAATCATCACCCCATCCTGATAACCTTCAACAATAGCTTTGGTGATATTGACACCCTCTGGCAGATCGCCTTTCGCCAGCCTATCCAGCCCAGCCTGCTTCTGTTCGGGTGTCAGGCCATTTTCTTCGGCATATTGATTCCAAGATTGTGCTGCTGCACCATAATCCATCAGCCCTTTTGGCAGCTTAAATCCATCACCGAGCGAGTTATTCTCAACAACAATCCCAGTCAAAAAACTGAGATTATTATTGAATTATTTACCATCTTTTTTTCTTTCTTGTAGTTTTGCCTTTATCCAGATACCGCCACCTGCTAACGTACCAGCAAAAACACCTACTTTCAAAGAGTAAAAAAGATCCTTTGTCCAATCAAAAAACAAGACATTAGTTTTAAAAAACACCATTAACCTGCCAAGGAGACAGCCAACTACTGCTAGAATAAAAATACATATTACACAACGTAATATTAGTATAATGAGGGTGTTCAGGTTAATCCCCTGATCACTTTTTAATGGATTTATCAGCTTCATCAAGTGTTCCTTTTGTCACATTCCCAATAGTTTCACTAGTAATCGAGCCCCCAATATTACTAATGATATCCGATGTCCCTTCCTTGACAGACGACCCCATAGACCCTGATATAATTTTTCCCATACCGCCACCAAATAATGAACCTAATCCCGTTCCAATTACTGAGTTCGTCGGTTCCTCCCCCTTAATACTACTACCAATTGCCGCACCACCCATATTGATAGGGGTTGAGACGATAATACCTTTTCCTGTTGTCGCTGCTGCTGTTACGCCAGCCATTATCGCATCCACATAACTAAATGGGTCTTTTCCGGTAAGCTGAGCGGCAGAGTTAACTCCAACACCAATTGCGGCATTAGCTGCCATACTTTTCACAGTAAGTCCCAGCACGCTGCCTCCGAACATTACAGGCGCATCACCAATACTGGCATTCGATTTATGGTAACCCCATGTATTCATAATGTTCTGGGCCTTCGCCATCGCCTCAGAATCTGGATTGCGTTTTATGTAATCTTGCCCAGACAGCAACCCCTTAACCAGTTCCTGGGACACCGCTTGGCCATATTCTTTTTCCATTTCACTAGCGTAAATGCGTAGATAAGTCGCCAGCTCAGCTTGTTCCGCGCTGCTCATCTGTGAAGGATCTTTAAGATATTTTGAGATCAGCGCATCGCTGCGCTTATCGGCATTCTCCAGTTTAATAAGGTCATTCGCGATGGCTAATGTCTTATCACCGTTTTTGATCTTTTCAATAACCTTCTCAAGCTTGTCTGAAGATGTTGCACCCAGCAGATTATTCTCCACCTCCACCCGGGCTGCGTTTGCACCGATGGCGGCCATTGCTATATCGGTGTCACCCGCCGTATAGCCCGCGATGCCACCGATAACAGACACCAGATTGCTCACCAGACGTTTCTCATCCGGGCTCAGCCCGTCCATATCCTCTTTGCCGTACAGCGCCCTCACCAGACGCGGCCCTGCCAGCGACGCCGTCACCGCACCCGCGGCACCTGCCTTCAGCCCGTCACCGCCATGCCCGCCACCCAGCTCCGTTAATGCCGCCGCCACTATCCCATGCAGGGCCGCCCGCGCCGCGTCGTTCTGCACATCCCTAACCAGAGAGGCCAGCAGCGGTGCCGCTCCGGCCGCCGCTCCCGCCTTCAGGTTGCCTCCGAGCGCACCCGCCAGCAGCCCCGCTGCCGCGCTGCCCTTTGTCCAGAACTCGCTTCCGGGACCATAGTCTGTCCCCTGATAACCCGGCTGGCTCTTCAGGTACGCCTCCCGCTCCTGCGCCGTTTTCCCCTCCATTCGCCCCTCCGCCGTCAGTCTGGCTGCCAGCGCGGTATTAGACTCCCTCGCCTTCTGCTCCGCATACTTGCCGTACACATCCAGCGCGGCAACCCCCAGCGCCATCCCCTCACTCTGCGCCGCCAGGCTATCCCTCACCTTTTGCACCGCGCCACTCACCCCCACACCCTGATGGGCATTCGCTGTATCACGGCTCAGACCCGCAATATCCTGAATCTGATTATCTTTATCCCCAATGATTATGCTGCCGTGACTGATGGCCGCTGACGTGATACCACTGCCGCGCTCTGCTGCCTGCCCGCTACCGACAGCCGGCGCCACATTGCGGTTTTCACCCCCTCCCGCACTGCCCGATAGAACCATCAGGTAATTCATGATCTTGTCAGCCTATCCAGCCCAGCCTGCTTCTGTTCGGGTGTCAGGCCATTTGCTTCGACATATTGATTCCAAGACAGTGCAGCAACTCCATAGTCAATCAGCCCTTTCGGCAGACCTTCCCATCCAGCCAGCGAGTTATTCTCAACAACAACTCGATCCGATGCCCCCTGCTCTGACAACAGTGTTTCTCTGTTATTTCAGTTAATGACAACCATTTTCACCTACTATACTGCCGGCCAAGGAACTTTTTGCCCCGACACACCTTTTAAGACTATCGAAGTAATTCTTTTTCGACTTAAAAACCTTTCAACCTCAACAGCCTTGCAATGACAAACACAAAACCGGTGAAACCACCAACAATGCAACCAATCCTAATGACTTTAAACATTTCAGTTTTTGTTAAATCGAAAGTTCCAGTCAGTAGCCATATTAAAATATCTATAACCAAGGCAATAGACAGGAAGCTAATAACAATCCCCAGTGTACAAATGAAAAAAATAATTAGCAGGCTGAACACCTTTTCATTGAGGGTTTTCATTTCAATTTATCCTCAATGATCGGCTCAAGTTTTTTCCCACCATACTCAGATGAGAAAGAAGAACTAATATCACCAAAGCTCCTAGGCAGGTTGCTTGGTTTCATTTCTTTTGAAAGCCCAAGTTCCCCTTTCACTTCAGTAACACTTCTCAGCTCAGCATTAAACTTCGGATCCCAGCCACCTTTCCACCAATTTGCCCCTGCATTAACACCCCATGAAAGTCCTTTTCCAATACCATAGCCAATGCCCGAACCGGCGCCATTGATTAGCGCACCTGACAACGGATCTTTATCATCTATCCAGCTACCCAGCGCACCACCTGCGGCATTCCAGCCCACGGTGCCCGCAAGGCCATTACCCATGGAGATAACGTTTACCCAGCCAGCAATCGCTACGTTTGCCGGATCTATCGAACCGTCTGCTAGATAGCCGATCCCCGCATTCGCCCCAGCACCAAGTCCCCACATCGCCTGAGCTCCACCGGGTAACAGTGCAACGCTACCTGTAGCTAATGCAGCGGCATAAGCTTTATTTTCGGCCAGTCCTCGCCTGCAGGCTTCTCCCGACGGATTATCACGACAGGAGAGAACATCCGCAGCGTGCTCCCTGGCTTTATCGGTCTGAAGCCACTCACTACCGCCAAGAAGGTTATTCTCCACCTCCACCCGGGCTGCGTTTGCACCGATGACGGCCATTGCTATATCGGTGTCACCCGCCGTATAGCCCGCGATGCCACCAATAACAGACACCAGATTGCTCACCAGACGTTTCTCATCCGGGCTCAGCCCGTCCATATCCTCTTTGCCGTACAGCGCCCTCACCAGACGCGGCCCTGCCAGCGACGCCGTCACCGCACCCGCGGCACCTGCCTTCAGCCCGTCACCGCCATGCCCGCCACCCAGCTCCGTTAATGCCGCCGCCACTATCCCATGAAGGGCCGCCCGCGCCGCGTCGTTCTGCACATCCCTGACCAGAGAGGCCAGCAGCGGTGCCGCTCCGGCCGCCGCTCCCGCCTTCAGGTTACCTCCGAGCGCACCCGCCAGCAGCCGCGCTGCCCTTTGTCCAGAACTCGCTTCCGGGACCATAGTCTGTACTCTGATAACCCGGCTGGCTCTTCAGGTACGCCTCCCGCTCCTGCGCCGTTTTCCCCTCCATTCGCCCCTCCGCCGTCAGTCTGGCTGCCAGCGCGGTATTAGACTCCCTCGCCTTCTGCTCCGCATACTTGCCGTACACATCCAGCGCGGCAACCCCCAGCGCCATCCCCTCACTCTGCGCCGCCAGGCTATCCCTCACCTTTTGCACCACGCCACTCACCCCCACACCCTGATGGGCATTCGCTGTATCACGGCTCAGACCCGCAATATCCTGAATCTGATTATCTTTATCCCCAATGATTATGCTGCCGTGACTGATGGCCGCTGACGTGATGCCACTGCCGCGCTCTGCCGCCTGCCCGCTACCGACAGCCGGCGCCACATTGCGGTTTTCACCCCCGCCCGCACTGCCCGATATCGCCAAGGTATGACTATTACCGCTCGTTTCGATTGTGTTACGGATATCCGTCCCGCTATGTGTATTTTGATAATAAGAGAAAATACTTTGCTTTATTGCCCGCACCGGATGGATAGTAAACAGCCGGTTATTGCCGCCAGCGGCGCCAGAGGCGATAACCGCCCCGTCCATCTGGGTATGGTTACCCACGGTGATGTCAAAGCCGCCCTCAGCGGCAAAAATGCCGGTCTGGCTGGACACACTCCGGCCATTCTGGGTGACGTTTTCCCCTGATGCGCTGACGTTACCGGAAGACACGCCATAGCACAGCGGGGGAATGCACAGGCTCAGGCCTGCACCGGAGGAGGAGAATTTACTGTCATAGCTGGCGGTATCCTGAACGCTGCTGAGGATCAGGTCTCGTCCGCTGCTTACCACCACACGGTTACCCTTCAGCTCTGCGCCTTTCAGCACGGAGTCCCGCCCGCTGTTTACCGTAAGCTGCCCGTCAGCACGGATGACGCTGTTGGTGTTGCCCAGTGACTGGCTGTGTTCCCTCCCCTTCTGCTGCGACGCCCCCAGCTCCACCGAGATACCGTTCTGGGCACCCATCAGGCTCACGCCCACCCCGGCGCTGAACTGACGGCCGCGGCTTTGGCTTTCATGGCCGTTTGTATCCTGGGAAGCGGTCAGCAGGATATCCCGTCCCGCATCCAGCACCCCCTGCTTAGCGCCAATCTGTACACCCTGACCGGCGATATCGCCGCGGGCGTTAATGGAGACCTTCTCACCGGCATTGATGGTGGTGCCCTGCGTACGGGTACTGTGGTATCGGCTGTCCTGCGCGGAGGAGCCCAGAGTGACAGAGACCCCGCCTTTGATGACGGCGCTGTCCGACAGTGCGCCCTGTGCCGCCGTGGCGCCTGCCCGGCCAGCCCTGAGGGCGGTCAGATATGCATTGTCACCGCTCTCCATCCGGCGGGCTGCGGCCTCAGCCGCTTTGGCCGCGTCAATCGCCCAGCCTCCGGCGGTGGCCGTCACCCCGTACTGCGAGCTGCGGCTGTGAGTTTCACCGTCACGGCTGTCACGGCTGACGTCCATCAGCACGTTCTGACCGCTCAGGCTGGCCGACTTCCCGGCCCGGACATCCGTCCCCGACAGGGAGATATCCCCTCCTGCCCGGGCGATGATGTTGCCGTTGGCGCCCGTTAACCGGCTGCGCTGTCCGCTTTCGCTGACCGCATCCTCACGGCTGCTGTGTTGCTCGCGACGGTAACCCACCGTGGCGCTGTAGCCGTCCCCGCCCAGGGTGCCGAAAGTTTGGCTGCTGCTGCTGTGTTCACTGTGAGACGTGTCACGCCCGGCGGCCACCGTAATATTACCCTTAATGGCCGACAGCAGCAGGTCGTCCGTGGCGCTAAGCCGGCTGCCACCGATGTTTACGCTGCCCTGACGGCTGTTGACGTAAATATCCGTGCCCTGAACGGCCGACGCGCGCTCCATGGTCCTGGTGCCGTTACTGTTGTCCTCTGAGCGGATCATGCCGCCCGGCAGGAGCTGGCTGCCGTGTTTTCCGCCTCCGGTTATGGCCCGGACGACGCTGCCGGCAGTCGGCATTTCAGAGGTGATACCCCAGCCGGAGGATTTACTGCTGTTGCTGTACTGTTCGGTATCCATGGCGGTGGTGATATTAACGTCACGCTTCGCCTCCAGCATCGTCGCCTCGCCCGCGCTCACCCGGCTTCCGACGATCAGAATATTTCCGCTGTCGCTGCCCCCCGTTTTGCCGGTGGCGGTCATCTGAATATTGCCCGCAGCGGCAAGGTGACTACCGTGGTTAAATTCCCCCTGGTAATGCGATTCAGCAGAAGATTTACTGCGACCCACGGAGAGCGCCATCGCCTGCCCCGGACCGTCCAGCGCCAGTGCCGCCCCTTCCGCACTCAGAGACTTCACCTTATCGACGATCGCGCTGCCGTTTTTATCCCTTCCGCGAAGCGTGTCACGTATGTTACGCACGGTATTTTCAAACGGCGCTTTCACGCTGACGGTAATACCGGAGAATTTGCTCTCATGCATCACCGAGTCAGTGACGGTGTCCCGTCCCGGGATAATGGCGATATTGCTACCGGTAATATCGATATGTCCGGTGGTACGGGATGTGCCATCCACTATCCGGCCGGCGATGATATCGGCAGCGCTCAGCGTCGCCTGGTTTCCACCGCGGATGATGACATTACCGCCGGGGGTACCCACCGTGCTGCGTGTATCGCTTTGCGTGGTTTCGGTACGCTGACGGGTAGATTCTGACGACTGCGAGCCGACGCTGATGCCGATACCAGAGCCGCTGCCAAAAACACCCGATCTCTTCGTCTCTGTCCTGTGGTAAACGTTACTGCGATCCGTGGCCGCCTCCACCGTAACGTTTTTGGCGGCACTGATCCGCACATCCTTTTCTGCCACCACATTGCTGCCGGTGACCCGCGTATTTCCCCCTGAGGCGATTCTGACGCTGGCGCCGGAAAGGGTGGAGCTGAGCGCCCGGAGGTCATGGGCTTCGTCGTGCGTTTCCAGCGATGAGGAGGACAGCAGGCCCCGGCTGCGTTGTTTACTGTGTTCAACCAGGTCAGTGATGGCATCGCCGGTGGTGAGCCGGATATCCCGCCCCGCCAGCACCGTCAGGGCGCCCCCGGCGGCGACATCCGCCGCGGTGGTGGTGAGGTCCCGGCCGGCACCGAGCATCAGTGCCCCCCGGGTGCTGAGCCGGGTGCCGACATCGGCCTGCTGTACGAGGTCCCGGGTAGTACCACCCCCCAGTCACCGTACTCGCTGTGACGGGTGGTTACCGCGTTCAGCCGCAGGTCGTTACCCGCCTGAAGCCGGCTCGTGCCGTTATCGCCGGCATTATTGATGTCCGTCGCGGAGAGCGTGATATCGTTGAGCGCGCTGAGCATCAACATACCGTTCGGAGCCTGTACATATATCCCCGCCGGCCGGTCAAGCCAGCGCTCGCTGCCGTCCGTGCGGGCGGTGGTCTGGCTGACAATATCGCGCCCGGCCAGCAGGGAAAGCGACGAGTCACCCCGCAGCCGGCCACCGACGTTATGGATATCCTGACGGGCGGTCAGATCAACGCTGTTACCCTGAATATACCCGCTGTTGGTCAGGGTCTGCCCAGTCAGTTGCGTCACCTCACGCCCTATAATCGTACCGCTGTTGGTGAGATCGCCGCGGCTGTTAAGCACCGCCTGTGTTCCCCCCAGCAGGGCGCCGTCACCGGTCAGGTCACCCTCCCTCATCCTGGCGTACACCTGCGGCACCCGCACCGTCTGCGAGCTGCCGTCCGGCAGGGTGACGGTCTGATCCACCAGCCAGACCATGTCCGCGGTCAACAACGCCATCTGGGCCGCGCTTAGGGCCACCCCCAGCTCAAGACCATACTGCCTGGCAAACACGATGCCGCTGTTCATCAGCCCCAGATACTGCTCTTCATCACTGCCGTAACCGGCCAGATAACGGCTGCCGGTCAGTTGCGTGACCTGATCGCGTATCAGCCGCTGCTCATAGTACCCGTCACCCAGGCGTTTATGCATCCTGGCGGGGTCACTGAGCAGGGCGTTTTGCATATAGTCGCTGTCCAGCCATTGTCTCTGGTCGGTGAACCTTGGGTCGGCCTCCACCAGATAGTGGCTGTCGATACTCTGGTGCAGGGTGAACAGGCTGTTGTCCGGCAGGCGCGTGTCCGGGGACACTATCCTGATAACCGGCGTCACGGATTGTCCGTCGGCCAGCGTGGGCGGCAGCGTCAGCGCAAACCGCTGGCCGGCCGGCAGTACCAGCGGACGGTCCTTCATTTCCGCCAGGCCCGTCAGGCCCGTCAGGGTGACGGTGCCGCCCGGTAATGCCGTCATGGGCACCGGCCCCCGCGCGCTGATGGCATCGATGTTGCTGACGCTGGCTACCGCTGTACCGACGCGGGCCGTCTGACGCCCGTCTGCCCGGTAGCCGCTGCCATCCGGCGCGGTCTCTCCGCGCCATATCAGGCTGTTCAGGTCGATGGTTTCTGTCACCGGTGGCGGGCTGTAATTACTGGTGCTCTGCCCCTGAGAGGTTTCGGTGCCGCCAATTATTTTCTTTGTCTTCTTCGCATACCAGCGTTTTTGCCGGCCGACATCTGTGGTGGTGCGCTCACCTTTCGTGGCCTGATTATTGACCTCACCGATAACGCCGCCCAAGGTACCGCCAGCCACCATATGGCTGTCGTGGTTGACCACCCGGTCGGCCGTCAGCGTCAGGTTGCCCCCGGCAAGAATTTTGCCCGGATCGGTATCCTTGATTTGGGTCTCCATAACGGTGCGGGTGTACCGGTATTCGTAAAACTCGTCATTGCGGCTGCCGTCCGGCATCACTGCGGTGTGAACGCCATACTTGTTCTGTTCACGGGTATCCACCTTATCCCAGTCATAGCGGGTGGTCTGCCCTTGCAGCACCGCGTCGTGATGCAGGCTTTCCTCCACCTGTACCACTTCTGTCTCCAGATGACGGTTGGTGTTATTCACCGCCCGCATGCTGATGCTGCCGTCACGGCCCGCTTCAAGGATGGCGCCGTGGTTATTGAGCACACCCCCCTGACCGGTAGCCTGATACTGCGTATCCAACTGCCCGCCAATGTGCAGGTCACCCTGGCTGGTTATCAGGGCATGGTCATGGTTATTGACACTGTCGGCACCAATCTCCAGCCGTTCACGCGCGGCGATAACCGCCGCCCTGTTATCGGCATTCAGATTATTGAGCGTAGCGGCCTGAATGGCCACATGGTTGCCGTAAAGACGCCCGGTACCGGTGTTCGTGAGGATATTTGCGGTCAGGTGGGTAAGCGCGCCGTCTATCAGCCCGCTATTGCTGAGTAACTCCCGGGCGGTGACATGGGTCTCCTGCGCACCGATTTCAGCCTGTGCGCTGTTGATGACCTGCTGTCCCGTGAGGGTGAGCGTATCGCCGGCAGTGATACGTCCGTCGTTGACGACAGCTGCCGGCGTCTCCAGGGTCAGATGGCCATTGGCACCCGCCGTCTGCGTATTGTGGAAAGTGCGGGCCAGATGGAGACCCAGATTGCCCCGGGACAACACCTGGCCGTCGCCGCTCAGTGCGGCGGCGGTGATCTGCCCCTCCGTCCCGGCAATGAGCGTACCACGCAGGTTATGTATCGACAGTGTCTGCCCCTGCGCGTCATCCTGAACCGTCAGCTCCCCGCCTGATGAAATCAATCCGGCCACATTATCCAGCGCCTGACGCACGGTGGCCACCAGTTGCGCGCTCGCCCTGAGCGCGCCGTGGGTGTTGTCCAGCCGCCGCGCTGACAGCGTGAGCGATGCCGCCTCAATCCCGGTGCCCTGCGCGTTGGTCTCCCGGTTTATGATCTGGCGGGCGGTGATGGCCAAGGACTGACCCGCTCGCACCCGTCCCTGCGTGTTATCAAGTTGCTGACTGAGAGTAAGTTGCCCGTTACCCAGGCTGGTTATCTCACCGGAATGATTGTTGAGCTGAGCGGCCTCAAGCGTCAATGCTTCCACAGCAAGCAGGGTGCCATGCTGATTGGCCAGACCATTCTGCCGGGTATTGACCGTCAGGCCAGTGCCCCCCTGAAGGGTTCCGTACCGGTTATCCAGCGCGCCGCTGTCGATGCGTGTCTGGGCATCACCCGTTATCTGTCCGCGCTGATTGTCGAGCGCGTGCCCTGCCGTATCGATCAGTAGCTTTGCCGCCGACTGCAATTTACCGTTCGTGTTGCTGAGCGCCAGGCTATGAACTGACAGGCCACCGTTACCGGCCACCTGCCCATCGGCGTTGTTCAATATGGCGGTAACAAGATCAGCCTGTCCGCTGGCGGCGATAAAACCCGCATAATTATTCAGGTAGCCACTGCTGAGGCGGAGATCGTTCAGTGCGACGATACCGCCCTGTTCACCACTGTCGGTGTTTTCCAGCGCATACCCCTGTGTGTCGAGCGTCAAACCGGCGCCAGAGTAAAGGCGACCCGCGGTATTGGTCAATGTGTGGGTGGTGAGTACCAGTCCGTCATGACCGGCCAGCTGCCCGCGCTGATTATTCAGGTCAGTGGTATTCAGTCGGGCCAGCCCCGATGACGCTATCACACCCCGTGGGTTGTCGAGCGTGCCGCTCGTCAGGGTCAGCACACCCTGACTGCGAATGCCGCCGGTGTCCCCGCTGTCGGCGTTGAACAACGATTGCCCCTGTGTATCCAGCGTCAGGGCGCTCGCCCCCTGCAGCAGACCGCCCTGGTTGTGGGTTTCACCCACGGCCAGACGGAGGTGTCCGGCGGCGCTTGCCAGGGTGCCGGTACGGTTATCGAGATGCCCCGCCGTCACGGTGGTATCGCCGTGGCCGATAAGCGTGCCCAGCAGGTTATCAATATTGCCCGCGCTGAGCGTCAGCGCTCCGCCGGTGACGATCCCCCCGCGCTTACTGCTCTCCCGGTTGATCAACGTCTGTCCGTGGGTGTTGAGTTGCCCGTTGCCTCCCGACTGGATGAGCCCCGCGCTGTTATCCAGCAGACCGCTATCGAGCTGCAATTCCCCACCGGCCATCAGTTGACCGTTCTGGTGGCTGAATGCCTGCCGATGGGTATCGATACGGACATTTTCCCCGAAAATCACACCCTGATGGCCGTCGAATAGCCCGGTATTCAGCAGCAGATCACCCCGGGCGACCAGCCCTCCCGTGGCACCGCTGTCGCTGTTGGTCAGCCGTTCACCCTGCGTATTCAGGGACAGCTGCGCGCCTGACTGCAGCAGCCCGCGTGCGTTGTTGAGAGCGAGGCCGGTCAGGGTCAGCCCCTGGCCGGCGAGCAGCTTGCCCGCGGTATTGTTGAGTTCCTGGCTGGTAATGGTCATTCCGCCCGTGGCTGCCATCACCCCCTGGCTATTGTCGATATCCCCGGTGATCAACGACAGAGCGCCCCCGCTCAGTATCCCCGCTGATGCAGTCCGGGTATTGCTCAGTGCCTGGCCGTGGGTATCCAGACGCAGATAGTCCCCGGCCTGCAGGCGTCCGCCTGCGTTGTCAAGCCCGCCGCTGTTAATCTGCAGACGTCCGTCAGCCACTATGCTGCCGCCGGTATTGAACAGTTGGCCCTGTCGGGTATCGATGGATACCCATTTCCCCAGCACGGTACCCACGACGTTACTGAGCACCTGGCTGCGGGTGTCAACCGCGTACCTGGCCTCAATGCGTCCACCGGCGTTATTCAGCGCCTGACTCAGGGAAAGGGTCGCATCTCCGCCGCGGGCGGAAACCAGCCCACTCTGGCTGTCCAGCTGACGGGCGGTCAGACTCACGGCCCCACTGGCCAGCAGTTTGCCACGGCTGTTGGTGATATCGCCCTGTATATTCAGCGTCAGATTGCCATGGCCGGCGGCCTGCAGGGTGCCATCGGTATTATCCAGCTCCGCCGCGCTGAACGTCAGGCTGCCGTCGCTTTCTACCCATCCAGCGCGGTTGTCCGCATGACCGCTGAGGATCACCATCATCCCGCCGTCACCGCGTTGCGACAGCAAGCCGTTCTGGCTATTCAGTGTGTCAGCGGTGACCGAAAGTTGCTGCGCCCGGGTTTGTCCACCGGAAAGGTCCAGGTCATGACCGGCGAGGCGCAGTGCCCCCGCCGACTGGAGGGTACCCTGATGCCCCTGCAGGGCGTCAGCCTGTACTGACAGCGTCCCGTTCCCGGCCAGCTGTACCGTGCCCTGCTGATTATCCAGCAGCGCGGCGGTGACGCTGAGATCCCGCCCGTTACCGGCCAACAGCCCCCCACGATTCTCCACCCGCCCGGCCCGGATAACGGTATTGCCCCCACTGATCAGCATACCCTGGTTGTTGCGTATCAGCCCGCTGTCGAGGATCAGATCCTGCATACGCTCCTGACGCAACAATCCGTGATTATTGTCGATGCTCTGTGCACGCAACGACAATGAGCCCACCGACAGTCGGCCGTCGTCGTTATTAAATCCGGTGGCGGCCTGTATATGAGCATGTTCTGCCTTTAGGGTTGCCCCCGCCGTGCGGACGTCGTCGTGTGTCGCCGTCAGCGTCAGGTTTTTCGCAGAGGTCTGACTGCCACTGATATCAACCCGGCTACCCCGGGCCTCCAGCGTATGCTGTACCAGATTCTGGCCATGGGCTTTTAACACTCCCTGGCTGGTCAGTACCAGATTGCCCGGCTGGGTTATCCCGCCCTGAGCGTCCACTCCGGCGGCCAGCTGGCTGCCGGATGTACTCTCAATGCGGCGTGCGGTCAGGGAGGCATTATTCCCCGCGCCAATCAGCCCATCGTTATGCAACATGCCGCCGACTGACAGGCTGACATTTTTGCCCGCCGTCAGGCGCCCGGGATTGTTAACATCTCCCTGGCTGGCTATCAGCAGAGAGCTCTGGCTTTGCAGCTGGCCGCGGTTATCCAGCGTGCCGTCCACATTAAGCGTCAGCTCACCCGCGCCAGCGCCCAGCTCACCACCGTTACGCACCCCCAGGCCCTTTTCGGTGCCCACCAGGGTGATTTTATTGGCATACATGCCGCCCAGCGCCGCCACATCAAGAGCAAACGCCGGTTTATCGTCAGCGCCCGGGGGTTTTATCCGGGTAACGCTGCCCTGGCTGTCCGTTACGTTCTGGCCGACGGTCACCTTGAGCTCGCGGGCATGTACCTTACCGTTAACCGTTACCGCCCGGGCAATCAGCGCCGTATAATCGGTATCACTGGCATTCAGCCCCTTGCCGTCGATATTGATGCGGCCACCATTCACATCAAACCCTTTCAGTTGACCGTTATCCATTTGTGCCTGACCCGCGGCCAATGTGGCACGATTGGCATTAATAAAGCCGCAGCCACTGCAGGTGATGCCGGACGGATTGGCAATCACCACCTCGGCACGTCTGCCGGCAACTTCGATGAACCCGTTCAGTTGGCTGGGGTTACGGCTGTTGACCTCGTTGAGGATGATGCTGGCCTCCTGTTTCGCCAACCAGGGGTTACCCGCAACCATTCCCGCGAGCTGAGTGGCGGTATTTTTATGGCTGTTATTCAGAATGGCGCCGCGAGCGCCCACCTCAAACTGGGTATACTGGTTGCGCGAAACCCCGCGGTCGTTCGGGGTCTGGATATTGACCTGCGGTAGCCCGTTGGCCGTGGACAGCACGGTAGGCTGCCGGTTACCGGGAGCATTACCATCCGCCACAATATTGGCCTGCGCCGGCAGAGTGATGAACCCCGCCGCCAGCCACAGTGCCAGAGATAGCGGGGAGAGTCGCACCTGGGCCTCTGGACCACCCGCAGGTGAACGGCGGCGCGCCGTACGGAACCGCCCGCTGCGGGCAATCTCAGCCACCACCATCAACATGCCGCGGACATAGCTAAAAACAATGCGGTAGAGGTGTTTGTTCATGATCAGGAGCTCCCCGGGTATCTTAGGTGACAGACCCAAGCGGGTCGCCGCTCGTCATAAAGGGTTAATAGTTCCAGCTCAGGCTAAAGCCAAACGTCACCGGGTCGGTTTTGAACCCCGTCGGTTTAGACAGGGGGAGCCCGGTAAACAGGTCATAACTGACACCGACGGAGGAGACGGCACCGCGTACCCCCAGAACCGAACCGGCCAGATGACGGCCCGTCAGGTCGCTCAGCGTGGTGCTGTTGCCGCTCACTTCCCCGTAGTCCGCCCCCAGATACAGCTCCTGCGCTGGCAACGGTGTGCGCCAGGCCAGCGTATTCTGTACCGTCCAGCCGTTGGTGGCGCTGAGCATACGTTCACCATCAAAGCCGCGCACCGTCCAGCGGTTGCCAATGGAGAACTCATCCTGCGGCGTGAGCGGCGTATTGCTCATTTGTCGTCGCCAGGTGGTATTCCAGCTGAACGCCTGCCCGGCGAGCGTAAAGGGCACAGTGATCGACGCATTCCAACTGAGAATTTTTGATAGCGCGGTCACGCCACCATAGTCGTCCCACTGCTCTTCCGGTGCCGGCAGAGCGCCGAACCAGCGCGTACCGCGCTGATAACTCCCCCCCACATCCAGCGTTGCCCCGCCCAGATAACGATGGTGGGTTAACCCCAGCCGCCAGGCGCTGGTACGCCGCTGCTGGTCACCGATTTCAACGTTACTGATAAAATTGCGGGTTTCGCGCACCAGTACGTCATAGGTGGCGATGGTTTTTGAGGTGGCGTTACGATGCAGCACGCGGCTGAGCTGCACATCCAGCGAACGGCTTTTACCCGCATACAGGATATCGGCATTGCGCCCCGCAACGGTCTGATGATAGTCATAATCACTGGCGGTGATGCCCAGCAGCCAGTAACCAAACGGCACCGAATAGTGACCGGACAGGCTTTTATTGCTTTTCCCGCCGGTAAACCCCAGGTCCCGGCTGGCAGTGACGTAAAGCAGGTCGGAAAACGAGGTCGGATTATCCAGCGCCAGCATCACGCCGCCCTGGTAACGACCGGTATCTCGGGTGCCGGTGTCATCGACCCAGGCACCGACACGCCAAAAGCGTGACTGGGTACGCTCTACCAGAATATCGCTTTCCCCCGGTGCCTCGCCCGGGTGGAGGGCCATCCGGGCGGTCACCGTCGGTAACCGCTGCAGATTCTCCAGCCCCTGTTCAATATCCCGCACGTCCAGCAGGTTGCCACGACGGGCTGGCATCGCTGAATACAGGCTGAACCGGGATGACGATGAAGGCGTCAGCTGCACATCCCGCACGATCCCCGGAACGATGCGCAACTGCAGCACCCCACGGCTCAAGTCCTGTTGTGGTGCCAGCACCCGGGATGTCACCCATCCATGGTTGATCAGCCGGTTTTGCAGCGCACTCATCAGTAGATTGATGCCCTTTACCCCCACGCAGTGCCCCACAGCCTGGTTCGCCAGACGTGTGAGCGGAATCCAGTGAGGCAGGGCATCCTGCCCGGTCAGCATTACCTGGTTAATCGCAAAGCAGGGCGTTTCTTCAGGAAAGATCAGATGAGAGGGAGAGGGGGCATTCTCAGAAAGGCGGATATCCGGCGCTTTTGGCGTCAGGGCATCATTGCGGGCTTTTTGCTGCAGCTCCTGCTGCTGAAACTGCCGGGCGGCATCCTGTTGCAGTCTGCTTTCCTCTCCCGGTGCCGCCAGGGCACCCGACACCATCCAACCTCCCAGCATCCCCAGCCATAGTGACCGGGCTGATAAGCGCGGCCTGAGTCTTCCCTGCATGTATGATCCCTGAAATGGCCACTGTAACAAAGTGTAAATAAGCATATATTATCCACAGGGGTTGTTCATAAAACAACCAGACTGGATGCATAACTGACCTCCGCTGGGATTCACTTTCTCTGAAAAGTCGATAATTGAGGAGCGGTGACCCGACCAGATCGCTTTTGAGTCACAGGTTTTCCTGATGATGCTACCGGGAGAGGGTGGCAGTAACATCGTGGGGGAGTTCGGCAACACCGGCGAGGCGCAGGCTGTCTGTTGCATAACTTCCCTGATCTTCTCAGCAATATCCATTCACGTAAGACGCGCCAGCTTCGCGCAAATATCCGGCGCAATACGCCCGGGAAGGGAGAACCAGGCCAGGGCCGTGTAAAACGTCAATCTGTTGCTGGTGTATCTCCTTCCATATGGGGTGTTGGATACCATCATAGGGCCGTTCCCGCAGGGCAGGCATACAGGCCGGAACCATCGCACCCGCGACGACTCGCCCTATACCATCAATATCCGCTGCCACCAATACACGCATCGCCGCCCAGCTGGCGACGAAATCGCACAACGTCTTCATATCTCACCGCTGGCGGTATGCAAGAAGATGTTTTCCGCCTTTCCCAGTCAGTGGGATATCGCGGTGAGCCTCCTCCCCGTCATGACCGCCTGCAGCGCGCTCACTGCGACGGGCAGGAAAAGCAGGCAGCACTACCCCAACACTGACAGAAAATACCGGAAAAACGTCCGTCAGCCGTGACTGTCTTTACCATTCTAATGGGGGATAAGCCGCACAAGAGAGTGAAGATCTACCGTTACCGGATGCAGATGGTGCAGAATTTTCGGGATGGGAAACGTGGGCGTTATGATCTGAGCCGGGGAGATATGTAAATACCCGCATTGTGTCTGATCTATAGCATCATTATATGATTCACGGAGTATTGCCCCGGAAAAAATATAAGCGGGCAATGTGAAGTCGGGACGGATGTTGTCGTATCTGACGTTGAGTGAAAATGCGCACCGTCAGCCACCGGAGAAACTGTCGGGGATAAACCCCGACAGGTATACGCTGAGATAGCGCGGGCCTACAGAAACATCACCGTGGTACATTGACAATGTTTCCAGGAGCCCTCAGACCTTTCGGCTCCTTTTTGTTTGATTGACGCCACCGTGCGGCCCGTGCCGCCGCCCCTTACAGGCTCTGGGTGAAGGTACGGGTGATCACGTCGCGCTGCTGCTCCGGGGTCAGGGAGTTGAAGCGCACCGCGTAGCCGGACACACGGATGGTCAGCTGCGGGTACTTTTCCGGATGCTTCACGGCGTCTTCCAGCGTTTCACGGCGCAGCACGTTAACGTTCAGGTGCTGACCGCCTTCCACGCGCACGCTCGGCGCGACGTCCAGCTCCACGTCACGGGATTCGAATGCGCCCAGCTCGTCCAGCGCGACCATCTGATCCTCAGCGTAGCCGCCCTTGGCGCACAGGCAGCGCGCGGCGCCTTTCTCTGTGTCCAGCAGCCAGAAAGAGTTCAGCAGGTCAGCGTTGTCAGCCTTGGTGATCTGAATACCTTTAATCATTTGTTGCCTCCAATTGAGATAGAGCAAAAATCGGCCAATTCGGTCATGGTGCCAGCCCCGTCGGCGGGCCATTTGGTAAAACCAATGTTGTCTTGATGTGTTATATACCAGTTAAATACCCCGCACTCTTTGATCTAAATCAATTTTATTTGGCTTGGAATTTTTACCATATTGGCAAATTTATGTTTTACATCAAGTTTGATAAAAATTGCCATAAGGTAAAAAGAGTTTTTTTGCTAAGGAGACGGCGTGAAATGCGCCGCTGGGCGGTTCCCCTACTAGCGGGGACAGGGTAAGCTACCCTTAAGGCAGCCCAAAGCCTGTGCGCACCGGAAAACCGGACGCGCACAGGCGCTGCAACCACATGAGAATCAACGAATAAAAACAAAGGAAGTGCAGATGACCACGTCACTCACCTGGCATGACGTAATCGGTGCCGAGAAAGATCAGCCCTATTTCCGCGACACACTGACCTTTGTTGCCACTGAGCGCAGTAATGGTAAGACCATTTACCCTCCACAGCAGGATGTGTTCAACGCATTCCGCTTTACCGAGTTCAACGACGTGAAGGTGGTGATCCTGGGGCAGGATCCCTATCACGGCCCGAATCAGGCGCACGGCCTCTCCTTTTCGGTACTGCCCGGCGTGCCGACACCGCCCTCCCTGCAGAATATGTACAAAGAGCTAAAGAGCGACATTCCCGGCTTTGAGATCCCCAGCCATGGCTATCTGAAAAGCTGGGCCGATCAGGGGGTGCTGCTGCTCAACACCGTACTGACCGTCGAGCGCGGCCAGGCGCACTCTCACGCCCAACTGGGCTGGGAGCAGTTTACCGATCGGGTGGTTGAGGCGCTGAACAGCCAGCGCAGCGGCATCGTCTTTCTGCTGTGGGGCGCCCATGCTCAGAAGAAGGGACGCATCATCGATACCCAGCGCCACCGCGTGCTGAAGGCGCCGCACCCCTCTCCCCTGTCGGCTCACCGCGGCTTTTTGGGCTGCAAACACTTCTCCATGACCAACCAACTTCTGCAGGAGCAGGGGATGACGCCTATCGACTGGCAGCCACGCCTGCCGCAGGATGAGCCGCAGGCATAAAAAAACCAGCCCGCGGGCTGGTTTTTGCGCCTATCCTGAACCGAATCAGCCTTTAGAGACAGCGACCATCGCCGGGCGGATCAGGCGACCGTTCAGGGTATAGCCTTTCTGCATCACCATCATCACCTGGTTCGGCGCATGATCCGGCGAATCCATCATGGTCATCGCCTGGTGAACCTCGGGGTTGAACGGCACGTTCACCTCCGCCACCTGCTCCACGCCGAACTTACGTACGACGTCCAGCAGGGATTTCAGGGTCAGCTCCACCCCTTCGATCATCGACACCAGCTCGGTATTGGACTTGTCGGCAAGCTCCAGCGCACGCTCCAGGTTATCGATCACCGGCAGCAGCTCCCCGGAAAACTTCTCCAGCGCGAACTTATGCGCCTTCTCGACATCCTGCTCGGCGCGGCGGCGGATATTGTCCACGTCGGCACGGGCGCGCAGCATCGTCTCACGCTCATGCTCCCCCGTGGCCTTCAGCTGGGCCTCCAGCTCTGCAATGCGGGCATCACGCGCGTCCGGCTCCGCACCGGCGCCCTGAGTCTCAGCCTGAAGCGCTTCGTTTTCAACCTGTTCTACGTTAGCCGGCTCTTGCGTCATGTTTTGTTGTTCACTGCTCATGGAATTCTCCGCGGTTTTTGGCATTTATCTCGCTACTTGGCTTATTATGGGGATGAAAGCCGGCGATTCAAGAGAGCCGGGCACAATGGGCGTCATTCTGTCGCCCGCATCAGGCTGAGATCCACCTGCGCCGCCGCCCAGACGATGGCGCGCAGCCAAGGAAAATCGGAACATGAACAAACGCTTTGAATCCATTGGGCTGGTCGGTCACCCGCGCCACCCCGCCGCACTGGCGACCCATGAGATGCTGTTTCACTGGCTGACGGGGAAGGGCTACCCGGTGATCGTGGAGCGGCAGATCGCCCGCGATTTAAAGCTACAGCATGCGCTGACCGGCACCCTGGCCGACATCGGCCAACAGGCCGATCTGGCGGTGGTGGTCGGCGGCGACGGCAATATGCTGGGGGCGGCGCGCATTCTGGCGCGCTATGACGTCGACGTCATCGGCGTCAACCGGGGCAATCTGGGCTTTCTGACCGATCTCGACCCGGACAACGCTAAACAGCAGCTCTCCTGCGTGCTGGAGGGAGAATATAGCCGCGAACGCCGCTTTCTGCTGGAGGTCAAGGTCTGCCGCGACGGACAGATGCACCGGCGTAGTACCGCCATCAACGAAGTGGTGCTGCACCCGGGCAAAGTGGCGCACATGATCGAGTTTGAGGTGTACATCAACGACACCTTCGCCTTTTCCCAGCGCTCCGACGGACTGATCATCTCCACGCCGACCGGATCCACCGCCTATTCACTCTCCGCCGGCGGGCCGATTCTGGCCCCCACCCTGGACGCTATCGCCCTGGTACCGATGTTCCCCCATACCCTCTCGGCGCGCCCGCTGGTGATCGACAGCAACAGCAAAATTCACCTGCGCTTCTCCCACTTCAGCAATGAGCTGGAGATCAGCTGCGACAGCCAAATTGCGCTGCCTATTCAGCAGGGAGAGGAGGTGATCGTTCAGCGCAGCCCGTTTTATCTGAGCCTGATCCACCCTAAGGATTACAGCTACTTCAATACCCTCAGCAGCAAGCTGGGCTGGTCAAAGAAGCTGTTTTAACCGGGTATACGGCGCGGCGCGCAAATATTTGCGCCGGACACTTTACTGTATAAAAAACCAGTTTATACTGGCATTAAACACAGTAGTGTGATTCCGTACAGGGGAATATCCATGCTGACGCAGCTGACCGTCGCCAACTTTGCCATCGTCCGTGAACTGGAAGTCGACTTCCAGCGCGGAATGACCGCCATTACCGGCGAAACCGGGGCCGGTAAATCTATCGCCATCGACGCCCTGACCCTGTGCCTGGGGGGGCGCAGCGAAGCCGCCATGGTGCGGATGAATATGCCGCGCGCCGATATCTGCGCCCGCTTCTCGCTGGCCGATACCCCCTCTGCCCGCGCCTGGCTGGAGTCCAACCAGCTCGACGACAGCAACGAATGCCTGCTGCGCCGAGTGATCAGCGCCGACGGGCGCTCGCGCGGCTTTATCAACGGCACCGCGGTTCCCCTGTCCCAGCTGCGCGATCTGGGCCAGCTGCTGATCCAAATCCACGGTCAGCACGCGCACCAGCTGCTGCTGAAGCCGGAGCACCAGCGCCACCTGCTGGATGCCTATGGGCAGCAGCACCCCCTACTGCACGAGATGCAGGCCGCCTATCGCCAATGGCACCACAGCGTGCGCCTGCTGGCCGACCACCGCCGCCAGATCAGCGATCGCGAGGCGCGCCGCGAGCTGCTGCAGTACCAGCTAAAAGAGCTGAATGAGTTTGCGCCGCAGCCCGGCGAGTACGAACAGATCGACGAGGAGTACAAGCGTCAGGCCAACAGCGGCCAGCTGCTCAGCCTGAGCCAGCAGATCCTGGCGGCGCTCTGCGACGGCGACGACGGCAACGCCCTGAGCCTGGTACACAGCGCGCGCCACAGCCTGGGCGAGCTTATCAGCTACGACGCGCGCTTTGCCCCGCTGCTGGAGATGCTGGAGGAGGCGGCGATCCAGATCGACGAAGCCGGCAACGAACTGCGCCACTACGGCGATAGCATTGAGATGGATCCCGCCCGCCTGCAGCAGCTGGAGCAGCGCCTGTCGCGCCAGATCGCGCTGGCGCGCAAGCATCAGGTGGCGCCGGAGCAGCTACCGCAGCTCCATCAGCAGCTGCTGGAGGAACTGCACGCGCTGGATCGCCAGCAGGATGATGAAGCCCAGCTTGAGGACACCGTGCGCCAGCACCATCAGCAGGCGCTCAGCCTGGCACAGCGCCTGCACCAGCAGCGCAGCGCCTGTGCGGCAGAGCTGTGCGGCCAGATCAGCGCCCGCATGCAGGAGCTGGCCATGCCCCACGGCCGCTTTACCATCGACGTGACCTTTACCCCCGATGCGCTGACCGCCGACGGCGCCGATCGCATCGAATTCCGCGTCACCACCAACCCCGGCCAGCCGCTGCAGCCGCTGGGCAAGGTGGCCTCCGGCGGCGAACTGTCGCGCATCGCGCTGGCCATCCAGGTGATCACCGCCCAGAAGATGGATACCCCGGCGCTGATCTTTGATGAAGTGGACGTCGGCATCAGCGGACCGACCGCCGCCATCGTCGGGCGCCTGCTGCGCCAGCTGGGTGAATCGACCCAGGTGATGTGCGTGACCCATCTGCCGCAGGTGGCCGGCTGTGGACACCAGCACTACTACGTTAGCAAAGAGACCGACGGCGAAGAGACCGAAACCCGCATGCGGGCGCTGAATAAAAAGGCGCGGCTGCAGGAGCTGGCGCGTCTGCTGGGCGGCAGCGAGGTCACCCGCAATACCCTGGCCAATGCCCGCGAACTGCTGGCCGCCTGAGAGCCGCCGACGGCGCGGGAAAAGCGCATAATCCGGGAACCAATTCCCCGCGCCGTTGCCTATACTCCCGTCGGCGTGGTAATCTCGACGCCCAGAAGATCCTGCACCAAGATGCAGAGTCGCGCCGCAGCTACCCTGGCTTTGTGTCCAAAAGGAATGAATTAACTATGCGTTGTAAAATGCTGACTGCCGCCGCCGTGGTCCTGGTTATGCTGACCGCAGGCTGCGCCACCGTGGAAAAAGTGGTTTACCGTCCTGACATCAACCAGGGCAACTATCTGACCGCGGCCGACGTCGCCAAAATCCACCGTGGCATGACGCAGCAGCAGGTCGCCTATACCCTGGGCACCCCGCTGCTACAGGATCCCTTCGGCAGCAGCACATGGTTCTACGTATTCCGCCAGGAGCCTAGCCACGAGGGAATTACCCAGCAGACCCTGACCCTGACCTTTAACGCGAGCGGCGTGCTGACCAACGTTGAAAACACCAAAAAGCTGCCGAACGACGGCGACGCCTAGGCGTGCAGCGGCAGTTAAAAAAATAAGGCGCCCACGGCGCCTTATTTTTTGGCCCGCTCGGCGCGCTGGCGCCGCAGCTCACGCGGATCGGCGATCAGCGGGCGATAGATCTCCACCCGATCACCGTCGCGCAGCGGATCCTCCAGGCGCACCGGGCGACTGAAAATCCCCACCTTATTCTTACCCAGATCGATCTCGCTGCGCTGCGCCAGCAGCCCGGAGCGCTCGATAGCCACTCCCACGCTGCTGCCCTGCGGCAGGGTCAGGCGGCGCAGATACTGTTTTTCCGGCAGCGCGTACACCACCTCAATGCTCATCTCAGACACGGTAAACCTCTTTGGCCCGCAGGGTAAACGCCTGTACCATACTGCCAGCCAACTCCTTAAATATCTTGCCAAAGGCCAGCTCAACCAGCTTATTGGTAAACTCAAAATCCAGATGCAGCTCCACCTTACAGGCCTCCTCTCCCAGAGGAGTAAAGCGCCAATCCCCCATCAGGCGGCGAAATGGCCCCTCGATCAGCTGCATCTTAATATTACGGTTGTCCGACAACGTATTGCGGGTGGTAAAGGTCTTACTAATCCCCGCCTTACAGACATCGACCGAAGCGGTCATGCTCTGCGGCGAACTCTCCAGCACCCGACTGCCGACACAGCCCGGCAAAAAGGCTGGATAGGCATCAACGTCGTTGACCAACTGGTACATCTGCTGCGCGCTGAACGGCACCAGCGCGGAACGGCTAATCTGCGGCATATCAATTCCCGGACAACATAAACCGAGGCATAATACCATTTATTGCTAGACAGAGAGAATTGGCTTACGCACACTGGATGCCGTCCAGGGATCCGTGGCCACCCCCGGCAAAAAGTATTCATTCGCCGCTTGTAACAGTATAATGACGCTACTATGACAAAGAAAAAAGCATACAAACCGGGTTCGGCAACCATTGCCATGAACAAGCGCGCGCGCCACGACTACTTCATTGAAGAAGAGTTCGAGGCCGGGCTGTCGCTGCAAGGCTGGGAGGTCAAATCCCTGCGGGCCGGCAAGGCCAACATCAGCGAAAGCTATATTCTGCTGCAAAACGGCGAGGCGTTTCTGTTTGGCGCCACCTTTACCCCGCTGAACGTAGCCTCCAGCCACGTGGTGTGCGATCCGACGCGCACCCGCAAGCTGCTGCTCAAAGAGCGCGAGCTGGCGAGCCTGTTCGGCAGCGCCAACCGCGACGGTTACACCATCGTCCCGCTGTCGCTGTACTGGAAGAACGCCTGGGCCAAGCTGAAGATCGGCGTGGCTAAGGGTAAGAAAGAGCACGACAAACGCGACGACATCAAAACCCGCGAATGGAAGCAGGACAAAGCGCGGATTATGAAAAACGCCAACCGCTAACGCTGGCGCAGCGGCGGTAAACTCTGGTATACTGCCGCCTACACACTTGGGCCTGATTCTGGATTCGACGGGATTTGCGAAACTCAAGGTGCATGCCGAGGGGCGGTTTGCCTCGTAAAAAGCCGCAAAAAAATAGTCGCAAACGACGAAAACTACGCACTCGCAGCTTAATAACCTGCGCAGAGCCCTCTCTCCCTAGCCTCCGCTCTTAGGACGGGGATCAAGAGAGGTCAAACCCAAAAGAGATCGCGTGGAGCTCCTGCCTGGGGGTGAAGCGTTAAATCCAATCAGGCTAGTTTGTTAGTGGCGTGTCTGTCCGCAGCTGGCAAGCGAATGTAAAGACCAGACTAAGCATGTAGTACCGACAGCGTAGTAATTTCGGACGCGGGTTCAACTCCCGCCAGGTCCACCACATACGCTTCCGGAGACGTCCGGGAAAGTCTAGAAAGCCCGCATGGCACAAGCTCTGCGGGCTTTTTTGTGTCTGTTTTCGTCCGAGAGCATCCGGCTAAATCCGATGATTATTGGTATACGTTTAGGTATACGGTAGGATGTATACTTAAAAGTGTATACCAATTCATGAAGGAGCGGCCACAGTGGCACGGACAACACGCCCCCTGACCAACACCGAAGTTCTGCGCGCTAAGGCGTTAGAGAAGGATCTAACGCTGCATGATGGTGATGGGCTTTTCCTGATAGTGAAAACCAACGGGAAGAAGCTCTGGCGTTTCCGTTATCAACGTCCGGCAACAAAGCAGCGAACAATGATGGGGCTCGGTTCCTTCCCTGCCCTTTCACTTGCTGATGCCCGAGGGTTAAGAGCGGATTACCTTGCCCTATTAGCCAACGAAATCGACCCGCAAATTCAAGCTGAAGTTGCAAAGGAACAGCAACAAATCGCTCAGGACAGTATTTTTTCGACCGTTGCGGCAAACTGGTTCCAGCTCAAAAGTAAGAGCGTCACTCCTGATTACGCGAAAGATATTTGGCGCTCACTGGAAAAAGACATATTCCCTGCCATCGGTGAGACTCCTGTACAGCAGATCAAAGCCCGCACATTGGTTGAAGCGCTTGAACCAATCAAAGCTCGTGGAGCGCTGGAAACAGTTCGTCGTCTGGTACAGCGTATCAACGAAATAATGATTTACGCGGTTAACACCGGTTTGATTGATGCCAATCCAGCATCAGGTGTTGGTATGGCTTTTGAGAAACCAAAAAAGCAAAATATGCCAACGCTGCGGCCAGAAGAATTACCTAAACTGATGCACTCTTTAGTCATGTCAAACCTGTCAGTTCCGACTCGTTGTCTTATCGAGTGGCAGCTCCTGACCCTTGTGCGTCCTTCTGAAGCTTCTGGTGCTCAATGGGCTGAAATTGATCTCGACACTAAACTTTGGACAATCCCAGCCAATCGAATGAAAGCAAAAAGAGAGCATGTTGTTCCATTATCTCCACAAGCGTTAGATGTTTTGGATAGAATGAAAGCCATAAGTAAACACCGTGAGCATGTCTTTCCCAGTAGAATCAACCCAATGGTGCCTATGAACAGCCAAACTGCAAATGCAGCCCTTAAGCGTATTGGTTATGGAGGGAAACTTGTTGCTCATGGGCTTCGATCGCTCGCAAGTACTATCTTAAACGAAGCCGAATTCAACCCAGACGTGATTGAAGCAGCTCTTGCACATAGTGATAGAAACGAAATTCGAAAAGCGTATAACCGAGCACAGTATCTCACTCAGCGAATTGAACTACTAAATTGGTGGGGAAAAAAAGTAGCGACCAATAGTTTTAATGAATTTCACAACAAGGAAGAAAAATGAAAAAAAACAATGAGTTAATAAGATCTGCAATCGCAAGAAAGCGTTGGCAATATGAGGTATTGCGTAAGGACATAGAATATTGTCCTTATCGCCCTAAGAAAAAGAACAAGTCAAAAAAAGCAGTTGAATACATTAGATTCCCTGCTAATTTCAGTATCTATTCCGCTGATAAAAACAAGCATTATAGAGACACTATGAATATCATATATGCTATTTCTCGCATGGCAGATATGGAAACTAAAAAAGTTCATCTTGATTTTTCCCAAATGGAATATATCAAAGCTGCTTCTATATTAATTCTTTACGCTACTATTGAACAAGCTATAAAATCTGGAGTTAATTTTAGAATTGTTGCTTTTCCGAAAGATTTTAAAGCCACTAGAATAATAAAACGTTCAGGCTTAGAGGTATTATGCAAAGAAAATACACATCAACCTAATTTTGATGGGGATTCTATACCGGTTATAAGTGGTAGCGGTGGTGATTTTCGCGATGAAATCGTAGATTTTATTCAGCATAAAATTTACAAAAACAAGATGACGCCTGATACGGAAAGTAAATATGGGGGTGCAGTGCAGGAGGCCATTAACAATGTTGCATATCATGCGTACCCAGATATTCCTGAGTCCGACATGAAAAAATGGTGGGTGAAATGCGATCTTGCAGGTGACCAATTATTTTTAGCAATATACGATAAAGGCGTAGGCATACCTAAAACGGTCATGAACAGAACGTGGTTTGAGCAAATTCTTCAAAGCACATATCCAGATTTAGTATCTCAAATTAAGCGAGAGCTGGAAGAAGAAGGCATTGCAAAAAAGATTTACTTAGTTACAAATTAGGCATTATCAGCGACGCGATGAAAATAGCCATTTCTATGGTTGGTGATGTTACAGGGACCGAGGAGAGCAAGCATGGGCAAGGAAGTAAAAGCATTAAAGCTTTAGTTACAGAAAATGACCAAGGAACTCTGTGGATTTACAGTAACAATGGATTATATAAGCTAAACTCTGGTATAGTTGAAACATACGATTTGCAAAAGCCGATGCCAGGCACCTTGCTACAGTGGAACATTAAGGTTGATCAAGATGAACTTGAAAAAAATTAGTATCGTCAATGAATTCAGCAAGAGCCCCTATGGCCGATATCCTTCTGATGGCAAGTGGAACGGTCAGGTTTTTCGTCAAGAAATCTTGGTGCCAGCCCTGAATAGCCATGATAAAGTTATAGTAGACTTGACAGGTTATAATAGATATGGCCGCTCATTTATCGATGAAGCCTTTGGCGGACTTATTCGCGAAGAAAACTTTACTAAATCTGATTTAGACAAAAAACTCGAGTATTATCACAATGATCTAAAGAGTTTTGAGTTATTAATTACGGAACGTATCGAGAAAGCCGCAAATGATACCAGAAAATACTAGCCACGCTCTAGATCTGAAATATATTGCCGTGATTATTTCCTCTATAATCGCGGTGTTTGGATGGCTTATTTCGTCTTATATTAACACTCGAACCTTTAAGCGAAATGAAACATCTAAGCTTAAAGATAAAATCTCGTCCATGGTTGAAACCTTCTTTGACTCCCTTGAGGAAAAAATAAAATCAAGGGGTATTAAGGAAACTGAACTTGATGATTTAATTGCAGGAAAACTTACTTTAATAGAACTACACTTGAATCATTTGGACAAAAAGATAAACATCAAGCTAATTTCTGATGAACATATAAATAAAATTAGAAGTGAACCATATGATTACCTAACATCATCTAACGGTGATTATAAGAAAAAACTAAACGACTTAAAATTCAATACGCTAGAGCTTATTGAAGAAAACTATACGGAATGGTATTTCAGAAACTCCACTAAATATCACTGGATGAAACTCAAGTCACTCCTCTTTCAAAAATAACAATTCACATCACCTCTCATTATTTTGCGAGGTGATTCTTTCATCAGGTTCGCTAATACCTCAACTGCATTTAAATTAATAAAACCTTCAGCCTATTCCTATCCATTTAATCACACTTCTTTACGAAAAAGCTAATAACTGAGCAATAATCAGATCATGTCCGGAACTGGATGCTATTAACATCCTGCGCGCAATGCTTTCCCCGCCTCGCCTGCCCGCTTCATGGGGCGCTTTTAATGCAGATGCATGAGACGGCACAGGGCGCGCCAGGACTGGCGCGGCGAGGGTTAAAAAATATCGTAAGGCGCATGCAAAACCATGCACGCTATGCATGCATGGCTTTTTAGAGAAAAAATGCGGGAATTTATGGCAATTTTTTTATGCCGGGTGCTGCTGTTCCAGTGCGATTTTTCGGTGCATAAATTTCAGGTTTTCGGCAGGCGTCGTGCGGCTGATGGCATCCTGCCGGGCCGCTGTTTCTGGCCGTAGTCCCGCACTGTTTAAAATATCCCGACTGGCCTCTGCGTACTCAATGGCCGGGCTGATGGCCATACTGACGGCCAGCGCTTCCCGCAGGTATTCCAGTGCCCGATCGGCGGCCCGTGTACGTAACAGCTCCGGTTGATGATTCAGCCCCATTAACTCCGGGGCCAGGGCTCTGAGCAGCTCGGTGCCGTGACGCTGCATGAAGCTGCGCAGCTCCGTACGCACACTGACACGCAACAGTTCATCATGGGCATGTAGGTATCGATCAGCGTGTTGATTCATCTCCCACTGTTTCACGGCGATCAATTCACGCAGATAGGCCAGGCGATCGCCAGACTTGCCGCTGCTATCGGCCTGTAGGCTAGCCATCTCTAGCGTCGCCTTGGTCCATGCCTGACGGCTATCCTGCCAACGTGTTTTGGCCGCTTGGCACGCCATTGCCGCTTTTTGTAATGGGGTTGTCGTCATGTTGGTGTTCTCGGTTAATGTGAAAAGGGAGAGCGATAGCAACCGGATACCCGGCGCGGCTCCGCCTGTGGTGTTGGCCGTTCTGCCGTTACCGGCTTGGCTGGTTGATGGATAATTTCATCGATGGATTCCAGCGTGCGGAACGTCGCCGAGCAGTGAACATTGGTGCACTGGTGATAGCGTTGCTTGACGTTATCCGATAAGTATCGGCTGCTGCGGGTATGGGCGGATTTACCGCAAAAAGGACAATGCATCATGCGATCAGCCCCCGCGCCTGAAGCTGGGCTTTACGCTGCTGCATTTCTTCGTAAAAACGCATGCTCTGTGCCGGTGTTGCGGCGAGCTCATAGTCCATATGGGGAAGCGGGCTGGGCGATAACCCTATTTTGTACAGTACCGGCTCATCGTTTAAACGGATCTCATATTGGTCTACTTGCGCTTTCAGCCAGCGACTGATTTCTGCCAGAACCTCTTTTTCGGCCGATTCAATGTCATGATGGCCAGCGCGATAGCGTTGTTGTTGCAGGGCGAAAATTTTGAGCTTGATTGCCCGGATGAGCGCAGAGACTCCCTGTGACAGGGTGGTCTCAAACTCGCGCTGCACGTAGTCGTTCAACAGCGAAAAGTGTGCATCACGGTAGGCTTTTGCCGAGCTGCAACATGTGCCCTTTCCCTGCTCGAGTTCATAAGCCAATACCTCGGCAGCGTTCTCACACTCTTGCATCAGCTCCCGGCGGGCGACACGCTCCATATGCTGTTGCTTGAGCGCATCGGTGAGCACGGCGCCATTGCGCAGGAATTGCTCGCGCCAGGCTTGCGTATCATCGAGGCCCGTTTGTTCCAGACGGGTTTTCTGCTGTTTGGCCTGCTCGATGGCATGCTGGATTTCATCCATCCGGTGCACGTTATTCAGATGATGAGTTTTGGCGCTCTCCAGCACTTGGAGTGCCTTATCCAGCACGGCGGGGATCGCCGTCTCTTGTTGGGGGTGAGTGGTTGGTTTCATGGTGTTCTCCTGCTGCGTTATCAAGGTGAAATCATTCTGCAACGCACCACACAACCACACGAGCGATCACGGTTGTCGCAGGGATGGCACAAACAGAATCGGGCAGAACGGCAATCAGGAGGGCTAGCCAGAGAAAGGGGCGGGTAAGCTTCTCTCTCTGTTTGTTTTTCTATAAATAACTGTTCACTACTATTCACTATAAAGAAAAAGATAAGTAATACAGTAAATTAAACAGTGAACAGTTGAGATAAAACTATTCACCGACTGTTCACTACTGTTCACCGTTGACGATGCTCTGCTCTATGAGTCTCCTTTAATTATTTATAGTTATTTCGGGTAGATATCTTAATTAATACCCGTTAATCATCTAAATGCAGTACTACGGAGTGTCAATGTGGTGCAATGGAGTGCAACGGCGGGCAGTTATTATTTTTTGTATGAAAATTGCTCTGTTGTGTGGTGGTACACTACAAAATGACTTGTTGCCCTACGTAAAAATATTCACAAAATAGAGAGCTACCCGAAGCCGGATGGACACGACCGGACTTGTATGGATTTTATGAGGTAGCCCTATGCACACTGCTTTTTCTTCCCCGTCCTCAGCCCCTGCCGCCCCGATGATGCCTGCTCCTGATACGGTCCAGGAACGCTTTATCCGCCTGCCCGAAGTGATCCACCTTTGCGGGTTGTCGCGCTCAACCATTTACGATCTCATCAGCCGCGAGGCCTTTCCGAAACAAATCTCTCTCGGCGGTAAAAATGTGGCCTGGGTACAGTCAGAAATCACCGCGTGGATGGCCGATCGTATCGCCGATCGTAACCGGGGCTACGACGCATGATGATCCTCGCACCGCAAACCCCCCTTTTTCTGGCTTGCTTCTGTTGGCTGTTTCTGGGTATAGTTTTTCCGCTGTCGCAAAATCGGCAGCCGGGCGTAGGAACCCGAGTTACTTATTGGCGACACCAGACGCGCCAGGCGTCTTTTTTTGCGTCGTTGTCCAGGCACACCCATTTTCTGGGCTGTGGTGCTTACACCATGGCCCCTGTCAGATAATGGTGGCCCGGGCGGGGCAGCCTTCGGGCTGGCCGGTTTCCAATAAGGCCGGTATTCCTACCCCCGTCCGGGTCACCACCCATGAGCGTAGGAACTCCGGTGGTGGCATTTACCGCTACTTATTGGAGGTTGCCATCATGGCTACGATCCTCACCCCGTCACACCCGCAGTTTGTCTTTATCTTCGCCGCTGTCCGCCGCGCTGATCGTCACTCCCCTATCTGTATGCTGCGCACCGTGGCCGATAACGAGTACAGCGCCCGCCGTTCCCTTGTCCGTGAGTATGTTCTGTCCTTTGCCGGTCGCCTGCCGGTGGCGGGGGTGTGCGCATGAAACACACGACTATCGCCTTGCAAGACCTCGAATGCCTCGATCACCTGCGCAATGTTGGCCAACTGGTCGGTGAACTGATGCAAGAGCGAGCATGTATCAGCGTTCAACGTAACCCGGAGCAAAATCTCCAGCTCACCTCCCTGATATACCTGATGACCGCCCAGCTCGATAGCGTGGTCGAGCGCTGTAACCAGCATTGGCTTGCCGGGGAGGACAATGTATGACTACGCCATTACCGCCTGTCCTGCGTGCCGCGTTGTACCGCCGTGCCGTTGCCTGCGCCTGGCTGACCCTGTGCGCGCGTCAGCACCGCTATCAGGCATTCACCCTCGATACGCTGGAAAATGCCATTGCCACCGAGCTGGAGGGTTTTTACCTGCACCAACACGGCGAGGAGAAGGGCCGCCAGATTGCCTGTGCGTTACTGGAAGATTTAATGGAAGCTGGACCACTCAAGGCCGCCCCGTCACTGTCCTTTCTCGGCATTGTCGTGATGGATGAACTCTGCGCCCGTCACATTAATGCGCCGGTATTGCACTGAGGGAGAAAACAACAATGAACATGAACGTTACGGATACCGTTAATCTGGCGCGCGGCCACTGGTTACATATTTTATCGGCACTGGGGATGAAGATAGTGAAAAACCGCCATCAGCCCTGCCCGATTTGTGGTGGTGATGCGCGTAGCGACCGCTTTCGTCTTGATGATCTGGAGGGGCGGGGTACGTGGTACTGCAATCGGTGTGGTTCAGGAGACGGGCTCAGGCTGGTCGAAAAGGTGTTCGGTGTGTTGGCCGTAGAGGCCGCCGATAAGGTGAATGCGGTGATCGGCACCCTACCGCCGGTTGCCCCGGAGGTGATTGCGGCCGCAGAGGCTAAAACCGATGCAGATCGGAAAGCGGCAGCCGCGCTGGCCGTAAAACTGATGGCCAAAACCCGCACGGCCTCCGCGAATGCCTACCTGACCCGCAAGGGGTTCCCCGCTCATGCGTGCGTAGTGCTGACAGCCACGCACAAAACCGGCGGGGTCATTTATCGGGCCGGGGATCTGGTGGTGCCGCTGTATGACGAGGGCGGATCGCTGGTGAATCTCCAGCTTATCAACACAGACGGCCTGAAACGCACGTTGAAAGGCGGACAGGTAAAAGGCACCAGCCATACCATTGATGGCCAAAAACAGGCCGGGAAACGCCTGTGGATTGCGGAGGGCTATGCCACGGCCCTCACCGTACATCATCTGACTGATGAAACGGTGATGGTGGCGCTGTCGTCCGTGAACCTCCTTTCTCTGGCTAGCCTTGCCCGTCAGAAATACCCGGCCTGTCAGATTGTCCTGGCGGCCGACCGTGACCTCAACGGCAACGGCCAGACCAAAGCCGCCGCGGCCGCAGAAGCCTGTGAGGGCATGGTTGCCCTGCCGCCGGTGTTCGGTGACTGGAATGATGCCTTTATGCAGAAAGGCGAGGAGGCCACGCGGAAAGCGATTTATGACGCGATCCGCCCCGTAGCGGAGAGCCCGTTTAACACCATGAGCGAGGCGGAGTTTACCGCCATGAGTACCAGTGAAAAGGCGATGCGGGTGCATGAGCATTACGGCGAAGCGCTGGCCGTCGATGCTAACGGCCAGCTCCTGTCACGCTATGAGGCCGGGATATGGAAAATCATTCCGTCATCCGATTTTGCCCGTGATGTGGCCGGGCTGTTTCAGCGCCTGCGCGCGCCGTTCTCGTCGGGGAAAATTGCCTCGGTCATTGATACCCTGAAACTGATTATTCCGCAGCAGGATATACCGGCGCGTCGTCTGATTGGCTTTCGTAACGGGGTACTCGATACCAGCACCGGGATCTTTAGCCCACACTGTAAATCACACTGGCTGCGCACGCTGTGCGACGTGGATTTCACCCCACCCGTGGCGGGTGAAACGTTGGAAACCCATGCACCGAATTTTTGGCGCTGGCTTGACCGTGCCGCCGGTGGTCGTGCCGATAAACGCGATGTGATACTGGCCGCCCTGTTTATGGTGCTGGCGAACCGTTACGACTGGCAGCTTTTTCTCGAAGTGACCGGGCCGGGCGGCAGCGGAAAAAGCATTCTGGCCGAGATTGCCACCTTGCTGGCCGGGGCGGATAACGCCACCTCGGCTGACATCGACACACTGGAAGATCCGCGCAAGCGCGCATCCCTGATTGGTTTCTCGCTGATACGTCTACCTGATCAGGAGAAGTGGAGCGGTGACGGCGCGGGACTTAAGGCCATTACCGGCGGCGATGCGGTCTCCGTTGATCCGAAATACCAGAACCCGTACTCCACCCATATTCCGGCGGTGATCCTGGCGGTGAACAATAACCCGATGCGCTTTACCGATCGCAGCGGCGGCGTTTCCCGCTGCCGGGTAATTCTGCATTTCCCGGAGCAGATTGCCCCGGAGGAGCGCGACCCACAGCTTAAGGATAAAATCGCCTGCGAATTGGCGGTGATTGTGCGCCAGTTGATGCAGCAGTTCAGCGACCCGATGACGGCCCGCACACTGCTCCAGGCACAGCAGAACTCCGATGAGGCGCTCTGCATCAAACGCGATGCCGATCCGGCATTTGATTTTTGTGGCTACCTTGAGGCGCAGCCAGAGCCGGATGGCATGTATATTGGCAATGCCAACATCATCCCACGTCAGCCGCGCCTGTATCTGTATCATGCCTATCTGGCGTATATGGAGGCGCACGGCTACAAGAACACGCTCAGCCTCACCATGTTCGGCAAGGGGTTGCCCGCGATGCTGAAAGAGTACGGGGTGAATTATGAGAAGCGCCGCAAAAATCAAGGTATACAGACCAATCTTGCGTTGAGGGAGGAGAGTAACGCCGATTGGCTACCAAAGTGTGACGCGCCAGAGTAAGAGCACCGAACCAGACCGGCAGCCGCCGGTCTTTTTTTGCCTGAAAATCCGCAAAAATGAACAGTAAAGTGTTCACTGTTCACCAACCGTTCACGGTGTAATACAATGAATTTAAACGATAAAAATACACAGTGAACAGTGTGAACGGTTTTTCCTAAAAAAAGTTTTTTTCTTAGTACTCACGATAAAGAGGAGAAGCTAGATAGCCTATTAGAGAGCGCTTGCAATGCATAATTGGTACACGTTTAGGTACACGAATTAAAGTTGAATCAAATAAATAACATGTATTTCAATATGATGGGAATTTTATTCAGACTCCGCCAGGCCACCAAAATTCTCCATCGGTGATTACCAGAGTCATCCGATGAAGTCCTAAGAACCCGCACGGCGCAAGCCCTGCGGGCTTTTTTGTGCCCTCAATTTGTCCCGCGAAGTCCGAAGAGAACTAATTAAATCCGAATCTTTTAGGCCCATTGAGGCGTTACAGCCCCTCGGCTATGGCCGATGACTCTTACCGCGTAGTAACGCCGGACGCAGATTCAACTCCCGCCAGCGCGAGCCGCTCGCCTCTCAAGCATACCGTCTCGGAAAACACAATCCACGTTCGCTCCCCGCGCCATGACATGATAACGTTTTCGCTCACGGCGCAGCATCGCCGGATAGGCGCGGCCGCGGCGGTGGACATACACCGCCATGGGCCGAGCGATACGCACTCTTCTTTAAACGGGATAATCCGATGAGCGTCATTTACGTTGTGGTGTTGACCTATAGTAAACCCCTGTCCGAAATCGATGCGCAGATGGCGGCGCATATCGAGTGGCTGAACCAGGGCTATGATGAGGGGGTTTTTCTGACCTCTGGGCGGCGTATTCCGCGCAGCGGCGGCGTGATCCTGGCGCGCAGCGACACGCTGGAGGCTCTACAGGCGAGACTGCAGCGCGATCCGTTTCAGCAGCATGGGCTGGTCGCTACCGAGATCATCCCCTTTGAGGCCAGCCGCTGCGCCGATACGATCCAGGGGCTGTTGGCGTAAGGCGACCGTCATCGGCTGTACTGACGGGACAGCCTCTGCGTTTCCATAAACAACGCCACCGACGGGTGGCGTTTGGGCGACATGGCGACGTCATCCGCGGGTTGATCCCCGGCAGATTAGCGTCGCACGGCGATGGCCTCGATCTCGATCAGGGCATCCTTTGGCAGACGAGCAACCTCGACGCAGGAGCGCGCTGGAAAGGGGGCGCCGTGAGCCGTGAAAAACGCCTCATAGGCGGCGTTGACGGCGGTGAACGCATTGAGATCCTTAACAAACACCGTCGTTTTCACGATGGAGGCCACGCTCAGCCCGGCGGCGTCGACGATAGCCTTAACATTCTCCAGCGACTGGCGGGTCTGCTCCGCGACGTCCTGCGGCATGGCGCCGCTGACGGGATCCAGCGGAAGCTGGCCGGAGGTCAGCACCATGCTGCCCAGATCGATGCCCTGAACATAGGGGCCAATGGCGGCCGGGGCGTACGGTGTGTTGATAACGTTAGACATAATGACTCCTGAATGCGCCTTCAGCGCGGACGGGGATTACACAAAGACAAACTGATTCAGCAGGATCAGCGAGACAACGCCGCTGATAACCACCCAGATCAGGCCAAAGCGCAGGCTGACCAGAGTACAGATCACCGCGGCGATCACCTTCGGGTTGCGCAGATCAAACTCCATATGGGAGTCAACGCTGAGGATCTGGATCGCAATGATGGCCGGCAGTACGGTGACCGGCACGAAGCGCAGCGTCTTTTTTACCCGGGGTGACATGTTGATGCGGCTGCCCAGCCCGATTAGGGAGAAGCGGATCGCAAAGGTGACTGCGGCCATGCCGATCGTGAGCATAGCAAAAAAAGCATTAGTCATTTACGCTCACCTCACGCATCTCCTTAAGTTCGTTAAATATCTTATGCTGCTCTTGGGTTTCACGCAGAGCCTCCTGCCTTTCATCCGCCAGATCGACCGCCAGACCGGCGGCGACGCCCAGCACCGAGGCCACGACGATCCCCAGGGAGTAAGGCAGGATCACCAGCAGCACGCCGGAGACGCTGGCCACCACCGCGGCAATGATACAGGCGCGGCTTTTCACCTGCGGGATCACGATGGCAATAAAGGCGGCGATCATCGCGAAATCCAGCCCATATTTTTCAATGTTGGGAAACGCCGCCCCCAGCAATGCGCCGAGAAAGTCGGCTACCACCCAGATAAACCAGAAGGTCAGCATCGCGGACATATAGAAATAGACTTTCTCGTGCTTATTTTCCTGCATCGGTTTAACGGTAATCGCATACACCTCATCCGTCAGCCCGTATGCCATCAGACATTTTTTCCAGAGTGCGTAGTGGCGCATTTTATCCGACATGGATGCGCTATACAGCACATGACGCAGGTTAATGATCAGCGTCGTTAATACGATAACCCCTATCGAGGCACCGGTTCTAATCATATTCAGCGCCAGCATCTGCGCCGATCCGGCGATAACAATGCAGGACCAGGCGGTGCTCTGCCAGATACTCATTCCCGCACCGACGCTCAGCGCGCCAACGATAAATGAGAATGGAAAGTCCCCGACGCACAGCGGAAAAATCATCTTCATTCCGCTGAGTATTGCTTGCTTTCTTTTCATATTAGCCTTCATCCTGCGGCGCTAATTTTTCAATTATTTTTGAGTCATGATGCTAATAATTTCTTTATCGGTGAAGCGCATCGGTTTTATCACCAGGCGGCACAGATTCTGAATCGAGTCTTCCACGTCATGGGCCACGATGCCGTCATTTTCACCGGCGCAGTGGTTCTGCCGCGCCATCAGCACCGATTTAAAGGCGCTCATGGTGGTCGTAGAGACTTTCATCGCACAGCTGTTGGAGGCGCCGTCGCAGATAATGCCGCTGACGTCGCTGATCATGTTGGTAATCGCTTGACCGATCGCCTGGAAGCTGTGGGTAAACAGCCAGGCCATGCCGGCGGCCGAGCCCATGGCGGCCGTCGAGGCGGCGCACAGCGCGGACAGGCGGGTATAGCGCGCATGAATCGAGATCGCCACCAGATGGGAGAGCGCCAGCGCACGGGCCAGTTGGTCATCGTTAACCCTGAGGTGGCGAGCCACCGCAACGACCGGCAGGGTCGCGGCAATCCCCTGATTACCTGAGCCAAAGTTAGACATGGCAGGAACCGGCGCGCCGCCCATACGGGCATCAGAGGCGGCCACCGTGTCGATCAGCACCCGGGTCATCAGCGAATCGCTCATCATCCCCTCATCAATGGCGGCGGAGAGGGTCTGGTTAATGTTCAGGCCATAGGGCTGAGCCTTACCGGCCTTCGACAGGGTGCCGTTAATCTCGGCGGCCTGCAGGATAAACGCCAGCTCATCAAACGGCGCCTGATTCACATAATCAAAGGCCTCACGCAGCGTAAACAGCGGCAGCTCACCCGCCGTATCCTCCTTGCCGCGCGGTTGTTCCACGGCGACCGCCTCACCGTTCAGGTACAGTTCGGTCACGTTGGTATGGCTGCCGTTCACCACGATACGGCACTCGCTGTGCTGGCTGCGCAGGGTCAGATCCAGATGGATAAAGTCCTCGGTATCGGCGGCGCCGATATTCACCCTGCCGCAGGCAACCATCGTTTTTGCCTGTTCGACGCACGCATCGCCGATCCCTTTTAAGGTTTCCAGGCCACGGCTGGCATCGCCCCCGAGGGCGCCGATGGCCGCCGCCAGATTAACACCGCAGCAGGTGGTGCCGGGGATGGTGACCCCCATGGCGTTTTTATACAGGTTTTCCGAGATGGCGCCGTGAATGGTCTCCACCGGCTCCCCCAGGAGCCGCTGGGCATAGGCGGCCGCATAGGCAACGGCGACAGGCTCAGTGCAACCCAGCGCCGGTGCGACCTCTTTTTTCAGCCATTGCACGAATAACGGTGTCGCGGTAATTGGCGTAGTCATTATGATTTCCCTCAAGATTAAAAAAGCAAATGCTCTGGCAAATACTCTATGGGAATCTTCAGGAAATAACTTTCTATAATCATGCGTCTTATTGACAATAAAAAGAAAAAACACTCTATTTTTAAAAAATAGAAAAAAGCAAATGATAAAAATGTTAATTGATTGATTTTTATTGATTTAATAATGATATCAATTATCAATTGTCGGTTTTTAGTGCATTGCATCACACTTCACAAAGAGAATAATTTTCTTATTCCAAATAAAATACAGTAAACAATTTTCATCAAGCCACCACATTGCAGCAAAAAATCCTAGTAATCTGTTTCTAATCGTTTCTGTAAACACCACTATTTAAATATATTTATAAAAATATGAAATATTATTTTCAATAAGTAAATCTCGCAGTAGAGATAATAAAAAGGGGAGGTAAAAAGAGATTGCCAATGATACGGTCAGGTACCCTTATCGATAATGTCGGCGACGCGAACGCCTTACCGCCAGACCCCGGCGGTAAGGCCTGAATTGATTACAGGTGCGCGTTAAACCACGCCAGCTGCTCGGCGAGAGAGCGGCAGAAGTGCTCACCGTCGTACATATCGTAGTGGTGCGCTCCCTCTTCGACATACAACCGCTTGGTCGCGGCACCCGCGGCGGCAAACAGGGCGATCCCCTGCTGCGGGGGATTCACCGTATCCTGTTCCGCCACCACCACCAGCGTGGGACACTGTACCTGCGCCGCAAAGCGCGCCGGCTGATAGCGAACGGTTTCCAGCACCGTCAGAAAGGGAATTTTGATATCCATCTGGGGATAACGCAGCCGATAGTCGGCAAAGAAAGCCTTGGACTCCTCATCGCTCAGCACCCGCGTAACGGCCACCATCATCTCTTTACCGCTGGCGTTCTTTTTCTCCTCCATCCGCAGCAGAGAGGCGATAAAGGCGCCCTTCTCCTCTTCCGTCATCTGCCCGGTGACCATGGCCTCGCCGTCGGCAAAGGCCAGCTGGCTCACAATACACTTCACCCGGGCGTCACCGGCGGCAGCGGCAAAGACATGACAGCCGCCAAATGAGGTGCCCCACAGGCCAATGCGCCCGGCATCGATAGCCGGCTGGGCCGCCGCCCAGTCAATCACGCTTGTAATATCCGCCGTCTGCATAGCGGGCACTAGACGACCACGCTCTCCCGCGCTGGCGCCAAATCCGCGATAATCAAAGGTCAGCGCAGAGAATCCAGCCTGCGCGAAGGCTTCTGCAAATGCGGGTAATAGCGCCTGCTGAATACCACAAAATCCATGACATAAAATAATCACTGGGGAAGCGGTCATCTCAGCGGGGTGATACCAGGTCAGGGCAATACCGTCAGGTAAGGTATGAGTTGATATTTGCATTAGTCAGGAACGATCCGTTTTTTATTAGGAATACTACTATCGGCCAAAATACGATAGGCATTCAAGGAAAATCAAATAAGCGCCAGAGCACCGTTTAGCTCTCGTTGACAATCACATTAAAACAGTAAGATAACGCCTAAACGTGTCCAGAATCGCGGCGATGACGCCGCGCCGATATACTTATTTTGAGGTAACCCGATACTGGACGATTTATTGTAAAGACGGGCATCGCGCTTTAGTATTAGTGTGGCAGCTTTGCATTTCTACACAATAATCAACGATCATCCCAATTCTCACCCTCTCCGTTGAGACAGGGTTTTATTTTTAGTGTTAGTCTGTACCTCGATATTCATCAATACGCGAAGGATACGATCGCGTGATGACCCGAGCTTCGCTAAACCCGAAATAAGCTATACGGCTACCTGACGGAGAGAGACGACCGTGCGCCAAATTCAATATTTGCTGTTACTGAGCCTGCTTTGCGTTTCCGGCTCCCTGTATGCGCTGGATAAAGATGAGCAGGATCTTCCTGGCCTGCCCAGCGGCGCCTACGACTATCTGGTTTACGCCGTCACCTGGCAACCCACGTTTTGTCTGCTGAATCCGACGGCGCCGGGGTGTAAAGCCTACCGCGCCGACTTTTATACCCATGGGATCTGGCCCTACTTCCTCTCTACCGAGCGGAGCGCCAACCGCCATCCCTCCCACTGTATCCAATCGCCCGGCTGCCCCACGGGCAGCAGCTGCACATTATTGCCGGAGGTGATCGACACCCTGCTGCAGGATACGGCGTTCCGAAAAATCGTCAGCGCCCAGCCCGAAGGGCTGATGAAGCACGAGTGGAGTAAGCACGGCACCTGCCTCGGCAGCGGTCAGCGGGAATATTTTACCCGCTTTACGCAGCTGAGATCGGCGGTGAAATATGACGATGAATTCAAAAAGCATATGGGACAGTCCGTCTCTCTGCACACCCTGCGCGCCTGGTTCCCCGATAACGTTCGCTTTCGCTGCGCAACCCACGGCGGCAGGCACTATCTCTTTGAAGCGTTTTACCTGCTGGACAGGCAGGGCGCACCCGATGGCCGCGACGCCACGCTGCAGATAGGCGACCCCTGCCCGTTAGATGCGATCTGGATCCCCGCGCCGTAGCCGCCCGATGCGCGCTAAGGCGTACCACCAATCCCATAACGCCACGCCGGAGCGGCATCGCTGCGCATCCCGGCGAGGAGTGGGCTCACCGGCGGTGCGCCCTCGCGCAGGGCGGCCTGTACGCCGCCGCCCAAGCACCTGACAGCGCGCGCCGGTCAGTGCCGCGCGGTCCCGGGTGACGCCGCGCCGGAGTTTAGCCACGGTAATCCGCTATCTCCCCGGAATAAGATAGCTACCGTGTAAAGAGAATATCCTGGCCATAGGGCCCCGGGGTGAATACCGCGGCGCAGTACACCGTCACTCGGTAAAACAGGGCTGACGCGATAACTCAGAGAGAATCACCATCATCCCTGACTTGGAGGTTAACGGACGCAGATAAACGGTACCTCTTCACACGGTGACGGTCCAGCAGCCAAAGATACGCCATAACCACCGGGCGGCACTCAGGCAAGGCGTAGAAAAAACCACATCCGACGCAGCGCAGAGCGGCAAAATAACACTCCGACGCCCAACAGAGCCAACGGGCCAACGCAGACAACCGGGGCCCACAAGATGGGACATTCGCTATCAGCATAGTCAGACCCATGTGGTTCATGGGTTAATCCCCGCCCCTATCGCCTCACCCCATAGCGCCGCCATTTATCGCTTAAGTGACGTGAGCACGCGGTGCTTCAGCCGGTTACGCCCGGTATTTTTGGCCTGATACAGCATTTCATCGGCGTAGCGCACCAGCACATCGAATGACTGAGGCGTTACGCACTCCCGTGGCACCAGCACGCAGCCGATGCTGACAGTGAGATGGCCCGGCAAGGACTCATCGCTACCGTAATCCAGGGACTCGCGCAGCTTATCCAGCCGTTCTAAGATATCGCACTGGCCATCAGCGCTGCACAGCGCAATAAACTCCTCGCCGCCGAAGCGGCCGATCAGGCTGTCCGGCTCCTTAAAATGACGACGCATTTCACTGGAAAAGTAGATCAGCGCTTCATCTCCAGCCTGATGACCATAGGTATCGTTGTAATGCTTAAAGTAGTCCAGATCGAACAACGCCAGCGCTACCAGCGACCTGGCATGCTGCAGCAGCGGCGCAAAGCGTTGAACAAAGCTGCGTCGATTGCGGATCCCGGTCAGATAGTCGATGCTGGCCTGCAGGGTCAGCGCCTGGTTTAGCTGCTCCAGCTGCTCACGCTGGGTGGCCAGCGCCTGCAGCACGACTTTATCTGCGCCAATGTCCTGGATCTGTGAAATATAAAACAGCACCACATCCTGCTCAAAAATGGCCGATACGCTCAGACGTACCCACAGATAGGCGCCATCCCGCTTCAGGTAGCGCTTCTCCACCGAGTAAAACTCAATGCGGCGCTGTGCCAGATCCTGCAGGTATTGCAAATCCAGCGCCAGATCATCCGGATGGGTTATCGACTGAAAGCTGGTATGCAGCATCTCCGCCTCGCTGTATCCCAGCATCTTACAAAAGGTGCGGTTGGCCCGTCGGAAGTAGCCCTCCGGCGATGCCAACGCCATCCCAATCGCCGCGTATTTAAACGCCTTATCAATGATCTCATTGATACGCTGATTCTCCCGCAGCAGCTGCGCGTTACGCTGGAGCAGCGTCGCCTGATACAGCATATGGCCGATGCTGCTGGCCATAAAGCGCACGCAGGCGATCTGTCCACTGCTGAAGGGGCGATTACGTCCATTGCGTGACAGCAGCTCCAGCAGGCCGTAAAACTCGCCGTCCACCGTCAGCGGAATACCGATATAGCTGGCAACGGGAAGCGCGCGGTAGGGCGGCGGCAGGCGCTGACGCTGCGCATCGGAGACCGCGGTCTGCACGACCAGCGTCCTCTGATCCACCACGCTGGCGCTGAAGCCCGCTGCGAGCGCGAGATGGTGCCCCTCCTGCAGCCCCGCGAGCGCGGGATACTGAAAGACGACGCTGGCGATCCGATTGTTCACCCGGCTGATAACCCCGATCTGCATGTTAAGGATCTTCAGCCCCAGCCCCAGGATATGGTGGTACACCTCATCGCCCGCGTCATGCTGCCGCGAGGTAAGGGATACCAGCTCGGGGGAGTAACGCGCCAGCTGCGGATCGCTGTCGTTCACGGCCTCTCTCCTTCAGGACATCGGGGGATATCACTTTATTACTATAGAACAGCCGGGGCGGCTGCTGTGGGCGGGGAGAATATAAAAAAAACCCCGGCGCAGTGGGCCGGGGAATACGACAGAACACTTACAGAGTCATCACAGTTTTAAAGAAACAGAGCCCAAGCTGTACAGCCGATAAATAGGACGATAGCCATCAAGGGTACGACGTTAATGCAGTTGCTCTTCATACGATATTCCACACCTTAAGCCACGTTGTTAAACGTTGTATCGTTCTTGCCGGCCAGACGCAGACCCGGCAGCCAGTAGTTGTGGGCATAGCGCAGGGCGACATAGGCGATGATCACCGTGGCCACCGCCACCTCTACCGTCGCCATCAGGTGAAGCTGCGCCGCGTAGTCCGCCGCCCCCGGATACTGGGCAACCAGATGGGACATCTTGTACAGCGCGGTGGCGCCGATGGCCATAGGGAAGGTAAAGGCCGCATAGCCCGGGCTGAACGGCAGCTGCAGCAGACGGAAGAAGGAGCAGTAAATCACGACCGTCATCAGCAGGGCGATCCCCAGCAGAATGGCGCAGATCAGTAATGACGGCTGCTGAACGACGGTCAGGTAGCCGGCCAGAGAGAGGCTTGCCGGAGCGGCCATAATGGCGATCGTCGGCTTCGCGGCATCCGGCACCTCATTGCAGAACATGAAGCGGTAAATCATCAGCGGCAGCATGATCAGGTAGCTGACCATCCCGATCACCAGCAGGACCTGTGCGAACGGGATAAAGGCGGCGCCAGGGCAGCAGACATCGGCGACAATGATACCGACCGGCGGCACGAACCAGCTCGGCACCATATGGTGCATGCGCGGCTCACGGGCGCGGTGGAAGAAAAACAGCGCCAGCGCGATCAGGTGTACCGCGACCGCCGCCAACCACAGCCCCTGCCCTACGCGGGGAAAGTAGTGGCCTACGGCCACGGAGACCACCATCGTCGCCATGGCGAAGGTCGGTACGATACTGCCCACCACCGGATGCTTAATATCCTGCATCAGAGTGTCGGGGTGAAAAATAAAGCGAACGGTCAACGCCAGCAGGATCGCGGCAGCGATCAGCGCGCCAATATTCTGTCCGATGCCGTGCAACGGTAGCGCGTTTTCCAATCCCCAGCCAATGCTGGCAATACCCAGAGCCAATCCAGCCGCCGGCGTCGGCATGCTGCGAACCTTGCGATGAATTAATCTTAACACTTGAACACCTCTACGTTTTTCATTGTTTCTATGGCGCATACTATAGCCACAGGATATTATTTAAAAAATCAATAAATTTCTTACCATTGGTTTAGGAAACCTAAACAATGAACATCACCTTCAAACAGCTGCGCGTCTTTGTCGCCATTGCCCGCAGCGGCACCCTGACCCAGGCGGCGTCGCAGTTGTTTATGACCAAGGGGGCCCTGTCGCAAACCCTGAGCGAGCTGGAAAACCAGCTCGAGGTGCGGCTGTTTGAGCGCCAGCACGCCCGCCTGCTGCTGAACCATGAGGGACAGCGCCTACTGCCGGTGGCCGACGAGCTGCTGACCCGGATGCAGGGGGTGGAGAGTCTGTTCAACAATGGCAACGGCGATACTCGGCTGATGGTCGGCTGCACCAAGACCATCGGCAGCTATCTGCTGCCGGAGCTGCTCAGCGCATTCCAGCTGCGCTACGGCTGGCTGCCCCTGCCGATCATCGCCAACACCCAGAGCATTGCCGGCATGGTGGCCGGATTTGAGCTAGATGTGGCGCTGCTGGAGGGGCCGGTCACCGACCCTGCGCTAATCAGCCAGCCGTGGCTGGAGGATGAGATGGTGGTGGTCGCGAGCCTTGAACACCCGCTGGCCGGACGGGGCCCGCTGAGCTATGCGCAGCTCAGCCGGGAGCGCTGGCTGCTGCGCGAGGCGGGTTCAGCCAGCCGGGCATTCTTTGACCACCAGCTGGCGCCCCGCCTGGACAACCCACAGGTGGTGCTGTCGCTGGATGCCTTTGACGCTATCCTGGCGTGCGTCAAAAACAATCTGGGCATTACCTTTATTTCCCGCCGCATGCTGGAGCAGCCGCTGTACGCAGGGCAGTTCTGTATCCTCCCCTGCGAACCGCGCTTTAGCCGCCGTTTCTCCCTGTGCCTGCAGCGCAGCAAGTATATCTCCCCCACCCTAAATCTATGGCTTGAATTTTGCCGTCACTGGTCAGCTTAGGCGGGCGCCATACACGCCCGTGTAACGATTACTGGCCGCATCTACTTGAAACTCTTTGTATTACAAATAAATCCACACTGACGTTGAATGATCTATACTGCTTGGGTACTGAGCACTACTGCTGCTTTGATTATCTAATTCTAAGGAGATCAAGATGAGCACGGTTAAAAAAAGCGACGTCCAAGCACGCCAACGCCTTCCCCTGGCCACGCCAACCGATCTGGGCCATGAGGCAACCAAAGCAATCAGCGCAGCAATGAACGCACTGCTGGCCGACATTTTTGCCCTTTACCTGAAAACCAAGAATTTCCACTGGCATATGAGTGGCCCGCATTTCCGCGACTACCATCTGCTGCTGGACGAGCAAAGCGCACAGCTGTTTGCCATGACCGATGATATTGCTGAACGCGTACGTAAAGTTGGCGGCAATACCCTGCACTCCATCGGCGAAATCTCCCGGATGCAGCGCATTAAGGACAACGATGCCGAGTACGTCGATCCCATCGACATGCTGGCCGAGCTGTGTGAAGACAACAAACAGGTCGCCGCTGAGCTGCGCGCCGCCCATGCGGTCTGCGATGAGTATCACGACATCTCCAGCGCCAGCCTGATCGAAAACTGGATCGACGAAACTGAACGCCGCGTCTGGTTCCTGTTTGAAGCCTGCCGCCGCGCATAAGATCGTTTATTGTCGCTGTCACGGCGCCCTCTGCGGCGCCGTTTTCCTGCGTGGTACTTTCGTAGGGCGCTGCGTGCCCTGTCTCCCCCCTGCGCTGGCTGAACCGACCCTTTATCCGTATGATGGAGCGACTGTCACTCCCGGAGACCGGCATGATTTGGTTAATGCTCGCCACGCTGGCACTGGTGTTTATCGCCGGCTTCCGCGTTCTCAATACCCCCACCCGACGGGCCTGCCAACGCCTGACCCAGCGTCTGAATATCGAGCCCGTGCACGTCGAGTCGCTGCTCAGCCAGATGGGGAAGACGCAGGGGGAGGCATTTGTCCGCTATCTGCAGTGCGGCGGTGAATCTCACCTCAATAATGGCGCGGTGGTGTTACTCATCTATCAAACGTTTATCGTTAACGGTGACGACGACAACCTGCGCTACTGGCGCTCACTGCTGCGCAAGGCCGGTTTTAACGCCGATATCAGCCCGCATCAGGTGCGTCTGACGCTCGATTTTTTACGCGATCTGGAGCCAGATACAGATGAAATGTTGGCATTCCGCCTGCGCTATCAGCAATTGTTTGCACCGCAGGCGCTGGAGACAGAAGAAAATGGTGATAATGTCTACATCCTTGACCATTTCCGTTGACTATAATAAGGGCCGTTAACGTTTCTTGCGGCACATGTCACAAATCTGACATGTAATCTGTTGCATATTAAAAACCAGAACTTTTCATTCTCACACTAACTAATTAACGATATGGTTCAATCCGTGCGTTTTCTCCTCGGACAAGGTCGTCGCGTCGTACTGCGGCGTACCCGTTTCCCGTGGGCATGGCTCCCTGAACCGACACCGCCGTCATGGCCATGACGGCGGTGCAATACCCAGGCGTCCACGGCGGATGCCTGTGCCGGCCGATCGACCCGGTGCCATCAGTAAGGACATTTTTTATAAAAATAAAGAGTTACTGGCCTAACTCAATAACAGTGAAAAAATGTATAACTCACACGCACACTTCCCACTCCGTCCGGCAGACGAGCGTCGCCTGACGGCACTGTGGCATCCGCAGCGCTCCCGCGCCCACGGCAGTCTCCGTGCGCCCTTGCGTAAGAGATCATTAAAAAAATTCATTAATGCCGTTATGATTTCGCCATTAAATTTATTAGCACGCGGCTTCACTTTTTTCTCAGAAACATCGTTTACAAGACTGATAACCAAAGTTACTATACCCAATGAAACTAATGAGGTCATGATCCAATGCCACGTTCTATCACTCAAATCGAAGAGATGCTAAAGCAGCGCGCTAAGCGACAGCTGGATTTTCCCTATCAGGAGATTCTGCTGACCCGTCTGTGCATGCATATGCAGAATAAGTTGCTGGAAAATCGCAACAAGATGCTGAAAGAACAAGGGATTAATGAAACGCTGTTCATGGCGCTGATTACGCTGGATGCGCAGGAAGACTATAGTATTCAACCCTCCGAGCTGAGCGCGGCGCTGGGATCATCGCGTACTAACGCGACCCGTATCGCCGATGAGCTGGAGAAGCGCGGCTGGATCGAGCGCCGCGAAAGTGACAACGATCGCCGCTGCCTGCATCTGCACCTGACGGAGGCAGGCAAGGCATTTCTGGCCGAGATCATTCCGCCGCAGCATAAGTGTCTACACTTCTTATGGTCAACGCTGACTCAGGAGGAGCAGCAGCAGCTGGAAGTGTTGACTCGTAAGCTGTTATCGCGCATTGAAGAGATGGAACAGTCCGGATTGCCACAGTAAGCCATTCACCTGAGATTATGCTTACCGTTACGTAGACGATCGCGCGTTTGTATCGCCAGCCCTCGGGGCAGCGCCGAACGACGCGCGGTCTGACCCGCCATCCAGAATGTACAATCGCTCTTTCTCTGACCGCACAGCGCACGTATCCACCAGACGATGTGTATCCGTGTCTGTTTCAATGCGCGGTTAAGACGATCTATCTTTTCATTCCTCCGCCCACTCTCCTATGCTGCCCAACGCCGGCGGCACGGCGACGGTGGTTATCAGCGTGCGCGCGGGGAAAATTCGACATGCAATACCCATCATATGACTATGGTTCCAAGAGGAAATGCGGAGAAACACCATGAGTGAAAACCTGGCGACACAGGCAACCCTGCCGCCTGCACCCAATAAAAAGAAACAACGTAAAACCTGGATGCTAGGGATGACCGGCGTGTTCATCCTGATCGCCGCTGCCTACCTGGTCTATTGGTTTATCGTTCTGCGCCACCACCAGGAGACCGATGATGCCTATGTCACCGGCAACCTGGTACAGATCAACGCCCAGGTCTCCGGCAGCGTAACCCGGGTTAACTTTGAGGGCACCGATCTGGTGAAGGCGGGCGACATCCTGGTCACGCTGGATAAAACCGACGCCCAGCAGGCCTATGAGCGGGCGAAAACCGCGCTGGCCAACAGCGTACGCCAGACCCACCAGCTGATGGTCAACGCCAAGCAGTACCAGGCCAACATCGCCATGAGTCAGGTGGCACTGAGTAAGGCTAGCAGCGACTACCAGCGCCGTCTGGCGCTGAGCCGCTCCGGCGCCATTGGCCGCGAGGAGCTGCAGCATGCGCAGGACGCCATGGAGAGCGCCCGCGCCGCGCTGGACGTCGCGGTCCAGCAGTACAACGCTAATCAGGCGCTGATCCTGAATACCCCGCTGGAAAAACAGCCGGCGGTGCTGCAGGCCGCTGCCCAGGTGCGCGATGCCTGGCTGGCGCTGGAGCGTACCCAGATCCGCAGCCCGGTAACCGGCTATGTCTCCCAACGCAGCGTACAGGTCGGCGCTCAAATCAGCCCCAACACGCCGCTGATGGCCATCGTCCCAGCCAGCCAGATGTGGATAGACGCCAACTTCAAAGAGACTCAGCTGGCCAATATGCGTATCGGCCAGCCGGCCACCGTCGTCAGCGATATGTACGGCGACGGCGTGGTGTTTAAAGGCAAAGTGGCCGGTTTGGATATGGGCACCGGCAGCGCCTTCTCTCTGCTGCCGGCGCAGAACGCCACCGGCAACTGGATCAAGGTCGTGCAGCGCCTGCCGGTACGCATTGAGCTGGATCCTCAGCAGCTGGCGCAGCATCCGCTGCGCATCGGGCTTTCCACGCTGGTCACCGTCGACACCGCCAATACCCGCGGCGAGGTGCTAGCCCAACAGGTGCGTAAGACGCCGGCCTACCAGAGCAATGTGCTGACGCTGGATCTGGCGCCGGTGAATCGCGAGATCGCCGGGATCATCCAGGCCAATGCCGCTTAATCTGCGCCGAGGTGACTGTGCAACAAAAACCGCTTGAGGGAGCCAAGCTTGCCTGGGTGACCATCGCGCTGTCGATGGCCACCTTCATGCAGGTGCTGGACTCCACGATCGCCAACGTGGCCATCCCGACCATCTCCGGAAACCTGGGCGCCTCCAACTCTCAGGGAACCTGGGTCATCACCTCGTTTGGGGTGGCCAACGCCATTTCGATCCCCATCACCGGATGGCTGGCCAAGCGCTTTGGCGAGGTGCGGCTATTTCTGTGGTCAACCGGGCTCTTCGCCCTGACCTCTTGGCTGTGCGGGATATCTCAAAGCCTGGAGATGCTGATCCTGTTCCGCGTGCTGCAGGGACTGGTCGCCGGGCCGCTGATCCCGCTCTCTCAGAGTCTGCTGCTCGGTAACTATCCCCCGCCAAACGCAACATGGCGCTGGCCCTCTGGTCGATGACGGTGATCGTCGCCCCGATCTGTGGGCCTATACTCGGCGGCTATATCAGCGACAACTACCACTGGGGCTGGATCTTCTTTATCAACGTGCCGCTGGGGATCGGCGTGGTGCTGGTGAGCATGTCGACCCTGAAAGGGCGAGAGACGCGCATCGAGCATAAGCCTATCGATACCGTCGGCCTGATCCTGCTGGCGCTGGGCGTCGGCTGCCTGCAGGTGATGCTGGACAAAGGCAAGGAGCTGGACTGGTTTAACTCGCCGGAGATCGTTCTGCTGACGGTGATCGCCGTCGTGTCGCTGATCTTCCTGCTGATCTGGGAGCTGACGGACGATCACCCGGTGGTAGATCTTTCGCTGTTCAAGATCCGCAACTTTACCATCGGCGTCCTGTGCATCAGCCTGGCCTACATGCTCTACTTTGGCGCCATCGTGCTGCTGCCGCAGCTGCTGCAGGAGGTGTATGGCTATACCGCCACCTGGGCCGGACTGGCCTCGGCGCCGGTAGGGTTAATTCCGGTGCTGCTCTCCCCGATCATCGGCCGCTTCGGCGCCCGGCTCGACATGCGACGGCTGGTCACCTTCAGCTTCATCATGTATGCCGTCTGCTTCTATTGGCGTGCCTACAGCTTTGAGCCAGGCATGGACTTTGGCGCCTCGGCCTGGCCGCAGTTTGTCCAGGGGTTTGCCGTGGCCTGCTTCTTTATGCCGCTGACCACCATCAGCCTGTCCGGTCTGCCGCCGGAGCGCATCGCCGCGGCCTCCAGCCTGAGCAACTTCTGCCGTACCCTGGCCGGCTCGATCGGGGTCTCGATCACCACCACGCTGTGGACGCGGCGCGAAGCGCTGCACCATACCCACCTGGCCGAATCGATCACCCCGTATAATCCCGTCGCCCAGCAGGCCTATGGCGAAATGGAAAAGCTGGGGCTGAACAGCCACCAGGCCTCCGCCCTGATAGCCCAGGACATCACCGCCCAGGGCCTGATCATCTCGGCAAACGAGATCTTCTGGGCCTCGGCCGGCGTCTTCCTGGTGCTGCTGATACTGATTTGGTTCGCCAAGCCCCCCTTCTCCAGCGCAGGCGACAGCGGCGGCGCCCACTGATCCAACGCGCCACGTGCCTCTCTCAACCGCCCATCCTGGGCGGTTTTTTTTAACGTTTTTTCCCTGCCATCCCCTCTACCTGGGGCCCTCGTTGGCGATAAACAGAATTAAATTGAAATTAAAAGTAATTATCATTTACTATCTCATTCCACAGGGCGGCGCCGAACGTCGTGCGCAGGCCCGCTGACCAGGAGAAAAACCGATGATGCGTAGCTTATCCACCGCCGTTACCGCCTGGCTGCGGCTCGGTGCCGCCGGCCTGCTGTTTGGCCTCAGCGCTCTGCCCGCCGCCGCCGACGGCTCGCTGACGCTGTATACCACCCGGGAACCGGGTCTGATCAAACCGCTGCTGGAGGGATGGACACAGCAGAGCGGCGTGCAGGTCAACACCGTCTATATCAAAGACGGAATGCTGGAGCGACTGAAGGCCGAAGGCGCCAACTCACCGGCCGATCTGCTGATGACCGTCGACGCCGGTAATCTGCTGGATCTGGTCGAGGCGGGCGTCACCCAGCCGGTCGACTCCGCAACGCTGACCCAGGCCATCCCCGCCAACCTGCGCGGCAGCGACAACCAGTGGTTCGCGCTATCGATGCGCGCCCGCGTACTCTACATCGCCAAGGATCTCCCCGGCCGTACGCTGCAGTATCAGGATCTGGCCAAGCCGGAGTGGCACAACCGCATCTGCATGCGGTCGGGCCAGCACCCCTACAACACCGCGCTGGTGGCAGCGATGATCGCCCATCAGGGCGAAGCCAAAACCGAGCAATGGCTGCGGGCGCTGAAGGCCAATCTGGCGCGTAAGCCGACCGGCGGCGATCGCGACGTGGCGCGCGATATTCTGGGCGGCATCTGTGATATCGGTATCGCCAACTCCTACTATGTGGGACACCTGAAAAACGCCAAGCCGGGCAGCGATGCCCGCCAATGGGGCGAGGCGATCGACGTGATCAGACCGACCTTCGCCAACGGCGGCACCCACGTCAACATCAGCGGCGCCGCCGTGGCCCGCCATGCGCCAAACCGTCAGGCCGCCGTACAGCTGATGGAGTATCTGGTCTCCCCAGAAGCCCAGCAGCGCTATGCCCGCGCCAACTACGAATACCCGGTGCGCCAGGGCGTGGCGCTGGACCCAACCATCGCCGACGCCATTGGCACCATTACCCCGGATCCGCTGCCGCTGACCGAGATCGTCAAACACCGTAAACAGGCCAGCCTGCTGGTGGATAAAGTTGGCTTCGATCAGTAAGCGATGGCCCCCGATGGGCCTCCGGATACGCGACGCCCTGCCGCGCCCGACGCCGCTGGCGCTGGGCGCGATGAGCGTCGCCCTGCTGGCGGTCACGCCGCTGCTCTCGCTGCTGTGGCTGGCCGCCGACGGTGGGGTTCAGCACTGGCGCGATCTGTGGCGCTATGTCCTGCCGCAGGCCGCGCTGAATACCCTGCTGCTGCTGGCCGGGGTAGCGCTGCTGGCCGGCGCCATCGGCGTCGGCTGCGCCTGGGCGGTGAGCGCCTTTCAGTTCCCCGGGCGGCGCCTGCTGAGCTGGGGACTGCTGCTGCCGCTGGCGATGCCAACCTACATCGTCGCCTTCTCCTGGCTGGATCTGCTGCACCCGATTGGCCCGCTGCAGAGCGCGCTGCGCCTGCTGCTCGGCTATGACAGCCCGCGCCAGTTCCGCCTGCCGGATATTCGCGGCGTCGCCGGGGCCATCGTACTGTTTAGCCTGGTACTCTACCCCTATATCTATCTGACGATGCGGGCGATGTTCATCAGCCAGCCCGCACACCTGCTCGAGGCGGCGCGCACCCTCGGCGAAAACGGGCGCGGTACCTTTCTGCGCGTCGTGCTGCCCATGGCCAGGCCGGCGCTGGCGGTCGGCATCAGCCTGGCGCTGCTGGAGACCCTGAACGATCTCGGCGCCTCGGAGTTCCTTGGGGTGCAGACCCTGACCGTCGCCGTCTATACCACCTGGATCACCCGTTCAGACATCGCCGCCGCCGCCCAGATCGCCTGCATGATGCTGGGATTTATCTTCCTGCTGCTGACGCTGGAGCTATACGGACGCCGGCGCCAACGCTATGCGGGCCGCGGCCTGCGCACCCTGCAGCCGCAGCCCCTGCGCGGCGCGCGCGCCTGGCTGCTCAGCGCCGCGACGGCGCTGCCGCTGCTGCTCGGCTTTATCATTCCGCTGCTGCACCTGATCTGGCAGAGCCTGAAGCGGCTGGAAAGCCAGACCCTGCTCTCCGCCGAGCTGCTGGCGGCGCTGCGCAATACCCTACTGCTGTCGCTGGGTGTCACGCTGCTGGCGGTGGCGATCAGCCTGGCGCTGAGCTGGTATGCGCGTATTCGGGCGCTGGCGCCGCCCACGCCGCCGCTGCGCCGGATCACCCTGCGCCTCGCCTCGCTGGGCTATGCCGTACCGGGCACCATTCTGGCCATTGGCTTTATGCCGCCGGCGCTGCGCGCCGATGCCTGGCTGGCGACGGCGCTGGAGATACGCGGTCTGCCGCTGTTCTCCTGCGGCCTGCTGCTGGTTCTGTGCTGCACCCTGCGCTTTCAGACCATTACCCTCGGCGCGCTGGACGCCGGGCTGGCGCGTATCGCCCCATCGCTGGAGCAGGCGGCCCGTTCGCTGGGCGAGCGAGAGGGAGCGACCTTTTGGCGCATACACCTGCCGCTGCTGCGGCCGGCGCTGATCGGCAGCGCGCTGCTGGTCTTCGCCGACGTCATGAAAGAGCTGCCCATTACCCTGCTGCTGCGTCCGGTCAACGTGGAAACGCTGGCGACCCTGCTGTATGCCGAGGCCGCGCGCGGCACCTACGAAGACGGCGCCATCGCGGCGCTGCTGATCGTACTGGCCGGCACCCTACCCATGACGCTGTTGGTACGCAACCAGTTAAAACACGCGGGAGAGTCGCGATGAACGAAATGGCCTTATGCCTGGATAATCTGCACGTCAGCTATGGCGCGGGCGCCGGTGCCCAGCCGGTGCTGAACGGTTTCTCCCTGTCTCTGCGTCAGGGGACGCTGGCCTGCCTGCTCGGCGCCTCCGGCAGCGGTAAGACCACCGTGCTACGCGCGATCGCCGGATTTGAGCGCCTCAGCCACGGCAGCATCCGCATCGCCGGGCGCTGCGTGGCATCGCCACAGCAGCACCTGGCGCCGGAGCTGCGCCGCGTCGGCATGGTGTTTCAGGACTACGCGCTGTTCCCGCACCTGACCGTAGCGCAGAACATCGCCTTTGGCCTGCGTCGCCAGCCGCGCGCCGTCCAGCGGACGCGCGTCGCCGATCTGCTGCAGCTGATCGAGCTGTCAGGGATCGGCGAACGCTACCCGCACGCCCTATCCGGCGGCCAGCAGCAGCGCGTCGCCCTGGCGCGGGCCCTGGCCCCCCAGCCGGATATCCTGCTGCTGGATGAGCCCTTCTCCAGCCTGGACGAGGGCACCCGCGAACGCTTAGGACAAGAGGTGCGAGCGATCCTCGCCGCCGCCGGACAGACCGCGCTGCTGGTGACCCATAGCGCCCAGGAGGCGCGCACGATGGGCGGCCCGATCCTGCATATCGCCCACGGTCAGGCGCTGAGCTGCGCCGACGCGGCGTAACCCACGCGCGCCGCCGCCGCGGTGAGGTGCGGATAAAAAAATACCCCGTGGGCAGTACGCTCACGGGGTATTTGTTTTTCCGGATGCGCCGCCCGATGTCAGGCGGCGCGCGGGGCGATTACTGCATCAGCAGATACAGGGTGTTGTCGCCACGCTGGATGTTCAGCGCCAGCACCGGCGGCTTGGCATCCAGAATTTTACGCAGCTCACCGATGTTGGCGATCGCCTGCTGGTTCACGCCCAGGATCACGTCGCCCTTCTGCAGGCCGATACGCGCGGCGGTGGAGCCTTTCTTCACGTTATCCACCTTCACGCCCTTGCCACCGGCGGCGTTGCTCAGCTCGGCCCCTTCGATACCGCTGAAGATGTTGTCAGAGGCCACCTGGCTCTGCGCGCTCTGCTCCAGGGTCACCTCCACGTTCATCGGCTTACCGTCGCGGATGATTCCCAGCGCCAGCTTGCTACCGACCGGCATGGTGCCGATTTCAGCGCGGAAGGAGGCGAAGCTGGAGATGTTCTTCCCGTTCAGGGAGACGATGACATCACCGGCTTTCAGCCCGGCCTTCGCGGCGGCTGACTTCGGCAGCACCTGGCTGATGAAGGCGCCGCGCTGGGCGTCGATCTTCATCGCCTTCGCCAGCTCGGAGTTCAGCTCGGTCCCCATGATCCCCAACTCACCGCGTTTCACCTGGCCATACTCCACCATCTGACCGGTCAGGTTTTTCACCATGTTGCTCGGAATGGCGAAGCCGATGCCGATGTTGCCGCCGTCCGGCGCCAGGATCGCGGTATTGATCCCAATCAGATCGCCGTTCAGGTTCACCAGCGCACCGCCGGAGTTACCACGGTTGATCGCCGCGTCGGTCTGAATAAAGTTCTCGTAGTTTTCCACGTTCAAGCCGCTGCGGCCCAGCGCGGAAACGATCCCGGAGGTGACGGTCTCACCCAGCCCGTAGGGGTTGCCGATCGCCACCGCATAGTCGCCCACCCGCAGATTATCAGAGTCCGCCATCTTAATGGCAGTCAGGTTCTTGGCATCCTTCAGCTGAATCAGCGCGATATCGGTGCGCGGATCGGTGCCGATCACCTTGGCGTCGAAGCGGCGGCCGTCGCTCAGTTGCACTTTAATGCTGTCGGCGTTAGCCACGACGTGGTTGTTGGTGACAACATAGCCTTTCCCCGCGTCGATAATCACCCCGGAGCCCAGCGCCTTAAAGCGCTCTTTGGACGGCGCATTGCCGCCGCCCTGACACATCGGCGAACCGCCGAACGGCGAGCCCGGCTGGCACAGCGGAGAGTCTTCGCCAAAAAACTGCTGGAACTGCGGCGGCACGCGGCTGTTATTGACGGTCGCGCTGCCCTCGACGTTGATGCTGACCACGGACGGCATCACTTTCTCCAGCATCGGTGCCAGGCTCGGCAACGCCTGGGCGGTGGTGGCGGAAGAGGTCTCTGCCGCACTGGCCGACATCGGGCTCAGCGCCATTCCCAGACTCAATGCAACGGCACTCAATACTAAAGTGGTTTTTTTCATAGCACGATTTTCTCTCGTATTAGCAACGATAAAACGGATTCATTCAGCGGCGCTGAACGGCGTTGCGCCAGACGGCGCCGCTATCACCGAGACGGTGATATTATGTTTACTAAGAGTAGTAAACTGAAATGAAGTTCACCGCGATAAAGTCAAGGAAGCGTAAATATTTATACGCCCGACTTTACAAAGCCAGCGTATGCGCGCGATATATCCAGCAGATGATTATTCCGCCGCCATCAGCCGGCGATACTCATCATAGGCATATAAATCCGTCATTCCACTGATATAGTCCTGTATCAGGCGCGCCCGATAATAATACTCCCGCACCTGCAGCTGGGCACCGTCAAACGCCGCCAGGCCGTCCACCGCCTCCCGGTAGGCCAAGCGATGCTTCACGGAGAGCTTGTGAAACAGCCGCGTCTCGATCAGGTAGTCGGGGTGGCGATCGTCGCGTACCAGGCGCAGAAAATCCGACTGCGGCATGGCCAACAGCGGACTATAAATATCCAGCAGTCCCTTAATCACCCGATACCCCTGCAGCTCCAGCTGTTCGACCTCGAAATGATTGAATACGTGCTTCAGCGCAACCTGTTTAAATATATTCAGCAGCCGATACTCTTCAGCCCCGGCGGACAGCAGCGGCTCATTAAATGCGCCAATAAAAATGTGTTGCAGGTTATTTAAAAAACAGTCGGCGGCATAGGGAACCAGACGCTTCACTACATTCACCCGCAAATACATAAAAAAGATATCGTCAGCGCTGCGCCGACCGTATTTTTTATTGCAGCGCTCGAAGGCATCCTGCACGGTGACGCTGAACAGATCGCCGCTGGTCACCGTCCCCCATTCCTCCTTCAGCAGGGCGTACAGCTGCTCCACGCTGAGCAGGTGCTTTTCGACCGTATCCTCAAGATCGGCCACGCAGTACGAAATATCATCCGCCGCCTCCATGATATAGGTCAGCGGAAAGCGATGATACGGCAGCAGATCGACCTGCTGGCGCAGCTGCGCGACAAACGCCTCTTCTGCCCAGTAGTAACCGGGCTTTTTCATCAGATAGTCAAAGCCCGCCGGCAGCGGCCCCTGCCAGTAGGCCGGGCGAGTGTACTTTAAGACGCAGGCGGTCTGGGCATAGGTCAGATTCAGCTTGAGCAGGGTATGGATTAAACGGATAGACTGGGCGTTACCCTCAAAGTTGCTCAGGTCGATACGCAGACGGGCGCGCAGGGTATCTAGCTCGGCATCCTGCCCGTCGCGGCGCAGGAACGCCACCTGACAGGCCGCATCGTCCAGCCGGTTATGGCCATCGGCGCTGACCCCCAGCGCGCGGCTGAACCAGGCCTTGATGGCCGCCTCGCCAAAGTGGCCGAAGGGCGGATTGCCCATGTCATGCATCAGGCAGGCCATCTCGACGCAGCTTGCAAAGGCGTCGGTGTAGTCCGCAAGGCCCAGCTCCACGATATGCCCCTGGCTAGAGAGGCAGTGCAGGATCTCCCGGGCGATATGCCGCCCCACCTGCTGAACCTCCATCGAGTGCGTCAGGCGCGAACGCACCGCCGCGTTGCGCTCCAGCGGAAACACCTGGGTCTTCTGCTGCAAGCGGCGGATGGCCGCCGAGTTGATGATACGTCCACGATCGCTCTCAAACTGGCGTCCGATCTCGTAAGCGCCGTGCAGGAACAGCGCCTCCTCCGCCGAGCGCAGGGGACGCTGGTAACTGAGTTTGGACGCAAAATCGATGCTCATGGTGAATCTCCCACCGTGGAGGGCGTCGCAGACACGCCCGATGTCCACAGCCTAACAGATAATTTCCGCCATTGCCGCCCTGCGCAGCGGTCTGGGACAGAGCTATGCTAAACTGCGCAACCGGATTCCCGTTATTACTCCCAATTACAGGTATTGATATGAAAGTAGGCATCATTGGCGCCATGGAGCAGGAAGTTACCCTGCTGCGCGACCGCATCGAAAATCGTCAGACCCTTAGCCTGGCCGGCTGCGAAATCTATACTGGCCGCCTGCACGGCGTTGAGGTTGCGCTGCTGAAGTCCGGCATCGGCAAAGTCTCTGCGGCGATGGGAACCACCCTGCTGCTGGATCACTGCCGCCCGGACGTGGTGATCAACACCGGCTCCGCCGGTGGCCTGGCCAGCACCCTGCGGGTCGGTGACATCGTTATCTCCGATGAGGTGCGCTACCACGACGCCGACGTCACCGCCTTTGGCTATCAGCCGGGACAGATGGCCGGCTGTCCGGCGGCCTTTAGCGCCGATGCGGCGCTGATCGCCCTGGCCGAACGCTGCATCACCGCGCTGCAGCTGAACGCCGTGCGCGGCCTGATCTGCAGCGGCGACGCCTTCATCAACGGCGCCGAGCCGTTGGCCCGTATTCGCAGCACCTTCCCGCAGGTCGCCGCGGTAGAGATGGAAGCGGCGGCCATCGGCCACGTTTGCCACGCCTTCCAAACCCCATTTGTGGTGGTGCGCGCCATCTCCGACGTCGCCGATCAGGAGTCCCATATCAGCTTTGATGAGTTCCTCAAGGTCGCCGCCGAGCAGTCCACCCTGATGGTGGAAGCGATGCTGCGCGCACTGGCCGCCCAGTAATCCATGGCCCTGCGACGCGCCAAACGCCGCCGCGGATCGGGCGGCATACTGTCGCTGGCCGTGCTGCTGCTGGGCCTCGGCCTGAGCCTGCCCCCGCTGCAGGCGGCGGCGCTGCGCGTCGTCAGCCTGTCGCCGCATACTACCGAACTTGCCTACGCCGCCGGCCTCGGCGATAGCCTGGTCGCCGCCAGCGCCTATTCCGACTACCCGCCGCAGGCGGCAGGGCTAGAAAAGGTGGCCTCCTGGAACGGGATCAACCTGGAGCGCATCCTGGCCCTTAAGCCCGATCTGATCCTGGCCTGGCACGGCGGCAATCCCCGACGCGTACTCGATCAGCTGAGCGCGCTGGGGATCCCCCTCTTCTACTCCGATCCCCAGCGCGTGGATCAGGTGGCTGACGATCTCGATAGGCTGGCGGTCTATAGCCCTCACCCCGGGCAGGCGCACCGCGCCGCCGCCCAGTTTCGCCAGCGTCTACAGCAGCTGCGCCAGCGCTACGCCCGGGGCGCGCCGCTGCGGGTGATGATGCAGTTCGGTAACCAGCCGCTGTTTTCGACCTCCGCTAAAACGCTGCAGAGCGATCTGCTGACGCTGTGCGGCGCACAGAATATCTTTGCCGACAGCCCGGTGCCCTGGCCGCAGGTCAGCCGCGAACAGGTGATGGTGCGCCACCCGCAGGCGATCGTCATCGGCGGCGACGCTGCTCAGGCGGCCATCGTCGCCGACTATTGGCGCCCCCAGCTCGCGGTGCCGGTGATCGCCGTCAACCAGGACTGGCTCAACCGCAGCGGCCCGCGCATTCTGCTGGCCGCCGACGCCCTCTGCGCACAGCTGCATACGCTGAGCGCCGCAGCGCCTCCCCGCTGAGCCCCGGCGGGCGCGCCCTGCGCCCGCCTTTCTTCCCCGCGCTTGTCAGACAAAACGCCGCTGGATTCGGTGGGATCCGCCGCTGGCGCGAGCCGACGCACAGAATAGCCAAAAGCTGGCTCTCTCCTCATCCGCCAACGTGGCGTAATCCCCGTTTTCACGCTATCTTATGCGCCGCCGCTGGAAGGTGATTCCCAATCAAAACAATAAGATCACAAATAATTGTCATTACAACTAATCCTGCCGGAGTCCGGTGGCGTTGAAGAGGTAAGGGTTATGCTGGTTTACTGGTTGGATATTTTGGGGACGGCGGTCTTTGCCATCTCTGGCGTGTTACTGGCGGGCAAACTGCGCATGGACCCCTTTGGCGTCCTGGTGCTGGGAGTTGTCACCGCCGTAGGCGGCGGCACCATCCGCGATATGGCGCTGGATAATGGCCCGGCCTTTTGGGTACGCGATCCCACCGATCTGGTGGTGGCGATGGTGACCTGTCTGCTGACCATTGCCCTGGTGCGCCAGCCGCGCCGTCTGCCCGGCTGGGTGCTGCCGGTGCTGGACGCCGTGGGTCTGGCCGTCTTCGTCGGCATCGGGGTCAATAAGGCCTTCGCCGCCGGCGCCGGCCCCATGATCGCCGTCTGTATGGGGGTGATCACCGGGGTGGGCGGCGGCATTATTCGCGACGTGCTGGCGCGGGAGATCCCGATGATCCTGCGCACCGAAATTTACGCCACCGCCTGCATCATCGGGGGCATCGTCCACGTCACCGCCTATGTCACCTTTGGCATGGCGCTACAGCATGCCATGATGCTGGGCATGGCGATCACGCTGGGTATCCGTCTGGCGGCTATCCGCTGGCATCTCAAGCTGCCGACCTTCACACTGGACTAAGCCCCGGGCGCCGCCGATAAAAAAATGGCGCCTTCCACAGGAAGGCGCCACGCGAGATCCCGCGCTCCGGCTTACGCTTAGATACTGAACGACGATCCGCAGCCGCAGGTCGTCTTCGCGTTGGGGTTATTGACGATAAAGCGCGATCCTTCCAGCCCTTCGGTATAGTCCACCGAACCGCCGACCAGGTACTGCAGGCTCATCGCATCCACTACCAGCGCAACGCCCTGGTTCTCAATCGTCATATCACCGTCGTTGACGTTATCATCGAAGGTAAAGCCATACTGAAAACCGCTGCAGCCGCCGCCGGTAATGTACACGCGCAGCTTCAGGTTCGGGTTATCTTCGTCTGCGATCAGGGATTTCACCTTGTTTGCCGCCGCATCGGTAAACTGCAGCGGCACTGCCATTTCATCACTCATTGATTGCTCCAGCCAGTGTACATGTCAGAATGCCGCTTGGCCCAGGGCATACTGACTCATCGGACGATTATCTAATACCCGAGTAATCCATTCAAGTATTGGTGGTTTGCTGCCCACTCTGCTCCGCCCGTTTCTGCGCGGCCTCCTGCTCCTGCATCTGGCGATGCAGCGTACGCTCCAGAATGCGGGAGTACAGCGGTTTACCACCCAGGAACTGCGCCAGTAGTGTAGCGCCAAGGCAGGTAATGATCATGGGCAAAATAAGCTGATAGTTGTCGGTCATCTCCAGCACCAACACAATACCGGTCAGCGGCGCGCGCACCGTGGCGGCAAACAGCGCCCCCATGCCGGCGATAGCAAAGGTGCCCGGATCGATGCCATAGTGCGGAAACAGATAGGCGGCCGCCATGCCAAACGCCGTTCCCAGCAGGGTGCCGAGCGCCAGCATCGGGGCAAAGATCCCGCCCGGCGCGCCGGAGCCAAAGCACAGCAGCGTCGTCACCACGCGGGCGATGAAGATAAACAGCAGCATGCCGACGGTATAGTTGCCTTCGGCGGCGATGGGGATCAGGGCAAAGCCGCCGCCCGCCGCCTCCTGCTGGATCAGCCCCAGCGCGCCGCACAGGCCGCCAAGCGCCGCGCCGATCAGCATTAGCTTACGCCAGTTACCGCCGTGCATGCGCTGGAACATATCCTGGGTACGAAAGACTCCCATGTTAAACAGCACGCCGACGATACCGAACACCATGCCCAGCACCAGATAAAGCCACAGGGTATTGATCTCCGCAACGCCCAGACGCCCGACCTCGATCACCGAGTGTTCGCCATTGAAGAGGCGGAACACCACGCAGGACATGATCACGCCGATAAACACCGCCTTGATCGACACCAGGCTATAGTGGAACTGTGGGCGCATCTCTTCAATGATAAACAGGATCCCAGCCAGCGGCGCGTTGAACGCCGCCGTCAGGCCCGCTGCCGCACCGGTGGCCAACAGCGTATGACGCGTCTCGTTGTCACGCTTGGGCAGGCGGAACAGGTCATATACCATCTGCCCCAGGTTGCCGCCCATCTGCACCGTGGGTCCCTCGCGTCCCAGCACCATGCCGGCCCCCAGGGTGCCCAGACCGCCGATGAATTTCACCGGGATCACCCGCCACCAGCGCGCCGGGCGCAGATCCTCCAGCGCCCCCTCAATCTCCGGGATACCGGATCCACCGGCCTCTGGCGCAAAGCGGCGCACCAGATAGTAGCCGCACATGGCCAGCAGCGCTGACCCCAGGATCGCCGCAGGCCAGACGATAAACCAGTAGTTAGCGACCTCCGCCAGACCGGCCAGACGCTGCTGCTGCACCCAGTCCACGCAGCGCTCAAAGGCGACGCCCATCAGTCCGGCCAAGGTTCCGACGATCGCCGCCAGCACCAAAGTGGCGAGCGGCGTCTTATCCCGGTGTATTACGCGTTTCAGCACGTTACTGCGCCGTAGATGGGGCGTCGTCGGCTGAGAGATCGAGTCTTGTTGCGTAGTCATAGTTAATTCAGTCAGTGAAGTTGGTCAAGGAATAGATAAATAGTACAAATAGGTTGAGCATTTTACTCTCTCTGAGAGGTCTCGTCTCCGCAAACGATTAGACAATGCCTCTAACGGCCAAAATTGACACGCCATGCCATGGCGCATCACGACGCATTTCATCTGGCGCCAGACTTCTCTAGAATAGCACAGGCTTATTACCTTATTTTCTACACGTCTGGAGCCGATAATGAACAAGTCCGAACGACTGTACGAGCAGGCCAAAACGCTGATCCCCGGCGGCGTTAACTCCCCGGTGCGCGCCTTTACCGGCGTTGGCGGTACGCCGCTGTTTATCGAGCGGGCCGACGGCGCCTACCTGTATGATGCCGATGGCAAGGCCTACGTCGACTACGTAGGCTCCTGGGGCCCCATGATCCTGGGCCATAATCACCCGGCGATCCGCGATGCGGTAATCGCCGCCGTCGAGCGCGGGCTGAGCTTCGGCGCACCGACCGAGATGGAGGTGCGTATGGCCGACCTGGTCACCTCGCTGATCGACAGCATGGACATGGTACGCATGGTGAACTCCGGTACCGAGGCCACCATGAGCGCCATCCGTCTGGCGCGCGGCTTTACCGGCCGCGATAAGCTCATCAAGTTCGAGGGCTGCTACCACGGGCACGCCGATCATCTGCTGGTCAAGGCGGGCTCCGGCGCCCTGACCCTGGGTCAGCCCAACTCCCCGGGGGTACCGGCCGATTTCGCCAAACACACCCTGACCTGCAGCTACAACGATCTGGACTCGGTGCGTGCCGCTTTCGCCCGCTATCCGCAGGAGATCGCCTGCATCATCGTCGAGCCGGTGGCGGGCAACATGAACTGCATTCCGCCCCAGCCGGGCTTCCTGCAGGGGCTGCGTGAACTGTGCGATCAGTACGGCGCCCTGCTGATCATCGACGAGGTGATGACCGGCTTCCGCGTCGCCCTCGGCGGCGCCCAGGAGTACTACGACGTCGCCCCGGATCTGACCTGCCTGGGCAAGATCATCGGCGGCGGCATGCCGGTGGGCGCCTTCGGTGGACGCCGCGAGGTGATGGAGGCGCTGGCGCCGACCGGTCCGGTCTACCAGGCCGGGACGCTGTCCGGCAACCCGGTCGCCATGGCCGCCGGCTACGCCTGCCTGAACGAGATCAACCAGCCGGGGATCTACCCACGGCTGACGGAGCTGACCGATAGCCTGGCCGAGGGGCTGCTGGCGGCCGCACGCGAAGAAGGGATCCCGCTGGTGGTGAACCACGTCGGCGGCATGTTCGGTATCTTCTTCACCGACCAGTCCGCCGTCACCGGCTATCAGGACGTACTGCGCTGCGACGCCGAGCGCTTCAAGCGCTTCTTCCACCTGATGCTGGAGCAGGGTATCTACCTGGCGCCGTCCGCGTTCGAGGCGGGCTTTATGTCCCTGGCCCACAGCCAGGAGGATATCCAGAAAACCATCGACGCCGCCCGCCGCAGCTTCGCCAAGCTGAAGTAACCCCCGCCTTGCCTCCTGCGGGGGGCGTTGATGGGGCGGACCACGCGAGCCGCCAAGCGCGTAGCCATCCACGCACAGGGGGCTCCGCCGGCGGCGCGCGGGTTAGGCATGATGGTGCGATGGACGAGAGGCTGCCCATCGCACCTGCGCCTCAGCCCAGATGATCGCCATCACACTTCCCCTCGCGTTTTTGCATTCTATTCTGCGTCCCCTTCCGCACTATCCCATTGAAACGTTGTATACCCTTAACCAATCAATACTAAAAATCGAATCAATACACGCGCCAATAATATTGGAGGGCAAATCAAATCACTTTGAGAATGGCGTCAATAACGCGACTCAACTCAGGAGTGATTTATGTCCCGCGATGTTTTCAACGACTCCCCCTATCAGGCCGCCGAGATCCTACGCGCGGCAAAGCCAAATTTCTCGCCGCGCATTGCGATGATCCTCGGTTCTGGCCTGGGCACATTGGCCGACCGTCTGGACAACAAAACCGGCGTCTCCTACGACGCTCTGCCGGGCTTTCCCGTCAGCAGCGTAAGCGGGCACGCCGGTGAGGTAGTCATGGGCACGCTACACGGTATTCCGCTGCTGTGCATGAAAGGCCGCGGCCACTTCTATGAAGGCGCCGGCATGGGCATCATGACCCAGGCGGTACGCACCTTTAAGCTGCTTGGCTGCGAACTGATGCTCTGTACCAACGCCGCCGGCTCACTCAACCCGGCCATTCCGGCCGGTTCACTGGTCGCGCTGAGCGATCACATCAACACCCTGCCATCAACGCCGCTGGTGGGGCCGAACGACGAGCGATTCGGCCCGCGCTTCTTCAGCCTCGCCAATGCCTATGACACCGGGCTGCGCCAGCGGCTGCATGCCTCGGCCCGCGAGCTCAACCTGACGCTGTACGAAGGGGTATATGTTTCCTATCCGGGCCCCAACTTTGAAACCGCCGCCGAGATCCGCATGATGCAGCGCATGGGCGGTGACGTCGTGGGAATGTCGGTCGTGCCAGAGGTCATCGCCGCCCGCCACTGCGGGCTAAAGGTACTGGCCGTCTCCGCCATTACCAATATGGCCGAGGGGCTGGGCGACGTTGAGCTTTCCCATGAGCAGACGCTGAAATGCGCGGCGATGCTCACCGACGACTTTATCCATTTAATCAGCCAGTTCGTGAAGAACTCCCGCTGATCCCCTGCCACCGGCAGGCCGTTCGCCTGCCAGGAGAACCGCAGATGCAAAATCATTACGACTCCCGCGGCAGACTGAATGCCATCTCATACCTGAGCTACTATTTTGTCGGTGCGCTGGTTTCAACCCTGGGCATTGTCCTCGGCCCGCTGTGCGTCGCCTTCCAGAAAGAGCCGAGCTTTATCGGTCAGATCTTTACCTTAATGAATATCGGCATGTTTATACCGATTATGTTCGGCGGCCTACTGATCAAAAAGTGGGGGCTACAAAAGCCGCTGGCGGCGGCCGCGCTGTTCACTATCATCATCAGCATCGCGCTGTTCACAACCCCCACACTCACGCTGTTCAGCGTGGCGGTCGCGGTAATCGGCGCCTGCGGCGGTATTTTTATGACGATAGGGAGCTACCTGGTCGTCCGCATCAATCCCGATGAAAAAAGTCGCTCCTCAAGCCTGATTTTCACTGACTTTTTCTTTAGCCTCGCCGGCGCAACGCTCTCCTTTCTTTTGGCATGGATGTTTAAACTCGGCGCCGGCTGGATCGCAATGTATGCCATCATGGGCGCGCTTGGCGTGCTGATGCTGCTGTTCGTCCTGCGCGCTCGCTTTCCCAGCGATGAGACAGCGGCGCAAAAGCAAACCGCGGCCCCTGCCGCGGCCGCCGCAGAGTCATGGGGCATATCGGTATGGCTTATCTGCCTGGCGCTGTTCTTATTCCTGCTGGCGGAGCCGATTTTTACCCTGTGGACACCGGGATACCTGCAGCTACGCTTTGCCATGCAGCCCGAGCAGGCCGCGCTCTACACCACCGTATATTGGGTGAGTAAGGCTATCGGCCTCTTCCTGAATCAGTTCACCGTAAAATGGATGAGACTACGCACCTTTCTGCTGATCTGTACCGTTATCGGCATGGGGTCGATCGCACTGATTAGCAACGGCGCCGACGCCGGCCTGATCCTGATCGCCTGTGGCACCTTCGGATTCTTTAACTCTGGCCTATTCTCGGGACTGATGAGCTACGGCTCACTGCAGGTCCGCCGCAGCTCATCGACGCTGATCTCTGCGCTGCTCACCTGCGGTACCGTCGGCACCCTGCTGTTCGCCAGCGTCTCCTCGCTGATCAATGGCCGGTTCGGCCTGCACGGTGCGCTCAACAGCGCCACCGTTGCCTACGGTCTGCTGCTGCTGACGCTGCTGGGCGCTGCGTTTTTCAGTAAGGCCGAACGTCTGCAGACAAGCGCCCCCGCCGTTTGACAGATCTGAGAGGGAGGGCAAGAATGGGCGCTCCCTCTCCCTACATGATGACCTCCATGACCGAACCCCCGCTTCTCAGCCATATCCGCCTCCGTATGCTGCGCTACTTCCAAGTACTCGCTGACGAGCTTCACTTTGGCCGGGCCGCCGCCCTGCTCAATATCTCCCAGCCGCCGCTCAGTATGCAGATCAAAGAGCTTGAGACGATCCTGGAGGTCGAACTCTTTGAGCGTTCCAGTCGGCGCGTCGCATTAACCCACGCCGGAAAGGTGCTTAAAACCGAAGTCGATCGCCTGTTCAGCGCAGCAGAGCAATCGCTGAGCTACGTGCGTCAAATCGGCCGGCGTGAAAAACAGCATATCAATATCGGCATCATCGGCAGCGCTATCTGGGGAGTCTTGCTCACCCGGCTAAAAATGTTTCGCGCTCACCACCCGGACGCCGACTGGAGCCTCAGCGAACTCGCCCAGCAGCAGCAAATCGCCGCCCTGCGCGCCCGAACGATCGATATCGCGATCAACCGCAATGTCATCCCCTGTGCGGAGGCCAATATTCGCTGCCAGCTCATCGCCCGAGAGACGATACGCCTGGCGGTTCAGGAGGATGACCCGCTGGCGCGCCGCCGCCGGGTCTCGCTCCACGAACTGGCCACGCGACCCTTGATCTCGCTGTCGTTTAACCAGGGGGATTTCGCGCGCCAAGTGTATGACGCCTGCGTAGAGCGCGGCTTTCACCCGCTGATCGTTCAGCAGGCGTCCGAGCCGCAAACCGTGCTGGCGCTGGTAAGCGCCGGCAACGGCGTCGCGCTGCTGCCGGAAACCTGTGCGACGATCGCCTGGCCAGGCGTCGCCTTCGTCGAGCTGGAGGAGACGATCCCTGCCGACCTCTACGCCCTGTGGAATGACGAACCGCAGCCGGAGATCCTCAACCGGCTACTGAGCGCGCTGCGTGGCTAGAGCGTCGGTGAGCGCCGTGCGATCGCCCTGCTGCCGTGGCCCCGCAGCGCGGCGCCCCCCGCCCGGGGCAGCGCCGTCGAGGGCACCGACTCATCGTTCACGACACTGCGTCAGCGTACGTCGCTGCCGCCCCATCGCATCAAAATTGTCCTCCGCCAGCCACGCCTGCAGCACCGCATCCACCTCAGACCACTCCTTATCAATAACCGAGAGCCAATCGGTGTCACGGCTACGCCCCTTGCGTACCATATGCTGACGGAAACGCCCCTCAAACCTAAAACCAATACGCTCCGCCGCCCGGCGCGACGCCGTATTCAGCGAATCACACTTCCACTCCACGCGACGATAGCCACCGCTAAACGCCTCGCGTAGCAGCAGCCAGATGGCCTCCGTACTCAGCGTCGTGCGCTGCATACGCGGCGACCAGCTAACGTGGCCGATCTCTAGCGAGCCATTCGCTGGATCGATCGCCATCAGGCACACCACGCCAACCGCCTGCGCGGTGTGCAAATCGACCACCACGAAAGGGATTAGCGACGCGTCATCTACCTTTTTCTGCATCCACGCCTGCATCGCGACCGCCGTTGAAGGACGCACGCTGCTCAGCCATGTCCAGTCGCGATCGCCCTCGGCCTCGGCAAAGGCGGCGAACAGATCGGCGGCATCGCGGCGGGCATCCATGGGAACCAGCCGACAGGTGCGTCCGCTAAGCGTGTTCCCCGCTAAGATGCCACCCCCGACCCAGTCAGGAAGCGCCTCTCCGACACGCTGCCCATATTCATTGATCTCATTCATATGGCATTCCCTCGCTCTGGTTATCCGCCGAGTATATCCCCCCTCCCCCCAAGATCTTTGTACTCCCGCAGAAAGCGGCATATTCAGCGGCGGCGGTAGCCGGGGAGCAATAGGCGATGCCCTTCTTGCCAGAGGGCCATCACATGACGCGAGGCGTTATCTCCCGGGCTCGTCCGGCAAGGCCACCGAAGATAGCCATCAGCAGCGAAATAACGGCGAGAGCCGCCAGGGGAGTATGCCAATTACCGCTGATATCATGCATTTTACCGATCAGCGGTGGCCCACAGGCGGCCAGGAGATAGCCTACCGACTGCGCCATCCCCGAGAGTGCCGCGGCCTGATGCGCCGAGCCGGCCCGCAGCCCGATAAAGGTGAGACCGAGGATCATCGTCGCCCCAGAGCCAAAACCGAACATCAGCGTCCACAGCACCGCCTGCGCGGGCAGCAGCCAATAACCTATCGCACTGAGACCACACAGCAGCGCCAACAGAATAGCGATACCGCGCTGATCTCTTAACTTATGCAAAATGAGGGGAATCAAAAGGCCCGGTAGCGCGGTAGCCAGCTGTAACAATCCATGCAGCGATCCTGCCTGCGCATCGCTATAGCCAAGGCTGATCAGAATGGCGGGAAGCCAGCCGATGATCACATAATAAACCAGCGAATTAAGACCAAGAAAGAGCGTCACCTGCCAGGCTAAGGCTGAGCGCCAGATGGCTTTATCATGCAAACTACGCGCCCCGGTCATCTGCGTTGGATGCCGATTACGCCACTGTGGTAACCACATGATCAGCGCCAACAGCGGAAATATTATCAGCGCCAGCAACGCGCCTCGCCAACCCAAACCATACAACGCCAATGGCACAACCAGCGCGGAGCCGAGCGCGGCAGCCCCGCCCATGACCACGGAATAGGCACCGGTCATCTTGGCAACATGATCAGAGAAGTCGCGTTTAATCAGCCCCGGCAGCAGAACATTACCGAGCGCAATGCCGCTACCGATAACGGCTGTACCGATAAACAGCCAAGCTGGCGAAGGGAGCGCTCGTAGAACAATCCCTAGGCAAATTAAGAGCAGTGCGGCAAACAGGCTGCGCTCAATGCTGAAACGTCGCGCAATACCGGCCGCCAAGGGGGAAATCAGACCAAAGGCCAGCAATGGCAGCGTCGTCAACAACCCGACCTCGGACGTCGTCAAATCGTCGCCAGAGCGGATCACATCCAACAACGGCGCCGCGCCGGTAAACGTCACGCGCAGAGTGGACGCGATGAGCATAATGCCGATGATCAGGAGAATATTGCACTGATATAAAGGGGGGCTTTTAACATGATGCTCTCTGTCAATCAGGGGTGGCCGCCACAATAACGTTTTTCATACCTGTTTCAATCAAGCTAAAATGACAATTTATCGCTAATATAGGACAAAGCATGCTCGGCCTTGGGCTTGATGGCTACGAACCAGACCTTCACCATGACGCCGCGGTGGCGTTCCGCATCCAGGTCACCGCTGACGAGCAGTTTACCCCTGAGCACCAACACCGTAAGGGGCAGCTGATCCTGGCACTGCACGGCGCGATTACCTGCGAGGTAGAAGACGCCATGTGGATGGTGCCACCGCAGTATGCGGTATGGGTTCCCGGACAGACGCGACACAGTAACCACGCCACCCCCAATGCCACGCTATGCTTTTTGTTTATTGAACCGAGCGCGGCGGCCATGCCCGCCCACTGCTGTACGCTCAAAATCTCCCCCCTGGTGCGGGAGCTCATTTTAACGCTGGCGCAGCGTGAGCGCGTGGCGCGGGAACACCCTGCGACGCAACGCCTCATTCACGTGCTTTTCGATGAGTTGCCACAGCAGCCGCAGGAGCAACTGCACCTTCCCGTATCTAATCACCCCAAGATCCGCCTGATGGTCGATACGATGGCCGCAGAGCCTGCGCAGTGGCAGACGCTAAGGCAGTGGGCGACACGCTTTGCCATGAGTGAGCGCAACTTAGCGCGTCTGATTGAAAAAGAGACCGGGCTCAGCTTTCGCCGCTGGCGGCATCAGCTACAGCTGATACTGGCGTTGCACATGCTCGTCTGCGGTCAAGCCGTTAATCAGGTAGCCCATGCGCTTGGCTATGAATCTACCACCGCTTTTATCACGATGTTTCGCAAGGGATTAGGGCAAACACCCGGGCGCTACCTCAACGCGCTGGCAGCAAATACCCCGTAGCTGCGGCGGCCGGCGCATATGGATAGATAGCCTGGCTACCCTACTGGGAAGCTGCCTGGCATCGAGTTAGTGAGAATGTAGCGGGCCGATAATATATCTAAAAGTGAATATTTAGATTTACCAGAATATTTCCATCATCACTGACCTTACGGCTCGCATCTGTGGCTTGACTATCGGTCAGTTTAATACATCTTAGGCAACTTTTTTCGTCAACGTTTTCAGCCACCCTGTTGAAGTTTTCAAAATTATGGAGTAACCGCACAGATGGACTCAGCTCCCTAAAATCCCCACTTCATTTACCTAGCTCATTATTATATAAGCATTACCTATAAGTAGTGAAAACAATGATATAATTAACAATATATTACCTAGCCGTATTGATATTAGATATACAGAGATTACGGTTAATCAAAGATATCCATATCGTTTTCATTGAATAGTGCGTAATAGCTGAAAACTCTATCAAGAGATCCCCCAATAATTTGGCAGTTCTTAACACATTGCTGAAGCTTCAGATAAACTACTTATTTTATGCTTGGCTATAGCATTTCCAGCATGATAATTATTTTATTTCCTGATAACTCACAAGGGGTACAGGAGTACCGCAGTACATTTCGGTATATTAATAGCATATAATAAATTGAGTTGAATAAATTTATTAATTCAAAAGGCGAATTTTATATGCAAAGCTATATACGAAGTGCTCTATGATATTTTTGCAGCCAGAGTTATAAGCGTTCATTTGAAAGCATATAATGTAACCCCTGGCTGCAATATTATATTTACAGTTAGCTAAGTGGGCCTGGTGGGTTAAGGATATCCTCCCCTTCTTGACTCAACGCTATAAAAGAATCTGTGTCTTTTTTCAATTTATCTAAAGCATAAATGGTTCGTGCAGTTCTACCGTTACCATCACCAAAAGGATGGTAACGTACAATTGCTGCATAAAGCACATCTCCTAAATCGACAGGTGCAACAACATTTTTAGCTTCAATTGAAATGAGTGATTTCTCAAAGCCAACTCGAGCTACATCTGATCCCATGAATATGGGATCACTACTGGAGCGATATGTCCTTACTAAATGCCCTGCAGCGGGTTTATATACTTCATCATGGATAGCATCTATAGTATTAATATTTAACAGATCTGCATCACGATGACGAATTAATATTTCTTTTATTCTATTTGTCAGCTCTTGACTTTGCTCAACCGTTTTAATTGAAGTACTTTTACTAACGATCCACTCAGCTGCTGCCTCCTCTGTCCTCCCTGATATTCCAGATATTATCTGTCTAGACACTGTTGGCGGATTTAATAGTAATTGTTCAATATGATTATTGGCATCATGAAGACGAGCGAGATCTGAATTAATTCGGCGTTGTACATGGGCTTGCTCTAGTTCAAACCCTCCCCATGCAATATTTGCTTTAGGCAGGCCTTCAAAATCTAATAGTAAATTATTACGGACCGATCTTTGGACTGTTTCACGACTAGTCAATTTTACTAAACTTTTCCCTTGAGCATTCTCCAGCGTTGTGTCAATCAATAGTTTTATTTTCTTTTGATCTACTAAACGGTTCCAATTAAGCTCGCTAAGTACTGATGGGATTACTCTACGTGATACGGCTTTAGCTTGTCGATAAAGCATAATAGCTCTGTTTATATTTTTTACTGAATATGCTGACTTAATTCCCTGCGAAATTAGTGGTACGCCTCCAGCTATTGCACCCACACCGCCCAGTACTCCAGCGATTATGGCCTCATTACGAAATGTTTCTGCTTGATCAGGACGATCTGTTGTATGATATTGAGCTACACTTATGCCAACATAGATAGCATCTAATGCGAGCGCGGTCATAAAAATACTTAATCTAGCTAATACGGCACCAGTCCCTGGTATAGCCGCTATAGATAAAGATATAGCACCAATCAGTAAAATTGCTTTAGCTACCTCTAAAGTTGTTTCAGTGATTTGTTCTGGGTAACTAAAAACAAGAGTATCAATATCAGATTTAGTTCTGTTCATCAGCGCATTATATAGTCTATCAGCAAGATTTTCTCGACTATTAGTTGCACTAAATGTAAATGGACGAACCATTATTCTATTAACATATTGAAATGGGCCATATGCAATATAGGTATCTGTAACATATTTAAAAGCCAAGCTATTTCTCTCTAGATCTATATAATTATAAGTAGGGATTTTACTGAATATCCATTTTTTAAACTCACTAGTTTGTGGAAAGGAGGGTAGCATTTCAGTATATTCTTTATCCTCCCAATATACATGCTTAGTTTGTCCAATATAAAAATATTTTTCCTCGTCAACACAGAACATAATACCAGCTGATGCTCCGACAGGTATTAGAAAAACACCATTAACTATAGCGCCATGAAAAGAAACTTCTTTTGCCTGAAGTTCACCCCTTAAAAATTTTTTCACGGCTTGAACATATACAGCAGGCTGATGCTTCCTATCTAAGAATCTTAAACAGCGTATATTAATCATATCTTGGTAGAATGATTTCATATTTTCTGCGTTTATTGCTTGCCCATGATAAGTATTGAAGTCTTGCTCCATTATTGACTGTAAATTTTTTTTCGCAAATTCACTGATTAACTCCTGATGATCCATTGATATTATCTTATATTTTCTACCTAGAGGATCCCTTAACTCCTTACTTTTGTATAAATATTGACCAGTGATTATTTCGGTTAAAGAAAAATATAGACTGATAGCTACTGGTGATTTATGTCCTTGAAGATTTGGGTTTGGGCTAACATCAGGAAAATAGTTTACTTGAATATTACTAATTGGTGTTAAATAAGTTTTGAACCCTTTTGTTTTTTCAAAAGAATCAATTCCATCCTTAATGTAATTATTAATGTAACTGGAAGGATTGAGTATTGGTTGATATAATTTCTCAACCCGCTCTAAACATTCAGCACCCAATTTCATGATTGCATCCGTTAATATGACATCATCACTTCTCTCAACGGGTGACTCTGTAGTAAGCTTGACTTCTGTTTCTTGATGTTTCTTTATAAAAAAACACTCTTTATAGCATTCTAAAATACTCCTACTCAATTCATCAGTTTGAGAGTCGCCAAGTGCCAGTAGTTTTTTGAATAACTCAATGCTAATTTCAAGAGTAGTTTCTATATTTTCCTTTCCTTTAATTTCATCAATGAAAGCACTGATTAATTCGATTGTTTTAATTAATTGCCTGATATCCCGTTCTTTTCCTGGAGGGACTGATTGCACCTCTCTAGCTTCTTCAGCCTTTATAAAAATTATATTAAATCCAGCTCTAACTTCTGATTCAGAAGATCCCTCCTTACTCATATCTAAATCAAGTAATATTTTCTTTATCTGAAGTGATAAATCACCAACAATATCTGATGACTCACTTCTACGGCTCCTTTGCGTATGCGTTTTCATTATAGATTCTATATATATATAGGGTTAGAGTCAACAACAAAAGAAATATCAACAACATCAATATTATTTGCGATATCAATAATGCTTGTTGATTGAGAGCTATCGCTCCCTGATTCATCAATGTATTCAATTGGTTTATGGGAGTTGCTAGTCATAACATGTTTTCCTTATCACTTGGTTATAAACAAATAAAGACTAGCAATAATAACTTAAACAATTAACTAACAAGACTGTGTGAAACCAACTCTTTATTACCTCATAGCGCTAGCAATGGTTATCTAGATGATATTAATTATTTGAATTCAGATGGTAAGAGGATCATTTCATTCTACTAGATAGTCTAGTTGTATATGTAGGTATACTAGTTATAGAATCAACATATATCGTATATATATAATATATGTGCAATTTCATTCAGCATAACAATGGATTATTTAATAAGAATTTTCTTAGCCCCTGTCAATGTTCAGAGCACACGACCAAGATGAGGATGATTGACTATCACATATTCAATAAAATAGCCATCTTATAACACATCAATCTCACACATATTATATATATTCATCATACATTATCCTTTTGATAATTTAACCTCTTGAGATAAATAACAAAATGAGAGAATAAATTTCGATATAAAATGGAGGGAAAAACATTCACTTATATCAAACAGAAAAACCATGTAAGACGTTGATATTGCTTATGCAATTAACTTCTCTATTTATCAGGCTAAACACTATTTTGATCGGCTATTACTTAAAGGGCTTATTACACGAAGTACTCTTCAGCGAGAGACTCCTGTGTTATGAACGTTGAATAATAATATGGATTAACTAAAATCGGTCAGTGGCTTCACTAATGGAATGATGCCCCCCTCTCTTACACCACTGTGAGACAATAAATCATCACTAATTGAGCGGAACGGCCATCGTGTACATTAAAACAATTGGCATCGATTTGGCAAAAAACGGTTTCCAGATTCACGAGGTTACAAGAACGGCAAACGGTTGTTTAATAAACAATTCAGACCAGCACAAATGCCCCTTTTTTACCAACACACAATTCGGTTTGATCGGTATGGTGGCCTCTTCCCTTTGTTCATAACCAGCGTAAAGCAGAGTTTTCGACCTTTCTTCTTCTGAAAAAAGAGGTTATCTCGCATGAAAAAACAGGTTATATCGAGGAACAGACGGTTTTTACTCTAAAACAGACCGAACCAGGCACTCCAGAGGAGGAGGTCTGCAGAAAGATGGGAATTTCTGAGGCTACTTTTTACATCTATGGACTACCTCCGTTTTGCAAGTACTGAATCTGGTTTTGGGTTGTCGCTTACATCTATCCGGCATCAGGAAAATCTGTGCCCAAATGGGTAATTCGCACACAATCGCCTCAACAACTGGACGGCCTCTGAGGCCAGTATAAAAATCAGGTTCCGATTGTGCAGGTGCAACCTGTCACCATTTCTCAGTACGCTGCAACTTTTTCTGGCAGGGGATTAATTTCACACTACCTGATACTCGGTCTCATTTCTCAGCATCGACCAGATTATTCGCGCGTTTTTGTTAGCGACCGCCACGGTCGTTTTATTAAATCCGCGCTGTTCCTTTAACTGGTTAACCCACTGATTCATATGGCCATCATTGTTATTTGTGGCAACCCTGACGACAGCGCGGGCACCATGAATAAAAAGAGTCCGCAGATGCTTGTCGCCTTTTTTCGTCATATTCATCAGCACCTGCCTGTCGCCACTCGAATGCTGGCGTGGAACCAGACCCAGCCATGCAGCAAAGTGGCGGCCATTCTTAAATTCAGTTCCTTTGCCAATAGCAGCAACAACGGCCGTAGCCGTTTTAGGGCCAATGCCTTTAACTCTGGCGATACGCTGACAGGCTTCTGATTGCCTGAATACTGTTTCAATTTCCTTATCAAAAAAATGGATCCGACGCTCGAGATCGTTAAAGAGATCATAGAGCTCGGCAATTGTTCTGCGCATACGGGAACTTAGACCGTTTTCTGCATCTTCAAGGATAAGAGGAATAGCCCGGCGAGCTCTGGAGACAGTACTGCCAATGGGGATCCCCCGGTCAAGTAACAGCCCTCTTATTTGACAGACTGTAGCAGTGCGGTGATTGACAATACGCTGCCTTGCCCGGTGTAAAGCCTGGATATCCTGCTGTTCGGGGCTTTTTGGCGGCACGAACTGCATTGTCGGTTGCATCAGAGCCACTGCGATGGCCTGTGCATCATTACCATCATTTTTTTGCCCGCGGACAAAGGGTTTTACATACTGAGGACTGATGACCTTTACTTTGTGCCCCAGTTTCTCAAACTCACGCTGCCAGTAAAATGCCCCGGTGGACGCTTCGATCCCAATCAGACATGCAGGAATATTTGCCAGCGTCTGGAGTAATTCTTTTCGGCCAGTTCGTTTCGTATAAACCGGTTTGCCGGCCTGGTTTAACCCGCAGAGTTGAAAAATATTTTTAGCCAGATCAATACCCAGAAATACGATATTCATGGTGATTCTCCTGGTGAGCACATTTCGTACAGTTAACCGCAGCGGGAGGAGGTAGTCCATCCCATTAATTGGAAAGAAGTTCGGCGACATTGGCGTAACAGAATTACGTCGTTTGCGCCGGCTCAAGGAAGAAAGTCTACGTTTGAAACGTCTGGTGACAGATTTAAGTCTAGACAAAGAGATGATGCAGTAAGCTATCAAGAAAAAGTGCTAAGGCTGGCGCAGAAGCGTGAGGCCATCACCTGACTGCCGGGGGCCTACCGTATCGGGTTACGTCGGGCTTGTCGTCTGATGCTGCAAAGCCACCGGTATATAACTATCGTAGCTACCGTGCTGATCGGGCCATCATCTTATGGATAAGAGAAATAACTGAAACCCGTGTTCGCTACGGTGTTCAGCGTATTCATATTCTTCTACGCCGGGAAGGCTGGCAGAAAACACACCGAATTTATTGTTAGGAAGGTCTGGATTTACGGACGAAACGCCCCCGACGGCATGTGGCATTGACTAGTCCTGATATAGGTTAACCGTTTTTTGTCTGTAAAACGCCTGATGAACATCACCGGGCGTTTTATATTTCAGGGCCAGATGTGGCCGCTCATGGCTATACATATCTACAGATCCTTTTACCATGGTTCTGGCCTGCGCAAGATCCGCCGGGCGTGAGAGTAAAAACTCACTTTTCAGTGATGCCGTTTATCCGCTCAGCCAGTGCATTCTGGTAACAGTCATAACCATCGGTCATTGAACAGGTTACCCCGTTTCTTGCATGTATTGACTGATAAAGCGCTGAACAGTATTGCACTCCTCTGCCAGAGTGATGTACCAGAGGACCCGCCGTTTTTCTCCGCCTTAGTGCCTGCCTGAACGCTTTCACCACATTTTCAGTCTGCAAATTTTCCCCTACACGATACCCCATGATTCTCCTGGAACAGACATCCGTGACCAGACTCAGATAGACAGTGCCACTGCGCAGCGGAAGGTAAGTAATGTCAACAACCCAGACCTGCTCCGGCTTAAGGGCTGTAACCTGTTCAGGGCCGGGTTTCAGCAGATTCGGATGCCGATAAAGCCGATGATGGCTGTTGGTGGTTTTGTGATATTCCCGTTTCATCGGTACCAGGAGTCGGTGTTCATCCAGTAGGGTAAACAAGCGGCCCCACCCGATATCCAACATTCTATCGGCCTGACTGTTCACCAGGTAGTCCAGTTTACGCGTACCAATTCGTGGCTGACGAGAACGGATATGGACAATAAAATCAAGGATATGAGTATTCTGCTCTCGTCGTTTATTGTACCTTGCCTTGCCCTGATACTAGGCCTGTCTGCTGTGCCCCAGGAACTAGTATGCGTGCATAACGGTTATTTTTGCGGCCTGACGTTGCGCGAGGACTTGCCGGGCCGCTTTTTTACCATGCTCACCCCGTAATCGTTTTTAAGAACGTTGATAACCGACTCAACAAACTCAGCTTTCTGATTTACCCGCTTCAGCTGCTCTTCAAGTTCGTTGATTCTTTGCTCGGGGGGGAGTGAGAGATTTATCTGTGCCACAGGCCGTTTCCTCTTTACTAGGTCAAGGAGCCTAGGGCTCCAGTCAAATCGGCCATATTTGCACAACCCGACAAGAGCGGTGGATCGCCCCGGAATACCGTATCGTTGCTGGGCCTGTTTATAGGTCATCTCGCCTTTTTCGACCTACTCAACAACGGCTATCTTAAAGGATAGAGGATAATCACGTTGGGTAGGTTTGAGCCCAGTCATCATTATGTTCTCCAGATTTTAGCCAGGAACGTGTCAACGCTCTTCAGGACGGGTCACATGCCCGACATAGAAGCATCCGTCCAGAAGTGACGGCCATAGGCCAGTACTGGAGCATGGACTTTGTTGCTGATAATCCGTTCAACGGATGCCATATCCGAGCATTGACTGTAGTCGATAATTTTAGTCGTGAATGCCTGGCGATCCATGTAGGTCAAGGGCTGCGTGGGGAGGATATCATCGCGGTGATGGCGCGTTGAAAAGCGTTAAGGCAACGAGTACCCGAACGGCTTCAGACAGACAATGGTAGTGAATTTATATCTAAAACGCTGGGGCACTGGGCGTATGAAAACGGTATAACAATGGACTTCCCACGGCCTGAAAAACCGACGGATAATGCGCTGATCGAGTCATTTAACGGTAGTTTTCACGATGGGTATCTGAACCTGTCACCGGACGATGCGCAGGAAAAGATCGAGTAGTGGCGATAGGAATATAACCGAAACAGACCCTCTCCATCGTTAAATAACCAGACCCTGCGGACTTTATCCAAAGTCTGCAAAAAGGTCCGGATTTCTGATTTAGCCAGACTCTAATATTGATGGAAGATCAACAAGGTCATCCCGGATGGGAGGGTTAAAATTGATGTTAACTAATCTGGAATATTTACTGAAACTGCTGTAATCCGGGTTCGTTCATCAGGGCAAAACGGAGTCAATAAAGCCATGTGCGGCCCACAGGGTGAGCCGGAACACATATTTAATCACCAAGGTGGTGTGAGGTCAGAATAGCACAGGTACCGTCCCTGTAATAAGTATGATACTGCCCCATATCAGGAGTAAACGCCTCATCATTCAGTCATAAAATAATGTAGTCTTGGTTGATAAAGGCCTTGCTGTTATGCCAATTGGTGATTCTGAACATCTGCTTTGTCACGGGACGATCACTGTTGCTAGATGATGCGAAATCAGATCATTCAAATCACCCATATAGATTATAGATAATTAATCTGCCATCGCTGATAAGTGCATTTATGGCAAAATATAGCGACCAACTCATGTTCTGATCTTGCGGCACGGAAGCGAGTTACCATTCAGTTGATAATCCTTTATAATACCATCTACTCTTTACATCTAATTCGTTAAAATAGTAAATAGGATGTGTATAAAACCTTTCCTAGCACAATAGCATATCAAATATGCCGATAACCAAAACGTCGGTGCTCAAGTACCTGCTCCACGATGTACGCAGATAAACGCACACCAATAGCAATGCATTGATTTATATAGAATAATAAGTCTATCAGTTGCGATAGATCCGCTACCTTACAGGTGATTTCTACAGCTTTCCACCTCTTGTCCATTGACAGAGATTTCGCTCTTGCTTCCTCTAAATCCAGCATAACCTCGGCAAGCAGATTCTTGAAGCTGGCGTATGAACTAAGACACTTTACTTCAGTTATACATCCATGTGGCTAAATTTAACATGTCAGGTATAGAGGATCGCATCAATAACCCTATCAATATTAGATATCTATATTACACCCAATAAAGAAAAGCCTAGCCACTTGTCGATGTTTAAAGCCTAATATTTTCCTAGTATAATTTGTTCTATGTGAATAGACTGTTTTTGGTGAAATTTGTAACTTTGTCGCTATTTTACTAATATTTTCCGAGCGCAAAGTTTGATAAAAAGCATATTTCCCACTGCTTTCTTTAAATTTATTTTTTCTAATTAAATCATACCTATTAGTATACAATGCGGCTTTTAATAGTAAAAGCATCCTCAATAGTGTTCGACAGTAAGGAATAACACTGACGTTATACATATAATCGATTGATGCTCTCGGAACAGAGGCTGGAAGAAAAATAATTATTTTACTGGTGTGTTTTTTTCTTATTCTATCAATACGATTTGCCATGCCTAACAAAGGACTATCACTTAAACAGTAAATATGAATTTCTTCAACACAACTCCTGAGTGTAAAACTTAGAGAGCCTGCTTTTACAAGGTATACTGAATCAATTAATTGTAATAATTTCATTACTCCATACTTTTCATATGTACTATCTCCCCAAATATATACATTACCGTGTCGATAATATTCTCGGTTCATTTACATAACTACCCCGCATACAGTTTACATTGAAGCATTTGCATTATCCTACAACGATAAATAAATCTTTTTCAATAAAAAAATCACAGACGAATATATATACACAACAACATTCATTCACCAAGCTTATATATTTACTTTTTTTGCGCAAATATGTGAACGCTTTTTTGACTAAAAACAGATTTATCTTTGTTTTTTTTCGTCTAAAAAAATCCAAAAGAGCTCTAATTTACGATCTTTTTCTCTGCCCATTGCGCTATGCTTAGTTTTTTGTTCTGCACACACAAAAATGACAGGATTTATATATCGTTTACTTTACTTTCACAGGCAGTTAAGATCGTGTAATTATCTTTTTGCGGAACAATCAACTTGTTCTAGAATACTCGCCAGTTGAAGGAGAGAGAAGGATAAGGACTAGTTTGTGACTAAAACAGAAGTAAGCATTGAAGAGGATCTATCATTCATTTTCTGATATTAAAGGTAATATGAATGAGGCTGTTGATTATATGAACGATGACACATTAACAAAACGTAACAATAATGATGATAATTTCTCCTCGTCCACCACGAAAGGTCAGTTTGCACCCGGTGTAATGACAGAAGGACGATTTTTGCTATTAATTGAGATATCCTCTATCCATAGCGAGAAGGTTATAGCTGTACTAAAAGAGCATCTAGTATTAGGTTATACAAGAAGAGAGGTTTGTGAACGGAATAATGTTTCCGCAGGATATCTGTCGCTTAGCTTAACTAAACTACTTCGCATCGAAAATGCAGCAACATCATTATCTACTCATTGTAAATAATATTTTGATGCATATAGCAGACTGGCTAAAGCAGAACGTAACTTAATGAATCACAGGGGGGTAATAGTGTGTTAATTGACTAATTGATTTCGCGGCTTAATTTTATATTGCCAATTAAAATATCGATGCGATTGATTTACCATTATTATATTGGTGAATTAGCAAACTCATCCTATTTTTAGTATAAATATCAGCATCATGTCAATTAGTGAGTTATATATAGTGCAATTGCATTAGGAATCTAGAATGAAAAATAAAAAAATATTAAACATTACTGGATACGGCATGTTAGGCGCTGTATCGCAACGCCGGTATTCAAAAAAAATAATGTTGCTATTGGCTACATGCTGCGCATTGAGCATGTCCTCTTTGCAGAGTCTTGCTGCAGAGAAACCAAACATTGAACAAAACTCTCAGGAATTTGCTGTTAAATTGGGGGCGACTCGGGTTATTTATGCGCCGAGTTCAATGGGGCAAACTTTGTCAGTAAGTAATCCTCTGGATTATCCAATGCTTATCCAGTCACGAGTGTATGGCGAAGATATGAAAAGCAAAGCCCCATTTGTAGTTACACCACCGTTATTCCGCTTAGATGGGCAACAACAAAGCAATCTGCGCATTATTCGTACCGGTGGCGATTTTGCAAAAGATCGCGAGTCACTCCAGTGGCTATGTATAAAAGGGCTTCCTCCGAAGGAGGGAGATCTCTGGAATAATAAGAAGGGAAAGATAGAAAGTCATAAAGTAGTTTCATTAAATCTACAAGTTTCTATTGATAGTTGCATTAAACTATTTGTTCGTCCGGAAAGCATCAAGGGCCATCCGGAGGATGTTGCCTCATCACTATCTTGGTCTCAACAAGATACGAATTTAAAGGCGATGAATAATACACCATTTTATATGAATTTAGCATCTTTAAAGGTTGGTAATGTTAACATTTCTAATGTGCATTATATTCCGCCATTTTCGTCTTATACATTCCATTTACCTAAAGGTGTATCAGGGATGGTCTCTTGGAGTATTGTCACTGATTATGGTGGCGTGAGTGATATATATCATAAAAGTATCAACTGAATAATAAATTAGAAACTAAAAACAAATTAACTTAATTTGACCAAGTATCACTATCGTAAGTCATAGTGGTAGTGTGGTCATTCAGGTTTCGTTTACTAATCAACCAAATGATCCAAGCTGAACTCATGCTGGAAAGTAAAATGAAATGTAGTCTGATGAAAAGATCTTCTTCAAAAAAAACATCGGTTACGTGTTTGGTTTATAACCCAATAGCCTTAGCTGTTAGTATGGTGTTTATCTGTGGGCTGTACAGCACTAGCGTACAAGCCAAGTATTATACTTTCGATGCCTCTCAGTTAGATGGAGGGGGGAATGTTGACATTTCGTTACTTGAGCAAGGCGGTCAATTACCCGGCACCTATCAAGTTGATGTGATACTCAATGGTGAACGAATTGACTCACGTGAGATGCTCTTTCATCTTGAGAAAGATGCAGGTGACACGCCTTTTTTGCAAACATGTTTAACCCGTGAACAGTTGATACGTTATGGCATTAAAGTGGATAGTTATCCTGAGCTGTTTCCGACTATCAAAAGCGGTAATCGCAATAGTGCACCTAAAGTAGCTAAATGTGCACGGATATCGGCTATTCCGCAAGCTAAAGAGACATATCAGTTTAATAGTCAACAGCTGTTGCTGAGTATTCCACAGATTGCGCTGCGTCCTCATTATACAGGCATTGCACCACAAGCACTTTGGAATGATGGTATCCCTGCATTTCTAATGAATTACCAGGCGAGTGCTTTTCGTTCTGAATATCGAGGCAATGGTGAAAACTCCAGCATCAACGGCATGGATGTCCAGTTAGAACCGGGGTTTAATTTAGGCGCATGGCGTTTTCGCAATCTGACCACGTGGCAGAAGCAAGGGGCACAAGAGGGACAATGGCAGACCTCATATACCTATGCTGAACGTGGTCTATATGACTTAAAAAGCCGTTTAACACAGGGAGAGCGATTCACACCATCTGACGTATTTGACAGCGTTCCTTTCCGCGGTGGAATGATAGGGTCTGATGATGCAATGGTACCTTATAGTCAGCGAGAGTTTGCGCCAATAGTACAAGGTATCGCGCAAACACAGGCACGTATTGAAGTTAAACAGAGTGGCTATGTCATTTATAATACCACGGTAGCACCAGGGCCTTTTGCCTTGACTGACCTTCCTGGTATTAATGGTGGTGGTGATTTACAGGTAACGGTTTTTGAATCAAATGGGACCCGTCAAGTATTTACAGTACCCTATACCACACCCGCCATTGCGTTACGACAAGGATACTTAAAATACAACGTAATGATGGGGCAATATCGCTCTGCAGATACGTCGGTCGATAAAGCCCCTGTTGGGCAGGCGACCGTTATGTATGGTTTACCTTGGAATTTAACCGCTTACAGCGGTGGTCAATGGGCCAACCACTATCAGGCTGGTACATTAGGGTTAGGGGTTTCTCTGGGTGCTGTGGGTGCAATATCATTGGATGGTACGCTCTCTCGTGGTCAGAAACGAAATCAAGAGATAGAACAAGGACAGACGTGGCGCATTCGCTATAGTAAATCATTTCAGAGCACGAATACCGGATTTACATTAGCCAGTTATCAATATGCTTCATCTGGCTATAACTCATTATCAGATGTTCTTAATACTTATCGTTCGGGCGATGGTTGGTATTCGAAAGAATATTGGTATCCTGAACAAGGTTATCAGTCTTATTGGTATCGTGATGATTCGAGTGAAAAACGAAAATCACGGACCAGTATTACATTAAGTCAACCACTGGGTGAATGGGGTTCCATTTATTTTAGTGGGAGTCGTGAAAACTATTGGAACCGCTCACAAAGCACTAATGAAATATCAGCACGCTACGCTGGACCAATGATACAGGGTATCTCCTGGTCGGTGGATTTAACTCAGCGAAAATGGGATTATTACTCATATTATGGTAGTGATGATAATAAGACCGAGCGATCTATTAATCTATGGATCAGTGTGCCATTAAACCGTTGGTTGGGTGGGGATACCAGTGTTTCTTACCAAATGCAAAATAGGACGGACCAGGGTACTTTGCACAATGTGGGATTGAACGGTTATGCCTTTGATCAACGATTGTACTGGAATGTTAATGAACAGATAGTACAGGGTAGCACGAGCGATAACCAAAATAGCAGTGATCTGAACTTACGCTGGAATGGGACCTATGGTGAAATCAGTGGAGGATATGGTTACCACAAGAATGGTAATCAAATGAATGCTGGTGTTCAAGGTAGTATGGTTATCCATCAGCATGGAGTGACATTTGGACAACGTCTGGGTAACACCGCAGCCTTGATTGAGGCACCTAACGCCAGTGGTGTTTCGGTAATCAATGAAGTGGGAGTTAAAACAGATTTTCGTGGTTACACCACTGTGGGAAATTTGGCTCCATATCAGGAGAATGCCATTAGCTTAAACCCAGTAACGTTACCGACAAATGTATCAATACCACACACTGATACCAAGGTGGTTCCAACGGAAGGCGCTATCATTCCAGCAAGTTTCGTGACGCGTGTTGGTGGACGTGCATTGATTACACTGACGCAAGCAAATGGTAAGCCTGTCCCCTTTGGTGCCATCGCCAGCCTCGTCGGCCAAATCGATACGCTGCGTGGTACGGGTATTGTCGGAGATAGTGGTGATGTCTATATGACTGGTTTACCGGAAAAAGGACAACTTCTGGTGCAATGGGGCAATGGGCAGCGACAGCACTGTCAAGCTGATTACCAGTTATTAGAAAAGAATGACGTTGCAGGTGTATCAAATCTGAAGGCATTGTGCCGGTAAATAACTGGGGGCGGATAAAATGACTCAGCGTGTAATAAAAGGTGTGCTAGCAGTATGCGCTATCCTGGGGAGCATACCGGCTCAGGCTAATGATAGTGTGGACATTACGTTGAACAGCGTATCAAATTTAAGCTCGCAAGTTAGAGATGGGCAAATGATTAGTCGCGGGCGAATCACCGGTCAGCAAATACGCCAAGGTTATCAAGTGTGGTTAGATGCAGAAAGAAACGGTGATGCACCTAATCGGTATGTACTTACAGGAAAAAATAGCAGACAACATAAGCTATACGTAATAATCGGTCAGGAGGGTTGGGTACCAGATACCAAGGATGGCTTAGGGATAATAAAATATACTAGAAAGGGACAAGAACAGTTTGATATTGTAGCGAATGGTAACCAGAGTGTTCCGATAGATACCTATGTCATAACGATTCAAGGGCGTTATCTTAACCGTTAATTAAAATCACTTGATAAACCTTATTTTTATTATTAAGTGGGTAGTAGCGATGATATTTATACATTCAAAACAAAGAGACCAGGCCAATATACACTACGTTTATTATTGAGCATGTTATAACTCACAAATTCTAAATTTAATAAATGGAAGGAGTTGTTATGTACACAATGTGGATAGTTTTATATTGCTCGCACCAAAATGCGAATAATTGCGACAATATTCGCAAAGACTTTACTATTTATTCAAAAAATATTTTCTTAAGAAATAAGGAGGCGATGATTTTATTAGTAAATAATCGTACCGCGTGGAACCGTAAGATGAAAAATTTAATGAGCACAGGGCCACCGATATGGCTAGCCGTGCTCGTAAGGAACGATACCTGTAGTTTTATTAGCAACCTTGTCGACATAGATCACACATAATGAATTATGTTACAAGATACAAGTCTATCGAACCTAACGACTAAAATAAGCAAGGTGATTAATACCTTGAGCCGAATAAAACATCGGCTCTTGAATCAAATTATTTTGCTCAACGAAGCTCTAATTAAATAAGGATGTAAAGATGAAAAAGACTATTTTAGCTGTTGCAATTTTTGCTTTAGGTGGTTCCGCATATGCTGCTACAACGGCCACAAGCCTCGTAACTGTCACTGGTTCTACGGGATTCTCTATCGGGGGGAATCCAGCAAAGACTCTGGGCTCCACTATCACTAACGGTGTTCAAGTAGGTGGCTTTACTGTGACCAACAGCGGGACCACTCCGGCCAAAGCAGCCGTTGAAATTAGCTCTAACAACAAGTGCAGTGACGGAAGTTCTTTCCAGTTCTGCTACATTACCGGAGACGGTAAAGGTGCGACTAAACAAATTTGGGTAGATCTGGACTCTGCAAGCGACTTTATCTGGAATTCTACGTCTAATCAGTTTATTAGCAAATCACTAATGGCGACCAATGCTAAATTGCCATTGCTATTTACTGCGATCCGTAATAACGCTAACCTTACTCCAGGGGAGTATAATTTAGTTGCAACAGTAAAAACATCAACTAACTAATTAAGGGCCACCGGGGAGTATTTCCCCGGCGGCATATACCTCCTTGCAAAAAATGCTCACTCATAATATTTTATTTTTACGGAACAAATCCAATTTTATTGAATTATAAAAATCATAGCTACACGTCGTCGATATAAATGCTCTACAGGTAAAAAATCATCGTTTATCATAATACTATCAAGCCATTATCAATCATTTTCCATGGCATCTACTTAATCGATAAAGTGATTTGACATCGCTTATGGATATTTAATGAACTAACGTTATTACATAGCCACAATAAATAAAATTACTCACCGAAATTATAGCAGCGGCAACTCCGCAATCAACGTTACATTATCGTGATAGATACCATCTATTAGATTTGATTTATCTTGATTAAACTGAAACATCAAAATTAACGGAAGTTGATTTGTACTGTTTAAACTGATTATCTCTACGGGGGGGCGATGCTAACCGTATCCTTATTTAAGGCATATTGTTTCGACCCAGCATGCAATATAGCCTGATAAGGTAATACTCTTCCCGTATCATTACGCAGAGAGAAGTTATTATCAGAGCGTACACTCAAACGCACCCGGCCAAAATTTGGATCAAATGAACCTTGTAATATCAGCGGCGTCGAGGCATACCCTTCCACGTGCTCTTGTGTATATCTCGTTTTAAATAGCACGTTCGTTGAAGGTAAAGATAATCCGCTAAAATAGGGTTGTTTTCTTATTGTTACAGATGTGGTTGTATTTAATTGCTTTCTGGCGCCTCTATTGGGATTCTCCAGAGATTCCAAATTTAAACTAACGCTACCGGTATAAGTATCCGCTGGTAGTGATTGCCAAGCATCACTCGCTATCAACGTAGGTATATCGAGCCAGACGCGTCTTGCATCGCCATATGTATATATAGGGCGAATGTTTTTATAGATAAAAGGATATGTGTTTCCACTGCAATCCTGCGTAAAATCATGATTGCCTGAGTCAATAAAAATAAAATGACCAGCGCCTCCAGGGAAATTATCATAATCCGGCTGCAGCCCCCCACTACATCCGTTATTAACGGTACTGCCAGAAAAATGAGCGAGTAAGAACGAATCCTGTCTAAATATATTCCTACCTAACTTTGCACGTAACGTTATCGTTCTTCCATATCGCGCCCCCGTCAGAGTTACAGTAAAAAGACTTGTTCTTCGATGGAAGCTAGAGTCTCCCTCACCATTTCCCAAATCTGATATCAAGAACCCAGATAACTCAGGGTAGTTATCCTGGAGTTGCAGTACACCGTCACTCAGAATTTCTGGCCCATCACCACTAACAATCTGTACCTCTTGATTAAATATATTAAGACTCACGCCGATAGCATACCCATTTGCTATTAACGACAGCGGCAATACACTATAAGCTAAATAGCGTAGGAACCTCCCCCTAATTACATTATACATACTCTCTCCTTACATAAAATTAAATCACCAACTTAAGAACATAGCAGGTGATACCTATTAAAGAGGCACACTCACTAATAAGCTAACCTGCCCACTGCAGACTATCGGCATACTGACCCCATCGGCGGGAAGTCGGCTTGAGATATCGGGCAGGGTTACCCGAAGATAAAGGTCCAGAATAAAACGATTTACCGTTATACCCGCCAAATCCTCTGCACGTTGCCATTGCCCAGGCTCAAAACGGTGTTGGCGCCCGCCCTCACTCTGCAACGTGGCAACCTGACGCCCTCCGCTTTCCACCTCATAGCGATATCCTTGGTTGATCGCCGTCGCCGTAAACGGCGGGCGCTGTATCGGAGAAAGACTCGCACACTGATACTGATCGTGTACGACCTCCAGCAATAGCGGTTGACTGTTTTGCTCGCTAATCGCCCGTAAGGCAATCCCCATCGCCTCAAAGCGCTGACGCTGCGAGTCATAGGCGATTTGCTGAAACAGCGGGGTTTGGCTGATCACCTGCAGCGGTAACACAATATGGCTGCCCATATCGATAAGCGCGCTCAGCTGTAAAGTCTCTTCCAATCGCTGACCGTTATGACTCAGTACAAAAGCCTGTGCCGAGCTCAATAGCAACCCGAGACTTAGTCCTATTCCCAGTCCTACTCGACGTTTATTCACTTTTGCACTCCACGATGGGTAATTGATCTGCCGGTAACTGCATCGCTGAAGAGAGCGAGGTACATGAGCGCCCTTCAGACAACAGGTGAATTGCCCCGTTAGGTTGTAGCTGCAGCATAAACAGACCGTTCTGTATCCGCTGAACGCCAATACACCCTGGACCGTCGCACTGCAATTGCTCTACTGGACTGCCTTGTCGTCTAACGCGGATCGCCTGATTGCGTACCGGTAGGAGCGTACGTGTGGTGTCAACTAAACGCCCTGGGAGTAAATCAATCTGCTGCTGATAGCGTAACTGGTGATTATCAAAGACATAGCCACTGCCAATCAGGCGCTCATCTAGCTGATAGCGGCTATATGCCGGCAGGGCGATGATTCCCCCCTCTCCTTCGGTGTAATAACGAGTGAGTCCGGTGGTTTGCTCTTTCAACGCCACAGATACGACTCCTTTCTCCTGTGCCGGTAGGCGCAGAAAAGCTCGCTGACTCAGCTCATCCGGACGGTGAAAGGAGATCCCATCTGCAGCGATTAATTGACTGGACTGCACATCAAGGCTACCAGCGCCGCCTGGCTGATCGCTGGCCAGGTAAACCTGTGCCCGAACATCTGCCTTACCCCGATATTGTGCGCCGGCCGAGAAGGTTGTCTGCGCGCTGCTATCGGAAAATTGCTGGCCGCCCTGAAGATTAACAAGCCAATTTTCAGCCAAGCTTTGGTTATAGTTCACGGTATTTTGACTGCGCCAGCGCCCTCCATTTTGTTGCGAGTAGTAGCTGCTGGCTTGCAGGCTGCCTATCGGTACCGATATCCCCAACGTGGCGCTCCAGAGATCACGTTGAGAGTAGCTTAGGCTGGAAGTGAGGTTAATATTCCATGGTAATCGACTAAACAATGAGAATGTATAGTATTGAGTCTGTTGAGATTGCTCGCGAAAAAATTGATAACCGAGCTGCAATGTATGATCTTGATGTAAGGCAACGTTATAGTTAACCAGTAGATTCTCACGGTTTGTTGACGTGCCAAGAAGGTTATCCAGGTAGTCGGGGATTGGATTGGGCCGCAGCACATCATCGGGCTCGACAGTGATAGACAATGGGCGTTCGGCGCGGCGCTCGCGTTGACGATAACGTTCGCGGGTATATTGCAACGAGAGTCGGTAGAATGTAGCGACTGCATCACTCTTCGTATACCCCTGACTCCCCAAGGTTTGCAGTAATGATAACGTGATGCTGTTGCTACGAATATCGGTCCCTACCGTCCCCAAAAACTCACGATCGGCATAGCCGGCTAATCCAGACAAACTGGCGATAGCGCCGATGGGGAGCGTAAGGCCGAATTCGCCCATCCAAGCGTTACCGTAATAGGCATGATCATCCAGACGCCCGGCAGTAAGATGAGTACTAACCCCCTCAAGCGTCGGACCATCGTTAACCAAAAGCAGGGGTTGGTCAGAAAACAGCTCATCATTTAGCCCCTTAATGACAACCCGTACTTGATAAATGCCACTCGGCAAGCTCTGATAGGCGAGATCCCCCATACCCGCATTAACGCCGCGACGCAGTAACAGTTTATCGTCACGCCAGACCTCCAAGACACCCGGTAAGGGGGCGTAATAGGTATAATGGCGATCGTTATGGCTCCGCACCTGCATCTCTGCAGAGTTACCAAGCAGAAGAGCGGTCATTTGAGTATTTTTGAACAAGCTACGTTGCGCGGAGGGGTTAAAGTCATAGCTGCTATCAACGGCGCCTAGCTGAGCCTTAAACTACTGGTGTTGAAAAACGTAATTTAATGCATTGATGCCATATGTCTGTTCGGTAACATAGGCATCATATTTTAAAAAGCCGCCGGGTAATCCCCATAAGCCATAATCACGGGCATAAATGCTATCTCCCTGATTTGCATAGCGATTAGCAAAGAGGCTAGTATAGTTAACTAGGATTTTTTTCTCCGTACGCCCTTGCAGATATTCAACATGACGCGTTTCAGGTGCAAACCAGCTGGGGGTAAAGAAGAGACGGACTTGGCGTGCGTAATAATCAATAACGACGGCCATTCCATCAGTGTTGATGATACAAGTCGCCCGACTTCCCTTACAACGGCTATCATGTGATACCCCTTCGGCAAACTGTTGAGCCACGTAGCTTGCCTGTTTTTGACTCAACCCAGCACGGTATAAAAATGCTGTTACCGCGCCGACATCCTCAATACGGACACTGTCTAAAGCAAGCTCACCCTCAAAGCGATCCTCATCCAATTGTGGAATAACGAGGGTGATCGCCATGGGCGTAGGGGTAAGAATTTTACTATAACGCGAGCTCGCCAAAGGGATGCCGGAGGCTAATGACATCCCATGTGTCATAGCCAGTGTCGCATTATTCCGCGCCAGAGTTTGCATAGAGGCGGAGGTTGAGTGATTACTGGTTAACGTATCTGTAGGGGAAGAGGACGCCGCCCATGCAGCACCGTCGAGCAAACAGATAACCGGTAATATTTTTATTACGTTAATATGGATACTCGTCATGGTCGTATTGGTATTCAATCCTTGTGACACATCTGTGATCTGTTATCTGTATTAAAAAATTACCGTAATTCGGTTATCTAACAGAACGGAGAGAGATCTCTTTTTTATATTGATTGCTGAGATCAAAAAACATCACTTTCCCCGTATTCAGATCCGCCCCCATAGGGACATTAATCTGCTTTTCATTTCCGGGGAGTAAGATGGCTTCGCTATAGCATCCCTCACTTGCTGTACTTTTATCGCTATCTGGACAAACATCCAACGTCAGGCGTAAAACCTTATTCGTTGGGTTATTGAAATGAATACGCTTGTCGCTGATCCAGGCCTGGGGTTCCCCAGCGAGAGGTTGGGTGCCGGGGATGAGATACCACGACTTATAGCCAATGGTGATGGCGACATTGCTGTTTGCGCCCTGCTCTTGTTGACGTAAACTGTCAGGGATAAAGCTAACACCAATAATACGATCGAGGGGGGTGGTTTGTGCTGTACGGATAACTGAAACACGCACCTCACCACTAGCATCAATAACGATATCCATGGGGTCAATATAAATAGGCCATGATAAAAAATCGTCAGTAGACAGCGCTATTTCTTGATAGACGCCTTTATTTGTTCGCTGAAGTTCCGTGAGTGAAACAGATAAATAAACTGACTCAGCGTCTGGGTTTTTTAGTACAAAATAGCGACTGTTTTCACTGTCAACTTTGAATAGTGAGTCAACAGTAAAAGCATAGGCATGATTGAATATTAATAAAAAAGGTATAATCCATTTATACATTAAGAATACTCTATGAACAATGGTAAATATCCGGCGATATAATTACCACCGGATCGCATTAAACAGTAGAATAGAATCTAAGAATTAAATTGTAGATGGTAAGGTTGAAGTTATATCAACCCCGAAGACGACTGGCGTCGTAAAGCTGACACTGCTGCCGGCATCGTAAGCATCCTGGGTTGCTTTAGCATACAGACCAAGACTGATAGGACGATCATTACCCGAGCCAGTAACAGTAACAGCATCAGAGCTACCTACTTTAAGTGCCTGACCATTGATGGTAATCAATACCTTATTATTCTCTGGTGCAGTGGATGTTTCTTGTAAATCCAGTTGGCGGCTTCCTTTAAAACCAGTGGCTACGGGTGCAGAAGCCAAATAAGCAGTGATACCATTAATAGAGCCAGTATTCGATTTAATATTAAAGGTTACCGGTGAGGAGGTGTTTAAATTCACGTTATTATCAGCATCGACTGAGGTAGAGAGCGTCTGAGGAGTCGATACATAATCATTTCCTAGGGCATCAACAAATTTCCAGTCGCCGGAAAGCACTCGGGCAGGGATAGTCCCCTGCCAGGTAAAGGTCAGCTGACCGTTAGTTACATCTGCGGAGGCATACAAAGGGGCAACCAGTAGCGCAGCTAAAGCTAATTTTTTCGCGAAAGACATCTTGTCTACTCCATACTTAAGCATTTTAATGATATAATTAATATTGATACTAATTATTGATAAGCCTTCAACATCTAGTCTAGGGCTTCACAAGGCTAAGTTAGGTAGGCGTTTTTATATTTATACTAAAGCAAAGGATTAAGGATCATCAACTGGCGTAACGACAACACAGCTTTCGCGCGGCTCCACCACTCTCTGGCTGGAACGGAAAGTCATTAAGGCGAGGAAGGTTAGTCTTCCTCTTCGGCGACATCCGCATATGGATTGCCCCATTCCATCAGTCAGACCGTAGACCCTCCGAAAACTCGCTCCGCTTCTGGCCAGTTAACTTCATCTTGCGTCCTGTACCCGGGGCGAGCTCATAAAAAGGCAGAGAGCCGATTACTGATTACTTGCTCCAATGCATTTTACATACGTATATCTGAAGTCTATACATTTAACTAAATGAATTCGCGAGTACCAATAGGCCCCATTGGTCGATTATATCCGCCCAATATCACAGACATCTGTTGCCAGACCACTATAAATAAAAAGCCCATGTAAACATGGGATTATATATTTTCATCTTTTGGCGCTAGAGAATGCCTAGCGTTAAATCATTCCCACTCGATTATCAATTAAATCAAAATCAATACATATAACAGTTAGTTAGAAAATTGATCTTTCTCGATACCACAATCTATACCATGCGGAGATTTTTTTATTTTTCTGCTCATCGACGTTTATACAGCTATGCTGAGAAGATTCTCGCATAACATGCATTTGATATTTAATTTAACATATAAAAATCAGTATATTACATAAAATCATGCACAACCTCCATTTGAACTACTAAGCAGATTGTAGTCAGCTATGCGGACACATTTTACCGACCATGACACCTCTTGTATTTCATGCCACTGCCACATGGACAAGGTACATTACGGCCAATTTTTAAGCTCTTGCGACTAGGGGAGATTTGTTTTCCCCGGTCTAGATTGACTGTACGTACAGGGTTAGCCATTCTCACCGCGTCTTCATAATAAATGTGGACGTTTTCTGCCGTTTGCTCCGTCGGTATGTAAATTTTGAAAGACCGCGCTTGGACATAAGTACCATCGGCACTGACTTCAGCCACAACGCCAATGACGTTAGTAGCCTTGGCGCTCAACGCAACTGCGCTGGCCTTAGTCCAGTCAATTGGATGGCCATACCGTTGAAGCCAAACGAAGAGCGGTACACCGTCCCCGCCCAGAACAAAGTAACGAACGGGATGCTGAATCAGTGTTTTTCGAAGGTCGAACAGCATCTTGGCCAGATTATTCCGGCCTTCCTCTCCTAGGTCACGGATATGACTCTCTGCTGAAAGCCAGCCGCTAGCTCGGGTACTATCGAGTGCTCCAAGCAGCTTCAGCACCTCCTCTGGGAACTCCTGCCTTGGGAACGGTCTGCTTTCCCACTCTTCACCCTCGAAGCTTCTGTCAACGATGTCACTCATGCCATCCCAGACAAGCATGTTCGCTTTCCCTTCCTTCAGCTGCTCGACAATATCCTGATCGAAACAATTCTTCTTAAGATAAGCACCCAAGTGATCGAACTCGTCGAAGAGATGAGCTCCACGTATCCCAGCCACAGCTTGCCGCACTTCCATGTAGTGCATGAACTCGCCAGGCGTGGGTAGGAGAGCACTGTTGCAAAGTTAACGATGAGGCAGCCTTTTGTCTGATTGAAAGATCTTACATTTCAAAAACTCTGCTTACCAGACGCATTTCGCCCAAGGGATCACCATAATAAAATGCTGAGGCCTGGCCTTTGCGTAGTGCACGCATCACCTCAATACCTTTGATTGTGGCGTAAGCCGTCTTCATTGATTTAAATCCCAGCGTGGCGCCGATTATCCTTTTCAGTTTGCCATGATCACATTCAATGACGTTATTCCGGTACTTAATCTGTCGGTGCTCAATGTCAGACGGACATCGACCTTCACGTTTGAGCAGGGCTAGCGCACGGCCATAGGTGGGCGCTTTATCCGTGTTTATGAATCGCGGGATCTGCCACTTCTTCACGTTGTTTAATATTTTTCCTAGAAACCGGTATGCAGCTTTGCTGTTACGGCGGGAGGAGAGATAAAAATCGACAGTGCGGCCCCTGTTGTCGACGGCCCGGTACAGATACGCCCAGCGGCCATTGACCTTCACGTAGGTTTCATCCATGTGCCATGGGCAAAGCTCGGAAGGGTTATGCCAGTACCAACGCAGACGTTTTTCCATTTCAGGCGCATAACGCTGAACCCAGCGATAAATAGTGGAGTGATCGACATTCACACCACGTTCGGCCAGCATTTCCTGCAGCTCACGGTAACTGATACCGTATTTGCAGTACCAGCGTACCGCCCACAGAATGATGTCACGCTGAAAATGCCGGCCTTTGAATGGGTTCATGTGCAGCTTCGTCAGCAAAAAGTTTATCACTACCGACTATTTGCAACAGTGCCACAGGAAGCACAAAAATACAGTAATCCACCAGTTATCGATCCTGTGCCGTTCTTCTATATATTTAACCGAATGGAAGATGGTATAGAAACGAAAGACTAATAGCCTGGTCAAAAACAGCCGGTATATTTACCGGCTGTTTTCCTCTTAGCGATACCCTGCCCCTTAGCTATATCGTCTCAGCTACATTTTTACAGGTCACTAACTCAATAAGAAGCCACACATTATTCGGATGAAGTATGTTTTATCCTTTCTTTAATAAGGAGTTCTTTGATTGACAGTCCCATAGAAGCACTTTCCCGAAATCTGTAGCGAGTAATTTCCGTACAAAGGAACTCAATAATAAAAAGTTGGGAAGCCCTGGTTGTGATTGAATCTCCTTGCAAAGGACCTTCCGTTCCACTGGTGAGTAGAATAGTGCTGGCCAACTCTGCAAGCGGAGAAGTAGTATTGTGGGTTATCGCCAGCCGATAAGCTAAAGCCTTTTGAGCCAACCGGAAAGCATTTACCACCTCCGGAGTTTCTCCCGAATGAGAAAACGCAAGTACAATATCGTCTTGTTTTAAATTGGCAAGCTTAAGTGTGATAGTAAACCGATCTATATAAGCCTCGGACTCGACCCCTAGACGATTCATCTTATCTCTGGCCTCAAGAGCTGATAAACCCGACGCGCCAAACCCGACAAAAATTACACGGCTTGCTTGTAGTAACCTTTCCACCACGGGTTTCACAACCTTCATATCTAATAGGCCAATGGTTTCTTTAAGGGTTGTATCAACAGTCAGCGCAATTTTATAGGCGACATCAATTCGTGAATCATTAAGGTAAATATCAGGGGATGAAGGTAATGATAAATCATTCTCAGCAAGCAGCTCCCTCTTTAAATCGCTTTTTAGGTTCAAAAGACCGCTATAACCAATTTTTTTACAAAAACGAACTATTGTTGCCTCGCTAAGGGCAATTTGCTCAGCAAGTTTCTTTACCGGCATTTGGGCAAATTGAGCCGGGTTTTGAAGAATAAACTCGGCTATTTGTCGGTCTGATTGCTTCAGACCATTAAGAATATTGCTAATATATATTCGTACATTTTCTTTATTTACGCCCATATAGCCCAGATCCTGTTGAAAAAATAGCCCTAGCCATTTTGCCAATTTTGACGCTATACGTCTATATCAAACCTGAGGGATACCTTAAACATACAGCTCTCGTCTGGTTCCAGCCAGCGAATACCCCGTTTGGTATCGACCTGGCCGGAAAAGTCCGGATCATCAGTCGTTCCCGCCAACGGTTCTACGCATAAAAAATCGACGTCAGGTACGTTCCATAAGGCGAGCCAGTCAAAATTTTTCGACTCCAGACGTAACACCGTTTTTCCCATCGGGTTGTTTACACATACGGTGCGGCAGGAGCCAAAATAGACAGCGCCGCGATGAAAGCACTCCGCTGTCAGCGGAAATGCCATGGTTCCCGGCTCAGGGTGCGGAATTGATAATGTGCGATCTTGTGTCGGCAGCGGACCAACAACCTGTTTTCCAGCGAAATTAACCTGCCAACCGGGCTGTGACGAAATAGGCAAGTTAAAACCAGGATGCCACCCCATAGAGTAGGCAAAAGGTATCGTATCTTCATTCTGGACTGTAAAGCAAAGTTGAACGCCTTGCTCATCCAGTTCCCAATAGCTATCCACCCGCCAACTCCACGGCCAGATAAGGCGTGTTTCTTCGCTGGCGCTCGCGGTGAGCGCCAGCTGTGTATCATGCTGATGAACACAGGAGAAAACCTGATCGCGCAAAAAACCGTGTGCAGGTAGTGTAAAAAAACGGTCATTCTGCCGCCATCCGTTATGGATAAGTCTGCCCACCACGGGAAAGAGACAGGTCGCAGAGTTGTTCCATACGCCTTGCCTGGGCTGCCAGATCCATTCTCTTTCCCGTTGTTTATCCCATACGCTGCAAAGCTCGCTGCCTTGCGCGCTAACCATCACCCTGAAACAGTTATTCTCAAGTATCCATTTTTGCATCTGGCTCGCCCTATTCGGTACGTAAAAGTAAACGAACCTGATACATCAGCGCCTTATGTCGGTCCCCGGAGAAAAACGTATCAATCAGTTTGAAAATATCCTGCTCAGTTATGACTTTCCCCTCAAAAAATAACGCTTCGATATCTGACAGTTTTTTCCCTTGTTCCCTGCTGGCCGCGGAAATAAATGATAGAGCCTCCTTAACCCCCGGATCGGTACAACGCAGTGAAGAATCCTGGAACCTGTATTGCTCATTTCTGCGTACGGCAAATGCCAGCTCACGCGAGCGCGAAATTGGTTCCAGCTCGAAACGTTGATATAGCTCATCCGGCGCATCATGCTCTTTCATTAACGAAACCATTGCCTGCATATAATAAAGCGTTTTATCTACATCGTTAAGAGCCCGCTTCTGGGCGGGATCGTTTTTCAGATCGAATAATTTATCACCGAAACGCCACGGATTAAGGTAGCTGAATGAAGCAGGAATTTTCATTACCTGGGCCCCTTGGGTAAAATTAAAGCCCGGATGGATAGTAATTTCGCGCAACTCGGAAAGTTTGAACGGACTGTCGATACGAGTCGGCATCAACGTATATTCATAAAGCGACCCCTTCCCTTTATCACGCGAGCAGCGCATATAAACATAATCACCATCAGTGATATTGATATGTCCACCAAAATAACCATAGAGAGCGTAATCACGGATCAACTCATTTTTCTCTATCGCCGGAAGTAAAGATCTACCGGTCATCGTTTTGGGCTGAGTGATATTGAAATAATCCAGCAAAGTAGCAGGAATATCAATGGTTTGAGCCAAAATATCTTTCCGTACACCCCGTACATCATTACGTGGATCACGAATAAAGAAAGGGGTATTAGCAATCTCGTTATAGACCGGCATAATATTTTTCCCCCACCACTGGTGCTCACCTAGTAAAAAACCGTGGTCGGTACAGACAATAAGTAAGGTATCCTCCCAGAGGTTTAATTCTTTCATTTTATCCATCACCTGACCAAGGTAGTCATCGCACATGGTGATCAAGGCTTGATAGAATTTCTTTGTTTTGTCATCCGCCGGTCCGCCGGGAGCATCACAATAATAAGGTACCCAACCGTTAAAATCTTCCTGCTTACAGTCGTACTGAGTCAGATACTTTTCCGGCACGAAAAAGGGTTCATGAGGGTCAAAGCATTCAATCTGCAGGAACCAGTTTTCCTGGTTCTGGTTCCGCTGAAGGAACTCCATGCCGGCACCAATGGTCCGGTGGGTATAGTGGTCTTCCTGTCTGGGCATCGCGGACCGATTAATCAAGTCCTGCGTCATTCTGACGGTTCTGCGGCAGCGGGTTTCCTCATCCTCTGCCCCTTGCCAGTTAACTTCGGGCTTTTCTACCTGCCCTATCCAGTTATCCCCCTCCTGACCACGGATAAATTCAAAAGTCGAGTATCGTGTATGGTAGGTGGCACCGCCGTCGCGCCAATAGTGTTTATGGTCTGTGACAAGATGGGAATGAATCCCAGCCTGATGTAATGCCTCCATGACTGAAAAATCAAACGGTTCCAGCGGGCCCCAGCTCCGGTGCATAAAATTGTAACGTCCGGTATGCAATTCCCGCCGCGCAGGCATGCATGGCATACTGCCGACATAAAAGTTATCAAACTGTACCGACTCCGCCGCCAGACGAGTAAAATTCGGCGTGATCGCCTCGCCCCCATAGGGTGCGAGATGATGGCGAGTCAGTGTGTCAAAAATCAACATAACGGCTTTCATAATTTATTCCTGCTTACAAACCAATAAATTCTTCAACTTCGTTCTTAATCAGCGTGACATGAGGTCCGTAGACCACCTGCACCCCTTCACCTTTTACAAAAGCGCCCTTGCTCCCCAACCGTTTAAAATCATCAACTTTCACATAGTTTGGATCTTTAACGATCACACGTAATCTGGTTGCACAGCAGTCGACATCGACGATATTATTTTTCCCTCCCAGCGCTTCCACGATGCCTGCAGCTCGTTGACCCTGTGTCGAAACACCGCTTTCCTCCGTCATCACAGCGTTAGTATCATCCTCACGCCCGGGCGTTTTTAACTGGCGCCATGAGATGAGGAAACGGAAGCTAAAGTAATACAAGCAGAACATGACGGCACCGAGCGGCAGCATTAGTAACCAGTTAGTTTTCGCGTTCCCCTGGAGCACGCCGAATAAGAGGAAATCAATTAATCCCCCGGAGAAAGTCTGGCCTACCGTTATTTGCAGAATATGTGTAAACATAAACGCTACGCCAGTAAGGACGATATGCACACCGAAAAGAAGTGGTGCACAAAACATGAAGGCAAACTCCAGAGGCTCAGTGATCCCCGTCACGAATGCCGTCAAAGCAGCGGACAACATCAGGCTGGCGACGCGTTTACGGTTTTCAGGGCGAGAAGATTGATAAATGGCGAGCGCGGCGCCTGGTAATCCGAACATGAAGTCGGCGAATCTTCCGGCCATAAAACGGGAAACGCCAATGTAGTATTGGGTTACACTGGGATCAGCCAACTGCGCAAAGAATATTTTTTGCGTGCCCTGCACAAGATGACCATTTACCATCACCTCTCCTCCGACACTTGTCAGCCAGAATGGCAGATAAAAGAGATGATGCAGTCCTAACGGGATAAGGCACTTCAGAATCATGCCGTAGAACAAAGTTCCGACGTAGCCAGTCCGTTCCACCAGCCCACCTAAATGAGTGATCCCGGCCTGGACCGGCGGCCACGCCCAGAATAACGCAGCACCCAGAAAAATAGCGAAAAAAGAAGTGACAATAGGTACAAATCGCGAGCCGCTAAAGAATGCCAGCATGTTCGGTAGCTCGGTTTTGCCAAAACGCTTTTGTACCCACCAGGCAAGCAGGCCGCTCATCACTCCGCCCATCACACCCGTTTGCAGAGTGGTAATACCCAGAACACTAGTTTGGCCTACCGCGTTCATATTTTCACTGGCCAGTTTGCCACTCAACAATAGCAGCACATTGATTGCTTTGTTCATAACGAGAAAGCTCAGAACCGCGGCTAGCCCTGCGGTTCCTTTATCGCTTCGCGCCATACCAACGGCAATCCCCACGGCAAACAAAAGTGCGAGGTTATCGAATACCACGCTGCCGCAGAGTTTCATTACGGTGAAAATCATCTGAACAATATGGTTGTCCAGAATGGGGTAAGTTTCGATCGTTACCGGATTGGTGAAAACGCCACCAAACCCTAGCAGCAGACCGGCAGCAGGTAAGATAGCAATGGGCAACATGAATGATTTGCCCAGATTTTGTGCCCCAGCGAACAGTTTACTCATAAAAACCTCTGGTATTAACCAAATGTAGTTTATATTTCACATACAAATTAAAGTCATGAAATCATTATTTCTACTGTTTATACGTAAAGTCAAAATTGGATGCTGCAAAAGTGATCAACATCACTATTACTGATGCAGAAATTGGTCCGGAGGTTATATGAATCGCCCTTTTCATTTGATGGCTAAACCCGTTAGCTATCAATGCAATATCGCCTGTGATTACTGCTTTTATTCTGCAAAAAAGGGATTAGTAAAGACATGTAAGGAACAAAGACATATGGACGATGCAACGCTGGAAGCCTACGTACGCCAGTACATTGAAGCTAACCCGATGTCCGAGATCGAGTTCACCTGGCAGGGGGGGAACCCACGCTGGCGGGAATAGAATTCTATAAGAAAGCGCTCATGCTGCAACAGAAGTATGCAAAAGGAAAAACGATCTCCAACAGCTTTCAGAGCAATGGGGTACTCATCGATGACGAATGGGCTTCTTTTTTTGCCCAGCACAAATTCCTCGTAGGTCTTTCTATCGATGGCCCGGAGTGGCTTCACGATCAGTACCGTAAATCAAACAGCAATAAATCGGTGTTTAATAAAGTCATCAAGGCGATGGATGCGCTTCAGCGCCACCGGGTTGAAGTTAACGTATTAACGGTCGTCAATAACATCACATCCAGTCACCCCATTGAAATATATAAATTTTTAACCCAAGAGCTGAAAGCCGAATTCATTCAGTTTATCCCGGCAGTGGAACAGCGTCCCGACGCTGAAAAGTTCGGAGAGCTTCTTTATCCACAAACATTATCCGGAGGGATGGTTACAGAGTGGTCCGTATCGGGAGGACAGTACGGTTATTTTATCAATACTATTTTTGACTATTGGGTGCGCCACGACGTTGGTCGCGTATTTATTCAGCTATTCGACAATGCTCTGGCCGCCTGGGCTGGTGAACAACCCTCGCTATGCGTTATGCGCTCATCCTGCGGCAAAGGGCTTGTTGTCGAGCAAAATGGAGACGTTTATAGCTGCGATCATTATGTCTATCCCTCGCACCGACTGGGTAACTTACACCATGATAATCTGGTCCAGATGGCGAACGGCAAACAGCAGCGCAAATTTGGACTGGCAAAAAATCAGCTGTCAGCCGAATGTGAGCGCTGTCAGTGGCGTTTTGCCTGCCAGGGAGGATGCCCAAAGCACCGTATCCACAAAACGAGCAGAGGCTGGCATAACCACCTATGTCCCGGATATAAGGCCATTTTCAGTCACATAGATCCCTATATGAGATTTATGGCATACCAGTTAAATCTACACCTTCCCCCTGCTAACGTCATGCATACTGCATCGGCCATTGCAGCGACCCAAACAACTTTAAGCAAGCAAGAGACTGAATGTTTTCCGCATAAAGCGTGACATACATCACTTTATGCTCACAACAGCGTTGACTCATATTATTATATGAAATATTTAATTCTCACTGAATTTAAATTTAGAAACAAAAATTACAAAAAACTTTTCTCAATCGAGCATCATGAATAGCTTCGGATACATTCAGAGAGATCAATGTAATACATAAACCAGTTATACAATGAAATATAAGGAGAAAAATATGAAACAAGCCTCCTCTACCCACAAATCGTGCCAGCAATCATTGACAGATCAACTAATTCAACGTACCCGGATAACCGTGGTCGGCGCGTTTGTCCTTGCAGCCCTCGCAGCTACGCCTTCCGCTCTCGCTGCCTCACACACGGCTCCGAATGAAAAGGTGAATGTGCTACTTATTGTACTTGATGATGTCGGTTTTGCTGACCTTGGAGCCTTTGGTTCAGAAATTAAAACCCCAAATATCAACGCCCTGGCCAGCTCAGGCGTCAGGTATAATCAATTCGATACGAAAGCTATGTGCTCGCCATCACGAGCCTCCCTACTGACCGGTCGAAACAACCATACGGTCAATATGGCTGACCTCCCACCGAAAGGAAAGCCAACACCATCGCAAAAGGTCCCACTGGGATCAGGGCCGTCTGACAGTGGAGAAATACCGCTGAACGCGCAGAATATAGCGCAAGTACTTAAGGCCGACGGGTATTCAACTTATGCATTTGGTAAATGGCATATGGCTCCTTTATACAAAGACAATACAGAGCGGAATAAACCCTTTTATCCACGGCAACGCGGGTTTGACTATTTTTACGGTTTTTTAAGTGGCCACTCTGACCAATATCATCCGGACCTGGTAGAAAATAATACAGTTTTACCTAAAGTTGAACACCCGAGCGGTTACCATTTTTCTACCGATATTGTTAATCACGCGATTGATGCTATAACAAAAGATGCAAAAAAGCCCAAACTTGTATACCTGGCATTCGGAGCTGCTCATGCACCTTATCAGGTACCTGACACCTATATTCAGCAATATAAAGGGTTATACTCACAAGGTTGGGACGAGCTACGGCGCCAACGTTACGAACGACAGATAAAAATGGGCATCATCCCTACCAATACCAAATTACCACCGAGAGAAAATGGCGATGCAGCCTGGGCCTCTTTAAATCCAACTGAAAAAAGAGTCTATTCAAAGTTTATGGAAACCTACGCCGGTTTCCTAACCCATACCGATCATGAGATTGGTCGGATAATCGATACGCTTAAAAAAACGGGTCAGTATGATAATACAATGATCGTATTTTTAACCGATAATGGAGCCGCTTCCGAAGGAGGGCCACATGGGGGTTTCCAGGTCGCCTATAATGATAAAATGCCGGTTGAGGAAATGGATAAACGTCTTGACGAAGCCGGCAGCGCTTCTACATATATGCTGTATCAACGCCCATGGGCCTATGCCGGTACTACACCATTCCGCAGATATAAACTCTGGCCATATTTAGGTGGAGTCAGGACTCCATTAATTATTTCCTGGCCTCAGCATATTGATAACCCGGGAATTATTCGGCATCAATATGTCAACATCATTGATTTGGCACCAACCATTCTACAGGCAACAGGAACAAAATTTTCTGCTTCTGTGGACGGCCAAAAGCAACTACCGATTGCAGGAAAATCTATACTTGATACATTAAATTCCGATATGGCGAAAACTCGCGATATCCAGTACTTCGAGTTGCGTGGACAACGCGCTATTACCTGGGGAAAATGGCGTGCGGTTGCCATGCATGACGTAAATACCGATTTCTCTCAGGACAAATGGGAATTATTTGATACCGAAAAAGACTTTTCCGAATCCACAGATTTAGCAAGCCAGAATCCGGAAATTCTATCAAAAATGAAGGAAATATGGCAACAGGAGGCAGAAAAATATAGCCAACCAACGGCATTTCAGCCTGATCCCACACTTTATAAAAACAACAGTATGCAGGATGGCATAAAAAACTGATTGGGAATTAAATCTTACCTGAACGTTGTGGCTATAGGAATAAGGGGTGACTCGTAAATTTCGTTCATTTTACAGAAGCCCCATTCATTATCCAGCACTCCATTGATTTGAGCAGTAAAGATGATTAGTTCCTTTCCTGCAGTATATAAGATTAGCTCTCAAACGGGCAGATAAGAATATGCAAAAAAATAACGGTTCTTCCCCCACAAAATGGTGGCAACGAGGTAAACGTCCAGATTATCGGTTTTCTCTCGCAAACGAACGCACCTTCCTGGCATGGATCCGTACAGCGTTGGCACTGCTGGCAGGAGCTGTTGGTATTCAACAACTTACCAGCCACACAGATTCATATCTTGCTAGTTATTTGCTGCCTTCGATGTTGACGCTCGGAGCAATCGCTCTGGGAAGCATGGCCTGGAGACGCTGGAAACAAAATGAAAAGGCAATGCGCCACGATGATGACTTATCTTATTCGAAGTTATTACCAATATTATCCGTCTGGCTGCTGGCCATTGCTGTAGTCATTATGTATATGATTTTTATGGCATGATGGTGAAATAATCATGCGCGATCCCGGACTGCAACCAGAACGCACCTCTCTTGCCTGGGCCAGAACCACTTTTTTAGCACTTACAATTGCGGTACTTTTCTTCAGACAGGCCATACTGTGTGAAAAAATTTCATACGCTGTCGCAGGGATGATGATGTTTGCTGCAGCTCTGTGCAGTTTTACCCTGAACCATACAGTTGACGACTCTCTGAAAATTCCTCCCCTTAGCACTCGGTACCCGCTCAGATATTTCCTGCTGTTGTCGTTTAGCGTATCAGTGGTATTGTCAGGTTTATGTTATCTTGCTGAACTGTGGGGTATTCCTTAGAGGAACCGACATTTTGCAAAATTATTTATTTTACTCCCATTTGAAACATGTAGGATTTACTTATGAAAAAAGCTGTACCTCATTCATACGACAATATGCGCAGGATAAACGATGGCGAGTTCAATATGGGATCCAACCTGCATTATCCGGAGGAGCGGCCGGTCAGGCCTAAGCATGTTCATGGGTTTTGGATTGATATTACCCCTGTAACAAATAAACAATTTGCTCAATTCATTAATGACACCGGTTACGTAACCACTGCGGAAAAAACTGTCATAGAGGATTTTCCTGATGCAGATCCGGCACTTCTTGATGGTTAGGATTTTCAATCAGTTATTATTAACGTTATAATATCAAATCTCTGCCTGTGAGGTAGCCTTGGTGGTGCGCTTACAAAGAACCTATTCGCTTTCCTTCAACGCACGAAAGGCGGCGGCCGTCAGCAGATGGCTGCTCAGCTCTATCTGGTAGACCATTTTTATCTGCGGATAAGGTGCTGTCTGGCTGGCATAAGTCTGTCGCGGGAAGGAGGCATAATTCTAAGGAGTTTCTGGCGTTCGCCAGACCACGCCATCCATGGGCAGCAGCGTCAACCCGTACCAGTGTGGATGAGTGACAGAGCAGTGCAGTTTCAGTGAATCCCCCTCGAACTGCCTCGCTGCCCAGTCTTTGATGTACCTGGATAACCTTGATTTGGCGACTTTAGACCTATGAACCCGTTGTTATTTTGTCACGGGAAAGGCTTTCCCAGATGCCAATCACTACCAGAATCACCGTCGTTAAACCGCTAACCATCAGTAAATCCGTGTGAAACGCCAGCGGGAACAACACGATAAAGGCAATCAGGCCAATAAGGTGCGACAGTGGGAATCTGCCGTGAATGATGCGCTTATACACAACGTTAGCCAGAATATAAATAGCGGGGCCGAGGATTAACACGACGGCGGTTACGGACTGTATGCGCTCGTCGGGGTGCGCAATCACTTGTTCATTAGCCACTGCGCAGACAATAATTGCCCCAACCAGCACGACATGAATATAGTGGAACCAGGCTCCCATTTGACCGGGATTTTTCGAATGAGTAATGGCATGACTTCCTGTTTTGCTGCTGGTATCGAAATAAACCCACCACATCGCCAGGCTACCGACAAAGGCAACCAGTGCAGCAATGACGATGGGGAGACTCCAAAACTCAAGCTCACTTAGTGTGGCTCCCGTGATAAGAATTGTTTCACCTAGTGCGACAATCACAAACAGCTGGCAACGTTCGGCTAAATGATGACCTTCGATAGTCCATTCCTGATTGCTGTCCGAACGCCCCAGTCCTGGCAGACGGAACCCGAACATGGGTGAAAGGTATTCGCACAGCACCGCAACGGCCCACAGAGCCAACCTGGCGTGACCTTCAGTAAAACCCCCGATGATCCAGAAAAGCGCTGAGATGCAAAGCCAGCCCAGGATCCGTTGAAAATTCTTCCTTAACGGATTATCCCGACCCAGTAAACGCAGGATGACCAACGAGCGGCCTACCTGAATAGCGGCAAACGAAAGCGCGAAAACCATTCCGCGTTCACCAAAAGCTTCTGGCAGGGCCGCCGCCGCAAATAGCCCCAGGAGCATAATGGCGAAAAGCAGTAAGCGGATCTGGCGAGTATCAGGATCGAACCAGTTAGTGACCCAGGCGGTATATTGCCAGGCGAGCCAGACAGCGAACCACAGCACCAGCGTTTGCAGGGCTCCTGTCAGCGTCAGGTGATGTAGCAGGTAGTGAGAAAGCTGGGTCACTGCAAAAACATAAATCAGATCGAAAAGCAGCTCTGAAAATGAAACACTGGCGCCGTGGCCATCGCGGGAGCGAAGCAGGGTTCGAGCCATAATCTTACCTTAGTAATAAGTATGTTGTCAGACTGCGTGGCAATAATAATCGAACAACAGAGTAATTCCAGTCAGTTACCCGCAAATCAGCAAAATCCGGCGTATGTACTGGGAAAATCTTATTACCGGTTTCGGGTGTCCGCCGGACGCCTGTAAGGCCAGGCTGTACGGAATAAGGAAGCTTTTGATGGTCGATGTGGTGTCCCTGGAAGATTAAATAAGAGGGCGAAGCATGAGCTTCGCCCTCTTATCACGCACCAGTGTGTTTATTACCCGTGCGCACTCCCCCTGCTGGTCATCTAGCTGCTTCAGGCAAAGTGTGCAACCATTTACCTTGATTGAACTGGTTTATTCGAACGTAAGCGCACCGTGAAGGACGTGGGGTAAAAATTAGTTTACAGAGAGAGTAACGTTCCAGAGCAACAGCTCTTTCACGCGGTTGGCAGGCCAGGTGTTGATGACACTGATCACGTGACGTAGCCTCGTTTCCAGCTCGATGCCGTTAAGTTTGCAGCTACCTATCAGGCTGTACATCACTGTTGCACTGTCGCCACCACCATCAGAGCCGAAGAACATGTAGTTACGACGCCCCAGCGCAACCACCCGGAGGGCGTTTTCACACAGGTTATTGTCGATCTCCACCCAGCCATTGCGGCAGTATTCGTTCAGGGCATCTATATGAACGCATCCCGTTTTGCAAGGCGTCCATTGTTTTGACTTTGTCAGGTAGGTTGCAGCTCTATATCCGGCCTTAACACAGCCAGAGCTGCGGGCCACTATGAGATTCGCTGACTTGCCCCTTATTCCCATTACGAGCTTTAAGCTCTGGATGCCCTTCAGGTTTAGCAAGTCACGGTCTTACCTGTCTTGATCATAACTCTGGCCACCATAGCAACCTTTCAGCATGCACCATTTGTAAGCGTTGATTTTTATCGATATCAGCGATTAATACGGCCTGATACTGACATGATTTTTATCGTATTTACGGCCATGGGCTGTGATAGCCCATACAGTCCGCGCCAGTTTGTTGGCCATACTCACCACAGCTACGCTGACAGGCCTTCTTTTTATCAGTTCCGTTATCCTCGCCGGCGAACCTGAGCGTTCGGAGGCAGATGTAGTTTTTGAGACGACGAAGAAATCAACATTTAAACCTCACTTCACTGGTCTGAAACCAGCTTTCAGCAGTTCCGGTGATCCACAGGAAAGAAAAGTTGGCAGCTATCGCTGCTACCCGGTCACTACCCCTACACGCCAGATCCATCACCCGCTTTCGGCGGAATATACAAAATTTTGGCGGCTTGCCGCTTACAACCCCATCCCGGAAATTTCGGCGGTTCCGGCGTACAACCCCTTCTAGGATACGAAGGGCCTCTTCGAAATCCTTAGGCCCGTGCGCTAAGCCGTAGGTTCTGCTCATCGCTGTATGTAAGGGCTCAAAAGATGAGCGAAGGGTCACCAAGGATACCCCATACTCCGCCAGAAAAAACATCGCTATCAAAAGGTGCCTGCACCGATGATCGATGTGTGTGCGGAAGGCGGTGTCCCAAATCTGGCGAGGATTATTCAGCGCGTCGATAAAATCTGCAGGGTAGTTGGCAGGTTCAATATCGCGGACACGAAATGCGTCTGTCATGGCCTCGATAACACGTGGGTTATAGTTCTTATGATCAACAATTTCCCCAAGCTTATTGCTTTCCAATAGGGCCCGGATATACGGCTGAGGTGTCTCTGAGACGAGAAGATGATTGTAAAGAATCCGTGCCTTGATCTGGCGTGTATAGACACCAACATCGAGTACATACTTCGTTACATCGAGGCGCTGATCGCCAAGATGTTCTGAAACCCTCCGGGCTTCCTCAAAGATGTACGCCCGCGTCGTCAGAATAAAACGGGCATTGGGTGAGCGACGTACTCGGCTCATGAACCGCGCCAAATCAGAATTTTTGTACGCCAAAGCTTGCCGGTCAAGAGCAACCTTTCCCAAAAAGTCGTCGAATAGGAATACCTGCTTTTTGCTGTCGGCAATAGCAGCGAAGCCGTCCTCCAGACTACGGATGGGAACGAGCTCCCACTGCTCACTCAGGAAGGTGTAGCAAAGCATCTCGGCCAATATCGTTTTGCCTACACCCGGAGGCCCGGAAATGATAAGAAGACGATGCTTCTCTAAAATGCATGGCAATAATGGATACTCCTAGACCATGGTCTGTTCACCGTTAAATTTCTCCAGATAGACTTCCATTTCGCGAGTCCACCTAGGGGCGGGTACCAAGGTCACCATTAGCCACGGAAACCACCATACAAGTATGAAGAGCATCATAAACGGTGCGACCATTTCGGCCGAAGCATGAGAAACTATATAGATAATGAATACTATCAGTAGAACTGCGTTTGCAATCTGACCTGCCAGAAAAAGACGCCAGCGAAAACAATGCCATTTCCTGTTGAACACAATCCGTCCATCCCGTTCTTCGAGCCAGTTACGCCACGGCTTGAGATAACCAGCCCGCAACCCATAACGATCACACATTATTACAGCCAAATCCTGCAGCCGATAATTATACAAGCCTGTGAGCCGATAAAGGCTGCGCTGACGAAGCTCACGCTTTGCCAGACGGACCGCATTTTTATTCAAATATGGCTGTGTAAGCATTTGCTCTAGCCGGCGCTTCCTAAGATTGAGTAGTCCACGAAAGACACTACCAGATTCAGCATTAATTACTCTGTGACGAACTACACCGAGTACAATATAGATAAACAGCAATAGCCAGCCGGTCTTAGGGTATTGATTCATCCATTGTATAATTACAGACAACTCAGGCACTCTTATTTTTCCTTTTTATGCAATCCAGATAAAACCAGTAAAGATTCAGTAAATTTTAGCGGCTAAAATTACTCTCCTAGCGTAGACAAAAGAAGCATATCCACTTAACTTACTGATTGTTAACTACTTACTAGTCCATTCATCAATCATATTCGCCCAATCTTGTAGCATCTCAGCCCTCTGCTCACGATATTCAGCCTTGTTATAAACAGCTCGTACCCCTTTTTTTTCATGAGCAAGGCTCTTCTCAATCCAGTCAGTATTGTACCCGGCCTCATGTAGCAAGGTGCTGGCTATACGCCGTAAGTCATGGGGACCAAACTTAGGCAACAACTCCCCTTCTTTCTGAGCCAGGCGATACGTCAGTGTCAAAACCCGGTTTAAAGTAGCGCTACTCATTGGCGCATCGGAATGCGTAGCGCGAAGGAAGAATAAAATCAGAGCTACCGGCAAAGGTTTTGAGTGCAATCAAAATATCCATTGCCTGTCGGGGAAGAAAAACCAAATGTGGATTGCGTCGTTTCATCCTCTCCTTTGGTATCGTCCATACAGCTTCACTAAAATTGACCTCATCCCAGGTCGCGTTAGTAAGCTCACTTTTACGTACCATCGTTAACAGTAATAGTTTAACTGCGGCTCTGATTGATGGCGTCGAGCCTACACATTCCATATAACGGTACATCAACCCGATTTCACCTGCCGTCAATGCCCTGTCACGAGGTTCAAATTTTGCAATGCTTGCAGGACGTACCAGATCAGCTGGATTCTCCACCTTCTGACCGCGCTCAATAGCCCAGCGATAGACTTGCAATACAATCTCTCTGGCGTGTACAGCTGTCGCCGGTGCTCCTCTCTCGACAATATTATCGGTTAATGCGCGTAAGTCTTCATGCGTAATCTCACTCAGTTTCTGCTGGGCAAATTTTGACTTCACCTCCCTTTGATATACCGAACGCCGCATATCACGCGTCGATTCAGCCATTTGATAACCGCGTAACCATTTCTCAGCCCACGCACCAAAAGTCTCCGCATCTTTGATACGCGCTTTATCTCTGGCTTTTTCCCTCGCAGGCGATCTTCCATCGGCAACCATTTTTTTGGCTTCATTGAGCCGTTCACGCGCTTCTGCAAGCGTGATCCCTCCAACACCATAGCGGCCAAAAGTAACGGTCTCCTGTCTTCCGTTTATTGAATAGTTATAACGAAATGAGATCGTTCCAGCCGGAGTGACCGCAACATACAAACCATCACGGTCATTAACTTTATAGAGTTTCTCCTTCGGCTTAAGGTGACGCAGCCTGGTGTCAGTCAACATGGTTTATTGTTTTCCTTCATCAAAAAATACCATGTTGTAAAAAATTCAGAAAAGTCATTTAACTCTCTGTTTTTAATTGAGTTATAAAAAACAAATACCATAACTCAACCGAAATTTATCACATGGTACTTTTTCAAACCTGAATTCGAAATCAGAGAGTACCATCAAAAATTCCATTGAAAAAACCGTGCTTCCCGTTGCCAACAGCTGCCAGAAAGTGCCAGACACAAAAACAAAAAAGCCCGCAGTTACGCGGACTTAGAGGTACTTTACTGCTTTTACGTGCAGGCTGTTGCCAGACGCGAAATCATTCCCACTCGATGGTGGCCGGCGGCTTGCCGGAGATATCGTACACCACGCGGGAGATGCCGTTGACCTCGTTGATGATGCGGTTGGAGACGCGGCCGAGGAAGTCATAGGGCAGGTGCGCCCAGTGCGCGGTCATAAAATCGATGGTTTCCACCGCACGCAGGGAGACCACCCAGTCATACTTACGGCCATCGCCCATCACGCCGACGGAACGTACCGGCAGGAAGACGGTGAACGCCTGGCTCACCTTATGATACAGGTCGGCCTTGTGCAGCTCTTCGATGAAGATGGCATCGGCGCGGCGCAGCAGGTCGCAGTACTCTTTCTTCACTTCACCCAGCACGCGTACGCCCAGGCCCGGCCCCGGGAACGGGTGGCGGTACAGCATGTCGTACGGCAGTCCCAGCTCCAGACCGATCTTACGCACTTCATCCTTAAACAGCTCTTTCAGCGGCTCGACTAGACCCAGCTTCATCTCCTCCGGCAAGCCGCCCACGTTGTGGTGCGACTTGATCACGTGCGCCTTGCCGGTGGCAGAGGCGGCGGACTCGATCACGTCCGGGTAGATGGTGCCCTGCGCCAGCCACTTGACCTGGGGCAGCTTGGTCGCCTCTTCATCGAATACCTCGACGAAGACCCGGCCGATAGTCTTGCGCTTGGCCTCCGGGTCGGCGATGCCAGACAGCGCCGAGAGGAAGCGCGCTTCGGCGTTGACGTGAATGATGTTCAGGCCGAACCGATCGCCGAACATGTCCATCACCTGCTCGGCTTCGTTCAGGCGCAGCAGGCCGTTGTCCACGAAGACGCAGGTCAGGCGCTTGCCGATGGCACGATGTAGCAGCAGCGCGGTGACAGAAGAGTCCACGCCGCCGGACAGGCCGAGGATCACCTCGTCGTCGCCGATCTGCTCACGCATGCGGGCGACGGCATCTTCAATGATGGTGGCCGGGGTCCACAGCGCGGCGCAGCCGCAGATCTCCAACACGAAGCGCTGCAGCACATGCTGGCCCTGATGGGTATGGGTAACCTCCGGGTGGAACTGCACGCCGTAGAAGCGTTTTTCTTCGTTGGCCATAATGGCGTACGGGCAGGTTTCGGTGCTAGCGACAGTGGTGAAGTCAGACGGGATCGCCGTCACTTTGTCACCGTGGCTCATCCACACGTCCAGCACGGCGTTACCGTTGGCGCTAAGGGCGTCCTGAATGCCGTCGAACAGACGACCCGGCGCCGTGACTTCTACCTTGGCATAGCCAAACTCGCGCTCGGTGGAGCTCTCCACGCGACCGCCCAGCTGCATGGCCATGGTCTGCATTCCGTAGCAGACGCCCAGGACCGGGACGCCGGCCTGGAATACAAACTCCGGCGCACGCGGGCTGCCGGCTTCGGTAGTGCTCTCCGGGCCGCCGGACAGAATGATGCCGCTGGGGTTGAACTCGCGGATCTGCGCTTCGCTGACATCCCACGCCCACAGTTCGCAGTAAACGCCAATTTCACGCACGCGACGGGCCAATAACTGGGTGTACTGTGAACCGAAATCCAGGATCAGGATACGATCTTGATGAATATTTTGCGTCATTAGGGGCTCTGTATTGGCAAATTGATCGGGCAAAACGGTACAAACTCAGCGGGCCCGGCGCAGCGCCGGGCCCAGCTCGCCGGGTTAGGAACCCAGACGGTAATTCGGTGACTCTTTGGTAATGGTCACGTCGTGTACGTGGCTCTCCTGAATACCGGAGCCGGTGATACGCACGAACTGCGCCTTGGTGCGCAGCTCATCGATGGTCGCGCAGCCGGTCAGCCCCATGCAGGAGCGCAGGCCGCCCATCTGCTGGTGTACGATCTCTTTCAGGCGGCCTTTATAGGCCACGCGCCCTTCGATGCCTTCCGGCACCAGTTTATCGGCGGCGTTATCGCTCTGGAAGTAACGGTCGGAGGAGCCCTTAGACATTGCGCCCAGCGAGCCCATGCCACGGTAGGACTTAAAGGAGCGCCCCTGGTACAGCTCGATTTCCCCCGGAGACTCTTCGGTCCCGGCCAGCATGGAGCCGACCATGACGCAGGCGGCGCCGGCGGCCAGCGCCTTGGCGATGTCGCCGGAGAAGCGGATACCACCATCGGCGATCACCGGAATGCCGGTCCCTTCCAAGGCGGCGACGGCGTCAGAGACGGCGGTGATCTGCGGTACACCGACGCCGGTCACGATACGGGTGGTACAGATTGAGCCCGGTCCGATACCCACTTTGACGGCGTTCACCCCGGCGTCGGCCAGTGCCTTGGCGCCGGCGGCGGTGGCGACGTTACCGCCGATGATCTGCAGCTGCGGGAATTTAGCGCGGGTTTCGCGAATGCGCTGCAGCACGCCTTCGGAGTGACCGTGAGAGGAGTCGATCAGCAGCACATCGACGCCGGCCTCGACCAGCGCGGCGATGCGCTCTTCGTTACCGGCACCGGCGCCGACGGCGGCGCCGACGCGCAGGCGGCCATGCTCATCCTTACAGGCGTTCGGCTTGCGCTCAGCCTTCTGGAAATCTTTCACGGTGATCATGCCGCGCAGGTGGAAGCTATCGTCTACCACCAAGGCCTTCTCTACGCGCTTTTCGTGCATGCGCTGCAGCACCACGTCGCGGGCTTCGCCCTCTTTCACCGTCACCAGACGCTCTTTCGGCGTCATCACGGCGGTGACCGGCTGCTCCAGGTCCGTCACGAAGCGCACGTCGCGGCCGGTGATGATCCCCACCAGCTGGTTATCTTCCGTCACCACCGGGTAACCGGCAAAGCCGTTACGCTCGGTCAGGGCCTTCACTTCGCGCAGGGTGGTGCTCGGCGTCACGGTCTGCGGGTCGGTCACCACGCCGGATTCGTGCTTTTTCACCCGGCGTACTTCTTCGGCCTGGCGCTCGATGGACATGTTCTTATGGATAAAGCCAATCCCCCCTTCCTGCGCCAGCGCAATGGCCAGACGCGCTTCGGTGACGGTGTCCATGGCGGCGGACAGCATAGGAATGTTCAGGCGAATAGTGGTAGTCAGCTGAGTGCCAAGTTCGGCGGTGTTCGGCAGAACGGTAGAATGGGCAGGAACTAAAAGAACGTCGTCAAACGTCAGGGCTTCTTTAACAATACGTAGCATGGGCAATATCTCACCAGAGAGGAAGGTCAAACCAGATTTAATATTGCCGCGGCATTATACAGGCCGGAATCGGTTGCCTCCAGCATTTTTTTCAAAAATATCTTGCGATGCATGTTCATGCATGTAGTATCGACTAATTAACAGTATGATTTTAAGTTTGATCTAGGTCACATGACGCAGCCTGTTACCCCCACCATCTTTACCGTCAGCCGGTTAAATCAGACCGTGCGCCAGCTGTTGGAGCTGGAGATGGGGCAGATTTGGCTGTCGGCCGAAATCTCCAATCTTTCCCAGCCCGCCTCCGGCCACTGGTATTTCACCCTCAAGGATGACAAGGCACAGGTGCGTTGCGCCATGTTTCGCAACAGCAACCGCCGCGCCACCTTTCGTCCGCAGAATGGCCAGCAGGTCCTGGTGCGCGCCAGTATCACGCTGTACGAACCGCGCGGCGACTATCAGCTGATCGCCGAAAGTATGCAGCCGGCGGGCGACGGCCTGCTGCAGCAGCAGTTCGAGGCGCTCAAGCAGCGTCTGCAGGCCGAAGGGCTATTTGACGTCGGCCACAAGCAGCCGCTGCCGTCGCCGGCGCGCTGCGTCGGGGTGATCACCTCCACCAGCGGTGCGGCGCTGCACGACGTGCTGCATGTGCTGCGCCGGCGCGATCCGGCCCTGCCGGTGGTGATCTACCCCAGCGCGGTGCAAGGCGCCGAGGCTCCGGCACAGTTGGTTGGCGCCATCAAACGCGCCAACCAACGGGCGGAGTGTGACGTCTTGATCGTCGGACGCGGCGGCGGATCGTTGGAGGATCTGTGGAGCTTTAACGACGAGCGGGTCGCGCGGGCGATCTTCGCCAGTCGTATTCCCATCGTCAGCGCCGTCGGCCATGAGACCGACGTCAGCATCGCCGACTTTGTCGCCGATCTGCGCGCGCCGACCCCCTCGGCGGCGGCCGAAGTGGTCAGCCGTAACCGGGACGAACTGCTGCGCCGTCTGCTGAGCCAGCGTCAGCGGCTGGATATGGCGTTGGATTATACCCTCGCGCGCCGCCGTCAGCGCCTACAGCAGCTGCGTCACCGCCTGGAGCAACAGCACCCCCAGCTGCGTCTGGCGCGCCAGCAGGCGCGACTGCTTAGCCTACGCCGCCGCCTGGAGGAGGCCATCGATACCCGGCTACGCCTGGCGGAGCGACGCTGGCGCCTGGGCGGTGAACGCCTGCAACAGCACTCTCCGGCGCATACCCTGCGCCAGCAGCAGTACCGCCTGCAGCTGCTCAGCCACCGATTGGAAAGTCAGCTGCAGCGTAGCGTGGCTGCCCGGCGGGAGCGCTTTGGCGCCCTGTGCTCACGCCTGGAGGGCATGAGCCCCCTGGCAACGCTGGCGCGCGGCTTCAGCGTGACCCAGCGCGATGACGGCCAGCTGCTGCGCCGCCGCGAGCAGGTCGCTCCGGGCGATACCCTGCGCACCCGCCTGGAGGACGGCTGGGTCGAAAGCCAGGTCACAGCCACCCGGCCACTGACCGCCCGCCGCCCCCGCGGGACAAAGGGCTGCGCGTAGCCCCCGCTGTAGCTATCCCTGCCGCTGCATCATGCGGGCGGTGGTGATAGCCTCGATCAGTTGACGCCGGTTGATCCGCGCAGATCCGTCGTCCAGCAGGCGCTGCCATAGCCCGATCGCCCGCGGGTAGTCCGCCAGCATAAAGGCATCCGCCGCCAGCAGCATCAGCGCGGAAACCTCCCCGGGATCGAGACGCAGCGCCATGCTGATATCCTCCTGCACCTGCGGCGTCATCTGCTGCCCGGCATCGTAGTAGCCCGCCGCGGCCCGCGCCGCCCACAGCTCAGCGCTATCGGCGCGCAGCGCGATGGCCCGATCGTAGGCGCGCAGAGCGTCGCGACTCTGTCCCAGCCACAGATAGTGCTGCCCCAGCGCCGCCCAGGCCTCACCGCTTTCGGGTGTCGCCCGCACCGCCTCCCAGCGCTGCGCCAGCATACGATCCGCCTGCTGCTGGGGGGTAAACAGTCGCTGCGGATCGTCGCGCAGACGCTGCGCCTGCAGCACCAATGCCGCCCGTCCGCTCAGACCATAGCCCGCCAGTGCCAGGCTCAGCGCCAGCGTCGGCAGCAGCAGCGCGCGCCAGAGGCTCATCGCCGCCTCCGCCACAGCCCGACGACGATCATCAACAGCAGCAGCGGCGGCAGTCCCCACAGCAGTGCCGTATGGCGATTGACGGCGGGTCGATAGCGCACAAACTCGCCGTAGCGCGCCGCCATAAAATCGACGATCTGCGCCTCATCCTGCCCCTGCGCCACCCGGCGAAACACCTCATGGCGCATCGCCACGGCCACCGGCGAGTTGGACTCGAGCAGGTTCTGATTCTGGCACTGGGGACAGCGCAGCTGGGCGGCGATGGCCAGCCCTTGGGCGCGCGCCTGGGGCGAAGGAAACGCCCACGCATCCACCACCTGCGCCCGCGCGGCCCCGCACAGCAGCAGCAGCGCCCATAGCCCCCTCTGATGATCCTCATGGCTCCCTCCGTCGCGCCCGCAGGCACAGCAGCGCCCCGGCGATCATCAGACCGCCGCCGCACCAAATCCAGCGTATCCCCTGGCGCAGGTACAGGCGCAGGGCATAGCGATCGCCCTGCTTTTCCGCCATCAGGGCGTACCATTCATCGCGCCAGCTCCAGCTGATGCCCGGCTCAAACATCTGCTGGTTGCGGGCCAGATAGTGGCGCCGCTCCGGATACAGGCGCGCCACCGTCTCTCCCGCCCGCTGCACCCAAATCTCCCCACGCTCGGCGGTATAGTTGCCGCGCGCAAACTGCGTCACCTCCCGCAGGATAAAACGGTACTCACCCAGCTGCGCCGACTGCCCGGGCGCCAGCGCCACGCTGCGCTCCTGCTGTCCGGCGGCGTGCAGCCCGATCCCCAGCGCGCACAGCAACGCCCCCAGGTGAGCCAGGCGTCCCCCCGCCCCCACCCTGCGTCGCAGCCCGCCATACAGCATCAGCGCCAGCGCCAGCAGCGCAAACGGCAGCAGTACGCCGTTAAAGTAAGGCGCCCCCACCGAAATCCGCCCCCAGCCCAGCAGGCCGTACAGCATGGGATACAGCGTTCCGATCAGCACGATCAGCGCCGCGGCGCTGAACAGCCACAGGATCCCCAGCAGCGGTAGGGAGACCGACGCTGTCACCGGCGTCAGCCGCCCCGCATACAGGGCGTACAGCATCAGGGCACCGACGGAAAGGCCACCGAACAGCAGCAACAACGCCAGCGCCCGCGCCTCGTCCAGAGCGAAGGCATGCACCGACAGCAAAACGCCGGAGCGCACGATCAGCGTACCCATCAGGGTAAAGATCAGCGACGTCAGCGCCAGCAGCAGCGACCAGTGCGCCAGCGCGCCGCTGCGCCGAGTGACACTCAGGCTGTGCAGCAGCGCCGTCGCGCTCAGCCAGGGCAACAGCGAGGCGTTTTCCACCGGATCCCAAAACCAGAACCCGCCCCAGCCCAGTTCGCTGTAGGCCCACCATGACCCCAAGATGATCCCGGCACTCAGGCACCCCCAGGCCGGCAGCAGCCAGCGCCAGCAGCCGTCGGCCATCGCCTGCGCCGTCTGGCGCGCCAGCAGTCCGGCCAACAGGCGGGCGGCGCACAGGGCCAGCCCACCATAGCCGAGATAGAGCAGCGGCGGATGGAAGATCAGCCCAGGGTGCTGCAGCATCGGATTTAGATCGCGCCCCTCCGGCGGCGCGGGAAACTGACGTGCGAAGGGATCGCCGAGGGTGACGATAAACAGCAGAAAGGCGCCGACGATCAACGCCATCAGCCCTAGGGTATAGGCGTTCGCCTGCGCCGCCTGACGGCGGGCGCACTGGGCATACAGGGCGCTCCACCCCGCCAGGCACAGCAGCCACAGCAGCAGCGACCCCTCGTGGCCGCCCCAGGCGGCGGCCAGCTTTAGCCCGCGCGCCAGCGCGGAATGGCTGTGCTGGGCGACATAGCGCAGGGAGAAATCATCCGCCAGCAGCGCCAGCAGCAGCAGCGCAAATCCCGCCGCCGTCAGCGCCAGCTGAGCCAGCGACCAGCGCCGTGGACACAGCGCGGGTAGGCGTTGCGCCCACGGCGCGCCGCCCGCCAGGCTCAGCAGCGCCGTCAGCAGGCTGACGCACAGCGCCAGCAGCAGGGCAATAAATCCCAGTTCAGGCCACCACAGCACACCGGCTCCTTAGGGGGTAGGTTCGCCTCATCTCCGGCTCAGACCACCGTCAGCTGCCCGGCGTACAGGATAAACAGATGCAGCAGCAGCAGGCCGCACAGCGTTATCCCACTCCCCAGAAGGATGCGCAGGCGCAGACTGCCCCGCGTCACCAGGCGCAGCAGCAGGGGCAGGATAATGCCGATGCCGACCACGCCCAACCACAGCCACCAGCTCCAGAAGCCGCCGTCCAGCAGCGTGGCCAGCGCCCGCTGCTTCGCCGCGTCGCCCTGCGCCAGCCCCAGCACAAACAGCAGCAGCAGCGCCAGCAGCACGCCCCCGAGGGGAGCCTCGATGCGGCGCAGACGCGCCTGCTCCTGCGCCACATCGTCGCCGTGCAGCCACAGCGAGGCCAATAGGGCGACCGCCACGCCACAGCTCAGCGCGGCGCACAGGAACAGCGCGGGCAGCAGGGGCGAGTTCAGCATCGGGTAGGACTTCAGCGCCGAGAGCAGCAGGCCGTTATAGATGCCTAGCAACAGCGCCAGGATCAGCAGGATGATGGACAGCGGACGCCGCAGCCCCTGTAGGCGCATCAGCGGCGCCGCCAGGCGCAGGGCGCTCGGCTGCCTCCGCTGCAGCAGCCCGATCAGCGATGGCGTAAACCACAGCGCCAACCACAGCAGCAGCAGCGGCAGGTAGAGCTGGAACAGCAGCACTCGCACGGAGAGCACCGAACTCAGGTTATAGTGCAGGCTGACCTTCCAGAACATCCACGGCCGCGCCAAATGCAGCGCCAGCATCAGCAGCCCCAGCATGACCGTCAGCGGCGCCAGCCACAGCGTGGCGCGCATCACCGCGCTGGCCTCCGCGCGCTCTCCGCGCCAGCCGCGCGCCATGACCGCCAGCGCGACCAGACCTGCAGAGACGCTGACCAGAAACAGATCGATGGCGATGGGCCAATCCCAAACCAGCGACGGAAAATGAAACGGCGATGTCATGGGGTCACCTCCCCGTAGCGGAACGGAATGCGATACAGTTTCGGGCGGGTGCCCAGCGCCAGCTTGTAGCGGTAGCTCGGCTGTTCGCGCAGCAGGCGGCTCACCGCGCTGGTGGGATCGTCAAGATCGCCAAAGGTGAGCGCCCGGGTCGGACAGGCCAGCACACAAGCGGGCTCCTTACCCGCCTTCAGGTTGGTTTTACGACAAAAGTCGCACTTATCGGCGGTACGGGTCTGCAGGTGAATGAAGCGCACCCGATAGGGGCAGGCGGCGATGCAGTACTGACAGCCGACGCACAGATCGGGATTGACGTCGACAATGCCGCTGGCGACGTCGCGGAACGATGCGCCGGTCGGGCAGGCATTGACGCAGGGCGCATCGTCACAGTGCTGGCAGGAGTGGCGGAAAAAGCGATATTTCACCGACGGAAACTGGCCGATGGGTTCGCTGCGGATGATCTCCAGACGTGATACGCCGGCGGGCACCCGGTTAACCTCACGGCAGGCCTCCATGCAAGCGGTACAGCCGATGCAGCGATTTTCATCATACACCATGCCCAGCCGGACGCCCTGCGGCGTCACGGCAGAGGCCACCACCCGCGGCAAGGCGCCGCCGGAGAGCGCCATGACGCCCAGCCCGGCGATGAAACGTCGACGGGAGCAACTCATGGCCGCAGCTCCTTACCCGGCATTTTCAGCGTCACCGCTGCCGGATCGAACGCCGGGTTATCCTGCTGCTGGCGGTGACAGTCTACGCACAGCGCGACGCGCTCGCGCTCGTTCAGCCGGATGACCGGATCCGACTGCGGATGCAGGCTGTGACAGGCGGCGCAGTTCACCGTGGTCAGATGTACATCGTGCGGCCAGAACGCCTTTTGCAGCTTCTCTGGTAGATGGCAGGACATACACACGCTGTTTTGCTGTGCGGCGCTGTGCCCGTCACGGTTGAAGCGCATCACGTCCGGCGCACCGTCGCGGTGACGCTCAAGGGAGACATTGCCGTGACAGTTGCTGCAGGCGATCGCCGAGCCGGTATTGGGATTTTTCTCCTGGCTATGACGCCCGTGCAGGCGATCCTGCGGTGTTTTATGGCAGTCCAGGCACCCCTGGTTGGGATCGCGCTGTAAGACGACCTCTGCCTGCGCTGGCGTCGCCCCCTCTCCCGCCGCCGGCGGGGTGGAGAGTGACGGAGTGGAAAGCAGCAGCCCACTGACCAGCGCCCCGGCGGTAAATAACAAACGCAGTAGGTTCATGATGACTCCATCTGCAGTGCCCCGCAGCGCGGGGCGCAGGGGTTAATGGTCCAGGCGCCCGGCGCTGCGCGCCTGGGCTTCCCACTCAGGAACAACCGTATTCAGGAAAGTCTGCTTTTCCTGCGTAAACTGCTGCATATTCATCCCCAGCGCCTGCTGCGCTAGCGCCTTGGTGGAAATATCCGGCAGCGGTACCGCGTCGTTGACGCCGTGGTTAGCCAGCACCCGCACCAGCTGCGTACGCGCATTGGCCGCCTTGTCCAGCGCGGTGCCCAACATCCGTAGCGCGACGTCCGGCGCATGCATATGCACGCCGTGGGAGGCAATAGAGAAGTCCCAGCGCCACTGGGCGTGGCGAATGTCGGTCAGGATCGGCTGCATTTCGGCCTCGCTGGCACCGGCGGCCCAAGCGGCCTTGGCCTCAAAGTGCGCCCGTACCAGCTGATCCTCAACCTTCAGCTTAATCTCATTGACATCCTGCTTGCGCTTGGCCACGGTCTGCTGCAGCGTCGCTTTATCCTGGGTATGACAGGTCCGGCAGGTCTGCTCAAAGCTATCGAATGGATTGCCTATCTTATGGCTGGTGTACAGCTTGCCTTCGGCGTTCTGCACCTTCGGCATATGGCAATCGACGCAGGAGATGTTGTTCTGTCCGTGGATCCCGGCGCGCCAAGTCTCATAATCCGGGTGCTGCGCCTTCAGCATCGGCGCCTTGGAGAGCGGGTTAACCCAGTCGGTAAAGGCAATACCGTCGTAATAGGCCTCGATCTCATCGACGCTGGTGCCCTGATCCCAGGGGAATTTGACGGTTTTATCCTTGCCGGAGAAGTAGTACTCCACGTGGCACTGACCGCATACCATCGACTGCTGATCGATGCGGTTGGCTTTATCGAACGGTTTGCCAATCGCCTCCAGCGCCCGCGCGGCGTAGGGGCGCGACAGCTGCAGGGCCGGTTTGCCGGCGGCAAAGTCATCGGAGGCAGTATTATGGCAGTCGGCACAGCCCAGGGCGTTGACGATCTCCGGCCCGCCGCGCGCCCACATGCCGTGGAAATAGGCCGCTTCTCCCTGCTCCGCGATCACCCGCGCCACGTCCGGACTCTTACAGCTCCAGCAGGCCATCGGCTGAGGCCCATCCTCCGGCTTCATCGGCGCACCAGTGCGCAGGGTCTCGCGCACGTCGGTCAACGCATAGGCGTGGCCGCGCGGCTTGTTATAGTCCTTAGCAAAGGCGTAGCCGGCCCACAGGATCACCAGACGCGGATCCTCCGCCAGCGCATCGCTAAGTTCACTCTGCTCGGCGGTGGCCTTCCAGGAGGCATACTGGTCAGGGTGCGGCGCGGCGAAGCGATCATTGCGCGCCTCGATCTTCGGCGGCGCCTTCTCCGCCGCGGCGGCGGAATCCGCGGCAGCCGCCTGGGCCCCCCCGCCAAACAGCGCCAACGCGGCGCCAATCAAAATACGCTGCAGCGCATTGCTTACCTTAATCATAAGCATTCCATCCAGAGTTATATCCCTGTCGCACACGAGTCATGGCACGCAGGTTATGAGTTATACATCGCACATCCGTGGGCGTAAGGGTGAAAATAGATTCACCAAGTCGATAAAGTAATCCCTACCACCGCCTATCGGGAAATATCACCCGACCACCGGAAAATAAAAAACACCCCACTCCGTGCGCAGCTTAATTTTTATTTGTCACGCCTAGCATGAATGCAAAAACCAGATAAAAAATATTGTTTTTGATCAACACCGATAAATACCACACAGGGCAAAGGTGTATTCTGTAATTTAAAACACGGAGAAAATGTAACCGAGAATTTGTACAGAGGAATTATGTGGAAATTACGACATAAAGAATAAAATCTATAAAACAAAATCACAATAAATAAAAAATACCCCAATCGGGGTATTTAAATATAATTAAAAATAAATCTGTATTCAGCAGGGAATATAGCATATGTGCAGCTGCTTTTTAGAGATCAGCCCATGCCCATGCGGGCAGAAATAATCAACGGCGCCGCACGCCTTCAGCTCCTGTAGTGGCTGCTGGCACTGGGGACAGCGCGCCTCACGGCGATAGGCCTGACGGCAGGATGGGCAGAAAAAGCGCCCATCCTGCTGCCACTGTAGCTCATGCTGGCACTGCGGACAGCTAGCTTGCATCACACTCTCCTAAATAACGCCCCACTGGCGCAGGAAGTAAAGCCCCAGCGCCGTGGTAAAAAACGATCCCAGGGTGGTAATGGCGATAATATTCGCCGCCAGCGTCGCATTGCCGCCCATAGCCCGGGTCATCACGTAGCTCGCCGCCGCCGTCGGCGTGGCGCTCAGCAGAAAGATCACTCCCAGCGTAACATGGCGGAAACCGCAGAGCCAGGCGCCGCCGGTCAGCAGCAGCGGCACCAGCAGCAGCTTGGCCAGCGAGGCATACCCCGCCACGTTCGAGGCGCCGAACATGGCACGCCAGTCGATGCTGGCGCCGGCGCACAGCAGCGCCAGGGGCAGGGCCATAGCGGACAGAAAGTTGCCGGTCGCGTGTATCACCTGCGGCATCGGCAGACCGGCCGCGCTCCACAGCAGCCCCAGCACGATAGCAATGATCAGCGGATTGCTGACGATCCCACGCAGCATGGTGCGCCAGCCGATCCCACGCTGGCCGTCGCCGTACAGCGAACGCGTCAGGGTGATCACCGACAGGACATTGAACAGGATCACCGTCACCGCCATGTAGAGCGAACCGATGGCAACCCCCTCGCTGCCGTAGGCGCTGGCGCAGTAGGCCAGGCCGACAATCGCCGTATTGGCGCGAAAGCCGCCCTGAACAAAGATCCCCCGCTCACGCGGATCGCATACCAGCCAGCGCGATACCCACTCCAGCAGGAGAAAGCTCAGCAACGTCGCCCCGGCACCATACAGCACAAAGGGCAGATTCTGCCGCAGAGAGGCCTGTGCGGTGGCGATGCTGAAAAACAGCAGGCAGGGCAGCGACAGGTTAAACACCAGCCGGGTCGCACTGTCGCAAAAGCGATCGTCGAGCAGCTGGCAGCGGCGCAGCAGTATGCCGATCAGCAGCATCAGCAGGTTAGGAACGGTAACGCCAAAGGCAAAACTCCAGGTCTCCCAGGACATAGCGCATCCTTGTTACAGGCGGGAAGAATAGCGGGCGGCGCAAGGCACTGACGGGAAGGCACCGCATCGGCGCGCGGCGCCGGGCCGCCGTAAGGACTTACTCACCGGCGGAAACTGCCTGGGGCCCACTCCCGCCGAACGTATCACGCGCGGTCAACATGACCGCCAACGACGCCCAGAACAGGTACGATAAATAGCCTAACATAGGGCCGAGGCAAAAAAAACGGGACACCAATGTGTCCCGCTATTAACGATTACTTCGCCTTTTTCAGGTGGCTCAACAAACGCTTACGCTTACGCATCTGGTTTGGCGTCAAGGTGTTGCGCTTATTGGCGAACGGGTTATCCCCCTCTTTAAACTGAATGCGGATCGGCGTCCCCATCACGTTCAAAGAGCGGCGGAAGTAGTTCATCAGGTAGCGCTTGTAGGAGTCCGGCAGATCCTTCACCTGGTTACCGTGGATCACCACGATCGGCGGGTTATAGCCCCCGGCGTGCGCATACTTCAGCTTCACCCGGCGCCCGCGCACCATCGGCGGCTGATGGTCATCCTGCGCCATGGTCATAATGCGGGTCAGCATCGCGGTGCTGACGCGGCGGGTAGCGCTTTCGTAGGCTTCCTGAATCGATTCGAACAGGTTGCCCACGCCGCTACCGTGCAGGGCAGAGATGAAGTGGATGCGGGCGAAGTCAACGAATCCCAGACGCAGATCCAGCATATCCTTCACCTGCTCTTTGACCTCCAGGCTCAGGCCGTCCCACTTATTGACCACCACCACCAGTGAGCGCCCACTATTGAGGATAAAGCCGAGCAGAGAGAGATCCTGATCGGAGATCCCCTGGCGGGCATCGATCACCAGCAGCACCACGTTGGCATCCTCAATCGCCTGCAGCGTCTTGATGACCGAAAACTTCTCAACGGTATCCGTAACCTTGCCGCGCTTGCGCACCCCGGCGGTGTCGATCAGCACGTATTCGCGCTCGTCACGCTCCATCGGAATATAGATGCTGTCGCGCGTGGTGCCCGGCATGTCATACACCACCACCCGGTCTTCGCCCAGGATGCGGTTGGTCAGCGTGGACTTACCGACGTTGGGACGCCCGACAATCGCAATTTTAATGGGCTGATTGATGGGATCAAACGCCTCTTCCTCCTCCTGCGCCTCGCCGTCGGCTTCCGCCTCCAGCTCCGCCCAGTAGGCCGCGTTCTCCTCTTCCTCGCTCAGCACCGGCGCCGGCGCTTCCTGTGGAATAAACGGGACCAGCGCATCTTCGATAAGCTGGGTCACACCGCGCCCATGGGAGGCCGCGATAGGGTGAACCTCCCCCATCCCCAGGGAATAAAAGTCCCCGACGGCGACCTCGGCGTCAATGCCGTCGGTTTTGTTGGCGACCAGGAACGTCGCCTTATCGCGGCTGCGCAGGTGGCGGGCAATGGCCTCGTCCGCCGGCAGCAGGCCATCGCGGGCATCGACCAGAAACAGCACGATATCGGCCTCTTCAATCGCCATCAACGACTGCTCCGCCATGTGGGTCTCGACCCCGTTTTCGGTGCCGTCGATACCGCCGGTATCGATAATGATAAACTCGTGACCGTTTACTTCAGCACGACCATACTTGCGATCTCGGGTTAATCCGGGGAAGTCGGCGACTAACGCATCGCGGGTGCGCGTCAACCGGTTGAATAAGGTGGATTTCCCCACATTCGGGCGCCCGACTAGCGCGACGACAGGTATCATTGTTGAAGCCTCTATTACGTAATGTCATTCCCCGCCGCCGTCGGCGACGGGGAAATATGCAGAAGACGAAACGGCCCCTGAGGTCATCAGGAGCCGTTCCGGGCGGCGAAAGCCGCCCTATATCATGTTATAAATCAACGAGATATGGCGTAAACTTCACCATCGCGCGCCTGAATAATCAGGTTATCGCCCGCCACCTGTCCAGCGCTGAGCAAGCCGGAGCCGTTCAGCTTCTGCTCAACCACCAGACGACCGTCGTCCGGATTGATCCAGTACAGGTAACCTTCGGCGTCACCGACCACCAGATAGCCACGGTACAGCACCGGCGCCGTTACGCCGCGGTGTAGCAGCTCGCTGTTTTTCCACAGCGCGACGCCGCCGCTGGTGCTCATGGCGGCGACGCGGCCATCCTGATCCACCAGATAAATACGCCCGCCGTCGACGATGATATTATTCACCCCGCCCATATCGCGTTTCCAGACGATCTGGCCAGAACGCAGATCCAGCGCGGACAGGCTGCCGTTGTAGCCCAGGGTATACACCACCCCGTCCACCACCACCGGCGTCATATCGATATCATTCAGGCGATCGATCTCAGTCGCACCGGTCGGCTGAGCCACCCGCTGCTGCCAAATCATCTGCCCCTGCTGCAGCAGCACCGCGCTGACGCGGCCATTGTCACCGCCGACGATAGCGGCGCCATAGGCCACCGCCGGAGCAGATTCACCGCGCAGGGTCAGCGACGGAATATCCAGGCTGATGGTCCACTTGATCGTACCATCGCTCTCATCCAGCGCCTGCAGCATCCCGTTAGAGGTGTGGATCAGCACCAGACCGTCGCTGACCACCGGACGGGAGATCGCCTCGCCGGCTACCGTCGTTTTCCAGGCGACGCTGCCGTCATCGCTGTTCAGCGCATAGACGACCGCGTGCTCAGAGCCGACATAGATCTTGTTGCCGGAGACGGTCAGGCCGCCAGACAGCAGCGCATCGCGACGGGAGAACCAGCCCTCTTTCTCGCCAAGGTTCACCGACCACAGCTTATCGCCGTTTTCGGCGTTCATCGCCATCACCAGCCCCTGACGATCAGCGGCGTAGATATGGTTATCCTGAAACGCCGGACGCAGGTGGGAATAGAAGTCACCGACACCGTTACCGACCGAGCGGCTCCATACCGTCTGCGGCGTAAACTGGTTCTCTACCTGCGGCAACGGGGCCATGACGACCGTATCCGTCTCGCCGCCGAACCAGGAGCATCCGCTCAGCATAGTTGCTGACAGTAAGCCGACCAGGAGCGTTTTACGCAATTGCATCGATTATCCCCTTAGCTGGATAAATTATTCAGTTTCATCCGCAGCAGCGCCTGCAGCGACTGGGAGGCGCTCTCCGCCAGCCCTTTGCTATAGGCCTCACGCGCGCCCTTGGCGTCGCCTTTCTTCAGCAGCACGTCGCCGCGTACATCCTGGGCCAGCGGCTGCCACCCTTTGGCCGTGACGCCATCCAGGGTTTTCAGCGCCGCATCCAGCTGATTTTCCTGCAGCTGTACCCGCGCCAGGCGCAGATCGCTCAGGGACTTCAGATTTTCGTCTTTGGCCTGCCCCGCCGCCCAAACTAGCTGGGCCTGCGCCTTGGCGAAGTCAGACTTCTCTACCTCATACTGCGCCAGCTGCAGCGCCACCAGTACGCCGTAATTGTTGCCATTCTCTTTGATAAAGGCTGCGCTGAGCGCCACGCCGTCCTGCTTACCACCGCTCAGCGCCTCGCTGGCCAGCTGATAGGACTGGGAAGCCTGCGCCATGTTAGCCTGCTGATGACCAACCCAGTAACGCCAGCCGAGCAGCGCACCGACGCCAATCACCACGCCCACCACCAGCGTCTTGCCATACTCCTGGAAGAAATGGCGGATGGCATCAACCTGTTCGTTCTCTGTGCTATAGACTTCCACTGTTTCCTGCTCCTTAGCCCAACAGGGTCGCCAGCAGCATCGCGGCCTGATCCTGCGCCACGGTCTGCTGTTCACCGCTTGCCAGGCACTTCACGTTCACCTGACCACTCTGTACTTCGCTCTCGCCCAGCACCAGCGCAATGCGGGCGCCCCATTTATCGGCACGGGCAAACTGCTTCTTAAAGTTACCACCGCCGTAGTTGGTCATCAGACGCAGCGTCGGCAGGGCGTCGCGCAGCTGCTCCGCCAGACGCATCGCTGCGCTTTGGGTGCCCTCGCCGGCGGCGATCAGGTAGACATCGACCGTGCGCTGCGGCAGGAAGCCTGGGTTGACCGCCTGAACCAGCAGTACCAGACGCTCCAACCCCATGGCAAAGCCCACCGCCGGCGTCGCATGACCGCCCAGCTGCGCCACCAGACCATCGTAACGGCCCCCAGCGCAGACGGTGCCCTGTGCGCCAAGGCTGGTAGTCACCCACTCAAACACGGTGCGGTTATAGTAATCCAGCCCGCGCACCAGACGCTCGTTGACCGTATAAGCGATCCCGGCGTCATCCAGCAGACGGCACAGGCCGTCGAAGTGTGCGCGGGAGTCGGCGTCCAGATACTCGGACAGGCGCGGCGCCGCGTTCAGCAGCGTCTGTACCTGCGGATTCTTCGAGTCCAGCACGCGCAGCGGATTGCTGTACATGCGACGCTGGCAGTCCTCATCCAGCAGATCCTTATACTGTTCCAGGTAGGTGACCAGGGCGTCGCGGTAGGCGGCGCGCGCCTCCAGCGAACCGATGGAGTTCAGCTCCAGCGCGACGTGATCGGCAATCCCCAACGTCTTCCACCAACGGGCGGTCATCATGATGATTTCCGCGTCGATATCGGGACCGGCCAGGCCGAACACCTCCGCCCCCAGCTGATGAAACTGGCGGTAGCGCCCCTTCTGCGGGCGTTCGTGGCGGAACATCGGCCCGATGTACCACAAACGCTGCTCCTGATTGTACAGCAGACCATGCTCGATGCCGGCGCGCACGCAGCCAGCGGTGCCTTCCGGACGCAGGGTCAGGCTGTCGCCGTTGCGATCCTCGAAGGTATACATTTCTTTTTCAACGACATCGGTCACTTCACCGATGGCGCGTTTGAATAACGGGGTCTGCTCTACAATCGGCAAACGGATTTCGCTGTAGCCGTAGCTGGCCAGCACCTGCTTAAGCGCCGCTTCAATCGGCTGCCACAGCGCCGTATCTGCCGGCAAATAGTCGTTCATGCCACGAATGGCCTGGATATTCTTAGCCACGTCAACTCTCTATGTAATTTGCAAAAACTGGCCCGATTATAGAGGGATTCACGGCCCCTCTTCAACGCGGGCAAACAGCGGCGGCGCCAGAACGCGCCGCCCGTCATCACCGCTCGTCCAGCGTCGTGACGCCAATGCGCATCTTTTCATCCAGCATGGCGGCCTTGGCGCGGATCTTCGCCTCCAGCAGATCGATGATCGCATCGTTATCAAAGCGCTCCTTCTGACGGACGCCGTCCTCATAGAAGCCGCTCTTATTGTGTCCGCCGGTCACGCCCAGGGTTGAGACCAGCGCCTCACCCGGCCCGTTGACCACGCAGCCGATGATCGATACATCCATCGGCGTGATGATATCTTCCAGGCGCTGCTCCAGCGCATTCACCGTTCCGATCACATCAAACTCCTGGCGGGAGCAGGTCGGGCAGGCGATAAAGTTGATCCCGCGCGAGCGGATGCGCAGCGACTTAAGGATGTCGAACCCGACCTTGACCTCTTCCACCGGATCGGCGGCCAACGATACGCGCAGGGTATCGCCGATCCCCTCTGCCAACAGCATCCCCAGGCCGATGGCGGACTTCACCGAGCCACTGCGTGCGCCGCCGGCCTCGGTAATCCCCAGATGCAGCGGCTGATCGATACGCGCCGCCAGCAGGCGGTAGGCGTCAACCGCCAGAAATACATCGGAGGCCTTCACGCTCACCTTAAACTGGTCAAAGTTGAGGCGATCCAGAATATCGACATGGCGCATGGCCGACTCCAGCAGCGCCTGCGGGGTCGGCTCACCGTACTTCTCCTGGATGTCCTTCTCCAGCGATCCGGCGTTAACGCCGATGCGGATAGGAATGCCGCGATCGCGCGCGCAGTCGACCACCGAACGGATCCGGCTCTCATTGCCGATATTGCCCGGATTGATGCGCAGACAGTCTACGCCGTACTCCGCAACCTTCAGCGCAATACGGTAGTCAAAGTGGATATCGGCCACCAGCGGCACCTGCGCCTGCTGTTTGATCAGCCGGAACGCCTCGGCCGCCTCCATGGTGGGCACCGATACACGCACGATATCCACCCCGACCCGCTCCAGTGCGCGGATCTGCGCCACCGTCGCATCGACGTCGGTGGTGCGGGTGTTGGTCATGGACTGGACGGCGATAGGGGCGCCGTCGCCGATCGGCACGCTGCCGACATGAATACGCGTCGATTTACGGCGCTTAATGGGGGATACACTATGCATGACTTCTCTCCGCCCTTGCCGTAGCTCAGTTAGCCGCCGCAGGCTGCGCGTCTAACGTCAAACGGGCAACCTGGCTTGACTTGATAAAACGACTCAGATCAACGGGCTTACCCAGATACTGGATCTGCACCGCCGCCGGCGCCCCGATCTTCAGGCGATAGGGAGCCTTACCGGCCAAATCGAGTTTACCGCCGGCGCGCTGCAGCCCGCTGAACAGGACCTTGCCGCTGGCATCGCGCACTTCCAGCCAGCAGTCGGCGCTGAAATGCATCGCCAGCGGGCTCGCAGAGGCTTCGCCCGAGCTGCCCGGGGCCACGCTCGCGGCGGCAGTCGGCAGGGCCGCGCCGGAAAGCGGCGCTACGTCAGCCTGGCTCGGTGCGACCACGGCATTGCTCTGCGCCGCGGTCGGCCCGTTATTCTGCACCGCCGCCGGAGCGGCAGCCTCAGGCGCTGCAGCGTGAACCGCCACAGATGCGGCAGGCGTCGTCGCCGGCGCAGTATGGTTAGCGTCCGCAGCGGACGGCGCCGCGGCGCTATCGCCGGCGGTCGTCGACGCAGAGGATGGCGATGCCGCGGACAGATCGACCGGCTGAGCATCCTGCTGCTTCGCCAGCTGAGCCGACGACTCATCGGCCATTTCCACGATATCCTGCTGCTGGGCTTTATGGTTTTGCCACCACCAGGATCCGGTAATGCCGATCACCACAAAGATCACCAGCCAGGTAAAGGTCATCAGCCAGCCTTCGCGCTTCTTACGCTTTTTGCCCAGCGAAAAGCTCTGCATTGGTGCCATTTTTACCGCCCGAACAGGGGCTTGTTTGGCTAACAGCGGGGCGATCTCCTGCTCGGGGATCTGCACCAGCTTGGCGTAGGAGCGGATATAGCCGCGGACAAAGGTCGATACCAGACCATCCGGGGCCTTGTCTTCTTCAATATCGCGTACGGTTGAGAGCTTCAGGCACAGGCGTTCGGCCACCTGCTGCTGGGTGAGTCCTAAACGCTCGCGGCCCTGGCGCAGACGCTCGCCGGTGCTCATCGGTGCTGCTTGATCTTGGGAGGCTTCAGTATTCATTCGCTAGGAACTGCTGGTACTGTTGGGATTGTGGAAAATTTCGCGCCAGTTGCTTGCCATAACGTTCGAGATTCGTCTGGCGCCCATCTAACGCAGCGAAACGGATTTGTAACCATAAACTATCGGCGCTGGCCGGTAAAATATGATTGTAAACATCCAACATCAATCGTGCATCCGTGCGGTCACCCTGTTGTAACGCCCGTGCGGCGTCGCCCAGCAGACGCGTCCCCTGCTGCGGATCGGCCTTTAACGCGCGGGCAAATAGCCTGCGGGCTTCATCAGGCCGATCGGCCCGCAAAAAGCAGGTCCCCGCGCTAAAAAAAGCCTCGGCGACCCAGCCATCGTCCGGCAGGCGCGCTGCAGCGTTAAACTGTTGTTGCGCCGCTACATACTGCCCTAAACTGCAGAGAAACGCACCGTAATTATTCACGACGCTGCCGTTGTCCGGCGCCAGCGCCAGCGCCTGGCGATAACTTTGCGCGGCCGCCTGCGGCTGACCGCTCAGCTGCTGATAGCGCGCCGTCAGCAGCGGGCGCCGATAGTCGCCGGGTGCCGCGGCGGGCAGCTGCGCTAACGCCTGCTGCGCCAGGGCGGCATCGCCGCGATCGAGCGCCGCCTGCGCCCGCGCCTCCGGCGACAGGGCGAGCGCATCGGCCGCTGCCGCTCTCGGTGCCTCCGGGGTATCGGCACACCCGAAGAGCAGCAGCGTTACGCTTGCGCACATCGTCGCCGTCGTCGTTTTCATCCCTTGCTCCGCTACGTCCGTGTGCGGGTCAGCCGATGTCTGGCGCTGCGCCGCCGTCGCCGGCGGCCGTTCGTCTCTACATCAGACTTCACGCACGTTGATAGGTTCCCCTGCCGCTTGCTTCTTCAGGGTCCGTTTGGTTCGGTCGATCACCTCACCCGCCAGCTGACCGCAGGCGGCATCGATATCGTCGCCGCGCGTCTTACGCACGATAACGGTAAAGCCATACTCCATCAGCACCTTGGAGAAACGATCGATACGGCTGTTGGAGCTGCGACCAAAAGGCGCTCCCGGGAAAGGGTTCCACGGGATCAGGTTGATCTTGCACGGCGTATCCTTCAGGCACTCCGCCAGCTGGTGCGCATGCTCCGTACCGTCGTTGATATGATCCAGCATCACATACTCTACCGTCACCCGCCCCTGATTGGCGTTGGACTTCTCCAGGTAGCGGCGAACCGATCCCAGGAACATATCGATATTGTACTTGCGGTTGATCGGTACGATCTCATCGCGGATCGCATCGTTCGGCGCATGCAGCGAGATCGCCAGCGCCACGTCGATCATATCGCCCAGCTTATCCAGCGCCGGCACCACGCCGGAGGTGGACAGGGTGACGCGACGCTTGGAAAGACCGAAGCCAAAATCATCCAGCATAATCTCCATCGCCGGGATCACGTTGGTCAGGTTGAGCAGCGGCTCCCCCATCCCCATCATCACCACGTTGGTGATCGGACGGTTGCCGGTCACCTTCTGCGCGCCGATGATTTTTGCCGCGCGCCAGACCTGGCCGATGATCTCCGAAACCCGCAGGTTACGGTTAAAGCCCTGCTGGGCCGTCGAACAGAATTTGCACTCCAACGCGCAGCCCACCTGGGACGAGACGCACAGGGTGGCCCGATCGTCTTCCGGAATATAGACCGTCTCTACCCGCTGATCGCCCACCTGCAGCGCCCACTTGATGGTGCCGTCAGAGGAGCGCTGCTCAACCGCCACCTCCGGCGCACGGATTTCCGCCACCTGCTTGAGCTTAGCACGCAATACCTTGTTGATGTCGGTCATCGCGTCAAAGTCATCGCAGCAGTAGTGGTAGATCCATTTCATGATCTGATCGGCGCGGAACGGCTTTTCGCCCATCTGGATGAAAAACTCGCGCATTTGCCTGCGATCCAGATCGAGCAGGTTAATTTTTTCCGGCGCCTGAGAAGCGCACGGCGCGGCGTCAGCAGAAACGGGCGTTACATGAATATCAGACAAGGGAGACTCGATGGCAGTGGCATCGGGCGCAGCGCCCGGATGCGATAAAGGATTCTTGGACATAAAATGGACAGGCCTCGTTGTTACACTTTGCGGCTCGTTGCCCCCCGCCCGACGGGCGGAGAGGACAGAAACTGGCATACAATAACGCCCCGGAGAAAACGCGGGGCGGCATATTGTACCTACTCTCGCCCGCCGATGCCATGGCGATAATGCACCCAGGCGGGATTTTGGCGCGCGGACGGGGCGCTCAGCGGGTGCGCGGGCAGAGGTCGCCGGCGCTGAAGAAATAGGCGATTTCGCGTTCGGCAGAGGCCGGAGAGTCAGAGCCGTGCACCGCGTTCTCCGTCAGGCTATCGGCATAGTCTGCGCGCAGCGTACCGGCCAGCGCGTTTTCTGGATTCGTGGCTCCCATGATCTCACGGTTACGGCGCACCGCATCGTTACCCTCCAGCACCTGCACCATGATCGGGCCGGAGGTCATGAAGGTCACCAGGCCGTCAAAGAAGGGGCGCCCGCGGTGCTCGGCGTAAAAGCCTTCCGCCTGCTCGCGCGTCAGGTGCACCATTTTGGCGGCGACGATCTTCAGGCCAGCAGACTCAAAGCGTGCGTAGATGACGCCGATGGCATTTTTGGCCACTGCGTTCGGTTTTACGATGGAAAAGGTACGTTCTAAGGTCATGTCTACCCCTGTCAGACAGCTTTAATCAACATCCGCGCGGGATTCTACGGCGCAACAGCGACGGAAGAAAGCCACCCGGTCATGCCAACACCATGAGCTGGCGGAAGATTTTACTTACGCTTATCGCTACCGATGATGCCCAGTCGGCCCGTTGCCCGCCCGGCGGGGCGCGCAGACTGGCGAATTCGATTATAAGAGGGCGCCGCGGGGTTGCCTATGGTAATGACGTTAATTTGTTAAAAAGATATGAATATTTTGATGCCTACCGCAGGGCGCTCTCCCGGCGGTAGGCGGAGGATGGGTCTGACGGACTAGCGTCTCGTCGCAATGGCGTTGCGCAGCCAGCCGCCCCAGCGCCGCTGATACAGCGGCGTCACGTGGGTGCGCAGGTAGTCGGCCAGCGGATCCTGCGCATCACGGCGAAGGCAGCAGACGTCGATCGCGTCATCCTGATCCAGCAGGGCGCTGGCTAGGGTGCCCGCCTCGCGGATCAGCGCCTGATGCGCGGCCACATCGTTTCCCTCCAGCTCCAGCGCCAGCAGCAGCACCGGCTGCGCGTCGCAGAGCGGATCCTGAAAATGCGCCAGCCAGGCACTCCGCACCAGATTGCGCTGGCCGCACAGGACGGTCAGCCCGCTCTGCAGGGCCTCCGGCGTCCGCTCCAGCGGCCCGACGCGGATCGCAGCGCCGCCGTCGATCGATAACGTCTGCGGCTGTGCCATGCCGCCGCTCTCCAGCAGCATCGCCACCTCCTGCGGGTAGAAGGCCTTGCCCGCCTCCGCGCGGGGATTTAAAAACAGCGTCTCGCCGCGAGTCAGAGCGAACAGTTCGCGGACCGGCAGCGCGTGCCAAGACGCGGGACCGCCGTCCGTCAGCGCCTGTTGTAGACGCGCCGGCGTAGAGAAAAAGGGGATCACCCGCGTGCCGTCCTCCATTTCCCAGTGTTCGATCGCCAGCGTATCGTCGTCCGCCTCCGCCATCGCGTCACCCCGAGCCGGAAGATAGACCGTCGACGACAGCAGCGCACGGTAAAACAGCGCCAGATAGGCCGGATCGGCCGCCGCCTGGGTCAGGCTGGATTCGAGCCGCTGTTCGGGGGTATCGTGATGGTGATCGTGCTCATGCTGACGATCATCGTGATCGGGGGGGTATCGCAGGTACTCACCGTCATCTCTCCTGTTTCCGTATTTCCTTGGCCGATGCAGGCTCCGCCGTGCGGCGGAGCCATAATGTCAACGTCAGCAGCGCCCGGCCTGCGTCAACAGCAGGCGCGCCAGCGTCCGTACGCCGATGCCGGTCGCCCCGGTGGACCACTGCTCCACCGCCGCCTTACGGTAGGTGGCGCTGCAGTCAATGTGCAGCCAGCCCTGCCGGTAGTCAGTGACGAAGTGCGACAGGAAGGCCGCCGCCGTACTGGCGCCGGCCGAGTGCGCCGCGCCGGCCACGTTGCTGAGATCGGCAAAGGCGGAGGGCAGCTGACTACGGTGAAACTCCGCCAGCGGCAGACGCCAGAACAGCTCATCTTCCTGAGTCGCACTCTCCTGCAGCGCCGCCGCCAGCGCATCGTCAAAGGAAAACAGCGCATGGTAGTCGCCGCCGACCGCGGTCTTGGCCGCGCCGGTCAGAGTCGCGCAGTCGATGATCATGCGCGGCGCCTGACGCGAGGCATCGATCAGGCCATCGGCCAGCACCAGGCGCCCTTCGGCATCGGTATTCATAATCTCAACCCGTTTGCCGTTGCGATACGAAATGATATCGCCCAGTTTGAACGCGTTGCCGCTGACCAGGTTATCCGCGCAGCACAGGTAGAGTTTGACCCGCGCCTGCAGCCCCTGCGCGATCGCCAGCGCCAGAGCGCCGGTCACCAGCGCCGCACCGCCCATGTCCGACTTCATGGCATCCATGAAGGCCGTCTGCTTCAGGCTATAGCCGCCGGAGTCAAAGGTGATCCCCTTCCCAACCAGGCAGGCCAGCACCGGTGTATCAGACTTACCGCCGGGATTATAATCCAGCTCCAGCAGCGCCGGCGCGCGCGCAGAGCCGCGGCCAACGCTGTGCAGCCCCATATAGCCCTGCTCGCGCAGATCGTCACCCTTAATGATGCGGTAGTGAATGCTGTCGCAGGCCTGTGCGCACAGCAGATCGACCGCGCGCTGCGCCAGCTGAGTCGGCCCCAGGTTTTCCGCCGGGAGATTGATGGTGTCGCGCACCCAGTCGATATTCAGCAGGCGGCGATCCAGCTCGGCGCGATCGGCGGCGCTCAGCGCAGGCCACTGCACGTGCTGCCCGCCCTTCGGATTGCGAAAGCCCTGCCAAAACGCCCAGCAGACGCTCAGGCTCCACGACGTCCCCTGCAGAGAGACCTGCTTCATCCCCTGGGTATCCAGGCGGCGCGCGGCGCGCTGAACCGCCCCGAGGTCCAGCGGCTCTCCGGCATGAATGGTCATCCCCTGAGCGTCCGCGCTCAGCAGCGCATCGCTGCCCCAGCGCATATCCGCGCACTGACTTGATAAATGGACCGGCATCAATTCATTGGTCATACGTGTTCTCCCGCTTGCTTCGCGGCCCCCCGCGAACGGACGTCGCGGGCGGTCTATAGTAAAAAGCCACCCCTACGGGTGGCTTGCCCGGGCCGACTCCCGCGCCGAACTCAACGACGGGGGAGGCCCCTCTCACTCTGCCTCATCTAACCAGACCAGCAGGATGGCTTCCAGAATTTTTTCACTGGAGGCGCCCGGATCGTCATCAAAATCATCCAGACTGCAGATCCAGCGGTGCAGATCGGTAAAGCGCACGCTCTGTGGGGAGACGTCCGGATACGCGTCATATAGCGCCTCGCCGATGGCGCGGCTATCGTGCCACTTCAGTCCCACCTCAGTGCTCCCGCGCATGGTTAACGGTATAGCGCGGGATCTCGACCACCAGATCCTCATCCGCGACCCGCGCCTGGCAGCTCAGGCGACTTTCCGGCTCCAGACCCCAGGCCTTGTCCAGCATGTCATCCTCCAGCTCGCTGCTCTCCGCAAGGGAGTCAAAGCCTTCGCGGACGATGCAGTGACAGGTGGTGCAGGCGCAGGACTTCTCGCAGGCATGTTCGATTTCAATCCCGTTACGCAGCGCGGCGTCCAGGATCGTTTCGCCTTCCTGGGCCTCGATCACCGCCCCGTCCGGGCAATGTTCCTGATTGGGCAGAAATACGATTTTTGGCATGTTTAAACCTCATCCACAGAGTGACCGGCCAGAGCACGACGAATGGAGCTATCCATGCGCCGCGCGGCAAATTCTTGAGTTTGTGCATCCAGCGCCTTGATCGCCGCCTCGATCGCCGCCGTATCATTACCGGCGGCGGCGGCCTGCAGCGCCGTCTGCGCCTGGCGGATTGCCGCCAGCTCCTGCTCGCCCAGCAGAGCACTGTCCTGCTGCAGCGCGCCGTGCAGGCTTTCCAGCACCCGCGCGGCCTCTACTTTTTGTTCCGCCAGCATACGCGCGCTGAGATCGCCCTCGGCGTTCGCCATGGAGTCCTTCAGCATGCCGACGATTTCGTCTTCGCTCAGCCCGTAGGAGGGCTTCACCTGGATCGCCGCCTGCGCCCCGGTAGACTTCTCCATCGCGGTCACGCTGAGCAGCCCGTCGGCATCCACCTGGAAGGTGACGCGAATATGGGCGCCGCCCGCCGGCAGCGGCGGAATGCCGCGCAGGGTAAAACGCGCCAGTGAACGATTATCCTGGGCCAGCTCACGCTCGCCCTGCAGCACATGGATCATCATCGCCGTCTGGCCATCTTTAAAGGTGGTAAACTCCTGCGCCCGAGCCACCGGGATGGTGGTATTGCGCGGGATCACCTTCTCGACCAGCCCACCCATGGTCTCCAGCCCCAGTGAGAGCGGGATCACATCCAGCAGCAACATATCGGCATCCGGTTTATTGCCGACCAGAATATCGGCCTGGATAGCCGCACCGATCGCCACCACGCGGTCGGGATCGATCGCGGTCAGCGGCGGACGGCCAAAGAAGTCGCCCACCAGCGTCCGCACCAGCGGTACCCGGGTTGAGCCACCAACCATCACCACCTCCAGCACCTCGTCGCGGGTAACACCGGCATCTTTTAGCGTCCGGCGACAGGCCAGCAGTGTGCGCTTAACCAGCGGCGCGATCAGCGCATCCAGCTGATCCCGGCTCACCTCACCCTGCCAGTCGCCGACGCACACCGTCGTCTCTTGCTGGGCGCTCAGGGCGATTTTTGCCGCGACGGCCGCATCCAGGAAGCGGCGCGCCAGCCCGGCATCGCTACGGTCGTGCAGACCGGCCTGCTCACGCAGCCAGTCGGCCAGCAGGTGGTCAAAGTCATCGCCGCCCAGCGCGGAGTCGCCGCCGGTGGCCAAGACCTCAAACACCCCGCGGCTAAGGCGCAGAATCGAGATATCAAAGGTGCCGCCGCCGAGATCGTAAACCGCGATCACCCCCTCCTGGGCGGAGTCCAGACCGTAGGCGATGGCGGCCGCGGTCGGCTCATTGAGCAGGCGCAGCACGTGCAGACCGGCCAGACGCGCGGCGTCTTTCGTCCCCTGGCGCTGCGCATCATCGAAGTAGGCTGGCACGGTGATCACCACCCCGTCCAGCTCGCCGCCCAGGGCCGCCTGCGCGCGCGCAGAGAGTGCGGCGAGGATGTCGGCGGACACCTGGATCGGGTTGACGCTGCCCGCCGCCGTCGCCAGCTGCGGCATACCGCTCTCGCTGGCGTGCATCTGATAGGGTAAATGCGGGTAACGCGCCTGAACGTCGGCCAGCGAACGCCCCATCATGCGTTTAATCGAGCCCACGGTATTGAGCGGATCGTCGGCGGCCTGCTCACGGGCCTCAGCGCCGACGATATGCCCGCCAGCCTGGTAGCGCACTACCGACGGCAGCAGATGGCGACCCAGCTCATCGGCCAGCGTTTCGGCCTGGCCGCTGCGCACGGTCGCCACCAGAGAGTTGGTGGTGCCCAGATCGATACCCGCCGCCAGACGACGCTGATGCGGCGCGGCACTCAGTCCCGGCTCACTGATTTGTAATAACGCCATGTTCGCTTCCGTTACTCCATCAAAAAGGGTTACATCCCCAGCAGCCGCTCTTCCAGCTGTTCGGTCTGCTGCTGGAGCCTGTCTAGAAATCGTAGCTTGCGCACGCTGTCCGCCGCCTGGGTCCAGGCCTGACGATCCAGCTCACTCACCATCTGCGCGCTGCGGGCCTGCACCATTTTAGCGATCCCGTCGGCAAAGTTCATTAACGCCTCATCGGCGTCGGCGCGCTGCTCCAGCGCCTCCAGCTCCTCGCGCAGGGTCATCTGCTCCATCAGGAAAGCCGTATCGCGCAGGGTCTGCTGTTCATTATTGATGTCAAAACCGTGCAGCGAGAGCAGGTACTCGGCCCGCTTGAGAGGATGTTTGAGCGTCTGATAGGCGTCGTTGATGGTCGTCGCCTGCTGCATCGCCAGCAGACGATCGCGCTCGGGCGCGGTGGCGAAACGATCGGGGTGAAACTGACGCTGCAGGTCCTGAAAACGCACAGCGAGCAGGCTGCCGTCCACGTCATAGCGTGCCGGCAACCCGAAAAGCGTGAAGTAGTCCATGCCGTACTCTGATGCTGATACCGTGAAAGCGGCGTCGCCGACGTCGGCTGGTTAAGGAAAGGCGACGGCCGCCGGTGACGCGGGCGCGGGTTAAACGTTAAAGCTCTCGCCGCAGCCGCACTCATTCTTAACGTTCGGGTTGTTGAACTTAAAGCCTTCGTTCAGGCCCTCTTTAACGAAGTCCAGCTCGGTGCCGTCGAGGTACACCAGGCTCTTTCCGTCAACGATGACCTTCACCCCTTTATCCTCGAAAACCACATCGTCCTCGTTCAGGACATCGACAAACTCCAGCACATACGCCATGCCCGAACAGCCTGAGGTTTTTACCCCCAGACGCAGGCCCAATCCCTTACCGCGATTGGTTAAAAATGTCTGTACGCGCTTTGCAGCGGAGTCGCTCATGGTAATCGACATACAACAACCTCAGTCAAAAAATTCAGGGTGACGGCGACCAGAGAACCGGCCGCCGGAGCGCGGCGCTTATTCCGCGCTATGCTTGTTTTTATAATCGGCGATCGCCGCCTTGATGGCGTCTTCTGCCAGGATCGAGCAGTGGATCTTCACCGGCGGCAGCGCCAGCTCCTCGGCGATATCGGTATTCTTGATCTCCGCCGCCTGCTCCAGGGACTTGCCCTTGACCCACTCAGTGACCAGCGAGCTGGAGGCGATGGCAGAGCCACAGCCGTAGGTCTTGAAACGGGCGTCCTCAATGATACCCTCATTGTTGACTTTAATCTGCAACTTCATCACGTCGCCGCAGGCCGGTGCGCCAACCATACCGCTGCCGACACTGGGATCGCTATTGTCAAAGGATCCGACGTTGCGCGGATTCTCGTAGTGATCGATCACTTTATCGCTATAAGCCATTTATCGATGCTCCTAAAAGGGTGTCCAGGGAATTAATGGGCTGACCATTCGATGGTGCTGATATCCACGCCCTGCTTATGCATTTCCCACAGCGGTGAGAGCTCGCGCAGACGGCCGATGGATTTACGCACCAGATCGATGGCGTAATCGACCTCTTCTTCCGTGGTAAAGCGCCCCAGAGAGAAGCGGATGGAGCTGTGCGCCAGCTCATCGTTCAGGCCCAGTGCGCGCAGCACATAGGAGGGCTCCAGACTGGCAGAGGTACAGGCAGACCCGGAAGAGACGGCCAGATCCTTCAGCGCCATGATCAGGGATTCCCCTTCAACAAAGTTAAAGCTGACGTTCAGGATGTTCGGCGCCCCCTGCTCCAGGGAGCCGTTCAGATACACCTCTTCGATATCCTTCAGCCCGTTCCACAGGCGATCGCGCAGGGCGCGCAGACGCGGAACTTCGGTCGGCATCACCTCTTTGGCGATACGGTAGGCCTCGCCCATCCCGACGATCTGGTGTACCGGCAGGGTCCCGGAACGCATACCGCGCTCATGGCCGCCGCCGTGCATCTGCGCTTCGATACGCACGCGCGGCTTGCGGCGAACGTACAGGGCACCAATGCCCTTCGGGCCATAGATTTTATGGCCGGAGAATGACATCAGATCGACCTTCAGTTTACTCAGATCAATCGGCAGTTTGCCCACGCTCTGGGTGGCATCCACGTGGAAAATAATGCCACGCGCGCGGCACATCTCGCCGATGGTCTCAATATCCTGAATGATACCGATTTCGTTATTCACATGCATGATGGAGACCAGGATCGTGTCGTCACGCATCGCCGCTTCCAGGGCATTCAGGTCGATCAGCCCGTTGGGCTGCGGCGCCATATAGGTCACCTCAAAGCCTTCACGCTCCAGCTGACGGCAGGTATCCAGCACCGCTTTGTGCTCGGTCTTACAGGTAATGATGTGCTTGCCCTTCTTCTGATAGAAGTTGGCGGCGCCTTTGATGGCCAGGTTATCGGCCTCGGTCGCACCGGAGGTAAACACGATCTCGCGCGGATCGGCACCCACCAGCTCGGCGATGTTATTGCGCGCAACGTCTACCGCCTCTTCGGCTTGCCAGCCGAAGCGGTGGGAGCGGGAAGCTGGGTTACCGAATGTACCGTCCAGCGTCAGATACTGCATCATCTTCTCAGCCACGCGCGGATCGGCCGGCGTCGTTGCGGAGTAGTCCATATAAATCGGTAATTTCATTCTTTTGCTCCGTACATCACTTCCAAAAATGATTTGCCTACGGGTGATAATTCAACGCCGTGCCCGCGCTTAGGCGCGCAGGTTCACGTTAATCGTATCCTGACGCCCGGCCGCGACAACGCTGCGCCGTGCATCGATATCCTGTCGGTCAGCCACATCCATGACTTCCTGGTTATTGACCAGCTCCGCCAGCGAAATATTGTTTAGAAAGCCGCTGATACGCTCGCTGAGATCGCGCCACAGCGCGTGGGTCAGGCAGCGGGTTCCCCCCTGGCAGCCCTCTTTTCCCTGGCAGCGGGTTGCGTCCACCGACTCATCCACGGCGGTGATCACCGCGCCGATGGCAATCTCGCTGGCCTCTTTTCCTAGCAGGTAACCGCCGCCGGGACCGCGTACGCTGGCCACCAGACCATTCTTGCGCAGGCGAGAGAACAGTTGCTCCAGATAAGAGAGCGAGATCCCCTGGCGTTCTGAAATATCCGCCAGCGGTACCGGTCCTTCCTGGGAGTGAAGCGCCACATCGAGCATGGCTGTTACGGCATAGCGCCCTTTGGATGTCAGTCTCATGGCTAATAGTCCCTTTGGGAAAAAGAGTGAAACACGCGGTGTTGCTCAACGGTTTCATCCTCTCATTCCTGACTATTTCAGTCAACTATTTATCCTACTATTTTAGTCAAGTATTATGCCGTTGTCGACGCCGCCCCTCCGCGAGAAACGCGCGGCAATACCAGCCAGCGTCCACGCAAAAATACCCGTGTATTCTACTATGATATAGCCGCTGTCGCAGTTAACTTTCGTGCCGTTCTGCGTCGCACTTATCAATTGAGGCCAGTATACCGCGCAGGATATTCAGCTCCTGAGCCTCCGGGCGGGCGCGAGTGAACAGGCGGCGCAGACGGTTCATGACCTGACCCGGATTCTTCTCACGGATAAAACCGGTGTGGTGCAGCGTCTGCTCCAGATGGGCATAAAAGCGCTCCAGATCGTCCGCCAGCGGATAGGCCGCCTCCTCCACCGCCGGCGCCTTGGCCGCCTGGCGATCCAGATGCGCGACGCGGATTTCATAGCTGAGGATCTGCACCGCCATCGCCAGATTCAGCGAGGTGTACTCCGGATTAGCCGGGATCTGCACATGGTAATGGCACTTCTGCAGCTCATCGTTGGTCAACCCGACCCGCTCACGGCCAAATACGATGGCGACGGGCGCATGCTCCGACTCCATGGCGCTGCGCTGGCCGCATTCGCGCGGCTCCAGCATCGGCCACGGCAGCGAGCGCGAACGGGCGCTGGTGCCCACCACCAGGCTGCAGCCGGCGATCGCGTCATCGAAGCTGTCCACGATGGTCGCGTTGCCGATCACATCGCTGGCGCCGGCCGACAGGGCAATGGCCTGTGAGTCGGGGCGTACCAGCGGGTTCACCAGATACAGGTTGGTCAGTCCCATGGTCTTCATGGCGCGGGCGGTTGACCCCATGTTGCCGGTGTGGGAGGTTTCCACCAGCACGATGCGAATATTGTCCAGCATGCTTACTCATTACACGGTTGAATTGATTCTGCGATTTTACCATAAGGCGCTATTAATGGTTTCTATTGATTTATTTACCGCCGAGCAATTTCACAGCCAATTGATATAAAACACTATTTATTGTTATGGTCCACGGATATCAAAACGGCATGGTTGTTTGCCGCGCACTTTGCTATACTCTTCGCCGTCTAAATTTCCCGTTCTTTAACATCTAGTGGAAGATTCCCATGCATCCGATGCTGAACATCGCCGTGCGCGCCGCGCGCAAGGCCGGTAACCTGATTGCCAAAAGTTACGAAACGCCCGACTCAGTAGAAGCCAGCCAGAAAGGCAGCAATGATTTTGTGACCAACGTCGATCGCGATGCTGAACACCTGATCATCGAGACCATCCGCAAGTCTTACCCCAAGCACACTATTATCAGCGAAGAGTGCGGTGAGCTGCTGGGTGAAGATCACGAGATCCAATGGGTAATCGATCCGCTGGATGGCACCACCAACTTCGTCAAGCGTCTGCCGCACTTTGCGGTGTCCATCGCCGTACGCATCAAGGGCCGCACCGAAGTCGCCGTCGTCTATGATCCGATGCGCAACGAGCTGTATACCGCCACCCGTGGTCAGGGCGCGCAGCTCAACGGCTACCGCCTGCGCACCGGCGTCGCCAAAGATCTGGATGGCACCATCCTGGCCACCGGCTTCCCGTTCAAGATGAAACATCACGCCGCCACCTACATCAAGATGGTCGATAAGCTGTTTACCCAGTGCGCCGACTTCCGCCGCACCGGCTCTGCCGCGCTGGATCTGGCCTACGTCGCCGCCGGCCGCGTGGACGGTTTCTTTGAAATCGGCCTGAAGCCGTGGGACTTCGCCGCCGGTGAGCTGCTGGTGCGCGAAGCGGGCGGTCTGGTTACCGACTTTATCGGTGGCCATGGCTACCTGGCCAGCGGTAACGTCGTCGCCGGTAACCCCCGCGTCGTCAAGTCGCTGCTGGGCGCCCTACGCGACGAGCTGAGCGATGCGCTGAAGCGCTAATCGCCCGCCCGAATGGGCACCAAATTCGTCTTTTTCAACGCCCTGCCGGAGCCCCCGCGCAGGGCGTTTTGCTTTTTTGCGCTCGCCGCCGCACGGAAACCCCGCGTGGACGCCCCACCGAGGTCATCGGGCTTTGCTATGCTTAGACGATGCCCCAGCGTCCGCCTCGCGGGGCGTACCCTATGCCGGTTTCGTCGCTCTTCGCCCGGGGGGAAACACACATGCAGAACGATGTCCCGCTGCCGCCGCCGCACTCCCGCGCTGAGCGACACTGTAATCTGGCGCTGCGGCTGCTGCTGCCGACGACGCCGCTGACGATGGCGCGCCTGTGTAAGCTGCAGCAGCAAACACCCTATGAGGCCGAGCGAGATCTGAGTCACCTGGTCAGCGACATCATGCGCTATCACGCCCTGTATATCAGCTTCCACCCGCGCCATGGCTATCGCCTGCACGGCCCGGCCTATGAGTGGCGGCTGTGCCTGCTGCACTGGCTACAGCGTACGCTGCGCTACTTCCCGGCCAACGTGGAGCTCCTGCTATCTCCTGCCCTGCACCCAGCCTTTTCTCGACAGACGCTCTACGAACGCCTGCAGCAACGCGCCCCGATCCTGGAATCCCCAACTATCCCGGCATCCGCGGCCTTTACGCCGCGCCAGCTGATCGGCTGCATGATGCTATACGCCGCCGCACAGGGCCACGGCGGTCGATCGGATTCACTGATGCCCTGCTGGCTGCTGCCCTACCGCCGCCGCTGGCTGGAGCAGAAAGAGGAGTATGCCGTTGCCGAGGCGCTATGCCGCATCTACATCGGCGACGCGCCGGCGGACGTTCTGGAACAGGAACGGCTATTCGCGACGCTGCTGTTAACCCTGCTCAAGAATCATAGCCACAGCCCGCGGGACAATGCGCAGGACCGAGCCCTCATGCACGAGATTGAGCGCTGCGTCGACTGCGTCGAGCGCGACAGCGATGTGCGACTCTCCCAGCGCGAAAGGCTGTGCGCCCGCCTGTTCGCCCACCTCGGCGCCGCCGTTGAGCGCGCGCTGTTCGACATCCGTATCGGCACACCGCTGGCGGCGGAGCTGGCGTCTCACCATCCCGCATTACTGGCGCTCACCCGCCGAGCCATCGCCGGGCTGGAGCGACACTACCGTATCCGCTTCTCCCCCGAGGAACTGAGCCTGATCGCCGTCAGTATCGGCGCCTGGCTGATGCAGGCCGGCCGACTACAGGAGCCACCGGCGTAAAAAAGCCCGCACGCGGCGGGCTCGGCAGGGCTGGTAGTCGGTCAGGCATAGACCGGCAGGCGTTCACAGAGAGCCAGCACCTTCTGTTTAGTGCAGGCGATCGTGGCCTCATCATGGATGTTGTCCAGTACGTCGCACATCCATCCCGCCAGCTCGCGGGACTCCGCCTCGTTAAAGCCACGGCGCGTGATGGCCGGGGTGCCGACGCGGATGCCGGAGGTCACGAACGGGCTCTGCGGATCGTTGGGCACGCTGTTTTTATTCACCGTAATATTGGCGCGCCCCAGCGCGGCGTCGGCCTCTTTGCCGGTGATCTGCTTGTCGACCAGATCCAGCAGGAACAGATGGTTTTCCGTGCCGCCGGACACCACCTTATAGCCGCGCTGCAGGAAGACGTCGACCATCGCCTTGGCATTCTTAGCCACCTGCTGCTGGTAACGGGTAAACTCGGGCTCCATCGCCTCTTTCAGCGCGACCGCCTTGGCGGCGATCACGTGCATCAGCGGCCCGCCCTGCGCCCCCGGGAACACGGCAGAGTTCAGCTTTTTATACAGCGCCTCATCCAACCCCTTGGCCAGGATCAGGCCGCCGCGCGGACCGGCTAGGGTCTTATGGGTGGTGGTGGTCACGACGTGAGCATGGGGAACCGGATTGGGGTAAACCCCGGCGGTGACCAGACCCGCCACGTGCGCCATATCCACAAACAGGTAGGCGCCGATGCTATCGGCGATCTCGCGCATACGCGCCCAGTCCACGACGCCGGAATAGGCCGAGAAACCGCCGATGATCATCTTCGGACGGTGCTGCTGCGCCTGCGCCGCCAGATCGTCATAGTCGATACGGCCATGCGCGTCGATGCCGTAAGGCACCACGTTATACAGCTTACCGGAAAAGTTAACCGGAGAGCCATGCGTCAGATGGCCGCCGTGCGCCAGGTTCATGCCCAGTACCGTATCGCCCGGCTGCAGCAGCGCGGTATAAACGGCGAAATTGGCCTGAGAGCCAGAGTGGGGCTGCACGTTAGCGTAGTCGGCGCCAAACAGCGCCTTGGCGCGATCGATCGCCAGCTGCTCGACCTGATCCACATACTGGCAGCCGCCGTAGTAGCGCTTGCCCGGATAGCCTTCGGCATATTTATTGGTCAGCTGGGAGCCCTGCGCCTGCATAACCCGCGGGCTGGTGTAGTTTTCCGAGGCAATCAGCTCAATATGCTGCTCCTGACGCGTCACTTCCTGCTGCATTGCCTGCCACAGCTCGGCATCGTAATCGGCAATGTTCATCTCACGCTTTAACATCCGCTTCTCCTGACTCAGCTAACCGGTTTTGAGTAAATCTGGCCCTCACAGCCAATACATCTCCACCCCAACGGGCAATCGTCACAGTGTAATATGTTTTTAGCTTGTTACAAACACCTTGCCCCATCTTTTGCGCAATCGTTTGGCACTCCGTGGCGCAAGGCCTCGGCCAGATAGACACCTTGTTGCATTTTTGTGCGCGCAGCGATAGGCGTGCATAAAAAAACACCATTACCGTAACGCCAATGAGGCCCATCGGCAATTATTGATTTACAGCGTCGCCTAAAAGCATTAAGTTGCATTTAAAATGCAACTTAATTGGCAACGCCCAGGAGCGCCCATGCTGGACACACAAACCATCGCTATCATCAAATCCACCCTGCCGCTGCTGCAGCAGTATGGCCCGGGACTGACCGCCCATTTCTACCAACGCATGTTTCACCATCATCCAGAGCTGAAGTCTCTCTTCAATATGAGCCACCAGCGCAGCGGCGATCAGCGCGAGGCGCTGTTTAACGCCATCTGCGCCTATACCGCCCACATTGATACCCCCGCCGCGCTGGCCGGCGCGGTGGAGCGTATCGCTCACCGGCACGTCAGCGTCGGTATTCAGCCGCAGCAGTACGCCATCGTTGGCCATCATCTGCTCAAAACGCTGGAGGAGCTGTTCAACCCCGGCAGCGATGTGCTAAACGCCTGGGGAAAGGCCTACGACGCGCTGGCGCAGCTGTTTATTGCGCGGGAGGCCCGGCTGTATCAGGGACACGTCGGACAGCCCGGCGGCTGGGCGCATCAGCGAGCGTTTACGATCGCCGAAAAACGGGCGGAGAGCGACCTGATCACCAGCTTTACGCTGGTGCCACAGGATGGCGCGCCGATCGCCAGCTTCCTCCCGGGGCAGTATCTGGGCGTATATGTGCGCCATCCCAGCCTCCCGCGCCAGGCGATCCGTCAGTATTCACTGACCCATGCCCCCAACGGTCAGCATTACCGTATCGCCGTCAAACGGGAGCCTCAGGGCGCCGTCTCCCGCTACCTGCACGACGTCGCCGGCGCGGGCGATACGCTGCACCTCTCAGCTCCCTGCGGCGGGTTTACCTTAGAAACGACACCAGAGACGCCGCTGGCGCTAATCTCGGCAGGCGTCGGTGTGACCCCGCTGCTCAGCATGCTGGATACCCTGAGCCGCCGTGGACAGCGCGCCCCGCTGTACTGGCTGCACGCCGCCGACAGCGACCCCGTACGCGCCTTTGGCGAGGAGAGCGAGCGCCTGCTGGCCACGGTTCCCCTGCATCACGCGCATCTGTGGCTACGCCGCGGCGAACCCGCGCAGCCGGTCCACGCCCGCTGGCATCGCGGTACGATGGATCTCGGCGCCGTGGGCGATGGGCTGCGCGATCCGCGCATGCAGTTCTATTTCTGTGGACCGATTGGCTTTATGCAGCACGTGGCGCGGCAGCTGCTGGCGCAGGGCGTCGATGCGGAACGGCTGCACTATGAGTGCTTCGGCCCACACAAAATTCTGTGATCCCGCCGGCCCGGCCATCCTCGCGCCGGAAACGCCGGCGCTGCCGCCCGCGGCGACTGAGCGATGAGGGATAAAACGAAAAACCCCGGTTCATTTCTGAACCGGGGCTTGGAATGTTGGCGGAACGGACGGGACTCGAACCCGCGACCCCCTGCGTGACAGGCAGGTATTCTAACCAACTGAACTACCGCTCCGCGTTGTTCCCGCTGGGGGAACGAGGCGCATATTACGGTCAGCGCCCGGCGGCGTCAACCCTTTTTCACCGCAAAACCATCATTCGCACATATTTTATACTTTGCGATGATTTTCCAGCAAATTTTCTCGTTTAGCTACGCCACAGACAGCTGCCGCCCTTTTTCTGGACCAGATCCAGGCGCTGTTCATGGGCCGCCAGCTCCGCCTCGCTGGCGTACACGATCCGTAGCCCTTTAGCGCCGCGTACCACCCGGCGAATTTCCGACGCCTGCGACTGAGAGGCGCCGTCGCCGTCGCTGGAAAACGCCAGCGATGTCTGGCCACCGGTCATGATAAGGTAAACGTCGGCCAGGATCTGGGCATCCAGCAGCGCCCCGTGCAGCGTACGTTTGCTGTTGTCTATCTCATAGCGGTTGCACAGCGCATCCAGGCTGTTCCTTTTGCCCGGAAACAGGCGACGCGCCATCACCAGGCTATCGGTGATAGTGCAGAATGTCTCCGTCTTCGGCAGATCGCGCCCCAGCTTGGCAAACTCATAGTCCATAAAGCCGATATCGAACGGCGCGTTATGGATCACCAGCTCCGCGCCGCGGATAAACGCCAGAAACTCGTCGGCAACCTCGGCAAAGCTGGGCTTATCCAGCAAAAAGTCATCGCTGATGCCGTGCACCGTAAACGCCTCGGGATCCACCAGGCGATCCGGCTTCAGGTAAACGTGAAAATTACGGCCGGTCAGGCGACGATTAACCACTTCAACGGCGCCGATTTCAATGATGCGATGCCCCTCATAGTGGGCACCCACCTGGTTCATACCGGTGGTTTCCGTATCGAGGACGATTTGGCGGGCGATAGGGGTAGTCATTTTACTGTGCTCATCGTGTCACTTTATGTCAGACTCACGGTTTTGATCAGGGAGTAGTCTACCAGAGATGTTAAAGCAGGTTGAGATTTTCACCGATGGCTCCTGCCTGGGTAACCCGGGTCCGGGTGGCTATGGCGCCATTCTACGCTACCGTCAGCATGAAAAGGCGCTCAGCGCCGGCTATCGGCTAACCACCAACAACCGCATGGAGCTGATGGCGGCCATCGTCGCCCTGGAGACGCTGACCAGCGCCTGTCAGGTCACACTGTTCAGCGATAGCCAGTATGTCCGTCAGGGCATCACCCAGTGGATCCACGGCTGGAAACGACGCGGCTGGAAAACGGCGGATAAAAAACCGGTGAAAAACGTCGATCTGTGGCAGCGGCTGGATCAGGCCATCGGCCCGCATCAGGTGGAGTGGATATGGGTCAAAGGCCACGCCGGCCACCCGGAGAACGAACGCTGCGATGAGCTGGCACGCAGCGCCGCCGGGGCACCGACCCGGGAGGACAGCGGCTACAATCCCGAGTAGCCGCGTCACCGGCGGTGCCACTAAGCCGGTCGCCGCAGGATCTTCGCCGCGCCGCCAAGCGCGCGGCGGATCTCGTGATGCGCCCGTAGGACGCGCTGCGGCGTCAAGGTCAACGGAACGGTGCGCTTCCGCGCCACAATCAGCATCAGACACCCCATCGCCGGAAAGTGGCGACTCAGCAGAGAAACACAGGGCTGATGCCAGGGCAGCACCTGAAAACGTGACGCCGCCAGCACCTCGTAGTTCAGCAGATTCAGCCAGTCGATGAGGCGTCCCATACTGAACATACGGCTGTTATAGGGCACCCGGCGGCACAATCCGGGCACCAGCTTCCCCATCCCCAGCAGGCTCAGCGGACTAAAGGCGCTGATGATAAGCCAACCGTCATCTACCAGTACCCGATCGACCTCGCGCAGCACCCGGTGCGGATCGCGGGAGTAGCCCAAGGTGTGGGCCAGCAGGCAAGCATCCACCGACTTCGCGGCGAACGGCAGATGCGTGAGATCGGCAATCACCTGTAAATGCTCTCCCTCCGGCGCCACACTCACCTGATGTGATATGGTACAGCGGTCCGTTGCCAGATCGGTGCTCAGCGCCCCCAGCTTCAGCAAATGGTAGCCAAACAGCTTGGGCCACCACGGCGTTAAACGCAGCTCCAGCGCGGCCCGGTAGTGCATTCCCCACGGGATTTGCCGCCAGGTAAAAGGCGCGTTCAGCGTACGCTTGCTCAGTGCCGGTTTCATCGTCACCTCTGACTTTGGAGTAGATAACATCATGGATCTTATCGGTCTTCCTGTCCTACAGGATAACTACATCTGGCTGCTAATCAATCCGCAGCATCAATGTCTGATCGTCGATCCCGGCGTCGCCGCGCCGGTTTTACACTATTTGACAGAGAATAGGATAACCCCTAAAGCCATCCTGCTGACGCATCATCATAATGACCACGTTGGCGGCGTTGCAGAGCTCGTCCAAGCCTACCCTGAAATGCCGGTTTACGGCCCGGCAGAAACGCAGGGGCTGGGGTGTACCCAGATCGTGGCCGACGGCGATACGTTCTCCCTGCTAGAGTGCCAGATTTCGGTCATGGCCCTGCCGGGACATACGCTGGGCCATGTGGCCTACTACAGCGCCCCTTACCTGTTTTGCGGCGATACGCTATTTTCCGCCGGCTGCGGCCGCCTGTTTGAGGGCAGTGCGCAGCAAATGTTTGACTCGCTACAGCGCATTATGCAACTTCCTGATAACACGCTGGTGTGCTGCGCTCACGAATATACCGAGTCAAATCTGCAATTTGCACGGCATGTCTTACCCCAAAACAGGGCAATAGAAACATATCAGCAACACGTAGCGACGTTGCGGGCAAAACAGCAACCTACGGTGCCTTCAACGCTACGGATTGAGAGGGAAATAAATCCATTCTTACGCTGTTATGATGATGATTTGCAAAGGAATGTAGGTTTTCCTACGCAACCTAATGAGATTTGGCGAGTTTTTGCCTGTCTACGCGACATGAAAGACAGCTTTTAAAGCTTTTTCTTGTGTTGTGCGGCCAAGCAACGTATTATTGCTCGTCTTTTAATCACCAGTGACACACACATGAAGGCTAAAGCGATTATCTTCGCCTCCGTGTTGTTGGCTGGCTGTCATGGGGCCTCCCAATCACAGCCGGAGCAATATGCACAGAGTTTGTCTTCTGTCAGTCGAAGTGAAGCAGGACAGCCCTCGGACGCACGAGCGACCTCCGCGCGATGGTTAAGCGACAGCAATACCCTCGCGCAGGATGACTTATGGGGCTTCATTAGTGACGACATGAAGATAAAGGTTCCGGACAATGCCCGGATCCGCGAGCAACGAAACAAGTATTTACGCAATAAGAGCTATCTCCACGATGTAACATTACGGGCAGAGCCGTACATGTACTGGATTGTCGAGCAGATTAAGAAACGTAATATGCCGATGGAACTGGTACTGCTACCCATAGTGGAGAGCGCTTTTAATCCGCATGCAACATCATCGGCCAACGCCGCAGGGCTATGGCAGATCGTGCCTCAAACGGGTCGTAACTACGGATTGAAACAGAACCAGTGGTATGACGGACGCCGGGATATCGCCGCCTCGACAACGGCTGCGCTGGATATGATGCAGCGCATGAACAAGATGTTCGACGGTGACTGGCTGCTGACTCTGGCTGCATTCAACAGCGGCGAAGGGCGTGTCATGCAGGCGATCAAGGCCAACAAGCGCAAAGGGCGTCCGACCGACTATTGGTCTCTCTCCCTACCGCGTGAGACGGCGCTGTACGTGCCGAAGGTGCTGGCGCTGAGCGATATCATTAAGCATAACCAGCGCTACGGTATCAAGCTGCCTAAGTCGAGCCAGGAGCGGGCGCTAGCGCGCGTTGACGTCGGTCAGCAGATGCAGCTCAGTCAGGCTGCCGAGATGGCCGGGATGTCGCTGACTAAGCTGAAGTCGTTCAACCCAGGCTATAAGCGCAACGTTACCGCGCCGAGCGGTCACGGTCCGCGCTATATCATGGTGCCTCAGGCTCACGTTGATCGGCTGAAGGATTCGTTGGCAGAACGTGAAATTGCCGCGATCCAGCCGGATACCGAGCTGGCGAACAATCGCAGCGCGTCAACCTACCGGGTGCGCAGCGGCGATACGGTGTCTGGCATCGCCCGTCGCCTAAACATGACGCAGAAAACGCTGCTGAGCATGAATAATATGGGCAGCCGCAGTACCCTGAAGGCCGGGCAGACGCTGAAGGTCGCCACGGACGCGAAAGGCACTGCGCTGGCGGACAATACCATCACCTATAAGGTGCGGAAAGGGGACTCACTCTCCAGTATTGCACGCCGCCACGGCGTCGACATCGATGATGTCATGCGCTGGAACAGCAAAGTGAACAACCCGGGTCAGATCCAGCCGGGCGATCTGCTCACCCTGTACGTGAGGGATAAGCAGGACGGCAACAGCTGACGCCACTAACGGCAATAAAAAAGCGCCTTTTCGGCGCTTTTTTATTGCACGGTATGGAGGTCCATCACTCGGGACGAAACTCAACCAGCAGCGGATTATGATCTGAGGCCTGAGTCACCAGTACCGATGCCTCCACAACGCCTAAACCACGATAAAAAACAAAGTCTAAAGGACGCCCAAAGGCCGTACGGCGATGATCGTTCGTGAAGTGGACCTCACGTAGCTCCATACCGCTGGCAAAGCGCCTCAGGGCATTCAGACGGCGATTACTCCAGGCATTGAAATCCCCCGCCATGATCACCGGCCCCTTATGCAGGGCAATCTGCTCCCCTATCGGATCCAGCTGCTTGCTGTAGACCTCAACGCCTAGGCTAAAGTTGACCGCATGAATATTCACCACCATCAGCAGGCGCCCGTCAAACAGCGGATATACCGTCACCAGCGCTGATTTCGCCAGACGGATCAGCGGCTCCTTCTCCCGCAGCGGACAGCAGTAGATCGGGTGTGCCGCGGCCAGGGTCATCACGCCGGAGGGATGTTGGGGCAGCGAGAAGGCCGGCACCTGATCGGCCGTCAGATAGTGACTGGTGGCAAAGCGCACCAGCTCAGGGGTGGTTTGCGCCTCCTGCAGTAGCACCAGCTGTGAACGACGCCCATACTCTTTCAGCACCGACAGCCAATCAGCGCGCTGCTGCTTGAAAATATTCCAGACCATGATCCGCAGGGCATCATCCGTCGGTAGCGCCTGGGTCATCGCCGGCTGGCTCAGCGCGTCGGTGGCTCCGGGAAAAATACGCGTCGCCGGCATGCCCGCCGTATAGCGCATGGCAAAGTTCTTTTTGCGCACGTTTACCGCCTGTTGCTCAGAATACATCGTAGAAAAGACGCGGGAGTGCGCATTCCACGCTATGTCCTCGAGTCTACTCCTCTGTTATAGGGATGCACAGCGTGAATTACAACCGCCGGGCGCCCAGCTCCGGTGATATCGGCAAAGTGTAAGCCTGAAAGGACACGCCAGGCGGGGTAGAAGAGTCCAGCGAAAAATGGGAATGGGAAAACAAAAAGGCCTGCTGAACCAGCAGGCCTTTAAAATAAGTGGCGGAACGGACGGGACTCGAACCCGCGACCCCCTGCGTGACAGGCAGGTATTCTAACCAACTGAACTACCGCTCCACCGAATTTTGTCTCTTGGCACACTCTCCACCTACAGAGTTCGGCCTCCGTCGGCGGGTACTAAAAAGGCCTACTGAACCAGCAGGCCTTTTGAATAAGTGGCGGAACGGACGGGACTCGAACCCGCGACCCCCTGCGTGACAGGCAGGTATTCTAACCAACTGAACTACCGCTCCACCGAATTTTGTATCACCCCCGTTTCCGGGGTACTGCTAAATTTGATGCCTGGCAGTTCCCTACTCTCGCATGGGGAGACCCCACACTACCATCGGCGCTACGGCGTTTCACTTCTGAGTTCGGCATGGGGTCAGGTGGGACCACCGCGCTATCGCCGCCAGGCAAATTCTGTTTTACCAACCGCCATCACTGGCCATCGGTTCCAATCTTGAACAAGCTAAATTCGTCTCTCTAAAACACCTTCGGTGTTGTAAGGTTAAGTCTCACGGATCATTAGTACTGGTTAGCTCAACGTATCGCTACGCTTACACACCCAGCCTATCAACGTCTTAGTCTTAAACGTTCCTTCAGTGGACTCAAGGTCCAAGGGAAGATTCATCTCGAGGCAAGTTTCGCGCTTAGATGCTTTCAGCGCTTATCTTTTCCGCACGTAGCTACCGGGCAATGCAATTGGCATCACAACCCGAACACCAGCGGTGCGTCCACTCCGGTCCTCTCGTACTAGGAGCAGCCCCTCTCAATCTTCCAACGCCCACGGCAGATAGGGACCGAACTGTCTCACGACGTTCTAAACCCAGCTCGCGTACCACTTTAAATGGCGAACAGCCATACCCTTGGGACCTACTTCAGCCCCAGGATGTGATGAGCCGACATCGAGGTGCCAAACACCGCCGTCGATATGAACTCTTGGGCGGTATCAGCCTGTTATCCCCGGAGTACCTTTTATCCGTTGAGCGATGGCCCTTCCATTCAGAACCACCGGATCACTAAGACCTGCTTTCGCACCTGCTCGAGCCGTCACTCTCGCAGTCAAGCTAGCTTATGCCTTTGCACTAACCTCCTGATGTCCGACCAGGATTAGCTAACCTTCGTGCTCCTCCGTTACTCTTTGGGAGGAGACCGCCCCAGTCAAACTACCCACCAGACACTGTCCCTACCCCGGATCACGGGGCCAGGTTAGAACATCAAACATTAAAGGGTGGTATTTCAAGGTCGGCTCCATGCAGACTGGCGTCCACACTTCAAAGCCTCCCACCTATCCTACACATCAAGGTTCAATGTTCAGTGTCAAGCTATAGTAAAGGTTCACGGGGTCTTTCCGTCTTGCCGCGGGTACACTGCATCTTCACAGCGAGTTCAATTTCACTGAGTCTCGGGTGGAGACAGCCTGGCCATCATTACGCCATTCGTGCAGGTCGGAACTTACCCGACAAGGAATTTCGCTACCTTAGGACCGTTATAGTTACGGCCGCCGTTTACTGGGGCTTCGATCAAGAGCTTCGCCTTGCGGCTGACCCCATCAATTAACCTTCCAGCACCGGGCAGGCGTCACACCCTATACGTCCACTTTCGTGTTTGCAGAGTGCTGTGTTTTTATTAAACAGTTGCAGCCAGCTGGTATCTTCGACTGGCTTCGGCTCCATCCGCAAAGGACTTCACCTACATGCCAGCGTGCCTTCTCCCGAAGTTACGGCACCATTTTGCCTAGTTCCTTCACCCGAGTTCTCTCAAGCGCCTTGGTATTCTCTACCTGACCACCTGTGTCGGTTTGGGGTACGATTCAGTGTTATCTGAAGCTTAGAGGCTTTTCCTGGAAGCAGGGCATTAACCACTTCAGCACCGTAGTGCCTCGTCATCACGCCTCAGTGTTAAAGATGACCGGATTTGCCAGGTCATCACACCTACACGCTTAAACCGGGACAACCGTCGCCCGGCCGGTCTAGCCTTCTCCGTCCCCCCTTCGCAATAACACCAAGTACAGGAATATTAACCTGTTTCCCATCGACTACGCCTTTCGGCCTCGCCTTAGGGGTCGACTTACCCTGCCCCGATTAACGTTGGACAGGAACCCTTGGTCTTCCGGCGAGCGGGCTTTTCACCCGCTTTATCGTTACTTATGTCAGCATTCGCACTTCTGATACCTCCAGCAGCCCTCACAGGCCACCTTCAACGGCTTACAGAACGCTCCCCTACCCAACAACGCCTAAGCGTCGCTGCCGCAGCTTCGGTGCATGGTTTAGCCCCGTTACATCTTCCGCGCAGGCCGACTCGACCAGTGAGCTATTACGCTTTCTTTAAATGATGGCTGCTTCTAAGCCAACATCCTGGCTGTCTATGCCTTCCCACATCGTTTCCCACTTAACCATGACTTTGGGACCTTAGCTGGCGGTCTGGGTTGTTTCCCTCTTCACGACGGACGTTAGCACCCGCCGTGTGTCTCCCGTGATAACATTCTTCGGTATTCGTAGTTTGCATCGGGTTGGTAAGTCGGGATGACCCCCTAGCCGAAACAGTGCTCTACCCCCGAAGATGAGTTCACGAGGCGCTACCTAAATAGCTTTCGGGGAGAACCAGCTATCTCCCGGTTTGATTGGCCTTTCACCCCCAGCCACAAGTCATCCGCTAATTTTTCAACATTAGTCGGTTCGGTCCTCCAGTTAGTGTTACCCAACCTTCAACCTGCCCATGGCTAGATCACCGGGTTTCGGGTCTATACCTTGCAACTAGACGCCCAGTTAAGACTCGGTTTCCCTACGGCTCCCCTATTCGGTTAACCTTGCTACAAAATATAAGTCGCTGACCCATTATACAAAAGGTACGCAGTCACACCCCGAAGGATGCTCCCACTGCTTGTACGTACACGGTTTCAGGTTCTATTTCACTCCCCTCGCCGGGGTTCTTTTCGCCTTTCCCTCACGGTACTGGTTCACTATCGGTCAGTCAGGAGTATTTAGCCTTGGAGGATGGTCCCCCCATATTCAGACAGGATAACACGTGTCCCGCCCTACTCATCGAACTCACAGCTGTGCACCTTCGTGTACGGGGCTATCACCCTGTATCGCGCGACTTTCCAGACGCTTCCACTAATGCACAAACTGATTCAGGTTCTGGGCTCTTCCCCGTTCGCTCGCCGCTACTGGGGGAATCTCGGTTGATTTCTTTTCCTCAGGGTACTTAGATGTTTCAGTTCCCCTGGTTCGCCTCGTTAAGCTATGTATTCACTTAACGATAGTGCAACGGATTGCACTGGGTTTCCCCATTCGGACATCGCCGGCTAATAATGCTTCATATCAGCTCACCGACGCTTATCGCAGATTAGCACGTCCTTCATCGCCTCTGACTGCCTAGGCATCCACCGTGTACGCTTAGTCACTTAACCTCACAACCCGAAGATGTTTCACTTCGTGCTGTAAGCATTTGAGAGACTCTCGAATCACTTATTAAAAGCAATTCGATTGTTTTCGAATTTTCAGCTTGTTCCAGATTGTTAAAGAGCAAAATATTGCAAACATGACTCGTAAGTCCGTTTTGCAATACTGTTGGCACCGTCTTTCACCCGATACCGCAAATGGCGTCCCCTAGGGGATTCGAACCCCTGTTACCGCCGTGAAAGGGCGGTGTCCTAGGCCTCTAGACGAAGGGGACACAAGGGTCGGCTTCGCAGACGCGTTTGCTCGAACATCTATCAGACAATCTGTGTGAGCACTACACAATTTCGTATCTTCAGGTTAAGGAGGTGATCCAACCGCAGGTTCCCCTACGGTTACCTTGTTACGACTTCACCCCAGTCATGAATCACAAAGTGGTAAGCGCCCTCCCGAAGGTTAAGCTACCTACTTCTTTTGCAACCCACTCCCATGGTGTGACGGGCGGTGTGTACAAGGCCCGGGAACGTATTCACCGTGGCATTCTGATCCACGATTACTAGCGATTCCGACTTCATGGAGTCGAGTTGCAGACTCCAATCCGGACTACGACGTACTTTATGAGGTCCGCTTTCTCTCGCGAGGTCGCTTCTCTTTGTATACGCCATTGTAGCACGTGTGTAGCCCTACTCGTAAGGGCCATGATGACTTGACGTCATCCCCACCTTCCTCCAGTTTATCACTGGCAGTCTCCTTTGAGTTCCCGGCCGAACCGCTGGCAACAAAGGATAAGGGTTGCGCTCGTTGCGGGACTTAACCCAACATTTCACAACACGAGCTGACGACAGCCATGCAGCACCTGTCTCAGCGTTCCCGAAGGCACTCCTGTATCTCTACAGGATTCGCTGGATGTCAAGAGTAGGTAAGGTTCTTCGCGTTGCATCGAATTAAACCACATGCTCCACCGCTTGTGCGGGCCCCCGTCAATTCATTTGAGTTTTAACCTTGCGGCCGTACTCCCCAGGCGGTCGATTTAACGCGTTAGCTTCGGAAGCCACGCCTCAAGGGCACAACCTCCAAATCGACATCGTTTACAGCGTGGACTACCAGGGTATCTAATCCTGTTTGCTCCCCACGCTTTCGCACCTGAGCGTCAGTCTTCGTCCAGGAGGCCGCCTTCGCCACCGGTATTCCTCCAGATCTCTACGCATTTCACCGCTACACCTGGAATTCTACCTCCCTCTACGAGACTCTAGCTTGCCAGTCTTGGATGCAGTTCCCAGGTTAAGCCCGGGGATTTCACATCCAACTTAACAAACCGCCTGCGTGCGCTTTACGCCCAGTAATTCCGATTAACGCTTGCACCCTCCGTATTACCGCGGCTGCTGGCACGGAGTTAGCCGGTGCTTCTTCTGTAGGTAACGTCAATTGTGAGCGCTATTAACGTTCACACCTTCCTCCCTACTGAAAGTACTTTACAACCCGAAGGCCTTCTTCATACACGCGGCATGGCTGCATCAGGCTTGCGCCCATTGTGCAATATTCCCCACTGCTGCCTCCCGTAGGAGTCTGGACCGTGTCTCAGTTCCAGTGTGGCTGGTCATCCTCTCAGACCAGCTAGGGATCGTCGCCTAGGTGAGCCATTACCCCACCTACTAGCTAATCCCATCTGGGTTCATCTGATGGCATGAGGCCCGAAGGTCCCCCACTTTGGTCTTGCGACGTTATGCGGTATTAGCTACCGTTTCCAGTAGTTATCCCCCTCCATCAGGCAGATCCCCAGACATTACTCACCCGTCCGCCGCTCGTCAGCGGAGAAAGCAAGCTTTCTCCCTGCTACCGCTCGACTTGCATGTGTTAAGCCTGCCGCCAGCGTTCAATCTGAGCCATGATCAAACTCTTCAATTAAAAGCTTGATGCTCAAAGAAATTAAACTGTTTATTCGTAATGAATTAACTGCTGTCACTCTTCAAGACTTTAAATATTTTGGCATTCCGAGGAATGCTTAATACGAATCTTGCGAGTGCCCACACAGATTGTCTGATAATTTGTTAAAGAGCAGTGACTTAGCAAGTTCTCCTTACCAAGTCGAGGTGGCGTATATTACGCTTTCCTCGGTGAGAGTCAACGTTTAATTTACCGTTTCACTCTCACTCTCCCCGGCTCATCCTGTGATGTTGTTCACATGTGCCGTGTCGATGGAGGCGCATTATAGGGAGATTACGCCGCCTGACAAGCCCTAATTACAACTTTTTTATCATTCGACCATTTTCCATACAGAGTGCGTTATTTTCATACCTTTTCCAGCCTTCTCTCCACCAGAAAAGGTAAAAGAAAGGGCAGCCATCAGGCTGCCCTCGTATTGCGCTATCGTGAATTACTGCTGTGCCACGATCTGCTCGCCGTCCAACGCCAGGGTAATCGGTTTGCCCGGCAACAGTTTCCCGGACAGGATCTGTTGTGCCAACGGGTTTTCGATCTCCTGTTGGATGGCACGCTTCAACGGACGTGCACCGTATACCGGGTCGAAGCCAGCCTGAGAGAGCTGATCCAACGCCGCCTCGCTCATCGTGACGCTGTAGCCCTTCTCTTCCAGACGCTGGTACAGACGCTGCAGCTGGATACGGGCGATCGCCTTGATATTCTCCTGACCCAACGGATGGAATACTACCGTTTCATCAATACGGTTAATGAACTCCGGTCTGAAATGGTGAGTGACTACGCTCATCACCAGCTCTTTCATTTCGCCATAGCTCAGGTCACCGAAGCGATCCTGGATCAGATCGGAGCCCAGGTTAGAGGTCATGATGACCACCGTATTACGAAAATCGACGGTGCGCCCCTGGCCATCGGTCAGGCGTCCATCGTCCAACACCTGTAGCAGGATGTTAAAGACATCTGGATGTGCCTTCTCGACCTCGTCGAGCAGGATCACCGAGTACGGACGACGGCGTACCGCCTCCGTCAAATAGCCACCCTCTTCATAGCCGACGTATCCCGGAGGGGCCCCGACCAAGCGGGAGACGGAGTGCTTCTCCATAAACTCGGACATATCAATACGCACCATGGCGTCATCACTGTCAAACAGGAAGTTCGCCAGCGCCTTACACAGCTCGGTTTTACCCACCCCGGTCGGGCCGAGGAACAGAAATGAGCCGATGGGACGGTTCGGGTCGGACAGCCCGGCGCGGCTACGGCGAATGGCGTTGGAGACGGCCTCAACCGCCTCATTCTGGCCGACGACGCGTTTATGCAGCTCATCTTCCATACGCAGCAGTTTTTCACGCTCGCCTTCCAGCATCCGCGATACCGGAATCCCGGTCCAGCGCGCCAGCACCTCGGCGATTTCGGCGTCGGTGACCTTATTGCGCAGCAGCTTCATGCTCTTGCCTTCGGCCTGCGTTGCAGCCTGCAGCTGCTTCTCCAGATCCGGCAATTTGCCGTACTGGATCTCAGACATCTGCGCAAGGTCACCGCTACGGCGTGCCTGCTCCAGCGCAATCTTGGCCTGTTCGATCTCGGCCTTGATATTCTGGGTACCGGTCAGCGCGGCCTTTTCTGCCTTCCACTCCTCTTCCAGCGAGGCATAGTCGCGCTCTTTCTCCTCCAGCTCGGTGTTCAGGATCTCAAGACGCTTCTTGCTGGCCTCGTCGGACTCTTTCTTCAGCGCCTGCTGCTCCAGCTTCAGCTGAATGATGCGCCGCTCCAAACGATCCAGCGTCTCCGGCTTGGAGTCGATCTGCATACGGATGCTGGAGGCGGCCTCGTCGATCAGGTCGATGGCCTTATCGGGCAGCTGGCGATCGGCGATATAGCGGTGCGACAGCGTGGCGGCCGCTACGATGGCTGGATCGGTGATCTGCACGTGATGGTGCAGCTCATAACGCTCCTTCAGCCCGCGCAGAATGGCAATGGTATCCTCGACGGACGGCTGCGCCACATAGACCTTCTGGAAACGGCGCTCCAGCGCGGCATCCTTCTCAATATACTGACGATACTCATCCAGGGTCGTCGCACCGACGCAGTGCAGCTCGCCGCGCGCCAGCGCCGGCTTCAGCATATTCCCCGCGTCCATGGCACCGTCGGCCTTACCGGCCCCGACCATGGTGTGCAGCTCATCGATAAACAGGATGACGCTGCCCTCCTGTTTGGCCAGATCGTTCAGCACCGCTTTCAAACGCTCTTCAAACTCACCGCGGAATTTCGCGCCGGCGATTAATGCCCCCATATCCAGAGAGAGCACGCGCTTGTGCTTCAGTCCCTCAGGGACCTCACCGTTGATGATGCGCTGGGCCAGCCCTTCGACGATGGCCGTTTTACCAACCCCGGGCTCCCCGATCAGCACCGGGTTATTTTTGGTGCGGCGCTGCAGTACTTGAATGGTGCGCCGGATCTCTTCGTCGCGCCCGATCACCGGATCCAGCTTGCCCTGCTCGGCACGCTCGGTCAGATCGATGGTGTACTTCTTCAGCGCCTGGCGCTGATCTTCCGCATTCTGATCGTCCACTTTCTCTCCTCCGCGCAGCTGCTCAACTGCAGCGCTGAGTTTTTGCGCAGACGCACCGGCGGCCTTCAACATATCGGCCAGTTTGCCGCGCTCTTCCATCGCGGCCAGAATAAACAGCTCTGACGATATGTAGGTGTCGCTGTGCTTTTGCGCTAATTTGTCACACAGGTTGAGAACCCGAATCAGCTCATTGGATGGCTGAACGTCGCCACCGGTCCCCTCCACCTGCGGCAGACGGGCAATCGCTTGTTCAAGGGACTGCTGAAACGCGCTGATATCGACGCCTGCAGATACCAGCAAAGGACGAACCGTGCCCCCATCCTGACTGAGCATCGCGCTCATCAGATGTATCGGTTCAATAAATTGGTTGTCACGCCCGAGTGCCAAAGACTGGGCGTCAGCGAGGGCTAACTGGAACTTGTTGGTTAAGCGATCCAGACGCATGTTTCCTCCGAGACGTATGCAAATTGCTTCTGGAGAATAAGTGTGGTCTAGACTGCACTTTTCAACCAAACTGTGACAATTATTTAATTATTTTTTGTTCAATTTAGAGTGGCACGTGAGGCGTACAGCGTCCCAAGGCCGCCGGACGCGGGCCTTGGGAGAAATACGTTAGGAGAACCAGATCAGCGAGGCCATGCGACCGGTCTGCGCCGCGCGACGATAGGAGAAAAAGCGCGATGCATCGCTCAACGTACAAAACTCGCCGCCGCTGATGCGGGTAACGCCCGCGGTCTGCAGGCGCTGGCGTGCCAGGGCGTAGATATCGGCCAGGTATTTACCGTCCGCAGTGGGCCGGAACGCGCTGATGCAGGCCCGATCGTGCTGGATAAACTGCGCCCGCACCTCGGCGCCCACCTCAAAGACCTCGGGGCCAATGGCCGGCCCGAGCCAGGCCATCACCGCACCGGGCACCGCATGAAAACGGCTCAGGGTCTGCTCTAAAACCCCATTGCATAACCCACGCCAGCCGGCATGGGCCGCCGCCACTTCGTTACCCTCATCACAGGTAAACAGCACGGGCAAACAGTCAGCCGTCATCACTGCGCACACCAGCCCCGGCGTGCGGGTATAGACCGCATCGGCACGCACGTCGTCATCGGTATGCCCGACCGCCAGCGTCAGCACCCGCGTACCGTGCACCTGATCCAGCCACACCGGCGGCGTCGGCAGATCCAGCGCCTGACACAGCCGCGCGCGGTTGGCCGCGACCCGCGCAGGATCGTCACCGACGTGCGCGCCCAGATTTAACGCGTCATAGGGCGGCAGACTAACGCCGCCGTCGCGGGTGGTCCCATAGGCAAAGACCCGCGGCGGCGCCGGCCAGCGTGGCACGATCGGTTTCATAGCCAGTCCATCTCATCCTTAAAGGTTTCGGCGTCCTCCTGCATTACCGCAATCAGGCGCTGCATATCTTCTGGAATCGGCGCATGCCACTCCATCTCAATACCGCTGATCGGGTGATACAGGCGCAGCATGGTCGCGTGCAGCGCCTGGCGATCGAACTCGCGTAGGATGCAGATAAACTCCGGCGACGCATCGCGCGGCGGGCGCGGGCGGCCGCCGTACAGCGGATCGCCCACCAACGGATGGTTAATGTGTGCCATATGCACACGGATCTGGTGAGTACGCCCGGTCTCCAGACGCAGGCGCAGGCGCGTATGGGCGCGGAAGTGCTCCATAATGCGATAGTGCGTCACCGCCGGTTTGCCCATCGGATGCACCGACATGTGGGTTCGCTTGGTCGGATGGCGCGCGATCGGCTCACGCACCGTGCCCCCGCGGTCATGGTGCCAATCGCGACAGCCTCATATTCACGAGTGATTTCACGCAGCTGCAGCGATTCGACCAGACGCGTCTGGGCCGGTACCGTTTTAGCGACCACCATCAGGCCGGTAGTGTCTTTATCCAGCCGGTGCACGATCCCGGCGCGCGGAACGTCGGCGATCGGCGGATAGTAATGCAGCAGCGCGTTGAGTACCGTACCGTCCGGGTTACCGGCGCCGGGGTGCACCACCAAATCGCGCGGCTTATTGATCACCAGGATGTCCTCGTCCTCGTAGACGATATCCAGCGCGATATCCTGCGCCTCCCAACGGTTCTCTTCCTCAATCAGGGCATCAATGGCAATATGCTCACCACCCAGAACCTTCTCTTTAGGCTTATTGATGATGAGCCCGTTCACGCTGACGCGTCCCTCCAGGATCCACTCTTTTATGCGTGAACGTGAATAATCAGGGAACAATTCCGCCAACGTCTGATCTAAGCGTTGACCGAGCTGGGATTCCGTCACCGTCGCGGTGAGCTGTACTTGTTGTGCCATAGTGAGTTTCTTTCGTTAACGTTGGGTTTTCTCGGCGTTGCCGTTTAAAATAATGTGCTATTGTAGCTGGTCTTTGCCGGGAGCTTAACGGAGAGTCACCCGGAACAACACAAAAAAGGGTAAGCAAAACGTCATGACGCGTATCAAATATCTGGTGGCTGCCACCACGTTGAGCCTGGCGCTGGTTGGTTGCTCCAGCTCCAAAGAGGCGGTGCCCGACAATCCTCCTGCAGAAATCTACGCCACTGCACAGCAAAAACTGCAGGACGGTAACTTTAAAGCGGCGATTACGCAACTGGAAGCGCTAGATAACCGCTATCCATTTGGCCCTTACTCTCAGCAGGTGCAGCTGGATCTGATCTACGCCTACTATAAATCGGCTGACCTGCCGATGGCACAGGCTACCATCGATCGCTTCATCCGTCTCAATCCGACCAGTCAAAACATGCCCTACGTACTGTACATGCGTGGTCTGACGGATATGGCCATGGACGACAGCGCGCTGCAGGGCTTCTTCGGCATCGACCGCTCTGACCGTGACCCCGAACATGCCCGCCAGGCTTTCCGTGACTTCAGCCAGTTGGTACAGCGTTACCCGAACAGCCCCTACACGGCCGATGCCACCAAGCGTCTGCTCTTCCTGAAAAACCGGCTTGCCAAACACGAACTAGCCGTCGCCCGCTTCTACACCAAGCGCGGGGCCTATGTCGCCGTGGTGAACCGCGTAGAGCAGATGCTGCGCAACTATCCGGATACCCAGGCCACCCGCGACGCGCTGCCGCTGATGGAGAACGCCTACCGTCAGATGGGCCTGAACGGCGAAGCCGACAAGGTACAAAAAATCATCGCGTTCAACGGCGACAAAGCATAGCGCCAGCGCTGAGACAGATAAATAGCAAAGGCAGCCCATCGGCTGCCTTTCGTTTGATCCGCGCAGACACGCAGAATAGAAGCTGAGAGGCGCGCCCCGCCTGGGGGATATTTCGGCCACGGCCCATCCTAGGCTGCGCCAATTTTTCCGCCTTAACTTCGCCATCATGCGCATAAATTTCCGCTGACTCAAGCGCTATTTTCAGCACTTTTCACCAGAATCACAAAACCACTTAACTTTGCAAAAAGTGACAAAAATCCGTGATTTTCCTCTCACACTTTGCTCCGCGGCGCGTTATGCTGAAATCACCAAGACGGAAAAGACAGAGAGGTATCTGTATGACTATCAGCATTACCAGCAAACAAATGGAAATCACTGCTGCCATCCGTGAACATGTCGAAGACCGTCTCAGCAAACTGGACAAATGGCAAACGCACCTGATTAACCCGCATATCATTCTGTCTAAGGAGCCGCAGGGGTTTGTGGTTGACGCCACGATTAACACGCCCAATGGTCAACTGGTCGCCAGTGCCAAGCATGAAGACATGTATGCCGCGATCAACGAGCTGCTGAACAAGCTGGAGCGCCAGCTAAACAAAGTCCAGCATAAGGGCGAAGCTCGCCGCGCCCATACCAGCGTAAAAGACGCTAATCTGCAGGCTGCTGCCAGCGAATAACCTAAAACGAGCCCTTTTATTTAGAGATAACGCGCCCCATGGGCGCGTTTTTTGTATCAATAAAAAACATTGACAGGAAAAAAGTATCACGGTTAACGTAGGGTATGACTCACCGTGGAGCTGCGTTATGTCACCTCGCCCGCTGTTCTTGCGCTGCTTTTTTCCGACTCTGCGGCCGGGAGGCGTCGCTCCGCGCTAAGAAAGCAGCGCAAGAACGACGTAAAGCCTCCCCCCGGGAGGCTTTTTTTATGCGCGCCACCACTGCATCAAGCTGATTAAGGGCCCCTGATGAGCACACCTAATCCATTATTGACGCTGCGCGAGCAGATTAGCGCCGTCGACAGCCAGCTGCTGGCGCTGCTGGGCGAACGCCGCTGCCTGGCCGAACAGGTCGCCCGCACCAAACAGGCGCTGCATCACCCGGTTCGCGACCGGGCCAGAGAGCGCGACCTGCTGCACAGCCTGATTGAGCAGGGCAAACCGCTGCAGCTTGACGCGTATTTTATTACTCGCCTGTTTCAACTGATTATCGAAGACTCGGTGCTGACCCAACAGGCGCTGTTACAGCAGTCACACCTGGCCGCCGACGCCACCGCACGCATCGCCTTTCTCGGCCCCAAAGGCTCCTATTCCCATCTGGCCGCCCGCCGCTATGCCGCGCGCCATTTTGACCAGGTGCTGGAGTGCGGCTGCCCACGTTTTCAAGACGTCGTCGCCCAGGTCGAAAGCGGCCAAGCCGACTATGGCGTACTGCCGATTGAAAACACCTCATCCGGTGCCATTAACGACGTCTACGATCTGCTGCAGCACACCAGCCTCGCTATCGTCGGAGAGCTGACGCTGCCTATCAAGCACTGCCTGCTGATCGCCGGGGAAGGCGATATCAGCGCGCTGACCACCGTCTACAGTCACCCCCAGCCGTTTCAGCAGTGCAGCCAGTTCCTCAGCCGCTACCCACAGTGGCATATTGAATACTGTGAAAGCACCGCCGCTGCGATGGAGAAGGTCGCCGCGCTGCGCTCTCCCCAAGCGGCCGCCCTGGGCAGCGCCGACGGCGGCAATCTGTATGGCCTGCAGCCGCTGGCGCACGATCTGGCCAATCAGGCCCAGAACATGACCCGGTTCATCGTCCTGGCACGCAAAGCGATCGAGGTTAATCCCCGCATCGCTGCCAAAACCACGCTGATCATGGCGACGGGCCAACAGCCCGGGGCGCTGGTCGATGCGCTGCTGGCCTTCCGCGAGCAGTATATTGTCATCACCAAGCTGGAGTCACGGCCAATCAACGGCAATCCGTGGGAGGAGATGTTCTATCTGGATGTACAGGCTAATCTGAATGACCCTGCAATGCAGCGGGCGCTGCATGACCTACGGGCGCTCACCCGATCGCAGAAAGTCCTGGGCTGCTACCCGAGTGAAAACGTGGTGCCGATCGCCCCAAGCGAGCAAGCATAGGCCTGATACCGCCGCGGCATCAGCCGCGGCGATCGTGCGCCTGGCTCAGCAGCGCCCGGCTCTCATCCTGAAAACGCTGCGCGTCGTCGCCGAACCAGCGGGCGATACGCTGAAACGTCTCGATAAACGCCTCTTTATTCTGCCCGTCGAGCAGTCTGATCGCTTCACCAAAGCGCTGATAATAGCGCTTGATCAGCGCCAGATTATCCGGCGATGCCATAATGATGTCAGCATACAGCTGCGCATCTTGCGCAAACAGACGCCCTACCATCATCAGCTCCAGACGATAAATCGGCGAGGAGAGCGCCAGCAACTGCTCCATGCTGACATTCTCTTCGGCCAGATGCAGCCCATAGGCAAAGGTGGCAAAGTGACGCAGCGCCTGAATAAACGCCATATTCTGATCGTGCTGTACCGCGCTGATGCGATGCAGGCGGGCGCCCCAAACCTGCAGCTGCTCCAGTAGCCACTGATAAGCCTGCGGCTGTCGACCGTCGCAGTAGACGATCACCTGCTTAGCAAAGCTGCCGACGTCCGGGCCAAACATGGGATGCAGCCCGACGACGGGCCCGCTGTGCGCTGCCAGCATCGCCCGCATAGGTCCCCCCTTCACCGACGCCAGATCGACCAGCAGGCAATCCGCCGGCAGCGGCGGCAGGCGGGCTATCGCGGCCTCGGTCAAATGGATCGGTACGCTGATCATCACCATACCGGCATCGGCGCAAAGCGCCTCGGCCCGCGGCCAATCCTGCGTCTCCAGTATGCGCACCGAGTAGCCCGATAGGCGCAGCATCCGGGCAAACAGCCGCCCCATCTGCCCCGCGCCACCGACGATCACCACCGGGCGTAGCGCCGGATTCAGCGCCTTAAATCCCTTGTCATTTTCACTGAGGTAGGACTCCCGCATCACCCGACGCAGTACGTCCTCAATCAGATCCGGCGAGACGCCAAGCAGCTGCGCCTCCGCCCGGCGCGACGCCAGCATCGCCGCCTCTCGTTCCGGCACATAGACCGGCAGGCCATAGCGGCTCTTGACCTCCCCCACCTGGGCGACCAACTGTAAACGGCGCGCTAACAGCCCCAGCAGCGCCTTATCGACCTCATCAATGCTATCGCGCAGTGCGCTCAGTTCCGCCACCATCGTCTATCATGCCTCCCGATCGCGCCGCCGCGGCGCCAGTTGACGCTGCATATCGCGCAGCAACGTTTCCGTTGTCGTCCAGTCAATGCAGCCATCCGTCACGGACACGCCATAGCGCATAGCGCTGCGCGGCTGCTCCGAGCTCTGACTACCGGCGTCCAGGTTGCTCTCCAGCATCACACCGATAATGGTGCGGTTCCCCCCCGCGATCTGCGCAATGACCGACTGCGCGACCTGCGGCTGACGCCGGTAGTCCTTGTTGGAGTTGCCGTGGCTGCAGTCAACCATCAGCAGCGGGCGCAGACCGGCCTGTACCATCTGAGCCTCGCACTGCGCAACATCCTGCGCGCTGTAGTTTGGCGTCCGCCCTCCGCGCAGAATAACATGACCATCGGGGTTTCCCTGCGTCTGCAGCAGGCAGACCTGCCCCGCCTGATTGATGCCGACGAAGCGATGCGGCATCGCCGCTGCCTTCATCGCATTAATCGCGGTCTCTAGGCTACCGTCGGTGCCGTTTTTAAAGCCGACGGGCATCGACAGGCCAGAGGCCATCTCGCGATGGGTCTGCGACTCGGTGGTTCGCGCGCCGATGGCCGACCAGCTGAACAGATCGCCCAGATACTGCGGCGAGTTGGGATCCAGCGCCTCGGTCGCCAGCGGCAACCCCATATCGACCAGCTGCAGCAGCAGGCGACGGGCGATGTTCAACCCGGCCTCAACGTCAAAAGAGCCGTCCATATAGGGATCGTTAATCAGCCCTTTCCAGCCCACCGTGGTACGCGGCTTCTCAAAATAGACCCGCATGACGACGTAGAGCCGATCGCCAACGCTCTGCGCCAGCGCCCGCAGACGGCGCCCATACTCAAGGGCGGCATCGACATCATGGATCGAGCAGGGGCCGCAGATCACCAGCAGACGCGAGTCGCGCCCAGCCAGAATATCGGCGATCTCGCGGCGGGAGGCGGCGATGTGCGCCTGCTGGACCTCGGTCAGCGGGAAGCGGGCCTTTAGCTCCTCCGGCGTAATCAAAATCTGCTCATCGCTGATATGGACGTTATTCACGGCGTCTTTTTGCATCATCATTACAGTACCTGCCTATCTGGGAGTGGTTATCTCGGCGCGGCCGCCGTGCTTCTATTCAGGCTACATTAACATGCGCAGTAAACTTTTCAATCCATATATGTAAACAATATCGTACAATCATCTTTACACGTCACCGAGCAGCAAAATTTGAAGTATCACGCAGTTTCATTGTCGATTACACCGCGAAGTTAAAGACACATGCTAGGCTGTGCCCGCTGACCATCCGCGACGCGCCGGCGGCTTGCCGCCCGATCCTGTTCGCTCTGGGGAGAAAAGATGTTAACCGCTATCATTGTCGACGATGAACAGCCGGCCCGTGACGAGCTGACTACGCTGCTGCAGCGCTATCCTGAAATAACGCAGGTTGCCAGCTGCGCCAACGCCCTGGAGGCGATTCCCGTCATTCATCGCCTGCGCCCCGACGTACTGTTTCTCGATATCCAGATGCCACGCATCAGCGGGTTAGAGCTGGTTAACATGCTGGATCCGGACAGCCAGCCCTACATCGTCTTCATTACCGCCTTCGACGAATACGCCATCCAGGCGTTTGAACAGCACGCCTTTGACTATCTGCTAAAACCAATCGACTGCGCCAGGCTGCAAAAAACCCTGGATCGCCTGCTGCGCGGGTGTGCGGTGCGACAAAATCTACAGCCTCTGCAGGAGCCACAGCTGCGGCATATACCCTGTCACGGACTCAACCGCATCTTTTTGCTCAAGCTGGATGAGATTGAATATCTGTCGTCAGAATTAAGCGGAATTCACGTCGTCGGCGCTCAGCAAAGCGGCTATACCCAGCTGACCCTCAAAACGCTGGAGGAGAAAACGCCCTTCGTCCGCTGTCATCGTCAGTACATGGTGAACGTCGATCGCCTGAGCGAAATCCAGCTGCTGGATAACGGCGCCGCCGAGGTATTGACCCACAGCGGAAGACGCATTCCGGTCAGCCGCCGCTACCTGAAAAATTTAAAAGAACATCTGGGGATCGCCTAATGCCTCCGCGAATAGACTGATTAGCTCGCCTGATAAAATATCATGCTGGCATCGTCCGCTGGCGTGGATAAAAATAGCCGAGCCGGCGTGCCACCTCAGATTTTATTATATTTCATATACTCATAACACGCTGATCGCTAATCCTCATCCGTTCATCATTCCACGCACATCCATTTTATAAGATCGCTGCAATAAAGGTTATATTTCCGCTTTATTACTACGAAATAATCTACCATTCATCGATGGGTACCCCCTTTGGGGTGCCGACCTGTCCTATCCGTGTGAGAACGGAGACATGATCCAGCGTCAGCGCCGCAAACGAAATGCTAGCGACCGCGCTAAACCGAACGAGACAATAAAATATTGCGGTGCATATAAAATATTTTGTGCACTTTTGCATCCGTTTTGCATAAAATAAACAGCATAGAAGTTAGCGCATATTATTTTATGCTTACCCATCGGTAGCGCGAGCTCTCTGCCCTGCGCCAGTAACATTGATTAAATATGATGAATACAACTGTCTCATTTGAAGCCAAAGGCTATGAGGATATTCCTGCGCTATTAGCCTTTCTGCAGCGGAATCTACAGTGTGGAGAGCTGAGCATCGAAATGACCGCTGATGATTTCTATGCGCAGGCCACGATCACCGCGCTGGAGAACGGCGCCCACTTCATGACCATGAACGCCTGCGGCTACCGTATTGAACATCATATCGCCTGCGATCTGCACAATCGGCGGCTATACCTTATCTACTCCGATCACAAGATGCAGTGGGGTGAAGAGGGGCTCAACTGCACCCTGCCCTATCGGGACTCTTTTCTGATCGACAGCACCAAAAGCTTCCGTATCGCCTCGCCGGGATATCAAAAAACACGCTCTTTCGGCATCCCATTTTCCCTGCTGGGCGATCGGCTGGAGCATGTGATCAATGGATTAACCGGAAGGAAGCTCTCGACGATCAAGTATGGGGATGAGATCAACAAAATCCTATCGACCACCTATCATGCGCCGGGGCTCGCCGAACGCCTAGACATCGTGACCAACCTGATCAAGGTGATCACCTACAATGAACCTCCTGAGGGCAACGGTAAATACGATCGTATCGTCAAAAAAATCACCATGAATATTTACGATGAGTCCCTCACGCTGCCCAAGCTGGCGCATCTGTGCGCCATGTCAGCCCGCACCATTCAGTATATCCTGGCGTCGCACGGTACCTCGTTTAACCGTCTGAGCGCCGATATTCGACTCAGGCTACTGTGCGAAAACATACACAAGATGAAAAACAAAAGAATCAACGAGATCGTCTTTCTCAGCGGCTATAACTCGTTTTCAACGGCGGCCAGACATTTTAAGCGTAAATTCAATCAGTCAATCACCGATTATCTCAGCGCCAGTGGTCAATAGCCGTCCCCGCTTATAGGCAGTATTTTATGTAGTATCCCTCCAGCGACTCGCGGTAATAGCGTCTGAAGTTCCGCGAGGCGGTCAGCAGCGAGCGATAGCCGCAGCCGCTGGCCAGCTCGACTAAAGACTGCGAGGGGTTACGCTGCATCTCTCTCAGCAGGCGATCTAGGCGAGCCTGGATCAGGACATCTTGAAAACGCGTATTCTGCTGCGCAAACACATACTGAATCGAGCGCTTGGACATCCCGCTGACGCTGACCAGCCCCTCGAGGGAAAAGCTGCGCTCTACACAGTGTTCGTCTATCAGGCTACTGAGATAGGCGAACTTATTCAGCGTACGCCCCAGTGACATCCCACAGGAGATAATCAACAGGTTGACCAGCGCCGCCACCTTTTCCTGCAGCGCCGCCACGCTATGACATTCTGCGGCCAGCTTATTGATCAGCTTGCCAAAGGGCAGCGTCGAGGCCAGGCGCCCATCAAACATTGGGGTAACCGCCTGCGCATGCGGACCAAAGCTGGTGGCGGGAATCAGTACCGAGATGGTCGCCCGAGGGACCGCCGAATCCAGGATAAACGGCAGCCCACCGTTCATCAACACGCACTCCTTACTGCGCACGGCGATCGCCCGCCCACCCAGCGTACACCGCAGCGGTGCATCCGAATACACGATGCCGAACACGGGTTCAGAGTATTCACACTTCTCGATAACGCCCGGCGTGGTGCGGATGACTATCACCCTCTCCCCACTGGCCAGATGGTGAATCTCACTCTCACCAAAAAAATCATCATTATGCACATTAATTTTTATCTTGCCGCAGCGTGCCTGCTGTTGGAAAAAGTCGCCCCATCCTGAAAAATGCTCGATGCCGTATGCAAAGAATGTGCGTGTAATAATGTCCGCCATAGATCCACACCCTTAAAATAAGAAAAATTGTACACAGGCAAACTTAATCGTGCCGGCAGTAGACGCAACCTACGTCAAAATATGCAGCCTCCCATTTTTCTTAATATTTTGATGCCGTTCGATATATATCCAGCGACGCCCTTCACATCCGCAATAATCCGGCATGAAGGGCAGAACCCTGAATATATGGTTAAAGCGTTTTTACACACATCGCCATTCTGAGCGTCGGCCACCCATTGTTAGCGATCAGCTCTGTTGCAAGATATCCCGTCATTCGGCCAACGCTATAGCGGACGCTACGGCTCTCATCGGTATATTCCGCGCTCCAGCTCTGTTCGGCGCCAAACATGACGTCTAGCCTGGTAATATCTCCCCACTCCGACCACAGCGGGCCAACCGCACGCCAGCCCGTTTGACCTTTATAAACGGCAGTGGTCACCCAACGGTAGCTGGGCACCTCGTAACCGCGCCTTGCGGCACAATAGGCATCGGCCGCCGCACTGGAAATATACTCAATGCCATTGCTGATAAACCAGCGCGATACGGTAAAGCGGTAGGAGACGTCATGACCATAGCGCTTAGACCTCGCCGTGATCGTAACCTCTTGGCGCGCCGTCGGTTCGGCCAGAAACTGCACGTAGCCACCGCTGTCGACCATGACCCACTCCGATGCGCTGCTGCGCCACTCATAGTCGGCGTTTTGCGCACTGTCACCGTTAATTTCCAATAAAAACTTAGCATTGGCAAAACCCGTCGTCGGAAACCCTGCGCTGGCATCAAAGCGTGCGCCGTTAACCATCACCGCGGTAAACCGATCGTTTGGCACAAAGTGGGTATCCAGCGCAGACTGTCGGTTATTACTCAGCGTAGCGCTCACCCGGCTGACACCAACCGCCGTACTGCTCAACGAGACCTCGGCGACCCCATCCTCGCCGGTGGTAACCTGCGTCTCCTCCAGCGTGGCGCCGTTATCCGCCGAGAACACGACGCGCTGATGACTCAGCGGTGTCCCCGCGGCGTTCGTCACCCGCGCGCGCACCTGATTTTTATCAACGCCGTCGGCCTTCGCGTTGTCCCGGAGCAGCGTGAGGTTGCCGCTCAAAATCCACGCTTCATTATCCCTCTCGGGCTTTAATACCGTGATCCGCGTAGTACTGATATTCGAGCGCTGTCCTCGGGTATCATAGGCCATAACATCGATATGATAGATATTCTCCCCATTGTCATTATACGGGGGATATGTGATTTGCAACCGATTGTTTGGCAACATCATGATCTGCCCTCCAGCAGCAACTAACGCCGCGGAGCGCATCCACTGTAGATTGCGTACGCCATACTTGCTGACCACCTCGGTATATATTTCACTGCTATTACCGGGATACCCCTCAAGATATTCAGTACTTTTAATTTTTAGCATCTGCTGCTCTTGGTACTGCAGGACAATATTATGATTCCGCTCCACTAGGTCATAGCGGGTTTTTACTATTGTCCTTGCGGCGATCAGCTCGGCGGGATCAAGCTGAGGCAGCACCTCAGCGCCAATACGATAATTTATTTGTAGCCCCAGCTGAGTATCCTGATTTCCCTGTTTACCCAAGCGCTGCTTAACCTCCAGCGTCAACAGCGAGAATGGCGTGTACTTCCCTCCTATCGTAATGGCATAAGGGTTACGCTGCAGATGCTCTTTACCAAAAAGCGCAACGCTATCGCCAAAATAGTGCTCATATATCAGCGCTCCCCCAGCTGAGGCTGTGCCGGAAGCCAGCCGTTGACGCGCAGATCGACCCCGTTGGCCGGCCGCTCATTATAGTCGCTGCGATCGCGCGACGGATGCCACTCCGTCAGCCCGAGGTAACCGTTAGCCGACAGTTGAAAATAGTCAGTCCAGAGCTCGGCGCCGAGCCCGATACGCCTGTTTTGCCCTGTGAAATCATTATCATAAAAAGCATTCCCACCCATAATCCACTCACAGTGAATGAGCCGGGCACCGATTCCAACATTCGCAATATTACGCCGATCCTTATTCCTGAAACCCAGCTGTGTAAACAGGATAGACGCCTGTGAATCATACAGCGGCAGCTGCCAGTCCAGAGCGCTCTCTGCCAATGAAAAATACCGATCGGTATTTAGCTGGATCCGCGCGCTCCCATAGCGATTTAGCCATTGCCCTATCTGATCATTTACCGCCGACGTCGCCATGGTACGCGCTATATTATGTAACGCATCCGCCCGCCCCGATGCAGCTAGCGCGCTACCCATGCCGCGAATGGGCAGTGCATCCAGAGGGCGGTGTTCTTGAGTCAATGACTCAGCGCTTTCATGCTTTTTATTATTCTTTATGGCAATGACATCGCTTATTGGTTCGTCAATAATTTTCCCGCCATCGGCGTTTTCAATCTGGTGTATAGCCATCGACCGCTGACCTATTTCACCATACAAAACAACCGCTCCACCCCGTATTACTGACACGCTGGAAATGCTACCGACCTTATCCTGGATAGCGTAGTGGTGTTTTTCTTTTATGATATCATCAGATCTTCCAGTTATTTTTTCAGACGCCGCGCAAGCCATACTAAAATATAAAATCAAAGCCAAAAGAAATAATAGACAAAACGGGAAAATAAATAGCTGATGCCTGATACGCAGGTTTTTCTTCATCTTATGCCTCAGCTCATCGGTTAGATACAGTGATACCATCCCGCCTCCCCAAAGGCATCCGAAAAACAACAATAGGAATCATCAATAACAATTTTTGCATATATTATTTGTCAATTGCGTCACACGCATCCAAAATGCGCAATTTATGATATAACGTGCAAAATATAATTATTTTTTATTAACATGATGGTGTAATCTCATCACACAAATCACACCAAAATACAACGTACCGAGGAGGCGTCCGGCTCTCTCGCGATATCACTGAAGGCGTGAAAAAACCGACGATTGCCGGCCGAGGAAAGTCGCCAAATCGCGGCGTTAGATATCGAGATAAAAGCAAAGGGACAGATCAATTACGGTTATTGAATGACAGACCGCAGCCTATGCCGCGTCCGCGATACACTATAAGCAGGATAAGCAACCGGCGACGCCTGTACGCTTACGGCATGATGACGAACGGATTTACCTCATGATATCAATTCTATTTTATGTGCCTCTCCGCTTCTCCGGAGTTTTCATTTTTTCCACAATAGTTTATTCAGATCAATTTTCATTGAATTTATATTCTGTATTTTTATAAAGGGAGAGCAATCTCTCAGAATCACGTGCAGACCCAAAAGATTATTACGCAGCATCACGCTGTATACGATTTTCGCTGTCATGAATGCCCGACGCTCTCATAACATGAACCACGGCGCGGGAGAATAAAAACAAAGGGAATATATGGTCACACTACAATTTGCCGTTATAATAATCTGTCTATTGCTGGGGACACGCTATGGCGGGATGGGGCTGGGGCTTATCAGTGGTATTGGTCTCTTCATCCTGACCTTTGTCTTCGATCTGGTGCCCGGCAAGCCGCCGGTCGAGGTGATCCTGACCATCCTGGCCGTCATCGGCTGCGCCGCCGTGCTGCAAACCGCCGGCGGCCTCAATGTGATGATGCAGTTTGCCGAACGCCTGCTGCGCCGTCACCCACAGCACATCACCATTCTGGCGCCGCTGACCACCTGGATGCTGACGTTCCTCTGCGGCACCGGGCACGTGGTCTATACCATGTTCCCCATCATCGCCGATATTGCGCTGAAGAAAGGCATCCGCCCGGAGCGTCCGATGGCGGTCGCCTCCGTCGCGTCACAGATGGCCATCACCGCATCGCCGGTCTCCGTCGCCGTGGTTTCGCTGGTCTCGATCCTCGGCGCCGCGCACGGCATTGGCCAGGCCTTCACCATTCTAGATATTCTGGCCGTGTCAGTGCCAGCCTCGCTGTGCGGGGTATTGGTTGCCGCGCTGTGGAGCCTGCGCCGCGGTAAAGATCTAGACAAGGATCCAGTATTTCAGGAGAAAATCAAAGATCCGGAGCAGCGCGCCTACATCTATGGCGATAGCCAGACGCTGCTGAACCAGACGTTCCCCAAACAGTCCTACTGGGCTACCTGGATCTTTTTTACCGCTATCGCCATCGTCGTCATCTTGGGCGCCTTCGCCGATCTGCGGCCAGCCTTTGAGGTTAAAGGGGTGATGAAACCCCTCTCGATGAACCTGGTCATCCAGATGATGATGCTGATCGCTGGCGCCATCATTCTGATGTCCTGCAAGGTCAAGCCGGGTGACATCTCCAACGGCGCCGTCTTTAAAGCCGGTATGGTCGCCATCTTCTCCGTCTTTGGCGTCGCCTGGATGAGTGATACCTTCTTCCAGGCACACATGCAGGATCTGCGCCTAGTGCTGGAAGATGTCGTGAAGAGCCATCCCTGGACCTATGCGCTGGTACTGTTTTTGGTCTCCAAGCTGGTAAACAGCCAGGCGGCCGCGCTGACCGCCATCGCACCGATGGGGCTATCGCTAGGCGTAGAACCCAAGATGCTGCTGGCGTTCTTTCCGGCGGCCTATGGCTACTTCGTTCTGCCGACCTACCCCAGCGATCTGGCCTGTATCGGCTTTGACCGCTCCGGGACCACCCGTATCGGGAAATTTATTATTAACCACAGCTTTATCCTGCCCGGATTTATCGGTGTTATCACCTCGTGTACGGTAGGCTATCTGCTGGTTGCCGCATTCTATTAAGACATACCTTCCCCGGCCTCCGGCGGGAGGCCGATATAAAAAAAGCGTATAACGCTCCCGTCAACCTTGCAAAAATAAGCTAATCATTACCATTTTTGGCCACAATATCACCCGCTATAATGTGACGCCTGTCAACTTTGGCAACATCCCTATTTTTACTGGAAACATCATGCTCCGCTTATGCGTCACCCGTTCACTGCCGATCCTCATTGGCATTACTACTGCCCTGTACGGCGTCAATGCCTGTGCCGATAGCACCCTGTTTACCGCGTTGGACGATCCGTCAACGGCGAAACAGCCCTTTACCGGAAACATACAGGCCGGTTATAACTCACAGTCAGGAAACAGCAATAACGCCAGCCTACTGGCCGACACCACCATGACCTGGTTTAACCGGGATGCTGCCACCGCCTATAGCCTATGGGGAACGGCGAACAATGCCGAGTCTAACGGCACCCGCTCCGCCGAAAAATACCAAGCCGGCGCCCGCACCCGCTATAACGTCACGGCTGATAACTATATGTTTGGCCAGGTTAACTGGCTGAACGATCGCTTTGCCGGCTACGCCTCCCGCACCACCGGTACCGCAGGCTACGGTCGTCAGATCTTCTCCTCGCCGTCGCAGGATCTGCGCGTCGAATTCGGTCCTGGCATCCGCCATGACGAATATCGGGAGGGGGGCGATCCACCCGCGCACTGGCCTACGGCGCCGCGAACTACACCTATCAGCTCACCAAGAACACCCAGTTTACCCAGGGAGTCTCTGCGCTCTCTAACGAAGATACCTCCCTCAACTCGGAAACGGCGCTCAACGTCGGCATTAACGATGCTTTCTCGCTGCGTCTCTCCTATAACGTGACCTACAACAGCGAGCCGCCGGCCAGTGCGCCCAAGCACACCGACCGCACCAGCGCGATCACCCTACAGTACAACCTGTAACGGCCGCCCTCCCCCCGGGAGGGTGTCTGCGCCTGCGCCACGGGTCGGTCGTGGCGCGCCTGACACGACCTTACCCTTCTTATGCTTTCTTTACACCGCAGCTTAATATCCGCTTAAGCATTTATCGCTCTAATGGAAACCACGATATGAGAAGCGAGAGGAAGCGGTATCATGCTATTGACCGAATCACTGAAAACGACGGCAAACTTCATTACCCAGTTCGTCCGCTCACCCCGCACGGTTGGCGCCATCGCCCCCTCCACCCCCTATCTGTGCCGCCAGATGGTAAGCTCCGCTGACTGGGCCTATAGCCGCCGCGTTGCGGAGTTCGGTGCGGGTACCGGGGTTCTGACGCATCATATTCAGCGTCATATGCGGGCGGATGCCAGGCTGGATATCTTTGAGACCAACCCGCACTTTTGCCAGGCCCTGCGCAATATTGCCGATCGACGCACAGCGGTACACTGCGCCTCGGCGGCGGCGATCACGCAAAAATACGATGCGATCTTTTCCGGCCTGCCGCTACTGGCTTTCCCCCAGGCACTGCGCCAGACGATCCTGGCTCAGGCCGCCCACGCCCTGACGCCCGACGGGGTATTTATCCAGTTCCAATACAGCTCGCTGCTGGAAGACAGCCTTTCTGCCCACTTTCTCTGGCAGCGTACCCTGGTATGGCGCAATCTTCCCCCCGCCTTTGTCTACCTGTGCCGGGCGCGCACGATGAGAGGGTAAAACAGCCCCCTGCCGCGCAGGGGGATCAAGACACTTAGACACAAAGACAAAAAAAGGGGTTGACCAAATGGCCAACCCCTTATCATTTAACTACTTTCGGATGTAGCGAAAGCGTCGTCTTAGTTCAGGCGCTCTTTAATACGGGCAGCCTTACCAGTACGCTCACGCAGGTAGTACAGTTTAGCTTTACGAACGGCACCACGGCGTTTCACAGCGATGCTGTCGATAACCGGTGAGTGAGTCTGGAATACACGCTCAACACCTTCGCCGTTGGAAATTTTGCGAACAGTGAATGCAGAGTGCAGACCGCGGTTACGGATAGCGATAACCACGCCCTCGAATGCCTGCAGACGCTTTTTGGAACCTTCAACGACCCATACCTTCACTTCCACGGAGTCACCCGGACGGAACGCAGGTACGTCTTGCTTCATCTGCTCTTGTTCAATCTGTTTAATGATATTGTTCATAATAATCTCTTACCCTAGGTAAACTGATATATCGGCCCGACCTTTTAGTCGCAGCCTTCATGATCCTGCTGCGCGGCATGCTCCTCGCGGAACTGCGCCAGCAGCTTTGCTTGCTCGTCAGTCAGAGCTAGGCTTTCTAGAAGTTCAGGTCTTCTAAGCCAGGTTCGGCCCAGCGACTGCTTTAAGCGCCAGCGACGTATCTCGGCATGGTTTCCCGACAGCAGCACTGGCGGTACCTCCATATCCTGTAACACCTCAGGGCGGGTATAGTGTGGACAGTCCAGCAGACCGTCGACAAACGAATCCTCCTCAGCCGAGGCCTGATCGCCCAACACCCCCGGAACAAACCGGGAGATCGAGTCAATCAGGGTCATGGCCGGTAGTTCGCCGCCGCTGAGAACGTAATCGCCGATCGACCACTCTTCATCGATTTCGGTTTTGATTACGCGCTCATCAATACCCTCATAACGCCCGCAGACCAGAATTAACTTCTGGCTGGCGGAGAGTTCGCAAACGCCCTGCTGGTCCAGTTTGCGCCCCTGAGGCGAAAGATAAATCACCTTCGCCCCTTCGCCTGCCGCTGCCTTTGCCGCATGGATGGCATCCCGCAGGGGTTGAACCATCATCAGCATCCCCGGTCCGCCGCCATAGGGGCGATCGTCCACGGTTCGATGCCGATCGTGCGTGAAATCGCGCGGATTCCAGCACTGCACGCTAAGCAGGCCTTTTTTTACGGCCCGGCCAGTTACCCCGTAATCGGTGATTGCGCGGAACATCTCGGGAAACAGACTAATTACCCCAATCCACATCGTGGCGTTCCACTCAGTTCTACCGTTAATATCGGAGGTCAAAAACCAGGATCCCAATCTACTTCAATAGATTTAGCAGTGAGATCGACTTTCTTGATCACCTGTCCGTCGAGGAACGGAATCAACCGCTCCTTCATACCAAATGCATCTTTCAGGTTCGCCTTCACGACCAATACGTCGTTGGAGCCGGTTTCCATCATCGCAGTGACTTTACCCAGCGCATAGCCAGACACGGTGACTACCTGGCAACCCATCAGGTCTTTCCAGTAGTAGTCGCCCTCATCCAGCGACGGCAGCTGCGACTCATCCACGATAATCTCTCGATTAACCATGGCATTGGCCGCATCACGATCGTCAATACCTTTAATTTTGACGACCCAATCCTGATTGTGGCTGCGCCAACTTTCCAGCTCGATCGCAACCCACTTACCCGCCTGCTGGATAAACCAGGGCTGGTAATCAAAAATGCTTTCAGCATCCTCGGTGGAGGAAAACACTCTGAGCCAGCCGCGGATGCCATACGCAGAACCGAGTTTCCCCAGAACGACCGCATTGCTCACCGCCGGCTTATTCTCTGTGCTCATCGTGACCACCGCAACGGGTTAAGCTGCTTTCTGAGCTTCTTTGATCAGCGCAGCTACGCGATCAGAAACGGTTGCGCCCTGGGAAACCCAGTAGCTTACGCGATCCAGATCCAGACGCAGGCCTTCGGCGCTACCGGTCGCGATCGGGTTGAAGAAACCTACGCGCTCGATGAAACGACCGTCACGGGCATTACGGCTGTCGGTCACTACTACTTGATAAAACGGACGCTTTTTCGCGCCGCCACGTGCTAAACGAATGGTTACCATAACATCCTCATTAGTAAATAAAACACCAGACCCCATCGAGGAACGGAGCCCGGTGTCCTTGTTCATACGAACATAAAAGCCCGAAAATTTTACTCATTTTGGCGCGAAAAGCAACTGCCGCTATAGGCTTTCGCACCAACGACGGCGATTAACGCCCCGGGAACCCCGGCGGCATCATGCCGCGCATGCCGCGCATCATTTTTGCCATTCCGCCTTTCTTCATCTTTTTCATCATGCGCTGCATTTCGTCAAACTGCTTCAGCAAGCGGTTCACGTCCTGCACCTGCATGCCGGAGCCCTGAGCGATGCGGCGTTTGCGTGAGCCTTTGATGATCTCCGGATTGCTGCGCTCTTTCAGCGTCATCGAGCTGATGATCGCCTCCATCCGCACCAGCACCTTGTCATCCATCTGCGCCTTCACGTTGTCCGGCAGCTGGCCGACACCCGGCAGCTTGGCCAGCATGGAGGTCATGCCCCCCATGTTGCGCATCTGCTTGAGCTGATCCATAAAGTCGTTGAGATCGAAGCCGTCTCCCTTCTTCAGCTTGGTCGCCAGCTTCTCGGCCTGGGCGCGGTCAACCTTGCTCTCCAGCTCTTCGATCAGCGATAGCACGTCGCCCATGCCCAGAATACGCGAGGCCACGCGGTCCGGATAAAACGGCTCCAGCGCCTCGGTCTTCTCCCCGACGCCGAGGAACTTGATCGGTTTCCCCGTGATGTGGCGGATCGACAGCGCCGCACCGCCGCGGGCGTCGCCGTCTACCTTGGTCAGCACCACGCCGGTCAGCGGCAGCGCCTGATTAAAGGCGCTGGCGGTATTGGCCGCATCCTGGCCGGTCATCGCATCGACCACAAACAGCGTTTCCACCGGGTTAATCGCCGCGTGGATCTGCTTGATCTCACCCATCATCGCTTCATCGACGTGCAGGCGGCCTGCAGTATCGACGATCAGCACATCATAAAACTTCTGTTTGGCGTGGGTCAGCGCGCGCTGCACGATATCCAGCGGACGCTCCTGCACGTCAGAGGGGAAAAAATCGACGCCTACGCCCTCTGCTAGCGTCTCCAGCTGTTTGATCGCCGCCGGGCGATACACGTCGGCTGATACGACCAGCACTTTCTTCTTCTGTTTTTCCTTGAGGAACTTACCCAGCTTACCCACGCTGGTCGTCTTACCGGCGCCCTGCAAGCCGGCCATCAGCACCACGGCCGGCGGCTGCGCCGCCAGATTCAGCTCGGTGTTGGCCTCCCCCATTGCGCGGGTCAGCTCATCCTGAACGATTTTGACGAACTCCTGTCCCGGCGTCAGGCTCTTGTTGACCTCCTGACCCAGCGCGCTCTCTTTCACCCGACTGATGAACTCGCGCACCACCGGCAGCGCCACGTCGGCTTCCAGCAGCGCCATGCGCACCTCGCGCAGGGTATCCTTGATATTATCTTCGGTCAGTCGCCCGCGGCCACTGATGTTGCGCAGCGTGCGCGACAATCGATCGCTTAGATTTTCAAACATGGTTTATGCTCAACGTAGTACCAATGCAAAACGGGCCGTCAGGCGACGACATCGCTAAAGATGGCGGCGAGTATAACACGAAGCCCCGCGATTCTCTCCCCCACGGCGCGCATTGGTCGGCGCCAGCGGTTGGAGCGTAGCGCCGCTGCGGCTATACTGAACGCCTCATTCACTCAGCCATCAATGAACTCGCTATGCCCGAATTTGCCATCACGGCCATGATTGCCTATCTGCTCAGCCTGGGACTGATTGTTCCCGGTCTGGCGCGCAATAATCGCGCATACCGGCGTCTGGCGCTGACCTTTGCCGCCGCGGCGCTGCTGTGCCATGCCATCGCCCTCTACCAGCGCATCTTTGATGTCAGCGCAGGGCAGAACCTCAGTCTGCTGAATATGGGATCGTCGGTCAGCCTGCTGATCTGTCTGGTTATGACCGTAGTCGCCTCACGCGATCGCGGCTGGTTTCTGCTGCCGATCGTCTACAGCTTCGCCCTGATCAACCTCGGTCTGGCCAGCTTTGTTCCCGGGGAGTTTATTACCCATCTGGAGGCCAGCCCCTCTCTGCTGTTCCATATCGGGCTGGCGCTGTTCTCTTACGCCACGCTGATCATCGCCGCGCTGTATGCCTTTCAAGTGGCGTGGATGGATCACCTGCTGAAGAATAAAAAGCTGAGCCTGCGCGCCGACATGCCGCCGTTAATGAGCATTGAGCGCAAGATGTTCCACATTACCCAGGTGGGCGTGGTGCTGCTAACCCTGACGCTGATCAGCGGCAGCCTGTATATGGCGCAGCTGTTCAGCGCCGAAAATATGCACAAGGCGCTGCTGTCGCTATTGGCCTGGTGCGTGTATATCATATTGCTGTGGGGGCACTATCGCCGGGGATGGCGGGGTCGTCCGGTCGTATGGTGTAACCTGGCCGGCGCGGCGCTGCTGACGCTCGCCTACTTCGGCAGCCGGATCATTCTGGATCTGGCGCAGTAATCCTACGCCCCCACACCGATTTTCGCGCCCCGCCGTCGCGCGGGGCTGACCGTTAACCACCATAAGGAATACCCGTTTGGAGCACGTCTCGACCGGTACGCTGATCGCCATTCTTCTGCTGATGGTGATCGTCTCCGCCTACTTCTCCGCCTCGGAAACCGGGATGATGACCCTCAACCGCTATCGCCTGCGCCACCTGGCCAAGCAGGGACTGCGGCCCGCCCGGCGCGTCGAGCGCCTGCTGCGACACCCGGATCGCCTGATAAGCCTGGTGTTGATTGGCAATAATCTGGTCAATATACTGGCCTCGGCGCTGGCGACCATCGTCGGTATGCGTCTGTACGGCGACAGCGGCGTGGCCATCGCCACCGGTATCCTGACCTTTGTCATTCTGATCTTTGCCGAAGTGATGCCAAAAACTTTCGCGGCGCTGTACCCGGAAAAGGTGGCATTCCCCAGCAGCCTACTGCTGGGCCCGCTGCAGAAGGTCATGATGCCGCTGGTCTGGCTGCTGAACGGCATCACCCGCTTGCTGCTGCGGCTGTGCGGCGTTCAGCCGCACGCGGGCCCCAGCGATGCGGTAAGCAAAGAGGAGCTGCGCACCATCGTGAACGAGTCGCGCGCTCAGATTTCGCGGCGTAACCAGGATATGCTGATCTCGGTACTGGATCTGGATAAGGTGTCGGTCGAGGACATCATGGTACCGCGCACCGAGATCGTCGGCATCGACGTCAACGACGACTGGAAATCGATCCTGCGCCAGCTCACCCACTCCCCCCACGGGCGCATCGTGCTGTTCCGCGATACCCTGGACGACGCTATCGGTATGCTGCGCGTGCGCGAAGCCTACCGCCAGATGATTGAAAAGCAGGAGTTCAACAAAGAAAACCTGCTGCGCGCCGCCGACGAAATCTACTATATCCCGGAGGGAACCCACCTCAACGTGCAGTTGCTGAAGTTCCAGCGCAATAAGGAAAAGGTCGGCATCGTGGTTGATGAATACGGCGACATCAAGGGGCTTATCTCCGTCGAAGATATCCTTGAGGAGATCGTCGGCGACTTTACTACCTCCATGTCCCCCTCGCTGGCTGAAGAAGTGCTACCGCAGAGCGACGGCAGCGTACTGATCGACGGCAGCGCCAATATCCGCGAGCTGAACAAGGCCTTTAACTGGACCCTGCCTGCAGAGGGGGCGCGCACCATCAACGGGATGCTGCTGGAAACCCTGGAGGAGATCCCGCTGCCGGGCACCCAGGTCACCATCGGTAACTACTTCATCGAAATTCTCGATGTGCAGGACAACATGATCAAGCGGGTGAGAGTCTCTCTGCTGCGCGCCCACCTGCCGGGCGACGGTGCCTGATCTGCGCATTTTCCCCCGCATCGCAGACATAAAAAAGCCCCCGCAGGTTAGCGCTGTGGGGGCTTTTTTATCGAGGATGCCTAGGGCGTGTCCCGCAACCGGCCGTGAGCGGCGCTGGCGGTCATTTTAGCCCAGGGCAAGGTCGGGGGCCCAAAGGCACCGTGAGTAACGCAACCCTGGGCAAAAAGGCCCCAGCCCTACGGGGCCCGTGCCAGGAACGCATACCTTGCGCTGTCGGAGTTGCGCATAGATCCACGATCTCCTGCGCCTCGATGATGCGCTTTTGGCTCAGCGTCGACGCCGCGCGCTGTTATCCGGGCCCCCCTAGGGGTGCAGACGGACCAGCTGTTCGGCGGAGAGCGCCAGCGCATCGTTATGGTTGATACCGATCCCGGCCACCAGGATCTGGCGGGCAATCTGGTGAGCCTCTTCCAGCGAGTGCATGCTGTAGGTACCACACTGAAACTCATTCAGCTCTGGAATGCTGCGCTGATCGGTGACCCGCAGCACGTCCTCCATCGCCGCCTTCCAGGCCGCGGCAACCCGCGCTTCATCCGGTGTACCGATCAGGCTCATATAGAAGCCCGTGCGGCAGCCCATCGGTGAAATATCAATGATCTCAACGCCGTCGCCGTTCAGATGGTCACGCATAAAGCCGGCAAACAGGTGCTCAAGGGTATGAATACCGCGCTCCGGCAGAATAGCATGGTTGGGACGGCAGAAGCGCAGATCGAATACGGTGATCTGATCGCCGTGCGGGGTGGTCATATTTTTTGCTATGCGAACGGCGGGTGCGGCCATGCGAGTATGGTCGACAGTGAAGCTATCCAGTAACGGCATTTCGTCACCTCCTCAATAAAAAAATATTTTTTTCCTTTGTTAGGAAACCTTTTCCCATACTGCGACTCTCAGTATATGAAAGACGCGCATTTGTTATCATCATCATCCCTGTCCTCAGAGATGCTTATTTTGGCCACAGGTATTGTGGCCTTTTTCTTTTCTAGCGTCCGGCGTGCTGCCGGAGATAGGCCGCGAAGGACTCGCTGTCCTGTGACTCCAGCGCCGCTTGACGACTCACCGAGCGCTGCGCCTGCGCCGTCAGCGTCGCCTCATCCAATAGCGTCAGCGGCTCGCTGCACAGCCGATCTCGGTAATGCTGCGCCAGCGCCAGGCCATAGTCACCGATCCCCCGATCCCCCATCTGGGCCACGACCCGAGCCGAGTAGGTCAGTGAGACGTCCTCGAAGGCCGCGACCAGGCGAGCGCAGACCTGCTGGTAGCGCGCATCGCCGTTAATGCCATCCAGCACCTCGGCGACCCGATGCAGGTCGGCAAAGAGTGACTGCCCCACGTGCGCCAGCGGCTGACGGGCATCATGACAGCCAATGCCGATGGTCTGCCCCGGCTTACGTCCCTCAAGGATCACCCGGTTCCAGTTTTGGCGCGTACACAGCAGCTCGTCGCTGCTCATTTCTGGCGCGTCGGCCAGCACGCACCAGATCAGGAACAGATCGAGGAAGCGGGCCTGATCGGCATCGACGCCGATGGGGGTGAACGGGTTAATGTCCAGAGAGCGAACCTCAATGTACTCTACGCCGCCACGCAGCAGCGCATCGGACGGCGACTCACCGTCACGCGTCACGCGCTTGGGCCGGATCGGCGCATAGAGCTCATTCTCGATCTGCAGAATATTGGCATTCAGCTGGCGATAACGGCCGTCTTCCTCCACGCCCAGGCGGGCAAACTCGGCGGAGGGGGTATGAATGGCGCGCTTCAGCCCTTCGACATACTGGTCAAGGTGGTTAAACGTGATCCCGAGATTGCTCTGCGACTTATTGGTGTATCCCAGATCGCTCAGGCGCAGCGAGGTAGCATAGGGCAGGAACAGTGTTCCGCCGCTGCGTTCAAACGGCAGCGTGCTCTCCCGACCGTTCAGAAAGGAGCCGCAGATGGCCGGCGAGGCGCCAAACAGATAGGGGATCACCCAGCCAAAGCGGTAGTAGTTCCGGATCAGGCGGAAATAGCCGTCGGAAATGGCAGCCTTACCGCTATCCGCATCCTGTACGCCAGCGCGCGCCTGCCAAAACGACAGCGGCAGGGAGAAGTTATAGTGCACGCCGGAGATGGTCTGCATCAGCGCCCCATAACGGTTCTTCAGCCCCTCGCGGTAGAGCGTTTTAAAGCGCCCCAGGTTGCTGCTGCCGTACTGGGCCAGGGTGATATCCTGCTCGCTCCCGATAAAACAGGGCATGCTCAGGGGCCACATCCGCTCATCGCCGAGATTGCGCGCCACATAGCGGTGAATATCGCTGAGGAACGCCAGCATATGGTCGATGCTACCATCGACGGGCGTGATGAACTCCAGCAGGCTTTCGGCGAAGTCGGTGGTGATCCAGGGGTGGGTCAACGCCTTGCCCAACACCGCCGGATGCGGCGTAGCGGCCAAATGCCCCTCGGGAGTGACGCGCAGCGTTTCGCGCTCGATACCACGCCGGATGCCGTCCAGGGCATTCGGATGAGATTCTAGCCAGCTAAGGGCCTGAGATACGTCCGGGATCAAATTGACCTCCCGCTAATAAGAAGAGTTAATCGCGCCCACCGCGTCTTACCGCAATGTACGCCTAATGCCACCACGACATGCCGTACAGCGTCAACCATGCCAGCGCCACATAGCGTGCGGCCTTGCCCAGGGTCAGATACAGCGCAACCTTTCCCCACGGCATCCTCAACCATCCGGCCAGGAGGCACAGCAGATCGCCGATCAGCGGCAGCCAGCTGAGCAACAGCACCGCGGCACCGTAGCGCTGCATCCAGCCCAACGCCATCGCCAGCCCGCGCTGCGGCGTCACCTGGGGCAGCGCCCGACCAATGATCACATTGGTCAGTCCGCCCAGTACGTTACCCACGATCGCCGCCGTCAGCAGCCAGAGCAGCGGCGCCTGAGCTGCGATCAGCAGCCCGCTCAGCACCACCTCCGAATTACCCGGCAGCAGCGTCGCGCTGGTAAAGCTGCTGACAAACATGCCAGTGACAGCCCAAAATTCACTCATTACAGGTCGCGCACGTCGATCCAGTCCATCCCCGCTCGCCGGGCGGCCTGAATCCCCAAATCCGCATCCTCAAACACCACGCAGCGGGTCGGCGCAACGCCGAGCAACGCAGCACAGCGTAAAAAGGTTTGCGGATCCGGCTTATGGCGCTGTACATCATCAGCGGCCACGATCGCCTGAAAACAGTCGCGCAGCCCCAGATGGCGCAGCAGGGCATCGGCCAGGCGATGTTCGCTGCCGGTGCCGACGGCCATGGGACGACGCCCCTTATAGGCCAAGGCAACCTCCGCCAGCGGCAGCGGACGTACGCAGTCCAACAGCATACTCTCTACCGCCCTCATTTTTTCCGCGGCCAGCGCATGAGGATCGAGATCGGACTGATTGTGTTCAATGATAGCCTGAGCAATACGCCATGTGGGAGAGCCATTGAGTGCGATCACCGCCGTTAGGTCATAATCCATACCGTAACGCCCCAGCACCGCGTCCCACGCCCGCCGGTGCGTCGGCTCGCTGTCGAGCAGGGTACCATCCATATCGAAAATCAGCCCGTCATAACGGTCATACATCGTCATGCTCATCCTCTGAAACGGGGAAAAGAGAGCTACTTTAGCGTAAAAGCAGGCTGGCTGTCGCGGGCCGTCGCCGCATCGCCGTGATAGCTGCGGGAGGACTGGGCAGGAAAAGTGGATCAGAGGGAGGAAGGGGCGACTGAATGCAAAAAAACCCGCAAAAGCGGGCTTTTTTATCCAGCGAGAAAGCATCTAGGCGGATAATTTGACGCTGCACGTCTCACCGCAGGGGTCGTTGCTACGCAACCTTGACCAGTCTAGTGTGCAATCCTATACAGTCTTTAGCGTAGGCGAAGCATGATGTTAGCATCACGCTCTGCGAAAGATGGTGCATCCGGGAGGATTCGAACCTCCGACCGCTCGGTTCGTAGCCGAGTACTCTATCCAGCTGAGCTACGGATGCACAGAATAACAATGTTGACAGAAGGGTTACCCCGCTGTCTGATTCACCGCTAATCACCATGAATCGAAAAGATGGTGCATCCGGGAGGATTCGAACCTCCGACCGCTCGGTTCGTAGCCGAGTACTCTATCCAGCTGAGCTACGGATGCACAGAGAACTTACCTGATGACACGGGCCGTTCTGATTCCCGTATCCGATTTACCGCCGCGAGGCGATAAACCTGAAAGATGGTGCATCCGGGAGGATTCGAACCTCCGACCGCTCGGTTCGTAGCCGAGTACTCTATCCAGCTGAGCTACGGATGCAAATGGCGGTGAGGGGGGATTCGAACCCCCGATGCAGCTTTTGACCGCATACTCCCTTAGCAGGGGAGCGCCTTCAGCCTCTCGGCCACCTCACCACACGCGACTCTTGCGAGCTGTGCCCACTCAACCTTTCGTTGTCTCATCGGCACTGCGTGGCGCACATATTACTTTCACGGGCTGATAAGTCAAACAATTTTTCCTGAGTTTTCACGCAATCTGATTCGTTTGCACAATTCACAGGCAAACCGCTGTGAATAGCGTCAACCTGCTGTTTTTATGAACCGCAAAAACCCCCCGCTTTATCCAGCATGGCGCGCGCGCCATGCCTACCGAGCGCGCGCCGCCAAACCGTTTGGATAAAAAAAAAGTGCGCCTCTCCTCGCTGGGGCGATCGCCGGACAGGAATCCACGCCACAGGCGGAGATGACGCCGGCAGAGAAACGTAACAGAGAAGCGTAAAAGGAGAAAGCGACGGAAGAAAGAGGATACGAGGGGGGAGCGACAGAGGTCGCAGCAGGCACCGCGTAAGCGCCCCGCTGCGATGCGAGACGCTATACCGAAATTAATACGTCGTCGGTTGGGACTTTTCCGCCTGAATACGCTGGTAGATCTCTTCACGGTGCACGGAAACCTCTTTCGGAGCATTCACACCGATACGTACCTGGTTTCCCTTCACCCCCAACACGGTGACCGTTACTTCATCGCCAATCATGAGGGTCTCACCCACTCGACGAGTCAGAATAAGCATTCTTTGCTCCTTGAAAGATTAATTAGAGTCGGGTCTCTCAGTTTTTCCCCGCCATTATCCATCATCTGTAGTAAAAACGTAAACAGCAACAAATCTATAATGTGTAAGCAGATTCCCGCCTACTACATTCTTAGTACAAGTTTAGCTCAAACCACAAACACCATTGCAAAATTTATAACACCAAGCGGGCGAAAAAACAAAAAAACGCCGTATCCAACAAATGGATACGGCGTTTTCACCGTTCTAGCGCGGATTACAGCTTAGCGGCAACCCAGTCCGCCACGCTAGCCAGCGCCTGAGGCAGGGCTGCAGCATCGGTTCCTCCGGCCTGCGCCATATCGGGACGTCCGCCGCCTTTGCCACCGACCTGCTGCGCGACCATACCGATCAGCTCGCCGGCCTTCACCTTGGCGGTCAGATCCTTGGTCACGCCGGCGATCAGGCTAACTTTACTCGCCTCCGCCGTCGCCAGCACCACAATGCAGGAGCCCATCTGGTTTTTCAGGTCATCCACCATGGTACGCAGCATCTTCGGCTCCACGCCGTCCAGCTGACTCACCAGCAGCTTCACCCCGTTAACCTCGATGGCTTTCCCGCTCAGCGAGGCGCTCTCCTGCGCAGCCTGCTGATCCTTGAGCTGCTGCAGCGCTTTCTCCAGCTGGCGGCTCTTTTCCATCACGGCGCGGATCTTCTCTGCAACGCTTTGGGCATCACCTTTCACCAGGGATGCAGCCTCACGCAGCATATCGCTCTCCTGGTGCATCGCCAGCAGCGCCTGCTCACCGGTCACCGCCTCGATGCGGCGCACGCCGGCCGCGGTGCCGCTCTCGCTGACAATGCGGAATAGGCCGATATCGCCGGTGCGCTCTGCGTGCGTACCGCCGCACAGCTCGGTGGAGAAGTCACCCATGCTCAGCACGCGAACCTGGGCGTCGTACTTCTCGCCGAACAGCGCCATGGCCCCTTTGGCCTTAGCCTCCTCCAGCCCCATCTCCTGCGTGTCTATAGGCAGGTTGCGACGGATCTGGGCGTTAACGATATCCTCAACCTGACGGATCTGCTGCGGCTTCATCGCCTCCGCGTGCGAGAAGTCAAAACGCAGAGCGCCATCGCTCACCAGCGAACCTTTCTGCGCGACATGCTCACCCAGTACGCTGCGCAGGGCGGCATGCATCAGGTGCGTCGCCGAGTGGCTCTGGCGGATACGCTCGCGGCGCGCGCCGTCGATGCCGGCCTGGACCCGCTCTCCGACCCGCAGGCTGCCCTGGGCTACCTTACCGAGATGTCCGATAGCCTGACCGTACTTCTGGGTATCCTCAACCACAAAACGGCAGCCCTGCGCCGTCAGCTCACCGCGATCGCCCACCTGACCGCCGGACTCGGCGTAGAACGGCGTCTGCGCTAGCACGACAACCCCTTCCTCGCCGGCCTGCAGGACATCAACCGCCTGCCCGCTGTGAAACAGGGCCGTCACCAGGGCATCCTGCTGCTGCAGGTGATAACCGGTAAAGTCCGTGCTACCGTCAACGCGGATCATGCTGTTGTAGTCGGCGCCGAAGCCGCTGGACTCGCGCGCACGACGGCGCTGAGCCTCCATCGCCCGCTCGAAGCCCTCTTCATTCACCTTCAGACCGCGCTCGCGGCACACGTCGGCGGTCAGATCCAGCGGGAAGCCATAGGTATCGTACAGGCGGAATGCGGTCTCGCCGTCCAGGGTATCCCCGTCCAGCGTGGACAGCTCGTCGTCCAGCAGCGTCAGCCCACGTTCCAGCGTGCGCGCAAACTGCTCCTCCTCCGTCTTCAGCACCTGCTCCACCATCGCCTGCTGCTGCGCCAGCGCATCGGCGGCCGACCCCATCACGGCGATCAGCGGCTTCACCAGCTTATAGAAGAAAGCCTCTTTGGCACCCAGCATATGTCCGTGGCGCACGGCGCGGCGGATGATACGGCGCAGCACGTAGCCGCGGCCTTCGTTGGAGGGCAGCACGCCGTCGGAAACCAAGAATGCGCAGGAGCGGATATGATCGGCGATCACCCGCAGCGATTTGCTGCTCAGATCGCTGACGCCGATCACCCGCGCGGTCTCCGCGATCAGGGTACGGAACAGATCGATATCATAGTTGGAGTTAACGTGCTGCAGCACCGCCGCAATACGCTCCAGCCCCATCCCGGTATCGACGGAAGGCTTAGGCAGCGGCAGCAGCGTGCCGTCGCTCTGGCGGTTAAACTGCATAAAGACGATGTTCCAGATCTCAATATAGCGATCACCGTCCTCATCTGGGCTGCCCGGAGGTCCCCCGGCGATGTGGGCGCCGTGGTCATAGAAGATCTCGGTGCACGGGCCGCACGGACCGGTATCGCCCATCTGCCAGAAGTTATCGGAGGCGTAGGGCGCACCTTTATTGTCGCCTATGCGAATAATACGCTCGCGCGGTACCCCGACCTCGTTGGCCCAGATGTCGTAAGCCTCGTCGTCGCTTTCGTACACCGTCACCCACAGCTTCTCTTTCGGCAGGTTAAACCACTGCACGCCGGTCAGCAGCTCCCAGGCAAAATTGATGGCGTCATGCTTGAAGTAGTCGCCAAAGCTAAAGTTGCCCAGCATTTCAAAGAAGGTGTGGTGACGGGCGGTATAACCGACGTTCTCCAGGTCATTATGCTTACCGCCGGCGCGTACGCAGCGCTGTGCCGTAGTTGCACGGCTATAGCTGCGCTTATCGATACCAAGGAAAACATCTTTAAACTGGTTCATCCCGGCGTTGGTAAACAACAGTGTCGGATCGTTGTTCGGCACCAGGGAGCTGCTGTCCACCACCTGGTGGCCCTTACTGTGATAAAAATCGAGAAACGCTTGACGGATCTCAGCGGTACTCTTGCTCATAAATGTCCCGGAGTCTGGCTAGAAGAACAGTCCGTGAACAAAACAGCCCGCATTCCGCTGCCGACGCCCGCTCACGAACACAAAGTGACACTAAGATAAAATTTCTTCTCACCGAAGTAAAACGCCGCGTGCGTTCACGAAGTTAAATCGCGCAGGGCATCCTGGATCTCCTCCGAAAAGAAGCCTCGGTACAGCAGATAGCGCTGCACTTTAACCCGAGTAGCCCAATCGGGCGAGAGCGGTAAGGAGAAGTGGCGCTCCAACGCCCGGCGCGCCTGTGCGCTCCAGTCGATCTCACACTCGGCCAGCGCCTGCTGGATGAGATCGCGCGCCACGCCGCGCACCCCCAGCTCCTGACGAACGCGCTGCGCGCCATAGCCTTTACGGCTGCGGGACTCGATATAACGCTGAGCAAAGCGGGCGTCGTCCAGCCACTGATAGCGCTGACAGTGGGCGATAGTCAACGCTATCTCCCCCTCAGAAACGCCCTGCGCCGCAAGTTTGCGGCGCAGTTCATTCTCGCTGTGGTCACGCTGGGCCAGCAGACGCATGGCCCGGTTAAGCGCGTCGCTCACGCAGACCTCGCCGCGTCGCGCCCGTGGCCGGCGGGATTAGAAGTTTTCATCATCCGTCGCCGCATCGTCTTCGCGCTCGGCCCCCGCGCGCTCGGCGTCGGTCGCCGCGGCGTGACTCAGCAGCAGCTCACGCAGCTTGCCCTCCAGCTCAGCGGAGATCGTCGTATTCTCCTGCAGAAACTTCATGGAGTTCGCTTTACCCTGGCCGATCTTGTCGCCATTGTAGCTGTACCAGGCGCCGGATTTATCCAGCAGCTTGTGCTTAACGCCCAGATCGATCAGCTCGCTCTCCTTAGAGATACCGGCGCCGTACAGGATCTGGAACTCAGCCTGACGGAACGGCGGGGCCACCTTGTTCTTGACCACCTTAACGCGGGTCTCGTTGCCGACCACCTCATCGCCCTCTTTTATGGCGCCGATGCGACGGATATCCAGGCGCACGGAGGAGTAGAACTTCAGCGCGTTACCGCCAGTGGTGGTCTCTGGGTTACCGAACATCACCCCGATCTTCATACGGATCTGGTTGATAAAAACCACCAGACAGTTGGCATTTTTGATATTGGCGGTCAGCTTACGCAACGCCTGCGACATCAGACGCGCCTGCAGACCAACGTGAGAGTCCCCCATTTCGCCTTCGATCTCCGCCTTCGGCGTCAGGGCAGCCACGGAGTCCACGATGATCACATCGACGGCGCCGGAGCGTACCAGCGCATCACAGATCTCCAGCGCCTGCTCACCGGTATCCGGCTGCGATACCAGCAGATCATCGACGTTGACCCCCAGCTTGGCGGCATAGATCGGATCCAGCGCGTGTTCGGCGTCAATAAAAGCGCAGGTCTTCCCCGCCGCCTGGGCGCGCGCGATGACGGACAGGGTCAGCGTGGTTTTACCGGAGGACTCCGGCCCGAAGATCTCAACGACGCGCCCCATCGGCAGACCGCCGATGCCCAGCGCCACGTCCAGACTCAGAGAACCGGTTGAAATGGACTCAATGTCCAGCGTTTGGGTATCCCCCAGACGCATGATAGAACCTTTACCAAACTGCTTTTCAATCTGGCCTAACGCCGCAGCCAGGGCACGTTGTTTGTTCTCGTCCATCCGTTTACTCCACGCATAGCAAATCTGAAATTGACCTTGATTATACTGTATGCTCATACAGTATCAAGACTCACGTAAGAAATTTTTCCAGCAGCGTCTGCAGCGCAAACTGCGCCGCCTGCCGCCGCACGGCCTCCCGATCGCCGGCAAAACGTCGGCACAGGCACAGGGGCTCCCCGCCGCGAGCGGCAAAGCCAAACCAGACGGTGCCGACCGGCTTCTGCACGCTGCCTCCGTCGGGCCCGGCAATCCCACTCACCGCCACGGCCAGGTCGGCCCGCGCCGCGCGCAGAGCACCGACGGCCATCGCCGCTACCACCGGCTCGCTGACCGCCCCATGCTGCGCCAGCACGCCGCCTGCCACCCCCAGCATCTCCTCTTTGGCCCGATTGCTGTACGTGACAAAGCCGCGCTCAAAATAGCACGAGCTACCGGCAATATCGGTCAACAGCTTGGCGATCAGCCCCCCGGTGCAGGATTCGGCGCAGGTGATCTGCTCCCCGCGCACACGCAGACGCTCGCCCACCTTTCGGCTTAACGCCGTGAGCGATTGTTCCATAGCGACTCCTTGGTTCATAGCGGAACTGACGGCATAGTAGCACGTTCTGCCGCGGGAGGCCCCGGCGGCGGAGCGCAGGGTTAAAATAATGAGGAAAAATAAATAAGGTTAATAGAATATATAGATATTATATTCAACAGGCCAATACTGAAATAATAAAAATACCTCAAAAAAATAATCTCAATATTCCCGTTAGGTCGCTCACACAATAACGTCAAATTTAAAAACGGCGCAGCGAAAACATGTTAATTAGCGGTTGACACAGCATTAATCTCGAAAAAGAAACTGAGAAAACACCATAACCATAAAGCCGCTGACGCCCCTACCGTCGGGCCGAGCCGATGTGTGTCGCGTTTTATTTCCCATTAATGCAAGGACACCGCTATGAAGAAAAAACGAAATACGACTTTCCGCCGGTCTACGCTCGCACTCTCCATCGCACTGCTGCTCGGTACCGGCGCCATATTCCCCCGCGAGGCTGCCGCCGATCAGCCCCGTCTCTCCAGCCGCACAACACCGATTATTACGCTTAATGATGCAACTAATACCTATTATTTTAAAGACGCCAATAAAAACGGCACACTGGATCTCTATGAAGACTGGCGCAACCCCGCCGCGCTGCGGGCCATCGATCTGCTGAGTAAAATGCGCAATGAAGATAAACTGGGACTGATGGTCATCGGCTCACAGTCATTGGGATCAACAGGCTGCTCAAGCCCCAACGCCAACGGTATTTTATGTGAGACCTACCGCCAATTTACCAGTAACGTATTCAGTGCGCCCGGCGACAGCTTTGAATTCTTTGAAAAGCCGGTTATTGAACGTAGCGCGCCAGCGACTGAAGGGATCCTCGACTGGAAAGTGCGCTTTATGATCGATCGCAGCAACGCCGATCCGCTGACGCTGGCCATCTGGACCAACGCCCTGCAGCAGGTGGCGGAGGGCTCCACGCACGGCATCCCCGTCGTGGTCACCTCCAACCCACGTAATCACAACACCAACAATGTCGGCTTTGGGCTTCAGGAATCTTCCGGCACATTCTCTCTATGGCCCAGCACCCTGGGAATGGGGGCTGCTTTTATTGGTGAAATGCAAACCCGCAACGCCCGCAGCAGTCTTATCCAAGACTTCGCCAACATGGCGGCACAGGAGTGGGAGGCCACCGGCGTTCGCAAGATATATGGCTATATGGCCGATACCGCCACCGATCCGCGCTGGTTCCGGCTGGCCGATACTTTCGGCGATAGCCCGGAAATCGTAGCCGAGGCAACGCGCCAGGTCGTTACCGGATTTCAGGGGGATCAGCCAAGTAACCTGGATATTGCCATGACCACCAAGCATTTTCCCGGCGGTGGCGCCCGCGATCGCGGCACCGATCCCCACTATGTCTACGGCCAATACTCCCCCTACCCGACCAAAGACAGCTTGTACCGCTACCACCTGCCGGGCTTTATCGCCGCCGTCGATGCCGGAACCTCCTCGATCATGCCCTACTATGCGCGCCCCAGCGACGCCATGAGCCTGCCCCAGCTGTATCTCAGCGATATTCCCGAGGCGGAGAAGATCGTCAATAGCGCCGGCGACGGCTCTACCCTGTTTACCCGTGACCGCTTCGGCAACCGTATCTACGACCCGCAGTATCTGGCCAAAAAAGTTCCGGAGAAATTCCTGGATCAGGGTTTCAGTGAAGAGCTGGGCTTTGCCTATAGCCATAAGCTGATCGACCGTCTGCTGCGCGATCAACTCGGCTTTACCGGCTACATCAACAGCGACTCCGGTATTCTGACCGGCATGGCCTGGGGGCTGGAAAACGCAACGCTGGCCCAGCGCGTCGCCCTCGGCGCCGCCAACGGCGTAGATGTGTTCAGCGATCTCTCTGATGTTTTCCTGTTCCGCGATGCGTTCGACAGCGAACAAAGCTTTAACCAAGCCATATTGGATCAGGCCGCTGGCCGCCTACTGACGGAGATGTTCAGTCTGAGGTTATTTGAAGACCCCTACCGCGACCCGCAGCAGGCCGTTGATATTTTCAATGAGCCGGCGCGACACGAGGCCGCCTACCAGGCCCATCAGAAGTCGGTCGTGGTGCTGAAGAACAGCGGCAATCTGCTGCCGTTGACCGAAGAAAAGATCGGCGATGCGCCGGTCTACATCGAGTTCTTCTCACGCGACGCCGAGGCGCAGCGGGCGACGGACACGCTGACGCTATACCAGGCGATCAAACGCCAGGCGCCCTGGCTAAACGTTACGTTTGACATCAATAATGCTGACTATGCCTTGCTGTTCGTCAAACCGGCAGACGGCGTCGGCCTATTCGAACAGAGCGCAGAATTTGTCTACAACCTGCAAGTTAATGATCATAACGGCATCGATATCGATCGCATTAATATGATCCAGGCGAAAGTTCCCACCATCGTCAATGTTAACCTGTCCCAACCGTGGCTGTTGGAAAATCTGGAGCCGGGTGCGGCTGCCATCACCGCCAGCTTTGCCACTCTTTCTGAAGCGGTCGTGGATGTACTCGCCGGTAACGTCAACCCCTCTGGTGCACTGCCGGTAACCCTACCGCGCAACGAAGGTGAGGTCGTCAAAGCTGAAACGGCCGGGCCACAACGCGATGGCCGCAAGATAGCATCCGATGTGCCGGGCTACCTGCGTGATAACCTACAGGAGTATGCCTACACCGACAGCGACAATAACCGCTACCAGACTGGCTTCCATCTGGTATGGGATATCGCGAACCTGGATAACAGTGCCCCCAATCGAAACGCGCTGCTGCAACAGGCACGCATCGGGCTGATCTCCACCCGTTATCAACAGGCGGAAAACCCGCCCGAAGTCAATCGCTACTACCTCAGCGCAGAAGCGATGGCAGACAGAGTCTCTGCACACAAAGGCGAAACACTGGCCCTGAGCAATCAGGTTAATCTTGCCGTTAACCAGCCGGCTCACACTGCAGCCGATGCAGATGCTAATCTGAAAACGCGCCAGCCGGCGCGCAGCATGAATCCGGGGCTGTTTATCACTAAGGAAGATAACGACGTGACGCTAGACCACGTCTTTAACGGTGGCGTTTATCAGCGGACTCAGGATAACAGCGCTAACGTCTACTCTGCCGGGATCTGGCTGGACGCCTCCGCGGACCATAATTCGCTGCACCTGAACCGCAGCATCAACCTGGCCTACAGCAATGCCCTGGCCGCTTATGGGGTATTCCAAAACGCCAGCAGTCAGGACAACCTGCTGCTGCTGCAGAACTCACTGAATCTGTCCATCGGCGACGGTGTCACCTCACACGGTATCTACCACGGTAACAGCAATGCCTATAGCCTGCTGACAGATGAAGGTTATGACAGCGGGCAGCGTCAGGCGTTCAGCCAAAGCGTCGTCGTTCTGGATAATGCGGCCAACATCGCTGTGCGTTTGAAGGACGGTGTATTGCCTAGTCTGACAAAAGCCTTTACCAACGTGCCGACGCTGATCCTCAATAACAGTCTGGTGGGCGGCGATATCACCCAGACCGCGGGAGACGACTTCCTGCTCAGCTTCAACAGCGCGCTGTACGGCGACATCGCCCTGAGCAACGGTAACGATATCTTCGTGCTGGACGAAAGCAGCCGTGACGTCACTCTGCGTGGACAGATAACGCCAGACTATCGGTTTACCGATAGCCTCTACATCTACACCCCCTCCTGCAGCGACAGTAGCTGTATTCAGCTCATTCAAGGCGAAGACAGCTTCAGGGTTGTCAGCACCGCGCCCGTCGGCGGTGACACCCACACCATCGCAGACGTCCGCTACGGCGCGCTGAACCCGTTCAATGTCTACCAGGTTACGGCGGACGGCAGCGTTTCCGATGTCGCGCTGCTGAGCCGCGATGTTCCACCGCCGCTGCGCCCGCTGATCCAAGCCTACCGCTATACCTTCGCCAACGGCTATCAGGCGGACTTCGCCCTGCCCGTGCAGGATAGTGACCGCGTTACCCTACGCGGCGCCGAGATGCGCGTCGGCGACTGGCGCCTGACGCCAAACGCCGTCGTTACCCCGCAGGGCTATCGACTGCGCAGCGACGGCCTGCTGGTCCGCGCCGGTACGCCGCTGCCGGGGCTGGTCACCGGCAGGGTCGAGGTGCCCAGCGAGCCCACCTATGTCCTGCTCCCTGACGCCAACGGCGCTCCCCGCATGGAGCGCTTCACGGAGCCGCGCGTCCTCGATCCCGGCAAGCCGCTTACCCTGACCCAAGATGCCCTGCTGGTGCGGGATATCGCCACCCGCGCCGCGCCGGAGAATACGCTGCTGGTCGCGATTGACGGGGCGCAGATGCAGGTCAAAACCCCCGCCGGCATCCAGGCCAGCGTCGACATCAACGCGCTGAGCGCAACCCGGGTCAGCCATATCCCCGGCAGCGCGCTGCATGTCGATGCCTTTAACTACCTGTTGGAGGTCCCGGGGATGCTCAACGACACGCTGCAGGCTCGCGAGCGCAGCGTGCGTCTGCAGGAGGGCGAGCTGGATGTCTATCTGAACTACCTGGCCGACAACCGCACCGATGACGGCGGCAACGGCGGCGCGGGCAGTAAGGGGCAGACCTCCGGCATCGCGCTGGGACTGGGCGCTGGCGTAACCGATACCCTGACGCTGTACGGTCAGTTGGCGAAGACCTACGGCAGCCTGAGCAGCGGCGCCAGCGAGGCCGACGTGGATGTCAACAGCCTGACGCTCGCCCTCACCTTCCGCCCGCAGATGACGGAGGAGAGCAGCACCCCCTTTGTCTCTCTGAGCGCCGGGCTGGGCTGGAGCCAGTATGAGCCACGCCGGCAGATGGGGAGCCTGGGACAGGCGCGGGCAGAGAGCGATGGGTGGCTTTACAGCTATGCGCTGACGGCCGGCTATGAAGCCAGCCTGAGCTCGGCATGGCGTCTGACGCCGTCGCTGGCGCTGCAGGGTAGCTATCTGCGCCAGGACGCGTTCCACGAGTCGGGACACGATACGCTGGCCCTCGACGTCGCCCGCTTCAGCGACAGCCGTAACGATATCGCCCTGCGCCTGGACAGCGATTATCGCATCAGCCTCGGCGACTGGCAGATAGCGCCACGGCTGTTCGCCGAATACCGCTATGGCCTGGGCGATAAAAACAGCCGGGCGGATCTGCGTCTGGGTAGCGCGACGCTGGATCCGATCGTCCACGTCCGCGGCGATAACCAGCTGCGCGGCGGCGCAGAGCTGGGCGTCGGCTATGGCCCCTGGTCGCTGGCGCTGCGCGCCGACGGCACCGTCGGCGATAAGCGCGGCGGCGGCAGCGCGGCCCTTCTCGTAGGCGCCCGCTTCTAACCTCCAACGGCCCAACCCTCCGGCGCGCGCCCCGCGTGCGCCGGTATCCTGAGCAGCGTCTCAGGTCGTGTCCGCGCGGCGCCATCGCGCCGCGCTATCCGCCCTCTCCCCTCCGTAGGCAGCGCCGTCGGCTACTTCACCAGGCCATACTGCAGCACCAGCTGCGTCAGCCCGGAGGCCAGCAGCTGCAGCGACAGCGTCACCAACACAATGCCGGCGATGCGCGCCATGGCATCGATCGCCCCGCCCGAGAGGCGTCCGTGCAGCGGACCGACCGCCAGAAATGTCAGAGCAATAGTCGGCGCCATCAGCAAAATCACCGCCGACAGCTGCAGCAATCCCGCCAGAGAGCCGTGGCTGGCCAGCGAAATGCCGACGGCGATGGTTCCCCCGCCGATGGTCAGCGGAAACAGCAGCGGCACCAGCACCATATCCTGCACGTTGGGGCGGGCATCGGGCGCGACGACCATCCGCGCCGGCTCCGCCTTGGTCCCCTTGGTCATCAGCGGCCAACCCTGAAACAGCAGCGCCGCGCCGCCGGTCGCGGTCAGCGCGTGGGCGTTCAGCCCCAGCGCCATCAGCAGGTAGTTCCCGATCCAGATCGCGATCAGCATCACCGCCACATATTCGAGCGCCACCTTCCAGGCCAGCTGGCGCAGCGTATGGGGTGGCACCTGGCCCAGCAGGATCGTCGCCGCCGTGATGGTGGCCGGGGGACAAAACATCGACAGAAAGGTGACATAGGTGAGCAAAAAATGAATCAGCCACGTTTCCATACCGTCCGTCCCCGTCGGAAAAACAGCGCCAGCGCCAGGCTCAGCAACAGAGCGCCCAGTACCCACAGTAGCGCCGGCCCGCCCTGCTGCCACAGACTAAAGATAAAGCCGACGATCACCAGCAGCATCACCAGCGCCCCGCACAGCAGCAGCGGCGCGGCGGCGCCGATCTCCCGGCGCAGGCGCCAGGCCACGACAAAGACCGCCAGATAGCAGAACAGAAAGGTCGCGCTGGCGACGTTGGCCAGCGCGCCGAGATCCAGCAGCAGCGTTATCAGCATAATCAGCGCCATCACCGTCAGGTTGCCGGGCGTACTCTGGCGCCACAGCGGGCGGTGGAACGCCTCCGGCAGCTCACCCTCGCTGCCCATGCTGGCCATGATGTTAAAGGCCGCAAACAGCGTCGCGTTGATCGCCGAGGCCGTCGCCAGCAGCGCGCCGATCGCCACGATGGTATAGCCCACACGCCCCAGCAGCGGATAGGCGGCCTGTGCCACCGCCGTATCGGCATAGCGCTCCAGCTGCGCCGCCGGCACATCGCTGACCAGCACCAGCGCCAGCGTCACATACAGCAGCGCCGTGACGCCGATGGCCAGCGTGAAAGCCCGCGGCATGGTGGTGGCCGGGCTGCGCACCTTATCGGCCGCGTTGGCCATCATGCCAAAGCCCGCGTAGGCGAGAAAGGTAATGCCGATGGCGGAGAAGAAGGCCCCACCGCCGGGCGATGACGTCAGCGTCAGCGAGGCCGGGTGCAGCGCCCATACCCCGGCGGCGATCAGCACCAGCAGGATCCCCAGCTTGACGGCCACCAGCACCACCTCCAGCCGCCCGACGGCATGGCTGCTCAGGGCGTTGAACAGCGCCATCAGCGCGATCACCCCAGCGCATAACTCAGGATCACCCGCTGATCCTGACTGCCATCATGCAGCAGATCGGCGGCATAGGCACCAAACGCCCGCGCTACCATGGCGATGGTCAGCACCAGCGTCACCAGATACAGCAGCGACAGCGACAGCGTCAGCAGCCCGTCGCCCAGCCCACGGCGAAAGAAGTCGATTATGCCGCCGTTGCTGGGGTAGCGTGCCCCCAGACGGGCGTAGGCGTAGCCCGAAAACATGGCCACCACGCCGCCGAAGACAAAGGCCAGCCAGGTCGACGAGCGCATCAGCAGCGCCGCCTGCCCCAGCAGCGCGAAGATCCCCGCGCCGACCATCGCCCCGATACCGATGGCGACCACATGCCACAGCCCCAGGGGTTTCTCGTTGTCGCCATCGCCCGCGTTCATCGTATTTAGGCCTTATACAGGTTATATCCCAGCCGCGCGGCGACGTCCGCCACCATTTTTTGCCCACGGACGCTGTTACCCGCCTCATCCAGCGGCGGAGAAAAGGCCGCGATGCCCATCACCCCCGGTACCACGGCCAGGATCCCGCCGCCGACCCCGCTTTTGCCCGGCAGACCGACGCGGTAGGCCCAGTCGCCGGATTGTCCGTACAGCCCCTCCATGGTCATCTCCGCCAGGATATACGGCACGTTGTCGACCTGCAGCACCCGCCGTCCGCTGCGCGGATTGACGCCCCCCGCCGCCAGCGTGGCGCCCAGCGTCGCCAGCTCAACGGTATCAATGAGCGTGGAGCACTGGCGGGTATACACGTCGCAGGCCTCCATCGGATCGCAGTACATGGTGCCGGCCGAGTAGAGCAGCCAGGCGATGGCGCGGTTGTGGAAGTTGGTGGTCTGCTCCGACTGGTTTACCTCGTCCGATAGCGCCACCGTCTCGCCGGCCAGCTGCTGCTGGATGGCCAAGATACGCTGCCAGCGCTGCTCACGGTTATCGGCCTTAATCAGGCTGGCCGAAGCCATGGCCCCCGCATTGACCAGCGGCGACAGCGGCTTGCCGCCGTGCAGCTCCAGCGCCATCACCGAGTTGAACGGCAGGCCGGTCGGATCGGCGCCGATCTTATCCTGCACCGCCTCGGGCCCCACGTCCTCCAGCGCCAGCGCCAGGGTACATACCTTGGAGATCGACTCCAGGGCGAAACGGTAGCCGCTGTCGCCGGCGCAGTACACCGCGCCATCGCGCGTGACCACCGCCACCGCCGCCAGCTGGCTCGGCACGCTGGCCAGATAGGGTATGTAGTCCGCGTTTTTCCCTCCCACCAGCGTCGCATACTGTGCGTGGGCCGCATCGACGGCCTGCTGCAATTTCTGTGCATCTAACGTCATGATATAACTCCTGATACCACTCCGGGTTAAAATGCAGGCAGGGCATATGCCCTGCCCAATGTCTTACGGACGGGATCAGACCGGTGACGTCGGCGGTTTATTGCCGGGCGCCGCGGCGGCCTGCTGTGCCTGGGCCGCCAGCACGCTGGGGTGAGCAGAGGAGTCCGTCGGGATGCCCGGATGCCCCCCTCGGCCTGCCAGGTGAACGGCGCAAAATCGCTGTTGTCATCGCGCCAGTGCGGCTTACGGATGGCATAGATAACAAACGGCACCAGACAGAAGAACAGCGACAGGGCTATTAGGATACCGACATACGCCATCGGGCTACCCACCGCGATCTGGCTGGGCGGCACAAAGCTGAGGATAAAGGCCAGAATCGAGCCCACCAGCCCCGCCCCGCCGATGATCCACATGCCGATCGCGCCGCCGGGAATGCGGTAAGGCCGCGGGCGGTTAGGCTGGCTATAGCGCAGGTAAATCGCCGAGCAGAACATCAGGATGTACATGATCAGATACAGGATCACTGTCAGCTGACTGAGGATCTGATACGTCGCCTGCACCGACGGCAGGATCACGAACAGGATCGACAGAATGGTGACGATCACCGCCTGCAGCAGCAGGATATGGGTCGCCATGCCATTCTGGTTGGTGTGCTGCCACCAGCGCGGCAGGTAACCCGCCTTCGCCACGACCAGCAGACCGGTACTGGGGCCGCCGACCCAGGTCACCACCCCCGCCAGTACGCCGATCGCCAGCGCGCAGGCCATCACTGGCCCGAGCCACTCCACGTGCGCCCATTTGAACATGTCGTCAAAGGCCACCAGCAGACTCTGGGTCAGGTTGATATCGGACTGGGGAATGATAAAGGCGATGGCCAGGGTCCCGAAGACGAAGATCACTACGGTACCCAGCGCCGCCAGCATGATGGCGATGGGGTAGTTACGCTGCGGGTTGTCCACATCCTTGACGTGAATGGCGTTCATCTCCACCCCGGCGTAAAACAGGAAGATACTCGCCGCCAGCACCACGTTGTCGAAATTGGTGAAGTCGGGTACCACCTGATCCCAGCTTAACGTGATTTGCGGCGTACCGCCGCCGATCAGGTAAGCAAATCCCAGCACGATCAGGATAATCGCCGGAATGATGGTGCCGATCATCCCGCCCCATTTGGAGACCTTGGCAAAGGTATTCACTCCTTTAAAGGCAATAAAGGTCGCCAGCCAGTAGATGAACAGTACGATGGGCAAGATAAAGAATCGGTTGGCGGAGAGGGCCTCATCCCAGCGCTGATCAGGGCCGATAAACGCCAGGGAGACGGCGCCGAAGGTCAGCGCCGTCGGGAACCATACCGTCACCTCAATCCACAGCATGCACATCGCCAGGAAAGCCCAGTGCGGTCCGAAGGCCTCGCCGACCCAGCGGAATATCCCCCCTTTCTCCGGCCAGCCGGTCGCCAGCTCAGCGGCCACCAGCGAGACCGGGATCAGGAAGAAGATCGCCGCAAACAGGTAGTAGAAAATGGAGCTCAACCCATATTCCGCCTCTGCCGGCAGTCCGCGCAGGCTGACCACCGCGACGATATTCATGATCGCCAGGGTCATGATACTCAGTTTCTTCACCGACACGGGGGAGGCGGCGGTCGATTTTGTAGCCATGATAGTCACTCCTTACCTCAAGGGTGGACAGGCGCCTCAGGAATGCTTGAAGCTGTTCTGATGCGCCACATGGGCCACTGCCGGATGGGCCTTGAGATAGGCCAGCGCCGCGCGGAAGTCCGCCATCAGCAGCTGAGCGAAGTCCATCTCAAAGCCGCGGCGGCACATGATGCGCATCACCACCACATCGGACATTTCGCCGTTCAGGGCAAAGGCCGGAACCTGCCAGCCGCGCAGGCGCAGGCGCTCGGAGAGATCGTACAGGCTATAGCCCAACTCCTTGCCGGCCGGAATGCGGAAGCACACCGCCGGGATGCCCTGCTGCGGATCACCGCTACAGATAAACTCATAGGGCCCCAGCTTAGCGATCTCCGCCGCCAGGAACTGCGCCACCTGATAGCTGGCGGTATGCACCTTGGTGTAGCCCTCGCGTCCCAGACGCAGGAACTCATAGTACTGCGCGATCACCTGGCCCGCGGGACGGGAAAAGTTAATGGCAAAGGTACCGACCTGTCCACCCAGATAGTCCACCTTAAAGATCAGATCCTCCGGCAGGGAGGCGGCGTCGCGCCACACCACCCAGCCGCAGCCGAGCGGCGCCAAGCCGAACTTATGCCCGGATGAGCTGATGGATTTGACCCGCGGCAGGCGGAAGTCCCAGACGATATCCGGGGCGCAGAACGGCGCCAGGAAGCCGCCGCTGGCAGCGTCGACGTGCATGTCGATATCCAGCCCGGTACGCGCCTGCAGATCGTCCAACGCCTTGTGCAGCACATCAGGCATCTCATAGTTACCGGTGTAGGTTACGCCGAAGGTCGGCACGACGCCGATGGTGTTCTCATCGCAGGCGGCGATCATCCGCTCCGGATCCATAAACAGCTTGCCGGGCGCCATCGGGATCTCGCGCAGTTCGACATCCCAGTAGCGGGCAAACTTATGCCAGCAGACCTGTACCGGCCCGCACACCATATTGGGTTTATCCGCTGGTTTTCCCTGCGCCAGACGCTTGGCGCGCCAGCGCCACTTCATCGCCATGCCGCCCAGCATGCAGGCCTCGGAGGAGCCGATGGTATTGGTACCGATGGCCTGCCCGTCCGCCGGACGCGGCGCATGCCACAGATCGGCCACCATGTTGACGCAGCGCAGATCGATCGCTGCCGACTGTGGATACTCCTCTTTATCGATCCAGTTTTTATTGATCGAAATATCCATCAGGCGGTGTACATAGTCGTCATCCCAGGTCTGGCAAAACGTCGCCAGGTTTTGCCGGGCATTGCCATCTAAAAACAGCTCATCGTTAATAATCTGGAAAGCAATGTCTTCGCGCATTTCTCCCTGAGGAAAATGGTGAGCCTCCGCCGCCGTGCGAATAGTCTCTGAACCAAAGCGGGAATCCAAATATCCCCCACGGGTGTCAGTACCTTTTTTCATTCTCTCTCTCCCAAATGGTAAATCGCTGATGACCAAAAGACAGACTCAGGAGAAAAGGGCAGTCGTTATGCACCGCCCGTTCCCTATTCCTCCTTAAGTGATCGCCAAAATAGGTAAACAGGCAAATTATTAACAACAATTATTTATAGAATGATTAAGATAATGATGAGAAAAATAACGCTAACTAATAGATAAGAAAGAAAACTATGGCAGGGAATAAAATCATTCGCCGCCCGCAACGCGGGACGGCGACATTGTGCCCGGACGGGCGATCAGGAATCAGATACGGAACTGTGCGATAGTGCCGTGCAGCGACCGGGCGTGCTCCTCCAGCGCGCGGGCATCGCCCGCCAGCTGCTCGGAAAGGGCCGCGTTCTGGCGGATACCACTGTCCATGAAGGCCACCGCGCTGACGACCCCATCCACCGTTCCGGCCTGCTCGGCGGAGTCTGCGCTGATCAGGTTCACCGCGCGTTTCACCTGCTGCATCGCCGCATCGATTTGGGTCATACAGCGCTCGGCGCTGTCAACGGAGTGGGCGTTGCTGCGCACTCGCTGTACCGAGCGGGCCAGCAGCTGGCCGATGTCGCGGGCGGCGACCGACGAACGCTGGGCCAGAGAGCGAACCTCGGCGGCCACCACGGCAAAGCCGCGTCCCTGACTGCCGGCCCGCGCCGCTTCAACCGCCGCGTTCAGCGCCAGGATATTGGTCTGAAACGCGATGGACTCGATGATGCGAGTAATATCGGAGATCTCCGCAGAATCCTTGATGATGTGCTCCATATCCGCCACCACGGCATGGATCACCCGGCTGCCCTCGGCCACCTGCTCGCCGGCGTCGGCCACCAGACTGTCCGCCTGGCCGGCGTTCTCGGAGTTACGCTTCACCGCCGCCGCAAACTGCGCGATCGCCGCCGCCGTCTGCTGAATGGACGAGGACTGACTGTCGCTACGGGCGGCCAGATCGCCGCTGCCACCGGTCAAGCCCTGGCTGACGCCGGAAACCTGCTGTACCGACGTTTTCACCTGCCCCAGCAGGTCGGTCAACGCCCGCTGCATCTCCTGAGTCGCCGCCAGAATGCTGCCCGCCGGCACCGGCGCTATCGCCAATCGATACTGCAGATCGCCCGCGGCAATGGCGTTAATTAGGCGACGCAGGGCAACCGGCTCTGCGCCCAGCGTACCGCTGATGGTGCGCCGGATCGACAGGGCGATCAGCACCACCGTGGCGACCGCCAGCGCAGCCAGCGCCAGCATCAGAAAGCGAAAGTGTTCGGAGACCCCGCGCGCAACTTGGGTCTGCGCGTTGCTATAGCCATCCTCGATGGTGATAAAGGCATTGATCTGCTTCAGCCAGGTCACAAAGCGGGGGCCGGCCTGCTGCAGCAGCAGCTGAGACGCCTGCTCGCGCTGCCCCGCCTCGCGCAGGGCGATCACCTGCGCGATCAGCGGCAGAGTCTGGGACTCCGTCGCCGCCAGTTCGCGATAGACTCGCTGCTCCTCTGCGCTGAATCCGGCGTTGCCGCTGCGCAGCTGCTCCAGACGCTGCCAGGCCCGCTGATAGTCGCCCCCCAGACGGGTAATATCCCGCACGATGGGCGCCAGGGCGCCCGGCTCCACCAGCACGACGTCGCGCAGCGCAATGGCGCGATCGTGCACGCTGCCGCGCAGATCGACCGCTAGCTGCTGCTTCACGTTATTCACATCGTTAATCTGCTCCAGCGAGCTTTTAATCTTGCCGACCTGCCACACGCTGACCGATGCCAGCAGCAGCACCAGTACCAATACCACGCCAAAGCAGATGACGATCCGCTCCCCAATTGTCACTCGCTGAAAATAACTGCGTACTGCCGCCAACATGACTTTCCCTCAAATAAAATACCGACCGCGCATCGGCTAAATAGGTTTTATCGTTATCCTGCCGTGGGGTAACCCCAGCGCCACCCCGCTCGCCAGTCTCATCGATAACCGACACCGTTCTGAAATGGTTATCCGTAACTACGCTATATCGGCCAGACGCGGCAACAATTCAGTCATCTCGCCGCTTTATTTACCTATCGATGAGATAGCAATGGCGAATCAATCCTGCGCTAGCGGAATCATGGCGCTTTCTTGCTCAGGATGCGGGGCTCCCCCCCGGCGGATCGCCCGTTCGGCCCGGAGCAGATAACCCGGCAGATTTTGCGCCGCCGTACGCCATTCGCGGCTATAGTGCTAATAACGCGTTTTCCGGCAGCTCGGCGTCGGCCCCCCGGGCATCCCTTGAAAAGGCTCCGCGTTGCTGGCAAGATGGCGTAAAATATGTAATACAAAATGCATATTCTATTTATCGATCAATTAAGTGAGGCAGTGACAGCAATGAAAATGACGCTACTCGCCGCGGTTCTGGGCGCCCTGACGCTGGGCGGCACCAGCCTGGCCCAGGCCGCCACGGAAACCACGCCGCAGAACATGACCTGCAAAGAGTTTGTGAACCTGAATCCTAAGGCGATGACGCCGGTCGCCTTCTGGATGCTCAATAAAGATACCGACTATAAAGGCGGTGACTACGTCGACTGGAATGAGGTCGAAACCGTCGCCGTTCCCCAGGTCATGGAAGTCTGCAAGCAGCATCCGCAGAAGAAAGTCATGGATATCAAAGGTCAGATTAAACCTGCCGGCAACGCGGCGCACTAATCCACCGGCGCCCGGCTCCGTTGAGTCGGGTGCGTTTCTCCCCCGCCGCCCCACGCCGAATGGACAGCCCGCCCGCAGTGCCTACACTTAATGGGCTCCCAATCAGCCAAGCGCGGAGGCGCCATGCGGCCAGCGATATCCCCACAGGCGTCACCCGATAGGCCCCACTGCGTCTACATCGTCGCCCCCTGCCCCTTTTTTGCCCAGGGACTGTCGGCCCTGCTGGCCCCGTATCTGGAGATCCACCTGCTCCCCTCTCTACAGGCGCTAAGCCACGATCGGCAGGACACCGGGCCGGCGAGGGCCATCGTCTGCACCGGCACGCTGAATAGCCAGCGCCTTGGCGAACTGAGTCAGCTGGTCGCCCGCCTGCGGCGACGCCATCCTGCGGGGCTGCAGCTGCTGGCCGTGCTGGATGCCCGACATCCCGGCCTGGAGCGCCTGCTGCTGGCGATGGGGTTCGACGCCGTCTGGTATGACCGCCTAAACCTGACCCAGTGGCTGCTGCATCTGGCCCACTGGCTCGACATCCGCCCCACGGCGGGGCGGATCGCCGTTCGTCCCTATCTCACCGAACGGGAGCTGCGGGTCCTGAAGTGGAGCGCCGAGGGCGCCTCGCTGCCGACCATGGCCCAGCAGCACGGCGTCAGCGTGAAAAGCCTCTACAGTCAGCGCCGCTCCGCGCTGCATAAGCTAGGGCTGACCCGTACCCGCGAGTGGCTACAGCTCTCCGCCTCTCTGCTGCGTACCCCCCCTTTTGCCATCAAACGCCGCCGCACGCCGCCGGCCTGAGTGCCGCGCAAAACGCGCTCGCGGTTCCCCTGCCCTAAAGAGTTGGTTATCATGCTTAGTTAACGGTTTTCTGGCCTGGGTTCGCCCGGTCGCGGGCGTACCCGCCCGCCGCTCTCCCATCAGGCCGGTTCTATCACACGGATACGCAGACCTATGACCACCACGGACAATCTTGACGCTCACACCCCCATGATGCAGCAGTATCTGCGTCTCAAGGCACAGCACCCCGACATCCTGCTGTTTTACCGGATGGGAGACTTTTACGAACTGTTTTATGACGATGCCCGCCGTGCGTCACAGCTGCTGGATATCTCCCTGACCAAACGCGGCGCCTCCGCCGGGGAGCCGATCCCGATGGCCGGCGTACCGTATCACGCGGTAGAGAACTACCTGGCCAAGCTGGTGCAGCTGGGGGAGTCGGTGGCTATCTGCGAACAGATTGGCGATCCCGCCGCCAGCAAGGGGCCGGTAGAGCGCAAGGTGGTGAGGATCGTGACGCCGGGCACCGTTAGCGATGAGGCCCTGCTCAGCGAGCGGCAGGACAACCTGCTGGCGGCGATCTGGCAGTCGCCCAACGGCTTTGGCTACGCCACGCTGGATATCAGCTCCGGACGCTTCCGCGCCGCCGAACCGCAGGACGCCGATAGCATGGCCGCGGAGCTGCAGCGCACCAATCCGGCGGAGCTGCTGTATCCAGAGGGTTTTGCCGCCATGGCGCTGATCGAGCAGCGCCGCGGGCTGCGTCGCCGCCCGATGTGGGAGTTCGAGCTGGAAACCGCCCGCCAGCAGCTCAACCTGCAGTTTGGCACCCGCGATCTGAGCGGCTTCGGCGTCGAACAAGCCCCTCTGGCGCTGCGCGCCGCTGGCTGCCTGCTGCAGTATGCCAAAGATACCCAGCGCACCATGCTGCCCCATATCCGTGCCATCACCATGGAGCGCCAGCAGGACGGCATCATTATGGACGCCGCCACCCGGCGTAATCTGGAGCTGACCCAGAATCTGGCCGGGGGCCAGGAAAACACCCTGGCGGCGGTGCTGGACGCCAGCGTCACTGCGATGGGCAGCCGGATGCTCAAGCGCTGGCTGCATATGCCGATCCGCGATCGCCAAGCGCTGCAGCTGCGTCAGGATGCCATTGAGGCGCTGCTGCCGCTGATTGACGAGCTGCAGCCCCTGCTGCGCCAGGTCGGCGATCTGGAGCGCATTCTGGCCCGGCTGGCGCTGCGCAGCGCCCGCCCACGCGATCTGGCGCGCATGCGCGTCGCCTTCCAGCAGCTGCCAACCCTGCAAACACTGCTCGGCGAGCGCGGCGGTGAGGCGCTGGCGCCGCTGGCGCATCAGGCTGGCCGCTTCGATGCCCTGTGCGAGCTGCTGGAGCGGGCGCTGGTCGAGACGCCACCGGTGCTGGTACGCGACGGCGGCGTGATCGCCAGCGGCTATCACGCCGAGCTCGACGAGTGGCGTGCGCTGGCGGATGGCGCCAGCGACTACCTCGACCGGCTGGAGATCCGCGAGCGTGAGAAGCTGGGGCTGGATACCCTGAAGGTCGGCTTTAACGCGGTGCACGGCTACTATATTCAGGTCAGCCGCGGACAGAGTCACCTGGTACCTATTCACTACGTTCGCCGCCAGACGCTGAAAAACGCCGAGCGCTACATTATCCCCGAGCTGAAAGAGTATGAGGATAAGGTGCTGACCTCTAAGGGCAAGGCGCTGGCGCTGGAGAAGCAGCTGTATGACGAGCTGTTCGACCTACTACTGCCGCACCTGGCGGCGCTGCAGCAAAGCGCGACGGCGCTGGCCGAGCTGGACGTCCTGAGCGGCCTGGCCGAGCGGGCCGACCGCTACGGCTACGTCCGCCCACAGCTGAGCGAACGCGCTGGAATCAATATCGACGAGGGGCGACACCCGGTCGTGGAGCAGGTGCTCAGAGAGCCCTTCATCGCCAACCCGCTGACCTTGTCCGGCGCACGGCGCATGCTGGTGATCACCGGCCCCAACATGGGCGGCAAGAGCACCTACATGCGCCAGGCGGCGCTGATCGTGCTGATGGCGCACATCGGCAGCTTCGTCCCGGCGCAGCGCGCCGTCATTGGCCCAGTCGATCGCATCTTTACCCGCGTCGGCGCCGCCGACGATCTGGCCTCCGGCCGCTCCACCTTTATGGTGGAGATGACCGAAACGGCCAATATCCTACACAACGCGACCGAGCACAGTCTGGTACTGATGGATGAGATTGGCCGCGGCACCTCCACCTACGACGGCCTGTCGCTGGCCTGGGCCTGCGCCGAAAGCCTGGCCAGTCGTATCAAGGCGATGACGCTGTTCGCCACCCACTACTTTGAGCTGACCACCTTGCCGGAGAAGCTGGAGGGGGTCTACAACGTGCATCTGGACGCGCTGGAGCACGGCGAGACCATCGCCTTTATGCACAGCGTACAGGACGGCGCAGCCAGCAAGAGCTACGGGCTAGCGGTGGCGGCGCTGGCCGGGGTGCCGCGCGAGGTGATCAAGCGCGCGCGCCAGAAACTGCGCGAGCTGGAAACCCTGTCGCAGCACGGCAGCCAGAGCCAGGCAGACAGCGCTCAGCTACCGCTACTGGTCGAGGCGGAGCCGTCGGCGGCGCTGGAGGCGTTGACGGCGATCGATCCCGATGCGCTGACGCCGCGCCAGGCGCTGGACTGGCTCTATCGCCTCAAGGGGATGCTATAGCGATAAAAAAAACGGTGAAGCCTTGGCTTCACCGTTTTTTTGTGACCGTACCGCTCAGCGGAACAGGGCCTCGATACTCAGCCCCTGCATCTGCAGGATCTCACGCAGGCGTCGCAGCCCTTCAACCTGGATTTGACGCACCCGCTCACGGGTCAGGCCAATCTCTCGCCCGACATCCTCCAGCGTGGCGGCCTCATAGCCCAGCAGGCCAAAGCGGCGCGCCAGCACCTCGCGCTGCTTAGCGTTAAGCTCAAACAGCCACTTGACGATGCTCTGCTTCATGTCGTCGCTCTGGGTACAATCCTCCGGCCCGCTTTCGTTCTCATCGGTCAGAATATCCAGCAGCGCCTTCTCCGAATCGCCGCCCAGCGGGGTGTCCACCGAGGTGATCCGCTCGTTGAGACGCAGCATGCGACTGACGTCATGCACCGGCTTCTCCAGCCGCTCGGCGATCTCCTCCGCGCTCGGCTCATGGTCCAGCTTATGAGAGAGTTCGCGGGCGGTGCGCAGATAGACGTTAAGCTCTTTAACGATATGGATAGGCAGGCGGATGGTGCGGGTCTGGTTCATGATGGCTCGTTCAATGGTCTGACGGATCCACCAGGTGGCGTAGGTCGAAAAGCGGAAGCCGCGCTCCGGGTCAAACTTCTCTACCGCGCGGATCAGACCCAGGTTACCCTCTTCGATCAGATCCAACAGCGCCAGACCGCGGTTGCTATAGCGGCGGGATATCTTGACCACCAGCCGCAGGTTGCTTTCGATCATCCGCTTACGCGACGCCTCATCCCCTCGTAGGGCGCGGCGGGCGAAGAAAACCTCCTCCTCTGCCGTCAGCAGCGGCGCATAGCCGATTTCGCCAAGATAGAGCTGCGTGGCGTCCAAAACACGCTGTGAAACAGACTGAGACAGCAATTCATCATCGGTAATGTCATTTTCCATGGACTCTTCAACGAGGGCCTTCTCGTCAAAACCGTCCTCAACGCCATCCTCCAACTCGACTTCATCATGTAATTCGTTAACTTTCAGCGTAGTGTGACTCATAGCTGTACCCTACCCGTGATTTGCGAGCAGGATACAGCGATCCTGCTCAAACTATCGCTGCGGCAGATATTGCAGCGGGTTTACGGATTTTCCCTTGTAACGAATTTCAAAGTGCAATCTAACTGAGCTGGCACCGGTACTGCCCATGGTGGCAATTTTTTGACCCGCCTTCACCTCTTGTTGCTCCCGGACCAGCATGGTGTCGTTATGGGCGTAGGCGCTCAGGTAATCATCATTATGCTTAATGATAATCAAGTTTCCGTAGCCGCGCAGCGCGTTACCGGCATACACCACCCGCCCATCGGCGGTGGCCAGCACCGGCTGTCCACGCGAGCCTGCGATATCGATCCCCTTGTTGCCCCCTTCGGCCGACGAGAAGTTTTCGATAATCTTACCGTCAGTCGGCCAGCGCCAAGTCCCTACCGGCGCAGAGCTGGATGACGATGCGGAAACGGCGGGAGCAGCGCTAACCGCCCCGGCTGCAGGCAACATTCTGCCTACATTCTGTTTACCCGAAGGGTCAGAATACGCGCTGGCCGATTTAGAATCAACATTCGTCGTCTGAATTTGTGCACTGCTTGGCTGAACGGGAACAATATTATTGGAGGCCAACATACCGCCGCCGCCGTTTCCGCCGATGCGGATAACCTGCCCGACATTCAGGCTATAAGGCGCCTGAATATTATTGCGCGCGGCCAGATCGCGGAAATCACTGCCGGTGATCCAGGCGATATAAAACAGCGTATCGCCGCGCTTCACGGTGTAGGCTTCGCCGTTATAGCTTCCCTTGGGAATCGACTGGTAGCTGCGGTTATAAACAATATGCCCGCTGGCATCCGTTTGCACATGACCGCCGGAAGAAAGCATGCGGCCACCGCCCGAGCCATTCACAGAGCTTATCGGTGCGGAATTATCACTACTGCTACACCCCGCCAGCCACATTGTAACCAGCGTACACATCGCCACCCGGCGCCATTTAATCATTGGGCTTCCCATGCTCATGACTCCCCCATGACAGCATTCTTCTCTTAAATAAGTCATTCGATATACCCGGAAAACGCCGGATTAGCATCGGCCGGCACTGGCCGAAAGGCATTGATATCGCTTAGCCAATTATTCTACTCATTCCCTAAGGCAGGGATTGGACACTAAAAAGCGCCCGCAGGTCAAATACGGATTCAGTAAGAATTATCCCTATTCGTCCCGGCAGGACGCGATGGGAAAGTCTACGGCACGCTCCGCCGCCGCTCATCCGTATCCCAGCATAACGGCAATTGCGCCGCCCTGCACGGCGAGGCGTGCCATTGCCCCGTCAGGCCAGCTCGCAGCTCACCAGCGGGACAAAGCGCACCGGCTCGATCGATTCGACCAGGTATTCGTCGCCGCGCCGCTGGATGCGCCGCAAAAACTGGGGCTGGGACGGCTCACCGACCGGCAGCACCAGGCGCCCCCCCTCGGCCAGCTGCGCCAACAGCGCCGACGGGATCTCCGGGGCGGCGGCGGTCACGATAATAGCATCGAAGGGGCCGCGCGACGCCCAGCCCTGCCAGCCATCGCCGTGGCGGGTCGATACATTGTGTAAATCCAGCTGCTTAAGACGCCGTTTGGCCTGCCATTGCAGGCTCTTGATCCGCTCGACCGAATAGACGTGAGGCACCAGGTGCGCCAGCACCGCCGTCTGATAGCCGGAGCCGGTGCCGATCTCCAGCACCCGGGAGGCCGCCTGCAGCACCAGCAGCTCGGTCATCCGCGCCACCATATAGGGCTGGGAGATGGTCTGTCCTAACCCTATCGGCAGCGCCGTGTTGTCATAGGCCTTATGAGACATGGCCTCATCGATAAAGCGCTCGCGCGGCACCGAGGCGATAGCCTTCAGCGCCGCCTCATCGCGGATCCCCTGACGCATCAGCTGCTGGATCAGCAGCAGAACCCGGCGATCGACGTCTACCATGCCGCACCGCCCTTATCCACCCGGCCCAGCCACTCCGCCAGCCGGTCGCGCGCGCCGTGGGCGGTCAGATCCACCTGCAGCGGCGTCACGGAGACATAGCCCGCCGCAACGGCGGCAAAATCAGTCTCTTCGCCGGCGTCCTGTTTGGCCCCCGGCGGACCGATCCACATCAGCGGCTTACCGCGCGGATCCTGCTGATGGATCACCGTCTGCGCCGGATGACGGCTGCCGCAGCGGGTCACGCGCCAGCCGCGGATCGCCGCCAGCGGAACGTCCGGCACGTTCACATTCAGGATGCGCCCGCTGCGCAGCGGCGTATCGGACAGCATGCGCAGCAGCCGGCAGGTGACTGCCGCCGCCGTATCATAGTGTCGCTCGCCGTCCAGCGACACCGCCAGCGCCGGAAAGCCCAGATGACGCCCCTCCATCGCCGCCGCCACCGTGCCGGAATAGATCACGTCATCGCCCAGGTTAGGACCGGCGTTGATGCCGGCGATCACGATATCCGGGCGCGGACGCATCAGCGCATTGACCCCCAGATAGACGCAGTCGGTCGGCGTACCATCGATCACGCTGATATCGCCATTGGCCAAGGTTTCGCTGCGCAGCGGCGACTCCAGCGTCAAGGCATTGGAGGCCCCGCTGCGGTTGCGGTTCGGGGCGACGACCTGCACCTGGGCAAACTCTCGCAGCGCCGCCGCCAGCGTCTGAATACCGGGAGCCGTTACGCCATCATCATTACTCAGCAAGATCCGCATCGGGGTTTTCCTGACAGAACAGTTCACGCACCACGCTGGTGGCGAAACTACCGGCGGGCAGATCGAAGGTCAGCTCGACGGTGGCGTCATCCCACCAGTTCCAGGCCATCACCTGCGGCTGCAGCAGCACCGCACGGCGCGCCGGCTCTACCCGCTCACGCGTCAGCAGGGCCTGCAGATCAGCATACTCAGACAGCACGCGACGTTCAAACTCCGCCGCATCGCCGGCGACGCCGCCGTCACCGTCGCCCGGCAGCGCCGCCGTAATGCGCAGCTCGCCGGCGTCCAGCCGCTGCTGCAGCGCCGCCAGCTCCGCCTCCTGGGCGACAAACCAGCTGCCGCGACCGGTCAGCTGCAGCGCATCGCCGGCCAGGGCTCGAGAAAAACAGCCCGCCGCCAGCCGCTCGCTCACCAGCCGATTAAACAGCGCGCTGCGCGCCGCGGAGAGATAGAAACCGCGCTTGGCGCGCTCTTTCACCCGAATCTGATCGGTGGCCCAGCGACGCGCCTGCTGCAGGTTATTGCCGCCGCGGCCAAAGCGCTGCTCGCCGAAATAGTTGGGCACGCCCTGTGCCGCCACCCGACGCAGGCGCTCTTCGACCTCGGCGCTATCGCTGATATGATGCAGTACCAGGCGGAACTGGTTGCCGCGCAGCGTACCGATACGCAGCTTCTTCCGGTGGCGAGCCACGGTCAGGACCTGGCACCCCTCCAGCACAAACTGGCTGAAGTCTGGGGTATCACGCCCCGGCAGGTGCAGGCAGAACCACTGCTCGGTCACCGCATGACGATCCTTCAGGCCGGCGTAGCTGACCGAGCGCGCGGCGATACGGGCAAAGCGGGCCAGATTCTCCGCCACAAACTGGGTATTGCACCCCTCTTTACGCAGACGAACCAGCACATGCTCACCCTCGCCGTCCGGGGCAAACCCCAGATCCTCCGCGACGAAAAAATCCTCGGCGAACGCCTTGACCACCCCGGTCGCCGCCGGGCGCCCGTGCAGATACTGCAGCGTGGAAAACTCCATCGATCACTCCTTGACCAGCAGGGCCACCGCCTCGCAGGCGATCCCCTCGCCGCGCCCGGTAAAACCCAGCTTTTCAGTGGTGGTCGCCTTCACGTTGACATCATCGATCGGGCACTGCAAATCCTCAGCCAGAAACACCCGCATCTGCGGGATGTGCGGTGCCATTTTCGGCGCCTGGGCGATCAGGGTAATGTCCAAATTCCCCAGACGGTAGCCCCTGGCGCGAATGCGACGGTACGCCTCACGCAGCAGCGCGCGGCTGTCCGCCCCCTTATAGGCGGGATCCGTATCCGGGAACAGCTTGCCGATATCCCCCAGGGCTGCCGCCCCCAGCAGGGCATCAGTCGCCGCATGCAGGGCGACATCGCCATCGGAATGGGCCAGCAGCCCCTGTGGATGCGCGATGCGCACGCCGCCGATAATCAGCGGCCCTTCGCCGCCGAAGCGGTGAACGTCAAAACCGTGACCAACTCTCATCGGTTATTGCTCCTGTGAGTGCGTCATAGAGGCATGGCGCGCCAGATAGAACTCTGCCAGCGCCAAATCCTCTGGACGGGTAACTTTAATATTATCCGAACGCCCGTTGACCAAGCGTGGATGGTAGCCGCAGTGCTCCAGCGCCGAGGCCTCATCGGTCACCGTCGCCCCCTCGCTCAGGGCGCGCTGCAGGCACTGGATCAGCAGCGCACGGGGAAACAGCTGCGGCGTCAGCGCATGCCACAGATCCTGACGCGCCACCGTATGGGCGATCCGCGGGAGACCGGCCTCGGCCCGCTTCATCGTGTCACAGACCGGCGTCGCCAGTATCGCCCCCTGATGCGCTGCGTCCACGCAGGCCACCAGTTGCGCCAGATCGTCGGGCCGCAGGCAGGGGCGCGCCGCATCGTGCACCAGGACCCAGTCGGCATCGGCGGCGGCCAGCAGCGCGGCCAGCACCGACTCGGCGCGGCTCACGCCGCCCGTAACACGGCTCACCCGCCGATCCGCCGCCAGCGGCAGCGCGTCAAAACACCTGTCCTGCGGGTGCAGCGCAACTATCGCCCGGCGCACCGACGGGTGGGCGAACAGCGCCGTCACGGCATGCTCCAGAATGGTCTTGCCATTCAGCGTAAGATATTGCTTGGGGGTAGCGCTTTGCATCCGGCTGCCGATCCCGGCGGCCGGTACAATGGCGACAATGGACGGTTCGTTAACGGAGTCGTTGTCGTTCATCGGTGAATTATCGTTATCGGATATGAAGGCATGGCGCGGGCCATGCAAAGAAGTCAGTGACTCGCCGTCACTGACGGGTAGGACGCGGCTGGCTGGGAGGCCGTTCCCGCCGTACGGCGTTTGTTCTGATCGGGCACCAGGCGGTAGAAGGTCTCGCCCGGTTTAATCATCCCCAGCTCATTGCGCGCGCGCTCTTCGATCGCCTCTTGCCCGCCGTTAAGATCGTCGATCTCGGCAAACAATTGATCGTTGCGCGATTTCAGCTTGGCATTATTCGCCAGCTGCGTCGCGACATCCTGCTTCACCCGCATATAGTCATGGACGCCGTTTTTGCCGACCCACAGCGAATACTGCAGCCAGCCCAACAGCACCACCAATAATAGCGTCAGTTTACCCATTCACGCCCCCTGAAAAACCGCCCAATCATCCCATAACTTCCGTCAGGACTCCATCATGACGGCAAAATTCCCCGGACGCGCCCTACATCCCGCCTCGGATCAGACCGCCGACGCCGCGCCGCTCCAAAAACGAGGCGGTGAGGTGACGCACCTCGGTCGATGAATGGGTCGCCACCATACGGGCGGCCAGCCCTTCGACATCTTGCAGATCCAGGTGACGCAGCAGATACTTGATACGCGGCACGCTGTGGCCGTTCATGCTCAGCTGACGAAATCCCAGCCCCACCAGCAGCAGTGCGCCCATCGGATCGCCGGCCATCTCGCCGCAAACGCTGACCGGCAGCCCCAACTCGGCGCACTCGCGCACCACCTGCTGCAGCAGGCGCAGCATCGCCGGGTGTAGGCCATCATACAGCGCCGCCACTCGGGTATTGTTGCGATCCACCGCCAGCAGATACTGGGTCAAATCGTTGGTGCCGACCGAAATAAAGTCGACCCGTGAGGCCAGCCCCGACAGCATAAAGGCCAACGCCGGCACCTCCAGCATCACCCCGATACGCGGACGCGGCAGAGCATAGCCCAGCATCTCCTCGACCTCCCTCCCGGCACGATCGATCAGGCGACGCGCCTCATCCACCTCGGCCAGGGTGGTCACCATCGGCAGCAGGATCCCCAGGTTGCCGCTGGCCGCATTGGCGCGCAGCATGGCGCGCACCTGCACCAGAAAGATCTCCGGCTGATCGAGGGTGATCCGCAGCCCACGCCAGCCCAGGCTGGGGTTCTCCTCGCTGATCGGCATATAGGGCAGCTGCTTGTCGGCGCCGATATCTAGGGTGCGCAGCACCACCGGCTTCGCCGGGTTGATCTGCAGCATGCCCTGATACTGTGCGACCTGCTCCTCCTCTGACGGGAAGCCGCTCTGCAGCATAAAGGGAATTTCGGTACGGTACAGTCCTACGCCGTCGACGCAGGCCTCCAGACGCTGCTCATGCTCCGCGCTCAGGCCGGCGTTCAGCAGCACGGCGATCCGTTCGCCACTGCGCAGCTGCGCCGGGCGATCCGACTCAGCCTCTGTCTTACGGCTCAGCGCCTGCTCTTCGCTGATCAGGCGCTGGTACTCCTGCACCAACACCGGCTCCGGCTCAACCAGCACCTCTCCGCGGTAGCCGTCGATGATCAGCAGCCGCTCATGGAGCAGCGCAGGGCGAATATCGGCCCCCATCACCGTCGGTACACCCATCGCGCGCAGGATGATCGCCGCGTGGGAGTTCGAAGCGCCGTCGCGCACCACCACCCCCAGCAGACAGGACTGCGGGATCTCCGCCAGCAGAGTCGGCGTCAGCTCATCGGCCACCAGAATAAAGCGCTCCGGCCACGGCGCCGGACCGATGGCGTTATCATCAAGATGGAACAGCAGACGCTGCCCGAGCGCGCGCAAATCGCTGGCGCGGTCGCGCATATAGCTGTCCTGCAGGCTGGCAAACTGGTCTGCAAAGTGCTCGGTGACCTGCTTCACGGCCCATTCGGCTACCGCGCCGCCGTCGACGTGACGCATCAGCTCGCGCTTCAGACGCGGATCGTTGAGCAGGTGGGAGTAGAGATCGAAGATCGCCGCGCTCTCTTTCTGGGCGCTGGCGCCAAAGCGCTTGCTGTAGCGGCGAAACTCGCTGGCCGCCTCCTCCAGCGCCCGCGCCAGCCGCTCGCGTTCGCTGTCGGTATCCAGCGTGGAGGCCTCATAGACATGCTCCAGCGCCGGCTGGCTGATATCCATCCATCCCTTGGCCACCGCGACGCCGGGCGCCGCGGCGATGGCGCGCAGACGATTCTGGCGCAGGCGGCCAAACAGGCTGTTAAGCTGGGTTTGCGACAGGATCCCGGCCAGCTGGGTCGCCAGGGTCACCAGAAAGGACTCTTCGACCTCATCAAACTGACGGGACGCACGCTGCTGTATGACCAGCACCCCCAGCAGCTGACGGCGATAGATCATCGGCACGCCCAGGAATGCGCGGTAGCACTCCTCGCGCACCTGCGGCAGGTATTTAAAGCTGGGATGGCTAGGCGCATCCGCCAGGTTCACCGGCTCCGCCAGACGGCCCACCAGGCCGACGATCCCTTCGTCGAAAGAGAGCGCCACCACGCGGCCGCGCGGCTTTTGCAGACCGCGAGTCGCCATCAGGTAGTAGCACTGACGATCGTTGTCGGCCAGGTAAACCGAGCAGACCTCCGTCTCCATCGCCCGACAGGTTTCGTCCACCAGCACATTCAACGCGTCATTCAGGCTGGCGGCCGCGGCCACCTTCTCCACGATCTCGCGCAGGCGTGTAAGCATGATTACTGCCACTTAACCTCTTTTACGGCGATAGCCGGGAGACGAACGCCCCCCCTGGGCTACGCTCTCCTGCAATGACATGACAACGGATGAGAACTCCTTCATCACCCGGCGGTAAACATCGCGCTTAAACGACACTACCTGACGCACCGGATACCAATAGCTGACCCAGCGCCAGCCATCAAACTCCGGCGTATTACTGCGCTGCATATTGATCTCCGCCTCACTGCACTGCAGCTGCAGTAAAAACCAGCGCTGCTTTTGGCCGATACACACCGGCTTGGTATCCCAACGCACCAAACGTTTAGGTAATTTATAGCGTAACCAGTTGCGGGTAGAAGCCAGAATTTTCACATCCTTACGTCCCAGCCCCACCTCTTCAAACAGTTCGCGGTACATCGCCTGCTCGGCGGTCTCCCCGGCGTTGATCCCGCCCTGCGGGAACTGCCAGGAGTTTTGCCCATAGCGGCGTGCCCACAGCACCTGCCCCTGCCGGTTACAGATTACAATACCTACGTTCGGGCGGTAGCCATCATCATCGATCACCAGACTACCTCAATAGCAAAATCGCAAGATGACATGATTGTTTCACACTCGCACCAAGCGGTAAACCATTGGCTCAACGTCGGGATTTCTCGCGCGGGCGCCGCATGATTTCGGGATAACTCACAGATAAATGCAAAGTTATAAACACACACCCGATGGCGAGGCGGCTTTTATTCACTTTTTCTGTGGATATATTTGTGTAGAACTGTCTGGAAAGAGGGGTAAAACTTATCACCACCGCGACAACCACCCTGTACCACCAAAAAATATTTCAATATCTTTCAATTAATTAATCAACAACTCCACACTGTGCACACGATAAAAATGTGATCCATGCACGCTTAGGATCCCGCGCTGTCTAAAGATCGCGCAACGCCGATTTTATCCACAACATATCCGCAAAACTTGCACACTGCGGCAGCAATTTCGCAAAAAACAGCGTCCGTCAAGGCTGTAAATCAAACCAGTGCCCGCCGATAAAACGGGTTATCCAAAATATCTGTGGATAAATAGGTGTAAGATCCTGTTCATTGTCAGTGGCTAGTGGTGCACAATAGCAGATCCCGGCCCGGTGTGGGGAGCGCGTTATAAAAAATTTCATTATGAATCATAATATTATTTATAGCCTGCGCCGCTGCCGCCCGAGCTGTTGATAAGCCCTGAATGAGCGTACATTTTTTGACCAGATGATAAACGAACCGTTTCCCCCTCACTCGCCGCCGGCGGATCGTCAGGCGCTGCTGCAGCGCGCCCTGCGTCTGGCCGGATATACCTATACCGAGCTGGCCGCGCTGGCCGGCCTGACCCTACCGCGCGATCTGCGACGCGATAAGGGCTGGGTCGGCCTGCTGCTGGAGCGCTGCCTCGGCGCCTGCTCGGGCAGTAAGGCGCAGCAGGACTTCCCTGCGCTGGGCGTCGAACTGAAGAGCATCCCTATCGATGCCCAGGGACGGCCCCTGGAGACTACCTTTGTCTGCGTGGCTCCGCTGACGGGAAATACCGGGTTGACCTGGGAACACTGCCATCTGCGCCACAAGCTGCAGTGCGTACTGTGGATCCCGGTGGAGGGGGAGCGCCAGATCCCGCTGGCGGAGCGCCGGGTCGGCGCCCCGCTGCTGTGGACCCCCTCTGCACAGGAGGAGCTGGCGCTGCGGCGAGATTGGGAAGAGCTGATGGATCTGATCGTACTGGGGCGGGTTGAGTCGATCACCGCCCGCCACGGCGAGGTACTGCAGCTGCGCCCCAAGGCGGCCAACAGCCGGGCTCTGACCGAAGGCATCGGCCAGCGCGGCGAGCCGATAATGACCCTGCCGCGCGGCTTCTATCTGAAAAAGAACTTCACGGCGGCGCTGCTGGCCCGCCACTTTCTGCTGTAAATTCTGTTTTACACCCCGCGGGCGCTGCGCAGCGGGACACTCTCGGTGTATAATTCCCGTTTATGATTTGTTTAGGTATTTATCTCTATGTTTGCGTGGATTGCCGATCCTAACGCCTGGCTGGCGCTGGGGACCTTAACGATTCTGGAAATCGTTCTGGGCATCGATAACATCATCTTCCTCTCCCTGGTAGTGGCTAAGCTGCCCAAGAAACAGCAAAACAAAGCGCGCCGCATCGGCCTGCTGGCCGCCATGGGGATGCGCCTGTGCCTGCTGGCCTCGATCGCCTGGGTAGCCCACCTGGTGCATCCGCTGTTCAACCTATTGGGCCACGCGGTCTCCGCCCGCGATCTGATCCTGCTGCTCGGCGGACTGTTCCTGATCTATAAGGCCAGTAAAGAGGTGCACGAGACCATCGAGGGCAGCAACGATAATCATGCGACCCACGTGCACTCTTTTATGGGGGCCATCGTGCAAATCATGATGCTGGATATCATCTTTAGCCTGGACTCCGTGATCACCGCCATTGGCCTGTCCGATCACCTGTTCATCATGATGGCGGCGGTGATCATCGCCGTGGGCGTGATGATGTTCGCCGCCCGACCGATCGGCGAGTTTGTCGCCCGCCATCCGTCGGTCAAGATGCTGGCGCTGGCCTTCCTGATCCTGGTGGGCTTCACCCTGATCCTGGAAAGCTTTGCGGTACACGTCCCCAAAGGCTACATCTACTTCGCCATGTTCTTCTCCATGGCGGTGGAAAGCCTCAATCTGGTCCGTAGCAAAAAGGCCAGCGACGGCGAATAAGCCACGCGGCGCCAACGACAGAGGGGGCGTAAACGCCCCCTCTGCTTATCCCAGCGATTCCCCGCCCGTACGACTCACTCCACGCAGTCCCTGCGATTCAGCATCAGAATACGCTCCTCCTGATGCACCCGATAGACATACATCACCTTCATGCCGAACTGACGCACGCCGCGCTCGTGGCAGTGTTGGAGGAAGTCGGTCAGGGCGTGACGGCGCAGAGATGCCTCGCTGGCCCCCTCTCCCTCCAGACGCACGCGATAGACAAACACCAGCGTGCGTCCCTCTAGGCGCACCCGCCGCAGCCAAATCCCCGGGGCATTCGGCGTTTCGGCAATCGTCAGGTGCTGATAGCGTCCCAGCATCTGGCGGCGATACTCGATCCACAGCAGTGGATTCTCCCGCTTTTTCTCCAGCCAGCGCAGGGCAAAACCGCTGCTGAAGCAGCTTAGCAGCAGCGCCAGCAGCATCAATACCAGCACCGGCCGCCAGCCGCGCCGCGCCAGCCACAGCGGCCGCACCGCACCGCGCGCCTGACGTTGGCGCTGCGTCGTCGCGATCGCACCAAACAGGAAAAACAGGACGAACAGGAAGCTGATCGCCAGATTAAAGGCGGTTCCCCGTAAAAACAGATACAGCAGCAGCGCATTAAACCCAATCAGCAGCGCCCAGGCGCAGGTGCGCGGAAAACGCAGCATCCCCAGCAGCAGCAACAGGGTCACCGGCCCCAGATAGACCCCGGCCAGCATATAGGTGCGCTCTTTAAAATCACCGGGGAACATCAGCACCATCATTAGCGTCAGCAGGGCGCTGCTGGCCGCCGCCATGACGCCGCACAGCTGATAAAAGCGTAGATGTTCACCCGGCTCAGCATCGGTGTCGTCGTCCGCACCGGGCGAAACAGGATGTTTTATGAACATATTTAATTAGAGGTGTAAATAAATGCACATAAAACATACCATAAGAATAATAAATAGTTCACTGATACTTTTATCCGTGATCCGGGATAAAAAAAACGGCCCGGCTGGCAATAGCCCCCGGGCCGCCGATCTCGGTCACGGCTTAAGGGGCGCTCTTCAGTCCCAGCGCATCGCGCAGGGTAAAGAACAGATCGGTCTGATCCGTCAGGCCGACCACGTTGGCCCCGTGGGGACCGTAGGCGGCGATGCGCAGCTGAGAGCCGGTATGCTCCTGGCTATCCGCCTCCTCGGCGGTGCCGTAGCTGATGGTCATCGGTACCCCATCCTGGGTGATCAGCGTCTGCGTCAGCCCCGGCGCCTTGGCATCGTTGGGGATGATCTGGCTGGTGTGGGCGTGGTCGGCCGTGACCACCACCAGGGTGTTGCCATCGCGGCGGGCAAACGCCAGCGCCTTCTGCACCGCCTCGTCCAGATCGACCGTCTCGCCAAACTGACCGCACGGATTGGCGGCGTGATCCTGCTTATCGATCGACGCCCCCTCAACCTGCAGGAAAAAGCCGTTGGGATTCTTACTCAGCAGCGAGATGGCCTTATCGGTCATCTGCGCCAGGCTCGGCTGGCTGTCGCTGCGCTGCGGATTCGGCTGGCAGGTCACCGGCGCCTGACGGTTGCCATGTCGCGTGGCCTTGGGCCCCAGCCAGCGCACCGGCATGTTGCCCTCGGCGAACAGGCCCAGCAAAGGACGCCGATCGTCCGCCTCCGTGACAGCGTTCATCTCATCCAGATTGCTGACGATGTGGTAGCCCTGCGCCTGCGCCTGCTGGCGCAGGTTTTTTCCCTTAAACGCCCCCGAGCTCACCGTCTGCGTAAAGGTCTTCGCCCCGCCGCCCAGCGTCACATCGGCACGCGCCTTCAGCATCTGCTCGGTGATCGATCCGGCGCCGCCGTTATCCAGCGCATTCTCCGGGCATTTCTCCAGGGTCTGCTGCGGGCCATAGCATTTGCGCCCACTGACGTGGGCGAACATCGCCGCTGGCGTGGCGTCCTGCAGCTCTGCGGTCGAGACGTTTCCGGTGGCCTTGCCCGCCGCGCGCGCCAGCTCCAGTAGCGTCGGATGCGGCTTACCCGTCACATCGATGCCCAAGGCGCCGTTATAGGTCTTTACCCCGCTGCTCCAGGCGGTCGCCGAGGCCGCCGAGTCGGTGACATAGTTCGGTCGGTGGGTTTGGCGATCCAGCGAATAGTGCGTGTACTGCCCGGTCAGCGGCAGGGCATCGATGCCGCGCAGCATTCCGCCCGCGCCGGCCGCATAATTACGGGCGGCGGTGATCTCCGCATCGCCCATGCCATCACCGATCAGTAAGATCACGTTCTTGGCCGGACGGGCGCTCAGCGACGCCTGCAGCGCCGCGGTCTGATCGCCGAGCAGGCGGCGGGCGCCTCCCCGCTGGGTGATATCGCCGCGCGCGGCGCGTTCGGTAAGCACCTGCTCTGCGCTCGGCGCGGAGGGCGCGGCCTGCAGCGGCAGGGCCAAGCTAAGAGAAAGCATCAGCAGAGAAAGGGAAAAAGGGGGATGGCTTGCCATGATAAGACTCCGTGTCCAAGAGGAAAATCGATCAACTAATGAATGAGTTGGCACGAAGTATAAGGAGAGATAATGTCGGTTAGGTGACACTCCGGTGAAGGCGGAATGACAGGCGGCGCCTCAGCGCCGCCCCCAGCGCCAGACCGCGACGATCGCCAGGGCAAACAGCAGGCCAAAACCCGCGCCGGTCGCCACCACCGGCACCCCGCAGCGAATCGCGGCGGAATAGCACGCCAGCATCAGCAGCATGGCCCCATTCTCTCCCAGATTCTGCACCGCGATAGCGTGGCCGGCGCCGACGCTTTCACGCCCGCGCTGCTGCAGCAGCGCGTTGAGCGGAACCACGAAAAAGCCGCCGCACACCCCGACCAGCAGCAGCAGCGGGTAGGAGAGCGCCAGGCTGTGCTGCAGGGAGAACAGCAGCACCAGCAGGCCGATCAGGATCCCCGCGGGCATGCAGCGCTGCGCCGTGCTCAGGGTGACCAGCCGCCCCGCCGCCGCCGCGCCGATCACGATGCCGATGGCCACCATGGCGTTCAGCAGCGTCGGGGTGGTGTTATCCGCGATGCCGAGCACCGTCGGCACCCACAGCACCAACAGAAAGCGCAGGGTCACCCCGGCGCCCCAGAAGAGGCTGGTTCCCACCAGCGAAAAGCGGGCCTGCGGATGACGCCACAGGGTGCGACAGGCCGCGCTAAACTCCGCCAGCATCGCGCCCGGCCGGCACGCCTCAATCCGGCGCGCCGGCGCGAGGCGCGGAATATACAGGTTGGCGATCAGCGCCGCGCCATAGATCAGCGCGCAGATAGCCAGCGCCGCGCTGACGTGCCAGTCGGCCAACATGCCGCCGGCGACCGACCCCGCGAGGATCGCCGCGATCGTCGACGCCTCCAGGACGCCGTTGGCCTTCACCAGGCGACCGCCGTCCGTCAGTTCGCCCAGGATCCCATACTTGGCCGGAGAGTAGGCCGCCGCGCCAATCCCGACCAGGGTATAGCCGACAAAGGGGTTCACCCCGAGGCAGATCAGCAGCGCCCCCAGCAGCTTGAGGGCGTTAGCCCCCATCATCACCCGCCCTTTGGCAAAGCCGTCGGCCAGGTGTCCGACAAAGGGGGCAAACACGATATAGGCCGCGACAAAAGCCATCTGCAGCGCCGGCTGACTCCACTGCGGGAAATGCAGCCCCTTCAGCAGCGCCAGCGTCACAAACAGCAGGGCATTGTCGCCAAACGCAGAGAAAAACTGCGCCACAACAACCGCTCGCATTCCCCGTCCGCTCCCGCCGACGGCGGCGCGCTGTGTCTCATCCATCCACGCTATCCTCAGACTCCGCCATACGGCGTAGCGTCACAAAATCCACCTTGCCGCTGCCCAACAGCGGCAGGGCCTTCAGGTAGCGAATATCCCGCGCCACCGCCAGCTCAGGGGCGCCGCTGGCGCGAGCCGCCGCCAGCAGCTGCTCCCGTCCCAGTTCGGCATCGGTGGTAAACAGCACCAGCGCCTCCCCCTTGAGCCGATCGCTTCGCGCGCTGGCGGCATGCTCGCCCTGCGGCGACGCTGTGCGCGCCAGCAGTTCAACCCGCTCCAGCGATACCATTTCGCCGGCCAGTTTGGCAAACCGCTTGAGACGTCCAATAATCGTACAGTAGCCCTGTGCGTCCAGCGTCACAATATCACCGGTATCGTACCAGCCCGCCGCCATCTCACCCTGTGCGTTCGCCGCCGCAGGCGGCACCAGAACCCCCGGCGCCTCGACCCGCAGGTAACCTTTCATAATATTGGAGCCACGCAGCTGCAGGCAGCCGCCCTGCGCGATCCCCGCCACCGGGATCAGCCGCGCCTCCATTCCCGGTAGAATACGGCCGACGCTGCCGGTGCGGGTCGCCATCGGCACATTGATCGCCACCACCGGCGCACACTCGGTCACCCCGTATCCCTCCAGAATACGGATGCCAAACTTCTCAAACCACAGCCGGGCCGTCTCCGGCGCTAGCTTCTCTGCGCCGGCAACCACATAGCGCAGACGGGCAAAGTCATAGGGATGAGCGAAGCGCGCGTAGTGCCCCAGGAACGTCGATGTAGCGAACAGCACGGTGCAGTTCCGGTCATACACCATCTCCGGCACCATGCGGTAGTGCAGTGGGCTGGGGTACAGAAAGACCCGGCTACCGCACAGCAGCGGCGTCAGCAGCCCCACCGTCAGCCCGAAGGCGTGAAACAGCGGCAGCGCCGACATAAAGCGATCGCGCGGAGTAAAGTCCGCTACGCAGCGGATCTGCTCCACGTTGGCCAACAGGCTACGGTGAGTGTGTACCACCCCTTTGGGTGCGCCCTCTGAACCGGAGGTAAACAGGATCAGCGCCGCATCGTCAGGCTGGCGCGGCAGCATCGCACCCGCTGGACGCCACAGGCGCCACAACACCCAGAGCTTATCCCGCCACCCTAGCGTATCCCGCAGATCCTCCAGATAGATCCAGCGTGCGCCGTCCACCTGCTGCGGTAGCTGCTCCAGATGCGCCTTCTGCAAAAATTGCCGCGAGGTGACCACGGTCTCGATCCCGGCGGCCAGCAGGGCGTTGCGCAGCCCGGCAGCGCCGGTGGTGTAGTTCAGCATCGCCGGTACCCGATTGCGCAGCGTCGCCCCCAGGATTGCCGCCGCCGTGACGGTGGCGTTGGGCAGCAGCATACCGACGTGCTCATCCTCGCGGGTAAAGCGCTGCAGGATCCGGCTGACGGCGAGGCTCTTTTTCAACAGCCCGCGGTAGCTGTCCTCACGCAGGTTAATGTCGTCGATAGCCCGGCTGCCCGCCCCATAGCGCCGCATCGCCGCCAGATAGGCGGCAAACAGCGTGGTCATCGGCTGTGCGTCCAGACGCGCGCGCATCATAATGTCGCGCAGGCGTTCACCGGCCAGCAGGCGCCGCTCGCGCGCCCGCGCGGCCTGCGGCATCGCCAGATGCGTCACCGGCAGCAGATGAAGGGAGAGCGGCGGCAGCAGGCGCAGGCGGAACAGCCCCTTCAGACGGCCAAAATGGCTGAACTCAGCGCCCTCGATGCGCACCGGCAGCAGGGCTGCGCCGGAGCGGGCCGCCACAAACGCCGCGCCGTCATAGACCTTCATCAGCGAACCGGTCACGGTGATACGTCCCTCAGGAAAGATCACCACCGGCCTTCCCTGCTCAACCAGGCGAATCAAGCGCTTGATCGCCATCGGCTTGCGCGGATCCAGGGCGACGATATCGACAAAGCGCCCGACTAGGCGCATCAGCCAGCTATCGGCTATCGAACTGTAGACGGCAAACACCGGCCGGACCGGCAGATACAGCGTCAGCAGAACGCCATCCAAGAAGGAGACGTGGTTGGGAACGATTAACAGCTTCGGGTGATCGAAGCGCTGATCGAAGCCGGTCAAACGAAGACGGAACAGCGTTTTCAGCAGCGCGCCGATGAATCGGTACAGCATGGACATCTCCCTATGTGCGACAGGATAGCGCGGCTAGCATACTACCCCATGCCAGAAGCGCCGCAAACTGCGCAGGCGGGAATATCTGCGCCCCGGCACGGACGGGCGCGGCGGGCAAAAAAAAACCTACGCATCTGCGTAGGTCGGTGTAAGCGTTGGTCGGCTTTCCGGCGGGAAAACCAGAACATCACCAATCAATACCTCTGGGACAATCAGTGTAGGAAAATAATGGCCGACGCCGCCATGAATAATTCGCAAGCTAACCATTCAAAATGAAACAGAGTGTAATCAGGGAGAAAATGAGGCAAAAAAAAACCTACGCATCCGCGTAGGTCGGTGTAATTTTGTTGGCTTCAGCAACTGAAAACTGAACTCTCACCAATCAATACCTCTGGGACATTCAGCATACGGGGCATCCCCGCTCTCCATGAAGTCCCGAATGGCAACATTCGACTGCAAAATGTAACCAGCGGTGTACTTTGTTGTTTTTCGCACATATTAGGGGCCCAAACGCCCATCCCCGGCTTGCAGGCGCGGCGCTTTTCCGCAACACTGGTGTAAACGTTTACGGTTTGCAGTTGGACATACAAGAATATGGCTACGATCAAAGATGTTGCCAGGCTTGCCGGCGTATCGGTAGCCACCGTCTCCCGGGTTATCAATAACTCTCCCAAGGCCAGCGAAGTCTCGCGCGCAGCGGTGCACGCCGCCATGGCGCAGCTGCGCTATCACCCCAACGCCAACGCGCGGGCGCTGGCTCAGCAGTCGACGGAGACCCTGGGGCTGGTGGTCTGCGATGTCTCCGACCCGTTCTTTGGTGCCATGGTCAAGGCGGTCGAGCAGGTGGCCTATGCCACCGGCAACTTTCTGCTGATCGGCAATGGATACCATGAACAGCACAAGGAGCGGCAGGCCATCGAACAGCTGATCCGCCACCGCTGCGCGGCGCTGGTGGTCCACGCCAAAATGATCCCCGACGATGAGCTGGCGGCGCTGATGCAGCAGATCCCCGGCATGGTGCTGATCAACCGAACGCTACCTGGCTATGAGCTGCGCTGTGTGGCGCTGGACGACCGCCACGGCGGCTGGCTGGCGACGCGTCATCTGATCCAGCAGGGGCACCGCCGCATCGCCTGCATCTGTTCCAACCATGCGATCTCCGACGCCCACGACCGCCTGCAGGGGTATCTGGAGGCCATGCGCCAGCACGATCTGCCGATCGATGAACGGCTGATCGTCCATGCCTCGCCCGATGAGCTCGGCGGCGAGCAGGCGATGACCGAACTGCTGGGGCACGGGCGTAAATTCAGCGCGGTCACCTGCTATAACGATCCCATGGCCGCCGGCGCGCTATCGGTGCTGAATGACAACGGCATTGAGGTGCCGGGCGCGGTCTCCCTGATCGGCTTTGACGACGTGCTGATCTCACGCTACCTGCGCCCGCGTCTGACCACCATCCGCTATCCGGTAGTGGCCATGGCGACTCAGGCGGCGGAGCTGGCGCTGGCGCTGGCCGCGGGGAAAACGCCGCCGGAAACCACCAACGTGTTCAGTCCCACGCTGGTATGCCGCCATTCCGTCTCTCCCCTGCGAGCGCTGTGATACACTGCTGCACGTCATCGCCGTCAGCCAAGGGAGAGAGGGAACTATGATCACCATGCTGGACGTCGCACGCCGCGCAGGCGTATCCAAAGCGACGGTATCCCGCGTGCTCAACACCACCGGGCAGGTCAGGCAAAGCACCCGTAGCGCCGTATTCCGCGCGATGGAGGAGCTGGGCTACCGCCCCAACCTGCTGGCCCAGGCGCTGGCCAACCAGACCTCCAACACCCTGGGGCTGGTGATCTCCCACTTTGACGGCCCCTACTTTGGCCGCCTGCTACGCCAGGCCGCCGCGCAGGTCGAAGCCAGCGGCAAACAGCTGATCGTGACCGACGGCCACGATACGCCCGACGGCGAACGCCAGGCGGTGCAGATGCTCAGCGACAGGCGCTGCGACGCCATCGTACTGTACACCCGCTTTATGGCCGAAGCCGATCTGATGAAGCTGGTATCTCAGTACCCCTCACTAGTGGTAATCAACCGTGCGCTGCCCCAGGCGGCGCAGCGCTGTATCTTCTTTGAACAGCGCGCGGCGGCGCGTCAGGCGGTAGAGTATCTGATCGGGCGCGGCCATCGCCGCATCGCCTGTATCACCCTGACCATCGACACCCCGACCGGACAGGCGCGCCTGCAGGGCTACCGCGACGCGCTGCAGGCCCATGGGCTCTGCGCGCCCGCCCAACGCGTCGCCCACGGCGATAACAGCGTGGAGGGCGGATACCACGCCTGCCTGCGGCTGCTGGAGCAGCGCGACGCGCCGTTCAGCGCCCTGTTCTGCTGCAACGATGATATGGCCATCGGCGCCCTGCGCGCCCTACGTCAGGCCGGACTGCGCGTCCCGCAGGAGGTCTCCCTGTTCGGCTTTGACGACCAGCCCATCGCCGCCTACCTGATGCCGGCGCTCTCCACGGTCTACCTGCCCATAGACGCCATGATCGCCGCCGCGATTCAACAGGCCCTGCGCCTGAGCCGCGGCGACCCCGTCGACGCCCTGCCGCCCTTTCACGGCGAAATGCGTCTGCGTGAGTCGGTGGCGGACGCCCCCGCGGCGCAGTAGCGCATCGTCATAAGTGTCGATATGCCATATACGCTGTCGACATCGTCACCTTATCGCTCGCTGTCGACAGACGGCGCCGCATCACAATCCATTGATTTAAAACAATAAGCAAAGAAATTGTTTATTTGGCATGGTTTATGCTTATCCGGGGCGGATCTTTTTTATAGTCTGTCTTTGAGGACATAACATGAACCGCTTTGTGATTGCGGATCCCCGACTGTGCATCGGGTGCAATACCTGCATGGCCGCCTGCTCGCAGGAGCATGAGGCACAGGGCCTGCAGGCACTGCCGCGCCTGACGCTGGTCAAGACCAGCCACGAGTCGGCGCCGCAGATGTGTCATCACTGCGAAGATGCCCCCTGCGCCCTGGTCTGCCCGGTCAATGCCATTACCCGCCAGGACGGCGCGATTCAGCTCAATGAAAGCCTGTGCGTCGGCTGCAAACTGTGCGGTATCGCCTGCCCCTTCGGCGCCATCGCCCTGGGCGGCAGCAAACCGCTGCATATTCCCGCCAACAGCAATACGCCGCTGGCGCCGCCTGCGCCCCCGGCCCCCCTCAGCGTCGGCCCGTTCCTGGACTGGTATCCCGGTATCCGCAGCATCGCGGTGAAGTGCGATCTGTGCCAGTTTAGCGATGCCGGACCGGCCTGCGTCCGCGCCTGTCCAACCCATGCCATCGTACTGGTGGATGCGCGTCGCCTAGAGGATGCCAGCGCCGCCAAACGCCTGAACGTACTCGATGCCCAGCGCGCCGACCTGCTGGCTCTCGCTCGTTTATCCGGGGGAAATGACGCCCTATGAGTATTCTGCAGCTGTTTAATCTGATGCTGGCGCTGTACCTGTGCAGCGCCGCCATCGCGCTGGCGTTCAGCGGCATCGGCCGACTGGGCGCCCGCATCGCCGCCGCCGGCGGGCTACTGGCCGGCCTCTGCGGCAGCGCCGCCGCCGCCGCCCTGTTACTGCAGGCGCCGCAGTTTCCTCCGGCGATCCTGCTGTTCAACCGTCTGCCGGTGCTGTTCAGCCCGCTGAATAACCTGATGCTGCTGCTCACTTCGCTGATCAGCCTGCTGTGTGCGCTGTCCGCCTTTAGCGTATCCCGACACGACGCCGGTAAAGCCGCGCGCAGCGGCTGTCTGATGAACCTGCTGAGCGCCGCTATCAGTCTGCTGGTGGTATCGAACGATGCGCCAACCTTTATGGTGATGCTGGAGCTGATGAGCCTGAGCGCCGCGCTGCTGGTCTGCCAGGGCGGCAGCGCCAAAGCGCGCCGCGCCGCCGGACTGTACTGGCTGATGTCCCGCCTGGGCTCGCTGGCGCTGCTGCTCTGCTTCTGGCTGCTGTGGCGCGCCAGCGGCACGCTGCTGCTGAGCGAGTTCCATCTGGCCAGCCTCGGCCACGCGCAGCAGAGCGTCGTCCTGCTGCTCGGCCTGCTCGGCTTTGGCATCGTCACCGGCCTGGTGCCGCTGCACGGCTGGATCCCGGAGCTGCATGCCAACGCCCCGGCGCCTGCAGCCACGCTGTTCGCCAGCGTCATGATCAAGATCGGCCTGTTTGGCCTGCTGAAGCTCAGCATCGACTGGCTCGGCGTCCCGCCGCTGTGGTGGGGGCTGCTGCTGCTGTGCTGCGGCGCCCTCACCGCCTTTATCGGCGGGCTATACGCCCTGGCGGAGCACGATCTGCGCCGCCTGCTGGCCTATCACACCGTGGAAAACAGCGGCATCATCCTGCTCGGCCTGTCGGCCTGCGTCATCGGTGTCGCACTAGGCAGTCCGCTGCTGGCGGTGATGGGGCTGTTGGCCGGGCTGTTCCACCTGATCAACCACACCCTGTTTAAGGGCGGGCTGTTCTTCGGCAGCGGCGCCCTGATCCACGCCACCGGCCTGCACGACATCGATAAGATGGGGGGCCTACTGCGCCGTATGCCGCTACTGGGACTGATGATGCTGTTGGCGCTGATGGCCATGGCGGCCCTGCCACCACTGAGCGGGTTTGTCAGTGAATGGTACACCTACCAGTCCCTGTTCAGCCTAAGCCAGAACGGCGCCGGCGCCCTGCGCCTGCTGGCGCCGCTGGCGATGGTGGCATTGGCGATCGCCGGTGCGCTGGCGGTAATGTGCGTAGCCAAAATCTTCGGCATGACCTTCCTGGGAGCCCCGCGTAGCGAGGCGGCGGCCAACCCGGGCACGACGCCGTGGAATATGCTGCTGCCAACCCTGCTGCTCAGCCTGTGCTGCGTGCTGTTTGGGGTCGGCGCCCCCTGGGTCGTTCCCGCGCTGCTGCGTCTCAGCGCGCAGGTGCTGCGGCTGGCCATCGGCAGCGATGCGCTGACGATGGGCGCCATCATGTCGCCGGGCAGCGGTAATCTGACCCTGCTGTCGCCGCCGCTGATGACCCTCCTGCTGCTGGCCTTCCCGCTGCTGCCGCTGCTGCTGGCCGCCCTGTACCGCGGCAGCCGCCTGCCGGCGCGCCGCCACGGCGACGCCTGGACCTGTGGCTACGGCCATGAGGCGGGCATGGTGGTTACCGCCGGCGGCTTTGCCCAGCCGCTGCGCGTCCTGTTCTCCCCGCTGTTTGCCCTGCGTCGGGTCTGCAATCCGGCGCCGCTGTGCGGTGGACTGCTGAGCGAGGGCGCCCTGCGTGTCTACCCGGTACTGGCGCTGTGCGAACTGGCGCTGCTGCTGGTTGCCGTGTTCTCCTGAGGAGATGATGTGATGATGAGTTCACTTTCCATTTTTGCCCTGGCTCTGGGCCAGGCGCTGATCCTGCTGGCGCTGGCGCCGCTGGCCAGCGGTATCTCGCGCGTACTGCGGGCGCGCATGCACAGCCGACAAGGCCCCGGTCTCCTGCAGGAGTACCGCGATATCGCTAAGCTGCTGCGGCGCCAGAATATCGCGCCGCAGTGCAGCGGCGCGCTGTTCCAGATGATGCCCTATGTCATGGTCGGCACCATGCTGACCATCGCCAGCGCCCTGCCGCTGGTCACCCGCAGCACGCCGCTGCCGGGACTGGGCGACGTCATTACCCTGGTCTACCTGTTCGCCGTCGCCCGCTTCTTCTTCATCCTGGCGGGGCTGGACACCGGCAGCCCGTTCAGCGCCATCGGTGCCAGCCGTGAATCCCTGCTGGGCATTCTGGTCGAGCCGATCCTGATGCTCGGACTGTGGGTGACCGCGCTGCTGGCCGGCTCCAGCAACCTGGGGCTGATGGGGGGCTATGTGTATGACTGGCATCAGCACGCCTCGCTGGCGCTCGGCCTGGCGCTGCTGGCCTGCGTCTTCGCCACCTTCATTGAAATGGGCAAGCTACCGTTCGATCTGGCCGAGGCCGAGCAGGAGCTGCAGGAGGGGCCCCTGACGGAGTACGCCGGCTGCGCACTGGGCATCCTCAAGCTGGGCATCAGTCTAAAGCAGCTGGTGGTGCTGCAGCTGTTCATCGCGGTGTTCATCCCCTGGGGGCAGAGCACCACCCTGAGCGGCGGTGCCCTGCTGCTGGCGCTGGTCATCGCGCTGGTCAAGCTGCTGATCGGCATCGTCGTCATCTCCCTGCTGGAAAACAGCATGGCGCGCCTGCGTTTCCTGAAGACCGGCTACGCCACCTGGACCGGCTTCGGCCTGGCGCTGCTGGCGTTCTTCTCCTGGCTGATCGCGTGAGGCGAACCATGACATCCATCGCCACGACGACCCGTTTTCCCTTTTTTGGCACACTCCATGAGGCCGCAAAGTAAAATGACACAACACACCGGACAACACTACATTGCGGCGCTGCGCCAACAGTTCCCCCACGCCATTATCGAGGAGAGCTGGCAGACCGATACCCAGGCCACCATCACGGTGAAGACCGGCATGCTGCCGGAGGTGGTCGAATACCTGTACTACCAGCAGGGCGGCTGGCTTTCCGTCCTGTTCGGCAACGACGAGCGCCCGCTGTGCGGCAGCTACGCGGTCTACTACGTTCTATCGATGGAGCGCGGTACCAAGTGCTGGATAACCGTCAAGGTGCTGGTCGACGCCACGACCCGCGAATACCCGTCGGTCACGCCGCGGGTGCCCGCCGCCGTGTGGGGCGAGCGCGAAGTCCGCGACATGTATGGGCTTATCGCCGTCGGCCTGCCGGACGAGCGCCGCCTGGTGCTGCCGGACGATTGGCCGGACGAGCTCTACCCACTGCGCAAGGATGCGATGGACTATCGTCAGCGCCCGGCGCCGACCACCGATCGCGAGACCTACCCCTTCGTCAACGACAGCAGCAGCGGTAAAATCGTTCCTATCGGCCCGTTGCACATCACCTCTGACGAGCCGGGCCACTTCCGCCTGTTCGTGGACGGCGAAGACATCGTCGACGCCGACTATCGCCTGTTCTATGTCCACCGCGGCATGGAAAAGCTGGCGGAGACCCGCATGGGCTACAACGAGGTCACCTTTCTCTCCGACCGCGTCTGCGGTATCTGCGGCTTTGCCCACAGCACCGCCTACACCAGCTCGGTCGAAAACGCGCTGGGCATCCAGGTGCCGCAGCGCGCCCAGGCCATCCGCTCCATCCTGCTGGAGGTGGAGCGTCTGCACAGCCACCTGCTCAACCTGGGGCTCTCCTGCCACTTCGTCGGCTTCGACTCGGGCTTCATGCAGTTCTTCCGGGTACGTGAAAAATCGATGAAGATGGCGGAGATCCTCACCGGCTCGCGCAAAACCTACGGACTGAACCTGATCGGCGGCATCCGTCGCGACATGCTCAAAGAGGACATGATCGCCACCCGCCGTCTGGCCGCAGAGATGCGCGCCGAGGTCAAAACCCTGGTCGACATCCTGTTCAGCACCCCCAATATCGAACAGCGCACCGTCGGTATCGGCCGCCTCGACCCGCAGATCGCCCGCGACTTCAGCAACGTCGGCCCGATGGTGCGCGCCAGCGGCCACGCGCGCGATACCCGCGCCGACCATCCGTTCGCCGGTTACGATCTGCTACCGATGCAGGTTCACAGCGAGCAGGGCTGCGACGTCATCTCGCGCGTCAAGGTGCGTATTAACGAGGTGTTTACCGCCCTCAACATGATCGAGTTCGGCCTGGACAACCTGCCGGGCGGCCCGCTGGCGGTCGAGGGCTTTACCTATATTCCGCAGCGCTTTGCCCTGGGCTTTACCGAGGCGCCGCGCGGCGACGACATCCACTGGTCGATGACCGGCGACAACCAGAAGCTGTATCGCTGGCGCTGCCGCGCGGCGACCTATGCCAACTGGCCGACCCTGCGCTACATGCTGCGCGGCAATACCGTATCCGATGCGCCGCTGATCATCGGCAGTCTTGACCCCTGTTACTCCTGTACCGACCGCGTCACCCTGGTGGACGTCAACCGACGCAAATCGGTCACCGTGCCCTATAAGGAGATCGAACGCTATGGACTGGAGCGCAAGGACTCACCGCTGAAGTGATCGCCGGAGACGAGAGACTATGCTGAAACTGTTAAAAACTGCCCTGCGTCATCGCCACGCTACCGTCGCCTATCCGGCGCGTCCGCTGGATGTCGACGCCAACTTCCGCGGCAAGCCGCAGTATGATGCCCAGCAGTGCATCGCCTGCGGCGCCTGCACCGCCGCCTGCCCGGCCAACGCCCTGACCATGCAGACCGACGCCGCCAGCGGCGTACGGACCTGGGCACTCAATCTGGGGCGCTGCATCTTCTGCGCCCGCTGTGAGGAGGTTTGCCCCACCGCCGCCATCGTGCTGTCGCCGGAGTTTGAGCTGGCGGTGTGGCGCAAAGAGGATCTGCAGCAGCGCGCCGAGTTCCGCGTCTGCCGCTGCATCGAGTGCGGCGCGCCTTACGCCGCGCAGAAAGAGATCGACTACGCCATGGCCCTGCTGGTCCAGGCCGGTCACCTAACGGTCGAACAGGCCGAGGCGCGCCGGGCCCAGTTTGAAACCTGTCCGGCGTGCAAGCGTCAACACAACATGATCCCGACGGCGCGCATTGCGCTGGGCCGTCACCTGATGCCGGAGGCGTCACAATGAGCCAGATCATCACTACCCCGCCGGCGGCGGGCGCGTTAATCGGTCCGCGCGACGCTAACGGCCAGCCGGTGCCCATCACGCTGGATGCGCAGGCGGCCCGCCTGAAGCAGACCCTGCTGAAGGACATCCGCCGATCGGCCTATGTCTACCGCGTTGACTGCGGCGGCTGCAACGGCTGCGAAATTGAAATTTTCGCCGCCATCTCACCGCTGTTCGACGCGGAGCGCTTCGGCATCAAGGTGGTTGCCTCGCCGCGCCACGCCGATATTCTGCTGTTCACCGGCGCGGTGACCCGCGCCATGCGCATTCCGGCGATCCGCGCCTACCAGTCGGCCCCCGACCCCAAAATCGTTATCTCCTACGGCGCCTGCGGCTGCAGCGGCGGCATCTTTCACGATCTGTACTGCGTCTGGGGCGGCACCGATAAAATCGTCCCGGTGGATGTCTATATCCCCGGCTGTCCGCCGACGCCGGCGGCGACCCTGTATGGCTTTGCCGTCGCCCTCGGCCTGCTGGATCAAAAGCTCAAGGCGCAGCACCATAGCCAGCAGGATGATGAGCAGGCGGCCATCCTGCACCCGGATATCCCGCAGACCCTGCGGGTGCTGATCGACCGCGAGGCGCGACGCATGTCCGGCTACCGCTATGGTCGCCAACTGGCCGACAAGTTTATGGCCCTGCTGGCCAGCCGCGACGCCGATACCCTGGAGCAGCGCCTCGACCGCTTCCTGGCGGCGGAAAACGATCCGCGCCTGAGCGAGGTCATGGGACGGCTGATGCAGGTGTGCAGCGATGCCGCCCCGCGGGGAGACCGCCGATGACCGAACGCGCGTCCGCCTACTTTCCCGATCCAACGGTGGTGTTTCACATCCTCAACGCCAAGTTTGTCCAGCAGGCTGAAGATGAAGCAGCAACGCCGCCGGCGGCGCGAGAGGTTATCTACTACAGCCTGGCCATCGGTCATCACCTGGGAGTGATCGACTGCCTGAAGCCCTGCATGTCCCTGCCCCTGAGCGACTACCGGGCGTGGATAGCGCAGTTGGAGACCGGCGAGGCGCGGCGCAAGCTGGAAGGCGTGCTGCGCTTTGGCGAGATCGGCATCGATATCAGCCATATCCACACGCTGGCCTGCGCGCTGGATCGGGCGCTGCCGGCGATGACGCCCCCGCAGCAGGCGTGGAGCCGCAGCCTGATCGACGCGCTGCAGCTGATCGAGAATGAACCAACAATCTATCTGATGGTGAAACGACACAATGGCTGACAATCTAATCCTGTGCGTAGGCAACAGCATGATGGGCGACGACGGCGCCGGCCCGCTGCTGGCGGAGAAGCTGTGCGGGCACCCCATCCCCGGCTGGCAGGTCATTGACGGCGGCAGCAGCCCGGAAAGCTGCGCCCACACTGTGCGCGAACTGCGCCCGCAGAAGCTGCTGATCGTCGATGCGACGGAAATGGGGCTAGAGCCGGGCGAAATCCGCATTATCGACGAGCGCGACATCGCCGAGCTGTTTATCGTCACCACCCATAACCTGCCGTTGAGCTACCTGATAGCCCAGCTGCGCGAAGACGTGGACGATATCACCTTCATCGGGATCCAGCCGGCCATCGTGGCCTTCTACGCGCCGATGATGCAGCCGGTCAAAGAGGCGGTCGAGACGCTGTATCAGCGCCTGCACCGCTGGGGCGACGACGGCGGCATCGCACGCCTGACGGTGCCCTCAGGCGAGATCTGACGTGCGATGCCGGGCAGGGTGCCAAAATTGTGCGACAGTTTTGTCGAGTCCATCGGCACTTTGATGCGGATCATCACGGGATTCCCACGCCAGCCTTTATAGTTCAGGCAATTAGGCCACCTGGCTTGATAGGAAAACCTGGCACGCATCATGCATATGTAATCGGGAGAGCGCGGCGAACGGCCTCTGTGCCGCCGCCCGTACATGACAGGCGGGACGCACACCGATGCGCCAAGGCTCTCTGTAGATAGTTACGCCGGACGGGTACGCGACGTCCGGTGGTCATAAAAATAGGAGCAATGTTGATGAAGAAAGTCATCACGGTCTGCCCTTATTGCGCCTCGGGTTGCAAAATCAACCTGGTGGTGGATAACGGCAGAATTATTCGTGCCGAAGGGGCGAATGGCGTGACGAACCAGGGCGAGCTGTGCCTGAAAGGGTACTACGGCTGGGATTTTATCCACGATACCAAAATCCTGACCCCGCGCCTGAAGTCACCGATGATCCGCCGCGAGCGCGGCGGCAAACTGGAAGCGGTTTCCTGGGACGAGGCGATCGCCTTCGCCAGCTCCCGTCTGCTGGCGGTCAAAGAGAAGTACGGCCCAGATGCCATTATGACCACCGGCTCATCGCGCGGTCCCGGCAACGAAGCCAACTACGTGATGCAAAAGTTCGCCCGCGCGGCTATCGGTACTAACAATATCGACTGCTGCGCACGCGTCTGACACGGCCCTTCGGTTGCAGGTCTGCAGCGATCGGTCGGTAACGGCGCCATGAGCAACTCTATCGTCGAACTTGAAGATACTGACTGCATTTTTGTCTTCGGCTACAACGCCGCGGACTCTCACCCCATCGTCGCCCGTCGCATCCTCCATGCGAAGGCGAAAGGGGCAAAAATCATTGTCTGCGATCCGCGTCGCATTGAAACCGCGCGCATCGCCGACATCCACGTTCCGTTGAGGAACGGCTCTAACATTGCGTTCCTCAACGCGATGGCGCAGGTGATCATCGCGGAGAACCTGCACGATCGCGCGTTTATCGAACAGCATACCGAGGAGTTTGATACCTTCCGCGAGCTGGTCGCCGCCTACACCCCGGAATCGGTTGAAGAGACCACCGGCATCAGCGCCCAGATGATCCGCGAGACGGCGCGGATGTATGCCAAGGCACCCAGCGCCACCATTCTGTGGGGCATGGGGGTTACCCAGTTCTATCAGGGGGTGGAGACCGTACGTACCCTGACCAGCATCGCACTGTTGACCGGCAACCTGGGCAAGCCCCACGTCGGCGTCGGCCCGGTGCGCGGGCAGAACAACGTACAGGGCGCCTGCGATATGGGCGCGCTACCCAACACCCTCCCCGGCTATCAGTACGTGAATCAGCCGGGCGTACTGGAGAAGTTTGCCCAGGCCTGGGGCGTTGAAAAGCTGAATGACAAGATCGGCTACGCCCTGAGCGAGGTACCGCACAATATCGATCACGGGCTGATCAAGGCGCACTACGTGATGGGCGAAGATCCGCTGCAGACCGAGCCGGATCTCGCCACGATTCGCCGCACCTTCGAACAGCTCGATCTGCTGATCGTGCAGGACATCTTCATGACCAAGACCGCGGCCATCGCCGACGTGATCTTCCCGGCCACCAGCTGGGGCGAACACGAAGGTGTATATACCTCCGCGGATCGCGGTTTCCAGCGCTTCTATAAAGCGGTGGAGCCGGTGGGCGACGTGAAGCGCGACTGGGAGATCATCGGCCTGATGTCAACGGCGATGGGCTACCCGATGCGCTACAGCGATACCCAGGAGATTTGGGACGAGCTGCGCGAGCTGTGCCCGATCTACTACGGCGCCACCTATGAGAAGATGGCGGATCTGGCCTATATCCAGTGGCCGTGCCCGACGCTGGAAAGCCCCGGCACCCAGTACCTGTACCAGGGCGGCAAGTTCGACACGCCCAATGGCAAAGGCCAGTTCTTTACCTGCGAATGGCGCCCGCCGATCGATCGCGTCAGCGACGACTATCCGCTGGTGCTGGCGACGGTTCGCGAAGTGGGCCATTACTCCTGTCGCTCCATGACCGGTAACTGCAAGGCGCTGGCCGCGCTGGCCGACGAACCGGGCTATATCCAGATCAATACCGAGGACGCCAAGATCTTTGGCATCCGCGATCAGGATCTGGTGTGGATCCGCTCCCGTCAGGGCAAGGTCATCAGCCGGGCGGCCGTCAGCGAGCGCGCCAACCGCGGGGCAGTCTACATGACCTACCAGTGGTGGATCGGCGCCTGCAACGAGCTGGTCGCGGAGAACCTGAGCCCCATTACCAAGACGCCGGAATACAAATACTGCGCGGTCACCCTGGAGGCCATCGCCGATCAGCCGGCGGCGGAAGCCTACGTGGAACGTGAGTATGACAGTATCAAGCGACATCTGCGCGAAAGCGCAGAGGGGTAACGGGCTACGGCTCTCAAAACAATAACGCGCCTTTGAACGCCTTATCAACGGGGTGCGCAGCGGATTATCAAACTAACACGCCGCGTATCACTTTTGATAACCGTCCGGCGGGGTCGGCAGCAGCGGCTCCGCCGGGGTTCCACGGCGCGACACTATAACGATATCGGGAGTAATTGAATGAATCGGTTTGTCATTGCGGATCCCAAAACATGCATCGGCTGCCGTACCTGCGAAATCGCCTGCGTCATGGCCCACCGGGAGGAGAGCGAGCTGCATAACCTCAGTCGCGATAACTTCACCCCGCGCATTCACGTCATTAAGGGAGACAACATCAGCACGGCGATCCTGTGTCGTCAGTGCGAAGACGCCCCCTGTGCCAATGTCTGCCCCAACGGCGCCATCAGCCGCCAGCAGGACTTCATCTGCGTTGACCAGGAAAAATGCATCGGCTGCAAGACCTGCGTGGTCGCCTGTCCTTACGGCACCATGGAGGTCGTCACCACCACGGTGACACAGCGCTACGGCAGCAGCGGCTGTATCAGCAGCAGCAAGGCTGAGGCCAACAAGTGCGATCTGTGCAACCACCGCGCCAACGGCCCGGCCTGCGTGGAGGCCTGCCCGACCAAGGCCCTGAAGCTTATCGATCGCAACGCCATGCAGGCGCTGATCCAGGAGCGACGCCAGCGCGCCGCCTTCGATAACCTGGGCGATCTGCTGTAAACGGGCGTACGCCCCTCTCCACCGTTCTCGCGGGGGTCTCCCCCGCCACCGGCGCACCGCGGCAAAGCGAGAGCCAACGCTCAGATGTGACATGCCGCGTTGCACGGCCCTCGGCCCATTTGCGACAATTTATTCACCGTTCGCTTTATTTAACGCGCTGCGATTTGCGTGTAGGCTGCCTGATATCAAAGCGGCCTGGCGCCGCTGCCGCTAGGCTTATCCCCGGTCAACCAGCGCAGCGCCGCTATCCCCGGACAACCCAGGTATCAAAGCCAGCCCCGCAGCGCGCTGGCACGGAGTTATTTTTTGGAACACAACGCCATCGCATTACGGATAAAAGGAAAGGTTCAGGGCGTCGGCTTTCGCCCCTATGTCTGGCAGATAGCCCAGGCGCTGGGGCTACACGGCGAGGTCAGCAACGACGCCGGCGGCGTCTGGCTGGTGGTCCGTCTGCCGGCAGATCTGGACACGCTGATTCAGCGACTGTACGCAGACTGTCCGCCGCTGGCGCGTATCGATACCATCGAACGGCACCCCTGGGCAGAGACGCCCGCGGACGGCTTCCGGATCGTCGACAGCCGCCAGGGTGCCATGGATACCCAGATCGTGCCCGACGCCGCCACCTGCCCGCGCTGCCTGGCTGAGATGCGCGACCCGGCCAACCGCCGCTACGGCTACCCGTTCATCAACTGTACCCACTGCGGCCCGCGTTTTACCATCATCCGCCGTATGCCCTACGATCGCCCCTTTACCGCCATGGCCGACTTTCCGCTGTGCCCGGCCTGCGCCCGCGAGTACCGCGATCCCGCCGACCGGCGCTTTCATGCCCAGCCGACCGCCTGCGCCCTCTGCGGCCCGACGATGTGGAGCTGCGGCGCCGACGGCGCCGACCGGCGCGAAGGCGAGGCGGCCTGGCAGGCCGTCACCCGGGCGCTGAATGCCGGACATATCGTCGCCGTCAAAGGGCTGGGGGATTTCATCTGGCCTGTGACGCCGAAAACGACGCCGCCATCGCCCGCCTGCGCGAACGCAAGCGGCGCCCCGGCAAGCCGCTGGCCCTGATGCTGCCCGACCTAAGCTGGCTGGCGCGCTACTGCCGCACCGTGCCGGACGCCGGGCTGCTGGCCCTGCTGAGCAGCCCGGCGGCGCCCATCGTCCTGATCCCCGCCTCCGACGCGGTACCGACCGGGGTCGCCCCCGGCCTGGACGAAGTCGGCGTGATGCTACCGGGCACGCCGCTGCACCACCTGCTGATGGCGCGTATCGGACGGCCGCTGGTGATGACCTCCGGTAACGCCAGCGGCCAGCCGCCGGCGCTGGATAACGCCCAGGCGCTGAGCGATCTGGCGGGGATCGCCGATCTGTGGCTGCTGCACAACCGCGATATCGTCCAGCGCGCCGACGACTCGCTAGTGCGCTACGCGCCGGAGGGGAGCGAGATGCTGCGCCGGGCGCGCGGCTATGTGCCGGACACCATCGCGCTGCCCGCGCCCTTTAGCACGCTCCCAGACATCGCCGCCGTCGGCGGCGATCTGAAAAACACCTTCTGCCTGCTGCAGCGCGGACGCGCCCTGCTCAGCCAGCATCTGGGCGATCTGGGCGAGGCGCGCATTCAACAGCAGTTCCTGCAGACCTGGCAGCTACTACTGCAAACGTACCAATTCAGCCCGCGCGCCATCGCCTGCGATCGCCACCCCGGCTACCACAGCCACAGGCTGGCGCAGCAGCAGGCCGACGCGCGCGGACTGCCGCTGATCGCGGTGCAGCATCACCATGCGCACCTGGCGGCCTGCATGGCCGAGCACGGGATTACGCCGCAGGAGACCCCGCTGATCGGTCTGGCGCTGGACGGCATCGGCTACGGTGAGTCGGGGGAGCTCTGGGGCGGCGAATGCCTGCGGGTCGACTACCGGGGGTACACCCGCCTGGGCGGTCTGCCGGCGGTGGCGCTGCCCGGCGGCGATCTGGCCGCCCGTCAGCCCTGGCGTAATCTGCTAGCCCAGCTGCTGCGCTTTGTCCCTGAGTGGCCGCGTTACCCGGAAACTCAGCGGATACAGGCAAAAAACTGGCCGCTGCTGGCCCGGGCCATCGATCGCGACCTGAACTGTCCGCGCGCCTCCTCCTGCGGGCGCCTGTTTGACGCGGCGGCGGCGGCGCTGGATCTCTGTCACGAGCAGATAAGCTTTGAGGGTGAGGCGGCCTGCCGCTTAGAGGCGCAGGCCTGGCTAGCCTGGCCCCAGGAGACGCCGGTAACCCTGAGCCTCGACGCGCAGGGCGAGCTGGCAATGGGCGATTTCTGGCGCAACTGGCTCGGCTGGCAGGCGCCGGTGCCCCTGCGCGCGCTGGCCTTTCACCGGGCGCTCGCCGACGGTCTGGCGGCGCTGCTGCGCTACCACGCCGAACGCGAAGGGTGCCAAACGCTGGTATTGTCCGGCGGGGTACTGCACAATCGACTGCTGCGTCAGCTGTTGCTGGCGCGCCTGGCGGACTACCGTCTGCTGCTGCCCCTGCGCCTGCCCGCCGGAGACGGCGCGTTGGCTCTCGGTCAGGCCATCATCGCCGCTCACTGCCTAAAAGATGCGATAGATCCCGCGCAGGCGTCATGCAGCGCCGAGGAATCGGTGAACTGATGACGGTAATCAAGGTTCAGCCGTCCGCTTTCCCCGAGGATAAGCCCGGCACAACGAAAGAAAAATGACCATGCATGAATTATCCCTTTGCCAAAGCGCATTTGACATCATTGAACGCCAGGCGCGCGACAGCGGCGCCAAGCGTGTCACGTCGGTCTGGCTGGACATTGGCGCCCTCTCCTGTATTGAAGAGAGCGCATTAACCTTCTGTTTTGACATCGTCTGTCGCGGCACCTTGGCCGAAGGCTGCGCGCTGCGGATCAACACCGTTCCGGCCCAGGCCTGGTGCTGGAGCTGCAGCCGCCCGATCACGGTAACCAGCCACGATGCGGGCTGCCCGCACTGCCAGAGCCACAATCTGCGCGTCGACGGCGGTGACAGCATGCAAATCAAACAGATTGAGATTGAGTAACCCTAACGCTCAGGAGATCCCCTATATGTGTACCACCTGCGGCTGTGCAGCCGGCGAACTGCATATTGAAGGCGACGAACACCATCACGCCCACCGTCACGACAGCGACGGTCATGCGCATCACCACGGTCACCACCATCATGGCCATCGCCATGAGAGCCAGGACGCCGCACGCGTCGTGAATGTGCATCATCACTACCACCATAATGGCGATGTGCACCACCACTATCACTATGTCTTCGCGACGCCTGAACAGGCACAGCAGCATGCCCATAGCCACGATGGCCACCCTGAGCATGCCCACAGTCATGAGCATAACCACCATCATGACCATGCGCACGAGCACGAGCATAGCCATGCCCACTCTCATGCCCATAGCCATGCCGAAGAGACGGCGTTCGCGCCCCATCAGCATCACGACGATCTGGACTATGGCCACGGTGAGGCGGGCGCCCACGCGCCGGGCATCAGCCAGCGCCGCATGGTGCAGATAGAGCAGGACGTACTGAGCAAAAACAACGCGCTGGCCGAGCATAATCGCGAACACTTCACCCGCCAGCATATTGCTGCGCTGAATCTGGTCTCCAGCCCTGGCTCCGGTAAAACCACCCTGCTGACTGAAACCCTGAAGCGCATCGCCAGTCGCTTCCCGTGCGCGGTGATCGAAGGCGATCAGCAGACCACCAACGACGCCGAACGCATTCGCGCCACCGGCGTCAGCGCGATTCAGGTCAACACCGGCAAAGGCTGCCACCTGGATGCTCAGATGGTACATGACGCCATGCACCGCCTGGCGCTGCCGGACCACAGCCTGCTGTTCATTGAAAACGTCGGCAATCTGGTCTGCCCGGCCAGCTTCGATCTGGGCGAACGCCATAAAGTCGCGGTGCTGTCTGTCACCGAGGGTGAAGACAAGCCGCTGAAATATCCACATATGTTTGCAGCCTCCAGCCTGATGATCATCAATAAGATCGATCTGCTGCCCTACCTGCAGTTCGACGTCGACGCCTGCATTGCCAACGCGCGACGCATCAACCCGCAGATCCAGGTGATCCAGCTGTCCGCCACCAGCGGAGAGGGAATGGACGCCTGGCTGGCCTGGCTGGAAACCACGCTGGGAGAAAATCAATAATGTGTCTGGGAATTCCGGGAAAAGTGGTCGCCGTCGGCGACGATATCCACCAGCTGGCGCAGGTCGACGTCTGCGGCGTGAAGCGTGACGTCAACATCGCGCTGGTGTGCGAAGGCGACACCCGCGATCTGCTGGGTCAGTGGGTGCTGGTGCACGTCGGCTTCGCCATGAGCGTGCTGGACGAGCAGGAGGCGCAGGATACGCTGGAGGCGCTGAAGTCCATGGAAGCGGTAGAGGCCGACGTGGCGCACTTTATGCGCGTCGGCGCCGGCGCGGCGCGCAGCGGAGAGTGATAAATGCAGTTTGTTGATGAATTCCGCGATCCCCAGCTGGCGGAGGCGCTGCTGACGAAGATCCGCCAGCGCGTCAGCCAGCTGCCGGCCACCTGCCGCCTGCCGCTGCAGATCATGGAGGTGTGCGGGGGGCATACCCATGCCATCTTCAAGTTTGGCCTCGATCAGCTGCTGCCCAAGGAGATCGAGTTCGTACACGGCCCGGGCTGTCCGGTCTGCGTACTGCCGATGGGACGTATCGACCAGTGCGTGGAGATCGCCCGCCGCCCCGGCGTGGTGTTCTGCACCTTTGGCGACGCCATGCGCGTGCCGGGCCGCAGCGGTTCCCTGCTCGACGCCAAGCGTCAGGGGGCGGACGTACGCATCGTTTACTCCCCCCTCGATGCGCTGAATCTGGCGCAGCAGATGCCGGATCGCGAGGTGGTCTTCTTCGGCCTTGGCTTTGAGACCACCATGCCCAGCACCGCCGTCACCCTGCAGCAGGCGCGCGCCCAGAATGTGAAAAACTTCAGCGTCTTCTGCCAGCACATCACCATTACCCCGACGCTGCGCAGCCTGCTGCAGCAGCCCGACGTGCGCATAGATGGCTTTATCGCACCGGGGCACGTCAGCATGGTGATCGGCGCCCACCCCTATGCCTTTATCTGCGATGAGTTTCACAAGCCGCTGGTGATCACCGGCTTTGAGCCGCTGGATATCCTGCAGTCTCTGGACATGCTGCTGGCCCAGGTGTGCGATGGGCGCTGCGAGGTGGAAAACCAGTACCGCCGTATCGTCCCAGACAGCGGTAACGCCCTGGCGCAGCGGGCGCTGGATGAGGTGTTTGTCACCCGCGACAGCAGCGAATGGCGCGGTCTCGGCGAAATCGCACACTCCGGGGTGGCCCTGAGCCCGGCCTACGCCGAGTTTGACGCCGAGCAGCGTTTTCACCCCCGGCGCCAGTGCGTGGCCGACGATCCACTCGCCCGCTGCGGCGATGTGCTGACCGGACGCTGCAAACCGGCGGAGTGCCCGCTGTTCGGCACCCGCTGTAACCCCCAGAATGCCTTTGGCGCGCTGATGGTCTCTTCGGAAGGGGCCTGCGCGGCGTTCTACCAGTACCGTCGAGGAATGGAGCAATAAGCATGAGCAAATGGTCTGAGGACGATGTGATTACCATGGCGCACGGTAGCGGCGGCCTGGCGATGCAACAGCTGCTCGATACCCTGTTTTTACCGCTGTTTGACAATCCGGCGCTCAACGCCCGTGAAGATCAGGCGCGTCTGCCACTGTGCGGCTTCAACCAGCTGGGCGATCGGCTGGCCTTCACTACCGACAGCTACGTGATCGATCCTATCTTCTTCCCCGGCGGTAACATCGGTAAGCTGGCGGTCTGCGGCACGGCCAACGATCTGGCGGTCAGCGGCGCCTATCCCAAGTTTCTCTCCTGCGGCTTCATCCTGGAAGAAGGGCTGCCGCTGCGCGATCTGGAGCAGGTGGTACAGAGCATGGCCCAGACGGCACGCGACGCCGGGATCCAGATCGTCACCGGCGATACCAAGGTGGTGCAGCGCGGCGCGGCGGATAAGATCTTTATCAATACCGCCGGCATCGGCGCTATTCCGGCGGACATCCGCTGGGCGGCCGCCGAGATCCAGCCGGGCGATCGTCTGATCGTCAGCGGCACCCTGGGCGATCACGGCGCCACCATCCTCAATCTGCGGGAAAAGCTGGGGCTGGAGGCCGAGCTGAGCAGCGACTGCGCCGTGCTGGCGCCGCTGATCGCGCCGCTACGCAACATCCCAGGCGTACGCGCCCTGCGCGATGCCACCCGCGGCGGCGTTACCGCCATTCTGCATGAGTTTGCCCAGGCCAGCGGCTGCGGCATGGATGTCGACGAGAAGTCGCTGCCGGTAAAAGACGCGGTGCGCGGGATCTGCGAGCTGCTGGGGCTGGAGCCGCTCAACTTCGCCAACGAGGGCAAGCTGGTGCTGGCCGTCGCGCCCGAGGCGGAGCAGGCAGTGCTGGATTGCCTGCATGCCCACCCGCTGGGGGCAGATGCCGCCACCATCGGCGTCGCCACCGATCGGCGTCAGGTGCGTCTGGTCGGCCTGTTCGGCGCGGCGCGTCTGCTCGACCTGCCGCACAGCGAACCGCTGCCGCGCATCTGCTGATAGCGGCTCAACACCGGGCATCTCCGCCCGGTGTTTTCCCCCTGAATATCAGGCGGGAACGTTGCCGCCCCAGCGGGCAAACAGCACCTCATGCAGCGGACGGCTGTCCTGCATGGCATGATACAGGGTGTCATACAGCGACTGAATTTTTTCCAGGTAGTGCTCCAGCACGCCATCGCGGTCGCGGTTGCTAACCCGGCCATCCAGGACCCCCTCGTCGTCAAAGGTCGCCCGTCCCAGCTCGACAAAGCGATCCTCATCGCCGCCGCTCAGCCGCAGGCCGTACTGAATGGTCTTGCTGTAAAACTCCCCGGCCAGACGGATCTCCACCATAAAGTGGTCAAACACGGTAAAGTTGACGCTGTCGCCGTCACCGCAGCTGAACTCATGGAAAATCTTCAGCCGGGAAGAGGTGGTCGCCTTGATCAGGCTGCTTTTATAGGTCGCCCACTGCGCCATCAGCTTCTCATTCTTATTATGGATAAATAGCGACTTCTCAGTTAGTTCGCTGACCTTCATAGTAATTACTCCACCATACTCCAGAGATTGCGCGCATCGCGATGTGATGCGCCGTGCGGCCGGCGCGCAGTCTATATCACCGCCCGTCGGTCACCAAAATAAGCAGGATACGTGCCAGTTTTAATTATTAATTATTTGTATGATGTTTTACAGGAAATTAGTAACTTAAATAACGTATTTCAGCGCAGATGATGCGTTTATCGCCAGAGGGAATGCCGCGCGGCGTGCGGTCCCCCCAAAACGACGGCGGCATCGACACTAATGTCGATGCCGCCGTGACACCACTGGCGACGCCTGACGCTACGGGGTGGCGTCGTGGGCCGAGATCCCCAGGCGCTGCATGCGCGAAATCAGCGTCGTACGCTTCAGCCCCAGGCGAACCGCCGCACCGCGCGGCCCGGCGACGATACCGTTGCATTCGCGCAGCACCTGCAGGATGCGCTCTCGCTCGCTCTGCTCCCCCGGCGCCGGCGACGCGAGTGCCATCGGCGCCTGACCCGGCATACTGCGGCTGGCCAGCGGCGGAGAAAGATGATACTGCAGCTCATCCAGCGGCAGATTCAGCACCGGGCCACGGCTCAGGATCACCGCCCGCTCGATAATATTCTCCAGCTCACGCACGTTGCCCGGCCAGGGCAGCTGGCTCAGCACGCGGATGGTCTCCGTTGGAATGCTGTCGATAGTGCGGTTCATCCGCTTGGCTATCTTGCGCGTGAAGAACTTAACCAGCAGCGGGATATCCTCGGGGCGCTCCCGCAGCGGTGGAATCACGATAGGAAAAACGTTGAGCCGGTAGTAGAGATCGCTGCGGTACTGGCGATCCTGCACCATCTGCTTCAGATCGCGGTTGGTGGCGGCGATCAGTCGCACGTCCACCGGGATCACCCGGCTGCCGCCCAGACGCTCGATCTCGCGCTCCTGCAGCACCCGCAGCAGCTTGGGCTGCAGCTCCAGCGGAATATCCCCGACCTCGTCCAGAAACAGCGTGCCGTGGTTGGCCAGTTCAAAGCGCCCCATGCGCAGGGCGCTGGCGCCGGTAAAGGCCCCCTTCTCGTGGCCGAACAGATCGCTCTCCAGAAGGCCGCTGGGAATGGCGGCGCAGTTCATCTTGACCATCCGCTTCTGATTACGCAGGCTGAGGTTATGGATCGCCTGCGCGATCAGCTCCTTACCGGTGCCGGTCTCCCCCAGGATCAGCACGCTGCAGTCGCTGGCCGCCACCATCTCTACCTGCTCCAGCACGCTGCGCATCGCCTCGCTCTGGCCGACAATCTCGCCAAAATCGCCCTCCTGGCGGATGCACTCCGTCAGATAGCGGTTCTCATGCACCAGGCTGTCCTTCAGGCGTGAAATCTCGCCGTAGGCCAGCGCATTATCGACGGCAATGGCGATGCGGGCGGCGATCTGACGCAGCAGCTTCAGGTTACGCTGATTAAAGACCCCCGCCTGACACTGGGCCAGCTTCAGCACCCCCAGCACCTTATTGCCAAAGATCAGCGGCAGCTGGCAGACGGTACGGTTGCCAAAGCTCAGCATCTGCGCCAGCTGACGATCCTGCGGCGCTAGGCGGGCGGAGTCGGAGAGATCCATCAACAACAGGGTCTTATCCTGGATCACCCGCTGGGCCAGCGAGCCGGCCAGCGGCAGCAGCTTTTGCTCACGCAGCACCGCCTTACCGTTCTGATAGCCGGTGATATAGGACTTAAGGCGCTCGTCGCCCTGCTCGATCAGCGACAGCCCGATGTAGTCGATGCCGAAGAAGCGGTGGATCTCCTTGGAAACCTCGGCCGCCAGCGCATCCATCTCCAGCTTGGAGGTCACCGCGTTGGTCACGTCCACCAAAATACGGAAGTGGTCGCGCTCCCGGCGCAGCAGCTCCTCCTGCTGCTGAAACTGCTCCCGCTCCAGCAGACGCTCAAAGATCTGCGCCACGATCTCAGCCAGCGGCGCCGCCAGCGCCAGCTCTCCCTCACTGAAGGCATCGGCTCGATACTTAATGAATTCGATACCGCCCAGACGCTGCCGATCCGTGGTCAGCGGCAGCTGGCAATAGGCCGTAATCCCGGCATAGTGCGGCAGCGTGGCGACGGCGGCGAAGTCAGTGCAGAAATCGGCGCCCGAGCAGCAGACCGGACGCTGTTCGGTCCAGACCCGCCCGCCTGGGCCATCGGCCAGCAGGACATCGCCGTCCTGAATCACTCGATCCTGCTGCGGATCGTAGCGATACAGGGTGATGCGGTTATGCAGCGGATCCAAGCGCAGGATATTGACGCGATCGAAGCGGATCGCGGAGAAGGAGAGCTGATGCAGGGCACGCATCAGCTCGAGAAGCGAACGCTGAGCCAGCAGACTCTGCGTCGCCTGATGCAACAAATCCTGCCAGATCGGCTCCAGGCGCGATAACGAACAGGTTTTCGTGCTATTCATACTCGACTGTATCCCATGGCTGTAACGGTGCGTGGCGTCGACGCTGAGCCAGAAATGGGGGGGCGGGACGCAAAGGCCCTGTGACACCGATCCGACGGTGCGGCGCTCCCATTTCTGGCGCGCGTCACGCAGCGGGGCCTGAGGCCCGGCGCTGCGTGACTCACGGCGTATCGGGGGTGACGCATCTTGCCGCTCGCGCCTTGCTCCGGGCCAATATGATCGCCGCTGCCGCCCCGCTACGGGAAACGCCCCAACCCAATCTCGCAGTAAGAAATCAGGCCGCTGAGTGTAGGCGATCCGCTCTGGGGGAAATATGATCTAATTAGTTAAATAACGTTATTGTTGGCCTATGAAACATAAGGCAACAATTTAATATGTTTAATTTGAGAGCAATAGCGCAGAACAACGCCTGAAATCATTATACCTGCTCCAGCGCCAATAGCTCATCCATTCGCTGACGACGACGGATCAGCCGGACCCTATCCCCCTCCACCAGCACCTCCGGCAGCAGCGGACGACTATTATAGTTGGAAGACATCGAGGCGCCGTAGGCGCCGGTATCGTGAAACACCAGCCAGTCTCCCACCTGCGCCGCCGGCAGCGCGCACGAGGTCACCTTTCCCCCCTCGCGCTGGGTAAACACATCGCCCGACTCGCACAGCGGCCCCCCACCACCGTTTCGATACACGGCGTCGCGACGTCGCGCCCGTCCTGTGGCAGCAGTGAGATATGGTGATGGCTACCGTACATCGCCGGACGCATCAGATCGTTAAACCCGGCGTCTGCCAGGACAAAGTGGCGCTGTCCCATCGACTTCACCGCCCGCACCTGCGCCAGCAGCACGCCGGACTGCGCCACCAGATAGCGTCCCGGCTCAATCTCCAGACCCACCGGATGCCCCAGATGTGCGGCGATACGCCGCCGCGCGGCATCCCACAGCCCATAGTAGTGCCTGACATCCACCGCGGCGTCGCCGTCGCGGTAGGGGATGCTGAGCCCCCCGCCGGCGGAAATCGCCCGGATATCACGCCCCAGCGCAATCGCCTGGTTGGCCAGCGTATCGCAGACCCGAGCCAGGTGGTCGTAATCCACGCCGGAGCCAATGTGCATATGCAGGCCGACCAGACGCAGGCCATAGGTATCGATCAGGGCCAGCGCCTGTGCCAAATCCTGATGCCAGATGCCGTGCTTGCTGTTTTCTCCGCCGGTATTAGTCTTCTGGCTGTGGCCATGGCCAAAGCCTGGATTAATGCGCAGCCAGACCGGATGCCCGGATGCCCGACGGCCCAGCTGACGCAGCATGTCGCAGGATCCCGCGTTAACCGTGATCCCCAGCGCGCAGATCCGATCCAGCGTCGCCTCATCGATCACGTCGGCGGTAAAAACGATCTCCTCATCGTCGCCGCCCGGGCGAAACCCCGCCACCAGCGCCCGCTCAATCTCCCCCAGCGATACCGCATCCACCTTCACACCGGCCTGACGCATCAGGCGCAGAATATGCAGGTTAGAGCAGGCTTTCTGCGCGAAGCGAATGGTGTCGAAGGCGCGCAGGGAGGAAATCTGGCGTTCGATCAGCGCAGCGTCATAAACCCACAACGGCGTACCAAAGCGGCCCGGCAGAGAGGAGAGCAGCGTGTCATTCAGGGCATAACCGGCCTGATTCAGAGGATAGGGCATGGCAAAAGACTCCGGAAAAATCAGCATTCCCCTTTATGTAACAGCGCGCAGAGCGAATAAAAAATATCTATTTGTCACGAGTCTATTCATTTATGATATAGAATCAGCCCGTTTCCTGTACAGCCACGCGCCGCCGGAGCCCGCCATGCACCGCATTTCCCTGCGTCAGGTCGCCATCTTTCATGCCGTGATGACCAGCGGCAACCTCACCGAGGCCGCCGCGCAGCTGCACACCTCTCAGCCGACCGTCAGCCGCGAACTGGCCCGCTTTGAGCAGCTGCTGGCGCTAAAGCTGTTCGAGCGGGTGCGCGGTCGTCTGCGGCCAACCGCCCAGGGGCTGCAGCTGTTTGAAGAGGTGAAGCGCGCCTACTATGGCCTTGAGCGTATCGAGGATGCCGCCAGCCAGATCCGCCAGTTTCGCCGGGCCACGCTGGATATCGTCTGTCTGCCGGCATTTTCCCAGTCCCTGCTGCCGCAGGTCTGCCGCCGCTTTCTCGCCCCCTATCCGGAGGTCAGCCTTACCATTACCCCACAGGAGTCCCCCCTGCTGGAGGAGTGGCTGTCGGCCCAGCGCTACGATCTGGGGCTGACGGAAGAGTGCAGCACGCCGCCGGGCTGCGAGCGCCACGCCCTGGCGACGCTGAATGAGGTCTGCGTACTGCCGGACGACCACCCGCTGCTGCGCCACGCCATCCTGACCCCGGCGCACTTTGCGGCGCAGCCCTATATCAGCCTGTCGGCCGGCGATAGCTATCGCCATACCTTGGATGCCCTGTTTCAACGGGCCGGGGTCGCACGCCGGATGGTGGCAGAAACCCACAGCGCCGCCGCCGTCTGCGCCCTAGTGCGTCAGGGCATCGGGCTCTCCATCGTCAATCCGCTGACCGCGCTGGACTTCGCCGGCCGCGGGCTGGCGTGGCGTCCCTTCAGCGTAGCCGTCCCCTTTACCGTCAGCCTGATCCGCCCCCGCCACCGCCCCGGCTCCGCCGCCGTAGAGACCTTTATCGCCTCGCTGCAGGAGGAGATCACGGCCGTCGCCGGGCTGCTGCGGGCGCCCCACGCCAATAACGAAAAAAATTGAAAGCGAAAGATCATTTATTGCACAATATCACCTCGGAAAAAGCTTTCGTTTTGATTTTTATAAAACAAAACATATGCAATAACATGATTTATAGTTATTTATCTATTAATCACGACGCTTTCGATTGCATGCGGTGCTATTTTCGGCGCGCGACAATCCCCCCCGGCACCGCGGCGGCTCACCACGAAAATCCCCCCTTAACCTTCGCGATTTCCGTCCAGCGCTCGCACATTAACGCCTTTAAAAACCGTATGCTATGCGGTAATACCTGTTAAGTACCTCACAGTTTTTTTATCCCTCATCCCCCCCTTCGTCACGCTGTGGTGCATTTAGTGTGATCTTGCTTTTATTTCCATAACTTTCGTTAATTTATGATTTGAGCTGCACAAAAAGTATAAATAAGATGTGTAAAAACCAAACGAAAGAAAACGCAAAAATAAAGAAGGGGGGTTTGATGTCCGTTACTCGCAGGAGCTTTCTGAAAGGATTGGCCGCCGGAGGTGCAGCCATCTCTGCGCCGGCCGCCCTCGCCGCCACGCTGGGGCAGGAGCAGGGAAAAGGCGCCCAGGCCAGACCGGCGGATGCGCCGAATCTGCTGATCGTGTTTCCCGACGAATTCCGCGCCCAGGCGCTGCAGTTTATGGGACAGGACCCCTCGCTGACGCCGAATTTGAACACCTTCGCCAAGCAGTCTCGCGTGATGCGCCAGGCCGTATCCAACTACCCGCTATGCACGCCATTTCGCGGCATGCTGATGACCGGGCAGTACCCGATCCGCAACGGCATCACCGGCAACGCGCATGACTTTGGCGGCAAGGTCGGGATTGAGCTATCGCGCTACGCCCAGTGCTGGTCAGACGTACTGAAAAAGCTGGACTACAGCACCGGCTACATCGGCAAATGGCATCTGGACGCTCCCCAGGCCCCCTTTATCGAGAGCTACAACAACCCGATGGAAGGGCGCTACTGGAACGACTGGACCGCCCCGGATCGTCGCCATGGCTTTGACTTCTGGTACTCCTACGGCACCTACGATCTGCATATGCGCCCGATGTACTGGGGCAATAATACGCCGCGCGAATCGCCGATGTATGTCGATCAGTGGAGCGCCGAACACGAAGCCGACATGGCCATTAAATTCCTGCGCAATGAGAAAGGCAGCTTCCGCGCCGCCGACAAGCCGTTCGCGCTGGTGGTGTCCATGAACCCGCCGCACTCCCCCTACGATCAGGTACCACAAAAATACTTAGACCGCTTCCCGGGCAAGAGCTCGCGCGATCTCAACACCCGCCCTAACGTCGACTGGCAGGCCAACTACCAGGAGGGCTATGGCCCGCAGTACTTCAAGGAGTATATGGCGATGGTCAACGGGGTCGATGAACAGTTTGGCCGTATTCTGGCCGAGCTGGACAAGCAGGGGCTGGCGGAGAACACCCTGGTGGTGTTCTTCTCCGATCACGGCTGCTGCCTGGGCGCCAACGGTCAGCCGACCAAGAACGTTCCCTATGAAGAGGCGATGCGTATCCCGATGATGTTCCGCCTGCCGGGCAAGATTGCCCCGGGCAGCGATGATGCGCTGATGTCGGCGCCGGACATCTACCCGACCATCCTCGGTCTGATGGGGCTGGAGCAGTGGATCCCCGGCACGGTCGAGGGCAGCAACCTGGCAGCGCGTATCACCCACGGCAAGGGCGAAACGGCCAGCTCTCAGCTATACCTGTTTGTCCCCTACGGCGAGCCCTCCTTCGGCCGCCGCGGCGTACGCACGGCCAGCCACACTCTGGTTATCGATCGCCAAGATGGCCAGCCGCTGAAATATACCCTGTACGATAATGTTAACGATCCCTATCAGATGAAGAATATTGCCTCTGGCAATGACGCTCTGATTAAAAAAATCACCGATGAAGAATTAATTCCATGGCTGGAAAAAACCGGTGACTCCTGGCGCCCGGTCGAATTTACCACCGCCACCACCAATAAACTGAACAAAAAAGTGGCCGAGTGCGCTAAAGCCAGCTAACGCCACCCATCGTACGTATTTCCCCCGCATCCTTACTGTCGGCGCTGTCGACAGTAAGGGCGGTGTTTGGTTTGCGTTCGAAAATAATCATAACAATACCAGCAAAAGCATTAATTCATCACGGTTGTTATTATCGTAAGGAATGCTATGAACAAGCACAATCAATTACTTCTGGGATCGCTTATTGCGCTGTCGCTGACCTCCCTGAGCACGCAGGCGGCCAATATTAACACTATATTTTCTTGGGAAACCGCCGATTATGATACGCCGGCGAACTACTCGGGTTACCGCTTAGATATCAATATTAACCCAACCAAATCCAATTGGTATTTTGATGCCGGACTACGTCAGCGTGAAGCCGATAATAACAGCCGCTATCAGCGTCTGGATCTCCAGGCTGGCTATCGTTACAAGATCAATAATGGTTGGGTTCAGCCCAGCTTCAAGGTGCGTCAGGACACAACCACGTATGACAACGGTAACCGTATTACCGTTGACTTCTACAGCACCAAGACATCCTATTACTATAACCTCTCCAACAGCTGGGCGCTGGCGGGCAGCGGCATGTTCAGCATGGAGAAGAAGGAGAACCTGGCAAAGGGACTGACCACCAATACCGACTATCTCTCCTGGGAGCTAGAGCCAGGCATCCGCTACTTTATCACCCCGAATATCAACACCACCGTCGCCTATTTTCAAAGTGGCAAACACGCCAATAAGCAAAATGAGTTTGCAACCCGTGAACTCCAGCGTAACCAGCAGGTGCGTGTGTATTTAAACTGGAACACCCCCATCGGCTTAGTCATTTCACCCTCAACCCGTCAGTCGGTATTCAGCGAAATTACCGAGCGCAACGCTCTGGGTGATGTGATCAAGAAGGATATGTCACGCTACACACTGCAACTGGCTTACCCAATTAATAACCAGTGGCGTGTCATGACTGAGTATTATCACGAAAAAATCAAAACCAAAGATAGCGATAAGAAAACCGAGTACGACTACTTTAAGGTCGCCGTACGCGCGAGTTTCTAATTCATTAATAAATTTTGCCAACGCCGAGGTTATCACGTGAATAAATACCAGCATCTTTTCCTTTATACCGCCATTATCTCTGCACTCTACAATACTGCCTGGGCGGCAGATTGCGATCCTGCCAGCGATATCTGCGATACCATGATCATTGGCGGGAGTGGCGCGACGCTAAATAAAAATATTGTCGTCAATGCTCCGGACACCCCCGCGATACTGGTTGCAGCTGGCACCACGGTCACCGGCAATGTCTATATCAACGGCGCCAACGTTATCAGTGAACAGGGCACCGCCATTCAGGTCGACGGGAGTTTCACTCCCGGGCGTATCTTCAGTGTCAAAGGCGGTGCGACCGTTCAAGGTGGCAATGGCATCGCCATGGACTTTCGTCAAGCCAGCGGTCCGATGCGTGCAGACATCGTCGACGGCAGCACTATTATCGGCGATATCCTGGGCAACGGTAACGCCGAAAAAGGTAACAAGATCAACTTTGCCCTTAACAACAGTACCGCCATCTTCAACGGTAACAATATCAGCGGGTTTAATACGATCGAAAACTGGGGCACGCTGACCATAATCGGACAAGACAGCACCATCCACTTCGGCGGAACCTTTGTAAACCAGAAAGGCAGTAATCTGCTCTTTCAGCTCAACGACCGGACCAACCTGGATGAGGCCATACTGCGGGTCGACAAGCTCTCTCTCCATAAGGAGGGCAGCACCGTCAGCATGGGCTACAACGGCAGTAATATTTCGAACATTATCAATAAAGATATCATCCTGATCGAGGCCACCGGGGGCATCACCAACCCCGACAAGGTCACTATCACCGGCACGGATGGCGCCAAGTTCGACATCTCCCCGCTGCTGACCCAGACCAACTCCTGGATAGAGCCCTCTCCACCGCAGATGAACGGCGGCGTCAGCGGCAATCAGCTGATCGTCAACTACGGCGTCAGCTACGGCGGCGCCTCGGCCAACGCGCTGCGCACCACCGCCTTTATCGTCCCCAACGTACTCAGCGAATTTAACGGTACCCACAGCGCCGCCTCTGACCAGGCGCTGGCGCTGCTGGTCTCCGCCGGCAGCAATGCCGAAGCCATCGCGACGCTGGCCAACCAGATGACCCCCAACGGCGACGGCAGTGAGATCCGCGCCGCCAACCAGCTGGTCGGCGACATGCGGAACAATATCGCCCAGCGCCAGCTCGGCTACCTGGGTCAACTGCCGCTGCAGGAGCGTGACAGCGGCTGGAACCTGTGGGTCAATACCCTGTACGGCCACGGCACCCAGAGCGGCAATGACTACGCCACCGGCTTTCGCATGAACCGCTACGGCATCAGCCTGGGCGCCGATCAGGAGATCGACGATAGCGCCATGCTCGGCTTCGCCCTCGGCTATAGCCATAGCCAGGCCGATAGCCGCGGCGTGACCCAGAGCAAACGCATCGATGCGGTCGAGCTGATGCCCTACCTCGGCTGGCGCAGCGGCATGCTATTCGCCGACGGTAACCTCAACATCGGCTATCTGCGCGTCAACAGCGAGCGTCATATCGGCGGCGACAGCGGCTGGCAGGGCGAAACCCAGGCCAACGGTGACTATACCGGCATCCAGGCGGGCTACCAGCTCAACGCGGGCCTGAATCTGGAGCTGGGCGCCCTGCACCTGCGCCCGATGCTCACCTACCAGTACCAGTGGCTCAACTTTGACTCCTGGCGTGAAAACGGCTCCATCCTCTCCCTGAGCAGCAGCAGCCAGAAATACAGCCTGAACCACCTGGGCGGCGGCCTGAGCGCCTGGGCGCAGTACGCCACCGGCTGGGGCACGCTGACGCCATCGATGCAGGTCAGCTATCTGCACGATCTCGACGGCGACCGCCGTATCCGCCAGCAGCATGCGCTGGTCTCCATCACCAACGGCGGCTCGACCTTTGAGACCGTTGGCGCCCGGGTGGGCGGCAATCAGCTGCGCGTCGATGCCAGCGCGCGCATGGATATCAGCGAATCGCTCAACCTGGGGATCGGTCTGGGCTATAACCGTGATGACCGCTACGGCGAAGGCGTTATCGGCCTGACCCTGGGCAATCGTTTCTAATCGGCGCACTTGGGAAAGGGAATCTACCATGTTATCCATGCATCGCACCCTGCTGGCGGCCTCCATCGCCGCCCTGCTACTCAACGCGGCGGCCACGGCGGCCCCGGACGCCAACGCCCGCGATCGCGCCGAGATGATGCGCTCGCAGATCTACAGCTTTGATCAGCCGGAAGATCTCCGTGACATCACCACCACATCCGGCTCGCGCGTCGCCCTGAGCGATAAGCGCGCCATCATGGGGGAACGGGCGCTGGTCTGGGACTGGCAGCGCGGCGGCAGCCTGCTGCTGCGCCACGCCATGAATATTCCAACGGATGCCCAGGTCTCCAAGATTTGGGGACGGGCCGCCACGCCGGTCCTCTCCTTCTGGATCTATAACGAGCATCCCATCGATGGCGTCCTGACCGTCGATCTTGGCAATGGCCTGAACGGCACCAATGAGGCCGACGCCGGCACCCAGGTCAAGCTGAACTTCCGCGGCTGGCGCGCCGTCGGCGTCTCGCTGAACAACGATCTGGCCAACCGGGAGATGAGCGGCGCCGGCGTACGCAGCGACGAGGACGCGGCGGAGCCCAGCGTGGGCCGCACCCTCGGCGATCGCATCGACACCATTCGCTTCCGAGCGCCGTCCGGCGAGAAGTCAGGCCGCCTGTTCATTGACCGGGTGATGATCTCGGTGGATGACGCACGCTATCAATGGTCTGACTACCATGTCAAAACCCGCTATACCGAGCCGGAGATCCAGTTCCATCGCGCCACGCCGACGCTGGCGATGACACCCGCCAGCCAGGCCGGCGTCGAGTTGATCCGCCAGCGCCTGATCGACGAATTCGTCAACGGCCCGCAGGACAGCACCCTGAAAGCCGAGGCGGATCTGGGCAAACTGCGCGCCGCCTTCGACGCCCTGCAGATCCGCCAGGCCGCCGACGGCACCCTCAGCGGCCGCCACCTGATCACCGATAAACAGAAGATCCTTTACCAGCCGGAGCACCTGAGCGCGCAGGATAAGGCCAAGTTCGATCGCTACGTCATCCTAGGCGACTACACCACGCTGATGTTCAACATCAGCCACGCCTATCGTCAAAGCCGCGATCCTGCCGTGCAGCGCCAGCTGGCCGATATGTATCTGCTGATGACCCGTCACCTGCTCGACCAGGGCTTCGCCCAGGGCAGCGGTCTGGTCACCACCCACCACTGGGGCTACAGCGCCCGCTGGTGGTACATCTCGGCGCTGCTGATGACCCCGGTGCTGGATCAGGCCAAGCTAACGCAGCCGGTCTACGACGCCCTGCTGTGGTACTCACGCGAGTTTAAGGCTAGCTTCGACATGAAGGTCGGGCCCGAGAGCAGCAACCTGGACTACTTCAATACCCTGTCGCGCCAGCATCTGGCCCTGCTGCTGCTGGAGCCCGACCCGCAGCAGCGTATCGACCTGCTAAACAGCTTCAGCCATTACATCAGCGATGCTCTGGCCCAGACGCCGCCGGGCAGTAACGACGGCCTGCGTCCCGACGGCACCGCCTGGCGCCATGAGGGGAACTACCCGGGCTACTCCTTCCCGGCGTTCAAGAATGCGGCCCAGCTGGCCTATCTGCTACGCGGCACCCCCTTCGCCCTGCAGCAGGACGGGCTGGACAAGCTCAAACAGGCCATGGTGGCCGCCTGGATCTACAGCAACCCGCAGACCGGTATCTCGCTGGCCGGGCACCACCCGTTTAACTCCCCCTCGCTGGAGAGTCTGACCAACGCCTATTACTGGCTGGCCATGTCCTACGGCAAACGGCCTGACGCCACCCTAGCCGCCATCTACCTGCGCCTGGCGAATAAGACGGCGGCGGATGCGAAGACCCTGTTCGGCGAGCCCCTTCAACCGGCGGCACTGCCGCAGGGGTTCTATGCCTTCAACGGCGGCGCCTTCGGCATTCATCGCTGGCGCGACAAGATGGTGACCCTGAAGGCGTTTAACAGCAACGTCTGGTCCTCTGAGATCTACCTTAAGGACAACCGCTATGGCCGCTACCAGAGCCACGGCGTCGTCCAGATCGTCTCTCACGGCCCGCAGGAGGAGCAGGGCTACCGCCAGGCGGGATGGGACTGGAACCGCATGCCGGGGGCGACCACGCTGCACCTGCCGCTGGAGGCGCTCAACAGCCCGAATCGCCACACCCTGATGCAGCGCGGTGCTCACCCATTCAGCGGCGCCTCGTCGCTGGATGGCCGCTACGGCATGCTGGCCTTCGATCTGCGTCCGATGCGTGATCAGCCCAGCTTCGATCAGGCGTTGAGCGCGCTGAAAAGCGTCCTGGCCGTTGATGACCGCCTGATCATGGTCGGCAGCGATCTGAACAGCAGCGACGGTAAACACGCGCTGGAGACCACCTTGTTCCAGCTGGCCAACGCCCCGGGGCGCGACAGCGCCATCTGGGTCAACGGTCAGCGTATCGACGCAGCCGCCTGGCAGGGCAACCTGCAGAACGGCGACTGGCTGATCGACGCCGATGGCAACGGCTACCTGCTGGTGCAGGGGCCGACGGCAGAGGTGCGCCGCCAGCTGCAGCGCTCCGCCGATAATAAGAGCATGGCCCCGACGGAGGGGGAGTTCAGCGTCGCCTGGCTCAATCACGGTACGGCGGTCAAGAACGGCACCTATCAGTACCTGGTAGTGCTTGACGCCACGCCGCAGCGCATGCGCGAGCTGGCGCAGCAGCTGAAGCCGGGGAATGCACCCTTCACGGTTATCCGCAGCCGGGATGGCGTACACGTGATCCGCGACAACGCCAGCCAGGTCACCGGCTATGCCTTTTACCGGGCGCAAACCCTGAAGGAGGGGCCGGTGATCGGCGTCAACCGCCCGGCCATCGTGATGACCCGGCCGCAGGACGGCGGCCTGGTGCTCAGTGCCGTGACGCCGGATCTGAACATGACGCGCCAGAAGGCGGCGAAACCGGTCACGATCGAGGTCACCCTGCGGGGACGCTGGCAGCCTGCCACGCCGGTCGACGGGATCGCCTGCGCCACGCGCGGCGACGAAACCCGCCTGCGGTTCAGCATCGACTTCGGCATTCCACAGCAGATTGCGTTGAAGAAAATGCCCTAACCGGATCGCGGACGGGGCCTCCCGTCCGCACCGCCCACGCTTGATTACGGGATACCTGCCCATGCACAACCATTACGGCATCAATACCATCACCCTGGGGCTGCTGGCCTGTCTGTCCGCTCCCCTCTGCGCCGCCCTGCCATCGGTCAGCCAGGAGCCGGGCGCCGGTCACGTCTATCTGTTTGAACAGACGCTGCCGGCGTCGATCTCCACCCATAATGCCACGCTACGCATCAGCGATCTGCGCGCCAAAGATGGGCAGCATGCGCTGCAGTGGCGCTATCAGCCCGGCGCCACCCTGACCGTGAAGACCCCGATCAGCTACCGCGACGCCGCCGACAGCGCAACCCCGCTGACCTTTATGGTCTGGGTTTACAACGAGCGGCCCGTCGACGATACGCTCACCTTCCGCTTTGGCCAGGGCGAACGCAGCGACGCCCACTTTCAGGCCGGCCTCAACTTTCAGGGCTGGCGCGGCATCGCCGTCCCCTATCGCGATATGCAGGGTACGCCGAGCGCCGCGATGGATCGTCTGACCATCACCGCGCCGACCCAGGCCGGCACGCTCTATTTTGATCAGCTGATGCCGGCGGTGCCGGTGGATAACCGCTGGCCGCTCCCCGACTATACGACGCCGTTTGCCAATCGCGCGGTCAACGACATGGTCAGCAAAAACTGGAGCGCGCTGCTGATGTATGACGAGATGCTGCGTCAGCGCTTCCCCACCCTCAACTTCGATGTCGCGTTCAGCGACAGCAGCGGTCCGAGCGCCTCGCTGTACCGTCGCTTCGACGATTACCAGGGGATCCGCAGCGACAGCCGCGTCAGCCCCGAACAGATCGAGCAGAACCTTGAGGCCTACCGCCGTCTGGGCATCCGTACGCTGGCGGATGGTACCGTCGGTGGAACCCCGCTCGACCACCCTAACCGCCAACACTTTATGAAGGTGAAGGGGGTCTTCACCCCGCAGACCCTCGATGCCCTCACCGCGGGAAATCCCATTCGCGACGTCGGTAAAACGCTGCTGCAAAGCGCGCGCTACCTGCGCAGCGACAGCCTGACGGCACAGCAGCGCGACGCGCTGCAGCGCCAGTTCCTGGATACCACCCGCTATGTCCTCGATCAGGGCTTCGCCCGCGGCAGCGGCTACCAGATCATCACCCACGTCGGCTATCAGACCCGGGAGCTGTTCGACGCCTGGTTTGTTCAGCGCAACCTGCTGGCCCAGCACCATCTGCTAGCGCCGACGCAGCAGGCCATGATGTGGTACAACGCCACCGGGCGCATCTTTGAACCTGCGGCAGACATTGTGGATGCCAATGTGGACATCCTCAACACCCAGCTACAGTGGATGGTGAAGAGCATTCTGATGCTACCCGATCCCGCCCAGCGCGACGCGCTGCTGGCCCAGACCAGCCAGTGGCTGGCGAAAACCGTATTAAGCTCCAGGGGGGTCGGCGGCGGCTTTAAGCCCGATGGCGCTATCTTCCATCACTCTCAGCACTACCCGGCCTACGCTAAGGATGCCTTCGGCGGACTGGCACCGACGGTCTACGCCATGAGTAGCTCGCCTTTCCGCCTGCCGACGGAGGCGCACCAGCGACTGAAAGAGGTGCTGCTAAAAATGCGCATCTACACCAAAGAGACCCAGATCCCGCTGACCCTCAGCGGCCGGCATCCCACCGGCCTGCACAGCATTACCATTGCGCCGTTTAAGTGGATGGCGCTGGCCGGTACCCCGGACGGCAGTCAGCCGGTCGATCCAGCGCTGGCCGCCGCCTATGCCCGTCTGGCCGGAGAGGCGCAGTTCGCCGCGATCGCCGCCGAGGCCGAGCCCAGCGGCGCCTGGGCGATGAACTATGCGGCGATGGCCATCCAGCGCCGCGCAGGGCAGCAGAGCGACGGCCGATCCTGGCTGGCCATCGCCCGCGGTTTCAGTCGCTATCTGGTGGGTAACGAAAGCTATGAGAAGAACAACCGCTATGGCCGATACCTACAGTATGGTCAGTTGGAGATCATCCCGGCCGATAAGGCACAACAGGGATTCCGCCACGCGGGCTGGGACTGGAACCGCTATCCGGGCACCACGACGGTGATCCTGCCCTATCCTCAACTCAAGGCACAGCTGAACCAGCTGCCGGGGGCGGGCATTGAGGAGATGCTGCTGTCGACGGAAAACTACGCTGGCGCCAACGCGCTGGACGGCAACAGCATGTTTGCGATGAAGCTGCACGGCCACAGCAAGTATGGGCAGGAGAGTCTGCGCGCGAATAAATCCTACTTCCTGTTCGATAACCGCGTGATCGCCCTGGGCTCCGGCATTAGTAACAGCGACAGTCAGCACCCGACAGAGACCACCCTGTTCCAGTTTGCCGTCCCACAGCAGCAGCCGATCGGCGTCAACGGAGAGCGAATCAATCAGCCGGACAGCCTGCGGACGCTGCAGGGCGCGGCCCATCTGGTCGATCCGGCGGGTAACAGCTACTGGCTACCGGCGGGTCAGCAGGTACGGGTCAGCTACCGCCAGCAGCACTCCGTCGACGATCGCAACGATGCGCCGACGCAGGGGCTGTTTGCCGTCGCCAGCCTGCTGCACGGCACCGCGCCGCAGCAGCAGGGATATGAGTATGCCATCGCTATCGATGATCCCGGTGCCAAGGCCCCCGCCTACCGGGTTCTGCAAAAGGACGACACGCTGCACGCCGTCCGCGATCAGAACAGCGGGCAGGAGGGCTACGCCTTCTTCCGCGCCGCCCAGCGCCAGGGCGACGGTCTGCTGCTCGCCGTCGACGCGCCGCTGATGGCCATGCTGGCGCCGGGCGAAGACACCCTGCGCCTGAGCATCGTCAACCCGGATCTGGCGCTGTATCAGGGGGACGATCCCGAACAGCGCGGCGCCGACGGCAAACAGAAAGAGGTCAGCATCTACTCCCGTCCCTGGCGCAGCAGTGAGCCGACGCCCCAGCACGCACAGCTGACGCTGAAAGGGCACTGGCAGCTGGCGCAGCCGGCCAGCGGCGCCAGCCTGATCCGCCAGGGCGATAATACCTTGCTGCGCGTCACCACCCGCGCCGCGCAGCCGCTGGAGCTAACGCTCAACCGCGGCTAACGCCCGCCTATCGGTAAGCGAGGGGCCGCAGCAACGCCGCCCTTCGCCACTCCGGATACGCTTAAATCAAACGGTACCAGGTGAATATATTTTATATATCACTAGCGCAACAATATTTATCAGACTAATCCTCTACCTCCACCGCACTATCCTGACAAAATAGAACTTGCTAAAACCCCCCGTGCGTGAGTTAATGCGATGCTGGTTTGCAGCCATAGGGCAAACATTCCGCATTTATTCGACCTAAGCTCCCGGGGGTCTTCCCGCCGGCCTTCTTCTCTGATGCGCCGTTTACCCGCTAACAGTAGGTTTTATCTGAAAATCAGAGATCAGCGGACATGCTCCCCTCTCCGCGGCGTCACCATGGCTGGAAACAGGCATAATACAAAAGAAGCGTCATAAAACCTGTCAATATATATAGGAAATAGAGGCACATTAATTAAATAGATAGATATCAACACCCAAAGACACAGATAAAAATAACATCAAAAAACCATGGCTGCACCATCCTGCCATCGCGATAAAAATAATAAGCAGTCCAATAGATAAAAATAAGGTTTTCAATGAAAAAGCCGTTTCACTTCCGCCAGGCGTACCTGCATCCCCGCTACCTTAGCCTGTGGCTGGGTATCGGCCTGCTCTACCTGCTGGTACAGATGCCCTACCGCTGGATCTGCGCCCTGGGGCGCTTTCTGGGCCTGTGCGCCATGCGGCTGATGGCCCGGCGCGCCTCCATCGCCCGTCAAAACCTGACGCTATGCTTTCCACAGAAGACGCCGGCGCAGATCGAACACATCGTCCGGGAAAACTTTAAGTCCCTGGGGATCTCACTGTTTGAGCTCGGCATCGCCTGGTTTTGGTCAGATCGCCGCATCCGCCGCTGGTTCGATGTCTCTGGCCTGGAGCATATGCAGGCGGCGCGCGCGAAAGGGAAAGGGGTATTGGTCGTCGGCGTCCACTTTATGTCGCTCGATCTCGGGGGACGGGTCATGGGGCTGTGCAACCCCATGATGGCGGTCTACCGCCCGCATAACAACCCGGTGCTGGAATATCTACAGACCCGCGGGCGCTCGCGCGGCAATAAACAGATGCTGGATCGCAAAAACCTGAAAGGGATCGTCGGAGCGCTGAAAAGCGGCGAGGCGGTCTGGTTCGCCCCCGATCAGGACTACGGCCCGCGCGGCAGCTCCTTTGCGCCATTCTTTGCCGTCAGCAACGCCGCCACCACCAACGGCACCGCCACCCTGGCCCGGCTATCCAACGCCGTGATACTGACCACCGTCCTGATCCGCAAACCCGACGCTCAGGGCTATCAGTTAATTATCGAGCCCGAGCTGGAAGGCTACCCGGCGCACGACATGGTACAGGCCGCCACCTTCATGAACCGCATCGTCGAGCGCGAAATCCTGCGTGCACCAGAGCAGTATCTCTGGCTACACCGCCGCTTTAAGACCCGCCCAGAGGGCATGCCGTCGCTGTATACCCGTTAGACCACACCGCCCACGGCATCGTTTACCCGGCAGTTGATATCTTGATATACCTCCGCTGCCGGGTTAACGAACAGAGACGTCGATCGACTATCGGCACTGGGGCTTAATCCACTATTTTATACAACATAAAATAACAACACGGAATATAATAGAGAAAACCAGACAACAGGAATGTAATAAACTGAAAAAACCAAGCCAACATTAAACCATTTTTTATACTATTGCGCCCTCCAGTTTGACCATCGTCAAATAACCTAACGGTTTATGTCTATCGGTAAATACACGACAAACACATTAACTCATTTTATATATTATACCTTATCCCCCTCAGCGCCGCGGACTAAGCCAAATCAGCAGCCGGCAATAGCGTACTAAGTCAAATGTTAAGCATTTTCCAAAGCACAATGGCCCAACCTCAGGGTTTACAGCATGAGACATCGGTCATAGAATCACTCCCGGAAGATAAAAAGCGTTAAATCCAATCAGTTATAAATTAGTCTGTCGTTCCTTGCGCTGCATCAGGGACGATGCATCATCGTCCTAGAGTGCAAATGCATCAACTTTTATAATCAAACCGGCAGAATAATTCGATTGTCCAACTCCTCTTCCTCCCACTCACCGTCATAGACGGTGAGAGAACTCTTGCGTAACGATATTCCGCCGCGGCATCTCGTGCCGCCATGCGTTTTTTGACAGAGAATGGTATATTAAATGAAATTAAAAACTTCCTGTGCACTGCTAGCGTTATCCTCCTCTTTATTCCTTTCCGGCTGTATGAATAATGCGGACCAATATGCCGCCGATGTTTATAATCCGACGCAGCTGAATCAGAAGCAGGAGAGCAAAACCGTCAATATTATTTCTATTCTGCCTGCCAAGGTTGCTGTAGATAATAAAGAGAACAAAGAGATGGCGCAGACCGTCGGCGCGATCCTGGGCACCGTTGCCGGCGCCGCCGGCGGCTACAACCTGGGGCATGGTTCCAAGGCCGGCGCCGTTGCCGGCGGTGCCGCCGGCGCCGCGACCGGCGCCGCCGCGGGCTCACTGGTCAAAGACAAGGTACTGGTGCACGGCGTCTCCCTGACCTATAAAGAGGGCAGCAAGATCTACACCTCGACTCAGGTTGGCGAAACCTGCCAGTTCCAGCCGGGTGTCGCGCTGGTGATCTCTATGGAGCAAGGGGAAACCCGTATCCAGCCAAACGCGGCCTGCCCGAAAAAGTCATAAGCGGGGTCTAATATGCGCAAGCCATTAATCGCCCTGCTGCTGGCGATACCGACGCTGACCTGCGCCAATCCGCTTTCATCCCAGCTAAACGCGGTCGCCGCCGCCGAACAGCAGGGAGTGAGAGAGGAGGCCAGCAGACAGGCGCAGGAAGAAGCCGCCCGCCAGGCCCACCTACGCCATGAGCAGGCCGTCGCCGCACAGCACCAGCGTGCCGCCGCGCAAGCCCGCCTCAAGCGGGAGCAGCAGCAGCTTGCCGCACAGCGGGAGGCGCATCAGGAACGGATGGCCGATAAGCAGCGCGAGCAGTCCTACCAAGATCAGCTGCGACAGATGGAGCTGGAGAACATGAAAATGGAGATGGACGCGCGCCGCGCGGAGCTGGAGCTGTCCAAAGCCCGTAATCATGCCCGCAGCAAGCTGGTGGATGAAGAGCAGAAAAACCAGATGCAGCTGGATGCGGCTGAACGACGCGCTGAAATCAGCAACAAATCCGCCGTCGGCGACGCCATTCGCAACGAGAGCGAGGGCGATAAGCACCTCAAGGAGCGGATGGGAAGCGGGATTGAGAATGCGGGCAAGGCCGCCGCAGACAAGGCCAGCGGATGGTTTAACTGATCCGCTCTGACGCGATGGGACAGGCGACGGCCTGTCCCTTTTTTTATCTCGTGAAAGCCGCGGGCTATGCCGGGGGACCCGCTCCGGGCCCGAAAAGCAAAAACCCCCGCCGAGGCGAGGGTTTGCAAATCTGGAGCGGGCGAAGGGAATCGAACCCTCGTATAGAGCTTGGGAAGCTCTCGTTCTACCATTGAACTACGCCCGCGATGTGTGAACCATTATAGTCACTTCCCTCGCCGCAGCAAGAGGAAACTGAGCTAAGTGATGAATATTTCAGCAGATATCTTATCAACCCGCCCATGTGCCGTTTTCTTCACCATTTCGGCCGCCGCCTTCCCTCTCCACGGCAGACGTTCTACCCTTTCGCCCCTCTCGCCAGCGCTCTCCCCGGGAGCGCTGGCGAGAGGATGACAGTTGAAACATGCCCTGAAATATCACCTGAAACAGTAATCACAACGTAATTGATCGCCTGAAATAGCCAATAAGTATGTCAGAGAAAACATTTGCAACCGAAAGCTGACACGGCGGGAGATTATCTAAAAATACAGAGCGCAATTTGCATAAGAAAACGGCAGATTACAAATACAACATCATAATATCCAACAGTTTTAATACTTGAGCCATCATTGATAAAAAAGAGGATATTACGATGTCCCTATTCCGCATCAGTATTATTTCTACCGCCGTTCTTTTGACCGTCTCACCGTTTGACGACGCCGTCGCGGCGCCGGCACTCCCTAACGCCGCCGCCGTCCATCGCGGGATCCTGGATGTGCATCTGGGCAACGACAGTAACTGCGCGGGCGGCAGCTATGATATGGCGCTCAGCGCCAGCAGCCGTACCCGCGGCGACGCCGCTACCGCCATCGGCGCCGAGTCCTACTCCGGCGGCGCCAACAGCGTCGCCATCGGTAACGAAAACCGCAGCCAACAGTCTGGGCTGGCCGCCGGGGCCGCCAGCCTGGCGGGACAGCACTCCACGGCGCTCGGCGATGGGGCCCAGGCCACGCCCGATAACGCGATAGCGCTGGGCGACGATGCCCAGGCCAGCGCCAGCTACTCCACCGCCATCGGCGTCAGCGGACGAGCATCCGGGTATAGCAGCATGGCGCTGGGCAACGATAGCCAAGCCTCCTATATGAACAGCGTCGCCCTCGGCGCCAACAGCCAGACCGCGCGCGTCAACAGCGTCTCTATCGGCGCCCCCGGCAGCACGCGTCAGCTCACCCACCTCAGCGCAGGCACGCAGGCGACGGATGCGGTCAACGTCAGCCAGCTACGGGGATATAGCCGTAGCTTAAGCAATACAGAGCGTAACGATATGCAGGCAGCCAATGCGCGCCTCAACCGGTTCGGCCATGCGATAGAAGGACGAGTCAACCGGCTGCAGCAGCAGATGACCGACCAGCATAACGAGAGCAATGGCGGTATCGCCTCCGTCACCGCGATGGCCGATATTCCCTATACCCCCCGGCAGACCGTTAGCGTCGGGGTGGGCGTCGCCAACTATCAGAACGCCAACGCGCTGGCCGTCGGGGCGCAGTACCAGGTAACGCCGCACACCGACATTCGTCTGGCCTCTGCGTGGAACAGCGCCGAAGGGGATGTCGTGGGTGCCGGTATCGCCTATGGCTGGTAACAGGCGAAAACCGGCGTAGATGACAAAAAAAAAGCCCCGGCGATGCCGGGGCTGATACGCGATGAGGACAACGCTTATTTCTGCGGACGCATCGCCGGGAACAGGATCACGTCACGGATGGTGTGGCTGTTGGTGAACAGCATCATCATACGGTCGATACCCACGCCCAGACCGGCGGTCGGCGGCAGGCCGTGCTCCAGCGCGGTCACGTAGTCTTCGTCGTAGAACATGGCTTCGTCGTCGCCGGCATCTTTGGCTTTCACCTGATCCAGGAAACGCTCCGCCTGATCTTCGGCGTCGTTCAGCTCGGAGAAGCCGTTACCGATCTCACGGCCGCCGATGAAGAATTCAAAGCGGTCGGTGATGAACGGGTTCTCGTCGTTACGGCGCGCCAGCGGAGAAACCTCAGCCGGATATTCGGTGATGAAGGTCGGCTGAATCAGCTGGCTCTCTGCCGTTTCATCAAAGATTTCGCACTGTACGCGGCCCAGGCCCCAGCTTTTCTCGATCTTGATGCCCAGGGACTCGGCGATCTTGCAGGCCTTATCCATGTCATCCAGATCGGCAGAGGCGATGTCTGGACGGTAGTGGCAGATGGCCTCTTTCATGCTCATCTTGATGAACGGCTTGCCGAAATCGAAGGTCTGATCGCCGTACTGCACCACACTGCTGCCCAGAACATCCTGGCTGATGGTGCGGAACAGCTCTTCGGTCAGCACAATCAGGTCTTTGTAGTCCGCGTAGGCCATATAGAGTTCCATCATAGTGAACTCGGGGTTATGACGCGGAGAGACGCCTTCGTTACGGAAGTTACGGTTGATTTCGAACACGCGCTCGAAGCCGCCGACCACCAGACGCTTCAGGTACAGCTCCGGCGCGATACGCAGGTACATATCGATGTCCAGCGCATTGTGATGGGTGATGAACGGACGGGCGGAGGCGCCCCCCGGGATCACCTGCATCATCGGGGTTTCGACCTCCATGAAGCCTTTGTTGACCATGAAGTTGCGGATAGCGGCCAGGATCTTGGAGCGAGTACGGAAAGTCTCGCGGGAAGACTCGTTGGCGATCAGGTCCAGATAACGCTGGCGATAGCGGGTTTCCTGGTCAGACAGACCGTGGAATTTGTCCGGCAGCGGGCGCAGGGCCTTAGTCAGCAGATGGATAGAGTGGCAATGAATGGACAGCTCGCCGGTCTGAGTGCGGAACAGAGTACCGCGTGCGCCGATGATGTCACCCAGGTCCCATTTCTTGAACTGTTCGCTGTAAACATCATCTTTCAGATCGTCACGGGCAACATACAGCTGAATACGGCCACCCATATCCTGCAGCGTAACGAAAGAGGCTTTACCCATGATACGGCGGGTCATCATGCGCCCGGCAACGGAAACTTCAACGTTCAGCGCTTCCAGCTCTTCCTTGCTCTTACCGTCATACAGGCTGTGCAGCTTATCGGAGGTGGTGTCGCGGCGGAAATCGTTAGGGAAAGCGATGCCTTCCTTACGCAGAGCCGCCAGTTTCTCGCGGCGAGCCTGCATTTCGTTGTTTAAGTCCAGAGCCTGTTCGGCGCCTTGTTGCTGTTGTTCAGACATAGTGTTTCCTCATAACCCGGCTTTTAAACTTGCCTCAATAAACCTATCCAGGTCGCCATCTAACACGGCCTGTGTATTACGTGTCTCAACGCTAGTACGTAAATCTTTTATGCGGGAGTCATCCAGCACATAAGAACGGATCTGACTACCCCAACCGATATCGGACTTGGTATCTTCCATCTGCTGCCGTTCAGCATTTTTCTTTTGCATCTCAAGTTCATAAAGCTTGGCTTTCATCTGCTTCATGGCCTGATCTTTGTTCTTATGCTGGGAACGGTCGTTCTGGCACTGCGTCACCAGCCCGGTCGGAATGTGGGTAATACGCACGGCGGACTCCGTCTTGTTGACGTGCTGACCACCGGCGCCAGAGGCGCGGTAAACGTCGATACGCAGATCCGCCGGATTGATATCGATATCGATATCGTCATCCACTTCAGGATAAACAAAGGCGGAGCTGAACGACGTATGGCGACGACCGCCCGAGTCAAACGGGCTCTTGCGCACCAGGCGATGCACGCCGGTTTCGGTACGCAGCCAGCCATAGGCATAGTCACCGCTAATTTTGATGGTGGCGGACTTCAGACCGGCCACTTCACCCTCAGATTCTTCGATAATCTCGGTTTTGAAGCCCTTGGATTCAGCCCAGCGCAGATACATACGCAGCAGCATGCTGGCCCAGTCCTGCGCTTCGGTTCCCCCGGAGCCGGCCTGAATATCCAGGTAGCAGTCGGCGCTGTCGTATTCGCCGGAGAACATGCGGCGGAACTCCAGCTGCCCCAACTTCACGTCCAGCAGATCGAGTTCGGCGACGGCCTCGTTAAAGGTCTCTTCGTCGTCGGCCTCTACCGCCAGCTCCAGTAATCCGGATACATCCTCCAGCCCCTGGTGCATTTCATCGATGGTGTTGACGATGGTTTCCAGGGAGGAACGCTCTTTGCCCAGTGCCTGCGCACGCTCCGGTTCATTCCAGACATCCGGCTGTTCCAGCTCGGCGTTTACTTCTTCCAGGCGCTCTTTCTTGGCATCGTAGTCAAAGATACCCCCTCAGAACATCTGTCCGCGCAGACAGGTCCTGAATACGGTGTTTTACCGGATTAATTTCAAACATAGATTGTTATCTTCTTTAAAAGTGCAACGGTCGGGAAACACGGTGCCGTCATACGGCCCCCGGCCAAAAGGACAAACGCAAAGTAACGGGATATCTCGCCATACGCTGGCAAAGGCATAACCTAAATCCCCATCCCATTACCCCTACAGACTATAGCAACTCGTTTGCAGAAATGGCAGACCCTACGCAGAGATCCTGCACTGTTGCTGTAAAATCCGGCACTTAACGCGGAAGTTCAACGAATTTACTAATCTGCGCGCCCCAGTTATTAATTATGCTAATAAACAAGAGGGGTAACTTTCGTTACCCCTCTACAATACATGATTTTGCTGACCCTGCCTCAGCGCGGCCAGAGGTGTTGGATCATTAACTGTACACTGCGATTGCCACGGTACTCATTGATGTCCAGCCGATAGGCCAGCTCCACCTCACGCACGCTGGCGTCCGGCCACAGGGCGGTATCCACATTAAACGCGATGCCGTCCAGCAGCGGGCCACCGCCCAGCGGTTCCAGCATCAGCTTAAGGTGGCGCTCCCCGACCAGACGCTGCTGCAGAATGCGAAACTGACCGTCAAAGGTCGGCTCCGGAAACGCCTGTCCCCAGGGTCCACCGTCGCGCAGCAGCTCCGCCACCGGCAGCGTCAGCTCATCGCTGCTCAGCGCCCCGTCCGACCAAACCACCCCTTCCAGCTGGGCCGGATCGAGCCACTCGCCCACCAGCGCATCAAAGTGATGACGGAAGTCGTCAAAGCGCGCCGCCTCAATGGTCAGCCCCGCCGCCATCGCATGGCCACCAAATTTCTGCATCAGCCCCGGGTATTGGGTGTCCAGACGCTCTAGCGCATCGCGCATGTGCAGCCCCGGCAGCGAGCGCCCCGATCCCTTCAGCAGCCCCTCTCCGGCCGGAGCAAAGGCGATCACCGGACGGTAAAAGCGCTCTTTGATACGCGAGGCCAGAATCCCCACGACACCCTGATGCCATTCGGGATGGTAGAGCGCCAGCCCGTAGGGCAGCTGCGTCAGGGTGCGCTCCAGCCCGGCACAGATCGCCAACGCCTCGCTCTGCATCCCCTGCTCTATCTCGCGGCGCGTCTGGTTTAGCGTATCCAGATCGCAGGCCAGCGCACGCGCCTGCGGCATATCCTCGCTCAGCAGCAGCGCCACCCCCAGCGACATGTCGTCCAGCCGCCCGGCGGCGTTGAGGCGCGGCCCCAGGGCAAAACCGAGATCGCTGGCGCTCAGACGCAGGGCATCGCGCTTGGCTACCTCCAGCAGCGCGCGGATCCCCGGACGACAGCGCCCGGCACGAATACGGTTCAGCCCCTGGTGCACCAGGATACGGTTGTTGGTATCCAGCGCGACCACGTCCGCCACGGTGCCCAGCGCCACCAGATCCAGCAGATCGGCCAGATTGGGCGCAGGGCGCCCCAGACGCTCAAACCAGCCCTGCTCTACCAGATGACGGCGCAGCGCCAGCATCAGGTAGAAGGCGACGCCGACGCCGGCCAGCGACTTGGAGGGAAAATCGCAGTCGGCCAGATTCGGGTTGACGATGGCCTCCGCCGCCGGCAGCGTCTCTCCCGGCAGGTGGTGATCGGTCACCAGCACGCGGATCCCGCGCGCGTGGGCCGCCTCGACCCCCGCGTGCGACGAGACGCCGTTATCCACGGTCATGATCAGCTCCGCCCCCATGGCGGCGGCCTGTTCGACCACCTCCGGGCTAAGGCCGTAGCCATCCTCAAAACGGTTGGGCACCAGATACTGCACGCTATCGCAGCCCATGGCGCGCAACGCCAGAACCGACAGCGCGGTGCTGGTCGCGCCGTCCGCATCAAAGTCACCGACGATCACCAACCGCAGACGCTGCGCCAGTGCCTCCTGCAGCAGCGTCACCGCCCGCTCAATACCGCTCAACTGCTGATACGACAGCAGCCCCTTCACCCCGCGCTCCAGCTCGGCGGCGCTGCGCACGCCGCGGTTACCGTACAGACGGCGCAGCAGCGGCGGTATCTCATCCGGCAGCTGACTCTCCGCCGCCGCCTCTCGCCGGCAAAGCCGTGTCTTCATCGTCAAAACATTAACCTTTCTTCTGGCTCATCTGGGCCTGGGCATCCAGCATCGCCAGCATCTCTTTCGGCCCCTGATAGCCAGGGATCACCATTCCGTTGCTCAGCACGATCGCCGGCGTCCCCTGAATGCCAAACTGCACGCCCAGCTCATAGTGAGACTTGATGTTCACATCACAGGTCGCCGGTGAAATCGTCTCGCCCTTCAGCGCATCGTCGAAGGCCTTGCGGCGATCCGCCATACACCAGATCGACTGCATATCCTTCTCCGCCTTGGAGTCCGGCCCCTGGCGCGGGAAGGCTAGATAGCGCACGGTGATCCCCAGATCGTTGTACTCCTTAATCTGGGCGTGCAGCTTATGGCAGTAGCCGCAGGTGATATCGGTAAAGACGGTGATCACATACTTCTGCTTCGGTGCCTTATAGACGATCATTTCTGGCGCCAGCTTATCCAGGCGCTTCATCAGCAGCTGATTGGTGACGTTTTCCGGCACCGCGCCGCTGACGTCATACATCGGCCCCTGCAGGATATGCTTGCCATCGTCCGTTACATACAGCACGCCGCCCTCGCTGAAGACCGTCTTCAAACCGGCCACCGGCGACGCCTGGATCTGCGCCTGCTGGATCCCCAGCTTTTTCAGGGACTGCTGGATCGCGGCATCATCTGCCCGGGCCAGGCCGCTGACGGATGTCGCCAGTAATGCCAACCAAATCACGCTTTTCTTCATAATGAATTCCTTTGAATTGCCCTCCGCTCAGGCGCGGGGATGATGCTGTTGATGTAGCTGTCTCAGACGCTCTGTCGCTACATGGGTATAAATCTGGGTAGTGGAAAGATCGCTGTGCCCCAAAAGCATCTGTACGACACGTAAATCCGCGCCATGGTTCAACAGATGGGTAGCGAACGCATGGCGCAGCACGTGCGGTGACAGGCGCTCCGCATCGATCCCCGCCAGGACGGCATAGTGCTTAATCCGGTGCCAGAAGGTCTGGCGCGTCATCTGGCGGGCGCGATTGCTGGGAAACAGCGCCGCAACCGTCTGGCCGTTCACCAGCCACGGACGGCCATACTCCAGATAGTACTCAATCCAGTAGATCGCCTCCTCCCCAAGGGGAACCAGGCGCTCTTTGTTGCCTTTGCCGATCACCCGTACTACGCCCTGACGCAGGCTGATATCCTCCTGCGCCAGCCCCACCAGTTCGGACACCCGCAGGCCGGTGGCGTACAGCAGCTCCAGCATCGCCTTATCACGCAGCTCCAGCGGCGTATCGATGGAGGGCGCCTGCAGCAGGGCGCCCACCTGGGCTTCAGAAAGGTCTTTCGGCAGCCGCTGCGGCAGCCTGGGCGAGGCCAACTGCGCGCTCGGATCGTCGCCACGCAGCGTCTCCCGGTACAGATACTGATAGCAGCGGCGCAGCGCGCTGAGCAGACGGGCCGAGCTGGACGCCTTATAGCCCCCGTCCATGCGCTGGGCGAAGAAGTCCTGCAGATCGCCGTGCGCCGCCGTCAGCAGGGTCAGATCGTGACAGGCCAGCCATTCGGCCAGCGTGCGCAGATCCTGACGATAGGAGGCCAGGGTATTCTCCGCCAGATTCTTCTCCAGCCACAGCGCATCCAAAAACTGTTCGATCAGCGCCTGATCCTGTTCGTGCACCCCGACTCCTTAACCCGTAATATCGCTGTATGGTATCCCGCCTGCACGCTACGTGCGGCGCCTTATCGACGGCCAGCCTACAGGATGCGGTCAGTGGTTTCAAATCTGTTACACTGCCCGTATCCGCTTGGGCAATCATGGCAAACGCACAATGAAAATCGGTCTTTTTTATGGCTCCAGCACCTGCTACACCGAGATGGCCGCCGAGAGAATTCGCGACATTCTGGGCGCCGATCTGGTCACCCTGCACAACATCCGCGACACCTCGCCCGCGCGAATGACGGAATACGACATGCTGATCATGGGGATCCCCACCTGGGACTTCGGTGAGCAGCAGGAGGATTGGCAGGCCGCGTGGGACGCGCTGCCGCCGCTGCCGGGAAAAATCGTCGCGCTGTATGGCATGGGCGATCAGCAGGGGTACGGAGAATGGTTTCAGGACGCGCTCGGCATGCTGCACGATCGCCTGCTGACGCTCGGCGCCCGCCCGGTTGGCTACTGGCCGACGGCGGGCTATACGTTCACCGCCTCTCGGGCAACGCTGGACGATGGACGCCTATTTGCCGGCCTTGCGCTGGACGAGGTTAGCCAGTTCGATCTCAGCGAGGCACGGCTCCAGCGCTGGTGCCAGCAGATCATGCTAGAGACGGCCGAGCTGCTGTAGCGACCACGCCAGCGCGGCGATTCGCTATGCGCGATCGTCGCCCGTATCGAGCAGCGCGCGGCGCAGCTGCCCCCACTCTTCTCGGCTCATGCTGTCGGCCGCCAGCCACAGACGGCGGCGGCACGGTACACCATGGGTACTCTGCAGAATCAGCAGCGCCCCCAGATCGCTAACCCAGGGGCGCCGGGCCAGGCGCCACTCGCGCAGCTGCCAGTGCCACACCTGCGGCGCCAGCAGCTGCAGCTCACCGCGGTTACGCGCAATCCGACGCTGGCTGCGGATACACTCAAAGATCACCGCCACCAGCAGAACCAGCCAGAATGCGCTGTAGTTTTCCGGCCAGGGCGCCAGCAGGATCGCCAAAACCAGCGCGCCGTGCCCCAGCAGAAACATCACCTGGGTACGCCAGGAGACGTGAACGTTACAGCGCCAAAGGACCACGTTCTTTATTTCGCGTCTGAATCAGCGTAATCATACGGGCCAGATCAGCGTCGTCCGGCTTACCCTGGTTCATCAGCCATTTAAATAGCTCAGGATCGTCGCAGGCCAGCAGGCGGACAAAGGTCTGTTTATCGGCATCGTTAAGCGCATCATACTCATGTTCAAAGAAAGGCATAATCGCGATATCCAGCTCGCGCATTCCGCGGCGGCACGCCCAGTGAACCCGCGCTTTATTATTGATATCCATGACTCATCCACTCCGACTTCGTTTTCTATTTGGTAACTGACGGGACGCCGGCCCACACGCCGGCATCGCTGGCGGTATCCCGCGCCAATCTGACTCTTATTCTAGCGCGAAAACCCGTTTGATTTAGAAAATCCCTTAACACTCTGTCATATTTTGCCCACGCTGCCACGGATAATATTTGTTATTCGTGCTTTTTTATTCAGGATTTGCAATGTGTTACGCAACACCTCATGCCGAGACCGCCCAGTTTCTGAACGTAACCACATCGAGCGCAATTAACCATTGGCATTGCGGGCGAGCTTTCTTACCATGGTCACTACGTCCGGTATGACCTTACAGGGAACTCTCATGAACCTTAACGCCCCCTTCTCCCCGCAGCCGCCTCTGGCCGCAGAGCACCTTCCCCTGACCCTGATACGGTTGGATGACTGGCTGCCGATCAACGTCAGCGGCCCGGATGCGCCAAGCTACCTACAGGGGCAGCTTACCGCCGACGTGCTGGCGCTGACCGCCACGCAGCATACGCTGTGCGGCCACTGCGACGCCCAAGGCAAGCTGTGGAGCAGCCTGCGCCTGCTGCGCCGCGGCGACGGCTTCACCTATCTGCTGCGCCGCAGCGTGGCCACCCTGCAGACGCTGGAGCTGAAAAAGTATGCGGTATTTGCCAAGGTCAGCATCGCCAGCGATGAGACGGCAGTGCTGCTGGGCGTCGCCGGCGCGCAGGCCAGCGAGGCCCTCGGCACACTCTTCCCGCGGCTGCCGGACGCCGATGCGCCGCTGCTGCAGGCCGGCCGTAGCCATCTGCTCTATATGGCCTGGCCGCAGCCGCGCTACCTGCTGATCTGCGATGATGCGGATGAAGCGGCGCGGCTCCTCACCCCGCTGGCCGCGCGCGCACGCCTGGCGGATAGCGCCCAGTGGCTGGCGCTGGATATCGAAGCCGGGCTCCCGATCATCGATGAGCCCAGCTGCGATCGGTTCCTCCCCCAGGCCGTAAACCTGCAGGCGCTGGGCGGGATCTCGTTTACCAAGGGATGCTACAGCGGCCAGGAGATGGTGGCGCGGGCCAAATACCGCGGCGCCAACCGGCGGGCGCTGTTCTGGCTGCGCGGTAGCGCAGAACGGCTACCGCACGCCAGCGAAGATCTGGAGCTGCGTCTGGGCGACAGCTGGCGGCGCAGCGGTACGGTGCTGGCGGCACAGCGGCTGGCCGACGGCGACATCTACCTGCAGGCGGTGCTGAGCAGCGATCTCCCGGCAGACAGCGTACTACGGGTACGCGACGATGCGCGGAGCCAGCTCGCGCTGTCGCCCCTGCCCTATCGCATCGCGGATCAACCGGAATAGCCTCCATCGCGCCCGACACAGCCGACGCCCGCGGTCGGGCGTCACTCTCCCCGGGCGTGGGCGGCGGCCTGTAAAAATAGCCCGTGCTCCGGCCGAATGCCGGTATACAGGACAAACTGCTCCACCGCCTGGATGGCGAACACCTCGGCCCCGGTGATCACCGTTTTGCCCGCCGCCCGCGCCGCCTGAACCAGCGGCGTCGCTATCGGTATGGCCACCACCTCAAACACCGCGCGGGCCTGCGCGATAAGCGCGGGATGAAATGACAGCGCGCTGGCAAACTCGCCGCCGAGCATCCCCACCGGCGTGGCGTTGATCAGCAGCTCGGCCGGCGCCTGCACCGGCAGCTCTCGGTACCAGGTATAGCCATACTGCGCGGCCAGACGCTGACCGGACTCGGCGTTTTTCGCCACGATATAGCCACGGGTAAACCCCGCGTCCCGCAGCGCGCAGGCGACCGCCTTGGCCATGCCGCCGCTGCCGTGCAGGGCAAAGCACATGGTGGGATCGAGCGCATACTGGCGCAGCAGCTGGGCGATGGCGATATAATCGGTGTTATAGGCCTTCAGCCAGCCCTCCGTATTGACGAGGGTATTCACCGATCCGATCCCGGCGGCCGAGGCATCCATCTCATCCACCAGCGGGATCACCGCCTCCTTAAACGGCATGGAGATAGCGCAGCCGCGGATACCCAGCGCCCTGACGCCGCCGATAGCGGCGACGATATCGCAGGTGGTGAAGGCCTTATACAGATAATCCAGATCCAGCGCGTCATACAGGTAGTTATGAAAGCGGGTGCCAAAGTTTCCCGGGCGCGCCGCCAGCGACATGCACAGTTGGGTATCCTTGCTGAGGTGTCGGGTCATGATAGCTCCTTAGGCCAGAAAGTTCGCCGCACAATCCCGACATCATGGCGTAAAACGCGGCACAGAAAAACAGCTCGTTTTCCTGCGCGCCTTCCTCTTTTTAGCCATGAAAAAGGCCCCGTCGCAGCGGGGCCCTGATGCAGACATGGCGTGGGATTAGAAGTTGTACCCCACCACCAGGTAGTAACCCCAGCCGGTCGGATGCAGATCTTCACCCAGCGCGGCACCCTCTTTCCACTGGCCGCCGTTATGGAAGTAACGAGCCACCACGGAGTAGTGCCAGTGGGTGTAGTTCAGCGCCAAAATATGGCTGGAGGCGATGGAGTTATTGGAGCGCAGCTGATTGCCGTTGCTGCCGACCCCGGACTTGTCGCCCAGACGGGAGCCGAAGTCAAAGTTGGTGAAACCGATATAGTTCAGGTTGCCGCCCCACAGCTCGGTCAACGGCACGAAGTACTTCACCTTCACGCGGTAGCCGTCCCAGCTATTCTCGTTGGCTGCACCGTAGTTTTCCCACTGGTACTTGCCGTACACGTTCAGCGACAGGCCCATCGGCAGACCGGTATCAATGTCGGTCCCCAGACCCATATACCAGGTATTCTGGCGGCTATCGCTGTTACGCCCCATGTCAAAGACATAGTCGTTAGCGAAGTACCACTCTTTGAACGGACCGAAGCCCAGGTTCAAGCCGGTCAGCTTATCGATAGAGAAGCGCGGCTCGATCTCCATAAACAGCGGGGAGCCTTTATCCCAGATCCCCTTATCGACCGTGTTGCCGGCGCCGAAGAACTTCGGTACGTCAACATAGCCATAAAAATCGAGCCAGTCCTTCTTGGCAAAGGCTTCGTACTCCAGGTACACATCATTGGTACGGAACGGCCCAAAGCGAGTATGGTAGCTACCCACCACGTTCACGCTCTGATGCCACCAGTCGGAAAGATACTCGCCGTTATTGTCCGCCGCCGTTGCCGTGACGCTGGTGGAGAGACAGGACAGCAGAGCGCCCGCAGCTAAAATTGTTTTTTTCATATGAGTGCCACTTACCTTAAAAAGCTCCCCGCGCAGAGGGAGACAACGACAACATGTCAACATCGCCACAAATCAGCCATCACTCGCGCGAACGCCCGCTCGTTGGCCTGGCGCATTATAGAAATAAACGGATACAGAAAACTGTGATCAAGTAAGAGTTTTTTAAAAAGCGTAATCGATTGCGTTCACGATTGCGGAGAAAAACGACGCAGGAATAATACATTAATTGAGATTCTCATCAAATTAATGAGTTGGACGTTTTCCGTGCAGAAGATCTCTTTTTTGTTTAAAAATCAGTTTAATAAATTCAACAAGATAGCCATAACCCCCGACAATCCCCCGCGCAGCGGCAAAAAGTGGCCCTGACGGCGGCGATCCGCTGTTGTAAAAGTAATAATCACGGTGACTATTTGTGATTTTAAGCACATCAACTCTCATTATATGGCCGCGCGCCGCGCCGCTTTTTTAGCGTACACGTGTACACTGGAATCATTCTCAGCTACTCTAGGTCGTTCCGTCGCTGGCGGAATGACCTGGAGCTGGGAGGCATGTCCCCGGCTTACCTAAGTCCGACGTGGATCGGGCTTCGCTGCGTGAGATCATACGATGATGACAACCGCTTCCCCGCTGCAACCGGGGTACTCTCTGACCGAAGAGATCGCCAATAGCATCAGCCACGGCATCGGTTTTATTCTGGGGATCGTCGGGCTGGTTCTGCTGCTGGTACAGGCCGTCGGCAGCGGCGCCAGCGCGATGGCCATTACCAGCTACAGCCTGTACGGCGGCAGCATGATCCTGCTGTTTCTGGCCTCGACCCTCTACCACGCCATCCCTAACCGGGCGGCCAAGCGCTGGCTGAAAGTTTTTGACCACTGCGCCATCTATCTGCTGATCGCCGGAACCTATACCCCCTTTTTACTGATCGGGCTGGATTCACCGCTGGCGCGCGGGCTGATGGCGGTAATTTGGACGCTGGCGCTGCTGGGGATCCTGTTTAAGCTGGCCTTCGCCCACCGCTTTAAGATCGTCTCGCTGATCACCTATCTGACCATGGGCTGGCTCTCGCTAATCGTGATTTATCAGCTGGCGATGCGCCTCTCCGGCGCGGGGATCGCGCTGCTGGCGCTGGGGGGATCGTGTATACCCTGGGGGTTATCTTCTACGTCTGCCGGCGCATTCCCTACAATCATGCCATCTGGCATGCCTTTGTCCTCGGCGGCAGCGCCTGTCACTTCTTCGCTATCTATCTGTACCTCTAAGTAAAACGGCGGCAGAGGAGCCCCCTGCCGCCGTGATGCTAACGCCCGACTAGGTCATTCGCCTTCGGCGACCGCGCTACCGTGGCGGCGCTGGCCGATCTCGCGGGTCAGACGGATCACCACCGGCGACAGCAGCAGCAGCGCCGCGAGGTTCGGCAGCACCATCAGGCCGTTGAACATATCGGCCATATTCCACACCAGCTCCACGTGGAAGAAAGAGGCGATGAAGATAAAGACGACCACCAGCAGCTGATACACCCGCACCGCCTTCTGCGAGTTAAACAGATAGCGCACGTTGGTCTCCGCATAGTAGTACCAGCCAATGATGGTCGAGAACGCGAAGAAGAACAGTGAGGCGGAAATAAACAGGCTGCCAAAGTGACCATAAACATAGGAGTACGCCTGCTGGGTCACAGCAATCCCCTGGCCTGAAAATACGCCGAGGAAAGAGGCCTGCGCCTGCCCACCCTGCTGCCACATCGCCATGCCAGAGGTGATGATCACCAGCGCCGTCAGGGTGACGATCACGCACACCACGAACACCCCCATCATGGCGATAAAGCCCTGCTGCTCCGGGTGTTTCACCTTGGCCACCGCGTGGGCATGCGGCGTTGATCCCATCCCGGCCTCGTTCGAGAACAGGCCGCGGGCAATACCGAAACGCATCGCCTGCTGGATAGCGATCCCCGCGCCGCCGCCCAGCACCGCCTGTGGGTTGAAGGCCGCCACGAAGATGGCCTTGAACGCCGGCAGAATATAGTGGGCGTTCAGGCCCAGGATCAGCAGCGCGCCGACCAGATAAAATACCGCCATGGTCGGCACCACCTTCTCCGTGAAGGAGGCGATACTGCGCAGCCCGCCCATGATAACCCCACCGGTCAGCACGGCCAGAACCACCCCGACGATCCAGCCCGGAACGCCCAGCGACCCCTCAAAGGCGGCGGCGATCGAGTTGGACTGCACCATGTTGCCGATAAAACCCAGCGCAAAAATAATCAGCACGGAAAACAACGCAGCCAGCCATTTACAGTTCAGCCCTTTCTCAATGTAATAAGCTGGGCCGCCGACAACGTGTCCCTGTTTATCAAAAGACTTATATTTCTGCGCCAGAATGGCCTCGGCATAAATCGTCGCCATCCCCAGGAATGAGGAGACCCACATCCAAAAAATAGCGCCCGGACCACCGGCGACGATCGCCGTCGCCGGACCGGCCAGGTTCCCGGTCCCCACCTGGCCCGCGATGGCCGTGGCGACCGCCTGGAATGAGCTCATCCCCTGCTTGTCCGCCTTATCACCGGACAGAGACATACCACCGAACAGCGCGCGAAAGCCGGAGCCGAAATGCCGGATCTGAATAAAGCCCAGACGCAGGGTGTAATAGATCCCCGTGCCGCAGAGTAAAAAAATCAATAGCTCATTCCACAACAGACTATTGATGCGGTTCACACACTGTGCCAAAAGTTCCATACCTGACATTACCCGTTTTTATTTTTGCCTGTCGGTGTATTGGACGTTTAAACGGGAATAGTACGCCGCCGTCGCCCGGCAAACGGGCGCGGTAACATAAACCGGATAAACGCGGGAGCGGTACGCTGCCGGCGGGCGGAGAAAAACGCCTCTCCGCAATGGCAACATTTCACGATGAGAACTCTATCACACTTTACCCCCCTGGCCAGCCGGGGAAATCGCCGATCAACGCATGAATAAAAGTGATGATTAGCGCAAGTAATAACAGACGATCAAAATGTAATAAAATGATTTTAATTGATTTTTAATACAAAAGCGCCAGATGCGTCGTTCGTTATCCACTGGATAATAAATTAGAATATTTCATACATAAAATGTTCATAAAAAGCGGACACGCCCCGGGAGAACCGGGTGCGCCATCGATCCGGCGCGCGGAAGCCGTGCAAAAAAAGCGGGCGACCGTCACCGATCGCCCGCCCGCGTGGGATAACCTATGCCCAGTCGCTCAGCGGCGGACAGGAGCACTGCAGATGGCGATCGCCATAGACATCATCCAGGCGCTTCACCGCCGGCCAGTACTTGTTATCCCGCGTCTGCGGCGTGGGAAACACCGCCAGCTCACGCCCATAGGGGTGATGCCACTCGCCCACCAGCTCTCGTTGGGTGTGGGGCGCATTGACCAACGGGTTATCCTGCAGCGGCCACTCACCGGCCTCAACGCGCGCGATCTCATCGTGAATCGCCAGCATGGCAGCGATAAAGCGATCCAGTTCGGCCTTATTCTCCGACTCCGTCGGTTCGACCATCAGCGTACCGGCGACCGGGAAGGACATGGTCGGTGCGTGGAAGCCATAGTCGATCAGACGCTTGGCGATATCCATTTCGCTGATGCCGCTGCGCGCCTTCAGCGGGCGCAGATCCAGGATACACTCGTGGGCCACATAGCCCGTCTTCCCGCGGTACAGCACCGGGTAGACCGCCCCCAGACGGCGGGCGATATAGTTAGCGTTCAGGATCGCCACCGCGCTGGCGCCGCGCAGCCCATCGGCCCCCATCATGCGAATATACATCCAGCTGATGGGCAGAATGGATGCGCTGCCGAACGGTGCGGCGCTGACCGCGCCCTGGCGGGTGGTCAGGCCGGCCAGCTGCACCACCCGGTGGCCGGGAACAAAGGGCGCCAGGTGAGCCTTGACGCCGATCGGCCCCATTCCCGGCCCGCCGCCGCCGTGCGGGATGGCGAAGGTTTTATGTAGATTCAGGTGCGAGACATCGGCGCCGATATAGCCGGGCGTGGTGATCCCGACCTGCGCGTTCATGTTGGCGCCGTCCAGGTACACCTGACCACCGTACTGATGCACTATCTGGCACACCTCGCGAATGGTCTCTTCATATACGCCGTGGGTCGAGGGGTAGGTCACCATGATCGCCGCCAGGCGCTCCCCCGCCTGCCGCGCCCGCTCACGCAGATCGTGCAGATCGATATTGCCCTGCTCATCACACGCCACTACCTCGACCTCCATCCCGGCCATCTGCGCCGAGGCCGGGTTGGTGCCGTGGGCCGAGGCCGGGATCAGGCAGCGAGTACGCTGCCCCTCGCCCCGGCTTTCATGATAGCGGCGGATCGCCAGCAGACCGGCATACTCCCCCTGTGCGCCGGAGTTGGGCTGTAGACAGACGGCGTCATACCCCGTCAGCTGCACCAGCCACTCCGCCAGCTGGCTCAGCAGAAGCCGGTAGCCCTGCGCCTGCTCCGGCGGACAGAACGGGTGCAGCGCGGCGAATTCGGGCCAGGTGATCGGGATCATCTCGGCGGCGGCATTCAGCTTCATGGTACAGGAGCCCAGCGGGATCATCGCCTGATTCAGCGCCAGATCGCGCCGCTCCAGCGCGTGCATATAGCGCATCAGGGCGGTTTCGCTGTGATAGCGGTTGAACACCGGATGCGTCAGGATCGGCTCGCGGCGCAGCAGCGCCGCCGGAATGCTGCCTTCGCAGGCCTCCTGCGCCAGCGTATCCAGGGTATCGATATTCAGCGCATGGCCGTCTCCGAGCAGGATGGTAAACAGCGCCTCCAGATCGTCGCGCGTGCTGCACTCGTCAAAGCTGATGCCGACCGCGCCATCCAGATCGCCGCGCAGGTTGATGCCAAAGCCGAGGGCCCGCGCCAGCACCGCCCCCTTGTCGGGCACCGCCACCGTCAGGGTATCGAACCAGCGGTGGTTGCGCAGCGTCATCCCCTTTTGCTGCAGGCCGAGCGCCAGAATATCCGCCAGGCGGTGAACCCGTTCGGCAATGCGCCGCAGCCCCTGCGGACCGTGATACACCGCATACATACCGGCGATATTGGCCAGCAGCACCTGCGAAGTACAGATGTTGGAGTTGGCCTTTTCCCGCCGGATATGCTGTTCACGCGTCTGCATCGCCATGCGCAGGGCCGGCTCCCCGGCGGCATCCCGCGCGACGCCGATAATCCGCCCCGGCATGGCGCGCTTAAACGCCTCGCGACAGGCAAAGAAGGCGGCGTGGGGGCCACCGTAGCCCATCGGCACGCCAAAGCGTTGAGCGGAGCCAAACACCACGTCGGCTCCCTGACGCCCCGGCGCCTCCAGCAGCACCAGCGCCAGCGGATCGGCCGCCATGCAGGTGATCACCCCGCGCTCGCGCAGGGAGTCCATCAGCGCACGATAGTCATGCAGCTCGCCCTGCGTGCCGACCTGCTGCAGCAGCACCCCGAACAGATCGCGGTGATCCGCCGCCCGCCGGGCATCATCGATGATCACCTCAACCCCGCAGGTCGCGGCCCGGGTACAGACCACGTCGATGGTCTGCGGGTGCACATCCTGCGCGATAAAGAACGTATTGGCCTGCTTCAGGCGGCTGGCGCGCCGCGCCAGCGCCATCGCCTCGGCGGCGGCGGTCGCCTCGTCAAGCAGCGACGCCGAGGCCAGCTCCAGCCCGGTCAGATCCAGCGTCATCTGCTGAAAGTTAAGCAGCGCCTCCAGACGCCCCTGGGATACCTCCGGCTGATAAGGGGTATAGGCGGTATACCAGCCGGGGTTCTCCAGCATGTTGCGCTGGATGGCCGGCGGCGTCTGCACGCCGTAATAGCCCATGCCGATAAACGATCTGTAGCACTGGTTTTGCGCGGCGATCGCCCGCAGCTCGTCCAGCGCCTGCTGCTCGCTGCAGGCGGCGCCGATGGGCGGCGCGGCGGGCAGCTGAATATCCGCCGGGACGATGTGCGCCAGCAGCGTATCGAGATCCGCTGCACCAATCTGCGCCAACATCTGCTGCTGCTCCTCCAGCGTGGGGCCGATATGGCGGGCAATAAAAGCGTCACTGTTTTCAAGCTGAGTAAGGGTCTGAGTCATGGCTTACGCATTCCTGGATCGCGCCGCAGCCCGGCGCCCGGCAAATCATACGAAAAGGCCGCCACTGGGGCGGCCCGGCGGTCACGCGCTTATTCGTCCAGCGCGGCCAGATACCCTTCGGCGCTGAGCAGCGCCGCAAACTCGGCGGGATCGTCGGCCCGGATACGGAACAGCCAGCCCTCATCATAGGGCGCTGCGTTGACCTGCTCCGGCGCCTCCTCCAGTGAACCGTTTACGGCCACGATCTCCCCCGCCAGCGGGCTGTAGATGTCCGACGCCGCCTTGACCGACTCGGCCACCGCGCACTCCGCGCCGGTGTCGATGTGCGCCCCTACCTCCGGCAGATCCACAAACACCATATCGCCCAGCAGCCCCTGGGCATGATCGGTGATCCCGACGCAAAAGACCCCGTTTGCCTCCGCGCGTACCCACTCATGGGACGCGGTATACTTCAACTCTGTCGGCACATTGCTCATCGCCATCCTCTCCTAGAGTTATGTGTTGCTTCACTTGGTTAGTTGCCTATCGCCGCCGCATCGACGGACGGGATCAGGCTGCGGCCGTAACGAACAAAGCCCGGTTTCACCACGCTGAGCGCCAGCTCGCGACCGCGAATCTCGACCCACGCCTCGCCGCTGATCCCCTGCGGTACCCGCGCCAGGGCGATGCTGCACCCCAGCGTCGGCGAGAACGAGCCGCTGGTGATCGTCCCCTGACAGGCGTTCCCCTGTCCATCGCGGAAACGGATCGTCATGCCCGCCCGCAGCACCCCTTTCTCCCGCATCACCAGCCCGACCAGCTGTTCAGGATGCTGGCCCTGCTGACGCTCCAGCGCCGCCCGGCCAATAAAGTCACGCTCCGGCGGCGCCCAGGCGATGGTCCAGCCCATGTTGGCCGCCAGCGGCGAGATCCGCTCATCCATCTCTTGACCATACAGGTTCATTCCGGCCTCCAGACGCAGCGTGTCGCGGGCGGCCAGCCCGCAGGGCCTGATGCCCGCCTGTACCAGCCGCTGCCAGAAGGCCGCCGCCGCCTCCTGCGGTAGCGCTATCTCATAGCCATCCTCCCCGGTGTAGCCGGTGGTGGCGATAAACAGCGATCCCGCCTGACGGCCGAAGAAGGGTTGCATCCCGGCGATCGTCTGACGCTGCGCCGGCGTTAGCAGCGCATCCACCCGCTGACGGGCCGTTGGTCCCTGCACCGCGATCAGCGCCAGATCGCGCCGCTCGCGCAGCTCAACGCCAAAGGCAAGCGCATGCTCGCCAATCCAGGCTAAATCCCGCTCGCGGGTCGCCGAGTTGACCACCAGACGAAACTGCTGATCCATCAGAAAGTAGACGATCAGATCGTCGATCACCCCGCCGCTGGCGTTCAGCATCGCGCTGTACAGCGCCTTACCCGGCTGTGTCAGGCGCGCCACATCGTTGGCCAACAGATGGCGCAGGAACTCTCGTACCCTGACCCCGTGCAGATCCACGATGGTCATATGGGAAACATCAAACATCCCGGCATCGCTGCGCACCGCATGGTGCTCCTCCAGCTGGGAGCCATAGTGCAGCGGCATCATCCAGCCATGAAAATCCACCATGCGCGCCCCGTCGGCCACATGTTGATCATAAAGCACCGTCTGTTTTGCCATTCTCATCCTCGACTGAGTATGCGGCCGTAAGCGGCTGCGCTCGCGCCGCCGCGGCCCCTCCGCGGCGCGCAATCGATACATCTCTGCCCGACGGTATCACTGAAACAGCGAATTAACCATAAGATAAAATAGGCGTAACAACGCTAACCCCGCCGGGACGATAGGATGATAATGCAGAATATCTTGCTGAAAAAATGCGCACATCAGCACAAAATTAACATAGTTGCTGCATTTTTATTGCCTATGTATAACCTTAACAGATTAAGGAAAGCAGAAAACAGCAGGGATAAAAAACGGGGAGATGAGAAAAACTAATTCAAACGGCGGGGATAGGATTAGAATATTTCACCCGCGGAGGGCATCCGCGGGCGAGGCGCCCGATCTTTATTCGTCCGACGGCGCCGCCCGCAGCAGCGCAGGCAGATCCGCCAGTCCCATGGCATGGCGCACCAGCTGAGGCTTCACCCCCGGCAGGCGATCGGCCAGCGTCAGCCCCAGGTCACGCAGCAGTTTCTTCGCCGGGTTGGCCCCGGCGAACAGATCGCGGAACCCCTGCATCGCCGCCAGCATCACGGCGGCGCTGTGCTTGCGCCGACGCTCATAGCGGCGCAGATACAGATGGTGTCCGATGTCCTTGCCCTGGGCCTGCAGGCGGCACAGCTCACCCGCCAGCTCCGCCGCATCCATCAACCCCAGATTAACCCCCTGACCGGCCAGCGGATGCACGGTGTGCGCCGCATCCCCCATCAGGGCCAAGCGGTGTCCGGCAAAGCTGCGGGCATAGCGCCCCTGCAAGGGAAACAGCGCCCGTTCGCCGACGCACTGGCAGCGGCCAAGCCGATGATCGAAGGCGATGGTCAGCGCACGCTCAAACAGCGGCGGCGCGGCCGCGTACATGCGCTGTGCCTCCTGCGGCGGCAGCGACCACACGATAGAGCACAGGTTGGGATCCCGCAGCGGTAAAAACGCCAGGATCCCCTGCGGGTGAAAGATCTGACGCGCGATCTGGTCATGGGGCTGCTCACAGCGGATCGTCGCCACCAGCGCATGATGCTGGTAGTCCCAGAACGTCAGCGGTACGTCGGCCTGACGGCGCAGGGCCGAGTGGGCACCGTCGGCGCCGACCAGCAGCCGCGCGCTGAGCATCGTCCCGTTATCCAGCGTCACAAACGCCTCACTCTCTCCCCAGGCCACCTGCGCAAGGGTCGCCGGCGTCATCAAAGTGATCCCCTTATCCTGCTCGGCCCGCTGCCACAGCGCCGTCTGTACCGCCTGGTTCTCCACGATGTGGCCCAGGTGGAGATGCCCATAGTCCGCGGCGTCAAAGGCGATACGACCAAAGCTGTCCGCCTCCCATACCGCCATGCCGCGACAGGGCGCGGCACCCTGCGCCAGGATCTGAGGCCAGACGCCCAGCTGCTGTAGTAGACGCTCGCTGGCGATATTCAGCGCGGACACCCGCCGCACGGTCGTTGGTGCCGGCGCACGCGGCTCGACCACCGCGATGCGCAGCCCGCTGCCGGACAGGGCATTGGCCAGCGCCAGACCGACCATACCGCCGCCGACAACAATAATATCGAATGATTGCATAGCTTCCTGTTTCCCCAGCAACGGCGGACTAACGGGCGACCTGACCCAGCGTGCGCCGCACCAGCGGTGTGCGCAGCGGCGGCGTCAGCGCCAGCGCCATCAGTCCCAGATTACGCCCGACCGCCAGCGGCGGCAGACGGTTGGCGAACAGCCGCACCAGACAGTCGGTCAGCGCAACAGTCGCCGCGCAGTCGGGCTGACGCCGCCCTTGATAGCGCGCCAGCGTCCGATAGGCGCCGGGATCCTCCCCGCGCCGCAGCGCATCACTCAGGGTCTCCGCCAGCGTCATCACATCGCGCAACCCCAGGTTAAATCCTTGCCCAGCAATCGGGTGCAGCGTCTGCGCCGCATTGCCGACCAGCGCCAGACGGTAGCCGATATGCCCGTGCGCCCGACGTAGGCTCAGCGGGTAGCTATCGCGCCGGCCGCAGTGCGTCAAGCGCCCCAGGCGCCAGCCAAAGGCCTGCTGCAGATGATGCAGAAACGAGGCATCATCCCACAGCATCGCCTGTGCCGCCTGCGCCGGCGGCAGACACCAGACCAGCGTGCTCCGCCCCTCCGCCATCGGCAGCAGCGCCAGCGGCCCGTCCGGCGTAAAACGCTCAAAGGCGCGTCCACGGTGCACCTCGCGGGTAGCCAGCGTGGCGATCAGCGCCGTCTGCTCATACGCCTCGCTGTGCCACCCCATGCCGCACATCTGCGCCAGAGGCGATGAGGCTCCGTCGGCGGCCACCAATAGCCGTCCCTGTAAGCAACGGCCATCCGCCAGCCAGGCCGTCACGCCGTCGACGCGACGCTCCACCCGCGCCAGCGTCGCCGGACAGAGCAGCGTCACACCCGGCGCCGACGCCAACAGCCGAAACAGACGGGTGCCGGCCTGATGCAGCGGGATCACCTGCCCCAGCGCGGGGAGATCGTACGCATCGGCGTCCAGCCACAGCGCTCCGCCGTGGCCGCGGTCGCTTATCTGCACCTGACGAATCGCGGTCGCGCAGGAGGCCAGCGCCGGCCAGACGCCGATCTGCGCCAGCTGCTGACAGGTACCGTGGGCCAGCGCGATGGCGCGGGCGTCAAATCCGGGGTGCGCATCGGCGCCGGGAGCGACTGCCTCCACCAGCGTTACCGCACAGCGCCCGCCGCTCAACGCCGACAGCGCCAGCGCCAGCGTCGCGCCCGCCATGCCGCCGCCGGCGATGATGATGCTCATTCCCGCGCCCGCGCCGCCGCCATCAGTGCTTCGATCGCCTCGACCGATTTCACGACGCCCTCGGTCAAGATCTCGCAGCCCGCCTCGGTGATCAGCACATCATCCTCAATCCGCACCCCGATGCCGCGATAGGCCAGCGGCACATCGGCATCGGGTGCGATATACAGCCCCGGCTCGCAGGTCAGCACCATTCCCGGCTCCAGCGTACGATCGCGCGCCGGCGTCGCATAGTCGCCAACGTCGTGGACATCCAGCCCCAGCCAATGCCCGAGGCCGTGCATAAAGAACGCCCGATGCTTCTGCTGCGCGATCAGCTGCTCGACCTCTCCCTGCAGGATCCCCAGCGCCACCAGGCCGGTCACCATCATCTGCACCGTGGCCTCCTGCGCCTCGCGCAGGCTGCTGCCGGGACGATAGTACTCAAGCCCCGCCGCCATCGACGCCAGCACCAGCTGATAAATCTGACGCTGGGGCTCGCTAAAGCGGCCGCTGACCGGGAAGGTTCGGGTGATATCGCCGGCATAGTGGCGGAACTCGGCGCCGGCATCCACCAGCACCAGATCGCCCTCTTTCATTTCACTTTCGTTTTCAGTGTAATGCAGGATACAGGCGTTCTCGCCGCTGCCCACGATGGTATTGAAGGAGGGGGCCCGCGCGCCGTGTCGGTTGAACTCGTGCAGCAGCTCGCCCTCCAGCTGATACTCATACATCCCCGGACGGCACTTCTCCATCGCCCGGGTATGGCCCTGTGCGGTGATCTCGGCGGCGCGCCGCATGACGGCGATCTCCTCCGCCGACTTGAACAGCCGCATCTCATGCACCCAAGGCCGCCAGTCCGTCAGGGTCGCGGGCGCACGCAGGCTCTGACGGGCGCCGCGGCGCAGCGTCTCCAGCGCGGAAAAGAGCATCGCATCGGCGAAGTCATACATGCCCTGCGCGTGATACACCACGTCCAGACCGTTGAGCAGCAGCGGCAGTTGCTCCTCCACGTCGCCGTACGGCAGAGCGCGATCGATATTCAGCCGCGCCGGCGCCGCCTCTTGTCCCAGACGACGGCCAAACCAAACCTCTGCCGTGACGTCTCGCACCCGATTGAACAGCACGCTGTGGCTATGGTTGTCGGCGCTTTTAATCAGCACCAGCAGCGCCTCCGGCTCATTGAATCCGCATAGGTACCAGAAATCGCTGTTCTGGCGATAGGGGTATTCGTTTTCGGCATTGCGGCAGCGGACCGGCGCCGCGAAAAACAGTGCGGCGCTGCCCGGTTGCATTTTGGCCAGCAGCGCCTGACGGCGACGCTGATACTCTTGCGGGGTCATATCCATCTCCTGACAATAGGCGGGTCAAACGGCAGGGCAGCCCGGCGGCTGCACCCTGTCTCCATAATACAAACCGGTTATTAAAACGGGATACGTCCAGGCCGTATCCCGCAATAATGCGCGCGATCAATACGCATCCACAACGGCGACGCTCCGCCGACGGCACCGACGGTCCCGCCGCCGCTCATCCGTCAGCCGCGCCGATCAGTGCAGGCGGGGCGCGTCGGACGCTGGCGCCCCGCGGCGGCTGAACTCGCCGTGGCACAGCATGGCGGCCATGCGGACATACTCCGCAACCTCCTCCAGAGAGTGGGCCAGCGCCTCCTGATCTTCATCCTCGTCGTAGCCCAGCTGAGCGATGCTACGCAGATCGTCGATGGATTCGCCCACGTCGCCTTTAACCTGTCCCAGCTTGGCTTGCATCATGCCCAGCCCCAGCAAGAAATGGTTCACCCACCCGGCCAGCGCATCGGCGCGGACGAATACCGAGGCGTCATCCTCGCCCGGCAGCAGCAGTTGGAAGGCGAACTCATCGCCCTCCAGCGCGCCGCGCGTCTGCCCATACAGCGCCTGCAGCGGCTGCGACAGGCTCAGGGAAAACGCCGTGCCTTCGTTGGTCAGATCGTGCACCAGCGTCAGCCAGCTGTCATCGCGATTGCCGCCGCACAGCAGGCCGCTGAGTAATCCGTGCATTTCGGCGGCGGTCAGCGCCACGCCCTGCTGCTGCAGGGCCTGCGTCAGGGTGGCGTAATCCGCCAGGCTATTCTCTGTAGACATACGTATTGGTCATCGTTGGCTGATAAAGTTCGTGTTATGCTACCACCAAGATGAGTCGCTATACCAGAAAGGGCCGTATCGCAAGCCGAGGGCTTGTCACTGCATAGCGGGGTAGATATAGTTAGCGCCCACAGCGTTCTACAGTGGAACGCGGCGCAAAACCTAGCAGGAAGATAGTATGTCTGCACAACCGGTAGATATTCAAATTTTTGGCCGCGCACTGCGTGTTAATTGTCCGCCAGAACAACTGGATGCCTTAAACCAGGCCGCAGAGGATCTGAATCAGCGGTTGCAAGATCTGAAAGTTCGCACTAGAGTCACCAATACGGAGCAGTTGGTCTTTATCGCGGCATTGAACGTATGTCACGAACTGGCGCAAGAGCGATTGAAAACTCGCGATTATGCCGCCAATATGGAGCAACGGATCCGCATGCTGCAGCAGACGATAGAGCAGGCGTTGCTGGAGCAAGGACGCATCACCGAGCGTCCCGGAACCTCTTTTGAGTAAAAATTAACTTACTGATTATACAACAATATTTACAAAGAAAGCCGTTCCATAAAGCGAAAGTTGTGTTAGTATAAACAGTAACAAAGCAGCAAGATTTCAAATTTCTCTGAGGTGTTCGTGCGCGGGCCAGTCCCCTGAGCCGATATTTCAAACCTTAAGAATGTGGCGCTCCACAACCGGTGAGCAGGCTCGGTCTCCGAGAAGCCTTAAAGTTGTGACGTTATGTTCACCTTGAACCCCGGGTTCAAGGGTTACAGCCTGCTACGGCACCTCGGAGATTCCCTAAAACGCCAGTCCTGCCGCGGAGTCAGCTCCATGTTCCAGGAACCTGCGTTATCTTCCCGTCATCAGTTTCGTCATCGCCTACGTACGCTGCGCCGCTCGCTTTCCCTCGATCAGCAGAATCAGGCCGCCCTTGCGCTCAAAGATCGCCTGCTGACGCTGCCGCGACTGAGCCAGCCCCAACATATCGCGCTCTATTTACCCTTTGACGGCGAGCCGGATACCCAACCGCTGATCCACGCTCTGTGGCAGCGCGGCCACCGGATCGCCCTGCCGCGGTTACATCCGTTCAGCCCCGGTCACCTGCTGTTTCTGGAATATACCCCGGAGACCCCGATGTGCCGCAACCGCTTTGGCATCGCCGAGCCGCGCCTAGACGTCACCCGGATTATTCCCCTAGCCCGGCTGGATCTGCTCCTGACCCCGCTGGTGGCCTTCGACCGACGGGGACACCGACTTGGCATGGGCGGCGGCTTTTACGATCGCACGCTGCAGGGGTGGCAGCAACGCCACCGCCTCGGCGCTGGCCCCTACCCCATCGGTCTGGCCCACGACTGCCAGCGCGTCGCGGCCCTGCCCGTTGCCGCCTGGGACGTGCCGCTGCCGGAGATCATCACCCCGCGGGCCCACTATCGCTGGCCCGACGCCGGCGCCGCTTAGTACAGCAGGCGAGCGCGCACGGTGCCGGGGATCACGCGCATGCGCTGCAGCGCCGCCTCCGCCCGCTCGGTCTCCGTTTCCACGTCGATCACCACATAGCCGATGGTCGGGGTGGTCTGCAGGTACTGAGCGGCGATATTCACCCCCTCTTCGGCAAAGATCTGGTTGATGGCATTCAGCATCCCCGGGCGGTTTTCATGGGTGTGCAGCAGACGGCTGACGTGATCCTCATGCATCGGCAGGGAAACCTGCGGAAAGTTCACCGCCGACAGGGTCGAGCCGTTATCGGAGTACTTCGCCAGCTTACCCGCCACCTCAACGCCGATATTCTGCTGGGCCTCCTGGGTCGAACCGCCGATGTGCGGCGTCAGCAGGACATTGTCGAAGCGGCACAGCGGTGAGGCAAAGGGATCGCTGTTGGTCGCCGGCTCCGTCGGAAAGACATCGATCGCCGCCCCGCTCAGGTGACGGCTCTCCAGCGCCTGACACAGGGCATCGATATCCACCACCGTACCGCGCGCGGCGTTGATCAGAATCGCGCCGGGCTTCATCCGCGCCAGCTCCGCCGCGCCAATCATATTGCGGGTGGATGGGGTCTCCGGCACGTGCAGCGATACCACGTCGCTCATGTTCAGCAGTTCGGAAAGATGGCGCACCTGGGTCGCGTTGCCCAGCGGCAGCTTGCCCTCGATGTCATAAAAATAGACGTCCATCCCGATCCCTTCCGCCAGGATCCCTAGCTGCGTGCCGATGTGGCCATAGCCGATGATCCCCAGCTTCTTACCGCGCGCCTCATAGCAGCCCACCGCCTGCTTACTCCACTCACCGCGGTGGGCGCACGCGTTGGCCTGCGGAATATTACGCAGCAGCAGTAGGGTCTCCCCCAGCACCATCTCCGCCACCGAGCGGGTGTTGGAGAATGGCGCATTAAACACCGGGACACCGCGGCGCTGCGCCGCGGCCAGATCAACCTGGTTAGTTCCGATACAAAAGCAGCCCACCGCCACCAGCTTTTCCGCCGCGGCAAACATCGCCTCGCTCAGCTGCGTGCGCGAGCGCAGGCCGATAAAGTGGGCGTCGCGGATCGCCTCGCGCAGCGCATCGTCATCCAGCGCCCCCTTATGGTATTCAATGTTGTTATAACCGGCGGCGCGCAACGTATCGACGGCGCTTTGATGCACCCCCTCCACCAGCAAAAACTTAATTCTGTCCTTGTCCAAAGAAACTTTTGCCATGATCTGCCCTACTGTCCGAAAGGAAATGGTGTGCAAATACGCGGTTCCTGCGCGCCTACGGCAGCGCGGCGCCGCCTTATCAACATAACAAAAATTACACTCGCGACAAGCGACGGGCCGGCGACGAGCATCATCCGGGCGATAGCGCGATGGGCATAAACTGGCAAAAAATATTAATAAGACGGGATGTATCAGCGGGAAAAATTGAATCAGCGAAACTCCGTGATAGATGTCACCAAATTTCACCACAGCGGAAAAAAGTGTCCGCCGCGGGCACGGCGCCCCGCCTCGGCGGGGCACCCAGCGGCGATTACAGGGTCAGCGTTTTGACCCCATCAGCGCAGCCGACCAGCGCCACGTCGGCGCCGCGGTTGGCAAACAGCCCCACCGTCACGACGCCGGCGATAGCGTTAATGGCGTTCTCCAGCTTGCACGGCTCCATGATCTGCAGGTTGTGTACATCCAGGATCACGTTGCCGTTATCGGTCAGGACGCCCTGACGATACACCGGCTGTCCGCCCAGCTTCACCAGCTCGCGGGCGACGTAGGCGCGCGCCATCGGGATCACCTCGACCGGCAGCGGGAAGTGCCCCAGAATATCGACCTGCTTAGAGGCATCGACGATGCAGACGAACGTCTTGGCCACCGCCGCCACGATCTTCTCACGCGTCAGCGCGGCGCCGCCGCCCTTGATCATCTGCATGGCGCCGTTGATCTCATCGGCCCCATCCACGTAGATATCCAACGCATCCACCTCGTTGAGGTCAAAGACCGGGATCCCCAGGCTTTTCAGCTTGGCGGTGGAGGCATCAGAGCTGGAGACCGCACCCTCGATCTGGCCCTTCATGGTCGCCAGCGCATCAATAAAGTGAGAGGCGGTGGAGCCGGTGCCTACCCCAACAATGGTCCCAGGCTGCACATACTTCAGCGCTGCCCAGCCCACGGCTTTTTTCAATTCATCCTGCGTCATATCGTATCCTATGGACTTTGCTACGAAAACGTGTGCGTTATTATAGAGCAGCCCGCGTAAATACCCCACAGCAGCGGCGTAAATTTACGCCTACTCTCCGTTTTTTTCCCGTTGCACCCGCGTATTTTCTCCGCGACGCCCGCCAAAATGTGGCATATTGCGATAACGGTAGCGCCTCCAGCCGCCACGCGGTGCCTGAACAGGGCTCCCCCGCCGGGGGACGGGCCGTTCGCGCCGTTTTCCCGACGTGAGCAATAACGCTTTATACATAACAAAAATGGAACCAAGGGGACAAATACCATAATGAAACGCCCGGACTACCGGACCTTGCAGGCACTGGACGCCGTCATCCGCGAACGTGGTTTTGAGCGCGCCGCACAAAAACTTTGCATCACGCAGTCGGCGGTTTCCCAGCGCATCAAGCAGTTGGAAAACCTGTTTGGTCAGCCGCTGCTGGTGCGCACCGTGCCACCGCGCCCTACCGAGCAGGGACAGCGTCTGCTGGCGCTGCTGCACCAGGTCGAACTGCTGGAGGAGGAGTGGCTGGGCAATGACAGCAGCAGCGATGGCCCCCTGCTACTGTCGCTGGCGGTCAACGCCGACAGCCTGGCAACCTGGCTGCTGCCGGCCCTGAAGCCGGTGCTGGCCGACTCGCCGCTGCGCCTGAATCTGCAGGTCGAGGACGAAAGCCGCACCCAGGAGCGGCTGCGCCGCGGTGAAGTGGTCGGCGCGGTGAGTTTGCAGCCCCAGCCGCTGCCGAGCTGCCTGGTGGATCGTCTGGGCGCGCTGGACTACCTGTTCTGCGCCTCTCCCGCCTTTGCCGCCCGCTACTTCCCCAACGGGGTAACCCGCTCATCGCTGCTTAAAGCGCCGGCGGTCGCCTTCGACCACCTGGACGACATGCATCAGGCGTTCCTGCAGCAGAACTTCGAACTGCCGCCGGGCAGTGTGCCCTGCCATATCGTTAACTCATCGGAAGCGTTTGTGCAGCTGGCGCTGCAGGGGACCACCTGCTGTATGCTGCCGCACCTGCAGGTTGAGCGCGAACTGCGCGAAGGGGTGCTGATCGATCTGACGCCGGGCATGGTGCAGCGCCGCATGCTGTACTGGCACCGTTTTGCCCCGGAGAGCCGCCTGATGCGTCGGGTCACCGATGCGCTGATAAGCCACGGCCGCGACGTGCTGCGTCAGGACTAGACGCCCCCTCCACGCGGGGAGCGCGTCTCGACAGAGCGGGATCGGCGATCGATCCCGCCCACCATCAAGCCGTTATTTACTCAGGTTAAATACCACCTCAACCCGATCGTCGAAGTGAATCGTCTGCTGCTCATAGGTCTGTGCCGCCGAGGTTTGATTGGCGGACGGCGCCGCTGCGTACATGCGCGTCACCGGCTCCGGCTGGAAGTTGGAGACGTGGTAACGGACGCTGTAGACCGGCCCCAGCGTCACCCCGAATCCCTGCGCCAAGGACTCCGCCTGGGAGATGGCGTTCTTGATCGCCATCTGGCGCGCCTTGTCACGGTACGCCTCGGGTTTGGCCACGCCCAGTTCGACGGAGCGGATCTCATTGAGGTTGGCCTTCAGCGCCCCGTCCAGCAGGCTGTTCAGCTTATCCAGCTGGCGCAGCGTCACCTGTACCGTGCGCACGGCGCGGTATCCCTTCAGCTGGCTTTTCCCGTCTTTCTGATACTCATACTCCGGCATGGTATACAGATTGGCGGCGCTGATATCCTGCGGGTCGATGCCGCTACGCTTGAGAAAATCAAAATATTTGGCCACCCGCTGATCGACCTGAGATTTGGCACCGGCGGCATCCTTAGCGCTGGCGTTAACCTGAAAGGTCAGGGTCGCCATGTCGGGGACGGCGTCCACGCTGGCGGTACCCGACGTCACGACATGCGGCCCCTCCGGCACTTCTGCCGCCTGAACACCGGCGGCCATGCCACCGACTCCCATCATTGTAGCCAAGGCCAATACTGTTAATTTCACGGTTATCCTCCGGTTCACTACCACGTTGCCAGGGGCTTCCCCTCTGTCACGCGCCGACCCCTGGGGCCCGGCCCTCTCCCGCCGGCCGATCGCCGACGGATGTATTGTTAGCATAGCGCGCCGATGGCGCGACGTGAATCGGATATTCCCTACATGGCTAGCCCCTGACGCGCCAGCGCGAGCGCAATAAACCACATCACTCCGCCGACGGCCAGGTTGATCGCCCGCTGGGCGCGCGGGCGGCTCAGCCAGGGGGCCAGCCAGGCCGCCAGCAGCGCCAGGCTGAAGAACCACACTACCGAGGCGCTGACCGCCCCAAAGGCAAACCAGCGCCGGGCATCGGCCACCAGCTGTCCTCCCAGGCTACCGAGCACCACAAAGGTATCCAGATAGACGTGCGGATTAAGCCAGGTCACCGCCAGCAGCGTGACGATGATCCGCCAGCGCCCCTGCTGCATCAGGCTGTCGTCCATCGACGCCTGCACAGGACGGAGCGCCGTTCGCCAGGCCCCCCAGCCATACCACAGCAAAAACGCCACGCCGCCCCAGGTCACCAGCTGCAGCAGCAGCGGCGACCGCAGCAGCAGCGCGCTGCCGCCGAAGACCCCGGCGCAGATCAGCGCCAGATCGCTCAGGGCGCACAGCGCGGCGATGGTTAGGTGATAGCGGCGCCGGATACCGTGGCTAAGCACGAACATATTCTGCGGTCCCAGCGGCAAAATCAGCGCCGCGCCCAGGGCAAATCCCTGTGCAAATACAGAGAACATAACGATAATCCTTCAGAAGAGGGAATGCGGACGGCGGCCAAGTGACCGGATGGAGAGCATCATAAACAGCCGGGCGGCGGCGGGGAAATGGCGATTTCTTATCGTCGATTAGGCGGGCTAATGATGTCTGGCCGGAGCCCGGCCAGACCGGGAGCGATCACTCGATGCGGGCTTTGGCCGCCTGATACAGATGCACGTCCATCTGCGGGAACGGAATACCGATGTTATTGGCATCCAGCGCGCGTTTGAAATTCTCCATCAGATCAAAATAGATGGCCCAATAGTCGGCGTTGTTGCCCCAGACACGCACCACGAAATTGAGCGACGAGGCCGCCATTTCGTTCAGGCGGATGGTCACGCCATCACCGTGCAGAATACGCATATCGGCCGCCACCACATCGCCCAGCACCCGCTTGACCACGTCGATATCGGCGTCGTAGGCCACGCCCACGATAATATCGATACGGCGCTTCGGCTCGCGGGAGAAGTTGATGATGTTGCCGGCAATGATCTTGCCGTTCGGCACCACGATCACTTTATTGTCGGCGGTGGCCAGCGTGGTAGAGAAAATCTGCACCTCGCGTACCGTGCCGGTGACGCCGCCCAGATCCACCACCTCGCCCGCGCGGAACGGGCGGAACAGCACCAGCAGCACGCCGGCGGCAAAGTTGGACAGGGAGCCCTGCAGCGCCAGACCGACCGCCAGACCGGCGGCGCCCAGCACGGCGATCACCGAGGTGGTCTGTACCCCGAGTCGCCCCAGCGCGGCGATAATGGTAAAGGCCAGAATGCCGTAACGTACCATCGCCGCCAGGAAGTGCACGACCGTCACATCCAGACCGCGCGCCTTCAGCAGGCGAATCAGCGTCGCCGAAATGCCGCGGGCGATCAGGGCGCCGACGATCAGGATCACCACGGCCGCCACCAGATTGACGGCATAGCCCAGCAGCAAATCCTGATTACGGACGATCCAACCGCCGGCGCTCTGAAGGCCGTCAACTACATTCAAGTCTTTCATCTTATTGTTTACCCTCTAATTTCATTACCTGACCTCTCACCGGATCCCCCGGTGACACAGGCAAAACAGGCCGCAGATCGCGGCCAAAGCGCCCTAAGGGTAACCCAACTACGGCGATGGACTCCACATTTCATTAACGCCAAAAATCTGAAAATTAAATCCAATTAACACAACATATTCATCTAACCGCACGCGGCGGCATTTCCCCGCGATCCAGCAGCATAAAAAAACCCCGCAATGCGGGGTTTCTCCAGCCGATGGACGACGATTACAGCACGTCTATGCAGTTCAGCTCTTTGAATGCTAGCTCCAGGCGCTCGATCATCCCGGTCTGACCGGCGCGCAGCCATACGCGCGGATCGTAGTATTTCTTGTTCGGCTTATCGTCGCCTTCCGGGTTACCCAGCTGGCCCTGCAGATAACCTTCGTTCTTCTTGTAGTACTTCAGCACGCCTTCCCAGGTTGCCCACTGGGTATCGGTGTCGATGTTCATCTTCACCACGCCGTAGCTGACCGCTTCTTTGATCTCTGCCGCGGTAGAGCCGGAGCCGCCGTGGAAGACAAAGTTCAGGCTGTTGTGCGGCAGGTTGTGCTTCTTGGAGACGTATTCCTGAGAGTTTTTCAGGATCACCGGCGTCAGCTGCACGTTACCCGGCTTGTACACGCCGTGCACGTTGCCGAAGGAGGCGGCGATGGTGAAGCGCGGGCTGATGGCGCTCAACTTGGTGAACGCGTAATCCACGTCTTCCGGCTGGGTGTACAGCGCGGAGTTGTCCAGGTGGCTGTTGTCCACGCCGTCCTCTTCACCGCCGGTGCAGCCCAGCTCCAGCTCCAGGGTCATGCCGATCTTGGACATGCGGGCCAGGTACTGAGAGCAAATTTCGATGTTCTCTTCCAGAGACTCCTCGGAGAGGTCGATCATATGGGAGGAGAACAGCGGCTTGCCGGTCGCGGCGAAGTGCTTCTCACCGGCGTCCAGCAGTCCGTCCAGCCACGGCAGCAGCTTCTTGGCGCAGTGGTCGGTATGCAGGATCACCGGAACACCGTAGTATTCCGCCATCTGATGCACGTGGTACGCGCCGGAGATCGCGCCGAGGATGGCCGCCTGCTGGCCCTCCAGCTTCAGCCCTTTGCCGGCGATGAAGGCAGCGCCGCCGTTGGAGAACTGAACGATGATCGGAGCGCGTACCTTGGCGGCGGCCTCCATCACCGCGTTGACGGAGTCCGTACCGACGCAGTTAACGGCCGGCAGAGCGAATTTGTTCTCTTTCGCTACCTGGAATACTTTCTGAACGTCATCGCCAAAGATGACACCCGGTTTAACAAAGTCAAAGATTTTAGACATGTCTAATCGTCCTGTTTCGTGGGCGTGAGTGTTTTCCAATCGGATCAACATTACCGCGCCAGGGCGCGATAAAACAACGGGAGGCATGATGGCCTCCCGTGTCGGGCATTACTGCTTGGCGCGCTCTTCGAGCATCACCACGGCCGGCAATTTCTTGCCTTCTACGAACTCCAGGAAGGCGCCGCCGCCGGTGGAGATGTAGGAAATCTTGTCGGCGATGCCGAACAGGTCGATTGCCGCCAGGGTATCGCCGCCGCCGGCGATAGAGAACGCGTCGCTCTCGGCGATGGCATTAGCCACGATTTCGGTCCCTTTACGGAAGTTCGGGAACTCGAAGACGCCGACCGGGCCGTTCCACAGGATGGTCTTGGCGTTTTTCAGGATAGCGGCCAGCTGCTCAGCAGAGGCGTCGCCCAGATCCAGAACCTGCTCGTCGTCTTTGATTTCGCTGACGGATTTCATGGTCGCCGGTGCCGTCTCAGAAAACTCGGTCGCCACACGTACGTCGGTCGGAACCGGGATGTCGCAGGTAGTCAGCAGCTTCTTGGCTTCCGGGATCAGGTCGGCTTCGTACAGGGATTTACCCACGTTATGGCCTTCGGCCGCGATGAAGGTGTTAGCGATGCCGCCGCCGACGATCAGCTGGTCAGCGATCTTGGACAGGGAGTCCAGTACGGTCAGCTTGGTGGAGACTTTGGAGCCGCCGACGATGGCGACCATCGGACGTGCCGGGTTGCTCAGGGCCTTGCCCAGGGCTTCCAGCTCGCCGGACAGCAGCGGACCGGCACAGGCGATCGGCGCAAACCGGCCCACGCCGTGGGTAGAGGCCTGGGCGCGGTGCGCGGTGCCGAACGCGTCCATAACGAACACGTCGCACAGGGCGGCGTATTTCTTGGACAGGGTCTCGTCGTCTTTCTTCTCGCCCTTGTTAAAGCGGACGTTTTCCAGCACCACCAGCTCGCCCTGGGCGACGTCAACGCCGTCCAGGTAATCTTTGGCTAGACGCACTGGCGCCTTCAGATGATCTTTGAGGTAATTCACCACCGGCAGCAGAGAGAACGCTTCGTTGTACTCGCCTTCGGTCGGACGACCCAGATGGGAGGTGACCATCACGCGCGCACCCTGCTTCAGCGCCAGCTCAATGGTCGGCAGCGACGCGCGGATACGCGCATCGGAAGTCACTTTACCGTCTTTAACCGGAACGTTCAGGTCCGCACGGATCAGAACGCGTTTACCCGCCAGATCCAAATCGGTCATCTTAATTACAGACATGGTGAATCCTCTCATTGATTCTCTAAAAGTTGCTTTAAGCTGTGTCGCCGCACGCGGCTACGACGCATTAGAAACTGCCCGGGTCATCGCCAGCGTAGTATCCAGCATCCGGTTGGCGAAGCCCCATTCGTTGTCGCACCAGACCAACGTTTTAATCAAATGCCGACCACTGACCCGCGTCTGGGTGCCGTCCACGATGGCGCTGTGCGGGTCGTGATTAAAGTCGGTCGAGACCAGCGGTAATTCTGTGTAATCAACTATACCATGAAATGCCGTCGATGCTGCCTTTTGCAGCAGGCCGTTTACCTCGTCTACCCGCACCGGCGTACGCACGCTGACGCTGAGATCGATGGCGGTCACATTCAGCGTCGGTACCCGTACCGAGATCGCCTCAAAGCGATCGCGAAACTGCGGCAAAACGCGTGCAATACCCGCCGCCAGCTTGGTGTCCACCGGAATGATCGAGTGGCTGGCCGCCCGGGTTCGCCGCAGATCCGGATGGTAGGCATCGATCACCTGCTGGTCGTTCATCGACGAGTGGATGGTGGTCACTGCGCCCGAGTCGATGCCAAAGGCATCGTCCAGCAGTTTAATCACCGGGATGATACAGTTGGTGGTACAGGAGGCGTTGGAGACGATGCGATGCTCCGCCAATAGACACTCCTGATTCACCCCGTAGACCACGGTGGCATCAAGGTCATGGCCGCCGGGGTGGGAAAACAGCACTTTACCGGCCCCCGCCAGAAGATGAGCCTCGCCATCCGCCCGGCTGCCATAAACGCCGCTACAGTCCAGCACCACATCGACCTGCAGCGCCTCCCAAGGCAGATCGGCGATCTGCGGCCGGTGCAGCAGACGAATGCAATCGTCGCCGACCCACAGCTCGTCATCCTGCTGGCGCACCGACCAGGCAAACCGGCCGTGGCAGGTGTCATATTGCAACAGGTGCGCCATCCCCTCGGCGGCCGCCAGCTCATTGATCGCGACGACGCGCATCTGCGTCTGCCGTCCCGACTCATACAGCGCCCGCAGTACGTTGCGGCCGATGCGGCCAAAACCGTTAATGGCGATACGAATGGTCATCTTACTCTTTCCTCGTCCGGCAAACAGACGCTCAGAGTAATCCATGCCCGCGACGCCGGGGCGGATTCCGGCAGCAAAAACGCCACTGGCCCCATCAATTCGTCGCCGCTTCCCCCATCAACTGAAACGCTTCAGCCAAGAATAAACCAAACGCGGCGCAAAGAAAACACGGGAGAGAAAAAGCGGGAAGCGCAGAGGTGAATTTGAATGGAAACGTGCATTACATCACAATTTAATGCGAAATCGGTGCATAGATCGCGCCCGATGCGCCGGCAGAAAAAACGGGGCAGACGCCCCGTTCATCTTTTTCTACCGCGGACGGCTTACTTCAGCAGCGCGCGGGCCTTGGCCAGCACGTTGTCGACGGTAAAGCCGAACTCGACGAACAGCTGCTCGGCCGGCGCGGACTCGCCGAAGGAGGTCATGCCAACGACCGCCCCGTTCAGACCGACGTACTTGAACCAGAAGTCGGCGATACCGGCCTCAACCGCCACGCGGGCGCTGACCGCGGACGGCAGCACGGCTTCGCGGTAGGCGGCGTCCTGCTTGTCGAACACCTCAGTCGACGGCATGGAGACCACGCGGACCTGACGCCCTTCGGCGCTCAGCGCGGCCGCGGCGTTCATCGCCAGCTCCACTTCGGAACCGGTGGCAATGAAGATCAGCTCCGGCTGACCGGCACAGTCCTGCAGAATGTAGGCGCCGCGTTCAACGTTGGCCAGCTGCTCGGCGCTGCGATCCATCTGGGTCAGGTTCTGGCGGGAGAAGATCAGCGCTGACGGGCCGTCCAGACGCTCGATGGCCTTCTTCCAGGCCACGGCGGACTCCACCTGGTCACACGGACGCCAGGTGTTCATGTTCGGCGTGGTGCGCAGGCTGGCCATCTGCTCGACCGGCTGATGGGTCGGGCCGTCTTCGCCCAGACCGATGGAGTCATGGGTGTAGACCTGGATGTTACGGATCTTCATCAGGGCAGCCATACGCATGGCGTTGCGGGCATACTCCATGAACATCAGGAAGGTGGCACCGTAGGGGATAAAGCCACCGTGCAACGCAACGCCATTGATGATAGCGGTCATGCCGAACTCGCGCACGCCATAGTGGATGTAGTTGCCCGCGGCGTCTTCGTTCAGCGCCTTGGAGCCGGACCACATGGTCAGGTTGCTCGGCGCCAGGTCGGCGGAGCCGCCCAGGAACTCCGGCAGCAGCTTGCCAAACGCTTCCAGCGCATTCTGTGACGCCTTACGGCTGGCGATCTTGGCCGGATGGGCCTGCAGCTGTTCGATAAACTGACGGGATTCGCTGTCCCAGCTGGCCGGCAGTTCGCCGTTGATACGGCGCGTGAACTCGGCGGCCAGCTGCGGGAACGCGGCCTGATAGGCGGCGAAGCGGGCGTCCCAGGCCTGCTCTTTGGCCTTGCCGGCCTCTTTGGCATCCCACTGGGCATAGATTTCCTGCGGGATGACAAACGGCGGGTAGTTCCAGCCCAGCTGAGCGCGGGTCGCCGCAATCTCGGCATCGCCCAGCGGCGCGCCGTGGGAGTCATGGGTACCGGCCTTGTTCGGCGAACCGAAGCCGATGACGGTTTTGCACATCAGCAGGGACGGCTTGTCGCTTACGCTGCGCGCCTCTTCGATAGCGGCCTTGATAGCGGCGCTGTCGTGACCGTCTACGCCGCGCACCACGTGCCAGCCGTAGGCTTCAAAACGCTTGGCGGTATCATCGGTGAACCAACCGTCAACGTGGCCGTCGATGGAGATACCGTTGTCATCATAGAACGCGATCAGCTTGCCCAGCTTCAGGGTACCGGCCAGAGAGCAGACCTCGTGGGAGATGCCTTCCATCATGCAGCCGTCGCCCATGAAGGCGTAGGTGTAGTGGTCGACGATCTCGTGGCCCGGGCGGTTGAACTGCGCGCCCAGCGTGCGCTCGGCGATGGCCATGCCGACGGCGTTGGCAATGCCCTGGCCCAGCGGACCGGTGGTGGTCTCAACGCCCGGGGTATAGCCATACTCCGGGTGACCCGGGGTCTTGGAGTGCAGCTGGCGGAAGTTTTCCAGCTCAGACATCGGAAGATCATAGCCGGTAAGGTGCAGCAGGCTATAAATCAGCATAGAACCATGGCCATTGGACAACACAAAGCGGTCGCGATCGGCCCAGTGCGGGTTAACCGGGTTATGGTTCATGTAATCACGCCACAGGACTTCGGCGATATCCGCCATCCCCATCGGGGCGCCCGGATGACCGGATTTGGCCTTCTGCACCGCATCCATGCTCAGGGCACGGATAGCATTGGCAAGCTCTTTACGAGAGGACATGTTCTACTCCAAGTCGGATTGTATGAAAACAAGGGTTCGCCATATTGTCTCAGACTCGGAGTGAAAACGGCAATCCTTAATCGCGGCGCCGTCAAGGGGCCGCGCCGAAAAATCCGCGATGATACGCATTCACACCGTTCTCCCGACGCCGCGGGACAGTATGGCCTGACGGGGCAGGGTAGCACAAAACCGACGCCGCCCCGCCCCGCGGCGTACAGCGCTTGCGCAATCGGCGTCCTTTTTTGACCTGCATTGCGCAAAGATGGATTTTTCACCGTGCGCGCCGCCGCGGTCTATTTGCGCGCAAAATACTTTCTTTTTCTTTTGATTGTGCGTTATTCGATCGATATCGCGGTGAAATATTGTTTCGAATTGTTATCTTTGCTTTCGAACAATAAAAAGGAATCGACCATGTCTCTTTCTCGACGCGAATTTTTACAGCGAACCGCCGGCGGGATGGCCGGAGTCGCCCTCGGTGCGCCGGCGCTGGCCGCCAGCGATGCCCCCGCCGGCACGGGCGCGGGCGCCAAGTCCCCTCCGCGCAATATCGTCATCATCACCGCCGATCAGCTGGCGCGGCGCGGCGTGGGGGGCTATGGCAATCCCCAGGTCAACACCCCGGCCATCGACAGCCTGATCGCCCGCGGCACCCGCTTTGAACAGGCCTACTGCCCCTACCCGCTGTGCGCCCCGTCGCGCGCCTGCTACTGGACCGGCCGTCTGCCCCATCAGACCGGGGTGATCGCCAACGACAGCCCCAACGTCCCGCAGGATATGGTGACGCTGGGCGAACTGTTCAGCCAGGCGGGCTACGAATGCCGCCACTTCGGCAAGCGCCACGACTACGGCGCGCTCAAGGGGTTCACCTGCGCCGACCAGATCGAGCTGCCCTACGACAGTCCGGCCGCCTACCCGGTAGATTACGATACCCGTGAGGATGTCTACTGCCTGCGGGAGAGCCTGAAGTATATCGACACCCTGAAGGGGCGCGGCGCCGATGCGCCGTTTATGCTGGCGATCGAATTCAATAATCCCCATAACATCAACGGCTGGACCGGGGCCTTTGCCGGTCCGCACGGCGATATCGACGGCCTGGGCCCCCTGCCGCCGCTGCTGGATAACTTTGACACCTCCGCCGATCTGCCCAACCGCCCCCTGGCGATTCAGTATGCCTGCTGCACCCATAACCGGGTGATGCAGGCCGCCAACTGGAACGCGCTCAACTTCCGCCAGTATCTCAAGGCCTACTATCACTTCACCAAGCTGGCCGATGGCTTCATCGGCCAGGTACTGAGCGCGCTGCGCGCCAGCGGCCACGCGGACGATACCCTGGTGGTCTTCTTTGCCGACCACGGCGATGCCATGGGCGCCCACCGCCTGGTGGCCAAGATGAACTGGTTCTATGAAGAGTCCACCAACGTGCCGTTGGTTTTCGCCGGCCCCGGCATCCGTCCCCAGGCCAGCAGCCGCCACCTGACCTCCCTGTGCGATCTGCTGCCGACCCTGTGCGACTACGCGGGCCTGACGCCGCCGCCCGGCCTGTACGGCCGCTCCCTGCTGCCAATTCTGCGCGGCGAGCAGCCCGACGCGTGGCGCGATGAGGTCATTACCCAGTGGAATACCGATCGCAACGTCGACGTACAGCCGGCGCGCATGCTGCGCACCGAACGCTATAAGTACATCCTGTATAAAGAGAATGAAGAAGAGGAGCTCTACGATCTGCAGCAGGATCCGGGAGAGACGCGCAACCTGGCGCACTCGCCGGCGCATCAGGCCGAGCGTCAGGCGCTGCGCGCCCGCTTCGACGAGTATGTGCGCAATCAGGTCGATCCCTTCTACAGCCAGGAGGCGATCATCGACCGGCGCTGGCGCAGCCATCTGCCCGGCTACCATAACCATCAGGGGCAGACCAGCATTCAGGTCTACCAGAAGGAGATCCGCCCGCTGATCATGAATAAGGAGTTTGAAAAGGCGCGCGAAGTGCGTCTGGCGCTCTACCGCCAGGCTCGTGCCTCGTATGGCGGCGGGGTGTGATCGCGGCGCATAAACAGCCTCCGGTGAGCCGGGGAGTTTTCAAGACACAAAAAAGGCCGGGCGTCTGCCCGGCCTCGCGCGCTCAGCGAAGATTACTTCTTCGCCGCCTGGATATACAGCATCTCCAGCGCCAGGGTCGCCGCCGCCAGGGCGGTGATCTCCGACTGATCGTAGGCCGGCGCGACTTCCACCACGTCCATGCCGACGATGTCCAGATCCTGCAGACCACGCACCAGCTTCAGGGCGCGATCGGAGGTCAGGCCGCCGATCACCGGCGTACCGGTGCCCGGCGCGTGGGCCGGATCCAGGCAATCGATGTCAAAGGTCAGATAGACCGGCATATCGCCGACGATACGCTTCACCTCGGCCAGCACATCCTCTACGCTGCGATCGTTCACCTGGGCCGCGTCCAGCACGGTAAAGCCGTTGTCACGATCGTACTCGGTGCGAATACCGATCTGCACCGAATGCTGCGGATCGATCAGCCCCTCGTTCGGCGCATGGAAGAACATGGTGCCGTGATCGAACTTGCTGCCGTGCGCATAGGTATCGGTATGGGCGTCGAAGTGCACCAGCGCCATTTTGCCGAAGTGCTTGGCGTGAGCGCGCAGCAGCGGCAGGGTGATGAAATGGTCACCGCCAAAGGTCAGGCAGCGTTTCCCGCTGGCCAACAGACGCTCGGCGTGAGCCTGTAGGTTATCGCTCATCTCCTGGGCGTCGCCAAAGCTGAAGACCACGTCGCCGCAGTCCACCACCTTCAGGCGGTCGCGCATATCGAAGTTCCACGGCCAGCGCTTGCCTTCCCAGGCCAGGTTGGTCGAAACCTGACGGATCGCCGCCGGCCCGTGTCGGCCACCCGCGCGGCCGGAGGTCGCCATATCGAACGGCACCCCGGTGATCACCCAGTCGGCGTCGCCGTCATACGGCATGAAGTCCAGCGGCAGACGCAGGAAACCAAAGGCGTTGGATACCAGAGAGTTATCAGGCTTATGCCCCAGAGTACACATACTCACTCCTCCTATAAATCCCGTCGCCGCGCCGCGTATCGGCCAGGCTGACGGAGTCGCGATGAAAAAAAATCCCTCCCGCGTCGTTAACCCGACGAGGAAGGGATTATCAGTTCGTTTGGCAGTGCATTTCGCCGATTATGGCGACAACCCACCGCAACTGCAAGCCCAGAGGATCTCCCCGGCGACGCCGCGCCGCCGGGCACCGATCACTCCTCTTCCAGGTAGGTGTAACCGTACAGACCGGCCTCAAACTCTTCCAGGAACTGCGCCTGCAGCGCCTCGTCCAGATGGGCCGCGCGCACCTGATCGCGGAAGTGGGTCAACAGCACCTGCGGATCGAGCTGCACATACTCCAGCATCTCCGCCACGGAGTTGCCGTCGTAGGATTCGTCCACCTCGACGCTGCCGTCCTCGAACACATACACATCGACCGTGGCGGTGTCGCCGAACAGGTTATGCATGTTGCCCAGGATCTCCTGGTAGGCACCGATCATGAAGAAGCCCACCAGCGGCGGATCCTGCGGATCGTACTCCGGCATCGGCATGGTGGTCGCTACGCCATCGCCGTCGATGTAGTGATCGATGGTGCCGTCCGAATCGCAGGTGATATCCAGCAGCACGGCGCGGCGCGTCGGCACCTTATCCAGCCCGCTGAGGGGCAGCACCGGGAACAGCTGATCGATCCCCCAGGCGTCCGGCATCGACTGGAACAGGGAGAAGTTCACGTACAGTTTATCGGCCATCCGCTCCTGCAGCTCATCGATGATCGGACGATGGGCGCGGTTGCTGGGATCCAGCTGGGTCTGCAGCTGGCTGCAGATGGCCAGATACTGCTGTTCGGCCCAGGCGCGCTGGCTCAGGCTGAGGATCCCGTGGGCATACTGGCTGTGCACGTCGTGCAGATCGAGCTGGCTATCATGCAGCCACTCGCGCAGCGAACGGCGGCCGCTAGGCACCTGCATCTCCTCCCAGGTGGCCCACAGGCTCTGCAGCGCGCGCGGCGCATCGGCGGCCGGTGGCTGCGGCTGCGGCAGTTCGTTGCGCTCCACCCCGATGATATTGGAGACCAGCACCGTATGGTGCGCCGTCACCGCCCTGCCCGACTCGGTGATCACCGTCGGATGCGGCAGGCCGTGTTCGTTACAGGCGTCGCCTATGCCCCAGATCACGTTGTTGGCGTATTCGTTCAGGCCGTAGTTAACCGAGCAGTCGGACTGAGAGCGGGTCCCCTCATAGTCGACCCCCAGGCCGCCGCCGACGTCGAAGCACTGGATATTGACCCCCAGCTTATGCAGTTCGACGTAGAAACGCGCCGACTCGCGCACCCCGGTGGCGATATCGCGAATGTTGGCCATCTGCGATCCCAGGTGGAAGTGCAACAGCTGCAGGCTATCCAGGTGCCCGGCCTGACGCAGGGTCTCCACCAGCTGCAGGACCTGCACCGCCGCCAGGCCGAACTTGGACTTTTCACCGCCGCTGGACTGCCACTTACCAGAACCCTGGGAAGCCAGACGCGCACGCACGCCCAGGCGCGGCACCACGTCGAGACGCCTGGCCTCTTCCAGCACCACGTCTATCTCGCTCAGCTTCTCGATGACCAGATAGACCTTGTGACCCAGCTTTTCACCGATCAGCGCCAGCCGAATGTATTCACGATCCTTATAGCCGTTGCAGACGATCACGCTACGCGTCATACCGGCGTGCGCCAGTACCGCCATCAGCTCGGCCTTGGAGCCAGCCTCCAGCCCCAGCGGTTCGCCGGAGTTGACCAGCGACTCGATCACCCGCCGCTGCTGGTTGACCTTGATCGGATACACCAAGAAGTAATCCCCCTGGTAGCCGAACGAGGCGCGCGCCCGGCGGAAGGCGGCGTTGATCGAACGCAGACGATGCTGCAGGATCTGCGGAAAGCAGAATAGCGCCGGCAGGCGCTGCTGGCGATCGGCCTGGATCTGCAGCGCCAGCGCCGTCAGATCGACCCGCGCCTGCGGCACGTCGGGGTCCGGGCACACGGAGATGTGGCCCAGCTCATTCACATCGTAATAGTTGCCACCCCAGTAGGCGACGTTATAGGTGCTCAGCATCTTGCTGGCATTACTATCGCTCATCGCGACCTCCTGCATGGAACGCAAAGGGGAGCTGTCTGCCGAATCCTGCGGGTACTGTGCAATCAGATCAGACACGGGCAGCTCCTTTTCCGGCGTGGCCAACCGTTGCGCCAGCCACTATCGCAGCATCATCTGCATAGAACAACCCACACGCCGGGATTTTTGGCGTGACCACAAAGCTCAGCACCGGACATAATGCCGGGCCGATATCAGTATAAGAACAAAACACGTCGTTAACTCCGTGGGTCGGGGAACGTATTGGAATCGCCGATCCCCTATGAATAAACCCCTGCGGCCGGACGCCACAGGCTACCCTTGTTCAGTCATCAGATGCCGTAAACGGCGCAAGAATCCTGAGGTACACCCAAGCCGTCATCCCAAGGATGGGTAACATCGGGCAAATGCGAGAAAAGAGGATAAAAAGGAAGGAAGGCGCGTTGCACAAAACGCGTCGCAATGACGCAGTACGCCGCAGGGAGCGGCACGTTTTACCACAGCCTTAGCACGGATCATTACCTGAACCACCTCCATCGCTGCCATATCACACGGCAGATCTTCAAAGTTAACAGCATGATAAAACTGACAGTATGGCGCTGCCATACCCTCCTCGGCCGGAAGTGGGACACATAGCCGCCCCGAAACGCCCCGTTTTACGCCATCAGCGGTGGGGAAAACGGCAGCACGCAGGTTGAAGCGTTATGCACCGGTAAGCCGCGCGCCGTTTATACCGACAACGAGCTAAAAAAGCAAAATGAAATTGTATCCACCGCCTGCAATCGGATTACCGGACGTGCGGGGGACTCCCCTAGAGTGCGTTTCCGACAAAAAAGGAGTGGAAAAATCCCACCGCCTTGGCCTAGAATAGCCGTCCAGATGTTAATCCATCTATACTTTTTAACCGATAAACTGCTTAACGGCTTTGCCTGAGGGGCGTTGCAGGAAGCATCAGGCACCAGAGGTCCTCAGCGGATAACGATGAGGGTGCCCCTGATGGCTAACCCCAAACAGCACGCAGCGTCAGCGCTGTGCAGCGCAGTAGAATCAACCCGTCTTTTGAAGGTAAAGAACACATATGGCCAAACACCTTTTCACTTCCGAGTCCGTGTCTGAAGGACATCCGGATAAAATCGCCGACCAAATCTCCGACGCCGTACTGGATGCCATCCTCGAACAGGATCCGAAGGCGCGCGTAGCCTGTGAGACCTACGTCAAAACCGGCATGGTGCTGGTCGGCGGCGAAATCACCACCAACGCCTGGGTCGATATCGAAGAGCTGACCCGTAAAACCGTGGCCGACATCGGCTACGTCAGCTCCGACATGGGCTTTGACGCCAACTCCTGCGCCGTACTGAGCGCCATCGGCAAACAGTCCCCGGATATCAACCAGGGCGTCGACCGCTGCGATCCGCTGGAGCAGGGCGCCGGCGACCAGGGCATCATGTTCGGGTACGCCACCAACGAAACTGACGTACTGATGCCGGCACCGATCACCTACGCCCACCGTCTGATGGAGCGTCAGGCCCAGGTGCGCAAAAACGGTACCCTGCCGTGGCTGCGTCCGGATGCCAAGAGCCAGGTGACCTTCCAGTATGACGACGGCAAGATCGCCGGTATCGATGCCGTGGTGCTCTCGACCCAGCACGCCGACACCATCAGCCAGAAAGATCTGCAGGAAGCGGTGATGGAAGAGATCATCAAGCCGGTTCTGCCTGCCGAGTGGCTGTCCGCCAGCACCAAATACTTTATCAACCCGACCGGCCGCTTCGTTATCGGCGGCCCGATGGGCGACTGTGGCCTGACCGGCCGTAAGATCATCGTCGATACCTACGGCGGCGCTGCCCGTCACGGCGGCGGTGCGTTTTCCGGTAAGGATCCATCCAAGGTTGACCGCTCCGCCGCCTACGCCGCGCGCTATGTTGCCAAGAACATCGTCGCCGCCGGCCTGGCCGACCGCTGTGAGATCCAGGTCTCCTACGCCATCGGCGTGGCCGAGCCGACCTCGATCATGATAGAAACCTTCGGCACGGAGAAGGTCGATCAGGAACAGCTGACCCAGCTGGTTCGTGAGTTCTTCGATCTGCGTCCGTATGGCCTGATCCAGATGCTGGATCTGATCCAGCCGATCTATCGCCAGACGGCAGCCTACGGCCACTTTGGCCGTGAGCAGTTCCCGTGGGAAAAAACCGACAAAGCCGCGCTGCTGCGCGAGGCCGCCGGTCTGAAGTAACCGCGTATTACGCCTTCATAGAGCAGGTCTTACGGCCTGCTTTTTTTATCCCCGCGTGTCCCCCTCCCCGCACCGCGCATCCCTCTGCCGCTGACGCAGCACCAAAGTGAAAACGGTTACACAGTGCGATACAGCGCCATCGTTCGTCGGTGTCACTCAGCCTATCGCCAGGCTTAATTAGGCTTTCCATTGGCCAAAACAGGGGTAAAACCGCGAAATAACGTCGTGTTACAACATAAAAAAATCGAGTCATTAACAGTGCAGCTACGTGTATTGATGATGATTATTTATCCGGATGAATGTAAGCGATTACATTTGTGTGATCATGCGCACTTTATAGTCAGCGGGCAATTCTTACCATGGCGGCATCAGAGAAATGATCCTGTTTGGAGGCAGTATGAGTACTACCGTCAATACATCCGCCGTACCCCATGCCCGTTCCAACGCCGGCATGACGTTCTTTGTCTGCTTTCTGGCCGCGCTGGCGGGTCTACTGTTTGGTCTGGATATCGGGGTGATCGCCGGTGCACTGCCGTTTATTACCGATACCTTTAACATCACCAGCTCGCAGCAGGAATGGGTCGTCAGCTCGATGATGTTCGGGGCCGCCGTCGGCGCCGTTGGCAGCGGCTGGATGAACCACCGTATGGGGCGTAAATACAGCCTGATGATCGGGGCGATTCTGTTCGTCGTCGGCTCCCTGTGTTCCGCCTTCGCCCCTAACGTCGATATTCTGATCCTGTCGCGCATCCTGCTGGGGCTGGCCGTCGGCATCGCCTCCTACACTGCGCCGATCTACCTGTCCGAGATCGCCCCGGAGCGCATCCGCGGCAGCATGATCTCGATGTACCAGCTGATGATCACCATCGGGATCCTCGGCGCCTATCTGTCCGATACCGCCTTTAGCTATACCGGCTCCTGGCGCTGGATGCTGGGGGTGATCACCATCCCGGCCATCGTGCTGCTGCTGGGGGTCTTCTTCCTGCCGGACAGCCCACGCTGGCTGGCCTCCCGTAACCGCCACGAACAGGCGCGCCAGGTGCTGGAAAAGCTGCGCGACAGCAGCCAGCAGGCCCAGGATGAGCTGAACGATATTCGTGACAGTCTGAAGTTGAAGCAGAGCGGCTGGACGCTGTTCCTGCAGAACAGCAACTTTCGCCGGGCGGTCTATCTGGGGATCCTGCTGCAGGTCATGCAGCAGTTTACCGGGATGAACGTCATTATGTATTACGCGCCGAAAATCTTCGATCTGGCCGGCTTTGCCAGCACCGAACAGCAGATGTGGGGAACGGTGATCGTCGGTCTGGTCAACGTACTGGCCACCTTCATCGCCATCGGTCTGGTGGACCGCTGGGGCCGTAAGCCAACGCTGATCCTGGGCTTTATCGTCATGGCCGTCGGGATGGGCACCCTGGGCACCATGATGAACATCGGCATTACCTCCAGCGTAGTGCAGTACTTCGCCATCTTTATGCTGCTGCTGTTTATCGTCGGCTTCGCCATGAGCGCCGGCCCGCTGATCTGGGTGCTGTGCTCCGAAATCCAGCCGCTGAAAGGGCGCGACTTCGGCATCACCTGCTCCACCGCCACCAACTGGATCGCCAACATGATCGTCGGGGCAACCTTCCTGACCATGCTGAACAATCTGGGCAGCGCCCACACCTTCTGGGTCTACGCCGCCCTGAACCTGATCTTCATCTTCATTACCCTGGCGCTGATCCCGGAGACCAAGAATATCTCCCTGGAGCACATCGAGCGTAATCTGATGGCCGGCAAATCGCTGCGCAACATTGGCTCGCGCTAAACACATCGCCCCACGCTACCGCATGGCGCCTGCCATGCGGTTTTTTTATCCGCGCCGAGGCGATGAGACCCCCTTCACTCCCCGGCGATCTGCATGCTGTCCAGCAGCACCGAGCCGCACTGAATGTTGCTGCGCGTTTCAATATCGTCGCCGATGGTGACCATGTTGGCCCACATGTCGCGCAGATTGCCAGCGATGGTAACCTCGCTCACCGGGTACTGGATCTCGCCGTTCTCCACCCAGAAACCGGATGCGCCGCGCGAATAGTCGCCGGTCACCGCGCTCACCCCCTGCCCCATCAGCTCGGTGACCAGGAAGCCGCGCCCCATCTCGCGCAGCATCTGTTCAAATCCCAGCCCGCGGCCGGCGATACGCCAGTTATGAATACCGCCTGCGTGACCGGTGCTATGCAGCCCCAGCTTACGCGCCGAATAGCTGGTCAGCAGCCAGGTCTGCAGCACGCCGTCCTGTACAATACGGCGCGGCGTGGTGCGTACCCCTTCGCTGTCGAACGGGGTCGACGCCAGACCGCGCAGCAGGTGCGGCTGCTCATCAATGGTCAGCCAGGAGGGCAGGATCTGCTGGCCCAGGCTATCGAGTAAAAAGGTGGACTTGCGGTACACGCTGCTGCCGCTAATCGCCCCGACCAGATGGCCGAACAGCCCGGTGGCGGCCTCTGCGGCAAACATCACCGGCGCCTGCATGGTGGGCAGACGACGCGGTGCCAGGCGCGCCAGCGTTCGGCGGGCGCACTCCTCGCCGACCCAGCGCGCGGAGCGCAGGTCATCCATATCGCGGGAGATGGTATAGGCGTAATCGCGCTCCATGTCGCCGTCCTGCTCGGCAATCACGCAGCTGGACAGGGAGTGGCGGCTGGAGCAGTAGCTCTGCAGCATGCCGTGGCTGTTGCCGAAGACACGGATGCCATAGTGGCTGTTGAAGCTACCGCCCTCGGTATTGCTGATTCGCGCATCGGCGCTCAGGGCCGCCTGCTCGGCCTCTGCCGCCAGCGCAATCGCCTGCTCAGCGTTCAGCTCCGCCGGGTGAAACAGATCCAGATCCGGCGCCTCAAACGCCAGCAGATCGCACGGCGCCGGCCCGGCGCAGGGGTCAGGAGAGGTGTAGCGCGCAATATCCAACGCCGCCTGCACCGTACGCGCGATGGCCTGCGGGCTGAGATCGGTCGAGGAGGCGCTGCCTTTACACTGCTGATGGTAGACGGTGATCCCTAGCGCGCCGTCGCTGTTAAACTCGACGTTCTCGACCTCACCAAAGCGGGTGCTGACGCTGATGCCGGTGGTCCGGGTCACCGCCACCTCTGCCGCATCCGCTCCGGCCTGCGCCAGCGTCAGCGCCTGCGCCACGGCCTCTTCCAGCGCCTTGCGCTGCTCTGCTACCTGATTGATGACTTTCATTAATCCGCCATGATTGCAAAACGGTTAAACCGGACGACACCGCGCCGTCGGCTATGACAACAGGCCGCAGCCTGAGTAATACAGGGCCGTATCTCCCGCGGACAGCCGGCAGCGGTACAGGCCGGCGCGATCGCCGACAACCGCCCAGGGACAACGGCGCCCAATGAGGGAACAGCAGCTATGAGTGTAACAGGAAGCGCAGCGAATTTCGTTGCCAGCGCATGTCCCGGCGCAGACCCGCCGCGGTGCGGGTGCCGTGCCGCAGGCGCAGCGCGACCCAGCGAAGGGATGAGATAAGAAAAAGACGGGACGCGCGGCGCCGCCGCAAATAACGGCGCGACCGCCATGCCCCGCGCTGACGGGGAGCATCATGACGGTCGGAGAATTTATTTGATCAGGAAATCATCCAGGGATTTACCGGCGTCGACTTCACTCTTGATCATTTTCGGCATGCGGCCCTGGCCGGTCCACTGCTTAATTTCGCCGTTCTCATCCAGATATTCATATTTAGCCGGACGCGGCGCACGCTTAGCTTTACGCTCGGTGACCTTTTCCATCTCCAGTAAATCATCCAGAGAGATCCCTTCGGCCATCAGCATTTCGCGGTAGGACTTCAGCTTCTCTTCACGCTCGCGGCGGCTGCTCTCAGCCTGCTCGATCTCTTCACGGCGCTCGCTTACCACGGCGCGCAGCTTATCCAGCATATCTTCCAGAACGGTAATCTGGGTTTCGCGTGCATAGGCACGCAGCGTACGAATATTATTCAGTGACTTCAACAAATCTGACATAACTAACCTATATTAATTTAGACCGCGGCATTATAATTATATTGTCTTTCGAGTAAAAACCTATGACAAATTAATTTTCCCTGACCGACGTTCCGTGTTCGGTCCCACTTTCCGCCACCGTTAACAGATCAAAAAAGACGATTTAGCAAAATATTATATATCCCCCATCAGATCACAATCCGCCAATTAAATATTAATATGTATTATTAATCAGAGTATTAATTTCAGCGCACTGCGCCGATCCGCCGTCACCGTCGCGCGACAGACCAGGCGTAACGCGCTATTTTCCGGCGCTACAGCGCGGCGCGTGGGGGCGATGGCGATGGCGAACATTCCCTGCCGTAAAACGGGCGCCGGGTATATACTTCTGCACGGGAAACCGTCTTACGGGTCATCCATCGACCGCGGCGTCGGCGCGGGCCGATAATTGCGCGACACGCACGCGTACACCTGTTAGGATGTGCGCCATTCTTTAAGGAAACTGCCATGCACAAACATCCAGACGAAGAGTGGCTGGACGAGATCCCAGGCCAACAAGAGAACGAAGATGATGATGAAATCATCTGGGTCAGCAAAAGCGAAATCAAACGCGATGCCGAAGCCCTGAAAGCCCTGGGGGCCGAACTGGTAGACCTCGGGAAAAATGCGCTGGACCGCATCCCGCTGGATGAAGATCTGCGCGCCGCAATTGAGCTAGCGCAGCGCATCAAGAAAGAGGGGCGTCGTCGCCAGCTGCAGCTGATCGGTAAACTGCTGCGCCAGCGCGATCCCGAGCCGATCCAGACGGCGCTGGATAAGCTGAAAAACCGCCACAATCAGCAGGTTGCTCTGTTCCATAAGCTAGAACAGCTGCGCGACCGTCTGATCAACGATGGCGATGAGACGATCACCGAGGTTCTCAACCTCTATCCCCACGCCGACCGCCAGCAGCTGCGTGCCCTGATCCGCAACGCCAAAAAAGAGCGGGACGGTAACAAGCCCCCCAAATCCGCACGTCAGATTTTCCAATATCTGCGCACGCTGGCAGAAACAAACGACTGATACAACGCGCCTGCCGGCCGCTTGGCCGGTAGCGCCGTTTCCCCGCGCATTAGGCCGCTCTATCGTAGGTATTAAAGCGCAACTCGCCCTCCAGCTCCTCTTCGGCGTCCTCAAACAGCAGCACCAGCGCTGCAAAGCGTCGCCTTTTCGCGGCGTCGAAGTTGACGAACGTAATCTCCAGCGGCATCCCGATATCGCCGGTCAGCGCATCCCACAGCGCATCAAGGTTGTTGCCAAACCTCGGCGCCAGCGTAAAGGCCCGGGAAAACTGGCGATAGAACGCCGCTAAATCGGCTATCTGGTTAAAATCAAACTGGACTTTTTGCATGGCGATCACTCCATACGGGTAAAGTGTCGATAGTGATCACGGGTGACATAAATCAGACCGTCGTTAGAGTACAGTACACGATCCGCCTGACGACGGCCACAGCGATAGTTTATATCGGCCTCACGCCAGATCCGGTGCGCCTGCTGCGGCAGACGCCCCTCGCGGTTGGCGAAACGATCGCCGCCGATGGCCCGCCCCGGCACCGCCTGGCACAGGTTGCCGCGTGCGGGATCCCAGCCCGCCGCCCGCGCCTGGCGCTTGGTAATATAGTAGTCAGGCAGCCGCTGGTTCGCCTGGAGATAGGCCACCACCCGCGCCTGACGCGTCAGCTGCTCGATCGACGCTTCCGTCTGTCGCGCCTGTTCATCGCTGGCCCCGCGCACATGGTGCTGCGCCAGCGCCGCACCGCCCGCGATCATGACACTCAGGGCCAGGATCAGGCCAAAGAAACCTCTGCTCCGTCCGTTCATCGTTACTGAGAGACCACTCCTGCACTGCGACGGCAACGCGACCGTCTCTGTCTGCCGCCAACGGCGGCCCTATCCCTTTATCATAAACGCTGAGGCGGGAAAAACCAGCCGGGCGGCGCCGTCGGGAGGACAGGACTTAACGCTGGGCGCCGTTGCTGCGGATCACTTGCTGATACCAGTAGAAGCTGCGCTTCTTGCGCCGCGCCAGATCCCGCTGCCGATCGACATACACGAAGCCATACTGCTTCTGGTAACCGTTCAGCCACGAGAGCAGATCGATAAACGACCAGGGGTAGTAGCCGCGCACGTCGGCGCCCTCGGCGATAGCCTGCTCGACGGCGGCGATATGGTCGCGCAGGTAGTCGATACGGGGCTGATCGGCTATCTCAGCGTCGGTGATGGGATCTTTGGCCCCCAGTCCGTTCTCGGTGATATAGATGGGGATCGCGCCGTAGCGCCGACGAATGCGCGCAATCGCCTCCGTCAGCCCCTGCGGATAGATCTCCCAGTCCCAGTCGGAGTAGACGCCATCGGGGTTGCGTACGATCTTAAACAGCCCCTTAAACCCCATGCCGCCGCCGCTGCCCTTCTCTCCGCTGGTATTGAGATCAAAGCCCTGTATATCCTCATTGGCGGCGATCATCTCGCGTTTGTAGTAGTTCAGTCCGATAAAATCGACGGTGTTCTCCCGCAGCAACGCCGCATCGCCCGGGGCAAACTGCGGTACGCCAAACGCCTGCTGCGCCATCGCCAGCAGCTCCGCCGGATAGCGGCCCTTCAGTACCGGATCGAACAGCCAGTGGGTGTAGATCCCTTCGGCCAGCGCGCAGGCGCGCAGATCCTCAGGACGTTGACTGATGGGATCGTTCGGCTGCATCACGTTAACGAAGCCGATCTGCCCAGCCACGCCCATCTCGCGAAAACGCTTTACCGCCCGCGCGTTGGCCAGAAATACATGGTGACAGGCCTGAATGCCGATGCGCGGATCCTTCAGCCCCGGAGGATGCTGGCCGGTAAAGTACCCCATACCGATAAAGACGATGGTTTCGTTAAAGGTCGACCACAGATCGACCCGATCGCCGAAGCGGGCGTAACACAGACTGGCGTACTCCTCAAAGGCCTCTACGATGCGGCGATCGGCCCAGCCGCCGAAGCGATCCTGCAGCGCCTGCGGCAAATCCCAATGGTATAGCGTGATCATCGGACGGATATTATGCTGCAGCAGCGCATCGATAAGCTCGCTGTAAAAGCGCACGCCCGCCTCATTGACCCGCCCGGTTCCCTCCGGCAGCAGCCGCGACCACGAGAGTGAGAAGCGGTATGAGGTCATCCCCAGCTCGGCCATCAGGGCGACATCCTCACGAAAGCGGTGATAGTGGTCGGCCGCCACATCACCGTTGCTGCCCTGGTAGGTCGTGCCGGGCCGATGTGAGTAAACGTCCCACACGGAGCGCCCTTTGCCGTCGGCGTCATGCGCCCCTTCAACCTGATAGGCCGCCGTCGCCGCCCCCCACAAAAATCCCTCGGGAAATCCCATGACCGTAGCTCCTCGGCGTCACGCCATCGCTTACTCTGCGCCCCGCGGGCACCCCGCTCCGCAGTATAGACTGCGGCAAAAAGAGACTGCAACCGGTTTCAGAAACCGGTTGCAGTCTACGTGATCGCCGCCACACCGCAGAGAGCCGGCGCACCGGCCCCCTGTCGGCGATAGCCGCACGCGTATAACGCGGGACAGAGGTGGACGCGGAGGTAGACGTGGAGCTGGAGGTGAACGCGGATGTAAGCGCGAAGGTGGAAGTGGTCGTTCATCGTAGCAGAGACGCAGACTTTATACGCGGCGCGCAGGCGACGGAGCGGGGGGATGACGCGGGGCAGAAAGGCGAAAGCAGAGGGGGGAGAGCCTCTCTGCTTTCTGAACCCGATCTGTCAGAATCGGGAGTCGTTCAGCGGGATTTTAGCCGAATCCTGCGAACCGGTTCATTATCTCACAGGCAACCGACGGCGCAATTCTCCGCGCGACTAAATCTGCTTTTTGTGAGCTGTCAGACCAGATAATTCGGTGATAACGAAGCCCCCCGCTGGTTTTGCTGAAACATCCCGTCAGGCCGCGCCACACGGGCATAATACTGCCCGTTTCCCCCTCCGCCCGACCGATAGCTTCCCGCCGATTTCAGTGCCGTATCATTTTCTGCCCCTCGGCGTTATAGGGCGCTAGGACGTATCCCGTAACGGTGCGTGGCGTTGACGCCGAGCACTGTTGATCCGCCTGGTCAGCGTTGATCCGGCCTGCGGTAAAACGGCGGTGTACGGCTATCCGATCGATGCCGCGGCAGATGCTAAGCGCAGTGACGCCGGGATCGGCGATATCGTAGCGACCGATACCCAGCGTATCCTGCTGGTAGAACACGACGACGCCATGCCCCCCGAGGCAGTCGACCAGGCTCACGCCAGCGACCTGAGCACATTTGACCGGCCGGCCGCGAACCTGGCACAGCGTGGCATAACGCTCGCGGACACACGCCGGCGGCTGACCTGCGTAAGCTGGGCTGGCAACAGAAGAAAGCCGCGTGGCTGGCGCGCATCGACAGCACAACGCTGGCGCTGACCAACGATAGCAACGTCGGCGTGAAGAGCGTACTGCCGCGCGCGCAGCAGGATAAACACGGAAAGGCTACCGGATTACCCCATAGGGTAAGCTGACGCTGGATGGGATCGCGCAGGGCATCGGCATCGCACCGTTAAAAAACCGGATGCCGGCAGCGCGCGTTGGAGGGGAACGCTAACGGCGCCGCGCTCTTGATGTCAGCGCAGACCGGGCGCGGTAATGAAAAATCCCCCGCGGTTCACTAAAAACGCGGGGGATTGATACCCGACGGCGGGTGGAAAAATGCGAAAAGGCAGAGATAAACTCTGCCTTCCGGGTTGTGACTCCGCTTACATCAGGCCGAACAGCTGCGGCACAAACAGGGAGATCTGCGGGATATAGGTGATCATCATCAGCGCAACGATCAGCGCCAGGTAGAAGGGCAGCAGCGGCTTAATCAGCTGCTGGATCTTCACGCCGGAGATAGAGCAGCCGACGAACAGCGCGCTACCGACCGGCGGCGTCAGCAGGCCGATACACAGGTTGGCGACCATCATGATCCCGAAGTGTACCGGATCCATCCCCAGCTCCTGTGCGATCGGCAGGAAGATCGGGGTAAAGATCAGGACCGCCGGGGTCATATCCATAAAGATACCGACGATCAGCAGCACAATGTTGATCAGCAGCAGGATGACGATCGGATTTTCCGAAATCCCCATCAGCGCATCGCTGATCATGTAAGGGATATCCGCGTTGGTCATCGCCCAGGACATGCCGACGGAGAAGCCAATCAGCAGCAGTACGATGGAGGTCGTCACCACCGACTCCAGGATCAGCCGCGGCAAATCACGCCACTTCACTTCGCGATAAATCAGCACCGACAGCACAAAGGTGTACACCACGGCGATCGCCGAGGCTTCGGTCGCGGTAAAGACACCACCGAGGATCCCGCCCATCACGATGAATACCAGCAGCAAGCTGGGCCAGGCATCCCAGAAAGCTTTACCTGCCTGACGCAGGGTCGGACGCGCGCTGACCGGATAGTTACGCGCCTTGGCGATAAAGGCGCACACCACCATGATCGACAGCCCCATCAGGATCCCCGGCAGATAGCCGGCCAGGAACAGCGACGCCACCGACACGCCGCCGGCGGTCAGGGAGAAGACGATCAGCACGTTGGACGGCGGAATCAACAGCCCGGTGATACAGGACGACACGTTCACCGCCGTACAGAAGGCCGGATCATAGCCTTCGCGGGTCTGGATCGGGTGCAGGGTCCCCCCACCGCCGCCGCCGCCGCCACCGCCGAGCCGGAGATGGAGCCGAACATCATGTTGGCCAGCACGTTAACGTGCCCCAGGGAGCCGGGCACACGTCCTACCATCACCTGTGCCAGGTTGATCAATCGAATGGCGATACCGCCGCTGTTCATCAGGGTGCCGGCAAAGATAAAGAACGGTATTGCCAGCAGCGCAAAGTTATCCAGCCCGTTGGCCAGACGCTGCGCGACGGTAATGGTAGCGATCTCCCACGGAAACATCAGCAGCATGGAGGCAAAGGTGGCGATACCGATAGAGAATGAAATCGGCACACCGACAAACACCAGAAAGAAGAAGCTGCCAAACAGGGTCAGGGCGATATAGCTCTCCATCAGTTATTCACTCCTTGCGGGATGGCCAGTTTCTTCATTCCACTGATCACAAAGTACAGACTATAAAAAATGATGATGGCGCCGCTCAGCGGCAGAATAAAATAGACATACCCCATCGGGATCTGCATCGCCGCCGACAGCTGCGCCGTCTCCAGGGTCTTTTCGATCAGCATTCGCCCCCCAACGATCATTACCAGGAACGAGAACACCATCACCAGCAGATTGACCAGCACGCTCAGCGCGGCCTGGGTACGGGCACTGACCGACATTGCCAGCAGATCAATAGACAGATGGCGCTGGGCGCCCACGGTATAGGCGGCACCCAGCAGGCCGACCCAAATCATCAGAAAACGCGCCAGTTCATCAGTCAGGGTACTGGGCTGACTGAGCACATAACGGCTGAATACCTGCCAGACGACGCAGGCCACCAGCGCCACCATCACCACCACCGCAAACGAGGCGATACTGCGGTCGACGATTTTTTTGATCCGATCGAGAATCATACGGTCTATCCAAATAGCGGGATGAAACGGCGCGGGCGTATCTCTCGCCCGCGCATAACGGCGTTACTGCGCGGCGGCTTCGAACTTGTCCAGCAGCGCGGCCTGCTGCGGATCCTTGCGGAACTCGTCATACAGCGGCTGTACGGCGGCACGGAACGGTGCCTTGTCTACGGTTACGATGCTGGCACCCATCGCTTTGGCCTGCGCGCGGGACTCGGCATCGACCTGATCCCACAGCTTCTGCTGGTAGACTTCAGAATTGCGGGCGGCTTTGGTCAGGATGGCCTGCTGCTCCGGGGTCAGCTTCTCCCAGGTTTTGGTGGCGATGACCAGGTAGTCCGGAATCGAGGCGTGCTCATCTTCAGACAGGACGTTGGCGATTTCAATGTGGCGGGTCTGCACCCAGGAAGGTATGTTGTTCTCCGCGCCATCCACCACGCCCTGCTGCATGGCGGTATACACCTCGCCGAAGGAGATTGGCGTCGGAGAGCCGCCCATCAGCTCCACCATCTTGATGGTGGTCGGGCTGGCCTGAACGCGGATTTTCATCCCTTTCAGATCGGCGGGCGAGGTGATCGGCTTCTTGGCATAGAAGCTGCGGGTACCGGCGACGTAGGCGGACATGGCGAAGAAGCCCTTATCCTTGGTGGAATCCATAATCTCTTTGCCGACCGGACCATAGACGACGTTATTAAAGTGCTGCTGATCCTTAAACAGGTACGGCATATTATAAATGGCGTAGACGTTATCGAATGATTCCAGATCGCTACCGGAGCCTTTGGTCATATCCAGCGCGCCGTTCTGCAACAGCTCGAGGGTTTCGCGGGCGCTGCCCATCTGGCTGCTGGGGTAAATACGGATACGCATATTGCCGTTAGAAAGTTGTTGTACCTCTTTCGCCATCTGCTCGAAGGCTTGGTGCACAACGTGGCTGCGCTCAAGGTTATGAGCCAGTTTCAGCGTGACTTTCTCTGCTGCCTGTGCGCCGCCAGCGATCAGAGAAAGCACGGCTGCACAGAGGATATGACGGGAAAAAGTTTTCAGTTTCATATGGCAAGGCTCCCTGATATTGGTTGAATATATGTTACTTTTGGTCTGAACAAATAAGTAATTACGCCAATTTCTGTATGACATCTTATTTTAGCTATCGGATAAGTAGGCAGTGCATGCCTCACATTTTCGGTAATTCTCTTATCAGAGACACAATTCTGCGCCTTCGATCACCAAATAATTCGAATTGAGCAGCTTAATTACATCGTAAATACCGATGATTTAATCTCCATATTTATCATTCAAATTATTTTCCCTACATGTATGTTCGGAAAAAATATATTATTCACTGAGAATCGCGCGACGGGGTTGTCATACCACTGGCCGAGAGGGCAGGATAGCGGGGAGCATCCGGAGAACCGCGGAGGGGGAGCAGAGATGGAGATAGGCTGGCTTGAAGACTTTCTGGCACTGGCAGAGCTGCGTAACTTTTCCCGCGCCGCCGCCAGCCGCAATATCACTCAGCCGGCCTTTGGCCGCCATATTCGGGCGCTGGAGCAGAGCGTGGGTCAGCAGTTGGTCGATCGCAGCACCACGCCGGTGACCCTGACGCCCGCCGGCTACCAGTTTCGCCTGCTGGCCCACGCCATGACCAACCAATGGCGCGAAGGGCTGAACAACATCAACGGACGCCCGCAGGCTCTGCTCCATCCGGTACGTTTCAGCGCCCCCCACAGCCTCTCCTCCCCTTTTCTGCTCGACCTGATCGCCGCAGTCACCGCGGACGACCCGGCGCCCTTACCCTTCGGCGTTGATATTCTGCGGGTGGACTTCGCCGTCGAGGCGCTGATGGAGGGTGAGAGTGACTTCCTACTGGCCTTTGATAACCACGCCCTGCTACAGCCGCCGTTTGACAACCTGCTGCTCGGGCGCGGCGATCTGCTGCTGGTCAGCGCCCCCGATACCAACGGCCAGGCCCGTTTTCAACCGGGCGAACAACCGGTGCCGGTGCTGCGCTACACCCCGGACTCCTACAGCGCCCGCATGGTAGAGCGTCTGATGCCCCAGTATCCCTTCCCCGCCCAGCCGCTGTTTGAGGCCTCGCTGTGCGATCTGCACCGCCAGATGGCGCTGCGCGGCCACGGCCTGACCTGGCTCGCCGACTGCCAGATCGGCGCGGAGCTGGCGGAGGGCCGGCTGGTAGCCGTGGATCGCCAGCGCTGGCGCGTCCCCTATCAGATCCGCCTCTATCGCAACCGCGCCCGCCTGCACCAGCGCGCCGAGGCCTTCTGGCAGCGGCTGGCGCAGCGCATCGCCGCCGACCATGCCTTCTGGCCGCCGCCCGCGCCGGCGCGCTGAGCGCCGGCGAAAAACCGGCCCCGGTGCCGAATCGGCCTGAGCCATGCCGGAATAGCATTTCACGCCCGGCGCGCGCTCCCCTATGATGCGCCTTTCCCTTTTTCTGCCGCGGGATAGGTCAATGCCAGCGACGCAAACGATTACCTGGCCGGATTTTCTGGCCAGATTCCCCAAACTGGATCTGCACTACCACCTGCTGGGCGGCGTTCGCCTAGAGACGATGCGCGACCTGGCGAAGCAGGCGGGCGTGACCCTCAGTGAACGCGATGCCAAGAGCTTCTACCGCCGCTATCAGGCGGAGACCGGTCAGGTCAAAGGCGGTATCGCCGCCCTTAATTTCCTCTACCCGCTGCTGACGCGCCCCCAGGACTACTGCCGGGTCATGCAGGAGGTGGCCGAGGACGCCGCGGCGACCGGCGTACGCCACCTGGAGCTGTTCTGGAACCCCTCTGACACCGCGCTGCCCTATGCCGAGGTCACCGCCGCGCTGGCGGAGGGACTAGCCTGCGCCGCCCAGCGCTGGGATATCCACGCGCTGTTCCTGCCGGCCATCAACCGCGAAAAGAGTCCCGAAGAAGCCGTACGCATGGTGGAGACGGTGCTATCGCACCCGCACCCGCTGGTGCCCGGAATCGGCATCGACTACCGCGAACACGATGCGCCGATAGAGCACTTCTGGAAAGCCTACCGTCTGGCGCGTCAGGGCGGACTGCGCCTGACCGGCCACTGCAGCGAGTTCGGCCTGCACTGGCGTAACGTGGAGAGCGGACTGGATCTGCTGCACCTCGATCGCATCGATCACGGCTACAGCATCGTCGATAACCCCGAGCTGATGGCGCGCTGCGCCCGCGACGGCGTTCCCTTTACCGTGGTGCCCAGCAACACCTTCTTCCTCAAGCGCTGGCCCGATCGCGACACGTGGCGCCAATGCCATCCCATCCGCCGCATGGCGGCGGCGGGCATCAACCTGATCCCGGCCACCGACGACTGGCATATGCACGACACCAACGGCGCCGAATGCTACCGGGTCATGGTGGAGGAGTTCGGCTTCGATCTCGACGGAGTGCGAACCATGCTGGCCAACGCCATCGACGCCTGCTGGCAGCCGGCGCCGCTCAAGGCGCGTTGGCGCATCCAGTGGCTGGCCGAGTTCGATGCCCTGCGTGCCCGGCTGGCGCAGGAGCCGCCCTACGATACGCAGCGCCACGTCATCTACCAACGCCCTGTCTCGGGAGACTAAACCATGTTAGTTATTGCCGGTATTGCGATCCTGATCCTGACGGTGATCCTGTTGATCAAGCGCCAGGATACCCGCACCGTGCTGCTGTTCTCCGGCCTGCTGATGTGCCTGCTGGCCGCCGATCCGATGGCGGCGATGAACAGCTTTGCCCAGAAGATGGTCTCCGAGGGGCTGATCCAGGCGATCCTGTCGGCCATCGGCTTCGCCACCGTGATGAAGTTTACCGGCTGTGACCGCCACCTGGTACGCCTGCTGAGCGTACCGCTGCGCCGCGTCGGTCTGCTGCTGATCCCCGGCACCATTCTGCTGACCACCTTCGTCCAGCTGGCGCTGCCCAGCGCCGCCGGAGCCGCCGCCGCCGCCGGTATCACCATGATCCCGCTGCAGCTGGCGGCGGGTATCCACCCGGTGATGGCCGGCGCCGCGGTACTGGCGGGCACCTTCGGCGCCAGCCTGCTCAATCCGGGCAGTCCGCACATGGCCCTGGTGGCCAAGATCGTCGGTGGCGACGTGATGACCATCATCGGCTCACGCGCCATGACCGTGGTGTGGCTGGGGCTGCTGATCATGGTCGGCATGACGCTGACCGCCCTGCTGCGCCGTGAGCATCGCGGCTATCACTCAACGCTGGAAAGCGAGATGCAGGCCAACCACCAGCCGATCAATCTGCTGGCCGCGCTGATGCCGCTGCTGCCGGTCACCCTGCTGATGCTCGGCGCCTTCGGCGGCGTCAGCTGGCTGAAGATGGGGGTTCCGCAGGCGGTCATGTGGGGGATCCTCGCCACCCTGCTGGTCACCCGTACCCACCCGGGCAAAGCGATTCCCGCCTTCTTCGACGGCATGGGCAAAGCCTACAGCGACGTGTTCGGCATTATCATCTGCGCCGGGGTCTTTGTGGCCGGCCTGAGCGCCATAGGGCTTATCGATGCCGCCAAAACGCTGCTGATCGACTACCCGCAGGCTGCCCGCTTCGGCGGCACCGTCGGCCCGTTTCTGATGGCCATCGTGATAGGATCCGGCGACGCCGCGGCCTACGCCTTCAACGAGGCCATAACCCCCCACGCCGCCGCCTTTGGCATGGATGGCACCAGCCTGGGAACCGCCGCCGCCTTCGCCAGCTACCTGGGGCGCACCGCCTCGCCGCTCTCCGCCGCCGCCATCGTGGTCGCCGGCATGGTCGGCGTCTCGCCGCTCGATCTGGTCAAGCGCACCGCGCCGGTGATGCTGGTGGGGCTGCTGCTGCTGATCGTCCTGATCTGAGTCCGTCCGCGGCGTATCCAAACGAGATCGCCGTCACATATCCCGCCACAACACACCCGCCCGGGACATTTGTCCCGGGCGGGTGTGTAATATCAGAGCCCGTCGGCAGTTTTTACGCCCCCGTTGCTGCCGCAGCGGACGCCCGTCCTGTCCCGTAACCGAAGGAATATCTATAGTGTTCAAAGCTAACTGCGGCATGCACAGCGAAGCGTGGCAGGCCATCATTGCACAGGTCACCGCCAACGCCGCCCTCTACGATTGGGTAAAGCACTGTCCGCTGAGCATCATGCGCCGCTGGTCCGCGCGAACGGTCGCTCAGAACGGGCTGATCTGCCGGCAGGGCGATATCTGCCAGCATTTCCGACTAATATTGCAGGGAGAAGCCGACATCTTTTTTGAAGCTGACGACGGACGCCGTTATCAGCAGGCTCGCTACCACCAGGGAGACATCTTGGGGGAGCTGGAAATATTTGAACAGCGCCCCTATATTTGCTCGGTCGAAGCCACCCGCGAGACGCGGCTACTGGAGCTCACCCGCGATGACTTCCACCGTTGGCTGGCGCTGGATAACCATTTTAATCAACGCATACTGCGTACCTGCAGCCAGCAGTATTATCACCTGTCCGCCAAGGCCGGTGCCGACAGCCTGTATACCCTGCAACAGCGGGTATCGCTGGCGCTGTGGCACCGCTTTGCGCGGCAGGAGAGCGAGCGCATCGCATTGGACAAGCAGCAGCTCAGCCACGAGTTTGCCGCCGCCGTGCGCAGCATCAATCGCATCCTGTTCACCCTGAAGGCGCAGCAGATTATCGCGGTTGATGGGGAGTATATTACCCTGCTTGATCCCGACAGCCTGCAGCGTGAAGCCGGTCTGTAATACAGACGTATGAGGAGCCCGATGGAACTACAACCGCACATCCGCCTGAGCCGCGCCATGACCCAGGCACGCTATGCGCTGCTGCCCGGCGATCCGCAGCGCGTTGAGCACGTCGCCCGCTTTCTGGAGAAGGTCGAGCCGCTGGGGCAGAACCGCGAGTTCCGCGCGCTGCGCGGCGAGTTCCACGGCATCGAAGTCCTGGCCATCTCCACCGGCATCGGCGGCGCATCGACCGCCATCGCCGTGGAGGAGCTGCGCCACATCGGCATCACCACCCTGATCCGCATCGGCAGCTGCGGCGCCCTGCAGGATCACATGGCGATGGGCGATCTGGTGATCGCCAGCGGCGCGGTGCGCGATGAGGGAACCAGCCACGCCTATGCGCCCGCCAGCTACCCGGCCTGCGCCGACAACGGCCTGGTGCATCTGCTGCGCACAGAGGCCGAACGCCTGGCGTTCCCGGCACACTGTGGCTATGTGCGCAGCCACGACAGCTTTTACACCGACCGAGAGGCCGAGCTGGACGCCGAATGGTCGGCGCGCGGTATTCTGGCCGCCGATATGGAAACCGCGCCGCTGATGGTGGTCGGCGCGCTGCGCGGCCTGCGCACCGCCTCGGTGCTCAACGTGGTGGTCACCCACAGCGGTGGGCTGGCGCAGGGCATCAACGACTACCAGCAGCAGGAAGCGCACAGCCAGCGCGGCGAAGCCCGAGAGATCGAGCTGGCCCTCAACGCCATCCGACAGGATTATAACAAGGGGAACTGATATGGATTTTTTCAGCATTAACAACGTAATGGCAAACATCCCCCTCGGTGAAGGCGGATATGCCCTGTCATGGATCGAAGCCATCGGCACGCTGTTTGGCCTGCTGTGTATCTGGTTTGCCAGCAAAGAGAAGATCATCAACTACCTGTTTGGGCTGATCAACGTCACTCTGTTTGCCGCCATCTTTTTCCAGATCCAGCTGTACGCTAGCCTGCTGCTGCAGGTGTTCTTCTTCGCCGCCAACCTGTACGGCTGGTACGCCTGGAGTCGGCAGAACGGCGATAACGAGGCTGCCCTCAAGGTACGCTGGCTGTCGCGCGGCAAGGCGCTGACCCTGACCCTGGTCTGCCTGGTCGCCATCGCCCTGATGACCCGCTTTATCGATCCGGTGTTCGCCGTCCTCACCCGCGTCGCCATCGATCTGCTGCAGGGAATGGGCGTGGCCGCCGTGATGCCGGATCTGCAGCCGGATGCCTTCCCGCTGTGGGATTCCGCCATGCTGGTGCTCTCCATCGCCGCGATGGTGCTGATGACCCGCAAATACGTTGAGAACTGGCTGCTGTGGGTGGTGATCGACATCATCAGCGTGGTGATCTACGCCATCCAGGGAGTCTACGCCATGTCGCTGGAGTACATCCTGCTGACCGCGATCGCCGTGATGGGCTCCGTGACCTGGGTCAACAGCGCGCGCCGCCACGGCTCCCGCCCGCTGGCGCCGGCCACCGTATAATCGCCCTGCCCGCGTCCCGCCAGCCGGGACGCCCCTCTGCGGCGCGGCTCATCTCACAGCGGTAGACGGTAGGTCACCTGCCGCGCCTGCTCGGTCAACCCCAGCGCAGCCAGCATACGCTGCTGCGCCCTATCCTCCAGCGCCACCGCCGTCACCATCTCCGCGCATCCGCGCTGCCGTCCCCAGGCCGCCGCCGCCGCCATCAGCGCCGTCGCCACCCCGCGCCGTCGCCGGTCGGGCGACACGAACAGGCAGCACAGCCGCAGCCGGGCAGGCGCACTGCGCTGTAACATCTCCGGCTGCAGCGCAATCTCCACAAACCCCTGCGCCTCGCCTTCGGCGTCCAGCGCCAGCAGGGCGGCGTAGGGGGCGGCATCCAGCAGCGCGCAGCCCTCAAGCCAGTGGCGGCTCAGCGGCGTCTGCGGCGCCAGCTGGGCGCGCAGCGCGACCCAGCGGCGCATCATGGTTTCATCCAACGGTACAATCGTCATGCGTCCCCCTGCGTGGGTGAGATTCGGCAATGAAAAAGGCTAGCCTAACGACCGGGATCGGGACAGACAACGGATGCGCCGGGGCAAGTGGGAAGGCACCCTGCGGGCATTAACATGGCGAAAAAACTGGGCCGCGCCCTACGGTGCGGCCCGGTATATCGGCAAGACTCAGGCCTCCTGGCGTACGGCAGCGTCATGCCCCTGCGGACGGACGTAGCGGTAACGGAACAGGAACAGGAAGATGACGGCCAGCAGCAGCGAGTAGCCGGCGAAGATCAGCCATACGGTCGGCCAGTCGGTCACACCGCCGTGGGTGTAATACTCCACCACCTTCCCGCTGACGATGCCGCCCAGGATACAGCCGAACCCGTTGGTCATCATCAGGAACATCCCCTGCGCGCTGGCGCGGATGGACGGTTTGACCTCCTGATCGACGAACACCGAGCCAGAGATGTTAAAGAAGTCAAAGGCGCAGCCGTACACGATCATCGACAGCACCAGCAGCACGGTGCCGAACGGCGACGGATCGCCGTAGGCAAACAGGCCGAAGCGCAGCATCCAGGCCACCATGCTCATCAGCATCACGTTCTTGATACCATAGCGCCCGAGAAAGAACGGGATGGTCAGGATAAACACGGTCTCAGAGATCTGTGATACCGACAGCAGCACCGAGGCGTGCTCGACGATAAAGCTGCCGCTGAACAGCGGATTCTGATCGAAGCTGTGCAGGAACGGGTTACCGAACATGTTGGTAATCTGCAGCTCAGCGCCCAGCAGCATGGAGAAAATAAAGAAGATCGCCATGCGCGGAGTCTTGAACAGGCTAAAGGCATTCAGCCCCAGCATCTCCGCCCAGCCCTGTTTCTCCTGGCGTTTCGCCACCGGAATATGGGGCAGCGTCATGGCAAACAGGCTCAGCAGCAGCGAGGCCACGGCACCGATATACAGCTGCATGTAGCTCAGCTCAAAGCCGGAGAAGCTGACCGCCCACATGGCCAGAATAAACCCAATGGTGCCCCAGATACGGATCGGCGGAAAATCTCTGACGATATCCATGCCCGCATTCTGCAGCCGATAATACGAAATGGTATTCACCAGCCCCAGGGTCGGCATATAGGCCAGGGAGTTCAGCAGGATAACCACGAACATGGCGCTTGGCGTCGTCACCTGGGCCGCCAGGAACAGGGTCAGCGCCCCCACCAGATGGCAGGCGGCATAGACCCACTTGGCGCTGATCCATTTATCCGCCACGATCCCCAGCAGGGTCGGCATAAACAGCGCCGCAATCCCCAGCGAGCTGTAAACCGCCCCGATGGCCGCGCCGTCAAACTTCAGGGTAACAAACATGTAGGAACCGAGCGTCGTCAGCCAGCTCCCCCACAGGTAGAACTGCAGAAATGACAGTATCTTCAGCTGCAGCTTGAGATTCATGTTATTTTCCTCACACATAAGAGCCAGGATAAGATGGGATAAAAACATTTTTAATTTATTATGATTTGATCCTATCACCCCGCGGGGAAAATATTTTGCTACCGCGCTCAAAAAATGAAAAAGCATATTAATTGCGGCATAAATTAGTGATGGAGATAACATTTATGCCACAGTGCGATGGTCTACGACGCCGGGCAAGACGCAGCGCCCAGCGGGATCTCGCATCTGTCGCATAGGACAGATGCTCAGGTAACATGCTGTTTTCCTGTGATGCCGCTTAACCATGTCTCTTATCCGAAGCGCCCTCAAACCACGGGATTATCCCATCGAGGTTATTGTTCAGTGTATCCTCTGATATCTGACTTACTCACTGCCTCGGCGCGATCTCGAAGAGATAATGACCGCGCGCGGTATTCATTTTAACCACGCCATGCTTCACCGCTGGGCTATCCGCTTGGCGCCGCTTCCGGATAAGGCATTCCGTTAGTATAAACGGCAGCGGGCCGCGGATGACGTATCAATGAAACCGGCATCAAAATCAAAGACCAGTGAAAATATTTATATCGTGCGATAGGCACGGTAGGTCAAACCGTCGATTTCCGGCTGACCGCCAAGCGGGAGACCGCCGCCGCATTACGCTTCTTTCACAAGGTGAGTAGCCATCATGGCGCACAGGATAGCGAATTTATTGATAAGAATGGTGCCAATACCGCCATACTGGTGACACCTAATGGCGATAGCTCAATCGATGAAATAATTACCATCAGTAAGGGCAGATCTCTGGAATATCAAATACCGGGTGTGACCCATGCCGGGATTTAAAGCATTTCAGCGGGCATAGACGATAGTGGCGGGCTCTGAGTCAATACTCATGTACACACAGGACAACGTCAGCATTCAGCCGCCGACAGATTATCACCGGCGGAACACTTTTATCTGTGGGTGGCTGAAAAAACGGCCAGCCCCCCCCTTTGGCTAATGCCATGTCGCTCATGCGACAGGATCACAAAGAGACCGCACATTTTACACTACCACCGAAATAGTTTATGAAGTTACATTCATCTTACTTACTGTTATTCTGTTTATATTAAATGCAATGAATTATTCTATTCCAGTTGCTTGTGGTCATCTTATGGAAATATCCGTGTTAATTTATTGTTAATAATATTCCAATCTGTTTTCAAAAAGAAAACATACATATTCATTATTTAAATTTGGCATTTAAAACCAAAAATATAATCCAAAACGATCTTTTCATTCGATATAGTTGATATATTTGGATTTTTATTTTGACTATCTTTGTTTTTTTAGTTTTTTATATCACATCAACTCAATTTTGCAGATCAAAAGATCGAGTTATTGTCTTTTTTCAGCATAAAAGATCGTTTATTCTCAAAAAAGTAACATTTGTTTGAGTGCTGCATGTTTGCATGTGATGTGCATTAGGGGAGTATTATGAGATTTATTGCAATTAATAACACAAATGGAATCTTAGCTATTGGAGTTATCACCGCGGCGATTCAGAGCGCTATCGCCTCTCCCGTGGATTTTTCTGATGGCAACCACCATAAAATAATGGGTGAGAATCTAAATAATAATGGTTCTGCATATATCAGTACTGTGACCGTAGGTAACAAATCTAGCCTGGAAATCACTAACTCCAGTATTACTGCAGCGGCTATTGCATCCAGTGGAATTTTGACTACATCAGGAGGAAGAACAGATGTAACATCATCTCACTTGCTCAGCAGCGGGGGTGGAAGTTTTGCTCTCCAGTCAAAAGAGGGCGGTAGTACAACTATTTCTAAATCAGTGGTTGAATCCAATAACAAGAGCCATGGAGGGGTACTTAGCTCAGGTAAAGGCTCAGTGATAGACGTTGATGCAACCAAAATCATCGTAACATCAGCAGGGGGGATTGGATTAAATGCTGCTGGCGCTATTGCTGAATTCGAGGCCAATCTAAATATTAAGAATAGTCAGGTTGAGACTAGCGGTGAGTTTTCCTCTGCACTTTTTGCTCAGGCTAAGGGAACGCTGAATGCACAAAAAACTGCACTGTTCACTACAGGAAATAATAGCACCGCAGTGCAAGCTAACAGCGGCAGTGAGGTGACTTTTGATAGTGGAAATATTCAGACTCGCGGCGATGGTTCGCATGGTGCAATGGTTTCAGGGGGAAGTACTGTTGCAATAAGCCAAAGCAGTATTGCAACGACGGGGGCTGCCTATGGCGTCTATGCTACGGATGCGGGTAGTCGAGTAACGCTAGATAACGCTCAAGTGGTGACGAGCCATGCGTTGTCGAGTGCTTTGCTAGTTCATCAAGGTGCGATGCTTGTCAGTAATGATAGCCAGATTGTTACAGAAGGTGCAGGTAGTTACGGTGTACTTACCAGCGGCGAGAATTCTCAGGCGCAGCTGACTAATATTCAGATTGAAACACTGGGTGATATGTCAGGGGATGTCTCGGCGAATGGTGTTGTTAGCGAGTTCGGCGCTAATGTCTCACTACGTGGTAATAACCGCATTACAACGCAGGGAACCTCGGCGATGGGTATATTAGCTCAGGTCTCCGGAACCATCGGGGATACGCTAATATCAACGATAGGAAATACGCAGGTAGTCACGCGAGGAGATGGGGCATTTGCATTGTCCGCTTGTGCCAGGAACGGAGGGAGAGAGTGTACAACGGCTCTCGAACAAGGTGTGGATGGTAGTGATCCGGTAAGTCAGGCGTTGGTCGCGGCTAAAGGTTTACATGCCATTACCGAAGGGAAAGGAAGTTATGCCGCCTATGCGAATGGCGCGAATGCAAAAGTAGCATTAGATAACGCCTATTTAGAGACTCGCGGAAGTGGTAGCCATGGCGTAGCTATCCGTGCGGGTCAAGCATCCCTTTCCCAAACAGATATCCGTACTATTGGTGATGGTGCACACGGTGCAGCTATATATAATGGTGGTTCGCTACAAGTTACCGATTCATCGCTCAAGGCTGAGCAGGGTAGTGGACTGTACGTTAATAGCACTCAGCCTAGCAGTGTCGCAAATATTTCTGTCTCTAACTCACAGCTTTGGGGAAAGCATAGTGCAATTAATGTAAATACGGGTAAGGCAAATATCGCATTGGTGAACTCAGCAATCAGCGCCGGTAACGGTGTCATGCTTGAAGCCGAACAGGGCGATGTTGCTCTAGAGGCTAAAGGGAGTTTGCTTAGCGGTAGCGCGATGAGTAGCAGTCATAGCAAGATAGCGATGACGTTGAGTGACTATAGTCGATGGGAAAATGCTGCAGGATCACGGATCAGCGGCCTGACATTGGTCGACAGTTCACTGTATTTTGCTGAACAACAATCCCCTAATCCCCACGGCGCGCTGACGATTGATGGTAATTTAAACAGCGATAACGGCCATTTTTATTTTAACGGGGTTATTAATGGCGATGATTCAGCCATTAATAAACTTATTGTGAATGGTGATACACAAGGCAGCGGATGGGTCAGTGTAACCAATGTAGGAGGAGTAGGAGAAAAAACCTTACAGGGGATTGAGCTGATTAATGTTTCAGGAAATTCCTCTGCAGATTTCCATCAAGTCGGGCGTATTGTTTCCGGTGCTTATGATTACTATCTCGTCAGGGGGCAAGGAGACAATAAATCTAACTGGTATCTGAGTAATACGTTGGCTTCTGCTCAGTCTCCGGTTCTTCGGCCTGAAGTTGGCGGCTATATATCCAATATTGCTGCTGCCAACACACTTTTTACAATGAGCCTGCACGATCGCCTCGGTGAAATAGAATATATCGATGCATTTACGGGTAAAAAGCATGCAACCAGCCTGTGGTTACGCCAGTCCGGTAGTCATAATGTTTCCAGGGATAATAGTGGTCAGTTGGACACGCAAAGTAACCGTTACTTGGTGCAACTCGGAGGCGATATTGCCCAATGGATTATGCCGGGTCAACAGCGTATCCATCTAGGTGTGATGGCGGGTTATGGACATAGCAACAGCAATACACATTCAACGCTTTCTGGATATCGTGCTCAAGGATCAGTGAATGGCTATAGCGTGGGTATGTACGGCTCTTGGTTTGCTAACCCCGAAGACCAATCAGGTAGTTATGTTGATAGCTGGTTGCAATATGGCTGGTTTAATAACCAGGTAAAAGGTGAGCAAACTGTTGCACAAAATTATCGCACTCACGGCTGGAGTGCATCGCTAGAAAGTGGCTATACACTTAAGTTAAAAGATTACCATACTGAATATGGCAGCCTTAATAGCTGGTATCTACAGCCTCAGCTACAGTTGACATGGATGGGGATTCAGTCTGGTAATATGCAGGAAGCCAATGGAACGCGCATACGTGGTACCAATACAAATAATATTCAGACGAGAGTGGGGCTGCGTACCTTTCTTAAAGGACATAGTATTATCGATAAAGATAAATCCCGTGAGTTTGAGCCGTTTATTGAAGCAAACTGGCTCCATAATACACAGCGCTTTGCTGTTGAAGTAAATGGCGATCGATCTTATCAGCAAGGCGCGAATAATCTTGCTGAGGTAAAATTAGGCATTGATGGGAAAATCAATAATAGCGTCAATCTGTGGGGCAACGTTGGCGTACAGGTTGGCAAGGAACACTACAGTGATACCACGGCAACACTAGGCATTAAGTATATATTTTAATTGATAAATCGCCGGATACGTCCGGCGATATTTCCCATGCTCGCTGAAATATAATCAATGATTTTTGACGAAAGCGTTTATGCCTAATTCTATTGCTAATCGATTAAATTTTTATGGCTTAGATAACTTCTTTATTTCAGGCCTTGAAAAGGCCTGTTCTACCATGCTGGATAAATCTGTTTATTTAGGCGTAAATCAGTATGACGAGAAGGTGTCTGTGTATGTTATGTCAGGGATGAGCCTGGCTGAAATTGGCCATTATATATTACATACCGATCCAGGTGGAGTCGTACTATTCATTATGGATAGCAAATATATACACATTCTCAGCGATATGTTTAATTACCATCAGGTGAGATTTATCGAATCATCAAAAAACATTCATGAGATATGTAATATTTTGTCTGACTTGTTGCTGGATATATCTTATACATTGAATGATAAAGCGCTTGGACTGCGCGATTCCAGATTGATCTCGCCTACTGAAACACGATTTATGTATTACTTCTTACGAGGAATCAACAATAATGAAATCGCAAAAAAACTCTCTATTAGCAATAAATCATCAAGCTATATCAAGAGGAGCTTAATGAAGAAAATCAATGCAAGAAATAACATTGAACTACTGATTAAATATCAGTTATTATGCCGTTTTATCCCTAGCATACATCAAGACTTAAGAATTTATGATTTAGCGATGTAATCCATCTCTATTTCTTAATAGAGCGACATTAATAGATACTCATAAAAATGTGTATCAACTAAACCTTGAATGTACAACAACGCAGCATAGACAAAGTGATTTTGTCTATAGAATACCGAGACCATTGATAAGAATCATGTCAATAAAGCGACATGGGTAATACTCAACGCTGATAAAACAGAAGATGAAGCGGTTACCGCCGGACTAAGCAAGTATCTTAATCATCTGATTGAACAAGCTCTCCGGAATATCAAACAACGGGTGTGCCCCATGCCGGGATTTAAAGCATTTCAGCGGGCATAGACGATAGTCGCGGGCACTGGGCCAATACACATGTACACGCAGGACAACGCCAGCATTCAGCCGCCGACAGATTATCACCGGCGGAACACTTTTATCTGTGGGTGGCTGAAAAAACGGCCAGCCCCCTTTGGCTAATGCCATGTCGCTCATGCAACAGGGGTCACCCGACAGCCCGACTGGCCGGCCGCGCCGCTGATTCGACGCAGCGCGTTGATCGGGCTGCTGACGGCGGCGGCCTTCGCCGAACGCCCGCTCCATCTTCTCTGACCGAATGACAAATCCTCGCCCCGGCGCCGGGCGGTCACGCTCAATGCGCTGGCGGCGCACTTCTCGCCGACGCCACCCTGGCTACGCGATCCGGCGGATGATCGCGGCGACAAATGAGCGCCAGCGCCGCGCAAAACCGCCTACGCCTGCCGCCCGGAGCGACGGTGCGCGCCGAGCGGCAGGCGCAGACGGCGATCCTCCCGGGCCTTATCGCACAGGAAGGTCAGCGATACCCCGTTCAGCATCGCGGCCACGTCATGCTCTATCGACAGCAGCAGCGCCGAAACCTGCGCCCGGCGCTCGCCGTCCTCTCCCGACGCAGCCAGGGCCTGACGCCCGATCAGCCGGTTAATCCGCTCCAGACGCCGCAGGCGACGACGAGCCAGATCGAGCCGCAGCGCCACGATGGCATCGATAACACCGGTCAGGGCCACGCTGTTCAGACACAGCGCGCGATACCAGGGATCATCCACGGCCAGATGCAGGCGGGTCGTCAGGCTATGCAGCAGATTCAGCGTCAGCATCAGGCGGCTGATACGGTGGGTAAACAGCTGAAAGCGCGCATAGATATAGCGATCGAACAGCAGATCGTAAGACCAGATGGGCAGGTTGCCGTGCACGTAGTGCTCCAGCTCCTCAAAATGGTGAAAGAAGGCCCCCTCCGGCACCCGCCACTCTCCCCCGGCCGCCAGTAGGCAGCTCCGGTTAAACCCGGCGATACGGCGCAGCAGGCCGGTCAGGGTCGCAAAAACCTGATCATGCTGGTGGCGCGGCATGATCAGCAGCGAACAGAGATAGGCCACCAGGGCGCCACACAGCGTATCGATCAGGCGATAGCTGAGCAGGGTCCACAGCAGCGGGCGCTGATGATTAAAAAAGCTGGCCAGCAGCATCGCCACCAGGGTCGTGATCAGGCAGACAAAAAGGCCGTAGTAGCGGCTCAGGCACTTGCTCCAGTAGGCCAGCGTTCCGGTCAACACCAGCAGAATTAGGAAGATAGCAGTATGATCGATCAGTAGGATGCCACAGCTGCCCAGCGCGACCCCGCACATCGTTCCCAGTACCCGCTGGAAACCGCGGCGAAATGCCGCCGATGAGGAGGTGATGGTCAGACTGACCACCAGCGCGGTCAGGGGAACCCAAAATCCCTGTACCAGCGGCACCCATGCGATCAGCAGCTGGGCCACTACCATGGAGACCGCGGCGCTGGCCATCTGGTGTAGCACCAGCGGCGGCAGCGGCGTCTTAGCGCCGATCAATCGCATGACGCCTCCTGCTGCGCGGGGAGCGCCAGCGGCGCGCATTGCTCGACCAGCGCCTGCAGCAGGGAGACCAGCAGGCGCAGCGTGGGATGCGCCCCCTCCGGCAGCGCGCATGCAAGCCACTGACGCAGCGCCGTCAGCTGCTGCGCGCGCTGACGGTAGTCCAGCGACTCCACCCGACACAGCAGCGAGGCCAGCGCCAGAAAGCAGCGTCGACGCAGCGCGTTGACCCGGCGTAGATCATCCCGCCCCAGCGGCTCCACCGGCCAGTAACTCAGGGTGATCACCCCCTCCACCAGCGCCATCAGCATCGCGGTGCGGGGCGACGGGGGGGCGCCACCGCCGTCGCATCCCGCGTGGTATGCGCTCAGCAGGCGCTGCAGCGTAGCCTGACGATTGAAGGTGGCCTTTTTCAGCGCCGGCGCCAGCTGGTTAAAATCGCGTACAGCGGGCAGATAGGCCAGCCAGCGGCAGGTCTCTCCCAGCTGGTGTAGCAGTACGCGCGGCAGGCGCCGCCGGTAGCGGCGGCTGGTGCGGGCGGGAAGCAACAGGAAGGCGCCCAGCGCGCAGGCGCCGCCGGCCAGCAGCGCCGGGATCAGCTGCCCCATGACCGGGGGGCGCTCCTGCGCCAGCCCATTGGCGATAATGGCGAACAGCGTCACAAACAGCGACACCATGGCCATCGCGGGCCGGCAGGAGAATAGATACAGCGTTAGGGCCGCCAGCAGCGCTACCATCACCACCTGCAGCGGGATACTGCACAGGCTGCCCAGCAGCACCGCGCTACCGATCAGCAGGGTATTGATCAGGACGCTCAGCGCATGGCTGGCGAGGCGATCGCCCATCACCACCTGTACGGAGAATACGCCCAGCAAAATACTGTAGATCCCCCATTCGGCGAACGGACCGACCTGATCGACCACGATCCCCAGCGTCAGTCCAATCGCGGTACGCATAGCGTTGAGCATAAAGCGGCCGTCGGGATCGGCCAGAATAACGCGATCGCATACCCTCATCGCGAGCGCTCCGGACCACGGCGTAGGGAGACCCAGGCGTCACACGCGCCAGCGCGCGGCCTCGGCATTCTTGACGTAGACAAAACAGAGAGGCTATCCCAGAACACCATAAAATCGCCGACCTAAAAAAATGACTCTATTATTAAATAGCATATCAATCTGGACATTGGGTTGGAATATTTCTACTGGAATGATTTTATTCTATTAATTTATGCTTAATGGGAATTTTTATATGCTTTGTTATCGATAATAAACGCCGGATATTATGCGAAAAAAATTCATCTCCGGAATAAATATGAGCACCGTAGTCAGCGAAATAGATTATCAGTCCCGCAGTTACCATATCCTGCAGCCGTTACTGCAGCAGGCCGGCATAGGCCTTGAGGGGCAGCAGCCCTATGACCTGCAGATCCATAACCCGCAGCTATTCTCCACCGTGCTCAAGGCCGGCTCCCTGGGGCTGGGCGAGAGCTATATGGACGGCTGGTGGGACTGCGAACGCCTGGATATGTTTTTTGACCGCGCCCTGCGCCACGGCCTGGACAAGAAGCTGCCCGGCAACCTCAACGATCTGATCTATGCCGTCAGCGCCCGCCTGTTTAACCTGCAGTCGCGCCGGCGCGCCGGTCAGGTTGCCCGCGAACACTACGATCTGGGCAACGATCTGTTTGAGGCCATGCTCGATCCCCACATGCAGTACTCCTGCGCCTACTGGAAAGAGGCCAAAACGCTGGAGCAGGCCCAAGAGGCCAAGCTGGATCTGATCTGCCGCAAGCTCGATCTGCAGCCGGGTCAGCGAGTGCTCGACATCGGCTGCGGCTGGGGGGACTGGCGGCGTACATGGCCCGCAACTACGGCGTAGAGGTCACCGGGATCACCATCTCGCAGGAGCAGTGCGAGCTGGCCCGCCAGCGCTGCGCCGGTCTGCCGGTAACCCTGCGCCTGATGGACTACCGCGATCTGGACCAGCCATTCGAGCGCATCGTCTCCGTCGGCATGTTTGAGCACGTCGGCCCCAAAAACTACGCCACCTACTTCAACACGGTCAAACGCTGCCTGCACCCTGAAGGGCGTTTTCTGCTGCACACCATCGGCAGTAATATCTCCGATCACGGTGTCGATCCCTGGATTAACCGCTATATTTTCCCTAATGGACGCCTGCCCTCCATGCGCGATATCGTCAGCTGCAGCGAGGGGATGATGGTCATGGAGGATTGGCACAATTTGGGGAGCGATTACGATAAGACGCTGATGGCATGGGAGGCTCGCTTCCGCGCCGCCTGGCCACAGCTGAAGGATCGCTACGGCGAGCGTTTTTACCGTATGTTCCGCTACTATCTCTGTGCCTGCGCCGGCGCCTTCCGCGCCCGGGATATCCAGCTGTGGCAGGTGCTGTTTAGTCCCCACGGCGTCAGCGGCGGCGTACGGGTCGCACGCTAACCCCGCCCCTATTTTCTACGGTCGGCCGCCGCGGCGGTCGGCCTGTCTATGATCGCTAACGGTGAATACGACACCGCAACAGGTGACACCATGTCGCACGATAATTTTCTGAAGTCCATGTATGACACCCACTACGGTGCCCTGATCGCCCTGGCCGCACTGAATGAAGAGCAGAGCGTCAGCCGGGCCGCCGAATGCCTGAGCATCAGCCAGCCCTCCATGAGCAAGCTGCTGATGGAGCTGCGCAAAGAGTTCAACGATCCGCTGTACACCAAGTGCAATAATCTGTTTACCCTGACCCCGGTCGGCGAGACCCTGTGCACCATCGTGCGCAATACGCTGTACGCCAGTCAGTCGATGATCGACCAGCTGCGCTGCGGGGTGAAGCACCGCTATAACATCTGTCTGCCCCACTGGTTCAATATTCAGGAGGTCTCCGCCCTGATCGGCAACGTGCGCACCCTGTATCCCAACCTGGTGATCAACTTCCGGCCGCCCAGCGCCACCACCGCAGAAGACATCGTGCAAAGCCTGAAGCAGGGCAACGTGGACGTCGCCGTACGCCACTTTCCCCACGCCTGCCCCAGCGGTATTCACCTGAAGACGCTCGGATCCTCCGAATTCATGTTCCTACGCCGTGTCCGCGCCATCGGCCAACAACCGACGCAGATGCTGACCATGACCCGCGAGCAGCTGCTCTGCACGCCGCTGATTATCTACAATATCAGTCCCTACCTACAGGACAGCTTCCTGCAGGCCAACCGCCTGGATGAGGGACTGCTGAATATCACCATGACCCTGACCAACAACTTCCGCCGCTGGCTGGATGAGCTGGTGGACGACGATACCCTGCTGATAACGCTGCGCAGCGTCGGCGAGGCGCTGGTCGAAAGCGGGGAGTACCGGGCGGTCGCTATTCCCGGCATGGCCATCCACTTCCCGTATCATCTGATGTGGCACGAGCGCTCGTCGCAGGATCCGGTCCATCACCTGATCCGCAAGGCGCTGATCGCCATGGGCAGCGCCAGCCTTCCCCCGCCGATGGAGCGCTGAGGCTAGCGATAGACCAAAACGGCAGCCAACGGCTGCCGTTTTTACTGCGTCCAAACTAGATCTGCACTGCCCGGTGGCGGCCATGCACCACCCAGATGCGCAGGGTAAACAGCACCAGCGCCAGCAGCGCCAGACTCAGGCTGTAGAAACCGATGTGCCGGCTCAGCAGCGCGGTCACCAGCGCCCCGACAAAGAAGTGCGCGATCACCATCAGGTAATGCAGGCCCTCATGGTACAGGCGTACCCGCTCACGTCGATTGCGGTGACGATCGAACACGCTGAACAGACGGCTCATCATCAGCACGTACACCGTGGTCACCACCGAGGTCGCCGTCGGCTGACGGGTTCCCCCGTGCTTAATCACAAAGTTCTGGATATACATAAAGATCAGCCCGATGGTCACCAGCGGCATCACCCGCGGCGTCGGCTTGGCACCCAGCAGCCCATAGTGGCTCATCGCCGCCCCCAGCAGCATGAACGCCAGCAGCAGCAGGCAGTTGATGCTCATGGCAATGGCATAGCCGTGCCACGGGCTGTTCAGGCGGGAGTGATAGCGGTTGACGAGCAGCTGATGCAGCGCCGCCAGCACCATCCAGATCAGGATGATAGAAATATGGTAGACCGACTCAAAGTCCATCCCCCCATTGGCCAACGCCGCAATGCCGAAGATCATGTTAGAGGTCATATAGCCGATTAAGGCCTTGTATAAATACATAAAACTGACGATTTCCAGGCAGCCGCCAATAAAGCTCATCATATAGTGAATTTCATGATTGAGCGTGCGGTAGACCCGGGATAGGGGCTTATTACGCATTACGTCACTCGATAAGAATTAACACGCAGAAATTTTATCACTCGATAATAATATCTGGTGGTTATGATGATTATATTATAGGCGGGAATAAAAACGGCGTCGGACGACGCCGGTAGAACGATGACGGGGGCGGCATCGACCCGCCCCCGGTTGACCCAGGCTATTTCAGCCGCGGCTCAAGCCATACCAGGATCAGAGTCGACAGCGAACACATCAGCAAAATGCCGACAAACCACAGTAAATACCACATCGCGCCCTCTCCTCAGTACAGTTCGTGATCGTGACGGCGGATGGTCTCCGGATTAATCCGCCCCAGCATTTTATAGTAGCTCCACAGGGTGTAGAGCAGCACGATCGGCAGGAAGATCAGCACGATCACCAACATGATACTCAATGTCATCTGGCTGGAGGTGCTATCCCACAGCGTCAGGCTGGAGACAGGGTTAATGCTGGAGGGCATCACAAACGGGAACAACGTCACCCCGGCGGTAAACACCACCCCGGCCTGCGCCAGCGATGCCAGCAGGAATCCCCACCCTCCACGACCGCGGGCGCTGGCGAACAGGGTCAGCAGCGGACACAGCACGCCGAGCAGCGGGAAGAGCAGCAGCAGCGGCGAACGGATAAAGTTACTCATCCAGGCGCCGGGCAGCACCGCAACCGCCTTCAGCAGCGGGTTGGAGGGGCCATTGGCATCCTGGCTGAGCAGCACATAGCCATCGATGCCGACCCATAGCCAGTAGCCGGCCAGCAGGAAGCAGAGCACCACCAGCAGCGCGCTGCGGTTGGTCGCCGAGCGGGCCCGCTGACGGATCACGCCGTCGGTCTTCAGCTGTAGCCAGACACCGCCCTGCATGATCACCATACACAGGCTGAGCAGCCCGCACAGCAGGGCAAAAGGCGACAGCAGCTGCCAGAAGGTGCCAAAGTACTCCACGCGCAGCTGCGGGGTGAAGGCAAAGGGAACCCCCAGGATCAGGTTGCCAAACGCCACGCCGAACACCAGCGGCGGCACCAGGCTGCCGATCACCAGCCCGATATCCCACAGGGTGCGCCAGCGCGCATCGGCGATCTTGCCCCGGTAGTCAAAGGCCAGCGGACGAAAGAATAGGGCACACAGCACCAGGATCATCGCCACATAGAAGCCGGAAAAGGCGGCGGCATAGACCCGCGGCCAGGCGGCAAACAGCGCGCCGCCGGCCAGGATCAGCCATACCTGGTTGCCCTCCCAGTGGGCACCGACGCTGTTGATCAGCACGCGCCGCTCGTCGTCGCTGCGCGCCACCAGCGGCAGCAGGCAGCCGACCCCCATGTCAAATCCGTCGGTCACCATAAAGGCCACCAGGATCACGCCGATCAACAGCCACCAAATAAACCGCAGCGTTTCATAATCAAACATAACAGTCTCCTTTACCCCTGCTGCGCCGGTTGTTCACTCTGCATCGCGCTCGGCCCGAGACGCGCGTACTTCTGCATCAGATAGACCTCGGCGATTAAGAACAGGGTGTAAAGCCCCAGGATCAGCCCCATCGAGAAGGCCAGCTGGCCTACCGTCAGGGCCGAGTGAGCGGAATAGGTCGGCAGGATATCCTGAATTGCCCAGGGCTGACGGCCAAACTCCGTCATAAACCAGCCGGCCTCGATGGCAATCCACGGCAGCGGCAGGCTATAGAACACCATACGCAGCACCCAGCGGTGCTGATCGATGCGCACCCGCAGCGTCTGAACCAGCGCAATCAGCATCACCAGCAGCAGCAGCGAGCCGCAGCCCACCATGATACGGAAGCTCCAGAACACCGGCGCCACCTGCGGGATCAGGCCGCGCTGCGCCGCCTGATACTGCGCCGGCGTCACATTGTTCATATCCGGCGCATACTGCTTCAGCAGCATGCCGTACCCCAGATCGCTTTCGACGGCGCGGAACGCGCTCAGCACCTGCGGCGAGCGGTTGCCCTGCGAGAGGGTATTCATCAGCAGCCAGGCCTCGCGCCCGCGCTGCAGGCGCGGCAGGGCGTCGGCCATCAGATTCTTCAGACCCGGCACCGGCGTATCCAGCGAGTGGGTCGCCAACAGGCCGAGTAGAGCCGGTACCTTGATGGCGAAGGCGTTACGCTCCTGCTCTTGCTCCGGCCAGGCCACCAGGTGGAACGGCGCAGGCGCGGGTTCGGTCTGCCACTCCCCTTCCATCGCCGCCAGCTTCACCGGCTGAACCTTGGCCACCTCATAGGCGGAGCTGTCGCCCAGCTGCAGCGTCCCCAGAATGGCCAGGGTGCCGAACACCGACCCGATGGCGAAGGAGCGCAGCGCCACGTCACGCTCGCGGCCGCGCAGCAGATACCAGGCGCTGATGGACATGATGAACATCGCCCCGGCCACATAGCCGGACATCACGGTGTGGACAAACTTCACCTGGCTGACCGGGTTAAATACCAGCTCGCTGAAGCTGGTCATCTCCATACGCAGGGTGTCGATATCAAAGTGAGCCCCGGTCGGAAACTGCATCCAGCCGTTGGCGTTCAGGATCCACAGGGCGGAGATATTCGAGCCGAAGGCCACCAGCCAGGTCACCAGCAGATGCTGATACTTGTTCAGCCGCTGCCAGCCGAAGAAGAACAGGCCGACAAAGGTGGACTCGAGGAAGAAGGCCATCAGCGCCTCCATCGCCAGCGGTGCGCCGAAGATATCGCCCACGTAGTTGGAGTAGAATGACCAGTTGGTACCGAACTGAAACTCCATGGTCAGGCCGGTCGCCACGCCCAGAGCAAAGTTGATCCCAAACAGCTTACCCCAGAAACGCGTCATATCGCGGTAGATCGCTTTGCCGGTCACCACGTAAATGGTTTCCATGACGGCCAGCAAAAAAATCAGCCCCAGGGTAAGGGGTACGAACAAGAAGTGATACAGCGCGGTCAGCGCAAACTGCCATCGCGATAAGTCAATAACATCCCACATGCGGACTCCTGTAGGCGATAAGATGGGGAATATGGACCCGGCTGTCTCCCGCAACGGATCACCGCGTCAACGCGTGCCCGGACGTGCGCCCTGCCAACGGGGAGGCTCCCCCGCCGTTTTTGCGCAGCCCAAAGCCGCCATGACCACTGACGACATATCCATACTTTTACGGGATACCGCCTAATAGTAGATCGCCGCGCGCGCCGCCGCAGACCCGGCCCCCATATATAGGCCAATCGTGCTACACAAAGGCCCGAAAACCCTATTTTATGTACGTATTTATCAGATGACTGCGCCGCCTAACGGCGGCGCAAAATGAGGCGGGCTGACGCGCGAAAAGCGCTCAGTCCAATAGCAGGAAGTGCGGCTTATCCGCGTCACACTGTGGGCAGCGCCAGTGCGCCGGCAGCGCGCTGAAGGGAACCCCGGGCGGGATTTGTCCCACCTTGTCCCCCTGTGCCGGATCGTACACCCACCAGCACAGGTTGCACTCCAGCCGGGCATCGTCCGCGATCGTCTGGGCGTAGCCGCGCTCAAACATGGGCCACCTCCTCCAGCCAGCGGCAGACGTCGCCCAGACGCTGGGCCGAGTCGGCCAGATCCTCCGGCGCCGCCAGCACCAGCTCCGGCAGGGTGCACACCTCATAGCTGTCGAGCAGCGTCCCCTTCAGGGTATCCAGACAGCGTACGTGCCAGACATGGCGCAGCCCCGTCGCGTCGATACGGCTCTCGCCGTAGCCAAAGGTGCGGATCTGAATCCGCCCTGCCCCACACAGCCGCGTTAAAAACAGACGATCGGCCTCGCTCAGCGGCAGCTGGGTCAGGTTGATGCTGTGGGGCTGGGCCGCCGGATCGCGCACGTGCGTCAGCAGCTCATGGGCCAGCGGCAGCCCGTTCATCAGCCCATCGATGGGCGGCGGCAGCAGCGAATCGTTCGGCAGCGTATCGGCGCTGGCCGCCTGCCACAGCGGCAGCGGTGCACAGCCCGCCTCCAGCCGGTCCTCCAGCACGCAGCCCCCCAGCAGACGGCGAACCCGCCACAGGCCACAGAAGATCGCCTCCTGGATCTCGCTTTCGCTGCCGTCCGGATGCTGAATACGCACCGAGACCTCTCCTTCGCCCAGCAGGGCGTTGAGAAAGGTCATATCCTCGTCATCCAGCGCCGACAGATCCCAGCCGATCACCTCGCCCAGGGGGGGAATCCCCTGCGCCAGCTGACTCAGTAAGCGCGTCAGCAGTGCCATGACCCGCGGGCTGTGGGCGCAGTGCTCCAGCGCCGCCATACTCGGATCGCCGTTTACCCCGCAGGTGATCGGCAGCGGGTTCATGCTAAAGCTGTCGTCATCGGGCTGGGTGCCCGGCCCCAACAGATGGAAAAAGGTCTCGCTCATCGATCAGGACTCCTGCGGAAGGGCGGATTCAACCAGCGGGCGCATCAGGGCGATCAGCTCGGCCCACGGGTGGATCCCGCTGAGTACGCCGCGCAGTTCGCCGCCGATAAACACCAGCGCTGCCGGAAAGCGACGCACGCCAAAGCGATCGCCGATGGCCTCGCTCTGATCCAGATCGGCCATCGCGATGCGCCAGTCAACCTGGGGAAACTCACGCAGCAGCTCGGCGATCATCACCGGGTTGTCGCTGACCTCCGGCGTACGGCGCGGATCGCAGCTCAGCAGCACCACGCCGTCCGGCGCCTGTGCCAGCCAGCCGTCCAGCGAATGCGCCTCTACCGGCTGCCAGCCACGCGCCAGCATGCGCTGCCACAGCGCGGAAAACGGATTGTCGTTCAACACTCCTCCTGTCCCTCCAGCGTCATCCGATACTGGCGAATGCGGACGCCCTCATAGTTCTCCATCGACAGACATTCGTAGTTCAAGCAACGGCTCTCCTCGCTCGGCTGCGGGACGATCCCCCAATCGGCCAGCTGCGTCAGCGCCGCCTGCTCCGCCGCGGGCAGCTGGGCCCGCGCCACCTCGGTCAGGCTACCGCCGTACTCATCCAGCAGCGCGGGCTGCAAACCGACCAGCGCGACATGAGACGGCATGTGACTGCGAATGTCCGCCAGGGCCAGCACCTCGGAGAAACTGCTCTGGTGCAGACTCATCTTCTTGGCGCTGAGGTAGGCCGGCACCATCTCCCCGGCGTAGGTACGCAGGGTGCCCGGCGCCAGGCCGTAGTCAATGGCATCCAGGATCAGCAGATGGCTGGCGCTTTCGACATAGCCCAGCAGGTTCAGCCCCTGGGTGCCGCCGTCGACAATCTCCACCTGATCCGGCCAGTGGTAATGGGCATACAGCCGTTCGGCCACCCGTACGCCGAAGCCCTCATCGGCCCACAGCAGGTTGCCCAGCCCCATCACCACCACGCGCTGCTCACTCATGACGCCTCCTTGTCGCGTTTGCGCTTCGGGAACTTATGACTGCGAAATCCATTGATCATGGTAGAGATAACCGTGTCGTCAGACATGATGTCTTCGCGGATGGCCATATACACATGCCCAACGATAAACGCCCCGATAAGCCACATCCCCAGGCGGTGCCAGCTGTGGATATCGATGGAGTTGCCGCCGGTCCAGTAGAAGAACTCGATCACATAGTGGAACGGGGCGAAGATGGCGTACTGGCTGTGCTCGCTGAACAGCGCGAACCCGGTGAGGATCATGAATACCGACATCAGGAAATAGCCAAACATCGCCGCCTGGGCGATGGGGTTATGGCCAATGTCACCGCTCGGGCGCTTCTCCAGAAACAGATACCAGCGGATCTCATACAGCACGCCCTGCCACCAGCTGCGGCGCCACACCGGCACCACGAACAGCTCGCGCGAGTAGCGGTTGCCGACGCAGGCCCAATAGATGCGCATCAGCAACAGCACGGTGAACAGCATCCCTGCGCTGAAATGAACCAGACGGATATAGCCCATGTAGAACAGATAGGTGGCCTCGCCGCTGACCGACGGCAGTGGCCGGCCAATGAAGTACCCGGTCACCATCAGCACCAGCATGCAGCCCACCGTCAGCCAGTGCCACAGGCGCACCGGCGCCTCGAACACATAGTGGCTGACGGCATCATCACGCGCCTCCTCGGCGCGCGGGGATGTCTTTTCACTCATCGTTCTTCTCCTTAGCGCTTAGCGTACCTGGACGGAGATCAGTTCGCTGCCGTCATCGCCGAGCACGTGGGTTGAACAGGCCAGGCAGGGGTCGAAGCTGTGCAGGGTGCGCAGGATCTCCAGCGGCTGATCGGGGATCGCCATCTGGGTCCCCATCAGCGCCGCCTCATAGGCCCCGATCTGTCCCTTGGGATCGCGCGGACTGGCGTTCCAGGTGGTCGGTACCACGCACTGATAGAGATCGATCTTCTGATCGCGGATCGATGCCCAGTGGCCCAGCGCACCGCGCGGCGCCTCGGTAAAGCCGATACCGCGGCAGTGCTGCGGCCAGGTGGCCGGTTCCCACTTCTCGGTATTGGCCGTCGCCAGATTGCCGTTCTTCAGATTGGTCATCAGCTTGTCGAAGAAGTACTGCAGCTTGCCGGCGGCCCACTGCGCCTCGTGGGCGCGGCACAGAATGCGGCCCAGGGTAGACTGAATGCCGGAGAGCGGCAGCTTGAGCGATGACATCATACGATCCACCGACTCGATGGTCGCGGCATCGCCCTTGTGGTAGGCGATCAGGGTACGGGCCAGCGGGCCGACCTCCATCGGGTGACCGCGCCAGCGCGGCGCCTTGATCCAGGAGTAGCGCGCCTGCTCATCCAGCTGCAGGATATTGGTGTCGCTGCCCTTCACGTTGCCCGGGTTGTACCAGGGGTCGGTAATGCCGTCGAACGGATGGCGTCCCTGCTGCTCGTTGGGGTAGCGATACCAGGAGTGATCGACAAACTCCTGTACCTGCTGCGGATCGGCCAGATCCACCGGCAGCACGTTGGCGAAGTCGCCGTTGATCACCGCGCCGCCCGGCATCAGCAGGCTCTTCTGGCTGAAGTCGTTGGCGATGTCCGGGAAGGCGCCGTAGCTCAGCACGCTCTTGTCGGACAGACCGGTGCCGATCTGGCTCCACGGCTTGTTAAACAGGCCGATGGCCAGCGCATCGGGGATCATCACGTTGTTGATAAAGTCGGCGGTGCGGGTAATGATCGACTGCACCAGATTGAGGCGCTCCATGTTGATCGCGCCGACCGCGCCGCTCTGATCGATGTTGATGGCGCAGGGCATGCCGCCGACGATCCAGTTCGGATGCGGGTTCTTACCGCCGAATACCGTGTGGATCTTGACGATCTCACGCTGGAAATCGAGGGCCTCCAGATAGTGGGCAAAGCCCATCAGGTTGGCCTCCGGCGACAGCTTGTACTGCGGGTGCCCCCAGTAGCCGTTGCGGAAGATCCCCAGCTGACCGCCCTCCACGAACTTTTTCAGGCGGTTTTGCACGTCAAAGAAGTAGCCCGGCGACGACATCGGCCAGGAGGAGAGGCTCTGTGCCAGCTGCGAGGTGGCGCGCGGATCGGCCTTCAGGGCATCCAGCACGTCGATCCAGTCCATCCCCGCCAGCTGATAAAAATGCACCAGATGGTCGTGGCACCACAGGGTGGCCAGCATGATGTTACGGATGATATTGGCGTTGTCCGGCACCTTGATGCCGATGGCATCCTCGATGGCGTACACCGACGCCAGGGCGTGCACCCCGGTGCATACCCCACAGATACGCTCCACAAACGCCCAGGCGTCGCGCGGGTCACGCCCCTGCAGAATGATCTCCAGTCCGCGGAACATGGTGCCGCAGGAGACGGCGTTGGTAATGATGTTCTGATCGTTGATGTTCACTTCGCAGCGCATGTGCCCTTCGATGCGGGTGATCGGATCCACCACCAGGCGACGGCCGGCATCGCTTAACGTATATCCTTGGGTTTGATACTGGTAACTCATGCCTGTTTATCCTCATTGCCCGGCTGTTGTTGTTCTGCCTGTGTCAGCTGCTGGTTGTGGCGTTTACGCTGATTGACGGCGCTGGCCACCGCATGTACCCCTACCCCGGCGGCGACCACGCCCAACGCGGTCAGGCCGACGGTATCGGCGGTAGAGTGGGTCCCCATCTGAGGGATATCGACCACCCGGCTGTAGAACGAACCGCGATCCCAGAAGCCATTCTCTGCGCAGCCCAGGCAGCCGTGGCCGGACTGGATCGGGAAGGATACGCCGTCGTTCCAGCGGGTGGAGGAGCAGGCGTTATAGGTGGTCGGCCCCTTACAGCCCATCTTATACAGGCAGTATCCCTTACGGGCGGCGTCGTCATCCCAGCTCTGGACGAACTCACCGGCGTCGAAGTGGGCGCGGCGGTAGCACTTATCGTGAATGCGCTGACCGTAGAACATCAGCGGACGCCCCATGCGGTCAACGTCCGGCAGACGGTCAAAGGTCACCATATAGGTGATGATGGCGCTCATCACGTCCGGAATCGGCGGACAGCCGGGCACTTTGATGATCGGCTTGTCGGTGATCACCTTGTCGATGGGCGTCGCCTGGGTCGGGTTGGGACGGGCGGCCTGCACGCAGCCCCAGGAGGCGCAGGTCCCCCAGGCGATGATGGCGCTGGCGCCGGCGGCGGCCTTCTTCAGCTTTTCAATAAACGGACGGCCGCTGCTGATGCAGAACATCCCCTGCTCACCCAGCGGCGGATTTCCCTCCACCGCCAGAATGTACTTGCCGTGGTAGCGGGTGATGATGTCGTCGAATACCGCCTCGGCCTGCGTCCCGGCCGCCGCCATCAGGGTATCGTCATAATCGAGAGAGATCAGCGAAAGGATCACATCCTTGGCCAGCGGATGCGAAGAGCGGATAAAGGATTCGGTACAGCAGGTGCACTCCAGACCGTGGATCCAGACGACCGGAATGCGCGGCTTATTCTCCAGCGCCCAGGCAATCTTTGGCGCCATCCCTGCCCCCAGCCCCAGCGACGTGGCGGCCAGACTGCAATACTTGAGAAAACTCCGCCGGGTCACTCCCTGACGGCGCATGGCTTGGTAAAAGGTATCCTCGTTATTCATAACGCACGTCTCTTCTCCTTGCAGCACCGGCGGGTGTACCGGGCGCGTTTGGTCGGCCGGCGACGTCCCCCAGCAAGGCAAGCCATCGGATCGCGCGCGCGACGCGAACGCGAAAATAACGATCGCCCTTCCCTTTGCACTGGCGTACGCCGTCAGGTGATATTGTAAAAAAAGTGTAGCCAGTTTTTTGCTAAAAACAATATAGAAACTATGGATATGTCTTTTTACGATGTTTTCTGAACTATTTACCTCTCTTTCCAGCGGCGACGCTTTTTTCCCTCTGGCGACAAGCACTTTTCGCCCTATCGTGGCCGTTAGACGCCGCGGGAAATCCCCATTATTCCGCGCCCGCTAGCGCATTCGATGTGCATAAATCCCCATCCGCGCGCAAATTACCCACTGCGACAATATCAATAAATGAATGTCACTCATGTAATAATTAATTTATGGACGATAATTGGCGAATAACAGAGACCGGCGCGAGACACCATCATTCAATTTACTCATTTCCCTTACACGTCAATCAGCTAAATTAACGCAAGCGTTAACGCCGATAAAACCGACGCGCCGGTAAGCAACGCTACAAAAACGTATTCGAGGATTAATTTTACTAATAGTGATAAATATCACAGTATCCCGCTACCACCAACTTACACTGACTCTGTTTTTTAAACGGGGATATGTCCGGCAGCGATTGCCAAACATAGACCGGCAAGGAGTTCAATAATCCACGCTGTGGTGAACTCAGTTGAGTGTATTTCCTGATAGCGAGAGAGTCGAAGAATGGAAAACAATAATAAAAACTGGCCACACATTCGACGTGTGACCCATATTATGATGGTGGCTCACCGCAGCTGCTTCGATTTCCACAAGTTCAACGCTCGATAACCCTCCTTCCCGACATCCGTCGCGTGCGGATCGTCACGCGCCTAATCCAGCCATACCTGTAATCTGCGCCAGGCCGCACTCGGCGGGCGTTTGGCTAGAGCTTTGCGTTATCTCTGACAATCCGTAACCGACCCGTGTCGCGACGATGGCTAAGGCCATCAGGCAGCCGTATATCCATTGGACAGTAGTGTCTTTACGACAGATTACTGTGCCCTACTGCTGCCATAAAAAATGACTTACAGCGAATTTAATTCAATTAAATTCGACGGGATGGGTTTATCCTAAATAATGTAATGAGACCAATAAAATGGAAACATTAAAAATAGCAATCAGCGACAACGTGATGCAGTGTATTAATACACAGCGAAACCTTGTGGCACTCGAAAATAGCGATCTTACCGACGTTGCCGCCGTGGTGCTGTCGGTACAGGATGCGCTGGGCGGCGCGCTGGAGAAGGTCGAGCAGAGCGCCTTTGGCCTGCCCGTCTTTGTCGCCGAGGCGTGCGATCAGCGTCTGCCGGCCGAATATCTGCCGCGCCTGACCGGCGTATTTGCCTGCGGCGATGGCAATCAGGACTTTTATGGCAAGCAGCTGGAAAGCGCGGCGCAGAAATATGAGGCCGAGCTGCTGCCGCCGTTTTTCGGCAGCCTGCAGGCCTATGTCCAGCAGGGCAACGCTGCCTTTGACTGCCCGGGGCATCAGGGCGGGCAGTTCTTCCGCCGCCATCCCACCGGCCGCCGGTTCTTCGACTACTTCGGCGAGGCCCTGTTCCGCTCCGATCTGTGCAACGCCGACGTCTCCATGGGCGACCTGCTGATCCACGAAGGCGCCCCCTGCGCCGCCCAGCAGCATGCGGCCAAGGTGTTCAACGCCGACAAGACCTACTTTGTGCTCAACGGCACCTCCTCCTCCAATAAAGTGGTGCTCAACGCGCTGCTGGCGCCCGGTGATCTGGTCCTCTTTGACCGTAATAACCATAAATCTAACCACCACGGCGCATTGATTCAGGCCGGCGCTACGCCGGTCTACCTGGAAACCGCACGCAACCCGTTCGGTTTCATCGGGGGCATCGACGCACACTGCTTTGAAGAGAAATACCTGCGTGACCTGGTGCGTGAGGTCGCCCCGGCGCGCGCCGGGGAACAGCGGCCGTTCCGCCTGGCGGTTATCCAGCTCGGTACCTACGACGGCACTATTTACAATGCCCGCCAGGTGGTGGACAAGATAGGTCACCTGTGCGACTACATCCTGTTCGACTCCGCCTGGGTCGGCTATGAGCAGTTCATCCCGATGATGAAAGAGTGCTCGCCGCTGCTGCTGGAGCTGAACGAGAACGATCCGGGGATCCTGGTGACCCAGTCGGTGCACAAACAGCAGGCCGGCTTCTCCCAGACCTCGCAGATCCACAAGAAAGACCGGCATATCAAGGGGCAGGCGCGCTATGTCAACCATAAACGGCTGAACAACGCCTTTATGATGCACGCCTCCACCAGCCCGTTCTACCCGCTGTTCGCCGCCCTGGACGTCAACGCCCGCATGCACGCCGGCGACAGCGGCAAGCGCATGTGGATGGAGTGCGTCCGGGTGGGCATTGAAACCCGTAAGCTGCTGCTGAAGACCTGCCAGCACATCCGCCCCTTCATCCCGGAGACCGTGGACGGCCGCCCGTGGGACGCCTTCGACACCGAGGAGATGGCCAACGATCTGCGCTTCTTTAACTTCATCCCCGGCGATCGCTGGCACGCCTTTGAGGGCTATGCCGAGCATCAGTACTTTGTCGACCCGTGCAAGCTGATGCTGACCACTCCGGGCATCGACGCCAAGAGCGGCGAATACCAGGCCTTTGGGGTGCCGGCGACCATTCTGGCCAACTTCCTGCGCGAAAACGGCATCGTGCCGGAGAAATGCGACCTGAACTCGATCCTGTTCCTGCTGACCCCGGCGGAGGACATGGCCAAGATGCAGCATTTGGTGGCCCAGATCGCCCGCTTCGAGCGCCTGCTGGAGCAGGACGCCCCGCTGGCCGAGGTGCTGCCGTCCCTCTACCGCGCCAACGAGGCGCGCTACCGCGGCTACACCCTGCGTCAGCTGTGCCAGGAGATGCACGACCTGTACGTCAGCCACGACGTGAAGCAGCTGCAGAAGGAGATGTTCCGCAAGGCGCACTTCCCACGGGTGGCGATGAACCCGCAGCAGGCCAACATCGCGTTCGTGCGCGGCAACGTCGAGCTGGTCTCCCTGGCGCAGGCCGAAGGCCGCATCGCGGCGGAAGGGGCGCTGCCGTACCCGCCGGGGGTGCTGTGCGTGGTGCCGGGCGAGATCTGGGGCGGCTCGGTGCAGCGCTACTTCCTGGCGCTGGAAGAGGGCATCAACCTGCTGCCGGGCTTCGCGCCGGAGCTGCAGGGGGTCTACATCCAGCAGGATGAGGATGGTCGCAAGCGCGCCTATGGCTATGTGATCAAGCAGTAACAGCCTTTACATCGACATTACCAATAAAACAAGGTTGGCGGGGGGCCGCGGCTCCTGGGTTGCTCCTGCCCGGCTCCCCGCATTTTGAGAGAGAGAAACTATGAGTACGTCTAGCGGCAATAAGATGGGCGTCGTGCAGTTAACCATACTGACGGCGGTGAACATGATGGGGTCCGGCATCATCATGCTGCCGACCAAGCTGGCTTCCGTGGGGACTATGTCGATACTCTCCTGGCTGGTCACCGCCTTCGGCAGCCTGTGTCTGGCCTACGGTTTTTCCAAGTGCGGGATGTTCAGCCGCAAGTCCGGCGGGATGGGCGGCTACGCCGAGTACGCCTTCGGCAAGTCCGGCAACTTCATGGCCAACTTCACCTACGCCATCAGCCTGGTGATCGCCAATATCGCCATCGCTATCTCCGCCGTCGGCTACGGCGCCGTGCTGTTCGACTGGCATCCGTCGCCGATCATGACCTGTATCGCCACCATCGCCGTCATCTGGCTGACCACCGTGGCCAACTTCGGCGGGGCGCGCATCACCGGGCGCATCGGCTCCGTCACCGTCTGGGGGGTGATCATCCCGGTGGTCGGTATCTCCATTCTCGGCTGGTTTTGGTTTAGCCCGAATATGTACATCCAGGCCTGGAACCCGCATCACCTCTCCTTCGCCTCCGGTCTGGGTGCCTCCATCGCCATGACCCTGTGGGCCTTCCTGGGGCTGGAGTCCGCCTGCGCCAACTCCGACGCCGTGGAAAACCCGGAGAAAAACATCCCGGTCGCCGTCTTCGGCGGCACCCTGATCTGCGCCATCGTGTATATCCTGTCCACCAACGTGATGGCCGGCTTCGTCCCCAACATGGATCTGGCCAACTCGACCGCGCCGTTCGGCCTAGCCTTCTCCTACATGTTCGACCCGACGGTCGGTAAGATCATCATGGCCCTGATGGTCGTCGCCTGTATCGGCTCCCTGCTGGGCTGGCAGTTCACCGTCGCCCAGGTGTTTAAGTCCTCTTCCGACATCGGCTACTTCCCGCAGATCTTTGCCAAAGTCACCGCCAAGGATGCGCCGATCGCCGGGATGATCATTCTGGGGGTGGCGCAAACCATCCTGTCGCTGATGACCATAAGCCCGTCGCTGAACAATCAGTTCAACTCGCTGGTTAACCTGGCGGTGGTCACCAACCTGATCCCCTACATCCTCTCCATGGCGGCGCTGATCCCGATGCACCGCCTGTACAAGATGGCCAACAAGACCCACGTGATGATCCTGCTCACCGCCATCATCGGCACCGTTTACAGCTTCTACGCCCTCTACTCCTCCGGCTCCGACGCCATGCTGATGGGGTCACTGGTCACTTTTGCCGGCTGGAGCTGCTATGGCCTGTTCGTGCGGGACAACAACACCTGCCCGAAAGACAAGATCCAACATGTTTAACTCGGAGAACGTGAAATGAAAGACATTCTGTTCCTGTGTAACCCCTCGCCGACCTTCAAGCGGATTCCGCTGGAGGAGCTGTACGCCCAGCTGCGCGATCGGAGTTTTAGCATCATCGAAAGCACCTCGGTCGACGATCTGCTGGATCTGGTGCGCAATAATGCCCAGTTGGCCGGGGTGGTCTTCGACTGGGATAGCTACAGTCTGGATCTGTGTAAGCACATCACGGCGCTGAACGAGATGCTGCCGCTGTATGCCTTCGCCAACACCCACTCCACGCTGGACGTCAGCCTAGGCGACCTGCGCATGAACATTCAGTTCTTTGAGTATACGCTGGGCGGCGCGGCCGACATCGCCGACAAGATCCGCCAGGGAACCGACGGCTACATCGATGCCATCATGCCGCCGCTGACCAAGGCGCTGTTCCACTACGTCAAAGAGGGCAAATACACCTTCTGTACCCCGGGGCACATGGGCGGCACCGCGTTCCAGAAAAGTCCGGCCGGCAGCCTGTTCTATGACTTCTTTGGCGCCAACGCCATGAAGTCCGACATATCCATCTCCGTCTCCGAGCTGGGCTCCCTGCTGGACCACTCCGGCCCGCACAAAGAGGCGGAAGAGTATATCGCCCGCACCTTCAACGCCGATCGCAGCTACATGGTGACCAACGGTACCTCCACCGCCAACAAGATCGTCGGCATGTACTCCGCCCCGGCTGGCAGCACCATCCTGATCGACCGTAACTGTCACAAGTCGCTGACCCACCTGATGATGATGAGCGACGTTATCCCGATCTACCTGCGGCCGACCCGCAACGCCTACGGCATTCTGGGTGGGATCCCCAAACGCGAGTTCACCCATGACACCATCGAGGCGCGGGTGAAAAAGACCCCGAACGCCACCTGGCCGGTGCATGCGGTGGTCACCAACTCCACCTACGACGGCCTGTTCTACAACGCGGAGTACATCAAGAAAACCCTGGAGGTAAAATCCATCCACTTTGACTCCGCCTGGGTGCCCTACACCAACTTCAACCCGATCTACCAGGGACTGTGCGGCATGAGCGGCGAGCGCGTAGAGGGTAAGGTTATCTACGAAACCCAATCCACCCACAAGCTGCTGGCAGCGTTCTCGCAGGCATCCATGATCCACGTGAAAGGCGACTTCAACCAGGAAACCTTTAACGAAGCCTACATGATGCACACCTCCACCTCACCGCACTACGGTATCGTGGCCTCCATCGAAACCGCGGCGGCGATGATGAAGGGCCACGCCGGTAAACGCCTGATCGATGACTCTATCGCGCGTGCCATCCGCTTCCGTAAGGAGATCAAGCGCCTGCGCAGCGAATCCGACGGCTGGTTCTTCGACGTCTGGCAGCCGGACAATATTGACCAGGTCGCCTGCTGGAAGCTGGACCCGAAAGAGTCCTGGCACGGCTTTAAGGGCATTGATGACAACCACATGTACCTCGACCCGATCAAGGTCACCCTGCTGACCCCGGGGATGAACCCGGACGGTACCATGGCGGATGACGGCATTCCGGCCTCCATCGTAGCCAAGTACCTGGACGAGCACGGCATCATCGTCGAGAAGACCGGCCCGTACAACCTGCTGTTCCTGTTCAGCATCGGCATCGACAAGACCAAGGCCCTGAGCCTGCTGCGCGCGCTGACCGACTTCAAACGGGCCTATGACCTGAACCTGCGCGTGAAGAACATGCTACCGTCGCTGTACCGTGAGGATCCGGAGTTCTATGAGCACATGCGGATCCAGGAACTGGCCCAAGGCATCCACGCGCTGATCCTGCACCATAACCTGCCGGATCTGATGTACCGCGCCTTCGAGGTGCTGCCGACCATGGTGCTGAACCCGCACGACGCCTTCCAACAGGAGCTGCGCGGCCAGGCCGAAGAGGTCTACCTCGACGAGATGATCGGCAAGGTCAACGCCAACATGATCCTGCCGTACCCGCCGGGCGTGCCGCTGGTGATGCCGGGCGAAATGCTGACGGAGGAGAGCCGGCCGGTGCTGGAGTTCCTGCAGATGCTGTGCGAAATCGGCGCCCACTATCCGGGCTTCGAAACCGACATCCACGGCGCCTATCGTCAGGCCGACGGGCGCTATACGGTGAAAGTGCTCAAGCAGTAGCGTCTCTTGTGCGGAGCGCCGCGGTGCCCCGCAGTAACCTTCTGCATTTTCCTGCCTGAAGACGGCTGCGCGTAGGAGGCGCCGCAGCGGCGCCGGGGGAAAGGAAGAGATTCCCCCTCACTATTTATCCACCCTTTCTGACGCGACGTGCCGTCGCCGCGTCATCACGCCGTCTCCCGAGCCGCGGCGCAGGCTTTGCCTGCCGCGGCTCATCTCTCCGGCGTGACATCGGCTGACAAGCCCTGATGCCGACGGACGGACACCGCTAAAGCCTCCTATGCCCTTTACGGTGGCCCCCGTCCGTCGGCACTTTTTTTCCCCGCCCAAGATCCGGCTGCGCGGTTGGCGCCCCCACAAATAATAAAACATCATTTCAAATTAATTGAATTGGCAGACCAGCATCAGTAGACTAGCCAGAGATTCGCGGACGGATTCGCGCTGCGGGCCGCGCCTGCGGCGACAATTCCCGCCCTTCCTTTGGGTTACGATGTAAGGATATGTTGTGAAAATTGCACTCATGATGGAAAACAGCCAGGCCGCCAAGAACGCGGCGGTGCTGAACGAACTCAACGCCGTGGCACAGGACGGCGGGCACCAGGTCTATAACGTCGGCATGTGCGACGAACAGGATCACCATCTGACCTATATTCACCTGGGGATCATGGCCAGCATCCTGCTCAACGCCCGCGCGGTTGACTTTGTGGTCACCGGCTGCGGCACCGGTCAGGGCGCCCTGCTCTCCCTCAACGCGCACCCCGGCGTCGTCTGCGGCTACTGCATCGATCCGGCCGACGCCTTCCTGTTCGCCCAGATCAATAACGGCAACGCCCTGTCCCTGCCGTTCGCCAAGGGCTTTGGCTGGGGCGCCGAGCTGAATCTGCGCTATATCTTTGAAAAGGCCTTCGCCGGCGAGCGCGGCCAGGGCTACCCGCAGGAGCGCCGCGAACCGCAGGTGCGCAACGCGGCGATCCTCAACCGGGTAAAGGCGGCGGTGATCAAGGACAACTATCTGGATACCCTGAACGCTCTCGATCGCGATCTGGTCAAAACCGCCGTCGGCGGCGCGCGTTTCCAGCAGTGCCTGTTTGAGCAGGGGCAGGATCCGGCGATTATCGACTATGTTCGCAGCCTGCTGGCCGCGTAACCGAGCCGCATCGTCAAACAACAGCGCGGCCGATAGGCCGCGCTGTTGTTGCTCTCTGAAGCGCAGGGGCGACATCAGGAAGGATTACGACTCCAGCGCCAGACGCGCATCGACGTGCGGCAGACGCGGACGCGCCACCCGCAGCGAGCAGCACAGGGTCACCAGCAGCAGGCCGAAAATCAGGTAGAAGGTAGCCAGGAAACCGCCGAACAGCGCCGCCACGATCGAACCGATGATGCTGCCGATGCCGAAGCCAAGGTAAATCACCCCATAGTTTTTGGTCAGGTTGTTCAGGCCAAAGAAGTCGCTGACCAGCGACGGATAGACGGTAATGGTGCCGCCGAAGCTGAAGGCGACGCAGGCGACCGCTAGGTAAAACAGCGTCTCATTGAGCGGCACGAACAGCAGCAGCGCCATCCCCAGCAGGGTCACCAACTGCGCCAGCGAAATCACCCGGATACGCGGCATCTTGTCCGACAGTACCCCCAGCGCCAGCCGTCCCCCCAGATTCGCCACGGCGATGATCGCCACCGCCCCGGCGGCGACGCTGCCAGACAAGTGCGCCAGATGCTCACCGATATCTTTGGCCACCCCGATGACGTACAGCCCGCTCATGCAGGCGGAGAGGAAGATCAGCGCCAACACCCAGTACTGTGGCTGACGCATCGCCTGCGCCAGGGTGAAGTCCACGCGGCGATCCTGACCGTCCACGGCGGCGGCGCTGTCCTGACGCGGCGGCGCGTCACGCATCAGCAGGCTCCCCAGCAGCACCATCACCATGGCGATCGCCCCCCAGTAGGTGAAAGCCTGGGACAGCCCGGCGTGGCTCAGCAGCAGGCCGTTGATAAACTTAAAGCCCAGGCTGCCCAGCCCATAGGCGCCGATAGCGCAGGCGGAGACCAGCCCCTTCCGCTGCGGAAACCACTTCACGCAGTTGGAGAGGGTCAACAGATAGCCGGCGCCGTCCGCCAGCCCCACCAACACCCCGGCGCACAGGTACAGCATCACCAGGCTGTTGGCGTGGGCGGTCAGAAAAAAGCCGATCCCCAGCGCAATTCCCGCTCCCTGCGTCACCCGGCGCACCCCGAAACGCTCCTGCAGCTTGCCCGCCAACGATGAGGCCAGCGCCAGCGCCAGACTGAGCAGGCCGAAGGTAAAGGCCACCTGACTGACCGGCTAATCCAGGCGCTGCGACAGCTGGGCGTTAAACAGGCTCCAGGTATAGACCGAGCCGAGGGCAAACTGGGTGATGACCGTACCGATCAGCGTCAGTACGCGGGTACGTTGGCGGGAATGCGGATCCATAGTTACCTCGTGAATGTCAGTTGGCGGCAGCGGCGGGCTGCCGAATACTGGGCACTATAGGCGCACACCCGCGCGAGGCGGGCGAAAAAGGCATGAGATGCACGATGAGAGGAATGAAATGCAGCCCATGGGGAATAGAATGCAGGCTATAAACGCATCAGCTGGCGGAAGGCTTTGATGTTGCTGCGGCTAACGGGCACTTCGAACGTCAGATCATGCAGGTGGATCAAGTAGGTGCTGTTAAACCAGGGCACGATCTCGCGGATCTTATCGATATTCACGCAGTAAGAGCGGTGACAGCGGAAGAAGCGCTCCGTCGGCAGCCGGCTGATAAACTCGCTCAGGCTCATCGACAGGACAAAGCGATCGTCGCGGGTGTACACATAGGTCAGCTTCTCATCCGCCTCGGCGTAGTAGATCTGCTCACAGGGGGTGACGATGATGCGCTCCCCCTTGGTCAGGTTGACCGTCGCCGCCGGCGCGTTGACCTCGACGCTCCCGGGCGCCGGGCGCAGCGCCTGCTGCTCCAGCTGCTGCAGCACCTGAACGATGCGCGCCTCGTTATAGGGCTTGAGGATATAGTTGAACACCTCCAGCTCAAAGGCCTCGGCGGCAAACTCCTTATGGGCGGTGACAAACACCACCGCCGGTCCCCCCTCGCCGCGCTGCTGGCCCAGCAGGTTACGCGCCAGCATCATCCCGTCGATGGAGGGGATCTGAATGTCGAGAAACACCGCGTCCACCCGGTGCCCCTGCAGGTATTTGAACGCCTCCAGGCCATCCTCAAACTGCGCCAGCACCCGGATCTGGCTGTGACGCCCGATCAGGTAGGCCAGCTCCTCTCGCGCCAGGTATTCGTCCTCCACAATGATCGCCGTCAGCATGCGCTCCTCCCGGATTTCGGCAAATAGAAACAGACCTCGGTTCCCGGCTCCAGGCGGCGGATATGCAGCCCCTCGCCATACAGCAGCAGCAGGCGCTGCTGCACGTTACCAAGCCCAATGCTGTCGCCGCTGGACTCGCCGTTCGCCACCTGGGCGATCACCGCCTGGCTGATGCCGTAGCCGGTGTCGCGCACCGCAATGCGCACCCGCGTCGGCTCATCGCGCACCTCAATGGTCACCTGCCCCGGCCCGCTGCGCGGCTGAATGCCGTGCAGGATGGCGTTCTCCACCAGCGGCTGCAGCAGCAGGCTGGGCAGCGAGATCGATACCGGATCCAACGCAAAGGTCACGTTCAGCCGGCGGCCGAATCGGGCCTGCTCAATAGCGATGTAGTTGCGCACCTGCATCAGCTCCTCCTGCAAGTCGATCAACCTGTCGCCGCGCGCCAGGTTATAGCGCAGGTAGTCTGCCAGCGAGGCGATCAGCTGACGCGCCTGATCCGGATCCATGCGGATCAGGGATGAGATGGCGTTCAGCGCATTAAACAGAAAATGGGGATTGATCTTGCTCTGCAGCGCGCTGAACTCCGCCCTGCGCGTCCCTTCGCGCAGCTGCTCCGTGCGCGCCACCGCCATCTGGGTAGACATCAGCTGCGACAGCCCCACCGCCAGCTCGCGCAGCGCGCCGCTGATCCGATAGCGGCGATGGTAGTAGATCTTCAGCGTCCCGGTCACCGCCTCCTGCTGCTCGCGCAGCGGAATGATGATCACCGAGTGAAAGCCCGACAGGCTATAGCTGCTCAGGTTATTGTTCAGCAGGATCTGGCCACTCTCCACCGCCTCGCGCGTCAGCTGACCGATAGCGTGATGCCCCTCCAGCGGATACTCCTCGCGCCCGGCGCCGGCGTAGGCCAGCACATCCTGGGTGTCGGTGATCGAGACCGCATCGGCGCCGATCTCGCGGCGGATAATCTCGCACACCGACTCGAACGCGCTGCGGGTTATCTGGCGAAAGTAGGGCAGCGTCTGGTTGGCGACGTCCATCGCCAGCTTGGCCTGACGCGCGGCGATCAGCTCCTTCTCATCGTTGAGATCCTGCACCAGGCGGATGATCAGACCGATGCAGGTCGCCCCAACGATCATCGGCACCCCGATCTGATCGACGATAGCGATCCCTACCGCGTGGGGCTGGGTCAACAGCAGGATCAGCAGCATGGTCAGCCCCTCACAGGCCATGCCGGCCAGAATGCCGTACAGCCACAGGCGCGAACGGCGTACCCGGTAGTGGATCAGCGTCGCCAGCAGCCCCGCCGCCACGCTGCTCAGCAGACAGGGCAGCGAGGTGTAGCCATCCACATCGATCAGATAGCGGTGCAGTCCGGAGACGATCCCGGCGGGAATGCCCACCCAGGGGCCGAACAGGATCCCCCCGGCGACGATGGCGATAATGCGCACGTTGATCAGCGCCCCCTCGACCCGCAGGCCGGTGTAGGTGCTGAAGACCGCAAAGGCGCAGAACAGCACCGACACGGTGGCCAGCTCAGTGGCCGAATGCTTCTGCTTCTGCAGCAGCGACTGAAACGGGCGGATGCGGGTGAGGAAAAACAGCATCATCAGCATCAACGCCGCCCGCTCAAACACGGCCAGCAGCCGCAGGATATCACTGAACACGCCACCACCTCGGCAGGCAATACGGCCCCATACGGCCGAAAGGGATCTCCGTAAGAGGGGCACAGAACGCGGCCCCCTTACGCCTCAGGCCGGCGTCCGTGCGGCGTTAAACTGCGGCAGCCACTGCCGCTGGGCGGCGAACAGCGCATCGAACATCTGTTGGATCTGCTCCAGGGTACAGACGGCGGCGGTCAGCGGATCGAGGGAGAGCGCATAGCGCGCCGCGTCCAGATCGCCGGTCAGCGCCGCCTGCACCACCAGCTCCTGCACCGCGATATTGCTCTTGCACAGGCTGGCGCACTGAGTCGGCAAGCGCCCCATCGTCTGGGGGTGCAGGCCGTCGCCGTCCACCCAGATCGGCACCTCTACCACGCACTCCGCCGGCAGGTTCTCCACCAGCAGCCCCTGCGGCTGACGGTTGGCCATATTGCCGTTGATACGGATGCGCTCGCCGCTGAGCTGCGCGGTGATCAGCTTGGGCGCGTTGAGCATGTTCGGCGCGATAACGAAGGGACGCTCGCCCGCCAGCTGAGCATCGATCTCCGCCTTGCCGGCGGCGTGCACCTGCTCCTCCAGCGCCAGCAGATTCCAGCGCTGCGGCAGGAAGCGATCGATCATCTGTGGGTTCTTGCGGAAGTAGGGCAGATAGTCGCTGCAGTGCCAGTGGTTCTCGGTACACCACAGGCCGAAGAAGCGCAGCACCTCGCAGCGGACCAAATCGGCCTGACGGGTAGGTTCGTCGTCCGCCAGGGCGCGTACCCTTGGTAACAGATCCTCGCCATGGCGCGACAGCGCCGTGATCCAGGTCATGTGGTTGATCCCGGCAAAGCCATACTCAATATCCGCCGGGACCTCGTGGTACATCAGGCGCTGCCAGCGCTGCGGCGTGGAGGGGTGGTCAACCCACGGCCCCAGCCCAAGATAGCCGACCAGCTGCGCCACGGTATAGCGCACCCCGTAGCACAGGCCGATGCTGCGCACGCCGCTGGCCTCTTTGGCCGCCCAGGTCAAGGGGGCCAGCGGATTGGCATAGTTGATGAACAGCGCCTGCGGACACAGATCCTCCATATCGCGCAGAATATCCAGCATCGGGGGAATATGGCGCAGGGCGCGGAAGATACCGCCCGGCCCCAGGGTGTCCCCCACCTCCTGAATCACGCCGTAGCGCGCCGGAATCTCCATATCCAGCCGCCAGGGCGCCAGCCCGCCCACCTGAATGGCGTTGATGACAAAGTCGGCGCCGCGCAGCGCGCTGCGTCTGTCGGTGGTGTGGCGCACCGTCACCGGCACCCCCGACTGCGCCACCATCATACCGATCAGGCGCTGGCTGCGCGCCAGCACCTGCTCATCCAGATCCATCAGGATGATTTCGCTGCCGGCCAGCACCGGGCTGGACAGCAGGGCGGAAATGATCTGACGCGAAAACATAATACTGCCCGCGCCGATCAGGGTGATCTTGCTCATTACATTGCCTTAATCAATACGCTGCGCCGACGGCGCAGCCTTAACGCCGTCGCGGGCGGCGCTGCAGCAGAGAGCCATGCACCACCAGCGCCGCAAGAATAATCACGCCGTACACCAGACGGGTCCAGAAGCCGTCCAGACCGGCGCTGATGATCCCGGCCTCCAGCATGCCGATAATGCAGGCGCCGAACAGGCTGCCCATCAGCGAACCGCGCCCGCCCAGCACCGAGGTGCCGCCGATAAACACCGAGGCGAACACCAGTAGCATGTAACCCTGCCCCTGATTCGGCCACCAGCTGCTCATCTCGACGCTGAGCAGTACCCCGACCAGCGCGGAGAGAATGCCCATCACCATAAACAGCCAGAAGCGGGTGGCGTTGACCGGCACCCCCATCAGACGCGCCGACTCGGGATTGTCGCCGATGAAGTTGATCTGATCGCCGAAGCGGTGACGCGCCAGATACAGCCACATCACCAGCGTCACCAGGAGCCCCCACAGGCTCTGCGCCGGCAGCCAATCGCCCAGGCGCCCCACCAGCAGGGTTGATAGCCCATCGTCGCGCAGCGTCGGCAGGCTGATCGCCAGGCCGTTGGCCAGCACCGTCGACAGACCGCCCAGAAAGAACTGAGTGCCGATGGTGGCGATAATCGACGGGATATTGAGGCGCACCACCAGCAAGGCGTTCAGCAACCCACACAGCAGACCGCTGACCACTGCGCCGCCCAGCGCCAGCGGGGCAGAACCGGTATGCTGATACAGCCAGGCGAAGACGAAGCCCCCCAGCGCCACCACCGACGGAAAGCTCAAATCTATCTCGCGGGCGATGATCAGCAGCGTCATCCCCAGCGCCAGCAGCACCGTCAGCGGAATGGTGGAGAGCAGCGAGGTATAGATCCGCGCGTGCAGAAAGGTCACCGGGCTGATGGCGGCAAACAGGCTCCACAGCAGCAGCAGGATAAACCCGGTCAGCAGCGGCGCCCGGTGACGGGTAAAAAACAGTTTCATCGACTCATGACCTCACGGCATCCAACAACGCCTGCTGCAGGCTGGCCAGCGTCAGCTGATCCTTACGATAGGCGGCGACGATAGCGCCGCGATCCATCACCACGAAACGGTCCGCCACCCGGTAGGCGTCGGCCATGTTGTGGGTGATCAGCAGGCAGGCTCTCCCCTGGGCGCGCAGCTGCTCAATAAAGCACAGCACCTTCTCCACCTCCCCCAGCGACAGGGCGGTGGTCGGCTCATCCAGGATCACCAGGCGGGCGTCGAACAGCATGGCGCGCCCGATGGCTAACCCCTGGCGTTCACCGCCGGAGAGCTGGCCGACCAACGCATCGACGTTGGCGCCGACGCCGCGAAAGTTGAGCTGACGCAGCAGCGCCTGCGCCCGCTGTCGCTCCGCCCGCTCGTCGATAAAGCCCCAGCGGTTGCGCAGGTGACGCCCGAGGAACAGGTTGCGCCACAGCGACTGCCCCAGCCCCAGCGCGCCGTTCTGGTACACGGTCTCGATCCCCTGGCGGCGGGCCCCCAGCACGTTGTAGCGCCGCCCGTCGACCGCCTGCCCCGCCACCTTCAGCGTACCGCTATCGAAGCGCTCGGCGCCGGCGATCGCCCGGATCAGGGTCGATTTGCCGGCGCCGTTATCCCCCAGCAGGGCAACCACCTCGCCGGGGAACAGCTGAAAGTGAATATCGCGCAAGGCGTGAACCGGGCCGAACCATTTGTTCAGCCCGATCAGTTCCAGCGCAGGCTGCGTCATCAGCGCAGACCCTGGCTGGCCAGCGGGGCGATCAGACCGATATTCTCTTTAGAGACAAACCCGGCGCCGGTGTTGATATCCAGACCGGAGAAGCCATAGCGCTTGCTCAGGACGATCTGCACCACGGAGAAGTAGCCCATCAGGTAGGGCTGGGCATCGGCCACCAACTGTACATAGCCGGACTTAATCGCCTCGGCGGTCGCCGGCGACAGGCTGAAGCCGGCCACGTAGACCTCGCCCGGCTTGATCCCGGCGTTGCGCATCAGGTTGCCCATCTGCGCGGTCAGGGCGCCGTGATCGACCAGCACCATCTTCACGTCCGGGTGGGTCGCCATATAGGCGGTAAAGGCCGGCGCGCCCAGAGAGGGATCTTTATCCACCTCCGGTGAGATCTGCAGGAAGTCGACCTTCACCCCGGCCTGCTCCAGCCCCTTGATCAGCCCCAGGGTTGACTCACTGCGGGCGGCGCGATCTTTAAGCCCCCACACCAGCGCGCGATCGCCCGCCTTCAGCCCGCTGCGGCGCACCGCCTCTTTGGCCAGGCGCAGACCGCGCACCGCGTTGTTATCGCCAACGTAGCCGAAGCCCTTGCTCTGCTCGGCCGCCATGGTGCCCGGCAGCTCGGTGTCGATGGAGGTCACCAGGATCCCCTTATCGATCGCTTCCTTGATTAACGGCTGATAGGCGGTATCGCCCGGCAGGCCGATCACCACGATGCCGGTCGGCTTGGCCGCCAGCGCCTGCTTAAAGTTTTCGATCATCTTCTGCGGCTGCCAGTCGGAGTAAACCAGACGCAGATCGACGCCCAGATCCTCGGCCGCCTGCTTGGCCCCGTTCTGCACCACCGTCACGTAGGACTCGCCCACCGGGCCGCCGACGTCGAACCAGATGCTCATATCCTTACCAGACTGCGCGGCAAACGCCGGCGAAGCCACGCAGGAGACGGCCAGCAAACAGGTCACAGCCCAACCTTTAATCCTTTGAGAAACACCCATCATTATCACCTTTATTATTAGCAGGGTATGACGGCCGCCGCAGGGGCGGGCGCCACCAGGCCGCAGTCGGGGACGAGGAGAACAGCGGGGACAACGGCGTCGCTGTCGTTTTTCGTCACATCCATTTACGCGGGGCAAATATAGTAGGCGTTTTTATCCCTCAGCTAAAGCCCATCCGCACCGCCCAGGCGATACCACTCTGGCGGTGTCTGCGGTAGACTGTTAATAGGGATCGCCCGCGCCGCGTCAACCTCTGCGGAAAAAACGCCCACCGTGCGGCGACGCACGCCGCGGGTGAGCGCCCGATAACATAATCGATAAGACAGCCGATAAGATAATCATGTATCGCCGTGGGGCGGGCGGATACTCGCCCAGGCCCGGCCATTTTCACCATTTAAGGAAACGACCATGTCCAAATCACGGGCCGCCATTCTGGTTGAGCGAATTAAGGATGCGCTGAAGGGCAATAAACTGCAGACCAGCGAAATCAACGTCCATCTGGTGGAAGACAGCTCCTTTGGCCCGGTCAAGATCGTCATGTTCCTGTGGAGCGTGGCGGACAACGATATTAATGCCGACATCGTCGCTCAGGAGGTGCTATTTCACCTGAAAGACGACGATATCTATGTCTCATTCCATAAGACCCGCCGCCGTGACGGCGAGCGTCTGCTGACCGTCACCCAGCCGCTGGAGCCGAATAACCCCAAGTACAGCTACGGCAATCTGCGCGGCTTCACCTCGCTGTGGCTGATCCAGGCCACCGGCGCCGAAAAACTCAAGCAGGCGCGCGACGGCCAGGGCAACGACGGTCGCATCATCCGTCGCTAAGCGATAGCCTTACTGTCCCGCACTCGGCGCGGCAAAATCGTAGCGGGCCAGCACCGTCTTGCTCTGTCCGTTGGCGTCCGTCTCCGCGATCCCCAGCCCAACCGCCTCTAGGGTTTGCGCGCCAAAGCGCTGACCATCATGCTGCATAAACTGGCTTAGCGCCGCATGGTCGCTCTGCGCCAGCAGGGTGATGTGGGGATCGAAGTGGCTGAACACATTCGGGCTGCCATAGCGGACAAAGGCCGCCTTCTTCTCCGGATAGGCTTTCACCCAGCTCGGCAGCGGTGCGCCCTTATCACGATAGGGTGACAGCCGGCGCACCAGCGTATCCGACAGGCCCTGCAGCTCCCGACTGTTCTTTACCGCCACCATCAGCCAGTCGCCGCGCGTCTGGACCAGGTGGGTCAGACGCAGAGGAAACGCCCGCTGACGCTGGCTGAGCGCCGCGACCTCCTGCTTCAGCCGCGGCAGGGCATCGGGCCCATACTCGGCCAGATACAGCGTGACATGGGGCTGAAACCCCTGCGCCGCCAGGCTGGTCAAATGATACTGCCCCAGCTGCGCCGTGGTCTGTGCCAGCAGGGTCTCCATCCCGTCGCTGGGAATAATGAATACATCATAGCTCTTGCTCTTGCTCGCCCCCCAGGCCGCCCCCGTCAATGCACACAGCAGCACAGCGCCGCCCAACCGATAACCCATCGTCTCGCCTCCCCTCGGATCGTCATACGCTGCGACCGCCCGGCGCTCAGGCGACGCGGGCGACCCCGTTTATCCCCGCTATCATCCCTGCCCCTCAGCGGCAAAAATGAGATCGCACTCAAGAAACGGACCGCGCTATATGTATATTGCAAAAACAGGGCTGCTCCCGATCGATATTGGCGCCGGCCTCGACGGTCGTCATCGCCTCCCTCGCTGGAGACCTCCCCGCGCCGGTTTCCCGCTCGGATCCGCCGCACCGATGCCCTGACCACCAGCGCTCCGTACAGCAGCCGCGCGCCATACGGCGCCCAAGGTCGCCGCCGCCGCGGCTGCAGCACCTGCACCGCCTCGCTCCCCAGGACATCGCGCGAAACGTGCACCGCCGTCAGCGGCACATCCAGGATCGCCGCCAGCGTAAGCTCGTCAATACTCATCACCGACACACCCTGTGGTACCCGCGGCCCGCCCTGGCGCAGCGCGCCCAGCTTATCTGTCAACCATCCCCTAGGGAAATTAAACAGGGCATAGGCCATGCCCCAGACAAAAGAGATATCGCCGTTCGGCGCAAGACTACAGTGCCAATCTTTCTGAAGCGCCGGAATCCACACGGCGAAGTTAACCCTATCCATAGCATTAATCGCGATGACGATAACCATCGGCAATATAATTAAGTAACGCCGCCGGATCATAAACACGTCTGAGATATGGATCGTGATCCCCCGGCGCCGCGCTATCGTTGATGACAAAATGCAAATTCACGGATAACACCTCCCCCGCGTTATTTCAACAAATCCCATTTTGCTAGGCAAAATGTGGCGACAAACCGGGGATAAATATCCGCGCCCCGAAACCGGGCGTAATACGATGGCGGGGCTCCGACAATAAAACCCGCCGGCCGGTACAGGTTACGTTTATCTTTATCGGCGCATACTGTCTATCACCCGTTCATTCCCCCTGAGGAGAGCAGACATGTTCAGCGCAGCATCAGACGACCCCCCATCGTTCGGCAACGCGACGGAATGACGATTCTGAACACCCGCTCATGCGTAGGTAAGAATAGTCAGTCCACGCGCCGCATATTGCCCGGCGCGACGTCAAATTATTTTTAACCTATACGCTTAATCGAGGTGTAGTATGTGGTATATCGATACATTATTCCCTGGCTATATCGGCTCACCGGTGGTCAACCGGACATCGAGCGCCTCTACATTTGATAGCGCCGACGATCATCATCCCCAGCGGGATACTACGCCGGCGTCTGGCCGGAACTCGACGCTGGGTGCCGCGATTCGCGCATTTTCAAAGAGAATGGCGGAAAAACGCCGGCAGCGGATTATTGATCAGGTCGACGCATTAATTCCCTAACCACAGCCAGGGCGCATTCACTGCGCTATCCATCGCGCAGTGAATGACTGCGGTATTCGCGGCAGCGGGGGATTATCCGCCCGCGGGGCGGCGGCCATCGGCCGCCTCACTTCAGCACAAAGTCATACTGAATGCCGCCCTTAATATCCCAATAGTTCAGACGATCGCCCAGGTGGCTGCCCGGGCGTTTCTCCCGCGTACGGTCGGCGGCGATAAAGGCCGTCAGCCCCGCCAGCGGGCCGGAGGGTATGCGCCCGGAGACGCCGCCGAGCAGGCCGATCCCCTGCACCCGCACCCGCTTTTCCGATGACTCCCAGCCGTCGGTGTAGATCGGCGCCAGCATCAGGCTAATATTCGGCAACGGGCTGTAGCTCAGCCCCACCTGATAGGACCACATCCCCTCATGGTTACGATCCATCGACAGGGAGAACGGGTAGCCGATATCGGTATTAACGGCGTATCCCAGATTATGGGTCACTTTCTCAAACGCCGCCGACACTCCCCAGCGCCCCACTTTCCACGCCGCCGAGGCAGAAGCAATAATGGATTCATTCGGTTTCCCCGCCCGTCGGCTCATCCCGTCCAGGCTGGCATAATAGAAGATGGCATCGTACTGTAGCGCGGTATCATTCTGCAGCGTCTGAGTATACTTCAGGGTACTGGAGGCCTGCAGGGCCACATCGGACTGATAAGACACCCCGGTGCCAAACTGGCTGTTGTCATCCCGGTAAACGGCGGCGACCGCCCCCAGCGGACGATGCACATCGTATTCCCCGGTCTGTGGGTTGAACACCCCTTCATAGCGAATCCCTTTATCGGCATCGAAGGCGGTAAAGACCCGCTGGCGGTATAGCATCCATAAATCGAGGCGATCTGTCAGGGCAAACTGCCCCATTGCCCCCTCTGACACCACCGGCAGGGTGCGGTTAGAGGCGCCGTCGATCATCGGCACCGAATAGGGCAGACTGCCATACAGCGCATCGGTGCCGAAGCGCCCGATTTTCAGCTTGCCATACTCCCCCAGCTTCACCTTTATCGCCCCCAGGGCATAGCCAAAGCTATCGTGGCCGTCGAGATAAAAACGGCTGGATGCGCTGGCGCGGGTGCCCAGTTTATACACATAGTAGGCCCCCCCTCGATGCCGATAATATCGTGGTAGTAGTGGCTGTTCGCATCCAGCATCACCCCCTGCACCCAGGCGTAGACATCCCGCCCGTCCCCGGCGCTGGGCTTATCGGCCCGGCGCAGATCGTTACGTAGGCGCAGACGGATATAGTCCTCTTCATCCTGTAGCGCGGCGGCGTAGCCCAGAGACGACGTCATCACCGCGCCCAATAAACCAAGGCATATTATTTTAATTTTCATTTTTATATCCCGGTGAAAAATAATATAAAGTGGCATGTTTATTTATTGCGGTGCCGGCAGACTATTTCTCAGAAAATAGCCTGCCGATACGTCATACCGCGACAGCGTTCCATTCTTTATTTTTACGGTGTTACCGCGCCTCCCCCAGACTGTATTTTTCGTTGTTTAATCTCACCGATAATTTCCGCAAAGCGCGCATCGCTCAGCGGGTAGAAAAGCATGATTAGAAATCCGCCCAGAATCAAAACGGCCGGGATCAGCGTCATACACAGCTTAATACTGAGCAGGGCGCTGGGGCTCTGGGTAGCGCTATTCGCGACATAACCGCTGTACCCCAGAATAAAGGCAGGAATTGAACCGCCAATGGACTGCCCGCATTTACGGGTAAAGGAGAACAGCGAGTAAGTGAGCCCCTCAATACGCACACCGGTACACCATTCGCCATATTCGACGGTATCCGCCTCTAGCGCCCACATCACCGTCATCGAGGTGCTCAGTCCCAGCGTGGTCACCACAAGGGAGATAAGCACTCCCGGCAGCGAGGCCATAAAGAACATGAGAAGGTACCCCAATGCGGCCAACAACAGCCCGGCCAGAAAGGTATTCCGCTTACCCAACCGACGTACCAGGAACGGCACCGAGGGCGCCGCCAGCAACATTCCCAGCAGCGTCTGAATGGCCACAAACAGCGCCAAAAGCGACACATCATTTAAGATGTAGCGGGCATAAAAGATGGTGCTCGCGCTGACAGAGAAAGAGGCCCCCAGGGTACACAGCGCACAAACGCACAGCATAAACAGCGGTCGGTTCCGACGCAGCATCCCCAGGCTTTCCCTAAACGATGGCTGAGCCACCTGGCGCTGGACAACCTCGCGGGTGCTGGCGAAGCAGAACAGATACAGCGCGATCCCAACCACCGCCAGTACCAGCGTCAGCTGGGTATACAGGGTCTGTAGCTCGGCCGGCGTCGAGGAGCTGAGACGCGGCGAAATCACAAAACCTATCAGCACAAAGGTCAGTCTGGCGCCGATAGAGCGCGCCATCCCCAGCTTGGCCCGGGACGCCGGATCCTGCGTCATCACCGTCGCCAGCGAACCATAGGGAATATTGACGAAGCTGTAGCAAATATTCAGGGCAATATAGGTCGCATAGGCATAGAGCACCTTACCGTCGTGCGACCAGTCGGCGGGCACGGAAAACACCAGTATGCTGCACAGCATCAGCGGCAGGGCACCGAACACCAGATAGGGACGGAATTTACCCCAGCGGGTATCGGTCTTATCCACCACCCGCCCGGCGATCACATCGATAAAGGCATCCAGTATCCGCACCGACAGCAGCATGGCCCCCGCCGCTGCCGCACCGACGCCGGCCACGTCGGTGTAATAGCTCAGCAGAAACAGCGCCCCCATGGCAAAGGCAAAGTTATTGGCCATGTCGCCACAGCCATAGCCAATCACCGCCCTCCAGCTCAGTGACTGACTCATTGCGCTCCCCCCTTGTCACCCGCGGGTTTCACCCCGTATTGCACCGCCGTCCAGCGCGCCTTGAGGGTAAAAGCCGCCGCCTTGGGCTTTCTGTCGCGGGTAAACACCCCTTTCTTGTTGCCGCCGGCGCGCAGGATCCCCTGCGCCGTGGCGAAATCGGCGAAGTTCCACACCTGTTCCCCCACCACGTAGGGCAGACGATCAAATACCCGGTGATAGGTGGTTAAAAACTGTGCCTGAAACTCCTCGCTCCACATCTCCGGATATACGCTGTGCAGCCCGGCCAGGGTGTCGGCCCCGTATTCCGTAATGATGATCGGCTTGTGGTGCCGCGCATGCCATACCGACAGCTCCTGCTCCAGCTCACGCCCGGCGGTAGCCAGATCGCCACTGTTGACATACCAGCCGAAATAACGGTTCAGACACAGCACGTCAAACAGATCGCTGATGGTGTCCTTGTCCGGCGGGCAGAGCATGATGTTGACGCAGCACAGCGGACGGGAGGGATCCAGCTCTCGTGCCGCCTGCACCAAAGGAGCAAAGTAGTCGCGCGCCGCCGCCTCGCGCACATCAGGTTCGTTCGCCAGGCTCCACATCACCACGCTGGGGTGGTTTTTATCGCGGGCGATAAGCTCGCGGATCGCCTGCAGGTGGGCCCGCTGGGTCTGAGAGCCGATGCGCTCCTCACAAAACAGTTTCTCCTCCAGACGGGAGGAGAGATCCAGCGTGAAGCCGTTCAGGGCCATCATCCCCACCGCCGGCGTCTCATCGATCACCACGATCCCGTGCTCATCGGCCCAGTCCAGCATCTCCTCGGCATAGGGGTAGTGGGAGGTGCGATACGAGTTGGCGCCGATCCAGCGCATCAGGGCGTGATCGTGCACCAGCAGCACAGGATCCAGCCCCCTGCCGCGCAGATCCGCATCCTCATGACGGCCAAAACCGGTAAAGTAGAACGGCTTACCATTGATCAGGAAGGCGCTCTCCGTGACCTCCACGGTGCGGATCCCCACCCGCAGGGTGTATTCATCGATGCCCTCCCCGGCGCAGACCTGCAGGGTATACAGATAGCCCTCCCCCGGCTGCCATAGACGTGGGTTGGCGACCGTCAGCGTCCCCTCGCCTCCCTCGCTCTCGGCCACACAGTTCTGCTGCTCATCCAGCAGGCGGCACTGCACGCCGGCATCGCCGGCATCGACCGCATAGTGCACCCGCCCCTGCGCCCCGTCGGCGCTGATTTCGGTCGTCACGCAGACATCGCGGACATAATCCTGCGGCGTCGAATAGAGCCATACCGGGCGATGGATCCCGGCATAGTTAAAGAAATCATAACTATACTGCAGGCGGCGCTCACCGTTGACCTCGGTGACCCGCCCCGGCGGGATGGTGTGCCAGGAGAGTTCGTTATTGACGCAGACGGTGACGCGCACCTGCTCACGTCCGGCCAGCAGAGCGCTGATGTCCGTCTCAAACGGGGTATATCCCCCCTGATGCGCCATCACCTGGGTTTCATCTACCCACACCGTCGCCCCATGGGTTACCGCGTCAAAGCGCAGCACCATCCGTTGCCCGGCCCAGCCGCGCGGCACGCGCACTTCGGTCTGATACCACACATCCCCCACGTGGTTGCGGATGGCCTCATCGGCAAACTGATCGTTAAAACTGGCGGGTACCGCAATGGATCTGGCACCCGGCAAAGGCCCACACCACCACTGTTCACGGTGACCACAACGCTGTACATCCGGCACAAACTGCCACAGCCCGCTCAGATTCTTACGCTCACGGGAACGGCTTTCAATCGGCTTTAACATGGCAACACTCCAGTGTGTAGAGAAAAAAACAGGGATCATCTCTACACCCGTCGGAGACGGTAAAAGTTACCTTAAAGATCGAAGAAATTTTCTACCGGACAGCCCGCGGCCGAGGGACAGCGCGGGTAAAACGCGATATCGCCGGGCTCGGGGGCTCAGCCCCGCCGATCGGCGCGATACAGATTCAGACAATTCCAACCCATTGATCATCAATATAAATCAAATTCAGAAATACAATGAACGATGCGAATTTATATAAATGATGACTAAAAATAGACCCGCTAGAATAGAGAGAAACCTGTCCCCATTAACCGCGCTGTCTACAGGAAGGGATCGCTATGGCGTTATCTGCCCCGCTGATGTTGGTGCTGATTGGATTAAGCGCCCTGCTGGCGCAATGGGCCGCCTGGTCACTGCGCCTACCGGCCATACTGCTGCTGCTCTTGTTTGGGATTGTTCTCGGCCCGGTCACCCACCTGGTACAGCCCGACCCGCTCTTTGGCGAGCTGCTGTTTCCCCTCGTCTCCCTGTCGGTGGCGATCATCCTGTTCGAAGGCGCGCTGACGCTGCGGCGGGAGGAGATACGCGGCCTGGGCGGCGTCGTGCGTAACCTGGTCAGCATCGGCATGCTGGTCACCTTTGCCGTCATCGGCCTCGCCTGCTGGTGGCTGCTGCGGCTGCCGCCGGAGCTAGCGGCGCTGATCGGCGCGGTAACCGTGGTCACCGGCCCCACGGTGATCGCCCCCCTGATGCGCGTGGTGCGCCCGAACGCCCGCATCAACCAGGTGCTGCGCTGGGAGGGGATCATCATCGATCCCATCGGCGCCATCTTCACGCTGCTGGTCTTCGAATTCATCGTCCTGCAGCAAAGCGCCCGGTCTTACGGCCATCTTTTCTGGACGCTGGGCAGCACCGTCCTGTCCGGCCTGCTCGTCGGGCTGGCGTGCGGCTATCTTATCGGTGTTAGCCTGCGCCGCGCCTGGGTACCGAGCTATCTGCAAAACCTGGCGGTCCTCGCCTCGGTGCTGGCCGCCTTCGGCCTGTCGAACGCCATCGCCGACGAGTCGGGGCTACTGGCCGTCACGGTGATCGGCATCCTGCTGGCCAACATGCGCGATGTCGATACCAGCGATATCCTCGCCTTTAAGGAGGAGCTCTCTGTCATCCTGATCTCCGCCCTCTTCATCATCCTGGCGGCACGCCTCGATATCGCGGCGCTCTGGCAGATGGGCTGGCCGCTCATCGGGGTGCTGTGCGCCGTGCAGTTCATCGCCCGGCCGCTGTGCATCGCCGTCTCCACCTGGCGCTCCTCGCTGCGGTGGCGCGAGCGGCTATTGCTCAGCTGGATCGCGCCGCGCGGCATCGTCGCCGCGGCCGTCAGCGCCCTCTTTGCCCTGACGCTGCAGCGCAGCGGCTACCCGGATGCCGGACGGCTGGTGACGGTGGTTTTCGCCATCATCATCGGCACCGTCATCCTGCAGAGCCTGACCAGTCGCTTCGTGGCCCGCCTGCTACGCGTCCAGCAACGTAAGCCGCGCGGCGTACTGATCATCGGGGCCAACGGCGTGGCCCGCCTGCTGGCCCAGGCGCTGATCAAGCTGGAGATCCCCGTCATCGTCAGCGACAGCAGCTGGGAGTATTACCGTCAGGCGCGCATGGAGGGGATCCCCGCCTATTACGGCCACGCCTATTCCGAGCACGCGGAAAACTACCTCAATCTCGGCGAAACGGCACAGGTGTTCGCCCTGTCGCCCAACCGCCACCAGAACGCCCTGGCCATCTACCACTTCGGCCATATCCTCGGCGATGAGAACGTCTTCGCGATCCGCTCCGGCTCGCCGCTGAAGGGACGCGGCGATCGTGCGGAGAGCGCGCGTTTCCGCCGCCACGAGAGCCTTTTCAATCACGAGGCCAGCTACGGGAAACTGAGTAGCCTGATAGCCAGAGGCGCCATCATCAAGGTCACTCGCCTGAATAAGAACTTCGGCTGGCCGGAGTACCTGGCGATGCACCAGGGCGTCATTCCGCTGTTTACCCTGTCAGAGAGCGGAAAGCTCCAGCCCGTGCGCGCCGATAGCGCGCCTGCGGCCCCCTGCACCCTGATCGCACTGGTACAGCGCGACGGCGAGGCAGACCTCGCCCACCGCGCCTGATGTCGCATGGGGAGCGCGCCACCGCCGGGGCTATCTCCGCCGAGCTGGGATTTAACGGGTAGGTCGCGCGCCTAGGCGCTCTGCCGGGCGACAAACTTATAGGGGAAGATCACCGTCTGCGGCGCGCCAGGATGCTCGCCATCCAGGGCGGCCAGCCATTGCTGTAGGCGCTTCGCCGCCTCATGCGCCATCTTGTCGTAATCGATACGCAGCGAGGTTAACGAGGGGTGGATCTGGTCGCAGTTGGCGGAGCCTTCGACGCAGGCCAGCGCCAACATGCCGGGCAGCTTGATCAGCCGCCGTTGGCATTCAAACAGCACCCCCAGCGCGATTGCCTCGTGGCTGCATACCACCGCCTCCAGCTCCGGCTGGCGGGTCAACATGTCGCTAATGGCCTGGCGGCCAAACTCCATCGTCGCCACATAGGGCGTGGTAATGCTCTGTTCGGCGCTATAGTTATGGTGCAGCATCGCCCGGCTCCAGCCGCTCAGCTGTTGCCCTTGTATCTTGCGCCCCATCTGGGCGCCGATATAGCCGATGCGCTGGTGGCCCTGCCGCAGCAGGTACTCAGTGAGGAAGTAGGCCGCATCGCCGATATTGCTCTGCAGGTTCAGGGCGAAGGGGTATGCGTCCTCGCCGGCGGCGCAGATCACCGGCAACGCGCTGTTGGCGAGCAGCTCGACGGCCTGCTCCGCATTCAGCGCGCCGAACACCACTAGGGCCGCCGGGCTACTCTGCAGCAGCGTAGAAAGTACCTCGGCCTCCCTCTTCGCCTGGTAATCGTGACAGCCGATGACCACCTGATAGCCGTTGTCGTTCAACGCCGCCTGCAATGATTGCAGGAACACCGAGCTGGCGTAATCACGCAGCGAGGGGACGACCACCGCCACCGTACGGCTCTGCCCCGATGCCAGGATCCCCGCCGCCGAGTTTGGAATGTAGCCTAACTCGGCGATCGCCTGATCGATCTTGGCGCGCAGCTTAGCGGAGACCAGTTCGGGGGTGCGTAACGCGCGCGATACCGTCATCGAGCCGACACCGGCTCGTTGTGCGACCTCTTGTAGGGTGACGCGCCCGGTGCCTTTTCTCTTGCGTGTTTTTTCCATGAAGTAGGGTGTATTCACATTGATCACTGACCGTCTTACGGTAGCACAGCTTGCCGCCGATGATCAGCGCAGCGACGCGCTTTGAGCGCCGGCGGATTAATTTCGCAGCAAAATGATAGCGCTATCACGAAATCACCTCCTCGAACTAGATAGCGCTACCATTGCTCTCTACTATGCCTTTCACAAGAGAATCATTTTAAAAAAACAGCCGACATGACCAGGAGCCGATTGAATGTTGACGAAACTGCTTACCCCCAACGTCATTCAGGTTATCGAGCAGGTAACGGACTGGCGTGAGGCGATTCAAACCGCCTGTGCCCCACTGATAGAAAATAATGCGATTACCCCTGGCTATGTCGATGCCATTATTCAGTCGCATAACAAAATCGGCCCCTATTATGTGCTGGGCCCAGGCATGGCAATGCCGCATGCACGCCCGGAAGATGGCGTTAATCAATTGGCATTAGGCCTGACCGTGATTAAACACGGCGTCGAATTCGGCTCCGCCGGTAACGATCCGATTAAATTACTGATCGTATTGGCCGCCACCGATAGTAATAGCCACATCGGCATCATCGCCAAACTCGCCGAGCTATTCGATAACCAAGACGATATCGATAGGCTGCAACAGGCAGAAAGCGTCGATGAGATCCTGCAAGTCATCGCGCGTTATTAATTACGAATTACACCGAGGGAATAATTATGAATATCACAGTGGTATGCGGTAACGGTTTAGGCACCAGTCTGATGATGGAAATGAGCATCAAGACCATCCTAAAAGATCTGCAGGTCAACGCCGAGGTTAACCATGTCGATTTAGGCTCCGCCAAAGGCACCGCCAGCGATATTTTCGTCGGTACCGCCGATATCGCCGAGCAGTTGGTCGCCCAGCAGGTCGGCGGCGAGATCGTCGCGCTGGATAACATGATCGATAAAGTGGCGATGAAAGAACGTCTGAGCGTCGCCCTGCGTAAACTCGGCGCATTGTAGTGGAGGCACTATGTCATTCTTCCGTTTTCTGATGCAGGATGTGCTATCCGAACCGGCGATATTAGTCGGCCTGATCGCACTCATCGGCTTAATCGCCCAGAAAAAACCGGTTACCGAATGCATTAAAGGCACCATCAAGACCATCATGGGTTTTGTCATTCTGGGTGCCGGCGCCGGTCTGGTGGTCAGCTCGCTGGGTGACTTCTCCGCCATCTTCCAACATGCCTTCGGTATTAATGGCGTGGTGCCGAATAACGAGGCCATCGTCTCCATCGCTCAGAAGAGTTTCGGGCGTGAGATGGCGATGATCATGTTCTTCGCCATGCTGATCAACATCGTTATCGCCCGCCTGACGCCGTGGAAGTTTATCTTCCTCACCGGCCATCACACGCTGTTTATGTCGATGATGGTGGCGGTGATCCTGGCGACCGCCGGGATGCAGGGCACGATGCTGGTGCTGGTCGGTTCGCTGATCGTCGGCTTCTGTATGGTGTTCTTCCCGGCCATCGCCCATCCCTACATGAAAAAGATCACCGGCTCAGACGACGTGGCCATCGGCCATTTCTCGACGGTATCCTATGTACTGGCCGGCTTTATCGGCAGCAAGTTCGGTAACAAAGAGCACTCTACCGAAGACATGAATGTGCCGAAGAGCCTGCTGTTCCTGCGTGATACGCCGGTGGCGATCTCGTTCACCATGTTCATCATCTTTATCATCACCTGCCTGTTCGCCGGCGGTGATTATGTGCGTGAGGTGAGCGGCGGCAAGAACTGGTTTATGTTCTCGCTGATGCAATCCATCACCTTCGCCGCCGGGGTGTACATCATCTTGCAGGGTGTGCGGATGGTGATCGCCGAGATCGTCCCGGCCTTTAAGGGGATCTCCGACAAGCTGGTGCCCAACGCCAAGCCGGCGCTGGACTGCCCGGTGGTGTTCCCCTACGCCCCCAACGCGGTGTTGGTTGGCTTCTTGAGCAGCTTCGCCGCCGGGGTCATCGGCATGTTCGTGCTGTACGCGCTGAATATGACGGTGATCATCCCGGGCGTGGTACCGCACTTCTTCGTCGGTGCGGCGGCGGGTGTGTTCGGCAACGCCACCGGTGGGCGGCGCGGCGCCATCCTGGGCGCCTTCGCCCAGGGGCTGCTGATCACCTTCCTGCCGGTGTTCCTGCTACCGGTACTCGGCCAGATCGGCATCGCCAACACCACTTTCAGCGACGCCGACTTTGGCGTGGTGGGCATCCTACTGGGCATCATCGTGCGCTGATAGCGCGACTGCCCTGCCTCACAGACGCCCCGTCGCCCCGCGTGACGGGGCGTTTTTTATGGTGCCAGCCTGCCTCCCACTCACGCCAATGTGGCAACGTGGGCCATCAATGTTTACACCACGAATACTATCGAATCGGTACATCGTCAGTTCAGGAAGCTGACGAAAACAAAATAAACTTTCCCTAATGAAAACAGTCTATTGACGCTGATTTATCTGGGACTGATGAACGCACAGGGAAAATGGACAATGCCGATCCAGAGCTGGAATTCGACATTGTCGCAGTTAGCCATTTATTTGGAGGGGCGCCTAAATAATGCGATAACGCTGTAGAAGTTTTAACGTGATACAGAATTCTGAACGCTCTCTACAGACTCCAAATATCAGAAGCTATAGCGTATTCCCAGCCCCCCTCACCGTCTGTCTTAAAGTCCCCGGCAAAACTGCTGTTCAGCGTCAGCTGTACATGCAGTTTTTCCGTCACTCTGCCGTCAAGCCCCACGGAGGCGGTATAGCGATCGGCGCGCTCCGCGTTATAGTGTCTTGCCCTCCAGTTATCAGTAAGCGTGATACCCGGCATCTCATTCAGCGTAATATTCCGGGATAACCCGGATTTAATCGACAGTATCCCAAAGTCCTTCTCCACCATCACTCCAGCCTTCAGCCACAGCGCCCCCCCGCATGCAGTTCTGCCGACCGGCCATTGCCCTGCAGATAATTGCCATCGATACGGGCCCCGTTCACAGAGACTGATGGCGTGATAGCGATATCGGCGTCTTTAAGATCTATCCGCCACCCAATCCGGGCGCCAGCGGCGGCAATATGGCTCTTCACATTCCCAGACAGATCATTCAGATCGCCCTGAACGGAAAATGTCTCAGACAGCTGTCGGTATCCCGCAGAACCATCCACAAACAGGCCTGATGCTAATGTCTGGCCGGCGAAAAGGCTGACGCCCCATACTCTGTAATCATCGCGGAACCCCGTAGCGCTGCTGTTGCCATCATATAGCTCCACCGCCGTGCCCCAGAATTCACCTGAATCACCGTGCTTTCTGAAACCGAAATCCAGGCCGTTCTGCCTCACGCTATAGGCGTCATAACCACCGTGGCTATAGCCAGTCATGGCCCATGCCCCGCTCTGCGCATCCGTGTAATCAATAATCTGTTCCCAGTGATCTACGTGGTCACTGAGGATATATTCCCGTGCGGCAAACATACTCCGTGCCTTTTTCAGCAGCGCCGTATTATCCTCTTTCCTGAACAGATGCTCCCCATTAACCGGCGTGCTGATATTGCCCGACGACGAACCGCCCGTGCCGCTGCCCGACGACGAACCGCCCGCGCCGCTGCCCGACGACGAACCGCCCGCGCCGCTGCCCGACGACGAACCGCCCGCGCCGTTGCCCGACGACGAACCGCCCGCGCCGCTGACCGACGACGAACCGCCCGCGCCGCTGCCCGACGACGAACCGCCCGTGCCGCTGCCCGACGACGAACCGCCCGCGCCGCTGCCCGACGGCGGATCCCCCGCGCCGTTGCCCGACGACGAACCGCCCGCGCCATTGCCCGACGACGAACCGCCCGCGCCATTGCCCGACGACGAACCGCCCGCGCCGCTGCCCGACGGCGGATCCCCCGCGCCGTTGCCCGACGACGAACCGCCCGCGCCATTGCCCGACGACGAACCGCCCGCGCCATTGCCCGACGACGAACCGCCCACGCCGCTGCCCGACGACGGATCCCCCGCGCCGCTGCCCGACGGCGGATCTCCCACGCCGTTGCCCGACGACGAACCGCCCGCGCCGTTGCCAGCGGAGCCTGAAGCGCCATTGCTCCCATCGCCAGCCGGCGTCGTCGCACTGTCAGCGCTCTCCAGAATGGCGCTGTGCTTCAACTGCCACTGAACTCGGCCATCCTTCTCCACGATCTGTGTGTCCGGGGTGTATACCGTAAAGCCACGATTCAGGCTGGCAAAAGAGAAATAGCCGTGCGATGTCCCCGCCGGTGCCGAAGCCAGAGTAAGGTCATTCGTTAGCTGCACCGTCTGGTCAAACAGGTAAGACATATCCAGAATATTATGTTCGCCCTTAGCCTGATTCAGGATATCGATTCGGTCACTAGCGTTGTCCGATGTATTAACCCCCAGACCAATGCGCAGGTTGCTGGCATCCAGAGTATTTACCGTCAATGTCTTCGGTTTCCAGCGGGCCGTCACCAGGGAAAGCACCCCATCGCGGCTTTGCAAAACATCAAGAGAGGAGTCTTGCGTCATGTTCCATATGCCGCCCTGCGCCAGCTGCACATATGTACCTGAATAGCCGGTAATATCACCGTTAAAGAGAGCATTCACAATATTCAGCTGGCTGTTCCCGCTCAGCGCGGCGCTGCCATTAAATACGCTCCTCTCAGCCTGGTTACGGGCCGCTGATATGCCCTCGCTCAGGCGAAAATCTGTTCCTGCACCATCTTTTTGATCAATAAATACCCGGTCGTCACCCAGCGTGACAACGGAGTTACTGGCGTCAATGGCGGTATTCAGGGTGGCGTTACGACCTAAACCAAAATCTGTATTCTTCAGAACCAGACGACCCAAGGTGAACGACCTATTTTCCCAATCCTCTTGGTCAAAAGAGGTCGGCTGGGTCCGCACGGACGTATCACCAGTTGCGGCCAGCTTATCCGCGATAGCCCGATCGTTATACGCATGAATGACCGGATGCCCCTGCAATGTCAGGCGTCCGTTTTCCTGAGTGAAACTCCCGGATATATCTGCCGAGCCATCCAGCACTAGCTTCCCGCTACTGCCTGGGGCTACGACATTGCTCACGTTCAAATTCCCTTTTAGCTGACCGTGATACAGATATCCTTGGGCATTCTCTCTTTCTGCCACCTGTTTTTGAGCATCGACCAGGTTATTACCTAAGTACTCCCACGTATCGCTGCTGCGCTGATCCGTCGGGAAATAACCGTAGGAATTGGTTTTCAGGATGAAATAGTCGGTAGTGTTCGCATAAGGGTTGCGGTATTCATAAAGGCTTCCGACAGTTCCCTGGCGAGAGCCGGACCAGCTATTCAGCGCTACATTTCCCGGTGACAGGGTATAATCCATGGCCACCGTGGCACGAACCTCCGCATTATTCGCCAACACCGCGCCATAGTCCGCTGCCCTCAGACGATGGAAGGTAAGACTATTGCCATTAATATCCAGCGTACCGCCATGATACCCCCAGGAAATATTATCCGGCTGCACCTGCCGGTTATCAGACAGCACCACGGTGGGGCGACCGCTGGCGATATTTACGCTGTCGAAGGCCTGAACCCGGCCGTCTTTATCTGTCTGCTGCTGCAGGACAACGGTGCCATCCCCCACCTTCAGCCCTCCTTCATTGACGCCCTCGCCCTGTATAACCAGCGTTCCCTCACCGATTTTATGCAGATTATCGCCCTTCACACCGTTGACCTGCCAGTATACGGACGCATCCTTGTCCACAATAATCCCGGCACCGCTCCAGGTGCTCCCGGTGGATGCGGTTACCCGGTAGTCATTGCGGAATGTCAGGGAGCCTGCGCCCTGTGAAACGCTGTTTTTCAGATCAATCAGCCCTGCCTGTCCCAGAAATACCAGATTCTTACCCGCGTTCAGATCGGCTCCCTGCTGCCCGTGCATGGAATATACCGAGGCTCCCTGCGTTAAGGCTCCGATCCCCCGGCTACCGTCAAAGGTCCAGGAGAGCTCGTGCCCGGCCGAAGCATCAAACCTGATCGGAGCGTCGCTGTCATCAGAAAAAACCTGTGAAATGAAAGCGCCGGGTATCAATTTCTCTATCGACGTCACCCCGCCACCGTTGGCCGCGTGCACCGCAACCAACACCCATTTTTTATTAGCCGCATCCCAGCCAAACACGGGTGAACCGCTATCTCCGGGGCGGGGGCGACTGGCCATAACGCCATAATCATTGATATTCCCGCCCATATTCACCTGAATTCCGCTCAGGCCACCGTGCGAGTAATACGACGCAGGTAATAGCCCTCCGGTAAGATAGTTGTATGCCCCGCTTATTTCAGTGAGAGTGCCATCGTCATCCTGAATATATTGCGTCCCTGATCCCACGCGGTAAAATACGGTGAATCGCGAGGGGTCAAGTATTTCTTCCTGTGAGGCGCCGCTGACAGCGGTGGGAGCGACTTCGGTAACCAGCTTATTGAGTCGTGGCGCGTGAAAATCGATAGAATCATGCTCGTTCCGAGCCACGATGTTGTACTGATTCTCACCATTACCAAAGCCGACGGTCTGATATCCAGAGTTATGCTTCACGCTTACGATATATTGGGGGTTAATCAGTGTCGCAACCCCGATGCCCGAATCCACCGAACTGAAGTCCAGCATCGGTGTCTTATTCAGCGTCGCAATCTGCTCACCTTTTTTATTATAGATAGAGATATTGGTGGCTCCGGGTTTAAAGGCACCCTTATTTTCTGCAAAATCACGGTATTGCTGATAACCAATATTCGAACTAACAATAGAGGCCTCCACCAGGCTACTAGATCCCAGCAGAGATAATAATAACGCAGCGTTCAGGGGAGATCTCCCGGCGATCTGGCAGACACACTTCCTGGCAAATTCGGGAACGGCAATAAATCCACGGGCAACGGTGCTATAGCGGAGAGAGTAGATTCGGTTCATACTATGTATCCATAAAATAACGTCAATCAAGTCATCAGGCGTAATTCACAGCGACAGTCCAGCAGGGCGACCAGACTGATTGTTAACTCGCCACAATGTGGGATTACAGACTAATCCAAGCCATAACATGAATGTCCAGCACATATCCCAATAAAATAAAATCGGCTGAGGACAATAAAACCATGACAAATCCGCTTGCCGGAAATTCGCATCAGGGTAAATAATCACTCCCGGCACTTTTGCAGGCTTCGGATGCATTCCTCCGATGTCTAGCTATTTAACGATGAACCGGAGCAATAGTGGTTATATTGCTATCGCTCTATCTTTTCCTGCGCATCTTGCCGGGGGAGTCTCCAGGCACATTCACTCCCCATCTCGAACTCAGCGATTCAATAACGCGATCAGCACATTCTCCGCAGGCTTAACCGCCCACGAGAAGCCCATGACCATACCGTTTTCGCCGGCCCTGGGTTCCTGGACCTTAAAAATAAATCTGCGGCCATTGTCCATCTACAGCCATTAGAGAACCCGCACTCTTAGCGGCTTCAGACGTTCATCCGCGTTCACAAGGTAACGCTGGCGGCCTGGCACGACACACCAGACCACGTCTCCCTCCGGCAAAACGCAGCCTCAGAAATCGCCCTCTTCGCCAGACCGCTGTTCCCGCCTGCCGGTTTTCGCCTGCTTCAGGGAAAACGCCGTCCGTTACTCGGTATAACGTGGCATGTTGATGCCAGATAACGTTACTTTTCACCAGGGGGAAGAAAGATCGCGTGCTTTACTTTACACAGGTATTGAACCGCGGGGGAGACCCGAACATAAGATTCAGACGAAATCCATTTCTAATCCATGTTGCAGCGCAAATATAACGCTTTAATGAATATCCGCTATTCAGGTGCGTTATTTATCACGACATAAGGTTGAGCTCATATCCTCCATTAATCCGATCCCTGACCGACATAATATTTGAAGACGATTTATACCCGTTACCGCCAACAAACGGGTTAGATGAAAATAACGCCTCCGTCTTCCGGGGGTAGACTGTCTGCGTCATACCGCATTCCCGGATAAAGGTCAGCCACGCCTCCCGCTGGCCACGGGTGAGCTTCACAGACTGACTCCCCGGACTGCGTGTTAAAGCCATTAGCTGGCCCAACATAGAGAATACCGGCAGCTATAGCCGCGATCGACCGGACCGACCTCCTGCCGCAGGCATCTCCCCCTAAGCCGCTCCGGTACCCGCGCCCCCTGCGCACCTCTGCCTGTCGCTACGCCGCACATATCCACGACGGATATCGCCCCCGGCCGGCAAGAGGTACTGCGCTCAGGGCCGAGAGCGTCATGTCATCACCGTCCCCGACGCCGCGATTCGCCCCCGCGTACGGGTACTCAATCTCACCGCCGGAGAGGCTCGCCCGCGGAATGGCGCTGCGCCGGTCAGACAAAGCTCGCCGCAGCCGGAAACGCCAAACAAAAGAATATCCGCAGAGGCCATATCTCTATACGGCCGACAATAGGCATAGCACGAATAAAAATATCAGCCGCGCGAAAATAATATCAATGATATCCCGATTTTGACCACGGGTTAAAACGGTTATAAATAGCCCGCCGCAGGCTGTATCGCTCAGCTATGCCACGCCATGGCTCGCCTGAGCACAGTACCTCAAATACGATACTCTACCTGCCTGTCCATGGCGTTGCGGACTCTGCCGACGGTCAAGGCTGAATGAAAATCCATGCGTCATCGAGAGGATCGCAGCGAACCATAGTTCAATATATTGTGGAAATGGCGATGACTATAGCGCTAGTGCATAAGAAGCACAGCCTAGATACGTAGAACTTTTCTACCTTAACAGCAAATTACGCCACAAAAATGCTTCAGAGATAATGCCTGGATCAACTTTGTATACTCTTTGTTGTCATATGTACTGGTATTAATGACTGACACTACAAGAAAAGGGGTTTACTATGTATCTGATTGATTATAATAGTTATCGCTCGGTAAAAGGCTTCAGTCGTCGCGTTCGATTCCTGGTCATGCATTACACTGCTATTGATTTTAAGGCGTCAGTTACCGCGTTGACCGGATCTTCTGTAAGCGCCCACTATCTTATCCCTGACCCTTCAGAAAAAACATATATTGATGCCGGCTTTAAGGATATGCGTATTTTCAACCTGGTTGATGAAAATGAGCGTGCCTGGCATGCAGGCGTCAGCTCATGGTCAGGGCGTAGCAATCTAAACGACACGGCCATCGGTATAGAGACAGTCAATCTAGCCACTGAAAACAATAATATATTTATTTTCCCGCCTTATAATCCAGAGCAAATTGAAGCCATTAAAGCGCTGGCAACTAATATCCTACAGCGCTATCCCGATATTACACCTACGAATGTTGTCGGTCACAGTGATATCGCCCCGGGGAGAAAAAGCGATCCAGGGGCGGCTTTCCCGTGGAAAGCGCTGTACGATGCAGGTATCGGCGCATGGTATCAGGAGTCGACTATGCAGAACTACCTGGCACAGTTCAGCCGAACTCAGCCAGCGAAAGCAGATATCATCGCCAAGTTAAAGACATACGGGTATGACACTTCAGATGCTGGAACAGACAACGGATACAAGAATTTAATCCGTGCATTTCAGCTTCACTTCCGACAAAAAAATTATGACGGGATCGCTGATGCTGAAACAGCAGCAATCCTCTATGCGTTAGTGGATAAATATTTCCCGGGGAAATAATGCAATACGCAGATTGACATTAACTGCACCTGCAAACCGGCTTGTTAAAATAGAGGGGATGTTAAGTGGGTCGTAAAATAACAGGAAAATTACTTATTTTAGCTTGGCTATTCTCCTCTACGACAGGATTGGCGAGGTCGATACCAAGCGAAGATATCGCTTCATTAATTAATCAGCGTTTGTCTTACATGAAAGACGTTGCTGGGTACAAAGCGAACCATCATCTGGCGATTGAAGATTTACCTCAGGAAGCCAAAGTATTAGCAAACGCGATGCGCGAGGCCGCGACGTTAGGATTGGATGGTGAATCAGTAAAGCCCTTCATACAGGCACAAATGGATACGGCTAAAGCGATTCAATATCGCTATCGCGCTGACTGGCTATCGATGCCGGAAAAGGGTTGGCAACCTGAGTCCTTGGAGCAGGTAAGAGCCAAAATCAGTATGTTAAACACCACTATTCTTACCGATATCAGGACACAGTTAACGGCGGGCGATCCGTTGACTGACAAAGCCGCTTTTATGAAAAGGCTTAATCAAACCAACTTAAGAGACAGTGATAAAGAGCACCTGTGGTATTCATTGAAAAAAATTACTTTAAAGAAATATCCAGACCCTGTAAATCATACAGTGTAACGGCCACTGAGCTCAGGTGATCGCGCAGGCGGTCACCTGAGCTCGATAATAAAACGCCCTCTCGCCAGCCGATAGCCCTAGCGCGACATAATCCATGTTCTCGATGCTGCCAGTACCACCGGTGATCCCCCCTGCGCACCGAGTCATCTGCCGGGAACACTCTGCGTTTCTTGGTATCCACAAGGATAATGCTGTTCAGTAATTCGACGGTATTGATCGCGTAGATAGCTTTGCGGATATCGGGTGGATAGCCGACAGGCCTGTCAAGATTTTCCCTGTAGATACGTCAACCGTTGCAGATTGGCGAACATTTGTCATCCCAGACCTCTGCGAGCCGGAACCGAACCATCAAGGCTACGATGGCTGCCGGAGCCTAAAGCCCGTCGGTGACAGCCTTGCCGTCTCTCCAATCACGTATTTCTGGCAGTTACGCGCTATAGAGATGATATACAGCGGGATATGAATGTATGGATAGATGCTGTTGATTGCATCCGGGAAATCTTTCAGACCATCCACGCAGGTCATAAAGGCCACAAGTTTTAAACGCCTCTAACCAGCCACATCTCAGCACTGTTTTCCGGCCTCCGGTGTATATATCCCGCACCAGGCAGATGAAAATCTCTCATTTTTCACTGCGCTAATTTTTATCCAGGGTCAGTCCGATTCAGGAAGATCCCTCACCGAGGGTTAAACGTTAAAAACATATAAACATCAAACCAGTTTATGCCGCAACTTTAACAATACATTTTCATTTTCGGGTGTGTTTTTATTTTTCATTTCACCAACGTTACCGTGACAATAATGTGAATAGAATGTAATACTTCCTTTCCCTTTAATAAAAACTATTGTCGTGATAAAATTATTCATATTACAAAAAGAAGTAACCGTTCGTTACTTTATATAATCGAATAGTCTATCCGTAATTGATAGTTAAACCCAACCCCGTATCGGTTGTCCCCCATGAATTAAGATACAGAGCAGATGAGTGACTTTGTATAAAATCTCATCGAGACATGGAGCAACTTTATACAAAGCGTAATAAATCGGGGCTACCCATATCTGCAGCACTAAAAACAATAAATTTAGCTTAGCGAGCTTTTTCATATGCTGAAAGACTCTATTTGGTGTGGTTAAAATGCAAAAGGAAACACGTTATGTTCAATTTCAATAAATCAGATATAAATGCCCTGAGCCTGATCATCGTCCCGCTCATTTTATCAGCGCTGGGTGCCTGGATTAATCCAGCGATCATCGGGCCTGCCAGCATCGGGAGCTGCATTTTCTATATTTACGCCGACCGTAAGCAGCGCAAACAGGCCGGGGTGAACTCACCCTCATTCTGGTGGTGGCTGTTATCACCGGTCTATCTGTGGAAACGTGACACCCTGGACAGCCGAGCCAAACATCCCCTGTTTCTGCTCTGGTGCGTATCCGTTGTGGTTATGGTGCTGATCAGCCTAGCGGCGGATGCGAAAGAATCTAACCAACTGGTGAAAACACGCACCTGCGAACTGGTGACCGAAATCATGCACGATAACCGCATTCAGGGATCCTGTGTTAAGACCATGGAGTTGAATCGTGTAGAAGGTACTGAGTTCTATCGCGGTACGGTATTGATCACTAACGGTAACGAGGTGCCCGTCACCACCAACATGCAGAAGGATGGGAACATCTACGTGCGTATCACCGATACTTCTACTTTGCGTTAAACAATCACGATGGCTGAAGGAGGTCGTGCCTTCAGCCAGTCTTCAGGTGAAGCGCTTTGGACACCAGTTACTGAACCGTAAGCGTACAGCGTGACTTGCAACTACCCACATCTCCCGGTAGCAATTTCCCATCCAATTTGGATTTCGTTTAATCGTCGTAAACCGTGCCAGATAACAATATTACCGGGTGGATACTTATTTTTATTCCCCGTGTATCCGCCCAACTGGGCAAGTTTTATCGTATATTTTTCCAGTGGAGGCGATGACATGATTTGTGCTGTGTCTTTGACCATCGCGTCCAGTATTTTTAGCTCTGTGTCGCTGAAAGCAATTTCTGCAGGGCTGCGGGCATTTCCCAACTTAGCATTGTCAGCCAGAATATTCTCCAGCTCAGGATACAGTAACAACATAATAAATTTGTCAGCCGTTCCGCCGAACCCAACCTGGAACGTTCAGCCTGGCAACCAGACTTCATAACCTTATGGAAAGTCTCTATTTTCCAGCGGTGGCTGTACCATTCCAGCTTTTCCGTGGCTTCAGCCAGATTTGTCACTGGCAGGTCAGTCAGCAACTTCCACTCAACCCTGGTATCATTATCCGGACATTCTTCTGTCGCAATAAGTGCCGTCAGCTGTAGATCGGGATACTGCTTTGCCTTACCAATCGGTGGATGTAATGTAAGTGTTTTCCATCTGACATTTAGTATTATTTCGCGTACTTCTTCCTGGTCATGTCGAAGAAAGATCCGATGACGCCCCTGATGGTCGGGAGTCACACTTTTCATTTCCTCCTCCATAGTTGTATTTTCAGCCTGACGATTAACACATGTTCTGACCAGAAAATGTGTATTTAACTCCGATGCCAGGCAATACAGTTCGTAAATATCACTCTCACGGTCACCAATATGAACGCATCGTTCCGGGCATTTCAGTAATGCCGTCGACTGCCGTAAATTCTCCAGCCAGCGATAACTTTCTTTCTCTTCAATGGGAACGCGAGTCGGATTAATTTTCCTTTTAAGTGCGTTAGTACCTTTAAATTTTTTCCGGGTCCAGAATTTCACCGCGGTCAGACCCAGCAGGAGCCCTGATGTCGCCACTGCCAGGCTCGAATGCATCAGGATCCCACAATTGACACCTGCATCATTCCCTGTCTTGATTAGACCAGCGGTGTGATTGCCTGCAAATCCTACAGCATCAGGGTTATCCCGGTGGTAGCCAAATGTTGTGGTGTCCTGAAGCAGTAGAATCTTCTCGCCTTGCAGTGCATGTATCCTTTGACTGGTAGCCTCGGAATGTCCCTGCCGCAGGTGCTGCTCATCAATCCTGTTGCTGGAAAGGAACCGGTAAGCGGCTTTTGTTGCTGCATTATCCTGGCAGGCAAAAGGGAGGCTGTTGCCCATTCCCCGCCAGAGTTTTTGCATGAGACTTTTAAAACGGTTGGCATGGCGGCGATCGCTAAAGACAGAAGAATTAATTTCCTCATCGAGCCATGAAGGCGAGGTCTGTTCCTGATTAATCATTCAACCATCCCTGAAAGTAATTCAGCCAACTATCATAATGATTACCTTAATATAATTGTGGGTAGTTGCAAGTCACGCTGTACGCTTACACTGAACCTGAGGAGCCACCTTAGCTACTTTGCCAAAGAGCGCACCAAGTTTACAACAAGGAAGAACGTTCATTCAGGGGAAGTGTCAGGTGAACCAGCGCTACACGGAGGGAGTCCCCCTCCTGTAATATGAAGAGGGACAAGTGTACCGATGATCAATACTCCCACGCCTCAAACGCCAGCGGCATCTTATTGAGCAAATCTCGCCGCTCGCGCCAGTTAGGGATCAAGCGGTCCATATGTAGACGGAAGCGCTCATTATGATGACGCTCCAGTAGGTGAACCAGTTCATGCACCAGAATATACTCCAGACACTCAGGTGGTTTCTTGACCAGTTCCAGATTAAACCAGACTCGCTTTGTGGTGGTATTACAGGTGCCCCAAAAGGTTTTCATCTTTTTAATGCCCCAGAACGTCGCGGAAACACCGGTTCTGTCCTGCCATTCGGGCAGTAATTTAGCGACCTGCCGTTTCAGCTCATGCCGATAAAAGTCGGTTAATACCAGTGCCTTATTTTCGTTGCTGGTTCCTGGCTGAACATAAAGCTGGAGTTTATTATTTCCCGCAATTTTCACCTCATGACGTCCCTGACGCTCGATCACAAACAAACGATATTTACGACCCCAAAGATAGTGGCATTCTCCGCTGACCATTTCCCGTTCGGACTGGCGTGGCTGTCTGGCGAAATCCTGCTGTTGTTTTCGAATCCAGCGAAAGCGGGAAGCGACCGCCATCCGTATCGCCGTTTCTGTCATGTGTTCCGGGGCTGAAACGCGGACTTTGCCGTCAGGCGGCAGGACGCTGATATGCAAGTTCTTAATTGCCTTACGGTTAACCTGCAAGCGCAGCGTGCCTATCTGCATGACCGGCATCAGTGGTATTCCTTTTGCTTACGGGCAAGCTCAAGAACGTCATCAATATTGACGTTATAACTGGCGGTTTCTTCACGCAGTGCACGGGCAAGCTCTCGTTCCTTAAAACGATCGCCAATCCACTCCGCTTTTTTGGTATAGCGGATTGTCGTATCAATACGGGTTGCCAGCACCTCGTCATGGCCGAAGTTATCATAAAATGCCCGCTTTGCCTGCGTATCCATCGTTTCTGGATAGGATGCTCCGTTGGTTTGTTCTGGGCGGATAACCTGCTTGCTCAAATCCCGGATACGCTCCAGGTACTGCTGATAATCAAGCGCATTCTGGCGGCGAAGGGTAATCAGCTCATCCAGCAACAGCGACATGCGCCCGTAGTATTTTGGGTTCACCGGGTTTTCATCCACAATGGTTTTACGCACGTTGTTTTCGATGGTTTCTGCCATCGCATCCTGATTATTGCGGATCTCGTCCGGCAGAGCAGCAGTTGCTGCTGCGCCTTTTTCAACAATCAGCTCAATCAGGCTTAACTCTTCGAAATCCATCAGCACTTCGCTACCGTCGGCGCGAACATACATATCCAGCAGGTGGCGCATGGCGGGCTCAAAGCGCTTCATGTCCAGCAGATCGCCGCTGGTTAGTTTAATGTCGTAGCGCAGTCTCTCGAATTTAGCGACTTCGGCTCGAATGCTTTCCACTTCCTCATTGGTATAACCCGCTTCCTGCATTTCATTCGCCAGGCTGGCGTAAGCGCGCAGCAGGCGGGCGACATTCTGATAGAACGAAAGGCGCAGCGCCTCTTTTTCGCCTAATACCGCCTGGTTTTCTCCCGACTGACCACAGAAATAGTGCTGATAGTCCTGCAATTCGCGCGGTGCCTTGACGGGTTCGCACAGGCTGCGAACCACCTCCAGCGCGCTGTCGAGATCCAGCTTCGCCTGCTCCAGACGATTTTTCAGCAGGCCATCAACATCATCCCGATCGTAATCGTCAAACGCGCCTGCGGTGTAATCGGTTATCGCTTTATCCAGCGAGCGAAACAGATCCTTATAATCGATAATATAGCCGTACTCTTTATCTTCCCCATCCAGCCGGTTTACCCGACAAATCGCCTGAAACAGCGTATGGTCCGTCATGGTTTTATCGATATAGAGATAGGTGGCGGACGGCGCGTCAAAGCCGGTCAGCAGCTTATCCACCACGATAAGCAGACGCATTTGCCCCGGCTCATTAATAAAGCGCTGTTTAACGTCCCGCTCGAACTCTGCGATGCGTCCGGCAACCTTCTCTTCGCTTTGCTCAAAATAGTCGGCCAGCATTTTGCGATAGGTCGAGAATTTAAACAGCTTCTCGGTCAGGCTCGCGCCAGTTTCTTCACCTTTGATACTGGCAGCATCGGGACGAAAGCTGGTTACAATCGCCACTTTTCCCGCCAGATCGGTCTGGCTGAACATCTCGTAAACCTTACAGGCCTGATACACGCTACTGCATACCAGCATGGCGTTACCGCGCCCGTCCATCAGGCGCGGGCGGGTATCCATATCCAACAGAATATCATTAACGATCTGCTCCAGCCGCGACTTGCTGGACAGCAGTTTCTGCATTGAGCCCCATTTCTGCTTAAGCTGGGTCTTGGCTAAATTCGACAGGCCGCGCGTTTTGGCCTCAAACCAGTCATCGACCTTTTTCTCAGACGTCAGATACTGGTCAATATCGCGGGCCTCATAGCGCAGATCCAGCACCACCCCGTCAGCCACGGCTTCATCAAACTTATAGGTATGGATATAAGGGCCGAACACCTCCACTGATTTCTTTTTATCTTTCTTCATCAGCGGCGTGCCGGTAAAACCGATAAACAGGGCTTCCGGCAGAATCGCAGTCATTGCGTTATGCAATTTACCAGACTGCGTGCGGTGGCACTCATCCACGAAGACGAAGAGATCACCTTTGGCGCGGAACGTTTTGGTCAGGGATTGTTGCAACTCAGTGATGAAGTCGTCGGTTGCCGCAGCGTCTTCCGCTTCGCTACGCCGACCGAACTTATGCACCAGCGAGCAGATGAGCCACGGGTTCGGGTGGTTGAGCGTTGCGATCAGATCGCTACCGCTGGAGGTGCGATAAATCTCTTCATCCACGCCCATAAACACGCTTTCGATCTGTTCATCCAACTCGGTGCGGTCGGTCACAATCAGCACGCGCGAATTGGGCACGTTTTCACGGATCCACTTTGCCAGCCAGACCATCGTCAGGCTTTTACCCGATCCCTGCGTATGCCAGATAATTCCACCTTCACGACGGGCAATATGCTGTTTAGCCGCCTCGACGCCAAAGAACTGATTATGGCGACAGAGTTTTTTCACCCCAGCGTCAAAGGCCATATAGTTATGGACGATATCCAGCAGTCTTGATTTGTTGCAAAGGCGGCTTAAATGGAAGTCGAGCTTATGCGTGTATGCGTCGGTACTCTCTTCTTTCCACTCCAGATAATATTTTTCCGGCGTTTCGATGGTGCCGTAGCGCAGCCCCTGCGTATCATTACCCGCCATCACCAGTTGCATGGTGCTAAAGAAATTGCGGATAAAGGTTTTCTTCTGATTATCGAGGTTCTGCCGGATGCCTTCGCTGACGTGAACTGACGAGCGTTTAAGTTCAATCACGCCCAGCGCGATGCCGTTAACGTACAGCACCAGATCCGGGCGCTTGCTGTATTCGCCGTTGACCGTCACCTCGTCGGCAATAGCGAAATCATTGGCTTCAGGATTTGCCCAGTCAATCAGCCATATGGTCTGATTCTGCTCGCCCGCGCCTTCCTTTTCCTTCACGCCGTAGCGCAGCAGGCGATAGACCTCTTTATTGGCGTAATACAGCTTTTTGCCTTCGCCCAGCGCGGCGGCGGAGTCCAGTTGCCGAAGCACACGGGTGATCAGGGTATCGCTGACGCCGCGCCGTTTCAGCCATGCGCTCAGTATGTCCGTGTCGATATTGCTGTCATCGGCATCTCCAGCGCTGCGGCCCAGATAGCGGTAGCCTAAATCCTTAACAAAAAACTGAATCAGACGCTCTTGCGTGGCGCGTTCGCGCTGGCCTATGGTGCTCAAAAGGCGCTCTCCTTAGAGCCTGTCCCACCAGGCTATTTTACTTGCCAAACTGGACTTGGGCAGTGCTCAAAATCCTCACGTACTGCGTGTACGCTCCGGTTTTTCCGCGCTGTCCGCATCCAGTCTGACTGCAACAATGACGCCTGCTGGGACAGGCTAATTTTCAGCAATGAAACTCCATCACGCGGTTAATGGCGAATTGCAGATTCTTATCGTCAAACAGCTTTATCTTACGGCTGGCCCAAGGTTCTCCCGCAGGCCACTGATGCAACCCCTCTTTCACCGAGTCCAGCGTCGGCTGGCATTGTCCCCGGGTCAACAACCAGTCAACGGTCGCCAACAGCTCCAGACCAAACGGCGATTCAAAACCGTCAATCAACTGGCTGACCTGCTCAAGCGCTGGCAACCACGCTTTGGCTTCGCTGTTCAACCATAGGTTGATGTGTTCTTTTTCCCGATCGTTAAACCAGATCACATCCAGTGGCTGGCTGTCCGGGATACGTTTCTCGGCTTTCAGATAGGTACCGTCCAGCGCGTTAAGCAGATGGTTCAGGTTAGGAGCATAGGGGCCGTAATAGTGCGCCTCAAACCGCAGTTTTAGCACGTCCTCCTGCTGGTGCTGTTCAATGGCGCGTTGTAGCAGCCATGCCAGCTTCTGGATTTCCAGCAGGCTGCACTCCATACCCAGCACCCAGTAGCGGCGCACCAGTTCAGCGATCATCGCTCTGGCGGGGGTGAGCTTTTTTACACCGCTGCTCTTGGCGACGTTCTGGTATTTTTCGGTAGGCTCATAAATCAGGATTTCCGTGTCCTGAAGGTCGCCCAGCGCAGATTCAATCCGCGCCCGGACATCCGGCCAGTTCAGGCCGCCGTTGCCCGCGCCCAGCGGGGGAATGGCGATGGACCGCACTTTCTTTTCGATCAAAAAGCGGCGCAAGTCCTGCAAACCGTCTTCAATCCACACCATGCGGGAGTCGGCGCGCCAGTGCTGCTTGGTAGGGAAGTTGACGATCCAGCGTGGCCCCATCAGCTCGCCAGTTTCGGTAATAAACATCTTGCCAGTCATCACCTGCTTTTGTTTGCAGGCGTCGGCATAGGCTTTCATATTGTCGGGGAAGCGCTCTTTAAACATCAGCGCGATGCCTTTACCCATGACACCGACGGTATTCACCGTATTCACCAGTGCTTCCACAGGCGCGTCCAGTAAATTGCCTTGTGTATATGTGATCATGAGAAGTACCACCCGGCCCGTGCGTGAACGGGCATTGTCAAATTACGTTGCGACAGCCAGTCTTCTAATTGTACCTTGACGTTGTTATTGTAACAAACCATCCCATCCAGCAGTGTGATGGGGCAGTGCTTCCAGATTAACGCCTCGGCCTGATAGCGTTCAAACTTAGCCGGATCGTCTGGATCGCGACGGAAATCCCGCGCCTGTAAGATAGACCAGTCGATCTGATTCAGGTCCTCCAGGCGGGTGTAGTAGTTGGCCCAGTTATAGTAGGCATGGCTGTCGGTAAACACGAAGGGGGCGTTTTGCGCCGCCACGCTTCGCAGGCTGCTGACCAGAATGACGATTTCCTCATTGGGGCGCTGCGTAATGCCGCCACGCCCGCTGTGGATATTCATCAGCATCGGCGAAAAGGGGGTAAAGTAAAACGGCACGTAGTCATGCAGCGTCCCGCCCATACCGACAGGCACCGGATGCCCGGCGCGTTTGCCGATAAGTTCCGGGTTGCCGATATTGATCCAGTTTGCCGCCTGCACTTGACTGTTGCCGCAGTGCAGGCCGTTGTCCAGTATCCACGGGATATTATCCCGATGGACAATGCGCCAAATCAGGGCTTTTTCCGGGTTGAGGCTGGCGCTGTAATCATAAGCCATGTGCGTTCCCTTCTATATTAAGCGGGTTTTCCCGGTTAACAGCTCCTGCATCATCCCCTGTTTAAGCTGGCGGGTTTTGTCCAGACGCTGTTGCAAGGTCTGAATCTCCTTATCCATATCGGAGAGGATGGTGGCAATGGCGATTTGTTCTTCAATGGATGGTAACACCGTTTGAATACTCTCAATTGTGCTAGCGTTTAAGCTAGGTACCCCTGAAGCTTCATTGTATTGCATCCAGTCAATCATACAGAATTTATAATAAATAAATTGTGCATCTGCTGACTCTGATATTTCTGAGTAAAATAATGTATCAACTGTCCAGAATGGCTTATCTGTATATCGTGGTTTATCAATAGTGCCTTTTCTCCCAATTAATACAGATGGTTTGTTATAGAGAAAAGCATTGGCTTTTCCTATTTGACCACCAGTAGCATAGATTGGGTATTCTCCATCAAGACATTCGACGTGCTTCTGGTTTTTTCCATGTCGAATTTTTATGACCGAGACAAAAGTAGATACTACCCAATCCTCAGGAATTTTCCCCAACTCACTCTTTTTATATCCCTTAACAGAGCCATCTTTCCGCAACGCAAACTGCGGCAAACGGATTTTACCTGTTAACAGTTGCTGCATAGCAGCTGTTTTGATGGCCTGTTTTTTTACAAGTAATCTTTCCTGAGTAAGGATGAATGTGTCAATATCAGATAGTGTATCCGCGATGATTAATCGCTCTCTATCTGATGGATAAGGAATGGGGAGGATCTTTATTATTGTTCCACTAAGGTTTTCTTGACCGCCAGAGTTACTTAGCTCACGTATTTCTGCATATTTGCTATTCAGGTAGTGAAATAAATATTTAACTGATGCTTTTTCGTACAATGAAATTGCAGCACAGGCCTGATTAATGGTGGCTCTAATGCGTAAAATGCCAACTTTACCCCGGGTTTTCCCCTGACCATACATAGCCATTAATAGTGTGTCTTTGTCACACCATTTGGTAGATGAATTATTTAAACCATTGTCAGTTATATATTCATCTACATGAGAGATATCATTACCATCAATTAGAGTTGTCGTGACCCATGGAATATCACCATCCCAATATTGTGCTATTTTTCTGTTTGGAGTTCCGCCAGAGTAGACTTTAGCTATCTCATTGATGGTCTTTACACCCCAATCCTCCGGAATCACCCCCACTTCAGTCAACTTATACCCCGCAGGCACACTTTTCCCTGCCGTATCCGACTGCTGCTCATGCACCATTAAATCCACCATCACCACTCCAGCCCCATCGCCCGCAAATGCCCGGCCACCTTCTTGCTTAACGCCTCAACGGACGCCTCCAGCGCCGGTAGCGGCTCGGCATAGCGCTCTTCCAGCTCCTTCACGCGCTCCGCCAGTTGCTGGGTGATACGCTCAATCTCCGCCTGAATCCCGGCCTGCAACGTCGCCAGCCATTTGTCCTGCACCACCAGCGCCTTGATCGCCGCTTCATCCAGCGTGGGATACTGTTTAAACACCGCGCGATCCAGCGTTTTTTGCGCGGCTTTCAGCGCTTTTTTCGCATTCGCCTCTGCTGTAATCAGCGCCAGGCAACGGGTCAGCGCCGCCAGCTCATCCGGATCGGCGGTGGTTTTCTTCAATTTTGTCAGGCGGGCATTGACCAGCTTTTGCGTCACCTTATCCTTGTCGTTCTTCGCCTCGGCCAGCAGATCCTCTTCCCCTGTCTGCTCCTCGATAAACTCGGCTAACTGACGGCTGGCCTCTTCACTGCGTTCCTGCGCGCGGTTCAGCGTGTCCAGCTGTTGCGGGAAACAGCGAATCTCCACCAAAGAACGAGGCAGCACGTCGGCCTTGTAGCGCCGCTTGTCAAACTCAAAATCATGCGCCTCTTTCCAGACGTTTTTGCCATCCTTGCCTTTTACCGGCTGGAGTTCGCGAATGTGCGCGGCGGCTTGCCAGCCGTCCTGCATGATCACGTAGACATCGTCCTGCATGATGTCGGCCCAGTAGTCCATCAGGATCTGGTACACGCTGTATTTATTCAGCAGCTCGCTGTTGGCATACTGCGCCAGCAGCATCTCGCTGATATCGTGGATCAGCGCCTTGGGTTTATCGCCCTTACCGATCTCATTCAGCGCCGCCTCTTTCAGCCACGCCTTAAACGGCAGCAGGCTGCGGGTGGAAAAATCCTTAAATTCCTGATGCGCCAGAATGGTCGGTTTAACCTGTTGGGCTTCGACCTGAGCCCGACAGTAGCCGGGGCGATCGTCGGTAAACAGTACGTCGCGCAGGGCAGGAAATACCCGCCAGTAATCCTGTAGGGCATCCACATCGCGCGCCGGAATACCGCCCTGTAGGTGGGCGCTCAGATCGTGCAAATCTTCCGGCTCGCCGCCGTCGATATAGCGGGGGATATTCAGGTTGTAATCATTCCCGGCGATCTCGCTTAATGACACCATCCGGCTGTAGCCGGGCAGCGTTCGCTGATGGTTAAACACATCCACGATGCGGTGAATATCCCGGCTACGTAGGCGGTTCTTGTTGCCATCTTTGATAAAGCCCCGGCTGGCATCGATCATAAAAATGCCTTTGCGGCTGTGGGCGTGCTCTTTATCAATCACGATAATGCACGCCGGGATGCCGGTACCGTAAAACAGGTTAGCCGGTAGGCCGATAATGCCTTTGATATAGCCTTGCTTGATCAGGTTTTCGCGGATATTCGCTTCGGCGTTGCCGCGGAACAGCACGCCGTGTGGCAGGATCACCGCCCCTTTGCCGGTGCTTTTCAGGCTCTTGATGATGTGCAGCAGAAAGGCATAATCGCCGTTCTTCTCCGGTGGAACGCCCCAGACGAAGCGCTCAAACGGATCTCTCTTCAGATCCAGCCCGCTGGTCCAGTTTTTATTGGAAAACGGCGGGTTCGCCACGGCGAAGTCGAAGGTTTTCAGTTTGCCGTTGGCCACTTTCCACTGTGGATCGCTCAGGGTATTGCCCTGCCAGATTTTAGCGGTGGCGTTGTTATGCAGGATCATGTTCATCCGCGCTGGTAGCGTTGTCCATCTCCTGCCCGAAGATCGACAGCCCGCGTCGGGTTTCATCGCTAACTTTAAGCAGCAACGAACCGGAGCCACAGGTGGGGTCGTAGACCGTGGCATCCTGTGGCGTATCGGGCGTAATGCCGATCACCTTCGCCAGAATACGCGATACCTCCGCAGGCGTGTAGAACTGCCCCTTGCTTTTACCGGATTCGGTGGCAAAGTGGCGCATCAGGTACTCATAGGCATCGCCCAGCAAATCGTCGCCATCGGCCCGGTTGCCGGACAGATCCAATCCCTCGAAGATACCGACCAGCTTGGTCAGGCGGTCAATCATCTCCTTACCTTTGCCGAGCTTGTCTTCGTCGTTAAAGTCAGCCTCGTCGATAACGCCTTTCAAATCGTTCTCTTCCGCCAGCCTGCGGATGATTTTGTTAATTTTATCGCCGATTTCTTTATCGTTTTTCAGCGCGACCATATCGTCAAAGCTGGCCCCTTTCGGGATCACGATCATCCCGTAGGGATCGCCCTTATATTTGTCAGAAACGTACTTCATAAACAGCAGGGTCAGTACATAGTCCTTGTACTGGCTGGCATCCATCCCACCGCGCAGTTCGTCGCAGCTTGCCCACAGGGAGGAATAGAGTTCGGTTTTTTTGATAGCCATTAAATATCTCGTTTCGCGCGATTCTGTGCTGTAAACGATTACAGCAGATCGGTGTTCAGTCCGGCGGCTTTCAGCCGACGGGTTAAGTTACGCATTTTGCTGAATTCAGTGCCGAGGCTCTGGCTCAGGCCAGTGCCTTCGCAAAAGGCTTTCGCCGTAATGTGTTCCAGTTCGTCGGCATATTTTATCATTTGCAGATGCAGCTCGACGGTGTACCGGTTACGCGACGCACAGGCAAGCGCCTGCTGAATACGGTAATAAATCTCGTTTTCGTTCATAAAGACAGGCACCCGTGGACATGCTAGATAATTTAGCTAAATTAGCTAAAATTGACGTTGAGTTCAATGAGTAAGACGTTTAGCAGCTCTGATTGCACGGTTTTCGAACAAAGAAAATATCTTTAAGCAAACCAGCCATCTAGATTTTGTCATTAGCGTCTACGAAATTAGATTTCTGGTTCAGTTTCCTAAAGATATCGCTTATTTGTGACTATCATACATTTACATTTTTTATACCTGACGCAGCTATCATTACTGAATAGCTGGATCAGGTATCGCAAGACGTGACTGTGGAATTAAAGCCGATTAAATTAACTCAAGCCAACTATTGCTATCAGCTTTTTTGCACAGTTACTTATTCTGGCTTAGTGGGTTATTGATTTTTGCATAGTCAAAAGGAGAAAAGATTTTTTCTCGATTTGCATCCAGATAATCCGCCCACCACTGCAGCATCAGCCTCCTCTCCCCCAGATGCTCAGCCTTATGGATATAAGCAGCCCGCACAGAGTTGCGTTCTTGGTGACTCATCTGCCGCTCTGCTGCATCCCTCGACCACAAGCGTGACTCCATCAATGAACTACATGCCATAGCTTTGAAGCTATATCCACACACTTCCGTTTTCGTGTCATAGTCCATCACTCGTAAAGCCTTGTTCACCGTATTCTCACTCAGAGATTTATGCGGATCGTGATCGCCAACAAAGAGAACTACCGAATTCAGAATAGCGATAGAAAGTAAAGGCAGGAAATTACCTTGCGTAGCACAGATTTCAGATACAAAAAAACCACCTTTCGGTGGTTTGATCGCATCACTTGGTGCCGAAGGCCGGACTCGAACCGGCACGTATTTCTACGGTTGATTTTGAATCAACTGCGTCTACCGATTTCGCCACTTCGGCACTGAAGGGGATGCGGAAACCCGTGCATTATACCCGCTGGCGATCGCCATGCAACAGATATCCGCCGCGGCGGTTTTCAACTGTTGAAAAAAGCACCTCAGTCGATAGGTGCGCTGGTTTTTCAGCGTGTTAGCAAGGGATGGCGCCAGTAGCCCGCAAGGCCGAAAACCGACAGAGACAAAAAAGGCGGGTCGCTGACCCGCCTGGCTATCTGGCCCAGCGAATGGGCTTAGTTGATCTTCACCGGCATGCCGGAGCGGGCCTTCAGGGCTTCGTCTACGGCGTGGGTGCTGACGCTGGGGTCGGCGACGATCTTGGTCACCGCGGCGTTGAGCTGGATCGGGACCGGCGCGCGGGACTGCCACTCCGCCTCGGTGGTGGAGAGCGGGTTATGCACCTCGATATAGCGGGAGCCGTCCGGTTCGACGGTGGCTTTTACCGGTTCGTCGATAAACTGCACGCGGGTGCCGACCGGGACGTTGTCAAACAGCCACTTGATGTCCGGGTCGCGCAGGCGCACGCAGCCGTGGCTGACGCGCAGGCCGATGCCGAAGTTGGCGTTGGTGCCGTGCACCGCATACAGGCGGCCGACGTACAGGGCGTACAGCCCCATCGGGTTGTCCGGACCGGCGGGGAAGACGGCGGGCAGGTACTGGCCGTTGGCGGCGTACTCTTCGTGCATCTTCTTGGTCGGGGTCCAGGTCGGGCCGGCTTTCTTGCGCTGGACGGAGGTCACCCAGTTCATCGGGGTGTCGCGGCCCAGCTGGCCGATGCCGATCGGCAGTACGATCACGGTCTTACTGCCTTTCGGATAGTAGTACAGGCGCATTTCGGCGCTGTTGATCACGATCCCCTCGTGGGGCGTGTTCGGCAGGATCAGCTGCTGCGGGATGGTCAGGCTACGACCTGCGCGCGGCAGGTAGGGGTCGACGCCGGGGTTGGCTTCCAGCATGTTACTCAGCCCCATCTGATACTGGGCAGCAAAGTGCTCCAGCGGGTACTTACTGTCTTCCGGGACCTTGATCTGCAGGTTCTCGCCAACCACTCGGCTGTTGTTCGCCGGCAGAGGGTATACCACGGCAAACGCAGACTGCACGCAGGCAGTCGCGGCCAGAAGTACCGTGAGAAGCGCACGGATACTCATTTTCATGTTTCTATTCCTGTTGGGTGCTTAACGCCGCGCAGGCGGTTGTTCGGTTACAGTCACAAATGACCGCTGCGCATTATATGTTCACAGAGGACAAAGAGGAAAAAATAACTGCGCTGCGGCAGAAAATTTCACCGTGACCGCCCCGTTCAGCCTCTCTCTTTACAGCGTAGCAAGATTACCCTTGCATGTGCGCTGCGTCACATTCATTTTTACCCGCGGCAGCACTCTGGCGGTATTTTTTACAAAATTCCCGGCGAAAAGCGCTGCCGTGCAGCGTTGGCTGGCATTACTATACTTACCCTCTTAATTCCCTAGCGTTTGAATGACATGGATACTCGTTTTCGCTCTTTTTTTCCGCTGGCCGCGCTGGCCATCGGCTGCATGCTGAGCGGCGTTTCCGCCCGCGCCGCCGCGCCGGATGCCCAGATCAGCGCAACCGTTGATCGCTACGCCGAACATATCTTTTACAACAGCGGCGCCACCGGGATGGCGCTGGTCGCCATCGACGGCAGGGAGCAGCTGTTCCGCAGCTACGGTGAGACCAAGCCGGGCAACCATCAGCGCCCGCGCCCCGACTCGCTGATCCGTATCGCCTCCCTGACTAAGCTGATGACCAGTGAGGCGCTGGTCAAGCTGGACGCCGAGGGCAAAGTCAAGCTGACCGATCCCCTGTCGCGCTATGCGCCACCGGGTAAGCGTGTGCCCACTAACGCCTCCGGCAGGCCGATCCGCCTGATGCACCTGGCCTCCCACACCAGCGGTCTGCCGCGCGAGCAGCCGGGCGGCGCCGCCAATCGGGCGGTGTTCACCTGGCCGACCTATAGCCAGCGCTGGCAGTGGCTGCAGCGCGCGCGTCTGAGCGTGGCCCCGGGCAGCAGCGCAGCCTACTCTAACCTGGCCTACGATCTGCTGGCTGACGCCCTGGCCCACGCCACCCGGCAGAGCTACCCGGCGCTGTTTCAGCGCCTGATCGCCCGCCCGCTGGGGATGAGCAGCACTACCTATACCCCGACGGCGACGCAGTGCGCGCGTCTGATGATCCCGGCGCGCAGTGCCAGCCCCTGTATCTCCTCGCTGGCGGCTATCGGCAGCGGCGGCGTCTACTCCACGCCGGACGACATGCGTCGCTGGATGCAGCAGTTTCTGGCCGGCGGTCAGCAGCCGCGCAGCCCCTATGCCGCCCGTCTGCTGAAGATGTACTATCCGCGCGCCAAGCTGAATCAGGTGAAAGGCATGGATGTGCCGGGCAAGGCCTCCGCCCTGGGGCTGGGATGGGTGGCGATGGCGCCGCAGGACGGGCACCCGGCCATCATTCAGAAGACCGGCGGCGCCGGCGGCTTTATCACCTATATGGCGCTGATCCCGGAGAAGAACATCGGAGTCTTCGTGGTGGTCACCCGCAGCGACCTGACGCGCTTTAAGAACATGAGCGACGGGGTGAACGATCTGGTCAGCGCGCTGGCGGCGCAGAAGCGTTAAGGCCTGAGGCCAAGGGCGAGATGCTCGAAGTGAGTAATCACTTATATCGCGCCAGCGGGCCGCTTTGGATGCCGCCCCCCGCGCGCTCATGCCTCGCCCGGGTTTTTTACTCATCAGATACAAGCGGGGCGCCCTTAGGCGCCCCGCATAACCTATCCCCACACCGCTAGCTGCGGCGCAGCAGCAGATAGACGCTGAGCCCCAGAAACAGCGCGCTGGGCAGCACCGCCCCGATCACCGGCGGCACGTTGTACACCAGGCTCATCGGGCCGAAGATCTGATCCAGCACGTAAAACACAAAGCCAAAGCAGATGCCGGTCAGCACCCGAACCCCCATCGGCACGCTGCGCAGCGGGCCGAAGATAAACGACAGCGCCATCAGCATCATCACCGCCACGGAGAGCGGCGCAAAGATTTTGCTCCACAGGTTGAGCTGGTAGCGGCTGGACTCCTGGCCGCTCTGCTTCAGGTATTTGACGTAGTGGTACAGCCCGCTGATGGAGAGGGAGTCGGGGCTAACCGCCACCACCCCCAGCTTGTCCGGCGTCAGGTTGGTCTTCCACACCCCGCTCAGGGTACGTGAGCCGGTGATCATCTTCGGATCGGTCAGGTTGGACTCCTCCACCTGGGCCAGCTTCCACTGCTTGCCGTCAAAGGTGGCCGACGCCGCGTAGCGCAGCGAGGTCAGCTTACGCTGGGCGTTCAGTGTGTAAATGCTCACCCCGCCAAGGGTACGGTCGTTCACCACCTGGGCAATATAGACAAACTGGTTGCCATCTTTGGCCCACAGCCCGCCCTGGGTCGACAGCAGCGAGCCGCCGTACATCTGCTGGGCGCGGTAGTTGCGCGCCGCCTGATCCCCCTGCGGCGCCACCCACTCACCGATGGCCATGGTCAGCAGCACCAGCGGGATGGCGGTTTTCATCACCGCCGATGCCACCTGCATACGGGTAAAGCCGGCGGCCTGCATCACCACCAGCTCGCTGCGCTGCGCCAGCATCCCCAGCCCGAGCAGGGCGCCGAGCAGCGCCGCCATCGGAAAGAAGATTTCGATATCCTTGGGGATGCTCAGCAGGGTAAACAGGCCGGCGCCGGCCACGGAGTAGTCGCCCTGACCCACCTTGCGCAGCTGATCGACAAACTTGATGATGCCCGACAGCGACACCAGCATGAACAGGGTCATCATGATGGTGTTGAAGATGGTGCGGCCAATATAACGATCGAGAACGCCAAACATCAGGCCACTCCTTTTCCGCTCAGGCGCGCGCGCAGGCGACGCATCGGGACGGTATCCCACAGGTTAAGCGCGACGGCCAGCAGCAGGTAGAGACCGTTCACCGCCCACATCCAGATCATCGGGTCCAGCTTGTCCTTACCGCCGTTGGAGCGCAGGGAGCTCTGCAGCAGGAAGAAGATAAGGTACAGCAGCATCGCCGGCAGCATCGACAGCACCCGCCCCTGGCGCGGGTTGACCACGCTGAGCGGCACCACCATCAGCGCCATCACGATCACCGAGAACACCAGGGTCAGACGCCAGTGAAACTCGGCGCGGAAGCTCGGCTCCTGCGAGTGCCACAGGGCGGACATGCTGGCCTGATCGGCGTTATTGGGGTCCAGCATCGCCGATTTATGGCCGATGATCGCTGAATAGTCGACAAAGTCGGTGATACGGAAATCACGCAGCATGGCGGTGCCCTCATAGCGGGTGCCGCTGTCCAGCACCACCTTCTGCGCGCCGTCTTTCATCTCCACCAGATGGCCGCTGTCGGCCACCACCACCGACGGGCGCTGGGAGCCGCTGGGGCGCAGCTGGGCCAGGAAGACATTATGGAATTTCTTGTCCTTCACATTGCCGACAAACAGCACATAGTTGCCGTCCTGCGAGGGCTGAAACTGCCCCTCCGCCAGCGACGCCAGGCCGGGGTTGGCTCGTGCCTCGGCCATCACTTCGTCCGAATGCAGCGAGGACCACGGGCTCAGCCAGAAGGCGTTGACCAGCGCCAGCGCGCCGGTAATAAAGGCCAGCGCCATCGCCGCCTTCACCAGCACCGCCTTGCTCAGGCCGCAGGCGTGCATCACCGTGATCTCGCTCTCCGTGTACAGTCTGCCCAGCGTCATCAGCAGCCCCAGGAACAGGCTGAGCGGAAGAATGAGCTGGGCCATCTCCGGTATTCCCAGCCCGAGCAGGGAAAATACCAGATTGGTCGGGATATCACCGTTCACCACCGCCCCTAAAATTCGCACCATCTTTTGGCAAAAAAAGATCAGTAGCAGAATAAACAGGATAGCGACCTGGCTCTTAAAGGTTTCCCGTACTAGATATCTAATGATGATCACGCTTATTACGCCTGTGAAAACTTGTATTTTTGCAGGAAAATAGATAATTTCTACGCTAACGCGCCATTTTTATGATGATTATGGCAGCGGCAACAATCAGGAACACGATATACAGCCTTTGCTGTCCGGGCGGCGTAAAAGCACACTGGGAACGTGACCAGATCCCAAAACGCCAACCGCTTGTCAGGTAAACTGATTGTACTGTAAACCGATTGTACCGTAATCGTTAGTCACGAAAACGACAAATTTAGCCGCCGGCAGCGCAAAAAACCAGCAAAAGCCGCTGCGGTGGCCGGATAAGACCAATGCCGGCACGATTTTACCGTTTGGCTCAAAAAACGTGTGGCAATAATTGTTTCTAGTCAGTTCAACGGCGCAGGGGCCGCAGCTCGCTTGAGTATAGTTTATCTGCCCCCCCGGCCGCTGTCTTTAAGATTCAGGAGAGTGCATGGAGTTCAGTGTAAAGAGCGGTAGCCCGGAAAAACAGCGTAGCGCCTGTATCGTGGTCGGCGTGTTCGAACCGCGTCGCCTGTCACCGATTGCCGAACAGCTCGACAAGATCAGCGACGGCTATATCAGCGCCCTACTGCGCCGCGGCGAACTGGAAGGCAAGGTGGGTCAAACCCTATTGCTGCACCATGTCCCCAACGTACTCTCAGAGCGCATCCTGCTGATCGGCTGCGGCAAAGAGCGTGAGCTGGACGAGCGCCAGTATAAGCAGGTGGTCCAGAAGACCATCAACACCCTGAATGACACCGGCTCGATGGAGGCGGTGTGCTTCCTCACCGAGCTGCACGTCAAGGGCCGCAACACCTACTGGAAGGTGCGTCAGGCCGTCGAAACGGCCAAAGAGACCCTCTACACCTTCGATCAACTGAAGAGCAACAAGGTGGAGCCGCGCCGCCCGCTGCGCAAGATGGTGTTCAACGTGCCGACCCGCCGCGAGCTGACCAGCGGCGAACGCGCCATTCAGCACGGCCTGGCCATCGCCGCCGGGATCAAGGCCGCCAAGGATCTCGGCAACATGCCGCCCAATATCTGTAACGCGGGCTACCTGGCCTCGCAGGCGCGTCAGCTGGCCGACAGCTACGCCGACGCCGTCACCACCCGGGTGATCGGCGAACAGCAGATGAAAGAGCTGGGCATGAACGCCTATCTGGCCGTCGGTCAGGGCTCGCAGAATGAGTCGCTGATGTCGGTGATCGAATACAAGGGCAGCCCGAACCCGGACGCACGCCCGATCGTGTTGGTCGGCAAAGGGCTGACCTTCGACGCCGGCGGCATCTCCCTCAAACCGGGCGAAGGCATGGACGAGATGAAGTACGACATGTGCGGCGCCGCTTCGGTGTATGGCGTGATGCGCATGGCGGCCGAGCTGCGGCTGCCCCTCAACATCGTCGGGGTGCTGGCGGGCTGTGAAAACATGCCGGGCGGGCGCGCCTACCGGCCGGGCGACATTCTCACTACCATGTCCGGCCAGACCGTCGAGGTGCTCAACACCGACGCCGAAGGGCGCCTGGTGCTGTGCGACGTGCTGACCTACGTCGAACGCTTCGAGCCAGAGCTGGTGGTGGACGTCGCCACCCTGACCGGCGCCTGCGTCATCGCCCTGGGTCATCACCTGACCGGCCTGATGGCTAACCATAACCCGCTGGCCTCCGAGCTGCTGAGCGCCGCGGAACAGGCGGGCGATCGCGCCTGGCGTCTGCCGCTGGGCGAGGAGTACCAGGAACAGCTGGACTCCAACTTCGCCGACATGGCCAACATCGGTGGCCGTCCGGGCGGAGCGATCACCGCCGCCTGCTTCCTGGCGCGCTTCACCCGCAAGTACAACTGGGCGCATCTGGATATCGCCGGTACCGCCTGGCGCTCCGGCAAGGCCAAGGGAGCCACGGGCCGCCCGGTGGCGCTGCTGTCGCAGTTCCTGCTCAACCGCGCAGGGCTAAACGGCGAGGAGTGATCCCGCCTCTCCCCTCCCGCACGGGAGGGGATGCATGAATATTCCCGCCATTGCTGTAGAATAGAAGAAAGGGTCGTCCGCCGCGCGGGCGGCCGCGTCCCGTCGCTGATCCCGGCGGCGGGGCAATCACCTAGCAGGATAGATCCGACTCCCGATGAAACAGGCAACCTTTTATTTGCTGGAGCAGCCCCAGGCGGCGGACGCGCCGGACGATGTAGAAACGCTGGCCTGCGATCTGGCCTGTCAGCACTGGCGCGCCGGTAAACGGGTGCTGCTGGCCTGCGCCAGCCAGGAACAGGCGCTGCGCCTGGACGAGGCGCTGTGGGCGCGCGATCCGCAGCAGTTCGTGCCGCACAGCCTGGCCGGAGAGGGGCCGCGCTTCGGCGCGCCGGTGGAGCTGTCCTGGCCGGGCAAACGCGGCAGCGCACCGCGCGAGCTGTTAATCAGCCTGCTGCCGACGTTCGCGGATTTTGCCACCGCTTTCCATGAAGTGATAGACTTCGTGCCTTACGAAGACGCATTAAAGCAGTTGGCGCGCGAACGCTATAAAGCCTATCGCAGCGTCGGCTTTCACTTGACCACGGCGACGCCGCCAACTCACTGACCGATCAGACGAAACAGACGAAGAATGGAAAAAACATACAACCCGCAAGACATCGAACAGCCGCTGTATGCGCACTGGGAACAGCAGGGCTACTTTAAGCCGAACGGCGACACCAGCAAAGAAAGCTTCTGCATCATGATCCCGCCGCCGAACGTGACCGGTAGCCTGCACATGGGCCACGCGTTCCAGCAGACCATCATGGACACCATGATCCGCTACCAGCGCATGCAGGGTAAAAATACCCTATGGCAGGTAGGGACCGACCATGCCGGTATCGCCACCCAGATGGTGGTTGAGCGTAAGATTGCGGCCGAAGAGGGCAAGACCCGCCACGACTACGGCCGTGACGCCTTCATCGACAAGATCTGGCAGTGGAAGGCCGAATCCGGCGGCACCATCACCCGCCAGATGCGCCGTCTGGGCAACTCCGTCGACTGGGAGCGCGAGCGCTTCACCATGGACGACGGCCTGTCCAACGCGGTGAAAGAAGTCTTCGTCCGTCTGTATCAGGAAGATCTGATCTACCGCGGCAAGCGTCTGGTCAACTGGGATCCGAAGCTGCGCACCGCCATCTCCGATCTGGAAGTGGAGAACCGTGAAACCAAGGGCTCCATGTGGCATCTGCGCTATCCGCTGGCCGACGGCGCCAAGACCGCAGAGGGTCAGGATCACCTGGTGGTCGCCACCACCCGTCCGGAGACCCTGCTGGGCGACACCGGCGTGGCGGTCAACCCGGAGGATCCGCGCTACAAAGATCTGATCGGCAAGTTCGTCATCGTCCCGCTGGTCAACCGCCGCATTCCGATCGTCGGCGACGAACACGCCGACATGGAGAAAGGCACCGGTTGCGTGAAGATCACCCCGGCGCACGACTTCAACGACTATGAGGTCGGTCGTCGCCACCAGCTGCCGATGATCAACATCCTCACCTTCGATGCCGACATCCGTGAGCAGGCGCAGGTGCTCGACACCAACGGCGTCGAGTGCGACGCCTACAGCGATGAGCTGCCGGCCGCATTCCGCGGCATGGAGCGCTTTGCCGCCCGTAAGGCCATCGTCAAGGCCTGCGACGAGGCCGGTCTGCTGGTCGAGATCAAGCCGCACGATCTGACGGTGCCCTACGGCGACCGCGGCGGCGTGGTGATCGAACCGATGCTGACCGACCAGTGGTACGTGCGCGCCGCCCCGCTGGCTAAGCCGGCCATTGAAGCGGTCGAAAACGGTGACATTCAGTTTGTGCCCAAGCAGTACGAAAACATGTACTTCTCCTGGATGCGCGACATTCAGGACTGGTGTATCTCCCGTCAGCTGTGGTGGGGTCACCGTATCCCGGCTTGGTACGATGCCGAGGGCCACGTCTACGTGGGCCGCAGCGAAGAAGAGGTGCGCAACGAGAACGGCCTGGGCGCCGAGGTGACGCTGACCCAGGACAACGACGTGCTGGATACCTGGTTCTCCTCCGCCCTGTGGACCTTCTCCACCCTGGGCTGGCCGGAGAATACCGAGGCGCTGAAGACCTTCCATCCGACCAACGTGCTGACCAGCGGCTTCGACATCATCTTCTTCTGGATCGCCCGCATGATCATGATGACCATGCACTTCATCAAGGATGAAGACGGCAAACCACAGGTGCCGTTCAAGACCGTGTATATCACCGGCCTGATCCGCGACGACGAAGGGCAGAAGATGTCCAAGTCCAAGGGCAACGTCATCGATCCGCTGGATATGATCGACGGTATCAGCCTGCCGGCGCTGCTGGAGAAGCGCACCGGCAACATGATGCAGCCACAGCTGGCCGAGAAGATCGCCAAGCGCACCGAGAAGCAGTTCCCGGACGGCATCGAGCCGCACGGCACCGACGCCCTACGCTTCACCCTGTCCGCCCTGGCCTCCACCGGCCGTGACATCAACTGGGACATGAAGCGCCTGGAAGGCTACCGCAACTTCTGTAACAAGCTGTGGAACGCCAGCCGTTTCGTACTGATGAACACCGAAGGCCACGACTGTGGCTTCAACGACGGCGAAAAGGTCTACTCGCTGGCCGATCGCTGGATCCTGGCGGAGTTCAACCGCACGGTGAAGGCGATGCGTGAGGCGCTGGACAGCTACCGCTTTGATATCGCCGCCAATATCCTGTACGAGTTCACCTGGAACCAGTTCTGCGACTGGTATCTGGAGCTGGCCAAGCCGGCGATCAACGACGGCAGCGACGCCGAGCTGCGCGGCACCCGCCACACCCTGGTCACCGTGCTGGAAGGGCTGCTGCGCCTGGCGCACCCGATCATTCCGTTCATCACCGAGACCATCTGGCAGCGGGTCAAGCCGCTGGTCGGCATCGACGCCGATACCATCATGCTGCAGCCCTACCCGCAGTATGACGCGGCCCTGGACGACGCGCAGGCGCTGTCCGATCTGGAGTGGATCAAGCAGGCCATCATCGCGGTGCGTAACATCCGCGCCGAGATGAACATCGCCCCGAGCAAGCCGCTGGATCTGCTGCTGCGCGACGCCAGCGCCGACGCCCAGCGTCGCGTGGAGCAGAACCGCAGCTTTATCCAGTCGCTGGCGCGCCTGCAGGGCATCACCCTGCTGCCGGCCGGCGACAAGGGCCCGGTCTCCGTCACCAAGCTGGTGGAGGGCGCCGAGCTACTGATCCCGATGGCCGGTCTGGTCGACAAGGCCACCGAGCTGGATCGCCTGACCAAAGAGGTGGCCAAGATCGACGGCGAGATCGCCCGCATCGAAGCCAAGCTCTCCAACGAAGGCTTTGTGGCGCGTGCCCCGGAGGCGGTGGTCGCCAAGGAGCGCGAAAAGCTGAACGGCTACGCCGATGCCAAGGCCAAGCTGATCGAACAGCAGGCGGTGATCGCCGCGCTGTAATCGCCCCCGGCGGGCAAGCACGACAGCGGGAGCCAGACGGCTCCCGTTTTTTTTAGTGTACGCCCGGGCCGGCCCGCAAATGCGCGATACCGGTGCTAAGCCTACCGCAGCGGCTATAATCACAGACAGCGCAATCAATCACCTACCGACGTTGGGGGCCATCTACGCGCGCACTCCGGCCATCGTCGTGCCGGATCCCACCGCCCCCTGATGCGAGGAGCCCGATGGATATTCGTTTCCCCGGCAGCCACGGGCCGCTGAGCCTGAACCCCAATCGCTGGGATATCGTCGCCTTTCCGCTGATCATCAGCCTGATCGCCATGATGGCCATCGGTTTTCATCAGGCGCTGCAGCCTCTCGCCAGCCTGGAAAAGCAGAGTATCTCCCTGGCGCCGGGCGCCCTGCCGGAGTATGCCCTGCGCACCACCCTGCGCATGCTGGTGGCCATGCTGGCCTCGCTGCTGTTCACCCTGATCTACGGCACGCTGGCGGCTAAAAGCCGGCGGGCGGCCAAGGTATTGGTGCCGATGCTGGATATCCTGCAGTCGGTGCCGGTGCTCGGCTATATCTCGTTTACCGTCACCTTCTTTATCGCCCTGTTCCCCGGGCGGGTGCTGGGGGTCGAGCTGGCGGCCATCTTCGCCATCTTTACCAGCCAGGCCTGGAATATGACCTTCAGCTTTTACCAGTCCCTGCGCACCGTCCCCGGCGATCTGGATGAGGTCGCCCGCGGCTTGCACTTCACCGGCTGGCAGCGTTTCTGGAAGCTGGATGTCCCCTTTGCCATGCCTGGGCTTATCTGGAACATGATGATGTCGATGTCCGGCGGCTGGTTCTTTATTGTGGCCTCGGAGGCGATTACCGTCGGCAATACCCACTTCGTCCTGCCGGGCATCGGCGCCTATCTGGCCGAGGCGATCCTGCAGCGCGATCTCCACGCCATCGGCTGGGTGCTGCTGACCATGGTGGCGGTGATCCTCATCTACGATCAGCTGCTGTTCCGCCCGCTGGTCGCCTGGGCCGATAGGTTCCGCATGGAGAATACCCGCACCGCCAATCCCCCTACCTCCTGGCTGCTCAACCTGCTGCGGCGTACCCGCCTGTTCCACCGCCTGCTCGCCCCGCTGGGGCAGTTGCTGGGTTGGCTGGCACGCCTGCCGCTGCGCTGGCCCGGACAGTCGCGCTACCGCCCCACGCCGGCACCGGGGCGCTCACCGCGCTATCTCGATCTGCTCTGGAGTGCGGCTATCCTCGTGTTGACCCTGTATCTTTGTATCCGGGTCGTCCTGTATGTCCGCAGCGGCGTTTCGCTGCATGAGGTCGGCTATGTCCTGCTGATGGGGCTGGTAACCCTGCTGCGCGTCAGCCTGTTAATCCTGATCTCCTCGCTCATCTGGGTGCCGCTGGGGGTGCTGATCGGCCTGCGTCCGGCCCTGGCCGGTAAGATCCAACCGCTGGCCCAGTTTTTGGCCGCCTTTCCGGCCAACCTGCTGTTTCCCGCCTTCGTCATCGCCATCATGCACTTTCAGCTCAACCCGGACATCTGGCTGTCGCCGCTGATCGTGCTGGGCACCCAGTGGTATATTTTGTTCAACATCGTGGCCGGCACCATGAATTTTCCCAATGACTATCGCGAGGTCACGGCCAATCTGCATATTCGCGGCTGGCAGTGGTGGCGCCAGATCATGCTGCCGGCCATCTTTCCCTACTATGTCACCGGCGCCGTCACCGCCGCCGGCGGGGCCTGGAACGCCAGCATCGTGGCCGAATATGTCCAGTGGGGCGATACCCGGGTGGCGGCGCACGGTCTGGGAGCCTATATCGCCGAAAACACCGCCGGCGGTAACTTTCCCAAAATCATCCTGGGCATCGCCATCATGTCGCTGTTCGTCACCCTGTTTAACCGCCTGCTGTGGCGCCCGCTGTACGCCTATGCAGAATCCCGCTTTCGCGCCAACTGACCCTGAACACAGAATACTAACCGAGGAGCCGCGCCATGACCGATCCCCTTTCCCCGCTGCCGCACGGCGTCACGCCGGCGCCTATCCTGAGCGTGCAGGACGTTGATCACGGCTATGAGCAGGCGCACGGCGTCCAGACCATCCTGCAGGGGGTTAACCTGACCCTGCGCGAGGGCGAGATAGTGGCCCTGCTCGGTCGCTCCGGCTCTGGAAAATCCACGCTGCTGCGCATCATCTCGGGCCTGATCACCCCCAGCGCAGGCCAGGTGGACTACCTTGGCGTACCGGTGCATGGCCCGGCTAGGGGGGTGGCGATGGTGTTCCAGACCTTCGCCCTGTTTCCGTGGCTGACGGTGCTGCAAAACGTGGAGGCCGGTCTGGAGGCCCAGGGCATGGCGGCCGCCGAGCGGCGTACCCGGGCGCTGGCGGCCATCGACCTGATCGGCCTGGACGGCTTTGAGAACGCCTACCCGCGCGAACTCTCCGGCGGGATGCGCCAGCGCGTCGGCTTTGCCCGCGCCCTGGTGGTTGACCCCACGCTGCTGCTGATGGATGAGCCGTTTTCGGCCCTCGATGTCCTGACCGCCGAAACCCTGCGCACCGACCTGCTCGACCTGTGGAGCGCAGGCAAGCTGCCGATTAAGTCGATGCTGATCGTCACCCATAACATCGAGGAGGCGGTCTTCATGTGCGATCGCATCCTGCTGCTCTCCTCGCACCCCGGCAAGATCGTCGCCGAGATAGCGGTCCCCTTTCACCACCCGCGCAGCCGCCTCGATCCGCCGTTCCGCCACCTAGTCGATGAGATTTACGCCCAAATGACGGCGCGCAGCGGCGACAACACGCTGCGTCACGAGCTAAAGCTGGGCTCCTGGCTACCCCATGTCTCCACCAACCTGATCGCCGGGCTGCTGGAGACCCTGGCGGCCGCCCCCTACCACGGCCGAGCCGACATGCCCGATCTGGCGCTGGCGCTACACATAGAGGCCGACCGCCTGCTCTCCGTCGCCGAGGTGCTGCAGCAGCTGGACTTTGCCGAGGTTCATCAGGGGGATATTATCCTCACCCCCGCGGGGCAGCAGTTCGCCGTCATGGACACCCAGCCGCGCAAGGCGCTGTTCGCCGCCCACCTGCTGCGCCACGTGCCGCTGGCCACGCTGATCAAGAGCGTACTCGACGAGCGCCCCGGCCACCGGGCGCCGCGGGTACGCTTTGAGCAGGAGCTGGAGGACGTGCTCTCCGATGACGCCGCGCGCGAAACCCTGGATACCGTGATCAACTGGGGGCGCTACGCCGAGATCTTCTCCTATAACGATCAGAGCGGCTCCTTTAGCCTGGAGGACGTCGAGTTTTAATCCGCCCGGGGCCGCTTTCCCCGGCGGCATCTTGCATTGTGGGGGGCGACGGTGCTATTTAAGAAACTGCTTATCCGCACACTGACCAGGGATTCCCAGATGACCGACCAACGCGCCCCCGACATCCGCATTCGCCCACTGACCGCCGCCGACAATGGGGCGATTGCCGACGTGATCCGCCGCGTCTCCGCCGAATGCGGCCTAAGCGCCGACAAGGGGTTCACGGTGTCCGATCCCAATCTGGATCGCCTGGCGCAGAGCTATGCGGCGCCGCGCTGCGCCTATTGGGTGGTAGAGTTGGACGGTGAGGTGGCGGGCGGCGGCGGCGTCGCGCCGCTGGAGGGGGCGGCGCCACACCTGTGCGAGCTGCAAAAAATGTACTTTCTGCCCGCGCTGCGCGGACGCGGGCTGGCCAAGCGCCTGGCCCTGCAGGCGCTGGATTTCGCCCGAGTGCAGGGGTTTACCCACTGCTACCTGGAAACCACCGCCACCCTGCACGACGCCATCGCCCTGTACCGTCATCTGGGCTTTGAACCTATCGACGCCGCGCTGGGCGCCACCCGTCACGTGGACTGTGAAGTCCGCATGCTGCGCGCGCTATAGGCTATCGGCCGGCGACGCGTCCGGCGCCCCCGCCGCGGGGCGCCGGCGCAGAAAATAGCTGGCGATCACCAGCGCCAGCAGCGTGAGCTCGGCCAAGAGCATGCTGCCCCCCTGCTCGCTCAGCCAGGTACCGACGATCACCAGCCCGTTAAGCACGATGCAGGCCCAAGACAGCCAGGGAAACCACGGGGAGCGGTAGCCCGCGCGGATATCGGGATAGTGCCCCGCCCGCTGACGGCGGCGAAAGCAATACTGACACCAGGCGATCACCATCCAGGCCAGGCAGCCGACCTGCCCGGTGCTGGCGATCAGATACAGGTACAGCGACTGGGCCGGAATGTACTTGCTCAGCAGGCACACCAGCGAGATCAGACAGGTCAGCGCGATCCCGTTAGCCGGAACGCCGCGCCGGTTGACCCGGCCGCAGAGGCGCGGGGCAAAGCCGTCCTGCGCCATCGACCACAGCATGCGCGAGCTGGCGTAAATCGCCGAGTTGGCCGCCGATACCGCGGCGGAGAAGATCACCAGCAGCATCAGGGTATCGGCGCCCGGCAGGCCGACGTGGGCAAAGACCCAGACGAACGGGCTGTCGCCGCTCACCGCCCGCGCATAGGGATAGACCAGCGCCAGTACCGCGATAGCCAGCACATAGAACAGAATGATGCGCCCACCGATCCCCATTATCACCCGCGGCAGCACCTTCTCCGGCGCCTCGGTCTCCCCGGCCGCGCTGCCCACCAGTTCCACCCCCTGAAAGGAGTACACCACCACGGTCATGCACAGAAAGAGGCTCCAGGTACCGTGCGGAAACCAGCCGCCGGCGGTGCGCAGCGTCGGCTGCCATGCGCCGCTCCCCTGCAGGCGAAACATCATCACGATTCCGGCGGCGATAAACAGAACGATGGCGAACACTTTGAGCGCCGATAGCCAATATTCACACTCACCAAAGCTGGCGGCGGACAGCAGGTTCAGCAACAGCAGGGAGATAAGGATTGCTAGACAAAACAGGTAGATGGGTACTGCGGGGAAGCACTGGTGGGCGATAAGTCCGGCGGCGGTCAGGTCGGCGGCCAGCGAAAATACCCAGCTCAGCCAGTATAGCCAGCCGATGCTATAGCTCCACAGCGGATGGGGCAGAAACATCAGCGCATAGTGCTGAAACGAGCCGGAGTGGGGAAACGCGCAGGCCAGCTCTCCCAGACACATCATGGTGATCAGCATCACCCCGCCGCCCAGCAGATAGGCCAGAAGGGTGCCGAGCGGCCCGACGCTGTGCAGCGGCTCGGCAATGCCGATAAACAGACCGGTACCGATGGTCCCCCCAGCGACATCATCAGCAGGTGACGCTTTTTCAGCGTGCGCTGGAGCGCCGGAGCGGTTGAGGGTGAAGGCGTCTCCGTCTGACAAGCCATGGTATCCCCCTATGTAAGGTGCATTCTGCGCGCCGGCGCGGGTACGCCGGCGCACGTTTATGGCCTCGGGATCATCCCTTAAAACGGCGTTGCACACCATGGGTCTGGCAGGCCATCAGCAGCCCGGTATAGTCCAGCTCGAAGCTGATGCTATCGCCGACCTTCAGCGCCTCATCGCAGTCCTCGATATCCACCAGCGTATGGTCGCTGGTCTGCCCCAGCAGCGTGATGGCGTCGTTGCAGGGCGTGCAGTTTTCCGCCGGCACATCCTGGCGGCCAAAGGCCAGCAGCGCGCGGCGGCGGGTGCCCTTATCGACAAAGGTCTTGTGCTGTAGGAAGGCATCGACCCCCAGCTCGCCGACCGGCACCGTCGGCTTGCTGTTCAGCTCGATGATCTCGGCGTGCAGCAGATACATATCCGAGCAGGCGCGATCCACCGGTTTGGTCGAGTGGTGAAACGCCTCCAGATACTTCATGTCGACATATTCGATGCCGAACTCATGCAGCCCGCCGATGCGCAGGTGGTTCAGCCCCTGCGGCCAGATGCCCTTATCCAGCAGATGGACGCTGGTGCAGTTGCCGGCCGACAGGCGGCGAACGGTGATGCCGCAGTCGCTCTCCAGACGCCGGGCGATGGCCTGGAAGCGCTCGCCGTTTTCCACCGTCGGCAGCACCGTGCCATAGCAGTTGAAGTTGGTGCCCAGCCCGTACAGCGCCAGCCCAGGCAGCGACGCGATCAGGCGCACCGTCTCCAGGATCTGCGCATAGTGCTCAAACCAGATCCCCTCGCGCAGATCGCCCATATCCACCATCAGCAGCACCTGATGCACCTTGTCCTGACGCAGCGCCTCGGCGGAGAGGGCCCGCAGCACCGCGGGCTCGCTGTTTAAGCTGATATCGGCGTAGCGTACGACCTCTTCGATCTCGCTCAGACAGGGGCTGCGCAGCAGGCAGGTGGTGCAGCCGGTTGCGCGGATCTTCTTCAGGTTGTAGGTGCGCGACTCGGCGACCACGCTGATCCCCCCCTCCACGACGGCGCGGGCGGTCTCCGGGCAGCCGTCAAACACCTTGTTGACCGCCATGACCTCGATCCCCTGCTCCGCCAGCAGCGCCAGCTCGGTCCGGGCATTGTCGCGCAGCTTGCGCAGATCTATCTCTAGCGTTGGCATATACATCTTATTTTGCTCCTTCACTCAGTAACTTCGCATTGCGGCGCTGCGCGCGGTGATAAATCAGCTCCGCCACGATCACGGCCAGCACGGCGCCGCCAATAATCTTGCCGGCGTACTGCATATAGCCGCCCATGTCGATCTGTGACGGCGGAATGAACAGCAGGCATACGGCAAAGGCGATAGAGATAAAGCCCAGCGCCGGCAGCACGATCGGCAGGACGCGTCCCGGAATACGGAAGCTGCGCGGGGTATCCGGCTGGGTGATACGCAGGCGGTAGAAGGCCGGGAACATAACCAGATAGGGGATAAAGTAGGTGATGGTCGTCAGCGCGGTCAGCATCCAGTAGGCGGCGGCGACGCTCGGCGAAACAAAGGTCGAGAAGCACAGCACCGTCACGATGATGGCCTGCCAGACTAAGGCAAACGCCGGCGTCTGGTATTTGGGGTGCAGACGCCCGATGCGCTCGCCCAGCAGGTTATCCTCACGCGAGGCCTCCTGCAGCATGTAGATGGGTCCAACCAGCCAGGAGTTGATTTGCCCCAGGGCGCCAAAGAACATACAGATGGCCATGACCGGCAGCAGCCACGGCATATGCAGGGTATTGGCGGCGGAGCGCATGGCCTGCATCACGCCGGCGACGATATCGGTCTGTCCGGCCGGCAGCAGGGTATTCAGCGCCCAGGTGCCCACCATGTAGATGCCGACGATCACCGCGGCAGAAAACGCCATGGCGCGCGGGAAGTCACGCTGCGGGTTGCGGGTGCGCCCGGCGATCATCGGCGCCACCTCCAGACCGGCAAAGGCGAACATCATGCTGGAGAGGAAGACGATGGTATCCCAGTGGCTCAGATCCGGCACCCAGTTGGCGGGCGTAGCGTAGTCGGTCTGCATCGGGTGGCCGGTCGCCAGCCAGACGATCGCCAGCAGGATCAGGATCGCCGACGGGATAAAGACCCCGCACCAGGCGCTGATGCTGTTGATGATCTTGGTCCACTGCATACCGCGGATATTCATCAGGGTCAGCAGCCAGAAAATCACCATCGATCCGACGCCGATGAAGATCTTATTCTCCGCCAGCGAAGCGCTGAACATATAGCCGAGGGCCGTGAAGCCAAACTGCAGCATCAGGGGGAAAAACAGCACGCAGGAGAACAGGAAACAGACCACGACAATCCAGGCGATGCGTTTACCAAAGGCCTCCTTGATCCAGACGAAAATACCGCCGTCCTTCGGCCAGCCGGTCGACAGCTCGCCGCAGACCATGGCTAACGGGAAAAACAGGCAAAATGCGGCGATCACCCACAGCAGCATGGCCGAGGCGCCATAGGGGGCGACGTTGGGGATCTGCCGCAGACTCAGAATGGCAATGACATTCATAAAAACAATGTCTTTGATGCCGAGCTTACTGGTGTCTTGAGTACTCATGGACATCTCCAGAGCCAGAGAAACAGAAACGGGGAGCCGCGGCCCCCCATGCAGATTAATAAATGTCGTACTTAACCATGTCTTCGTAGCTGTCCTCACGGCGGATCAGGCGATCATTGCCCTGACGATCGATCATCACCACGGCGGTGCGCGGACGGTTGTTATAGACCGTCTGGCTTTCAATCGAGTAGGCGCCGGCGTCCAGGAAGGCGACGACATCGCCGATCGCCGTATCGTGCGGCATCAGGAACTCCTCGCCCTTCACGCCGACGTGGAAGTAGTCGCCGCCGTCGCACAGCGGGCCCGCCAGCTTGATGTAGCGATCGTGCGCCTCGGTGATGCGCGAGGCGTTATAGACATAGAAGAACCAGTCAAAGTGCTGGCTGTCGGAAAGGACGCTGTAGCCGGCGTCGACAAACTTCCACTCCACGTGGCACTCCACGTTACCGTCCACATCGTAGTTGGTCTTGCGCTTCTCGCAGGCCACCTCCGTCAGCAGGATGGCCGCCGAGCCGGTCACCTTGCGCCCCGGCTCGATACAGATCTGCACGTCGGTGCGCCACTTGTGCACCTCGCTGATGACGGCATCGGCAAAGTCCTGCGCAGTGATCCCGGCGTACATGTTGTCCTTGAGCGGATCGCCGTTCTCTTCATCGTACTTATATGGCACCGGAATGCCGCCGCCGACGTTGATCAGATCGAACCTGATCCCCAGCACCTGCTCCAGACGGCGGGATTCGTCCACCAGCACGCGGGTCGCTTTGGCAAACGGCTCCGCCTCCGGCACCTGATCGCCCACGTGCATGTGCAGGCCGCGCAGGTGTACGTAGGGCATCGCCAGGATACGGCGGCAGGTCTCTTCGGCCTGCTCTAGATCCAGCCCCGACTTGGCGTGGAATGCGGTGACCAGCTCGGCGTGGGTAGCGGACGGCACGTTCGGCTCGACGCGCACGCACACGTTGGCGGTCTTCTTCAGGCGGCGGGAGATCGCATCGATATGGTCCAGCTCATACAAGCTGTCGACGTTGATCAGGTACAGATCGTTGGCGATGGCGTACTCCAGATCCTCAGGCTTTTTCACCACCCCGTTAAACACGATCTGATCGCCGCGAAAGCCAACCTCCAGACACTTGCGTACCTCATACTGCGAGTTGGCCTCGGCGCAGATCCCGGCGTCGCGGATCGCCTGCAGCACCCCCATCACGGAGCAGGTTTTGGAGGCGAAGAAGGTTTTGGTGTTCGGATGGGCGGAAAAGGCCTGCTCGATCTCACGGATATTGCGCACGATCTCCGCCTCGGAGAATACGTAGAAGGGGGTGCCATACTTCTTCGCCAGCGCGGTGACATCCTGTCCCTCAAAGCACAGCTTGCCGCCGCGGGCGCTGAAGCGACGATCGTGTTCAATTACGTTATGACGCAACTGGTTATAGTTTTTAATAACGTTATCTGACATAAAAACCTCTGATTGCTGTGGATAATATTGATTGATATCGTATCGATAGCAACTCTATAGCAATGCACGTGCCAGCTTTTAAATCATTAAAAATCAAGTAGATAAAATAAAATCGCATTGCCAAACATTGGTCGGTCGGTCTGTTTTTCGTCGTAGCGCCGAAAATTCGGCGCTACGTCCCCAGGCGCCCGGCAGTCAACCCAAGGAAAATGCACCATGCCGCCAGTCAACCCGGATCTCCGCAGCGCACTCAGCATGTTTGCGCGATTCTTCGATCTGATTCATCAGCCCCTCGCCATCATCGACGAGCAGGGCCGCTACGTGTACTACAACCAGGAAAGCGCGGAGCTGGACGGCTGCAGCGCAGAGTGTGCTCTGGGGCGCCACATACTGGCCGTCTACCCACGGATGAAGGAGAGCCAAAGCACCATGCTGTGCTCGCTGAAAAGCGGCGTTGAATACGTGGGGAACTACCAGGTGTACTACAACGCCCGCGGGCGGGCGGTCGACTATCAGCATACGACGGCGCCGCTGTACGCCCGCGACGGCAGCATGGTGGGCGCCATCGAAATTGGCCGCGATATGTCGGGCGTACGCCGTCTGCAGGAGCAGGTCGTCGAGCTGAACCAGCGTCTGTACGCCGCGGCCGACGAGGACAGCCATGCCATCATTACCCAGGATCCGGCGACGCTGGCGCTGATCGATAAAGGGAAACGCCTGGCGCAGAGCAACGTGCCGGTGATCATCGTCGGCGAGACAGGAACCGGTAAGGAACTGTTTTCCCGCCTGATCCACCGCAGCAGCCCGCGGGCGGAGCGCCCCTTTATCGCCCTGAACTGCGGCGCCCTGCCGCCGACCCTGATCGAGAGTACGCTGTTCGGCACCGTCAAAGGCGCCTTTACCGGCGCGGAGAACAGCAAGGGGTATCTGGAGCTGGCCGACGGCGGCACCCTGTTCCTGGATGAGCTCAACGCCATGCCGCTGGAGATGCAGAGCAAGCTATTGCGCTTTCTCCAGGATAAAACCTACTGGAAGCTGGGCGGCAGCCAGCAGAAACAGTCGGACGTACGCATTGTGGCGGCGATGAACGAGGCGCCTGCCGCCCTGATAGACCAGGGGAGACTGCGGGCCGATCTGTTCTATCGCCTAAGCGTCGGCATGCTCGCGCTGCCGCCGCTCTCCGCCAGGCCGTCCGATATTCTGCTGCTGGCTAACCACTTCCTCACCAAATACCGCAACGACATGGTGCACCGCATCCACGGCATCGCCAAAGAGGCCCAGGATACCCTGCTGCGTCGGCGCTGGCCCGGCAACGTGCGCATGCTGGAAAACACCATCGTACGCAGCATGATCATGCAGGATCACGACGGCCCCCTCGACTGCATCGCCTACGATGAAGAGGCGCTGAGCATGATTCCGTCGCGCGGCGCATGCCCTCCGCCGCCCATCGAGCCGCCGCCCAGCGCGTATCCGGCCATCCAGGAAGAGGGCAATCTGGCCCAACGCATCGCACGCTATGAGCGCGGCCAGATCGTCCAGGCCCTCAACCACAGCAACGGCTGCGTCGCCCAGGCGGCGCGCAGCCTGGGGCTCTCGCGTACCACCCTGCAGTACAAGGTGCACAAATACGCGATCCATCTGGGGGTCATTGATACCCTAGACTAACTCAGAGAGGAGCGTCATCGCTGACGCAGCACGGGACGCGCCCTGCCTGGCAGGAGAGCCTGCGCGGGACAAAAAAACGGGAGCCCGCAGGCTCCCGTCAGCACGATCGCGATCGACATCGATCTCAGTGGCGACGACCGTCGTCGTCCTCGTCGATCGCCTCGTCGTCGTACTCCTCGCCGTCGTCACCCTCTTCGCCGTCCGGATCTTCAAAATAGGTTCCCCAGCCGTCGTAGCTGACGCCGTGCTTCTCCGCCAGGGCGATCAGTTGCTCGACCTGAGCATCGATGGTCTCGGCGTTCAGCCCCACTTCACTGATCACGTCGCAGCACATCAGCAGGATGCCCCCTTCAACCTCCAGCTCCTCGGCATCGGTCACTTCGTAACCCAGCTTGAACGCCTCCACGGCAGCCTGCTCCAGCGCCTCAAAGCGCTCCGCCGACAGGTGGTGCTCAATGGTGTACAGCGCGTCCGGATCGCTGCCGTCGTCCAGCAGCTCCTCAATAATCATGCGGGTTTCTTCGCGCTGTTCTTCCAGCAGCTCTCGGTTTGCCATTTCACTGATCCTCAATCGCTAAGCCTTTGGCGCATTCTCCCACAGGCGACGGCGCCTCACCACTCAAGAAAATACAATATTTCACGCTCGGGGGTTGAAAATGAATTTTAATACACATAATGTGAATATAAATTCATCGCAGCATAACCCCCCACAGACGGAGATGACCCATATGGATCAGCTTAATCAGCAGCACTTCCTGAGGTTACTGGATTTCACCCCGCAGCAAATTGCATATCTACTCAATCTGGCTGCCGAACTGAAGCAGGCCAAAAAACAGGGGTGCGAATGCCCTCGTCTGCGGGGCAAAAACATCGCGCTGATCTTTGAAAAGGACTCCACCCGTACCCGCTGCTCCTTTGAGGTGGCCGCCTACGATCAGGGCGCCCATGTCACCTACCTCGGCCCCAGCGGCAGCCAGATAGGCCATAAAGAGTCGATCAAGGATAGCGCGCGGGTGCTCGGCAGGCTGTATGACGCCATTCAATACCGCGGCTTTGGCCAGCAGGTGGTAGAGACGCTGGCGCACTACGCCGGCGTGCCGGTGTGGAACGGCCTGACCGATGAGTTTCACCCCACGCAGATCCTGGCGGACTTCCTCACCATGCGCGAACACTGCGCCAAGCCCCTTGCCGCCATGAAGCTGGCCTATCTGGGCGACGCGCGCAATAACATGGGCAACTCACTGCTGGAGGGCGCCGCGCTGATGGGGATGGAGCTGCGCCTGGTCGCGCCCAAGGCCTACTGGCCGGAGGCCGAGCTGATCGCCCAGTGCCAGGCCGTGGCAGAGCAGACCGGGGCGAAGCTGGTGCTGACGGAGGAGGTCGCCGAAGGGGTACAGGGCGCCGACTTCCTGTATACCGATGTGTGGGTCTCCATGGGCGAGCCCAAATCGGTCTGGCAAGAGCGCATTACCCAGCTGCTGCCGTATCAGGTCAACCTGCAAACGCTGCAGCTGAGCGGCAACCCGCAGGTAAAATTCCTGCACTGCCTGCCCGCCTTCCACGACGAGATGACCGGCGTAGGCCAGCAGATGGCCGAACAGTATGGGCTACACGGCGGAATTGAGGTGACCGATGAGGTGTTTGAATCGCCCCACAGCATCGTCTTCGATCAGGCGGAGAACCGCCTGCATACCATCAAGGCGGTGATGGTGGCGACCCTGGGCGAATAACGGCGCGCGGCATCAAAGACCGCACGAGCCAGCGGCCACCGCCGCTGGCCGCCGTGACCGCTACAGCAGGCCGAGCGCCTGCGCATCCAGCTTGATCACCGCCTTGCGCACCCGCGCCGGCTCACCCAGCGCGCACAGCGGCTTGTGCACCTCGCCGGGATAGAACACCACAAAATCGCCCGCGCACAGCGCCAGCTGCTTCTCCTGCAGACCGCCCGCGCCCACCGGCAGGAAAGCGATATCCTTCTCCGCCAGCAGATCTTCCCCGGCGACGCCCGGTGCCAGATTGCTAAAGCCCATGCCCTCCTGCCCCTCCAGCACGATCTGGATATCCAGATAGCGAGCGTGGTATTCGGCGCGGCGTGTCTCGGCCGGCGCCGTATCGTCGTGGGCGATCAGCACGAACTGGCGCTGCGCATCAATTTCATAGCGGCCCGCCGGCGTTTCGGCGCTGAAGTTGACCATCACATACTCAATCGCCTGGCGCAGCGCGACCGGCAGATACGGCATCTGATCCAGATAGTGAACGTTACCGGTTAACATGACTCATTCATTCCCTTGTTTATAAAACTGCGTTTTATTTTAACCAGGAGACGACGGCGTAACTGCGCCGTTCGCCACATTTATGGCAGGGGCGTCAGAAAGAAAAAAAGGTCCCGGCGCAGGCCGGGACCAAACAGGGACACTCACTCTAACAGGAGGTAATAACAAGAAAAGCTCGATGATACAGAGACGCCCCGTCACCCAGCGGGGCCGCCGACCGGCTACGCCAGCGCCTGGGCCAGCAGGGTGATCGGATGTTCGCAGCGCTTACTGGTGGACATTTCGATCTGCCATTTACAAGTCTCACAGTCGGTGACCACCAGATCCACGCCGCTGGCGTCGATCTGGCGGAACAACCCGGCGCCGATGCCCTGTGCGGTCTCATAGTTCTCCTTCTTGAAACCGTAGGTCCCGGCGATACCGCAGCACTGGGAGTCCAGAATGATAAGCTCTACGCCCGGAATCATCTGCAGCAACGCCAGGGTATAGGGCGCCCAGCCCATCCGCTCCATATGACACGGCGTATGGTAGGCGATCTTCAGGTTCAGCGGCTTCAGGGGCAGCGTGCGTCCGCCGTCGAGCAGACGGTAGAGATGACGGGTCGCCAGCTCGACCCGATCGCGCACCGGCGTGGTATCGATATCCAGCACGTGCGGGTACTCGTCGCGCAGCATGAAGGTGCAGCTCGAGGAGGTCGCCACCACCGGCAGCCCCTTCTCCAGCACCGCCTCGCTCAGGGAGTCGGCGTTCACCCGCGCCTGTTTCTTGGCCTGATCGATAAAGCCGTTGGCCACCAGCGGCACGCCGCAGCACTTCTCACGTGACAGCAGCTGGATCCCGATATCCATGGCGTTAAACACCCGCACCAGATCCTTGCCCAGCTGTGGATGGTTGTAGTTCACGTAGCAGCCGTGGAAGAACGCCACCTGCTCACTAAAGCGCGCCTGCTCCGCGCTCTGCTTGCGCATCCAGCTGCGGAAGGTGCCATGGGAGTACTTGGGCAGCTCGCGGCGATGGTCGATCTTCAGCGCCTTATCCAGCAGCTGACGCACCGGCTTCAGGCCGGTGGTGGCGTTGATCAGCGGCGCAAACGGCGTTGAGAGGGTGCCCATCAGATCGGTATGGCTGAGGATGGCGTCGCGCAGCTTGGGCTTATGGTTACCGTACTGATTCTTGGCGCGCAGAATGATGTCGCCGATCTTTACGTCGGACGGACAGGCCACCTCGCAGCGCTTGCAGTTGGTGCAGTACTTCAGCGCCTCATCGTACAGCTGCGGATCCTTCAGGCGCAGACGCTCCCCGTCCGGGCCCGCCTGTTTTGGGCCGGGATAGGCCGGATTCACCTTGGCGACCGGACAATAGGTGGTGCACACGGTGCACTTGATACATTGTTCAAAGCTGTTATCAGCAGGCAGGCTCATTACGCGTCCTCCGCCAGAATCTGTTGCGCGGCGTGCAGGGCGGTGAGCAGGGAAACCCCGGCGCCGCAGCCCTGATGGATCGGATCATAGCCGCCCAGCACGGCGCCGGCGGCATACAGGTTATTGACGACGGCGCCGTTGACGGCGGCGCGCTGCTCGGCGTCGCCGCGCACCCCGAACTGCAGGTACGGCTGCGGCGCGAACATCGACTCGCTGCACCAGTCGCTGCGATCGGCGGCCGAGATGACGTCCAGACCGAACACCGGCTCACGCACGCCGCCGAAGTCGGCGCGTAGCCCGTTGCTGAAGAAGCTGCCGCTGGCCAACACCACATGACGCGGACGCAGCGGAATATCGCCGTGATTGCGGGTGTACACACGAGCCACCCGGTTATTCTCATACTCCGCACGCAGCACCGTATCCCCCGGCATGATCAGGCCGCCCAGCGCCTGAAAACGGCGGCGCAGCCGCTGGTGAATATGGATCCCCAGCACCGACGGCGGCAGGGTCGGCAGCAGCATCAGCGGACGGGCGACCGCCGCGCGCAGCTGCGCCAGCGCATCGTCGCAGTCCACGCCGACGCAGGCGGGCATCAGGATGGCATCCGCCTGCGCCCCATGACGGTTCAGCTCCTCGGCCAGCAGGCGGCGGTTCTCCGCCACGTCGAGCACCCGGGCGATGTTGACCGCGCGGAACTCGCTGGGGTTGCCGCGCAGACGATCCAGCGCCGGCAGCGTCAGCTCGACCACCTCGCACTCGGCCCCCTGCTCCTGCAGAGAGCTGGCCACCAGCTGCGGCTGAAAATCGAGAAACCCTTCAATGCCGGCCACCAGGATACGCCGCCACGGCAGCGCGGCGTCCGCATCGCTCACCGGCACCTCATCCGGGCTCAGCCAGGTCAGACGGCGGGTGCCCAGGGGGGTGACTCGCAGGTGGTTACGCTGATGGTCGCCCACCAGCGCCAGTCCGCTGCGCTCCAGCAGGCGCTCGGCCTCAACGGCGTAGCGGGAAAACCGCTCGGCGCCCATCAGGCTATAGGGGTGCTGCGGCGCCTGGCGCTGCAGCTCGTCAATCGCCGCACGCGGCGCGGTAACCGGCGTACCGTCCGGCAGGCGCGACAGCAGATCAAAGGAGCCGGAGGAGAAGTGCAGCGCACTCTGCCCGGCGCTGACGATAGCGCAGCGTTGCCCGGCCTCGGCCAGGCGGATGCCGCAGGCCAGTCCGGCCAGGCCGCCGCCGATCATCAGGGTATCAAATTTCATCGTCGCTCTCCCCGCGCTGCGGCAGCGCGGCGTCCATCCCGCACAGCCCTTGGTAAACCCAACTGGTAAATTCGCTTTCGCGCAGTGCATCGCCCCAGGCGATCGGGCGGATCCCCTTCCAGCGTTCGTTCAGGAAGTGGGACAGCTGATCGATAGACTGCTGCGGCGTGGTGATCTTAAATCGGTTCAGCAATCCGGCCGCACGGCAGGCGCACAGCTCGCCCTGACAGGTGCCCATCCCCACGCGGGTGCGACGGCGCAGATCCACCAGGTTATTCACCGTCAGCGAATCCACCGCATAGCGCACCTCGCCGGCGGTCACCGCCTCGCATTCGCACACCAGGCTGCTATTGAGGCGATCGCCGTTCAGCAGGCGATCGGCGCGATCGCCGTGGCGGTAAACCGCCGAGCCACGGATCGGCGCCGGCAGAGAAATCACCTTGCGCAGCGTCTCTTCAGCCGACTGCTCAGAGCCGGGCAGCGGCTCGCTGGCGGTGGTGCAGGGGGTGGTGACACCCAGCTTTTCACAGACCTTATCGGTGGCCCATTCGGCCATCAGGCGATAGGTCATCAGCTTGCCGCCGGTAATGGTAATAAAGCCCTCCAGCCCGTCGCGCACCGCGTGATCCAGCAGCACGATACCACGGCTGACGTTACGCCCGCTCGGATCGTCGTCGCTGGCCACCAGCGGACGCACCCCGGCGTAGGCGCGCAGAATGCGGGTCGCCGCCAGCTTGGGCGCCAGCTTCTCTCCTTCACGGATCAGGATATCCACCTCCTGCGGCGTGACGATCATGTTGTCTATCTGATCGTAATCGACGTGGGTCGAGGTGGTACCGATCAGCGAAATGGTATCGCCCGGTACTAGAATATCGGCATCCGCCGGCTTGCGGCAGCGGTTGATCACCATGTTGTTGATACGGTGGCCCAGGATCAGCAGCGCCCCCTTGGCCGGGAACATCTTGATACGCAGATCGGCATACTCGGCGATGTGCTGCCCCCAGATCCCGGCGGCGTTCACCACGATCTGTGCGTGAATGTCGTAGCGCTGGCGCGATTTATGGTCGATAACGCGCACGCCGGTCACCCGATCGCCCTGGCGCAGCAGCCCGCACACCTCATGGTAGGTCAACGCCTGGGCGCCGTGCTCACGCGCATCTAACATGTTGGCTGCCGTCAGGCGGAAAGGATCGACGGTGCCGTCCGGCACGCGCACCGCGCCCAGCAGATTCGGGTTGGCGGCAGGCTCCAGACGCAGCGCCTCGGCCGGTTCGATGGCTTCGGCATCGATACCCGCGGCGCGGCAGGCCTCAATAAAGTGCGGCTGATAGGCCAAATCGTCTTCCGGTAGCGTGATAAATAGTCCGTCGGTGCGCTCGACGCAGTGGCGGGCGATGCGCTTAAGAATACGGTTCTCTTCAATACATTCGCGCGCGGACTCACCGTCGGTCACCGCATAACGGGCGCCGCTGTGCAGCAAACCATGGTTACGGCCGGTCGCACCGGTGGCGATGTCGTGGCGCTCCAGCAGAATGCAACGCAGGCCGCGACGCGCGCAGTCACGGGCGATGCCGGCGCCGGTGGCGCCGCCGCCGATAATGACGACGTCAGTTTCCTGTGATGCGGGGCTCTGTAACATGAGTGGCTCCCAAGCCAAATGAGTAGTAATGACGCTAGTAGGCCATATTACGATGATGAAATGTTTGATAAGGAGCAAATACGCGCACAAAACGAAAATAATCAGGCCACAAAAGCTCATCAATGTGATCGAAATCACTCTACACACACGATTTAATCATACAAATAATCGTTATTTTTTACCCTAACGGTCAATTTGTATATCAAATTCATAAAACTGTAACAATATGAGTGATCTCTCACAGTATCGACGTTCGTAATTGCCTATCCTGCGCTCGAAAATGAAAACAGACGGTATATCCACTCGCCCCTACGCCAGTGGATGCGCGTCTTTTCTCTTGATAAGCATAGGGTGTGCCTTAACCGCATTCACTGGGGAAGCGGATTGAGACAGTACAAACAATAACAGTCATCGGAGAGAGTTATGTTAAGCATGTTTAAGCCCGCGGCGCATAAACCGCGGCTGCCGGATGCGCAGGTAGACCCGACCTACCGCCGCCTGCGCTGGCAGATTTTTATGGGGATTTTCTTTGGCTATGCCGCTTACTACCTGGTGCGTAAAAACTTCACCCTGGCGATGCCTTACCTGGTAGAACAGGGGTTCTCGCGCGGCGATCTCGGCTTTGCCCTGTCCGGTATCTCCATCGCCTACGGTTTCTCCAAGTTCATCATGGGCTCCGTCTCTGACCGCTCCAACCCGCGCGTCTTCCTGCCGGCCGGCCTGATCCTGGCCGCCGTCGTCATGTTGGTGATGGGCTTCGTCCCGTGGGCAACCTCCAGCATCATGACCATGTTCGTGCTGCTGTTCCTGTGCGGCTGGTTCCAGGGCATGGGGTGGCCGCCGTGTGGCCGTACCATGGTGCACTGGTGGTCGCAGAAGGAGCGCGGCAGTATCGTGTCGGTATGGAACTGCGCCCATAACGTAGGCGGGGGGCTGCCGCCGCTGCTGTTCTTGCTAGGGATGGCCTGGTTCAACGACTGGCACGCCGCGCTGTACATGCCGGCCTTCGCCGCCATTCTGGTCGCCCTGTTCGCCTTTGGCATGATGCGCGATACCCCGCAGTCCTGCGGCCTGCCGCCCATCGAAGAGTATAAGAACGACTATCCGGACGACTACTCCGACAAGGCGGAGCAAGAGCTAACCGCCAAGCAGATTTTCATGCAGTATGTCTTCCCCAACAAGCTGTTGTGGTACATCGCCATCGCCAACGTGTTCGTCTATCTGTTGCGCTACGGCATCCTGGACTGGTCACCGACCTACCTGAAAGAGGTGAAGCACTTCGCGCTGGATAAGTCCTCCTGGGCCTACTTCCTGTATGAGTACGCGGGTATCCCCGGCACTCTGATCTGCGGCTGGATGTCTGACAAGGTCTTCCGCGGCAACCGCGGCGCCACCGGCGTGTTCTTCATGACCCTGGTGACCATTGCCACCATCGTTTACTGGCTCAACCCGGCGGGCAACCCCAACGTCGATATGGCCTGTATGATCATCATCGGCTTCCTGATCTACGGTCCGGTCATGCTGATCGGCCTGCACGCCCTGGAGCTGGCGCCGAAAAAAGCGGCCGGTACCGCGGCGGGCTTCACCGGCCTGTTCGGTTACCTGGGCGGCTCCGTGGCGGCCAGCGCCATCGTCGGCTACACCGTTGACTACTTTGGCTGGGACGGCGGCTTTATGGTGATGATCGGCGGCAGCATCCTCGCCGTGGTTCTGCTGTTGGTCGTGATGATCAACGAAACCAAACACCACCGCGATCTGGAAGCCAAGAGAGGCTGATAGCACGCGATTGCGGCGGCGCCCTGCGCGCTGCCGCCGTTGAACCAAGGCTGTGCCGCTCACCCGGGGCGCGGCCTTTTCTTTACCCCTACGCAGCGTAAAAAAACACCAAAAACAAGGATAATCCTATGAAAATCAAAATGAATGCGATTGTCGCCGGGCTTCTTCTCGGCGGGACGCTGGCAATGAGCGCCCAGGCGGCTGACGATAAAGTGGTGATTGCTCACCGCGGCGCCAGCGGCTACCTGCCGGAGCATACCCTGCCCGCCAAGGCCATGGCCTACGCCCAGGGCGCCGATTTTCTGGAGCAGGATCTGGTGATGACCAAGGACGACCAGCTGGTGGTGCTGCATGACCACTATCTGGATCGGGTCACCGACGTCGCCGACCGCTTCCCGGACCGTGCGCGCAAGGATGGCCGCTATTACGCCATCGACTTTACCCTGGATGAGATCAAATCCCTGAAGTTCACCGAGGGGTTTGATATCGAAAACGGCAAGAAGGTGCAGAGCTATCCGGGCCGCTTCCCGATGGGGAAATCGGACTTCCGAGTACATACCTTTGCAGAGGAGATCGAGTTCGTTCAGGGGCTGAACCACTCCACCGGCAAGAACATCGGCATCTACCCGGAGATCAAGGCTCCCTGGTTCCACCAGCAGGAGGGCAAGGACATCTCCGCTAAGGTATTGCAGGTGCTCAAGCAGTACGGCTATACCAATAAAGACGCCAACGTCTACGTACAGTGCTTCGACGCCAACGAACTCAAGCGGATTAAAAACGAGCTGATGCCAAAGATGGGGCAGAACCTCAAGCTGGTGCAGCTGATCGCCTATACCGACTGGAACGAAACCCAGGAGAAGAAGCCGGACGGCACCTGGGTCAACTACAGCTATGACTGGATGTTCAAGCCCGGCGCCATGAAACAGATCGCCCAGTATGCCGACGGCATCGGCCCGGACTACCACATGCTGGTCAGCGAAGACTCCCGTAAGGGCAACGTCAAGCTGACCTCGATGGTGAAAGAGGCGCACGCCAACAACATGGCCGTCCACCCCTACACCATTCGCGCCGATAAGCTGCCGGACTACGTCACCGACGTCAATCAGTTGTATGACGTGATCTACAACCAGGCCGGCGTCGACGGCGTATTCACCGACTTCCCGGACAAGGGCGTACAGTTCCTGCAAAAGCAGGGACAGCATCAGTAAGTCGGACTCACCGGGGCCCCTCGGCCCCGGTCTCCACGGCCGGCGCGGGGCCTAAAAGGGCGGAATCATCCCATTGATACCGATAAAGGCACGCTGCACCTCCGCCGTCGCGCGCCCGTCACGCGATGTCAGGATCAGCACCGCGGCCTGCCCCGGCCGCAGTGCGCCGCGCGTGAGCGAGTCCACAAAGACCACCGGCGTCTGCAGGCCGACCCTAATCTGCTGCGCCCCCCCGCCATAGCGTAATATCAACGGCTGCCCCGCCACATCGCCGTCACCGTGCCAGGCACCCCCGACGTCGACGGTGCCGTTGGTCATGCTGCCCTGTTCACCGTTGACCAGCCGCCAGGGGGAATGCCCCTCGCCCGCGCCGCGCAGGCGATCGGAGAACAGATGCAGCGTCTGAGCCTCCAGCGTACCATCCGCCAGCGGCAGCGCAGCCGCCCCCAGAAATGCGCCGGGACGGATATCGTCCAGCGCTGCGCTGAACACCCCGAACAGGCGTGTCGCGGGAGTCAGCCTCAGCGTCAACTCTCCACCGTGGCGCTCGCGCAGCTGCAGCGCGCCGGGCGAAACGGCGCTCAGAGTGCCACGCACGATCAGCGCCCGCGCGTCGGCGTCGCCCGCCTGGGCGCAGCCGGAAAGCAGCCAGCAGAAACAGAGACAGCAAAATACTCGATATCCCATGATCTCCTCCTTGAACCGTGGTGCGAGTCCGCGCTGGCCACGCACCGATCCTTCCAGCATACGATGGCGCCCGCGGCGGCGACAGGCGCATGCCCTGCACTCGCTCTGATAAAACGGCAATCCTCTGAAAACGGCTTTTTCTGTGCAAGGATTGCGCAGTGCGCCCGGTAGCATGCTGAAATTCTGTCATACTGGAGTCTCACGGCGGTTCTCCCCGCCAATCCGGCTATGGAGCGTCACAGTCCGTCAATAGGAGGCCCGAATGAAACTGATCGGCAGCTATACCAGTCCCTTCGTGCGCAAAATCTTTATTCTGCTGCTGGAAAAGCAGCTGACCTTCGAGTTCGTCAACGACAATCCCAATCTGGACGGCTCCCGGGTGCCCGACGTGAATCCGCTGGGCAAAGTGCCCGCGCTGGTGGCGGACGACGGCGAGATCTTCTTCGATTCGCCGATCGTTGCCGACTATATCGACAGGCTAACGGAGACACCCCGCTTTCTGCCCCTCGATTGGGAGCGTGCGCTGCGGGTGCGCCAGACCGAGGCGTTGGCCGACGGCATCTGCGACGCCGCGGTCACCATTGTGAAAGAGCTGCGCCGTCCCGCTGAGCACAGAGATGAGCATGAGCTGCAGCGCCAGCGCGACAAGATCCTGCGCGGACTGGATGAGCTGGAGCGCAGCGTCGCCGCGGGCCGCTGGATCGGCGGCGAGGCGCTGAGCCTGGCCGATATCGCTGCCGGCTGCTGCCTAAGCTATCTCAACTTCCGCCGCGTCTGTCCCAACTGGTGCGTTGGCCGCCCGGCGTTAGTACGCCTGGCGGAGCGCCTGTTTCAGCGCGACAGTTTTCTGCGCACCGCGCCGCCGGCCGACTAGGCTGTATTCCTGTCCCGTCAGCCTTTATCATGGGAGTCCTTCGCCCAGCGCAGATAAAGGTACGGAACAGTTCAATGAGTTCAGATCATCAGGCGCTTTACAGCCAAATCCCCGCGATCGATACCCTGCTGCGCACGCCCACGTGCGCAGCCCTACAGGCGCAGTATGGCAGTCAGCTGGTTACCCAGACCCTGCGCTCGCTGCAGCAGCAGGCCCGTCACGCCGTGCAGCGACAGCAGACGCTGCCCGACTGGTGCGCCGACTGGGGAGTAGCCTGCACCCGGCGGCTCGCCGAGACGCTGCGGCCGGCCCTGCGCCAGGTCTTTAACCTGACCGGCACCGTCCTGCACACCAACCTGGGCCGGGCGCTGCTGCCCGATCCGGCGATCGCGGCGGCGGCCGAGGCGATGAGCGCCCCGGTCACCCTGGAGTACGATCTGGACGATGCGGGGCGCGGCCACCGCGATCGCGCGATCGCCGATCGACTGTGCGCCCTGACCGGCGCCGAAGACGCCTGTATCGTTAACAATAACGCGGCGGCGGTGCTGCTGATGCTGGCGGCCCTGGCGCCGGGGCGAGACGTGATCGTCTCGCGCGGCGAGCTGGTGGAGATCGGCGGCGCGTTCCGTATTCCCGACGTCATGATCCAGGCCGGATGCCGTCTGCGCGAGGTCGGCACCACCAACCGTACCCACCTGCACGACTACCGCCAGGCCATTGACGAGCATAGCGCGCTATTGATGAAGGTACACACCAGCAACTACGCCATCGCCGGGTTCACCGCCGCCGTCAGCGAGGCCGAGCTGGCCGCCCTGGGCCACGAATATGGCCTGCCGGTCATCAGCGATCTCGGCAGCGGATCGCTGCTGGACATGGCCGGCTACGGTCTGCCGGCCGAGCCGATGCCGCAGCGCATGCTGGCCGACGGCGTCGATCTGGTCAGCTTCTCCGGCGACAAGCTGCTCGGCGGTCCCCAGGCGGGGATCATCGTTGGCCGCCGGGAGCTGATCCACCGCCTGCAGCGCCACCCGCTCAAGCGCGCCCTGCGCTGCGGCAAGATGACGCTGGCGGCGCTGGACGCCACGCTGCAGCTGTACCAGCAGCCGGAGAAACTGCGGCAGGCGCTACCCACCCTGCGCCACCTGACGCGGGAGGCCAGCGAGATCGCCGCCTGCGGCGAGCGGTTGCTAGCCCGCCTGCGCCCGCGCTATGACGAGGCGTTCATCTTAGCGCTGGAGCCCTGCCTGTCGCAGATCGGCAGCGGCTCGCTGCCGGTGGATCGCCTGCCGAGCCATGCGCTCACCCTGACCCCGCGTGACGGCCGCGGCGGCACCCTGACGGCGCTGGCCGAGCGCTGGCGTGCGCTGCCACGCCCGGTCATCGGGCGCCTGCAGGAGGGCAAACTATGGCTCGATCTGCGCTGTCTGGACGATGAGCAGGCGCTGCTCCAGGAGCTGTGCCAATGATCATAGCCACCGCAGGACACGTTGACCATGGCAAGACCACCCTGTTGCGCGCCCTGACCGGCATCGACACCGATCGCCTACCGGAAGAGAAGCGCCGCGGCATGACCATCGATCTCGGCTATGCCTATCTGCCGCTGGCGGATGGGCGGGTGCTGGGGTTTATTGACGTCCCCGGACATGAAAAATTTCTGGCCAATATGCTGGCCGGCATCGGCGGTATTCCACAGGCGCTGCTGGTAGTCGCCTGCGACGACGGCGTGATGGCCCAGACCCGCGAGCACCTACTGCTGCTGCGCCTGGCCGGACGTCCCGGCCTGACCGTGGCGCTGACCAAATCCGATCGGGCCGATGCATCGCGGCGGGCGCAGGTGCGCGATCAGGTGCAGGCGCTGCTGGCGGAGCAGGGCTGGCCCGACGCGGCGCTGTTCGAAACCGATGCCCTGAGCGGTCAGGGTATCGAGGCGCTGCGCCGCCATCTGTTGGCGCTGAACGCGGCCCCGCCGCGGGCCGATCGGCGCTTCCGCCTGGCCATCGATCGCGCCTTCAGCGTCAAGGGCAGCGGTCTGGTGGTTACCGGTACGGCGCTGGCCGGAACGGTACGCTGTGGCGATACGCTGTGGCTAACCGGCTGCGACACGCCGGTGCGGGTTCGCACCCTGCACGCCCAAAACCGGGAGGCGCAGCAGGCGCAGGCCGGCCAGCGCGTGGCCCTGAACCTCAGCGGCGACATAGAAAAAAACCAGATCCAGCGCGGCGACTGGCTGCTGGCGCAGCGGCCTGCCGCAGCGGCGGCCCAGCGGGTGCTGGTCGCCGTAGACAGCATCGCACCGCTGCAGCACTGGCAGCCGCTGCATCTCCACCACGCCGCACGCCATATCACCGGGCGCCTCTCGCTGCTGGAGACCGCCGCGGCGCCGCAGGCGCCGATCCTGGCCGAACTGGTGCTCGATGCGCCCCTCTGGCTGGCCGAGGATGACACCCTGATCCTGCGCGACATCGCCGCGCGCCACACCCTGGGCGCGGCGCGGGTGCTGCAGCTGGAGGCACCGCGCCGCGGCAAGCGTCAGCCCGCTTTTCTGGAAACCCTACGTCGCCTGGCGCAGGCCCACGGCGATCGCGAGGCGCTCAGCCTACGCCTGCCCTCGGGCACCCTGAGCATCGCCAGCCTGGCCTGGGCGCGCCAGCTGACGGAGGAGGCCTGCCGGACGCTGCTGGCGCAGGACGATCTGCTGGTGGTCGGCGATCACCTGCTCTCCCGCGCGACGGCGGCGCGGCTGCGCCAGCGGCTGCTGGAGACCCTGGCGCACTACCATGACCAGCACGGCGATCAGCTGGGCGTCGGGCGCGCCCGCCTGCGGCGCATGGCGCTACCGACCGAGGCGGAGACGCTGGTATTTCATCTGATAGGCGAGCTGCTGGCCGAGGGCGCGCTGTGCAATAGCCGCGGCTGGCTGCATCTGCCGCAGCACAGCCTGGCCATGACGCCGCCGCAGCAGGCGCTGTGGCAGCGGGCGCAGCCGCTGTTCGCCGACGATCCGTGGTGGGTGCGCGATCTGGCCCATGCCCTGAGCGCCGACGAAGACGAGATGCGCCAGACGCTGCGCCAGGCGGCGCTGCTCGGGCACATCACCGCCGTGGTGCGCGATCGTTACTACCGCAACGAACGGCTCTACCAGTTTGCCGAGCTGATCCGCCGGCAGGATCGCAGCCAAGGCAGCACTAGCGCGGCCGACTTCCGCGATCGGCTCGGCATCGGTCGTAAGCTAGCAGTGCAGATCCTGGAGTTCTTCGACCGCTGCGGCTTCACCCGGCGGCGCGCCAACGACCATCTGCTGCGCGACAGCGCTCTGTTCTGCCGCGATGAGCGCGCGTCGGCGCCGGAAGATCACCGTTAAGCGTAGCGGGGGCGGCGCCGCGCGGCCGCGCCCGCTCTCCCTATCCATCTTGGCCCATTCGCGTTACACTTTTTTATTATTCCTCTACCGCGCATTGCTATGAAAAAACTGTTCCACCGCGTATATAGCCTATTCAAACCCTCGTGGTGCCTGGCACTGCTGGTCGCCCTTGAGGGTTATCTGTTTGCCGAACCGGTCGTCATTCAGGCATTCCGCTATGTTCCCGGCGCACTACAGACGTTCCACAGCTGGAAAGAGGCGCTCTCCGTGGTTAACCTGCTGGAGATCCCCCGGGTCATGCTCGGCGTCGCGCTGATCCTGATGTCCATCGGCCTACTGCTGCGGGCGCGCGTCGCCTGGGCGTTTACCCTGCTGCTGCTGATCGCCATCGCCGTGCTGTCGCTGATCCAAGATCCCAGTCTGCCCATCTGGCAGGCGCAGGATCTGGTGCGCCTGCTGTGGCACGATCTCAGGGCGTGGAACTGGCAGGATATCTCACTGACCAATCTGGAGAACTACAGCCATAACCTGACGCTGTATACCCTGGTTCTGATCGCCCTGCTGATCCGCTACTGGGAGCGCTTTGACCGGGCCAGCCTGGCCGCCGGTAGCCTGTTTGCCCTGGTCAGCTTTGCCTCGTTGCTGATCTACGCCATCTTTGGCTCGCTGTATCTGGGCGACGAGTTCAAGCCGCCGATCCTGGACGTGGTCACCGCGTTCTACTTTTCGGTCGTCAGCATGTCCACCGTCGGCTTCGGCGACATCGTTCCCTATACCGCCACCGCGCGGCTGTTCACCATCTCGGTGATCGTGATGGGGATTACGGTATTCGCCACGTCAATCAGCGCCATCATCGGTCCGGTGATCGGCGGCAACCTTAAACGCATGGTTAAAGGCAGGATCTCTCACGTGATGCGGAAAAACCACTTTATTATCGCCGGCGCGTCGCCGCTGGCGCTCAGTATCTACAACGGGCTGAAGGAGCGCGGCGATGCGATCACCGCCATCGTCCCGATGGGCATCGCCCACGAGTATCCGCAGGACGCCGACGTGGTGGTCGGCGATCCCTCCAGCGCACAGGTGCTGACGGAGGCCGGCGCCGCGCGTGCGCTGTACATTCTGGCGCTGCGCGAGGACGATGCGGAAAACGCCTTTATCGTCTTAGCAGCCAAAGAGGTGGCCGGCGGCGCCACCAAGACCATTTCGCTGGTCAACGCCAGTAAGCATCTGCAGAAGATCAAGCGGGTACAGCCAGATATGGTGTTCTCGCTGCAGCTGCTGGGCAGCGAATTGCTGGTGCGCACCCTGAGCGGCGAAGCCATCGACAACAAGCTGGTTACGCAGCTGTTCTTTGGCAATGCCGAGGTAGCAGGGGAGCAGGACTGATCCCCGTTGCGCTACGGAGTGCCGCCTATCGGCGGGGAGAAGGAAATCGGGGAAATCACGCAGCGGTCAGCCCGGATGGGCTGACCGATAAGCCTCAGCGACGCAGCGCGATAGCCTCGATTTCGATCTTCACATCTTTCGGCAGGCGAGCCACTTCAACGCAGGAGCGGGCCGGGAACGGCGCGCTGTGCTCATTAAAGAACGCTTCATAGGTGGCGTTCACCGTCGCAAAGTCATTCAGATCTTTAACGAATACGGTCGTCTTCACGATGCTGGCCACGCTCAGGCCGGCGGCTTCAACGATCGCTTTCACGTTTTCCAGCGACTGACGGGCCTGGGCGGCCACATCGTCCGCAACCAGACCGGTTTTCGGGTCAACCGGGATCTGGCCGGAGGTGATGATCATGTTGCCCAGATCAACGCCCTGTACATAAGGCCCAATGGCGGCCGGTGCGTGCTCAGTGCTGATGGTGCCAGACATATCTGCTCCTTAAGGATGGTAGGATGTGACGTTACCGCGGGACTACGGTAACCAGGCCCCATTATAAGGAGCCCGCACGGCAAATCCCACCCTGCCGGATCACTGTTCCATCACGGCGTGATGTTCAAACTCTTTCTCACAATACTTGCACTTAAGCAGCACCTCGCCGGCGCGAGCGCGCACGCTGAAGCTGGAGCAAACCGGCTCGCTGCGGCTGATGCAGTTGCTGTTGGGGCAGGTCAGCACGCTGTCGATACGCTCCGGCAGGCTCGGCGCCATCTTGCGCACCACGCTGTAGTTCTCAATGCAGTTGACCGTGGCGCGCGGGGCATAAATCGCCAGCTGGTTCACCTGCTCCTCGCTGAGAAAGACATCCTCAATCTTGATCAAATCCTTACTGCCCTGTGCGTTAGAGGGCAGATTCAGGCCGATGGTGACCCGCCGGTTGGTCTCCGTCAGCTTGAACAGGGTCAGCAGCTTAAAGCCGACGTGCGCCGGGATATGGTCAATGACGGTGCCGCATTTAATCGCTTCAACCTGCAGTTTGTTGTCGTGAGTCATTTCGTTTCTCCCTTAGAAATTCAGTTCAGCGTTGAGGATCAGGGCCAGCAGCGCCTGACGGGCAAAGATGCCGTTGCCCGCCTGCTGGAAATAGTAGGCATAGGGGGTGGCGTCGACGTCGGGGGTGATCTCGTCGATACGCGGCAGCGGATGCAGCACTTTCAGGTTATCGCGCGCGCCCTCCAGCATCGCGGCGCGCAGAATGAACTGCGACTTAACGTTGGCGTATTCGGAGGAGTCCAGACGCTCTTTCTGTACTCGAGTCATGTACAGGATATCCAGCTGCGGCATCACCTCTTCAAGGGTTTCATGCAGGCTGTAGGCGATCCCCTTCTCCTCCAGCATGGTCAGGATATAGTCCGGCATCGCCAGGGCCTGCGGGGCGATGAAGAAGAAGCGGTTACCCTCAAACTTGGCCAGCGCCTGGGTCAGGGAGTGCACGGTACGGCCATACTTCAGGTCGCCGACCATGGCGATGTTGATGTTGTTCAGGCGCCCCTGGGTCTCCTGGATAGTAAACAGATCCAGCAGCGTCTGGGTCGGGTGCTGGTTGGCGCCGTCGCCGGCGTTGACCACCGGGATGCGGCCGCAGAACTCCGTGGCCAGACGGGCGGCCCCTTCCTGTGGGTGGCGCATCACGATGGCGTCGACGTAGGTGCCGATCACCGAGATGGTATCCGCCAGCGTCTCCCCCTTCTTGCCCAGCGAGGTGTTGCTGCTGTCGGCAAAGCCGACCACCGAGGCGCCCAGGCGGTGCATGGCGGTTTCAAAAGAGAGGCGGGTACGGGTGGAGGCCTCAAAGAACAGGCTGGCGATCACCTTGTGGCGCAGCAGCTCCGGCTGCGGCGTAGCCTTCAGGCGGGCGGCGGTCTCCAGCACCAGCTCAAGCTCGCTGCGGCTCAGATCGTTGATGGAGATAATATCTTTTAGATACAAGGGATTGGCCATTGGTATTCTCCTGTTCTGGCGCCGGCATCGCGCGGCGCGGGCATACTGTTCACTCGGGTTAATTTTTCAACTTGCCGTATTACGGGCAAAAAAAAACCCCTCCAATGAGGGGTTTTCTACGATCGTGAATGCGACGGGAGAAAAACGGCCGGTGGCTGCCCTGATGGGGCAGATTCTTCGGTCGCATCACGACCGATAAACCACAATAGCCAACGCTGTTTCTCATGCTGTCTCCCGGCAAATTGTCCGGCATTATACTCAGCGCTCGCCTCGCCGCAAGCACAATCTTCCCCGGTGATTGATTTAGCGCAAACGGTTACCCGATTAATAAAGCGCCCATTTGATTAATCGTTGCACCGGCGCGGGCGCCTGCTGGATTAGCGCAGCCGTTAACCCAGCAGCACGCCGCGGTATCGGTGCAGCACATCGGCAAGCTGATACAGCGGCTGCAGCGCGGCGGCGGCGGTGCCCTGCCGCGCCAGCGCATCGGCATAGCCGCTCAGCCCCGTCGTCAGCCGTAGCAGGGCGTCGCGGCGCCGCGCCGCACCGCGCCCGGTCAAGAGCCGGGTCGCCGCCGTATCGATCGCGCGCAGCCGCCCGGCGTCGTACGGCAGCGCCGGGTGCGCCAAACGCTGCTGCAGGACGATCAGCGTCAGCGCCAGGCGGTAACGCCCGATGTCATCGGGAAACAGCGTCAGCAGCAAGAACAGCTGGCGGTAGAGAGCCGGCAGCAGATTTCCGCGCGTCCCCTCTCCCCGCAGGGCCGCCACCGCGCCGAACGCCAGGCGCCGCATCAGCGTTCGACCGGTGCGGGCACGCGAATGATCGCGCACCGCCAGCAGCACCACCAGCGCCAGTAGGCAGCCGATCACCTGGCCGATGGCGCTGTCGACAAAGCTCTCGATCGGAAAACGCATCGGGTTGCTGAGCACCAGAATATTCAGGGTCGAGGCCAGCGTTCCCAGCGATCCCAGACGACGCTTTTGCACCTCCATCCCGCAGATAAAGCTCAGCGCGCCCAGGCTCAGGCACAGCAGCACCAGGCTTTGCTGGGTGGCGGGGAGGATCAGCGTGTAGTACAGCGCGCCGACCGGCAGCGCCACCAGTGAGCCCATCAAGAAGTCGATCGCCGCCATCCGCGGGTTGGGGGTGCGCACCGCCAGCGAGGTCACTACTGCGATCATGATCATGCAACCGCTGCCCGCGTTCCAGCCGCTCCACAGCCAAAACAGCGCACCCAGCGAGGTGGCCAGCCAGGTGCGCAGGCCATTGATCAGCGCATGGTGCCCCTGGGCGGAGTAGAGCTGGCGCGGCGCGGCGTCGTGGGCGAGGATCGCCGCCTCATGCCGCCCGATACGGACGTTGCTCGCCACCCCCTTGGCCAGCAGCTGCAGCTGGCTGGCGCCGTCGATCCAGCCGATCAGCGCGGGCGGTAGCTGATGTCCCCCGTGCGTCGCCAGCAGGCGACGCAGCTGTTTTAAGCGTTGATAGGCCTCCGCAGGCGTCTTGGCCGGGGCGGCTATCAGGGTCAAAAACGGCGCCGGCAGCGCCGTCGGCGTCTGACGCTGGGTGAGGAAAATTTCACACGCCCGGGTGATCAGGGTCAGCGATAGGGTGTGCAGCGCCGCCAGCCGGCGACAGGCGCGCGGCCAGCGGGACGACTCCAGCGCCAGGCTGGCGCGCATCCCCTCCAGCGTATGGCTCTCCCGGATCAGCCCGTGCCAGTGCCGATCGACGGCGTCACTGTCGCACCCGTCGACGCAGCGCTGCAGCAGGCGTAGCTGACCGAGCAGCATTCCGCCGACGACGCGATCCACCTCGCCCTTGATCGAGCGCGGCGCCAGCAGCGTATCGGCCAGCACCGCGCAGACGATCCCCAGCACGATCTCGCCGCAGCGCTCCAGGGCCAGCTGTAGGATAAACTGCGGCTCGCCGAGGCAGGAGACGACGATGATCAGCGCCGTATAGCCGGAGAGTCCCAGCGCATAGGCGTTCTCCATACGCACCAGCGACGACAGCCAGGTGCAGACGCCCGCCCACAGGCAACACAGCAGGATCATCAGCAGCGGCGCGCGGATCAACAGCATCATCAGCAGCAGCGCGCACAGGGAGCCCAGCACCGTGCCGATGATACGCAGCCAGCCGCGGTAGCGAATGGCGCCGGCAAAGGGTTCACCGCCGGCGGCAAAGGCCGGTCCGGCGGCCACCAGGGCGGCGGTCAGCGCCGACCAGCGCGGCGTCTGCAGGCCGAAATAGAACCCGAGCAGCAGCGACAGGACGATCGCCAGCGTCAGCTTGCAGGCAAAGCGCAGGCGGAGTACACGTGGATGCAGCATCTTCGCCCCCAGCTCAGCCGAACTCGCGCAGACGCTGCAGCAGGCGCCGATACGGCGCCGGACGCGCGGCCTGTGTCTCACCGCCGGTGCCGATCACCACCGTCGCCGTGGTACCCGCCGGATAGGGATGCGCCTGGGTCGCCGCATCCAGGCGAATACGTACCGGCACCCGCTGCGCCAGACGTACCCACTCCAGATTGGAGTCCACCGTCGCCAGCCCTTTGCGCCCCGGCGTCGCGCTGCTGTCGTTGACCCCGGCGGAGATGCTGTCTACCGTGCCGTGCAGAATGCGATCGCTGCCCAGCGGGGTGATCTGCGCCGGTGAGCCGCGGCGCACTCCGGCCAGCTTGGTCTCCTCCATATAGGCCTGCACGTAAAAGCTGTTCTGCTTAATCAGCGCCACGGCGTTAACCCCGCGGTTGATAAACTCGCCGCCGTGAACCTGCAGGTTGGTCACCCAGCCGCTGGCCGGCGCCCGCACCACCGTGCGCTCCAGATCCAGCTGCGCCAAGGTTCGGGTCGCCTGCGCTCGGGCCAACTGTTGCTCGGCCGCCGCCAGCGCGCTGTAGGCGAGATCGATGCTCTCCTGGGCGACGATGCGCCCACCCAGCTCGGCCCGGCGCTGCGACTCTCGCCGTTTCTCCGTCACCAGCGCCTGATAGTAGCGCTCGTCCGCCTCGGCCTGCGCCAGCGCCGCGCGGTAGCGCTGCGGATCGATGCGAAACAGCACCGCCCCCTGCGCCACCCGCTGGTTATCCTGTACCTGCACGTTCTCCACCAGCCCGCTGACGTCGGGGGCGATGGCAACCACGTCGGCGCTGAAACGCGCGTCCCGCGTCCAGGGAGAGGCGGTATAGAACACCCAGGCCTTGAAGACCGCCAGCGCGGCCAGCGCCAGTAAGGCCAGCGTAATGGCCACTCGCGTCATGCGTCCAATCCAACGCTTCACAAAACCCCCTTCAGATAAAAAGCCAGCTCACCAGATAAAACAGACACCCGTACAGCGCGCAGTTAAACAGCGCGGGGTGCCAAATCATGTCGTACAGCCCGCTGGGCTGCAGCAGACGCCGCAGCAGCCAGAACAAGGGCAGAGCCGCCAGCAGCGCAAAAAAGGCCGGCGGAAAAGAGAGGCCAAACAGCACCATCACGGGCAGCGTTCCCATGGCAAAATCCTTACTTAACGACGCATGCCCGCACGAAGCTGACGACAAAAGACGGCGGACAGAGAAAAGGGGTGGCGGTTACGCGATGTGCGCCGCAGGCGCAGGGCGGAACAGATGCGCCCCGACATCGGCGGCGCAGGGACATGTTAGCCTAATGCGCCGCGTGGATATATAATCTGTGACGCAAATCACTTTTTATTGTAAATAAACAATCAGCGGTGATTATCTATTGTCGATAAGAAAAAATGCGCATAAAACAGGCAGATGGTTCTGAATTCGGCCACCACCATTAAGACAGGATTAAAAATGGAGCGATTAAAGCGTATGGCCATCTTCGCTCGGGTGGTCGAGTGCGGCTCGTTTACCGGCGCCGCAGCGCAGCTGGCGATGAGCGTGTCATCCATCAGCCAGACCATTACCAAGCTGGAGCGCGCCCTGCAGATCAGGCTGCTCAACCGCAGCACCCGCCGCATCAGCCTGACCGAAGCTGGACGCATCTATTATCAGGGCTGTCGCAAGATGCTGCAGGAGGCCCAGGAGGTGCACGAACAGCTGTACGCCTATAACAATACCCCCAGCGGCACCCTGCGCATCGGCTGCTCGGCCACCATGGCGCAAAACGTTCTGGCGCCGATCAGCGCCCGGATGCTGGCCGAATATCCCGGGCTGTCGGTCAACCTGGTCACCGGCGTCCCGGCGCCCGACCTGATCGCCGACGGGCTGGATCTGGTAGTCCGCGCCGGCGATCTCCAGGACTCACGCCTGTTCTGCCGCGCCCTGGGCGCCATGCCCATGGTGATCTGCGCCGCCAAAGGCTACCTGCAGCGACACGGAACCCCGGAGAGTCCCGCCGAGCTGGGCAGCTATAGCTGGCTCAACTTTAGCGGCCAGCCCGCCCACGACCTGACGCTGATCGCCCCGGAGGGGGAGTCGCTGCGGCTGATGCCCAGCGGACGCTTCCACACCAATGATGCTCAGACCCTGCTGAGCTGGCTGAACGCCGGGGCCGGGATCACCTATCTGCCGCTGATGTGGGTGATCGACGCGGTGCGGCGTAAAGAGGTCGAGATCCTGTTCCCCCAGTACCAGTCCACCCCGCGCCCGGTGTATGCGCTGTACGCCCAAAAGGCACACCTGCCCGTCAAGCTGCGTCTCTGTCTAGAGTACCTAAGCGACTATTTTGCCCAGATGGCAGACACCTTCCGCGATACCCGCCAGGAGAAATAGCGCGGGCCGGCAAATGCCGGCCCGCGGGACATACCGTGGCGAATCGCGCCGAACTCAGGCGGTGCCGCCGACGGTCATCGCATCCAGCTTCAGCGTCGGCTGGCCGACGCCGACCGGCACGCTCTGCCCCTCTTTGCCGCAGACCCCGACGCCCTTATCCAGCGCTAGATCGTTGCCGACCATCGAGATCTGCTGCATCACCTCAATGCCGGAGCCGATCAGGGTCGCCCCCTTCACCGGATGGGTGATCCGTCCCTTCTCGATCAGATAGGCTTCCGAAGTGGAGAAGACAAACTTACCGGAGGTGATATCGACCTGACCACCGGCGAAGTTAGGGGCATACAACCCATACTCCACGCTCTCGATAATCGCCTGCGGCGTGCTCTCGCCGGCCAGCATATAGGTGTTGGTCATCCGCGGCATCGGCAGGTGGGCATAGGATTCGCGGCGGCCGTTGCCGGTCGGCGCCATCCCCATCAGGCGGGCGTTGAGCTTATCCTGCATATAGCCGCGCAGCACTCCGTTCTCAATCAGCACGTTGTACTGGCCGGGCACCCCTTCGTCGTCCACCGCCAGCGAGCCGCGCCGCGCCTCCAGCGTACCGTCGTCCACCACGGTACACAGCGGCGAGGCCACCTGCTGGCCCAGCTGACCGCTGAACACGGAGGTGCCGCGCCGGTTAAAGTCCCCCTCCAGCCCGTGGCCGACCGCCTCGTGCAGCAGCACCCCCGGCCAGCCGGCGCCGAGCACCACCGGCATGGTACCGGCTGGCGCCGCCTTGGCGTGCAGGTTGACCAGCGCCATGCGTACCGCCTCGCGCGCATAAGCATCGGCACACACCTCGCCGTCACGGGGGGTCAGGAAGTAGTCATAGCCAAAGCGGCCGCCGCCGCCGCTGCTGCCGCGCTCACGGCGGCCATCCTGCTCTACCAGCACGCTGACGGAGAGGCGCACCAGCGGCCGTACGTCCGCCGCCAGCGTGCCGTCGCTGGCGGCCACCAGCACCAGCTCATACACCCCGGTCAGGCTGGCGTTCACCTCCTGAACCCGGGCATCGGCCGCCCGCGCCACCCGATCGACCTGCGCCAGCAGCGCGATCTTCTCCTCGCGCGGCAGGCTATCGAGCGGGGAGTGCGTGCCGTAGCGGGAAACTGCCTTGAGCCCTCCCAGGGTGTGCGCCCGCCCATCGCCCTGCTCACGCACGATGCTGCGCGCGGCGTGGGCACTCTGGGTCAGCGCCTGCAGGGTTATCTGATCGGCATAGGCGAACCCGGTCTTTTCACCGTGGATGGCCCGCACCCCCACCCCCTGATCGATATGGTAAGAGCCCTCTTTAATGATGCGATCTTCCAATACCCAGGATTCGTGGACGCTGGACTGAAAATAGAGATCGGCATAGTCCAGGCGGCGGGCGTTCAACTGCCCCAAGACATTATATAAATCCTGATGATTCAGGTTATTGGCAGCCAGTAACTGCTCACTGACAAACGTCAGACTCATGGTGTTTTTACCCTTGGTGAAGATGGATCAGCTCAGGCTGGAATCGGTTGTGCTGTGCCAGCGGCATCTGCCCGCGCAGCACGCTCAGTGAGTTGGTGTTCACTTTAATCTTTATCGGCCGTACGGCATCGGCGTTCTGCTGCAGCACGCGGCCCCAGCCGTCCACCGCCATGCTGTGGCCCCAGGTACGCCGGGTCGCGCCGTGGCTGCCGACCTGGGCCGGCGCCAGGATATAGCACTGGTTTTCAATCGCCCGGGCGCGCAGCAGCACCTCCCAGTGCGCCTCGCCCGTCACCCGGGTAAAGGCGGCCGGCACCGAGATAAGCTCCGCCCCCTGCGCGCGCAGCGCCTGGAACAGTCCGGGAAAGCGCAGATCGTAGCAGATGGTCATCCCCAGACGCCCCACAGGCGTATCCACCACCGTCAGCAGTTCGCCATGGCGGTAAACGTCAGACTCACGATAGCGGCCATGCGCGTCACGCACCTCGACGTCGAACATGTGCAGCTTGTCGTAGCGGGCGCGCAGCGCGCCGCCGTCATCAAACAGCAGGCTACTTGAGGTAATGCAGCCGGCGTCCTCGCGGCTGTATAGCGGCATCGAACCGACCAACAGCCACACCCCGTAGCGGCGCGCCAGCTCGCGCACCGCCGCCTGGAGCGGACCGTCACCCTCCCGCTCGGCGTGCTGGCGGTACCCCGCGGCGTCGCTGAACAGCAGCGCATTCTCCGGGGTCAGCGCCAGCCTGATATTGCCGTTGAGCTGCTTCAACTGCTGCTCAATCTGCGCCAGGTTGGCGCGGCTGTTTTCACCGCTACACAGTTGCAGTAAGGCGACGTTGGCATTCCTCATTGTGCCTTCTCCTTCTTCGGCTGACGTAACACTTCATGGATCGTCGGGCTGTCGAGCCCGCCGCTTATGTTGTAGCGTATCAGCGATATTTTATTCCACAATGGCGCCAGCACTTTTGACGCGGCAAAGACCGCGGCCCCCACCACCGGGTTAACGGCAAAGGCGGTGGCCACGCCGACCGTCGCCGACAGCTCCGGCGCGATCACCGCCTGCATATCGATCCGCTGGGTCACCAGGTTCACCGTGCCGTTCATCGCCACGTCCGCAGAAAGGCCATCGATCAGCAGATCGTCCGTCGACATCACCCCGTGCTGTAGGGCGATATGCCCCTTGATGCCATCGAAGTAGAAGCCTTCGCCGAAGGTGTCGCTAAAGTCCAGCCGCAGCTTGCGCAGCAGAGCATCAAAGCTCACCAGGCGCAGCAGCTGACCGGCGCGCCCGGTATCCATGCTCTCAAGCACCCCCTTGCCCAGGCTCACCCGCAGCGCGCCATCCAGCGTCTCTACGCGCGGCTGCCAGGGCTCCCCCTGCCAGCGGAGATCGTACTCGCCCTTAAAGGCGGACTGCTTCAGCGGCAGGGTCTGGCCAAAAAAGTCCGCGCTGTCCGTCAGGTTCGCCCCCTGCAGCACCCCGCTGATCTGCGTCCGGCTGATGCCGTCCTGCTGCTGCCAGCGGCCACTCAGCGTCAGACGAGTGTTACCGCTGTCCAGCAGGCCATCCGTCAGCCGCAGGGTATCTCCCTCCACCCGCATATCGGCGGCCACTTTCCCCAGGTTTTGCCCCATAAACCAGCACGACTGACAGCGCAGCTGCATGGCCGGCCAGCGGCGAAACAGGGGCGGCTGACCGGCGACCGGCCGGGCGATGGGCGCCGCGCTCCCCGGCATCATCGGCTGGGGATCGTAGTACAGAAAGTCCAGCGCAGCGCTCAGCTGCCCGGCGCCCAGACGCGCGGTACCGCGGATTTCGCGGCCATCGGCGCGCAGATGCGTCGTCTCCCCCTGGCGCGTCAGCGCCAGGCTCAGCTGGTGCCAGGCCTGCCCACCCAGCAGCAGCCGCGGCGTAGAAAGGGTTATCTGCGCCGGCAGACGCAGCACGCTGCGGCTATCCAACTGCGACGACAGCGGCGCCGCTAGCAGGGCCAGCCACCCGGCGCCGTCCAGCGGCGGCAGGCGCAGCGTGGCCTGACCGGGCTGCGTCTGCGGCGCAGCGCTGCTCTGGCTGTCCCAGCTCAGGCTGTCCAGCGCCACGCCGCGCGGGCCGAGCGCCACGTTCGCGGCAAAATGGCTGTCGCGGCCCAGACTGCCGTTGAGCGTAAAGCCCACCATATCGCCGTCGGCGTTAACCTTCAGCCGCTGGGCCGCGCCGGCCGCTTTCGTCAGCGGCGCGGGCAGCGTACTGGCCACCGCGCGCAGGTCAGCCTCGACGTCGACCTGATAGCGGCTGGCGCCGCGGTCAGGCAGATCGATCGCCACCTTACCCTGCCAGGGGGCGTTCCCCTGCAGACGCGTATCCATACCCGACGGCAGCCACGGCAGACGGGCCGGCAGCCAGTCGCCATTCAGATCGACCGCGACCTGATACCGATCGGCCTGGGGTACGGTGGCAAACTGCAGCGTCAGCGGCTGCCCCAGCCAGTGGGCGCGCAGCCGATCGCTCTGCAGGCGACCATCGTCGAAGCGAAACGCGCCGCTGACCCCCTGCATCTGGCTGCCGAGGGGCTTGATAAACAGTGAGTTATTGTCCAGGCGCACCTCTCCGCGGGCGCGGGTATCGCCACCGTCGAGCGGAATATCCAGATCCAGGCGCCCCGTCACGTCGCCGCCCACCTGCAGCTCATCCAGCGTCGCGCCCACGGAGCTTTTCAGCGGCGACAGCATGAAATAGTCGCGCACCGCCTTGCCACTGCCGGACACTCCGGCGCGGATCAGCAGGCGCTCGGCGCCATACTGCGGGATATCCGCGTGAATAGCGCTGCCGCGCGCCGCCCCCAGATGGGCCGACGGGGCAAACATCCACAGTCCGTCGTTCAGGAAATTGAGGTCGATGGACAGATCGGTCAGCGGGGCCCAGTCCGGCTGAAAGCGGAAGGTGGCCTGGCGCAGCGGCACATAGACCTGAAACTGACCGTCGTGGTGCGGATAGGGGAACTGCTGCGGATCGCCGTCATACAGCAGCGTGGCGTTCTCCACCGCGCCCCCCTCCAGCGCCCCGCTCAGGTAGTCCGTCAGCGCCGTTCCCATCAGTGGCTCGGGGAAATAGCGCCAGGCCTCGCGGGCGTCCGTCAGGCGAATCCCGGCCAGAATACTGAGCAGCGCCGGCCCCGTCGTCGGCTGATGGTAGCGAAAGCCGCCGTGACTCCACAGGGCGCGCGCCTGCACATCCACATCCTGTCCGCTCAGCGTCCACCCCTGAGCATCGCGGGTAAAGTTGACCGCGCCGCTGGCGCGCTGCACCGACAGCGGCGCCCGGAACATCGCAGCATAAGGTAGCGTACTGTCTTTCAGGGTGAAACGCAGCCGAGCATCCTGCCCGCTGCCGCTCAGGGAGCCGCTGAAGCGATCGATGCCGGGCAGCAGCTTCCAGGGCTGCCAGCTGACGCCGCGCCAATCGGCCAGCACCCGGCTGCGCTCGGGATGCTGCAGCGGAATATCGACGCCCACCCGGCTGATGTACCCCTGCGGCTGCAGACGCTGCAGCGGCTCCACCAGCGCCGGAGACAGGAAGCTGAAGGTCGGCAGCAGCGGCGTAATGCGCGCCAGCTGCAGATCGGTGGCCCGCAGCCGCAGCTCTTCATCCTGCGCCGTCCCCTGCCTGGGCAGGTAGAGCAGGCTCAGACTCCCTGCCGGCCAAGATTGGCCATCCGTCGCCAGATTCAGGCGCGGGACATCCAGGCGCCAGCCATCCTGGTAACGCGCGGCACGCAGCGTCAGATCATCGACGGTTAAACGGTGGCGCTGGCTGGACGCTTGCCAGTCAGCCTGGCCGTCACGCAGACGGATCTGCGCCGCCTGCATCTCGCCTTTATGGATGGTCAACCAGGCATCTAAGCTGAAGTCAGCGCCGCTCACCCCGGTGTTGCGGTTGACCCAACGGCTCAGCCAGGGGGTAAGGTCGATCTGCTGCGCCTGTAGGTAGAGTTCACCATCGCTGAGCAAGCCGTTTTTATCGCGCAGATCCATGCGGACCTGGAGGGTGCCATGTTGCCCCTGTGGGGTGGTAAAACTCACCTCACCCTCGGCACGATGACGATCCGGGCTGTTCAGCCAGGTCAGTTGCGGAATGGTCAGTTGCAGTTGGGTGCCCGAGGGCGAGGGGAAACTCAGGCGACTGTCGCGCAGGGTAAAGTGGTCAAACTGGCGCAGGAAGATGTTGCTCAGCTCGTCGCGCTTCAGGCCGCCATGGCCCTCTTCGCGCACCAGCGGGCGATCGGTGCTGGCCTGCAGCTGATAAAACGTCAGATCGCGAAACTGCGGACGCGCGTGCAGCAGCGACTGCCAGACATCCAGCCCCAGCGTCATGCGCCGTACCTGCAGCTGCCCCTGCGCCCCCTGCAGGGCGATGTCGCGCGCCTCTAGCGTGGGGCCAAAGGATTGCCAGCTGGCGCTCAGCGCGCCGATGGTCAGCGGCGCGCCGATAAACTGGCCGAGGCGCGCGGCGATCTGCGGGCGCACGCTGTCGATGTGCGGCAGCAGTAAACGCAGCCCGCTCACCAGCAAAGCGACCAGCACTATCAGGGTCGCCAGCGTTGCCAGCAGGTAACCGGGCAGTCGCCTCACGCAGTTCTCCTATCGTTCAAACATGACCCAGCGGATCGATCCCGTCCCCGGCGTCAGCGCCGTTACATCATCACCACGTCGAACTGCTCCTGACTGTAGAGCGGCTCAATCTGTACTTTAACCTGTTTGCCGACAAACAGCTCGACCTCCGCCAGAGCGTGGGACTCTTCGCTCTTCAGCGCCTCGCCCACCGCCGGGGAGGCATACACCAGGAAGCGATCGCTGTCATAGGCATGGTGTACCCGCACGATCTCGCGCAGGATCTCGTAGCACACCGTCTCCACGGTTTTCACCGTACCGCGGCCGTGACAGGTAGGGCACTCGCCGCACAGCACGTGCTCGATGCTCTCACGGGTACGCTTACGGGTCATCTCTACCAAGCCTAGCTGCGAAAAGCCATTGATGCTGGTTTTTGCCCGATCCTTACTGAGAGCCTGCTCCAGGGAGTGCAGCACCCGGCGCCGGTGATCCTCGCCGCTCATGTCGATAAAGTCGATGATGATGATGCCGCCCAGGTTACGCAGGCGCAGCTGGCGGGCAATGGCCTGGGTCGCCTCTATGTTGGTATTGAAGATGGTCTCATCCAGATTGCGGTGGCCGACGAAGGCGCCGGTGTTAATGTCGATGGTGGTCATCGCCTCGGTCTGATCGATGATCAGATAGCCGCCCGACTTCAGCTCCACCCGACGCTCCAGCGCCCGCTGGATCTCGTTCTCCACATCGTACATGTCAAAGATCGGCTGCTTACCGCTGTACAGCTCCAGGCAGGGGGTCATCTCCGGCATGTATTCGCGGGTGAAGTCCTGCAGCAGATCGTAGGTCAGACGCGAGTCCACCCGGATGCGATCCAGCGGAGCCCCGGCAAAGTCGCGCAGCACCCGCTGCGCCAGCGCCAGCTCACCGTACAGCGTGCACTTGGTCTTATTGCGCCGCTTGCGCTCCATCACCTTGATCCACAGGCGCTTGAGAAAAGCGGCGTCCTGCGCCAGCTCCTCGTCGTCGGCCCCCTCCGCCGCCGTGCGGATAATAAAGCCGCCCAGTTCGTCGCAGTGCGGGGCGACGATCGCCTTCAGGCGCTCACGCTCCGCCTCGCTGTCGATGCGCTGCGATACCCCGACGTGGCTGGCCCCCGGCATAAACACCAGATAGCGCGACGGCAGGGTAATATCGGTGGTCAGCCGCGCCCCCTTGGTCCCCAGCGGATCCTTCACCACCTGCACCATCAGATCCTGTCCCTGACGCACCAGCTCGGCGATATCGCGCACGTGAAAGTTCTTCTGTTCGTCACCGGCAACGCACTCGGTGTGCGGCATGATATCGGAGGCGTGCAGAAACGCCGCCTTCTCCAGACCAATATCTACAAAGGCCGCCTGCATTCCGGGCAAAACCCGGCTCACGCGCCCTTTGTATATATTGCCGACGATGCCGCGCTTGGACTCGCGCTCAATATGGATCTCCTGCAGGATACCGCCATCGATATAGGCTACGCGCGTTTCCGATGGGGTAACGTTAACCAACAGTTCAGTTGTCATGCTCTCTCCTCACATCCTTTAACGCCATAAAGCGTGCCAGCAGCTCGCGGGTCTCCACCAGCGGCAGTCCCACCACCGCATGGTAACTGCCGTTGATCGCGCGGACGAAACAGCCCCCCTTGCCCTGAATGCCGTAGGCGCCGGCCTTGTCCAGCGGCTCGCCGCTGGCCACATAGTCGGCGATCTGCGCCTCGCTCAGGGGACAGAAGGTCACCTCGGTCGCCACGTGACAGCTGAGGCAGTCTCGCCGATCGGCCAGGGTCAGCGCCGTGATCACCTGATGGCTACGCCCGGACAGGCGCCGCAGCATCAGCGCCGCCTGCGCCGGATCCTGCGGCTTCTCCAGCACCTCGCCGTCGAGTACCACGATGGTATCCGCCCCCAGCACCGGACGATCCTGCGCCGCGGCGGCCACGCCGGCCTGCGCCTTGTCACGCGACAGGCGACAAACATACGCCAGCGGCGCCTCGTTCTGGCGGCGCTGCTCCTCCACTGTCAGCGTTAAACGCTCAAAGGGAATCGCCATCAGCGTCAGCAGTTCGCGCCGACGCGGGGAGCCAGAGGCCAGATAGATTTCACACATACGCTTTCGATAACCCTGTATTCAGCGCCGCCGCGCGCCGTCACTGCACGGCAAACTGGCGGCGCACCTTACGCATCAGCAGGAACAGCCACGGCCATAGCAGCCCGTTCACTACACTACTCCAGAATACTTCCGGGCGGAATGCTGCGCTCGTGACCACAAACTCCCCCAGAAAATCACGATGTCCATCGCCGCCGTCAGCACCATGACCATCAGGGCCTGCTGCCACAGCGCCATATTGCGCAGCAGCTGAAACTTAAAGGCCACCAGATAGGCCAGCAGGCTAAAGGCCAGCGCGCGGATCCCCAGAGTTGACCCCAGGATCAGATCCCACCCCAGCCCCAGCAGAAAGCCGGTGCCGACGTTAACCCGGTGCGGCAGCGCCATGGTCCAGTAAATCAGAAACAGCGCCAGCCAGTTGGGGCGAAACATGGCGATATTATCCGGCCAGGGCATGATCTGAAGCACATAGGCCAGCAGGAAGAACAGCCAGATAATCCAGCGTCCATGGCTACGGTATCCCGACATCAACGCACCTCCTGTTTACGGCCCTGTGCCGCCGTACCCGGCGCGACGGCCGGCTTCGCACTTCCCGCCGCGGGGGCGGCGGGAGGCGTCGGCGCAGATCCGGCGTTCGATGCGGGCGGCGGCGCCGGTGGCCCCATCGCCGACGGCGGCGGCAGCACCTGCGGCATCATCTGCATCAGGCGCTCGTTGGCCACCCGCTGTACCGCATCCGGCGGCAGCGGCAGGGTGCCGTCGCGATCGCCGCTCCACAGCAGCAGCAGGTAGCGCAGGCGCTGCAGACCGGCGGTCGGCCGCGCCTTGATCACCGTATAGGCCCGCTGGTTATCCACCTTCACCGATGAAACCACCGCCACTGGGTAGCCCTCCGGGAAGCGGCCGCCCAGGCCGGAGGTCACCAGCACATCGCCGACGCGAATATCGGTATTCGCCGGCAGGTGCTCCAGCTGCAGATCGTCGCTGCAGCCGTTACCGGCGGCCAGCACGCGGATATCGTTGCGCAGCACCTGGATCGGCAGCGCATGGGAGGCGTTGCAGATCAGCAGCACCCGGCTGGTCGCTTTACCGACCGCCACTACCTGGCCGACCACCCCTTTGTCGCTGATCACCGGCTGACCGAAGTAAACACCGCTGCTGCTGCCCTTATCGATCACCACCTGATCGCTGTAGGGATCGGGCAGCGCAGAGATGACCTGGGTCACCATCTTGTGTTCATCCTGACGCAGCGGCGACCCCAACAGTTCGCGCAGGCGCGCGTTTTCCTGCTTCAATTGTCCCTGTAGCAGCAGATCGCTGTTTTTTAATAAGAGTTCTTGACGAAGCGCCCGGTTCTCCAGCTCCAGCCGATCGCGGGTGGCGAAGGTATTGGAGAGGGTATCCAGGAACTGACGGGGACCGTTGGACAGATAATAGAACGGACTCACGGAGGTATCGAGGTAGGCGCGGATCTGCTGAAACATGCCCAAACGGCTGTCAGCCACCACCAGTCCTACCGCCACCACCACCGCCAAAAAAAGTCGCAGTTGCAGGGAAGGACCCCTGCTGAATATCGGCTTCATAAAATTGCGTTATCCTCGACGTCGGGGCCGCGCCGCGCGCAGCCCCGCGCATGTAGCGATCGCGCGATACACGAACACCGGACAGGGAGATCGCCCCGCCCGGTGTCCGGCATTCATATCATCCCCGGCGGACGCCCGCGCCCGCCGCAGAGAGATTACTCTTCGCTGAACAGATCACCGCCATGCATGTCGATCATTTCCAACGCCTTGCCGCCGCCGCGCGCCACGCAGGTCAGCGGATCTTCGGCCACCACGACCGGGATCCCAGTCTCTTCCATCAGCAGACGGTCCAGGTTACGCAGCAGCGCGCCGCCGCCGGTCAGCACCATGCCGCGTTCGGAGATATCGGAGGCCAGCTCCGGCGGGCACTGCTCCAGCGCCACCATCACCGCGCTAACGATGCCGGTCAGCGGCTCCTGCAGCGCCTCCAGGATTTCATTGGAGTTGAGGGTAAAGCCGCGCGGAACCCCTTCAGCCAGGTTACGGCCGCGCACTTCGATCTCACGCACCTCATCGCCCGGATAGGCGGAGCCGATCTCATGCTTGATGCGCTCCGCGGTCGCCTCGCCGATCAGCGAACCGTAGTTACGGCGCACATAATTAGTGATCGCTTCGTCAAAGCGGTCGCCGCCGATGCGAACGGAGGAGGAGTACACCACGCCGTTGAGGGAGATCACCGCCACTTCCGTGGTACCGCCGCCGATATCCACCACCATGGATCCCGTCGCCTCGGAAACCGGCAGGCCGGCGCCGATCGCGGCCGCCATCGGCTCTTCGATCAGGAACACCTCGCGGGCACCGGCACCCTGGGCAGACTCACGGATGGCGCGGCGCTCAACCTGCGTGGCGCCGACCGGCACGCACACCAGCACGCGCGGGCTCGGGCGCATGAAGCTATTGCTGTGCACCTGCTTGATGAAGTACTGCAGCATCTTCTCGGTGACAAAGAAGTCGGCAATCACGCCGTCTTTCATCGGGCGGATGGCGGCGATATTACCCGGCGTACGGCCGAGCATCTGCTTCGCTTCATGCCCCACGGCGGCAACGCTTTTCGGAGAACCGGCGCGGTCCTGGCGAATGGCGACCACGGAAGACTCATTCAAAACAATGCCTTGTCCTTTAACATAAATCAGGGTATTGGCAGTACCCAGGTCGATGGACAAGTCATTGGAAAACATGCCACGAAATTTTTTAAACATAACTGAAGGATAATCCTGAAAGCTGGAGGCGAAAAATAAAATCCGCTTACTTTACCAACCACGCGGAACAGCGACAAGGCGCAAAAACGTCCTGCTCCGGTGAAAAATTACACCGCGTTTACCATTCAACAGATTAGAGTGGTATTTATCATGACACCACGCTGGAACGCCGACGCAAACGGGGAAACGCTGCCCCGAAGACGATAGCACGCCCCACATCGCCACGTTACCGCACCACGCATCCGTTACCGGCCGCAACACAGCGCATCAATAATTCAGATAAATCATATTTCAACGGCACAGCGTGCGGGAAACCTGCGTCGTTTTCCCGCGCTTCGGGAGGACTCCGACGATATGCGCCGGGCGGCGCGTAAGCGCCCACCAACCGTATAAGCGCAGATTACACGCTATTCTACGTGAATTTTCCCTGACAAAAAGCGCAATTCATTATCCGTCACAATATTTTTTCCAACTAGAGAACCGGTCGCGATTTTGCAAAAAAATCCCCCTGCCCGCCGGCGATCCCTTTTTCCCTGAGGACTCGCCACTCCTCTTTGCTGCGCACCCCGGTGGCGAAGACCTGCGCGATGGTGCCCTCGCAGGCGCCGGTGATACTCTGCACAAACAGCTGGTTTTCGATACGCCGGTCAATATTGCGCACTAGCGCCGGGTGCAGCTTCACCAGCGCCACCTGCAGCGGCTTGATATAGGTGGTGCTGACGATGCGCAGCCCAGCCTGAGAGACTACCACCTGACACTCCAGTCCGCGCAGCAGACGCAGGATCGGGGCCAGCCGCGCCTGGTGGGCGCAGACGTCCGCCTCGCTCAGCTCGATCAGGATGCGCTGGCGCAGCGGGCGCTCACTCTGCAGCAGGGTGTCACGCAGCCAGCGCTGAAAGCTGCGCTGTAATAATGAGTCAACCGTCAGTGGAAAGGCCAGCCTTTGTCCCGGCAGGCGACGCAACAACGGAATAATCTGACTGACCATCTGACGATCGAAGCGTTCCGCCAGCCCCAGCTGCTGTACCAGCGGCATAAATTCGGCGCTGGGGATCGGCTGATTGCCGTCATAGATGTACGGCAAGATGTAATGGTGATGCACCCGCCCATCCACCGTCACCGCGGGTTTGTGGAACAGCCGCGCCCCGCCGCGCGCCAGGGTCTGCTCCAGCAGGGTACGCCAGCGCACGCTGCCGCGCACCATCTCCGGCTGTGGAATCGGATCGACAAACCATCCGTTACCACCCTGCAGGGTCGCGCTGCGCGCCGCCTGCTCGGCGCGATCCATCACCGACTCCACCTGCTCGCCGGCGCGGTACAGGGTGATCCCGATATGCAGCACCTCATCGGCAATCACCCCCGGCGCGGAGGGGATGGCCGCCAGCGAGGCCAACAGCTGGGCGGCGAAGCCCTCCGCCTCTTTCAACGAGCGATGCGGCAGCAGTACGGCAAAGTTATTCTGAAAATAGTGGGCCAGCAGGCCGGAGGGATAGCGCATGACATAGGTCGACAGCATATTGGTCAGCGCATAGCGAAACTCTTCGCGCTGGCGCCGTCCCGGCTGGCTGGCCAACGCCTCCAGATCCGGCAGGCGCAGGATCATCACCACGCCGTGGGCTCCGTCATCCTCCAGCAGGGTGGTCAGCTGATTATCGAAGAACAGGCGGTTATTCAACCCGGTGCGTGAGTCCTGCGCGGCAAAAGCACGGATCAGCGAATCGATCCGGCTGCGCTCTTCGCGCGCATCGGACAGCTCGGAGAGCAGGCAGTCGAGCGCGCTGCTGGCGCTGGCGGGAAACTCGCCGACCCCGCCCGCCCGCAGATCGCGATCGCCGGACAGAATGCGACGCGCCCGGCGCTCCAGCCGCTCGATCCCCTGGGTCTGTCCACGCAGCCAGCGATAGGCGATAAACAGCATGATCACCATAACCCCAATGGAGAGCGAGAGCGGGAACATGCGCTCCAGCGAGTGGCTGTAGCTGGCCGTCGGCTCAATGTAGACCATCTTCAGGCGATAGCCCGGGTGCTGCAGCAGCGGCGACTCAAAGCTACGCAGGTTATCGTTGGTACGCCACGGGTTATACAGCGCGGGCAGGTGATGGTAATAGACCTGGCGATCATCGTGATAAACCGCCAGCTCAACGGCACCGGCCGATCGCATCATCACCGGCAGCCAGCGCTTTACGCTGTCGCGGGATTCGGTCAACAGCTGCTGGTCGATCATCGCCGTCAGGATATTAAGCTGGGTCTCCGCGCGCTGGTGGGTCTGGTTGTAAAAGCTATAGGTGCTGCCCAGCAGCATCAGAAACATCCCTAATGCCACCAGTAAGGTAATGAAGGCAAAGAATTTGGTTGTAATACGCATCCCTGACCCTGCCCATTCCGTTAAGCGTCATCGCCGTGAAAAAAAGACGCCCTCTGCGCGCGCCGCCGCCCGGGAGAGGCGTCTGCCTCAATAGTAAACAATTCCGACGTCGACCATATCATCATTTATATAAATTGTTTTTGCAGATCTAATTTTTCCTTTTAATACAAACGACCTCAGAGGGCGCACAAAATGTCGGATACGCCACAGTTTTGACATTTACCGTCCGGGTTCATCGCCGCCGCGCTTTACAACACCGGGAAGGATTGCAAAAAATCACCTTGCAATACAATGGATTACACATAAACACAATGATTAACTGACAGGGATATCCTATGAAAAAATTATCTTTCACGGGCGGCCTGAGCCTGCTGCTGTGCGCCGCGGCGCCGGCGCTGGCCCACACCGGCGCCGGGACGACCCACGGCTTCTGGGCGGGTGTCTACCACCCGCTGTCCGGTCTCGATCACCTGTTGGCGATGCTGACGGTGGGGCTGTGGGCCGCCCAGCGCGGCGGCAAGGCGCTGTGGTGGGTGCCCGCCGCCTTCGTTCTCACCATGATCGCCGGCGGCGCCCTGACCCAGGTGACCGACCGGGTGCCCGGGCAAGCCGTCGAGTTCGGCATCACCGCCTCAGTGCTGGCGCTGGGGCTGCTGGTCGCCGCCCGGGTACGCCTACCTCTGCTGCCCAGCTGCCTGCTGGTCGGGCTGTTCGCCCTGTTCCACGGCTATGCCCACGGTATGGAGATGCCGGCCGACGCCGGCGGGCTGAGCTACAGCCTGGGATTTGCCCTGGTGACCGCCCTGCTGCACGGGGCCGGGCTGACGCTGGGGCTGCTGTTCGGGCACATAGAGCGGCGCGGGCTACATTATCTGACGCCGCTCACCGGTGGGATGGTTGCCGTAGCGGGCGGCGCCCTATTCCTGTTATAGAATAGGCATCGCCGCCGCAGAAACGCGTCGGCATTCAGCCACTCAATCAACAGGATCCCATCATGAAAGCGCTGCTACTCGACAACCGTGACGGTCAGACCCATGCCCATATTCAACAGCTGAACAGCGACGACCTGCCCGCCGGGGAGGTTCTGGTCGACGTGCACTGGTCCGGTCTTAACTACAAAGATGCGCTGGCCATCACCGGCAAGGGCAAGATCGTGCGCCAGTTTCCCATGGTGCCGGGTATCGATTTTGCCGGGGTCGTGAACCAGAGTACCGACGCGCGCTTCGCCCCCGGCCAGGAGGTACTGCTGACCGGCTGGGGCGTCGGGGAGCATCACTGGGGCGGGCTGGCGCAGCAGGCGCGGGTCGCCGCCGACTGGCTGCTGCCGATGCCGCAGGGGCTGGATGGCCGCCGGGCGATGATTATCGGCACCGCCGGCCTGACCGCCATGCTGTGCGTGATGGCGCTGGAAGAGGGAGGCGTTCCCCCTGAGCAGGGCGACGTGTTGGTCACCGGCGCCAGCGGCGGCGTCGGCAGCACCGCCGTCGCGCTACTCAGCCGCCTGGGCTATCGGGTGACGGCCGTCAGCGGACGGGAGGAGAACCACGACTATCTGCTGGCGCTCGGCGCGCAGCAGGTGCTGCCACGGGCCGATTTCCAGACCCCGGCCCGCCCGCTGGAAAAACAGCGCTGGAGCGGCGCCGTTGACACCGTCGGCGGCGAGGTGCTGGCCAAAACGCTGGCGCAGATGGACAGCAACGGCACGGTCGCCGCCTGTGGGCTGGCAGGCGGCTTTACTCTGCCGACCACCGTGATGCCGTTCATTCTGCGCAACGTGCGGCTGCAGGGCGTGGACTCGGTGATGGCCTCGCCCGAACGCCGCACCCTGGCCTGGCAGCGTCTGGCCGAGCTGCTGCCGGCCGACTTCTACCGTCGCTGCGCCAACGAGATCACCCTGGAGCAGGCGATCCCGGCCGCGGCCGATCTGATGGCAAACCGCATCACCGGACGCACGCTGGTGCGCCTGCGCTAACCCCACCGCGCGGCGGGAACTCCCGCCGCCAAGTATAACAATTTTGTGATACTCGCCACCGCAGGTCTCTTTCCTGCCATGATGCACATAAGACCCATTATCAAGGAGTGCGACCATGGCCCGATACCCGACACTGCGCGATGCCGATGTCACCCCGGAAGATCTGTTCTACCAGCGGCGCCGCGTACTCAAAGCGCTCGGCATCAGCGCCGCAGCGCTGGCCATCACCCCGTCGGCCCACGCCGATCTGCTCAGCTGGTTTAAGGGGAACGATCGTCCGCCCGCGCCGCCGGGCAAGCCGCTGGAGTTCACCCGTCCTCCCGCCTGGCAGGCCGATCTACCGCTGACCCCGGAAGACAAGGTCAGCGGTTACAATAACTTCTACGAGTTTGGCCTGGACAAGGCTGATCCGGCCGCCAACGCGGGATCCCTGCGCACCGACGGCTGGACGATCACCCTCGACGGCGAGGTGGCCAAACCGATGACCCTGGATATGGACGATATCCTGCGCCGCTTCCCGCTGCAGGAGCGCATCTACCGCATGCGCTGCGTAGAGGCCTGGTCCATGGTGATCCCCTGGGTCGGCTTTGAGCTGGGAGAACTGCTGCGCCAGGCTGAGCCCACCAGCCGGGCGCGCTATGTCGCCTTTACCACCCTGTACGATCCCGAACAGATGCCAGGCCAAAAGGATCGCTTTATCGGCGGCGGCCTGAAGTACCCCTATGTCGAAGGGCTGCGGATAGACGAGGCCATGCACCCGCTGACCCTGCTCAGCGTCGGGGTCTACGGCAAGGGGCTGCCGCCGCAGAACGGGGCGCCGATCCGCCTGACGGTACCGTGGAAATACGGTTTTAAGGGTATCAAATCGATCGTGCATATCCGTCTGGTGGAAAATGCGCCGCCCACCACCTGGAATCTGCTCGCCCCTAAAGAGTACGGCTTTTATGCCAACGTCAACCCGCAGGTTGACCACCCGCGCTGGTCCCAGGCCAGCGAGCGGCTGATCGGCAGCGGCGGAATTCTGGACGTCAAGCGACAGCCGACGCTGCCGTTTAACGGCTATGCCGATCAGGTCGCCTCGCTGTATCAGGGGATGGATCTGAGGAAATACTACTGATGAAACGCCTGAGCCCTGCCCAGATTACCGCGCTGAAGTGGCTGATTTGGCTAGCGGCGGGCCTGCCGCTGCTGTGGCTGCCGCTGGCGGCAAGCCAGGGCTGGCTCAGCGCCGATCCGGCCAAGGACATTCAGCACATGACCGGACTGATGGCGCTAAAGCTGCTGCTGGCGACCCTGCTGGTATCGCCGCTGGCGCGGCTGACCCGCCAGAGCCTGCTGATGCGAACCCGCCGCCTGCTGGGGATATGGTGCTTTGTCTGGGCTTCGCTGCACCTGCTGAGCTACCTGCTGCTGGAGCTGGGCGGCAACGTCGCGCTGCTGGGCAGCGAGCTGCTGCGCCGTCCCTACCTCACGCTGGGGCTGGTTGCCTGGCTGATCCTGCTGGCCCTGACCCTGACCTCGACCCGGCGCGCCATGTCCGCCCTGGGCCCCCGCTGGCAAAAGCTGCATAACCTGGTCTATCTGGCGGCGATTATCGCTCCGCTGCACTACCTGTGGTCGGTCAAGACGCTCTCCCCTCTGCCGTTTTTTTACGCACTCGGCGCCCTCATCTTGTTAGCATTGCGTTATCAAAAAATCCGCCAATGGTGGCGATAACCAGTGGAACTTGCAGCCATTTTTAGAATCTAACCTCTAACGTGCCGTCGCGATCGCCGCGGCGGCGGGTTGCATATCTTCGCTGATTCGACCAGTATTCAGCTGCGAATTGATCCGAAATCATTATAATGCCCGACTTTATACGCCGATCGATGCCACAAATTGGCAGAGAAAGAGTGACAACGCGGCGACATCGGGTTATTTTGGCAAAATTCGTCTGATTGCCGGAGATAGCAGCACAATGGCAGATAAGTTCAACATTTTGCTTCTTAACGGTCCCAATCTGAATATGCTGGGCGTCCGCGAGCCGGAAAAATACGGCACCCTGACGCTAGCGCAGATTGCGGCGCGCCTGGATCGGCGCGCGCAGACGCTCGGCGTTTCGCTGCGCCATGTTCAGTCCAATGCAGAGCATGAGCTGATCGCCCAGATCCATGCCGCGTTTGGCAATACCGATTTTATTCTGATTAACCCGGCGGCGTTTACCCACACCAGCGTAGCGCTGCGCGATGCCCTGTTGGCGGTGCAGATCCCGTTTATCGAGATCCATCTCTCCAACGTGCACGCCCGGGAGCCGTTCCGCCACCACTCCTATCTGTCCGATATCGCCGTGGGGGTCATTTGTGGTCTGGGTGCCGAGGGATATGAGTATGCCCTGCAGGCGGCGGTTAATCGCCTGAACGCATCATGATAAACCGGGACGTGCGCCCGTCTGCCGCTGTGCGCGGCGCGCGTCCACAATCTTCGTAACAACAACGAGTACGGAATCACACATGGATATTCGTAAAATCAAGAAACTGATCGAACTGGTTGAAGAATCCGGCATCGCCGAGCTGGAAATCTCTGAAGGTGAAGAATCAGTACGCATCAGTCGTGCCCCGGCCGCCATGCCGGCCATGCAACCGTTCTACGCCGCAGCCCCGGCTCCGGTTGCCGCCCCGGTCGCCGCCGCGCCAGCCGTGGCAGCCCCCGCCGCAGCCGACAACGGCAGCGCGGCCCTGAGCGGTCATGTCGTCCGTTCTCCGATGGTCGGTACTTTCTACCGCACCCCGAGCCCGGAAGCCAAAGCGTTCGTCGAAGTGGGCCAGAAGGTCAACGCCGGCGATCCGCTGTGCATCGTTGAAGCGATGAAAATGATGAACCAGATCGAAGCCGATAAGTCCGGCGTCGTTAAGGCGATCCTGGTAGAAAACGGCCAACCGGTTGAGTTTGACGAGCCGTTGGTGGTCATCGAATAACGGGGCGAACATGCTAGATAAAATTGTTATCGCTAACCGTGGTGAAATCGCCCTGCGGATCCTGCGCGCCTGTAAGGAGCTGGGGATCAAAACCGTAGCGGTGCACTCCACGGCGGATCGCGATCTAAAACACGTACTGCTGGCGGACGAAACCATCTGTATCGGCCCGGCGCAGTCCGTTAAAAGTTACCTCAATATCCCGGCCATCATCTCCGCGGCGGAAATCACCGGCGCGGTGGCGATCCATCCGGGATACGGGTTCCTGTCTGAAAACGCCGACTTCGCTGAACAGGTGGAGCGTTCCGGTTTTATCTTCATCGGCCCCAAAGCGGAGACCATCCGTCTGATGGGGGACAAAGTCTCTGCCATCAGCGCAATGAAGAAAGCCGGCGTGCCGTGCGTTCCCGGCTCCGATGGCCCGCTGGACGACGACATGGATAAAAACCGTGCCTTCGCCAAGCGCATCGGTTATCCGGTGATAATCAAGGCCTCCGGCGGCGGCGGCGGTCGCGGCATGCGCGTCGTACGCAGCGATAAGGATCTGGCCCAGTCGATCCTGATGACCAAGGCGGAAGCCAAAGCGGCGTTCAACAACGACATGGTCTACATGGAGAAGTACCTGGAGAATCCGCGCCACATCGAGATCCAGGTACTGGCCGACGGCCAGGGTAACGCCATCTATCTGGCCGAGCGCGACTGCTCCATGCAGCGCCGCCACCAGAAAGTGGTGGAAGAGGCGCCAGCGCCGGGCATTACCCCGGAGCTGCGCCGCTACATCGGCGAACGCTGCGCCAAGGCCTGCGTCGATATCGGCTACCGCGGCGCGGGGACCTTTGAGTTTCTGTTTGAGAACGGCGAGTTCTATTTCATTGAGATGAACACCCGTATCCAGGTTGAGCATCCGGTGACCGAGATGATCACCGGGGTGGATCTGATCAAAGAGCAACTGCGTATCGCCGCCGGTCAGCCGCTGTCCATCAAACAGCACGAGGTGCAGGTGCGCGGTCACGCGATCGAATGCCGCATCAACGCCGAGGATCCGAAGAGCTTCCTGCCCAGCCCGGGTAAGATCACCCGCTTCCATGCGCCGGGCGGCTTCGGCGTTCGCTGGGAGTCCCATATCTACGCCGGTTATACCGTACCGCCGTACTATGACTCCATGATCGGCAAGCTTATCTGCTACGGTGAAAACCGTGACGTCGCCATCGCCCGCATGAAGAATGCGCTGGCAGAGCTGATCATCGACGGCATCAAGACCAACATCGAGCTGCAGCAGTCGATCATGAACGATGCCAACTTCCAGGCCGGCGGCAGCAACATTCACTACCTGGAGAAAAAGCTGGGCCTGCAGGAGAAGTAACGCTCCGTTAGGCTCCGTTCCTCAAAGGCCGGGTAACCGGCCTTTTGTTTTTCCTGCGTAAACCCGACGCTGCATCTGTGTGCGCATTGCCGTACAATTCCCTGCTTTTTGCTTGTTTGCTTACCGATACTGGGAGATCCCATGGATGCACGTTTCGCGCAGGCGCACCGTGAAGCCCGCTGGGCCTTAGGGCTAACGCTGGTCTATCTGTTCGCCTGGATTGCCGCAGGCTACCTGCCCAACAGCCTGCTGGGCATCACCGGTCTGCCGCACTGGTTCGAAATGGCCTGCCTGCTGCTGCCGCTGCTGTTTATTCTGCTGTGCTGGACCATGGTCCGCCTGATATTCAAGTCCATACCGCTGGGGAGCGATGATGCAGACTGACGTAATCCTGCCACTGGTAGGCTACCTCGCCTTGGTGTTCGGCCTGTCGATTTATGCCTATCGCCGCCGCCAGAAAGGCAACTTCCTCAACGACTATTTTCTGGGCGACCGCTCGATGGGCGGATTTGTCCTGGCGATGACCCTGACCGCCACCTACATCAGCGCCAGCTCCTTTATCGGCGGCCCGGGGGCGGCCTATAAATACGGTCTTGGCTGGGTGCTGCTGGCGATGATCCAGCTGCCCGCCGTATGGCTCTCGCTGGGCATATTGGGCAAGAAGTTCGCCATTCTGGCGCGCCGCTACCAGGCGGTCACCCTCAATGACATGCTGTACGCGCGCTACGGCAGCCGTCTGCTGGTATGGGTCGCTAGCCTCAGCCTGCTGGTCGCCTTTATCGGGGCGATGACGGTGCAGTTTATCGGCGGCGCGCGCCTGCTGGAGAGCGCCGCCGGTATTCCCTATGACGCCGGGCTGCTGATCTTCGGGGTCACCATCGCCCTATACACCGCCTTCGGCGGCTTTCGCGCCAGCGTGCTCAACGATGCCATGCAGGGCGTAGTGATGCTGCTGGGCACCCTGCTGCTGTTGATCGGCATCATCCACGCCGCCGGCGGTATGCACGCCGCCGTAGAGACCCTGCAGCGCATCGATCCCAAGCTGGTCTCCCCCCACGGGGCCGACGATATCCTGAGCCTGCCGTTTATGGCGTCGTTCTGGATCCTGGTCTGCTTTGGCGTCATCGGTCTGCCGCATACCGCCGTCCGCTGCATCTCCTACAAAGACAGCAAGGCGGTTCACCGCGCCATCATCATCGGCACCATCGTGGTGGCGCTGCTGATGCTCGGCATGCACCTGGCCGGCGCCCTTGGCCGGGCGGTGCTGCCGGATCTGACGGTGCCGGATATGGTGATCCCCACGCTGATGGTGCGGGTGCTGCCCCCCTTCGCCGCCGGGATCTTCCTAGCGGCGCCGATGGCGGCGATCATGTCGACGATCAACGCCCAGCTGCTACAATCCTCGGCGACCATCGTCAAAGATCTCTATCTGGGGCTGCGTCCTCAGGCGCTGCACAATGAGCGCCGTCTGGCCCGCCTCTCGGCCGCTTCGACCCTGATCCTCGGCGCCCTGCTGCTGCTGGCAGCCTGGCGTCCGCCGGAGATGATCATTTGGCTTAACCTGCTGGCCTTCGGCGGCCTGGAGGCGGTGTTCCTGTGGCCGCTGGTGCTGGGACTCTACTGGGAGCGGGCCAATGCGCACGGCGCCCTGAGCTCCATGATCGTCGGCGCCGCCAGCTACGCGCTGCTGGCCAGCCTGAAGATCCAGCTATTCCACCTGCACCCGATCGTACCTTCCCTGCTGCTGGGCCTGCTGGCCTTCTGGGCAGGCAACCATTTTGGCAGCCGTCCGAATCCCGCGGTCGCTGCCAGCGAATCAACTGACTAAAAAGAGACATGCCATGCCTTGGATCCAAATTAAAATCAACTCAACCGGCGACCAGGCGGAGACCCTGAGCGATGCGCTGATGGAGAGCGGCGCCGTCTCCGTCACCTTTCAGGACAGCCACGACAACCCGGTCTTTGAGCCGCTGCCGGGCGAAACCCTGCTGTGGGGCGATACCGACGTCATCGGCCTGTTCGACGCCGAGACCGAGATGTCTGCGGTGATCGCCGAACTGGAAAACCATCCGGCGCTGGGCGCAGGCTTTCGCCACAAGATAGAGCAGATCGAGGATAAAGACTGGGAGCGCGAGTGGATGGATAACTTCCACCCGATGCAGTTTGGCCGCCGCCTGTGGATCTGCCCGAGCTGGCGCGAGATCCCCGAGCCCGACGCCGTGAACGTGATGCTGGATCCGGGCCTGGCCTTCGGTACCGGTACCCACCCGACCACTGCCCTGTGCCTACAGTGGCTGGACGGTCTGGATCTGGCCGGGAAGACGGTGATCGACTTCGGCTGTGGCTCCGGTATTTTGGCCATCGCCGCCCTGAAGCTGGGCGCCGCGCGCGCCATCGGTATCGACATCGATCCGCAGGCGATCCAGGCCAGCCGTGACAACGCCGAGCGCAACGGCGTCTCCGAGCGCCTAGAGCTCTATCTGCCCAAGGATCAGCCCGCCGCTCTCAGCGCCGATGTGGTGGTCGCCAATATCCTGGCCGGCCCGCTGCGCGAGCTGGCGCCGCTGATCGGCTGCCTGCCGCGTCAGGGCGGTCTGCTGGGCCTGTCCGGCATTCTGGCAAGCCAGGCCGAGAGCGTCTGCGAAGCCTACCGCGAGAAGTTCGCCCTGGACCCGGTGGCCGAACGCGAGGAGTGGTGCCGCATCACCGGCGTACGCCGCTGACGCCACACTGACGGCGCACAGGCGCCGTCAGCCCCGCCAATTGACCCATCGCGCAGGAGATCCGCCCCGGCAGAGTCCGTCGGCCAACGGCATCGACGCCCGCGGGCCCGCTGACTCTCTCCCTACGCCACAGGGGCCTCATCGATGCACCCTGCGTCTGCGCCGCCGTCACACGCCCTGTAGCGCCCCGTATCAGCCTCACCACGCCCGCCTGCGGCAATAGCGCTCCGGCAGCCCTCAGGCGCACAGCGCCCCGTTTACGCCCGGGAAGCCCGGCGGTGCAACGATACCCGCGCCGCCGCGCGCACCCTCCTCGCCGGTTCAGGCGCAGGCAGGCGCCGGGTGCGCTGTGCGGCCGCCCGCCCTCGAGGCCCTCCGTGGGTTACCACACGGTTTCGCGGCAGATTAAGCAGAAAAATGAGACTCAACTCGCATAAAATAGCGAATAATTGCGGATAAAAGCAGCGTTTTCACTCGGACACACTGTTTCCCCTGCGTGACAGTCGCAATAACTTTGCAGAAAATACATCGGCGCACTTTTTAATCATTTTATATCAATCGATTGATTTTAAACAAATAATTTCAAAATACGAGCGGAGCGCACGGATTTCATTGATCTGCAACAGTCGATTGTTCAAAGTTTGGCCTTTCATATCCGTGCAAAAATGCGTAATATACGCGCCCTTGCGGACACAGTATGGTCACTCTTTGTCTATGCGCATCGGAAATATCCAACTTAAAAATCGTCTGATCGCCGCGCCCATGGCGGGCATTACCGATCGGCCCTTTCGCACCCTGTGCTATGAGATGGGCGTCGGCATGGCGGTTTCTGAGATGCTCTCTTCCAACCCGGAAGTATGGCGGACGGATAAGTCACGTCTGCGCATGGTACATATGGATGAGCCAGGTATCCGAGCCGTGCAGATCGCCGGTAACGACCCCGATGAAATGGCCGCGGCAGCCCGCATCAATGCTGATAACGGCGCGCAGATCATCGATATCAATATGGGTTGTCCGGCAAAGAAAGTGAATCGCAAGCTGGCCGGTTCTGCCCTGCTGCAGTATCCCGGTCTGGTGGAACAGATCCTGCGGGCCGTCGTGGACGCGGTGGATGTTCCGGTGACGCTCAAGATACGCACCGGTTGGGATCCTGCGCACCGTAACTGTGTCGAGATTGCCCAATTGGCTGAACGCTGTGGCATTCAGGCCCTGACCATTCATGGCCGAACCCGTGCCTGCCTGTTTAACGGCGAGGCCGAGTACGACAGCATTCGGACAGTTAAGCAGCATGTTTCCATTCCGATCATCGCGAACGGAGACATAACTGACCCGCATAAAGCCAGGGCGGTACTCGACTACACCGGAGCTGATGCTCTGATGATTGGTCGCGCCGCTCAGGGAAGACCCTGGATCTTCCGGGAAATCCAGCATTATCTGGACACAGGGGAGCTGCTGCCGCCCATGCCATTGGGCGAGATAAAGCGGCTATTGGCCGGGCATGTCAAAGAGCTACATGATTTTTATGGCTCGGGAAAAGGACTGCGCATCGCCCGTAAACACGTGTCCTGGTATCTCCAGGCGCACGCCCCGAATGACCAGTTTCGGCGCACATTCAACGCCATTGAGGACGCCAGCGAGCAGCTGGAGGCGTTGGAGGCATACTTCGAAAAACTTAGCGTAAAAAAAGAGCTGACAGAACTATGTTCGAACAACGCGTAAATTCTGACGTACTGACCGTTTCTACCGTTAACTCTCAGGATCAGGTGACTCAAAAACCCCTGCGTGACTCGGTTAAACAGGCACTGAAGAACTATTTTGCTCAACTGAACGGTCAGGACGTCAACGACCTGTATGAGCTGGTACTGGCTGAAGTGGAACAGCCTCTGTTAGACATGGTGATGCAGTACACCCGCGGCAACCAGACCCGTGCGGCCCTGATGATGGGGATCAACCGCGGCACGCTGCGCAAGAAGCTGAAAAAATACGGCATGAACTGATTTCGGTCGGTTGATGTATTGAAAAAAGGCGCCTCTATCGCAAGATGGGGCGCCTTTTCTCTTTTCTGCACCGCAAGAGGAGAGCCGCAAGGCTCCCGACGCGACGCCCGACGTGAATAACGCCCGCGCGACGGATGAATACACTAAGGAAAAATATAAAACATCAAAAGATTATTTATTTTACTTATAGCATTATCGTTTCCATATTATTCATTTCTTGAGTTAATTTTAATAAATACTTATATCCCTTTATCCGGAATCGCAGTTGCAACGGACAAATAGCGCTCACGGCGGCCCGACGTCGCGCGGCGCTTCCCTCGTCGGCGCCCACACGGCTCGCAGCCACCCCCGGCTCAGAGGCCAGGAGGGGCACAACGCCCGCCGTCGCGCATATCTCCACCACGCCAGGCGCGGCCATATCCCCTCGGCATCCCGCCTATTTTTTTCCGTGCGCCTGAGCAAGGTTTTATTTTGCCCTGCTGGAGTGAATTTATCATTGGCCATCATAATAACGATGCCAAACAACGGCAGGCTGGAGGCGAAGGGGGAATTAGCGCAGGCCTAACGGCGCCGTCCGTTATTTCACGGCGGAAATCACCTGACGTTATTGTTATAACAGAATGGGCGCATAGGGAGCGGGCGATCCGATGGTCGCTACGCTCAACGCCGATGTTTAAAGGATAAAGCCATCATGTTATCAGAGGTGATTACTATGCAAAAAACACGGCTGGCGGCGACGCTCGGGGTCATCCTGTACGCTGCCGCGCTGAGTGCCTCCGCAGCCGCGCCAGCGGAACGCCCCAATGTCATTATTATCATGGCCGACGATCTGGGCTATGGCGATCTGGGGAGCTATGGGCACCCCATCGTACAGACCCCCCATCTGGACGCCATGGCCGCTAACGGTCTACGCCTGACCCAATATTATGCCCCTGCACCGCTCTGTTCACCGTCACGCGCCGGTCTGCTTACCGGACGTACTCCTTTCCGCACCGGCATCCGCTCCTGGATCCCGGCCAATAAAAACGTGGCGCTGGGGCGTAATGAACAGACCATCGCCCACTATTTGAAGGCGCAGGGCTATGATACGGCGGTGGTGGGCAAGTGGCACCTTAACGCGGGCGCCGATCGGCGCGACCAACCGCAGGCCGCAGAGATGGGCTTTAACTATTCCCTGGTCAACGCGGCCGGCTTTGTCACCAGCGATCTCGATCGGGCGCCCGAAAGGCCACGCTATGGCGTGGTCTACCCCAATGACTTTTATCGCAACGGTAAACCACTGGGTAATGTGCAGCGCATCAGCGGTGAGTTTGTCAGCGACGAAGCCGTCAGCTGGTTAGCGCGGAAACAGCCCGGCGATCCCTTTTTCCTGTACGTCGCCTTTACTGAAGTCCACACACCGCTGGCCTCGCCACAGCGGTATCTCGATATGTACCAGCCCTACATCAGCGCCTTTGCCCGCCAGCATCCTCATCTGTTTTACGCCGACTGGGCCGATACGCCCTATCGCGGCCCGGGGGAGTACTACGCGAACATTAGCTATCTGGATGCACAGGTCGGTAAAATCCTGCGCCAGGTCGAGCGCATGGGGGCGCAAGAGAATACCCTGATCCTGTTTACCAGCGATAATGGCCCGGTCACCCGTGAGGCCCGCAAGTGGTATGAGCTGAATATGGCCGGGGAAACCGGCGGGCTACGCGGACGTAAAGATAACCTGTGGGAGGGCGGTATCCGCGTACCGGCGATCGTGCAGTATCGCGGTCACATTCCCCCCGGCAGTGTCAGCGATACCCCGGCCAGCGGGCTCGATATCCTCCCCACCCTGGCCGAGCTGATCGGCTTTCCCCTCGCGAACGATCGTGTCATCGACGGTGAGTCCATCACATCGCTGCTTCTCGGCGGCACCGTCGATCGCCGTCACCCGATGATCTGGGCCATCGATATGCCGCAACAGGACGATCCCACCGACATGTGGGCACTGCGTCAGGATGAGTGGAAGATGATCTTCGATCGTCAGTCGCAGGCAAAATACCTGTACAACCTGCAACGCGATCCCTGGGAGATCGATAACCAACTGGGAAAACAACCACAGATCGAGGCCCGCCTGCAGAGCGCGCTGGACGACTATCGCCACAGCATCGAACAGGATGCGGTCATGCGCGCCCGCGCTGAAACGCCAACGCCGGTAGACTGGAACTAAGCCGCTGTGCGGAAACGGCGGCGGGCCGTCGCGCGTCCTAGCGGTAGCGCAGCAGCGTCCCAATCAGGACGCACAGGGCAAAGCCGGACAGCACCAGCCCCAGCGTGGCCGGCAGACGCGACTGCATCACCCGCGCCAGCGCCGCGGAGATCACCGCGATCAGCAGCAGGGTCACGGCGCCCGGCAGCCACGCCAGCGCCGGGAACGGCCTGGAAATCAAAAACGGCAGGCTGAAAAACAGCAGATAGCACACCGCGGCATACAGGGTGGCCAGCAGGGTCTGGCGCAGGATCTTGCGCCCCAGGACGCCGCTGGCCAGCCGCCCGGAGACCGTCAGGTTTAGCTGATGCTCGGCGTGCAGCAGACTGTCGCGCAGACCGGCATAGTGCGACAGCAAAAAGGCAAAGGCGCTGGAGAGGGCGCTGATGATCCCGATGGACATCAGCGTCGGCCAGGCGGGCAGCGCCCGTCCGGCGCACAGGGTTCCCAGGGAGAGCAGCGCGGCCGTCAGGGTGCCGGAGACTGCGCCGCCCAGCAGAGCGACCAGGTTGTAGTTCCGATTCTCCCGCCGCAGCAGGCGCATGCTCAGCGCACCCGCGCGATACGCTCAACGATATCGCTGCCGCAGACGATCTGATCGACGCTGTGCACCGCGGCGCCGGTATTCTCCATCGCCTCGACCAGCCGATCGTGATCGAGGTAGTTCCCGACGATGGTTATGTCCATACCGACGGTTTCGATATCGATATCGCTCACCGTAATATTAAAGGCGCTCACGCCCGGACAGCCGTGAATGGCCTGGGCTATCTCCAGGATCGTGGGCTGCGACATCGCTTTATCGACGTCGAACGTCAGGCGGCGAATATTCATGGCATCAGGCATCATATACTCCTCTGTAGCCCGCTCGACGGTCGGGCTCCGCCGGCGCAATAGCGCGATCCTACGCCAACGAGCCGCCCCCAACGCCCCTTTTTGGCAAATAAATATTTCTCGCCCTGACCCTGCTTGACACTCATAGACCGGCGCGGCGGATAGACGGAACCCCGGCCGCCCGCCGTTGTCATAAATTTTTGCATTGCCCCCGTAGACGCCACGGCGCGTATTCATACACTGGGTGATGCTTTTTGCTTCGCCACGGATGACGTTGGCGGCGCTTTTCGGCTGCCATGGGGCGTCGTTGCCCCGGCTGCACTTTGACGACATGACGTCCTTTATCACATCAGGCAAACATGACGATGATGAAAAAAACTTGTATGGCTTTACTGACGGTGGCTTCCTGCTCAGGTATCGCGCAGGCCGCGGAGATGATCGGCCCCTATCCGGCCGTGGGTGAAACGAACTGCGGCGGGCTGAAAGTGCTCTCTACCGCCATCAATAGCGATAACATGATGGCGCTGAAAATCACCGATCCGTCGAATAACCTGACCCAACTCTATTTGGCCAAGCGCACCGAGGATATGTCCGACAAGGTAGCCTATACCCTGTCGCGCTATGACGAGGCCAGCGGCCGCTTCACGCCGGATCCGGCGCACATTACCATCCGTTTCGGGATCAAGATGCAGACCGGCGTACCGGGCACCGATCGCTATAACATGACCATCGGCAACCAGCAGTTCGTCTGCTCACCGTTCACCATCTTCCCCTGAGCCTTCGCGGGCGCCGCCGCGCGCCCGCGTAGCCCAGCGCCCGCCACCGTTCGGCCTCGACTTCTGGCACAGAGCCCCGTGTTTTACCGGCGATCGCCGTGGATCGCAGGCGTTCCAGAAAAGTCCGCTTGTGACGTGCGGCCTATCCGTTAAGGTCATAGGACAGCAATAAACAGGGAGAATGACGATGTATTTACGCCCCGATGAGGTCGCGCAGGTGCTGCAGCGCGCCGGATTTACCCGCGATTCAGTCAGCGATCAGGCCTATGGTTTTCACAAGGGAGAGCACTATGTGTATGTCAATCGCGAGGTGCGGCTCGGGCGAACCGCGCTGTTGATCCACCCGGCGCTGGCCCAGCGTAGCCTACGCTTTGCCCAGCCCTCTGCCGCCCAACGCAGCAGCCCGGCCTACGTCCGCTTTCCGCCCGATCCCGACGCCGCGTCACCGGCTTTTATCGGCGTGCCCCACGGCTTTACCTCACGCGAACGCTTGAATCACTATCTGGCGCAGATGTTTCCCTGAGCCCCGACCACAGCAGGCGGCCGATCAGCGGCGAAAGACATGATAATCGAGACGATCGGTCAGTTTACCGCCGCATCTAACCGCATCTGATACATGAGGATATACGCATGATCAAAACTGATTATCGCCCTCACCCGGGCCGAGGCGCGTATCGCGTTACTAACACAAGACAGAATGGCGGTAGACTCCTCCTATAGCCTAGCTTTATTCGTCACTACAGTCGGCGAGTCAGGCATGACACAGGAGGATCATCGGCATGCTGGGGGCACGCTAAAGTGCACAATTCATTCGGGTGGGAGCTACAGCGCGGGGGCTATAAATAATAAAGCTCCGATAGAAATTTATCGGAGCTTTATGACTATTCAATGATAAAGATGGCGCTGATTAGTGTATGCACACCGCATACACATTTGCCGTACTCACATTGACATTACTCTGAGGATTTCCTCTTATCAAATCATATGTTTTCCCGACACCACCCGCAATATCAGTAGGCGTTTGCTCAACCCAGGCCTGCCTTGCAACCAGCCCGGCATAGGCCGGATAACGGTTAGCGTCCCCCCACAGCATACGCACATTCTGCAATACGCTCTGATCAGCCGCCAACGCCCCGCCCTGAGCAATACAGTAGGTTCTCGCCGCCGAGTAATTTCTTTGCGTGGCGAACTCTGGTCGCACAAATACGGCCGGCGTATTCAGCGTATAAGAGGCCGTTTGTCCATCCTCAGGAGAGGTGACCTGGATCGTCGCGTCACCGGCGGAATCCAGCGTAATCAGGCCACTATCATTGACGGTCGCGCTTGCAGCGGAAGACGCATATTGCAGTCCCGCACCACCGCCTCGGACCACCAGCTGAATTTGCCCCCCTTCTAACCAGACGCTCGGCACCGAGGTTCCACCAGAACCAGGAATCAATACGCCGGTGATCTCCAGAACCGCGTTAAATGTCACCGTCTTCGTCGCTGGCGTCCCCCCCGCCGTAGTGGCGGACACGGTCGCCTGACCTGCAGTCACGCTGGTCAGAATGACCCGGGCGGTACCATCAGCCTCCGTAGTCACATCGGTTGCCGATAAAGTCCCTCCCGACGTCGCAAAGGTCACCGGGATCCCAGCAGCGGGTGCACCATCACGCATTACCGTTGCAGTGAACGTGACTCCACTGGTGCCATTTGCTACGGCAAACTCATTATCGGCGGTCAGCGTTGCCACGCTGGGATTATTGCTAAAGTTGACCGGGCTGGCATCCAGCGCCGTCGTCATCTCGGCCGTTTTGGCGGAGACGATGACGTTATTGGCCACCGCGTTAGAGGTCAGACTGACCGTGACACGACCCGCGGCATCCGTCACCGCCTTGGTCGCGCTCAGCGTCCCCGCCGTCGTAGTAAAGTTGACCTCTACGTTAGGCTGCGCAATATGGTTCTGAGTGACCTCGACGGTGTAGGTAATCGCATCGACGCCGTCGGCCAACGCCTGAGTTTTATCCGCCGTGATACTGCTGACAACGGTAGGCTCGACGTTAACGAAGTTGACCGGGCTGGCATCCAGCGCCGTCGCCATCTCGGCCGTTTTGGCAGAGACGATGACGTTATTGGCCACCGCGTTAGAGGTCAGACTGACCGTGGCACGGCCCGCGGCATCCGTCACCGCCTTGGTCGCGCTCAGCGTCCCCGCCGCCGTAGTAAAGGTGACCTCTACGTTAGGCTGCGCAATATGGTTCTGAGTGACCTCGACGGTGTAGGTAATCGCATCGACGCCGTCGGCCAACGCCTGAGTTTTATCCGCCGTGATACTGCTGACAACGGTAGGCTCGACGTTAACGAAGTTGACCGGGCTGGCATCCAGCGCCGTCGCCATCTCGGCCGTTTTGGCAGAGACGATGACGTTATTGGCCACCGCGTTAGAGGTCAGACTGACCGTGGCACGGCCCGCGGCATCCGTCACCGCCTTGGTCGCACTCAGCGTCCCCGCCGCCGTAGTAAAGGTGACCTCTACGTTAGGCTGCGCAATATGGTTCTGAGTGACCTCGACGGTGTAGGTAATCGCATCGACACCGTCGGCCAACGCCTGAGTTTTATCCGCCGAGATACTGCTGACAACGGTAGGCTCAACGTTAACGAAGTTGACCGGGCTGGCATCCAGCGCCGTCGTCATCTCGGCCGTTTTGGCGGAGACGATGACGTTATTGGCCACCGCGTTAGAGGTCAGACTGACCGTGGCACGGCCCGCGGCATCCGTCACCGCCTTGGTCGCGCTCAGCGTCCCCGCCGTCGTAGTAAAGGTGACCTCTACGTTAGGCTGCGCAATATGGTTCTGAGTGACCTCGACGGTGTAGGTAATCGCATCGACGCCGTCGGGCAACGCCTGAGTTTTATCCGCCGTGATACTGCTGACAACGGTAGGCTCGACGTTAACGAAGTTGACCGGGCTGGCATCCAGCGCCGTCGCCATCTCGGCCGTTTTGGCAGAGACGATGACGTTATTGGCCACCGCGTTAGAGGTCAGACTGACCGTGGCACGGCCCGCGGCATCCGTCACCGCCTTGGTCGCGCTCAGCGTCCCCGCCGCCGTAGTAAAGGTGACCTCTACGTTAGGCTGCGCAATATGGTTCTGAGTGACCTCGACGGTGTAGGTAATCGCATCGACGCCGTCGGCCAACGCCTGAGTTTTATCCGCCGTGATACTGCTGACAACGGTAGGCTCAACGTTAACGAAGTTGACCGGGCTGGCATCCAACGCCGTCGTCATCTCGGCCGTTTTGGCGGAGACGATGACGTTATTGGCCACTGCGTTAGAGGTCAGTTTTACAGTAGCTACACCATCTGCGCCCGTCGTCACTCGAGGCGAACTCAGCGAACCCGCCGTCGTCGTCACATCAACATCAGTGTTAGCCTGGGAAACCCCATTTTTACTCACGCGAATGGTATAGCTGATAGCATCGGTACCATTTGCCAACGCCGTCGACTTATCCGCCGTAATCTCATGAACAACAATAGCGCCGCCCGCAATAAAGTTAACGGGGGCAGCTGCGAGAGGTGCTGACATATCTGCCGTCTTTGCTGCAACAACCACTTCACCCACTTCAGTTGCAGTCAAACGAACCATCGCTCGCCCTTGAGCATCGCTCTTTGCCTGAACGGTACTTAATGTGCCAACACCGCGCTGAATAGAGAAATCGACATCCACATTTGCCTGTGGTTTTCCTCCCGACTGTACCAATGCGGTATACGTAATCTCATCCGTGCCATCTGCAATCGCTGATATTTTATTTGCAGTCAACGTATCGACGATCGTGCCACCGCTGCCAGAATCCGACAATACAGTGACCAACAAAACCGCCACATTCGATATGTTCCCCTGAGAGTCAATCGCGCGTGCATTGACTTGATAGGTATTATTGCCATTCTTGATGTATTTTGGGAATTCAAGCTGGTAACCTTCCCCCACCTTATTAATCTTCCCACCATACCTCACTAGCTCGACATCATGCCAATCAATCCGGCTAACCGCATGCTTGCTTTTTACTGAGTAGGTAATACTCCGAACTGTCCCCTCGAGACCCGACATTCCATCCGGAATAGTCAGCGAAATGACATCCTGCTTTTTATAATCTAATACGATATTATTATTACGCTGTACTAGATCATAACGACTGCCCTGCAGACTACGCAGATTCGCGACGTTCTGTGGCGATATTTGTTGCTGCCAAGAGTCACCAAAACGATAGTTAAATTGTAAGGAATACAGCGTATCATTCCGCCCCCCCGCGCCCAACCGGTAGTCTGCGCCGAAGGTCACCAAGGGGATCGGTGTATAATTCACCCCCATCGTAAATGCTGAAGGATTAGACTGCTTACTATCGCGATCAAAAAGTGCAACATTATTACCATAATATTGCTCAAAAATAAGTTTTGTCCCGAGTGCAGGGTAACTTGGCAAGTAAGCATTCACACGAAGATCAAACCCATTCGCTGGACGCTCATAATAATCACTCTGATCATAAGACTGATGCCAGCCGGATAACCTAAAATAGGTATTTAAGCTCGTTTTTAAATAATCACGCCAGTACTCAATCCCGACCCCCAGACGTGAATTGTTCCCTGAGATATCCTGATCGATAAAAGTGTTATAGCCAACCATTCCATGATCAAAAAAGAAACGCTGCCCACCACCCACGTTTGCTGTAAAGCGGGAGTTAATATAACGAGCACCAACCTGGCTAAACGCCAGCATCGCAGGGGTATCATAAAAAGGCAGTAGCCAATCCAGAGAAGAGCCATCCCAGCCATTTCCGGCCTGCAGGTTCACTTCAGCAGTACCAAACTGACTCATCCAGGCTTGAAGAGCACCGCTGGCCTGCCCGCTAGCCATTGCCAACGCCATGCTCCCGGTTTGCTGACCATTCAACGTCTGCGCTGACGTTGGCTGCGCACGCCCCCCATACAGTCTATCGGCCGAAACTGTACTCCCTACTTCGCTCGGTTGCCACAGTACAGAGCGCTCGCCCGGCATGCCCTGACGAACAGTTTGAAAGTTATCGGTCATCTCTATTGACCCCAGCGCAGGGAGTCCATCCAAAGCACCCAATGACTTCAACGGCAAACGCAGTATATCCCCGCTCCCCGCACTCAGCATCGACTGACGACTGGAGTAATAAGATTTATTAATTGACCAAATCGCATCAATACTAATGCCATTCTTTTTGGCGATATAGGCAGCATTCTCTCCTTTCTTTAAAGTATAATAGATAATATTACCGGAGTTAATATTACTATTAGGAATCAGCTTACTATCTTGGTACAGAGTGTAATAATTTGTTTGCCCAGCATAAGCAACACAAACAAAAGATAATAAAATAAATATAAAAAACAATATGTTTTTTATTTTACTTTTTAGTACACCCCCACTCATAAATGAATATTCACTCATTTATACACCCTCAATCTATTTTCACCTGAGCACATTCAAAAAAAGCACGTAGCTAACGCGCAGAAAAATAGTTCTTTATTTCCATTTTTTCGAATGGGGAAACGTTAAGTAAATCATTCTTTAGCTCAATCCCTTGGTTATGAAATACCAAGTAAAGGTTTTCCATCGCATTTACAACATGCTCTATCTCATTTTCCAATTTATCGGTGGTACAGTGATCTAAATTAACACGTAGTGCTAATAGCAACGACTCAGAGCCTGACTCATAGCACAAGTGAGGCCCCCCACTCTCAGCGAACCACAGATTGGCGTTAAGAATCTCTAAAGCAAAGCCCTGTTCATTAATGGGAAACTTACCACATACCCCATAGATCATCATGTGCTCATCACTAGCATCCGATAAAGAAACACAATAGAGATCATCAATAAAAAAGGAGCATAACTTATATTCATTAAAGCAAAGTCCATCGATACCAACGCGTTTCGATAGACTCTCAAGCAGTACCTGAGCGCGAGATGACATAACTGTCCCTATAAATAATTGATCAATGCATTTAATAAATTAATATTGCGAGATATTAATTGGCGATATTTGGAAAACCGTTAATAAATTATGGTATATATTACTTATACTAAGGTGACGTTACCCGCTAGCGAGGTTTGACTCGCACTGTCCCACGTGGAAGAGGCTGCACTCCATTCGCCCCTCTGTAACCCCTGATATATCCCTCCCACTGCGCCAGGCTCCCTCGGCGGTTGATCTAGCACTACCGCTCTCGGAAAGGTAAACCTCTCACTACGAGTCCCCGTCTCCGTCCGGTTACCCACCGGTGGCTCAGCCTGTGGCAATGCACGATGGAGTTCCATCGCCTCCTCATGCGTCTCCTTATTTCGCCGATACAGCACACCAGCCGCCGTAAATCCCCCCGCGCCGATCAAGGCTGCCGCCCCGTAGCCAGCGCCGCCGGAAATGGCCAGCTCTTTATCCCGCTTTTCCTGTTGCGTATCGTGTCGTTCTTGCGCGACCGCATTATCAGTAATAGCCTGCTGTTTGGCTGCCTCTCCGGCCTCCTGCGCCTTAACCTCGATCTCCGCGGCCACATTATCTAGCAGTATCCCGGTCGGCCGCTGATTACCCATCTCATCAACCTCAACCTTCTGATTAGCAGGATCCTTCAGCGCCTCACTCGTTAACTCATTTCTCGTATTCGTTACGGCATCCTGCTGCGCCTGATTAGGATCGACCACCAGAGCATCATCCGGAGCAGGAGTGATAGCAAACGCCTGAGACAACCCGGTCGCCAGCGCAGTAAGCCCCACGGCTGCCGCCGTGCCAAGCGCCACATATAAGTGGCTTCGACTCATTGCTGGAGGGTTAACCGCTATATAATTATTAATTTCAACAAGTTGTGGATGAGTTAGCTCTCTTAGCCTTTCTCCCCCGTCAATCTGCGGACCCTGATTTATAGTATCGGCCTGGCCAGCAAGCGCCTGAGTCGTTGCAGAGCCCCTCATATCAGTTTGACCCGTGGCCCCGAGCTCACTATGGGATGAATGCAGGAAACCCGTTCCTCCCGTCATCTCGCGGTCTACGCCCGTTCGATTTCCAAGCGAATGCTCAAGCTGCCCTCTAAACAGGCTAGAATCCAGAGGCGATACTCCTCCTGGCCTATCGCTTAGTCCCTGTCCCCGCTCTAACGTCTGCCTAACGGAAATAACCTCGGAACTCTCTCCGGCCAGCGAGACCAGGGGATGGGAACGCGATCCACCAATAAAAACAAAATTAGCCTCGGGATCGGGACTTAAACTATTCAATGCATACTGTTCATCTTGCGGTAAGAGCACCGCCATCTCATGTTGCCCCCTAGTACTAACGGCCTCAACGTTTCCCTCGGGCGTAGTTCTACGAGAAAATGTCGCATTACCGACACGCTCAAATAGCATGTTGAGCGACATTCCCTTTATCGCCTCAAAGCTATCTTGCGCGGTGTACACATTAGTATGGCGATAGACAGGATCGCTCCCTCTGGAAGGCTGTAACGCCACAGGAGAGCTAGGCAGACCTGGCAGTTGGCCTCCATCTCTTGCTGAAGAATCAGCGTTAACAGCTATAGCCCTATCCCCCAAGCGCCCCAAATTAGCCGTATTTTGGGTTCCTGATTCAGAAGGGGCATAAGGATTGATTAGAGGAGAGTTTGCAGCAGACTCCAGCTTCATAATATCTACCTCATTATGACTATATTAATATGCTTTAAAAATAGGTATTAATCACATTATTTATCAGTTATGATAAATAATTACAACATAATCCTCGCGATCTTATTACAACCATGATCATACAGTATGAAAATACGCCTGCAAGAGGAAAAACAGCAGAAAAATAAAATCACAACCAATTGATTTTTATCATGAAAAAAAACCAACAACCAACAAACTCAATAGCAAATAGAAAATAATAAATAAAAAACAAATTCACCAGTCATAAATATCACTACTAACCGAAGATTAAACAAAAAAAGAAAACAAGATAAAAACAATACATTATTAATATCGGCATTCATTATTCCGTTTTTTTAATAAAGTGATTTTCACTAAACGGCAGAGAATAAATCACCGGAACCTACCCCAAAATCCTGCTCCATTCAGAAACAGAATGCCGGCATGATAAACACTCCCCCGAACGAGGTGGTGCCGATGAAAAAATCACGATTTACCGAAGAGTAGATTTTCTTTGCCCTGAAGCAGGCTGAGCTGGGGACGTCCGTGCCGGGTGTCTGCCGTAAGCTGGGAGTTTCTGATGCCACGCTCTATACATGGCTCAAAAAATATGGTGGGATTTCTCCTTCAGAACTGAAGAATATGCGGCAGTTGGAAAAGGTAAATCTGCGGCTAAAGAGGCGGGTTGCCGATCTCAACCTCGACAAAGCCATGCTGCAGGACATATTGGCAAAAAAGCGCTGACGCTGGCACGTCTGCGTGAATGGCCCCGGGACCTGCAAGCACGCTACGGGGCCAGCGAGAGGCAGGTCTGCTTTGCACAACAGGTCAGCAGCAGCTCTTTCCGTTGCCGCTTTGTGGCAGCAGACGACAGTGCGCTACGCCTTCGAATCAAGGAGATCATCGAAACCCGGATCCACTATCGCTATCGCCGGGTTCATGTCATGCTCAGGCGGGAGGGCTTGGTGGGATAATCACAAACGCATTTATCGACTCTACAGTGAGCAGGGCCTGTCCCTGCGTCTCAAACGCCCACGCCGCAATAAATCGGCACAGCGTCGACAGCCGCTGCCTCAGGGACTGTATCCAAACTACGTGGAGCATGGATTTTGTCTCTGACGCCCTGTTTGACGGGCGGCGACAGCACCGGCTGACCGCTATCGACCTTTACACCCGCGAATGTCTGGAAATATGCGCGATATAGAATCTGCGTTCGACAGAAATAGCTGGAATATTGGGATGCTGGGATGCTGGGATGCTGGGATGCTGGGATGCTGGGATGCTGGGTAGCATAGCGCTCAGGCGTCTTTGACTGCAGTTGCTGAAAACCGATAACGGCCCTGAATTTGCAGGGAAAATATTGAACAAATAGGTGTATGAAAAAGGGATCAGGCTCGACTTCTCACGCCCAGAAACAGCGATGGACAACGCGACGCTGGAATCCTTCAACGGAAGGTTGGTTGGTTGGTTGGTTAAGGCAGGAATGCCTGAATGAGAACAGGTTCATGTCTCTAGAGGATGCACGGTGCAAAATTGAGGCCGGCCGCATACACGATAGTCAGAGTCATCCCCATTGTGCACAGAGCTGGACGCCCCGCCAAATTTACTGAAAAATCTGCCGGTTGCCAGAATATGCAGCCAGAATGAGGCCAGTTATTCCTAATTATGAGTGGATCACATACGGGGAGCCGGTCATGCTAAAAACATCTATATTGATATCATATCAAGACCAATAATTGTAATTGACAAGCACCATAAAAATCATTTCCTATAATGCCCAGAAACACTAAGCTAGCACTAACCAAATGATTTAACGAAACTTTTAATAAAAATTTATTTTAGTTTGAATTTAGTATTGACTTCCGAGAAGTCCATACATTAGAAATAACATAACAAGATATGGATACATTGTTACTACTTATTAATTAACTTAATAAATCTATCTAAGGGGAAAAACATGGACAATAGCCAAGCAAGCAACTACACACAGCTCATAAAAGAAATTGAACAGTTGACTAAGGAGGCCCAACGCCTGCGAGACCAGGAAATTCATAATGTTATCAATACAATACAACAGCAAATCTCCGAGTATAATATTACACCATCTGAACTAGGGTTCCATCCTGAAATCCTCAGTCCGGCATCGAAGAAGATGTTGGAACGAAAAAGCTATTACCGTAATGCTGATGGGCAAACCTGGTCCGGAGTCGGAAGACAACCGAAGTGGCTTAAAATTGCATTAGATCACGGGCATAAAAAGGAGGATTTTTTAGTTTGCAATCAATCCACAAACTGTTTTTCCAGTGAATTAAATCAATCAAATAAAACAGATGATGGACAATTATGATATCGATTACATTACTTGAGGATATAATTATAGAGGATCCTGAACAGTCGACATCTGAACTTATCAAAACACTAGAGTATGAGATAGAAAAAAACAATCATGAAATGAAAATGATAAAATGCAATGCGGAGTATAAAAAAAGAGATAAGCTAAACATTGCATATTTATCAGCAATATCAACAATTACCACAATAAAGTCGAGAATCAAAAATGAAAAAAACAGATAATCAATTAATAAAAAAAACAGTAATTATGCAAAAAATGGATCAGGAAATTAAAATTATCAATGAGATGATAAAGTCATTTGATCACATAATGGAGCACATTAAAGTATTGGAGAATCAAGCCAAGACAGATCCCCAGGCACAACAGAAATTGAATAAACTCATTCATGGTTATCAACATGGAGAGGAGAGAATTCTATACGAAAGAGCCATGTTCAATATAGATAAACTAATCAATAATCCAAGCGCTAGCCTCCCCAACAATACAAATAAAAGGCGCAAAATTAAAAACATCATATGAATGGAATAAAAAAAAACGAGGTAAGTTTTTACTCGCTAATAGAAAATCCGATCGAATATATTCATCCTGAGTGGATCTCTAAATTCATTGAATTACCAAAAGATGGAATTCAAAAACTAATTAAAGAGTCGAATACAAAAAGGAAAATCAATAAAGTAATAAGAAACCAACTCACACCATCAGGAGGAACATATACGCTCCATGGTTCTTTTGTCTATCAAGCCATAGGTAAACTAGACATAATTATGGTCTGTGTTGCACTATTAGATATTCGTTGCCCAGACTATTTGTTTATTAGCTAATATAGAGAAAAAATAAAATACTTTATCGGAGAGCAAAATCTTACACAGTTAACTTTTTATTGGAAAAATGGACAGAGTGAACCCAACACATCCCCTGAGGATATTATCAAACACCTAACTAGATATGGGGTAACAATATTTGAAACTTTATTTCCCGACGATCTTGCGTGGAAAATAGCAAAGTATTACTTTCCTAAAGGTTACACCAAAATAACATTATCTAATAGTGATCACATATCATTAATTATACAACTAAATAAATTATTATTTAAAAATGAAAACAACACGCTACAGAAAAATAAAATTGAGTAATTTTAATGAAAAAAAACACTTAAGCGCCAGTGAGATCAGTATATTAAATATTGAAAATAACAACATTAAAGAATCTAGAGAAACAGCATGCAATATATTATTATCAGCAAGAAAAAAGAAACATCAGATAAAAGCAAACATTCGCAGAAGACTCGCAATTAGACTATGGAGATATCGTAACAATATTAACACGCATTATCAAATGAGATTTAATGAAAAAATAAACCAATCCATTCAACTACTACTCGATACTCAGAATGCTGAGCGTTATCTTTTTCTAAAAGCCATAGAGCAGGCGCAGTTATCATTGAGCCGCGCACTCCCTGAACTTTTGGCTAAACGCATCGACTGGCCACAAATTCTATCAGAAATAATTAGTGACAAAATTAAAAAAACAAGTTAAATGGAGATATAGAAATAACAAAGAACGAAAATCTCATAATTAATACAGATAGTATTAATGCAACGATTACTAATGATAGCAACATGGACATCGATACCATAGTAATGGAAAATCAATATATAAGAATAACACTATCGCCCAAAAAACAAATAGAAAACGCGTTAGCAAACTTCAAACTAAAATATAACACTTTATTAGACGAATAATAAACCATGACACAACTTATATCTATAGGAAGTCAGCCTATCACGCTGATCGTTATATTCTTCCTCCTATCACTGCTTCCGATTTTCGTTGTCATAGGAACCTCATTTCTTAAGATTGTCATCATATTAGGCATCCTTAAAAATGCTCTTGGAATCCAGCAAGTACCTCCTAATATGGCGATTACCTCAGTAGCTTTAACATTAACCATATTTATAATGTCACCAACAATACTTCAAGTAAAAAAAAATCTAGAAACAAACCCCATAGATATAAACAACAATAACTACTTCGAGAGTGTAGATAAAAACATACTCTCACCTTATAAAGACTTCCTAATAAAAAATACAGATGTAAAAAAAATCGACTTCTTTGAGAAAAAAGCACAGGAAAAATGGGGTGCACACAGTGATGTAGCATCTAAAGAGTCTATATTCATTCTTCTTCCCGCCTTTACATTGGGGCAGCTTGAATCTGCTTTTAAGATAGGATTTTTGCTCTATCTTCCTTTTATTGCAATAGATTTAATTATATCAAATATCCTATTGGCATTAGGTATGATGATGGTCTCACCAATAACCATTTCAATTCCATTTAAAATATTATTATTTATATTGATTGGTGGTTGGCAAAAATTATTCGAATACCTTCTGGTGGTTAATTAATGAACAGTGGAACATTAGTTCAAGTCAGTATAGAAATGCTATGGGTGGTACTATTATTATCGCTTCCAACAGTAGCTGCTGCCTCTATCGTTGGTATATTAATAAGCCTAATTCAAGCACTCACTCAACTTCAGGACCAAACTTTACCCTTCTTACTAAAGATATTAGCTGTATTTGCCACACTAGCACTTACATACCATTGGATGGGGAATGTCATTCTTAATTTTTCATCATTAATTTTTGAACACCTTAATCTATTGGTAAAATGATGAAAGATACTGTTGACATCATCATCACTATATTTATATGTATATTACGCCCTTTGGGCGCATTCCTAATTATTCCCATCTTTTCTTTGGGAAACTTCCTGTCACCGCTAATCCGGAATGCATTCACATTAGCAATATCACTCCCAATAATACATCAAAATATAAATATCACTGAGGTTATGCCACATGAGATATCGTCTTTATCTCTATTTGTACTAAAAGAATTAATGATTGGATTCTTTATCGGACTATCGTTTACTATCATCTTCTGGGCTATAGACTCCGCAAGCCAACTTATTGATACCTTGCGCGGTTCAACCATCGCTTCAATACTTAACCCTGCAATAAACGATTCCTCATCTGTAACCGGTGTATTTTTATATCATTTTGTTAACATTATTTTTATAATACATGGAGGTATAGAAGATATACTCAGCACATTATATTCATCATACCAAACATTACCCATATCACAATCTATTGAAATCAACGGTCAGCTTATTAGTTTCATATACTCCTTATGGAACTCATTTTTAAAACTTCTGGTTAGCTTCTCAATTCCTATGATCGTCGGTATTTTGCTGACAGATATAGCCTTTGGATTCTTGAATAAAACGGCACAGCAGCTAAACGTATTCACGCTATCGTTACCGATTAAAAGCTTAATCGCATTCTTTATTTTAATCATTGTACTTCATACATATCCATCCTTAGTAAAAGAAGCAATAGCGCTCAATAAAAACTTAATTACCTTACTACTAGAGAAAGCTATATGAGTGAAAAAACAGAAAAGCCGACAACAAAAAAATTACGGGATCTAAAAGAGAAAGGCGATGTTATAAAAAGTGAAGAGGTTGTTTCAGCCGTACAATCTATATTTATATTTACATATTTATATCTGTATGGTAATTCATTTTTATCTGAAATAATAGAACTAATAAATACATCTATCGAGTCAATTAACTATGAATTATCTTATTCCGCTGGAAAAATTACTGGAATGGCATTAGACTTATCAATAAAATACATACTCCCTCTAGTTGCAGTTATTTTTATCGGTGACATCCTCTCTATAGTTTCACAAATTGGATTTGTTTTTGCAGTTGAAAAAATCAAGCCGAGCCTGCAAAAACTTAGCGTTAAAAATAACATAAAAAATATTTTTTCACTTAAAAATGTCTTTGAGCTTTTAAAATCAATATTAAAGTTAGCCTTCATTAGCCTAGTTAGCTACGTCATAATTCGTGAGCACGTACGCGATTTCTCAAATTTACCATATGCCTCTAATACAGTAGCATTTGATTATTCTTTTTATATTATTTCACTCCTTTGGAAAGGAATACTAGTCGGTTATCTTATCTTTTCCATATTTGATTTTTGGTTCCAAAGAAGAAATGGAGAAAAGAAAATAATGATGACTAAAGATGAAGTAAAGCGTGAATCAAAAGATAGCGATGGCAACCCAGAAGTAAAATCAGAAAGAAAAAAAATCCATGCGGAAATACAAAGTGGAAGCCTGGGTAACAACGTACGAAAATCAACAGTAATAGTAAAAAACCCCACACATATTGCTGTATGTATATACTATAAATTAGGTGAGACCCCCGTCCCTCAAATATTAGAAATAGGCATAGGGAAGTTAGCCTTACATATACTAAAAATAGCTGAAGATAATAACATACCCATAGTTGAAGAGATTTCCTTAGCACGAGGAATCCATGCCAATATAGCTCCCGGAGATTATATTACAGAAGATTTTTTTGAACCTGTAGCGGAAATACTTCGTATAGCCATGAATCTAGATTATTGAGGCCCTTTCGGACTTATTTTTTGATAGGACTCAAATACTAGCCTTGCATACTTTTCTTTGTTAAGAATAGAGGTTAAACTCTTCCCGTACCCCGCATTATATGCCCCAACAGACTCCCATGTTGCACCATTACTTTTTATGTTCATAGCAAGGATATAGGCTCCTACGAAAATATTAACACAGGGATCATTAATAAGATCATCCTCTGTAATTCCCATTTTTTTTAATTTTTCAAAATGAAATGAATTTATTTGCATGATACCGACATCATATGTTCCATTCGCATTCATCTTACTGACCACATGACTTGATAAATTTGACTCTTGTATCGCTATAGCTTTCAATAAAATTGGTGAGATATTATAACTTTGTCCAGCCCGAACGAAGCAATCATTTAAAAAATCACTTTTAGCCGCATAAGCCGATGAAAATGAAAAAACGAAAAGACAAATAAAAATAAAATTACGCATATCATTAATCACTCAAGGTTAAGTAATTCAACATAAAACGCATCATTTATTTTAACCAACTCACCTTCAGCTATACAAGATTTACCATTTATAATTTTCACATTAGGGAAATACATTATTTTATTGTAATTAACAGCCCCGCTAACTAAGAATCGATCAAGCTCACTGATGTTTAATGTAACCTTGCCTACGCAATAATAATACATATGTTCATAATCATGGGCATCATCTAAAACTATAGCAGCCGGTGAATATAATGTCTCAATAATATTCAACTTACTATTCTCAACGCGAACAATACCAAGTGGAGAGCCGTAAGAAATCCAAACCTGATCATCGTCAATATTTGATATATTATTAACTCTTATCGCGCCACCTAACTCCAACTGACTTATCACAATTTCATCATATCCAATAGCAAGATAAAACTCAAAATCAAATAGCTTAAATTGACCATAAGGATATATTTCAGAATCACCATTCCCAAAAAAAGACAAAAAAGATAATGGAGTGCTAAGCATAACCATGGCTATATTTTTATCCTCTGAGTTTATTGTTGCCTGTGGATAAAAACCATCTAACAGCACCAGAGTAGTTATTTGCTTTATAATAATTTTATGCCCGAAAAAAAAATCACCGAGTACCCATGTAGCAAGAATATCCTTCAAACTAATGGGAATAGCCTCAATGTCAGAAAAATGTACAATGTCATTACACCATTCTAACCACTCCGACTCCGAAAACCAAATCTGACCTGGCACGCTATCAACAACCAAATCGATTACAACCCCCCGCCCTGCACCGTGAGAGAAATGGAGATAAATAGATCCGCTCTCATCACGATGATATACTCTCCCACTACCAATTTTAGAAAAAAGGCTTAAATACTCTAATTTAATCATAATAAGTTATACCAAATTGAATAGAACATGAGTCAAAAATATTTTTTATTTTTTCTATGATAATAGTAGCATTATCGATAATTACCTTATGCTCGATCCTATTGCGACTTACTTTCAGAGTGATAAATCCACCTTGGTTATTGCGTTCAATCGCAATAATAATATCTTTTAATACTCGATTATATAATCTAAAAGTTCTTATTCCATAAGGGATATGAGCGAAAAGGTTGTCTCCAGAATGAAACATCGAAAACCATAGTTCAGCACCACGAATAACCCATCGGTCAGCACTTCTTTTCTTCATTAATAAATTATAAAAAGAATCTTGCTTCTCAGTTGGAGACTCTACTGGGTAACTTTTAAAAAAAAGGTTTCTTTCTATTTTATCTATATTATTCATCATTCAGTACATACTTTATCTTTTCGATAGAAATATTAATTTTTTTTATATCTTCCGTTAGTGAGTTAATATTTTTTGATAAAACACAAATATTATTTTCACACTCTTTTTTGTCTAAAATTAACTGTTTCATATCATATTCAAAGTCAGCTTGTTTTTTACGATACTCGAATAATGATATGAACTCTATCGAAGTAAGATTATCGCAAAAATTTTTATAGACTTGAATATTGCTCGTGAGCCTACGTTGATAGGTATCCAAATCAATAAAAGCTTGTTGCTTTTGTGTTTCAACATCAGCAAGATTTTTTTTCTTTTTTAGAATTCGTCGTTTTTTTATCGCTAAAATATCATTAAGCATGATTAGCCTACCGTTCTGAATAGTTCATTTATAGTTGTATTAAATTCCATAACAGAATCAAATGGCTGACGACAAAAAGATTGAATCTGCGGCCACAGATGTATAGCGCGATCGACCTGAGGATCTTCACCATGCTTATACTCACCAATTCGCAGCAACAACTCAACATCCTTATAGGTAGCAATCATTGATTTTAGTGTAGCGGCAGCATTTGACTGCTCACGAGAGGTAACATTAATCATAATACGACTAGCACTCAAACCAACATCAATAGCAGGATAATGATTCTCTTCAGCAAGCTTCCTACTTAAAATAATATGTCCATCTAAAATAGATCTTACCTCATCAGCAATAGGATCGTTAGCATCATCATTTTCTATCAGCACGCTATAAATAGCTGTTATGGCACCAACAGCTGCAGGACCTGCCCTTTCAAGTAAGCGTGGTAAGGTAGCAAAGACGCTAGGTGGAAAACCACCGCGTATATCAGGCTCGCCAATCGATAACCCAACATCCCTAGCGGCTCGAGCATAACGAGTAACTGAATCCATTATCAATAATACATGTTTTCCCTGATCACGGAAAAACTCAGCGATCGTAGTAGCAGTAAATGCAGCTTTCATTCTTTCCAATGGTGGACGATCCGATGTAGTGACTACAAAGACAGAACGTAGCCTGGTTTCCTCTGGTAGCAAAGCAAGAAACTCATTAACCTCTCTGCCTCTTTCACCGATCAAGGCCATCACGATAATATCGGCCTGAGCACCATTACATATCATACCTAACAAGGTACTTTTCCCAACGCCAGAACCAGCGAAAATACCGATACGCTGGCCTACGCCGCAGGTTAATAATCCGTCAATCGCTTTAACGCCTACGGATAGTGGCTTATCAATAATGGCTCTTGATAACGGGTCGGGAGGCTCTATAAATAAAGAGCGCTGATAAGGTATATTAGTCAATTTATCCCCAGCGGCCAAAGGGTGACCTAATCCATTAACAACGCGGCCCAATAAACCATAGCCCACAGAGATAAAAAATTCACTTTGATAAAAACTAAGCCACTGTCCTAAAAACATACCGCTCATGTCACAGAATGGTAAAAGTGTGACGCTCATTTCATTTATTGAGATCACTTCAGCAAATTCATCACTGGGTTTAATCTGATAGATTGAACCAATTTTCGCCAAAGGCAAATATGCCTTTATAAAAATAGCTCCAATTTCTATTATTTTACCTTCATAAGTTGCAGTATTCTCTATTGATATCACAACATCATCATGCCTCAATAGTTTTTTTATATTTTCACAACATAACTTAGGAACATATTCATTATTCATATCCATTAATTGTCCCCAAAACTTTAAGACCGATATCATTTCCTACCTCCTGAAAAGAAAGAACGGAGATAGTTGGAATTGTGCCCTCAATAAGCTTTTTCATATAACGGCGGATATCGAGCGATGTCAATATTACGCCATTAATATTACTATCGATTATAGTATTCATGCTTGCAATGAGTTGCGAACTTCTTTCAGCACTAAGGTTAAGGTAAGACCCCGAAGATGTCTGACGAATAGCCTCTCGCATTTCGTTTTCTAACTCGCTACCAATCAACCAAACGGATAGCATCTCACCATGATTACTATGTTTAGAGATAATATGTCGCCGCAATGCTACCCGAACATACTCACAAAGAATCACCACATCTTTTTCTTTTACAGACCACAAAATTAGTGTTTCAAATATAGTACGTAAATCACGGATGGATATCTCTTCATCAACTAAGCGTTGTAATATATCTACAATCTTACTCAACCCTAACTGACGCTGTAACTCTTTCACCAACTCGCTATATTGCCTTTCCATAATATCCATAAGATATCGTGTTTCTTGCACTCCGATAAACTCTCTAGCACAGCATGAAACGATCAGTTTACTATAAAAAACAACGGCATCATTTACATTATTAACTACCTTAATACCCAATGATATTGCTATCTCCTCATTAGCCAGCGGAGTTTTATAAACCTTTCTTCCATATGGTAATAACTCCTTTTGATACTCAAACGAAAAATCATTACTGTTAGGGAAAAATATTATTTTTTCATTCTCCCAAAATGTCTTATAGACTAACTCTTGATACAGATAGACCTCTATAGCATCATCCTTGATGCTTGAGCATTCTAAAACAATCTCAGGAAGAGGAATTCCTCTTTCATCAAAAAAACGCCAGCGCATCATATCAATAAACTGTTTTAATTCTGCGTTGAAGATTCTTGCACCTATTTTTAAACGCAGAGGGACTGCACCAGATGTCACATTTTCAGAGCCTATCCGCTCCTCAGGACCTAAAGAACTATGGCTATCAAAAACCTGTTTTTTATTAACCCGCCAACCAATAACACCCATAGCTAATGAAAGTAAAATAAAAACCAGAACAGGGAACCCTGGAATAGATGCCATCACTAGCATCAAGCCGGCACTGATAAAGAAAGGGCGACTATTCCCTGATACTTGACCAATTATATCACCCGCCAAATTATTATTAATCTCACCAGGAACTCTCGTTACTACAATACCCGCAGTCACAGAAATCAACAATGCAGGAATCTGAGCTACCAAAGCATCACCAACAGAGAGTACCGAGAAGAGCGCTAAGGCATCACTGAAACTCATGTTAAACTGCCACATACCGATCAACACACCGCCGAGGAGATTCACAACAATAATGATAATACTGGCAATAGCATCACCTTTAACAAACTTCATAGCCCCATCCATTGCGCCATAAAGTTGACTCTCTTTTTGTACCTCAGCCCGCTGTTTCTTTGCCTCCTGCGCATCAATAATACCAGCACGCATATCACCATCTATACTCATTTGCTTGCCAGGCATTCCATCAAGAGAAAAACGCGCGCCAACCTCTGCAACACGTTCAGCGCCTTTAGTTATCACTAAAAATTGCACTATTGTGATAATAACAAAAATAATCAGACCAACGACAATATTACCTCCAACGACAAAGTTACCAAATGAATAGATTATTTCACCGGCATCATGTTGTAGAAGTATCAATCGAGTGGTACTGACACTGAGAGACAAACGCATCAGAGTTGTTATCAACAGAATAGTTGGGAAGACGGATAAGTCTAGCGGTCTCTTGATGTATATAGATAGCATCAACAACAATAATGCTGTTGATATATTTATCGCAATAATTATATCAACAACAATCGTTGGCAGTGGAATGATCATCATCATTACTGCCATAAAGAAAAAAATAGCCAGAACGAGATCTTGATATTTGGAAAATGAATTCAAAAAAGAAATATAACTTTTCATTTTTAACGGCATAGCCTTTCTATAATTGATTTTATTTTATTGTGATTCATTAATAGTAATTTTTCATAACGACTTGAAAGATCATCTATCTGATAGCATATACATAGATTTTCTCGATAAATAAACACATGAATAATAAAACCATTAATACGCTCTGGTGATAACTCACTAAGAAACTTTACTAGATTATCACATCGATATCCTATTGAGTAAGTAAAAAAGACGCCACCATCAGCGTCACTCTCAATAAAAAGATCAAACAAATTAGATTTAACAACAAAAAAAACATCATTATTATTGCATACTTCATTTTCATTTATAGCCATTAAAAACGATTCTACATTTCTTTTTAGAAATAAATTCAAAACACACCATCCTTACTGACCTCGTAAAAATATAAACATCGTCTTGAAATCGCCTTGAGAATATTATATACATGACAACGCATCTATATGCAAGGTATAGCACCCATCCTTTAAAAGTTATAGATGTCGTAAGTTATCAAAGGGATGTTGATACTAGCAGCACTTATATATGACTTGTTGGAATATTCAGCTATGACTACAGGTACAATAGGGACTCTCCCTAGCAATGCTCTGCCTATGCGACCGATCAACACACATGAGTCAACCAATGCAGTCGGCGTGTTAAATTCAGAGTCCTCTACTAATACGTCCAGAACCATTAAGATAGTAACCTTAGCGAGTTCCCTTACCCTAGTATTAGGGGCAATTGGAACAGGCATTGCCGCTAAAGTGACGGGAGACAACGGAGATGCCGATTCATCTATGGCTCTGGGTGTCAGCGCTGGAGTGTTAGGTTTTGTTGGCCTTGGCGCAGGTGTTCTCGGTTCCATCGTAGCAAAAAAATTAGACAATAATAGTAGCAATAACAGCTAACGATATTGTTAGCAAAGAAAATAATTAATGCCGGCCAAGCTATAGCTTTGGCCGGTAATAAGGTAATGTAAAATGGACCCAATACTGCAGACTAACGCGCTTTCATCTATCTTACCCCACTCAGCGGAGGCCTCTACCATTCCATCATCAGTTCAGTTGACAAACATGCCTGCTCAGCCGGTAGAAATGACCGCAGCTTCTCAGTTTTTATCGCAACTGTTACCCAGTACAGCTAGCGTAGCTTCTCCTGAACAAGTCCTAATAGAAGAGATCAAGCGTAGACATTTCAATGCACTCAATGCCCCGGATCTTAACTTTGATGATCTTGCCGCAGGTAAGCTATCGCCAACAGACATGCTACAGCTACAGCGCTCTGTACTGAATGCAAATGTGAATATAGATGTTATTTCAAAATTAGCCAGTCTGTTTTCTACATCTATTACAAAACTAACATCAATGCAATAAAAAATACATGAAAACAAAAAAAATAATATTAATGATTTTTATTTTCCTTATTACAGGATGCAAAGAGATATTATATTCTGAGTTATCTGAAGCTGAAGCAAATCAAATGCAAGCATTATTATTAACAAACAACATAGACGTCGATAAAACCATTGAGAAATCCAAAGCGATATCGTTAAGTGTAGACAAAAAGGATTTTGTAAAATCGATAAAAATACTCAATGATAATGGATTCCCGAAAAAGAAACTGGTAAGCATTGAAACTATTTTTCCCGCTAGCCAATTAATTTCATCGCCTATGCAGGAAAGTGCTAAACTCAATTTCATTAAAGAGCAAAGCATTGAGAAGTTTCTTAATAAAATACCTGGCGTCGTTGATAGTAGCGTTACATTAAATGCATTAAAAACCGACGGTTCCTCAGGAGTATCAACAGCATCCGTTCTCATCATCACTGCACCACAGGCTAATTTAGAACCATCAATCAATCAGATCAAAGGACTGGTGAAAAATAGCGTTGATGAACTCAGCATTGAAAACATTACTGTAGTGATAAAGAAACTAGCCATATAAACATCAGAATATATATAATGAGACAACATTAATGAGTAATAGTAATGATTTCTCTATCGAATGGCTAAGTTCATTAGAGTTTATTAATAATGTTAGTGGTGATAGCTCTCAGATATTCTTTACCATTTATAAAAAAGACGCTATTCTTCGCGATTTTGGTCACAGCTGGATTCTCTACATGAAGCTTAATGTAGACTATAAACAGATGGACACAGCAAGATTAAATAAATTATGTAGTATATTAACTGCAGGAAAAGAATATCGACACATGGGTGTCTATCTATCAAATAACAATTGTTTTCTATGCCGTAGCTATCTAAAGAATGGTAATCACAGATCTCATATTAGTTTAATTATTATGCAGCATACATTTGCAGTTTTACTGGATAAAAATTTTGCCAAAATAGATGATGAAGAATCACACAGCCACTCTTCTTACTCTAATATTATAAACTTAGCATAATGAAAAAATCATATATATTCTTGTTTACAATTGGCATGCTACCTTATTTAAACGTATCGGCTAACACACTCAGCCAACGTTTGGCTGGCGATTATTTTATTGTCACACCAAAAACTGACGTTAGCATAATCATCAATGATATCGCAGCAAACTATAGTTTGCCAGTATTTATAAGCCCTAAAATAACCGATAGTTTTCTTGGAGAACTTAAAGCCGATAATGCATTAATAATATTAGATAAACTTGCAAAAATGTATCATCTATCACTATATTATGATGAAAATATCCTTTATGTGTATAAATCAGATGAAATTACCCGGAGTATTATCACACCAAACTATCTAGATACTAATACATTAATTTCATACTTAAAAAAGCCTACGCAAAATAATAATGCATCATGCCAGATAAAAAAAATAAGTTCCTTTAACTCGCTTGAGGTGAGGGGCGTGCCAGAATGTATAAAGTATATCACTAACTTGGCTAGTAACTTGGATAAAGAGTCTCAAACCAAAGCAACAAATAAAGATGTAATCAGAGTTTTCAAACTAAAATATGCATCTGCTGTAGATATAAATTATAAATATAGAGATCAAAGCGTAACAGTTCCAGGCGTTATCTCGATTCTTAAAACAATGGCGAATGATGGTACGCTGCCCAGCCAAGGGAATAATGCAACGGATTCAAGTAAATTACTCTCTGGTGGACAGGCCCAGATCTCTGCCGATCCAAGACAAAATGCTATCATCGTTAAGGATCGTGAGATTACTATGGATATCTATCAACAACTTATTACCCATCTTGACGTGGAGCAACGGCAGATTGAAATATCAGTATCAATTATCGATGTAGATGCAAACGATCTACAACAACTAGGAGTTAATTGGTCTGGCTCCATGAGTTTTGGTAACAGCTCAGTCAGTTTTAACTCACAAAATACTTCAGCTACTCTCAGCACTGCAGTGATCAGCAATGCAAATAACTTCCTTATTCGCGTCAATGCATTGCAGAAAAACTCAAAGGCAAAAATATTATCGCAACCATCGGTGATAACATTAAATAATATGCAAGCTATTTTAGATAAAAATGTGACCTTCTTTACTAAGGTATCCAGTGAGCGTAGCGCATCTTTGGAAAGTATTACCAGCGGTACGTTATTACGAGTAACCCCACGAATAATTAATAGTCAAAATAATTCAGATGTTTTAAAGAATGAAAAGGTCCGGCTGCTCCTTGATATTCAAGATGGCAGTCAGTCACCATCAACACAGAATAATCAGGAGGCTCTCCCTCAAGTTCAAAACTCAGAGATAACCACAGAAGCGACACTGAACGCAGGTGAAAGCTTGCTGCTTGGAGGATTTATTCAAGATAGAGAAATTTCAGGAAAAGCAGGGATACCATTATTGCGTGACATACCTTTGATTGGGCATCTTTTTAGCAGTTCAACGCAGGAGAAACATAGCGTCATGCGACTTTTCCTTATCAAAGCAACGCCAATTAATAACTAGTAACCACAGTGTATCCAGCGATGAATAATATAAAGTCAATCCAGGAAATTATTAAGTTTTATAAAAGTGGTGGGACACTTGCGGCATTGACATCAATGACACAGCAAGATCTTAATGTATTGCATGGTTATGCCTACAATACGTTTCAAGCGGGCGACTTCACGACAGCTAGAAACATATTTATGTTATTATCTTATCTAGAACATTGGAATTATGACTATACTCTTTCTTTAGGTATCTGTCATCAACGCCTTGCTGACCATGAGGATGCACAACTTTGCTTCGCGCGCTGTGCTACATTGATCATGCAAGATCCTCGAGCGCCATATTATGCCGGAATAAGCTATGCTCTCACCAAAAACAATGTAATGGCTAAAAAGGCTTTCAAGGCTTGTTTATTGTGGTGCAATGGCAAAGAAGAGTACAAGAGCATTGAGGATAGTGCTAAAAAACTTCTAAAAGATTGCAAGGAAAAGACATAAAAAGTGGGCTGTTTAATATATCAACAGCCCACTACTCTATCATCTAATGAGAACCACTTTGGCATATCTTTAATAAAGACTGGCTAATTTCATCATCTGCATAGGCAGAAACTCTCTGCCTTGCCTCATCTTCTCTATTTAATCCAAAAAGAATAATACATTCAATTTGTGCTAAATCCTTCTTATTGGGAATGACATACTCAAGCGCAGATAACATGGCCACTGCATCATGCCTCAAATTATGGTTAACTGCAGCAATAGCAGAAAATATTAAAATTTGATTTGCCGTCATACGCTGAGCGCCGTCTAACATAATTAAAAACTCCTGTTAGCTATTGTAGAAATAATATCTTTTACCGTTTTCAGCATTCCACTCTCTACGTTAATATAGGCAGAATATTGTTGAACAGCAAACTGTAACTGCAGCATTCTCTCAGGGTTGTTAACAACATCCTCGCCACTCGCTAGCAATGGCTGAATTGAGTCGCTAATTCGTTGCCCAAACTGTCCCATTTGTGTAGTCACATCAATCAGATTCATGCGAATAACCTTCTATAATTTATCAATTGTTAACAAAAAGCTTAAACCAAGTCTCTTGCTCAGTACTAAAAATCCTTGCGCCTTTACTTTGGAAAAAGTCGAATAGACCGGCTCTCCTCTCTTTCTCATCAGGGTTCCCTGACATTGCCTGCATCGCTGAAATCACTTTAATCTCTATAAACCGTGAGCAAAGATCCTGTAAGAATCGACTCAATGATAAAACAGGGCTTTTCAGCCCTGTTTGGTTAACCTGTGAAACAAAATAACACAGGATAAGCTCATCGCCATCAAGTCGATACGTTAATGAAAAATGAGATGTCTCAATACACCAACCAATAAAAAAACCGCTTCCCATTAAATATTCATGGCGAAGATGATATCCCTTACTGGCTAGATAGCGATTGATTACAGTATCATTAAACGTATCATTCATAACTTATCCCGCAATACGTACAGCTTGTCCTTGTCGAGTCAATATATCATTAATGTTACGAGTAACTTCGGTGATATCATTTAAACGCTGACGAACTTCATCTTTACTTCCCTGAACATCTTGCTGATAGATATTACGGCTCTGCTGCTGGTAATCCTCTAGATTTTTAGCTCGATCAGCCGCCAAATCATTAGATACTTTCAGCCCAGCGGAGATAGTACCAGGTAGCTCTTTTACCCCTTGAGCTAAATGAACTCCAGCAATGAATGCCCCATTCTGTGAAATACTATCAAATTTATTAGTTACACTTTCAGCCATACACTTCAAGCGGCTACTCAGCTCGACCACATCGTCTGTAGCACTGGCTACGTCATTAGCGACAGCGGCCATTGGCGCTGTACTTGTCACAGCATCTTCAGCCACATCAGCTGCTCGGCGGGTTAACGAGGCCGCACGCGATACAGCCTGCTGTGTATTTTGTGCCATATCATCAGCAATATCAGATGCACGGCTTGTAATTGACGCTGTACGAGATAATGCTTGCTGCGTGCTTTGCGCTGTATCAGCAGCAGCATCTGCCACCTTACTCAGCTGAGCCGTAGATTTAGCCAGCTCACTCGTCACATCACCGGTTGAGTCGGCAATCTTCGCAGCAGCACTACCCGCCTTTACAGCCTCCCGCGCTTGGGTTATTCCGGCAAAAGACCCTAACACACCCAATGTGGAACCAATAATTCCACCAATCAGCGCAGTAGTCGCACCTTTTCGTCTTTCTTCAATAGCCTTATCCTGGCTAGCAAACGCTGCCTCCTGGATCTTAAAGCTCTGTCCAACCTGTTGCTGCTGGTACTCCTGTAGGACTCTTAATGCCTTACGCAGCAGCACTTGAATCTGCAACAGCAGCTCATTGAGATCCAACGCACCCGCAGGTAAGGTCTCGGATGGTGTAGGACTTACACCTAACGCAGTATTAACGCTATTGATACCTGACGCGTTATTCGCAGAACCATCTACAGTATTAATCATATTTTATTATCCTTAAGATCACGCCAAACCACGAATAATGCGCGAATTAACACGCGCAGTGTCAGACATAACATTAGAGGTTCCTTGTAAAAAGCGAACCAGATCATTGCCCTCGTCCGCAGCTCTACGCAGCATTGAGCCAGTACTCTCACCCATTAAGCGGTAATTCATATCCAAATTCTTAACGCTAAACGCTGCAGCTAAAGAGTCGATAAGTGCGTCTGAGGACTCCTTATTCAATACGGTAGTCCCTATGCTTTTACTCGACTCTGTCAATCCCGTCGCGATAGCACCAACCTTTGCTGCAGTATTTTCAACGAACTTTTCAGTTACCTTGGCAACGACTTTCGTTACCGTCTCACCCAATTTCTGCGCCACTGAGCTCGCGCTTTTAAGAATTGAGGACAGGGCCCCTACGCCAGCCGTCGCCAAACCGGCAGCCATAGAGATCCCTCCGAATACCTGCGCTGCGCTTTTCAACGCCTGCGGAGCTTTATCACCCATAACATCAACGGCAGTTTGCAGTGCCATTGATGTTGCACTGATCGCAACCACGACCCATAGAGCAGGGTTAAAGAGGGCGGCTATGGCGGTCGCCAGCACACCCAGCCAACCAAAAACCTGACCTAAAACTTTCGATTTTTGCGCTTTCTCTTCCGCTTTTTGTTGTTCTTCAAGCTGTTTTTTAAACTCTTCTAACTTACTCGCGAGCGCTTTATCTTGCCCATCGGCATAGATTCGATTTGAATCTTTCAGGCTACCGATTTTTTGTGTAGAGGTTTCCATCGACAGTGAGGTTACCATCAGCATCATTGCAATAGGATCAACCTGACTGAGACGTGCCAAGATCGGTAGCGCCGTTTTATCTTCCCCTTTATCAGCAAACAACCCGGTGCTATCGCTACCACTTCGCTCGCCGGATATCCCACCAAAAAGCTTATCTAGCACATCCTCTGCCGCTGAAGGTGTCACCATACGGTGCGCGACACTGCCAGGAGGCAGCGGTAATGGGCTACTATTAAAAGAGGATGAACCCTCATCTACCTGTGCTCTTGGCTGTAGGATAGGTTGTGTTAGGGGGATGACGGAGGATTTTAGACTGTTGCCCCCTGGGGCTACAGCATCCAATGCCATACTAGGGCCAACGGAGGATATAGTTAAATTAGTATCCATCATTATTCACCTATTATATTAAAAAATTATTTTCCTATCGTAATTCCTGAAATCGTTCGGTATTGCAATGATTGTAAATCAGAACGAGTACTGGTCATAAGGTTTAGCGTGTTAGACAGCTGCTGGATTTGTAGCTGATTGCTATTAACAACGGAGGTCAGGTTATTCGCCTTTGCCCCTAATGCAGCCTTCACGGTCTGTAGATCGCCAGCGCCCATCGCCTCAGTTAACCCTACGCTCAGCCCGGAAATTTTTATCTCATTGGATGGATCGTTAATATAATCAATCACCTCCTGCGGGAGTTTTACTTTTGTATTCTTATCACTGCTACTTTGCACATCGGCAATTTTGGCATCAACCAAATTTTCCATTTTCTGCGCTTCAGTCGAAGCCTTCGACGCCTCATTCATCTCGGCAAAAACTTTAGTCGTCATTTTACTCTGCGCAGAGTACATACTAGAAAACAACATAATCGCGGCTTGAAATGCCCCTACTTTTTCAAACAGCGCTTGTACATCAGCTTTTGACATGCTTGATAGATCATACCCTAGGGTACCGTCTACCTGAAAACCACCGCCTACTGAAATATCACTCATATCATCTATCCTTCTATATATTAGAAACATTAAACAACATTTAAAATTAAACTCAAAATCAACACCAACTTACTCCGAGTCTCTATCTATAACATCTGAAATACCATTAATAATACTTTCTCGCTGTTCTTCAGTCATAAAACAAGAGTGGGGCAACGTTTGATAAAAATCTTTTATTAAATGATAATAATATAGTTTCTGTCCATCAATAACACCAACCCGGCTTGGACTCCCCGCAAACCACTCTTCGGTCAACCAAGTTTGTTCCAACGTGCTAATCAGCTCACTAAGAATAATATCAGCATCCTTTTTTAAGGATAAAGAAACTATTTCGCTATAATTATTTAATGATAAAAAAACTATAATTCTATACAGATCAGTAATGACAGATGACGTTCTTTCTCTATCCTCGACCTGTGGTAAATAAGATAGCTCAAATGACAATGCACGAATTATTACTTTAAGGTAGTTATCTCTATCAGGCAAATCCTTTATCTCTAAGAACCATGTAAGCAGTGTACTTCCTTCATAATCCTCCTGATCTTTTGCCTTCTGATAGAGGTTTTTTATTTTCTTTAGTTTTTCATGCGTTATCCCACCGACCCCCAACCAGGCCAGCAAAGCCAGCTCCCATTCCTCTTCACCGAGTAGTTCCAAGAGCAATTTGGCGTACTTTTTTTTTGCGCTAAGGTAATCGTATTCAAATGCAGTAGGGACGATATTAATGCAATAATCTCGCCTTTCGGCATTGCGCCAAACATCGCCAACTGGGGGTCATGCTGATCCAGCTGAATAGCGGTGTGCAACGCAATATCCTGCAACGCATCCTCACCAGCTAAGTTAATGATATCTTGCATTTTATTGATTATATTATCATTACCCCCATCTTCCTCCACCCTACGTCCCGTAGGTCGACGGAACCCTAAGCTGATCCCCTCAGCCGTTTCAGCCATAGAGGCTGCATTGATTATTGCTAACTCATTTTGCATATTAGCTAATGGTGTATTTAACGATAAATTATTATTTTGTTTATTCGAAAAATCATTTATATCGTTAAACACTGGAATTACAGATACATTAAAATCAATACCAGAAGCCATTTTAAGAACCTTTTATATAAATAAACATTGAATTATTTATAATATTCAGCTGTACAAGCGCACTCAGCATAATTTATGCTAACCGTACTATCAAGCTACTTTATACTATTAGCAGCAATCATCAACATGCGATCTGATTATAAAATAAGATTTCTGACTTGGCCACTGAGTGGTAGAGAGTTGATTGTACCTATAGAGTCATTTTCTATTGGTAAAAACGATGATAGTCTCATCACATACCAACTTGAAAATCCATTGCAAAATTTCACTCTTAGCACTAATGATGATGGTGTTTGGCTAAATACCCCCACTACATTTTGGATTAATGGTATTCAGACGTCTAACGCTGATTCAATTTTGCTTCCACTCAATCAACCAATTGATATTGCCGGCTGCGGATTTATTCTACTTAGCGCAGATCAAGAAACGTCGCTAGTATCATTACCCAAACGAAAAAAAAACGCACATATAGATAAGAAAAACATTGTAGTAATCGCATCATTGCTATTTTTAACACTTTCTTTATCGATTTTTGCTTTTTTTATATAAAAAAACAAGATTCTATGATTAGTCTCATCAGCAGAGAAGACGTTTATCAATCACTAAAAAAAGAAAAGCTTTTTGCTATTGTACCCGTCTGGCATGGGAGTAGCATTGCTTTATACGGTCGATGCGAGCAATCATCTCAATTGCAGACTTTCTTTAATTTTCTTTATAAAAATAACATAAGATATATAAATAATATTATTTGTAATGACCAAATAATCAGTGGAATTAATGATGTTTTAGTTCAGTATGGCTATGACAATATAGATGTATCTTATGGTGGTAGCCCCGGATTCTTCATCCTATCGGGTTACATTCAGTCACCGCTACAGTGGAAAAAAGTAGAAGGCCAGCTCTTAACTATGCCAGGCGTCAGAGGATGGCAAGTACGAAACAAAGCCGACGCCATCATCAATTCATTAGTTGATGAACTATCGAAAAACAAATTAATCAACAAGTTAAGCATTCATAAGCGTGATAAAGCAATAATCATTGACGGCTTAGTTTCAGCAGTAGAAGAGCAAAAAATAATAAATATTATCGACAGGCTAAATAACAATAAAATAATTTTTCAAAATATACCACCCTATATTCCCAAAAACCTATTTTCAGGAAAGATCATCAGAGTGAGTGGAACAAAAAATGCGCCAATGATTACATTAGATAATGGGAGCACTCTCACTGTCGGCAGCGCCCTAAACAATGGCTACATAATCAACGAAATCAGCCTAGAAAATGGTATTAGTATCTCGAGGGAAAATGAATTAATCCATATCCCAATCTCTTATGATAAGTAAAAGTACAGTCTAGACTGGAGGGAAATACTTTCATGCAAATAACACAGTTGCAAAAAATAGTACAAACGCAGATAGACCAAACAACGACCCCTGACACAACCAACGGTCGCCTGGCAGGGTACTCAGTCAATACATCACAACAACAGCAAGAGGAAGCATTCACACGGCAAATAATGGAGCACGTGTCTAATACCCCATTAACAGAGAAGAATGTGACCGAACTATATCGGTTTCATGAAATGATTAAAGTCACTCATGACACAACCTCCACACAAAAATTCAAAGCAGTATTTACAGAGCTCAAACCCGGCATAACCTCTATACCATTAGGATTAGCAAAATTATTATTGGATGCTGCATATGAGTCTCAACCGCCTAGGTCCGCATCCTCCCCCGTTACAGACAGGTCTCGAACGCCCACTCCGCTTGCCAACGCGGCGCATATAGCATCGCGTCCATATACCTCTCCCCAGGCTGGCATGCCACCGCCGCCTCCCCCACGCCCCCCTTTATTAGGACATGGAGCTCATGCGGCCTTGCAGCCACATCACGCCCCCCGGGCTGGCATGCCTCCGCCGCCTCCCCCACGCCCCCCTTTATTAGGACATGGAGCTCATGCAGCCTTGCAGCCACATAGCGCCCCCCGGGCTGGCATGCCACCGCCGCCTCCCCCACGCCCCCCTTTATTAGGACATGGAGCTCATGCGGCCTTGCAGCCACATAGCGCCCTCCGGGCTGGCATGCCTCCGCCGCCTCCCCCACGCCCCCCTTTATTAGGACATGGAGCTCATGCGGCCTCGCAGCCACATCACGCCCCCCAGGCAGGCATGTCCCCGCAGCCTTCTCCGCGCCCATCCGACACCAGTAGCGCTGTCCGAGCTAAAATTAGAACTCATGCAGAAACGTCAGAAAAACCGCAGCTCCCTATATCTCGGCCGACTAGACTCGAATTACACAATATAGATTCAATATCTCAGACACCTCGTCAAGAGTTACAAAATCGATTAAAGCAGGAGAAACTGCTATTAAATGATCCTAGCTCTTTTTCGACAAGCGCACAAAACCGATTCCCAGACATTCGCTCTAGGGCAACTACCCAGGTTAGATCAGATTTAAACGCTAACTTTATCGATGTTGGTGGAAAACGATGCGCTATCGCATGCCAATATCCTATTCCTACACAGGTAGAATCACATTTACGTATGATTATGGAACAACGCGCGACAGTACTCGTAGTGCTATCGTCACGCACAGAAATCGATAGAACAGCAGAGCTTGCAAAAAAAGACCCGATGGATCCTAAAATACTCCCTGATTACTTTAGCGTCCCGAAACAAAAATATGATGCTATAACGATGACATCAGAAAGGCTTGCATCTAACCAATCGTTACTCAAAGACAATGACATACTACTGGACCGCTATCGATTGACGATAAAACCAGATGGACCAGGAAGAGGTATTGCCCTAAGTCTGATTCATGTAACCAACTGGGGGGATCATACGGAATTGGACAGCAAAGCTATTCAAGCGCTTGCCAAGTTAGTCAATGATACTGCAGCAGAGCGTAAACAGGTTTACATTAATTCCAAAAGCAGTGCGCAGTATGACACCGACAAAATGCTGCCAGTCATTCACTGTCGCGCTGGCGTCGGCCGTACTGGCCAACTTCTTGGAGCCATGGCAATGCAGCAGACCCAGGATCAATCGTCCCCTTTGAGCCTGCAATAAATCATTTCCGATATGCGTACTAGCCGCAATCCAGTCATGGTACAAACGCCGGAACAGCTGGGTATTTTAATGGATATCGCCACAGAACAACATCGTCCCTTACTGTCGTCATAAGGTAACGTGCGACAAAGGGCCTATGCTAGGCGTATCGCTAAAAAATCATCAAACTCAATGTGATAATTATGCAACATTTTCATGCAATACTGCATCAACTAGCCTCCTTACTGGAGTTGGATAACACAGTATTCCAAGAAGATCAATCCAGCTGGAGCCTGGAAATAGATCAACGCTGGAACGTACATATTGTGGCGTTGGATCTACGGGAAATCGTATTGTTTTTACGGGTTGCACCACTCTCCTCGCCATTGCTGGCAGTATCATTATTACAGGAGAATCTATTCACGCTATCAAATAGGATGATACGCTGCGGACTTGACAATATGCAGAGTATTATATTATGGAATCAGCAAAGCATCAGCAATACTGATGGGGGTGAGCTTTATCAGGTATTACTATCGCTGATCCACAAAGCTGAAGAGATAGAGCAAATGGTACAAAAAAGTGAGGAGATAACTGAATCCGAGTCCAAAGCGGAGGTGTGGACACCATTGGTTTAGTAAGGTTGGCTACTGTTTTATAGCGTTAGCGCCTTTATAACCTTATCGATATTGAAAGTACCGTTCCCAAATACAGAAGGAGGCCAACATACAGTATATTGGCCAAGGTAGATAAGCTATCACACTCACAGTATATGTGTATCGTCATTCACTGTGAGTGCATCTACTTTAATCAATAATACCCTACCACAGTAGGCGGCCGATCAGCGGCGAAAGCAGCACCGTCACCACGCCGGCCAGCATCATGACCAGGCTGGAGACGACGCCTTCGGTCTGCCCCATCTCATAGGCCTTGGCCGTCCCGGCGCCGTGGGACGATGCGCCGAGTCCGGCGCCCTTGGCCATGCCGCTACGTACGGAGAGGCGCAGCAGCAGCATGTCCCCCACCGCCATACCAAACACCCCGGTCAGCACCACAAACAGCGCCACCAGATCCGGCTGCCCCCCCAGGCGCTTGGCCGCCTCAATGGCGAACGGCGTGGTAATCGAGCGTACCGCCAGGCTACGCTGGATGCTTTCTGGCAGGGTCAACAGCCGCGCCAGCCACACCGAGCTGAGTACCGCCACCAGCGTCGAGGTCAGTACGCCGGCCGTCAGCGACAGCCAGTGACGACGGATAATCGCCAGGTTCTCATATACCGGCACAGCAAAGGCGATGGTCGCCGGCCCCAAGAGCCAGAGTAACCAGTGATTCTCCCCCATATAATCACGGTAAGAGATATGCCCCAGAACCAACAGCAGCACCAACAGCAGCGGCGTCAGCACCAGCGGCATCAGCCAGATACGGTGAACCCGACGGTACAGCCGTTTATTGGCGAAATAGAGCGCCAGCGTCACCGCCAGACACAGCATGCCGATCCCCAGACCGTTCATCAGCGCACCATCCCGGCGCGGCGCCGCTGTAGCCACAGCTCCAGCCGGTAGATCCTATCCACCACCAGCGCCGTCATCCCCAGCGTTAACAGGGTGCTCAGGGCGATCACCGCCACGATACGCCACCCCTCGACCATCAGCAGCGAGGCATAGTTCACCACTGCCACCACCGCCGGGACAAAAAATAGCAGCATCTCGGCCAGCAGCCAGCGGGAGCCCGCCTTCACCCACGCCAGCGGCAAAATACGCAGCGCAATCAGCGCCAACAGCAGCAGCATACCGATGATATTGGCCGGCAGCGGCAGTGAAAAGCGGCTGACCAGCCATTGGGAAAAGAGAAACAGCAGCGCATACAGCGCCACCTGCAACGGCACCCGGGCGTGGGTGCGCAGGTGCGCCATAACGGGGCGCAACGCCAGAGACATACAAACCTCAGAAGGGGATTAATGTGATAAGAAGCACAGTATAGGCAAAGAGGATCCCTGGCATAAAATGAATTAAAATTATTGCCATCATTGATAAATGGCATACCTATCCTGTAAAGCGGAGTCCTGCATGGACGTGAGAACGTTACGTTACTTTGTTGAGGTGGTGCGCCAACAGAGCTTCACCCGAGCGGCGGAAAAGCTGTTTGTCACCCAGCCGACCATCAGCAAAATGCTGCGCAATTTGGAAGAGGAGCTGGGGTGTACCCTGCTGATCCGTGAGGGGCGTGGCCTGCGCCTGACCGACAGCGGCGGCGTAGTCTATCAGCGAGCGCAGATGATCCTCGATCAGTTTAGCCAACTGAGAACCGAGCTGGACGATTTGGGCACCCTGAAGAAGGGGAGCCTGAAGCTGGGCATCCCACCGATGGTCGGTACCCAAATGGCCGGCCTGATCGGCGAATTCCGCCAGCGCTACCCGGGAATCGAGCTGCACATCGCCGAGTTCGGCGGGCTGACCGTCGAGCAGGCGGTGCTCTCCGGCGAGCTGGATCTGGCGCTCACCGCCCTCTCTGCCCAGCCCGATCCAGCCATCGCCTCGCTGCCGCTGTTCAGCCACCCGCTGTATGTGCTGCTGCCGCGCCAGGCGCCCTGGCTGACCCGCTCTGCCCTGAGCATAGCCGATCTGGCCCAGCAAAACATCCTGCTGTACAACGAGGACTTCGCCCTCTATCAGCAGCTGATGCAGGCCTTTTCCACCGCCGGCGTGAAGCCGCAAATCGCGGTGCGCAGCGGCCAGTGGGACTTTCTGGCCGCCATGGTACAGGCCGGGGTGGGGATCGCTATCCTGCCGCAGCCGATCTGCCAGCGCCTCGATCCGCACAGCCTGCTGTGGCTGCCGCTCGCACCGGCGCTCATGTGGCGACTGGGGCTGATCTGGTGCCATGGCCGCTATCTGTCGCACAGCGCTCAGGCGTGGATCGCCCGCTGCCGCGCGTTCTGGCCGGAGGGGGAAATGCACCCCGAGCGCCTAACCCTGCGCGGTAACGAGACGCCGCCGCCGACGGCATAGCATCACGTTCCCCCGCTCTCGCCGGGGCCCTAGAGGTAAAAAAGCCCCGGACGCAAGGCGTCCAGGGCAGGAAGGCTCAGCGCTAACCCTTAGTTTTTTTCGACCAGCAGCGCCTCCAGCAGATCCAGATCGTGCAGCATCTTCTGCAGCGTCTCGTTACTGATCTTCTGGGTGGCGCGCAGGTGATACAGCTCTCCGCGTTCGGCGCGCAGCGCCGTTAAGCGGAAACGGCGCTCCAGATTCTCCACCTCCAGGATTTCGTCGGCGTTCTCCTTGGTCATCACCCGTCGCCGCAGACTGCCGATGACCCGCGAGCTGACCTCGGTCAGCAGTTGCGGATCGATGTTCTCCTCGGTGTCGGCCTCAAGGCGCTCCTGCATCTTCTTCAGACTCTCGATGGCCACCTCGGCGCTGACCGACTTCGCCATCAGCTCCTCATCGCGGTAGGCCACGCCGTCGGTGATCTCGACGCCGCGCAGCAGCAGCGGCAGCGCCACCACCCCCACCAGCAGGGAGAACAGAATTACCCCGGCGGCCAGAAACACCAGCTGATAGCGGCCGGGGAACGGCGTACCGTCGGTCAGGAACAACGGAATAGAGAGTACACCGGCCAGCGTGATGGCTCCGCGAACGCCGGCAAACGAGGCAATCCACAGATCGCGCATGCCGTAGGAGGCGAACTGCAGCGGGTTGTGCTTAAAGAAGCGCAGGCTGATACGCTTCATCCCCCACAGCCACAGGAAACGCAGCGCCAGCAGCAGCGCATACACCAGCACCACGTCGGCGAACAGATACCAGGTTTCGATATTTGGGTCGCGATCGGCCTGGATAATTGAGTTTTCCAGGATCCCCGGCAGCTGCAGGCCCAGCATGATAAACACCATGCCATTGAACACGAACTCCAGCATCGCCCACACGCTGTTGGCGCGCAGGCGCATGGTCAGCGGCGCGTTGCGGATCACCCCAGACTGACTGATGGTCATCCCCGCCGCGACGGCGGCCAAGATGCCGGAGACGCCGATATGTTCGGCGATCAGGTAACTAGCGAAGGGCAGCAGCATCAGAAGGACGATCTGGGTCGCCGGATCATCCCCCGCCCAGCGGCTCATCACCCGCAGGGACTTGCTGTACAGCCAGGTGACCGCCGCGCCGGTCAGCAGACCGCCCAGCGCCACCTTGAGAAATTCCAGCGTCGCGCCGGAGACGGTGAACACCATGGTACCCATCGCCACCGCGATAGCGAACTTCAGGGAGACCAGGCCGGAGGCGTCGTTCATCAGCGCCTCCCCCTCTAGCACCCCCATGATGCTCTTGGGGATCCGTCCCTGGCCGACGATACCACCGAGCGCGACGGCGTCGGTGGGTGACAGCACGGCGGCCAGCGCAAAGGCCGCCACCAGCGGAACCTCCGGCAGCAGCAGGTGCAGAAAGTAGCCGACGCCGACCACGGTAATCAACACCAGCACCAGCGCCAGCCCCAGGATCTCCCTACCGTGGTGCAAAAACTCCCGCGTCGGGGTTTTCCAACCGTCGGCAAACAGCAACGGCGGAATAAACAGCACCAGGAACAGCTCAGGGTCAAAATCCACGTGCAGGCCAAAGTGGGGCCAGGCCAGCAGCGCCCCGATGGCGATCTGCATCAGCGGCAGCGGGATTTGAAACGGCAGCAGGCGCGTTACCACGCCGGAGAGCGATACCACCAAAATCAGGATCAGGATTGTGAAGAATATTTCCATGTTCTTTCAGACTCAATGCCAACAGGGCCAACAGGACTAACGCAACGCTTTATAAAATATCATCTTATGAATTTTGAGCCGAAGAGAAATATCCCCTGAAAGACCGAGATAACACGGAAAATGCACTGCGGTAGCGCCGCCGTTGATATTCGTGCCGCCCAGACAGCAGAAAAGCGCCCGTAGGCGCTTTTCCACAGGAGGATGCCAAAGCCGCTTAAATCGCCCAGCCGCCGGCGTAGAACGCCACCAGCACCACTGCGATCGCCACGGTACCGATGTTCAGACGGTTCCACTCTTTGGAGCATACGCGGCCGATCACCAGGGTGCTAAAGCCGAGCATGATACCGGTCACGATGTTACAGGTCAGCACGATAAACACCGCGCACACCAGACCGGACATCGCATCGACGAAGTCGTTGAAGTCCAGCTTGGCGACGTTGCTCAGCATCAGTAGGCCGACATACATCAGCGCCGGCGCCGTCGCGTAGCCCGGAACCAGATAGGAGAGCGGCGAGAGGAACAGGATCAGCAGGAACAGCACCCCGACCACCACAGCGGTCAGACCGGTTTTCCCACCGGCCGCGGTACCGGCGGCAGACTCGATATACACCGCCGCCGGCGCCGCGCCGACCAGACCGGAGAAGATCGAGCTGACGGAGTCCGCGGTCAGCGCCTTACCGCCGCTGATGATCTGGCCATCCTTGTCCAGCAGGTTCGCCTGACCGGCCACCGCGCGGATGGTTCCGGTGGCGTCAAACACCGCGGTCATCACCAGGGCCAGTACGCTCGGCAAGACCACCGGCTGCAGGGCGCCCATGATATCCAGGCTAAAGATCAGGGACTGACCGTCGGCGCCGGCCAGGCTCGGCATCGCAACCAGACCGTGGTACTTCACGCTGGGATCAAAGATCAGGCCGACGATGGAGATACCGATAATCACCAGCAGAATGCCGCCCGGCACCTTCAGCTTTTCCAGACCGAAGATCACCGCCAGCCCCAGCAGGGACATCATCACAGGGAACGAGGTAAAGGCGCCCAGCGCGACCGGCAGTCCCTCCAGCGGGTTTTTCACCACCAGGCCGACGCCGTTGGCGGCGATCAGCAGCAGGAACAGGCCGATACCGATACCGGTGCCGTGGGCGATCCCCATCGGCAGATTGCGCAGGATCCAGGTTCGAATCCCGGTCACCGAGATGGCGGTAAACAGAATACCCATCAGGAATACGGCGCCCAGCGCCACCGGCACGCTGATATGCTGCCCCAGCACCAGGCTGAAGGCGGTAAACGCAGTGAGGGAGATGGCACAGCCAATCGCCATCGGCAGGTTGGCCCACAGCCCCATCAGCAAAGAGCCGCAGCCAGCCACCAGACAGGTCGCCACAAATACCGCACTCGGCGGAAAGCCAGCCTTGCCCAGCATGCCCGGTACCACGATCACCGAATAAACCATCGCCAAAAACGTCGTTAAACCGGCGAGCACTTCTTGGCGCACGCTGCTACCACGCACCGAGATCTTAAAAAATGTATCGAGTGATCCCCGTGACTTCCCTGCCGCTGATACCTGAGAAGAATCGCTAGACATGATGATGTCCTCTGAGTGATTTAAAAAACTTTTCTGTAACGTAATCGATTACGTCTGTTATTGCAGAGCGGCCCATAATGCTGTGTCTGCCCTCCGCCCCATCCGGCTGCCCCCGTGGGCAGCCGCTACTCCCTGCCACTACATCCTGCGACCAAATTCGGGTAAAAATGGGACGGAAGTAAAAGGCAAACGATTATCTGACCTAATACCTCGTCATTTCAACCCACAAACGCGACATTTTAGGTGCGTTCGTACACTAAACGACCATCGACATAGGTACGATATATGGTGCGATCGTCGCCCAGTGTCATGATGACAAACAGCTTATCCACCAAAGAGACCGAGTTGTCATAGCGCAGCTGTTGCAGCGGCGTCGCCGTCGGCTCCAGCACCACAAAGTCGGCCTCTTTACCGACCAGGAAGTTACCGATGCGATCGTCCAGCCCCAGAGAGGCCGCGCCGCCCAGGGTTGCCAGGTAGAACGCCTCATAGGCGGACAGGCGGCAGCCCTGCAGCTGCATCACCTTGTAGGCCTCATTCAGCGTCTGCAGCATGTTAAAGGTGGTCCCGGCGCCGATGTCGGTTCCCATCCCCACCTTCACCCGCTTGCGCCAGGCCTTTTGCAGGTTAAACAGGCCGCTGCCGAGGTACAGGTTAGAGGTCGGGCAGAAGGCGATCGAAGAGCCGGTATCGCTCAGGCAGTCCCACTCTTTCTCCTCCAGGTGGATACAGTGGGCGAACACGCAGTTCTTCCCGGTCAGGCCATACTGGTGATACACATCCAGATAACCGTCATGGTGCGGGTACAGCGACTTGACCCAGGCGATCTCGTCGCGGTTTTCACACAGGTGGGTATGCAGATAGGTGTCGGGGTACTCTTCGCGCAGGCGCTGAGCCATCGCCAGCTGCTCCGGGCTGGAGGTCGGCGCGAAGCGCGGCGTCACCGCATACAGCAGGCGGCCATTCTTGTGCCAACGCTCGATCAGCGCCTTGCTCTGTTCGTAGCTGCTCTGCGCATCGTCCAGCAGATAGTCCGGCGCATTGCGATCCATCATCACCTTGCCGGCGATCATGCGCATGTTGATATGGCTGGCAGCCTCAAACAGCGCGTCCACCGACTCGGGGTGCACGGTGCCGAACACCAAGGCGGTGGTGGTACCGTTACGCAGCAGCTGCTTAAGGAAAAAGTTAGACATCTCGCGGGCGTAATCGAGATCGTTATAGCGCCGCTCGGTGGGGAAAGTGTGCTTGTTCAGCCACTCCAACAGCTGTTCGCCATAGGCCCCGACCATCTCGCTCTGCGGATAGTGAATATGGGTATCGACAAAGCCGGGGACGATCAGCTTGCCGCGGTAGTCTCGCACTCGGATCGAGGCGGGAATACGCTCCCGCCCCTCTTCCCAGCTACCACACCAGTCCACCTTGCCGTTACGGATCAACAGTAGCCCGTCCTCAATAAAACGCAGCGCGGACTCGACCTCCTGCGGATCGGTTACCGTGCGGGTGACATCTAGAATGCTGCCGCGTACTGCCTTGAGGGTATGTTCACAAACCATGATTAACTCCTAATCAGCCAAGACATCGACTCAATCCATCTCTTCTTCGCCGCGTAACGGCTCGACCACCGTATCCCTCTCTTCGCGAACCTCGGCCTTTTTCCGCATCGGGATCAGCAAATTCAGGATGATAGCCGTCAGACCACCGGCGCAAATGGGGTTCTCTACCAGGACATACAGCGAATCCGGCAATACTCGGAATACGGCCGGATCGTACGAAACCCCCAGCCCCAACCCAAGGGAGGTGGCGACGATAATGGTCTCGCGGCGACGCAGTCCGTTGGAAATGATGATGCGGATCCCGGCGATGGCGATCATTGAGAACATCAGCGTCATCGCGCCGCCCAGTACTGGGGCCGGAATGGTGGTAAAGAAACGGCCGATCACCGGGAACAGCCCCAGCAGCACCAGCATCACGGCGATAGCCCGACCGACATAGCGCGAGGCCACGCCGGTCATCTGGATCACCCCGTTATTCTGGGCGAAGGTGGTCAGCGGCAGCGACCCCAGGGCAGAGGCGATGACCGACACCAGCCCATCGGCCAGCACCCCGCCGCTCAGACGCGACTGATACTCCGGCCCTTCGATGGGGCGATTCGAGACCATCGCCGTCGCGGTAATATCCCCCACCGCCTCCAGCACGCTGAGCAGATAGATGGTGCCGGCCACCAGGAAAGCGTGCATGTCAAAGGTAAAGCCATATTTAAAGGGAACCGGCACGGTCACCAGCGGCAGGTCGCGCAGGGCGCTGAAGTCCACCATGCCCAGGCACAGCGCCACGATATAGCCGGCAATCAGCCCGATGGCGATGCCGCCCATCCGCAGCAAGGGGTGGCGCGCACAGTTAAAGCCGATCACCACCAGTAGTACCAGCAGACCGACGCCGATGTTTTCATAGTTGCCAAACGTGCCGCTGCTCTTGGCGGCGAAGCCGCCGCCGAAGTCGATGATGCCAACCTTGATCAGGCTCAGGCCGATCATCAGCACCACCACCCCGCTTACCGTCGGGGTGATCACCCGGCGTAGGTAGGGCAGGATAAACGAGGCACCTACCACCAGGAAGGCACCGACAAAGGAGACCCCCAGCAGGGTCGAGATGATCAGTTCCTCATGCAGGCCATCGTGTTTCATGGCGCCGCCCAGGGCGATCATCACGGTAACGAAGGAGAAGTTCACTGACTGGATCGACAGCAGGCCGGAGCCGACGCAGCCATAGCGGTTCACCTGCAGCCAGGTGCCGACGCCGGAGGCGATCATCGCCATGGAGACCAGATAGGCGGTAATTTCGGTGGAGAGGCCCAGCGCAGTACCGACGATCAGCGCCGGTGCCACCATGGGGACAAAAATCGCCAGCAGGTGAGTCACCGCACCCACCATGAGCTGGTGAAAGGGCGGTTTATCCTCTAGCTGATAAATAAGATCGGATCCAGCACGCGGTATATCAGACATCCCTTTACTCCTTGGTAAATTTGATCATCTGATCCAATTAATAAATATCCGCCTACCGGTTTTCCCGCCGCGCGGCAAGGGGCGCCCCTGAGGGTGTGTTCCCCCTAATTCCGTCTGTGGCTGTGCAGTTCAGATATTCATTATCCAACGGCTAATTGAATCGTTGGCGCAGGGCCGCCCCGGCGGAGCGGCCCGCACGCGGTCTTACAGTTTTCCTAACGCGCTCAGTATCTTCTCCGGTGTAAAGTGCCATTCACGCAGCCAAACCCCGCAGGCGTCGTGAATCGCGGTGGCGATGGCCGGGGCGGCGCCGTTCACCCCGATCTCCGAGATCGACTTGGCGCCGTACGGGCCGACCTGATCGTCGCTTGGCACCAGGAAAGCGCGGAAGTCACGCGGGATATCGCCGATCATCGGCGCACCGTAGGTGCGCAGATCGCGGGTGATCGGGCGCCCCTCGCGGTCATAGCGGATCGCCTCGCTCATGCTGTGGCCGATGGCGCGCATGGTGGCGCCATAGATCTGCCCCAGCGCCAGCTCGGGGTTCACCGGGGTACCGCAGTCCAGCAGGGCATAGAACTTGTCCAGCCGGATCTCGCCGGTGCGTACGTTCACCGCCACCTCGGCGAAGTTGGCCCCATAGGGGAAGGCAAACTCCGGCGTGATGTAGCTGGCCGTTGCCACCAGCGTACCGAAGCCGGTACCGGTTTCCGCCTTATGGGCGATATCGGCATAGCTGACTTCACCACGCTTGCCGCGCACGATCCCCGGTGCGACCAACACGACATCCTCTTGCGACTCACCCAGCATCTGCGCGCCGTGGAACAGGATCTTCTCGCGCAGATTCTCCGCCGCCTTCTTGGCGGCGTTACCGGAGAAGCAGGTGCCGGATGAGGCGTAAGCCCCCTTGTCGAACAGCGCGTGGTCGGTATCGCCGGAGATGACATGCACCTCGGACATCGGGCACATCAGCACCTCGGCCGCCAGCTTGTTGACCACCGTATCCAACCCGGTCCCGATGTCGGCACCGCCGGAGTGCACGATAAAGGTGCCATCAGACTCCAGTTTTATCATGCAGTTGGCCTGATCGATGTCCGGAATGCCCGACTTCTGCATGATGATCGCTACCCCGCGTCCGATGCGCCAGTCACCCTCGGCCGGCTTCGGCGCGTCCCAGTCGATCAGCTCACGCCCTTTGCGCAGGATCGGCTCCAGCGCACAGCTGGCGGCAGAGGGGACCGAGGTCGGCATCTTGCCTTCGCCGATGGCGCCCAGAATCTTCAGCTCCTGTCCCTCATGCACCCGGTTCAGTTCGATGATATCCAGCAGGTCGATGCCCAGCTGATCGGCCAGCTCGGCCAGCGCCATGGTCAGGGCGAAGTTCCCCTTCGGCGCCCCGTAGCCCTGATAGGCCCCGGTCGGACAGATGTTGCTGTAATAGGTGGTGACCTGGAAGTTGACGTTATCGCAAGGATACAGCGGCAGCGACAGCGCCGGGCCGTTACTCGGCACCGTCAGGGAATGGTTGCCATAGGGGCCGGTGTTGGCGCGGAAGTCCATGTCGATGGCGGTCAGACGCCCCTCTTTGGTGGCGCCGATCTTCACCTTCACCTTGGCGACGTGGCGCGAGGTGTTGGCGATAAACTCCTCTTCACGGGTATAGCGGAAGTAGACCGGACGCCCGGTGACGCAGGTCGCCCAGGCGCACACCTCTTCCAACAGGATATCCTGCTTGGAGCCGAAGCCGCCGCCGACGCGCTCCTTGATGATGTGAACCTTGTTCTGTTTCATCCCCACGATACGCGCCACCTGGCGGCGTACGTGCCACGGCACCTGGGTGGAGGCGTGAACCACCAGGCGGTCACCATCCATGTAGGTATAACAGACGTGCGGCTCGGTCGGGCACTGCTGAGCCTGGGTTGACTCGTAGGTGCGTTCGATGACGACATCCGCCTGAGCGAAGCCTTGCTCAACATCCCCAATACGGCCGTGAACGCTGGCGGCGATATTGTCATGCGGACGCGCCCCGATCGGGAAGTTGATGATCATGTGCTCGCCGCGCTGCGCCGAGCCCCGATTCTGCACCTCCAGATCGCTAGGAGCCCCGTTCATATACACGATGGGTTCGTCGTGGATCAGCGGCGCATCGTCGGCCATCGCCTCGTCGATGGACATCACCGGGCGCAGGATCTGGTACTCCACCTCGATCAGCTGCAGCGCCTGTAGCGCGATCGCCTCGCTCTCCGCCACCACGGCGGCGACGCGATCGCCGACGTGGCGCATCTTCTTGCCGAACATGCGGCGATCGAGCGGCGACGGCTCCGGGGCACTCTGTCCACCGGGGGTGTAATAGACATCCGGACAGTTCAGATGGGTAATGACGTGCACCACCCCTGGCAACGCCTCGGCGCGGCTGACATCCAGATGCGTGATCAACGCATGGGGATGGGGACAGCGCAGCATCTTGATCACGCAGGCGTCCGCCGCAATGCGATCCTCGACGTAGCAGGGCTTAGCCTGCACCATCTTGGCCGCATCCACCTTCGGACAGTTTTTACCAACCACGCTCAGATCGTCGCGAAACTCGGGCGCCACCTCCATCTGATACAGCGGATCGCGCATCCGCGCCGCCGCCAGCGCCACCACCTGGTAGAACTGCTGGTAACCGGCGTCGCGGCTAAACAGCCCGGAGAGGGCGTCATCGATATCCTGACGACTCGGCGCCGGAATACGCTCCAGCAGATCGGTCAGGATCAGCGCCGCCGCCGGATCGTTATAGCCGGACTGCACCACGCCGACGTCGACCATCGCCTGCTGCACCGGACTCAGTTGATTCCAGGCACCGAGCGATTCGGCGGTGCGCACCACCGCGCCCTCTAACTGGGCGGCGATCAGCAGGGAGGCGTTGATCACCACCCCGTCGAAGATAATGGCATCGGAGCCGGCAAAGCCGAATCCATCGTCGCTGTTGCGAACAGAGTGCATGCCGAGTCCAAACAAGAGCTGCTGCACATTGTCGCCCGGCTGACACGCCAGCGTGCGCGGAGTGCCGTTCAGCGTAAAGCGAATTGTCATTTTGCTTCCTCCCTCATCTGCTGGCAGTCCGCCAACAGTTCAGCCACCACTACGCCCGCGATGTAGCGCTTATACGCTTCGCTGCCGCCCAGATCCGCGCTCGGCGCGATCGCGGCGCTGACCGCCTGCGCCAGCGGCTCGCCCTCAAGGGCCAGCCCCTCCACGTCGCGCAGACGCTGCGGGCGAGAGGCAACGCCGTCCAGGGCGATACGCCGCCCCCCGTCGCCTGGGATAGCGACGGCCGCCGTCACTACCGACCAGCCCGCCGCCGAACGGCTCACCTTGCGGGTCGCGCAGCAGCGCAGGGGATCGTCGATGATCACCGCCGTTAACAGACGATCGTCCGGCGCGGCCAGATACTCCTCCAGCGCGATCGCCGCGCCGTCGGCGCTCTGCAGACGGGCATCCAGCGCCAGCAGCACCGGCGCCAACACCGATTCGGCCTGACGAGCCGCCAGCTCGCCGCCCAGCGTCGACTGGTTACGCAGATGGCGTGAATAGACAAAGCCCAGCGCGTCCTGCAGCGCCTGGGGCAGCCGCGCCGTATCGCGCAGCTGCTGCAGCGTCGTCAGGGCGCCGAGGTGCAGTGCCCCGTCATGCCAGGTGACCCGATCCAATCCCAGCCCCTTCAGGGAGATAGCCACCGTCTTCTCGGTGCGCGTGGGCGTGGCGTTTAATTTACTTCCTCCGGCGAAGTAGACGGCCTCGTCCTGAAAGCGGCGCTTAAGCTCCAACGCCTGCTCTATGGAGTCCGGCCGGAAAAATTGCTCAATCATGTTCCACCCTCTTTGTGCAAAACCGCACGGGCCAAAGCCCGCGCGGTTTTATGGTCTCAGTTCAGTGCATCCATACGCTGCCACATCTTGGCGGCGACCCTGCGGGCCTCGGCGTAAATCGGCTCGACGTCAAACGGGAACGCACGATCCTCATACACCATCACCCCTTCGACCATCACGCTGTGCACGCTGGATGAGCCCAGGCCGAAGGCCAGATGTCCACCGATGTTCTGCGCCGCTAGCGGCGTCGGTGACGGATAGTCGCAGATGGTCAGATCCGCCTTATAGCCCGCCTCCAGACGGCCAAAGCGGGCGCCAAAGTTGCGGTCAAGCAGCTGGTTGCCGTTGTACAGGAAGCGGGTAAAGCTATCCGGCCACAGCGGGCCGCCGGCGTCGCGGTGTTTAAAAAAGGCAAACTTCAGCTCTTCAAACATGTCCGCGCCGATGCCGTCGGTGCCGAGCGCCAGGTTGCGATACTGCGCCAGACGCTGGTTGTAGCCTACGTGGTTATTCATATTGGAGCGGGCGTTGTGTACCAGGAAAGCATCCTGCTCGTTGAGGATGCGGATGTCCTCACCGGAGAGATACAGACCGTGGGCCAACAGGGTCTTATCGTTAATCAGGTCATACTCGGCCAGGCGCACTACCAGATCCTGACCATACTTGTCATGGCTGTGGGAGACATCATAGCGATCCTCCGCCGCGTGAATATGCAGCCCGCGCCCGGTGGCGCGCAGGGCCTCTCGCAGCATATCCAGACCGGCGTTGGAGACGGTAAAGGGCGCGTGGGCACCGATGTGCGCCTCCACCAGGTAGGGCTCGCTCCCCTTTGCCTTGGCGTCGTCGATCAGGTGGGCGAAGCGGATATTCTCCTCTACCCCCGCCTGCAGCTCACGGGTGCCGCCGTTGCGGTCGGTGGTCTCGAAGCAGGTCATGCCGCGCAGACCGGCCTTCAGAAATCCCTGGCGCAGGGTCGCCAGAGAGCCAGCTATATAGTTGGGCGAGGCGTGATGGTCGATCACCGCGGTACAGCCGCTCTTAATCGCCTCCAGCGAGCAGATCAGCCCGCTGTAGTACAGCGACTCCTCATCCAATGCCCGATCCAGGCGCCACCACAGGTTCTTCAGGGTGGAGATGAAGTCCGGGCACGGCGCAATGTTGGCCATGATGCCTCGCGACAGACCGGAGTAGAAATGGTTGTGGGCGCAGACGATGCCCGGCATCACCAGACGCCCGTGCATCTCCTTAACCCGGGCCTCGGGGTACTGCGCACGCAGGTTGTCGCCCACGGCGCGGATCTCCGCGCCGTCGATGGCGATATCGACCCCTTCCAGGACACGCGCCGGCTCAAACTGTACGGCAGTGACATTCTTCAGAATCAGCATGGTTATTCCTCCACGCGGCCAAGCAGATAATGGTGGTGGTTGTGAACATGGCTGATGATACGGCACATGTCGCTCAATACCGGCGGCACCTCGGCGAATTCGCCCACCTCGTCGATGCGCAGCTGCCAGATCTGTGCGTCCTGGCGCACGCTCACCTGAGATCCCTCCACCAGGAAGCCGGGATTGGTGCTGTTAGTAAAATCCTGCGCCAGGCTGAAGATGGTGATCTTGTCCTTGTAGGGTTTCCCCTGCCACGGACAGAACTGGGCGCAGTTGCCGCATTCGTTGCAATAGGCGTCAATATGCAGGGTCTGGAAACGGTTTTGGAATCCCGGCACCGCGATGGAGACGTTGGCGCGGTTTGGACAGACATCCACGCACTTGCTACAGACGTAGTTACACTCCAGGCAGCGCTGCGCCTCCTGCGCCACGAAGGCGTCGCGGTCATCTTTATCCATCAGCGTGACGGCGATCGCCCCCTTACGCTGGTAGATGCGCGCCGGATCGACGTTGTTCCAGTACTTATCGCCGTAGCTGCTCGCAATGCTCTCCCGCGCCAGAATCGCATCCGTCGCCCGGCGGGCGGTGCCGATGGCGGCCACGATGGATGACGGTCCACTTTGCACGTCACCGATCAGGAATACGTTCTCACGCGTGGTCTCGCCGCTGGCGTCACGCACCGCCGGCCAGCCGCTATCGTCCAACGGCACGCCGATGGCGGCCAAGTGCTCACAGTCGGCCTGTTCACCGATAGCGGTGATCAGAGCATCCATCTGCAGGGTGACGGTCTGCTCGGTCGCCACCGGGCGACGACGCCCCTGCGCATCCGGCTCACCGAGCGCCATGACACGCGCCACCAGGGTGCCGTCCTGATCGAAACGCTCAGGGTTGGTCAGGAACATGAACTTCACCCCGTCCTCCAGCGCCTCCTGGTACTCCTCGCGATAGGCCGGCATCTCATTCAGGGTACGGCGGTACAACACCGTGACATCCTCGACCCCCGGCACCCGCAGGGCGGCACGGGCGCAGTCCATCGCCGTATTACCGGCGCCGACCACCGCCACGTGTTTGCCCAGCGTCAGCGCGACGCCGCGGTTGTAGTCGCGCAGGAACGGCAGAGAGCGATAGACGTTGCGGTTGTCGCCCGCCAGGCGCACGCCGCTGTTCTTATCGGTCCCGACCCCCACCAGCACGTAGGCGAAGCCCTGCTGCTGCAGCTGCTCGACCGTCAGCTGCGGATCGCAGCCAAACACAAACTTCACGCCGTGATCGGCGACAAACTCGATATCGTGGGCGATCAGTTCTCCCGGGATGCGGAACTGCGGAATGATGTTCTTCACCACCCCTCCGGCGTTGGCCTCGCGCTCAAACAGGGTCACTGGATGCCCGGCGCGCGCCAGGAAGTAACCGGCGGAGAGGCCGGCGGGACCGGCGCCGATCACCGCCACCGGGTGCTTGTTCCCAGAGCCGGCCGGCTTGTGCCAGCGCTGCTTGTACTCCTGCCAGCCGCGCTCCAGTGCCACCTTCTTCAGCTCGCGGATATTCAGCGCACTGTCATAGTCCAGGCGGGTACAGTTGTACTGACACTGGTGGTCGCAGATATGGCCGGTAATCGCCGGCAGCGCGTTACGCTGATAGATCACCGCCAGCGCGTCGGCATAGCGCCCTTCGCCCATCAGGCGGATATATTCCGGAATGTCCTGCTTAATGGCGCAGGCGGTGACGCAGGGCGCCACATAGCAGTCGGTCTGCGGCAGCGGGCCGCCGGCGTCGATGCGATCGTCGGACTTCCACTGCTTCTGGGTGTACTCCATGCTGACCGCGCGGGCGGCCAACGCCTCCAGCCGGGCGACGTCCACCTTCGGCATATCCCAATATTCAGAGCGATCCAGCTCGCGCATGCATTCGGTCAGGCGCAGGTAGCCGCCCGGCTTCAGCAGGTCGGTCGCCATGGTGATCGGCCGGATACCGGTCTCGAAGATATCGCGGATGTTGAATTTACTGGCGCCGCCGGAGTAGGAGATCGGCAGCTCGCCGTTAAAGGCACGCGACAGCACCGCCGCCACGTTGATGGAGAGCGGGAACAGCGCGCGGCCGGACATGTACATCTCTCCGCCGGGCAGCGCCCCTTTATTGTTGATGGTGCCCAGGGTATTGGTCAGCTTAACGCCAAAGCTCAACTGCTTCTCCCGCCCCAGTGTCATCAGACGCTGCAGCATCTCCAGCGCCTGCGCCAGCTTCAGATCGTGATCGAAGGACTCCTCTTTCAGACCGATGTAGTCAAAGCCACAGGTATCGAGGATCTCGCGCACCCGCGCATAGCCCAACAGGGTCGGATTCAGCTTCACAAAGGTGTTCAGATGCTTCTCTTCCAGCATGTAGCGGCAGATCGCTTCAATCTCGTCCGGCGGACAGCCGTGCATGGTCGACAGGGTGACGCCGTGCGCCATGTCCGCGGGGATACCCGCGGCCAGCGCCGCCAGACGATCGCGCCGCTCAGCCAGCCCCAGCCGGGACAGGAAAGCCTCGTCGCCGACCCAGCGCGCCAGGATGCGGCGATATTCGGCAAACTTAGGATGCTTGGCGGAGTCCATCATGTCGTGGATGAATTGCTGCATCGGCGGCTGCTTGATGCCGTCGAGATTATACCCCACGCTCATATTGAAAATGAAGGATTTGGCCTCGCCCCGGGTGCGCGGATCGAAGATCTCCTCCAGCAGATGCAGGGCAAACCAGGCTTTCAGGTACTCATCGTGCGCCTTCAGCAGCGTGAACTCGGTGGACCACTCGGTGTTGAAGCACTCGTCTTCCGCATCGATACAGGGTTTATCCAGCTCCAGCCGATCGAGGATCTGCACGGTCTTCAGTTCGATAAAACGACCGCCGGTCAGCCAGGAGACGATGATGTTTTGCGCCAGCTGGGTATGGGGGCCGGCGGCAGGGCCGATGGGGGTCTCACAGGTTTCACCGAACACCTTGATCAGGCGCTGATTATCCTTACGGTAAAACTGCTGCTCGGGAATACCAAAGATAGAGCGGCTTTGATGGTATTCATCAAAAATGCGCGTCAGAAGCTCCTCAAACGGAACGGGACGCATAATATCACCCATGACTCTCTCCTTGCTGCGACATAACGCTGATATCGATTTACCGGGGTGCGTCCTGCGCACACCGGCGGCTACCCAGATATCAGCAACAATCACGCCAGATGTTTATTCCTATTCCTTGGATGATAAAAATCGTGAGTAATATCTAATTGTTTTATCTATTTGTGAAATAGCTCACATGAGCCAAATGAGAATATAAATCAATAAACCACGACGGCCTCCGCGCCGCTTATTCAGCGACGGAGAGATTATCAAAAAAAGAGAGGCTGTATCACTTTGATATGCGAATTCCGCGATAATTATTTTAACTGTGAACGCAATCGCTTAAATATAAAAAGTAAACGTCTTACTTACCCAACAGCAATTGATAGGCCTGCGGAGTATCGACATCCAGAATAATTTCAGGCGCATTTATATCAAGATAACGATAATCCTTTGCTAACAAATATTCACGCATGCTGCGCTGAGGATAAGCCTGCTCGGTCTGCGGCAGCAGCGCACGCGGCAGCAGCACAGGATGGCCGGGTATCCCCCGATAGCGCGGCATCAGGGCATAGGGGCCGCGCCGCTGCCACAGGAGGGAAAACAGCGCCGGCGTCAAACAGGGAATATCGCCATGGCTAATAAAGCAGTAGTCGCTTTGCACCGCCGCCGCGCCGCAGCGAACGGAGGAAAATAACCCGCTGCGATAATCCAGATTAACCACCGTACGAATTCTCGGATGGTCCCCGTAGCGCTGCAGCAATTCGTCTGCACGAAAGCCAACCACTAATATAATTTGCTGACAAAACCCCAATGCGTTATTAATACTGGCATCCAGAAGGGTGCCACCGCGATAGGGCAGCATCATTTTCCACTGTCCCATCCGCGAAGAGAGCCCCGCGGCGGTAATGATCCCCTCGACCGCCTCGGGAATAATATTCTCTGTTAGCTGCATCATTCTATTTTTCCACTGGATTAGGAGCATAGCGCCGCGCCCTGTCGGCATCATGATGGCAATTGCAGCCCGCAGACATCGACGTCACGCACCGCCGCCGAAGGCGGCGCGCGGACGCAACGCGATGAATAAAAATGGCCGCAGGGAACCGGTTCTATTAATAGCACATATGCCGAATGCCATGATACCCGAACTGCAGGACGTACTGAGGGACTGCCATGCGGAGACCGGTCCGCTGCTGATCAGCCTGATCGGCGCCGGCGGAAAAACCAGCGCCCTACGCTGGCTAGCGCGCGCCTTTGCCGAACGCGGCCAGCGAGTGATGGTCACCACCACCACCCGCATGTATCTGCCCGACACGCTCCCCACTCTGTTTTGCCATCAGCCAGCAGCCTTACCGGCTGACGCGCTGCGCGCGGCGATCACCGCCTGCTTCGCCACCTGGGACCCTGTCCAGGGTAAGGTGCGAGGCTTTACCCCGGCCCAGATCGATGCCCTGTCCCAGTGCCGTCTGGCCGATGTGATCTTGGTGGAGGCCGATGGGGCACATCACTTAGCGATGAAGGCGCCTGCGGGGCACGAACCTTGCATCCCTGAGCGTAGCCATTGCGTGATCGCGGTGAGCGGGGGACAAACGCTAGGGCATCCCGTCGGCGCACAGAACGTACACCGTTGGCCGCTGTTCGCCGCCCGCAGCGGCCTGGCGGAGGGAGAACGCCTGGATATGGCGGCGATGAGCCGCTTCATTCGCCATCCGAACGGTATGTTTAAGGGCGTCCCCGATGGGGCTCGGCGGGTCTGGCTGATCAACCGCTTTTATCAATCTGATAACGTCACGGACGCCAGCCTGTATGCCCTGCTTAACGACGGGACGCTGGACGCCGTCTGGCTCGGCGCCGTCCGTGAACAGCCCCCGATTACGCGCATTCTGCAGCGCCATGACAACAACGATCCCCGCGCAGGCCCGCCGCCGCGCCGGGAATAACAACAAGGCAGTCGACATTGAGGTCGTTATGAATATCTTTGCACAAGCTGCGCAACTCGAGGAACAAAACCGCCCGTTCGCCATGGCCCAAATTATCGAGAGCCGTGGCTCCACGCCGCGCCATTCGGCGCAGATGCTGGTACTGAAAGACGGCGGCATCATCGGCACCATCGGCGGCGGCATGATCGAACGGCTGGTCATTGAACAGGCCATGCAGGCGCTGGCCGAACGCAAGCCGCGCGTATTCCACGGACGCATGGCGCGCAGTGGTCAGGACGCCGTCGGCTCTGACTGCGGCGGCGCCATGTCGGTCTATATCGACGTGCACGGCCTACGCCCGCGTCTGGTACTGATCGGCGCCGGCCACGTCAACCGTGCCATCGCCCACGCCGCCGCCTCGCTGGGCTTTGACATCCACGTCGGCGATACTTATCAGGAGAGTCTGGATCCGGCACTCTTTCCTGCGGGCACTCGCCTACACCACGCCGACAGCTATACCCATCTCATCGCGGCGATGCAGATCGAAGCGGAGAGCTTTGTCATCATCGCCACCAACAGCCAGGATAAGGAAGCCCTCGACTGTCTGATCGATAAGCCGCTGTATTACCTAGGGCTGTTAGGTAGTCGTCGCAAGGTGCAGACCTTCTGCCAGCAGCTGCGCCAGAGCGGTATCGACGAGGAGCACTTAGCACGCCTGCACGCCCCCATAGGCTATAACATCGGCGCCGAAACACCGGAAGAGATCGCCGTCAGCATTCTGGCCGAAGTGCTGCAGATCAAAAACCGCGCCGCCGGCGGCCTGATGAAACAGAATATCCGTCTGCAGCGCAACCGCCTGGTGGCGATCCGCGGCGCCGGCGATATCGCTACCGGCGTGGCGCTGAGGCTGTACCACGCCGGGTTTCAGGTACTGATGCTGGAGGTGGCCAAGCCGACGGTGATCCGCCGCAGCGTCGCCTTTGCCCAGGCCGTCTTCGACGGGGAGAGTACGGTCGAGGGCGTCACCGCCCGCCGCGCCGATGGCGCAGAGCAGGCCTTCAGCCTGATCGAACAGGGGATCATCCCGGTACTGGTCGATCCGCAGTGCCTCACGCTGGCTGAGCTGCAGCCCCACTATCTGGTCGATGCGATCCTGGCTAAGCAGAATCTGGGGACGCGGCGCGATATGGCCCCGGTGACCGTCGCCCTCGGTCCCGGCTTCGAGGCCGGCCAAGACTGCGATGCGGTGATCGAAACCAACCGCGGACACCACCTGGGGCGGGTGATCTACCGCGGCTTTGCCCAGGCCAATACCGGGATCCCGGGCAACATTAACGGTCATACCACCCGCCGGGTGATCCGCGCCCCGCACGCCGGCATTATGCACTGCTGCGTTAAGCTGGGCGATCTGGTCAACGAGGGCGATATTATCGCCCATATCGATACGACGCCGGTGGTCTCTCCGCTGCAGGGTATGGTACGCGGCCTGCTGAGCGAGGGGCTGGAGGTCAGCGCCGGGTTTAAGATCGGCGACGTCGATCCGCGCGGCGCGCAGGCCGACTACACCACCGTCTCCGATAAAGCGCGCGCCATCGGCGGCGCGGTGCTGGAGGCGATGATGAAGCTGAGCCCGCGCCCCTAGTGCGCGACCGGAGAGTCAGACAGTAAAAAGGGGCGCCAAGCGCCCCTTTCGTTTTTCCCTGCGCTTACTGGCACACCACGGTGCCGGTTTTCCCCTCGATCCCCTCTTTGGCTTTATCCAATACGGTGATCAGCGCCTCGCGCCCCGGACGGGTGCGCGCAAAGGAGAGCGCCGCCTCGACCTTGGGCAGCATGGAGCCCTTGGCGAAGTGCCCCTCATCGATAAAGCGCTGGGCATCCTCCAGGCTCAGGCGATCGAGCCACTGCTGGTTCGGCTTACCAAAGTTGATGGCGACCTTCTCCACCGCCGTCAGGATGATCAGCATGTCGGCATCGATCATCTCCGCCAGCTTGGCGCTGGCCCAGTCCTTGTCGATCACCGCGCTGGCGCCGCGTAGGTGATTACCCTCGCGGATCACCGGGATCCCGCCGCCGCCGACGGTGATCACTACCTGGCCGGCGTTGATCATCGCCTTGACGGTCTCTTTCTCAATAATGTCCACCGGCTTCGGCGAGGCGACAACGCGGCGATAGCCGCGCCCGGCGTCCTCTTTCATGTTGTAGCCGTTGCGCGTCAGGATCTCCGCCTCCTGCTGCGTGAAGAAGGAGCCGATCGGCTTGCACGGATTGAGGAAGGCAGGATCCTTACCATTCACCTCAACCTGAGTGATCAGCGTCGCTACCGGCGTATCCATCCCCCGATCCCGCAGCTCCTCACGTAGCGCATTCTGCAGATCGTAGCCGATATATCCTTGACTCAACGCGACGCAGACCGACATCGGCAGCATCGGCGTATGGGCCTCGGTTTTCGCCGCCGCCTCAAACGCCTGGTTGATCATCCCCACCTGCGGACCGTTGCCGTGGGTGACCACCACCTGGTGCCCCTGGGCGATCAAATCGACAATCGCCCGCGCCGTGGTCTTCACCGCCTTCATCTGTTCGGCCAGCCCCTCGCCCAGTGCGTTGCCCCCCAGCGCGAGCACGATTTTTTTCTTCATCATATCCTCACTCGTATGTTGTTGGACCGGACTGCATCCCGTCGCGCAAGCTTCCCGGCGGTATGCGGGCGCAGCCGTACTGCTTATACCGGTGCCTGAAACGCCTTCCGCTTCAGGAAACGCCCGCGCCCCGGCTCGGCGCTAAACTCACCCTCACTGAAAATACGCTCGCCGCGCGCCAGGGTATGGCGAATGGCTCCCCGGCATACCATGCCCTCATAGGGGCTGTAGTCGGCGTTGTCATGTAAGTCGCCGTGTCGCACCGTCGTCGTCCGGCGCGGATCGATGATCACTACGTCGGCGTCGGCGCCCGGCGCGATCACCCCCTTCTGCGGCCACAGCCCAAACAGGCGCGCTGGGGTCGCGCTAGTTAGCGACACGAAATGCGCCAGCGAGATACGCCCGGTCATCACCCCGGCGGAGAACAGCAGCAGCATCCGGTTCTCCACCCCCGGCAGGCCGTTAGGACAGCGACTGAAGTTGCCGCTGGAGAGCGCCAGACGCTGGCGGTAGGGGAAAGTGCAGTGGTCGGTGGCCACCACGTCGATGGCGCCGTCGCTGATGCCGCACCACAGGGCGTCCTGTTCGCGCAGGTTGCGCAGCGGCGGACTGAGAATAAACTTCAGGCCGTCCTCACGCAGATAGCTGCGTTCATCCAGCAGCAGATACTGCGGGCAGGTCTCGACCCACACCGGCTGATGGCGCGCGCGGGCCAGACGCAGGTAGTCCAGCCCCAGCCCGTTGGACAGGTGAACGATATACAGCGGTGCATTGCCGGCCAGCTGCGCCAGGTTAATCATCCGGGCGATGGCCTCCGCCTCGCACTCCAAGGGACGGCTGCGGGCGTGAAAGATCGGCGCGACCTCGCCTTGCGCCAGATAATGGGCGCGCCGCTGGGCGATGGCGGCATCGTTCTCCGGGTGCACCGTGGTCAGCGCGCCGACCTGGTGCAGACGGCGCAGCGCGCGTAGCACCGCATCGTCGTCCAGCTTGAAACCGTAGGTCAGATAGAGCTTAAAGCTGCTGATCCCCTCTTCATGCACCATCGAGGCCATCTCGTCGAGGATCGCCTCGTCGATATGCTGGATCACCCCGTGGAAACTGTAGTCGATCACCGCCTTATCCGCGGCGTAGCCGTGATAGGCTGCCAGCTGATGGTGCAGAGAGCAGCCCTTCGGGCCAAAGCCCATATGGTCGATAATGGTTGTTGTACCGCCACACGCCGCCGCGCGGGTACCGGTAAAAAAATCATCACAGCTGCGGGCCAGACCGACATCGATATTAAAGTGGGTATGTACGTCCACCCCGCCGGGCATCACATAGCACCCGTCGGCGTCGATCACTTCATCTGCCTCGTCCTCCGACAGGCCGGGCTCCAGACGGCTGATAATGCCGTGTTCGATCAGCACGTCCGCGCGCCGTTCGCCGTCGTGATTCACCACCGTGCCGTTTTTAATCAGGCTTTTCATCGTCGAGACTCCGCAAAGAGACCCCGGCACGCACGGTGCCGGGGCAGATAGCGTCAGAATTACTTCTTCAACTGCTCAAGATAGGTCAGCGGGATGGCGGCATACATCGCCGCGCAGGTCACCAGGTGATCCTTCCAGGTCTTCTCGTTCGGCGCGTGCGCCTCCGGCTCTTTACCCGGACCAAAGCCGATCACCGGGATACCGTGGCGGCCCATGATGGAGACGCCGTTGGTGGAGAAGGTCCACTTGTCGACCACCGGCTGCTTATGGAACAGCCCCTGGTAAGCCTGGCTCAGGGTTTTCACCGTGACATGATCCTCTTCGACCTTCCAGGTGGGGAAGTAGCATTCGGTCGGATAGACCAGCCCGGTGTAGGAGGGACGATCGTAGTTATACATGGAGACGGTGGCGTTGGCCGCCTGCACCGCCGGCAGCGCGCGGATCTCCTCCAGCGCCCCTTCCCAGGTCTCGCCCCAGGTCAGGCGGCGGTCGATGGAGACGGCACAGCTGTCGGCCACAGCGCAGCGGCTCGGTGAGGTGAAGAAGATCTCGGAGACGGTCAGGGTCCCCTTGCCGAGGAACTCATCATACCCCAGGCTCTGCGACAGCTCCTGCAGTTCGTTGAGGATCGGCCCCATCTTGAAGATGGCATTGTCGCCGCGCTCCGGCGCGGAGCCGTGACAGCTGACGCCCTGCACGTCGATACGGATCTCCATGCGTCCGCGCTGGCCGCGATAGATCTGGCAATCGGTCGGCTCGGTGCTGACCACAAACTCCGGGCGGATCTTAGATTGCTCGATGATGTACTGCCAGCACAGGCCGTCGCAGTCCTCCTCCTGAACGGTACCGGTCACCAGCAGGGTATACTGATCCTCCAGCCCCAGATCCTTGATGATCTTGCCGGCATACACCATGGAGGCCATGCCCCCTTCCTGATCCGACGCGCCGCGCCCGCCGATCAGATCGTCGGTCTCCATCCCCTCATAGGGGTCGAAGGTCCAGTTTTTGATGTTGCCGATGCCGACGGTGTCGATGTGGGCATCCATGGCGATCAGGTGCGGACCGTGGCCCACATAGCCCAGCACGTTGCCCATCGGGTCGATCTCAACCCGATCGAAGCCCACCTTCTCCATCTCTTCTTTGATGCGCTGCACGACGCGCTTTTCATCACAGCTTTCACTGGGGATGGCAATCATGTCGCGCAGGAAACGGGACATGTCGTCTTTATACTGATGCGCCTTCTCCAGAATCATATCGAACGGAACTTGCTTAGCCATTATATTCTTCTCCAGTGGTGATCCCCCCGCTGGGCGGGGAGCATGAATTCAACGATGCCCCCGCGCTTATTCACACGCCGGGTATTTCCCTTCCCAAACCACTTCACGGTAGTGCTTCACGTCGGTATCCCCTTCGGTGCTGATCAACAGCACCACGGAGTCACGGTTCAGCCCCAGCGTCTTCATCAGCTCTTCGCGGCGCGGATGGTGATGGACGGCGGCCAGAACCCCCAGGCCGACGGCGCCCGACTCGCCGGAGATGATGCGAGCATCCTGACCCAGCGGGTTGCCCAGCACGCGCATCCCCAGCGCCGCCACCTTGTCCTGACAGGAGATAAACTGGGTGGCGCAGTTGCGCAGCAGCGGCCAGCCCAGCGGGTTAGGCTCGCCGCAGGCCAGACCGGCCATGATGGTGGCCATATCGCCGCCGACGTTGACGATCTCGCCCTTCACGCCGGAGCGGAACACGCAGTCCGCCAGATCCGGCTCGACGATCACCGAGTGCAGGTTCTGTGCACCGTAGACGTCGACCAGATAGCCCAGCACCCCGCCGGCCATGGCGCCCACGCCGGCCTGCAGGAAGACGTGGGTCGGACGGGCAATGCCCATCTGCGTCATCTGCTCCACCGCCTCATCCGCTAGCGTGGCATACCCCTGCATGATCCAGGTCGGGATCTTGGTGTAGCCCTCCCAGGCAGTATCCTGTACCACCTCCCAGCCGCGCTCCTGCGCCGTCTTCATGGTCAGACGCACGGTGTCGTCATAGTTCATGTCCGTGACGATGCACTCGGCGCCCAGGTTCCGGATATGCTCCACGCGTTCGCGCGCCGATCCCTTGGGCATGTACACCACGGCATGCTGTCCCAGCTGCTGCGCTGCCCAGGCCACGCCGCGACCGTGGTTGCCGTCGGTGGTGGTGGCAAAGGTCATTCGCTCGGTCAGGGTGGATTTGAGCTTCTCGAAGGAGAAGTCATTGATATCCATGTGATACTTTTCGCACAGCAGGCGTGCAATGGCGTAGGCACCGCCCAGCATCTTGAAGGCATTCAGGCCAAAGCGCTGCGACTCATCCTTCACCAGGATCTTGCCGATGCCAAACAGGTGCGACAGTTCGTCCAGGGCATACAGCGGCGTTGGACGGTAGCCGGTGATTTTTTTATGAAAGGCCCGCGCTTTCTGCGCTTCGGCGCGGGAGAACAGTGGCGACGTTTCACCATTGAAGAAACGGTTTTGCGCAACATCCACCTTCAGCGAGAAAACAGACATAACCCAACCTCATCCATCGAATAAGAAATCCGCGCTGGCGGAGAGGCCGGCCCACTCGGCCGGCCGACGGTGTTACTTAATACGCTTCTGGGCTTCCTTGAGCAGCTGCTCCAGCACCAGGCCCGGTTTCGGGAATTTACGGGCGACGATCATCGCGGCGATGATGTACGGCTTCCAGCTGGCCTCTTTATAGGTAGCGATGCGGTATTTCTCGAATACCCCTTCCGTCACCTCACCCTCCTTACAGGAGACGCCGGAGATATCGGCCGGCAGGCAGTGCATATACAGCGCTTCGCCGCCGCGGGTCAGCTTCATCATCTCTTCGGTGCAGTGCCAATCTTTATGATTGGCGTTCTGCGCCAGGCACTGTTTCTCCAGGGCCTTCAGGCCATCGTGATCATTGGCGCGCAGCAGCTCGGTGCGCTGCTCCATCACCTTGTAAGGCGCCCAGGACTTGGGATACACGATATCCGCATCCTTGAAGGCCTCTTCCATGGAGCTCACCTGACGGAAGCTGCCGCCGGACGCCTTGGCGTTGTTGTGGGCGACCTCCACCACGTCGGGGATCAGGTCATAGCCTTCCGGATGGGCCAGCGTGACGTCCATCCCAAAGCGGGTCATCAAGCCGATGATGCCCTGCGGCACGGACAGCGGCTTGCCATAGCTCGGTGAATAGGCCCAGGTCATGGCGATCTTCTTGCCTTTCAGGTTTTCCAGGCTGCCGAAGTGCTCGCGCAGCCAGGCCAGATCGGCCATGGACTGGGTCGGGTGGTCGATATCGCATTGCAGGTTGACCAGCGCCGGACGCTGCGGCAGAACGCCCTGCTCGTAGCCTTCATCCAGCGCCGCGCCGACCTCACGCATATAGGCGTTACCGGCGCCCAGGAACATATCGTCACGGATGCCGATGGCATCGGCGCAGAAGGAGATCATGTTGGCGGTTTCACGCACGGTCTCACCGTGGGCGATTTGGGATTTGCCTTCATCCAGATCCTGCTGGGCCAAACCCAGCAGGTTCAGGGCAGACGCATAGGAGAAACGGGTACGGGTCGAGTTATCGCGGAACACGGAGATACCCAGCCCGCTGTTAAAGATTTTGGTCGCGATATTTTCAGCGCGCATGGTCTTCAGCGCCTCAGCGACATCCAGCACCAGCTTCAGCTCCTCCGGACTCTGCTCCCAGGTCAACAGAAAGTCCTTGTCATGAAGGTTAGACTTGAGCGCGTTGATATCCTTGATAATTTCATTAACAGTTTTCATCGTATGGCCCTAATGAGTAAGTGACTGGCTACCTGACAACCTGCTACGCCGCCCAGGTGGTGAGAGTCCGACCTGCAAACAGCCGATAACAGCGACTGGCAATACTTAAACAATAACTGTGCCAAATTTGTTTTCTGCAGAAGGGCCAACGGAGATCCCATAACATTGTGCGAGAGCCATCACAAAATAGCGCTTACCAGCAGCGGGAAACGACGGTTTTTATCTATTGAATGCATATTATCAGCAGAGTAAATATACAGATGACCGACCACGCGTGGAATATTTCCGCGCTATTCCCCCTCCACCCTCAACCCATATTGATAACGTTAAGGGCGTATCTCTCATTTTGATAATAAAGTGTGATGGCTCTTACATATTTGTCGTATCGCGAGCGAAAAGAAACGCTTCCTTATCAAACTTCAATATTGCTGAGTTAGTATCATGCGATAAAAGAACACGCTTATGGCCTAATGGAATAGGTTCTAACATCAGCCAACATACCCGTAATGCAGGGTAACTGGTTAAGTGCTAAAGAAAGGTTCAATTATGACACCCGCAAACACTCAATCCGTTTTAATGCAGATCCAGCCTACTATCCTGCGCTTTACCAAAATGCTTTCCAGCGTACTGCAGCTGGAGGTCGAGATCGTCGATGCCACCATGACGCGCGTCGCCGGCACCGGCCCCTACGGTAAATTCTTTGGCCGCAAGCTCAACAGCAACTCGCGCCTGCTGCGCTATGTGCTAGATACCAAGCAGGAAAAAGTGGTGATCCGCTCCCGCTTCGATCCGGTCTGCGAGGGATGCAACAGTAAGGACAACTGTAAGGAAAAGGCTTTTCTCGGAACGCCGATCCTGTTCCAGGGGAACTGCATCGGCGTTATCAGCCTGGTGGCCTTTACCCAGGAGCAGCAGGAGCGAATAAAGGATAATTTACATGAGTTTTCCGATTATGTCCGGCATATATCCAACATATTTGTTTCTAAACTCTTGGAAAGCCAGGGAGGGAACGATGGCGTCAGCAAAATATTACTCAGTCTGATCGAGAATATGGATCAAGGCGTATTGGTATTGGATGAAAATAACCAGGCGCAGTTTGCCAATGCCACGGCATTAAAACAGCTGAACGCCATTAATGAGCAAGTTATTGGTAAGACATTTAATATTCGCCCCCTGACCTATCAGCAGAACTACCTCAGCGGTCATCTACAGCATATTGTCGCTTTCGATCAGCACCAAGAGCTGATTATCGGCCAGCTGCATGACATTCAGGACCACCAGCTCTTTTTGATGACGTTCCATCAGTCCCATTCACCGATGAACGTCGAACTGAACCCCGACGATCCGCGCATCGAGCATTTGGTCGGAGAGTGCCGCCCGATGCGCAACCTGAAGCGGCTGATCAGCCGCATCGCGTCCAGCCCGTCGAGCGTGCTGATCGTGGGCGAGAGCGGTACCGGTAAAGAGGTGGTGGCTCGCGCCATCCACCAGCTCAGCGATCGCAATAACAAGCCGTTTATCGCCATCAACTGCGCCGCCATTCCGGATCAGCTGCTGGAGAGCGAACTGTTCGGCTACGTGAAGGGCGCCTTCACCGGCGCCTCCGCCAACGGTAAAATGGGGCTGATCCAGGCCGCCAACCACGGAACGCTGTTTCTGGACGAAATCGGCGACATGCCGCTGACCCTGCAGGCCAAACTGCTACGCGCCATCGAGTCGCGCGAGGTGCAGCCCATCGGCTCCAGCAGCCCCATCGCCGTCGATATCCGCATTATCTCCGCCACCAACCAGAACCTAGAGCAGTACATCGCCGACGGTAAGTTCCGCGAAGACCTCTACTATCGCCTGAATGTGATCCCGATGGCCCTGCCGCCGCTGCGCGAGCGGCAGGGCGACATTGAGCTGCTGATCCACTACTTCCTTAACCTGCACACCAAGCGCATCGGCCTGGTCTATCCCGGCATTTCGCCGGAGGTCATGATGCTGCTCAAGCGCTACCGCTGGCCGGGCAACGTGCGCGAGCTGAGTAACCTGATGGAGTACCTGATCAACGTCGTGCCCAGCGGCGAGGTGATCGACACCGCGCTGCTGCCGCCCAACCTGATCAATGGGCAGGTTACCCTGAACTATCGGGAGGATAACAGCGCCTATCAGAGTAGCGTAGCCTGCGGCGACGACCACGGCAGCACGGCGCTGGAGGAGATGGAAAAGCAGATGATCCGCGAGGCGCTAGCGCGCTACAGCAATAAGAAGCAGGCAGCGGAGGAGCTGGGTATCGGTATTGCCACCCTCTACCGCAAGATAAAGAAGTATGAGCTAACGGCCGGTTGATGCGCCGCGCGGCCCGTTTACCCGGGCCGCCCGCTGCTTAGCCGTGCACCCAGAACAGACCGGCGACAAACAGGCAAAACAACAGCGGCAGCGCCAGCACCAGCAACTCCACCATTCGCTGCAGCGGACGCAGCGTCTCCTGCGGGGTTCGCGCCAGCGCGACCGCGCCGACCAGCAGCGCCAGCAGCGAGAGCGCGCCGGCGAAGGCGGCATCGGCCAGCAGCACCGTCATCTTCCAGCCGTTGTAGGCCTGCGGCGAGATCGCCGCCTGATGCTGCCCGGTCTCCAGCCACTGCCACAGCAGCAGTACCCAGGGCATCAGCCAGGCGCCGCTGCCGACCATCCAGGAAAGCCGTCGTAATACCATATGTTCTCCCTCATCCCATGTCGCCCGTCTCTTATGGAACGGTTATGCCGGGTGGTGTCCGCTCTCTGGCGGAAAAATAGTAAAAAGCCCCGCGCTGCGGGGCTTTAAAGGGGAATACCCGCGCGCTATCAGAACGGGATATCGTCGTCAAAGTCCATCGGCGGTTCGCTGCTCTGCGGCGCTGCCGGCTGAGCCGGCTGGGCCGGCGCGGAATAGCCGCCCTGCTGTGACTGCTGACGCGGTGCCGCCTGGCCGCCGCTGAACGCGGCGCCCTGCGGCTGCTGCGGCTGACCCCAGCCGCCCTGCTGCCCCTGGTTGCCCATCGGCGCACCGCCGCCCTGGCGACCGCCCAGCATCTGCATGGAGCCGCTGATATCGACCACGACTTCCGTGGTGTAGCGATCCTGGCCGCTCTGATCCTGCCACTTACGGGTACGCAGCTGACCTTCGATGTACACCTGAGAGCCTTTGCGCAGGTACTCACCAGCGATCTCCGCCAGCTTGCCGTACAGCGCAACACGGTGCCATTCGGTGCGCTCTTTCTGCTCACCGGTCTGCTTGTCACGCCAGCTGTCAGAAGTTGCCAGCGTCAAATTGGCAACGGCGCCGCCGTTCGGCATATAGCGGACCTCCGGGTCCTGACCCAGATTCCCGATAAGAATCACTTTATTTACGCCTCTGCTGGCCATGTCGACTCTCCTGATGAAGTAAATTTATTCAGTCTAAACCGTAAATTCTAACACGCCAGCGACGCTTGAGCACTCATCATCGTTTTGTGCAGGCGTTCGAGATCCGGTTTAAGGCGCACCACTTCGGTTATTGAATACTGGATATCCATTCAGTTTCGGATATGTCATAATCAATGATCCAGCGTGTGCACGGTGAGATCGGTAACTGTTAATCCGGGAAGTAGGTAATGGATAAAATAGAAATACGCGGTGCTCGCACCCATAATCTCAAGAATATCAATCTGATTATCCCCCGCGACAAACTGGTGGTCATCACCGGTCTGTCCGGATCCGGCAAATCCTCTCTGGCGTTCGATACCCTGTATGCCGAAGGGCAGCGGCGCTACGTCGAATCCCTTTCTGCCTACGCCCGCCAGTTCCTGTCGCTGATGGAAAAGCCGGACGTCGACCATATCGAGGGGCTCTCTCCGGCCATCTCCATCGAGCAGAAATCCACCTCCCACAACCCGAGATCCACCGTGGGAACCATCACTGAAATTCATGACTACCTGCGCCTGCTGTTCGCCCGCGTCGGTGAGCCGCGCTGTCCGCAGCACGGCATGCCGCTGGCGGCGCAGACCGTCAGCCAGATGGTGGACAACGTTCTGGCCCAGCCGGAGGGGAAACGTCTGATGCTGCTGGCCCCGATCATCAAGGATCGCAAGGGGGAGCACAGCAAGACGCTGGAAAACCTGGCGGCGCAGGGCTACATCCGCGCCCGAATCGACGGCGAGGTGTGCGATCTCTCCGATCCGCCGAAGCTGGAGCTGCAGAAAAAACACAGCATCGACGTGGTCGTCGATCGCTTCCGAGTGAAGGCCGACATGGCCCAGCGCCTGGCGGAATCGTTTGAAACCACCCTGGAACTCTCCGGCGGCAGCGCGGTGGTCGCCGATATGGACGATCCCCAGGCGGAAGAGATGCTATTTTCCGCCAACTTCGCCTGCCCGCTGTGCGGTTACAGCATGCGGGAGCTGGAGCCACGGCTGTTCTCCTTCAATAACCCGGCGGGCGCCTGCCCCACCTGCGACGGCCTCGGGGTACAGCAATATTTCGATCCGGAGCGGGTGGTACAAAACGGCGAACTGTCGCTGGCGGGCGGCGCCATTCGCGGCTGGGATCGCCGCAACTTCTACTATTTCCAGATGCTGCGCTCGCTGGCCGACCATTATCATTTTGATATTGAGGCGCCCTTCGACTCCCTGGATGAAACGGTACGCCACGTGGTGCTGTACGGCTCCGGCAAAGACGAGATCGAATTCAAGTACATTAACGATCGCGGCGATACCACCGTACGCCGTCACCCCTTCGAGGGGGTGCTGCACAACATGGAGCGTCGCTACAAAGAGACTGAGTCCAGCGCGGTGCGCGAGGAGCTGGCCAAATTCATCAGCAACCGTCCCTGCGCCACCTGCGGCGGGACGCGTCTGCGTGAAGAGGCGCGCAACGTCTTCATTGAAGACACCACGCTGCCGCAGATAGCCGACCTCAGCATCGGCGCTGCGCTGCGCTTCTTTCACGGACTGGCGCTAGAGGGACAGCGCGCCAAAATCGCCGAGAAGGTGCTGAAAGAGATCGGCGAGCGCCTGCAGTTTTTGGTCAACGTCGGCCTGAACTACCTGAGCCTGTCCCGCTCCGCCGAGACCCTGTCCGGCGGCGAAGCGCAGCGCATTCGTCTAGCCAGCCAGATCGGCGCCGGGCTGGTCGGGGTGATGTACGTGCTCGATGAACCCTCCATCGGTCTGCATCAGCGCGATAACGAACGCCTGCTCGATACGCTGATGCATCTGCGCAACCTGGGCAACACGGTGATCGTGGTCGAACACGACGAGGACGCCATCCGCGCCGCCGACCACGTTATCGATATCGGCCCGGGCGCCGGGGTGCACGGCGGCAAGATCGTCGCCCAGGGCAACGTGGAGCAGATCATGGCGACGCCAGCCTCCCTGACCGGCCAATATCTGAGTGGACAACGTAAGATCGCCATCCCCAGCGAGCGGATCGCCGCCGATCCGACGCGGGTGCTCAAGCTGAGCGGCGCACGCGGCAATAACCTGAAAGAGGTGACCTTGACCCTGCCGGTCGGGCTGTTCACCTGCATCACCGGCGTTTCCGGCTCCGGCAAGTCCACCCTGATCAACGATACGCTGTTCCCCATCGCCCAGCGCCAGCTAAACGGCGCTACGCTGGGCGAACCGGCCCCCTACCGCAGCATCGAGGGGCTGGAGCATTTCGATAAGGTGATCGACATCGATCAGAGCCCCATCGGGCGAACCCCGCGCTCTAATCCGGCGACCTACACCGGCATCTTTACCCCGATCCGCGAGCTATTTTCCGGGGTGCCGGAGTCGCGGGCGCGCGGCTATACCCCGGGACGCTTCAGCTTTAACGTGCGCGGCGGGCGCTGTGAGGCCTGTCAGGGCGATGGGGTCATCAAGGTGGAGATGCACTTCCTGCCGGACATCTATGTGCCGTGCGACCAGTGCAAGGGCAAGCGCTACAACCGTGAAACGCTGGAGATCAAGTACAAGGGCAAAAGCATCCACGAGGTGCTGGAGATGACCATTGAGGAGGCGCGCAGCTTTTTTGACGCCGTTCCTGCGCTGGCGCGCAAGCTGCAGACCCTGATGGACGTCGGCCTGGGCTATATTCGCCTGGGGCAGTCGGCCACCACCCTCTCCGGCGGCGAGGCTCAGCGGGTCAAACTCTCACGCGAGCTCTCCAAGCGTGGCACCGGACAAACACTGTATATCCTGGATGAGCCGACCACCGGTCTGCACTTTGCCGACATTCAGCAGCTGCTGGCGGTACTGCACCAGCTACGCGATCAGGGCAACACCATCGTGGTTATCGAGCACAATCTGGACGTGATCAAAACGGCGGACTGGATCGTGGATCTGGGGCCGGAAGGCGGCAGCGGCGGCGGCGAGATCTTGGTCGCCGGCACGCCGGAGACCGTCGCCCGCTGTGAAGCCTCCCATACGGCCCGCTTCCTGCGTCCGATCCTGGACAATGCCTAAGGGAACCTGACGGCGTGGAAAAACACGCTGTCATCCGCCCCTACGCCGGATGCCACGCACCGGCGACGGGGCGCCGACGGAGGGGCTACTGCAGCGGGTGCGCGTCGCTGGCCTGGTGCAGCGCCAGCTGATAGGAACTGTCCACCAGCTGATACAGCAGCGAGTCGTTGATAGCGCCGTCCAGAAACACAGTGCTCCAGTGCGCCTTGTTCAGCCGACGGCTGGGCACGATGTCTTTATGCTGGCTGCGCAGTCGGGTGGCCTGCTCGCAGCTAGTTTTCACCGCGACCGCCGGACGCCCTTCGCCGTTTTCAACCATGGCGAACAAAATACCGCCGACGCGCGCCTGGTGCGTCCGCCAGCGGTTTTGCTGGCTCTGCTGCGCGCCGGGCTTTGACAGGCAGTATTGCATAAAAGCCGAATCATTCATCAATCCTATCCCCTTGTATGGTTGCTACAATACGGCGCGCGCCGCCCTGTATGCGGTGTTCGCCAAGCCAAATACCCTGCCAGGTTCCAAGCTGTAACGCGCCCTGGCGCACCGGCACCGTCAGCGAGACGCCCAGCAGAGACGACGCAATATGGGCGGGCATATCGTCCGCGCCTTCATCGTCGTGCGCATAGGGAGCGCCATCCGGCACCGTGCGCGAAAAATAACCTTCCATGTCATAGCGCACTGTGGGATCACAGTTTTCATTGAGGGTAAGCGACGCAGAGGTGTGCTGTAACAGCAGGTGCAACAGCCCGACCCGCACCTGACGCAGCGCGGGCAGGCCGGCAATAATCTCGGCAGTAATCAGGTGGAAACCACGCGCTCTCGCCCGCAGAACCAGGGTATGCTGATACCACATCTTGCGACGTCCTCAATAAGTATATTCTTTGTACAGCCGGCGGCAAGAAAACGCAGCGGAAAGTTCTGTAAAGATAGCCAGACGCCGCGTCAGTAACGCGTAGACACGGGGAGATACGCGTGCCTAAACGCAGAATCTACGCAGCGCCGGCCATTATTCCTGCGGCGCCATCACGCGAACCAGCGCGGTGGCCACGCGATCGAGGTTACTCTCGTTGAGTCCCGCCATGCACATACGCCCGCTGCCGACCAGGTAAACGCCGTCGCGCCGGCGCAGATCGCCGACCTGCTGCGCACTGAGTCCGGTATAGCTGAACATGCCCCGCTGCTGACACAGGTAGTCAAAGCGACGCGACGGCAGCGCCAGGTTGAGGCGCGACGCCAGCTGCCCGCGCATGGCGATGATGCGCAGGCGCATCGCCTCTACCTCTTCGCGCCACTGGCGCTGTAAATCGGCGTCATTCAGCACCGTAGCCACAAGGGCGGCGCCGTGCAACGGCGGGCTGGAGTAGTTGCGCCGCACCGTCGCCTTCAGCTGTCCCAGCACCCGCCCGGCCTCGACCTCATCGCTGCACATGACCGACAGACCGCCGACGCGCTCACCGTACAGCGAGAAAATTTTAGAGAACGAGTTGCTGACCAGGCAGGGCAGCCCTGCGGCGGCCATCGTCCGGATAGCATAGGCATCCTGCTCCATGCCGCCGCCGAACCCCTGATAGGCAATATCCAGAAACGGGATCAGCGCCCGACGTCGCAGCAGCGACACCAGACTATCCCACTGCGCCGGCGTCAGATCCGAACCGGTGGGGTTATGGCAGCAGGGGGGAAGTAGCACGATGCTGTGGGGCGGCAGCTGCGCCAACGTCTCCAGCATGGCATCGAAGCACACGCCCAGCGTCTGGGGATCAAAATAGGGATAGCGATGTACCCGGAAACCCGCGCCCTCGAAAATCGCGACATGATTCTCCCAGGTAGGATCGCTGACCCAGACCTCGGCACGGGGAAAATATCGCCGCAGAAAGTCTGCGCCCACCTTGAGTGCGCCTGACCCCCCCAGAGTCTGAATGGTCGCCACCCGCCGCGCGCGCAGCGCGGGATGATCCCCCCCAGCAGCAGCGACTGTACCGCGCTGCGGTAGTCTGCCATCCCCTCCATCGGCAGATAGAGCGGCGCCGCCGGCGCCGCGGCGTTCAGCCGGGCCTGCGCCGTAGCGACGGAGGCCAGCATCGGCACCTCCCCCCGCGAGTCATAGTACAGGCCGATACTCAGATTCACTTTTTGCGCGCGGGCGTCCCGCTTATAGCTCTCCATCAGGGAGAGGATCGGATCGCCGGCATAGTCATCTACATGTTCAAACACGGGGGGCTCCTTGTTGGCACGGTCCTACGGTAAGGGAGCCATCACCGACGGTCAGCCCGGCACTGGCCGGGGCAGAACGTCGGCGCGCTCCTCGTCATAACATACCCTTAACCGAAGGGAAAACACCAGCGGGGTCACGCTCTCGCGGCGCCGCCTCTGCGCGGAGCTCCATCGCTGAGATGAATATGCTAAGGTGAAAATCTGACGGCCTATTCCCTACCCATCCGCAACGGAGATGCCCCATGTCCACCCCTCCCTTTATTACGCTGAATGACGGTAACCGCATTCCCCAGCTGGGGCTCGGCGTCTGGCAGGTCAGCGATACGCTGGCCCGTGACGTGGTCAGCGAGGCGCTGCGCGTCGGCTATCGCGCCATCGATACCGCCGCGATCTATGGCAATGAGAGCGGCGTCGGCCAGGCGCTGCAGCACAGCGGCCTGGCACGAGAGTCGCTGTTTATCACCACCAAGCTGTGGAACGCGGATCACATGGCGGTCGATCAGGCCTTTCACGCCAGCCTGCACAAGCTGCGCCTTGAGTATGTTGATCTGTACCTGATCCACTGGCCGATGGCGCTGCAGGATACCTTTGTTCACGCCTGGCGTCGGCTGATCGACCTGCGACGCCAAGGAGTGGTGAAAAGCATCGGGGTCTGCAACTTCAATATTGACCATCTCCAGCGCCTGCTGGATGAAACCGGCGTGGTGCCGACCATCAACCAAATTGAGCTACACCCACTGATGCAGCAGCGGGAGCTACAGTCATGGAATCATCACCACGGTATTGCCACGGAGGCCTGGAGCCCGCTGGCGCAGGGAGGAGAGGGCGTATTTGACGCGGAGCCGATCCGCCGTTTGGCGGCCAAATATGGCAAGACGCCGGCGCAGATCGTGATCCGCTGGCATCTGGACTGCGGGAGGATAGTGATCCCCAAAACGGTCTCGGCGATACGCCTGAGGGAAAATATCAACGTATTTGACTTTACGCTGGAGGCGAGCGAACGGGCGCAGATCGCCCGCCTGGAGTGCGGCAAGCGATTAGGCTCCGATCCCGCCACCTATATGCGCCTGTAGCCGGTGAGCGCAGCCCTGATGCTAAAGCATCAAGGCTGTCGGCAAGGGCGTTAGCGCGGCTTTTTAGCCTGTCCGGCGGGACGCGCCGGTCGGGCGTTACGCCCTTCGGGGCGAGCAGGACGGCCATTATTTCCCTTTCCGCCCGGACGGGCGGCAGGCTGTGCGGCGCCCTTCGCGGCCCCGCGCGTTGCTGGTCGTCCGCTACCCTGAGGATGTGCGCCGGTATGCTTGGTCATGGCTGGCGTCATGTTGCGCTGGTAGCCGCGGCGCGCGGCGCGCTGCTCCTCCAGCGTCGGCGCAGGTACCAGACACTCGCGACGATTGCCGATCAGGTGCTGTAGCCCCATCTCCTCCAGCGCGGTGCGGATCATCGGCCAGTTGGCCGGATCGTGATAGCGCAGCAGCGCCTTATGCAGCCTGCGCTGACGCTCGCCCTTCGGCACCACCACATCTTCGCTCTTATAGTCCACCTTAGCCAGCGGGTTCTTGCCGGTGTAATACATGGTGGTCGAGTTGGCCAGCGGTGATGGATAGAAATTCTGCACCTGATCGAGGCGGAAGCGGTGCTGTTTTAGCCACAGCGCCAGATTGACCATATCCTCATCCCGGGTCCCCGGGTGCGCGGAGATAAAGTAGGGGATGAGGTACTGCTCTTTCCCGGCCTGCTTCGAATAGGCGTCAAACAGCTCCTTAAAACGGTAGTAGCTGCCCATCCCCGGCTTCATCATCTTGGACAGCGGCCCCTCTTCCGTATGCTCCGGCGCGATCTTCAGATAGCCGCCGACGTGATGCGTGGCCAGCTCTTTGATATAGCGCGGATCCTGTACCGCCAGATCGTAACGTACCCCGGAGGCGATCAGGATCTTTTTCACCCCCTGCAGATCGCGGGCACGCCGGTAGAGCTTAATGGTCGGCTCATGGTTGGTGTCCATATGACGACAGATATCCGGATAGACGCAGGAGGCGCGGCGGCAGGTCTGCTCCGCGCGCGGCGACTGGCAGCGCAGCATATACATGTTGGCGGTCGGACCGCCCAGATCGGAGATGATGCCGGTAAATCCGGGAACCTTATCGCGGATCTCCTCGATCTCGCGAATGATGGAGTCCTCAGAGCGACTCTGAATGATGCGGCCCTCGTGCTCAGTGATAGAGCAGAAGGCACAGCCGCCATAGCAGCCGCGCATGATGTTGACGGAGAAGCGGATCATGTCATAGGCCGGTAGGCGGGCCTTGCCGTAAGCGGGATGCGGTACGCGCTGGAACGGCAGGGCATAGACGCTGTCCATCTCCTCGGTGCTCAGCGGGATCGCAGGCGGGTTGACCCACACGTAGCGATCGCCGTGCTTCTGCATCAGGGCGCGTGCGCAGCCGGGGTTGGTTTCATGATGCAAAATACGCGAGGCGTGGGCATACATCACCTTATCGCCCTTCACCTTCTCAAACGACGGCAGCAGCACATAGGTCTTCTCCCACGGCTTTGGCTTAGGGGCGCGTACGCTGATCGGCGTCGCCTCATCCGCGGCCTTGGGCGAGCAGGCCAAATCATCGCCGTAGGGGTTCGGAATGGGATCAATGCGCCCCGGCATATCGATACGGGTCGAGTCCACTCCGCTCCAGCCCGGCAGGGCCTCTTTGCGCATGACGGCGGTATTGCGCACGTCGCAGATAGAGGCGATGGGCTCACCCGCCGCTAAACGATGCGCAACCTCAACCAGCGGGCGTTCGCCGTTGCCATACATCAGCATATCCGCCTTGGCATCCACCAACACAGAGCGGCGTACCGTATCCGACCAATAGTCATAGTGCGCCACGCGGCGCAGGCTAGCCTCGATGCCCCCAAGGATAACCGGGACATCGCTGAAAGCCTCTTTGCAGCGCTGGCTGTATACCAGCGTGGCGCGATCCGGGCGCTTGCCGCCTTCGTTGTTCGGCGTGTAGGCATCATCGTGGCGCAGCTTACGATCGGCCGTATAGCGGTTAATCATCGAATCCATGTTCCCGGCGGTGACGCCAAAGAACAGGTTCGGCTTACCCAGACGCATAAAATCGTCTTTGCTGGTCCAGTCCGGCTGGGCGATGATGCCGACCCGGAAACCCTGCGCCTCCAGCATGCGGCCAACAATCGCCATGCCAAAGCTGGGATGATCCACGTAGGCATCCCCGGTCACGATGATAATGTCACAGCTGTCCCAGCCCAGCTTATCCATCTCTGCACGCGACATCGGTAAAAAAGGCGCGGTGCCGAAACATTCGGCCCAATAAGGGGTATAGGAGAACAGATCGCGCTCCGGTTGGATCAGGCTGACACTACTCATGACGGTACTCTTGTATTGATAAGACAGGCAGGTCTGGTGAACAAATCATCAGGATCAGGGCGGCGATTATACGCATTACGGCGGAGAAATGTGAGGGTTATTTGTCATTCCCCCGTCTACTGCTAGCCCGGGGAAATGGCGAGCAGAGCTTACTCCAGAGTGGGATTCATCTGACGCAGATCGTAAGGGGTTATCTGGTAAACGCAGTAGTTCAGCCAGTTACTGAACAACAGGTGACCGTGGCTGCGCCAGGTCGCCGACGGCGCATCGTCTGGGTTGTCGCGGGGAAAATAGTTAAACGGCAGCGCCGGCGCCAGACCCGCGTGCAGATCGCGCCAATACTCCGCGCCCAGCGTATGGGCATCATACTCCGGATGGCCCGTCACAAACACCGTCCGCTTATCGGCGCTGGCAAACAGGTAGGCGCCGGCCTGCGCAGACTCGGCAAAGATCTGCAGATCGGTATGCGTGCGGATCGCCTGCGACGGAAAGTCGGCATAGCGCGAGTGCGGCGCCAAAAAGCCGTCGTCAAAGCCGCGGGTCAGCAGCGCCAATGGATCGAGCGTCTTGTGCGCATACACTCCGGAGAGCTTCTGCGTCCGCGTCATCTTCGGTAGCCCATACAGTACATTGAGCGCCGCCTGCGCGGCCCAACAGACGAACAGGGTCGACGTCACGTGCGCCCGTGCCCAGGTAATAACCCGTACGATCTGCGACCAATAGGCAACGTCGCCAAAGTCCACCTGTCCCAGCGGCGCGCCGGTTACGATAAGCCCATCAAAGTTTTCTTGCTGAATGTCCTCAAAATGGCAGTAAAAGTTATTCAGGTGCTCCGCCGGCGTATTTTTTGACTCTCGCCGATCGATGCGTAGCAGCTGAATATCAATCTGCAGTGATGAGTTCGACAGCAGGCGCAGAAACTGATTTTCAGTCTCGATTTTCTTCGGCATCAGATTCAGCAACAGCACCTTCAGCGGACGAATCTCCTGCACCGCGGCCCGGGAGTCGGTCATGACAAAGACATTTTCATTACGCAAAAAATTAACGGCGGGCAACGCGTCGGGGATCCTGATTGGCATAAACGCTCTCCTGCGGCGATCAAAGGCGATCCTTGTCCATTTGGACATCTGGACATCTGGACATCTGGACATCTGGACATCTGGATAGCCAAATTAATCAGTTTTACACCGTTTGTACAGCGCAGACGCGTTGAGAAATTTTCATCTAGGCTGAGGGGGGCGTTACGGCGCCGCCCTCAACGGGCATTACTGCAGCTGCTGCAGGATGGTATAGGCGGCCTGAACCCGTGCCGGGTTCGGGTAGTTTTTATTGGCCAGCATCACGATCCCCAGCCGCGATCCGGGAATAAAGGCAATATAGGCGCCAAATCCATTGGTTGAACCGGTCTTGTGTACCCAGGAAGCCGCCTGCGGCGGCGTAGGCGGCACGAGCGGATGAACCTGCTGGGGCTGCAGAGCCACACGATTATCGCTGCCGTCTATCAAAGTCTGCGCCTTCAGGGGCCAGCTGAGCATCTCCCAGCCGAGCCCTTGATACATCTCACCAGACTGGTAGTAGCGCGACTGCGCCCGCAGCAAGGCCTGACGCAGCGTAGCCTGCGGTACCGCGGCGGGATCCAGGTTAGCCTGCAGCCAGACGGCCATATCCTGCGCGCTGGATTTAATGCCGTAGGCCTCCTGTTCCAGCATGCCCGGGCTCACGCGCAATGCCCTACCCTCGCGGTATCCCCAGGCATACTCACCCTCAGCAACAGGCGGTACACGGAAATAGGTATACTTCAACCCTAGCGGCTGCAGCACCCAGCGCGTCATCGCCTGGCTAAAATCCATCCCGCTGGGCCGCACCGCCAGCATGCCAAAAAGTCCAATGCTGGCATTGGAGTAGCTGCGCATCGTTCCCGGAGCCCAGCGTGGCTGCCAGCGCTGATAAAAGTCGAGCAGCTGCGCCGTATCGGTAACGGCATCGGGCACCTGCAGCGGTAGACCGCCCGCGGTGTAGGTCGCCAGCTGCTGCAGGGTTATCGCCCGCCACTGCGGGCCGTTTAACGCCGGCCATTGGGACGCGACCGTATCCTGCAGGCGGATATCGCCACGCTGCAGCGCATAGCCTCCCAGCACGCCGGTAAAGGTCTTGCTCACGGATCCCAGCTCAAACAACGTCTGTGGCGTCACCTCCCGCCGCGTAGCCTTATCGGCGACGCCATAGCTGAAATAGTAAGGAGTTCCCTGATAGATTACGGCCACGGCCATGCCGGGGATCTGCTGCTGCTGCATCAGCGCAGGGATCGTCTGCCTCACGGCCTCGGTAACCCGCATCGCTGCCGACGGCGGCGTAGAGGCCTGGGTTACCGGGGAGAGCAGCAGCGCGGAGAGCGCCAGTGTGCAGGATAATCGCGTGTTCATCATCACCAACCCATCATCAAAGCCAACGTTGAGTGCCGTATCACGCAGATCCTACTGCAGCGAAGATGCGGCGGCAGATCTCGCCAACGGCGCGTCTGACCGAGCACGATAGCGATACGGCCATCGAATACGTATAGGAAAACGCATAGTGTACGCCGCTGCATTTAACGGTGTGAATAGTATTAGGTCAACCGATTTCCCTTAAGCCAGCGACAGTGCGCAGAGACAGGTGGGCTAACCCTACGGGGGAGCCCTGCCCACGGTAGGGCAAAAAGCCGCCGGGCGGATAAACCCAAGGCCCCCGGCTTTCAGACATCGCTTCCTAGACGTTCCGTTCTGCTCCACGGCCGGCGCCGCGGTTCGCCTCAGGAGTCACCCACTGCCCGGCAAAACCTCGATAAACAAAAAGACCCCATGCTTGCGCATGGGGTCTTTCCGTTTGTTTGATGCCTGGCAGTTCCCTACTCTCGCATGGGGAGACCCCACACTACCATCGGCGCTACGGCGTTTCACTTCTGAGTTCGGCATGGGGTCAGGTGGGACCACCGCGCTATCGCCGCCAGGCAAATTCTGTTTTACCAACCGCCATCACTGGCCATCGGTTCCAATCTTGAACAAGCTAAATTCGTCTCTCTAAAACACCTTCGGTGTTGTAAGGTTAAGTCTCACGGATCATTAGTACTGGTTAGCTCAACGTATCGCTACGCTTACACACCCAGCCTATCAACGTCTTAGTCTTAAACGTTCCTTCAGTGGACTCAAGGTCCAAGGGAAGACTCATCTCGAGGCAAGTTTCGCGCTTAGATGCTTTCAGCGCTTATCTTTTCCGCACGTAGCTACCGGGCAATGCAATTGGCATCACAACCCGAACACCAGCGGTGCGTCCACTCCGGTCCTCTCGTACTAGGAGCAGCCCCTCTCAATCTTCCAACGCCCACGGCAGATAGGGACCGAACTGTCTCACGACGTTCTAAACCCAGCTCGCGTACCACTTTAAATGGCGAACAGCCATACCCTTGGGACCTACTTCAGCCCCAGGATGTGATGAGCCGACATCGAGGTGCCAAACACCGCCGTCGATATGAACTCTTGGGCGGTATCAGCCTGTTATCCCCGGAGTACCTTTTATCCGTTGAGCGATGGCCCTTCCATTCAGAACCACCGGATCACTAAGACCTGCTTTCGCACCTGCTCGAGCCGTCACTCTCGCAGTCAAGCTAGCTTATGCCTTTGCACTAACCTCCTGATGTCCGACCAGGATTAGCTAACCTTCGTGCTCCTCCGTTACTCTTTGGGAGGAGACCGCCCCAGTCAAACTACCCACCAGACACTGTCCCTACCCCGGATCACGGGGCCAGGTTAGAACATCAAACATTAAAGGGTGGTATTTCAAGGTCGGCTCCATGCAGACTGGCGTCCACACTTCAAAGCCTCCCACCTATCCTACACATCAAGGTTCAATGTTCAGTGTCAAGCTATAGTAAAGGTTCACGGGGTCTTTCCGTCTTGCCGCGGGTACACTGCATCTTCACAGCGAGTTCAATTTCACTGAGTCTCGGGTGGAGACAGCCTGGCCATCATTACGCCATTCGTGCAGGTCGGAACTTACCCGACAAGGAATTTCGCTACCTTAGGACCGTTATAGTTACGGCCGCCGTTTACTGGGGCTTCGATCAAGAGCTTCGCCTTGCGGCTGACCCCATCAATTAACCTTCCAGCACCGGGCAGGCGTCACACCCTATACGTCCACTTTCGTGTTTGCAGAGTGCTGTGTTTTTATTAAACAGTTGCAGCCAGTTGGTATCTTCGACTGGCTTCGGCTCCATCCGCAAGGGACTTCACCTACATGCCAGCGTGCCTTCTCCCGAAGTTACGGCACCATTTTGCCTAGTTCCTTCACCCGAGTTCTCTCAAGCGCCTTGGTATTCTCTACCTGACCACCTGTGTCGGTTTGGGGTACGATTCAGTGTTATCTGGAGCTTAGAGGCTTTTCCTGGAAGCAGGGCATTAACCACTTTAGCACCGTAGTGCCTCGTCATCACGCCTCAGTGTTAAAGATGACCGGATTTGCCAGGTCATCACACCTACACGCTTAAACCGGGACAACCGTCGCCCGGCCGGTCTAGCCTTCTCCGTCCCCCCTTCGCAATAACACCAAGTACAGGAATATTAACCTGTTTCCCATCGACTACGCCTTTCGGCCTCGCCTTAGGGGTCGACTTACCCTGCCCCGATTAACGTTGGACAGGAACCCTTGGTCTTCCGGCGAGCGGGCTTTTCACCCGCTTTATCGTTACTTATGTCAGCATTCGCACTTCTGATACCTCCAGCAGCCCTCACAGGCCACCTTCAACGGCTTACAGAACGCTCCCCTACCCAACAACGCCTAAGCGTCGCTGCCGCAGCTTCGGTGCATGGTTTAGCCCCGTTACATCTTCCGCGCAGGCCGACTCGACCAGTGAGCTATTACGCTTTCTTTAAATGATGGCTGCTTCTAAGCCAACATCCTGGCTGTCTATGCCTTCCCACATCGTTTCCCACTTAACCATGACTTTGGGACCTTAGCTGGCGGTCTGGGTTGTTTCCCTCTTCACGACGGACGTTAGCACCCGCCGTGTGTCTCCCGTGATAACATTCTTCGGTATTCGTAGTTTGCATCGGGTTGGTAAGTCGGGATGACCCCCTAGCCGAAACAGTGCTCTACCCCCGAAGATGAATTCACGAGGCGCTACCTAAATAGCTTTCGGGGAGAACCAGCTATCTCCCGGTTTGATTGGCCTTTCACCCCCAGCCACAAGTCATCCGCTAATTTTTCAACATTAGTCGGTTCGGTCCTCCAGTTAGTGTTACCCAACCTTCAACCTGCCCATGGCTAGATCACCGGGTTTCGGGTCTATACCTTGCAACTAGACGCCCAGTTAAGACTCGGTTTCCCTACGGCTCCCCTATTCGGTTAACCTTGCTACAAAATATAAGTCGCTGACCCATTATACAAAAGGTACGCAGTCACACCCCGAAGGATGCTCCCACTGCTTGTACGTACACGGTTTCAGGTTCTATTTCACTCCCCTCGCCGGGGTTCTTTTCGCCTTTCCCTCACGGTACTGGTTCACTATCGGTCAGTCAGGAGTATTTAGCCTTGGAGGATGGTCCCCCCATATTCAGACAGGATAACACGTGTCCCGCCCTACTCATCGAACTCACAGCTGTGCACCTTCGTGTACGGGGCTATCACCCTGTATCGCGCGACTTTCCAGACGCTTCCACTAATGCACAAACTGATTCAGGTTCTGGGCTCTTCCCCGTTCGCTCGCCGCTACTGGGGGAATCTCGGTTGATTTCTTTTCCTCAGGGTACTTAGATGTTTCAGTTCCCCTGGTTCGCCTCGTTAAGCTATGTATTCACTTAACGATAGTGCAACGGATTGCACTGGGTTTCCCCATTCGGACATCGCCGGCTAATAATGCTTCATATCAGCTCACCGACGCTTATCGCAGATTAGCACGTCCTTCATCGCCTCTGACTGCCTAGGCATCCACCGTGTACGCTTAGTCACTTAACCTCACAACCCGAAGGTGTTTCACTTCGTGCTGTAAGCATTTGAGAGACTCTCGAATCACTTATTAAAAGCAATTCGATTGTTTTCGAATTTTCAACTTGTTCCAGATTGTTAAAGAGCAAAATATTTCACAACATGCTGATTTCTCAGTATGTTCTGAAATATGGTGGAGCTATGCGGGATCGAACCGCAGACCTCCTGCGTGCAAAGCAGGCGCTCTCCCAGCTGAGCTATAGCCCCATGACTTTACTGCCGATACCTTATTACCACCGTCCGCTTCACCCAGGAAGGGAGTTGGTAGGCCTGAGTGGACTCGAACCACCGACCTCACCCTTATCAGGGGTGCGCTCTAACCACCTGAGCTACAAGCCTGCATAAGGTATTTGCTCGAACATCTATCAGACAATCTGTGTGAGCACTACACAATTTCGTATCTTCAGGTAAGGAGGTGATCCAACCGCAGGTTCCCCTACGGTTACCTTGTTACGACTTCACCCCAGTCATGAATCACAAAGTGGTAAGCGCCCTCCCGAAGGTTAAGCTACCTACTTCTTTTGCAACCCACTCCCATGGTGTGACGGGCGGTGTGTACAAGGCCCGGGAACGTATTCACCGTGGCATTCTGATCCACGATTACTAGCGATTCCGACTTCATGGAGTCGAGTTGCAGACTCCAATCCGGACTACGACGTACTTTATGAGGTCCGCTTGCTCTCGCGAGGTCGCTTCTCTTTGTATACGCCATTGTAGCACGTGTGTAGCCCTACTCGTAAGGGCCATGATGACTTGACGTCATCCCCACCTTCCTCCAGTTTATCACTGGCAGTCTCCTTTGAGTTCCCGGCCGAACCGCTGGCAACAAAGGATAAGGGTTGCGCTCGTTGCGGGACTTAACCCAACATTTCACAACACGAGCTGACGACAGCCATGCAGCACCTGTCTCAGCGTTCCCGAAGGCACTCCTGTATCTCTACAGGATTCGCTGGATGTCAAGAGTAGGTAAGGTTCTTCGCGTTGCATCGAATTAAACCACATGCTCCACCGCTTGTGCGGGCCCCCGTCAATTCATTTGAGTTTTAACCTTGCGGCCGTACTCCCCAGGCGGTCGATTTAACGCGTTAGCTTCGGAAGCCACGCCTCAAGGGCACAACCTCCAAATCGACATCGTTTACAGCGTGGACTACCAGGGTATCTAATCCTGTTTGCTCCCCACGCTTTCGCACCTGAGCGTCAGTCTTCGTCCAGGAGGCCGCCTTCGCCACCGGTATTCCTCCAGATCTCTACGCATTTCACCGCTACACCTGGAATTCTACCTCCCTCTACGAGACTCTAGCTTGCCAGTCTTGGATGCAGTTCCCAGGTTAAGCCCGGGGATTTCACATCCAACTTAACAAACCGCCTGCGTGCGCTTTACGCCCAGTAATTCCGATTAACGCTTGCACCCTCCGTATTACCGCGGCTGCTGGCACGGAGTTAGCCGGTGCTTCTTCTGTAGGTAACGTCAATTGTGAACGCTATTAACGCTCACACCTTCCTCCCTACTGAAAGTACTTTACAACCCGAAGGCCTTCTTCATACACGCGGCATGGCTGCATCAGGCTTGCGCCCATTGTGCAATATTCCCCACTGCTGCCTCCCGTAGGAGTCTGGACCGTGTCTCAGTTCCAGTGTGGCTGGTCATCCTCTCAGACCAGCTAGGGATCGTCGCCTAGGTGAGCCATTACCCCACCTACTAGCTAATCCCATCTGGGTTCATCTGATGGCATGAGGCCCGAAGGTCCCCCACTTTGGTCTTGCGACGTTATGCGGTATTAGCTACCGTTTCCAGTAGTTATCCCCCTCCATCAGGCAGATCCCCAGACATTACTCACCCGTCCGCCGCTCGTCAGCGGAGAAAGCAAGCTTTCTCCCTGCTACCGCTCGACTTGCATGTGTTAAGCCTGCCGCCAGCGTTCAATCTGAGCCATGATCAAACTCTTCAATTAAAAGCTTGATGCTCAAAGAAATTAAACTGTTTATTCGTAATGAATTAACTGCTGTCACTCTTCAAGACTTTAAATATTTTGGCATTCCGAGGAATGCTTAATACGAATCTTGCGAGTGCCCACACAGATTGTCTGATAATTTGTTAAAGAGCAGTGACTTAGCAAGTTCTCCTTACCAAGTCGAGGTGGCGTATATTACGCTTTCCTCGCTGAGTGTCAACCGCTAATTTAGCAGTTTCACCTCATTTCGAAAGATCACTAAACAATGATCTTTGGAAATGGATGCCTGGCAGTTTATGGTTCACTAAATGAACCACACTACGGGCCGTCGCTCGCGACGTTCAAACGCTAACGCGTTTGTCCTACTCTCTTTCGAGTAGCGGACTGCACCGTACTCTGCGCAAGAACATAAATTGGGTGCCTGGCAGTTCCCTACTCTCGCATGGGGAGACCCCACACTACCATCGGCGCTACGGCGTTTCACTTCTGAGTTCGGCATGGGGTCAGGTGGGACCACCGCGCTATCGCCGCCAGGCAAATTCTGTTTTACCAACCGCCATCACTGGCCATCGGTTCCAATCTTGAACAAGCTAAATTCGTCTCTCTAAAAACACCTTCGGTGTTGTAAGGTTAAGTCTCACGGATCATTAGTACTGGTTAGCTCAACGTATCGCTACGCTTACACACCCAGCCTATCAACGTCTTAGTCTTAAACGTTCCTTCAGTGGACTCAAGGTCCAAGGGAAGACTCATCTCGAGGCAAGTTTCGCGCTTAGATGCTTTCAGCGCTTATCTTTTCCGCACGTAGCTACCGGGCAATGCAATTGGCATCACAACCCGAACACCAGCGGTGCGTCCACTCCGGTCCTCTCGTACTAGGAGCAGCCCCTCTCAATCTTCCAACGCCCACGGCAGATAGGGACCGAACTGTCTCACGACGTTCTAAACCCAGCTCGCGTACCACTTTAAATGGCGAACAGCCATACCCTTGGGACCTACTTCAGCCCCAGGATGTGATGAGCCGACATCGAGGTGCCAAACACCGCCGTCGATATGAACTCTTGGGCGGTATCAGCCTGTTATCCCCGGAGTACCTTTTATCCGTTGAGCGATGGCCCTTCCATTCAGAACCACCGGATCACTAAGACCTGCTTTCGCACCTGCTCGAGCCGTCACTCTCGCAGTCAAGCTAGCTTATGCCTTTGCACTAACCTCCTGATGTCCGACCAGGATTAGCTAACCTTCGTGCTCCTCCGTTACTCTTTGGGAGGAGACCGCCCCAGTCAAACTACCCACCAGACACTGTCCCTACCCCGGATCACGGGGCCAGGTTAGAACATCAAACATTAAAGGGTGGTATTTCAAGGTCGGCTCCATGCAGACTGGCGTCCACACTTCAAAGCCTCCCACCTATCCTACACATCAAGGTTCAATGTTCAGTGTCAAGCTATAGTAAAGGTTCACGGGGTCTTTCCGTCTTGCCGCGGGTACACTGCATCTTCACAGCGAGTTCAATTTCACTGAGTCTCGGGTGGAGACAGCCTGGCCATCATTACGCCATTCGTGCAGGTCGGAACTTACCCGACAAGGAATTTCGCTACCTTAGGACCGTTATAGTTACGGCCGCCGTTTACTGGGGCTTCGATCAAGAGCTTCGCCTTGCGGCTGACCCCATCAATTAACCTTCCAGCACCGGGCAGGCGTCACACCCTATACGTCCACTTTCGTGTTTGCAGAGTGCTGTGTTTTTATTAAACAGTTGCAGCCAGCTGGTATCTTCGACTGGCTTCGGCTCCATCCGCGAAGGACTTCACCTACATGCCAGCGTGCCTTCTCCCGAAGTTACGGCACCATTTTGCCTAGTTCCTTCACCCGAGTTCTCTCAAGCGCCTTGGTATTCTCTACCTGACCACCTGTGTCGGTTTGGGGTACGATTCAGTGTTATCTGGAGCTTAGAGGCTTTTCCTGGAAGCAGGGCATTAACCACTTCAGCACCGTAGTGCCTCGTCATCACGCCTCAGTGTTAAAGATGACCGGATTTGCCAGGTCATCACACCTACACGCTTAAACCGGGACAACCGTCGCCCGGCCGGTCTAGCCTTCTCCGTCCCCCCTTCGCAATAACACCAAGTACAGGAATATTAACCTGTTTCCCATCGACTACGCCTTTCGGCCTCGCCTTAGGGGTCGACTTACCCTGCCCCGATTAACGTTGGACAGGAACCCTTGGTCTTCCGGCGAGCGGGCTTTTCACCCGCTTTATCGTTACTTATGTCAGCATTCGCACTTCTGATACCTCCAGCAGCCCTCACAGGCCACCTTCAACGGCTTACAGAACGCTCCCCTACCCAACAACGCCTAAGCGTCGCTGCCGCAGCTTCGGTGCATGGTTTAGCCCCGTTACATCTTCCGCGCAGGCCGACTCGACCAGTGAGCTATTACGCTTTCTTTAAATGATGGCTGCTTCTAAGCCAACATCCTGGCTGTCTATGCCTTCCCACATCGTTTCCCACTTAACCATGACTTTGGGACCTTAGCTGGCGGTCTGGGTTGTTTCCCTCTTCACGACGGACGTTAGCACCCGCCGTGTGTCTCCCGTGATAACATTCTTCGGTATTCGTAGTTTGCATCGGGTTGGTAAGTCGGGATGACCCCCTAGCCGAAACAGTGCTCTACCCCCGAAGATGAGTTCACGAGGCGCTACCTAAATAGCTTTCGGGGAGAACCAGCTATCTCCCGGTTTGATTGGCCTTTCACCCCCAGCCACAAGTCATCCGCTAATTTTTCAACATTAGTCGGTTCGGTCCTCCAGTTAGTGTTACCCAACCTTCAACCTGCCCATGGCTAGATCACCGGGTTTCGGGTCTATACCTTGCAACTAGACGCCCAGTTAAGACTCGGTTTCCCTACGGCTCCCCTATTCGGTTAACCTTGCTACAAAATATAAGTCGCTGACCCATTATACAAAAGGTACGCAGTCACACCCCGAAGGATGCTCCCACTGCTTGTACGTACACGGTTTCAGGTTCTATTTCACTCCCCTCGCCGGGGTTCTTTTCGCCTTTCCCTCACGGTACTGGTTCACTATCGGTCAGTCAGGAGTATTTAGCCTTGGAGGATGGTCCCCCCATATTCAGACAGGATAACACGTGTCCCGCCCTACTCATCGAACTCACAGCTGTGCACCTTCGTGTACGGGGCTATCACCCTGTATCGCGCGACTTTCCAGACGCTTCCACTAATGCACAAACTGATTCAGGTTCTGGGCTCTTCCCCGTTCGCTCGCCGCTACTAGGGGAATCTCGGTTGATTTCTTTTCCTCAGGGTACTTAGATGTTTCAGTTCCCCTGGTTCGCCTCGTTAAGCTATGTATTCACTTAACGATAGTGCAACGGATTGCACTGGGTTTCCCCATTCGGACATCGCCGGCTAATAACACTTCATATCAGCTCACCGACGCTTATCGCAGATTAGCACGTCCTTCATCGCCTCTGACTGCCTAGGCATCCACCGTGTACGCTTAGTCACTTAACCTCACAACCCGAAGATGTTTCACTTCGTGCTGTAAGCATTTGAGAGACTCTCGAATCACTTATTAAAAGCAATTCGATTGTTTTCGAATTTTCAACTTGTTCCAGATTGTTAAAGAGCAAAATATTGCAAACATGACTCGTAAGTCCGTTTTGCAATACTGTTGGCACCGTCTTTCACCCGATACCGCAAATGGCGTCCCCTAGGGGATTCGAACCCCTGTTACCGCCGTGAAAGGGCGGTGTCCTAGGCCTCTAGACGAAGGGGACACAAGGGTCGGCTTCGCAGACGCGTTTGCTCGAACATCTATCAGACAATCTGTGTGAGCACTACACAATTTCGTATCTTCAGGTAAGGAGGTGATCCAACCGCAGGTTCCCCTACGGTTACCTTGTTACGACTTCACCCCAGTCATGAATCACAAAGTGGTAAGCGCCCTCCCGAAGGTTAAGCTACCTACTTCTTTTGCAACCCACTCCCATGGTGTGACGGGCGGTGTGTACAAGGCCCGGGAACGTATTCACCGTGGCATTCTGATCCACGATTACTAGCGATTCCGACTTCATGGAGTCGAGTTGCAGACTCCAATCCGGACTACGACGTACTTTATGAGGTCCGCTTGCTCTCGCGAGGTCGCTTCTCTTTGTATACGCCATTGTAGCACGTGTGTAGCCCTACTCGTAAGGGCCATGATGACTTGACGTCATCCCCACCTTCCTCCAGTTTATCACTGGCAGTCTCCTTTGAGTTCCCGGCCGAACCGCTGGCAACAAAGGATAAGGGTTGCGCTCGTTGCGGGACTTAACCCAACATTTCACAACACGAGCTGACGACAGCCATGCAGCACCTGTCTCAGCGTTCCCGAAGGCACTCCCGTATCTCTACAGGATTCGCTGGATGTCAAGAGTAGGTAAGGTTCTTCGCGTTGCATCGAATTAAACCACATGCTCCACCGCTTGTGCGGGCCCCCGTCAATTCATTTGAGTTTTAACCTTGCGGCCGTACTCCCCAGGCGGTCGATTTAACGCGTTAGCTTCGGAAGCCACGCCTCAAGGGCACAACCTCCAAATCGACATCGTTTACAGCGTGGACTACCAGGGTATCTAATCCTGTTTGCTCCCCACGCTTTCGCACCTGAGCGTCAGTCTTCGTCCAGGAGGCCGCCTTCGCCACCGGTATTCCTCCAGATCTCTACGCATTTCACCGCTACACCTGGAATTCTACCTCCCTCTACGAGACTCTAGCTTGCCAGTCTTGGATGCAGTTCCCAGGTTAAGCCCGGGGATTTCACATCCAACTTAACAAACCGCCTGCGTGCGCTTTACGCCCAGTAATTCCGATTAACGCTTGCACCCTCCGTATTACCGCGGCTGCTGGCACGGAGTTAGCCGGTGCTTCTTCTGTAGGTAACGTCAATTGTGAGCGCTATTAACGTTCACACCTTCCTCCCTACTGAAAGTACTTTACAACCCGAAGGCCTTCTTCATACACGCGGCATGGCTGCATCAGGCTTGCGCCCATTGTGCAATATTCCCCACTGCTGCCTCCCGTAGGAGTCTGGACCGTGTCTCAGTTCCAGTGTGGCTGGTCATCCTCTCAGACCAGCTAGGGATCGTCGCCTAGGTGAGCCATTACCCCACCTACTAGCTAATCCCATCTGGGTTCATCTGATGGCATGAGGCCCGAAGGTCCCCCACTTTGGTCTTGCGACGTTATGCGGTATTAGCTACCGTTTCCAGTAGTTATCCCCCTCCATCAGGCAGATCCCCAGACATTACTCACCCGTCCGCCGCTCGTCAGCGGAGAAAGCAAGCTTTCTCCCTGCTACCGCTCGACTTGCATGTGTTAAGCCTGCCGCCAGCGTTCAATCTGAGCCATGATCAAACTCTTCAATTAAAAGCTTGATGCTCAAAGAAATTAAACTGTTTATTCGTAATGAATTAACTGCTGTCACTCTTCAAGACTTTAAATATTTTGGCATTCCGAGGAATGCTTAATACGAATCTTGCGAGTGCCCACACAGATTGTCTGATAATTTGTTAAAGAGCAGTGACTTAGCAAGTTCTCCTTACCAAGTCGAGGTGGCGTATATTACGCTTTCCTCGGTGAGAGTCAACGTTTAATTTACCGTTTCACTCTCACTCTCCCCGGCTCATCCTGTGATGTTGTTCACATGTGCCGTGTCGATGGAGGCGCATTATAGGGCCTGTTTTACCGGGCGCAACCGCTATTTTGCCCCAAATGAACCGAATGGCGCATTACACAGCAATTGAACTGCTTATACCTCATTACGCACAGAGTTATCCACATATCGGCAGACGTTATCGATTGAATTCCCCCACCGGCGCGCTAGTATCGCCAACATCCCTTCCATTTTTCAGGCGGTCACCATGTCTCTATCCGTACGTCCCTATCTCTCTTTTATGCCGATCTTAGGCGAACGCCTCTTTATAGATGCAACCGCAACCGTGATTGGACAGGTCACGCTGGGTGATGACGTCAGTATCTGGCCTCAGGTCGTGATCCGTGGCGATGTTAACTCTATTGTCATTGGCGAGCGCAGCAATATCCAAGACGGCAGCGTGATCCATGTAGGCAACCGTTCCACGTCAACCCAGGGTCACTCGACCATTGTCGGCAGCGACGTGACGGTTGGCCATAAGGTGATGCTGCACGGTTGCTGTATTGGCGATAGAGTTCTGATCGGTATGGGCGCCATCGTTCTGGATGGTGTACAGATAGAAGATGAGGTCATTCTGGGTGCGGGAAGTCTGGTTCCGCCGGGAAAACGGCTGGAGAGCGGCTTTTTATATCTGGGCAGCCCGGCTCGCCAAATCCGGCCACTGACGACGCGGGAGCGGGCAGGGCTGCGCCAGTCGGCCGACAACTACGTTAACTGGAAGAACGACTATCTCTCACAGGCGGAAATCCACACCCAGCCCTGATCGTCATACGCTTCAGCGATAATTTCTCGCTCGGCATACTCCTCCAGCTGCCAGCGCAGGGCCTGAAACATCGTCAGCGGCGCCTGATGCACCCCCTCCGCCCCCGCGCGGGTGGCCAAGACCTGCAGATCCGCCAGCCGAATAGCACAGGTGATCTGAAAGCCGTTGACCATCGCCGGAAAGGTGATGGTCGATGACGGTGCCTGCCACTGCTCCAGTTCGGGAAAGAGGATCGACTGATTCATCCCGCCTGCTCCTGGCGTAGCTGTATCAGCACCGGCGCTATCTGCGGCATGATGCCATGCCACAGCGAGAAGGCGTGTGCCGCCTGCGCCACCAGCATGCCGAAGCCATCAGCCAAGCGTACCGCGCCCTGCTGCTGAGCCCAGGCCAGAAACGGCGTCACCCCCGCGCGATAAAACATGTCATAACAGGCACAATCCGGGCGAATGATCGAGCGCGGCAGCGGCGGTACCTCACCCTGCAGCCCTGAGGCGGTCGCGTTAATAATGAGATCGAAGGTGTGGGAGCCAAGCGCGTCATAGGGTAATGCCTCAATCGCCCCCTGCGTCTGAAATGCAGCGGCCAGCGCCTGTGCCCGAGCATGGGTTCGGTTGGCCAGCGCGATCCGGCACCCCTGTTCCAACAGCGGCAGGATCACGCCGCGAGCGGCCCCACCGGCGCCCAGCAGCAAAACCCGACTCGCATCACCGATCATCGCCAGCCGATGTAAATCACTGACCAGCCCAACCCCGTCCGTGTTATCCCCCAGCAGACGGGCGTTTTGCCAATGCAGCGTATTCACCGCGCCGGCCAGACGGGCCCGCGGCGTCAAGACATCCGCCATCTGCCAAGCCTGCTCTTTAAAGGGGGTCGTGACGTTAGCGCCCCGCCCGCCCTGCTGAAAAAAGGCTATGGCAAAGGCGGGGAAATCATCCAGCGGCGCCAGCATCGCCTCATAGCTGAGCGCAATGCCGGTTTGTTGAGCAAAGAGCCGATGGATACGCGGCGACTGGCTGTGCTTTATCGGGTGACCAAAAACGGCAAATTGCTGCATCGCTTACCCCTGACGTAACAGTTCACCGCTCAGTGCATCGCGGATTTCTGATGGGTTTTGGCGGCCGCCGACCGGCGCATCCAGCACCGGAAAAGCCGAGCCAAACTGTTGGCGTACCTCGGCGGCCGTACGGCAAGGGGGCAGCCCGCTGAGGTTGGCACTGGTCGAAACCAAAGGTTTGCCATAGGAGCGGCATAGCTGCTGAACCTGCGGGTGCGCGCTGACCCGCACGGCCAGCGTGCTAAAGCGTCCGGTCAGCCAGCGCGGCGTATCCGCCCGGGCAGGCATTACCCAGGTCACCGGCCCAGGCCAGCGGGAGAAAACGGCAGCGCGAAGCTCCCCCTGCAGCGCCTCATCGCAGACATAAGGCAATAGCTGCTGATAATCAGCCGCAATAAGAATCAGCCCTTTGTCCCACGGGCGCTGCTTAAGATCCAATAGAGCCTGCACCGCAAGCTCGCTGTCCGGATCGCACCCGAGGCCGAAGACCGCCTCCGTGGGATAGGCAATAACACGCTGCTGGCGCAGGGCCGCCACCGCGGCGGCCAGTGAATCACTCAGTTCTGTATCCATAGCTTCTTTATTATTGATCTATTGGGGTACCGTCAGGCGGCTCGGCCGCTTTCCCACACAGCTTGCTGGCGCAATAGAGACGCACGCCGCCTGCGCTTTTCTTTTCCACCAGGAGCGGGTAGTGGCAATGTGGGCAAACGCCGGAGACGGGTTTCAAATTCACGCTGAACTGGCAGTCTGGGTAGCGCTCACAGGCATAGAATGTTTTACCGTAGCGCGAGCGGCGCTGCAGCAGGTTACCCTTGCCACACTGGGGACACGCTAACTGCGTCTCATCCGGCTTATCGATAGCCTCAGTATGTTCACACTGAGGATAACCGTGGCACCCGATAAACATACCGTAGCGCCCCTGACGCAGCACCAGCACATCGCCACACAGTGGACATCGCTGTCCCTCAAGCACCTTAACAATATGTCCGTCGGCCGACTTCAGCGCACGGATATACTGGCAGGCAGGATAGCGGGAACAGCCCAGAAAAGGGCCATGCTTACCGCTGCGGATCACCAGTTCGGCGCCGCACTCGGGGCATGGCTCACTTTTCTTGGCACCAAATAATGGGCCTTGCGTCATAATCTTATTTCTTTCAATAAACGAACTGGCCCCCCGCTCAATGCAGGTAGCCTTCATGAACCTCAAAAAGCAGCTCTTCCATCTGCCGGTAGGTGTGCTCATGTCCCGGCGCGTTAAACAGCACCATCAGCACCACCCACTTCAGATCGTCCAGCTCAAACTGCTCGATCTCCAGCGCCATCACCCGATCGATAACCATCTCACGGATCTCCGGCGTCAATAGCTGAATCTGCTCCAAGAACAGCAGGAATCCACGGCACTCACTGTCCAAGCAGGCCATTTCATCCGCGGTGTAGAGGCGCAGCGCATGCGGATCGTCCACCGGCAGAACTACATCTCCCTCTTCCTGCATCATCGCCAGCTTTTCCAGCCAGTTCAGCGCCCGAAAGATATCCCCACGCTCAAAGCCCGCGCTGGTCAAATCGTCAGTTAGCTTATCCTGATCGATGTGCATCCCGGCCGTCGTGTGGATATAGGTCTCAAACAGATACATGAGTACATCGAACATGGCCAGCCCTCTTCACACGGACATAGCCGCCGGACACTACCTTAATCCATCCTGCTAACTCCAGTTCGAGCAGGGCTACTGCTACGTCTGGCACAGATCGACCGATGCGTTCGGCGACAGCGTCAACGGTTGTCACCTCATCCCCTACGTTAGCCAACACCTCGGCAAATGGCAATTGAGCATCGTCTTCACCGGCAGAAATATTCCCTTCTGTGAGCGGTGCCAACCAATGCAGCGGGCTGTTCAGTTGCTCAAGGATATCCGCCGGCGCCGCGATAAGAGAGGCGCCCTGTTGGATCAGCCAATGGCACCCTGCACTCTGCGGGCTGTCTAGCGAGCCGGGAATGGCGAACACCTCCCTCCCCTGATCCAATGCCAGACGCGCCGTGATCAGCGAACCGCTGCGCAGCGTCGCCTCGACCACTAGCACCCCCAGACTCAACCCGCTGATGATACGGTTACGCTGCGGAAAATAGGCGGGACGCGCCTCTGTCCCGGGAAAAAACTCAGACACCAGCGCACCGTCTGCCTCTAGAATGGCCTGCGCCAGCCAGCGGTGCGTCCGCGGCGCCACGCAGTCTGGCCCACTACCCAGTACCGCGATGGTTTTTCCCTGCGCCGACAGCGCACCGCGGTGCGCCAGACCATCGATTCCCAGCGCAAGGCCGCTGACGATCGTCAATCCGCTCGCCGCCAGTACCCGGGCAAAAAACGACGCCTGGCTATCGCCATAGCGGCTGGGCGCACGGCTACCGACAATGGCCAGCGCCGCCGTTGACAGCAGGTGGGGATCGCCGCAAACAAACAGCAGCGCAGGGGCGCCGGCGATCTGGCGCAGGCGATCGGGGTAGGCACCGTCGGCCAGCGTCAGCATCCCCCCCGACCGCCGTCCAACCACGCCAGCGCCTCAGCGATACCCGTAGCGCCATGAAACTGCCGCTGCTGCGCAGAGGTCAGCCCGCCGGACGCCATCCCCTGCGCCGATACGCCCTGCTGCGCCAATATCTTCGCCGCATTAACGATATGGGGCGCCCCCAGCCCGCGAACCTGCGCGAGACGCAGCCAGATTTCGTGACCTTCCATTGCGCTCCCGCGGCTCTCGACCGATGTGTTCAATAGGTGAACAATACTGTCAATCAGGGGGAGAACTGTCTAGAATAGGAGTGAAAATCATTCCCTAGCTCAGAGGACGTTTAAAGAGATTTATGGCGGTATTGCAGGTATTACATTTCCCCGATGAGCGGCTTCGCACTATTGCCAAGCCGGTACACGACGTTACGCCCGACATCCAGCGTATTGTGGACGATATGTTCGAGACTATGTACGCGGAAGAGGGCATTGGCCTAGCTGCGACACAGGTGGACATTCACCAGCGTATTATCGTCATTGACGTGTCAGAGAATCGCGATCAGCGCCTGGTATTGATCAACCCGGAGCTGCTGCAGCATGAGGGGGAGGCCGGTATCGAAGAAGGCTGTCTCTCCGTTCCTGAACAGCGGGCGCTGGTGACCCGTGCGGAACACATCAAAGTGCGCGCCCTGGATCGCGACGGTAAGCTCTTTGAGCTGGAGACCGATGGTCTGCTCGCCATCTGCATTCAGCACGAGATGGATCACCTGATGGGTAAGCTGTTTATTGACTATCTGTCGCCGCTGAAGCGTCAACGCATCCGCCAAAAACTGGAAAAGCTGTATAAGCAGCAGGCCCGCGCCGTTAACTAACCCAAGGCAGGATACTCCCGTGTCTCATTCGCTCCGTATCATTTTTGCGGGTACGCCCGATTTTGCCGCCCGCCATCTTGAGGCGCTCCTGGCCTCGGATCATCAGATCGTCGGCGTCTTTACCCAGCCGGATCGACCGTCAGGGCGCGGTAACAAGCTGACGCCGAGCCCGGTCAAGGCCCTGGCGCTGCAGCATGATCTGCCGGTCTTTCAGCCGGCCTCTCTGCGGCCGGCTGAAAATCAGTGCCTGGTCTCCTCACTGCAGGCCGACGTCATGGTCGTGGTCGCCTACGGGCTGATCCTGCCCCAGGCGGTGCTGGATATGCCGCGCCTGGGCTGTATTAACGTACATGGCTCTCTGCTGCCGCGCTGGCGCGGCGCGGCGCCGATCCAGCGGGCGCTATGGGCGGGCGATAGCGCAACCGGCGTCACCATCATGCAGATGGACGTCGGGCTAGATACCGGTGATATGCTGTTGAAGCTGTCTTGCCCCATCACCCAGGACGACACCAGCGCCACGCTGTACGATAAGCTGGCCGCGCTGGGACCGCAGGGCCTGCTGACCACGCTGTCCCAACTGGCTGACGGCACCGCAAAGGCCCAGCAGCAGGATGATGCGCTGAGCACCTATGCGGAGAAGCTGAGCAAGGAGGAGGCGCGGCTGGACTGGTCGCTCTCCGCCGAGCAGCTGGCGCGCTGCGTACGCGCCTTTAATCCCTGGCCGGTCAGCTTCTTTATGCTGGAGGAGCAGCCGGTGAAAGTCTGGGAGGCAACGGCGCTTTCCCAGTATGCCAACACCGCACCGGGAACCATCGTCAGCGCCGACAAACAGGGGATCGCCGTCGCCACTGCGCAGGGGATACTGCTGTTAACCCAGCTGCAGCCGGCCGGCAAGAAAATCATGGCGGCCCGTGACCTGCTCAACTCACGTAAAGAGAGCTTTCTGCCAGGCACCGTTCTGGCATAAGCTCCGTCCGCCCGGCGCCGTCCGGGCGGAGATCGTCTACTTTCCTGTCCCCTGACGTCAGCGGCGGTGGGGTATTTCCCCCGCAAACCGTGATAAACTTCGAACAATATCCGATTTACTCGCAGCGACGGTCCCTTGTGTCAATGAAAAATACTCCCTATAACCTGCGTGCCATCGCGGCCCGCACGCTGAGCGCAGTCCTCGATCAAGGACAGTCCCTGAGCAGTGTACTGCCCGGCGCCGCCCAGCCTCTCAGCGATAAAGACCGAGCCCTGTTACAGGAGCTGTGCTTTGGCACGCTGCGGGTACTGCCGCAGCTGGAGTGGATAGTGCAGCAGCTGATGGCCAAGGTCCTGACGGGCAAACAGCGTCCGCTGCACTATCTGCTGCTGGTCGGGCTATATCAGCTGATTTATACGCGTATCCCTCCCCACGCCGCGCTGGCAGAAACCGTTGACGGCGCCGTTGCGCTCAAGCGCCCGCAGTTAAAGGGGCTGATCAACGGCGTGCTGCGCCAGTTTCAGCGCCAGCAGCAGCCACTGCTTTTACAGTCACAGCAGCATGCCAGCCATTGGCTGCATCCCTCATGGCTGCTTAAGCGTCTGCAGCAGGCCTATCCGGCGCAGTGGCAAAGTATCGCGGACGCCAATAATCAGCGCCCGCCGATGTGGCTACGGGTCAATCGGCGCCACCACGCCCGCGACGCCTATCTGGCGCTGCTGCAGCAGGCCGGTATTGAGGCCGTCCCCCACGAAACTTTTCCTGACGCCCTCCGCCTGCAGGATCCCCAGCCGGTGTCACGCCTGCCGGGCTTCGAGCAGGGATGGGTTACGGTGCAGGACGCCAGCGCACAGCACAGCGTGGATCTGCTCGATCCGCAGGACGGCGAACAGATCCTTGATCTGTGCTGCGCGCCGGGTGGCAAAACCACCCATATTCTGGAGGCGGCGCCTAAGGCCCACGTACTGGCTGTCGACGTCGATGAGAGCCGCCTCAAGCGGGTCCGCGAAAACCTGCAGCGGCTGCAGCAGCATGCCGAGATCCGCTGCGGCGATGGGCGCACCCCTGACGCATGGGCCAGCGGCCGGCAGTTCGACCGGATTCTGTTGGACGCCCCCTGCTCAGCGACCGGCGTCATACGCCGCCATCCGGACATCAAATGGCTGCGCCGCGACAGCGATATCGCCGAGCTGGCCGCACTGCAGCGCGAGATCATCGATGCCATCTGGCCTTTCTTGAAATCCGGCGGCGTGATGGTCTACGCCACCTGCTCCATTCTGCCGCAGGAAAACCAGGAGCAGATCCTCGCCTTCCTGTCTCGCCACCCGGATGCGCGCCTGAGCGACAGCGGCGATATACAGCGGCCCGGCCTTCAGTTTTTGCCGCAGCCCGACGCGGGCGACGGCTTCTTTTACGCTAAGCTGATAAAAGCATAATCCGCAGGCCGCCCGCCAGGCGGCCGGCGCTCGCCAAGCAGAGAACAGCATCATGAAAATTATCATTTTAGGTGCCGGCCAGGTGGGGGGACCCTAGCGGAAAACCTGGTAGGTGAGAATAACGATATCACCATCGTCGACACCAACAGCGATCGCCTGCGTCAGCTACAGGATAAGTTCGATCTGCGCGTCGTGCAGGGCTATGGCTCCCATCCGCGGGTACTGCGTGAAGCCGGCGCGGACGACGCCGATATGCTGGTCGCCGTGACCAGCTCGGACGAAACCAACATGATCGCCTGCCAGGTCGCTTATTCCCTGTTCAGCACCCCAAACCGGATCGCCCGCATCCGCTCGACCGAATATATCCGCGAGCACGAGCGGTTATTCAACCCGGAGGCGGTTCCCATCGATCACCTGATCGCGCCCGAACAGCTGGTCACCGACTATGTCTACCGGCTGATCGAATATCCTGGGGCGCTGCAGGTGGTGAACTTTGCCGGGGGTAAGGTCAGCCTGGTAGCGGTCAAGGCCTACTACGGTGGGCCGTTGGTGGGCAATGCCCTGACCTCGCTGAAGGAGCATATGCCGCATATCGATACGCGCGTGGCGGCGATCTTCCGTCAGGATCGGCCAATCCGCCCGCAGGGATCCACGGTGATCGAGGCCGGCGACGAGGTCTTCTTTGTCGCGGCATCGCATAACATCCGGGCGGTAATGAGTGAGCTGCAGCGGCTGGAGAAACCCTATAAACGTATCATGATCGTCGGCGGCGGCAACGTCGGCGCCGGGTTGGCCCAGCGACTGGAGAAGGACTACAGCGTCAAGCTGATCGAACACAATGCTCAGCGCGCGGCCGAACTGGCCGAGAAGCTGCATGACACCATCGTCTTCTATGGCGACGCCTCCGATCAGGAGCTGCTGACCGAAGAGCACATCGATCAGGTGGATGTTTTCATCGCCCTGACCAACGATGATGAAGCCAATATTATGTCGGCTATGCTGGCCAAACGCCTTGGTGCCAAAAAGGTAATGGTACTGATCCAGCGCAGCGCCTACGTCGATCTGGTCCAGGGCAGCGTTATCGATATCGCCATCTCACCGCAGCAGGCCACCATTTCCGCTCTGCTCGGCCATGTGCGCAAGGCGGATATCGTCAGCGTCTCCTCCCTGCGACGCGGCGTGGCAGAGGCGATTGAAGCCATCGCGCACGGCGACGAAAGCACCTCGAAGGTGGTCGGACGGCGCGTAGAGGAGATTAAGCTGCCGCCGGGTACCACCATCGGTGCCATCGTACGGGGGGACGACGTGCTGATTGCCAGCCGTGAGTCCAAAATTGAACAGGGAGACCACGTGATCATGTTCCTGACGGACAAGAAATTTATATCCGACGTGGAGCGCCTGTTTCAGCCAAGTCCTTTCTTTTTGTAACTACGGCTATGCTCAACTATCGCTCCGTGCTGTACATCCTTGGGATGATGCTGTCGAAAGTGGCGCTGCTGATGTACGTGCCGCTGCTGTATGCCCTGCTCACCGGCACCGGTGGGGTTTACGAATTTCTGCAGGCGGTGATCATCACCCACCTGATCTCCCTGTTTTTGATCGCCCAAGGGCGCAGCCAGAAATTCTACCTGCGTATCCGCGATATGTTTCTGACCACGACCCTGGCGTGGCTGACGGCCTGCTGCTTCGGCGCGCTGCCCTTTGTGTTCATCAAACATATCACCTTTACCGATGCCTTCTTTGAGACCATGTCCGGGCTGACTACCACTGGCTCTTCGGTGCTGTCCAATCTCAACCAGATGGAACCCAGCGTCTTACTGTGGCGCTCGCTGCTGCAGTGGATGGGCGGCGTCGGGTTTATCGTGATGGCGGTCGCCATTCTGCCGTTTCTGGACGTCGGCGGTATGCGCCTGTTCCATACCGAATCCTCCGATTGGTCAGAGAAATCCTCGCCGCGGATGAAAGACGTAGCCAAAAGCATCATGGCGGTCTATGCGGTGCTGACGTTCCTATGCTACCTCGGCTATCGCTACGCGGGGATGAGCAACTTCGATGCGGTCAACCACGCCTTCGCAACCATCTCCACCGGTGGATTTTCAACTAACGACAAATCCATGGCGGCGTACTCCGTACTGGCACAGTGGAACGCGATCCTGTTTATGTTCCTCGGTTCCCTGCCCTTTCTGCTGTTCGTACAGGCGCTGCGTCAGCGCAGTCTCAAAACCCTGATGCGCGACCAGCAGCTGGTTGGCTTTAGCCGCTTTGTGCTGATCACCGGCCTGGTTCTCACGCTGTGGCTATGGCACAAGCACATCTTTGATTTTGAAGATAGCCTGCGCATCGCGTTTTTCAATTTGATCAATATTCTGTCGACCACCGGCTACTCGCTGGGTAACTTCGATCAGTGGACGCCATTCACCACGGTGCTGTTCGCCTCGGTCATGCTGTTGGGCGGCTGCTCCGGCTCTACCGCCGGCGGGATCAAAATGTTCCGAGTACAGATTGGCTTCGAAAGCCTGCATATAGAGGTACGCAAGCTGATCCATCCCAATGCCGTATTCCCACGCCGTTACAATAACCGGCCAATTACCAACGAAGTCAGCCGCTCGGTGATCGCCTTTATGATGGCGTTTATTGCGATCACCATGCTGATTGCCGCCGTCCTCGGGCTGTGCGGCGTCGATGCACTTTCGGCGATCACCGGCGCCATGACCGCGATGGCCAACGTCGGCCCGGGAATGGGGCCGCTGATCGGTCCCAGCGGCAACTTTGCACCGCTGCCCGACGTTGCCAAGTGGGCCCTGGCGCTCGGTATGCTCTTGGGACGGCTAGAGGTCATGACCATGCTGGTGCTGTTCTTCCCCAGCTTCTGGCGGCGCTGAGACTCCCAACGCGCTTCGCCTAGCAAAGCGGCGGTAAGTGATTACACTTATAGTATGAATAATTTAGGGGGTAGTTATGAGCCTACTGAAAGAGTTTCGTGAATTTGCCATGCGCGGCAACGTCGTGGATATGGCCGTCGGGGTTATCATCGGCGCCGCGTTCGGCAAAATCGTCTCCTCGCTGGTCGGGGATGTGGTCATGCCGCTGCTCGGGCTGTTGATCGGCGGCGTCGACTTTAAACAGTTTCACTGGGTGATACACGAGGCCGTCGGCAGCACCCCGGCCGTGGTCGTCAACTATGGACAGTTTATACAGACCATCTTCGACTTTATCATCGTCGCATTCGCCATTTTTATGGCGATCAAGCTGATGAACAAACTGCGGCGCCAAAAGGCGGCAGCAACGCCGCCGGCACCCAGCGCAGAAGCGGTACTGCTCACGGAGATCCGCGACTTGCTTAAAGCGCAGCAGCAAGACAAATAAACCGGACACCGCCGGGCGGCAGGCTTCTCTGCCGCTAGCGATCCGAGCGCGGAGTAAAGTAACCCCGTAAATCCACCCGTGGCAAAAACGCCTCGGCCCCCGCCTCCAGCGCTTCGAGAATAGAGCAGTAGGCGCTGCTGTGCGCCGTACCGCAGCAGGCATCACTCAGACGCCGCAGAGAATCGCGCATATACTCCAGCTCCCGCAGCTTACCCTCCACCTCACGCAGACGCCGTTCGACGATAGACTTCGACTCCTGACACGTGTGGTGGGCCGGGTCGACCCGGATCGAGAGCAGTTCCCGAATGGCCTCCAGCGATAACCCCAGGCGCTGGGCATAGCGAATGAAGCGCAGGCGCTGCAAGTCGGCGTCGCCGTATAAGCGATAGCCGCCCTCGGTACGCACCGCGTGAGACATCATCTGCTGCTTTTCATAGTAGCGGATAGTATCCGGCGTCACGCCGGCCAGCTTCGCCAGTTGACCGATACGGTACATGGTTACTCTCCCGTCGGTGTCAGCTGCCGACGCAGCGGCTCGCCGTAGGCTCCGCGCAGAAACGCGGTATCCATGCCGGCCTGCTGCAGGCGCAGCTCCAGCAGTGTCAGTCGCTTACTCAGCGCACGATAGTCGGGATGATCGCCGTCGATCCCCCGCAGCATCTCCAGCAGCGTAATCGCCTCGCGGCGCTGCTCCAGCGGCGGCGGTAGGCAGCCCGCATTCTTCAGCAGACGATAGCCGGAGCGCAGCTCGGCAGGAACATGACTGTCATCGTCCAGGATCAGCGGTCTTCCCTCGCCGGGCAGCGCAGAGAGCTCACCGCGCGCCTGAGCGTCGGCGATATGGCGTTCAGCCCAATCATCGATAATCGACATAGTGATTCCGGTTAGGTATCTGTATGCAGGGTAAAGCCAGACGGTGGGAAAATAAAGCGGGGTGGGTATTCAGGCAATAAAAAAACCGGGCCAAGGCCCGGCTTTCCTATGCATTAGCAGATTACTCTGCTGCAGCTTCTGCTTCAGATGCAGAACGATCAACCAGCTCGATGTAAGCCATCGGCGCGTTGTCGCCTGCACGGAAGCCACACTTCAGAATGCGAGTGTAGCCACCGGCACGGCTCGCGAAGCGCGGGCCCAGCTCGTTAAACAGTTTTGCCACGATCTCGTTATCACGAGTACGGGCGAATGCCAGACGACGGTTAGCAACGCTGTCGGTCTTGGCAAGAGTAATCAGCGGCTCAACCACGCGACGCAGCTCTTTCGCTTTCGGCAGGGTCGTCTTGATGATCTCATGACGAACCAGAGAACCGGCCATGTTGCGGAACATAGCCTGGCGATGGCTGCTGTTGCGGTTCAGTTGACGACCACTCTTACGATGGCGCATGACCTTATCCTTCTCAGTAAAACCTTAACCTGTGATCCAGTTACTCGTCAGCGATACTTGCCGGCGGCCAATTTTCCAGGCGCATGCCTAGAGAGAGACCGCGAGAGGCCAGCACGTCTTTAATCTCAGTAAGAGATTTTTTACCCAGGTTCGGCGTTTTCAGCAACTCAACCTCGGTACGCTGTACCAGATCACCGATGTAGTGGATAGCTTCTGCCTTCAGGCAGTTCGCAGAGCGGACAGTCAATTCCAGATCGTCAACAGGGCGCAGCAGGATCGGATCGAACTCAGGCTTCTCTTCTTTCACTTCCGGCTGACGTACATCACGCAGGTCAACGAAAGCTTCAAGTTGTTCAGCCAGGATAGTTGCCGCACGGCGAATTGACTCTTCCGGGTCAATGGTACCGTTGGTTTCCATCTCGATGACCAGCTTGTCCAGGTCGGTACGCTGTTCAACGCGCGCTGCTTCAACATTGTAGGCAATACGCTCTACAGGGCTGTAGCAGGCGTCGACCAACAGACGGCCGATCGGGCGCTCATCTTCTTCCGAATGAATTCGGGCAGACGCCGGCACATAACCACGACCACGCTGAACTTTGATACGCATATTGATAGATGCGTTTTCATCGGTCAGATGGCAGATCACATGGTGCGGCTTGACGATTTCGACATCACCATCATGGGTGATATCGGCTGCAGTCACAGGGCCAATGCCAGATTTATTCAGGGTAAGAATTACTTCATCTTTGCCTTGAACTTTCACCGCCAGCCCTTTCAGGTTGAGCAGGATTTCCAGGATATCTTCCTGTACGCCTTCTTTGGTGCTGTACTCGTGCAGTACACCATCAATCTCAACCTCGGTCACCGCGCAACCCGGCATAGATGAAAGCAGAATACGGCGCAGTGCGTTACCAAGAGTATGGCCAAAGCCACGCTCTAACGGCTCAAGGGTCACCTTGGCGTGCGTCGAACTCAGTTGCTCGATATCTACCAGGCGCGGTTTTAGAAACTCTGTCACAGAACCCTGCATTGTGTCCTCTCTTTGGTACTAAGCTTTACTTGGAGTAAAGCTCGACGATCAGGTGTTCGTTAATGTCCGCAGACAGGTCGGAACGTTCAGGCTGACGCTTGAACACACCTTCCATTTTAGCAGCATCAACTTCCAGCCAAGTCGGCTTTTCACGCTGCTCAGCCAGCTCCAGAGCGGCTTTAACGCGAGACTGCTTCTTCGCTTTCTCACGGACGCTGACTACGTCATTCGGAGATACCTGATAAGAAGCGATGTTAACAACGCGACCGTTTACTACGATAGCCTTGTGGCTAACCAGCTGACGTGCTTCTGCGCGGGTAGCGCCAAAGCCCATGCGGTAAACAACGTTGTCCAGACGACCTTCCAGCAGAGCCAACAGGTTTTCACCGGTGTTGCCTTTCAGACGTGCTGCTTCTTTGTAGTAGTTACGGAACTGACGCTCCAGAACGCCGTAGATACGACGAACTTTTTGCTTCTCACGCAACTGAACACCATAGTCAGACAGACGCGGCTTGCGCGCACCGTGCTGGCCAGGTGCCTGTTCAATTTTACACTTGGAATCGATCGCGCGAACACCTGACTTCAGGAACAGGTCGGTGCCCTCACGACGGCTCAGCTTGAGCTTAGGACCCAAATATCTTGCCATTTTCTTTCTCCAACTATCCGAGAAACGACGTTATACGCGACGTTTCTTCGGCGGACGACAACCGTTATGAGGGATCGGAGTCACATCAGTGATGTTCGTGATGCGGAAACCGGCCGCGTTCAGTGCGCGGATGGTAGATTCGCGACCCGGACCCGGTCCTTTAACCATAACTTCCAGATTCTTGATACCGTACTCTTTTACAGCTTCAGCGCAGCGCTCTGCTGCAACCTGAGCGGCAAACGGAGTGGATTTACGAGAACCACGGAAACCGGAACCACCGGCTGTTGCCCAACCCAGTGCGTTACCCTGACGATCAGTAATGGTAACGATGGTGTTGTTGAAAGAAGCATGGATGTGAGCCACACCGTCAGATACTTGCTTTCTTACGCGCTTACGTGCACGAATTGGTGCTTTTGCCATTGTTCAATCACCCCGACTATTTCTTGATCGGTTTACGCGGACCCTTGCGGGTACGTGCGTTGGTCTTAGTACGCTGACCGCGAACCGGCAGACCACGACGATGACGCAAACCACGATAGCAACCAATGTCCATCAGACGCTTGATGCTCAGGGTAACTTCACGACGCAGATCGCCTTCTACGGTGTATTTGGCGACTTCGTCACGCAGCGTTTCGATTTGCTCTTCAGACAGCTCACTGATCTTAACATTTTCAGCAATGCCCGCAGCGGCGCAGATAGCCTGTGAACGGGTTTTGCCGATGCCGAAGATCGCGGTCAGCGCGATCACGGTATGCTTTTGATCAGGAATGTTAATGCCTGCTATACGGGCCACTATGCACTCCTAGATTAATATACGACGGCACCACTCTGAAAAGCCCGTTTTCAGGATACTCAAATGGCGCCGTTGCAACAAACAAAAGATTGGCTGGCTAATCTAGCCAGCTCAACCCAACTTTGCAAGAAAAATATGCGAGATAATCAGCCTTGACGCTGCTTATGCTTCGGTTCTACGCTGCAAATCACACGCACAACACCGTTGCGCTTAACGATTTTGCAGTTACGGCATAATTTCTTGACGGAAGCACGAACTTTCATTTTACTCTCCGTAACTTCTCAAACTCACCTGGATTAGCGGTTATAGCCTTTCAGGTTCGCTTTCTTCAATGCAGACTCGTACTGACTGGACATCATCAGAGTTTGCACTTGAGCCATAAAGTCCATGATGACGACTACTACGATGAGTAGTGAGGTACCACCGAAATAGAATGGTACTTTCATCGCATCACGCATGAACTCCGGGATCAGGCAGATAAATGTAATGTACAGCGCACCAACCAGAGTCAGACGGGTCATTACCTTATCGATGTACTTCGCCGTTTGCTCTCCCGGACGAATTCCTGGTACAAATGCACCGGACTTCTTCAGGTTATCCGCTGTTTCACGCGGGTTGAAAACCAACGCCGTGTAGAAGAAACAGAAGAAGATGATTGCAGACGCATAGAGTAACACATAAAGCGGTTGCCCAGGCTGCAAATACAGCGAAATTGTAGTCAGCCAGTTCCAACCTGTACCGCCCCCAAACCAAGATGCGATCGTGGCCGGGAACAGAATGATGCTGGAAGCGAAGATTGCCGGGATAACCCCTGCCATATTCACTTTCAACGGCAAATGTGTGCTCTGTGCTGCGTAAACACGACGACCTTGCTGACGCTTGGCATAGTTAACGACGATACGACGCTGACCACGCTCCACGAAAACAACGAAGAAGGTTACTGCGAATACTAACACTGCAACCAACAGCAACAGAAGGAAGTGCAGGTCGCCCTGCCGCGCTTGCTCGATAGTATGGCCAATCGCCGGCGGAAGCCCCGCCACAATCCCTGCGAAGATAATGATCGAGATACCGTTACCGATACCACGCTCAGTGATCTGTTCGCCCAGCCACATCAGGAACATCGTCCCGGTAACCAGGCTCACAACCGCAGTGAAGTAGAAAGCAAAGCCCGGATTAATCACCAGGCCCTGCATTCCAGGCATATTCGGCAAACCGGTAGCGATACCGATCGACTGGAATATGGCCAGTACCAACGTACCGTAGCGGGTGTACTGGCTAATCTTGCGACGGCCAGCCTCCCCTTCTTTCTTTATTTCCGCCAGGGTGGGGTGAACCACCGTCAGCAGCTGGATAATGATCGACGCCGAAATATACGGCATGATCCCCAGAGCAAAGATAGAAGCACGGCTCAGAGCACCACCGGAGAACATGTTAAACATGTCGATGATGGTGCCCTGCTGTTGCTCGAGCAGTTTGGCAAGTACAGCGGCATCAATACCAGGGATCGGAATAAAAGAGCCAATACGGAAAACAATCAGCGCCCCAATAACAAACAACAGTCTGCGCTTGAGCTCGCCCAGTCCACCCTTGGCACTTTGAAAATCTAATCCCGGTTGTTTAGCCATCTGCTACTTATTCCTCGATTTTACCGCCAGCAGCTTCAATCGCAGCACGTGCGCCTTTGGACACACGCAGACCGCGCAGGGTTACTGCACGATTGATTTCACCAGACAGCATAACTTTGGCGAATTCGATCTGCGGGCCAATAACGTTAGCCGCTTTCAGCACGTTCAGGTCGATAACGTCGCCTTCGATCAGCGCGATCTCAGACAGACGAATTTCAGCCGTCACCATCGCTTTACGCGAGGTGAAGCCAAACTTCGGCAGACGACGGTACAGCGGCATCTGGCCACCTTCGAAACCGCGACGTACGCCACCGCCAGAACGAGACTTCTGACCTTTGTGACCACGACCGCCGGTTTTACCCAGGCCAGAACCGATACCACGACCCAGACGCTTGGAAGCGTGCTTGGAGCCTTCGGCCGGAGACAGAGTATTCAAACGCATCTGTTACTCCTCAACTTTAACCATGTAGGAAACCGCGTTGATCATACCACGAACGGCAGGAGTATCCTCACGCTCTACGGTGTGACCGATGCGACGCAGACCCAGGCCAAGCAGCGTTGCCTTATGTTTCGGCAGACGGCCGATCGCACTGCGGGTTTGAGTAATTTTGATAGTCTTTGCCATGGTCTATTACCCCAGAATTTCTTCAACGGATTTACCACGCTTGGCAGCGACCATTTCCGGAGATTTCATACTTTCCAGACCGTCGATAGTTGCACGAACCACGTTAATCGGGTTGGTGGAACCATATGCTTTAGCCAGAACGTTACGAACTCCAGCGACTTCCAGGACGGCGCGCATTGCACCACCGGCGATGATACCGGTACCTTCAGAAGCCGGCTGCATGAACACACGAGAACCCGTGTGAGCGCCCTTAACCGGGTGCTGCAGGGTGCCGCTGTTCAGCGCGACGTTGATCATGTTACGACGGGCTTTCTCCATCGCTTTCTGGATCGCTGCCGGAACTTCACGGGCTTTGCCGTAGCCAAAACCGACGCGACCGTTGCCATCACCCACTACAGTCAGTGCGGTGAAGCTAAAAATACGGCCACCTTTAACAGTCTTAGATACGCGATTTACCGCGATCAGCTTTTCCTGCAGTTCGCCAGCTTGTTTTTCGATGTGCGACATCTTACACCTCTACCTTAGAACTGAAGGCCAGCTTCACGGGCAGCATCTGCCAGTGCCTGGACACGACCATGATATTGGAAACCAGAGCGGTCGAAGGACACGTCCTTGACGCCTTTTTCCAGCGCGCGTTCAGCGATAGCTTTACCTACAGCTGCTGCGGCTTCTTTGTTCCCAGTGTATTTCAGTTGTTCACTGATTGCTTTTTCTACGGTAGAAGCGGCAACCAGGACTTCAGAACCATTCGGGGCAATAACCTGTGCGTAGATGTGACGCGGGGTACGATGTACCACCAGGCGAGTTGCACCCAGCTCTTTGAGCTTGCGGCGTGCGCGGGTCGCACGACGGATACGAGCAGATTTCTTATCCATAGTGTTACCTTACTTCTTCTTAGCCTCTTTGGTACGCACGACTTCGTCGGCGTAACGGACACCTTTGCCTTTGTACGGCTCAGGACGACGGTAAGCGCGCAGATCCGCTGCAACCTGACCGATCAGCTGCTTATCAGCGCCTTTCAGCACGATTTCAGTCTGAGACGGACATTCAGCAGTGATGCCTGCCGGCAGCTCATGGTCAACAGGGTGAGAGAAGCCCAGGGCCAGATTCACCACGTTGCCTTTAACTGCTGCACGATAACCAACACCTACCAGCTGCAGCTTCTTAGTGAAGCCTTCGGTAACACCGATAACCATTGAGTTCAGCAGTGCACGCGCGGTACCCGCCTGGGCCCAGCCGTCCACGAAGCCGTCGCGCGGACCAAAGGTCAGTGCGTTATCAGCATGCTTAATTTCAACAGCGTCGTTGATAGTACGAGTCAGCTCGCCGTTTTTACCCTTGATCGAAATAACCTGACCGTTGAGTTTTACCTCTACGCCGGCAGGAATGACGACGGGTGCTTTTGCAACACGAGACATTCTTTCCTCCGATTACGCTACGTAGCAGATAATCTCGCCACCCAGGCCAGCTTGGCGGGCAGCACGATCAGTCATGACACCTTTAGAGGTAGAAACAACTGCGATACCCAGACCGGCCATAACTTTCGGCAGCTCATCTTTTTTCTTATAGATGCGCAGACCAGGGCGGCTGATACGCTGAATGCTTTCTACTACCGGCTTGCCCTGGAAGTACTTCAGTACCAGTTCCAGAACAGGCTTGGCGTCGCCTTCGATTTTGAAATCTTCAATAAAACCTTCTTCCTTCAGCACGTTGGCAATTGCCACTTTCAGCTTGGAGGAAGGCATGGTGACCGCAACTTTGTTCGCGGCCTGACCGTTACGGATACGGGTCAGCATATCCGCGATCGGATCTTGCATGCTCATCTGTCTTTACTCCCGTGATTCAATTGGTGACAATTACCAGCTAGCCTTTTTCAGACCCGGAATTTCACCGCGCATAGCGGCTTCACGGACCTTGATACGGCTCAACCCGAACTTACGCAGGAAAGCGTGCGGACGGCCAGTTTGGCGGCAGCGATTACGCTGACGGCTTGGGCTGGAATCACGCGGCAGAGTCTGCAGCTTAAGTACCGCATTCCAACGATCTTCGTCGGATACGTTGACATCAGAGATGATCGCTTTCAGTTCAACGCGTTTGGCAAAGAACTTATCAGCTAATTTCACGCGCTTGACTTCGCGTGCTTTCATGGATTGCTTAGCCATTAGTAACCCTACCTTACTTGCGGAACGGGAAGTTAAAAGCAGTCAGCAGCGCACGGCCTTCTTCGTCAGATTTCGCAGTAGTGGTAATGGTGATGTCCAAACCACGAACGCGATCGACTTTGTCATAGTCGATTTCTGGGAAGATAATCTGCTCACGTACGCCCATGCTGTAGTTACCACGGCCGTCGAAAGACTTCGCGGACAGGCCACGGAAGTCACGGATACGCGGTACAGCAATAGAGATCAGACGCTCAAAGAACTCCCACATGCGTTCGCCACGCAGAGTTACTTTACAGCCGATCGGATAGCCCTGACGGATTTTGAAGCCTGCAACTGATTTGCGTGCTTTGGTGATCAGCGGTTTTTGACCGGAGATTGCTGCCAGGTCAGCTGCTGCGTTATCCAGCAGTTTCTTGTCAGCGATCGCTTCACCAACACCCATGTTCAGGGTGATCTTCTCGACCCGAGGGACTTGCATGACAGAATTGTAGTTAAACTCAGTCATGAGCTTTTTAACTACTTCGTCTTTGTAGTAATCATGCAGTTTCGCCATCGTACTACTCCAAATTACTTGATAGTTTCGCCATTGGACTTGAAGAAACGGACTTTTTTGCCGTCTTCAAACCGAAAGCCTACACGGTCCGCTTTACCGGTCGCCGCATTGAAGATTGCAACGTTGGAAACCTGAATAGCGGCTTCTTTTTCAACGATGCCACCCGGTTGGTTCAGGGCCGGAACCGGCTTCTGATGTTTCTTAACCAGGTTGATGCCTTCAACGACAACTTTACCAGAAGACAGGACGTTTTTTACTTTACCGCGCTTACCTTTGTCTTTGCCGGTCAGCACGATTACTTCGTCATCACGACGGATTTTCGCTGCCATGGATTCGCTCCTTAGAGTACTTCTGGTGCCAGAGAGATGATTTTCATGAACTTTTCAGAACGCAGTTCACGTGTCACCGGCCCAAAAATACGCGTACCGATCGGCTGCTCACTGTTGTTGTTCAACAGTACACAAGCATTGCCGTCAAAGCGAACGACAGATCCGTCAGGGCGACGTACACCCTTCTTGGTGCGCACCACTACCGCCTTCAGCACATCACCTTTTTTGACCTTACCACGCGGAATTGCTTCCTTGATGGTGATCTTGATGATATCGCCGATGCCTGCGTAGCGACGGTGCGAGCCACCCAGAACCTTGATACACATTACGCGACGCGCGCCGGAGTTATCGGCGACGTTCAGCATAGTCTGTTCTTGGATCATTTCAGTGCTCCGCTAATGTCAACTACTACTTCGAGACCCAGTGTGGGCCGTTAAAAATCCCCATAATTGAGGGCGCAGCATTATAACACTGCTTCCAGAATATGGGTAGAAAAAATAAACGGCTCAAAATCTGAGCCGTTTATCATTGCTGAGAGAGTGTACTGTATTACAGTACCGCTTTCTCTACAACGCGAACCAGCGTCCAGGATTTGGTCTTGGACAGCGGGCGGCATTCGCGGATTTCAACCACGTCACCGATACCGCATTCGTTGTTCTCGTCATGTACGTGCAGTTTGGTCGTACGTTTGATGAATTTACCGTAGATCGGGTGCTTCACCATGCGCTCGATAGCAACAACCATGGATTTCTCCATTTTGTTGCTAACTACGCGACCTTGCAGAGTACGGATTTTATCGGTCATTACGCACCCGCCTTCTCGTTCAGTAAAGTCTTAACACGTGCGATATTACGACGCACTTGCTTCAACAGGTGAGACTGTTGCAGCTGGCCGCCCGCCGCCTGCATGCGCAGATTAAACTCTTCGCGCAGCAGATTCAGCAGCTCGGTGTTCAGCTCTTCAACACTCTTCTCACGCAGCTCGTTTGCTTTCATTACATCACCGTCTTAGTTACAAAGGTGGTTTTGATAGGCAGTTTCGCTGCTGCCAGTTTGAAGGCCTCACGGGCCAGCTCTTCAGGCACACCGTCCATTTCGTACAGGACTTTACCCGGCTGAATCAGGGCTACCCAGTACTCAACGTTACCTTTACCTTTACCCATACGAACGGCCAGCGGTTTTTCCGTGATCGGCTTGTCCGGGAACACGCGGATCCAGATTTTACCCTGACGCTTAACAGCACGGGTCATAGCACGACGTGCTGCTTCGATTTGGCGGGCAGTCAAACGGCCACGGCCAACAGCTTTCAGACCGAAAGTGCCGAAGCTAACATCCGTACCCTGCGCCAGACCGCGGTTACGGCCTTTATGCACTTTACGGAATTTTGTACGCTTAGGTTGTAACATCAGCGACTCTCCTTACTTGCGGCCTTTACGCTGCTGCTTCTTAGGCTGAGCAGCCGGTTTTTCCGGTTGTTCAACAGCAGCCATACCACCCAGGATCTCACCTTTGAAGATCCATACCTTAACGCCGATTACACCATAGGTGGTGTGCGCTTCAGAGGTGTTGTAGTCGATGTCCGCACGCAGCGTGTGCAGCGGAACACGACCTTCACGGTACCATTCGGTACGCGCGATCTCAGCACCGCCCAGGCGGCCGCTGACTTCAACTTTGATACCTTTAGCGCCCAGACGCATAGCGTTCTGTACAGCACGCTTCATAGCACGACGGAACATAACGCGACGTTCCAGCTGTGAAGTGATGCTGTCAGCCACCAGTTTGGCGTCCAGTTCCGGTTTACGCACTTCGGCGATGTTGATCTGTGCCGGTACGCCTGCAATCTCTGCAACGCCCTTGCGCAGTTTTTCTACGTCTTCGCCTTTCTTACCGATAACGATACCCGGGCGAGCGGTGTGAATGGTCACACGGATGCTCTTCGCCGGACGCTCGATAACGATGCGAGAAACGGACGCTTTTTCCAGCTCTTTGTTCAGGAACTGACGAACTTTAAAGTCGCTGTCCAGGTTGTCAGCGAATTCTTTAGTATTCGCATACCAGGTAGAGTTCCAAGGCTTCACAATACCCAGGCGAATACCATTAGGATGTACTTTCTGACCCATTGCTAGTCTCCAGAGTCTCAGCGATCGGACACAACCACAGTAATGTGGCTGGTGCGCTTCAGGATACGATCAGCGCGACCTTTTGCACGCGGCATGATGCGCTTCATGGTCGGGCCTTCGTCGACGAAGATCTTGGATACTTTCAGATCATCGATGTCAGCGCCATCGTTGTGTTCTGCGTTAGCAATGGCAGATTCCAGAACCTTTTTGACCAGTACAGCCGCTTTCTTGTTGGTGTAGGTCAGAACTTCCAGAGCCTGTGACACTTTCTTACCGCGGATCAGGTCAGCCACCAGGCGAACCTTCTGAGCAGAAGAGCGAGCATGGCAATGCTTAGCAATAGTTTCCATCTCTTCCTCCTACCTTATTTCTTTTTGGCTTTTTTATCAGCCGCATGGCCGCGATAAGTACGAGTCGGCGCGAATTCACCCAGTTTGTGGCCGACCATTTCATCGACGACAAATACCGGAACGTGCTGACGACCATTATGGACAGCGATGGTCAAACCGATCATGTTTGGAAAGACCGTTGAACGACGGGACCAAGTCTTAAGTGGCTTTTTGTCTCCGCTTTCCACCGCTTTCTCTACCTTCTTCAGCAAGTGCAGGTCAATAAAAGGACCTTTCTTGAGAGAACGTGGCATGGTTTATCCTCTAATTATTTTTTACTACGGCGACGTACGATGAATTTATCAGTACGCTTATTGCTGCGGGTCTTCTTACCTTTGGTCTGAACGCCCCACGGGGTTACCGGGTGCTTACCAAAGTTACGACCTTCACCACCACCGTGCGGGTGGTCTACCGGGTTCATCGCAGTACCGCGAACGGTCGGACGAACACCACGCCAGCGTGCAGCACCTGCTTTACCCAGAACGCGCAGCATATGCTCAGCGTTACCGACTTCGCCCAGCGTGGCGCGGCAGTCAGCCGGGATTTTACGCATTTCGCCAGAGCGCAGACGCAGGGTGACATAGGCACCATCGCGTGCAACGATCTGAACGTAAGCACCAGCGGAACGCGCCAGCTGGCCGCCTTTGCCCGGCTTCATTTCTACGTTATGAACGGTAGAACCAACCGGGATATTGCGCATCGGCAGGGTGTTACCCGCTTTGATCGCAGCGTCGACGCCAGACTGAATCTGATCGCCAGCTTTCAGGCCTTTCGCCGCCAGGATGTAACGGCGTTCGCCGTCTTTGTACAGAACCAGCGCGATGTTCGCGGAACGGTTCGGATCGTACTCCAGACGCTCGACAACAGCCGGGATACCGTCTTTATTGCGTTTGAAGTCAATCAGACGATACTGCTGCTTGTGACCACCACCGATGTGACGGGTGGTGATGCGGCCGTTGTTGTTACGACCACCGGTCTTGCTGTTTTTCTCCAGCAGCGGGGCGAACGGTTTGCCCTTGTGCAGCTCAGGGTTAACCACTTTAACAACGTGGCGACGACCCGGAGATGTCGGTTTACATTTAACAATTGCCATTGTTCGCTACTCCTCCGACTTACTCTGCGCCGCCGATGAAGTCCAGATTCTGGCCTTCTTTCAGGGTGACGTAAGCTTTTTTCCAGTCGCTACGACGACCGATACGCTGACCGTGACGCTTCACTTTCCCTTTAACAACCAGGGTGCGAACGGTGTCAACTTCAACTTCGAACAGTTTCTTAACTGCGGCTTTGATTTCTGCTTTGGTTGCATCTGTAGCAACTTTGAGAACGATGGTGTTGTTCTTTTCCATCGCCATAGACGCTTTTTCAGAAACGTGCGGCGCGCGCAGTACTTTCAGCAGACGTTCTTCACGGATCATGCCAGCATCTCCTCAACTTGCTTAACAGCATCAGCAGTCATAACCACTTTGTCGAAGGCGATCAGGCTAACCGGGTCGATGCCTGCTACGTCGCGTACGTCAACCTTGAACAGGTTGCGAGCGGCCAGGAACAGGTTCTCGTCGACTTCGCTGGTTACAATCAGCACATCGTCCAGCGCCATGTCTTTCAGTTTCTGTGCCAGCAGCTTGGTTTTCGGCGCTTCAACAGAGAACTTCTCGACGACGATCAGACGATCTTGACGTACCAGTTCGGACAGGATGCTTTTCAGCGCGCCGCGGTACATCTTTTTGTTAACTTTTTGACTGTGGTCCTGCGGACGAGCAGCGAAGGTCACGCCACCAGAGCGCCAGATCGGGCTCTTGATAGAGCCAGAACGCGCACGGCCGGTGCCTTTCTGGCGCCACGGTTTTTTACCGGAGCCAGTAACTTCAGCACGGGTCTTCTGAGCACGAGTACCCTGACGGGCACCGGCTGCATAAGCCACAACAACCTGGTGAACCAGCGCTTCGTTGAAATCACGACCGAAGGTAGTTTCGGAAACAGTCAGCGCGCTTTGCGCGTCTTTCAATACTAATTCCATTGCTATCTCCTCACGCCTTCACAGCTGGTTTAACGATCAGGTCGCCACCGGTAGCACCCGGGACTGCACCTTTAACCAGCAGCAGGTTGCGCTCAGCGTCAACACGTACTACGTCCAGGCTCTGAACGGTTACACGCTCGTTACCCAGCTGACCTGCCATTTTCTTACCCTTGAACACTTTGCCCGGAGTCTGGTTCTGACCGATAGAACCCGGTACGCGGTGAGACAGGGAGTTACCGTGAGTAGCGTCCTGGGTACGGAAGTTCCAGCGCTTAACGGTGCCGGCGAAACCTTTACCTTTGGAGATACCGGTAACGTCTACTTTTTTAACGTCAGCGAAGATTTCTACGGAGATGTTCTGACCGATGGTGAACTCTTCACCTTCAGACAGACGGAATTCACGCAGAACGCGGCCGGCTTCAACGCCAGCTTTCGCGAAGTGACCCGCTTCCGGTTTGGTTACACGGTTAGCTTTTTTGCTACCAGTGGTAACCTGGATGGCGCGGTAGCCGTCGTTGTCCAGATCTTTGACCTGAGTAACGCGGTTTGCTTCGATTTCGATAACGGTTACAGGGATAGAAACGCCATCTTCAGTGAAGATGCGGGTCATACCCACTTTTTTCCCGACTAAACCAATCATTGTTTCAACCTCTCAATCGCTCAATGTCCTGATTAACCCAGGCTGATCTGCACGTCTACACCGGCAGCCAGATCCAGACGCATCAGAGCATCAACGGTTTTCTCGGTTGGCTCAACGATGTCAACCAGACGCTTGTGAGTGCGGATTTCGTACTGATCGCGCGCGTCTTTGTTAACGTGCGGAGAGATCAGAACGGTAAAGCGCTCTTTGCGGGTCGGCAGCGGGATCGGACCACGAACCTGCGCACCAGTGCGCTTGGCAGTCTCGACGATTTCCGCGGTTGATTGATCGATCAGACGATGATCAAATGCTTTCAGGCGGATACGGATTCTTTGGTTCTGCATGAGACCAGAGCTCCAATTATTTTATAAACGTAGAAAATTACTCCTCGCACCCATTTCGATTGACGGGGGAGTGTAATCGTTCATTTCATAACCCCCATATCGGGAGTATTGTTTGGCGGAACGCGCCGCCGCTGATCGAAATCAGGCTGCCAATATTAGGCAGCCCGCGCATTATACTTAGATCTGGCCAGGAAGCAAGGCCGGATGCAAAATAACCAGCGACAGGCGACAAAACGCCGTGAAAAAGGGCGCCGTAGCGCCCTCTTTCTGGTGTTATTGCTGGCTATCGATTACTCGATAACTTTAGCAACAACGCCCGCACCAACGGTACGGCCACCTTCGCGGATTGCGAAGCGCAGACCATCGTCCATGGCGATCGGGTGGATCAGGGTAACAACCATCTTGATGTTGTCGCCCGGCATTACCATCTCTACGCCTTCCGGCAGTTCGATGGTGCCCGTTACGTCAGTAGTACGGAAGTAGAACTGCGGACGGTAGCCTTTGAAGAACGGAGTATGACGGCCGCCTTCATCCTTGCTCAGGATATACACTTCGGATTCGAACTTGGTGTGCGGAGTGATGGAGCCCGGCTTAGCCAGTACCTGACCACGTTCGATCTCGTCACGCTTGGTACCACGCAGCAGAACGCCAACGTTCTCACCGGCACGACCTTCGTCCAGCAGTTTGCGGAACATTTCCACGCCGGTACAGGTGGTTTTGGTAGTCGGCTTGATACCAACGATTTCAACTTCGTCACCCACCTTGATGATACCGCGCTCTACACGACCGGTAACAACGGTACCACGGCCAGAGATAGAGAATACGTCTTCGATCGGCAGCAGGAACGGCTTGTCGATGTCACGCTCAGGTTCCGGGATGTAGGAGTCCAGCGTCTCGGCCAGTTCGATGATCTTGGCTTCCCACTCGGCTTCGCCTTCCAGCGCTTTCAGCGCAGAACCGCGGATTACCGGGGTATCGTCGCCCGGGAAGTCGTACTGAGACAGCAGCTCACGCACTTCCATCTCAACCAGTTCCAGCAGCTCTTCGTCATCAACCATGTCGCACTTGTTCAGGAACACGATGATGTACGGAACGCCTACCTGGCGACCCAGCAGGATGTGCTCACGGGTCTGCGGCATCGGGCCGTCAGTCGCAGCAACAACCAGGATTGCGCCGTCCATCTGAGCCGCACCGGTGATCATGTTTTTAACATAGTCGGCGTGCCCCGGGCAGTCTACGTGAGCGTAGTGACGGGTCGGGGTATCGTATTCAACGTGAGAGGTGTTGATGGTGATACCACGTGCTTTTTCTTCCGGCGCGTTATCGATCTGATCGAATGCGCGAGCGCTACCGCCGTAGGTTTTAGCCAGAACGGTGGTGATAGCAGCGGTCAGGGTAGTTTTACCGTGGTCAACGTGGCCGATAGTACCGACGTTAACGTGCGGTTTAGAACGTTCAAATTTTTCTTTAGACACGGTTATATTCCTTATCTTGCGCCCTCACCGAAGGAGAGGGCGCGGGATCAATATGTTAAAGCAGAGGCTTATTTGCCACGTGCTTCAATAACGGCCTGAGCGACGTTAGTCGGTGCTTCAGCATACTTCAGGAACTCCATGGAGTATGAAGCACGGCCCTGGGTCTGAGAACGCAGGTCAGTAGCATAACCAAACATTTCAGACAACGGAACCTGCGCACGAACAGTCTTGCCAGTCGCAGTATCTTCCATACCTTCGATCATGCCGCGACGACGGTTCAAGTCACCGATAACGTCACCCATGTAATCTTCCGGAGTTTCTACTTCAACCTTCATGATCGGCTCGAGCAGAACCGGCTTAGCGCGTTTGAAGGCTTCTTTAAACGCGAGAGAAGCAGCCAGTTTGAACGCCAGTTCAGAGGAGTCAACGTCATGGTAAGAACCGAAGTGCAGACGTACGCCCAGATCTACTACCGGATAACCGGCCATCGGACCCGACTTCAGCTGCTCTTGGATACCCTTGTCAACTGCCGGGATGTATTCACCCGGAATCACGCCGCCCTTGATGTCGTTGGTGAAGGTGTAGCCTTCGCCACCCGGCTCCAGCGGGAACATGTCGATAACGACATGACCGTACTGACCGCGACCACCGGACTGTTTGGCGTGTTTACCTTCCACATCCTTGACGGTGTCACGGATGGTTTCACGGTAAGCAACCTGCGGTTTACCGACGTTGGCTTCAACGTTGAACTCGCGCTTCATACGGTCAACGATGATTTCCAGGTGCAGTTCACCCATACCGGCGATGATGGTCTGGTTAGATTCTTCATCAGTCCATACGCGGAAAGACGGGTCTTCCTTGGCCAGACGGCCCAGTGCTAGGCCCATTTTCTCCTGGTCAGCCTTGGTTTTCGGCTCAACGGCGATGGAGATTACCGGCTCAGGGAATTCCATACGCTCCAGGATGATCGGTGCGTTCTGGTCGCACAGGGTATCACCGGTGGTGACGTCCTTCAGACCGATTGCTGCAGCGATGTCGCCCGCGCGAACTTCTTTGATTTCTTCACGCTTGTTGGCATGCATCTGAACGATACGGCCGAAACGCTCACGCGCAGACTTCACAGAGTTCAGTACGGTATCACCGGAGTTAACCACACCGGAGTACACGCGGAAGAAGGTCAGGTTACCCACAAACGGGTCGGTAGCGATTTTGAACGCCAGCGCCGCGAACGGCTCGTTGTCGTCAGAGTGACGCTCAGCCGGGGTATCTTTACCGTCGTCCAAAATACCTTTGATCGCCGGAACGTCAGTCGGTGCCGGCAGGTATTCGATGACCGCATCCAGCATTGCCTGCACGCCCTTGTTCTTGAACGCGGAGCCGCAGGTAACCAGGATGATTTCGTTGTTCAGTACGCGCTGACGCAGAGCTTTTTTGATCTCTTCTTCAGACAGCGCTTCACCACCCAGGTATTTGTCCATCAGCTCTTCAGAAGCTTCAGCGGCGGACTCAACCAGGAACTGGTGCCATTCGTTAGCCAGCTCAGCCATATCAGCCGGGATCTCTTCATAGGTGAAGGTCACGCCCTGATCGGCTTCATTCCAGTTGATGGCTTTCATTTTAACCAGGTCAACGACACCGGTGAATCCGTCTTCAGCACCGATAGCCAGCTGCAGCGGAACCGGGTTCGCGCCCAGACGGGTTTTGATCTGGTTAACAACTTTCAGGAAGTTCGCACCCATGCGGTCCATTTTATTGACGAACGCGATGCGCGGAACCTGATATTTGTTTGCCTGACGCCATACGGTTTCAGACTGCGGCTGAACACCACCAACGGCGCAGTAAACCATTACCGCACCATCCAGTACACGCATGGAACGTTCTACTTCGATGGTGAAGTCAACGTGCCCCGGGGTGTCGATGATGTTGACACGGTGCGGTTCAAACTGTTTGGCCATACCGGACCAGAAAGCGGTGGTCGCAGCGGAGGTAATGGTAATACCACGCTCCTGCTCCTGCTCCATCCAGTCCATGGTGGCAGCGCCATCATGAACTTCACCGATCTTGTGGTTTACACCGGTGTAGAACAGGATACGTTCGGTAGTAGTGGTTTTACCGGCGTCGATGTGTGCGCTGATACCGATGTTACGGTAACGCGAAATGGGTGTTGTACGAGCCATTTGATTCCTCTATATCCTAGGACGTTCAAGTTAAGTTACCCAAAGCGGGCTGCTTAAGCCTAAGCGCCCGCTTGGTGACTAACATACCGATGATATTACCAGCGGTAGTGAGCGAACGCCTTGTTGGCTTCTGCCATACGGTGAACGTCTTCACGTTTCTTAACTGCAGTACCTTTGTTTTCTGCAGCGTCAGAAAGTTCGTTCGCCAGACGCAGAGCCATGGATTTATCACCGCGTTTACGAGCAGCTTCTACGATCCAACGCATTGCCAGGGCATTACGACGGACCGGACGAACTTCAACCGGAACCTGGTAGGTGGAGCCACCAACGCGACGAGATTTAACTTCGACGGTCGGGCGCACGTTTTCGAGAGCGGTCTCGAAAGCTTCCAGTTCAGTTTTGCCAGAGCGCTGAGCCAGGGTCTCCAGCGCGCTGTATACGATTGATTCTGCAGTAGATTTTTTACCATCTACCATCAGGATATTAACAAATTTAGCCAGCAGTTCTGATCCGAACTTCGGATCCGGCAGGATTTTACGCTGACCAATTACGCGACGACGTGGCATGGAAATACTCCGTTGTGAATTCAGGATTGTCCAAAACTCTACGAGTTTATTTTGACATTAAAGTTAAAACGTTTGGCCTTACTTAACGGAGAACCATTAAGCCTTAGGACGCTTAACGCCGTACTTAGAGCGGGATTGCTTACGGTCTTTAACACCGGAGCAGTCCAGAGCACCGCGCACGGTGTGATAACGCACACCCGGCAGGTCTTTAACACGACCACCACGGATCAGGATCACGGAGTGCTCCTGCAGGTTGTGACCTTCACCACCGATGTAGGAAGTCACTTCGAAACCGTTGGTCAGACGAACACGGCATACTTTACGCAGTGCGGAGTTCGGTTTTTTCGGAGTGGTGGTATATACACGGGTACATACGCCACGTTTCTGCGGGCAGGCTTCCAGCGCTGGAACGTTGCTTTTCTCAACTTTCTTAGCGCGTGGCTTGCGAACCAGCTGGTTGATAGTTGCCATTAAAAGCTCCTGGTTTTTGCTTTTCGTAAACACGTAATAAATCGCCCCATACTGCACACTGGATAGACCAAGGGCAAAATATGGGGACGCAGAATTTTATGGCTGAGTCGGAAGGGTGTCAAGAAATATACAAGATATTCGGCGCGATACTGTCAACAAACACGGTCTGTACCGTCACCAGGCCATCTGACGCGGATGCGCCTCGCTCAGCGCGACAAATTCGCTATAGCCGATCAGCTGACACGCGGGTGCGACATACGCCGTCAGCCCCCGCGCGAGCACATCCTCCCGCAGCACATGCAGCGCCACCGGCAGAGCGCTCAGCGCCGTCAACCCTGCGCTGCCCGTCAGCGCGCACAGAACGCCGTCCTGCAGCAGAACCAGCGCATCGCCGGGGCGCACCAGCGCCGCCAGCGCCGTGAAATCGACGCCCCCCTGCGGTGAGCGGGTCAAGGTATGTAACATCGCGGAGTCCCCAGCGTTAAAAGGTCAAAATGACATCGCACTCATCCAGACGCGCGCGCAGCGTATCGGCCGCCAGCGCCTCGGCGGGGATAACCCAGCCGGCGTCACTGCTTAGCCCCCGCGCGGCCAACGACGCGGCGCACAGGTAGATCTGCTCGATATCATACAGCGCCATCACGCCAAACGTGGCGACGTAATCGCGCGCCAGAATAGCCGACGGCTGCTGATCGGGCAGCAGCTGGAAGACCGCATCGCCGATAAAGAACACGGCAATATCCTCGCAGAATGCGGAGGCCGCCAGCAGCGCATCCAGTCCCTCTCGCCCGGCGCTCGTCGTATGGGGGGGCTGGGTAAAAACAAAGGCAAGCCGTCTCATCTCTCCCCCTAGAACTGCATGGTGCGATCGCACACCAGCATCGCTTCCGCCAGCGCACCCAGGCCGCTCAGCGTAAAACCGGGCTGCAGATTACCCGACGTCAGCCCTCGCTGTTCGGCCGCCGCTGTCGATACAACGCCGCGGCGCAGCGCGGCGGCGACGCAGACATTCAGCGTCACGCCGTGCTGCTGCGAGAGCTGTTGCCAGGCCCGCACCAGATCAAACTCATCCGCCGCCGGCTGCGTCAGCTGATTGGCGTTGAGCACCCCTTCGCGATAGAAGAAAACGCTGTGCAGCGTATGCCCCGCCGCCAGCAGCGCGAGGGCAAACTGATAGGCGCTGCTGGCAGCCTGCGTACCGTAGGCCGGCCCATTCACGACCAGTGAGTAGCTCAGCATGGCTCAGTTACCCTGCACGTCGCCGTTCTTAAACTGGCGAATGTAGAGATAGACCGTATGCTTGGAAATATTCAGGCGATCGGCCACCTGGTTGATCGCATCCTTGATATCAAAGATCCCCTTCTCATGCAGCGTAAACACGATCTGGCGATTCTTGGCATTGTTGGATACCGTCCGGTCGGCGTTCACCTCTTCGATGGTGTACTCCAGCGTCTGGGCCACCAGCTCATCCACCGATGAGGCAAAGTTCACCGCCGAAGAGACCTCCTGGGTCGCTTTGGGGATAAAGGTCTCCATGATCTGGGAAAACGGCACATCCAGATTCATGTTAATACACAGCAAGCCGATCACCCTCTGCTCTCGGTTGCGGATGGCGATGGTCACCGACTTCATCAGATCGCCGCTTTTGGCGCGGGTAAAATAGGCGCGCGAGACGCTGCTGTCCTCCCCGGCCATATCGTGCAGCATGCGCAGGGCCAGATCGGTTATCGGAGAGCCAATTTTACGCCCGGTGTGTTCACCGTTGGCGATCCGCACCGCCGAACACTTCAGATCCTCCAGCGAGTGCAGAACGATCTCACAGTGCGGGCCGATCAGCATCGCCAAGCCATCCACCACGGCCTCGTAGGATTTAAGGATCGCCTGATCGAGCGGGGTGAAAGGGCGTTCATCCAACAGATCCAGCTCACTGATATCAGCCGTAACAAGCGTATTTGACATTAACCACTCCCATCGTCGAACCAGACTCACCCATCCCTGACTGGTCCGGAAAAAATAGCGTAATTTTTAAAAAATTTTAGCAAAGACGCTCTATTTAAATCCTTGATGGCGCCAAGGTAAATGTCTTTTTACCCGCCGGCGATGCAGACACGCAACAAAAACCCCCTGAGAGCGGTGCCCTCAGGGGGTTTGTCTAATCAGCGCGCGATTTATTTAGCAGAGGTCGCAGCAGCTGCTTCGTCTTTCGCGCCCGGCGCAGCATCCGCCTTCGCCGCCGGCTTCACGTCCAGCAGCTCAACCTCAAAGACCAGCGTAGAGTTAGCCGGGATCCCCGGAACGCCGGTTTTACCGTAGGCCAGATCCGGCGGGATAACCAGCTTGATCTTGCCGCCTTTCTTGATGTGTTTCAGACCTTCGGTCCAACCCGGGATCACCCCGTCCAGACGGAAGGAGAGCGGCTCACCGCGGCTGTAGGAGTTATCGAACTCGGTACCATTGATCAGCGAACCCTTATAGTTCACCACCACGGTATCGCTATCCGTCGGCACTGGCCCGGTCCCCTCTTTCTGGACCAGATACATCAGGCCGCTAGCGGTGGTTTTCACCCCTTTTTCTTTGGCAAACGCCGCGCGGAACTTCTGCCCCGCCTCCGCGTTCTCTTTGGCTTCCTGCTCCATCTTCGCCTGGGCCGCGCTCTTCACACGGCTCTCGAAAGACTGCAGCGTCTGCTCGATCTGCTGATCGCTGAGCTTGCTCTTACCGGCAAACGCATCCTGTACCCCGGCGATCAGCTGATCTTTATCTAGCTTGATACCCAGCTTCTCTTGCTCTTTCAGTGAGTTGTCCATATAACGACCCAGAGAGGCACCCAGTGCGTAAGCGGCCTGCTGATCGTCATTCTTGAACTGGCTATTGGCGGCAGCCGGAGCAGCGGTATCCGCCTTGGCTGCGTCCGCTGCAAACGCCGAGGCATTCAGCGCCAGAGCCATGGTCGTGGCTAGCGCGGTAACTTTAAAAAAAGATTTCATCCATTTCTCCAAAATTAAGGCACTTGCCTTAAATCACGATGAGCAACAGTACTGGGCTACTATAGCTGGCGCCCTTACCAGAAAACAATCAATAAGCCAGCATACAGTGTAAATTCAGACCTATGTTACGTAAAAAAGTTTCTCGCGACGCGCTGATAGCGGTAGACGACTACGCAAATCCATACAATTCGCGCTACCATAGCCCGCTCATCGCCCCATCCTGGCGTAATCAAAAAAGAGCAAGAATGTAATAATCGGAAAATAGAGGAATTTTTTATGGAATCATCGTCCAACGGACTGACTGAGCTGGAGCGCCGTCTGGAGCAGATGGAGAGCCGGATCGCTTTTCAGGAGATCACCATTGAGGATCTTAACCAGACGGTGATCGCACTGCAGCTGGAGCTCGGGAAATACCGCGAGCAAATGCGCCTGCTGCTCGACAAGTTCAGGGCCGTGCAGCCCTCAATGATGGCGCACCCGTCAGAAGAGACGCCGCCGCCCCACTACTGAGGCGGCGCGGCGCAGACAATAAAAAAGCGGTCATTTGACCGCTTTTTTTACAGGGGCAAGCACAAAAGCATCAGTGGCAGCCGCAGCCGCCGTGGCCTTTACCTTTGCCCTGGCCGCCGCAGCAGGTATCGCCTTCTGCGTGCTCGTGATCGTGGTCATGACCGCCGCAGCATTCGCCTTCGCCGTGGCTATGACCGTGACCGCCGCAGCACTCACCCTCGCCGTGACCGTGGCCGCCGCAGCAGCCTTCACCATGATCGTGCGCGCCATGCACATGACCGTGCTCCAGCTCTTCAGCGGTCGCTTCACGAATGGCGACAACTTCGACGTTGAAGTTCAGGTTCTGACCCGCCAACATGTGGTTACCGTCAACCACGACATAGTCATCGCCCACCTCGGTGATTTCAACCGGTACCGGGCCCTGATCGGTTTCCGCCAGGAAACGCATGCCAACCTGCAGCTCGTCAACCCCCATGAAGACATCCTTCGGTACACGCTGTACCAGGTTGTCATCATACTGGCCGTAGGCATCATTAGCCGGAACATGCACGTCGAAACGATCGCCGACGACGTGACCTTCCAGCGCTTTTTCCAGACCGGCAATCAGAGAGCCATGGCCGTGCAGGTAGTCCAGCGGTGCTGACACCGGAGACTCATCAACCAATACCCCGTCTTCCGTACGCACCTGATAGGCCAGACTGACCACCAGGTCTTTAGCTACTTTCATGATATCTCCTAGCGTTTGAAACTAAATCCGAGCGGATTGTAGCGGAATTTCGCGCCACTGTACGGTTCAGGATAAAAAAAGCTGCGCCGCCGCACCCGCTTTGCCCCTTCAGGGTTTAAAACGGCCAATGATCCGGCCAGACGCCCCCACCGGTGCCGATGGCGTCATTCGATGGCCGCAGCGCACACACTGCGCCTGTACCGGCTCATCCTCATTGGCCTGCCACAGCGCCAGGCTATCTATGGCGTGACAGGCGGGGCAGCGCGCCCCGGCAATAAATCGCTTCTTCACGCTTCATCCTCCGGCCACTCATCATCCCAGCCATTCATTTGATGCTGCTCATGCAGCATCTCGCGCTGAAAGATCTCCTCCAGCTCACGCCGCGCCTCGCGAATGCGGGAGATTTGCGCGATCTCCCCCTGCCGATGCGGCATCAGTTCGCGCAGCATACGCATATCCAAACGGCGGAAATGCTGCTGGGCCCGGTAGGCCTGATGCGGGTGCATTCCGGTTTCAATCAGGCTCTTACGCCCCAGCTCCAGCGCGCTGGAAAAGGTCTCCCGGCTAAACTGCGTCACGCCGGCCTGCAGCAGCTCGTGGGCCTCGACCCGCCCGCGGGCGCGCGCCAGAATGCGCAGCCGTGGAAAGTGCTGTTGACACAAGCGAACCACCGCCATGGTCTCCTCCGGCTCGTTGCAGGTGATGACGATAGCCTCTGCCCGCGCCGCGCCCGCCGCATGCAGCAGATCCAGGTGGGTGGCGTCGCCGTAATACACCTTGTAACCGTAGCGGCGCATCATGCTGACCACGCTGACGTCGCGCTCCAGTACGGTGACCCGCGTTTGATTGGCCATCAGCAGCCGACCGATAACCTGGCCGAAACGGCCAAAACCGACCAGGATCACCTGTGGCTCATCATCGGCGACATAGGGTTTTTCCGCACTCTCCTCCGCCGGGTTCAACCGCTGGGCCAGCAGGCGATCGAGCGCCTGCATCAGCAGCGGGGTAGTCACCATCGACAGCGTCACCACCACCAGCAGCAGCGCGCTCTGTTGGGCGCTCAGCAGGTGCTGGGCGGCGGCGGCGGAAAACAGCACAAAGGCGAACTCGCCCCCCTGGCTGAGCACCGCCGCAAACTGCAGCCGCACCGCGCTGCGTATCCGCGACAATCGCGCCAGCAGATACAGCACGGCACTTTTGACCACCACCAGCGCGACGACCGCGGCCAGGATCTGCGCCCAGTAGGCATACAGCACGCCCAGGTTGAGCGCCATACCGACCGAAATAAAAAATAGCCCCAGCAGCAGTCCCTTAAAGGGCTCAATGGCGATCTCAAGCTCGTGCTGAAACTCGCTCTCCGCCAACAGCACCCCGGCGATAAAGGTCCCCAGCGCCATTGAAAAGCCCAGCATATCCATCAGGAGCGCGGAGCCGAGCACCACCAACAGTGCCGCAGCGGTAAAAATTTCACGCACACCGGTGGCGGCGATATAGTGAAACAGCGGGCGCAGCAGTAGCCGTCCGCCGATCCAGATACCGGCCAGTGCGCCGAGCTTCAGCGCAATGTGTCCCCAGCTGATGGCGTGATCGGCCCCCCCGGCCAAGATCGGCATCAGAGCCAGCGCCGGCACGACGGCGATATCCTGGAACAGCAGCACGGCAAACCCGAGACGGCCGCCCTGATTGCGGTTCATCCCCTTTTCGCGCATCAGCTGCAGCGCCATGGCCGTCGACGACATGGCCAGACCAATCCCGCCGATGACCGCCGCCTGCCAGGCAAACCCGCTGGCGACCAACAGCCCGCCGAGCAGCAGCGCGCTCAGCAGCAACTGGGCGGCACCGGCGCCGAAGATCAGCCGCCGCAGACGCCACAGCTTGCCCGGGTTCAACTCCAGCCCGATGATAAACAGCAGGAAGACCACGCCCATCTCCGAAAAGTGCAGGATCTCCTCCACATCCCGGATCAAACCGATACCCCAGGGACCGATGGCGATCCCGGCGATCAGAAAGCCGAGCACGGCACCGATGCCCAAACGGCGGGCGATGGGCACCGCCAGCACCGCGGCAAACAAAAACAGCACCACCGCCGGTAGCAGGGAGGGCTCAGCATTCATCATCATCTCCGGCGGGCAGCGGCGCCGCTAACCATGTGGCATAGTCATGCGCCTGGGCGTGCAGCATCTCCAGCTTCTGGCGCCGCGCCCAATAGATCGTCAGCGGCGCCAGCCAGCGCATATGGCAGCGCAGCGCCGTCAGCTCAAACGGACGCAACACCTCGCCCATGGTGTAATGGTTATAGCCACCCAACTGATAGGCCCCCTCAGGCTCGCCGGTAGTGACCACCGAGCGCCAATACTTATCGCGCAGGGCATACCCCCCCACGCCGCTGGCGAAACCGCGCGCTAACACGCGATCCAGCCACTCTTTAAGCAGGGCCGGACAACTGTAATTATACAGGGGGTGTTGAAACACGATGACCTGATGATTGCGCAGCAGATGCTGCTCATGATGAATATCGATAAAAAAATCTGGATAGTGGGCGTACAGGTCATGCACCGTCACGTTACTCAGGCGCCGGGCGGCCTGCAGCAACAGCTGATTGGCCACGGATGACGGTGACTCGGGATGAGCATAAATCAGTAACACCTTCGGCGGGTGCGCCATGCTTCCTTCTCCTCGTGCGTCCGAACGTCGTCATTGCCGGACTTTTCAGCTACCATGCGACCCTGAATGACGGAATAACGCCGCACATCGCCATTAGCCCGCCGCGTTATTTACGTCGCCACAACGCCAATTTAACACACACTCAATAGACGACGCTTTATGATTGTTTTCTCATCGCTCCAAATTCGTCGCGGCACCCGGGTGCTGCTGGACAATGCCTCGGCAACGATCAACCCCGGCCAAAAGGTGGGCCTGGTCGGCAAAAATGGCTGTGGGAAATCAACGCTGCTGGCGCTGTTGAAAAATGAGCTGAGCGCCGACGGCGGTAATCTGACCCTGCCCGGCAACTGGGCCATGGCCTGGGTTAACCAGGAGACGCCGGCGCTGGAAACGCCGGCGCTGGAGTATGTGCTCGACGGCGATCGCGAGTTCCGCCAGCTGGAGCAGCAGCTCGATGATGCCAACCAGCGTAACGATGGCAACACGATCGCGCTGATCCACGGCAAGCTGGACGCCATTGCCGCCTGGACCATTCGCGCCCGAGCCTCCAGTCTGCTGCACGGCCTCGGCTTCAGCCAGGAACAGCTCATGCAGCCGGTGAAATCCTTCTCCGGCGGCTGGCGCATGCGCCTGAACCTGGCACAGGCGCTGCTGTGCCGCTCCGATCTGCTGCTGCTCGACGAACCGACCAACCACCTGGATCTGGACGCGGTGATCTGGCTGGAGCGCTGGCTGAAAAGCTATCCGGGCACACTGATCCTGATTTCACACGACCGTGACTTCCTCGATCCTATCGTGGACAAAATTGTACATATCGAACAGCAGCAGCTGTTTGAATACAGCGGAAACTACTCCTCTTTCGAACTGCAGCGCGCCGGGAAACTGGCGCAGCAGCAGGCGATGTATCAGAGCCAGCAGCAGCGTATCGCCCATCTGCAAAGCTATATCGACCGCTTCAAGGCCAAGGCCAGTAAGGCCAAGCAGGCGCAGAGCCGGGTAAAAATGCTGGAACGTATGGAACGCATCGCGCCGGCCCACGTCGATAACCCGTTCCACTTCAGCTTCCGCGCGCCGGAAAGCCTACCAACGCCGCTGCTGCGTATGGAGCACGTCAGCGCCGGCTACGGCGAGCGCACCGTACTCGCCTCGATTAAGCTCAACCTGGTACCCGGTTCGCGCATCGGTCTGCTGGGACGTAACGGCGCCGGTAAATCCACCCTGATCAAGCTGCTGGCCGGCGAGCTAGCGCCGCAGCAGGGGGAGGTCGGGCTGGCCAAGGGCGTTCGTCTGGGATACTTCGCCCAGCATCAGCTAGAGTATCTTCGCGCCGACGAATCGCCACTGCAGCACTTAGCCCGCCTGGCGCCGCAGGAGAGCGAACAGCAGCTGCGCGACTATTTAGGGGGCTTCGGTTTTAACGGCGATAAAGTCAGCGAGGCGACCGCGCGCTTTTCCGGCGGCGAGAAGGCGCGCCTGGTACTGGCGCTGATCGTCTGGCAGCGTCCGAACCTGCTGCTGCTCGACGAACCGACCAACCATCTGGATCTGGACATGCGCCAGGCGCTAACCGAAGCGCTGATCGATTTCGAGGGCGCGCTGGTGGTAGTCTCGCACGATCGCCATCTGCTGCGATCCACCACCGACGATCTCTATCTGGTGCACGACGGCCAGGTCGAGCCGTTCGCCGGTGATCTGGACGACTACCAGCGCTGGATGATCGATCTGCAGCGCCAGGAAAACCAGGCGCCGGCGGATCAGGATGGCGCGCAAACGACCAACAGCGCCCAGGCCAGAAAGGATCAGAAGCGTCGCGAGGCCGAGTTCCGCAGCCAGACTCAGCCGCTGCGCAAGCAGATCGCCGCGCAGGAAAAGCGTATGGAGACCCTGAGCGCCCAGCTCAATACGCTGGAGGAACGCCTCGCCGACGGCGCGCTGTACGATCCGGCGCATAAAGAGGAGCTGAACGACATTCTGCAGCGCCAAAGTCAGACCAAGCTCGGTCTGGAGGAGGCGGAGCTGTGCTGGCTCGATGCGCAAGAGCAGCTCGAAGCGATGTCTCGCGCCTTCACGGAGAGCGATAACGCCTGAGCGTCGCCTAGGCCGCCAGCGTACCCAGCGCTCGCCCCAGGCGGGCCATTCCCTCGTCGATCTCCGCCGTCTCGATCACCAGAGACGGCGTAAAGCGCAGCGTATCGGCGCCGGCGTTCAGCAGCATCACCCCCTGCTCCGCCGCCGCGTGCAGAATGTCTCGGGCACGTCCACGGTAGGCGGGCGACAAGGCCGCCCCCAGCAGCAGCCCCTGTCCGCGGATGTCGCTAAACGTCCCGTGACGCCGGTTAAGGGCCTGCAAATGGCTAACCATGGCCTGTCGGCGCGTCGCCACCCCGGCGAGGATCTGCGGCTGGCTGATGATATCGAACGCCGCTTCCGCCACCGCACAGGCCAGCGGATTGCCGCCATAGGTCGTGCCGTGGCAGCCCACCGTCATCGCTGAGGCGATCGCTTCGGTGGTCAGCATGGCGCTGATAGGAAAACCGCCGCCCAATGCCTTGGCGCTGGTCAGAATGTCCGGCGTCACGCCGTAGTGCATGTAACTAAACAGCCTACCGCTGCGTCCTATCCCGCTTTGTACCTCATCAAAAATCAGCAGCGCCCGATGGCGATCGCACAGCGTTCGCAGCCCCTGCAGAAACGCGGCGCTGGCCGGCAATACCCCGCCCTCGCCCTGAACGGGCTCGACGATCACCGCACAGGTCTGTTCACCGATAATCGCCTCCACCGCCGCCAGATCGTTGAACGGCAAGTGTACAATATCCGCCAGCTTCGGTCCGAAGCCATCCGAGTACTTGGGCTGGCCTCCCACCGACACGGTAAACAGGGTACGGCCGTGAAACCCCTGCTTGAAGGCGATAATCTGGCTTTTATGAGGACTGATACGCGTCGCGGCGTGGTAGCGGGCCAGCTTTAACGCCGCCTCATTGGCCTCTGCGCCGGAGTTGGCAAAAAATACCCGCTCGGCAAAGGTGGCATCGATCAGCTTCTGCGCCAGGCGCAGCGCGGGCTCATTAGTAAAGACATTGCTGGTATGCCACAGGCGGCTCCCCTGCTCCTGTAACGCGGCCACCAGTGCCGGGTGGCAATGCCCCAGCGCCGTCACCGCAATACCGCCGGCAAAGTCGATATAGTCGCGCCCCTGCTGATCCCACACCCGGCTGCCTTGGCCACGCACTGGCACAAACTCTGCGGGTGCATAAACCGGCAACATCACCTTTTCAAAGTTGCCCCTTTCCACTGTATTTTTCTGCGTCATCCCGCGTCATCTCCGTTTGCATCGGCCAAGTTAAAGTGATTTTATAATCATAAAATATGAATAATAAATCAATTGGCGGCAACCCTATTTTCAGCGTCAACGCCGTGCAAGCCCCTTCGCGTCCGGCCCGGCGGGGCTGAATTTGTCCGGCGTATGCTTTATCATCACCGCTTTCCCGTAACGCCAGTGCCATGCCATGCTGCTGCTTATCGATAACTACGACTCCTTTACCTACAATCTGTACCAGTACTTTTGCCAGCTCGACGCCGAGGTCATGGTCAAACGCAACGATGCGCTGACGCTGGCGCAGATCGATGCCCTGCGTCCATCGCACGTGGTGATCTCTCCCGGACCGGGTACGCCCGATCAGGCCGGTATTTCCCTTGCGGCCATCCGTCATCTGGCGGGGCGCGTTCCGCTATTGGGGGTCTGCCTGGGGCACCAGGCGCTGGGACAGGTTTTCGGCGCGCGGGTGATCCGGGCGCGACAGGTGATGCACGGCAAGACCAGCGCTATCCGCCACCGCAATCGCGGCGTATTCCAGGGGCTGAATAACCCGCTAACGGTCACCCGCTACCACTCGCTGATTCTGGATAAGGAGAGCCTGCCCGACTGCCTGGAGGTGACCGCCTGGAGCGAGCGCGATGGCGCGGTCGATGAGATTATGGGGATCCGTCATACCGGCATGGCCCTGGAGGGGGTTCAGTTCCATCCGGAAAGCATTCTTAGCGAGCAGGGACACGCCCTGCTGCGCAACTTTCTGCGTCAGTAACACAGCGGGCGCCATCCGGCGCCCGCTGTGTGAAACCGTGCAGAGACGCGCGGCCTTACTTCATAACGCTGGCCGAGGTGATCACAATCGGCTTGGCCGGCACATTCTGATAAGGGCCGACGTTTTCGGTACGCGCCTGGGAGATCTTGTCGACGACATCCATCCCCTTAATCACTTTGCCGAAGACAGCATAGCCAAAGTCACGCTGCCCATGGTCGAGAAAGGCGTTGTCCGCCACGTTGATAAAAAACTGGCTGGTCGCGCTATCTTTCTCCGCGGTGCGCGCCATCGCGATAGTACCGCGCAGGTTGCGCAGCCCGTTGTCCGCCTCGTTCTTGATCGGCGGCTGTGTCGCTTTCTGCTGCATATCACCTGTAAAACCGCCGCCCTGGATCATAAAGCCCGGGATCACACGGTGAAAAATAGTGTCGTTGTAATAACCGCTGTTAACGTAGCCAAGAAAGTTATCAACGGTTACCGGCGCCTTCTGGTTATACAGCTCCAGCTCAATATTGCCTACGCTGGTCGTCAGCATGACCCGCGTGTTGGCCGCCAGCGCGGCGGGGGCCATGACGGCCAGCGAGAAGAGGGTGACCAGGGTAATGACGATTCTTTTGAACATGAAAACTTCCTTTCTCTGACGGGCTTTGTCAAAAGCGTAAAAACAACAAAATGGCGTAACGATTCTAAATAGCCCTTAGCATAATCGCCACCCATTTACTCAGATTTACCGAGCCGCCACGCCACGTTTTGCGCCCGGCCTATCCCTACATTAGCGGAATTGACGCACAGGACAAGCGCTCCCAATCCGAATCACCGAGCGCCACCCGCAACAAACGGGCGCGTTGAGGAGACGACGCCCCCCATACGCTGCCGAAGCGGCGACCATCCGGAGACAAATTCGCAAAAGATCTCATTTTTTAAGCAAAAAATTATTGCATTGCAATAAAAAGAAGATTCATATCACAAAACGTCGGCGTGGCTATGTTAGGATGCGCACGCTTGGTGAAATCGACCCTTCTTGTCGGATCTTCCCACAAACACGCTTCTTTTTACCTTATATACTGATACAGGCCTTGCTATGACCGACAGCAATCGCATCCGCCTAACATGGATCAGTTTCTTCTCCTATGCGCTTACCGGCGCATTGGTGATTGTCACCGGGATGGTGATGGGAAATATCGCAGAGTACTTTAATCTGCCGATCTCCAGCATGAGTAATACCTTTACGTTCCTCAACACCGGGATTTTGGTTTCCATTTTCCTTAACGCCTGGCTGATGGAGATCATTCCGCTCAAACGTCAGCTCATTTTTGGCTTTATCCTGATGATCCTTGCCATCGCCGGTCTGATGGTCGGGCACAATCTGGCCATCTTCTCCGCCTGCATGTTCGTGCTGGGCGTGGTCAGCGGGATCACCATGTCGATCGGAACCTTCCTGATCACCCATATCTATACCGGGCGTCAGCGCGGCTCTCGCCTGCTGTTTACCGACTCCTTCTTCAGCATGGCCGGGATGGTGTTCCCCATCATCGCCGCCACCCTGCTGGCACAGCACGTGGCATGGTATTGGGTCTACGCCTGCATCGGCGTTCTGTATCTGGCCATCTTTATCCTGACGCTGTGCTCTGACTTCCCGCAGCTGGGTAAGCAGGCCGTCGGCGACAGCCAGCCGGTCAGCAAGGAAAAGTGGGGGATCGGCGTTCTGTTCCTGTCGATCGCGGCGCTCTGCTACATCCTCGGTCAGCTGGGCTTTATTCAGTGGGTACCGGAGTATGCCGCCAAGCGCTTCGGCATGAGCATTGAAGAGAGCGGCGGGCTGGTCAGTAACTTCTGGACCGCCTATATGGTCGGCATGTGGTTCTTCAGCGTCGCGCTGCGCTTCTTCGATCTGCAGCGCATCGTCACGGTATTGGCCGCCCTTTCCACCTTTATGATGTACATGTTCGTCAGCAGCCAGCAGGGCGCCATGCTGAGCATGTATATTCTGGGCCTGGGCTTTGTCAGCAGCGCTATCTATACCACGCTGATTACGCTGGGATCGCAGCAGACCAAGGTCTCCTCGCCGAAGCTGGTGAACTTTATCCTGACCTGCGGCACCATCGGCACCATGCTGACCTTCGTCGTCACCGGCCCCATCGTCGCTCACAGCGGAGCCCATGCCGCGCTGGCGACGGCCAACGGTCTCTATCTGGTCGTTTTTGTCATGTGCGTCCTGCTGGGGTTTGTCACCAAGCACCGCCTGCATGGTCACGCGGCCAAGTAGACTGCGCCATACCCATAACAACGGGGCCTGCATGCAGGCCCCGTTTTTTTGCGCGCGCCGAACTCAGCGGCGGAAGTCGACGCGCTCCGCCTGCCGCAGATAAATCTGGCTCTGCGCCGGACGGGTCTCCGCGATCAGGCAGCCATCACGCAGGGAGTAACGCACCGGCACCTGTCGGCGCACCGCGTCAAACCCGCTCTCCGCCGGCAGCACCAGCAGACTGGCGCGGCAGCCCGGCGCCACCCCATATCCCTGCAGACCGAGCGTTTTGGCGCTGTGCGAACCGATCAGTGCCAGCCCCTCGTCAATCTGGGCGTAGCCCATCAGTTGGTAGACATGCAGCCCCATGTGCAGCACCTGCAGCATATTGGCGGTGCCCAGCGGGTACCAGGGGTCAAACACATCATCATGGCCGAAGCAGACGTTGATCCCGGCCTGCAGCATCTCCTTCACCCGGGTGATGCCGCGCCGCTTGGGATAGTCGTCGAAACGCCCCTGCAGATGGATGTTGACCAACGGATTAGCGACAAAGTTAATCTGCGACATCTTCAGCAGCCGGAATAGCCGCGAGGTATAGGCGCCGTTGTAAGAGTGCATCGCCGTGGTATGGCTGGCGGTCACCCGTGCCCCCATGCCTTCGCGGTGCGCCAGCGCCGCCACGGTTTCCACGAAGCGCGACTGCTCATCGTCTATTTCATCACAGTGAACATCGATCAGGCGGTCATAGCGCGCGGCCAGCGCGAAGGCCTTATGCAGCGACTCCACGCCATATTCGCGGGTAAACTCAAAATGCGGAATAGCCCCCACCACATCGGCGCCCAGTCGCAGCGCCTCCTCCAGCAGGGCTTCGCCGTTTGGATAGGAGAGGATCCCCTCTTGTGGAAAAGCGACCAGCTGCAGATCGACCCAGGGCGCCGCCTCCTGGCGTACCTCCAGCATCGCCTTTAGCGCCGTCAGCGACGGATCGGAGACGTCCACGTGGCTGCGCACGTGCTGGATACCGTTCGCTATCTGCCACTTTAGGGTCTGCCAGGCACGCTGTTTCACGTCATCGTGGGTCAGCTGCGCCTTGCGCTCGGCCCAGCGCTCGATCCCTTCAAACAGAGTTCCCGACTGGTTCCACGCTGGCTGCCCCGCCGTCTGCGTCGTATCCAGATGAATATGCGGTTCGACAAAGGGCGGCACCACCAGCCCCTGCTGTGCATCCAGCTCATCCGGCTGCGCAGCCCGTAGCGCGGGCTGCGGCGTAATGGCCGCGATCAGGCCATGCTCCAAGGTAATTTGCCACCACCCGTCGCGCGCGGGCAGGCGGGCATTGATCACGGCGCGCAGTACGTTATTCTGCATGGCTGATCTCCAGTCTATTTTCTCTCTGACGACTCGCCCTGCGGCTGAGAACCACGTAGCTCAGGGCGCCGCCCAATACGGCGTTCAGCGGAACGATCCCCGGCAACCCGTGACCCGCGGCGACGCCCAGGGCGACGGCGGCAATGGCGTTCCAGTTTACCGCGACCCTATCCGCCTCCGCAAAGTTGCTGTAACGGCGCCGGTTCATCAGGTAATCCGCAATGATCACCCCGCCGACCGGCGGAATGGCGGCGGAGAGGAAGGTCAGCCAGCCGACAAAGTTGTTATACAGCCACAGCGCGCACAGGGTCCCGATGATCCCGTTGGCAACCGACAGCGTCTTGCTCGACAACCCGGTGATATTGGCGAATCCCAGACCGGAGGCATACAGTGCATTATCATTGGTGGTCCAGATATTTAGCCCCAGCACCGCAATCGCGGGCAGCAACAGCCCTTGAGCTATCATGACGTCGGAGATGTCAGACATCCCCAGCGCCGCGGCTCCGGTCGCGCCAAAGATAAACATCAGCGAGTTACCGAGAAAGAACGCCACCATCGTCACCAGCACCGCCACCTTGGCGCTGCGGCCAAAGCGGACAAAGTCCGCCGTCAGCGTGCCTGCGCTGATAAAGGAGCCGACCACCAGTGCCAGCGCCAAATTGAAATCCAGCGGCTGCGCGGGAACCACCTCACGCAGGGCATCCATCCCGCCCATACCATCGATCGCCAACCACACCGAGTAGCCGCCGAGCAGCGCGATTGCCGGTACCGCGATCGCCGACAGCAGCGTCAACGCCGAGATGCCAAAGAACACCGTCACGGTCATCAGCAGTCCGGAAAGCGCGATCAGCAGATCGGTATTCAGACCGGTCGCCTTACTGACCGGAATCGCGAACATGGCGACCCCGACGCCAAACCATCCCACCTGCGTGCCGCCCAGCAGCAGCGAAGGCAGCCAAGAGCCTTTAACACCAAAGGAGAAGCGCGCTAGCAGGTGCGTCGTCAGACCGGTTTTTGCACCGATATAGCCAAGCGTGGAGGTATAGATACCGAGGAGGAGATTACCGACGAATACGGCCAGAAGAAAATCGTGATAGCCAAGGCCGGTGCCGAGCGTGCCGCCGGTCCACATACTGGCGGAAAAGAAGGTTAGCCCCAGCATGACACAGCTTAATGCCAGTACCCCCTTGCGCGCCGATGGCGGGACGGGCCCCTGACTGAAATTGTTATCCTGCGACACGCAATCCTCCTTAATCTCTGTGCAGTAGACAAAAAAATCTGGCGCATTCTAAAGAGTTCGCGCCAAAAAGCAAACGTTTTCTTTGCTGATTATTTATTCTGTCGGACGGATTCCCTGCGATCCCGCCCCGGCGCTGACGCCAACCCGCAGTGGCCGTTTCTTTAAACAAGTCCGCTGCAGGCTGGCAACGAGTCTGGCAAGCTGGAGAGTCTCTGCCCCTTGGCGTACTATCCCCGCTCGCGGTATATGACCGCCCCACAACAGGAACCCCCTTGAGGATCTCTGATGGATTACTTTCCGATATTTTGTCAGCTGCGTACTAAGCCCTGCCTGCTGGTCGGCGGCGGCGAGGTAGCCGAGCGTAAGGCCCGTCTGTTGATGGAGGCGGGCGCGATTTTGACGGTGAACGCCGGGCGCTTCACGCCCCAGTTTGAACAGTGGCAGCGGGATGGTCAGCTGACGCTGATCGCCGGCGACTTCGACCCCGCGCTGCTCACGGGCAAGTGGCTGGCTATCGCCGCCACCGACGACAGCCGGGTAAATCAGCAGGTGCTGGCCCAGTCCGAGGCGCGCTGTATCTTTTGTAACGTGGTCGATGCCGCGCAACAGACGGGCTTCATCATGCCGTCGATCGTCGATCGCTCGCCGTTGATGGTCGCCGTCTCCTCCGGCGGCAGCGCACCGGTGCTGGCCAGGATTCTGCGCGAAAAGCTGGAGGCGCAGCTACCGCAGCATCTCGGCCAGCTGGCACACCTGGCTGGCCACCTGCGCCAGCGCGTCAAGGCGCACTTTCCCACCCTGTCGCTGCGCCGCCGCTTTTGGGAGCGACTGTTCGCCCAAGATCGTCTGGCACAGTCGCTGGCCAACGGCGACACCGCACAGACACAGCAACAGGTGGATGCGCTGTTCAGCGCGGCGCCGGCGGATCGCGGCGAGGTGACGCTAGTCGGCGCCGGGCCGGGGGATGCAGGGCTGTTGACCCTCAAAGGGCTACAGCAGATCCAGCGGGCGGACGTGATCATCTATGATCGCCTGGTATCCGATGAGGTCATGTCGCTGGTGCGACGCGACGCAACGCGTATCTTCGTCGGCAAACGCGCCGGTCATCACTGCGTTCCCCAGGAGGAGATCAATCAGACCCTGCTGGATCACGCGCGTGATGGAAAACGGGTGGTGCGCCTCAAGGGCGGCGATCCCTTCATCTTTGGCCGGGGAGGCGAAGAGCTTGAGGCGCTGGCCGCCGCGGGGATCGCCTTCTCGGTGGTGCCCGGTATTACCGCCGCCTCCGGCTGCTCCGCCTATAGCGGTATTCCGCTGACTCACCGCGACCATGCCCAAAGCGTCCGCCTGGTCACCGGCCATACCCGCCAGGATGGCCAACTGGATTGGTCCTGCCTGGCGGCCGCAGGACAAACGCTCGTGTTTTATATGGGACTGAGCCAGGCTGCGACCATTCAGCATCGCCTCCTACAGCACGGCATGCTGCCAGATACCCCCGTCGCCCTGGTTGAAAACGGCACCACGGTTCGCCAGCGGGTCGTCAGCGGAACGCTGACTCAGTTGGAGACGCTGGCAACGCGCGTTGCCAGCCCCAGCCTGATCATCGTCGGCGACGTCGTCACCCTGCGGCCACACCTCAACTGGTTCCGCAGCGAAGCGGCGAGCGCATAACACGGCGCAAAAAAAAGGAGGGCCATCGCCCTCCTCTTCACGTTCAGATCGCCGCGCCGCTTACGGCCGCGCGACAAACCCGATCGCATCGTAGACCTTGTCCAGGGTCTGCGCGGCGCGCGCGCGCGCTTTGGCGGCGCCATCGCGCATCACTTCCTGCAGGTAGGCCTCATCATTGCGGAAACGGTGATACCGCTCCTGCAGCTCAGACAGCATCCCGGAGACCGCATCGGCAACGGCACCCTTCAGGTGGCCGTACATCTTGCCCGCAAACTCGGCCTCCAGATCCTCGATACGCTTACCGGTCACTCCGGAAAGAATATCCAGCAGATTGGAGACGCCGGCCTTATTGACCACGTCGTAACGCACGACCGGCGGCTCATCGGAGTCGGTCACCGCGCGCTTGATCTTCTTGGTCACCGCCTTGGGATCTTCCAGCAGGCCGATCACGTTGTTGCGGTTCTCATCCGACTTAGACATCTTTTTGGTCGGCTCCAGCAGCGACATGACGCGCGCGCCCGACTTGGGAATAAACGGCTCCGGCACCTTAAAGATGTCACCATACAGCGCGTTGAAGCGCGCCGCGACATCACGGCTCAGCTCCAGGTGCTGTTTCTGATCTTCCCCTACCGGGACCTGATGAGTCTGGTACAACAGGATGTCCGCCGCCATCAGCACCGGGTAATCAAACAGGCCGGCGTTAATGTTCTCTGCGTAGCGCGCCGATTTATCCTTGAACTGAGTCATGCGGCTCAGTTCGCCGAAATAGGTGTAACAGTTCAGAACCCAGCCCAGCTGGGCATGCTCTGGAACATGAGACTGCACAAAAATCGTGCTCTTCTGCGGATCGATACCGCAGGCCAGGTACAGGGCCAGCGTATCCAGCGTCGCGCTGCGCAGTTTCTCTGCGTCTTGACGCACGGTGATGGCGTGCTGATCGACGATACAGTAAATGCAGTCATACTCATCCTGCATCTGTACCCACTGGCGCAGCGCGCCCATATAGTTACCGATGGTGAGTTCACCAGACGGCTGCGCGCCGCTGAAAACAATGGGCTTACTCATGGTCACATTCCTGTCCTTATCAATTCAGTTCAGCGGCGCCAGCCCTACCAAGGGCAGCAGTCCGGCAAAATCATCCAGCACGCGGCAGGGCTCGCTGGCAGCGATAGGTTCGCCATAGTTATAACCGTAGGTCAAGCCGACGGTAGGACAGCCGGCCGACTGGCCAGCTTGGATATCATTGCGCGAGTCACCGACAAACAGCATCTCATCGGCCCGCAGCCCCAGACGGGACAGCACCAGATAGAGCGGGGCCGGATGGGGCTTACGCTTAGCGACATCGTCGCCGCCGATCACCTGACCGAAGAGCGTATCGATCCCCAGGCTCTCCAGCATCGGGCGGACAAAGGGCGAGGGCTTATTGGTGATAACCGCCAGCGGAAATCCCTGGGCCGCCAGTACCCCCAGCGTCTCCCGGACGCCGGGAAACAGCTGACATCCCTGATTGGCGCTCTCGGCGTAGTGCGCGTCAAATGCACGCCGCGCACGCTGACACAGCGCGGCATCCTGTGAGGCTCCGGCCCAGCTCAAGGCGCGCTGCATCAGAACATCTGCGCCATTTCCCAGCCACAGCTTCACCCGTTCCACGCCCGGCGCCGGGTAGCCCAGCGCCAGCAGCGCCGCGTCCGTAGCCGCCGCCAGACCCGGCGCGCTATCCACCAGCGTGCCGTCCAAATCAAAGGCCAGTGCCTGTACCGGAATACCTTTATTCATGGCAGGCCTGCGCAATTTCACGACGCATATCCGTGATCACCGCCGCATAGTCAGCGTGGCCGAAAATAGCCGAGCCTGCGACAAACATATCGGCGCCGGCCGCGGCGATAGCGCCGATGTTGTCCACCTTCACGCCACCGTCAACCTCCAGGCGAATATCCAGACCGCTGGCATCAATGCGCTGACGCACCTGACGCAGCTTATCGAGGGTCGACGGAATAAAGGACTGGCCACCAAAGCCCGGGTTTACGGACATCAGCAGGATGGTATCGAGGCGATCCATCACGTAATCCAGACAGCTCAGCGGCGTTGCCGGGTTCAGAACCAGCCCCGCCTTACAGCCACAGGCGCGGATCAGCTGCAGAGTGCGATCGACGTGCTCCGATGCCTCCGGATGGAAGGTAATAATGCTGGCACCGGCATCGGCGAAATCCGGGATGATCCGATCGACCGGCTTCACCATCAGGTGAACATCGATCGGGGCGGTGATGCCATAGTCCCGCAGCGCTTTACAGACCATCGGGCCAATAGTCAAATTCGGCACATAGTGGTTATCCATGACATCAAAGTGCACCACATCGGCACCGGCGGCCAATACCTTGGCAGTATCTTCGCCCAGCCGGGCAAAGTCTGCGGACAAAATCGACGGGGCAATTAAATACGGGTTCATCCGTTTCTCCTGAGCTCGGGGGGCCGACGGCCGCGCTTAGCGCTTGCCGTACAGCGCCAATAATTCGTTCACTTTGCTGCGCCCGTCAGTTTTTCTGCTGATGGTGCGCCGAACTTTCACGACGTGCAGCGCATCGGCCTGCGCGTACCACTCCCGCGTCAGCGGGGTTTCATGGTTAGAGATCAGCACCGGCACCTGACGCTGGGCCAGTTCACCGGCCAGCTCCGCCAGGCGCTCCTGCTCGGCAAAGCCAAAGCCGTTGACGTGGTAGGCGGTAAAATTGGCGGTAGCGGACAGCGGGGCGTAGGGTGGATCGCAATACACCACGGCACCCGGCTGCGCGCGCAGCATCGTCTGCTGATAATGTTCGCAGACAAACACCGCACGCTCGGCCTTGCGGGCAAAAAACTCCAGCTCCTCTTGAGGGAAGTAGGGCTTTTTATAGCGCCCGAAGGGGACGTTGAACTCCCCCTTGGCATTATAGCGGCACAGACCGTTATAGCAGTGCCGGTTCAGATAGAGGAAGTACAGCGCCCGCTGGTAACGATCGTCGCACAGGTTAAAGGCCTCACGGATGCGGTAATACTCCTCCGAGACGTTCAGTTCAGGGCAAAACATCTGACGGGCATCGCCGATAAAGCGATCCGTCTCATCTTTCACAATATTGTACAACCCGACCAGATCGGCGTTAATGTCCGCCAACAGGTACTCATCGTAATCCGTGTTTAAAAACACAGAGCCAGCGCCGACGAAAGGCTCTACCAGTCTTTCGCCCGCCGGCAGGTGCCGACGGATCTCTTCAATCAAAGGATATTTCCCGCCGGCCCATTTCAAAAATGCGCGCTTCTTCTTCATGCCGTCGCCAGTCAGTTATTTCTACTCTTTCAATTCGCCAGGGCGTACCTTTTCAGACAGCACATCGCGCGCGTTTTATGGGTGACCGCTTACTTTGCATCCTTTTGCACCTGGCTCAGCGGGCGAGCCCAGGGCTTCATCGCCTGCACCTCTGCCGGCAGCGTCGCAATCGCCCGCCGGGCATCCGCCGGCGTCGCATAGCTGCCGCTTACCAGCACATACCAAGGCTTACCGTTGCGGGACGTTTCATATACCCAATAGTGGCTCAGGCTCTGGCGACGGGCAAACGCGTTCAGCGTAGTGGGCTGCGAGGCGCCGCTCAGCTGTAGGGTATAGTGGCTGCCCGGGGCGCTCTTCAGCGCACCAGCGCTGCTGCCGGCACTTTGCGGCAGATGCGCCGCCGGTTTACCATTGCTGCCCACCACCGGCAGGTGCGCCGTTTGCTTCGGCGCGCTGGGTGTCTGCGCTACGCTCTTCTCGCTGTGGCGGACCGGCGCCCGCTCCTCCCGACGCGTCGGCGTCTTAGGCCGCGGCGTCGATTCGACCGCCGCTTTCGGCGCGATACGCGCTGCGCCGCCGGCCAGCGTTGCCGGGGCCGTCGGTAGCGTGCCAGCCTGCGACATCGCATCTAGCGCGCCTTGCTGCTGGGTCAGCGCATCGGAAACAGAGTTCCCCGCCAGATCGATCCGCTGCTGCCCGCTCTCCTGAAGCGCCGGAGCAGACTGCGTTGGCGTAGGCGATACGGAGGGCATCGTGATCGGCTGCGGCTGACCTGGCTGCGCGGAGTTATTGACCCCACTACCGTCCTGAACGTCGGTCACGTTGCTTCCGGCGCTGCCGTTAGTCATGGAAGATGCACCGGACAGATTGATCTCTCTGGCACTGCCCGCCGTAGCCGTAGACTGGGCAGAGCTCCCCTTGGAGGGCGATTTCAGCGCCGATCCGATCGCCACGATCACCACCAGCAATACCAGGACGCCGGCGCCGATCATCAGATGCTGACGCGATACCGTCAGACGCGGCGTCGCGGGACGTCGGCCGCGCGCACGCGGCGGACGACGATCGCTGGCGTCCGGTTTTAACTCATCGTCTGCTTTAAACTCTTCTTGATCCATCTCACCCTCCACTTAGAGGCAAAGCCGGCCGTACCGCGCCGGAGACTCGCAAATTAACCGCTCAGGCCAGGCAGTCCGCAATCGCATCCCGCACGACATCATGGCTTACCCCGGCGAACACCTCCGCGCTGCCGATAGCGGTCGGCAACACCAGCCGCAGGGTTCCGCCCAGCACCTTCTTATCACGCAGCATATGCGGTAGATAGGCGTCAGGGGCCATACCGGCCGGCCCTAGCACCGGCAGCCCGGCGCGCGTCAGCAGCGCCGACATACGCTCGGCCTGCGGCGGCTGCAGATAGCCCAGACGGCAGGCTACGCGGGCCGCCATCATCGTCCCCACGGCCACAGCCTCGCCGTGCAGCCAGTTGCCATAGCCCATCTCAGCCTCGATGGCATGACCAAACGTATGGCCGAGATTCAACAGCGCCCGGCGGCCCTGTTCACGCTCATCCTCCGCCACCACCTGCGCCTTCAGCTCGCAGCAGCGGCGGATACAGTAGGCCAGCGCGGACGGCTCCAGACGCAGCAGCGCATCCATCTGCGTCTCAAGCCAACGGAAAAAATCGGCATCCATGATGATGCCGTATTTAATGACCTCCGCCAGCCCGGAGGCGAGCTCGCGCGGCGGTAGGGTCTGCAGACAGTCGATGTCGATCGTCACGCTGGCCGGCTGATAAAATGCGCCGATCATATTCTTACCCAGCGGATGATTGACCGCGGTCTTTCCGCCCACCGAGGAGTCCACCTGCGCCAACAGCGTTGTCGGCACCTGAATGAAGCGGACGCCGCGCTGATAGCACGCGGCGGCAAAACCGGTCAGATCGCCGATCACGCCGCCCCCCAGCGCCACTAACGTGGTATCCCGCCCGTGGTTGTTCTCCAGCAGCGCGCTGAATACCCGATCCAGTACGCTCAGTGACTTAAACTGCTCACCGTCGGGCAGGATCACCAGCCCGACGCGTACGCCTGCCCGCTCCAGCGTACGCTGCACCGGCGCCAGGTACAGTTTAGCCAGGGTTTCGTTGGTGATCAGCATGGCCTGCTCGCCGGAGTGCAGCGGCCAGAAAGCCGCCTCCTGTGAAAAAAGCCCACTGGCGATGCTGATCGGGTAGCTACGCTCCCCGAGCGTTACGGTGATCCTTTCCACGGCCTGCCTGCCCCCTGTTACAACGCTAGTTCCTCAGCCAACCGTTCAGTTGTTTTCCAGCAAATGGATAATCTGGTTGGCCACCACTTTGGCGCTCTGCTCATCCGTGCGGATAGTCACGTCGGCAATCTCTTCATACAGCGGATTGCGTTCCTGCGCCAGCTGCTCCAGCACCTCGCGCGGCGTATCTACCTGTAGCAACGGGCGTTTTTTGTCACGCTGCGTACGCGCCAGCTGTTTTTCAATGGTAGTTTCCAGATAGACGACCACGCCCCTCGCGGACAGGCGATTACGGGTCTCGCGAGATTTGACGGAGCCGCCCCCGGTCGCCAGCACGATGCCTTGCTTCTCCGTCAGTTCATTGATGACTTTCTCTTCGCGATCGCGAAAGCCCTCTTCGCCCTCAACGTCAAAGACCCAGCTCACATCGGCGCCGGTACGACGTTCGATCTCCTGGTCGGAGTCGAAGAATTCCATGTTCAGCTGCTGCGCTAACTGACGGCCAATAGTACTTTTGCCGGCACCCATAGGCCCAACCAGAAAGATATTGCGTTTCTCTGCCATGTTTTCGGTACTACTAAGACAATACGTTAATGATAACCCGCCCCGCCAATCAAATTAGCGACGGGACCGAAACTGAAACCTCATGAAGATAGTGCGAGATCAGACGAAAAATTATCTCAACACTCAAGGCTGTTTGGCAACCGAATAAATTTCCGCGCGGCACGATACACAAAGAAGACCCGGTGTACGGCGGGAAATACGGGACGGAACAAGGCGCAAACCGCTAACCTTGTATGCCAAATCCATCCCAGCGTCAAACGCGGAAACCATTCATGTGATAAAAATTTTTAGCCGCGCGCCGACTGGCGCAGCGATTGGGAGGTGGGAGAGGCGGGAGAAAGCAGGGTCGGCGTAATAAAAATCACCAACTCGCGCCGCCCGCTGCGCTGGCTGTCGCTGCGCAGCAGATGGCCCAGCAGCGGCACCTCGGCAAGCCAGGGAAAGCCGATGCTATCCACTTGACGCTGATACTGAAAGATACCGCCCAGCATCGCCGTGTCGCCGTCGCTCAACGTGACCTGGGTCGTAATCTCCTGTTTATCGATCGCCAGCGCTTCGCTGTCACCCTGGCGCACTACTCGCCCGGGCATGTTCTGACTTATCTGCAGCGCCAGCTCAATATGCGCATCGGCCAATACCCGCGGCGTGACCGACATACCCAGCACCGCCTCCTTAAACTCCATGGTGCTCACGCCGCGCTCGCCGCCGGAGACGGCATAGGGGAGCTCACTGCCCTGTTTTATGCTGGCCGTCTGCCCATGGGCTGCCATCAGATGCGGACTGGCGATGATCGTCACCTTATCCTGTCGCTCCAGCGCCGCAAGCGCCACCGCCAGCGCCTGCCCCCCGATGCGGGCCACCTGAAACCCCGCGCTGAAATAGGCATCCGCCGCGCCGCGTAGCGTATCCTGTCCGCGTGAGCGCTCGTCTCCGCTGTACCAGCGGATCCCCAACTCACGCAGCCCCTCTTGGCTGATAGAAACGATATGGGCTGCCAGCTGTACCTGCGACAGCGGCACATCCAGCTGCGCAATCCAGTCGCGCAGCGCCGCCAGACGGGCTGCCTCCGCCCGCAGCAGCAGGGCATTGGTGCGGCTGTCCGCCACCGCGCTGCCCGTCTCGCCCAGCAAATCGCGGCGCTGACGCAGACTTTTCTCTACCGTCGCCGCGTCGGCATGGCGCAGCACCACGCGCTGACTCCGCATCTGCGGCGGTTTGAGCGGCGCAGGCGCCGCGGCGGACCCCGCCTGCCGCGCCGCGCGCGCGCGGCTTTGGATCAGCAGGATCCCATCGCGCCGTATCACGCTGAGATCGTGGATCTCCGCCAGGGCGTCGAGCACCCGTGGCCACGGAGTATGGGCAATATGCACCGTCGCCTCGCCGCGCACCTCCTCACTGAGGATCAGGTTTAGCCCAGCAAACTCCGCCACCGCCTGCAGCACGCTGGGCAGGGGCGCGCGATCGAACCAGAGCGTCAGAGGCATCGCCAGTCCAGCCGGGCTCATGGCCAGCAGCGCCGCGATAGCCGCGGCATACGCGGAGTGGCATCTCATCTCTCCGTCCCCTCCCGACGCGCCGCCAAAGGGATAAGGCGCGGACAGCGAAAGGGATACAGCGCCAGCGGCGTAAAGCGCAGCGCCGGTGGGCCCAACGCGGCGGGGCGCGGAGAGGCGGGCAGGGCCGCAGGACGCCAGCGGCCCTGTTCATCGCGCCGCCACAGCGAAAAGCAAGGCGCCCGACCGACGATCCCGACGGCGCTGGCCGCCGCCGGGGCCAGTTCGGGAGGCTGAAATGGATCCCGTGCGGCATCGCCGCCACACGCCAGCAGCAGCGTTCCCCATCCGACGCCTTTCGCCCTCATTCGTCCTCCTGCTCCACCCAGGTTATATGCACCCCCTGCGCGCGCGGCGTGATCGTCAGCGAACTCACGCGCTGACCGCAGTCGGACAGGGTATCCAGCGTCTGCAGCAGGGCGCTGAACGTCATGTCGGCAGAGACATGACGCTGCCCATCACGCTGGATCTGCCAAGAAAACGCGGCGTTATGCTCTGGGGCACAGCGCGCCTGGCGCACGGCCTGTGCTGTCGCGTCGATATCCGCCTGCCAGAGGCGCAGTTCGGTCGCCCAGCGCTGAACTCGCAGCATCGCCATCTGCGCGGCGCCCTCCGTCAATCGAACGCGCAGCCTCTGCCGCTCCAGCGTATGCCATAGCCACAGCCCGGCCAGCAGCGAGGTCAGAAGCAACAACGTGCTCCCCCACAGCCATTGACGCAGCGCCCGGGGCGAGAGGGTATACAGCCTACCCTGCAGCGACAGCAGCAGCTCAGCCACGGCACGCCTCCGTCGCACAGAGGCGCAGCGTAAACTGCCAGCGACCGTCGGCGGCGCGATGCAGCCCCTGCCAGCGCCACGCCGCCATACGTAGGGCAAAATCGGCCACCACCTGCCGGGAGACGCCCTGCCCCTCCAAGAGCCAGTACGGCGGTAGATGGCTCAGGCGCGTCAGCCATACCGCATCAGGGATCGTGGCCTGCACCAGACGCAGCTGCTGTGCCAACCGCGTTACCGGCGCGTCCGACGACGGCGCCCCCGAGGCCCCGGGCCCCGACTCATGCCGCAGCGGCGCGGGCAGCGCGGCCATTCTCTGCTGAAGCTGGCGATACGCGGCCTCCCGCAGACGGGCCTGCTCAGCAATCTGCCCGATCAACGGCGCCCTACGCTGGTACAGCAGGCGCCCGGCGCTCATCCCCAACGCAGCAAACGCAGGGATTCCCAGCGCCAACGTCAGCCACAGCATACGAAGACGCGCCCGACGCCGGGCCTCGCGCCAGGGCAGCAGATCTATATCATCCACGGCGGTGACTCCGGCATCACGGCCAGCCCCAGCGCGAGGCTAAACGCCGCGGGATCGGTGGGCAGCGGAGAGACGAGATGACGTACAGCGCGTAGGCCAGACCACCCCCGGCGGCCGCTATCGCTACCGCAGCGCAGCGGTGCAACGCCGTCGGCCACACCGGGCGGCAGCGCGGCCACGGCCTGGGCACAGGCCGCCTCCGGGCCGTCGGCTAAGGAAACAAACCCATACTGCAGCGGCGATCCCCAGGGCGCTATCCAGCAGAAACGGCGCCCATCGCCGTAGATCAGCGGCGCCGCGGGGCTCTCTCCCGCCAGACGCGCCAAGCGGTGCAGCGCGCAAGGCGCCAGCGTTAAGCGCTGCAGCGGTAAACCCGCGCTGTCGAACAGCGCGCACCACCGATCGCGCTGCGCGCGGTGCACGGCACACACCTGCCAGCGCCCGCCCCCCTCAGGCGCGGGGGCGAAGTCACAGACCATCTGGTGCGCGGGAAGCATCAGCTGGCGCTCTCCCTGCGCCAGCAGCAGGCGATGCCGCTGCCAAGGTGTCAGGGGAAGCGCGCTACCCGCTAGCGTATCGCGGATCGCCCGCTCAGCGGGAAAGGCCGCCCGCACCGACAGCCGACGCGGCAAACGGGCGCGCAGCGCAGCCAGCGCCGCGGGCAGCGAGGGGGAAAGCCCGTCCCGATCCGGGTCAGCCGTCAGCGGCAATCGCCACCAACCGCGCAGCTGGATGCCGTCGCGGCGCGCCGAGAGCGCCACGGCGATCAGCTGAGCGGGCTGAATATCGATCCCCAAGCGCCAATGACCGCTCCCCATGCCGCGTCTCCTTATCATCAACTTACTAAAAGAACGTATCCTCTGTGTCTGCTAGCCTTTATACTACTGCCCGTTTGTTTATAAACTGCCCAACTGACATGTAATGGGAAATTCCAGGTGAAGTTCGTAAAGTATTTAATCATCCTCGCGGTCTGTTGCATTCTGCTGGGAGTCGCTGCGGTATTTGGACTGTACAAATACGTTGAGCCGCAGCTCCCGGACGTTGCAACGCTGAAAGACGTGCGGCTACAGACACCGATGCAGGTGTACAGCGCCGACGGCTATCTCATCGCCCAATATGGTGAAAAGCGCCGTATTCCGCTGCCGCTCACGCAGATCCCCCCGCTGATGGTCAAGGCGTTTATCGCCACCGAAGACAGCCGTTTCTTCGAACACCACGGCGTTGATCCTATCGGCATCTTCCGTGCGGCCTCCGTCGCCCTGTTTACCGGACATGCCTCGCAGGGCGCCAGCACCATCACCCAGCAGCTGGCCAGGAACTTCTTCCTCAGCCCAGAGCGAACGCTGATGCGTAAAGTAAAGGAGGCCTTTCTCGCCATTCGCATCGAGCAGCTGTTGAATAAAGACGAAATTCTCGATCTCTATCTCAATAAAATTTATCTGGGCTACCGCGCCTACGGCGTCGGCGCAGCCGCGCAGGTCTACTTCGGCAAATCCGTCGATCAGCTCACGCTGAGTGAAATGGCCATGATCGCGGGCCTGCCCAAAGCGCCATCCACCTTTAATCCGCTCTACTCCCACGATCGCGCCGTCGCCCGCCGCAACGTCGTGCTTAGCCGGATGCTGGATGAACACTACATCACCCAGGCACAGTACGATCAGGCGCGCAGCGAACCGCTGGTCTCCCGCTATCATGGGCCGGAGATCGACTTCTCCGCCCCCTATCTGGCCGAAATGGTGCGCCAGCAGATGGTGGATAAATATGGTGAAAACGCCTATACCGACGGCTTTAAGGTCTACACCACCATCACCAAACACCTGCAGGTTGCCGCCCAAACGGCCCTGCGCGATAACGTGATCAACTACGATATGCGCCACGGCTACCGCGGCCCCGCCAACGTACTGTGGAAGGTCGGGCAGCCGGCCTGGAGCCAGCAGCGGATCGCCGATACGCTCAACGCCCTGCCCTCCTATGGCCCGCTGCTGCCGGCCGTCGTGATGTCGGCCAATGCCGACGGCGCCACGGCTATGCTGGCCAACGGCAACGGCGTCTCGCTGCCGCTGGCCACCGTGCGCTGGGCCCGCCCTTACCGCAGCGATCGCGTCCAGGGTGCCACGCCGCGGAAAGTCAGCGACGTCCTGCAGCCGGGACAGCAAATTTGGGTGCGTCAGGACAGCGATAAGCGTTGGTGGCTGGCGCAGGTGCCGGACGTCAACTCCGCCCTGGTCTCCATCAGCCCGCAGGATGGCGCCATCAAGGCGCTGGTCGGCGGTTTTGACTTTAATCAGAGCAAATTCAACCGCGTCACCCAGTCGGTACGCCAGGTCGGCTCCAATATCAAGCCGTTCCTGTACACCGCCGCCATGGATAAGGGGTTGACGTTGGCGACCATCCTCAACGATCTACCCATCTCCCGTTGGGATGCCGGCGCCGGTACCGATTGGCGACCGAAAAACTCACCGCCGACCTATGCCGGTCCCATCCGCCTGCGTCAGGGGCTCGGTGAGTCGAAAAACGTGGTGATGGTGCGCGCCATGCGTGCCATGGGCGTCGATTACGCCGCAGACTATCTGCTGCGCTTCGGCTTCCCGGCGCAGAACATCGTGAAGACCGAATCCCTGGCGCTGGGCTCAGCCAACTTTACCCCGCTGCAGCTGGTGCGCGGCTACGCCGTCTTTGCCAACGGCGGCTATCTGGTCGACCCCTACTTCATCACCAAGGTCGTCGACGGCAGCGATCAGACGATCTATGAAGCTCATCCGAAGGTCGTATGCGACAGCTGTAACCTGCCGGTTATCTATGGCCCGACGCCGAAGTCGGCGGTATTAAGCGACGACAGCGTAGAAAACGTCGCCGTCTCGACAACCCCGAGCGTGAACGGCAGCGTACCGATGCCGGAGCTGGAGCAGGTCACGCCGGGTCAGGTCAGCCAAGATAGCGATCAGCGCTATGCGCCGCACGTTATCAGCACGCCGCTGGCCTTCCTGATGCACGATGCGCTGAGCAGCAACATCTGGGGCGAGCCGGGCTGGATGGGAACCGGGTGGCGCGCGATGCGCGATCTGAAGCGCCATGATATCGGCGGGAAAACCGGTACCACCAACAGCTCCAAAGACGCCTGGTTCTCCGGCTACGGTCCGGGCATTGTCACCAGCGTCTGGATAGGCTTTGACGATCATCGGCGCGATCTGGGACGCACCACCGTGTCTGGTGCTCTGAAGGATCAGATCTCCGGCGGCGAGGGCGGGGCCAAAAGTGCCCAGCCGGCGTGGGACGACTTCATGAAGTCGGCGCTGACCGGAATCCCCGAGCAGCCGCTGCCGCCGCCGCCGGGCATTGTCAGTGTCGTTATCGACAGGGTGACCGGCAAGCTGGCCACCGGCAGCGGTAACAGCCGCAGCGAGTACTTCATTGGGGGAACCCAGCCGACGGACTACGCCACGCCGGATGCCGGCACCGTGATCATCAACAATGAGGGGCAGAGTCAGGAGCTATTCTGATACCCGCCTTCCCCCTCGTCTTCATCAAATAAAAAGGAGCCATCAGGCTCCTTTTTTACTTTACCAACGCTGACCCGCATCGTCCTAGGCGCACTGGCGCTGTAGATACTCCCGCAGCAGAAACAACGCGCTCACGTTGCGCGCCTCGTGAAAATCGGGCTCCTGCAGCAGTGCCATCATCTGGGTCAGCGGCCAGCGGATCACCGGCATCACCTCAGGTTCATCGCCCTGCAGGCGCTGAGCGAAAAGATCTTCCGCTACCACCACGTTCATCTGACTGGAAAAATAGGAGGGGGCCATCGTGAGCTTATGCAGCAGGGTAAAACGCTGCGCCCCAAAACCGGCCTCTTCCATCAGCTCACGGTTGGCCGCCTGGAACACCCGCTCGCCGGGATCGATCAGTCCCTTGGGGAAACCCAGCTCATACTCCTCAATACCGACGGCATATTCACGGATCAGCAGCAGATCGTCCCCTAGAATAGGCACGATCATCACCGCCTCGCGGCCCGACGGGCGCATACGCTCATACACCCGACGCACCCCGTTGCTAAACTCCAGATCGACGGACTCGACGTTAAATAAGCGTGAGTGCGCCACGGTTTCAACGCCCAAGATCCTGGGCTTCTTAGTGGAACTATCCATACTCAACCCGACATCCTAAAGATATGCGTTCGCCCCGGCCGACGGCGGGCCCGGCATGATAAACCGTTTGGGATCGCAAAGGCACCTTGCGGCATTGTGCGCAGATGCTCATATTTTCGCAACATATGTTGCCATTATTTTACCTCACCGGCGATGTCGGGCCATAACGCCGCCAGACAGGAGATTTGTTGCGATAATCCCTTCCCGGCGGTAGGAAAAATCGGACAATACCGATATGATCGCCAGGCGGGTATGTTAGGCTGAGTCATGGGAAAGCGAGCGACCCAGAAAAAGTAAACTCATTCCATAACATATAGTTATATTCGCAATAATCACTGCCGTTACACTTTCTCTATCGTCTTCCGATGGTACGCGGCGTTCTTCGCGGCCATATCCGCGTTGCCGGGCAGAGAAAGGGCAAGACAGCAGCGCGATGATCACCGTGGGAGAGTCGGCGTGAATGTATCCATCGCAGCACTCCTGTATCTTATCCCCACAGCGGTTATTATCGGGTATATCTATTGGTACACAACGAAGAGAGCGTCGCGGTTGTCTGCATCCTTTCCCTTTGTCAAAACCAAACAGCGTAAACTGAATCCGGAAGAGCGCCAGGCGATTGCGGCCTACCTGCGTGGACTGGATACCGCGACAGAGAGCGCCGACCCGGCGCTGACGCTGCTGCACCAACGTCTGATGCCGCAAGGGGATCGGGTGTACTCCGTGACCCACGCGATCACCCGCTATGCCCTGGCTGGCGATACGCCCAGCCAGCACCGCTACTTCTTGGATAACCAAGAAATCCACCTGCCCGCGTTCTGGGAAAAGTACATCGCCGATGAAAACAGCCTGGAGCTGATCAAAACCGCAACGCTGCCGCTGGTCATAGCCATTAATGGCCATACGCTAGCCGAGAGCCTGCACAGCCAGCAGCTCCCGACGCCGACGCAGAGCGGCACCGCCTCGATCCGCCGCAGCGAAGGCGATCAGGTCGATCTGTGCGGCGTACGCAGAGAAACCCTGGCCGAATATCAGCTGCACCAGCGCAGCGGTGCCCGCCGCGCCATCCCGACGGCGCTGGCCCTGATTCTGCTCAGCGTGGCCCTGATCGTTCCCCCGACCCTGATGCCATGGCTGCTGGCGTTGGCCGTGCCGCTTCTGGGCTGGGGGCTCTGGTGCCTATACCGCAAACCCGGCGCCGAGCAGCGTAAAGAGATCCACCTGCTGCGCGGGACCCCCAAGCGCTGGGGGCTGTTTGGCGAATCCTGCGGCGAACAGCTGAGCAACGTCTCCGTCGGCACCCTGGATCTCCTGTATCCGCCCCACTGGCAGCCCTATATCCACCCGGATATCGGTCATCCGACCGATATCGAGATTTACCAAAACCGTCAGGTGGTACGCCAGGGGCGCTTCCTCTCCCTCAGCGATGAGGCCACCCAGTTTCCGCTACAGCCGTGGGGGCGCAGTGCGCTGCTGGGGGCCGCTGCGCTGATCGCGCTGCTGCTCCTGCTGACCACGCAGTCGCTGAGTATCCCCCTGAAGATCAGCTCCGCCTGGCTACACGGCGCCCAAACCCTCTCCGCCACCAGCGTGAAGCAGCTGACGGAGATGCCGCTGCAGGTCGGGGATATCCTGGATCTGCGCGGCAACGGAATGTGCCACGTACCCGCCTTCTATCAAGAGGGCGAACGCTACCCCTTCATGCCCTTCGACTGCAGCACCATTTATTGGGGCACCGCCTCGCCGATGGCGGATCCGAGCTCCGATACCATCAATAATGCCGCCGCGCTGCAGTCTACCGTCACCCGCCAGCTAACCGCCAGCGACAGCGATAGCAAGGTGAGTCCGGCCCTGGCCAGCGCCATTCAGAAATCGGGGATGATCCTGCTGGATGACTTTGCCGGGATCGTCCTCAAGACCGAGGCCCTGTGCGCGCAGAAAAATGAATGTACCCGGCTCAAGAACTCACTGGTGAACCTGGGCAACAGCAAATCATGGCCCGCGCTGCTGAAAAAAGCGCACGGCGGAGGACTGGAGGGGGTCAATGTTCTCATGCGACCGGCCAGCGCCCGCCAGCTGACCAATATCGTCAACAGCGCGGTATCTTCATTTTATTATCGTGAAACCCATAAGGCGGCGCAGCTGCTAGCCGTTACGCCGCCGGGGGGATTTTTAATCAGCAGCGATGAGGGCCATCAGTGGGTATCTCACCCACAGCCCAGCGTTTCACTGTATGACTACAGTCCGGTCGATCAGTGGCGCGAGCTGGAAAATCTGTCGCGCCTGCTGCTGAATACCCCTTTCCGGGCCCACGGCGTGATCACGGAGATCAGCACGGATGCCAACGGCACGCGTCGTATCATGCTGCACAGCCAGCCGGACGGATTAACCCTGTGGCGCTATCTGTTAATGACGCCGCTACTGCTGGCGCTCTGCGTGACCCTGGCGGTCAACGCCACGCTGTTCGTGCGACGCCTACGCGGCGCGCTGGCGCGTATTCCGGCGATCCAACGTTACTACGAGCAGTGCATCAATCATAAGATCATGCCGTTCGATCTGCCGCCGCGCCCTTAACGTGCGGCATGACAAGGTGGCGCCAGGAAAATATACTGGGCGACGCGATCCCGCCCTACATGCGTTTTCCGGAGTACGCCCATGGTTCCCACCCTCGACTGGAATGACATCGACACCGTCCTGCTGGATATGGACGGCACGCTGATCGATCTGGCCTTTGACAACTACTTTTGGCTAACGCTGGTACCGCAGACCTTAAGCGAGACGCGCGGCATTTCCCGCGCCGATGCTCAGGCGCTGATCCTGCGGGAGTACCAGGCGGTAGCCCATACGCTAAACTGGTACTGTTTCGACTACTGGCGTGAGCGCCTGGGGCTGGATATTCACCGCATGACCCTTGAGCAGGGCGCGCGGGTACGGGTGCGTCAGGATACGCTGCCGTTCCTGGATGCCCTGCGCGCCAGCGGGCGCCGTACCATTCTGCTGACCAACGCCCACCCGCACGGGTTGGCGATGAAGATGGCGCAGACCGGGCTGGATAGCCACCTTGATATACTCTATTCCACCCACCGCTTTGGCTATCCCAAAGAGGATCAGCGCCTGTGGCGAGCGGTACAGCATCAGTGCGGGCTGGATCCAGCCAGAACGCTGTTTATTGACGATGCCGAACCGATCCTCGACGCCGCGCACCAGTTCGGTATCCGCTACTGCCTGGGCGTCAGTAATCCCGACTCCGGTAGGCCGGAAAAACGCTTTGCCCGCCATCCGGCGATGAGCGACTACCGCGCCCTACTGCCGGCCATCACCGCCGGTGGGCCCGAGAACGACAGGAGGGCACAATGAAAGCCAGCGCCCAACAGGAGCAGGAGGGCGTCCGCCTGGATAAATGGCTGTGGGCGGCCCGCTTTTATAAAACCCGCGCCGTTGCCCGCGACATGATCGATGGCGGCAAGGTGCACTACAACGGGGTGCGCGGCAAGCCGAGCCGCAGCGTAGAGATCGGCGCCGAGATCCGCCTGCGTCAGGGCAATGACGATCGTACGATCATCGTGACCGCCCTCAGCGCCCAGCGCGGCGGCGCGGAGCAGGCTCGTCTGCTGTATCAAGAGACCGCGCAGAGCATTGCCAAGCGCGAGGCGATTGCCCAGGCCCGCAAGATGAACGCGCTGAGCATGCCGCACCCGGATCGGCGTCCCGATAAAAAAGAGCGTCGCAATCTGCTTAAATTTAAACACGGCCAGTCGGAATGACCGGCGCCTGAAGAGAGATAACTATGTCCCATCACGACCAATTACATCGCTACCTGTTTGACCATCTGGCCGTACGCGGCGAGCTGGTCAACGCCAGCGCCACCTATACTCGCATACTGGAAAATCACGACTACCCGGCCGCGGTACGCGTGCTGCTGGGCGAACTGTTGGTCGCCACCAGTCTGCTGACCGCCACCCTGAAGTTCGACGGCGATATCACGGTACAGCTGCAGGGTGACGGCCCGCTGAAGCTGGCGGTGATCAATGGCAACCATCGTCAGGAGATGCGCGGCGTCGCCCGTCTGCAGGGCGATATCGCCGACGGCAGCAGCCTGAAGCACATGCTGGGCAATGGCGTAATGGTGATCACCATTACGCCGAAAGAGGGGGAGCGCTATCAGGGCGTCGTGGCGCTGGAGGGCGAGACGCTGGCCAGCTGCCTGGAGGCCTACTTCATGCAGTCCGAGCAGCTGCCGACCCGCCTGTTTATGTTCACCGGGGAGCAGGACGGTCAACCGGCGGCGGCCGGTATGCTGCTGCAGATCCTGCCGACGCAGCCCAATAACCTCGACGACCTGACTCACCTGTCGCACCTGACCGCGACCGTAACCCCGCAGGAGCTGTTTACGCTGCCCGCCGACGAGGTGCTGTACCGCCTGTACAATCAGGAGCAGGTAACCCTGTTTGAACCACAGCCGATCACCTTCCGCTGCGGCTGCTCCCGCGAGCGCAGCGCCAGCGCGCTGATGAGCCTGCCGCCCCAGCAGCTGGAAGAGCTGTTGGCGGAGCGCGGCAGCATCGATATCCACTGCGACTACTGCGGTAGCCACTACCTGTTCGATCGGGTCGATATCGACGCGTTACGCGCCGGTGCACAGCCGGGCGAAGCGGGCCCGCTGCACTAATCATCTCATCACCTTTCCACGGGGGAATTATCCCCCGTTTTTATTCATTATTTTATTTTGATTAAGCCAAATAATATTAAACGCAGATTATCCCCTACCTCTTTTTAATGATCCGCCATTTTTTGATCCCTCTCTCTGTTCTCTACGCCCACGCCACCTAGAATTTAATCCGCCTGCCAGAAAATAAAAATAAAAACAGAATATATTTATATTTATATTTAATGGGATAATCTATGAAATATTATTCACGCCGCAGCATTATTGCTGGCGCCGGATTTATTTTGCTAGCGCCTGGCATACTGCTATCCAGCCCCACGCGCAAACAGCAGCAGTTTGCCCTGATCCACGATCAGTCAAAGTGCGTCGGCTGCAATGAGTGTATCCACGCTTGCAACCGCCTCAACCGGGTCGCCCCCGGCTATGCCCGGCTGGCCATCATCCCGCTGCCCGCCGATGATCCGCATGCGACCACGCCGCCCCACTTTCGCCACGGCTGCCAGCACTGCGATCCGGCACCCTGCCAGGAGGTCTGCCCCAGTCAGGCGACCTACCGCGATGCGCATGGTCTGATACAAATCGATGCCCGACGCTGCTCAGGCTGCGGCTACTGTATCCGCGCCTGCCCCTACCAGGCGCGCTATCTGCACCCGCAGCGCCGCGTCGCCGATAAGTGCGACTTCTGCAGCGCGACGCGCCTGCGCCATGGCTATATCCCCATCTGCGTACGCATCTGCCCCTATCATGCGCTCAGCTTCGGTGAGATGGGCTCCGCGGCATTCGATCTGAAGCTGGCGTTGGCGCCCCACTATCAGCACCACCTGGCTGGCACGCGTCACAGCCGCGTCTACCGCCTCACCGCCGATGACTAGGAGCCGCCGATGACCGCCGAACAACTGCAATCCTACCTCATGCAACGCACCGTCGCCGATTCGCCCGATGCGTGGCCCGGATGGCTGATAGCGCTGACTCTGGCCTGGCTTGGGCTGTGCGCGCTGCTGACGCTGCACGCCCTGCTACACCGCCGTCTTTGCCCCCCGCCAGCGCAGCGGCGCGACGCTGAGCGCCTCTATCTTTACCCGCGTGTCCTGCGGCTGTGGCACCTACTCAATGCGCTGCTGTTCCTGTTTTTGCTGTTCAGCGGGCTGTTGCTCCACGCGGCCCCGCTCCCCCTGGCAGCCACCCGCTGGCTGGTGCGCTGGCATCCCTACGCGGGCTATCTACTGCTGGGGCTATGGTGCGGCTTTATCCTGCTCAACGCGCTGGGAGCCAACGGCGTTCACTACCGCATCCGCTGGCGGGGGATCGCGGCGCGCTGCCGGTGCCAGGCCTACTTTTACCTGTTCGGTATTTTTCGCGCCGCACCGCACCCCTTCCACGCCAGCCCAACGCAAAAGTTTAACCCGCTACAGCAGCTAGGCTACTGCGCGGTGATGTATCTCATGGTGCCTGCGCTATTGCTCAGCGGTCTCGGTCTCGCCCATCCCCTATTCCTGCCCGAAGGAACCGCCTACTGGGTATTACAGGGACACCTTTTACTCTCATTCTTTATTTTAATGTTTATTAGCGTACATATTTATCTCTGCACGCTGGGTGACACGCCCGGAGAAATTTTTATGGCCATGGTGGATGGCTATCACCGCCACCATGCAACAGAAAATGAATAAATGGCGGAAAATAAAAAACACCACACCGCTGAATATAACTCTCCATCGCACCGCGCTTTATTAAGTCAAGGAGCTGACGATGAAAATACCCACCCGCTTAATCTGTCTCATTATAGGAATGTGCTGTACGTCATTAATGGCGGCGTCAGAGCTGGTCGCCCAACCGTCACCGCAGACCGAGACGGCATCGACGGCGCGTATCGACCTCAACCGCAACGACGGTATTCCAGAAAAGCCTCGTACTCTGCTGGAGTACGTAGGACAAGAAAAGGATTTTTTCGCCTATCTGCGTGAACATCACCCGATGTTCAAGTACGAGTCCGCCGGGCGCCTGGTTGGACAATACAGCATCAGCGATCGCCAGGAGGAGTTTGTCGACTTCGGCGGCGGCGATAAATATGCCGCCAAGCAGGGTCGCCCAACCGCGATCACCTACCGGCTCGGCTTTGAGTCTATCCTCGACTTCCCCAATAAATATGTCGGCCCGGAGAAGTGTGGCGAGTGCCACCCAGCCCAGTACCAAGCCTGGGAACGTTCACGCCACGCCAAAACCGTCCGATTCCCCAGCGAAATGGTTGAAATTCCCGACGGCGATCTGAACCGTGGACTGTACGGTAGCAAGGCTTCCGTCTTACCCCAGGGCATTACGGCAGACGCCATTTACGCAGTGATCGGAACGCCGCGGACCAAATATGGGTTTATCGACGGCTGGATGGTCCGCGGAACCTACCATATCGAGGACGGACTGCTCAGGGACGGCACCGGCACCATGGTTGCCGGCGGTAATCAGTTCTCCCGCGGGTGGGCCCAGTTCATCACGCCGGACATGGCGAAAAAGATCGCCAGCTTCGTCCCGGGATTCCCCACCAAGCTGGAGGACTTCGGCTCCCAGGGGTCCAGCGTCTGGGGGATGACCTCTTACGGAGCATCCAACCGCACCCGAATGCTGTTTCAGCCTGCCAGCGCCTACTGTGAGGTGTGCCACTCCATGAAGTTTGACTTCAACAGCAGCGAGGAGTTTATCGCCGCGCTGGGCAAACCGGAGGAGCTGCGCAAGCATACCATCGCCAAGGGATTAGCTGCGAAGAGTGCCATGGCGCGGGCGCCCATCTGTACGGCGCCCGCGGGGCCGGTATCCCCTCGAACTGCGAGCGCTGCCATCAGCGCTTCGCATACAATGAGGCCGATGCCGAGGCCAACCCGCTAAAACCATTTAACAGCTATTTCAAATCATCCTGCCCCTCCTGCGGCACCGAGGGTTCGCAGATGTACAGCACCGTCCACTATGAGAAAGGCATGCGCTGCAGTACCTGCCACGATCCCCATGCCGTCACAGCCAATGACTGGAAGGAGGGGTTTACCAAGACCACGCTGAAAAAGCAGTGCCAGGATTGCCACACCGAGCAGGCCGAATTCTTCGCTCAGGGCGATACCCACGGGCAAAGCAGCTGTACCGCCTGTCATATGCCCAACATGGGAAGCTGTGAAAACTTTGCCACGATCCAGTTCCCCGATATGGCCGGATTCGACAACGTACGGCGCGCCCATATCTGGAAAATCCGGGTAGACGAGACGGCAAAGACCCTCAATCCCCCGGAGGGAAAACCCCGTACCGCCGATATCAAAGGCTGGAGCATCGCCAAACAGGATGGCAAACCTTACCTGGATCTGATGTGGTCCTGCGGACGGACAGCGTTCAGCGATAGCGACGTGGTCGAAGGCGGCGGATGCCACAGCCCGGTGCAGACGGTATTTTCTGAGCGGCTGCAGTTTAAGGATCAGGAGAGCATCTATGCCAAGGTGGTGGAGTGGCAAACGCCGGTCAGGGACGGCTACGTGCGTATTCGCAGCGGGCTGGCACGCATCGAAAAACGTCTGGCGAAGGCACCCACGCTGGCTCTGAGCGATAGGGTACAAATCCGGCTGCTCAGCGGTCAGGCGCGTTCGCAGGCAGATCTGATCGAAAAAGACGGCTCCTGGGGACTGCACGCGCCCAACTACGCCAAGACCCGTATGGAAGAGGCCCTGCTGTATATCGAACAGGCTGAAACGATCCTCAATGAAGGCAAGGCGCCCAAATAAGGTCGGTCGCCGGAGGCCCCGCGCCGCCCGGCGACACCCATCACCAAGGAGATCATCATGATACGTTCCCCGTCACCGACCGCGATGCTGCTGGTGCTGACCATCGTCTCCGGCACGGTCTGCGCCGCCGATGCGCCAACGCCGGAGGCCCATGAGCCATCCGTTATCAGTATGCGGGCAGCCGAGGCACTGCTGGGCAAACCCAACGTCTATTTCCTTGACGCCAACACGCCGGAGATCTGGCAACAGGGGCATATTCCCGGTGCGATCTACATCAACCAGGCCAACTGGCCGGTGCTGCTGCCGGCCGATCGCCGGGCCACGCTGATCTTTTACTGTGCCAACCGGCTGTGTATGGCCAGCTACGATGCCGCCGGCACGGCGATGAGCCTCGGCTATCGGCAGGTCTTTCATATGGCGGACGGTATCTTCGGCTGGATCACCTCCGGCCGCGCCATCGAAAAGGCGGATACCGCATAGCGTCAGGGTCGCCAGCGGGGCATCTCCGCCCCCGGACGCTGGGCCGCGGAGGCTCTCCAGAGCGGGGCCGATGATCTGCGGCCGATGCCGCGTCAGGGCGGCGTGTCACCACGGGAGATCAACTAATAATTGATCCCGGCAGGGATTATCAAAATGGAAGGATCTACCACAAAATGGATTCCGCTGAATTTTTGTTTTTTTGATGACTATCTCGGTTAACAAAAAAGCGACCACATACAGTAAACGCAGATAAAAATAACCTACAAGGAGTAGTTCAATGCATGCCAAAGGCTTAACCGCAGCTGATCTCGCCTCCTACGGCATTTCTGACGTTACTGAAATCGTCCATAATCCCGATTACGACCTCTTATTCAAGGAAGAAACCGCCCCTGGCCTACAGGGCTATGAACGCGGTACCGTTACCTCTCTGGGCGCCGTTGCCGTGGATACCGGTATTTTTACCGGCCGTTCCCCCAAGGATAAGTACCTGGTGCGCGACGACACCACCCGCGATACCGTCTGGTGGTCCGATCAGGGCAAAGGCAAGAATGACAACCGCCCGCTGTCGCCGGAAGTCTGGCAGCATCTGAAGGGGCTGGTGACCCGCCAGCTCTCCAACAAGCGCCTGTTCGTCGTCGATGCCTACTGCGGCGCCAACCCGGACAGCCGCCTGAAGGTCCGCTTTATTACCGAGGTGGCCTGGCAGGCCCACTTCGTCAAAAATATGTTCATCCGTCCAGAGGCGGATGAACTGGCCGGTTTTGAACCCGATTTCATCGTGATGAACGGTGCCAAATGCACCAATCCGCAGTGGCAGGCGCAGGGGCTGAACTCCGAAAACTTTGTCGCCTTTAACCTGACCGAACGCATTCAGCTGATCGGGGGAACCTGGTACGGCGGCGAGATGAAGAAGGGGATGTTCTCCATCATGAACTACCTGCTGCCGTTAAAGGGCATCGCCTCCATGCACTGCTCCGCCAACGTGGGCGAACAGGGCGACGTGGCGATCTTCTTTGGCCTCTCCGGCACCGGGAAAACCACGCTCTCAACCGATCCCAAGCGCCGCCTGATCGGCGATGATGAGCACGGCTGGGACGATGACGGCGTGTTTAACTTTGAGGGCGGCTGCTACGCGAAGACCATTAAACTCTCCGCCGACGCCGAACCCGACATCTACGGCGCCATCACCCGCGATGCGCTGTTGGAAAACGTCACGGTGCGGGCGGATGGCAGCGTCGACTTTGACGACGGCAGCAAGACCGAAAACACCCGCGTCTCCTACCCCATCTACCACATCAAAAACATCGTGAAGCCGGTATCCAAAGCCGGGGCGGCCAAGAAGGTCATTTTCCTTACCGCCGACGCCTTCGGCGTCCTGCCGCCGGTCTCCCGCCTGACCGCGGATCAGACGCAGTATCACTTCCTGTCCGGCTTCACGGCCAAGCTGGCCGGTACCGAACGCGGCGTAACCGAACCGACGCCGACCTTCTCCGCCTGCTTCGGCGCCGCATTCCTGACGCTGCACCCCACCCAGTACGCCGAGGTGCTGGTCAAACGGATGCAGGCGGCCGGGGCTCAGGCCTACCTGGTCAACACCGGCTGGAACGGCAGCGGCAAACGGATCTCCATCCAGGATACCCGCGCCATTATCGATGCCATCCTCAACGGCGATATCGATCGGGTGGAAACCTTTACTCTGCCGATCTTTAACCTGGCGGTGCCGACCGAGCTGCCCGGCGTCAATCCGGCGATCCTCGATCCGCGCGATACCTACGCCAATCGCGAGCAATGGCAAGAGAAGGCTCAGGATCTGGCGCAGCGTTTCATCGCCAACTTTGACAAGTACACCGATACGCCGGCGGGCGCCGCGCTGGTTCACGCTGGCCCCCAGCGCTAGCTCACGCCCACGCGGAGATACGCCGCCGACGTAAAAAAGGATGCCCCAGGGCATCCTTTTTACTGTCCAGAGGCTCTCTGGCGGTGCATCAGACGCGCTCTTTACGCCGCCCGCCGCTGCGCGGCGCGGTCTCGGGCGCCGCGGTCGCGATCATATTGACCCGTCGTAAATAGGCACGGATCTTCAGTCCACCGCGCTCGCTGCGACCAATATCCAGCGAACCGTGATGGGCATCGATAATACGCTGAATGATCGCCAGCCCCAGGCCGGTTCCGCTGGTGGTTCTCGCGCTTTCACCGCGGACAAAGGGCTGGAACAGATGGGCCAGGTGCGCATCGTCGATCCCTGGGCCGTCATCCTCCACCTGGAACCAGGCACGCACCCCCTCCATGCCGCTGCTGACCTTGATCCAACCATTACCGTAGCGGGTTGCGTTCACCACCATATTGACGACGGCCCGCTTAATCGACAGCGGATGCGCATCGATCAACAGCTCACCGTCGGCCAGATCGGTATCGATCTCGCGCTCATAGCCGCTCTCCGCCGCCACGACCTCGGTCAGGATACCGTTCAGATCGCACGCCTCGGTCTGCATCTCCTGACCAGTGCGCAGATAGTCGATAAACTGCTCAATAATGGCGTTACACTCTTCCGTATCCTTGTTGATCGACTCCGCCAGATAGGCATCCTGCGGACTCATCATCTCTGTCGCCAGACGAATACGCGTCAGCGGGGTACGCAGATCGTGGCTGACCCCGGCCATCAGCAGGGTCCTATCGTCGGCCAGCTGCTTAACCCCCGCCGCCATCTGATTAAACGCCCGGGTCACCGAGCGCACCTCCGAGGCGCCATACTCACGCAGCGGCGGCGGGATCTGCCCCTTGCCAACCTGCAGGGCGGCATGCTCCAGCTCGACCAACGGCCGATTTTGTATCCGAATAAACAGCCAGGCTCCGCCGATCGCCAGCAGCATAATCGCCAGCGTGTAGCGGAACAGCGGTGAAAAATCACCCTGATGGATCTCCGTCAGCGGCACCCGCACCCAGATATCAGGCGATAGCCAGGTCTTGAGCCAGACCACCGGCGTATTCTTGCTGATTTCAACCCGCACGTCCGTCGGACCGCCCAGCTGCTGAGCCATCTGCTGGCTAAGGAACTGGTAATGTTGCGCCCAGCGCAGCCCGTTCTCCTCCGCCGCTGAATTGGTGTACAGCGAAATACCAAGCTCGCGGTAAATCTCGCGGCGAAACGCCGGCGGAACCTCCAGCTGGGTACCATCCTCCAGCTGCAGCTTATCCGTCATCAGCATCCGCACCTCATAGGCCAGCACCTTATTGAACTGTTGCAAACTGGGCAGAATGGCAAAGTTCAACACGACCAGGTAGGTCGTCACCAGGCTGACGAACAGCAGGGTAACGATCAGCAACAGGGTGCGGGCAAAAGAGCTGCGCGGCGAGAAACGCAGTCGTCTCATGCTTTACTGCCGTCCGGGACAAAGACATACCCCAGACCCCATACGGTCTGAATGTAGCGCGGATGCGCCGGGTCCTCTTCGACCATCCGACGCAGGCGGGAAATCTGCACGTCGATGGAGCGCTCCATAGCGCTGTACTCGCGCCCGCGCGCCAGATTCATCAGCTTATCGCGCGACAGCGGCTCACGCGGATGGCTCACCAGCGCCTTGAGCACGGCGAACTCGCCGCTGGTCAATGGCATCGGCTCATCGTCACGGAACATTTCACGCGTACCCAGGTTGAGCTTGAACTTGCCAAAGTTAATCACGGCGTCCTCTTGGGAGGGCGCGCCGGGCAGTTCGTTGGCCTGACGGCGCAGCACCGCGCGGATGCGGGCCAGCAGCTCACGCGGGTTAAACGGCTTGGGAATATAGTCATCTGCGCCAATTTCCAGGCCCACGATGCGATCCACCTCCTCTCCTTTGGCGGTCACCATAATGATCGGCATCGGGTTGCTCTGGCTGCGCAGGCGGCGGCAGATAGACAGACCATCTTCGCCCGGCAGCATCAGGTCCAGCACCATCAGGTGGAAAGATTCACGCGTCAGCAGACGATCCATCTGCTCCGCGTTAGCGACGCTGCGCACCTGGAATCCCTGTTCAGTCAGATAGCGCTCCAGCAGAGCCCGCAGGCGCATATCATCATCAACAACGAGAATTTTGTAATTTTCTTGCATGGTTTACTCCCAAAGGCAGAAAGCCCGGTGCTTATCTGTATAGCGGTATATGGCAATCAGGTTATGGGCCGCCGATATCGCGCGCACCCCAAGCGATCTATTGTCAGAAAAGTCTCTTTATTCAGACAGCAGATAATGGTTTATATTCTAGCCTAAATTGTTACAAAGGTTATTTATCTTATGCTTACGCGAGCTTGAATGCACCATCACGCCATTTATTCGCCCACGCGGGCAAAATGGGATAGGCTGTGCTGCGCCGCCGCGCGCGCAGCGCCTGCGTAATGACAGGGCCGCACGGCGCGGCACTGGACGATGTGGCATCCACTTCAGGTTATAACAGATGAAAACCCCGCTGATTACCCGAGAAGGTTATGAAAAACTCAAACAGGAGCTGGATTACCTGTGGCGCGAAGAACGCCCGGAGGTCACCAAAAAGGTGACCTGGGCAGCGAGCCTGGGCGATCGCAGCGAAAACGCAGATTATCAGTACAACAAGAAGCGCCTGCGCGAAATTGACAGACGCGTACGTTATCTGCGTAAGTGCATGAGTATACTTAAAATTGTCGATTACTCCCCACAGCAAGACGGTAAGGTCTTCTTCGGCGCCTGGGTCGAGGTGGAAAACGAACGGGGCGATATCAAGCGCTTTCGCATCGTCGGCTATGATGAAATCTTTGGCCGTAACGACTATATCTCCATTGACTCGCCAATGGCCCGCGCGCTGCTGAAAAAAGAGGTGGGCGATGCCGCGACCGTGGCAACGCCGCAGGGTGACGCAGAGTGGTATGTCAATGCCATCGACTACGTCACGCCATAGTCCGCCCGCGCGGGCTGGTATTTTCTTGGCTGACTCCGTATAACGGGGACTTGGCTTTTATCCATCAAGACTATCTAACGCTATGAATGACGCATTAAGCCGTATTATCGCAACAGAACTGCAGGCGCGTACTGAGCAGGTTGACGCCGCCATCCGCCTGCTGGACGAAGGCAATACCGTGCCGTTTATCGCACGCTACCGCAAAGAAGTTACCGGCGGGCTGGACGATACACAGCTGCGTCAGCTGGAGAGCCGCCTGATTTACCTGCGGGAGCTGGAGGAGCGCCGCGCCACCATCCTTAAGTCGATCGCAGAACAGGGTAAGCTGGATGCGCCGCTGGAAAGCGCCATCCGCACCACCCAAAGCAAAACCGAACTGGAAGATCTCTATCTCCCCTATAAGCCGAAGCGGCGTACCCGGGGACAAATCGCCATTGAGGCCGGGCTGGCGCCGCTGGCCGATACGCTGTGGCAGCAGCCGCAGCACGATCCGCAGACCCTAGCGCTACGGTATGTCGATGCCGAAAAAGGGGTGGCCGACGCCAAGGCGGCGCTGGACGGCGCCCGCTATATCCTGATGGAGCGCTTTGCCGAAGACGCCGCGCTGCTGGGCAAAGTGCGCGACTACCTGTGGAAAAATGCCCATCTGGTCTCACGGGTCAATGAAGACAAAGAGGACGAAGGCGCCAAGTTTCGCGACTACTTCGACCACCATGAGCCTCTCGCCGCCGTGCCCTCCCACCGGGCGCTGGCGATGTTCCGCGGACGTAACGAGGGCATTTTACAGCTCTCCCTCAACCCCGACCCGCAGTGCGACGAGCCGCCGAAAGAGAGCTATGGCGAACAGATTGTCTGCGATCATCTCGGGCTACGATTGACGCAGGCGCCGGCGGATGCCTGGCGCAAGGCCGTGGTCAGCTGGACCTGGCGCATCAAGGTGCTGCTGCACCTGGAAACCGAGCTGATGGGCACCCTGCGCGAGCGGGCAGAAGATGAGGCCATCAACGTGTTCGCCCGTAACCTGCACGATCTGCTGATGGCGGCGCCGGCCGGGCTGCGCGCGACCATGGGCCTGGATCCTGGCCTGCGTACCGGGGTCAAGGTGGCCGTCGTCGACGCCACCGGTAAGCTGGTTGCCACCGACACAATTTATCCGCATACCGGTCAGGCGGCCAAGGCAGCCGTCAGCGTGGCTAACCTGTGCCAAAAGCACGGCGTCGAACTGGTGGCCATCGGTAACGGCACGGCGTCGCGCGAGACGGATCGCTTCTATGCCGACGTACAGCGTCAGTTCCCGCAGGTGACGGCCCAGAAGGTGATCGTCAGCGAAGCGGGCGCCTCGGTCTACTCCGCCTCCGAACTGGCGGCGCAGGAGTTTCCCGAGCTGGATGTTTCCCTGCGCGGCGCCGTCTCTATCGCCCGTCGCCTGCAGGATCCGCTGGCGGAGCTGGTGAAGATCGATCCCAAATCCATCGGCGTGGGTCAGTACCAGCACGACGTCAGCCAAAGCCTGCTTGCTCGCAAGCTGGATGCCGTAGTAGAGGACTGCGTCAATGCCGTGGGCGTCGACCTGAATACCGCCTCGGTCGCGCTGCTGACCCGGGTGGCGGGCTTGAGCCGCCTGATGGCCCAGAACATCGTCAGCTGGCGCGACGCCAACGGCCGCTTTTCCAATCGCGAACAGCTGCTTAAGGTCAGCCGGCTTGGGCCCAAAGCCTTCGAACAGTGCGCGGGCTTCCTGCGGATCACCCACGGAGATAACCCGCTGGATGCCTCTACGGTGCACCCAGAGGCCTACCCGGTGGTTGAGCGGATCCTGGCGAAAACCGAGCAGAGCCTGGCGATGCTGATGGGGAACCCCGATGCGCTGCGCGGCCTGAGCCCGAAAGCCTTCACCGATGAGCGTTTCGGGGTACCGACCGTCAGCGATATTCTGCGTGAGCTGGAAAAGCCGGGGCGCGACCCGCGTCCGGAATTTAAAACCGCCACGTTTGCCGAAGGGGTAGAGACCCTGGCCGATCTCAGCATCGGCATGATCCTAGAGGGAACGGTCACCAACGTCACCAACTTTGGCGCCTTTGTCGATATCGGCGTACATCAGGACGGCCTGGTGCATATCTCCTCTCTCGCCCATAAGTTTGTTGACGATCCGCACAAGGTGGTTAAAGCCGGCGACATCGTTAAGGTGAAAGTCCTCGAGGTCGATCAGGCCCGCCGACGCATCGCCCTGACGATGCGTCTGGATGAGCAGCCCGGCGAAGGCGGCGGCCGTCGCTCGTCGGCCGATCGCAGCGGTGAACGCGCCCGGCCGGGGCAGCGTCCGGTGCGCACGGGCCACGGCCGCGCCGAGCGCCCGGGAAGCAGCGGCAACAGCGCCATGGGGGATGCCCTGGCGGCAGCGCTGGGCAAAAACAAGCGCTGACAGCGACGTCATGCCCCCGCCGTGGGGCGTGACGCTCATCACATAATGCAAATCTAAATGAGACTTCATCGCAATTTCATAATCTTGCCCTCCGCTCGCCGCGCGGAAATGTAATGAAAGTGTTACGCAAAGTTACCCAGCGCCGCGCGCCCCCGCCTCGGCGCTGACCGTCATCCCGCGCAGCGCGCCTTTTCATCCACTGGATGAATATCCTATATCAACATAATATTATTGAATAAATTGTCGAAATGACGCTCTTTCTCCGCCGCTCACGACGGCGGGTAGCATACGATGGCACTGGCGCCCCCAATCCCATACAAAAAATAGGCACATTCCATTAACCATTTTAACGAATGATTCTCATTTGCGGACTGTTTAAAATAGTGCTAAAACACAGCCATAGTAAGGACGGTAGCCGCCTTAGCGTACGGCGCCGTTGACGTAAGCCGTGTGACGCTCGGCTTGAAACACAGATGAAAACAATTATCAGTTTTATTATACTGCGTGTTCACCCAGGCGCCCTCTCCAGCCAACACCATGCCGCCGGCGTCCCCGAGTGAAGGCTCAGCGCAATGACTGTCGTAATCAGTAAGAAGGTTTATATGCATCGGCTTCTTCCGGGTCATCAATACAAAATATTGGGCTTTTCACCGAATATCAGTCCGGCCTACCGTCAAAAGCTGCTCTCGCTGGGATTCCTGCCCGGCTCGCCGTTTACGGTGGTGCGTATCGCGCCGCTGGGCGACCCCATTGAGGTCAAGGCGCGCCGGGTCAGCCTGGTGCTGCGTAAGAAAGATCTCGCACTGCTGAATATTGAACCGATGGGTGAACCGCAGCCTGCGCCGCAGAGCGCGGCCGTCGCCACCATCGGCGCGCAGCAGCGCGCCTGAACGCACCACATAGCCACCTTCATCGGCATATGCTCAAGGGATAGCGCGGGCGAGCCACGCCCGTGCCAGTGTCTGTCTTCGCCAAAAAAACAGTAAATTATGAAACAATTGACCATCGGGTTAATCGGTAACCCCAACTCAGGGAAAACCACGCTGTTCAACCAGCTGACCGGCGCGCGCCAGCGCGTAGGCAACTGGGCCGGCGTCACCGTCGAACGTAAAGAGGGGCAGTTCGCGACGCCCCAGCATCAGGTCAAGCTGGTCGATCTGCCCGGTACCTATTCGCTGACCACCATCTCCGAACAGACCTCGCTGGATGAGCAGATCGCCTGTCATTACATCCTCAGCGGCGACGCAGACCTGATCGTCAACGTGGTGGATGCAGCAAACCTGGAACGTAACCTTTACCTGACGCTCCAGCTGCTGGAGCTGGGTATCCCCTGCATCGTCGCGCTCAACATGCTGGACATCGCCCGCAGCCAGCAGATTGAGATCGACATCGACGCCCTATCCAAGCGCCTGGGCTGCCCGGTGATCCCGATGGTCTCTACCCGCAGCGAGGGGATCTGCGCCCTGAAGCGAGCCATCGACATGCCGCCGGTCTGTGCGGTGGAGGCGCTGGTTGACTATCCCCCGCTACTGCTGAGCCAGGTCGATCGCCTGTCGCAGGTGATGCCCGACTCCCTGACCATGCAGCAGCGCCGCTGGATTTCCCTGCAGCTGCTGGAGGGCGATATCTACAGCTCCTCGCGGGCCAGCAACGCGCTGGCGCTGCTGCCGGAGGTGCGCGACACCCTGCAGCGTACCCTGAACGAAGATCCGGCGCTGATCATCGCCAACGCCCGCTACCAAAGCATCACCGATATCTGCGATGCCGTCAGTAACAGCCAGCAGGCGCAGCCCAACCACCTGACGGAAAAGCTCGACCGGGTGATCCTAAACCGCTGGCTGGGGATCCCCATCTTCTTGCTGGTGATGTACCTGATGTTCCTGCTGGCCATCAACATCGGCGGGGCACTGCAGCCCCTGTTTGACATTGGCTCCGCCACCCTGTTTATTCAGGGGATCCAGTGGCTGGGGGCAACCCTGAACTTCCCCGACTGGCTGACCATTTTCCTAGCCCAAGGGGTCGGCGGCGGGATCAATACCGTACTACCGCTGGTGCCGCAGATCGGCATGATGTACCTGTTCCTCTCCTTTCTGGAGGACTCCGGCTACATGGCCCGCGCGGCGTTTGTCGTCGACAAGATGATGCAGGCGCTGGGGCTGCCCGGGAAATCCTTTGTCCCGCTGATCGTCGGATTCGGCTGTAATGTTCCCTCCGTGATGGGGGCGCGAACCCTGGATGCACCGCGTGAACGGCTGATCACCGTACTGATGGCACCCTTTATGTCCTGCGGCGCACGGCTGGCCATCTTTGCCGTCTTCTCCGCCGCCTTCTTTGGCCAGAACGGCGCATTCGTCGTGTTCTCGCTGTACCTGCTGGGTATCGTGATGGCCATCCTGACCGGGCTGATGCTGAAGCATACCCTGATGCGCGGGGAGTCCTCGCCGTTCGTCATGGAGATGCCGGTCTACCACGTACCCCATCTCAAAAGTCTGCTGCTGCAGACCTGGCAGCGCCTGAAGGGCTTTGTGATCCGCGCCGGCCGCGTGATCATCATCGTCAGTATCTTTATCGGCGCGCTGAACAGCTTCTCCTTCAGCGGTAAGCCGGTCAGCGACCTCAACGATTCCGCGCTGGCCACGACCAGTAAAGTGTTGACGCCGCTGCTGCAGCCGATTGGCGTCAAAGAGGACAACTGGCAGGCCACCGTCGGTCTGGTGACCGGCGCCATGGCCAAAGAGGTAGTCGTCGGCACCCTGAACACCCTGTATACCGCCGAACATATCAATGAAGAAACGTTCGATCCGCAGAGCTATAGCCTGGCCGGCGGCCTGAAAGAGGCGCTGGATGAGACGTGGCAGGGGCTGAAGGATACCTTCAGTATCAGCGTCCTCTCCAACCCCATCGAAGCCAGCAAGGGCGACGGTGAAATGGGCAGCGGTTCCATGGGGGTAATGAGCAGCAAATTTGGCAGCGCCAGCGCCGCCTATGCCTACCTGATCTTCGTGCTGCTGTACGTCCCCTGCGTATCGGTCATGGGCGCCATCGCCCGTGAAAGCAGCCGCGGCTGGATGCTGTTCTCCATCGGCTGGGGGCTGAACGTAGCCTATTCACTGGCGACCCTGTACTACCAGGTGGTCAACTTCAGCGCCCATCCGGACTACAGCCTGATCGCCATCAGCATCGTCATACTATTTAACCTGGCGCTGCTGATCGTACTGCGCCGCTCTCGCGAACGGGTTACCGTGCGCCTGAGTAACGCCGCCAGCGCCAGCTGCTGCTGCAATAATAGCGGCAGCTGCCACTGATCCCCCTAACGGAGCGCCATGATGACTACCTTACTGCAAGTCCGGGATACCGTCGCACTGCATGGGCGCATTGAGCTACAGCGCCTGTGCCGTGAGGTCGGCGGTACGCCGGCCCTGGTACGCGCCATGCTGGAGCGCCTGGAGCACATGGGATGTGTGGAAAAGGTCGATGATATGGATAGCGGATGCCTGAGCGGCAGCTGTAAAGGCTGCCCCGAAGCGCAGAAAAAATGTGAAACCGTCGTCTATCGGATACGCACGCTGCACTAAACGCGCGCCGTAGCCATTGACGCCCCTCGACAGGCAGCCGCAGATACGGCTGCTTTTTTTTGTCTCATCCCATCATGCCGACGCCCCGCCGGCAAAATCACACAGCGCGGCGCAAAACGGCGCGGGATGAGAGATAAAGGGGGCATGGGCGGCACCGGGAATAATCAGCGAGCGACCGCGCGGGCTGAGCGCATCCACCAGCGGCACCACCCGGCGCGGAACCAGGCCGTCCAGCGCGCCATAGAGGCGCAGCCACGGCGGCGCCAGCGTCGCCAGCTGCGGGCGCAGATCGGTTTCGCGCAGCAGGGACAGCCCCCCGTTCAAGACTGCCGCCGACGGCATCGGCTGCGCCAGCACCACCGACTTCAGCGCGCGGGCATCCTGCCGGGCGCTGTCTGTCCCCAGCGTCTGCAGCGCCAGAAAACGCTCCACCGTACGCTGAAAATCATCACGCAGCTGTGATTGAAAATGATGCAGCACATCGCCACGGATCCCCGGCCACGCCGTCTGCGCCGTAAAACAGGGCGAAGAGGCGACGGTGATTAAACCGCTGACCCGCTGCGGGTGATGCAGGGCCGCCTGAGTCGCGACGAGCCCCCCCAGCGACCAGCCCAGCCATAGCGCCCGCTCCGGCGCCTGCGCCAGCACCCGCTGCGTCATCTCCGCCAGCGAATACGGCGTATCGCCGCCGCTGCGCCCATAGCCGGGCAGATCGACCAGGTGCAGGCGAAACTGCGCAGAGAGCTGGGGGACAATGCAACGCCACACTTCGGCATTCAGTCCCCAGCCGTGCAGCAGCACAAGATCGCGCTTACCCGCGCCGCAGGTATGCCAAAACAGCGCACTCATCGGTTATGGTCTCCTTTCACCTTGGACCTTTCAGGACGGTGCCTATGGTATCACTTCACGGACGCTGCGCGATCTGCCGCCTTCCCCTACGGGCGCCGGTCGGTATCTGTAGCGCCTGCCGTCGGGCGCTGCCCGCGCCGCCGCCCTGCTGTCCCCGCTGTGGGCTGCCCAGTGCAGATATCCATCACCCCTGCGGCCGCTGCCTGCTGCGGCCGCCGCCCTGGCAGAGGCTGACGTTTGTCAGCGGCTATCTACCACCGCTGGCGCCGTTGGTACAGCGCTTGAAATACCGCGCGGAATGGCCGCTGGCCGTGCCGTTGGCCCGGCTGATGCTGCTGCGCTACCTGCAGGATCGCCGCAGCGCGCCGCGGGCGCGCCCCGAGATCATCCTGCCGGTGCCGCTGCACCGCCTACGCCACTGGCAGCGCGGCTACAACCAGGCCGCCGAACTGGCCCGCTGGCTAGCGCGCTGGCTGCAGGCCGAGTTCCGCCCGCAGTGGCTCTGGCGCACTCGGCGAACCCCGCCCCAGCAGGGGCTCAGCGCGGCGCAGCGGCGGCGCAACCTGCGCGGTGCCTTCGCCGCGCACCGGGCGCTGGCCGGGCGGCGGGTGCTGCTGGTCGACGATGTGATCACCACCGGCAGTACCCTGAGCGAAATCTCCCGCCTGCTGATAGCACAGGGTGTGATGTCGGTAGAGACGATCTGCCTATGCCGCACCTTGTGAGCATTTTACGATCGGCGTATTATAACCGACCGGAGAAGTCAACTATTGAGCAGATGCCATGATCCGTATTACCGAAGCAGCGCAAGAGCACTTTGCCAAATTGCTGGCAAACCAGGAGCCGGGTACCCAGATCCGCGTTTTTGTCATTAACCCCGGTACGCCCAATGCGGAGTGCGGCGTATCCTACTGCCCGCCGGACGCCGTAGAAGCCAATGACCGTAAGCTGGACTTTGAGCAACTGAGCGCCTATGTCGACGAAATCAGCGCCCCGTTCCTTGAAGATGCCGAGATCGACTTTGTTACCGATCAGCTCGGCTCGCAGCTGACCCTAAAAGCCCCCAACGCCAAGATGCGTAAAGTCGCCGACGATGCGCCGCTGATCGAGCGCGTGGAGTATATTCTGCAATCGCAGATTAACCCCCAGCTGGCGGGCCACGGCGGTCGCGTCTCGCTGATGGAGATCACCGATGAAGGCTACGCCATTCTGCAGTTCGGCGGCGGCTGCAACGGTTGCTCCATGGTGGACTACACTCTGAAAGAGGGGATCGAGAAAGAGCTGCTGCAGCGCTTCCCAGAGCTGAAGGGCGTACGCGATCTGACCGAGCATCAGCGCGGCGACCACTCTTACTACTGATACCGTCAGGCGGGCCGGCACGACGGCCCCCATCGCGTGATCTGCCGCGCGGCGCGCGGCTTTCTGGCCTTTCCCGTTTACACTAACTCAACCCGCACGCCGCACTCGCGCAGGCGCGCGACCACCTCCGCCGGGGCATCATGACCGGTGATCAGGATGTCGATCTGCCCGGCGCGCGCAAACAGCATGCCGGCCCGCTGTCCCACCTTGCTGCTGTCCACCAGCGCCACTAGCTTACCGGCGTACCTCAGCATCTTCTGCTCTGCCATCGCCGTCAGCATATCGGTCTTGTACAGCCCCTCCGGGGTCAACCCCTTACCGCTGGTAAACATCCAGTGTCCAGCATACAGCGAGGCATCGCCGTCCGCCGGTGCCAGCGTGATCGCCTGGGTGCGATTATACTGTCCCCCCATGATCACCACGCTATCATGCTCTTGATCTATCAAGTAGTTAGCCAACGGCAAATAGTTGGTAATCACCTGCACATCGCGTCCGCAAAGCTCCCGCCCCAGCAAAAACGCCGTCGAGCCGCAGTTGATCACCACGCTTTCACCCGGCTGTACCAGCCGCGAGGCCGCGCGGGCAATGCGCACCTTTTCATCGTGATTCTGCGCCCGGTGGATATTCATCGGCGTCCAGGCCATACGATTGGGGCTCACGGCCTCCGCGCCGTTGCGCACCTTTTTCAGCTTACCGGCGTCATTCAGCTTATTGATATCGCGCCGCGCCGTCGCCGGCGATATCTGCAGGCTCGCGATCAGCTGCTCAACGCTGACAAAGCCATCCTGCTGCAGCATCTCCAGCAGGGTCTGATGTCGTTGTGATTCCGTCATGAAAATCCAGGCTCAGTTATGATTACAACATGAGTATATTTGAAAGCCGCGGGGAAACAAATCGGGCGGTATCCCTGCCGCAGATACCGCCGCCGCCCGGCTACAAAAAGGCCTTAAAGGGCAGGTCTGGCTCCTGGGTGAAGCAGTCGTCAAAGCCGCGCGGGTAGTGATACTCCAGCCGCCCCTGATCCTGTGGCCAGGTAAACTTACCACCCACCTGCCAGATAAAGGGGGTGAAGCCGTAGCCCAAACGATCTTTCTTCATCTGCCACAGCACCCGGATCTCCTGCGGATCGGCCTGGAAGTTAGACCAGATATCGTGATGAAACGGGATCACCACTTTGGCCTTCAGCGCCTCGGCCATCCGCAGGACATCGGCGCTGGTCATCTTATCGGTGATCCCGCGCGGGTTCTCGCCATAGGAGCCGAGCGCCACGTCGATGCGATGATCGTTGCCGTGCTTGGCATAATAGTTAGAGTAGTGGGAGTCGCCGCTGTGATACAGCGAACCGGCAGGCGTCTTAAACAGGTAGTTAACCGCTCGCAGATCCATACCGTCGGGCAGCGTACCCTGCGCCCGCTCCGACGGCGGCAGCGTGATCAGAGCGGTGCGGTCGAAGGCGTCCAGCGCCACGATCTCTGTATCTTTGATTCGCACCGTATCGCCGGGGACCACCACCCGGCAGCGCTCGCGCGGCACCCCCCAAGAGACCCACAGATCGACGCAGCGCTGCGGACCGATGAAGGGGACGTCCGGCGCCGCATTGCGCAGCACAGCGGCCGCCACATTGATATCGATATGATCATTATGGTCGTGGGTCGCCAGCAGCGCATCGATCTCGCGGATGGCAAAGGGATCGAGCACAAAGGGCGAGGTGCGCAGATTGGGCTGCAGCTTCTGCACCCCAGCCATCCGCTGCATCTGGTGCCCCGCCGCCATCCACGGATTGGCGTGGCTGCGCTTACCGGTTCCACACCAAAAATCGACGCACAGATTCGCCCCCCCTCCGACTTCAGCCAGATCCCGGTACAGCCCAGCCACCACATCGCAAAGCTGCCGGGATCCACCGTCGTCTGCTCTATCTCCTCGTTCAGCCAAGTTCCCCACTCCGGAAACGTATTCAGGATCCAGGACTCGCGGGTAATGCCATCAAGTTTACTCATCGTCGGCCTCCTATCGGCTCACCAGTGCAGCACATAAAATCAATATTAATCATATTTAGATCAATTTTGATTGCAATAGCATAGTGACGTGAGATCAAGGGATACCCGATACAAGAGGCTATCCCTCCGCACTACGGCGCAACGGCCACTAAAAAATAAATTATTATTTATAATCATGCAGATAAAAATACAGCGACGTGCGATGAAGCCCAAGGAACGCCCACCCGCGAGGCGATCGACAAGTTGAGATCACAATCACAAATGATCATATTTAATCTTTAAGTGATTTTTAACGATTGCTAGAGTGGTCGAATTATACACAGCCCTGAGCGCGATCCCCCGGATCCGCGCTCAGGATCCACGCCGAACGGAGAACGCTATGGATATTCTGTACCGTGCCTTTCTGATTTTTTTCAATCAGGTGATGACCAATGCCCCCCTGCTGCTGGGGATTGTCACCTGCCTCGGCTACCTGCTGCTGCGTAAATCGGCGACGGTGATCATCAAAGGCACGATCAAAACCATCATCGGCTTTATGCTGCTGCAGGCGGGCTCCGGCATCCTGACGTCAACCTTCAAACCGGTGGTGGCCAAGATGTCCGAGGTCTATCACATCAACGGAGCCATTTCAGACACCTACGCCTCGATGATGGCCACCATCGAGCGCATGGGCGACGCCTACAGCTGGGTAGGCTATACCGTGCTGCTGGCGCTGGCGCTGAACATTCTCTACGTCCTGCTGCGCCGCCTCACCGGCATCCGCACCATCATGCTGACCGGCCACATCATGTTTCAGCAGGCCGGGCTTATCGCCGTGGTGTTCTATATCTTCGGCTATCCCATGTGGACCACGATCCTGTGCAGCGCGCTGCTGGTCTCGCTCTACTGGGGCATCACCGCCAACATGATGTATCGCCCCTCTCAGGAGGTCACCGACGGCTGCGGCTTCTCCATTGGCCATCAGCAGCAGTTTGCCTCCTGGCTGGCCTATCGGTTGGCCCCCTATCTGGGGCGCAGGGAGGAGAGCGTGGAAGATCTCAGGCTGCCCGGCTGGCTGAATATCTTCCACGACAATATCGTCTCGACCGCGATCGTGATGACCCTGTTCTTCGGGCTGATCCTCGGCTCTTTCGGGCTGGACACCGTCCAGCTGATGGCGGGGAAAATCCACTGGAGTATCTACATCCTGCAGACCGGTTTCCAGTTCGCCGTCGCGATCTTCATCATCGTTCAGGGCGTGCGCATGTTTGTCGCGGAGCTGTCCGAGGCCTTCACCGGCATCTCCCAGCGCCTGATCCCCGGCGCCGTGCTGGCCATCGACTGCGCGGCCATCTACAGCTTTGCCCCCAACGCCGTCGTTTGGGGATTTATCTGGGGTACCATCGGGCAGCTAATCGCCATCGGCATCCTGATCCTGCTGGGGTCGCCTATCCTGATCATCCCCGGCTTTATCCCCATGTTCTTCTCCAACGCGACGATCGGCGTCTTTGCCAACCACTTCGGCGGCTGGCGGGCAGCCATCAAGATTTGTCTGGTCATGGGCATGATTGAAATCTTCGGCTGCGTCTGGGCCGTCAAACTTACCGGGCTCAGCGCCTGGATGGGGATGGCCGACTGGTCCATCCTGGCTCCGCCGATGATCCAGGGGCTGACGCTGGGGCTGTGGTTTATGGGCGTTCTGCTGCTGATCGCCCTGGCTTACATGCTGGTTGCCGGGCGCAGCCTGCGGGCAGAAGAGGCGGCGCAGACCGATCCGGCGCGCGGCACAACACACTAACTCCATGGAGAAACATCATGACAGTACGCATTCTCGCCGTCTGCGGTAACGGCCAAGGCAGCTCAATGATCATGAAGATGAAGGTGGATCAGTTTCTAACCCAGCAGGGCGTTGACCACAGCATCAACAGCTGCGCGGTCGGCGAGTATAAATCGGAGCTGAGCGGCGCAGATATCATCATTGCCTCCACCCACGTCGCCGGCGAGATCAGCGTCAGCGGCAATAAATACGTGGTCGGGGTGCGCAATATGCTGTCGGCAGAAGAGTTCGGCCCCAGGCTGCTGGAGGTCATCCGCGCCCATTTCCCCCAGGACCTCAGCTAAGGAGCCATGATGAAACTGCGAGACTCTCTGGAGGAAAACCACAGCATCCGCCTACAGGCCGAGGCGGCGGACTGGCCTGCGGCCGTCAGGATCGGCGTGGATCTCCTGGTCAGCGCCGGTGTCGTAGAGCCACGCTACTACCGGGCCATCCTGGATAGCGTCGCGCGCTTTGGCCCCTACTTTGTGCTGGCTCCGGGGCTGGCCATGCCGCACGGGCGCCCGGAAGAGGGTGTGATCAAGACCGGCTTTGCACTGGTCACCCTGCGTACGCCGATCGCGTTCGGCCATGAGGATAACGACCCGGTGGACATTCTGATCACCCTGGCCGCCGTCGACGCCCACACCCATCAGGAGGTCGGTATCCGTCAGATCGTCGACCTGTTCGAGGATGAGGCCAACTTTACGCGCCTGCGCGCCTGCCGCACGCCAGCGCAGGTGCTGGCGCTCATCGATTCGGCAACCACCCCATCGCATCCCCAAGGAGTCGCCTCATGATACCGTCCCTGCCTATGCTGCAAATCGCGCTGGATAACCCGACGCTGGAGGCGGCCTACCTCACTACCCGGCAGATCGCCGAAGCCGTCGATATCATCGAGGTCGGCACGATACTGTGCGTCGGCGAGGGCGTGCGCGCCATACGCGATCTCAAGGCGCTCTATCCCCACAAGATCATCCTGGCCGACGCCAAAATTGCCGATGCCGGCGCCATCCTGGCGCGCATGTGTTTTGAGGCCAACGCCGACTGGATCACCGTGATCTGCTGCGCCGATATCGCTACGACCAAGAACGCGCTGGCGGTCGCGCAGGCGTTCGGCGGCGATCTGCAGATAGAGCTGACCGGCTACTGGACCTGGGAGCAGGCACAGGCCTGGCGCCAGGCGGGTATCGGTCAGGTGGTCTACCACCGCAGCCGCGACGCACAGGCGACGGGGGTGGCCTGGGGGCAGGCGGATATCGACGCCATACGCCGCCTGAGCGACATGGGCTTTCGCGTCACGGTGACCGGTGGCCTCACCCTGGACGATCTGCCGCTGTTTCAGGGGATCCCGGTGCATGTTTTCATCGCTGGGCGCAGCATCCGCGAGGCCGACGATCCGCTGGCCGCCGCCCACCATTTCCAACAGCGTATCGCCCAGCTGTGGGGCTAAGGAGCGCGACATGCTGCATTCCACGGTGCCGCTGGGCATCTATGAAAAGGCGCTGCCCGCCGGCGAAGACTGGCCACGACGCCTGGCGCAGGCCGCGCAGCTCGGGTTCGACTTCGTCGAAATGTCTATCGATGAAAGCGATCGCCGCCTGGCCCGACTGACCTGGTCACGCCAGCAGCGTCTGGAGCTGCTGGCGGCGATGGCGCACAGCGGCGTGCGTATTCCCTCCCTGTGCCTCAGCGCCCACCGCCGGTTTCCGCTGGGCAGCGAGGATCAGGAGGTCAGACGCCAGGCGCTGCGGCTGCTGGCCCACGCGATTACCCTCGCACAGGATCTGGGGATCCGGGTGATTCAGCTGGCGGGATACGACGTCTACTATCAGCAGGGCAATTCCCTGACGCGCCAGCTGCTCCGCGAGGGGCTGAGCCAGGCCGTCATCCTGGCCAGCCGGGCGCAGGTCACGCTGGCCATGGAAACCATGGACACGCCGCTGCTCAACTCCGTCAGCAAAGCGCTCGGCTACTGCCGCTATCTGCGCAGCCCCTGGTTCCAGATCTACCCGGATATCGGCAACCTTTCGGCCTGGGATAATGACGTCGAACTGGAGCTGGCGGCGGGCATCGACCGCATCGTCGCCGTACATGTCAAAGACACCCGGCCGGGCCAGTTTCGGGATGTCCCCTTCGGCAGCGGCGTGGTCGACTTTGAGGCCTGTTTCCGCACGCTGGATCGCCATGGCTACCGCGGCCCCTACCTGATCGAGATATGGAGCGAAAGCGCCCAAGACCCCCTGCAGGCGGTGCGCGAGGCGCGCGACTGGGTTCTGGAACGGATGCGACGTGCCGGACTGGCGGTGACGCGGGAGGCCTCATGGAACGGCTGAAACAGCAGGTCTACCAGGCCAACATGGCCCTGCCGCGCCACGGGCTGGTCACCTTTACCTGGGGCAACGTCAGCGCCATCGATCGCCAACGCGGCTACGTCGTCATCAAACCCAGCGGCGTCGCCTATGAGGCGCTGACCCCCGATGAGATGGTCGTCGTCGATCTTGACGGGCAGATCGTCGCTGGCGCGCTGCGCCCCTCATCCGACACCCCGACCCACCTGGCGCTGTACCGCCGCTACCCGCAGCTGGGCGGTATCGTGCATACCCACTCGACCCATGCGACCTCCTGGGCACAGGCGGGGCGGGCAATCCCAGCGCTCGGCACCACCCACGCCGACTACTTCGATGGCGATATTCCCTGCACCCGCGCGCTGAGCGCCGCCGAGATCGACCACGACTATGAGCATCACACCGGGCTGGTCATCATCGAAACGCTGGCGCAGCGCGATCCGGGCCACATGCCAGGGATCGTCGTTCACCAGCACGGCCCCTTCGCGTGGGGAGAGAGCGCGGCGCAGGCGGTGCATAACGCGGTGGTGCTGGAGGAAGTGGCCAAAATGGCCTGGATTACCCATAGTCTGAACCCACGGCTCGCCCCGCTGGATCGGGCGCTGCGCGATAAGCATTTCCGGCGCAAGCACGGGCCGGAGGCCTACTACGGCCAGCGCGGCTAAATCGCCGGCGCTCCCGGATCAGTCACGCAGTCGACGGCTGAGCCACAGCCCATGATGCGGGCGCTGGCGCCAGGCGATAGATGAAATGGTATGCATGGTGCGCAGGTGCGACAGAATGCGGCGCAGATGCACCTCCATCGGCGTCATCGGCATCCCCTGCGACGGCTCCGGTATCGGCACCGCCTGGCTGTCGTTGCTGCTCGGGCCATCGTGCTCCAGACGCTGCTGACACAGCTGCAGCGCGATCTCGCCGCACTGCAGATAGTCCTGCGCCAGGCGCGACGTCAGCATATAGTGCTCGCGCGCCAGAATGGTCATGGCATTCAAATGCTCGACAATAAACTGGCTGTGGCTGATCCACAGCCGCATGTCCGCCAGGTAGCGCGAATCAAAGCCCGGCTCCTGCATCGCCTGGCTCAGCGAGGAGTAGAGCGTGTTCTGTGCCTGATTGCTGCGCATCCGGGCATAGGCTAGCTCACTGACACCCGGCTCGGCGGAGAGCAACAGGCGCAGCTCATCCTGATAGGCCTCCAGCGCCTGATGGGCATTTTTACGCAGCAGCCCGCTCTGCCACTGCGGCCACAGCCAGATAGTGCTGGCGAAGGCCAGAATACAGCCCAGCAGCGTGTCCACCAGGCGCGGCACCAGAAAGTGCGAGCCGTTCAGCGCCAGCAGCTGCAGGGTGAATACGGCGCTGACAGTAAAGCCAATCACCGCCAGACCGTAATTCTTACGCAGCACCAGGTAGGCGCCCAGCGTCACCAGCAGCATCACCAGCAGCATCACATATTCGCTCAGCGTCAGCTGCAGCAGGCCGGCGGCGATGATCAGACCGGCAAAGGTGCCCATCGCCCGGTGCTGAATACGCACCCGCGTCGCGTTATAGCCATTCTGGATCACCAGCATGGTGGTCAGCATGATCCAATAGGGCTTAGGCAGCGCCAGCAGGATCCCCAGCCTGCTGCCGGCCGCCAACGTCAGCCCCAGACGCAGCGCGTTGCGTAGCGCGCCCGACCTCAGGGAGCAGTAGGCGCGCAGCGCCGGCCAGAACGGCAGCCGCTGCTGGGTCGCCATCAGCTGACGCTGATAGAGCGGACGCTGTCGCTCCAGCAAACGCGCCATCCGGCTAAAGTGGTGCAGACAGAACTGCCCAACTGGATTCTCCGGGTAGCGGCTGGCCAGCTTTTCCAGCGCCGACACCTCGCTGCGCATAGAGAAATGCTGTGGGTAGCGGTGGTACAGAATGTCATCCGCCAGCACCCGCAGACGCCCGGCCACCACCTGCGCATTGCGGCGGATGATCGCCTCCGCCTGGCTCCGCGCCACCAGCGTTTGTACCTCCTCCGGCTGGGAGAGGCTGACGGTAATATGCTCCTGTAAATCCAGCGCCACCTGAAAGTAGCGCACCAACCGCTTATACTCCGGGTTATGGACCAGGGACAGCATGTGCATCTGCTGGTAGATAACGCTGATAAGGTCCATCACCTTTTGCTGGCGGTTCAGCAGCGGCGGCAGCGCCGTCTGCGGGTCACTGTGCTGCGTGAGCAGGCTATACTTGGCCTCGATGTAGTCCGCCAGCTCCAGGTACAGCTGATTCAGAGTTTCGCGGATCGGCTGCCCTTTCCACAGGACAAACCAAAACCAGGTGAAGGCGCCATACCAAATCGTGCCGACCAAATACAGCAGCGGCCCCTGCCAGACGGGCACCATCCCCACCATGCTGAGGGTGAAGATGGCCGCAACCAGCGTTGCCGGCAGTAAACGGGCGTGCAGCGGACTGATCTCGCCGTTGACGCCAAACAGCAGCGCCAAAAGCAGCATGGCTAGCGGCAGCGGCACCGACCACAGCAGGGCCATCTGCAGTAACAGGCTGCCGAGCGCAAACAGGGTGCCGCCCACCGCGAGGCGTTTAAAGAAGCGTTTATGGGGGGTGTCAAGACCGGCGATATTGCAGCAGACTGGGACTAGAGAAAACAGCAGCCCCTGCTGCAGCTGGCCTACCATCAGCCCGAACAGCACCGGCAGACACAAAACCAGCGTCTGGCGCAGTGCATAGTTCACTTCAGGGTGGTAGATAAACCGCCGCCACATGAGCACCATCCTGGGGATGGGTTGAAGATTCCGCGCCGCCCATGCGGCGCGGGCGCAAAATCAACGCGTCCCGTAGACGACGATGGTTTTACCGTGTGCCGAGATCAGGTTCTGATCCTCCAGCATCTTCAGAATACGTCCTACCGTTTCACGGGAGCAGCCCACGATCTGGCCGATCTCCTGACGGGTGATCTTAATCTGCATGCCGTCTGGGTGCGTCATCGCATCCGGCTGCTTGGCCAGATTCAGCAACGTCTGGGCAATACGGCCAGTCACATCCAGGAAGGCCAGGTTACCGACTTTCTCTGACGTGACCTGCAGACGACGCGCCATCTGGGCAGACAGACGCATCAGAATATCCGGGTTAACCTGGATCAGCTGACGGAATTTCTTGTAGGAAATTTCAGCCACCTCACAGGCGGTCTTCGCCCGCACCCAGGCACTGCGCTCCTGCCCTTCCTCAAACAGCCCCAGCTCGCCAATGAAGTCGCCCTGGTTCAGGTAGGAGAGGATCATCTCCTTACCCTCTTCATCCTTAATCAGTACCGCTACAGATCCCTTTACGATGTAATAAAGCGTCTCCGCTTTTTCACCCTGGTGAATCAAGGTACTTTTGGACGGATATTTATGAATATGGCAATGGGACAGGAACCATTCGAGAGTTGGATCTGTTTGCGGTTTGCCGAGAACCATTCGCTATTATCCTCTGTTGTTATCGCATCCCCGGTGCGCCAAACGCACCCCCGCCGGACGGGGCCGGGAAACTGCCTAGTAACCTGCTATAGCACTGCACTTGTCGAATATAGTTTCCATAGCCTAAGGGAGATGATCCCCGGCGATCTTGATCTATACCCGCTTCATTCCATTAAAGGTGCATGTCGGCTTAGTTTGTAACATAGCTTGGCCTTACTGTCTCGCACTGTCTCGCTTCAGCATGGAATAGCTCACTGTTCGCCGCCGTTTTTTCTCCGTTCGCGGCGCTTTTGCCTTTTATTTGCACAGTGCGGCGCCGGGCGCCGCGGGGAAAATACGCCAACGTGCGCTAATCCGCGCCCTTAAACTGGCTGCGCGGCATAATATTGACGCTTTCATGCAGCTCGGACCATACCACGACCGCCTCACCGCACTTCAGCTGGCGCCGCACATCTTCCACCTTCTGCGCCAGGCACCTCTCCTGTTCGCCATAGTCGGTCCCCTCACGCAGGACGAAGGCCTCGATCAGGCTATCCAGCGTCTCTGGGGCTATCAGTTGCCAGGGAATGATCACGCGTTTTACTCCAAATAGGGGGCTAACCAGGCGGGAATGCGCTGCTCCAGCCACGGAAGAGGATGTCGCAGCGTACCGCCGATAAAGCCGACGTGGCCGCCAAACGCCGTCAGCTGGTATTCGATATTGGACGGCAGCGATCCCGGCGGCGGGATCACCGCCGACGTCATAAAGGGATCGTCGCGCGCCTGAATGATCAACAGCGGCTGACGGATCGTCGGCAGCCGCGGCAGGGCACTGCAGCGCCGATAGTAGTCATCCGCATCGCGAAACCCGTGCAGGCGTGCGGTGATCTGATCGTCAAATTCGCGCAGCCTGCGCATACGCCGCAGCTGTAGCGGATCGAGATCCAGCATCTCCGGATAGCGGCGCAGCTTACGCCGGGCGCTCTGCTTGAGCTCATGTAACAGGTAACGCTGGTAAATCCGCGCCACGCCGTGCTCCAGATGCGTCGCGCAGGCCGACAGCACCAGCGGCGCCGAGACCATGACCGCGGCCTCCAGCGGGGCCTGCGCCTGCTCTTCGGCCAGATAACAACCTAGCATATTACCCCCCAGGGAAAACCCGACCGCCGCGGTGGGCACCTGACCGAAAGTGCGGCGCAGCCACGCCAGAAAAAAGCGCGCGTCCCCGGTTTCCCCGGAGTGGTAAAAACGCGGCGTCAGGTTGGGCTCACCGCTGCAGCCACGAAAGTGCATCACAACCGCCAGCCAGCCGGCCTCCCGACAGGCGTGCAGCAGGCCGTGGGCATAAGGGCTATGCACGCTGCCCTCCAGACCATGGAACAGAACCACCCGCGGTTTATGACGGGCGGGCTGCGGAGCTTCGCTCCAGGCCAGATCGATAAAATCGCCGTCCGGTAGGGTTAAACGCTGCCACACCGGCGTCAATAGGGCGCGCCGGCGCAGCAGCCGCGGCAAGATCGTCTGCAGGTGCGGATTGCGTAGGGCGCGGGGCGGTGAAAAGGTGGAAACACTCATGCTGCGTGAAGAAAATTCATCCGGGGAATACTTGTACCATCAATAACACACTGTTAGGGTCAAAACACCCCCTAGGCACAAAATTGGAGCCGGTTTAGCATGGACAGCCCTCTGTTTCTCTCCCTGCTGGGTTTCCTGTGGGTTGCAGCCGTGACCCCAGGCCCCAACAATATGCTGTTGACCAGCTCCAGCGCCAATCTGGGGTTTTACCGCTCGCTGCCGCTCATGCTCGGCATCATGCTAGGCATGCAAACGCTGCTGCTGCTGATCGCCTTTGGCGTTGGCAGCCTACTGCTGCTCTACCCGACGCTGCACACCCTGCTCAAAGGCGCGGGCAGCCTCTACCTGCTGTATATCGCCTGGAAGGTGGCGACGTCGCGCTATACCCGCCTGAGCGACGGTAGCGTCGCCTTAGACGACACCGTCAGCTGGCGACAGGGCTGGCTGCTGCAGTTTCTGAACCCTAAGGCCTGGCTGATGGCCCTGGGCGCGGTAACCAGCTTTAGCCTGCCCGGCGAGCGCTATCTGATGACCATCGCCGCCATCAGCCTGGGAATGCTCTTGGTCAATCTGCTGGCCGGCGCGCTGTGGTTAGGCTTCGGCACCCTGATCGGGCGCCTGCTGCAAAGCCGACGCGCCTGGTTCACCTTTAACCTGGCCATGGGGACGCTGACCGCCGCCTGCGTACTGCTGATCTGGCGCTGATCAGACCCCATAGCCCATCAGACGCATGATATCCTGCGCCTGACGCACGGCCTCCTGACGGTGTGCCACCCCCAGTTTCTGATACAGATTGCGGATATGGGTTTTAATGGTGGTCGCCGCCACCGCCAGCTCATCGGCGATTTGCTCGTTGCTGTAGCCCGAATAGATGAGCCCCAGCACCTGCCATTCGCGCTGGGTCAGCGGACTGGTACGGATCAGCTCCGGCACCTGGGTATGGTTCAGCAAACGCTCGACGAACTGTTCGTCAAAATGGGCAAACTTATGCCGGTGATGCTGGTTAATATCACGCAGAATCCGCTGAGCACGATGCACCTCCATCTCCGGCAGGGTATTGAGCTGCAGCAGCTGACGCAGCTGCTGGGCCATCACCTCACCCTCAATGACAAAGTGGCTGACAAAGCCGGTGCGATTGGCCAGGCTCAGCGCCTCCATCAGCACGCGCAGGGCTTCGCTTTTGCGATCCGTGTGCCAATACAGCAGGTTGCTCAGCAGCAGGTTACGGTTCAGATCGCTGACCAGGCGCAGCCGACGCGCCGCCGCATTCAGCTGCTCTAGCACCGCCTGAGCCTCATCATACTGTCCCAGCATGATCTGAACCCGCGCGATATTACGCCACTGCCCTTGTAAAAAGTGGTTATCCGACGCCGCCGGGCGCACCGCCTGCAGCAGCCAGCGACTGGCCGCCTGACGATCGCCGGTAATCTGCCAGTAGATCACCCGTGCCTTATCCGCATTCACCAGCCAGTCGCTGTGATAGTTTCCGGCCTGCAGCAGGGTTTCGCAGCGGCGCAGATGCTGTCCGGCGTTATCCAGATCGCCGCGCGCCAGCGAGCACTTGGCCAATAGCGCCAGACACTGCAGCTGCTGCTGCGGTTCAAAGTTGGCCAGCACCGCCAGCCCATCGCGCGCCGCGCGCTCCGCCTCGTCTAGCCGCATCCACGACCACAGCACCTGGGCGCGGATGCGCAGTAAAAACTCATGCATCGGCAGCTGCTGCAGATGCTGCTCGTCGACCAGTTCAAAGGCCTTATCCTGGGTCTCGTAGGCGGCCTGCAAGAACCCCTGGGCTATCAGGATCTCACTCTGCTGTAGCAGCGCCCACAGAGCATAGTGGTAGGTCTGGTGGCGACGAGCCACCTGCTCGGTCTGCTGCATCATCGGCAGCGCCCGCGCCAGAACCCCTTTACAGTGCAGCACCTCGCCTAACACGGAGCTGCTCACGATCCGGCTGTAATAGCTGCCGATCGGCAGATGGCGCAGCGCCTCAGTCGCTAAGCGCTCGGCATCGTGCGGTCGCCCGCCATTGATCGCGACCTGGGCTCGCAGCGCGTCGAACTCGGCCTGCAGCGCCGCCTCTAGCGAGATCTGACGCAGCCCCATCTCCTGCTCGGCGCGCGCCAGCAGCGTGTTGACCTCACCGTAGCGGTGCTGACTCTGCGCCAGCCAGGCCTGCAGCAGCGCCAGGCTGGGATTCTGGATCAACACGTCGTACGGCAGGGTATTCAGGCAGGACTCCAGCAGCGCCAGCTCACTCTGGTGGAAGAGCGCCCAAGCGTGCTGCAGCAGAATATCGCGCAGCAACGCCGTGTCTCCGGCCGCCTGCGCGTGGTGGATCGCCTCCGCCGGAAACCCCTGATCCAGCCAACCCTGCGCCGCGCGGCGGTGCAGCTGCGGCAGTATGCTCGCCATCTCCCGCTGGCAACGGCTGCGCAGGAAGTGAGCGAACAGCGGGTGAAAACAGAACCACTCCCCGTCGCCGTCCATACGGTGGATAAATAGCCCCTGCCGCTCCAGCTCCTCCAGACGCAGCTGGCCCTCCTCCTCGCCGGTCAGAGCGCAGATCAGCGCGTCGTTCATCGAACGCAGCGCCGAACACTGCAGCAGAAAGCCGCGCGTATCGTCATCCACCCGATCCAGCACCTCATCCGCCAGGTAGTCCGCCAGATGCGTAGCATTGATGCGTGCCAGGCGGCGAGCCGATGCCTGAGCCTGGGCCGATGACTGACGCGCCGACAGCGCGATCAGCTGCAGCGCCGTCGGCCAGCCTTCTACCTCATCGCACAGCGCATGCATTTCGTCATCGGCCAGCGGCGCACTCAGACGCTGATGAAAAAACTGGCTGGCTTCGCGGTGATTAAAGGCCAGCTGACGGGTATTGATCTCCAGCAGCTGCTCACGCACCCGCAAATTGGCAATCCCCAGCGGGGGCAGCGTGCGTGACATCAGACACAGGGTCAGATTATCGGGCTGATGACGCAGGAAGAAGCGCATCGCCTCATGCAGCGGAGGATGGGTGAGCAAATGATAATCGTCGATCACCAGATACAGCGGCGTCTGCCAATCGGCCAGTTCAATGAACAGCTGGGAGAACAGCGCAGACAGCGTGGCATACTGGTGCTTCTGGCTCATCGCCTCGCTTTTAGCGCAGTGGCCGCCGGTGGCCTGCTGCAGGGCGGCAATCAGGTAGCTGGCAAAGCGCTCCGGCTGGTTGTCGCTTTCATCCAGCGAATACCAGCCCAGGTGTGCCTTCTCCTGCGCCCACTGCGCCATCAGGGTCGTCTTACCGTACCCTGCGGGGCCATTGACCAACACCAGACGGTAATTACGCGCCGCATCCAGTCTGGTCAGTAAATGTTCCCGCACCACCGTAGTCTGCAGCCGCGCCGGACGGCTTAATTTCGACGGAATCAGCATAGTTACCCGTACCCCTTCCGGTGTCCCTCCTCGGCGCTCGGCCCGTGCCGGTTCGCGCGCAGGAGCGACACCCTGCCCCAGAAATCGCCGCTACGGGCGCCTATTTATTTTGCGCCTCGTAATTAATAGCTGTCCTTTAAGGTCTGACAATGCGCGCGCTATTGCAACCGGGGTTCAGCCCCCAATAACAGGAAATTGCGGCTGATCACATTTTTTACCGAGTTAATCTCATTTGCCGCTCAATCGCCGCTAATAGTCCATATTTTGCTGTTATAACCCGACGATCAGTACAGCGCGAAACGGTAACGTAACGTGATTATAGCCCTGCTATAGCGCGGCACCGATCACACTTCTGACTACGCCCTGTGGCTCCTCCCCAGCTCAGCCGACGACGGGAGGATGTTTTCACTCGGCGAGATCGTCAGGATGGCCATCATACTTAATACTTTCATTTTGACGCTTTGAGAGAGATGCCTATGTCGTATACCCCGTTCGATCAGCAGGCTTTCCACGCGGCGCTGACCCGCCACTGGCAAGGATTGGGAATGGAGAGCGCAGCGCAAATGACGCCGCATCAGTGGTGGCAGGCGGTCAGCCTGGCCTGCTCGGCGCAGCTGGCGGCCGCAACCCGCCCGGCCAGCGCGTCCGACGATGGCCAACGCCGCGTAAACTATCTGTCGATGGAGTTTCTCATCGGCCGCCTGACCGGCAATAATCTGCTCAATCTAGACTGGTATCCCGCCGTCGCCCAGGCCCTTGAACGCTATGACATCGCGTTAAGCGATCTGCTGGAGCAAGAGGTCGATCCGGCGCTGGGCAACGGCGGCCTCGGCCGCCTGGCGGCCTGCTTCCTCGACGCCATGGCCTGCGTTAAACAGCCGGCCATCGGCTATGGCCTGTGCTACCAGTATGGACTGTTCCGCCAGTCCTTTCAGGCATGCCAGCAGCAGGAGGCCCCGGATGCCTGGGAGCGGGACGACTACCCGTGGATGCGTCACAATCGGGCGCGGGATGTCCACGTCAGCCTGGGCGGCAAACTGCTGCGTGAAAACGGCGCGCTGCGCTGGCAGCCGGCGCTAACCCTGCGCGGCGTCGCGCGCGATCTGCCGGTAGTCGGCTACCGCAACGGCATCAGCCAGCCGCTGCGTCTGTGGGTCGCCTGTCACGATCATCCCTTCGATCTCGACAGCTTTGATCGCGGGCAGTTTTTGCGCGCCGAGCGCCAGGGAATAGAGGCCGCCAAGCTGACCAAGATACTCTATCCCAACGATAACCACCCGGCCGGCAAACGGCTGCGCCTGATGCAGCAATACTTCCACTGCGCCTGCTCGCTGGCCGATATCCTGCGCCGACACCATCTGGCCGGGCGCCGTATCGACGATCTGGCGCAGTATGAGGTCATCCAGCTCAACGATACGCACCCGACCATCGCCATCCCCGAGCTGATGCGCATTCTGCTCGATGAGCACGGCATGGACTGGGATCAGGCCTGGGCCATCACCGGCCAGACCTTTGCCTACACCAACCATACGCTGATGCCAGAGGCGCTGGAGTGCTGGAGCGAAAGCCTGATCCGCAGCCTGCTCCCGCGCCACCATGACATCATCCGCCAGATCAACGCCCGCTTCCGCGAGCTGGTCGAGCAGCGCTGGCCGGGCGATAAGGCGCTGTGGCAACGCGTCGCTATCGTACACGATCGACGGGTGCGCATGGCCAACCTGTGCGTCGTCGCCGGCTTTGCCGTCAACGGCGTCGCGCAGCTGCACTCGGCGCTGGTCAAAAGCGATCTGTTCCCCGAGTACCACCAGCTGTGGCCGCAAAAATTCCATAACGTGACCAACGGGATCACCCCGCGCCGCTGGCTCAAGCAGTGTAACCCGGCCCTGTCTACGCTGATCGACAATACACTACGGCGCGAATGGGCCAACGATCTGGATGCCCTCCGCGCGCTGGAGCCCTATGCCGGCCAGACCGGGTTCCGCGCGGCGTACCGTCAGATCAAGCAGCAGAATAAAGCGGCGCTGGCCCACTACGTTCGGCAGACCCAGGGGCTGACGCTGAATACCGACGCCATCTTCGACGTACAGATCAAGCGGCTGCATGAGTACAAGCGTCAGCACCTCAACCTGCTGCATATCCTCTCCCTGTACCATGAGCTGCGCGCCAATCCCAACGCCGATCGAGCTCCGCGCGTCTTCCTGTTCGGGGCCAAGGCAGCGCCGGGCTACTACCTGGCCAAAAACATCATCTATGCCATCAACCGGGTGGCAGAGGTCATCAACAGCGACCCGCGGGTCAAGGATCGCCTGCAGGTCGCCTTTCTACCCGACTACCGCGTCTCCCTGGCCGAGCTGATGATCCCGGCGGCCGACGTATCAGAGCAGATCTCCACCGCGGGGAAAGAGGCCTCCGGCACTGGTAACATGAAGCTGGCCCTGAACGGCGCGCTGACCGTGGGTACGTTGGACGGCGCCAACGTCGAGATCGCCGAGCAGGTGGGAGAAGAGAATATCTTCATCTTCGGCCTGACCGTCGAAGAGGTGAAGGCGACCCTGGCCGCCGGCTACGACCCGCTCCGCCTCTATCGGCAGGACAAACGTCTGAAGGCCATCATCGATGAGCTGGGCTCCGGCCACTACAGCCAGGGCGACCGCCACGCCTTTGACATGATGCTGCACAGCCTGCTGCAGGGCGGCGACCCCTATCTGGTGCTGGCTGACTTCGCCGATTACTGCCAGACACAGGCCCGGGTGGACACCCTCTACCGCGATAGCGAAGCGTGGACCGAGAAGACCATCCTCAACACGGCACGGGTGGGCATGTTCAGCGCCGATCGGGCCATCCGCGACTATCAACAGCGCATCTGGCAGCGCCAGCGTTAAGGAGTCGCCATGCAACGCACTACGCCGCACACCCTCCTGGAGCAGCAGGCGGCCCAGGCGGGGATCGCCGACAGCTATATCAACGCGCACGGCCGCGTTCAGGCCATCAGCGCGCAGACCAAACGGCGCCTGCTCGACGCCATGCCGCCGCGTACGCCCGCCGATGCGCCGCTACCGGCCGTCCTGGTGGCCGGACAGCGGAGTACGCCGGTCATCGCCCTGCGTCAGGGGGGCCACTACCACTGGTCCCTCACGCTGGAAAACGACGCCCAGCCGGCCTATCAGGGTCGACTGAGCCGGCGTAAGCATCTGGCGCTGCCGCACGACCTGCCGCTGGGCTACCACCGCCTGCTGCTCAGCGACGGGCAGCAGCAGTGGCCGTGCCGGATCATTATTGCACCGGCGCGCTGCCATGAGCCGGACGCCCTGCTGACCGGCCGAAAGCTCTGGGGCGCCTGCGTACAGCTGTATACCTTGCGCTCCGCGCAGAACTGGGGGATCGGTGACTTCGGCGATCTGGCCCAGCTGATCGGACAGCTCGCCCAGCGCGGCGGCGCCTTTGTCGGCCTGAATCCCATCCATGCCCTGTATCCCGCCAACCCGCACAGCATAAGCCCCTACAGCCCGTCATCACGTCGCTGGCTGAACATCATCTATATTGATGTCAACCGGGTCGACGAGTTCCAGCGCAGCGACGCCGCCCAGCGATGGTGGCAGGATCCCGCGACCCGTCAGCGTCTGGACGCCGCCCGCGCCAGCGACTGGGTCGATTATCCCGCCGTATACGCCCTGAAGCTGGAGGGGCTGCGCCTGGCCTTTCACGCGTTCGACGCACAGGGCGCCGATGCCCGGGCCAGCGCTTTCCGCCACTTTGTCCGCCAGGGGGGAGATAGCCTGCGCCACCAGGCCGCGTTTGACGCCCTGCACCGCCACCTGCACAGTGAGGATGAGCAGATGTGGGGGTGGCCTGTCTGGCCGCCGTCCCTGCGCCGCGCCGATAGCCCGGAGGTTGCCCGCTTCTGTCAGCGCTATCCGCAGGAGGTGACGTTTTTTCTGTGGCTACAGTGGCTGGCAGACAGCCAGCTGGCCGACTGCTATCAGCAGGCCTGCCGCCAATCGATGCCGATCGGACTGTACCGCGATCTGGCGGTGGGCGTCGCCGAGGGCGGTGCGGAGACCTGGAGTGAACCAGAGCTTTACTGCCTGCGCGCCTCGGTCGGCGCCCCCCCGACATCCTCGGCCCGCTGGGGCAAAACTGGGGACTGCCGCCGATGGATCCCCATACGCTGCGCGATCTCGCCTATCAACCGTTCATCGACATGCTGCGCGCCAACATGCGCCACTGCGGCGCGCTGCGCATCGATCATGTGATGTCGCTGCTGCGGCTATGGTGGATACCGCAGGGTGAGGCGGCATCAGAGGGCGCCTATGTCGGCTATCCCCTCGACGATCTGCTGGCCATTCTGGCGCTGGAAAGCCAGCGTAGCCGCTGCATGGTCATCGGCGAAGATCTCGGCACCGTACCGGTCGAAATCATCGCCAAGCTGCGCGAATACGGCGTGTACTCCTACAAGGTGCTCTACTTTGAGCACGATAGCGAAAACGTCTTTCGAGCGCCGCAGACCTATAACGTACAGGCCATGGCGACGGTGACCACCCACGACCTGCCGACGCTGAACGGCTATTGGCAGGCCGACGATCTGCGGCTCGGTGAGCGGCTGGGGCTCTATCCCGACGCCGAGGTTCTGGCCGGGCTGTACCGCGGCCGCGCCGCCGCCAAGCAGGGGCTGCTTGACGGACTGCACCACTACGGCTGCCTGCCGCAGCGCAGCGGACGGCACGCGGACCGTATGGCGATGACGCCCGTCCTGAGCCGCGGGATCCAACGCTACGTGGCCGACAGCGCCAGCGCCCTGCTCGGACTGCAGCCGGAGGATTGGCTGAACATGGCGGCGCCGGTCAACGTTCCCGGCACCTGTGATGAATACCCGAACTGGCGCCGCAAGCTGAGCGTGACGCTGGAGGATATGTTTAATAATATGCAAATTAATCGATTGATAAAAGATTTGGATCAGCGCCGTAAAAAAGTTTCCGCGGGCTAGAGGCTAAAACAATAAATCATGGCTGCTAAAAAACAGCCGTGATTTATTTGCAACTTCCGTTTTTTATGCTAAGAAAAAATATTCCTCCTTATAAATCAACCCATCCCAACTTAATACCAATATATATCCACCTTCAAATTTAACGCTAATTTAGCAGATGTTATCCATATAAGTAATATCTCTCGCTATCCATTTATTCCGGCATCCTGCGCAATAGCACAATCTCTCATTGAATTTAAAAAAGAGTGAGTTTACATTATCGATCACAGTGTGATTGTCATGAGCAGTTAACGTATTATTTTGGTATTAAATAAGCATTCAGTTTATTTCATTTATATCAATGATGTCCGTTATTATTACACCGCAGTACGCTAATACTGGATCGCCAAACTGTTGTTGCGGATGACAGGCGCCATCCGCGCTTTCCCTTGCCTGGCGGCGGGCGGGGCGGCATATGGAATTGTCAAAAAGGAAGTGACCATGACTCATAGCGTTACAGATATTGCTCTGATCGGCCAATTAACCCAACGGACGGTGGCGCTGGTATTAGCCGGCGGACGGGGAACCCGTCTTAATGGCCTGACCGACGGCCGGGCCAAACCCGCAGTCTATTTTGGCAGCCGTTTTCGCATCATCGACTTCACCCTTTCAAACTGTATTAACTCCGGCCTGCGCCGCGTAGGGGTGATCACCCAGTACAAGGCACACTCGCTGCTGCGTCATATTCAGCACGGCTGGTCATTTCTGCACGCCGAGCGCAACGAGTTTATCGATCTGCTGCCGGCCCGCCAGCAGCTGGAAGAGGGATGCTGGTATCGCGGCACCGCCGATGCGGTATACCAGAATAAAGAGATCATGCAGCGTCATTACCGGCCAGAATATGTGGTGATCCTGGCTGGCGACCATATTTATAAAATGAACTATGCCCAAATGCTGTTGGATCACGTGAAGTCCGGCGCACGCTGCACCGTCGGCTGCATCGAGGTTCCCCGCGAACAGGCCCACGCCTTTGGCGTGATGGCGGTCGATGAGCAGTTCCGCATCACCCGTTTTGAAGAAAAACCGTCGCACCCTCCGGCCATGCCGGGCAACCCACAGCGCTCGCTGGCATCGATGGGGATCTATATCTTCAACGCCGACTATCTCTATCAGGCGCTGGAAGAGGCGCAGACCGATCCGGAAACCAGCTTCGACTTTGGCCAGGATATTATTCCGGCCGCAGTACGCGAAGGCGTCGCCTATGCACATCCCTTTGGCCGCTCCTGCATGGGGTTTACCGCCGACGGCGAAGCCTATTGGCGCGATGTCGGCACTCTGGACGCCTACTGGGAAGCCAACATCGATCTGATCAGCGCCCCGCCGCGCCTGGATCCGTTCGATCCGAACTGGCCCATCATCAGCAAACATGCCCAGCTGGCGCCGGCCCGCTTCAAGCAGTCGGCCCGCCACGCCGGTAACGTCATTGAAAACGCCCTGATCGGCGGCGGCTGCGTCATCGACAGCGCCCAGATCCATAACGCGATCCTCTCCGCGCGTGTCGAGGTCGCCCCAGAGGCGCGAATTGAGGCCAGCGTTCTGATGCCGGAGGTCTATGTCGGGCGCGGCTGCCGCCTGCAGCGCTGCGTCATCGATCGCGGCTGCCGCCTGCCGGATGGCCTGACCATCGGCGAAGACCCCCAGCAGGACGCGCGTTATTTTCACCGCAGCCCTAATGGGATCGTCTTAGTGACGCAAGAGGCGTTGGCCAACCTGCCGGCGGTGCGCCAGGCGGCGCCCATCATGGCCGTACCGGCCTGACGGCAAAAAGTGCGCCGGGCCTTATCCGCCGCCCAAAGCTGACTATGCTTAATCAGGGTCGCGGCGGCCAAAGCCCGCCATCGCGCATTAAGGAAACATTTTTGCGCTGCGGGGTGCCGATGTCCCCTGTCAGCGCCCAGACTGAATGGCCGGCATGAGGATGCACCCCGTTCCCCTGCTCCGTCGCTTTTAGGGTAGAACGCACCCCCTGCCGTCAATTAAAGGAAGAATGCCATGTCCGAACTTCCCAGCACTCACAAGATCCAACAACTGCTCGCCGGCCAGTGCGCCGATCCCTTCGCTCTGTTGGGGATGCACACGACGGCCAAAGGGCTGGCCGTGCGGGCGCTGATGCCCGAGGCAGAATCGGTTCAGGTGGTCGACCGTAAAAACGGGCGCACGCTGGCTACGCTGGAGCGGCTCCATGAGGGCGGTTTCTTCTGCGGCCTAGTGCCGCGGCGTAAGAATCCCTTCCCTTATCTACTGCGCGTCACCTGGGCCAATCATCAGCAGCTACTGGAAGATCCCTACCGTTTCGGGCCATTGTTAGGCGAGATCGATAACTGGCTGCTTAAAGAGGGCACCCATCTGCGTCCCTATGAGCGGCTGGGCGCCCACCTGACCCAACTGGCCGATATCCGCGGCGTCAGCTTCGCCGTCTGGGCACCCAACGCCCAGCGCATCTCGGTGGTCGGCAACTTTAACGTCTGGGACGGGCGCCGCCATCCGATGCGCCTGCGCCGGGAAAGCGGCATCTGGGAGCTGTTCATCCCCGGCGTAGAAGCGGGTGAGCTGTATAAGTTTGAGCTGATCGACGCCCGCGGCGAGCGGGTGCTGAAAGCCGATCCCTACGCCTTTGAAGCCCAGATGCGGCCGGATACCGCCTCGCTGGTCGCCCCGCTGCCGGAAAGAAGCGCCATCAGCGCCCAACGAAGCGCCGCCAATGGCTTCAGCGCCCCGATCTCCATCTATGAGGTGCACCTCGGCTCCTGGCGACGCCACAGCGACAACGGCTACTGGCTGAGCTACCGGGAGATGGCCGAGCAGCTCATCCCCTATGTCAAAGAGATGGGCTTTACCCATATCGAGCTGCTGCCGATCAATGAACACCCCTTCGACGGCTCCTGGGGCTATCAGCCGCTGGGGCTATACGCACCGACCCGGCGCTATGGCACGCCGCAGGAGTTCCGCGAATTTATCGATGCCGCCCACGCCGCCGGGATCAACGTCCTGCTCGACTGGGTTCCCGGCCACTTTCCCAGCGACGAGTGGGGGCTGGCCAACTTCGACGGCACCGCGCTGTATGAATATGCCGATCCGCGCGAAGGCTTCCACCAAGACTGGAATACCCTGATCTACAACTATGGTCGCTATGAGGTGCGTAACTTCCTGGCGGGCAACGCCCTGTTCTGGCAGGAGCGCTATGGCATCGACGGCCTGCGCGTCGACGCCGTGGCCTCGATGGTCTACCGCGACTACAGCCGCGCCGCGGGCGAATGGGTTCCCAACTGCCACGGCGGAAACCAGAATCTGGAGGCCATCGAGTTCCTGCGCTATACCAACCGGACCCTGGGAGAACAGCAGCCCGGCAGCGTCTGCATGGCCGAAGAGTCCACCGACTTTTCCGGCGTCACCCTGCCGCCGGACACCGGCGGCCTGGGCTTCCACTTCAAGTGGAACATGGGCTGGATGCACGATACCCTCAACTACATGAAGCACGATCCGGTCTATCGCAAATACCATCACAATCTGATGACCTTCGGCCTGCTGTACGCCTGGAGCGAAAACTTTGTGCTGGCCCTCTCCCACGACGAGGTCGTGCACGGCAAGGGCTCGCTGCTGGATAAAATGCCCGGTGACGCCTGGCAGAAATTCGCCAACCTGCGCGCCTACTACGGCTTTATGTGGGCGCATCCCGGCAAAAAGCTGCTGTTTATGGGCGGGGAATTTGCCCAGGGGCGCGAATGGAACCACGAGTCCAGCCTGGACTGGCACCTGCTGGAGGGCGAAGATAACGAGCACCACGGCGTCCAGCGACTGGTGCGGGATCTGAACCTCTGCTATCGCAACTGCGGCGCCCTACACCGCTGGGACTGCGACGCGCGCGGCTTCCGCTGGCGAGTGGTCGATGACGATCAGAACTCGGTCTTCGCCTTTGTCCGCCGCGACGATATGGGCAATGAGGTGCTGGTGGTCAGTAACTTTACGCCGGTTCCGCGTCATCACTACCGTATCGGCGTCGATCTGCCGGGGCGCTATCGCGAAATTCTCAATACCGACTCCAGCCACTACCACGGCAGCAACAGTGGCAATCAGGGCGGCGTACTCAGCGAGGCGGTGGGCAGCCACGGCTGTGAGTACTCCATCCAGCTAACCCTGCCGCCGCTGTCGACGCTCTATCTGTGTCTGGATAATGGGGACGGAGACGATGCTCAGGCCGGGTAAACCCTACCCACTGGGCGCGCATCTGACGCCGCAGGGGGTCAACTTCGCCATCTACTCGGCGCACGCGCAGCGCATAGAGCTGTGCCTGTTCGATAGGGACGGCCATCAACAGTCCTATGAACTGCCGGCGCGCAGCGGCGATATTTGGCACGGCCTACTGCCCGGCGGATACGCCGGGCTGGAGTACACCTACCGCGTATACGGCCCCTGGCAGCCGGAGAAAGGGCTGCGTTTTAACCCGGCCAAGATGGTGCTGGATCCCTATGCGCGGGCGCTGAGCCACACGCTGCCGGCGGACGACCGCCTGTGCGGTGGCCTGAGCGATCCGGACTGGCGTGACAACCGTGACCTGCTACCGCGCTGCATCGTCAGCGACGAGCAGTATGCCTGGCGGGAGGATGCGCCGCCCAATACGCCCTGGGGCAGCACGGTTATCTACGAGGCCCACGTCCGCGGCCTGACCCGGCTGCATCCCGGCATCCCGCCGGATCTGCGCGGCAGCTACGCGGCGCTGGCCCACCCCATCATGCTGGAGCATTACGCCCGTCTGGGGATCACCGCCCTGGAACTGCTCCCCATCCAGCTGCATGCGGATGAGCCCCGCCTGCAGCGGCTGGGGCTAAGCAACTACTGGGGGTACAACGTGCTGGCCCCCTTCGCCATTGAACCGCGCTACCACTCCGGGCGTCCCGGCACCACGCCGCTGAGCGAATTCTGCGCCGCCGTCAACACCCTGCACCGTGCGGGGATCGAGGTGATACTCGACGTGGTGTTTAACCATACCGCAGAGTTGGACGAGCGCGGACCGATGGTCTCGCTGCGCGGCATCGATAACCGCAGCTACTACTGGCGCAACGGGCAGGGTGCCTTGGAAAACTGGAGCGGCTGCGGCAATACCCTGCGGCTGACCAAGACCCACAGCGTGCAGTGGGTCATGGATTGCCTACGCTACTGGGTAGAAACCTGTCACGTTGATGGATTCCGCTTCGATCTGGGAACAGTACTGGGGCGGACGCCGGACTTTGTCCGCCACTCCCCCCTGTTTGTCGCCATCGCCCAGGATCCGCTGCTGGCGCGGGTTAAATTTATTGCTGAGCCCTGGGATATCGGTCCAAACGGCTACCAACTGGGCCATTTTCCCCAATACTTCGCCGAGTGGAACGATCGCTTCCGCGATGATATGCGCCGTTTCTGGCTGCATAGCGATCTGCCCAACGGCCTCTTCGCTACCCGTTTCGCCGCCTCCAGCGATCTGTTTCGTCACCACGGGCGCACGCCCTCGTCCAGCATCAACCACATCACCTGCCATGATGGATTCACCCTGCGCGACCTGCTCAGCTACAGCCAGCGCCATAACCAGGCTAACGGGGAGAACAACCGCGACGGTAATACCCACAATTACAGCCACAACCATGGCGTAGAGGGCATTGATGCCGAGGATGAGATCCAGGCGCGGCGCCAAGCCAGCGCCCGAGCGCTGCTCACCGCGCTGCTGCTGGCGCAGGGGACGCCAATGCTGCTGGCCGGGGATGAGATTGGCCATAGCCAGCAGGGCAACAATAACGCCTACTGTCAGGATAACCCCATCACCTGGCTCGACTGGCGCCAGGCCGACGAGGGACTGCTGCAGTTTACCGCCCAGCTGATCCACCTGCGCCGCCGTATCGCGACGCTGACCGACAATCGCTGGTGGAACGAGAATGACGGCAGCGTACGCTGGCTGAATGCCGATGCCCAGCCCATGACGGAGGCGCAGTGGCAGGCGGTGCCCCCCGTGGCGCTGCAGATCCTGCTGGCGGAGCAGTGGTTATTAGTGATCAACGGCGGGCCACAGGCGCAGGCGATCGTCCTGCCGCCGGGCGACTGGCATATTCCGCCGCCGTTTGCCGTATTACGGGAAGACATGCAGGGCGGATGCCAGCATCTTGCGGCGCGCAGCTGCTGTCTTTTTATGCGCATTTAGCGCGCTGGCGCTGCGTCCTTGACGGCGCGAGCGGCCTTTTATAAGGAGTCGGAAATGGTGAAATCGGACAATCAAAATAAACTGATGTTGGCCCGCCAGCTGCCGCAGCAGTCCGTTGCGCTGATCCTGGCCGGCGGCCGCGGCTCGCGCCTGAAAGATCTCACCAAGACCCGCGCCAAGCCGGCGGTCCACTTTGGCGGGAAGTTCCGCATTATCGACTTTGCGCTCTCCAACTGTATCAACTCCGGCATTCGGCGCATTGGGGTGATCACCCAGTACCACTCCCATACGCTGGTGCAGCACATCCAGCGCGGCTGGTCGATCCTCAACGAATCCATGAACGAGTTTGTCGATCTGCTGCCAGCCCAGCAGCGCGATGCCTCGGAAACCTGGTATCGCGGCACCGCCGACGCCGTTTACCAAAACCTGGACATCATCCGCCGCTATCAGGCGGACTACGTGGTGATCCTGGCCGGCGACCATATTTACAAGATGGACTACTCGCGCATGCTGCTCGACCACGTGGAAAACGGCGCCGGCTGCACCGTCGCCTGTATCCCGGTGCCGCGCGCCGAAGCCAACGCCTTTGGGGTGATGGAAGTCAGCGACGACCACCGTATCCTCAAGTTTTTAGAAAAACCGGCCCAGCCGCCGGGCATGCCGGGCGATCCCGAAATGTCCCTGGCCAGCATGGGGATCTATGTATTCAACGCCGATTACCTGTTTCAGCTGCTGGAGGAGGATATTCATACCCCCGGCTCCTGCCACGACTTCGGCCAAGATTTGATCCCTAAGGCCACCGCGCAGGGCCGTGCCTGGGCGCACCCGTTCACGCTCTCCTGCGTCACCAGCGGGAACGCCGATACCCCGCCCTACTGGCGCGATGTCGGCACCTTGGACGCCTACTGGCGGGCCAACCTCGATCTGGCATCGGTCACCCCGGAGCTGGATATGTACGATAACCACTGGCCGATCCGCACCTACATGGAGTCGCTGCCGCCGGCCAAGTTTGTGCAGGACCGCTCGGGGAGCCACGGTATGACCATGAACTCGCTGGTCTCCGGCGGCTGCATCATCTCCGGCTCGGTCGTCGTGCACTCCGTGCTGTTCCCGCGCGTTCGCATTAACTCCTTCTGCACCATCGACTCCTCCGTGCTGCTGCCGGATGTCTACATCGGACGCTCCTGTCGGCTGCGCCGCTGCATCGTCGATCGCGCCTGCCATCTGCCGGAGGGCATGGTCATCGGTGAAAACGCCGAAGAGGACAGCCGCCGTTTTTACCGTTCGGAAAGCGGCATCGTATTGGTCACGCGTGAAATGCTCGCGCGTCTGTCATCATCCCCTGCGGCCTGATCGGCCGCAGGCACAGGAGCAATAATGTACGTCTTACACGTGTGTTCTGAACTTTTTCCGCTGCTGAAAACCGGCGGCCTGGCCGATGTGGTCGGCGCTATGCCCGCCGCCCAGATAGCCCAGGGCGCCAACGTGCGCGTACTGGTGCCGGGGTTCCCGGCCATCTGCGCCGGGATCCCGGACAGCGATGAAGTGGCTACCCTGGACACCTTTGCTGGGCGAGTAACCCTGCGCTATGGGGTCTACCGCGGCGTCGGGGTCTATCTGATCGACGCGCCCCATCTGTATCAGCGCCCCGGCAGCCCCTACCACGATCAGTGGCAGAACGCCTATGGCGACAACCACCTGCGCTTTGCGCTGCTCGGCTGGATCGCCGCCGAACTGGCCTGTAACTGCGATCCCTTCTGGCGCCCACAGGTAGTTCACGCCCACGACTGGCACGCCGGTCTAGCCTGTGCCTACCTGGCGGCGCGCGGCAACCCTGCCCGCTCGGTCTTTACCGTACACAACCTGGCCTACCAGGGGCTGTTCAACGCCCGCCATCTGGACGAGCTAGCCCTGCCCCATCACTTCTTCCAAATTTACGGGCTGGAGTTTCACGGCCAAATCTCCTTCATGAAGGCCGGTCTGTACTATGCCGACCACGTGACCACCGTCAGTCCGACCTATGCGCAGGAGATAACGCATCCCGAGTTTGCCTATGGCATGGAGGGGCTGCTGCAGTGGCGCGCCCGGGAGGGCACCCTGAGCGGGATCCTCAACGGCGTAGACGATACCATTTGGAACCCGGCCAGTGACGCGCTGATCGCCCGCACCTACCGGCGGGAGACGCTGCGCGATAAGGCGGATAACAAGCTGCATCTGCAGACGGCCATGGGGCTGGAGGTTGACGCCGACAAACCGCTGTTCGCTGTGGTCAGCCGCCTCACCGGTCAGAAAGGGCTTGATCTGCTGCTGGCGGCGCTGCCTACGCTGCTGGAGGGCGGTGCTCAGCTGGCGCTGCTCGGCGCCGGCGACGCCCAGCTGCAGGAGGCGTTTCTCGCCGTCGCCGCAGAATACCCCGGACAGGTCGGCGTCCAGATCGGCTACCACGAAGCCTTCTCGCACCGCATCATGGCCGGCGCCGACGTGATCGTGGTACCCAGTCGATTTGAGCCCTGTGGGCTGACCCAGCTGTACGGCCTTAAATACGGCTCGCTGCCGCTGGTGCGTCACACCGGCGGCCTGGCCGACACGGTCAGCGACTGTGCGCTGGAAAACCTGGCCGACGGCAGCGCCACCGGCTTCGTCTTCCATGACGCCAACGCCGCCGACCTCGCCAGCGCCATCCGTCGGGCGCTGGTATTGTGGAACCGTCCGACCCTGTGGCGCTACGTGCAGCGCCAGGCCATGGCGCAGTCATTCGGCTGGGATTTGGCCGCCGAACGCTATCTGGCGCTGTACCGCCAACTGCTGTAGGCGACGCCTACGCGGCCATACGATGCAGGCCGGCGCAGGCCGGCCCTCTGGCGGAGCGCCCCCTGGCGGCAAACGGATATGCGCGGGGGCCAACGCCGTACTACTATAACCGGGCATGGCCCGGCACCGAGGATCGGGAGCTGTCATGATTAACTCACCCTTTAACTATACGTCCCCCGTGGTCAGCGTTGAGGCGCTCAAACACTCTATTGCCTATAAGCTGATGTTTACCGTCGGCAAGGATCCCTCCGTCGCCAACCAGCACGACTGGCTGAATGCGACCCTGTTCGCCGTTCGCGACCGTATCGTTGAGTGCTGGCTGCGCTCGGTTCGCGCCCAGTACTCGCAGGATCTACGCCAGGTCTACTACCTTTCGATGGAGTTCCTGCTGGGACGTACCCTCTCCAACGCCCTGATGGCGATCGGCGTGTACGACGAGACCAAGAAAGCGCTCGATGAAATGGGCATCGATCTGGATGAGCTGCTGAACGAGGAGCTGGACCCGGGGCTTGGCAACGGCGGTCTGGGGCGGCTGGCGGCCTGTTTCCTGGACTCGATGGCGACCCAGGGTCTACCGGCCAACGGCTATGGCATCCGCTATGAATATGGCATGTTCAAACAGAATATCGTCAACGGGCAGCAGGCCGAATCACCGGACAACTGGCTGGAGTATGGCAACGCCTGGGAGTTCGTCCGCCACAATACCCGCTACCGGGTTCGCTTTGGCGGCCGTATCCAGCAGGAGGGCAACCGCAGCCGCTGGCTGGAGACCGAAGAGGTCCTGGCGCTGGCCTACGATCAGATAATCCCCGGCTTTGATATCTGCGCGACCAATACCCTGCGCCTGTGGTCGGCGCGCGCCAGCAGCGAGATTAACCTGGGTAAATTCAACCAGGGAGACTACTTTGCCGCCGTTGAGGATAAAAATCACTCGGAAAACGTATCGCGCGTACTCTACCCGGACGACTCGACCTACTGCGGGCGCGAACTGCGTCTGCGCCAGGAGTACTTTCTGGTCTCGGCGACGGTACAGGACATCATCAGCCGTCATCTGCTCACCCACCATCGGCTGGACAACCTGGCAGACAAGGTGGCCATCCACCTGAATGACACCCATCCGGTGCTCTCCATTCCGGAGCTGATGCGCCTGCTGATCGACGAGCATCACTACGACTGGGAGCAGGCCTGGCAGGCCGTCATGCAGATATTCTCCTATACCAACCACACCCTGATGAGCGAGGCGCTGGAAACCTGGCCGGTGGATATGCTGGGGCGTATTCTGCCACGCCATCTACAGATCATCTTTGAGATCAACGACCACTTTCTCAAGGAGGTGCAGAACGCCTACCCCGACGACGATGCCCTGCTGCGCCGGGTGTCGATCATCGATGAGAGCAACGGCCGTCAGGTGCGCATGGCCTGGCTGGCGGTGGTTGCCAGCCACAAGGTCAACGGCGTCTCCAAGCTGCACTCAGAGCTGATGGTCACCTCGCTGTTCGCCGACTTCGCCCGCCTGTTCCCTGGGCGCTTCTGTAATAAAACCAACGGAATCACTCCCCGCCGCTGGCTGGCGCAGGCCAATCAGTCCCTGTCAAAGGTGCTGGACGGCGCTATCGGTCAGCGCTGGCGCACCGACCTGAGCATGCTCAGCGAGCTGCTGCCGCACGCCGACTATCCCACCTTTATCCGCGAAATTCAGCTGGCCAAGCAGCACAATAAGCGCCAGCTGGCGATGTACGTCGCGCTACACCTGAATACGGTGATTAATCCCAAGGCGCTGTTTGACGTCCAGGTCAAACGCATTCACGAATATAAGCGCCAGCTGCTCAACGTGCTGCACATCATTACGCTGTATAACCGTATCCTGCAGGAGCCGGACGCGGAGCGGGTACCGCGGGTGAAAATCTTCGCCGGCAAGGCGGCCTCCGCCTACTACAATGCCAAGCTGATCATCCGCCTGATCAACGACGTCGCCAGGGTGATCAACGCCGACGAGCGGCTGGGCGGTCAGCTGAAGGTCGTATTCATCCCCAACTACAGCGTCAGCCTGGCGCAGCTGATCATTCCGGCGGCCGATCTGTCGGAGCAGATCTCAACCGCCGGCACCGAGGCCTCCGGCACCAGCAACATGAAGTTCGCCCTCAACGGCGCGCTGACTATCGGCACCCTGGACGGCGCCAACGTCGAGATCCGCGAGCGAGTCGGCGCCGAAAACATGTTTATCTTCGGCAATACCACCGAGGAGGTGGAGGCGCTGCGGCGTAACGGCTATAACCCACGCGACTACTACGAACGCGATCCGGAGCTGAACCAGGCGCTGAACCAGATAGCCTCCGGGCTGTTCTGCCCAGAGGAGCCGCGGCGCTACGCCAGTCTGTTTGATTCGCTGATTAACTTCGGCGATCACTATCAGCTGCTGGCGGACTACCGCAGCTATGTCGATATGCAGGATCAGGTGGATGAGGTGTATGCGCACCCCGACGAGTGGGCGCGTAAGGCGCTGCTGAATATCGCCAACATGGGGTATTTCTCGTCTGACCGCACCATTCGTGAGTATGCCGACGAGATCTGGCAGATCAAACCGGTCAAGCTCTGAGTAGCCCAGCGTGCCAAGGCCTCCCGCAGGAGGCCTTGGCTATTTTCAGGAGGACGACGGTGTCTCCGCCGCCGGACGCCGGGCCGCCAGCCACTCAACCACCCGCTGACGCTGCGCGTCATCGAGCCACATCCCCAGCTTGGTGCGGCGCCACAGAGCATCCTCCGCCGTCGCGACCCACTCGTGCGCCGCCAGATAGTCGAGCTCCGCCGCATACAGCCCATGACCGAAGTGTTCGCCTAAGTCGGCCAGCGACGCCGCGGCGCCGATTAACGCCTCACTGCGCGCGCCGTAGGTATGAGCGTAGCGGCGCGCCAGCGCCTGCGGCAGCCAGTCGTGGCGCTGACGCAGCGCGACGGCATAGCTGTCCCGATCGCAGCCCATCTCCCCGCCGGGCAGCACAGCCCCCCTGGTCCAGGCATCGCCGCAGTGCGGATAGTAGGGACGCAGCTTTTCCAGCGCATGCTCCGCCAGCTTACGGTAGGTGGTCAGCTTACCGCCGAAGACCGACAGCAGCGGCGCCACGCCGTCCCGATCGTGAATATCCAGCGTATAGTCACGGGTGATCGCCTGCGGCGAATCCGACTCATCGTCGCACAGCGGGCGCACCCCGGAGTAGGTCCAGACGATATCTTGCCGGTTCAGCTGGCGCACAAAGTGGCTATTGTAGACCTGAAGCAGATAGTCTATTTCGCCCTCGTCAATCTGCACCGCGCGCGGATCGCCGTGATACTCCACGTCGGTGGTGCCGATGATGGAGAACGCATCCAGCCACGGGATCACGAAGACAATGCGCTGATCCTCATTTTGCAAAATATACGCCTGCGGTTGGTCATGCACCCGCGGAACCACGATATGGCTCCCCTTGATCAACCGAATGCCGTAGGGGGACTTGAGCTGCAGTCCGTCATCAAACAACTGCTTGACCCACGGGCCGGTGGCATTGACCAGACCACGGGCGCGCCAGGTCAGCGTCTCCCCGCTGTCGATGTCGCGCGCCTCTACCACCCATATGCCCGCCTCCCGCCAGGCGCGGGTCACCTCGGTGCGCGTGCGTACCTCGCCGCCGCGCTCCACCACCGCCATGGCGTTCAGCACCACCAGGCGGGCATCGTCCACCCAGCAGTCGGAGTACTCAAAGCCGCGCGTCAGGCTAGGCTTCAGCACGGAGCCAACGCCAAAGCGCAGAGCGCAGCTGCCCGGCAGACTGGTGCGTTTACCGAGATGATCATACAGAAACAGGCCGGCGCGGATCATCCAGGCCGGGCGTAAATGCGGCTGATGCGGCAGGCGAAAGCGCAGCGGAAAGGCGATGTGCGGCGCCATCTTCAGCAGCACCTCACGCTCCGCCAAGGCCTCGCTCACCAATCGAAACTCATAGTGCTCAAGATAGCGCAGGCCGCCATGGATCAGCTTCGAGCTAGCCGACGAGGTGGCGCAGGCCAGGTCGCGCGCCTCCAGCATCAGGACCGATAGCCCACGACCGGCGGCGTCGGCCGCAATCCCCGCACCGTTAATACCACCACCGATGACGATTACGTCTTTGATGTCCACGACTCCTCCCGCTCTCTGCCATACGCCATAATGTTCGTTTTCGAGCACTATAATATGCGATAAGCAACAAACACACCATCCGTTAACCAAATAAAAACACAGCTACGCGATACAGATAACACAAAGTTGATATTATCATTACACTGGGTATGGGTAATGGCATGTCGGCGGAGGAGACAAGAGGGGGCGGTGCGGTGGCCGGCCAATGGGGACGCTATCGGCGTCCCCATTGCGGACGGAGGTGTGATGGGATCGACCTCGAGGCCATGCGGCGTGACGGGATATCTCCTAGCAGATCTCCAGCTGAACGCTGTGCTGTTCGATCACTTTTTGCAGTCCCTGCGGCGGCTGCTGATCGGTAAACAGATAGTCCACCAGCTCCATGGTCCCCAGATTCACCATCGCGTTGCGGCCAAATTTTGAGTGATCCGTTACCAGCATCACGCAGCGGGAGTTCTCAATGATCGCCCGCTTGGTACGCACCTCGTGATAATCAAACTCCAGCAGAGAGCCATCCATGTCGATGCCGCTGATGCCCAGGATCCCGTAGTCCAGGCGAAACTGGGAGATAAAGTCGAGCGTCGCCTCACCGACGATGCCGCCGTCGCGGGTGCGAACTTCACCGCCGGCCAAGATCAGGCGAAAATCCTCTTTCACCATCAGCAGGCTGGCCACGTTGAGATTGTTGGTCACCACCCGCAGGTTATGATGGTTAAGCAGGGCATAAGCAACGGCCTCCGGCGTAGTGCCGATGTCGATGAACAGGGTGGCGCCGTCGGGGATCATGCTGGCGACCCGCCGGGCAATACGCGCCTTCTCTTCCGACCACATTCCCTTGCGATCGTGATAGGCCGCATTGACCGAGCTCGACGGCATCGCGGCGCCGCCGTGATGGCGGTGGATCTTACTCTGTTCAGCCAGGTCATTCAGATCGCGGCGGATGGTCTGCGGACTCACGTCGAAGTGTTCGACCAGCTCCTCGGTGCTGACATAGCCCCGCTGACGGACCAGATCGATAATCGCTTCATGGCGCTGTGTTTGTTTCACGAAAATTCCCCTGCGTTTACCGGCTCCCCCGGCAGCATTAAAACGGAACAGCGGGCAATAGCCTCACTGTCGGCGGAAATGGCGCATATCCCAAAACGCCATCAGCAGACCGATCACCAGGCCACCGGCGTGAGCGGCATTGGCGATCGCCAGGCCAAACCAGTTGAAATAGCCGGCCACCAGCCACAGCAGCGAAAACAGCATCAGGCCGCGCGGCATGGCGACGCCAAACTGCGGCGCTCGTTCGCCGCACCACCAGACATAGCCCATCAGGGCATACACGACGCCGGACAGGCCGCCGAAGAAAATCCCACTGAACAGCGACTGTGCCCAGGCGCTCATCAGCGCGGAAACCAGCGCTATCTGCGCCAGCTTGGCGGCACCCAGACGCTTCTCAACCTGGCCGCCCAGATACCACCACCACATCAGATTGAAGATGATGTGCAGCGGTGAAAAGTGCAGCAGCGCCGGCGTGAAGTAGCGCCACAGCTGATAGCGCTGCGCCGCATCCGCGGGCCAAGCCAGATAGGCCATCACCGCACCGTCGCCCAGCGCCAGCTGCAGCAGATACACCAAGAAGCACAGCAGCGTCACCCCGATCGTCAGCGGGCCGCTCTGGCGGGCAAAGCTGCGCAGGTAGCCAAAACGGGCATAGCGCAGCCCGCTGTGAGTCGAGCCACTTTGCCAGCTGGCGGCCTGATAGCGCGGGTGCTGCGGCGCCTGCAAAAAACGCTGCAGCTCCTGCTCGACCTGCGCCAAACGGCTATCATCGGCCAGCCACAGTGCCACGCCCTGCTGCCCGCTCTCCGCCTCCAGACGCACGCCCTGTGTCGCCATATAGTCAATAAACGCCTGCGCCAAACGCGGGTTAGCCAATGTGATCACACGAACCATGAATACCTGCTTATATCGATAACCACTGACGGTACGCGCCTCAGTCGCCGCCGCGAGCCACCTCGTCAGGGTAAGCCCGCTGCCAGGCGTCAAAGCCGCCGTCAATACTGTAAACCTCATCAAATCCCTGGTGCAGCAGATACTGCGCCGCGCCGCGGCTGCTATTGCCGTGGTAGCACATCACCATCACCGGCTGACCGCCGTCATACTGCCGCATCAGCGCGGGCAGCGTCGCATCCGTCAGATGAAACGCCCCGGGCACGTGTCCGGCGGCATAGCTCTGCGCATCCCGGATATCCAGCAACAGCGCCTGCCTCTGCGCCAGCATGTGCTGCGCCTGCGCGACGGCGATCGTCTCAAACTGCTCCATACTCTACCTCTGCCTCTCCCCAAAAAGAGACGCATTGTAACTGTTTTGTTAAATGCAGAATACGACAACGGTGCACGAACGCCCGCTACAGAGGTGTCTGGGCAGGCTCGCTGAAGCCTCCCAGAGATTGCGGCTTTTACATTAAAAAGCAAGCACAAAAAGCGCGATCGGCCGGACGACGGGCAAAATCCCCCACCGCCATCCCACTTTGCGCCACGCGCCCCGCCGCGCCGTTGATTATACTGACGCAGAGGCGCGGCCATACCGGCGGTGCCGCCGTGACGGAGACGTTTCCATGAGATACATCGTCCTCACCCTGAGCCTGCTGGGCGGGCCTCTCTTGTCCGCCCATGCCGATAGCGCCCTGATGCAGCAGCAGCAGCAGATGATCCAGCAACAGCAGCAGCAGTTTCAGCAGCAGCGCAACGACGCCGCTCAGCAGAGCCTGCGCAACACCCAAACGCAGATCCAGCGCGACGCGCAGGCACAGCAGATTCAGCAGCTGAATCAGCGTATGCAGCGCAACGATCCGCTGTGGCAAAGCTCGCAGGGCGTAACGCCGGCGCCGACCCCACCGCGCGCGCCGTAGCCGGCGCGTGGCGCCGTCCGCCTCAGCGTTTGACGAAGTCAGGACCGATAAGATCGATGCGATCGGTACAGATGCTATCGACGCCCCAGTCGAGTAGTTCGCGGGCCCGCTGCGGCTGATTCACCGTGTATACCAGGATATGCAGCCCGGCGCGGCGGATCGCCGCTACGCGTTCGGCGTTCAGGGCATGGTGATCGATATGTAGCGCGACGCAGCCCAGCGCCCGTGTCAGCGCCCGCCACTCATCGTCCCACGCCTCCAGTAGCAGCCCGCGCGGCAGCTGCGGCGCGACGCGCTGAGCCTCGGCCAGCGCCGATTGCGAGAAGGAAGACAGCAGCGGCGGCACCGCGGCGTCCTGCCACAGGGCAGCGGCGGCCAGCGCCACCGCCCGCCCGGTGTCGACATCGCAGCCGTGGGTAGGCTTGATCTCGATATTGGCCATCATGCCATGCTGCCGGCAGCGCGCGGCGACCTGGCTCAACAGCGGCAGAGGCTCGCCGGCAAAGCGACGGCTGAATCCCCCCCGGCATCCAGGCCCACCAGCCGCTCCCAGGGCTGCTCCCCCGCCACGCCCCAGCCGTTGGTGGTTCGCTCCAGCGTATCGTCATGCAGTAAAAAGATCTGCCCGTCAGCGCTCAGCTTCGCGTCGAACTCAATCATGGTATGGCCATGGCTGGCCCCCACATCGATTGCCGCCAGGGTATTCTCCGGCGCCAGTTTGCCGCCGCCGCGGTGGGCGACGATGGCCGGATAAGGCCAGTGACTCATGATGATGGTTCCTCTGCGGACAGCGCGATACGCCGCCCATCGCTAGGTTCAAAGAAATGCAGGTTATCCTGCGGTAGCACCAGCTGCAATACGCTGCCGATAGCCGGCACCGCCTGATAGGGTAAACGCACGGTGACGCCCTGGTCGCCCCAGCGCCCGTGCGCCAGGTTGTCCGCACCCAGCAGCTCCAGCGTGTCGATGGTCAGCGTATTCCCCGTCTCGCCCTCCGTCGCGTCGGCGCGCCGCAGGTGTTCAGGCCGGATCCCGAGCGTCAGCGATCGGCCGGCCAGTCCCGGCAGCGGCCGCTGCAGCCGGATGCGCTGATCCTGCGCCAGGCAAAAGGTCTGTCCGTCGTCCGCCAGCGCGCCGTCAAACAGGTTCATCACCGGCGCCCCCATGAATCCGGCGACAAAGCGGCTGGCCGGGCGGTGATAGATCTCGGTCGGGGTACCAATCTGCTCGGCAACCCCTTTATTGAGCACGATAACCCGCTGGGCCAGCGTCATCGCCTCCACCTGATCGTGGGTGACATAAAGACTGGTGGTCTTCAACCGCCGGTGCAGCTGCTGCAGCTCCAATCGCATCTGCACCCGCAGCTTGGCGTCCAGGTTGGAGAGCGGCTCATCAAACAGGAAAACCGCCGGCTCACGGACGATCGCCCGCCCCATCGCGACGCGCTGGCGCTGACCACCGGAGAGCTCGCCGGGGCGCCGATCCAGCAGCGTGCCCAGCTCAAGGATCTGTGCGACCTCCTCGACCCGCCGCCGGATCTGCTGCTTACCCAACCCGCGGATCTTCAGACCGTAGCCCATGTTGTCCGCCACCGTCATATGGGGATACAGCGCGTAGTTCTGGAACACCATCGCCACGCCGCGATCTTTGGGCTCCCGCTGGGTCACCCGCTCATCGCCGATATAGATATCGCCGCCGCTGACCTGCTCCAGACCGGCCACCATGCGCAGCAGGGTGGACTTACCGCAGCCGGAGGGGCCGACCATCACGATAAACTCACCGTCCTCTACCTCCAGATCGATCCCTTTGATGATCGCCTGCCGTCCATCATAGCTTTTACTGACATTCTGTAATGTTAAACGCGCCATTGAGTCATCCGTTCTCTCATCCAATCATTTATCGCTATCGACCAGGCCGCGCACAAACCAGCGCTGCATGGTAAACACCACCAGCAGCGGAGGGAGCAGCGTCAGCAGCAGCGCCGCCATTACGCGCTGCCACTCGGTCGCCCCCTCACCGCTGGCGATGGCGCTTTTAATGCCCACCATCGCCGTCCCCATGCCCGGATCGCTGGCGATCAGCAGCGGCCATAAGTATTGATTCCATCCATAGATAAAGGTGATCACAAACAGCGCCGCCAGGTTGGTCCGCGACAGGGGGAACAGCACGTCGCGGAAAAAACGCATTGGCCCAGCACCGTCGATGCGCGCCGCCTCAACCAGCTGCGGCGGCAGCGTCATAAAAAACTGACGGAACAAAAACGTGGCGGTCGCCGACGCCATCAGAGGCAGCGTCAGTCCGGTATAGCTGTCCATCAGCTGCAGCCCGGCCATCACCTCCACCGTCGGGAAAATACGCACCTCAACCGGCAGCATCAGGGTAATAAATATCAGCCAAAAAAACAGGTTACGCAGCGGAAAACGAAAATAAACGATGGCGAAAGCCGAGAGCATCGATACGCTGATCTTACCCACGGTGATCACCAGCGCCATTACTAGGCTATTCAGCAGCTGGCGGCCAAAGGGGGCGCCGTTGCCGATCCCCTGCTGCCAGACGTGACGAATGTTATTCCACAGCTCGCCGCCGGGCAGCAGCGGCATCGGCGACTGAAAGACCTGGGCCCGATCCAGGGTCGCCGTCACCAGCGCCACATACAGCGGAAACAGGATCGTCAGCGCCCCGGCGATGAGCATCAGGTGGCTGAACCACGTCAGCCCTCTACGGTTTTCTATCATCAGTAGCGTACCTTACGCTCAACATAGCGAAACTGGATCAGGGTCAGCGCGATCACCATCGTCATCAGCACCACCGACTGCGCCGCGGAGCTGGACAAATCCAGCCCGGCGAACCCTTCACGGTAGATCTTATAAATCAGGGTGGTGGTGGATTGCCCCGGCCCACCGCCGGTGGCGGCATCAATAACGGGAAAGGTATCGAAAAAGGCGTAGACCAGATTGACGACCAGCAGGAAAAAGCTCACCGGGGCGATCAGCGGCAGGACGATATGCCAGAAGCGCCGCAGTGGACCGGCGCCGTCGATGGCCGCCGCCTCGATCAGCGAGCGCGGAACCGACTGTAACGCAGCCAGAAAAAACAGGAAGTTATAACTCACCTGCTTCCATACTGAGGCCAACACCACCAGAAACATCGCCTGCCCGCTGTGGCGCGCATGGTTCCAGTCATAGCCGACGCTGGCCAACGCATGGCTGATCAGCCCCATGCCGGGGCTGAACAAAAACATCCACAGCACTGCCGCAATGGTCGGGGCGACGGCGTAGGGCAGGATAAACAGGGTCTGGTAAATGCGACGTCCGCGCAGCACCTGGTTCACCAGCGCGGCAAAAAACAGCGAAATAGCCAGGCCGCTGACAGTCACCAGCGCACTGAACCACAGGGTGGTACGCAGCGATGCCAGGTAGTAGGGGTCATCCAGCAGCTGTACAAAGTTCGCCAGCCCGACAAAGCGGCTGGACAGACCAAAGGGATCCACCTGCTGCAGGGAGTACCACAGCGCCTCGCCGGCGGGCCACAGAAAAAAGATCGCGGTGATCGCCAGCTGGGGCGCCATTAACGCATAGGGCAGCCAGCTACGGCCATAAACGGGGATCGGGGAGTTCATCTTACCTCAGCCTATCTCATGCCATGACGCCGCGCCCGGCGCCGTCATGGCCAACGCACCATGAAACTAACGGGTACTCTGCTCAAAGCGCGCCAGCAGCCGATCGCCGCGCATCACGGCGTTATCCAGCGCCTGCTGGGCGCTCTGTCTACCGGTCCAGACCCCCTCTAGCTCTTCGTCTACCACGGTGCGGATCTGCGGCATGTTGCCCAGGCGTACGCCTTTGGTAAACGGCAGCGGCGCTTTGTTCAGCATCTGGCGCGTCGCCGTATCGGCGCCGGGATTACGGTCGTAGAATCCCTGCTGCCGCGTCAGCGCATAGGCGGCGGTCGTCACCGGCAGATAGCCGGTCTTTTGATGCCACTCCGCCGCGTTTTCCGGGCGGGTGAGAAAGTGAAGAAACTCGGCGACGCCGCGGTAAATCTGCGGGCTCTTACCGTTCATGACCCACAGGCTGGCGCCACCGATAATGGCATTCTGCGGCGCGCTGCCGATGCGTTCGTCGTAGGGCATAAAGGCGACGCCATAGTCAAACTTGGCGTACTCGCGAATATTGGCCAACGAACCGGAGGAGGCGGTGACCATCGCGCAGTCACCGTTATAGAATTTGGCAGTCGGCTCATCCTTGCGCCCGAAGTAGCTAAAATCGCCCTGCTTCAGCATGTCTGCTAGGCGCTGAATATGGGCCACCTGCTGCGGCTGGTTAAAGGTCAGGCGCGCGGACGGACCGCCGAAGCCGTTATTCTCCGAGGCAAAGGGCAGGCCGTTCCAGGCGCTGAAGTTTTCCAACTGTACCCAGCCCTGCCAACCGGTGGCATAGCCGCAGCGCATCCCGCTCTGGCGCAGCATGGCGGCGTACTGCGCCAGCTGTTGCCAGGTCTGCGGCGGCTTCTGCGGATCCAGTCCCGCCTTTCTGAAGGCATCTTTATTATAGTAGAGCACCGGCGTCGAGCTGTTGAACGGCTGGGACAGCAGATGCCCATTGCCGCCATCGGCGTAGTACCCGGCGACCGTCGGCACGAACTGCTCCTCATCAAAGGCGATCCCAGCCTCCTGAAAGACCTGGTAAACCGGCTTCACCGCCTGGCGCGCCTGCATCATCGTCGCCGTTCCGACCTCATACACCTGCAGGATCGCCGGCGCCTTACCGCTGCGAAAGGCCGCGATGCCAGCCGCCATGCTCTGCTCGTAGTCGCCCTTGTAGAGCGGTACCACCCTGTAGTCGCTCTGTGACTGGTTAAAGCGCGCCGCCAGGCTATCCACCTCTTTGCCCAGCTCGGCATCCATTGAGTGCCAGAACGGGATCTCGGTGACCGCCCATCCCGGACCGCTCAGCGTCAGGGTCATCGCCAGCGATGCCAGCGTCAGTGTTACCTTGTTAACCATTCCATCTCTCCGTGGTGAAACGCTCATCGGCGCGCAACTAATTGAGTGAAAAACAACATATTGCTTGCGCTGCGTACCATGCCACGTGCGTATGACAGAAAAATAACCGCAGGATGAAATAAAAATGACGTGACCGTGACACCCGGCGCAGCGCCGAGAGGCGCTATCAGGGCGAGAGACCGCGCACAGGGGGATAGGGAACCGGCGGCATCACGCGCGCCCTCCTGCGCCCGCGTCGGGAATGCCGTACAATGAACGGCACGCCGCCTGCGTACCCCCATCACCTAATGGAAGGCCCATGAAACTCACCATTGAACGTCTGCATACCCTCAACGCCGCCGATCTGGGCGATCTGCAAAAAATCTGGCCGCAGCAAACGCCGCAGGCGTGGCAGCGCGGGCTGGACAACGGCGGCGCGCTGTTTGTCGCCCGCTTTAACGATCGTCTGCTGGCGGCCGTGAAGGTGACGCAGGATAACGGCATCGCGACCCTGCGCGACCTGATGGTTCGCGAGGTCACCCGGCGGCGCGGCGTCGGCCTGTACCTGGTGGAGGATACGCTGCGCCAGCTGCCAGACATTCACGCCTGGCAACTGCCGCTTGGCGATATTCCGCCAGCACAGCTCGCCATCATGGACGGCTTTATGCGCGCCTGCGGCTTCAGCCGCCGGCCGGAGGGCTGGCGCCGTTAACCGCGTGCGGCACGCCAGACCGCCGCAACGTTGCGCGCCGTAACGCGCAGATTATCGTGCGCCTGTGCCAGCGCCTCCTCCAGGGGGGAAACGCGGCACAGTACCGAAAATACCGCATCCAACCCATGGGCATGCACCACGCCATAGTCGGGCGTCATCCCTCCGGCTAATGCGATGACCGGTACGCCGGCGGCCTTCGCTACCCGCGCCACACCGATCGGCGTCTTGCCGTGTACGGTCTGGCTGTCGATACGTCCCTCGCCGGTGATCACCAGGCTGGCCCCCTGTACCGCCTGCGCCAGATCCAGCGCATCGGTGACGATCTCAATACCGGGACGCAGACGGGCATTCAGCAGGCCACACAGCGCCGCGCCCATACCACCGGCCGCGCCGCTTCCCGCCACCGTCAGCACCGATCGGCCGCTGACCTGCTCCAGCAGCGTGCCATAGCGATGTAAAGCCGTATCCAGACGGCGCACCTGCTCCGGCGTAGCCCCTTTCTGCGGGCCGAATACCGCCGATGCCCCCTGCGGGCCGCACAGTGGATTATCGACATCGCAGGCCACCAGGATATCGGTTTGCGCCAGCCGGACATCGAGCCCCGTCAGATCGATGTGCGCCAGCTCACCCAGGGCGCCGCCGCCATAGGTCAGCGCCTGTCCCTGCGCATCGCTGAGTCTGGCGCCCAGCGCCTGCATCATTCCGGCACCGCCGTCGTTGGTCGCACTACCGCCGATCCCCAGGATCAATCGGCGTGCGCCGTGATCGAGCGCCGCCAGGATCAGCTCGCCGGTGCCGTAGGAGGTGGTGATGCTCGGGTCGCGCTGACCGTGCGGCACCAGATGCAAACCGGAAGCGGCCGCCATCTCGATCACCGCGGTTTCGCCGTCGCCCAGCCAGCCAAAAAAGGCCGCCACAGGCTGCCCAAGCGGGCCGGTTACCGTCTGCGCGATGCGCCGTCCAGCGGTCGCCGCCACCATGGCATCGACGGTGCCCTCGCCACCATCCGCCATCGGCAACAGCAGGTAATCGGCATCGGGATAGATCTCACGAAACCCCTGCTCAATCGCCTGTGCCACCTGCATAGCGCTCAGGCTCTCTTTAAACGAATCGGGGGCGATCACAACTTTCATACTCTCTCTTCTCCGTTAACCCGCCAGGTGGAATACGCCGAACATCAGCGTGGAAATCAGCGCGATCATCAGGCCGATCGCGGTTTCATAAGGGATCAGCTTCAGGCGCTCATGCACCTGCATGTTGACGCTGCCGCCGGTGGCATGAAAGAAGCTGCCGTGCGGCATGTGATCAAATACGGTCGCACCGGCATGGATCATCGCCGCCCCGGCCAGCGCCGTGATCCCCATCTCCAGCAGGGTAGCGCTAAAGACGGCGGAGGCCACGGCGGTGCCCGCCGTCGTAGACGCGGTGGCCATCGACATCAGCGCGCCGGAGACCGGCGCCAGCAGATAAGAGGGCAAACCGGATGCGCCCAGGCCGTCGATCAGCACCGTTTTCAATCCGGAGTTGGCGATGATGCCGGCCAGCGTACCGGTCCCCAGCAGCATAATCGCGACCGGCGCCATGCGCGACAGCCCGGAGACCATGTAGCGGTTGGCGTGACGCCACTGCCCCATGGCCAGCAGTCCGATCAGCCCTCCCAGCGGCAGGGCCAGCAGAGGATCGATGGCGATGCCTGCGACGGGGCGCAGGGCCAGCAGCACAATGGCCACCAGCGGCGCGGTCAGCGCGGCCATGAAGCCCGGCTGACTGACGTGATCGGCGGCCACCAGCTCATGGGCCTGAACCTTACTCCCGTACCCGCGCAGGCGCCGCGCCAGCAGGTAAGCCAGAGCCAGGCCGAACAGCCCGGGCACGACACCGGCCATCATCAGAGAGGTCAGCGGCACGTTGAAGGCCTCCGCCGCGGCGATGGTGTTGGGATTGGGCGACATGACGTTTCCCGCCTTGCCGCCGCCGACCATCGCCAGCAAAATGGCCATTTTAGAGATGTCGGCCCGGTGAGCGATAGCCAGGGCAATCGGCGACACGGTGATCACCGCCACATCGACAAAGACGCCGACGGCGGTCAGCAGCAGCGTAGCCACCGCCAGCGCCAGCAGCGCCCGCCCCTCGCCGACGCGGCGTACGATCGTCTCGGCGATGGCGCTGGCGGCGCCGGACTCAATCAGCACCCCGGCCAGGATCCCCGCGCCGAGAATACGCAGCACTGCACTGGTGATCCCCTGCGCCCCGCCTATCATCAGGGCGATGGTCTGCACCAGATCGGCACCGCCGACCAATCCCCCGACCAACGCGCCGGCAATCATACCGTAGGCTGGCGGAACCTTGCGTAAAATCAAAACGATGGCAACGATCAGCGCCACCAGCGCCCCCGTTGCGGATACGGTCACCATAGAATGACTCCTCTTGTTATTTTTATCGGTATGGCCGCCGAGGGCGGCAAAGGGTACTCAGTGCTCTCCCGCCAGGCGGGAGAGCCTCGATACCGAGCCATTATGAAAAATAGGCGGGGAAAAGCTTGGGGGAAACGGACAGAAAACGCGCCGTGGATCGGCGCCGTTTTTGTAGGAAAGGCCAAATTATCCGTGCAGCTGCATACCGAGATAAAGCTGAATGACGCTCTGTAACTGGTTGATATTTAAATTAGTAATATCAGAGATCCGCTGCAGACGATAGCGCAGGGTATTGACGTGAATGTGCAGCAGTTTTGAGGTTTGAGACAGCTCACAGTTCTGAGCAAAAAATGTCCGTAGGGTACGGCACAGCACCCCGCGGCTATCCTGACGCTGTAGCCGCCGCCACGCCTGCCCCAGCTCATCCGCCTGCCAGCTGCCGGCCAGATGCTCCAGCAGCGTCGGCAGCACATGATCCTGGTAATAAATCACCGTCCCGGACAGGGCATGGCGACGCGCCAGCGCCCGCAGCGCCTGCGCGCTGCGGTAGGAGCGGCAGACGGCGCCGGCGCCGGAGAACGCCCCCCCGACATAGATATGCAGCGCGAAACGCGCCGCGATACCGCGGGTCAGCTGACGCACCGTCCGGCGCAGCGCCGGGCTCTCCGTCGCGCCGTCGCCGCAGGGCAGCAGCATCACCAGCTGGCCAAAGCCCTGCACCCCGATCAGCGCCTCGCGGTGCAGCGTCGTCAGGGCCTCCAGCAGAGCGCGCAGCGTCTCATGATGGGCATCCTGCAGCGTAAACAGCAGCGCAATGCGCGGCTGCGCGACGTCAACGCCCAGATAGGCCGCCGTCGCCGCCAGCTGGGCCTCATCGCGCTCGTCGGCGATCAGCTGCTGTACCAGGGTCTCGCGATAGCGTTTCTCCCACTGGCTCTGCTCCAGCAGCGCCGCCTGCTCCAGAATCAGCTCCGCCGCCATACGCACCAGCTCGCCATAGGCACGCACCTCGCCCGGAGCACCGGAGATCCCCACCACGCCGACCAGACGGCGGTGGAACGTGATCGGTAGATTGATCCCGGGGCGCACGCCGCGCAGCTGACGGGCCGCCGCCTCATCGATTTCGATGAGGCGATTTTCTGCCAGCGCCAGCACCGCCCCCTCATGACGCTGATGTAGGCGGGCCGTATCGCCAGAGGCGATGATCACGCCGCGGGCATCCATCACGTTGACCGAGTGGCCGATAATCTCCATCGCCCGGTGAACTATCTGTCGGGCCACGGCTTCGCTGAGATCGCTGCCGTCCATACATCCTCCATCGTACGCCCGGCGCGGCGACGCCGACGTACGGACACAAAAAAGGCGATGCCGTCGCATCGCCCTTTATCCTGCCGTTACCGCGCTCAGGCTTCTATCGCCGCACGCAGCTTCTTCATAGCATTTTTTTCCAGCTGACGCACGCGCTCTGCGGAAACGCCATAGCGATCGGCCAACTCTTGCAGAGTGGCCTTATTGTCGCTGTCCAGCCAACGGGCGCGAATGATGTGCTGACTACGTTCGTCCAGCCCCTCCAGGGCGACGCTCAGCTTATCCGCTGCGTGGCTTTCCCAGTTGTCATCCTCGATCTCATTGGCAAAGTCAGAGGACTTATCCTGCAGGAACAGCACCGGCGCCGCCGGTGCGCCCTCCTGCTCGTCGTCACCGGGCAGGTCGAACGCCATGTCCTGAGCGGCCATGCGCGACTCCATCTCCAGCACGTCCTTCTCGCTCACGCCCAGCTCTCGGGCCACCAGCTCGACCTCGTCCTGGTTAAACCAGCCCAGGCGCTGCTTAGTTTTACGCAGGTTAAAGAACAGCTTACGCTGAGCCTTCGTGGTCGCGACCTTAACGATACGCCAGTTGCGCAGCACATATTCATGGATCTCGGCCTTGATCCAGTGTACGGCGAACGATACCAGGCGCACCCCCATCTCGGGGTTAAAACGGCGCACGGCCTTCATCAGGCCGATATTGCCCTCCTGGATCAGGTCTGCCTGCGGCAGTCCGTAGCCGGCGTAGTTGCGGGCGACATGAACCACAAAGCGCAGGTGCGACAGGATCAGCTGTTTGGCGGCATCCAGGTCTCCCTTGTAATGCAGCCGTTCCCCCAGCGCCCGCTCTTCCTCTGCCGTCAGCATCGGATAGGCGTTGGCAGCCCGCACGTAGGCCTCCAGACTGCCCTGGGGAACCAAGGTTAAAGTTTGCATTTCTTTGGTCATCAAACCCTCTCAATACGATAACAGTCCGTGCGTTACAGCTTTCGGCCGGGCAAAAGGGCCAAACAACGAAAACTAGCACGATTCTGCATAATTTGACCGTGAGTTATCCCACAAGTTCACTATTATAGCGGATATTATTACACAAATCTGCAACAGTGGCTTCACAGAAGCATACGCCGCTTCGGCGCACCGGGGGAGGAATAAAACCATATCAGGCGGGAAACCAAGTTTGGGTCAGGCCGCTGGCTCTCCCCCCGTCTCGGACTCAACGGGGGGAGAGTATAGCATAAGGCGATATGACGTCGTGTTACTGCGGTGTAAAACGGCGTAAATGCTGGACAGTCGCCAGCCAGGCAGCGATCCAGCCGATCATGGTCGCGACCAGCAGCAGCAGCAGACACTCATCCCAGCTGAGGCCGTGCAGGGTAAAGGTGGTACCAAATACCGAGGCCACCCGCGCGACCGCGCTGCCCAGCTGCCAGACCATGGTCTGGGACAAGATCAGCGACAGCAGCGCGCCGCTGAACCCCAGCAGCGCGCCGCCGTTGAGAAACGGCCGCAGAATAAAGCCATCGGTCGCGCCGATAAGCTTCATCACATTGATGGTATCGCGGCGGCTAAAAATATTCAGACGGACGCTGTTGCCGATCACCAGGAATACGGCGACCACCATCAGCACCCCGATCATTCCGGCCACCTGGCCGACCAGTCCGGTCAGCGCCGCCAGGCGGGCAAACCAGCTGTCATCCATGCGCACCTCATCCACCCCCTTCACCGCCGCCACGCGATCGCGCAGGGTGTTCAGGGTGGCGCTGCTCTCAAAGTTCAGCTTCGGCGTAATGATCGCCACCGCCGGCAAAGGGTTCTCCTCCAGCATATCCAACGCGCCGCCGAAGCCAGACCAGTTGCGGAACTCGCCCAGCGCCTCTTCACGCGATAGGTAATTGACCTTGGCCACGCCGTCCTGCTGCTTGAGGGTCGCGATCACCTGGCTGGCGGCGTCGTCATCCAGCGCCTTGTCCAGATACACCGTCAGCTGCGGCGTGGGATACCACTGGGTCGCAGCCTCACTGACGTTCTTATAGACCAGGTAGCACACGCTCGGCAGGGTCAGCGAGATCGCAATAACCATCACCGTCAGCAGCGTCGCCAGCGGCTGACGCAGCATATCGGCCAGAGTGTTGACCCAGGCATAGCGCCACTGTTCACGCCAGCCGCCGCGCAGGGCCTTGCTCTTGTCCGGGCGTCGAGTCCGGGCATTGGGTTTATTGCTCATGCTGCACCCCTCCAGCCATGCGCCCCTGACTGAGCGTCAGAATACGGTAGCGACGCCGGGCGATCAGCGTCATATCATGGGTCGCCATCAGCACCGTGACCCCAACGCGGTTAAACTCTTCAAACAGGCGCAGAATGCCTTCGGACAGCGCCTCATCCAGGTTACCGGTCGGCTCGTCAGCCAGCAGCACCGCCGGCTTATTCACCACCGCGCGGGCAATCCCGACGCGCTGCTGCTCACCGCCGGACAGCTGGATGGGGAAGTTCTTCGCTTTATCCAGCAGGCCGACCTTATCCAGCGCCGCCGACACCCGGCGGCGAATGTCTTCGCTGCTGGCGCCGGCGATGATCAGCGGCATCGCCACGTTGTCATATACGGTGCGATCGAGCAGCAGGTGATGATCCTGAAAGATCATCCCGATCTGGCGGCGTAAAAACGGCACCTCACGGTTCTTCAACCGACTGATATCGTGACCGCCAAACCAGATATGCCCGGCGCTCGGGCGCTCAATACCACAAATCAGCTTTAGCAGGGTACTCTTCCCCGCCCCGGAGTGGCCGGTCAAAAACGCCATTTCGCCCTGCCGCAGGTGAAAATCCACCCCCTGCAGGGCCTGACGTCCGCCCAGATACGCTTTACTGACCTGTTCGAAGCGAATCATCCGTTTTAATCCTCTCGGGCAAAAAGTGCCTCAATAAAATCATCAGCCTTAAAGGGACGCAAATCCTCAATGCCTTCTCCGACGCCGATATAGCGAATCGGGATGCCAAACTGATCGGCGACGGAGAAGATCACCCCACCCTTGGCGGTACCGTCCAGCTTGGTCAGGGTAATACCGGTCAATCCAACGGCCTCGTTGAACAGGCGCGCCTGACTGACGGCGTTCTGCCCGGTGCTGGCGTCGATGGTCAGCATCACCTCGTGGGGTGCCTGCTCATCCAGCTTCTTCATCACCCGCACGATTTTCTTCAGCTCTTCCATCAGGTGCGATTTATTCTGCAGACGCCCCGCCGTATCGGCGATCAGAACGTCCACTTTACGCGCCTTCGCCGCCTGGATCGCGTCGAAAATCACCGAGGCCGAATCGGCGCCAGTATGCTGGGCAATCACCGGAATATGGTTACGCTCGCCCCAGACCTGCAGCTGCTCCACCGCCGCCGCGCGGAAGGTGTCACCCGCCGCCAACATCACCGATTTTCCCTGCGCCTGGAACTGACGGGCCAGCTTGCCGATGGTGGTGGTTTTACCCACGCCATTAACGCCAACCATTAAAATAACGAACGGCTGATGCCCGCTGATATCCAGCGGCGCATCCACCTTCTGCAGGATCTCGCCCATCTCCTCCTTCAGCTTACCGTATAGCGCCTCGGCATCTTTCAGCTCTTTGCGACTGGCGTGAGCGGTCAGCGAGTCGATGATCTTGCGCGTAGTCTCCACGCCGACATCGGCCACGATGAGCTGCTCCTCCAGCTCATCGAACAGATCGTCATCGATTTTTTTGCCGCGGAACAGGCCAAAGAAGCCGGATCCCAGATTTTGACGCGTCTTGACCAGGCTACGCTTCAGGCGGGCAAAGAAGCCCTCCTTCATCGGCTTCTCCTGTTCACGCACGCTGATCGGCGCGGGCGACGCCTTCTCTTCCGCGTCGATATCCTGCAGATCGGCGGTCTCCTGCGAGCGCGCGACCTCGGCCAGATCCACGATAGGCGCCACCGCCGGCGTCTCTACTGCCGCATCCACGGGTACCGGGGAGGCATCTAGCGCTGCGGTCGCCATGGCGGCCGCGCGGGCGACGATGATCTCCTGCTCCATCTGCTCTGCCTGCTCTGCCTGCTCTGCCTGCTCTGCCTGCTCTGCCTGCTCTGCCTGCTCTGCCTGCTCTGCCTGCTCTGCCTGCTCTGCCTGCTCTGCCTGCTCTGCCTGCTCTGCCTGCTCTGCCTGCTCTGCCTGCTCTGCCTGCTCTGCCTGCTCTGCCTGCTCTGCCTGCTCTGCCTGCTCTGCCTGCTCTGCCTGCTCTGCCTGCTCTGCCTGCTCTGCCTGCTCTGCCTGCTCTGCCTGCTCTGCCTGCTCTGCCTGCTCTGCCTGCTCTGCCTGCTCTGCCTGCTCTGCCTGCTCTGCCTGCTCTGCAGCAAGCGTCGTCACGGCGGGCGCGATGTCAAGCGCCGGCGTCTCGGCGGGCGCGATGTCAAGCGCCGGCGTCTCGGCGGGCGCGATGTCAAGCGCCGGCGTCTCGGCGGGCGCGATGTCAAGCGCCGGCGTCTCGGCGGGGGCTATCTCTGCGCAAGGTTCGGGAACAGACGCGGGATCGGCGGCCGGAACGGCCGGCTCGGGCGCGTGCTCGGGCGACTGCGCCGGGGCGTGCTCCTGGGGCTGATCTTCCTGCTGTCGGCCAAATCCCAGCCAGGAGAAAAATCCACGTTTCTTATCTTTTGCCATCTTACGACTCTACTCCCGCCTCAAATCAAGGCTATAAGCGAACTCCCGCCGTTAGCTGGCGCGGGCAAGGCCGCGCGGCGAGAGACACCAATTCGATTTAAAAAATATCAAAGATTGAGTTTATCACTTAACCATCGCTCGCAACATGGATGTAACCGGGTTTCGGGTGGCATTTCAATCAATAAAGGATTAGGCTGTGTTTCGCCTGCGCCCGAGAGCACCGCAGGCGGCATCTTTGGCCGGCGCGCCTATCGAAAGCGGCGAGGCGGACCGTTAAACAGTATGGCACGGCCTGCGCCGCGCACGCATCCGCTCTGCCGCCGATGGCGGGCGAGCCGTAGGACGGACATCCGTCTGACTCCGCTCACAGTTTCCCCAACGACACTAACAGATTACATGGCAAAAAAACCTCACGCACAACCCTGCGGCCAGATCCGCATCATCGCCGGACAGTGGCGCGGCCGCAAGCTGCCGGTGCCGGACAGCCCGGGACTCCGTCCCACCACCGATCGGGTACGTGAAACCCTGTTCAACTGGCTGGCGCCGATCCTGCACGATACCCAGTGTCTGGACGCCTTCGCCGGCAGCGGTGCCTTGGGGTTCGAAGCCGTCTCGCGGTACGCGGCGCGCGCGACCCTGCTGGAGGCCGATCGTCAGGTGGCGGCGGGACTGCGCAAAAACGCGGCCCTGCTCAACGCGTCCCAGATTGAGGTGATCCACACCGATACGCTACGCTTTCTGGCACAACGAGGAACGCCGTATCAGGTGGTGTTTCTCGATCCCCCCTTCCGCAAGGGGCTGCTGAACGACACCCTGACGCTGCTGGAGCAGAACGGCTGGCTGGCGGCGGACGCCTGGATTTATATCGAGTGTGAGGCCGACGGCCCTGCCCTGCCCATTCCGACCAGCTGGGCGCTACAGCGTGAAAAGGTCGCCGGACAGGTCGCCTATCGGCTGTACCGACGCCAGGCGACGGAGCAACACGAGGAAGACAACCATGTGGATTAATATTGGCCGCCTGCTGATGCTGGGCGTATGGGGATTCATGCTGGCTAACCTGCTGCACGCGTTTCCGCGACCGCTGAACATCTTCGTCAACGTGGCGATGGTCTTTATGGTGCTGATGCACGGCCTGCAGGTCACCATGCTGAAGAGCACCCTACCGCTGGAGCAGCGCAAGCTCGGCTTTTGGCTGGAGCTGCGTATCTTTCTGTTCGGCGTATTTGAGCTGCTCGCCTGGCAAAAGAAACAGCCGCCGCGCCCGAAGCAATAAGGCCGGCGCTCTAGGGCGCCGCGAAATACATCCCGGCGCGTGACTTAAGCCGCATCGGGGGAAAAACCGACGAAGCGGGTGCCCTGCACGCGCAGCGTCCCCCGCATTCCGGGCGTCAGCGTCGCACAGTCACGCTCCGGCAGAGTAAAGCGCAGCGTCTCTCCTCCCCCCAGTGGCGTAAACTGAAGCGAATAACGTACCATTTCAGCGACGATCTCCTCCCGCTGGCGCGAGCGCAGCGGCGACGGCAGCGCACGCTTCTCCGTCAGGGTCGCCCGCAGCCTCTGCGGTGGCGCGGCATCGTTGGCGGCATCCTGGCGCCGCTGCTGAACAAAGCGCTGAGTCGCCAGCAACGCGATCGCGACCACCACGATGATAAAAAACAGCGGCGGGCGTCCCATCAGGGCTTCTTCCCGTTAAACAGCGGAAATACCGCCACGTTATCCGCCAGATCGGAGATACGGGCGCTGCCGCGCTCGGTCACGGCGTCGATACGGATCACCGCCTGAATCGGGATATAGCTGCGCGTCACACCGGCGAACTCACTCTTCAGCTTCTCTTCGCTCGGATCGACCAGCAGCGAGCCGTGGCTGTCAAAGACGAACTCCGCGATCTCAATAAAGCCAAACAGCGGACTCTGTATGATTTCCCGAACGTACAGCTGATAATTTTTTCCGTTATTCATGAACTGGATACGGTATAGCGGCTGACTGGACATGGTACGGCGTCGACTCCTCCGTTAAGACATTTAACACGATCCGCCCGACGGGCGCGCCCACAGCCTAACATAGGGAGCATCGCCTTTGCATCGGCAGCGGGAAACCATTGTCGCTCCCGACGCCATCCCCTACACTCAGACCATGGACTCTTTGGCGCACGGCGCCGATCCCCACACCCTAGGTTAGGAGGCTGCATGAGTTGGGCATTTCTGGCGGTTCTATTTTCCGGCTGGCTGTACGTCGACGCCAGCTACCGTGGTCCAAGCTGGCAGCGCTGGCTATTTAAACCCCTGACCCTGCTGCTGCTGCTGCTGCTGGGCTGGAATGCGCCGCATCTGGGACCCGGCGGCTATTTCATTCTGCTGGGCCTGCTGGCCACCCTGGCGGCGGATGCCTTGCTGCTGCTGCCGCGTGAGCGGATGCTGTATGCCATCGGCGCGCTGTTTCTCTCCCAGCTGCTGTATACCATCAGCTTTGCCAGCGCCATGACCCTGGCGCTATACTGGCCGCCGCTGCTGATCCTGCTGGCCATCGGCGCAGTGCTGCTGGCCATCATCTGGGGCCCCCTGGAGACCCTGCGCTGGCCCGTGGTCACCTATGTGGCGATGATGCTGGTAATGGTGTGGATCGCCGGGGCCCAGTACTTCGTCCGCGGCGACGATCAGGGATTCTCTCTGCTGCTCGGCGCCTGGCTGCTGCTGCTGGCCAACGCCGTCTGGCTTATCGACCGCTTCCGCACCCACTTCCGCGCCGCCGGCGCGCTCATCGCCTTCGGCTACTTCGTCGGGCACTTTCTGATCGTCCGCTCCCTGTATCTCTGATTCGCCGCCGGCCTGCCTCGCGCGGGGCCGGCGCTACCCCCGCCCGTACAAACGCCGGTTCATATCTTCAATGCGCCCGTGCAGTAGGCGATTCTGCAATGTCTTGCACCAGCTGGCGGAGAGCCCGGCGCAGGCCAGCAAGCGGCGGTACTCCGCTTCATCGAACGGCATGTGGAAAACAATGGCGATACACTGCGCCACGCTGATATCGCCGTTGCGTGACACCAGCTCCAGCGGGCAGCGATCGCCGACGCGCCCCTCCGCCACTACGCGATACAGCCAGCCACAGCGGCCGCTGTGCTGCATGTGCAGGGAGAGATCGCCTATCTCCATCATCTGATTCAGCTTGTAGCAGGGGGAGCGCGGCTGAGTCACCTGAATCAGCGCCTCACCCCAGCGATAAATATCGCCGATAAAGACCGAGGCCTCATCCATCCCGGTGGTCGATAGGTTTTCACCGAAGACCGCGGCCTCAAAGCGCTCCGCCTGCTGCGGATACGCCTGACGCCAGTAGTCATAGTGCTCGCGCGGATAGTGACACAGCGCCCGATCGGCGCCGCCGTGTACCCGCAATTCCGCCTGCTCATCCCCGGCCAGCCCCAGACGCAGCAGCGCCAGGGCATCGGTCATCTGACGCTTAACGATGGCGCTGCTTTTACCGCCGATAAAAGATGCACAGCGACCAACGTAGACTTCGGGATAGCGCATGACGATAGCTCCAGATGAGGGAAAAAGGATGTGTCACCCGCCACTATAGCGGGCAACGGCGACGGAGAAAACCGCCGCGTGCCACGGCGCATGCGGCATGACTCATACCGCGCGCAGGCGCTGAGGATGGGTGAAAATAGTCCCCTTGCCGGGGCGGCAGAACCCCACCAGCGTCAGGTTGCAGCGCTCAGCCACCTCAATAGCCAGGGTGGTGGCCGCGGAGACGGCGAACAGGATCTCCACCCCGCACATCGCCGCCTTCTGTACCATTTCATAGCTGGCGCGGCTGGACACCAGCGCCGCGCCGGCCTGCCACTCGGGCTGGCGGGCACGCAGGCCCAGCAGCTTGTCCAGCGCCACATGACGCCCTACGTCCTCGCAGCCGCCCTGCAGCGCGCCCCTCCCGTCAAGCCACGCGGCGGCGTGGGTACAGCCGGTCAGGTTACCGATCGTCTGCACCTCGCGCAGACGCGCCAGCGCACCGTCCAGCGCAGCTAGATCGAAACGCTGGCTAAACGGCAGCGGCGCCAGCGGACGCAGCGCGTCGCCGATCTGCTCCACGCCGCACACGCCGCAGCCGGTGCGGCCGGCCAGTGAGCGACGGCGCACCTTCAGCGCCATAAAACAGCGACTGGAAAGCTCTATCTGAACTTCCAGCCCATGGCAGGCCGCCTGAACCTCCATGCCGTAGATATCCTGCGGCGAACGGATGATCCCCTCTGACAGGGAGAAGCCCAGGGCAAACGCCTCCAGCTCTTTTGGCGACGCCATCATCACCACGTGGGAAATACCGTTATAGACCAGTGCGACCGGGACCTCGTTGGCGACCCAGTCAGGACGCTGCTCGCTCGGTTCGGTGCGCGACCAGACCGGAACGGTCGTCGCGCCGCACACGCTCTGCGGCAGTAGAGACGCTCTCTTATTCACGTACTATTCCCATCAAATTGACCGATAAGGGAAAAAACCAGCCCCCCTCGCCAGCCTCTATATCCATGACGATCAATTTTCACCGACATGACCGCCGCGTAGCGCAGTTCGACCGAAAGGGCAACCCAGTAATTTGAATCACATTACAAAAATGGAAAAAAGAAGCTAAAAACAGCGCATTTCCCTAGCAAAACGCACCCTGTTTTAAAACCTCTCATTAACATTTTAATATACTTTCATGGTACACTGCGAGTAGGGAAATAATACCCAAAAAAGCGACACGCAATAATAAACAATGAAAAGGAAACACACCGGCAGCTTCGGACCCGCCGGCGTATTTCAACAAACAATGTGGCTATTCGAGGAGCAATCCATGCAAGTCAGCAGAAGACAATTCTTCAGGATCTGCGCTGGCGGTATGGCAGGAACAACGGCAGCGGTGCTGGGCTTCGCCCCGTCGCTGGCTTTGGCGCAAACCCGGCAGTACAAGCTACTGCGCGCCAAAGAAACCCGTAATACCTGTACATACTGTTCCGTTGGCTGTGGGCTGTTGATGTACAGCCTGGGGGATGGAGCCAAAAACGCAAAGGAGAATATTTTTCATATTGAAGGGGATCCGGATCATCCGGTAAACCGCGGCGCGCTGTGTCCGAAGGGCGCCGGTCTCCTCGATTTTATCCACAGCGAATCCCGACTGCAGTATCCGGAATACCGTGCGCCCGGCTCCAACGTCTGGCAGCGCCTCAGCTGGGATGAGGCCTTTACCCGCATCGCGCGCCTGATCAAGCAGGACCGCGACGCCAACTTCATCGCCACCAACGATCAGGGCGTCACCGTCAACCGCTGGTTGAGTACCGGGATGCTGTGCGCCTCGGCCTCCAGCAACGAAACTGGCTACCTGACGCAAAAATTCAGCCGTTCACTGGGGATGCTGGCAGTCGATAACCAAGCACGTGTCTGACACGGACCAACGGTAGCAAGTCTTGCTCCAACATTTGGTCGCGGTGCCATGACTAACCACTGGGTCGACATCAAGAACGCCAACCTGATCGTGGTGATGGGCGGTAACGCCGCCGAAGCCCACCCGGTCGGCTTTCGCTGGGCGATGGAAGCCAAGATCCATAACAACGCCAAGCTGATCGTTATCGATCCGCGCTTTACCCGCACCGCCTCTGTGGCCGATTTCTATACCCCGATCCGCTCGGGCACCGATATCGCCTTCCTCTCCGGTGTGCTGCTCTATCTGATCGATAACCACAAGATCAACGCCGAGTATGTGAAGAACTACACCAACGCCAGCCTGCTGGTGCGGGAGGACTTTGCCTTTGAGGATGGCCTGTTCAGCGGCTACGACGCCGAGAAGCGCCGTTACGATAAGAGTAGCTGGAACTACCAGCTGGACGAACAGGGCTTCGCCAAACGCGACGATACCCTGCAGGATCCCCGTTGCGTATGGAATCTGCTGCGGAGCCACGTGTCACGCTACACCCCAGAGGTAGTCGAAAATCTGTGCGGCACCCCGCGCGCCGACTTCCTCCAGGTGTGTGAATACATCGCCGAGACTAGCGCGCCGGACAAGACCACCTCCTTCCTGTACGCTCTGGGCTGGACCCAGCATACGGTCGGCGCGCAAAACATCCGTACCATGGCGATGATCCAGCTGCTGCTAGGCAACATGGGAATGGCCGGCGGCGGCGTCAACGCCCTGCGCGGTCACTCTAACATTCAAGGGTTGACCGACCTGGGGCTTCTCTCCACCAGCCTGCCGGGCTACCTGAGCCTGCCGTCGGAGAAACAACCGGATCTCGCCAGCTACCTGGCCGCCACCACCCCGAAGCCGACCCTGCCCGGTCAGGTCAACTACTGGGGCAATACGCCCAAGTTCTTCGTCAGCCTGATGAAGTCCTTCTATGGCGATAAGGCGCAGGCGCAAAACAGCTGGGGGTTTGACTGGCTGCCCAAGTGGGACAAGGGCTATGACGTCCTACAGTATTTCGAGATGATGTCGCAGGGTAAGGTCAACGGCTATATCTGTCAGGGCTTTAACCCGGTCGCCTCGTTCCCGAACAAAAACAAAGTAATCGACTGTCTCTCCAAGCTGAAGTTCCTGGTGACCATCGATCCGTTGAACACCGAGACCGCCAGCTTCTGGCAGAATCACGGTGAGCTGAACGCGGTCGATCCATCCACCATTCAGACCGAGGTGTTCCGCCTGCCATCGACCTGCTTCGCCGAGGAGGAGGGTTCTATCGTCAACTCGGGCCGCTGGCTGCAGTGGCACTGGAAAGGCGCCGATGCGCCGGGGATCGCCCGTAACGACGGCGAGATCCTCTCCGGGATCTTCCTACGTCTGCGCGAGATGTACGCCAAAGAGGGCGGCGCGCTGCCGGAGGCGGTGCTCAACATGTCCTGGGACTATCTAACGCCGGAAAACCCACATCCGGAAGAGGTGGCTCGGGAGAACAATGGCCGGGCGCTGGCCGATCTGACCGATCCGGTCAGCGGCGCAGTGATCGTCAAGAAGGGACAGCAGCTCAGCTCCTTCGCCCAGCTGCGCGACGACGGCAGCACCGCCAGCGGCTGCTGGATCTTCGCCGGGAGCTGGACCGAAGCAGGCAACCAGATGGCGCGCCGCGACAACAGCGACCCCTCCGGCCTGGGTAACACCCTTGGCTGGGCCTGGGCCTGGCCGCTTAACCGTCGCATCCTGTACAACCGCGCCTCGGCCGATCCGGCAGGGAAACCCTGGGATCCCAAGCGCGAGCTGCTGCACTGGGACGGCGCCAAGTGGGTCGGCATCGATATCCCGGACTACAGCAATGCCCCGCCCAACAGCGGCGTCGGGCCGTTCATCATGCAGCCAGAGGGGATGGGGCGCCTGTTCGCCATCGACAAGATGGCCGAAGGCCCATTCCCGGAGCACTATGAGCCGTTCGAAACGCCGCTGGGCACCAACCCGCTGCACCCCAACGTGGTCTCCAACCCGGCGGCGCGCGTCTTCAAGGACGACCTGGCGCAGATGGGCAAGGCGGAGCAGTTCCCCTACGTCGGCACCACGTACCGTCTGACCGAGCACTTCCACTACTGGACCAAGCATGCGCTGTTGAATGCGATCATCCAACCGGAGCAGTTCGTCGAAATCGGTGAGCGGCTGGCCAGCAGTAAGGGCATTGCCAACGGGGATACGGTAAAGGTCAGCTCCAACCGCGGCTATATCAAGGCCAAGGCGGTAGTCACCAAGCGCATCCGTACCCTGCAGGTCAACGGTAAGGCGGTCGATACCATCGGGATCCCGATCCACTGGGGCTACCTGGGCGTGGCGCGTCCCGGCTTCCTGGCCAACACGCTGACGCCGTTTGTCGGCGATGCCAATACGCAGACGCCGGAGTACAAGGCGTTCCTGGTTAACGTGGAAAAGGTGTAACGGAGGCTAACCATGTCACTGCAATCCCAAGACATTATTAAGCGTTCGGCCACCAATTCCCTGACGCCGCCCCCCAACGGGCGCAATCACCAGGAGGAAGTGGCCAAGCTGATCGACGTGACCACCTGCGTCGGCTGTAAAGCCTGCCAGGTAGGCTGTTCAGAGTGGAACGATATCCGGGATGAGGTCGGACACTGCGTCGGGGTGTATGACAACCCCGCCGATCTGAGCGCCAAGTCCTGGACGGTGATGCGCTTCTCGGAGGTCGAGGAAAACGGCAAGCTGGAGTGGCTGATCCGTAAGGATGGCTGCATGCACTGCGCCGATCCGGGCTGCCTGAAGGCCTGTCCGTCGGCGGGCGCCATCATCCAGTACGCCAACGGTATCGTCGACTTCCAGTCCGAGCACTGCATAGGCTGCGGCTACTGCATCGCCGGCTGCCCGTTCAACGTGCCGCGCATGAATCCGGAAGACAAACGGGTGTACAAGTGCACTCTGTGCGTCGACCGCGTCGCCGTCGGTCAGGAGCCGGCCTGCGTCAAAACCTGTCCGACCGGCGCCATCCACTTTGGCACCAAGGCGGCGATGAAGACGCTGGCGGCCGAGCGCATCAGCGAGCTGCAGGGGCGCGGCTTCACCGATGCCGGTCTGTACGATCCGCCGGGCGTCGGCGGCACCCACGTGATGTATGTGCTGCACCATGCCGACCGACCCGAGCTGTACCACGGGCTGCCGAAGGATCCGCATATCGATACCCCCATCACGCTGTGGAAGGATGTGCTCAAGCCGGTCGCCTTCGCCGGTTTTATCGCTACCTTTATCGGGCTGCTGTACCACTACATCGCCGTCGGCCCTAACACGGAGGACGAAGACGATCACGACGATACGCCGCGGGGGAACGTTGACGGGCAGGAGCATAGCCAGAAGCAAGGACATGCAGAGGAGAATCACCATGAGCAAAAATAATCTGATCCTGCGCACCCGGTTTATTGACCGGGCGTGTCACTGGACGGTGGTGATCTGCTTCTTCCTGGTCGCGCTATCCGGGATAGCGCTGTTCTTCCCCACGCTACAGTGGCTGACTGAAACCTTCGGAACACCGCAGATGGGGCGGATTCTGCACCCCTTCTTCGGCGTGCTGATCTTTGTTACCCTGCTGGTTATGTTCTTCCGCTTCGTAAGGCATAACCTGTTCGAACGCCAGGATATTCCCTGGTTTAAGGGGATCATTGAGGTGCTGAAGGGCAACGAGCACCTGGTGGCGCGCGTGGGTAAATATAACCCAGGGCAGAAAGCGATGTTCTGGAGCATCATGAGCCTGATCCTGGTGCTGCTGATCACCGGCATCATCATCTGGCGCCCCTACTTCGCCGATCGCTTCCCGATCCCGCTGGTGCGCTACTCGCTGCTGCTGCACGCCGTCGCCGCCATCGTGCTGATCCATGCCATCCTGATCCATATCTACATGGCATTTTGGGTCAAAGGCTCGATCAAAGGGATGGTGGAAGGCAAGGTCAGCCGTCGCTGGGCCAGAAAACACCACCCGCGTTGGCTAGAGGAAGTGGAAGAAAAGGAGGCCCAGTCCGGTAAGAAGCCGGGCTGATCCCCCATTCTGTCGCGGACTCCCGTCGTCTCTCGGGCGGCGGGAGTCCGCGATGTATTCACAACACATCAGACGAAACCCTATGAGCATTCGAATTCATCCCCAGGAGCAGATCGACGCCGAACGTCGCGCAGGCGCGCTGGGACCGATCGCACCGCTGCTGCTGCCTAACCTGCAGCGACTGTACAGCCAGCGCGCAGAGCGCCTGCGCACGCTGGCAGGCGGGCACCCGCTAGCCGACTACCTGTGTTTTGCCGCCACGCTGGCCGACGCGCAGCAGCAGGCGCTGTTCGATAACCCGCTAACGCTGGATCTGGCGCCGATCGTCGCCAACGCCGCCGCCAACGGCTCCCCGCCGCTGGCGACGCAAACCTTCGCCCGGACACCCCACTGGCAGCGGCTGCTGCTGGCCATCATCGCCGAGCTGCGTCCCCAGGCGCCGGCGCACGTCCTGCCGGTGCTGGAGGGACTAGAGAAGTGCGCCGCCGGTGAGCGCGAGGCGCTGGCCGGCGCCCTATTGGCGGGCGACTACGCCGCCGTCGGCAGCGACAGGGCGCTGTTCCTATGGGCCGCCCTCTCGCTTTACTGGGCCCAAATGGCCAGCCAGCTGCCCGGACGAGCGCAGGCGGAGTACGGCGAACAGCGCCATGTTTGCCCGGTGTGCGGCAGTATGCCGGTCAGCAGCGTCGTGCACATCGGCGGTAGCAACGGACTGCGCTATCTGCACTGCGGTCTGTGCGAAAGCGAATGGCATATGGTGCGCGTGAAGTGCAGTAACTGCGAGGAGAGCCGTGATCTGAGCTATTGGTCGCTGGAGAGCGAGCAGGCGGCGGTAAAGGCCGAGAGCTGCGGCGACTGCGGCAGCTATCTGAAAATCCTATACCAGGAAAAAGACAGCGGCATCGATGCCGTGGCCGACGATCTCGCCACGCTGCTGTTGGATGCCAAAATGGAAGAGGCGGGCTTCGCCCGCAGCAGTCTTAACCCCTTCCTGTTCCCCGGAGAATAAGACTCGGTGCCGGGCGCAGCGCGCCCGGCCATTCCGCTTCCGCTTACAGGTACATCTTACGCAGATAGTGCGGTACCGCATCGTCCGCGTTGCTGCCGATCACTGCCATCTGCGGCAGCAGATCCTTCAGGCGCTGATGCGCATCAGCCATGATGCACCCCTTGCCCGCCATGCTCAGCATCTCCATGTCATTCATGCCGTCGCCAAAGGCGATGCAGTCTTTCAGACCATAGCCCAAACGGTGCGCCACAAACTCCAGCGCATGCCCCTTCGACACCCCACCGGCCATCACTTCCAGACAGGTGGGCAGAGAGAAGCTGACGTTCACCCGATCGCCCCAGCGGGCATTGATCGCCTCCTCCAGCGGCAGCAGCCGATCGTGATCGGCGCAGGTGTAATAGACCTTACAGATGCCGTCCGTCGGCAGCATCGCCGGCTCAAAGACATGGTAATGGAACACCGACTCCTGGAAGAACGCCCGCTGAGCGGGATCCTCCCGGTTCATAAACCAGTCATCGTTACGGTAAACGTTGGTCAGGATCTGCGGATCGTCGTGCACGATCGAGAAGAGATCGCGGGCGATATCGGGATCCACGTTGTGGCTGAAGATCGACTCACCTAGCGGGTCGTGCACCCGGGCTCCGTTGGAGGTGATCATAAACGCCTTGATCCCCAGGCTGTCGCGCACCTGCGCGATATCGATATGGTGACGCCCGGTGGCGAAGACGAAGTGCACCCCTTTCTGGGTCAACAGGCGCAGAGTTTCCCGGGCAAAGGGTGTCAGGGTATGAGCGGGCGACAGCAGGGTGCCGTCCATATCCGAAGCTACGATATGATACATAGAGTATGTTCTAACCTCAGCAGGGGTTGGCGGCAATAGGTGCCGGCGATTCAGAAAATTGTTTAAAAAACCGCATGATAGCGGTTAACGCTTCGGCACGCTGGCTGTCCCGTTCAAACAGGATCTCATGGCGTGCACCCTTGATGACCAGCGGCGCACCGCCCCAGGGGGCGTTGCCGGCGGCGGCGAGTGTCTGACAGAAACGCAGCTGTGACGCATTATCCACCACGCGATCCTCTGCGGCCTGCAGCAGCAGCAGCGGCGTGACGATCTCCGGCGCCACGCGCTGGATCCGTTCGGCAGCGGTCAGGCTTTCGGCGACCCACTGATAGGTCGGCCCGCCCACCTGCAGCCGTGGATAGTCAGAATAATAGCGCAAAAAACGACGATACCGCACCCGGCTGTGCGTGAGTTCGTTAACCATAAATGGCAGGGGACGCCAGTAGCCGGTGCCCAGGGCATAGCGGGTACGGCGCGCACGGCGCCGCGTGGCCCAGCTCAGGATGCCATTCGCCAGCCAGCGCGGCAGCGGCAGGCGGATCCCGGTCATCGGCGCACACAGCGCCGCGGCGGTCAGCCCCGCGGGGCGGCGGGCCAGAAACAGGGCGCTGATAGCGCCGCCCATCGAGTGCGCCAGCAAGAAACGTTGCCGATAGGGGCGCGCCAGCAGCTCGCGCTGCCACAGCTGCTGCAGATCATCCACGTAGTCGTCAAAGCGCTCCACGTGGCCGCGGTGCGAGTCGGCCAGCATCCGATCGGAGGTTCCCTGGCCGCGGTGGTCGATGATCACCACGTCATAGCCGCTCACAAACAGATCGTAGGCCAGCTCCGGATATTTCATATAGCTTTCAATGCGACCCGGGGCGATCAGTATCGCGCGGGTGTGCCGCGCATCGCAAAAAGCCACGTAGCGGATCGCAATGCCGTCAACGCCGCAGAATTCGGCCTCCCGACGCCGCTGCCAAAAATCCAGCAGCGGACCGGTCGTAAACGCAGCAAAGCTGCGCTCACGCGTCAGCCAGCCGTGGATCATGGAAGACATCGGTGTCATTGTCATGGTATCGCGCAGGAAAATAAGGGTAGCGCGGTGCGCCGTCACTGCGGGCTATTGTGGCATAAAAAGTGGCCTGCGGGGAGCTCTCCCCCTGCGGCGCGCGGCGCCGCTATTATGAGTCCCGCGCGCCGATCCCGCCGCCGCCATCGAATAAATTCACTTGCGCATCGCGGCACATCTTGTAAGTTTGATGATTATCACACCGTTGCGCGTCGCGCCGGCGCGCGGCGGCCGATCCACAACTCGTCACCATCCAAGGCAGGAGTGCATATGAAAAACGTTGGTTTTATCGGCTGGCGCGGCATGGTTGGCTCGGTGCTTATGCAACGCATGAGCGAAGAGCGCGACTTCGACGCTATCCGCCCGGTCTTTTTTTCAACCTCGCAGCATGGCCAGCCGGCACCGACGTTCGGCGGCCACCGCGGCACGCTGCAGGATGCCTCCGATATCGACGCGCTCAAGGCGCTGGATATTATCATCACCTGTCAGGGCGGCGATTATACCCAGGCCATCTATCCGCGGCTGCGGGCGGCGGGCTGGCAAGGATACTGGATCGATGCCGCCTCGGCGCTGCGGATGCAGGATGACGCCATCATTATCCTTGACCCGGTCAACCACGCGGTGATCGATCGAGGCCTGGCGAGCGGCGTAAAAACCTTTGTCGGCGGCAACTGTACCGTCAGCCTAATGCTGATGTCCCTGGGCGGGCTTTTCGCCGCCGATCTGGTGGAGTGGGTCTCCGTCGCCACCTATCAGGCCGCCTCCGGCGGCGGCGCACGCCATATGCGCGAGCTGCTGACCCAGATGGGGATGCTGCACGGCCAGGTCGCGCCAGCGCTGGAAAACCCGGCCAGCGCGATCCTGGATATCGAGCGCCGGGTCACCGATCTGATGCGCAGTGGTACCCTGCCGACGGATAACTTTGGCGTACCGCTGGCCGGCAGTCTGATCCCGTGGATCGATAAGGCGCTGGATAACGGTCAGAGCCGCGAGGAGTGGAAGGGACAGGCCGAAACCAATAAGATCCTGGCGAGCCCCCAGACGATTCCGATCGATGGTCTGTGCGTCCGGGTCGGCGCTCTGCGCTGCCATAGCCAGGCCTTTACCATCAAGCTGAAGCGCGATATCGCTATTCCAGAGGTGGAGCAGCTGCTGGCCCGCCATAATGAATGGGTGCGGGTGATCCCCAACGATCGCGAGCTGAGCATGCGTGAGCTGACGCCGGCCGCCGTCACCGGCACGCTGGCCACCCCGGTTGGCCGTCTGCGCAAGCTGAACATGGGACCGCAGTATCTGTCCGCCTTTACCGTGGGCGATCAACTGCTGTGGGGCGCCGCCGAGCCGCTGCGCCGTATGCTGAGGCTGCTGCTCTAGTCCGTGCCCTGATGCGGCGCAGGCGCCGTCGACGGGGATAAGGCCTCCGTCGGCGGTGACCACGGCACGCACACCACCACCCGGGTCGAACGCTCCGGCACACAGTCGACCTGCACCCCATAGCGTTCGCCATAGCGCGCCTTGATCCGCCGATCGACCAGGTTCATTCCCAATCCATCGCCGCCCGGCGTCGGCCGATACAGCCCGGCGTTGTCCTCCACGCAGATAGAGACCCGCTCCCCCTCACGCCAGCTGCGGATCTCGACCCGTCCCACGCCGAACAGCTGCGCCGTACCGTGCTTAATCGCATTCTCAACGATCGGCTGTAGGGAGAACGCCGGCAGGCGAACCTCCCGCAGCGCGGCGTCAGAGCACACCGCGACCACCAGATTCTCCGCGAAACGCGCCTTCTCTATCTCCAGGTAGGCGTTCACGTGCTCCAGCTCGTCCGCCAGCGTCACTTCATCACCGTTGCGCTTGAGATTCTTGCGAAAGAACGTCGATAGCGACAGCACCAGGCGCCGCGCATGGTCCGGGTCGCGGCGGATCACCGCCGACAGGGTATTCAGGGCATTAAATAAGAAATGGGGATTCACCTGCGCGTGCAGCAGCTTAATCTGCGACTGGGCCAACAGCTGGGTTTGCTGCTCATACTTGCCCGCCAAGATCTGCGCCGACAGCAGGTGCGCAATCCCCTCCCCCAGGGTTCGGTTGATGCTGGAAAACAGCCGGTTCTTAGGCTCGTAGAGCTTAATCGTGCCCATGACCCGGTTATCCTCACCGCGCAGCGGGATCACCAGCGACGATCCCAGCTTACAGTGCGGGGTGATGGAGCACTGGTAAGGCACCTCATTACCGTCGGCGTACACCACCTGGTTCTGCTCGATGGCCCGGTGGGTATGGTGCGAGGTGATCGGCGAGCCGACCCGATGGTGATCATCACCGATGCCGATAAAGGCCAACAGGCGCTGGCGATCGGTCAGCGCCACCGCACCGACGCCCAGCTCCTCATACAGGATCCGCGCCACCTTCATGCTGTTCTGGCGATCGAAGCCCTGACGCAGTATCCCCTCGGCCCGGGCGGCGATCTGCAGCGCCTTGGCGGAAAAGGCCGAGGTGTATTTATCAAAGATGGCCCGCCGATCCAGCAGAATGCGCATGAACATCGCCGCGCCGACGGTATTGGTGATCATCATCGGTAGCGCAATGTGCTCGACCAGCGCTTCGGCCTCCCAGAACGGGCGGGCGATCGCCAGGATAATCCCCATCTGCAGACACTCGGCCAGCAGGGTGATCGCACCGACTACCCAAGGCGTAAACAGCAGATCAAGACGGTGATGGCGCAGCATGTAGCGGTGCAGTATCCCCCCGACCAGCCCCTCGACCACGGTGGAAATCATGCAGGCCAGCGCCGTCATTCCTCCCATCGAATAGCGGTGCAGGCCGCCGGTCAGCCCCACCAGAAAGCCGACGCCCGGCCCGCCCAGTACCCCGCCCAGTACCGCGCCGATAGCCCGGGTGTTGGCGATGGAGTCATCAATATGCAGGCCAAAGTAGGTCCCCATGATGCAGAACATGGAGAAGGTGAGGTAGCACACCAGCTTATGCGGCAGACGGATAGTCACCTGCATCAGCGGAATAAACAGCGGTGTTTTACTCAGCAGATAGGCAATCACCAGATAGACACACATTTGCTGCAGCAGAGACAAGATCAAATCCATCTGGCTGACGCCCATACCCCCTCCTTCGCCACGGTGCGTCACCATTGTAGGCCGGCGCACTGCCCGCCGCTGCGCGATCGTAGACAAAAAAAAAGCCAGCACCCGACGCTGGCTAAAAAATTGGAAGCAATGTGAGCAATGTCGTGCCTTCCCGGTGGAGGTGAAGCCACCACCCGAAAAACAAGTTAATGATAATCATTATCATGTGATGATGTAAAGCGCTTTTGTAAGAAAGTGCGAGCCATGCAATACATCACTACCTATTGATACTTAATAATTTTATCTGTTTTTGCTCCCGCGAAGGGATGGAAAGGATAACTTTGTTAACCATTGGTTTAACTCTGTACGGTTTACAGCTCTCGCGGGCAGAACTATAGTTAGCCCACTTTTTAGTTGGTGGAGATACCCTCTTTGGACAGTCAGAGTCATCAGGACAACACGCACTTATCCTTGGCAAGCTGACCATCTTCACGATGTGCTGCTTGCCGAACCCAGGCGGGCAGCAACACTTCATATCGAACTGCTGCATACCCTTAGTAATGACACGCGCGCTGCGCACCGCGCTCGCGTAAATGCGGACAGTTATCATGCTGTTTTATACCCAGGCACTGTTTCCTCCGGGCGAATAAGCTTCGCCGCGGCGTGCATTATGCCGTCGCACCCCTGAAGCGCTGCGCATAACGACACAAGATAGGTCACGCCCAGCGTTTCCCTACGCCTCACACGTACAGACACCTTTTGCCGGGCGGCAGGGGTGTGCTTAAAAACAGCACATGAGTAGCGCATTATGACTCAGATGATCGATCAAAACACCGCGGTTCTTAACGGCCGCCGGGAAAAACAGACAAAGCGCCACGCTATCGCCGATGAAGCCCGCGTCAGCCTGGACGCCACCCTGGCCAACCTCTCCGCCAATACGCTGGGGCTGGAGGAGGACGACGCCCACGAGCGCCTGCAGCTGCACGGCCCCAACCAGGTCGCCCATGAAAAGGCGCCGCCGGCGCTGATTCAGTTCTTCATGGCGTTCAACAACCCCTTTATCTACGTGCTGATCGCGCTGGCGCTGATCAGCTTCTTCACCGATTACTGGCTCCCGCTGCGTCATGGCGAGCCGACCGATCTGACCGGGGTGATCATCATTCTGGTGATGGTCTCCCTCAGCGGGCTGCTGCGCTTCTGGCAGGAGTTTCGCACCAATAAGGCCGCCGAGGCGCTGAAGTCCATGGTTCGCACCACGGCGACCGTGCTGCGGCGCGCCCACCCGTTTGCCCAGAGCGAATGCCACGAGATACCGATGCAGCAGCTGGTGCCGGGCGACATCATTCTGCTCTCCGCCGGCGATATGGTACCGGCTGACGTAAAGCTGATTGAGTCGCGCGACCTGTTTATCAGCCAGGCCGTGCTGACCGGAGAATCCCTACCGATCGAAAAATATGATGTGACTGCCAGCGTGCGTGAAAAGTCCAGCGCACCCTGCGGCGCCGAAGGCAGCCTGCTGGAGCTGGCCAACGTCTGCCTGATGGGCACCAACGTCTCCAGCGGTACGGCCCGGGCGGTCGTGGTCGCCACCGGCAACCGCACCTACTTCGGCTCGCTGGCCAAATCCATCGTCGGCATACGCTCGCAGACCGCGTTCGACCGCGGCGTTAACAGCGTCAGCTGGCTGCTGATCCGCTTTATGCTGGTCATGGTGCCGATCGTGCTGCTGATCAACGGCTTTACCAAGGGTGACTGGACCGATGCCGCGCTGTTCGCCCTGGCCGTCGCCGTCGGACTCACGCCGGAGATGCTGCCGATGATCGTCAGCTCCAACCTGGCCAAAGGCGCCATCACCATGTCGCGGCGTAAGGTGGTTGTGAAGCGCCTCAACGCCATCCAGAACTTTGGCGCCATGGACGTGCTGTGCACCGATAAGACCGGTACCCTGACTCAGGATCGTATTATTCTTGAGCACTATCTGGATACCCAAGGCGTCGAAAATCCTCGCGTTCTGCAGCTGGCCTGGCTGAACAGCTATCACCAAAGCGGTATGAAGAACCTGATGGACAAAGCGGTGATCCGCTGCGGCCAGGATAAACCGGCCATTGAGGCGATGGCCGGCTACAGCAAAATCGACGAGCTACCGTTTGACTTCAGCCGGCGCCGTCTCTCTATCGTGGTCAGTGATGAGCAGCAGAACCATACGCTGATCTGTAAGGGCGCCGTCGAAGAGATGCTGGCCATCGCCAGCCACATTGAAGAGCAGGGCCAGGTGCAGCCGCTGGATAAGGCGCGCCGCGCCGCGCTGCAGTCGCTGGCGGAGGGGTATAACCGTCAGGGATTCCGCGTGCTGATGCTCGGCACCCGCGAGCTCGGCCGCGATGGCTGCGCGTTTCCTCTGAGCATTGCCGACGAGCGCGACCTGACCCTGTGTGGCCTGCTGACGTTTCTGGATCCGCCGAAAGAGTCCGCCGCCACCGCCCTGGACGCGTTGCGCGAAAACGGCGTCGTGGTCAAAGTGCTGACCGGCGATAATCCGACCGTCACCGGCAAGATCTGCCAAGAGGTGGGGCTGACGCCGGGCGAGATCCTGCTGGGCAGCGATATCGAAAGCATGGACGACCAACAGCTGGCGCAGGAGGCGGAGCAGCGTACCGTCTTCGCCAAGCTGAGCCCGCTGCAAAAATCCAGGGTACTCAAAGCGCTGCAGAATAATGGCCACACCGTCGGATTTCTCGGCGATGGCATCAATGACGCCCCGGCGCTGCGCGACGCCGACGTCGGCATCTCCGTCGATACCGGAACGGATATCGCCAAAGAGTCGGCGGATATCATCCTGCTGGAGAAGGATCTGATGGTGCTGGAGCAGGGGGTGATCACCGGCCGTGAGACCTTCGGCAATATCATCAAATACCTGAACATGACCGCCAGCTCTAACTTCGGCAACGTGTTCTCCGTGCTGGTCGCCAGCGCCTTCATCCCGTTCCTACCGATGCTGGCCATTCAACTGCTGCTGCAGAACCTGCTGTACGATCTGTCGCAGATGAGCCTGCCGTGGGACCGGATGGACAGGGAGTTTCTGCGTAAACCGCGGAAGTGGGACGCCAAAAACATCGGCCGTTTCATGCTGTGGATCGGGCCGACCTCATCCCTATTTGATATCGCCACCTACGCCCTGATGTGGTATGTGTTCTCTGCCAACAGCGTTACTCATGAGTCGCTGTTCCAGTCCGGCTGGTTCATCGAGGGACTGCTGTCGCAGACGCTGGTCGTGCATATGCTGCGCACCCAGAAGATCCCGTTCATTCAGAGCTGCGCCGCCCTGCCAGTAATGCTGACTACCGGAATCATCATCGCGCTCGGGATCTATATTCCCTTCTCGCCGCTGGGACACTTTATCGGCCTGCAGCCGCTGCCGCTGACCTACTTCCCGTGGCTGGTCGCCATCCTGCTGAGCTACTGCATCCTGACGCAGCTGATGAAGCGTTTCTATATTCACCGCTTCGGTCAGTGGTTCTAACCCCCGCGGCGCGCTGCCATATCACGCAGCGTGCCGCGATTGCTCGGGTAAAAATACGCCGGGATGGTGCTGATAAACAAGGAAATGCCATAGAAAACCCCATCAGCTTATAAAATATTTTTAGCAGCATAATTCTTATAACTTTATGAAATACTAAGAGTAGTCTTAACTTCCCGCCCGCTTTTGCCGCCGACAAATCAAAAAAACGTCATATTTTACTTTTCCCCACCCAGTCTTCTCGCCGATAATGCGCCGCGTTCATGTCCACAAACTGGCGTAACGCATATGCTACATCTCTTTGCAGGGCTAGATTTCCATACTGGCCTAATGTTAGTCCTCGCGCTGCTCTTTGTGCTGTTCTACGAAGCCATCAACGGCTTCCACGATACGGCCAACGCGGTCGCAACCGTGATTTACACCCGTGCCCTGCGCTCGCAGATCGCCGTGGTAATGTCCGGTATTTTTAACTTCCTCGGCGTCATGCTGGGCGGCCTGAGCGTGGCCTATGCCATCGTTCACCTGCTGCCGACCGACCTGCTGCTGAACGTGGGCTCCGCCCATGGACTGGCCATGATGTTCTCCCTGCTGCTGGCGGCGATCATCTGGAACCTGGGAACCTGGTATTTCGGCCTGCCGGCCTCCAGCTCCCACACCCTGATCGGGGCCATCATCGGCATCGCGCTGACCAACGCGCTCATGACCCATACCTCCGTGGTGGATGCGCTGAACATCCCGAAGATGATTGAGATCTTCCTCTCGCTGATCATCTCGCCGATCGTCGGCCTGCTGCTGGCCGGTCTGATCGTCTGGATGCTGCGCCGCTACTGGAGCGGAACCAAAAAACGTCGCCGTATTCATATGACGCCGGCCGAGCGTGAAAAGATCGATGGCAAACGCAAGCCGCCGTTCTGGACCCGTATCGCCCTGATCGTATCGGCTATCGGCGTCAGCTTTTCCCATGGTGCGAACGATGGACAGAAAGGGATCGGTCTGCTGATGCTGGTGCTAATCGGCGTCGCCCCGGCCGGTTTCGTGATGAACATGGACGCGACGGGGTACGATATTGCCCGCACGCGCGATGCCATTACCCACCTGGACCAGTACTATCGTCAGCATCAAGCTGAGCTGAGCCACGTCATCAGCGCGGAGCCGGAAGTCCCGGCCAGCGAAGAGGCCAACGGCAGCAAGATCTTCCACTGCGACCCCGCCCGGGCCCAGGTCGCCATCGCCAGCGCGCAGGGTATGCTGACCGATCTGCAAAGCTACGATCAGCTGAGCGTCGATCAGCGCAGCCATATGCGCCGCCTGCTGATGTGCGTCGCCGACACGGCCGGTAAGGTAGCCAAGCTGCCGGAAACCAACGAAACCAATAAGCGCTTCCTGACCGATCTGCGCAAAGATCTGCTGGCAACGGTGGAATATGCTCCGATGTGGATCATCGTCGCCGTTGCCCTCGCCCTGTCGCTGGGCACCATGGTCGGCTGGCGTCGCGTCGCCACCACCATCGGCGAAAAGATCGGGAAGAAAGGGATGACCTACGCGCAGGGGGTCTCCGCGCAAATGACCGCCGCGGTCTCCATCGGCGTGGCCAGCTACACCGGGATGCCTGTCTCCACCACCCATGTACTCTCCTCTGCGGTCACCGGCACCATGCTGGTCGACGGCGGCGGCGTACAGGGCAAAACGGTGAAGAACATCCTGCTGGCCTGGGTGCTGACGCTGCCCATGGCGATCATCATCTCCAGCCTGCTGTACTGGCTGGCGCTCACCTTCGTGGTCTAACGGCCCGCTAAGCGATAAAAAAGCCCGCGAATGCGGGCTTTTTTTGGCCGATAGGCGCTGGGCCGCATGCGTCCGCGCCTTACACCACGCCATGCAGCAGAATAACCCCAATGCACAGCGGCGCGGCGTAGCGCCAGGTAAAGCGCAGGGCGTGACGCCAGTGCGCCGGCAACGTCTCCGGCAGCAGCGCCTCCAGGCGCGACGACCAGCCAAACAGCAGACAGATCGCGATGGCGAACAGCGGCATCATCAGGTTAGAAGTCAGAAAGTCCAGCCAATCGAACAGAGTACGCCCACCCAGAGTGTAGCGCGCCAGCGGCCCAAACGAGAGGGTCACCGGGATCCCCGCCGTCATGATGCCAGCGCTGACCAGCAGGGTGGCGTTACGCCGCGACCACCCCCAGCGTCCACAGGCAAATGCCACGATATGCTCCAGCAGGGAGATCGACGAGGAGAGCGCCGCCAGCAGCAGCAGCACAAAGAACGCCAGTGCCCACAGGCTGCCAAACGGCAGATGGGAAAAGAACACCGGCATCGTCATAAAGGTCAACCCCGGCCCGGCGCTGGGGTCCAGCCCGGCCGCGCTCAGCGCGGGAAAAATCATCAGCCCGGCCAACACGCACACCAGGCAAGAGAGCGCCACCACCCACAGACTGGAGCGGGCCACGCCGCGGCTGTCCGGCAGATAGGCGCCATAGGTGGTGTGGATCCCCAGCCCCACCGACAGGGAGAAAAAGGCCAGGCCCAGCGCATCCAGCACGCTTTTCCCGCTCAGATGGCTAAAGTCGGGCTGCAGGAACATCCGCAGGCCGGCACCGGCGCCCGGCAGCGTCACGCCGATCGCGATCAGCGCCACCATGATCAGCAGCAGCAGTGGCATCATGACCTTCACCGCCTTCTCGACGCCGCGCTGTACGCCGCCCAGCACCACATAGCCGGTCAGGGCGGCAAACAGCAGGTGGGTCAATACCGGCCAGTAGGGATCGCTGATGTAGCGGCTAAACAGCGCCTGGAGCGCAGACGCATCGCCGCTCTGCAAGCGGCCGGCGCCGGCCAGCAGCGTATAGCCGACGGTCCAGCCACCGACCACGCTGTAAAAGCTATAGATACATCCGCTGGTCACGATACCCAGGATACCCACCCATCCCCAGCGGCGGCCGCACATCTGACTGAACGCCTTCACTACACTCTGGCGGCTATGGCTGCCCAGCAGCGTTTCTGCCATGAACACCGCCAGCCCCAGAGTAAAGCTAAACAGCAGAAACAGCAGCAGAAACGCTCCGCCGCCGTTGGTGGCCGTCACATAGGGAAATTTCCAGATGGCGCCGATACCGATCGCCGATCCTGCGGCGGCCAGGATGTGCCCCACCCGCGATGACCACTGGGGACCGCGGGCGGCCGTCTGGCCACTGGCTAACATTTGACTCATAACATCGCTCCGGTTGAATTACGGATCGCCGGAGTTCGTCTTGAGGGTATCTGCAACAAGGCCGCCATCCGGCGGCCCTGAAAGAATGAATGGTGTGCGCAGGCCGCCCTAGGTGCTAAGGAGAAGAAGTAGGTTTAGCAGGCGACGCTGGGTTGACATGGTCATCGAATCCATCATGAAAAGTTCCTCTCCACCCTATAACAATCCCAGGCATTAGGCAACGCCCGTTTCCCCTCAGTGCCAGAGCGTCAGCGCAATCAACGCGACCACCACCAGCCCGCACAGGGCGCTGGTCAGCATAAACTGACGGCGCAGACGCTCGCAGCGGCGGATAAACTCCCCGTCATGGTGATCGCAGTAACGGCGCTCATAGATATAGCGCACCAGGCGCAGCTGTTTGCTGGGTTGGCCGTGGCTGGTAAAGAAGCCGCCGCCGTCCACGTACTGGTACAGCAGCGGATCGCAGCCGCGCAGCACCACCAGCAGGGCGCGCAGGGAAGAGTAATAACGCAGCATGTTGACCACGCACACAATAAACAACGCCCAAAATAACGCGACGGTATTAATCATGGTTTCCCCTCCCGGCATCCTCACGGCGTAACCTCCCTGCCGTGGACGCCCTATCCAGACAGACAACGCCGGCACAGCTGACTCGCCCCGGCCCACGGTGTTGTTATGAAGAGACGGCGAGCCCCGGCGTGCGGGGTCTCCAGTTCTTAGTGTAGGAAATCTGGCGGCAACCCGTACAGAGATCACAAAAATTATTTATATATCGCGTGGCACGCCGGAGTTCTCTACGCTATAGGTTATAGATTTCATTATATATTCGCGAAATCAGCCACAAAAATAGCACCATAGGCATGGGGATTCCGGGGATAAATCAACTTTTCCACGTAATAGGGAAACAGTGCTTGATTTACCCTGCGGCTATCCTTATAAAAAATGGGTTAATTATATTACCTGGCACGCTCCTGCAGTCACGGGGCGCCGTTTACAACTGACTCCGGTCACGGTCTTCTCCGGGATGGTCATACAAAAAACTACCCTGTGAGCCGCACGACACATCTCGCTGTCCGGACAGTGCTAATATACAGGCATCGCCAGCGCACCCACCGGGGCGGACGAAACCTGTCATCACCGTTAATCGGCTTTAGGAAGGAGCTATCTTATGGCTTATAAACACATCCTGGTTGCTGTAGACCTTTCCCCGGAAAGTAACATACTGGTCGAAAAAGCCGTATCCATGGCACGCCCCTACGATGCCAAGGTTTCGCTGATCCACGTAGACGTCAACTATTCCGATCTGTATACCGGCCTGATCGACGTTAACCTGGGCGATATGCAAAAACGCATCTCCGATGAAACGCACCATGCGCTGACCGAACTGTCGCAAAACGCAGGCTATCCGATTACCGAAACCCTGAGCGGCAGCGGCGATCTTGGTCAGGTGCTGGTGGATGCCATCAAGAAATACGATATGGACTTAGTCCTGTGCGGCCACCATCAGGACTTCTGGAGCAAGCTGATGTCCTCCGCCCGCCAGCTGATTAATACCGTTCATATCGACATGCTGATCGTTCCGCTGAAGGATGAAGAGGACGACTAACGTCACGTCGCTCGTTCCACGCTTTCTTTACCACGCCGGCGCGTCTCTACGCGCCGGCGTTTTTTATTTTGGCCGCAGCGTATCCCCCGCCCATCAGGATAGTGTGATCCGCCACCAAATTCGCGCCATTTCAAAACAATAAACTATAAAATAGCCGTACATGCCGCATTTAATGCAGCCCATCTGCTTATAAAATGGCATTCTATTTCACGGTATCGTGGCGTGACAGGCCACGCCGACCCTTTTCACGACATAACAATAATCCGAGATCAACCACAATGAACAACACCGCGCCCGGTTTACTTCACCAACCCAAGCCCTTCTTCATGATCTTCTTCGTTGAGCTGTGGGAGCGCTTCGGTTATTACGGCGTACAGGGCATTCTGGCCGTCTTTTTCGTCAAACAGCTGGGCTTCTCTCAGGAGCAGGCCTTCATCACCTTCGGCGCCTTTGCCGCGCTGGTCTACGGCCTGATCTCTATCGGCGGCTACGTCGGCGACCATCTGCTGGGCACCAAGCGCACCATGGTGCTCGGCGCTATCGTGCTGGCGCTGGGCTACTTTATGACCGGCATGTCGCTGCTGAAGCCAGAGATGATCTTCATCGCCCTGGGTACCATCGCCGTCGGCAATGGCCTGTTCAAGGCGAACCCGGCCAGTCTGCTCTCCAAATGCTACCCGCCGAAGGATCCGCGCCTGGATGGCGCCTTCACTCTGTTTTACATGTCCATCAACATCGGGTCGCTGCTCTCCCTCTCCCTGGCGCCGATCATCGCCGAACGCTTCGGCTATGCGGTGACCTATAACCTGTGCGGCCTGGGATTGATCATCGCCCTGCTGGTCTACTTCGCCTGCCGCGGCATGGTACGCAACATCGGCTCAGCGCCGGATCATCAGCCGCTGAACTATGGCAAGCTGCTGCTGGTGCTGGCCGGGGCCGTCGTAATGATCTTTCTCTGCGCCTGGCTGATGCACAACGTCGGCGTCGCCAACATCGTGCTAATCGCGGTCTCCGCGGTGGTGCTGTACTTCTTCTTCCGCGAAGCCTTTAAGCAGGATAAAACCGAGCGCAATCGGATGTTCGTCGCGTTCATCCTGATGGTCGAAGCCGTCCTGTTCTACATTCTCTATGCGCAGATGCCGACCTCGCTTAACTTCTTCGCCATCAATAATGTCCGTCACGAGCTGCTCGGCTTCGCCATTAACCCGGTCAGCTTCCAAGCGCTCAACCCGTTCTGGGTCGTGGTGGCCAGCCCGATCCTGGCCTCGATCTACACCCGCCTGGGCAGCCGCGGCCGCGACATGACCATGCCGACTAAATTTACTCTGGGAATGCTGCTGTGCTCTCTGGGCTTCCTCACCGCCGCCGCCGCGGGCATGTGGTTTGCTGACGCCCAGGGGTTAACCTCTCCCTGGTTTGTGGTGCTGGTCTACCTGTTCCAGAGCCTCGGGGAGCTGATGATCAGCGCGCTGGGGCTGGCGATGGTCGCCGCGCTGGTGCCACAGTACCTGATGGGCTTTATTCTGGGGATGTGGTTCCTGACCCAGGCCGCCGCCTTCCTGCTCGGCGGCTACGTCGCGACCTTCACCGCGGTGCCGGCGGGGATCCACGATCCGCTGCAGACCCTGCCCATCTATACCGGCGTCTTCGGAAAGATCGGTATCGCCACGCTGATCGTCACGCTGGTGATGGCGGCGATGGTGCCCTGGCTTAACCGGATGATGAACACACCGGCCGATGGCCAAAACGCCTAATTATTCACTTCTCGACAACGCCCTGACAGCACAGGGCGTTGTTCTTTTTTTCTCCCGATAAAACTCCTTGCGCTGCCCGCGTGCTGCGATGCTATAGTCCCAAACAGCCTATTTTTTAGGCTGCCGGCAGGCATCTGCGACACAACGAATGCAATTCTATAATAACAAGGAGTTTTTATGGCTCACCTCGCATCAGTCGATCAATTCATGCAGCGTGTCCAGCTGCGCGACCCCCATCAGCCGGAGTTTGCACAGGCCGTCCGTGAGGTCATGACAACCCTGTGGCCCTTTCTGCAGCAGCATCCCCACTACCGCGACAGCGCCCTGCTGGAGCGGCTGATCGAGCCGGAGAGAGTGATCCAATTTCGCGTCAGCTGGGTGGACGACCGTAACCAGGTGCAGGTAAATCGGGCCTGGCGCGTGCAGTTCAGCTCGGCCATTGGGCCATTCAAGGGCGGAATGCGCTTTCATCCCTCGGTCAATCTGTCGATCCTCAAATTTCTCGGCTTTGAGCAGACCTTTAAAAACGCGCTTACCACGCTGCCGATGGGCGGGGGAAAAGGCGGCAGCGATTTTAACCCCAAAGGGAAAAGCGCCGGTGAGATCATGCGCTTCTGCCAGGCGCTGATGACCGAGCTGTATCGCCATCTCGGCGCCGATACCGACGTGCCGGCGGGAGATATCGGCGTCGGCGGGCGCGAGGTCGGCTATATGGCGGGGATGATGAAAAAGCTTGCCAACAGCACCGCCTGCGTATTTACCGGCAAGGGACTCTCCTTCGGCGGCAGCCTGATGCGCCCAGAGGCCACCGGCTATGGGCTGGTCTATTTTACCGATGCCATGCTCCAGCGCCATGCCATGGGGCTGGAGGGCATGCGCATCGCCGTTTCCGGCTCCGGTAACGTGGCGCAGTACGCCATCGAGAAGGCGATGGCGCTGGGCGCCAGGGTCATTACCGCATCGGACTCCAACGGCTGCGTGGTCGATGAGGCGGGATTTACCCCGGAGAAGCTGGCCCGCCTGTGTGCGATCAAGGCGACCCCGGATGGGCGGATCGCCGATTACGCCCGCGAGTTTGGCCTGATCTATCAGGAGGGGTGCCAGCCTTGGCACGTGCCGGTCGATATCGCGCTGCCCTGCGCCACCCAGAATGAGCTGGATGCCGACGCCGCGCGCACCCTGATCGCCAACGGCGTGCGCGCCGTGGCCGAGGGAGCCAACATGCCCACCACCATTGAGGCTACCGACCGGTTTTTAGAGGCCGGCGTCCTGTTTGCTCCCGGCAAGGCGGCCAACGCCGGCGGGGTCGCGACCTCAGGGCTGGAAATGGCGCAAAACGCCGCCCGCCTCGGCTGGCGCGCGGAGGAGGTCGATCGCCGTCTGCAGCAGATCATGCTGGATATCCACCAGGCCTGCGTCGACTACAGCGGCGGTCAGAGCGGGCCGGTGCACTACGTGCGCGGCGCTAACATCGCGGGCTTCGTGAAGGTCGCCGACGCCATGCTGGCGCAGGGCGTGCTGTAGCCCACAGCCCTACAGCGGCAGCGACAGGCGGAAGCAGGCGCCCTGTCGCTGCCGCGCGATCAGGGCGATATCTCCGCCGTGCAGCTCCAGCATCCGTTTCACAATCAGCAGCCCCAGCCCGCCGGTGCCGTAACGCGCCCCGCTGGATGACAGCGGCCGCTGGAACAGCGCGCTGCGCAGCCCATCGGGTACGCCGGGGCCGCTGTCGCACAGCTCAACCCACAGCCGCCGCTCCTCCTGCCATAGGCGTACGACGATGCGCCCCTCCTGCGGCGTATGGCGCACGGCGTTATCCAGCAGGTTGGTCAGTACCCGCTCCATCATATGGATATCAGCCGAAATCAGCGGTAGGCCGGTCGCTACGTCGGCGCTCAGCGTCAGGCCGCGGGCCTCGGCCGCCAGCTCAAACTTTTGAAACACATCCTGCAGCAGCTCGCTAAAAGAGAAAGGCTCGCGCTGCGGCTTCACCGCACCGTACTCCAGGCGCGCCAGCTCAAACAGCTGCTGCGCCAGACGCCCGACCTTCTGGCTTTGGGCCAGCGCCGTATCCAGGTAACGCCGTCGATCGGCGGCGCTCAGGGTATCCCGCTTCAGGCTCAGCGTCTCCAGATAGCCATGCAGCGACGTCAGGGGCGTGCGCAGATCGTGAGAGACGGTGGTGATAAACTCGCGCCGCTGGCGATCCTGATCGGCCAGGCGCTGCCACTGCTCGGTGATCCGCCGCGCCATGCGGCCAAACGCCCGCTGCAGCTGGGCGACCTCATCCTCGCCGCGGATCTGCTGCAGCGCGGCCAGCGTCGCAGGCTGTACGGTCTCCAGTCCCTCGTGCTCCAGACGCCCCACCTGACGCATCAGGGCGTGAACCGGGCGGGTGACCCAGCGGTAGACCAGCAGCCAGGCCAGCAGCCCACAGATCAGGATCAGGGCTATCGACCAGCCCGCCATGCGCCAGGCGGAACCGAACCGGACGTCGTCGCTCAGCCGGCTATAGTTCTCTCCCAGCAGCACCACATACAGATAGCCGCGCGTATGGCCGTTCAGCGATAGCGGCGCGGCGCTAAACACTTTACGGGCGTCCGGGCTGCGCGGATCGTCGCCGTACAGCGGCAGCGGTTTTCCCGCCAGAAACGCCGCGATCGGCGCCAGACTGACCTGATGGCGCACGATACGCCCCGGCGGCGCCGCGTCGCCGATGATCCGCCCCTGCTCATCCAGCAGATAGACCTCCACGCTGGGGTTCACCGCCATCAGCTGATCGAACAGGTTTTTTACCGACGCCGGGTTCAGGCCGTCGGCCTGCAGCAGCGGGTTATGCTCGGCGATATGACGCGCCAGGTTCGCGGACAGACGCTGGATCACCTGCTGGCTATACTGCGTATTACTGCGCAGCTGCAGCCAGCCGGTCAGGGCGCTGCACACCAGCAGCAGCAGGGCAAACACCAGCGCCAGACGCTGCGACAGGCTCAGGCGGCTCATGCCGCCCCCCCTGCGTCGGCGAACCTGTATCCGGCGCCCCAGACGGTCAGGATCAGCGCCGGCTCGGCGGGATCGGCCTCGATCTTGGTGCGCAGGCGGTTAATATGGGTATTGACCGTATGCTCGTAGCCGTCGTGCTGGTATCCCCATACCTTGTCCAATAGCTGCAGGCGTGAAAATACCTGCCCGGGGTGACGGGCAAAGAAGTACAGCAGATCGAATTCGCGCGGCGTGAGCTCGATCGGCCGCTCGCCCACCCACACCGCCCGCGCCATGGGGTCGATGGTCAGCGGGCCATAGCTCAGGCGTCCCCCCTCCAGCATCAGGTTGCGGCCCATCGCCTCCTGGCGACGAAACAGCGCCTTTACGCGGGCGACCAGCTCAATCATGGAAAACGGCTTGGCCAGGTAGTCGTCGGCCCCCAGCTCCAGCCCCAGCACCCGGTGAACCTCGCTGGATCGGGCGCTGGTGATGATGATCGGGGTATAGCGGGTCATGGCGCGCACCCGACGGCAGATATCCAGCCCATCCACGCCCGGCAGCATCAGATCGAGGATCAGCGCGTCCCATCCGCCCTGTTCAACCAGCGCCATTCCCCGATCGCCGTCGGCGGCGTGGGTCACCTGGTATCCCTCATCGCACAGATGCAGCGTCAGCAGTTCGGCAATCAGCGTATCATCCTCTACCACCAGAATTCGTTTTCCCGTCATCACCGCTCCCCCATCAACGTTTTTTCCAGTCTACATGGCCTGCCGGGGACGAGTTATCACATTTTGTTTATAACCCCATCCCCCGACGATATGGTGTTTACTTTCAGTCAAAGCAACGGAAAACGCTCCCGCTTGACGGAGGCGCACACCGCGAGTGGGGTGATAGATAGCATTCGCTACCGCAATAATTTTCATGAATCTGAATTGCATTATCGTTTCATCTCACAAATATAAACATTCACCGATCATCGCTCATCCGATGCATACTTTTTGCGTACCACTGAGGTCTGAAATGTTAATTGATTGATAATAAAATGATCCTAATAGCATGATATTTAACATTTTTCGGGTAATAAAATTACGGAGACCGTTAACTCATACCGTTTTTTAACCGTTATTTTTCCATTATTTTACAATAATGGGTATGAATCACGTTTTATCACCCATGAGCAGCAAATCGTTTCCATTCTTCATTACCCTTTCCGTCATGAATTTTCCCGGGCTCTTACAACAACAAAGGTTCAGCCATGAAATTCAAACTCGCCTTGCTCACTACCGCCCTTGCCTCTGCGTGCATGTTTTCAGCCCCGACGTTTGCCGCAGAAAAGGCAGAAAAGCATGACATTGCCGTGGTCGCTAAAGTCACCGGTATTCCGTGGTTCAACCGCATGGAAACAGGGGTAAACCAAGCGGCGCAGCAGCTGGATGTCAACGCCTATCAGACCGGCCCCGCCACGCCTGACCCGGCCCAGCAGGTCAAGGTTATCGAGGATCTGATCGCCAAAAACGTGGATGCCATCATCGTGGTGCCAAACGATGCCAAGGTGTTGGAGCCGGTGCTGAAGAAAGCGCGGGACAAGGGGATCGTGGTACTGACCCATGAGTCACCGGATCAGCAGATCGGCCAGTGGGATATCGAAACCATCGATAGCCAGAAATACGCGCAGGCCAACGTCGACGCGCTGGCCAAGGCGATGGGCGGCAAAGGGGGCTATGCCATCTACGTCGGCTCCCTGACCGTACCGCTGCACAATACCTGGGCCGACTACGCCGTGAAGTACCAGAAAGAGAAGTATCCAGAGATGTTCGAAGTCACCTCGCGCCTACCGGTGGCCGAAAGCATCGATAAATCCTATGCCACCACCCTGGATCTGATGAAGACCTATCCCCAGCTGAAGGGGATTATCGGCTTTGGCTCCCTAGGCCCCATCGGCGCAGGTCAGGCGGTAGCCAAGAAACGCGCCAAGGATAAAGTGGCCGTCGTCGGGATCGCCATGCCATCCCAGGCGACGCCTTATCTGATTCGCGGCGATATCAAGCAGGTATTGCTGTGGGATCCGAAAGACGCGGGCTATGCGCTGGTGACCGTGGCCGATCGCCTGCTGCAGGGCCAGGAGGTCAAACCGGACCTGAGCATTGAAGGACTGGGCAAGGCGGATGTAGATACGAAAGATCACGTCATCCGCTTCAATAAAATATTAGAAGTGACCAAAGATAACGCCCAGTCACTCGGTTTCTGATTCCGGCTCACGGCCGCCATCACCAGGGAAACCAACGCCGCCGGCCGCGCGGGCCGGCGCTCAGGAATCTTTTCTCCATCGTTATACGACGACGCCCCTCCGGGGGCGTCCGGCGGAGTATTGCCCATGAACAGCAGCGCATTCATCACGCTTGAAAACATCAGTAAACAGTTTCCCGGCGTGCTGGCTCTGGATCGGGTCAGCCTGACGCTGAATAAAGGCGAGGTACACTGCCTGGCCGGCCAGAACGGCTGTGGCAAAAGTACCATCATCAAAATCATCTCCGGCGTCTATCAGCCGGAAAAGGGAGCCCGCCTCCTGATCGACGGCAAACTGTTCCACCAGCTCACCCCCCCACTCTCCGCCCACTACGGCGTGCAGGTTATCTATCAAGACCTGTCGCTGTTTCCCAACTTCAGCGTGGCGGAAAACATCGCCATTCATCGCTACCAGCCGGGCGGCGATCTGTGGGTCCGCCGCCGCGCCATGCGGCAGCAGGCGCTGGCGGCGATGCAGCGCATCGGCGTGACGCTCGATCCGGACAAGAAGGTGGAAAAGCTGTCGATCGCCGATCGCCAGCTGGTCGCCATCTGCCGCGCCATCGCCGCCGATGCCCGACTGGTGATCATGGATGAGCCCACCGCCTCCCTGACCCGCCAGGAGGTCAACGGTCTGCTGCGCGTAGTCAATGAGCTGAAGAGCGCGGGAATTTGCGTGGTCTTCGTCAGCCACCGTCTGGATGAGGTGATGGAGGTGGCCGATCGCATCAGCGTGATGCGCGACGGCAAGCTGGTCGGCACCTGGCCCGCCAGCGAGCTGGACAGCCACGAGCTGGCCTTCCTGATGACCGGCCAGCGCTTCCACTATACGCCGCTGCCGGCCTACGATGCCCCAGCGGCTGCGCCGCGCCTGGCGCTGCGTAACCTCACCCGGCATGGCAAGTACCACGATATCAGCCTGACGCTGCATCAGGGCGAGATCGTCTCCATCGTCGGCCTGCTGGGCGCCGGACGCACGGAGCTGTGCCTGAGCCTGTTCGGCATGACCCGTCCTGACAGCGGCGAGATCCGCATCGACGGCCAGACGGTCACCCTGAACGGCAACCGCGACGCCATCCGCCACGGTATCGGCTACGTGTCGGAGGATCGCCTGACTCAGGGGCTGATTATGGATCAGTCGATCTATGACAACACCATCGTCACCGTCTTCGACCAGCTGCACACCAAGGCCGGGCTGCTCGATCATCACCGTGCCAATGCGCTGGTTCAGCGGCTGATCCGTGAGTTGAATATCAAGGTGGCCGACAGCGCGCTGCCGGTCAAGACGCTCTCCGGCGGCAATGCGCAGCGCATCGCCATCGCCAAGTGGGTCGCGACCCGCCCCCGCATTCTGATCCTCGACTCGCCGACCGTTGGTGTCGATATCGCCAATAAAGAGGGGATCTACCAGATCGCCCGCGATCTGGCGCAGCAGGGCATGGCGGTGCTGATGATCTGCGACGAGATCCCGGAGGCCTATTACAACAGCCACCGTATCCTGGTGATGCGCCGGGGCGCCCTGGTGGCCGAATTTTTACCGCAGCGCTGCTGCGAACAGGATATTGCCGAGGTGGTCAATGCATAACGCCTTCCTTTCCCGCCTGACGGGGCGACACGAAGCCTATCTCGGGCTGCTGGTCATCGCCCTGGCGCTGGGCCTCACGCTGGCGACCGATGAATTCTTCTCGCTGGGCAACCTGACCGACGTTGCCACCAGCTACGCCATTCTCGGGATCCTCGCCTGCGGTCTGTTCGTGGTGCTGATCGCCGGCGGGATCGATATCTCCTTCCCGGCGATGACCGCCATCGCCCAGTACGTGATGGCCAGCTGGATCATCACCCACGGCGGCAGCTTTCCGCTGGCCTTCGTCATGGCCATCGCCGTGGGGCTGCTGCTGGGGCTGTGTAACGGCTTCCTGGTCTACTGGCTGCGGGTGCCGGCGATCATCATTACCATCGCCACCCTGAATCTCTACTATGGGCTGCTGGTCTACCTGACCAAGGGCACCTGGCTATACGGTTTTCCCGACTGGTTTATGGAGGGGGTCAACTACCTCTCCTTTACCGGCACAGACGGCTATGACTATGGCCTAACGTTGCCGCTGCTGTGCCTGGGCGGTACCGTCGCGCTGACCGCCGTGCTGATGAACCACACCCGCCTCGGGCGTCAGATCTATGCCATGGGCGGCAACCGCGACGCCGCCTCCCGCCTGGGCATGAACCTGCTGCGTCTGCACTTCTATGTCTACGGCTATATGGGGATCCTGGCCGGCATTGCGGCGGTGGTACAGGCGCAGATCACCCAGTCGGTGGCGCCTAACTCGCTGCTCGGCTTTGAGCTGACGGTGCTGGCGGCGGTGGTGCTCGGCGGCACCAGCATGGCGGGCGGGCGCGGTACCCTCACCGGTACCCTGCTGGGAGTCATTCTGCTGGCCTTTTTGCAGAACGGTCTGACGCTGCTCGGCGTCTCCTCCTACTGGCATACGGTACTCAGCGGGCTGATCATCCTGATCAGCATCAGCAGCACCGCCTGGAACGAAAAACGCAAACTGGCCAAGGAGCTATAGCATGAACGCCTTTGCGCGCCTGCTGCCTGGCGATCGCATCATTCGCCTGCAGTGCCTGATCATCGTTGTCGTCGCGCTGCTGTTTTCCGCGCTGCTCGGCACCCGCTTCTTCAGCGTAGCCAACTTTCAATCCATCGCCTCCCAGCTGCCGATCCTGGGCATGTTGGCGCTCGGTATGGGCGTGACTATGCTGACCGGCGGCATTAACCTGTCGATCATCGCCGGCGCCAACGCCTGCTCGCTGGTCATGGCCGCCATTATCGTCAGCCATCCCGAGCAGCCGGCCTTCCTGGTGCTGGCGCTGCTGGCGGGTCTACTGGTGGCCGTCGCGATCGGCGCACTCAACGGCGCCCTGATCGCCTGGGTCGGCGTGTCGCCGATCCTGGCGACGCTGGGCACCATGACGCTGCTCACCGGACTCAATATCCTGCTCTCCAACGGCGCGGTGATCGCCGGCTTCCCGCCGCTGATCCAGCAGCTCGGCAGCGCCACCCTGCTGGGGATCCCCCTGGCCATGCTGCTGTTTCTGGCCGTCGCCGCCGCGCTGTGGCTCCTGCTGGAGCACACCACTTTGGGACGCAGCCTGTATCTGATCGGCTCCAACCAGCAGGCGACCCGTTTCAGCGGGGTAGACACCGCCCGCGTACAGATCGCCGTCTATATCATTTCGGCCCTGCTCGGCTGGGCCGCGGCGCTGTTGATGATGGCCAAGTTCAACTCGGCCAAGGCCGGCTACGGGGAGTCCTATCTGCTGGTCACCATTCTGGCCTCGGTGCTCGGCGGGATTAACCCGGACGGCGGATTTGGCCGTATTCTGGGGCTGGTGCTGGCGCTGATCGTGCTGCAGATGCTGGAGAGCGGGCTCAATTTGCTGGGCGTCAGCAGCTATCTGACCATGGCCCTGTGGGGCGGTGTGCTGATCCTGTTTATTGCATTACAGAATCGAACAGCCTGATTTCAGGAGAAAATTCATGGCAAGCTACTTTATTGGCGTAGATGTGGGAACCGGAAGCGCTCGCGCCGGTGTCTTTGACCTCAGCGGGCGCATGGTCGGCCAGGCAACGCGCGAAATCGACCTCTACCGTCCCCAGGCCGACTTTGTCGAACAGTCGTCCGACAACATCTGGCAGGCGGTGTGTAACGCGGTGCGCGACGCCGTGAGCCAGGCCGACATTAACCCAATTCAAATCAAAGGGATGGGATTCGATGCCACCTGTTCGCTGGTGGTGCTGGACAGCGAAGGCAAACCGCTGACCATCAGCCCCTCCGGGCGCAGCGAGCAGAACATCATCGTCTGGATGGATCACCGCGCCATCGCCCAGGCGCAGCGCATCAACACCACCCACCACCGGGTGCTGGACTTCGTCGGCGGTATCATCTCGCCGGAAATGCAGACACCCAAGCTGCTGTGGTTAAAACAGCATATGCCGACCACCTGGGCCAATGCAGGCTACTTCTTTGACCTTCCAGACTTTTTAACCTGGCGCGCCACTCAGGATGACACCCGCTCCCTCTGCTCCACCGTATGCAAGTGGACCTATCTGGGACACGAAAACCGCTGGGATGAGAGCTATTTCCGCGAAATCGGGCTGGAGGATCTGCTGGCGCACGATGCCGCCAAGATCGGCCGTGAAGTCAAAACCATGGGAGAGCCGTTGGGCTATGGCCTAACCGAGCGCGCGGCGCGAGAGATGGGCCTGATCCCCGGCACGGCGGTCAGCGTCTCGATCATCGACGCCCATGCCGGTACGCTGGGAACCCTGGGCGCCAGCGGCGTCAGCGGTGACCTGGCCGACTTCGATCGCCGCATCGCCCTGATCGGCGGCACCTCCACCGGCCATATGGCCATGTCGCCCACCGCGCGCTTTATTGGCGGCGTATGGGGGCCTTACTATTCGGCAATCCTGCCGGGCTACTGGCTGAACGAGGGGGGACAGTCAGCGACCGGCGCCCTGATCGATCACGTCATCCAGTCCCATCCCTGCTACGCCCCGCTGCTGGCGCAGGCCAAGTCCAACGGCCAGACCATCTATGAAGTGCTCAACGCCCTGCTACGCAAAATGGCGGGAGAGCCGGAAAACATCGCGTTCCTGACCCGTGATATCCACGTTCTGCCCTATTTTCACGGTAACCGCTCGCCGCGCGCCGACCCGACCCTGAGCGGCGTCATGAGCGGTCTGAAGCTGTCACGAACCCCGGAGGATCTGGCTCTACAGTATCTGGCGACCATCCAGGCGATCGCGCTGGGTACCCGCCACATCATCGAAACGATGAACCAGAGCGGCTACCGCATCGACACCATCATGGCCAGCGGCGGCGGCACCAAGAACCCGATCTTCGTTCAGGAGCACGCCAACGCCACCGGCTGCGCCATGCTGCTGCCCGTCGAGGGCGAAGCGATGCTGCTGGGCGGCGCCATGATGGGCACCGTCGCGGCCGGCGTCTTTGACACTCTGCCGGAGGCGATGGGTGCCATGAGCCGCATCGGCAAGACCGTAACGCCGCAGACCAACAGCATCAAGCGCTACTATGATCGCAAATACCGGGTGTTCCATGAAATGTATCAGGACCATATGAAGTATCGCCAGCTGATGCAGGAGGCAGAATGACAGCACAATGGCATCAGGCGCAGGCTGCCTGGCAAATCTATAGCGCCGAGCTGACACAGCTGGCGCAGCGGCTGGACGCCGAGCAGTGGCAGCAGCTGCTGGATCGGCTCGACGGCTGTCGTGGCAAGATCGTGGTCAGCGGCGTCGGTACCTCGGGGATCGCCGCACGTAAAGTCGCGCACATGCTGGCCTGCGTGGAGCGCCCGGCCATCTACCTCAGCGCCACCGACGCGGCCCATGGCGACCTTGGCTTTCTGCGCGGCGACGATCTGGTGATCCTCATCTCGCGCGGCGGCAATTCCGACGAACTGACGCGCCTGCTGCCGGCGCTACAGGCAAAGGGGGTTCCCCTGATCGCCGTCACGGAGAATCCGCACTCGGCCATCGCCCGCGCGGCGCAGCTGACGCTGGCGACCGGGGTACAGCGCGAGATAGACCCGCTCAACATGCTGGCCACCACCTCCATCATCTTGGTGTTGGCCCTGTTCGATGCCGCCTGCGCCTGTCTGATGCAGCGCAGCGGCTACGATCGCCATACGCTGCTGAGCGTGCATCCCGGCGGAGACGTGGGGCTAAGCCTGCGCCGTAGCGCGGACGATCAGGCTAGCGGCGCGTAGATATCGAAGCGGTGGCTTTTGGTCAGGGTCGCGTTAGGGGTCGCGACGCCGGCCAACGGCGGCGCATAGTCTGGCCGCTTGACCACCACCCGCTTGGTCGCCAAACGGCGCGCCGGCGCCAGCAGGGCGTCGGCGTCGTCATCGGCGCCGACCAGCGCCTGAAACACCCGCATCTCTTTCTTCACCAGCGCACTTTTCTGCCGGTGAGGAAACATCGGATCGAGATAGACCACCTCGGGGCGGGGCGTCAATGTCGCCAACGCCTCGATACTGGAGGCGTGCAGCAGGGTCAGGCGCTCGCGCAGCCAGGGGCCGATCTCCGCATCGGCATAGCCGCGCTGGAGACCATCGTCCAACAACGCCGCCACCACGGGATGACGCTCTAACATGCGCACCCGACAGCCCAGCGCAGCCAACACGAAAGCGTCACGCCCCAGACCGGCGGTGGCATCGACCACATCGGGTAGGTAGCCGCCTTTGATGCCAACCGCCTTGGCCACCGCCTCACCGCGCCCGCCGCCAAAGCGGCGACGGTGCGCCAGCGTCCCGCCGACGAAGTCGACGAAAATGGCCCCCAGCTTCGGCTCGTCCAGCTTGCGCAGCTCCAGGCGCTGCGGCGTCAGCACCAGCGCCAGTACAGCGTCGGCGTCATGACACAGCTCCCAGCGCTGCGCCAGCGCGCTCAGCGCCGCCGCATCGGCACCCTCCTCCGCCAGCAGCTGAACCGTCGCCATCAGCCCTTGATCCCGTAATGACGCAGCATGGCATCGATCTGCGGCTCACGCCCGCGGAACGCTTTAAACAGGGTCATCGGCTCATCGGAGCCCCCCTGCGATAGCACGTTATCCAAGAAGGCACGCCCGGTATCAACGTTAAAGATCCCCTCCTCCTCAAAGCGGGAGAAAGCGTCCGCCGACAGCAGCTCAGCCCATAGATAGCTGTAGTAGCCGGCCGCATAGCCGCCGGCGAAGATGTGGCTAAACGCGTGCGGGAAACGCCCCCACTCCGGCGACGGCACGACCGCCACCAGCGCCTTGACCTGACGCAGGGTCTCCAGAATCTGCGCGCCCTGCGACGGGTCGAATTCGGTGTGCAGACGGAAATCAAACAGCCCGAACTCCAGCTGGCGCAGAATAAACAGCGCGGACTGATAGTTCTTGGCCGCCAGCATCCGATCCAGCATCGCCTGCGGCAGCGGCTCGCCGCTCTGATAATGCCCGGAGATAAAGGCCAGCGCCTCCGGCTCCCAGCACCAGTTCTCCATAAACTGGCTCGGCAGCTCGACCGCATCCCACGGCACCCCGTTTATCCCGGAAACCCCCGGGGTTTCGATACGGGTCAGCATGTGGTGCAGGCCGTGGCCAAACTCGTGGAACAGCGTGGTCACTTCGCCGTGGGTAAACAGCGCCGGGCTATCGCCCAGTGGACGGTTAAAGTTACAGGTCAGGTAGGCCACCGGCTTCTGCAGGCTGCCGTCGGCGCGGCGCAGACGCCCGGCGCAGTCGTCCATCCAGGCGCCGCCGCGCTTGTGTTCGCGCGCGTACAGATCCAGATAGAAGCTGCCGCACAGCTCACCGTCGCTGCCGTACAGCTCAAAGAAACGCACCTCCGGGTGCCAGACATCCACGTCGTGACGCTCTTTGGCCGTAATACCATAGATGCGATGCACCACCTCAAACAGCCCGCTCAGCACCGTCGGCTCGGGGAAGTAGGGGCGCAGCTCCTCGTCGCTGATGGCGTAGAGATGCTGCTTCTGTTTCTCGCTGTAGTAGGTGATGTCCCAGGGTGCCAGCTCGCTGACGCCATAGTGGCGCAGGGCGAAGGCGCTGAGCTGCTCCAGCTCCGCCGCCCCCTGTTTATGGGCGCGCTGCGCCAGATCGTTGAGGAACCCCAGCACCTGCTGCGGATTTTCAGCCATCTTGGTCGCCAGCGACTTGTCGGCGTAGCTGGCAAAGCCCAGCAGCTGAGCCAGCTCATGGCGCAGCGCCAGCGTCTCGTTCATGATGGCGCCGTTGTCCCATTCACCTGCGTTCGGCCCCTGATCGGAGGCTCGGGTGGTAAAGGCGCGGTACATCTCATAGCGCAGTTCGCGGTTGTCGGCATAGGTCATCACCGGCAGGTAGCTCGGCATATCCAGCGTCAACAGCCACCCCTGCTGGCCACGTGACGATGCCAGCTCATGGGCCGCCGCCAGCGCGCTCTCCGGCAGGCCGGCCAGCGCCGCCTTCTCCGTCATCAGCTTGCTCCAGCCCATGGTCGCATCCAGCACATTGTTGCTGAAGGCGGAGCCCAGCTCGGACAGGCGCATGACGATTTCGCCGTAGCGCTTCTGCGCCTCCGGCGGCAGGCCGATACCGGACAGCTCAAAGTCGCGCAGCGCATTATCCACCGCCCGCTTCTGGGCCTTGTCCAGCGCCATATAGCCCTCTCCCGCCTTCAGCTGGCGGTAGGCCTGATACAGCCCCTGATGCTGGCCGACCCAGGTACCGTACTCTGACAGCAGCGGCAGGCACTGCTCATAGGCCGCCCGCAGCTCCGGGCTGTTTTTTACCGCGTTGAGATGGCTGACCGGCGAAAAAATACGTCCCAAACGATCGTCGGCCTCGGCCAGCGGCTGTATCAGGTTCTCCCAGGTAAAGGGGCCGGGCTGCGCCACCACACGTTCCACCGCGGCACGGCAGTCGGCCAGCGCCGCGCTCACCGCCGGCACCACGTCCTGCGGCGTAATGCGAGAAAAGGGCGGAAGCACAAAGGGAGTCAGCAAAGGGTTGGTCATCAGCAAGTGTCCTATGGTCGGCAGGGCTGACGCAGCAGCCCTGAAATCGGGATATCCGCCGCGTGACGCCGCGGATAAAATAAGGCGTAATGAAGCTAGGATGGGGACTGCGGCGCAGAAAATCAATCTCTGCGCGCACGGTCTAGGGCGTCTCGGCGACCGCAACGCACCGAATATGCCGCGCCAGCTCGGCCAGTCGAGCGTCATCGGCGCGCTGGGCATCGTGGGAGGAGAGGTATCCTTCATAGCGGGTAAAGAAGCGCTGGCTACGCGCCTCTATCGGCCGCCATTCGTCCATATTGGCGGTGCCGTGCATCGGGAACAGCTTGCTGTGAACGTGATCCACGCCAAACCCCTCAAAGAACATGCCGCAGCGGCCCACGTCCTCAAAGGCGGCATCGAGCAGCCGCGCCACCTTCTTGGTCGCAAGCATCAGGCGGGTCAGCGCCTCATCAGGCATATCGAACGCATAGCTGGGATAATGGCGCTTGGGGATCACCACGCTGAACCCGTCCGTATTAGGATAGATAGACAGGAAGGCCAGATGCCCGTCATCTTCCCAGATCTTATGGCACGGCGCCTCGCCGCGCACGATTTGACAAAAAATACAGCTCATCGTCTTCGCATCTCCTCAACGGCGGCGCGCGGGTTTATCACGCCTCGGCTCATGAAATGGGGTATACTTTATCCAATATCGCGCCACGCCGGTCTCTGCCTGCCACGGCCGCATCAGTCAGGCTTCATTTTTAACACGAACGACTCACCAGAAGCAAATCACCCTATGTTAAGTTACCGTCACAGTTTTCATGCCGGCAACCACGCCGACGTTCTTAAGCACACCGTCCAAAGCCTGATCATCGCGGCGCTGAAGGAGAAGGACAAACCGTTCCTGTACCTCGATACCCACGCCGGCGCCGGGCGCTATCTGCTCAGCGGCGAGCATGCCGAGAAGACCGGCGAGTACCTGGAGGGGATCGCCCGTCTATGGCAGCGCGACGATCTGCCGGAGGCGCTGACGCCGTATATGGACGCCGTGCGTCACTTCAACCGCTCCGGTCAACTGCGCTATTACCCCGGTTCTCCGCTGATCGCCCGTCAGCTGCTGCGCGAGCAGGATCGCCTGCACCTGAGCGAGCTGCATCCCAGCGACTTTCCGCTGCTGCGCGCCGAATTCCAGAAAGACGAGCGCGCCCGGGTCGTCCGTGAAAATGGCTATCAGCAGCTCAAGTCCCAGCTGCCGCCGGCGACACGGCGCGGCCTGATCCTGATCGACCCGCCCTATGAGCTGAAGAGCGACTATCAGGACGTGGTGAAAGGAATCCAGGAGGGGCACAAACGCTTTGCCACCGGCACCTATGCGCTGTGGTACCCGGTGGTGCTGCGTCAGAACATCAAGCGAATGATCCATGCCCTGGAGGAGACCGGCATCCGCCGTATCCTGCAGATTGAGCTGGCGGTACGCCCGGACAGCGATCAGCGCGGGATGACCGCCTCCGGGATGATCGTCATCAATCCACCGTGGAAACTGGAGGAGCAGATGCGTAGCCTGCTGCCCTGGCTGCACCAAGCGCTAGTTCCGCAGGGAACCGGCCACGCCAGCGTCAGCTGGATCGTCCCAGAGTAATTCCACGCGCTTCATACGGAATTTGTGCCCTGCCGACGGCAAGATTTTGCCGTCGGCCCACCGCAGCGTTACACTCCAGGGCAATCCTGCAAATAGCGGCGGTATCTCGCCATTCTGTCTCCGGCAGAGGGACATTGCGGGGCAAATCCGACTTGTTGATAACGCTGAGACATCCCTATGACTAAACATTATGACTATCTCGCCATCGGCGGCGGCAGCGGCGGTATCGCCTCCATCAACCGCGCGGCGACGTACGGCCGCAGGTGCGCGCTGATCGAAGCCAAAGCGCTGGGCGGCACCTGTGTCAACGTGGGCTGCGTACCGAAAAAAGTGATGTGGCACGCCGCGCAGATCGCCGAGGCCATCAAGCTGTATGGCCCGGACTACGGCTTTGATACCACGCTCAACCGCTTCGACTGGCAGCGCCTGATCGACAGCCGCAGCGCCTATATCGAGCGGATTCATCAGTCCTATCAGCGCGGTCTGGGAAATAATAACGTCGACGTTATCCAAGGATTTGCCACCTTTATTGACGCCCACACGGTCGAGGTCAACGGCGAGCGCATCAGCGCCGACCATATCCTCATCGCCACCGGAGGACGGCCAGCGCGCCCGGATATCCCAGGCGCAGAATATGGCATCGACTCCGACGGCTTCTTTGCCCTTGACGCGCTGCCGCAGCGCGTCGCCATCGTCGGCGCGGGCTACATCGCAGTCGAGATCGCCGGGGTGCTCAACGCGCTGGGCGCCGAAACTCACCTGTTTGTCCGCAGGCATGCGCCGCTGCGCAGCTTCGACAGCCTGATCGTCGATACTCTGCTGGAGGTGATGCACAGCGAAGGGCCTCAGCTGCACACCCACAGCGTGCCGCAGTCGGTGGTTAAGCACGCGGACGGCAGCCTGACGCTAACGCTGGAAAATGGCCATAGCCAGACCGTCGATTGCCTGATCTGGGCCATTGGCCGCGATCCGAATACCGACCGCCTCAACCTGGAGGCCGCCGGGGTCGCCACCGACGCCAACGGCTATATTCCGGTGGATGCGTTCCAGAATACCAACGTTCCCGGCATCTACGCCGTCGGGGACAATACCGGCGCCGTCGAGCTGACGCCGGTCGCCGTCGCCGCCGGGCGCCGCCTCTCTGAGCGTCTGTTCAACAACAAGCCGCAGGAGCACCTGGACTACAGCAATATTCCCACCGTGGTCTTCAGCCACCCGCCGATCGGCACCGTGGGACTGACCGAAGCGCAGGCGCGCGCGCAGTACGGCGATGAGCAGATTAAGGCCTACACCTCCTCATTTACCGCCATGTACAGCGCGGTCACCCAGCACCGTCAGCCGTGCCGCATGAAGCTGGTATGCCAGGGGGCGGATGAGCGGATCGTCGGGATCCACGGGATCGGCTTCGGTATGGATGAAATGCTGCAGGGCTTCGCCGTGGCGCTGAAGATGGGCGCGACCAAGCGGGACTTCGACAACACCGTGGCCATCCATCCGACGGCCTCGGAAGAGTTTGTTACCATGCGTTAAGCTCGGGGAACGTCATCAACGGGCCGGCCTATGCCGGCCCGTTTTATTTCATGTGAAGAGCAGCCATCAGGCCCTGGCTCCGCGGCCGGTGTTGTCCCCCGGCAGGGTAAAGAGAGCCACCGCCTGGGACAGGCCGCAGGCCCGCTCCTCCAGCGATGTGGCGGACGCGGCGGACTGCTGTACCAGCGCGGCGTTCTGCTGGGTGACCTGCTCCATCTCGCTCACCGCCTGACTCACCTGCGCGATCCCCAGGCTCTGTTCGTCAGAAGCCGCCGCGATCTCGGCAATAATCCCGGTGACCCGCTGAGCGGCCCCGACCACCGACTGCATCGTCTCTCCCGCCTGCGTCGCCTGCTGGGAGCCGGTATCGATGCGCCGAACCGAATCCTCGATCAGCGTGCGGATCTCACGCGCCGCCTGGGCGCTACGCTGAGCCAGGCTGCGCACCTCGCCGGCCACCACGGCAAAGCCACGCCCCTGCTCTCCGGCGCGCGCCGCCTCTACCGCCGCATTGAGCGCCAGAATATTGGTCTGGAAGGCAATGGAGTCAATCACCCCGGTAATGCTGGCGATTTTACGTGAGCTGTCGGCGATCTCGCCCATCGTCGTAACGACCTGGCCGACCTCTGTCCCGCCCTGATCCGCCGTAGCGGAGGCGCTGCTGGCCAGCTGGCTAGCCTGGCGAGCGTTATCGGCATTCTGACGCACCGTGGCCGTTAACTGCTCCATGCTGGCGGCCGTCTCCTCTAAAGCCGCCGCCTGCTGCTCGGTGCGCGACGACAGATCCGCATTGCCGACGGTAATGTCACCGCTGCCGTGCAGCAGGGCATCGGCGCCGCCGCGCACCTGGCCGACGATCGAAATCAATGCCTGCTGCATTTCGCTGATGCTGCGCGCCAGGCTCCCCAGCTCGTTGCGCCCACCCGCCAGCGTCGCCGACAGATCGCCGGCGGTCAGGCGGCGCAAATGCGCGTGCAGCTCGGCCAGCGGCCGCAGCAGGATCCCGCGCGCCGCCGCCCCGGCCAGGATGATTAACAGCACAACCGCCAGCGCGATCCCGGCCAATGTCCACACCATGCGCTCAAAGCTGCGCTGGTTGGCGTCGATCCCCTGCTGCAGCAGGCCGTGATTCTGGGCGCGCCACTGCGCATAAATCTCCGCCATGGCATCCTGCGCCGCCTGGGTTTCCAGGTTGCCGTAGGCCGGATAGTCGCCGGCGCGCAGATAGCGCGAGGAATCGCGCAGCAGGCTATACAGCGCCGTGAAACGACGCTCAACCTCCGCCGCGAGGGCGGCGTCCTGCCCGGGCAGCCGCGGCGCGGCGCGGTAGTTTTTGAAGTAGCCTTCGGCGCTGTCCAGCGACGCGTTCGCCGCATCCAGCAACGGGCCGATTTCAGCCTGCGCCACCCCGGCATTTTGCTGCTTCAGGTAGCGGATCGCGACCCGGTTAATGGTCACTCGCGTCATCACCAGCGTCTGCCAGCCATCGGCCAGCTGCTCCTGCTGATAGCTCAGCGCCCGCGACTGCGAGAAGTTGTCCCGATCCTGCGCAATCGCCGTATAGAACAGACGCCCGGAAAGTCCCTGTAGCAGGGTAAATATAGCCAATAAGACGATAATCCCCGTAATAACCCTGACGTTTTTAAACATGCCGTTTCCTAAGTCCTTTAATGGTATGTATCTGACAAGGATATATCGGCAGGAGCGGGAGAAAATTCGCGATATTAATCACATAAACACATGTTCGGTGTTTTTTTTTAGTTTTAAAAACAGGGTAATATATTGTTTTTACCGAAAAATCATTCGGTTGCATAACGCCCTTGGCATAATCTCACCGCAGGCGGATAAGTCATTAAAATTATCAATTTAAATACAATAAGTTATGCTAAAACATATGGTTTTAATCCGGTTAATCAATTAAGTATAATTAAATTTATTAAAACCATCACTCATCGTTCAGTTTACTCGAGGGAATAGACGCACCCCGCCGGTGCATCAGGAGAGACGGTGCGCAGACGCGTCACCCGGATCACCCGATCGTAGTCAGCCGGAAAGCCTTCGCTGCCTTTCCCCTCATCCACCCCGTCGAACTCAACATACACGTGGGGATAGGGCTGGTTGAACCGGTTTCGCTGACCTGCTATTAGACTCTTCGCCGCGTGCAGCTGGTCATCGTTGTCATACAGCCAGGCATCGCGCCCGCCGCCGCAGGGCGTGAATCCACTCACCTCGAAGCCCTCGCTGTACATCCCGCGAAAAGCGGGCTCCGGCGTCGTATCGCTGCACCCCGCCAACAGCATCGCCAATCCCAGCATACATCCCGATCGTCTCATATCTCGCTCCTGCTCCGCACCATTTCGACAGCACCAGCATATGCCACTGCAGATTAACCGCGTATCAATCTCAGCGCACTCCGTACCGTTTCCGGCGCGCCCGCCCATAAAATGCGCCAATTTACGCGGGGAGCGGCGACAAAGGGTTGGCGTTTACCCGGTTCAGCGATATGGTGAAACCTATTTTATTTTTGGTGAGTTATACGGGTTGGGTAATGGCAAAAATTCACGTTGGCATCGTGTTCGGCGGGCAATCCTGCGAGCACGAGGTTTCTCTTCAATCAGCAAAAAATATTGTTGAAGCGATCGATAAATCACGTTTTGACGTGACGCTTATCGGCATTGACAAGCAGGGATACTGGCATCTGTGCGGCGGGCAGGACTACCTGAACCATGCCCAGGATCCACAGCACATCGCCCTGAATCATTCAGAACGCCGTCTGGCGGTAATCCCCGGCGCGATCCAGGGACAGCTGATCGATAGCATCAGCGGTGAACAGCTGCCCTCGCTGGACGTTATTTTTCCCATCGTACACGGTACCCAGGGCGAGGACGGCTGCCTGCAGGGCATGCTGAAAATGCTGAACCTGCCCTTCGTCGGCTCCGATGTCATCGGCTCCGCCGCCTGCATGGATAAAGAAGTGTGCAAACGCCTGCTGCGCGACGCGGGCCTGCCGATCACCCCCTTCGTCACGCTGACCCGTACCACGCAGGCCAACTACGACTATGAAACGCTGCGCAGCCAGCTGGGCGAGACGCTGTTTGTCAAGCCGGCCAACCAGGGCTCCTCCGTCGGTGTCAGCAAGGTTCGTAACGCAGATGAGTATCAGCGCGCGATTGCCGACGCGCTGCGCTTCGATCATAAGGTGATCGTCGAACGCGGCGTGGTTGGGCGTGAGATTGAATGCGCCATCCTCGGTAACCAGGCGGCACAGGCCAGCGTCTGTGGCGAGATCATCCTGCACAGCGACTTTTACTCATATGACAGCAAGTACATCAGCGCGCAGGGCGCTCAGGTCGTTGTGCCGGCGGCGATGACGCCCGAGGTCAGCGAGCGTGTCCGCCATACTGCCCTACGCGCGTTTCAGGCGCTGGAGTGCCGCGGTCTGGCGCGCGTCGATGTCTTCCTGACCGCAGAGAATGAAGTCATTATCAATGAGATCAACACGCTGCCTGGGTTTACCAATATCAGCATGTATCCCAAGCTGTGGCAGGCCAGCGGTATCGGCTACCAGGCGCTGATCACCCGGCTGATCGAGCTGGCGCTAGAGCGCCACCGCGCGGACAGCCAGCTGTGCCGGGCGACGGGCAGCCTCTAATCCTGCGCTTCAGGGCCTGCGTTGCAGGCTCTTTTTTTACGAGATATCGTGAATAAAGCTTAAGAAATCGCTCTTACGCAGCAGCGACAGCTTCTCCCGGAACTGACGAAGCTTGCTGTAGACTGATTTATCGGCCGTATGCATCTTGGCCGCGATGCACTTCACTCGGACTCCACTCATCATATTATCCAGAATGGTGAATGTCTCCTCCGTCACCCGTCCCGGTCCATTAGACGACATAAACGTCTGTCTCACCTGCGGGGTGATGAACCGCTGTCCGCTCAGGATCTGGCGCAGGGCCCCTTCGATGGCGCTCAGGGGCGCCTTTTTATGGATAAAGCTGGCGTTATCGATCAGCCGCAGAAAATTAAGGATATGCGCGGGCTGCCGCGCGGTCCAAAACACCACCCGATAGGCCTGATAGCCGGACTGCGCCGCCAAATTGCGCACCAGCTGAAACAGTGAGTGGCTCTGGCTGTTCAGATCGATAAACAGCATTCTTTCACGTCGATCGTCCAGTACGGCGCCCTGTCCTCTCGGCGCAATGTGCGACAGCAGCGCGCGAACGCCGGAAATAAACATCTCATCGCCGGAGAGGATGTGAATCGCTGCGCGATCGGTGTTAATCATTGCCGCTTCAGATAAACACGTTGATAATGAATGCATAATCTTATCCCTGTCGATACCAGAATGGTGAGTTACCCTTATCGGACGCTGAGAGAACCGCCAAAGCGCGTCAGCGGCATAAACTGACCAAAATGGTGAAGCTTGACTAACGGGTATATAGGGATCGCACCAATTGTTATCCTCTATCGATGCATCTCTATTACTTTACCCGCGATATCAAATACCGTTTAACTGCATATTATTATGCTATTTAAAATCAGCCGTACGTGATACAACAACACTCCCTTTCGAAAATACACTTTGCACAAATCGAAAAGTGATTGAGTTAATCGGATAAAACCCTACACAGAACAGTCAACCATGAGCCGCACGGGGCTTCATATTGACAGCGATGATTAACATTAAGTGTATAATAATGTTTCCCATTTCTATGGCGCCGATAATAAATTAGACAAACCAGAACCACCATCGTAATGACGGTGCACGCCAGGAGATGGATAAATAAAAGGATGGGGGTCATTAAGAAATGAAAAAACAGGCGGTAGCCTATTTTTTCATTGCGTAGGGGAACTACTCTCCGCCGCGGGTATGTAGAATATCTATCAATTCGATAATGCAGGGATCGGTCGTCCGACTTTTATGATAGTGCGCATATAGGGTTCCCGTGGAGCGTCCCAGGGGGTGATCCAATACCTGAATCTCAACCAGACGCGCAAACTCCTGGGCAAACCCCTTGCCACACAGCAGGACATAATCGCTGGAGGCCACCATCATCATCAGATTCAGCAGCGATGAGCTGGAGTAGATCGGCGCCTTGCGATGGGGATTAAGCACCTCATCATCCTCAAACAGCGATGGCCACATCGTCAAGCTCAGATAGTCCTCCTGCGCCAGCTGCTCCAGCGTAAACCCCGGGCCGATGCGGGGATGCCCCACCCGACACAGCACCGCGGGCTGTACATCGAATACGGGCACATTGGTAATCATCCAGTCTGCGTATTTCTGCGGCGTAAAGCTGATATCGATTTTCCGCGAGCGCAGCCGACTGATATCCCGGGTTAAATCACCATCATGGGCTTCCGTCATCAGCGCCACACTGTCAAATGGATAATGGTAACGCTGCAGCAAACGGGTCAGATAAAACTCCAGCAGCGGGGACATACTGAGCTTTAATCGGGTCTGACGACGATCGCCCTGATGAATACCATTGGTTAGATTCGCGGCGTTCTGAATATTATTTAATGCCTGCGCCAGATTAGGCGTAATATTGTACGCCAACGCCGTCGGCTCTAACCCTTGCTTGGTCCGGATAAACAGCGGATCGTTAAATGCGTCACGCATTTTTTTCAGAGCGCGGCTAATCGAAGCCGTAGAGCTGTCCAACAACTCTGCAGCCAATGTCACACTACGCGTATCCATCACGGTCAGAAAAGTCCGGATAACACTCACATCAACATCGAGCATATTTTTACCTTTGGTCGGCTACCGAGCAGGATCCGCATATTGAAACGGCCATTGTAAATTCATGCTATTTTTTATGCAATTACCCTATGCGGGCGACAGAGTTCATCGTTAAAATGCGCCGTCATCAATCTGATACAGCGGATAAATAGAATATTTATCCGTATCATAAATTAAGACGCCGACGTCCGGCGCCAAGCGGCCCTCGTAGGACGAGCGTCCATAATTTTACACCGCTGTAAACAGGTAACATCATGCAGATCCGTCACCGCTACACCTATGGCCTTGCGGCAACGCTGCTGCTGCTGGGCGCCGCCGTCGCGCTGCTGCTGTATCATCCGCAGAGCGATGCGCTGTGGCGCATTGTCAGCCAGCAGTGCCTCCCCCACCAGCAGACGACCGGCGATCCCGCCCTCTGTGCCTATCTGGACCGCCGCCAGGGCTACGCCCTGTTCAAGGATCGCCGGGGGGCGCTGCAGTACCTGCTGCTGCCCACCGTCCGCAGCAGCGGCATCGACGACCCGCAGCTGCTCAACCCGGCGACGCCCAACTATATGGCGCTGGCGTGGTACAGCCGCCCGCTGTTAAGCCAGCGCTACGGCCAACCGATAGCCGATAGCCGCCTCTCTCTGACCATCAACTCGCGGGCGGGACGTACCCAGGATCAGCTGCATATCCATATCTCCTGCACCCGTCAGGCGGTCGTCTCCCAGCTGTGGAAAATCTATCCCACGCTCGGAACGCAGTGGCAGGCGGTCAGCAATGGGATCAATGGTCACCCCTATTGGGCAAGGCGATTGAGCAATGAAACGCTGGCGCGGGAGAGCCCTTTTATTCTGCTCTCCCGCTTAAGCGGGGCGCGCGATAATATGGCGGCCTATGGGCTGGCGCTGCTGCCGGCGCCGGACGGTCAGCTGATCCTGCTGGCGACCCGCCGGTCGCTGTGGCGCGGCAGTCTGGCCTCGATCGAGGAGATTCAGGACCACCGCTGCCCGCAGCTGTACCCCTCGGCACCGCACACCGATTACCCGGCGAAGCGCTGAGGCAACAGGGGAAGACGTTCAAACTGGAGCGGTCGTGATAGGTAGTAGCCCTGGGCCGCACAGGCATCTGAGCGTTGCACCAGCTGCCAGGCCTGAGCCGTCTCCACCCCTTCCACAATCACCCCGCGTGAATACTGGCGCATCATCGCCACCAGCGCCATAAATAGCTCGGTTCCCTCCTGGGTCTGACACAGCAGGGCAAACACGGCGCGATCCAGCTTGACGAACTCATAGCGAACATCGATGAGCGAAGAGAAGTTTGCCAGGCCGCTGCCAAAGTCATCCAGCCACAGGCGATGCAGATCCGGCAGCCCCTGGATCGGCGCGCTGCCATGTACGTGCTCCAGCACCTCAAAACGCAAAAACGGCAGTTCGCCGATCAGCGTCGCCGCCTCCGCCTTCTTCTGTAGCGCATGCAGCGCCTGACCATCTACATTGATAGAGACAAACAGATCGCGCTGCCCGAAAAAGGCGCGCCAGCGGTGTATCAGGCGCAGCTGCTCCAGCAGCACCTGTAAACGCAGCGACAGCGGAATATTGGCGAAGTAGTGCTCCGGCGAAAGCCGCCGCGTCAGCTGATCCGGGTGAACCACCTGGGTGAGCAGCTCAATGGCCAGCGGGCGGCCGCAGGTAGAGTAGATCGGCTGAAAAGTGTATTCCCGTTCACAGGCCTGCCAGTAGGCACTGCCCAAGGCATCGCTGTGCAGCAACGGCACGGCTCCCGGGCCACCGGATACGATATTGCCAATGTTCATGCATTTCCCATCCGTTGATCTCTGAATAACGGCAGCCTCTGTGCCCCTGCGACGGGGAGCCCCGCGGTGGGGCATATCCTCCCGTACTGCTGTGTTTATCGGCATGTATGACAAAAGCTTTAACCCCGGGCGCAGCAGGCCCCTGGCCCCCGTTCTGCGGGAGGTTTTTAGATCCAAATCATATAAAAACAGAACGTTGTTTTATTTTTATTGACGAGGGTATTTCCCATCGACACACTAGAGGCCATTTTCTCTGGTTACCACGGGCTGATTTCCCATGACGAGCGCGAAAATTGCCATTATTGGCGAATGCATGATTGAACTGTCACAGAAAGGCGCGGATCTGACGCGCGGATTCGGCGGCGATACCCTGAATACCGCCGTCTATCTGGCCCGTCAGGTGCCGGCCGATCGCCTGTCCGTGCACTATGTCACCGCGCTGGGCTGCGACAGCTTCAGCGGTGAAATGATCGATGCCTGGCAGCAGGAGGGTCTACAGACGGGCCTGGTTCAGCGCATGAGCGATAAGCTGCCGGGGCTGTATGTGATCGAAACCGACGCGCACGGCGAGAGGACGTTCTACTACTGGCGTAATGATGCCGCCGCCCGCTACTGGCTGCAGAGCGTCGAGGCCGATGCCATCTGCGATCGCCTGGCGCAGTTTGACTACCTGTATCTCAGCGGCATCAGCCTGGCCATTCTGGATGACGTCAGCCGCGAGCGCCTGATGCTGCTGCTGCAGCGCTGCCGGAACAGCGGCGGCAAGGTTATCTTTGATAATAACTATCGCCCGCGCCTGTGGCAGGGGATCGAGCAGGCCCGCAGTGCCTATCGCGCGATGCTCGCCTGCACCGACATCGCGTTTCTGACGCTGGACGATGAGGATTTACTGTGGGGCCAGCAGCCGCTGGATGCCGTACTGGAGCGCACTCACGCCCTGGGGGTCAGCGAGGTCGTCATCAAGCGCGGCGCCGACGCCTGCCTGGTCTCCATCGGCGACCGGCGCGATGAGATCCCGGCGGTCAGACTGGCCAAAGAGCAGGTCATTGACACCACCGCGGCCGGAGACTCTTTCAGCGCGGGCTATCTGTCCGTCCGCCTGCTGGGCGGCGATGTACAGACGGCTGCGGCCCGGGGGCACCTGACGGCCAGTACGGTGATCCAGCACCGCGGTGCCATCATTCCCCGCGACGTCATGCCCGCCTAACCCCCCTCGGTAGGCCACACAGAACAACGCCGGCGTAAGCCGGCGTTGTTCTGTCGCACCTAGCGCAGCGTACCTACTGCGCCAGCGGCTGGGGCGGCGTGGTCTCGTGGGCCGGGTTTTCTGCGGCGGCCGGCTGGGACGGCGGCTCTACCGCCTCCGCGGCGACGGCGTCTTCACCACCGAGCCCCATCACCCGGTTATACTCCTCCAGCAGCCGGCCGACGTTCTCCTCTGCCTCGCCGCGCGGCTGACGCAGCACCACCGCGGGCTCCCGCGACAGCATGATATGCAGCTCTTGATTAATATCGTCCAACGACAGGCCGCTCAGGAACGTCTGACGCAGCTTCTGATAGGCCTCCGGGGCGATGTCCACCACGCCGCTTTGCTGTGAGCGCAGGCGCTGACTCATCAGGATATCGGTATTGGTCCGCGCATAGGTGGCGAACAGGTGGCTCAGCTGCTCGCTCTTCTGCCCCAGCAGGGTGTCAAACTCCGGCTGGGTAATCCCATCGTCACGCAGCGCGGACATCTCATCGGCGATAAACGCCAGCGTTTTGCTCAACGATGCCTGGGCCGTCTCTAAATGGATTGCGCACTGCGAGCGCTGATACTGCACCTGGCAGTTAAAGCTCAGGCTCACGCTGCCCTTCAGCGCGCTGTTGGCCAGCACCTGCTGTAGATGCCAGAACAGCGCCTCGCGCGCCAAGTCGCTACGCCAATAGCGCAGCAGCATCTGAGAGTCACGGATCGGCTGCCACGGCGTATCCCAGACCAGCGACAGAATATCCTGTTTGGCGCCATCGGCGATCAGGCTCACCGGTGCCGCGGCCAGCGCCGGCAGCGCCGGCACGGTGGCAGGCGTCTCCCGCTTGCCGCTCAGAGGGCCGAAGGTCTGATTAATCTGTTCGCTCAGCGCCCGGGCATCCACGTTGCCGACCACATACAGCGTCATCGCATCGGGGGTATACCACTGATGATAAAAAGAGTTCAGCTGCGCCGGCGCCAGCGGAACCGCCGCCGTCCGCCCCGGCTCATGACCTAGCAGGTTGGACCCCTTCAGGCGGTAGCGCCACCAGGGATCGCCGGCCTCGCCGGGCAGCGCCATCACGCGGCTGTCGGTGCCTTTCAGCGCCTCACCGACCGTCTCGACATTCACCTGCAGATCACCGGCGGTATTGGCCAGCCAGCGCAGGGCATCCTTCATCAGATCGGGGCGGTTATTGGGCAGGCTCAGGTTATAGCTGGTGTAATCGTACGAGGTGATCGCCGCCGGCATCGGGCGGACGGGATCGATTGCCTGCTGCCAAAACGACTGCAGGGCGGTCGCGTCAAGCCCCTTGCCCTGCGCCAGAGCCAGGCGCGGCAGCAGGTGGGCATACCCCATCTGCTGAGGAGACTCCGACAGCGAGCCGGTGTTGACGATCATACGTAGCTCAATACGATCGGATGGACGCTGCGGCGTCGCCAGTATCTGCCAGGAAAAACCGTTTGGCAGCTTGCCCTCCTGCCAGGCAGGATCGGGCTGTAGCGTTTCAGAATGCACGCTGGTACCGACCATGGCCAGCGCCAGCCCACCAACCATCAGACGCAATTTGGTGTATTGCATGTGAACCCCTACTCAAATCGGACAAAAGCATAGCCCACGCATATAGGCGTTGTTCCGTTAGACCACGGAAAACGGCCAAAGTCGCCCACGCTTAAAAAAAATTCCGCGTAACGCTGCGCGGCGGGAAATAGATGGGCTCATTATAAAGGCGCCCCCGGCAGCATCAAGCCGCAGGGGGCGAACATTCACCCCCGGTAACAAAAAGCCGGGGGCAGGGGCGGAATGGGGAGAAACGCGGCGGCGCACACCCGTCGCCGCGCGGGAGAGGCGCTACGCGACGGGATCCCTCAGCGCACTGTCACGGCCGCCGAGTACGGCCCGCATCTGTTTTTCATCCAGTTGACGGCAGCGCTTGGCGACAACGATCGTCGCCACGCCGTTACCAATCAGGTTAGTCAGGGCCCGGGCCTCCGACATGAAGCGATCGATGCCCAGGATCAGCGCCAGCCCGGCCACCGGCAGATGCCCTACCGCCGACAGGGTTGCGGCCAAGACGATGAAGCCGCTGCCGGTCACGCCGGCGGCGCCCTTCGAAGAGAGTAGCAGAACCACCAGCAGCGTCACCTGGTGCCAGATATCCATGTGGGCGTTGGTTGCCTGGGCGATAAATACCGCCGCCATGGTCAGATAGATAGAGGTTCCGTCCAGGTTAAAGGAGTAGCCGGTGGGGATCACCAGCCCCACCACCGACTTCTGGCAGCCAACCTTCTCCATCTTGTCCAGCATCCGCGGTAGCGCCGACTCCGAGGAGGAGGTGCCCAGTACGATCAGCAGCTCTTCCTTAATGTAAGCGATAAAGCGGAAGATGCTGAACCCCGTCGCCTTGGCGATGCTGCCCAGCACCAGCACCACAAACAGGATGCAGGTGATATAGAAGCACAGGATCAGCTGCCCCAGCTGTACCAGCGTCCCCACTCCATACTTACCGATGGTGAACGCCATGGCGCCGAAGGCACCGATGGGCGCCAGTTTCATAATCATGTTAATCACGCCAAAAATCACTTTGGCAAAGCTATCGATCACGTTGAAGATCAGCTGCCCCTTTTCACCCAGATGGTGCAGCGCAAAGCCAAACATCACCGCAAACAGCAGCACCTGCAGGATGTTGCCGCTGGCAAAGGCGCCGATAACGCTGCTGGGGATCACGTCGAGCAGGAAAGCCACAATGCCCTGCTGCGCCGCCTGATCGGCATAGACCGCGACCGCCTTGGCGTCCAGCGCGTTCGGGTCGACGTTCATGCCCGCGCCCGGCTGCAGTACGTTCACCACCACCAGGCCGATGATCAGCGCGATGGTACTGACTACCTCAAAATAGAGCAGTGCAATGGCGCCGGTGCGCCCCACCGCTTTCATGCTCTCCATACCGGCGATGCCGGTCACTACGGTACAAAAGATCACCGGCGCGATGATCATCTTAATCAGTTTGACAAAGCCATCGCCCAGCGGCTTCATCTGGGCACCCAGCTCGGGATAGAAATGGCCGAGCAAAATACCAATAGTGATGGCCACCAACACCTGTAGATAGAGGCTCGTGAAGATGCTTTTTTTCATGATTTGTATTCCTGGTCGGGTACGAACGCGCTGCTTCTGCATCCCGAATGGCGGGTATTGCATACGGCTAAAAATAACATTGAGTTAACAATATGGAAACGCAGTATTTCAATTATAAAAGTTATTTAATCAATTCTATGAGCTGAAACGCATAAGACCCTGCAAGAGTTATCCTTATTTCTAGCAGGGATATCACCGACGCTAAACGGAGGGGGCCGCCGCCGCGGCCACGGGGTACTTCGCCAGGAAATCACGCAGGGACAGCGCCGGCGAGAAGAAATATCCCTGGGCATAGTGAATGCCGTTGGCCAGCAGCCAATCGCACTGCCCCTGAGTCTCCACCCCTTCCGCGACCACGTCCAGGGAGAGCACCTCGGCAATCGAACCGACAATGCGCACCAGCGCACCGTCCAACGGGATCTGATCGATAAAGCTTTTATCAATTTTCAGAATATCGACGGGCAAATGACGCAGGTAGTTCAGCCCGGCATACCCCATGCCGAAATCATCCAGCGCCACGCGCACACCTTGGTTACGCAGGCGATCCAGCGTATTGGCCGCCCTGTGGATATCGCTGATATAGGCGGTTTCGGTAATCTCCAGATGCAGACGCTGCGCTGAAATCGCGTACTGCTGCAGCAGGGTCTCCAGGCGTTGACCAAAGCGGACGTCGGCCAGCTGCCGCGCAGAGACATTCAGCGACAGCGGTATCGTCAGCCCCCGTCGCTGCCAGTCAACTAAGATCCGCGCCGCCTCTTCCAGCACCCACTCGCCCAGCGCCACGATACCGCCCTGCTCCTCGGCCAGCGGAATAAACTGAGATGGCTCGCTGCAGCCGCCGTCCTGACGATGCCAGCGGATCAGCGCCTCCGCCCCCGCTAGCCGCTGGCTGCGCAGATCGATCTGCGGCTGCAGGTACAACTCAAAATCGCCCTGACGCAGTGCGTTCAGAATTTCATTCTCCTGGGTGAGGCGCGCCTTAACACGCTCCGCCAGCTGTGGCTCAAAAAACAGCACCCGATTCTTCCCGTCCGTCAGCGCCATATTCAGCGCCGAGCGAGCCTGCGTCAGCAGCCGCTCCGTCTGGCTAAGCCCACCCACCTCCTCTGTCGCCTCCAGCGACGGCCGGCGCATCGCGATCCCGATCGCCGCCGTTGGCCGCAGCGCCAGATTGTCCAGAGTCACCGGCTGCGTTAGCAGGCTCATCAGACGCTGCGCCTGTTGCATCGCGTCACTCGGGCGCGCCGCATCGCACGCCAGGATCCAAAAGCCGTCCTGACTCGCCTGCGCCAGCAGACTGGCCGGTGAGATCCCCTCATGTAGGCGCTCCACCAGCGTCATCAGCAACATGTCGCGCTGCCCGCAGTCCAACACCCCCATCGCCTCCTGCAGGGTCGGGATGCTGACCATCATCACGCACTGTCCCTCACGCCCGGTCTGGCACTGCTGCTCCAGCAGCGACACAAACAGCGCCTGACCGGGAAGGTTAGTCTGGGGATAGCGCGTCGACAGCTGGCCCATGGTCTGGCGCGTCCTCTCCAGCGCCTGCTGATTACGGTTATAGGTACGCACCAAGAGCCCCAGCTCATCATCGCCGTGGTGAGGCGGCAGGGGGAGCTGATGGTAGTGCGGCGCCTCCAGCGGCATGCTGCGCAGCTCACGCGCCAGCGCCCGCAGCGGATGCACCAGCAGGCGGTTCATGCACCAGCTGACGGCCACCGTCAGGATCAGCGCCAGCAGCAGGTAGGTCGACACCATGGTCGCGAAGGTCGTGAGAATAAAACGGTACAGACGGAACGAGTCCACCTGCAGGATCAGATAGCCCAGCGGATGATCCGGCGTCGCACGGCCGCGATCCACGCCATACAGCGGAGTAGAGAGCTGCAGCGGCAGGTGGAAAAGCCGGCCCGCCCAGCGCGGCACGGGACGTGCCGCGGGAAAGTGACCGCGCAGCACCTGAACCTCATGATGGGGCAATACGATATCAGCTCGCGCCAGGATCCCGCTCGCCCGCAGGCCGTCCAGGATCTGCTGGGTCTTGGCGACATCCATGTTCAGCATCGCGTCGGCCAGCGGCAGGCGCACCGACTGGGCAATACTCTGCATCTGCTGGCCATAGTCATCCTTACGCTGTTGCACAAAGTGAAACAGCTGAATCACCGTGAAGATACAGACGGTCACCAGCGCCACCGAGGAGACCAGCGCCATCTGTTTTATGGTTAAGGAACGACTGACTCGCAAACTCTCTCTCCGCACACAAAATTTGCTGACGGCCCGCCGCCGCGTCGGCGGCGCCCACAGGCCTCAAACCGGCCGAGTATACTGGATTAGCCAATGTTATTAACTATACCAAAAGATCGTTTCGCGCCTTTCCCATTCCATCCCTGGGATAAGTGAGAACCATCATGCTCCATATCCACATAATATTACGTAAAAAAAACGCCGCGCAGCGGCCTATTCGTCCGCGCGCGGCGTATCTGCCTCCGCTCTAGAAATCGGCATAGGGCCGCAGAGGCTGCGGCGGCAGATCCATGTCGCCCTGCCACCCCTGCATTGAGTAGCGCACATAGATAAGCGCATGGCTGGGGGTATAGTCCTTCGCCTGCTGAATATCGACCCCGGCGCCGACGAACCAGTGGCTGCTCAGCCGCCGCTCCACGATCGCCCGCAGGGTATAGCCGAAGCCATTGCTGCCGCCGCCGTCGTCCGATGCGGCATAGTCAGGCACCGTCGTACTGTCGACCAGATTCTGCAGCGGGTAGCGCGCCTGCCGTGCCGTGTTGGCGTAGGACCAGGAGACCGATCCGCCCAGCTCCCACGACCAGTTCTCCGTGCGCTGGCGATAGTTGACGGGTATCCCGAACGACACATACTGCTGCGGACTGTAGTAGCCGCCCTGTCCCAGGGTATAACCGCTGAGATCCTTGTCGTAATGCCAGAGCATATTGCTGAGCCCAACGCTGACTCGACGGTTATCTTCATTGATCAGCTTGTAGTAGTAGCCCCCCATCCAGCGCATGCTGCTGTTGCTCTCGACGTTCTTGCCCTCCAGATAGTCGGCGCTCAGCGTGCCCCACAGGCCGTGCGGCCCGCCGCGATCGTAGCTGCCGCTCAGCGCGACGCCGTTGCGTCGGACGCCACCCCATCGACAGCAGGGAGCTGGAGACCGGGCGGCGGTGGGCTTCCAGCGTCCAGCCAATATGATCCCAGCTACCGCTGTAGGCGATACCGCCCGCCCAGTCCACCACCTTCATGCCGATGGGCGTTGTCCCGATATCCATCTGCCAGGCCCCATTATGCCAGCCAACGGCTAGGCTGGTTCCGGCGCCACGCTGCCCCTCGCCGGCCGGACATCCCGTAACATAGCAGCTGCCAAACTTATCCTGGTAGGCGCCGCCCGATAGGCGGCCTGCATCCATATTGACCAGATCGCCGCGGAGGAAAAGGCGGCCATCGTACAGCGGCATATCGGCCTGCAGCATCGTCGTATGGGCCTTGAGATTGGAATAGCCTCCGGTGCCGCTAGAGCCCCAGTAGTCGTGCTCAAGGGTAAAGCGGACCTCCTGCTGACGATAGAGATCGGCGCCGTCGGCGCGAACGCTGCGTTTTAACCAGTCATCCTGCGGCACAGTGCGCGTCAGGCGGGTAAACGCATCATTATCCTGCGGCGGCGTCTCACTGATACCCGTGGCGACCATGGCCGAACGCAGATCGTTCTGCGCCCGCGCGGTTTGGCGCGACTGTACCGCCAGACGCGCATCGTCACGCAGCACCAGCGCCCCCGCCATGCCCGGCGTTCGGCGCGCCGCCGGCAGGAGCGAGTCAAAGATGCGCCGGGCCTGCTGCGGATCCCCGCTGGCGGCCCAGGCATTGGCGAGCCGGCGCTGTACGTTAAGATCGTCCGCCGCCGCCTGCGGCGGCCGGCGCCGCAGCGCCTCCTCGGCCGCGCGGCGATCGCCCTGCGCCACCCGCGTTTCAATCACCCCTAAACGGGCATCGCTGTTCTGCGGATCGCGCGCCAGGACGCCCTGATATCCCGTCAGGGCATCCGTATAGTCATCCCGGGCCAGCGCCCAGTCGGCCAGCGTCAGATCAATCGCCGTGGTGGCGGGCTGGCGCTGTAAGTAAGCGATCGCTTGCTGCTCATGGCCGCCGTCGCGCAGACCGTTGGCGTAGTCGACTATATGCTGGGCCTGCAGGCGCAGATCCAGCGCGCGCATGCCGTCGCTCCACTGCGCCGCGGGGATCCGGCGCAGCACCGCCTGAGCCTGATCGGGCTGACCTCGGGAGGAGAGATACAGCGCGCGGGCGTACACTTGGTCGCCGCTGTGGGAGAAACGCTGGTCCATGCGCTGCATCAGCGCATCGGCCCGCTCAGGCTGTCCGGCGCTGACCAGCGTACCGGCAAGCCGGTAGTTCAGCCAGACATCGTCCGGCGTCAGACGCTGCGCCTCATTCAGCTTTTCCAGCGCGCTGCCCCAGGCCTGACGCCCCGCCAGGGCCGCCGCCTGCTGCTGCAGCGCATCGCTTTGCAGCTCGCTATACGCCGACTGCATGGCCCGGCGCTGCGCCGCCGGCAGCTGCTGCAGGTAGGCCAGCGCCTTCTCCGGCGACTGCCGCTGGTAAAGACTCACTAACTTTCTCAGCGCACTGCCATTCAGCGGATCGTGCCGTAGCGCCAGGCGATATGAGTGCTCCGCCAGCGCTAAATCCCCCTGCGCCGCGGCCACATCCCCCAGACCGATCGGCCCGTAGGCATTCTCGCCATCCAGCGCCTGAGCCTGACGATATCGCTGCTGCGCCAGGGCGTATTGATGCGCCGCCAACGCCTCATCCCCCTGTTTAATCAGCAGCCAGTAGCGATTCGTCTTCAGCAGGCTTTGCCATTTGCTCAGCTGATCGCTGTGTGGATCGGCCGCGATAGCGCGTTCAAACAGGGCGATCGCCCGCTGACGATCGCCCTGCTGTGAATAGGTCTGCGCCAGCGCGCCCAGCGTCTCCGCATCGTTGGGATGCTGACGCAGCGTTTGCTGCAGCAGCGGCTGGGCCTTGCTGTCATTTCCGGCGGCAGCCTGCGCCAGCCCCGTACTGCGCGCCCGATACAGCGGATCCGCCAGCTGGGCTTGCTGCGTCTGCAGTAGAGCCTGTGCGTCGGCTACGGCCTGCGGCGCATCGTGAAACACCTGAATATAACGCTGCAGGGCCGCCACGCTCTGCTCGCCCAGCGGCATACGCTGGATCTGCGCCATCCACAGAGAGGCGGCGCTATCGCGGGTGGCACCGTCTGCCGCCATCTGCGTCAGCAAGGCGTAGGCCTGCGCCTCTTTTCCGTCAGCAAACAGCAGACCAATCAATGTCGTTTGCAGCGCAGCGCTGTTGGGATAGCGCTGATTAACGGCCTGCAGCGCCGCTATCGCCCGCGCAGTCTGCCCCGGCAGACGGGCGACCGTACGCCAGTACTCCGGCGCAAACTCCAGCGGAGGCGACATGCCGTGCCACAGTTTGTCATAGGCTGCGACGGCCGCCGCATACTGGCCGCCGGACGCCAGCAGGCGCGCCTGCTGCAGCCCCTGATGTCCCTCCGGCATACTCAGCGCCACCTGCATCCGCGCCGTTTGGCACACGGCGGCATCCGGTGCCGGACGGCACGACGTCTCGACAAGCTGGCTGGCTGCAGCCATATCCCCCTGGCGCAGCAGCATGCGAATACGCGCCAGGATCACCTCGGGATCATCGGGCGCGATCATCATCAGACGGTTGAGCGACTGCGTTACCAGATCGTAACGCTGCGAAGACTCGCCTATACGCACCTGCTGCAGCAGCCAGTCAGTCGCATTTACCTCGCTGGCGCACAGTGGCGCGCTCAGCGCCAACGTCACCGGCAGGGCGGTCAGACTCAGTCGGAAACATCGCATACGGCACCCCAGTTTGGCACCAGTTCGCCCTGTAGATTAAAACGGTAACGCCGCTGATCCCATCCCAGGCCAAACAGCGTCAGGACTGAACTGTAGTAGTTATTGTTCCCCGGCAGGTTGTCTTTTACCCGCTGGCGCTGCGCCGCCAACAACGGGCTGTTGCTGGCGTCCAGAAACGGTAGCATGGCGGCAGAGAACCCGACGTTGCCTTCACCCTGGGGCTGAGCGCCCAGCACGCTGACCTTTTCAGGGATATATCCCAGACGCTCACTCAGCGCCACCATCGGCTGCCAGTGCTTCACCAGCGCGCGTTTGGCCGGAGCGCCGTCGGCCAGCATTCCCGCCCACAGATAGGCCCGGATAGCATCATAGCCGCTGATATAGGCCCGTCCCGGCGTCGGCAGCCAGCCCTTATTCCGCTGCCAGTTGGTCCAGTCCGGCACGATACCCTGCGGCGACGACGCCTCTAACATCCGCAATGCGCTGTACTGCAGGCGATTCCACGGCCCATGCAACGGCGCAAGCCGGGCCAGGATCTGCGGCGGCAGATAGCTTGGATTTACCGTCCACAGGGCGCCGGAGCGGAACCCCTGGCGCCCCGGCAGCAGCATCACGCCAACCCCTGGCAGGGAGACCACCTCCTCCCGGGCAATCCGCTCCAGCAGCTGAACGCCCAAATGCTGGTAGTCGGTATCCTGCCACAGACGTCCGGCCTCCAGCAGCACATAGGCCATCCACAGGTCGGCATCCGCGGCGGAGTTGTCATCCAATACGCGCCAGCGTCCGTCATCATGGAGCCCCCACTTCCAGGCCGGCAAACGCTGGCTCAGGCTGCCCCGCGCCAGGTTATTCTGCGTCCAGGCCAATAGCTTAGCGAACAAGGCGCGATCGTTATTGACCAGGGCAAAGAACAGCGCATAGCTTTGCCCCTCCGAGGTGGTTATCTGGCGGGGAGAGCTGGGATCGATAACCCGCCCGTCAGGGCTGATATAGCCCTGACGAAACTGTTCCCACTCATGCCATTTACAGGGCGCGCCAACGGCGGCGACGCTGACACACAGCAATGTGGCAGCCATCAGTGCACGGCAGACCGACTCCTTCATGCGCTTATCTCCTATCGTCGGGATCCAGACGGCGGCGGCGCAGCATACGCGGCACTCGCCACAGCACCAGGCTCACCAGAACAATCGCCAGCAGCGCCAAGGCCGCCAGAATGAACGGATGAGAGGAGAAGATATACCATAGGCGCTCCCACCAAGGCAGGTGGCCAACGTAGTAAATGTCGCCCACCCGCAAACTATTGACGCCGGAGGTGCGAATAATAGAGACCGAACCGTACATCGCCTCGGTTTTACCGCTGTCAATCAAGGCATTATTAAGCAACTCATAGCCCGGCTGATCGTCTGCCAGCAGCGCCACCACGCTACGCTGCGCATTGAATGGAGACTGAAAACCGACGATGGCGGCCAGCGGCGCCGTCGCGCTGAGGGTCGTTTTCGCGGCGGCGCGCGTCGCGCCGGGATCCGGAATCGTGTTGTCCGTCGTCGTATTCATCGGGCTCTCCAGCCAGCTCTGCGTCGCGCTCACCAGCGCCGCAACCCGATCCGCGTCGCGCAGCGTCGGTGGAATACGCCCGATCAGTAGAATATCGCGATCCTTATCCTGCGCCTGCGCAACGTCGTCACTCAGGGTCACCGCCAGCGCCGGATAGCCGGTCTGCGCGCCGATGTTCCCCAGCGCCGACAGCAGGGTACTCACCTGTACCGGCGAGGGTTTAGGCGCCACCACCACCAGGGTTTGCGACAGATCGGCCAGGCGGCTAAAGGGGAAACCAGCGTTGGCGAAGCTGCGCAGATCCGGCATCGCGATAAAGTGACGGAAACCGGAGAAATCAAGGGTCGAGGCGTCACCGATGGCCACGGTATTCGGCAACGGTTGATAAGAGACGCACTCGCCGTTGGAGGGCGTCAGATAGGGCACCACATAGTCAAAATCGAAGCGCAGATGGTTCTGAACCCCCAGCTTTATCGCGGGGATAGTGACGGCATCCATCTTATCAAACAAGCCCTGAATCAAAGGGATATGTAATAATGTACGCTCTTGATCTTCCGAGGGCAGTAGCGGGAAAGCCTGTAAAAATTGATTATTGATATTCACGGTCATACGCGAACCGTCATTAAACGGCGGCTGGGTATAGCGGTACTTCAGATTCATATCCACATAGGCGTTGTGGAGCAAAAACAGATCCGGCGGCAGATTCAAAGTTAAGGATATCGGCGCCGGACGCACCCCGCTTGACTGTAGCTGATCGCGATAGCTTTGCAGCTCGCCAAAGGTGACCGGCCGGTCGGTCGGCACCCAGTTGGGCGCGTCATACGGCTGCCGCTGAGCGAGCGTCTCGACCCGATCGACGCGGGCGCTATCGCCGCGCAGCAGGATATCGCCCTGGGCAATCCCCCGCACCGCCGTCATCAGGTCGCGATCGTCACGCCCCATAATCAACAGCATCTTGATATAAGGATTATCCGGCCGGGAAATCATCGCCACCGTCGGCCCATCAACCGCCGGGTAGTCAGCTAAAAAGTCTGGACGCTGCGCATTAGTCGCAAACACCACCCCATGCCGATCCGGCAGCTGATTATACAGCACCGGAAAACGCTGACCGCGCCACTGCGCCTGCGCACCGAACCAGGATGCCAGCACCGCCGCGGCCTGCTGCTGCGCCAGATCCGGCTCGGCGGCGAACACCACCGGTAGCGTCAGCGGCACCTTGCTGGCGCTGTCAAAGAAGGGCCGGGGGAATAGGGATAAGTCGTTTTGCAGTAACAGGGACTGGGTCGTCAGCGTCAGGCTACTGCCCTGCCCGATGGCCAGCCACAGGGTCGGATGCCACTCGTTGTCGCACTGGCGGTAAGACTGATAGCGACCGACGAACTCCAGGCGAATGCGGTTAAAATCGGTAATATAGTGGGCATCTAGCGGCACCTGGACCTGATTGGCATGCCCTAACTGACTTTTATCGACCGCCACGGCGCCGACCAGGTCATCGTTGAGGAATACCTTAACCTGAGATACCAGCGGCACCAGCGACGGCGACGGAGTAAACACCAGGTTAAGCATCGCATTGGTCACCAGCTGGTCGCGCGGCACCCCGAACTCCATATAGGCATTGGGATTATCGCCGCGCAGTACTGTCGGCCCGGAGGCTAACCGGGTCAAATCCAGCGTCTGCGTCGAGACCGGTGCAGCCGAAGAATGCGCCGTTACCAGTGCCGCTGCGCCATCCGCCGCCGGCGCGCTATCTGACGCCGCTGGAAACGGAGACTGTGCCTGCGCCATCGTGCTGGAGCCCAGCGCGATGGCAGCCCACAACAGGTGTATCATCTTCATCATGGGTATCTCCGTTGCTCCATAATAAGTTAGTGCCCACATACTGCATACACACTACGTGGTCTGGCGTCCCGCTATCGGACGCGGTACAAAGGAAACCAGCCAAGCGCCCAAACACACCGCCACCATGATCGGCATGCGCCACGGTGCCGGGGCATACTCAGCCAGGCTACGGTAACCGCGCCCCACCAGGCGTAAAATGCCGACAAAACCACCGCCCAGATGATCCTCTGGGATGGCCTGCTGCCACAGCGCCCAGGTATCGGCGCGGGCAAAGGTGCACTGGATAAACGCAATATGCTGTGCGACGCTCAGTCCATCCAAACGCAGCCCAGCCCGTCGCCCCACGACCCGCGTTACCGCAACCGGAAACACAAAACTCTCTTCCCCTTTCTGCAGCAGCAGAGAAATAGACTCACCTTCCCGTAGGCACAGACGCTCATCCGCCAGCTCAATACCCACGCCGCTGTCGGAATAATCGTGCAGTGTGCAGGGGTAAAGATGTCCATCGTGGCGCATCAGGATTGCCGGCATCGCGATGTCTACTCGGTGCGCCTGACGGATCTGGCGCACCTCAACGGCGACCGCCGCTGCGCCGCCCAGAATAACGAGGTTGTAGATCACCCATCCGACAGTCAGCAGCACGGTAAGTTGCTCATTCTGCGGGCCAAAAAACAGACGCCAGGCACCAAACACCAGCCCCAGCACGCTCAATAACACCAGCGACAGATAGGGCGACGAAATAACCCAATCCATATGATTATGCGAGACCAATCCCCCTTTCTGGGTCACATTGAAACGCCCTTTCTTCGGGTTGATCAGCGCCACCAGCGTCGGACGGGCGATATACCAGGCCAATACCGTTTCATAGATCTCATTCCAGTAAGAGTGACGATGGCGCCCCTGGAGGCGAATGCGCGCCAAGCTGGAATGAAACATATGCGGAATCACATACAGCACGATCGCCATCGCCGGCGCAAAAATAACGTAGGTGTGAAACAGCAGAAACGCCAACGGCGCGACCAGGAAGATCAGCCGGGGAATACCGGAGAGAAAATGCATCATGGCGTTGGCGTAGCACAAACGCTGCCCCAGGGTTAACCCTTTGCCCAAAAAGGGATTATCCAGGCGGAAAATCTGAGTCATGCCGCGGGCCCAGCGCATACGCTGGCCGATATGTGCCGACAGGCTCTCCGTCGCCAGCCCGGCCGCCAGCGGAATGCGGATATAGGCAGATGTCCAGCCCTTACGGTGCAGGCGCAGCGAGGTATGCGCATCCTCGGTCACCGTCTCAACGGCGATACCGCCGACCTCATCCAGCGCCGTCCGGCGCAGCACCGCGCAGGAGCCACAGAAGAAGGTGGCATTCCACATATCGTTGCCATCCTGCAGCAGGCCATAAAATAGCTGGCCCTCATTCGGAGTGCGTCGGAAGTTCCCTAGGTTGCGCTCAAACGGATCCGGCGAGAAAAAATGGTGCGGCGTTTGTAGTATCGCCAGCCGCGCATCGTGTAAAAACCAGCCCATGGTCAGCTGCAGAAACGTACGGGTGGGCACATGATCGCAGTCAAACACCGCAACAAACTCACCTTTGATGCGCTTCAGCGCATAGTTTAAGTTACCGGCCTTGGCATGCTCATGGGTTGGACGCGCAAGATAGTGAACGCCAACCTCCTCGGCAAACTGGCGAAAGCTGTCACGGCCGCCGTCATCCAGCAGATAGATGTTGATCCGATCCCGAGGCCAATCGATCCCCAGCGCAGCGTAGATGGTGGGTTTAACCACCCTGAGATCTTCGTTATAGGTGGGGATCAGAACATCGACTATAGGCCATTGATCCATCGCCTTGGGCAAAGCCACCGGCGGGCGATTCAGCGGCCATACCGATTGAAAATACCCCAGTAGCAGCACGACCCAGGCATAGGTTTCAGCGGCTAACAGCAGCAGGCCACAGATCAGGCTGAAAGGGTCGTCCCAATTCAACGTTGAGGTATAGCGCCACCAGATGTAACGGCAAGAAATCGTAATGGACAGCAGTACTAGCAGCAGCGTGGTGAAGCGCCCGGGAATATGGCGGATCACCATCGCGCATCCCCACAGCAGCAGCACAAAGATACACTGTGACAGCAGGTCAAACGGCTGAGAAATACACAGTAACGCGAGTGCGGCCCCCAGCAGCGCCGACAGCGTCAATACAACCCGGCGCAAAGCATTAGGTAGCTCATCCAACCAGACCGATTCGCCCTTCCGCCGTCCCCATCGCGCCGGTAACCCCGCCAGCCACTGCAGGAAATGCCTGCTTACGCGGCGGAGAGCGCCCAGTAACGTTTCGGAATGCGGCCAGCGGGTCAACAATAGCCATATCGCCTGCAGCCCATATCGCACCGGATCGAGTGGACGGGGCCGCAGCGGATCGAGATGAGGAAACAACGCGGCCTGCTGCTGACGGATAGCCTGCCAAGCCGGCGACTCCCAATGCAGAAACAGCCACGCTAACGTAAGCCAGAAACAACCGCTTATCGCACCCGGCGACGTCGCGCCATGCGTGCGGCACGCCCGATAGCGCTGCGTCCATGCCCGCCTGGCCGGCGCCGCCAGCAGCACATCCAACGCATGTATCATGTCGCCTCCGCGCGCGCTGGGCGCTGGCCTGGCAGACGCTGTAATAGGCACCATGCGGCCAGGTTGGTGGCCTCCTGCGCCGCCTGGGAATAGGGCGCATACTCACCGAGAGGCTGTTTACCTGCGGCAGCCTCGGCGACGGCCTCATCTCGGTGCATAACCAACGGCACCAATCTGGGCAGCGTCTGCTTCCACAGCAGGTAGAGATCCTCTTGCAATACGCTGCCGGGTAACAGCTGCGTGATAAGCAGGTGCGCATCATCGGGCAGCGCCTGACGATGCAAGCGCAAATGGCAGTTGGCATCCGGCATCATCAACAGCAGCAACAGCTCGCTGAACGCCGCCATTTGCCGAGATACGGGCGCATGCCCGCTGCCAATATCCAGGATGATCCAGTCGTAGGCCGCGCTTTGCGACGCAAAGGACGCCCGCCACTCAGCCTGGCTTACGCAGGCCGCTAGCGCAGGCAACTGCGCCGGATCCACCGTGCCGAAAGGCAGAACATCCAGCCCTTCGGTATAGCGCCAGGCCGTCGCCTGCCACGCACTGCCATCCAACAGCGCCGCCGCCCAGCCCGCGCGATCGGCGAGCGGCAGGTTGAAATGCATACCCAGCTGAGCGCCGGGGCTGGCATCGACCACCAGCACCCGCTGTCCCAGACCATTGAGCGCCCAACCCAGCGCCGCGGCGGTACCGGTAGTTCCGACACCGCCGCGAATCCCCTGTAGCGCTACCGTTACCATATGGATTAGTCCCGTCGTTCTGCCAGCTGGCGACACTCTGCCAACAGCGGCCAGCGTTCCAACGCCTTGTTTACATGCTCTATCCGCACGATATTGACGTAATCAATATCCATCATCCCGTAGATACGCTGTAACACGGCAAGATCTTCCGACGATGGCGGCGTCGGCGCCGTTCGATGCTTTGTTTGCTCGCTCATTCTGCTAACCATAAAAATTCAGCTATGGTTTAAGTGAGTATAGCAAGGTAGAAAAATGGCGCTGCCATAATGCAAAAGAGGGATGATAACCCACATTACTATCTAATAATTAATTGATAGATAATGTTATTTTGCCTATGTCGGCATGGTGGAACACTCTATTCTCACAAAGTCGATATACCATGGCGCAATCATTTATGCTCGGTATCCCACACCTGTGGGATGAGCTCCAGACAGTGCAAACGCACGGCCTTTATTGGCTGAATATCGATCGCACACAGGATGTGTCTGGCCTGTGCCGTCAAACGATTCTTGCCCAGCCGGAAAGTACCCACGTCACGCTTATTGAGGCGGGTCACGATATACAGGTGACGTCAGCGTTGGCGGAGGACTATTCGCAAGGCCCTGCGTCTCTGCCTGTTTATCGCCTGACGCCGACGCTAACGGCGCTGATGGCGCTGCCGGATGAGTTAACCCGTCTAATGGGCCCAGCATCTTCGCTGTTTATCCTACTGCTCCCTGCGACCGACCTGACCACGCTCTCCGCCGATGGGATAAACCGCTGGATAAACCACATCCATCGTTGGCTACAGCGCTGCAACGCGACGCTGCTCGTCATCAGCCACGGTGCAGGAACCGATATCCTACGAAATCAATTAGCTCCATTGAATCGCCTCGTCTCAGGGCTCGCCAGCCTACGCTGGCAGCTGGATCGCTGGCTCTATGATGTCGCCTTTTGGTGTAATGAGCGGGGCGTTTCGGCTCAGCAGAATATTCCGCTAACCCACACGTCACAGGGCTGGCAGGCCAATGTAGAAACCACCCTGCCACCGCCACAGCCCCATAGTGATGAAGATAGCTATCTGGCGCACGCCGCGATCCTGGAGGGCGCCCCCCCGCTCTCTGAGCACTGGCACTTGTTTACGTCTAACCATGAACTGTTTACCGCCGCGCTGGCGGCGCAGGCGGCAACCCTGGTCTTTTCACTGATGCAAAGCGATCAGGTGGACGATCTGGCGCGGCAAATCCACACGCTGCGCCGCCAGCGCGGCAATGCACTGAAAATAGCAGTGCGAGAGCAGGCGGTTGTACAGCGCAGCAGCGATGAACGCCTGCTGCTGGCCTGCGGCGCCAATGTGGTCATCCCGCTACACGCCACGCTGTCCAACGCGCTGGTGAGTCTGGAAGGACTGCAGGGACACACGTTTTTACGCCACGTGCCGGCCAATATCACCACGTTGCTCGACGCCCTGCGGCCGCTCAAGCTGCGCGGCTACCAGACCAAAGCGCAGTTCTGCACGCTATTGCTCGACCTCCTGGACAACCCGCTGATACCGCACGACGGACGCGGCACGCTAGCCTCCTTACGGCCGGTTTCCGGAATAGATGCCGAACAGGTGCTAAAACTCTGCAACCTGCGCCGTGACGGCGATTTAGTCACTCTGGACGGGCAATCTCTGGTCCTGTTCCTGGCCTACTGCCGCCCGCATGAACTGGACACCGCACTGCGCTTTATCTTCCCGCTGCCCGTCGAGGAGCTCTTCATCCACCGCCGCCTATGGCACCAGGATGCAGAGCTGATGCTGGAGCTGACGCGTATGCGCAGTGAGACGCCCACGCAAGGGCCGCCGCCCGAGTCGCTTCCTCCACAGCCGGTCAGCGCGCCGGCGGATACAGCGATGCCGCCGCCACGACGCGTCCCCCGGCGGCTGACCCTCGGGATGACGTCACGGGAGCCCTCATCATGATGACGATTACGGATATTCTGCAGATCCTCGTTCTGTGCGCGCTGGTCATGCTGCCCGGCGGTTTTTACCTGCACAAGTATTACCCTCATCCTCTACGAACGCTGCGGAGGACGATTTTCCCGACCCGTTATCTTCAACGGGTGACGGTACTGCACCGCCGCCCACTCTCCGCTAGGGTAGATAAGCATGGCAAAACACACTGAGCAGCAGGGCGTTTTCTCTGAACGGGGCTACCGCTGGCACGGGCTAGGCGGCTGGAATCTCTATTTTTTACTGAAGCTGGCGCTACTGTGGTACGGCTATCTTAATTTTCACCCTTTCGCCAACATTATCTTTTTAGCCTTTCTGCTGTTTCCCCTGCCCTCGGCGCATCTGCACCGCTGGCGCAGCTGGCTGGCTATCCCCATCGGAGTGGCGCTGTTTTACCACGACACCTGGCTACCGGGGCTAAGCAGTATTGCGCACCAGCGCGATCAGTGGAGCCACTTCAGCGCGGCCTATGCCTGGGATTTAACGCTGCGTTTTATTAACTGGACCATGATCGGCGCGGCGCTGGTGATCACCGTCGCCTACCTGTTTCTCACCCAGTGGATTCGGATTACCACGTTTACCATTCTTGCCCTGGTATGGGTCAATCTGGGCAGCATTGGCATTCCACAGCTCAGCCTGCAGCAGGGTGCGGCCACGGCCGCCCCCCGGCGAGCAGTCTGTCCACGCCAGGCAATACACCGATCTCAGCCGTCAGCGCTGCGGAGATCCCGGCGCAGAGCGCCGCGCCCAACAATAGCAGCCTGAACGACTGGCTGGATCGCTTTTACGCCAGCGAACAACAGCGGCAAACCCATTTTCCCGCGGCCCTGCCGGCCGATGCCCAGCCCTTCGATCTCTTGATCCTCAATATCTGCTCCCTCTCCTGGAGCGATCTCAGCGCCGCCGGCCTGCAGGATCATCCGCTGTGGAAACGGATGGATATTCTGTTCAACGACTTTAACTCCGCCACCGCCTACAGCGGTCCGGCCGCCATCCGCATCATGCGCGCCAGCTGCGGTCAGTCCTCGCATAAGATGCTCTACAGCCCCGTTCCGACTCAGTGCGATCTGATGGCCAACCTGGCCCGGCTGGGCTTCCGGCAAGAGCTCGCGCTGGATCATTCCGGGGTTTTCGGCGACTATCTGGCACACCTACGCCAATTTGGCAACATGCAGGCTCCCCTCAGCGCCAACGCCGGCCTACCGGTCGAGCTGACCGCATTCAATGGCGAACCCATCACCAACGATCTGGCGCTGCTCCAACGCTGGTTGAGCAGTACCGAAAAGCTGGGCGACGCACGCACGGCCAGCTTCGTCAACCTGATCGCCCTGCACGACGGTAACCGCTTTATCGGTGCCAATCGGGGAGCCGACTTTAAGCCGCGGGCCCAGACCCTGCTCGACCAGCTCAACGGCTTTCTGGACGATCTGGAGAGATCCGGACGCCGGGTGATGGTGGTGATCGTACCAGAGCACGGCGCGGCGGTAGTCGGTGACAAGATGCAGATGGCCGGACTCCGCGATATCCCCAGCATGTCAATCACCCACGTGCCGGTCGGCGTTATCTTCAGCGGTATGAAGGCGCCGGCGCCGGCCTCGCCGGTATTGGTCGATCGGCCGAGCAGCTATCTGGCCCTCTCCGAGCTGGTCGTTCGCAGCCTGGATGGCAAGATCTTCACCCAGCCCAGCGTCGACTGGCAGGCGCTGGTCAGCAACCTTCCCCAAAGCGCCGCCGTGTCGGAAAACGATAACGCCATCGTCATGATGTATCAGGGAAAACCCTATGTACGTCTCAACGGCGGGGACTGGGTGCCCTACCCACAGTAGCCACGGCGACGCCACCATAAAAAAAGAGCCGGCTCACGGCTCTTTTTTTTATTATCGCGCCGGGGCCGCTAGGCCCCCACCTCCTTCTCCACGGCAAAACAGGCGATCATCTGATCGCCATAGCGACGCAGCGGCGGCTGCAGCTGGCGACAGGTCTCAAAGGCGCAGCGGCAGCGGGCGTTAAAGGCACAGCCGGGCGGCGGATTAAACGGGCTGGGCAGCTCCCCGCTCAGCTTGATCCGCTCGCGGCGCATCTGCGGATTCAGCCGCGGCGTCGCCGACAACAGCGCCTGGGTATAGGGGTGACGCGGATTGCCGAACACCGCCGCCTTGCTGCCCTTCTCGACGCAGCGCCCCAGGTACATCACCATCACCTCATCGGCGATATGCTCCACCACCGACAGATCATGTGAGATAAAGACATAGGAGAGCCCCAGCTCCCGCTGCAGATCCATCATCAAATTGAGCACCTGGGCACGCACCGACACATCGAGCGCCGACACCGGCTCATCGGCGATCACCACGTCCGGATTTAACATCAGGCCGCGGGCAATAGCGATGCGCTGGCGCTGGCCGCCGGAAAACATATGCGGATAGCGATCGTAGTGCTCGGTCTTTAGACCGACCCGCGCCATCATCGCCAGCGCCCGTTCGCGCCGCTGATCGCGCGACAGCGGCGTATTGATCCGCAGCGGCTCCTCAAGGATCGCGCCGACCTTCTTGCGCGGGTTCAGCGAGGCGTAGGGGTTCTGGAACACGATCTGGATCTTCTGGCGACGCAGCTTTTGCGCCTGCGCATCGGGCTGCAGCAGATCCTGGCCCCGATAATAGAGCTCGCCGGCGCTCGGCGCTTCGATCATCGTCAGCAGGCGTCCCAGCGTCGACTTACCGCAGCCGGACTCCCCGACCACCGCCAGGGTTTTTCCCCGTTCCAGGCTGAACGAGACCCCATCCAGCGCCTTGACCAGCCTTTCTTGGGAAAATAGCCCGCTCTTGACCGGATAATGCTTTTTCAGATCCACCGCCTGCAGTAACGGCGCCTGTAATATGGCTTCACTCATGCTGTCGGCCTCCCGGCGTCGTCCAATGGGGTGTGGCACTTCACCGCCCGCCCGTGCAGGCGGCGCAGCGACGGCTCCTCGCGCCGACACTGCTCGGTCGCATAGGGGCAGCGCGGATTGAGCAGGCAGCCCGTCGGGCGATCGTACTTACCCGGCACCACCCCCGGCAGCGACACCAGACGCTCGCCGTCCACCGCAAACTCGGGCAGCGCCCGCAGCAGCGCCTGGGTATAGGGGTGGCGCGGCGTGTGGAAAATCTCGCCGGCCAGCCCGGACTCCACTACCTGCCCGGCGTACATCACGATGATCTTATGCGCCGCCTCCGCCACCAGCGCCAGGTCGTGGGTGATCAGCACCAGCGCCATATTTTCCCGCTGCTGCAGCGCCAGCAGCAGTTCGATGATCTGCGCCTGAATGGTCACATCCAGCGCGGTGGTCGGCTCATCGGCAATCAGCAGCTTGGGACGGCAGGCGATCGCCATGGCGATCATCACCCGCTGACTCATACCGCCGGAAAGCTGGTGCGGATAGACCGACAGACGCGACGCCGGATCGGGAATGCCGACCTGAGTAAGCAGATCGATGGCGCGCTGGCGCCGGGTGCGCCGGTTACCTCCCTGATGCACCTTCAGCGCCTCCATAATCTGAAATCCCACGGTGTAGCAGGGATTCAGGCTGGTCATCGGGTCTTGGAATATCATCGCCACCTCGGCCCCCACCAGCTGGCGTCGCTCCCGCTCGGAGATACGCTGCAGATCGGCGCCGTTAAAGCTCAGTCGCTGTGCCGTCACCCGCCCAGGAAAATCGATCAGCCCCATAATGGCCAGCGAGCTGACCGATTTGCCGGAGCCGGACTCACCGACAATCCCCACCACCTCTCCCTGTTCAACCTGGTAGCTGATGCGGTCAACCGCACGGAAAGGGGCGCTATCGTCGCCGAAATGCACCGATAGCTGATCTACATCCAGTAATGCCATGTCCCTCTCCTTACTGCTTCAGCTTCGGATCCAGCGCATCGCGCAGGCCGTCGCCCATTAGGTTAAACGCCAATACCGTCAACAGAATGGCCAGTCCGGGGAAGGTCACCACCCACCAGGCGCTCTGGGCGAACTGCAGCACATCGGACAGCATGGTGCCCCACTCCGGCGTCGGCGGCTGGGCGCCCATTCCCAGGAAACCCAGCGCGGCCATATCGAGGATCGCATTAGAAAAACCCAGCGACGCCTGCACAATCAGCGGCGCCAGGCAGTTGGGCAGGATATTGACGAACATCTGGCGCAGCGCACCGGCGCCGGCCACCCCGGAGGCGGTCACGTAGTCGCGATGCACCTCCGCCAATACCGCGGCGCGCGTAAGGCGGACATAGTGCGGCAGCGCCACAAAGGTCAGCGCCAGCGACGCATTCACGATAGAGGGGCCGAATATGGCCACCAGCACCAGCGCCAGCAGCAGGCTCGGCAGCGCCAGCATGATATCGACCACCCGCATGATCAGCGCATCCACCGCGCTGCCAAAGTAGCCCGCCAGCAGCCCCAGCACCACCCCGAGGATCAGCGACAGCGCGACCACCAGACAGCCCACCAGCAGCGACAGACGGGCGCCGTAAATCAACCGCGACAGCACGTCGCGCCCCACGTCATCGGTGCCCAGAATAAAGCGCCAGCTGCCGCCGGTCTCCCAGACCGGCGGACGCAGCAGCGCATCGCGGAACTGCTCCTGCGGCAGGTGCGGCGCAATGACATTGGCCCCCAGCGCCACCACCACCACGATCGCCACGTAGATAAGCCCTGCGACGGCGCCTTTATTGCGGCGAAAATAGTGCCAGAACTCCTGCAGCGGCGTCATCGGCCGCGGTGCCGGGACACCGGATGAGGTAGCCGTCGTCGCGGCCGTTGTTGGTTCAGACATCAGCGGCCTCCTAGTGTTTATGACGGATACGCGGGTTAACGATGCCGTACAGCACGTCGACCAGCAGGTTAACCAGAATGATCATGCTGGCGACCAGCAGAACGCCGCCCTGCACCACTGGATAGTCGCGGCGCTGCAGGCCATCGATCAGCCAGCGCCCCAGCCCCGGCCAGGAGAAGATGGTCTCCGTCAGGATGGCTCCGGCCAGCAGCGTACCGACCTGCAGGCCGATCACCGTCACCACCGGCAGCAGCGCATTGCGCAGGGCATGCACCACGATCACCCGCAGGCGGCTCAGCCCCTTGGCGCGGGCGGTGCGGATATAGTCCTCGCTCAGCACCTCCAGCATCGCCGAGCGGGTCATGCGCACGATCACCGCCAGTGGAATGGTGCCCAGTACGATAGAGGGCAGAATCAGGTGCATCACCGCATCCTTAAAGTCCCCCGGTTCCCCCCACAGCAGGGTGTCGATCAGCATAAAGCCGGTCAACGGGTGACTATCGTCCAGAAAGACCGTATCGCTGATGCGCCCGGAGACCGGCGTCAAATCCAGATTGACCGAGACCAGCATGATCAGCATCATGCCCCACCAGAAAATCGGCATGGAGTAGCCGGTCAGCGCCACGCCGACCGCCGTATGGTCAAAGATCGACCCCCGCTTGACGGCCGCCAGCACCCCGATAGGGATCCCCAGCAGCACCGCGAACAGCATGGCGCAGATCCCCAACTCTAGCGTCGCCTGAAAGCGCGGCACAAACTCCTGCCACACCGGGGTTCGGCTCTTCAAGGACTGACCGAGGTTGCCGTGCAGCACGTCGTCGATATAGATGAAGTATTGCTGATATAGCGGCTTATCCAGCCCCATCTCAGCCATGATCTGAGCATGACGCTCCGCGGAGATCCCGCGCTCGCCCGCCATGATCATCACCGGATCGCCGGGGATCATGTGAACAAACGCGAATGTCAGCAACGTAATGCCGATAAACGTTGGGATGACCAGCCCCAAACGCCGGAGAATAAACTGCAGCATAGCCCGAACTCTCTGTAGTTGGCCGGCACCCATCCGCCGGCCCGCTGCGCTGCGCAAGAGTGCGCAGCGCCTGGCCCCGGATACCGCCAGGCCTCACGGCCATGCGGCGGTACGGTTCACGAAGTCCCTCCCCCTTGAGGGGCGGCTGGATTACTCCAGGGAGACCTGATTGAAGTGATGTTTGCCCAGCGGATCCACGACATAGCCCTTCACCTCTTTGCGCACCGGCTCATAGACGGTGGAGTGGGCGATGATCAGCGCCGGTGCCTGGTCATGCATTATCACCTGGGCCTGGCGATACAGCTCGGCGCGCTTGGCCTGGTCCGCCTCGGCGCGCGCCGGCTGAATCACCGCCTCAAACGGCTGATAGCACCAGCGGGAATAGTTGGAGCCCTGCTTGGCCGCATCGCAGCTGAACAGCGTGGCGAAGAAGTTGTCCGGATCGCCGTTATCGCCGGTCCAACCCATCATCACCGCCTGGTGTTCGCCGTCTTTAGCGCGCTTGAGGTACTCCCCCCACTCGTAGGTCACAATCTTGGCCTTCACGCCGATCTTGTCCCAGTCCGCCTGGATCATCTCGGCCATACGGCGCGCGTTAGGGTTATAAGGACGCTGTACCGGCATCGCCCACAGATCGATGCTGAATCCATCGGCCAAACCGGCCTCCTTCAGCAGCGCCTTGGCCTTCTCCGGATAGTACGGATAATCCTTAATCGCGTCGTTATAGCCCCACATGGTCGGCGGTATCAGGTTTTTCGCCGGCTGACCGGCCTTCTGATAGACGGCCTCAATGATGGCCGGTTTGTTGACTGCCATGGTCAGCGCCTGGCGCACCTTGACGTTATCCAGCGGCTTTTTATCGACGTTAAACGACAGGTAGCCCACGTTAAGCCCCGGCTGCTCCAACAGAGTAATATTCTTATCCTGCTTCATGCGCGCCAGATCCGCCGGGTTCGGGTACGGCATCACCTGACACTCATTCTTCTGCAGCTTGGCATAGCGCACCGAGGCATCCGGCGTAATGGAGAACACCAGGCGGTCGATCTTCGGCTGTGGGCCCCAGTAGTCTTTGTTGGCTTTATAGAGGATCTTCGAATCCTTCTGGTACTGCATCAGTTGGAAGGGACCGGTGCCCAGCGGCTCCAGATCGATCTTCTCCGGCGTGCCCGCCTTCATCATCGCATCGGCATATTCGGCGGACAGGATCGATGCGAAGTCCATCGCCAAATCCGCCAGGAACGGTGACTCCGGGTGATTCAGCTCAATGCGCACCGTGCTATCGTTCACTTTTTCGACCTTGGCGATCAGCTCCGGCAGCCCCATCCCCTGAAAGTACTCATAGCTGCCGCCGGAGACCTTGTGGTACGGGTGGTTCGGATCGCGCTGACGTTCGAAGGAGAACACCACGTCGTCGGCGTTGAAGTCGCGGGTCGGCTTAAACAGCTTGCTGCCCTGCCACTTCACCCCCTTGCGCAGATGGAAGGTATAGGTCTTGCCATCGGGGCTGACCTCCCAGCTCTCCGCCAGCCCGGGCTCGATCTCCGTGCTCCCGTTCTTAAACTCAATCAGACGGTTATAGATAGGGACCGCGCTAGCGTCATAGGTGGTACCCGAGGTAAACAGCTGCGGGTTAAACCCCTCCGGAGATCCCTCAGAACAGTACACCAGGGTCTTTGCCTGCAGGCTGCCGGCGATCGCCAGCGCGAGCAGGCCGACGCCCCATTTCAGCGCGACGACGCCTGCGCCACGCCCCGTAGATACGTGATTCTTGGAAGACATAACATTGAACTCCATACTGTGATGTTGTGTGACCGGCGGATCTCTGTTTTTTTCTGTACGATCCGTCCGGCGGCGGCCTGAGCGGCCAAGGTGGGTAGACGATATCCCGGCGAGGAACGACTCATCGGGCAGTCCATCAGCGAATAGATGCACAATCCTGAAGCGCTGTTTTCACCTTATACGCCCCAATCTCTCAAGTGTTCCGGTTGACGTCAATATGACAAAATACAATTTATCGCCTAATAAATAGGCAATATTTTTGTATAAAAAAGGATAAATAAACCTCACAGATAGGTCGAAATCTGCCCACGGTGAAATTGTGACGTGCATTCCACCATGTAACAAAATTTTACCAGTCGATCTCCCTACCGCCGCCGGCGAAAAAATTTATCTCAGATGTCGAATATATGCACAGTTAACCCGGGAAAGTGCCATTAAGACAGGGGAAAATTCTGCTGAAAACGGGAGTCCGCGCGTCGCAGCGGCCATTTTTGCGGAAACGGCCTCAGGCGTAGCCACGCCTTCGCGCTATGATCGCAGGCATCATCATCAATGGGAGAAATACGGTGTCACAGGCAACGTTTGAACAGCTGCAGCGGCTGCTGGACAGCCAAGGCGCACGCTATCGCGTCGTTGAACACCCCAGCGCGGGGAAATCAGAAGAGGTGGCCAAAATTCGCGGTACCCAGCTCGGCCAGGGCGCCAAGGCGCTGGTCTGCCACGTCAAGGGGAATGGGGTAAAGCAGCATGTGCTAGCGGTGCTGCCCGCCGATCAGCAGGCCGATCTCAGCGCGCTGGCGCAGGGCATCGGCGGGACCCGTGCCTCGTTGGCCAGTCCGGCAGAGGTCAGCACGCTGACCGATTGCCTCTTTGGCGCGATCCCTCCCTTCAGCCTGCATCCCGACCTGCTGCTGGTCGCCGATCCGCTGCTGTTTACCCGCTTTGAGGAGCTGGCCTTTAACGCCGGCACGCTGGAGCGCTCGCTGATCCTAAACTGCGCCGACTACCGGCGCATCGCCGCGCCGCGCTGCGTCGACTTTATTCGCCGCCAGGAGCGCTAAGGACGACCCGCGCCACCCCGGCCACAATGCAAAAAGCCCAGCCGTAAAGGCTGGGCTTTTCAGGAATTTGGTCGGCGAGAGAGGATTCGAACCTCCGACCCACACGTCCCGAACGTGTTGCGCTACCAGGCTGCGCTACTCGCCGAATGCGGAGCGCATGTTACTGCTAGCGCTACCCGTCGTCAACACCTTAACGCCCACAGAGGCCCGGCTTTTTACGTTTGACTGTAAAGCCGCCATAACGCAAAAAACCCAGCCGTAAAGGCTGGGTTTCTCAGGAATTTGGTCGGCGAGAGAGGATTCGAACCTCCGACCCACACGTCCCGAACGTGTTGCGCTACCAGGCTGCGCTACTCGCCGAATGCGGAGCGCATGTTACTGCTAGCCTCACCCGCCGTCAACCCCCTTTTTGCATTACGGCCGCCGTTTGTTGAGAAAACCGGCCATCCGACGCTAAATCCATCCCGTTGCCTGCATTTTAGCCACAGTTTCCCGCCTTCAGATAGCAAAAAGCATGGCCGAAGCCATGCCTTTTTTATCGCACCATAGCGAACTCAGGCGTTAACCTGCACCGCCGGCGGCGCTTTGCTCTCGGCCTTCTGCGCGCGCAGGAACGGCAGCAGAAACAGCGCAGACAGACAGGCCGCCACGGAAATCACGACGAAAAAGCCGTTCCAGTGCCACACCTCCATCACCCGGGCGATTGGATAACCGGAAAGCGCCGCCCCCAGATAGGCGAACAGGCCGACAAAACCGGTCGCCGCGCCGGCCGCATCCTTATGAGAACACTCGGCGGCGGCCATCCCGATTAGCATCTGCGGACCAAAGATGAAGAAGCCGATGGAGAAGAAACAGGCGGCCTGCAGCGCATAGCTGCCGCCCGGCATCAGCCACAGCGCGGCCACGGAGAGGAAGATCCCGATAGCGAAGATCAGGTTCATCGGGCCGCGGTTGCCGCGGAACAGTCTATCGGAGCCCCAGCCGGCGACCAGAGAACCGATAAAGCCCCCCACCTCAAACAGCGACAGCGCCGAGTTGGCGGTCATCAGCGAGTAGCCCTTGGTCTGGGTCAGGTACAGGTTACCCCAGTCATTGATCGCGGTACGCACGATATATACCAGCACATAAGAGACGGCCAGCAGCCAGATGTACTTATTCGTCAGCACATAGCGCTTGATGATCTCTTTATTGGAGAGCCCCTTGCCTTCGGACTCCTGCACCAGCTCCAGTGCGTCATTACGCCATTTTCCGACGCTCGGCAGCCCCATCGTGACCGGCTTGTCGCGCAGGCGCCAGCACATCAGCAGCCCCAGTACGATACCGATAATCCCGGGGATGATCATGCCATAGCGCCAGCTGAAGTGCAGAGAAATAAAGCCGACCAGCAGCGGGATCAGCGCGCCGCCGACGTTATGAGAGGTATTCCAGATGGCCCACCAGCTGCCGCGTTCGGCGCGTGAATACCAGCTGGTCAGGATCTTCGAGCACGGCGGCCAGCCCCAGCCCTGGAAGAAGGCGTTAACCATCCACAGCGCCCCCAGCACCAGCAGCGACGAACTCATCCCGAAGACGATATTGATAATACCGGTCATGATCAGCCCCAGGCCCATAAAATAGCGCGGGTTGGAGCGATCGCTGATCATCCCGGAGATGAACTTGGAACAGCCATAGGTGATATAGAATAGCGTACCCATGATGCCGATATCGGACATGCTCAGTCCCAGATCGCTGATCATTTCCGGCATGATGAAGTTGAAGCTTTTGCGGGTAAAGTAAAAGGCGGCGTAGCCAACATACATGACCCACATCAGCTGGATGCGCCAGTATTTATAGGCTGCATCAACCTTGGCGCTATCCTGGATCTCGGGCGCGTCGGTGCGGCTTTTCAGAAAAGACCACATGGGGAAATACCTCGTGCGTGAAAACTCATCGTTGTAGCCGCTATGGTGCGGCGCGCGCGCGCGGGATAACTAATACAAATCCCCCGCCGCCGCTAAGAAAATCTCCTAGTTTTCCACCTCGCCGGATAAAACTGCGGGCAGGATCACAGCCAGCCGGGTCCCCTGATGGCTCTCCAAGCGCAGCTCCCCGCCCATGGCGCAGATCCGCTCTCGCAGGCCGCGCAGTCCATATCCCGGCGTCAGGCTGAGCGTATCCACCCCGCAGCCGTCATCGCAGATACTCACGTGCAGCAGGCCATCGGCGTCCTGCCAGCCCTCTACCTCGATATGACTGGCCCGCGCGTGGCGACAGGCGTTCGTCACCCCCTCCTGACACAGGCGGTACAGCGTAATTTTCAGGGTATCGTCCAATGCAGCGTCGTCGATATGCCAGCGTAGCCGCGCCGTGGTGCCCTGCTCCGGCGGTGCCAGATCGCGCAGCAGCGCCGAGAGCGCCGCCGACAGCGGCAGGTTGCTCAGCGATGCCGGCCACAGCTGCGCCAGCAGATCGTGTACGCCGTCATATACCCGTAGGGCGTGGTTTTCGATGGCCTCGGCGCTGGCCAGCAGGCGCGGCTCATCGCTCAGCCGCCGAATGATGCCCGCCTGGGTGCGGATCACCGTAATGGTCTGCCCAACCTCATCATGCAGCTCACGGGCGATCTCCCGCCGGGTCATCTCCTGCGCCATGACCAGCGAACGGGCCAGCGAACGGTTCTCCGCCAGACGCTGCGCCAGCTGACGGTTCAGATCGCGCTGCCGCTCGATCCCGGCGCCCAACAGCATCCCGGTCAGACTCTGCGCCAGCAGCGATAGTAGCAGATCGCGGTGCGGGGCATCGCCCTGCGGCTCCGTCGCGATCAGCACCACGCCGTTCAGCAGCGTGGCCAGCAGCGCCCCCTGCCAGCCATAGCGATACGACATGAAGACGATGGGGATCGCCAGACAGAAAGGGACAAAGCGGCGCAGATCGGCGTGCTGTGCCAGGTGCTGCAGCCATAGGCTCAGCGCGAACAGCAGTAGATAGCCGCCGATATGACGCAGGCGCAGGTTGACCGGGCGATGCAGGATCCCCGGCGTCAGCGGCAGCCAAATCTGCTGCGCCAAATAGTGCCAAATCAGCAGGCAGGTCGGTGCCACCGTCAACCCGCCGCACAGCCCCAGCAGTAGCGCCGGCCCCGGCATGGCGCCGGTCGCCAGCGACCAGGACAGCGCCTGGAGCAGCGCCGCCAGCGCCACCAGCGCCCCCTGCTGCAGCGGCCAGCGCCATTCAACCTCTTGCCGCTGCTGACGCCGCAGCCAGTCTCCCGATGCCCAGGCGAGGGCCATGCACAGCAGCAGTCCCCCCAGGGTTCCCCACAGCCAGCCGCCGCCGCCCAACTGATAGCTCAAAAACAGCTGCACGGCCACGTCGCCGGCCAGAATGCCGGGCCAGTAGCGGCGCGGCGTCTGCAGCAGAATGCCCATCCGCAGACCGAAGGGAAACAGCAGCAGCGCGTCGACGGGCGCAGTCACCAGGGCCGCGCCGATAGCCCACAGGCAAAATCCGGCGATGGTATAGCAAAAGAAGATGGCGATGCTGGAGATCAGACGCTGCATCACTGTCCCAACAGGCGGTGCGCCAGCTCAACGTTGTTGTTTACCCCCAGCTTGACAAACAGATTGGCGCGGTGGACGTGTACGGTTTTCGGCGACAGGCCGAGACGTTCGGCCACCTCCCGCACCTCTAGCCCCTGGGCCAGCATCATCGCCACCTCGCGCTCGCGGCGGGTTAGGGGATCGATACGGGTACGCGCCAGCTGCTGGGCAATCTCCGGCATCAGATAGACGCCGCCCTGCGCGACGGTGCGTACCGCGCTGACCAGATCCTCGGGACGGCAGCGCTTGGACAGAAAGCCGCGCGCGCCGCGATCCAGCGCCAACTCTACCAGCGCCGCACTGTCGTGCATCGACAGCATGATCACCGCCAGCCCGGAGGGCAGATCGGCCAGCAGATCCAGACCGCTTTCATCAGGCATCGAGATATCACAGATACAGACCTGCACATCCAGCCCCGGCAGGCCGGCCCGCGCCTCTGCCGCCGAGCTAAACTCACCGACCACCGCCATATCCTCCTCCAGCGCCAGCAGCTGTACGAAGCCGGATCGCACGATATAGTGGTCATCGATAAAGGCAATGCGGTAGGTCATGAGGGGCTCCGGCGGATAACGATAGCGCTCGGATTATACACATACTCGGTGGGCTCCCGTAACGGCGTCGCGCCAGAAACCCCTCATCAAGGCGGGAAATGCGGGCCGGGGTTCGCGGGCCGCCCGCGTAACTCCGGCGCACGCCCCACAGGGCTGGCAACCAACCCTGCGGCGCGATCCGAAACGGCGATCGTCGACGGTGACGGCGCGCTCCTGGCGCCTCACCGCCCTGCAGATCAGGCGAGCTTAAAGCTCTCCATACTCTGCATCAGCTGTTCGCTTTGTGCCTCCAGCGACGCCGTGGCCGCGGTGGACTCCTCTACCAGCGCCGCGTTTTGCTGCGCCACCTGATCCATCTGGGCGATAGCCTGGTTTACCTGCTCGATACCGCGGGTCTGCTCCTGAGAGGCGCCGGAGATCTCCGCCATCAGCGCCGTCACGCGTACCACCTCGGCGGAAATCTTCGCCATGGTTTCCGCCGCCGCGCTGACGCGCCGCTCGCCGTCGCTCACCTGACGCACCGAATCTTCGATCAGCAGCTTAATCTCTTTCGCCGACTGGGCGCTACGCTGCGCCAGGTTGCGCACCTCACCGGCCACCACGGCAAAGCCGCGACCCTGCTCACCGGCGCGCGCCGCCTCTACCGCCGCATTGAGCGCCAGAATATTGGTTTGGAAAGCAATACCGTCGATTACAGTGATAATATCGGCGATCTTCTGTGAACTATGAGAGATGCTGCGCATGCCGACGATCGCCTCATTGACGATGTCCGCGCCCTGATTCGCGCTGTCGGAGACGCCGCTCGCCAGCTGATTGGCCTGCTCCGCATTGGCCGCATTCTGACGCACCGTCGCCGTCAGCTGCTCCATGCTGGCCGCCGTCTCCTCCAGCGACGCCGCTAGCTCTTCGGTGCGCTGCGACAGATCGCGGTTGCCGGCGCGCAGCTCACGGGCGCCGACGTCAACCTGCTCGCTGGCGTCGCGTACCCGGCGTACCGTCCCGGCCAACGCCTGCTGCATCTGCGTCAGCTGTCGACCCAGCTGGGCTATCTCCGAACGACCGCTCAGCACCAGCCGGCGGGCCAGATCTCCGGCGGCGATATGCTCCACCTGCTCATCCAGCTGCGCCAACGGCCGCAGAATGATGCCGCGCAGGGCATACCAGCAGAAGCCTCCGACCGCCAGCAGCAGGACGCAGGCGGAAATGATCAGGGTCATCGCGCGCTGATAATCCCGCTGCGCCTTCTCTAGCGCCTGACGTCCCAGCGTATCAGCAAACTGCCGAAACTCGCGTAAATCGCGGTCGTACTCCGTGGAGTGACTGCTGACCTGATTCTCCAGCAGGGCGTAGTAGGCATCCAGATTGCGCGCCGCCAGAGCCTGAACCATCGGCTGCAGGCCATCCTGGATATAGGCGTTATAGCTCTGCTCGAGGCGAGTGCTCAGACGCTGCCCCTCCACGGTAACTTTTTTCAACGCGGAGAACTGAGCCATAATCTCGTTGGACTCGGTCAGTAGGGCCTCTACCGTCCGGCGGCTGCTGTCGGCGTCGGCAATATGTTCCAACGTCAGCTGGCGCGCCGCCACGGCGGCGGCGGAGCGGGCGCGCAGCGTTGCGCTAAAGCCGGTAGACAGCGGGCCCAGCTCAGCGGCCTGCAGCTGATTGACCACGGCCAGAGAGTGATTGCTCTGGCGTAAGAAATAAATTCCCATGCTGCTGATAAAAAACAACAATAAGGTATAGGTAACGATGATGACAAGCAGTCCGCCACGGACTGTAATTCGTTGATTCATTAATTATTCCCTGTAAATAATACTGCGCCATGATGGGATCATCCCTTGGCCAGGTTTACTGTTAAGTCAGCGTTCGATTTATCGGCCACAGGGACAAAAACTTGAGCCAGATCACACAATAAAACAAATCAGCGGCGTATAGACAGGGAAAAAGAGGATAGGCAGCGCGGCCGCGGAAGGAATCGGCGCCGCCGCGGCCGCGCCGGGGAGACCGCCCTGCTCAGCGGCGGCTCATCGCCTCCGACTTCGCGATACAGCGGGAGATGGCCTCGATCACCGACGCGCGCATGCCGTTCTCCTCCAGCGCGGCCACGGCCTCAATGGTCGTACCGCCCGGCGAACACACCATATCCTTCAGCTCCGCCGGATGCGTACCGGTTTCCAGCACCATCTTTGCAGCGCCCATCACCGCCTGGGCCGCAAACTGATAGGCCTGAGCCCGCGGCATCCCGGCGCGAACCGCCGCATCGGCCATGGCCTCGATAAACATGAACACATAGGCTGGTGACGATCCGCTCACCCCGACCACGGCGTGGATCAGCGACTCCGGCACGACCTCCGCCCGCCCGAAGCTGCGGAACAAGGCGACGATCCGGGCGCACTCTTCGGCGCTGACTCGCCCGTTCGGGGTGATGGATGACATGCCAGCATTGACCAGCGAGGGCGTGTTGGGCATAACCCGAATCACCTTCTGCTGCGCAGGCAGACCCTCCTGGAGAGTCTCAAGCGTCACGCCGGCCGCAATAGAGACGACGATCGTCTCGGCCCGCAAACTCCCGTTAATCTCCTCCAGCAACGTACGCATCCCACTGGGCTTGACGCCCAGCACCACGATATCCACCGCGGCGGCCAGCGCCGGCGCACCGGCGGCCGCGCCGACGCCATATTCATCGACAATCGCCCTGACGCTGTCAGCGGTTCGGTTATACACCAGAATATCCTGCGGCCGCGCAAACTGACTGGCCAGCAGCCCCCCCAGAATGGCCCGGCCCATGTTGCCGCAGCCAATAAACCCGATTTTCTGCTCCACACAACCTCCAGCCCAGTATTCATCATTAAGACAGGCGCGCCCGATGCAGCCGGCACCCTGGTGTCAGCCTACCACCAAGCGCCGTGGAAAAATATGCCACCCGATGCCCCTTACACGCGTAAATATTGGAAAACAGGTCGCCCGACGTAGTCTAAAAATAATATTGTCAAATAATACGGTGATAAATACGCACATCCCGGGCTACGCAAAGATAACTCCACATTTTCTTTAATCGGCGGGGAATAACCGGACGCTAGCGGATGCTCCTGTAACAACGCGGAATACCCATCAGGACGAGAATAGAATCCATAATAAATTGAATCGACCGAAATATCTGTTTAGCCATCAAGAGGGTGGGGTAGCACGCTCGGAATGGCGCGGGGCGGTCGCGTATGCGTATGTCTGAATCGCTTCGCCGTTCTGCCGGAGAAGGATGGCGCCATGGCCGATCAGTGCGTCGGGATACCTGCGCCAGCCGAGGATTCCGGATCTCGGTTTTGCCACGAAAGTGTCTGTACTGTCAGGATGATGCGAACCTGATCCCGTTATTCTGCCAACGTCCGATTGCGTCAGCCCCATGGTTCATGGAAAACGTCTTTAGCCGAATCGATGCCAATAATGTTAACGCTCACGATGGCCGCTCCGCTCAATTAGTGACGGTTTATCGCCCCACGGTGACACCAGAGAAGGGAAAGGAGGGCGACCACGCTATCAATAGCGTCGCTCCCTCCCCCACAAAGACTCAGCGCAGATGCACCGCGGCATGCTGCAAAACCGGCGTCAGGCACGCCCGGAACCACGGCGTATAGTAGTCTGGCTGCTGCGCCATATGCCGTAGGATCGCCGTCGGCTCACGAAACACAAAGGCGTCCGCCTCGGCCAGGTTCAGCTGAGGCATCCGATCGCTCTGGCCGATAAAAACGTGGGTTAACTCATGCTCCGTCAGTCCCTGCCCGACATCAACCCGATAGCGCAACGTCAGCCCAGGAGTCAGATCGCACTGCATCCCCATCTCTTCCTGCAGCCGGCGCGCCGCCGCGCGCATTGAAGATATAGACAGACAGCGCGCGATGCAGACACCCCTGACGGTGCGCCGCCAGCTTTTCCATATGCCCCTGCACGACGTCATACTCATCGACCAGAACAACCTCAATCACCCCTTTTTCTCCCCAACACACCCTAGAAACCGGGCGACACGCCAAGCCCGCGTGAGCGCGCGCCGTCCGAGCATGGCTACCATACCCGATCGCATCCAGGCTTTTTAGCCCCCGAAAACACTTTAGCCATAAAAATCTGATCCACTGAGGTCATCATGCTGCGATCGCCGCACCTCACGGAGACGAGATAGGCTGGGGAGGATGACAGAAAAGGAGACGGCGGATGAGCGGGAGAAAGGGACGACATCCTTGTCGGCGACATCGGACTAAAAGGGACAGCTATGACAGCTATGACAGCTATGACAGCTATGACAGCTATGACAGCTATGACAGCTATGACAGCTATGACAGCTATGACAGCTATGACAGCTATGACAGCATGGCGCCATCCCGGTAACGGTGTACATAGTTCAGCGGCGTCACGCCATAATACTCTTTGAATACGGAAATAAAGTAAGAGGTACTGCTATAGCCGCACAGCGTCGATACCTGAGATATATTCTTATTAAAAACCAACAGCTGCTCCACAGCATAGCGCATACGGCAATCGGTCACGATTTTACTGTAGCTGGTCTGTTCATTTTTTAATTTCTTCTTCAACGAACTCGGGCTCAGACACAGGCAGCTAGCGACCGTCGTCAAGCTCCATGTCTTATGAATATCGCTCTGAATGATGTTGTATACATTCGCGCTAATATTATTACGAACCATTCTCATTAAGAATGGAATAAAGCTTCTATTATTAAGAAAAATGGATAGAGCGGCAAACGTCAGCGAGCGCTTACGCTCAAACTCGATTTCATCGGCATCCCGCATCACCGAGTGGTAGGCGGCCTCACGGAATACATGGGGCGTACGGCAAGGCTCTATCATATAGGGCGGAAATCCACGCGATACCGGCGTATAGTGAGTGAGATCTTTCTTTAAAAAATGCAAATAGTCTTTTATTAGATCGCGGGAAATATAGAGAATAAGAGAGGAGTCAAGCGTAGAAAAATCAATTGAATCATTTTCAATGGAAACTAACATCAGATTATTTGCAGCAAACTTGACGACATCCCCCTCGCAAAATCTAACGTCTGTATCTTTCTCTGTTAAAACTATCGCACAACACTCATCACAGCAAAGTTTCATAGCAGAACATCCTACATAAATGTAAAAATGCCTTATCAAAGCCAAACCCTAACGATTGAATAAGGCATAAACAGAGGTATAAATCTGACATCCAATGCCAAAACAAAATACCGAATTATGCCGTGATTTCAATACGGCGCACGCAATATCAATGTATCATTATCTTTACGCTATTATATAAATAGAGACATTTCTATCGAAAAATGAACTTTTTTCGCTAAAAAACATATTTTTTTAAGAACGATTATTTATATAAAAATGAAAAAAGCGCGGAGATAACCCCGCGCAATCATTACTTTGCTATTATTGTGCTACGATGTCTTTGCTACATTATCGTCAGAGAAATACCGACAATAATCCGTTATTACGCAGGAACAACGGTAAACGTCCGTCATCTGCCAATGGTCATCGCAATGCCGCACTTCGGACGATGATCACGGCTCCCGCGCGAAAATGGCATGGCATAATATTATTCATCGATAAGTCATATCAGAAAAAAAAATGACGTGACGAAATCATATTATGCGTTACTTCTTTTATTATCATTCAGGCACAGGGCTAATGCAATGCCATGTCTCAACGCATGTTCAGTGAAAAATCAGATATATCAATGTATTGTATGGAGAAGATGGCTAATCAACGATGAGATTTACTCTCAATGGCTATTTTTTTAGCTGATCATGCTATTTCACCGGTGCCGTTAGCGCCATCCGGCGCATCGCTTTACCTTCGCGATCGACAGGCCAGACACCGTATCACGTACGGTGACACGGTGTCTTAGGCGCTACGTAACGCCTCACTCAGCGGATCACCAGCACATTGGTCTTAGCATGGCGCACAATCGCCGCCGCATTGGAGCCCAGTAGATAGGTCTTCACGCTGGGGCGATGAGAGCCAACCACGATCAGATCGGCCCCCATCTCTTCTGCCTGCTGCAGCGCCTCATCGCGCGGCGTCCCGAAGCGGATAGTATATGACATACGCTCACGCGGCAGATCGATACTATCGATCAGCGTCAGCAGTTTCTCCTCTGCATTAGCGACGGCCTTGTTCTCAAACTCTTTAATACCAAATGAGTAGGCGGTGACAAACGCCTGGGCATCCGGCAGCACATACAGGAAATGCACTTCGGCATCCGTCAGCTTTGCCATATAAATCACATGCTCCAATGCGTTCTGCGTCAGTACATCCTCTTCGATATCGACAGGTACCAAAATATTCTTGTACATCGTAACCCCCTCCTGGCTCACTCTCAAAGCACGTCATGTCCCGCACGAGCCACGCTCACCGGCGCCAGCCGGTCACGCACCCGGTGCTATGGCCCCTCAGTGCAGCATACTGCCAGATAAGAATAGACAGAATTAATTCACCGCGCTTTTGTGAGATACCACAGAGTCTGGCGATCGTTTTCGGCCGGGCAGTGGCGTCCTGGGGGTATGCCTATGCCGCCGGCCGGGGATGTTGCCCAGACGAGAGAGAACGCCGCGAAATAACCGCCCCGCGATGTCATAAGCACCGCCCCTGCTCCGAGCATTGGCAAAAGGTCTCCCCAATCGAGTGAACCCCATTTACTTTCACTTTACGAATAAGCAAGTAGGACGCCCGGCCAACGACAAATAATAAAAACAAAATGAAAGCAAAATTATTTTACTCTTTCTCCTTTATTTCTCCATTTTTCATTATAAGCGGTGCCTTTATGAATAAAGTATGGAGTGCTAAAACACAGAACACCTTTTTATTTTTATTGCACCATCTTTGCATATCGCCTTAACATTTTGTGCCGCACGTTACGTTAAAATAGAGGGGAGACAGCACAAAAAACACACGCTATAATCGACAGTAAATAATATAGGGAATTTAAATGCTCATGATGAGCAGGGCATTTTACGCTAGAAATACCTAATGGGTTAATCGGAGTCCATCATGAAATATATCATCTTATTGATTGCCACACTGATATTAAGCGGCTGCGCACATACCCCGGCGGTGCATAATCATAACGCCGGCAACCTGGCCGACTGCGGCCTGTGTACCTACAACGACACCTTCTACACCGATTTTGATGAGTAATATCCGCGGGTCAGCGATGACCGGCGCCTCCCACGGTCCTGTGCGAGAGCTGCCGCGCAGCACGGTAAACACACCGAGCCACATCCGCACAATGGGCTTTCTACGGCGTCAGTTTCGCTGCGACGACGCTAGCTCACCGTCAGTTCAGCCGGTGCGGCGGCGATGCGCCATTCCAGCCAGCATCACCCACAGAGCGGCACTTACTGGGATCAGCGATCCCCACAGTACGGCATGCCAGCCGGCGCGATTCAACAGCACGCCGGATAAGAAAGAGCCAACGATCATCAGGCTAAAAATAGTAAAGTCATTCAGCGACTGCACCCGTATCCGCTCCTCCGGGCGATGATAGTTGAGCAGATTGGCCGAGGCGCCGGTAAATCCTAGGCTCCAGCCTAGCCCCAACAGGATTAGCGACAGCCAATAGTGCATGACCTCCTGACCTGAAAATCCCATCAGGATAGCCAACAGCGTGATCGCCAGCCCTGCCGTACTAATAGACTCCGCGCCAAAGCGGTTGATCAGCCTGCCGGTAATAAATCCAGGGGTATACATAGCGATCACATGCCACTGAATACCGAGCGTCGATGCGTGCAGGGAAAGCCCGTGCATATGCATAGAGAGTGGCGCGGCCGTCATCAGAAAATTCATTACCGTATAGGAGACCGCAGCACAAAATACCGTACGTATGAGCCCGGGCTGACGGGCAATACTGCGCAGCGATCGACGCATCGCCGGCGCCGGCGCGCTGACGGGAGGGACCGTCACGCGGTATAATACCAGCGCTGCCGTCGCGGCGGCCAACGCCTGAGCGATAAAGGCGGCGACCAGCGGATACGTAGGCCACAGCGCGAGGGATCCACCGATCAGACTAGGCCCGAGAACCCCCGCCGCCACCCCTCCCGCCATCACCAGTGACATCGCCAGCGCGCGCCGCTCCGGCCCAACGCCATCGGCCGCGGCAAAACGAAACGAAAGGGTCACCGCAGCATAGGCTCCCCCCATCGGCGCCGCCAGGCAAAACAATTCAAAAGAGGCGATGAATACGGCCAGCGCAGCCGTCAGACCCGCCAGCGTTCCCAGCGCCGTGCCCACCATAAACGCCGCTTTGCGCCCACGTTGCTTAGCCAAATAGCCAAAGGGCAAGATACAGGCCGCCATGCCGGTCACAAACAGCGTGATCGGCAGCGTCGACAGCGTGTCATGAGGCGCCAGCCGCTGGCCGACAATCGCCCCGATCGCATAAAACACTACCGAATTCGCCCCGGCCAGCGCCTGCGCCGCCGCGAGGCAGAGGATATTTTTATTCTGCTGCCGCAGGGAGAGCGTCACGCCAATAGGATTATCCATCACCCCACCTATAAAATTTAATGCAGTAAATGTTTATGACATAACATATAAATATGCCGCCCTCTCTTCCCGCAAATAAAGATAATAGCCGAGGTGATATAACAATAGGTGACAGACGGTGCGCTGAAGCAGACAGCTAATTCCGGCCCGGCGTGTGCAGCGTCATATTAGAGAGCGGTGTTAAATATTGCGTTGGCAATATAACTACTATTTATATCTTCACCGCCGCCGCGCGATATACTTAGCCCTGCACCGGATACACGATGCCAATCCGACGCACGATCAATTGACCAGCGACGTCGCGGCCAGCGCCTTAACAAAATCACGCTTAATCAGAATATCCGAGATAAAGATCACCCGAACCGCCTCTCCCTGCTGAACGTACGCCGCACGGAAACTCTGCGGTTTCAGCGCCACCTTATACTCCAGGATGGTAATCCCTTGATGCTTCAATCCCCAGGCGGCCTTAATCTTATGAGGACGTCGCTGGATAATCTGCGGCAGCTCACGGTAAATATTGTCCCTAATCTCCACAGCCACCCTAGAAAACTTCTTAAAAAACGAGTGAATAGCGCTATTATCATCCAGCGTTATCTCCATCTCTGGCTCAAAGAGATCATGACTCATCTACTTGCCTCCACTCTACGGACTGCCGCCGCGCCGGTTTATCATGCCACTGCCAGAGAGGGTAGCGTGCTAGCGCCTGGGAATATATCGCTTTTCTCGCCGCGGAGCCAAAGGGAGACACGCGCTAAAACCGGCGAGTCTGTCCAATAGAGCCGTCAAGAGACACAGACGCCTCCGCTCCATAGCGAAAAACGTTAGCGCCGACTTTCCAACGCTGACGGAAATAAAGGCATCAACTCCGCATTTGCACACACCGCGTCAAAGTGGCGTATCGCCGTTTCCGCCTCTTTTTTCGGCGTCCTCCGGGTTTTCTTCAGGAACGCATGCAACACCACCAGATCGTTATGGGCATCCAGCATAAACAGGAGTCGCGCCGACTCGGCGCCACAGTCAATTCGCAGTTTATAAATCGTGCCCTTATAGCCCCAGATCTTGGGATTTAAAATCTTGAGGCTGCGCACGCTGGGAATGGTATCCAATACGCTAAACGCCGTAAGCTTCTTCTGGATTGTACCCGCCAGCCGCTCTGATACATGACCAAGAAAATGCAAAATATACGCGCCATCCACGCTACCTTTTGCCGCAAGACAGAGAATATTCACTCTACTTAGTATCCTATGCTGATGGTAGCCGAGTGCAGCCTTACTTTATTCTGCCATAAACGCGATACGGGACGCGGTTGAATAAATCGGAGATTGCCGACAGGATGGCTCCCGCGAGCACACCGCTTATGCGATACGCACGCTGTGCGGCCCAGCAATGTCATCCGGTTTAGCACTTTGACTCACCCACCTGCGCGCCATAGCCCCGCAGGCTCAGATAACTGCCCAACAAGATTTTGATACGGAACATCGCTGTTTCTGCTATTGGCTGTTTCTGCTATTGATCGACGGTGATAACTCACTTTCTTGTTCCAAACATCATTGCTACCGCTCAAGTGCTGGTTCGCCACGACATGGTTACGCTCCAGGCCAGTGTTGTGCACCGCTTCGCGGGGCGGGATGAGCGGCCGATTTTTTCCTCAGCAAGACATTATGACAGTAGCGCGTATCGTAAGCGCCAGCAGCCGACGCCTTCCTGATTTTATGGTAAGTCTGGTTGATCTGCCCCGGAAGTGCCTGCGCACCTGTTGTAGCACTGAGCTATAAATCGGCACAGATAATCTCATGCATCGCACTGTCTACAGCCAGATGAAGTTTCCCCCCCTTCGCCTGTCCTCCCCATGCTGTCAGACTTTCCATTCGCCGTCGCCGAAGACTTTCAGGCCGGAACAGTCGACGACCAGATGCGATATTTCACCGCGGGTTGGCGTTTTTATGCTGATGTTGATGTGCTTTGCCCGTTTGCTGACCAAAGAGTCGCCAGGACAGTGTAGCGGCAGGTCCATTAATCTAAAAATTGAATCAACGAAGTCTTGTAAAGCCCGGAGCGATAGGTTGAATACGCGCTTTATCATCAGATCAGTAGTGATAGCCAATACCTTGCCATTCAGGGGTATGGCGGCCTGCTCGGCGATGACGGTAGGGGCGGTGCTTAACGCCAGTTGTTTATTCCCCACGAACCCACCGGAGATCGACGTAGAACCGAGATAGGCCTTAACCGCGTTAATCGTAGTACCGCGGGTCACCGCACTACCAGGTGTTACCGTGCCACTAACTGGAACGATAAAAAAATCATAAGGCTTCAACCCCGAAATGCTAATATCTTTTGTTAAGCTATCCAGCATAACGTTTAATTGCTCGGGAGCCACACTGTAGGGCATATCCAGTTTATCAACGAAGCCCACCCGTTTCCAACTATGCTACCTGTAGGAACAACACCCTGCTAGTTAAAGGCCAATTGTCCAGGAGTAATCTCAGCCATCGCAGCAGTAGACAGAATGTTCAAAGTCAACACCGATACTACCAATATATATTTTTTCATATCCATAACCTTAATTATATAGATCCTTCATCATCATGAGATATTGAATTAACGCAATTACTTATACTGGAAGAGTACCACATCAGAGATTTATCTGATTTGCAAATCTCTATAGCCAATTAATATTATCCGTAATACACCACCACAAACCCGTGAACATTATAAATATCACAAGTTTGAGCTAGCCGCTGAATAAACCATTACAAAATAATCTATCACCATCGTACGTAGAGATTCAATCTGGATGTTTATTGTCATGCAAGGAATAGCAATAAATAAAATAGAAAATACTCATATAATCGCTCATATGATTTAAATTAACATTAATTCTAGAGTTAGAGTATATTATCGGGACCTCTTGCTGCTTATAACTAAATTGAGCAGGAGAATGCCGTTGACATCCGATTACTGCGGATTAACAAACTTCTGCGAAAGTTTCTTGGTACATTGTGGATATCTAGCGAACGGATAATTATCTGCCTATAATGATAAATCGTTTTTTCACTTAAGCCTATTCGCTTGGCACATTTTCGTATCGGAACACCATGAACTAACCACTTCATTACAACGTCTATAACTTTTGCTGGCATCCCCATCGTATACATTTCATTAATCAGATAGTGATTCAATGAAGATATAATCGCATCTTCTGTAAGAGTTAAAAACTCATTAATGTTAGGCACTCCTAAAAAAAATTGGAGTGATGATGATGAATTCAAAAAAAATACATTATGACGCAGCATTAAAAACACATCATGAAAACTATCTGACATAACTCCTATATAGTCAAGTAAACCCACTTGCCCCATAAACTTTGCGATAACTTTATCTGAAAATAAAAAATATGGCTGAATGACTAATATTGGCATATTTGGGTAACTACGGCGAACTTCAATCAACAATGAAATGTTAGCATGTAACTCACCATCCCAAATGAATAGACTAGGGTTGTTAGCCCTTAACATATTAATGACGTCACTCTCACACTGCGTTGATATTATATCTAACGACTCACCACTACATTTATAGTATAGATCTCTACAAAAAATATCTAACGTCTGTAAAATAGGCCATTGAGGTGAACAAACAAGCATCTTTTTTTTTCATATGTCCTCCCTAATACTCTTCCGCAAAGTAAAAACATCCTGCCAAGTCAATTTATTAACTAAGCTATAGTTGATACGATGCAAAGGTAATTTCTTTTTCTTTTTCTTCGCTTCATTCATCCTCTCCGCAGCTGGCCGAGGGAAAAAACTTTGTAGATCAACTGAATCTATAAAGTAATCTATCCGACGAACATATCCATTGCGGTATACATGTTCCTTTGTCCTTGTGGATATCAACCTATTATTCCTTAAATAAAACAATACACTAGAGGCCCTTCTGGCGGATATTTTAAAGGCGTTACTAATATCATTCCTATCAATCCAGCGTTGCTGCTGCTGCCCCCACAAAGCAACAATTAAATATAGAGGAAATCTACAATATTGTATTAGAGATACTGGTATCCAACACTCCAACTCTGAGTGATACTTTCCATTGTCAGACGGCGATAACACATTTGCAATAGTATTACCACTGTGCATAGCGACCTTATTATTGATCATATTATGTTCAATTTGATTCATATCTACCTGACCTATAAATACTCTATAAGCAATAGTTTAATTTGAAACTATTCAACTGGCATCTTAATTTATTCGCGTTTTAAAAAGCATTGATACAACTATATCGCATGCCTCCACCACCTATAATCAATGACCTCACATCATGCCTACTCCGTAATTTTTAAAGAATATTCTTTACCGTAAATTTAATAAAACAACAACTGCTTATCGAGTCGATAAATAAATTTGATCGATTGATTTATTCACCTTTCTTATATTTCATAAAACGAAGTAAAAAAATAATTATAAGTATGATAATTAAGAGTTACGGGTAACGCCATGAAATAGAACAAATAAACAATAAAAGTGTTACATAAGTACATATCAAATATACAAAAATAGAACATTATAACACAATGAAAAATATCAGCTTTTTTGTTTTATGATGCATTTTTGCAGGAAAACCTATGGTGTGTGATAAAAGTTAATAGATAATCACTTTTCATACACATCGAAAACGATAAGAAAGCATTGTGAAACTTTTTTTTATAATGTTCAGTACAAATCGCCAAATCATAAACAAGACTAATCTAAGAATCATAGAATAGTCTTATAATAGATGATGGTATAGACACCACGACTTAATTGCCATTCTCACGCATTTAAATAGATATAAAAACTTACACCTAGTAGATATATGTAATATCAGGAAATTAAATATTACACATCTCGACAATATTCATTGATAATAACTATCAATACCATTTAAGCGGTTTGTATCTCCATTAATGATTCTGTACGATGACCTTCAACATATAAGCTCTGACGGACATTCGATAATGCAAAACGTCATAGCAGTGACCTCTTCCCAGATCTCTCCCCTTTGTTCAGCACCAATGTAAAGTAGATTGCTCGTTTTTTCTCCTGAAAAAAAATTATCTGACATAAAAAAGGCACATTATAATACCGAGAAACAAGTTGCTTTTGCTCTGAAACAAGCCGAAATCCGATACTCGAGTGGAGGAATTCTGCAGAAAAATGGAAGTATTGGGGACTATTTTTTACAATTGAAAAAAAGGTTGCATCGTTTGCGCCAGCGCGAGGAAGAAAATCAACGCTTAAAACGTCGGATGGCAGATGTAAGTCTGGTCAAAGAGATGCTGCAGAAAGCTATCAAAAAAGTTCTAAGGCCGGTGCAAAAGCGCGAGGCCGTCGCCTGGCTGCTGGCGGCCTATCGTATCGGGTTACGTCAGGGTTGTCGTCTGATGATGCAATGCACCGTACCGGTTGTATGGGAGAGAGTTAAGTCCGGGAACTCAGGCTGCCCCCGATAGAAGCGTAATACGCTTTTTCTGCTTCTACAGAGGGGGGAGGATAACCGATTCGCTCCAGCAACCGACGATTATTGTATCCGTCCCCCCACGTCAGTGTGGCCAGCCCCACTTCCTGCCAGTTTTTCCAGCTCTGTCGGTGTGTCACCTCCGCTTTGTACAGACCGTTGATACTTTCGGCCATAGTATTATCGTAAGAGTCACCTGTGCTTCCCGTGGAAGCCAGAAGCTCAGCTTCCTGCAGACGCTGCGTGATTACGATAGTCGGGGCGCGGAGGCTATGGCCATGGTGCTAAAATAACGAAGGTAGGAATGCCAGAAAGCGTGCGTCTTGCCTGACAATAGCCACCATCTGCAAGGCTGCTTATCCAAAATCTGATTTATTCAACAACGCCATAAAGGATTAAAAGGAATTTTGTTGCGCTCGGGAGAGTTCAGAAGAGGCTGATTGGCGGAAGATCACAGGAGTCGAACCTGCCCGGGACCGCTGGCGGCCCCAACCGGATTTGAAGTCCGGCCGCCCCACCGGGGACGATGATCTTCCAATCGATGCGGCGGGAGTATACCCCACAACCGGGGGCCGGGCGCAAGGAGAAATCCCCGCCCGGCACGCCGGGCGGACATTACGCTAAAGCAGACGCGCCAGACGGTTAAGATCCGACTGGATGGCGCCGGCGGTAACATCGCGCCCCGCGCCGGGGCCGCGGATCACCAGCGGGTTATCACGATACCAGCGGCTTTCGATCGCGAACACGTTGTCGCACGGCAACAGCGACGCCAGCGGGTGCTCCGGGCGCACGGCCTCAACGCCGACGCGCGCCTTACCGTTGGCGTCAAAGCGTGCCACATAGCGCAGCACCAGCCCCATCTCATTGGCCGCCTCCAGACGCTGCAGCATCTGCTCGTCCAGCGCTTCGCCGTTCTCAAAAAAGTGATCGATAGAGCCCTGCTCGCCGCCGGCCGGCACCAGGGACTCGACCCGGACCTGGGCAGGCTCAATGTCATATCCCGCCTCGCGTGCCAGGATCACCAGCTTGCGCATCACGTCCTGACCGGAAAGATCCACCCGCGGATCGGGCTCTGTCAGACCCTGCTGCCAAGCCTGGTCCACCAGCGCACTAAAGGGAACCGAGCCGTCAAACTGCAGAAACAGCCAGGAGAGGGTGCCGGAGAAAATGCCGCTGATGGACAGAATCGTATCGCCGCTGTCGCGCAGATCGCGCACGGTGTAGTTAACCGGCAGCCCGGCGCCCACGGTCGCGTTATACAGCCAGTGGCGCCCGGTTTTCTCAAATGCGTCGCGGATCTGGCGGTATTCATGGCCGTCGGCGGCGCCGGCCAGCTTGTTGGCGCTAACCACGTGGAAACCGTAGCTGGCAAAATCCCGGTACTGCTGGACCAGCGAGGGACTGGCCGTCACGTCGAGCACCACCAAATCATCATAGGGGTGAGCCCGCATCCACAGGAACAGCGACTCTTCATCCAGCGCCTGCGCCTCATCGTCGAAGAAGGCCAGCGCACGGCTGGCGTCCAGCCCCTCATAGCTCAGCAGGCTGCGATTGCTGTCGACCACCCCGGCCAGAATAAACTCGAAACCGCTGCGCGCCGACAGGTTGCCCTGCTCGCGCGCGAATAGCTCCAGCCAGCGAGAACCGATGTTGCCCTTACCAAACAGGATCAGGCCGACGCGCTTTTCTGCCCGGAACAGCGAGCTGTGCAGCCCCTGCACCAGCGCCTCCGTCGGGCCGCAGCGCAGCACTGCCACCAGGCTGATGCTCTCCTCCGACTGCCAGATAAATTCGACCGGCTGCTCCTTAAGCTGCTGATAAAAACGGTGGGCATGCAGTGGATTGCGGCAGACACCGGCACCGACCATCGCCACCAACGCCAAGCCGTCGCGCAGCTGTAGCAGGCCCGGAATCGCCGACTCCTCCAGCAGCTTAAATACGCTGCCGACCACCTCCGCGGTGTAGCACAGCTGGATCAATCCGCGATCGCGATGGATCCCGCTGGCCAGCGGGCGCAGCTGGCTGCGCGTCAGAATACGCGCCACCTCTTGGTGTACGTGGCTGAACTCATGACCGGCGGGAACGTGCAGCTCAATCAGGCAGACATCATCATGGCTGGTGACAATCTTGGCGCCGTTGCCGCTGGCCAGCACCCGCTCGATGCGGGTCGACCCCTGCTGCGGCTGATAGCTGCAGCGCAGCTGCAGATCGATATCGCTAGCGGACACTGGCTGCAGCGTGCGGGCGTGCAGCACCGGCGCAGCCAGACGCGCCAGCTCGCTGGCCTCATCCAGACGCAGCAGCGGCAGCAGACAGGCATCCTTCACCTTACGCGGATCGGCGCTGTAGACCCCGGCGACATCGCTCCAGATAGTCACGCGCCGCACGCCGGCCAAGGCGCCGATCTGCGTCGCCGAATAGTCAGAACCGTTACGGCCAAGCAAGACCGTTTCACCCACGCCGCTGCGGCTGATAAAGCCGGTGACCACCAGGCGCTTATTAGAATGCTGGGCCAGCAGCTGCAGCAGCAGCGGATAGGAGCGCCCTTCATCCACCTGCGGCTGAGCGGCGCGCTCGGCGCGCAGGAAATCCCGCGCATCCAGCCACGCTGACTCCATGCCCTGCGTCTGCAGCACCGCCGCCATCAGCCGGGCGGACCAAATCTCACCGTGGCCCACCACCTCGGCATAGGCCGCCTCATCGATCTCGCCATCCAGCTGCGCCGCCAGGCGCTCAAGATCCCGAACAAAGTGCGTCTGTAGCGGCTCCGCCATATCCGGCGGCAGCAAGCCAGCAATCAGCTCGCTCTGGTAACGGCGCAGGGCTTGCTGTACCTGATGGGCAGAGATGCGATCGCTCTGGCTGAGCTTGAGCCAGCTGATCAGCTGATTAGTGGTGCTGCCCGCCGCCGACACGACCATCATGTCGCCGGGGCGGCTGTATTCCGCCATGATCCCCGCGACGCGCAAATAACACTTTACATCTGCCAGGCTACTGCCGCCGAACTTATGCAGCTGGCGCTCTGCCTGCTGCTGCCCCGTTACCGCTTGTGCACTCATCGCTTACCTCGTTGCTGCTGCCTGAAATGCCTGTTCCAGATCAGCGATTAAATCATCACCGTCCTCAATACCCACGGAAATACGCAGCAGACTGTCGCTAATGCCTGCCGCTCTGCGCGCTTCCGGCGCCATGCCGGCGTGGGTCATGGTGGCGGCATGGGAGATCAGGCTCTCCACCCCCCCAGAGACTCTGCCAGTGTAAACAGTTGCAGGGATTTTAGGAAACGCCGTAGATGGGACTCATCTCCCTCTAACTCAAAACTGAGCATGGCGCCAAAGCCCCGCTGCTGGCGGGCGGCAATGGCGTGACCGGGGTGCGTCGACAGCGACGGATGATACAGCCGCGCGACCTGCGGCTGCGCCCGTAGCCAGTCGAGGATACGCAGCGCATTGGCCTGCTGCAGCGCGATACGCGGCGCCAGCGTGCGTAGCCCCCTCAGCAGCAGATAGCAGTCAAAAGACGCGCCGGTCACCCCGATATTATTTCCCCACCAGGCCAGCTCCTGCGCCATCGCCGCCGTTTTGGCGATCACCGCCCCGGCCACCACGTCGGAGTGGCCGTTCAGGTACTTGGTACAGGAGTGCAGCACCAGATCGGCGCCCAGCGCCAGCGGCTGCTGCAGCGCCGGACTGAGGAACGTATTATCCACCGCCGTCAGGGCGCCCACTCGCTGCGCGGCGGCGCAGATCGCGGCGATATCCACCACCCGCAGCAGCGGATTGCTCGGCGTCTCAACCAGTACCAGCTTCGGACGCAGCGCCATCGCCCGGACCAGCGCCTGCGCATCGCCCTGATCGACGAATACCACTCGGAAAGCCCCCCGGCGCGCCAGGCTGTCGAGCAGGCGATAGCTGCCGCCATAGCAGTCGTGCGGCGCCAGCAGCAGATCGCCGGGGGAGAGCAGCGCCGTACACATCAGATGGATCGCGCCCATTCCGCTGGCGGTCACCACCGCACCGGCCCCCCCTTCCAGCTCCGCCAGCGCCCGCTCGGCCACGTCACGCGTGGGATTTCCGCGCCGGGCATAGTCGTGCGTGCGCGGCTGATTAAAATCAGTAAAGTTGTAGGTGGTGGAAAGATGGATGGGTGGAACCACGCTGCCATACTGCTCATCGTCGTTCAGCCCACAGCGCACTGCCTGAGTTGCCGGTTGATAGCGCACCTGATTGCCCTCCCTGAAATAGCGCCAACAATGGATAGAGCGTAACCGCTGCAAAAATAGACGTCAATACATCTAGCCATCTAAAAGTCTTTGCGTATGGATTGAGGTAGATAGGATTAACCGCTAAAATTGGCACAGTCTGTTTGTGGTTATCGCCTCCCTGGATACCAGCGCGGCAAACGTGATCATCCACGCTGATCCCGCCATTGTGTTAGGGATACGGGATACAATCAGGCATAATAGCCCGTTGTCTCGGAATAATTATTTGTGAAGGTATCTCCTCATGGCTGCAGAATGGAACGGTGAATATATTAGCCCTTACGCTGAGCACGGCAAAAAGAGTGAGCAGGTTAAAAAGATTACGGTATCCATTCCGCTGAAAGTATTAAAAATACTCACGGACGAGCGCACCCGCCGCCAGGTAAATAACCTGCGTCACGCGACGAATAGCGAACTGCTGTGTGAGGCCTTTCTGCACGCGTTTACCGGTCAACCGCTGCCGGATGACGACGATCTGCGCAAAGATCGCAGCAATGAAATCCCGGAGGCGGCCAAAGAAATGATGCGCCAGCTGGGGATCGATCCGGAAACCTGGGAATACTGATACGCGCAGCGTCCGGATGCATTCACCCTGGGCGTTGCCTTGGCATGAGCGAACCGCGGCGTTGTTCAGGCAATAAAAAAGGCACCCGAGGGTGCCTTTTTCGTCGGTTCCAAATTACTTGGAACCCACCATGTTGAAGCGCTTGTTGAAGCGATCAACGCGGCCGCCGGTAGCGACGTCACGCTGCTTACCGGTGTAGAACGGGTGGCATTTGTCGCACACGTCCAGGCTCAGATCGTGACCAACGGTAGAGTGGGTCTTGATAACGTTGCCGCAAGAGCAGGTTGCAGTGATGGCAACGTAGTTCGGATGGATACCTTCTTTCATGGGGAAAACCTCTGTTAAGGCCGCGTCGCTATCCGGCCCTTTTCCGCCAGACACCACGCGTGGTTGATAAAATCGGGTTTGATACAAAATTATATCAAAGGCGGCGAATCATACAGAAAATAGCCGCCTAACGCAATCACCTACATCGATCCAGACGCTATCCGGTGTACACTGTAACGCCGTTAAGCCGCAGGAAAAAGCGATGTCCGTAGCCCACGTAGCGCTGCCCGTACCCCTGGCCCGCACCTTTGACTACCTGTTGCCCTCCGACATGCCGGCCCTGCCGGGCTGCCGGGTCAGCGTGCCCTTTGGCCGCCGTGAGATGATTGGCATCGTGGTGGCGATCGGCGAGCAGAGTGAGCTTCCGCTGGAAAACCTAAAGCACATCAATCACCTGCTGGATACACAGCCGCTGTTCAGCGACAGCCAGTGGCGCCTGCTGCGCTGGGCCGCCGACTATTACCATCACCCCATCGGCGAGGTGCTGTTTCATGCCCTGCCGATGCTGCTGCGCCAGGGAAAGACGGCCAGCCATACGCCCCTGTGGCGCTGGAGCCTAACGTCTCTCGGGCAGCAAACCGATCCCCTCTCCCTGAAACGGGCACCCAAGCAGCAGCAGGCGCTAGCGCTGCTGCAGCGCCACGCGATCTACCGCCATCAGGCGGAGGAGTTCGATCTCAGCGCGGCCGCGCTACAGGCGCTGAAGAGTAAGGGCCTGATCGCGCTGGAGAGTGAGGCGATCGCCCCCGGCGACTGGCGCAGCGACCTTTCCCTCTGCGCCGAGCGCCTGACGCTGAACGCAGAACAGGCCACCGCCGTGGGCGCCATACGCGCCGACGATGACCATTTTAGCCCCTGGCTGCTGGCCGGCGTGACCGGCTCAGGCAAGACCGAAGTCTACCTGAGCGTCATCGAAAACCTGCTCGCCCGCGGGCGTCAGGCGCTGGTTCTGGTCCCGGAAATCGGCCTGACACCGCAGACCATCGCCCGCTTCCGCCAGCGTTTCTCCGTGCCGGTCGATGTGCTGCACTCCGGACTGAACGACGGCGAGCGGCTGGCGGCCTGGCTACGCGCCCGCGACGGCGAAAGCGCGATCGTTATCGGCACCCGTTCAGCCCTGTTTACGCCGTTCGCCCGCCTGGGTGGCATCATTATCGATGAAGAGCACGATGGCTCTTACAAACAGCAGGAGGGGTGGCGCTATCACGCCCGCGATCTGGCGGTGCTGCGCGCCCGCCTCGAGGATATCCCTATCGTGCTCGGCTCTGCGACCCCGGCGCTGGAGACCCTGCATAACGTCGACGTCGGCAAGTACCGGCGGCTGTGTCTGACCCAGCGCGCCGGTAATGCCAAACCCGCCGCGCAACATCTGGTGGATCTCAAGGGGCTGCCCCTCAAGGCCGGGCTGGCGCCGCCGCTGATCGAGCGTATCCGCCGTCACACCGACGCCGGAAACCAGGTGATCCTGTTCCTTAACCGCCGCGGCTACGCCCCGGCGCTGCTGTGCCATGAGTGCGGCTGGATAGCCGAATGTCCGCGCTGCGATCACTTCTATACCCTGCATCAGGGCCAGCGAAGCCTGCGCTGTCACCACTGCGACAGCCAGCGACCGGTTCCGCACCAGTGCCCGCAGTGCGGCTCCACCCATCTGGTGCCGGTCGGGCTGGGGACCGAACAGCTGGAGCATGAGCTGGCCGATCTGTTCCCCACGATCCCACTGACCCGTATCGATCGCGATACCACCAGCCGCAAAGGAGCGCTGGAGCAACAGCTGGCGGAGGTCCATCAGGGGGGGCCGCGCATCCTGATCGGCACCCAGATGCTGGCCAAGGGGCATCATTTTCCCAATGTCACGCTGGTGGCCTTGCTGGACGTCGACGGCGCGTTGTTCTCCGCCGATTTTCACGCCGCCGAACGCTTCGCCCAGCTATATACCCAGGTGGCCGGGCGCGCCGGACGCGCCGGCAAACGCGGCGAGGTGCTATTGCAGACGCACCACCCCGACCATCCCCTGCTGCAGACGCTACTACATCAGGGCTATGACGCCTTTGCCCGTCAGGCGCTGCAGGAGCGTCAGAGCGTATTTCTACCCCCGTTCACCCACCATGTCATGCTGCGCGCCGACGATCACGACAACCGGCACGCCGGCGACTTTCTGCGACAGCTGCGCGCACGGCTAGAAGCCAGCCCGCTGTGCGACGCGTCGCTGTGGCTGCTTGGCCCGGTTCCGGCGCTGCAGCCCAAGCGCGGCGGCCGCTACCGCTGGCAGCTACTGGCTCAGCATCCGTCGCGCGCCAAACTGCAGCGCTTGTTGCAGGAGGTTCTACCGCAGGTCAGCGCGCTGCCGGCCTATAAGAAGGTGAAATGGTCGTTAGACGTCGATCCCACCGACAGCTAAGGGCGTCGGCGTGGAAATGAAGTGCGATCGGGATCGAAAAAATCTATTCACATCACACTTTCCCTGCAAATTAAGTAACTATCACCCCCGCTGTTCCGTTTAATATGTGATCATATACTCACCGGCCATCCATTGACGGCGGCCGGTGTCGGCGGCGGACGAGGCTGCCTTCGGAGAGAACAGAACTATCGCTGGCGCAATCGTTACCTTCGCCGCGGGATAATGATCGGGAAGTCATATCATCGCGCCAGCATGGACTGACGCAAGGAGAAACGCGTTGGAAGAGAAGCAAATAAACGCCACCATGAAAGATGTGGCGGAGTATGCCGGCGTATCAACCGCAACGGTATCGCGAGCGCTGATGAATCCAGAGAAGGTGTCGGCCGCCACCCGCCAAAAGGTCGAACAGGCGGTGTTGGCCGTCGGATATGCTCCCCATACGCTGGCCCGCAGCAACAAGCGCGGCGAGTCACGCACTATCCTGGTGATCGTCCCGGATATCTGCGATCCGTTTTTCGCCGAAGTGATCCAGGGGATCGAACGCACCGCCGCCGAGCACGGCTATCTGGTTCTACTCGGCGACTGCGCCCAGCAGATGCAGCAGGAAAAAACCTTCGTTAATCTGATCGTCACCAAGCAGATCGACGGCATGCTGCTGCTGGGGTCCAACATTCCCTTCGACGCCAGTAAGGAAGAGCAGCGTAATCTACCGCCCATGGTGATGGCCAATGAGTTTGCGCCGGAGCTGGAGCTGCCAACGGTGCATATCGACAACTTGACCGCCGCCTTCAAGGCCGTGCTCTATCTGCACGATCTGGGCCACCAGCGGATAGGCTGCCTCGCCGGCCCAGAGCACATGCCGCTGAGCCAATACCGCCTGCAGGGGTATATCCAGGCGCTACGCCGCTGCGGCCTCAGCGAAACGGGCTACGTGGCGCATGGCGACTTTACCTTCGAGGCCGGCGCTAAGGCGCTGGCGCAGCTGATGGCGCTGCCGCAGCCGCCCACCGCGCTGTTTTGTCACAGCGATGTGATGGCGATAGGTGCACTGTCGCAGGCAAAGCGACTGAGGATCAAGGTGCCGGAAGAGCTATCTATCATCGGCTTCGATGATATCCGACTGGCGCAGTACGCCGATCCACCGCTGACGACCGTGGCGCAGCCCCGCTATCAGATTGGCCGAGAAGCCATGCTGCTACTGCTGGAGCAGCTGCATCACCATCGCACGGTCAGCGGTTCGCGCCTGCTGGACAGCGAGCTCATCATCCGCGGCAGTACGGCTGTTCCGAAACGCTAGTGAATTGAATCTGAGTTCAGTAACATGGCGTCCTGATATTGACTATTCAGTTGTAGCGAAACGACAGTGGCACAAAGAGACTATGTGAGCCGTGGGCGCGCTTCGGGCGCCAAACGCAAAAGCAACAGCCGGGGTAAAAAGCGGCGTTCGGGTTCCGGCGTATCCAGAACCATGATGGTGCTTGCCCTGGCCGTGCTGGCAACCTTTGCCGGTGGCCTCTATTTTCTGACCCAGCATAAACCGGACGGCGATACGCTGTTGCCGGTAGCATCGCAGCACCCTAAAAATGGTCTTCCGCCCAAACCGGAAGAGCGCTGGCGCTATATTAAAGAGCTGGAAAATCGCCAGGTTGGCGTCACGACACCGACTGAACCCAGCGGCGGGGCCACGCTGCAGGGACAGCCGCAGCTGACGGATGAGCAGCGCCAGCTGCTGGAGCAGATGCAGGCCGACATGCGCCAGGCACCGACCCAGCTATCGGAGGTGCCCTATAACGACCAGACGCCGCCGACCGTAACGCCGCACAACAGCCGCCTGCCGGAGCAGCGTTATGCCCAGCAAACGCCCGCGTCGCAGCCGGCCTATCAGGAGCCAGCGCGTCAGCCGGCGCCGGCGCCACGCAACCCATTCTCCCAGTCCCAGACCAGCGCGCGCCCCAGCCAGGCGCCAACCCCGCCGCCCGTCAGTCGGGAGCGAGAAAAAGAGCGCAGCGCGCCGGTGACCAGCGCCGCGCCGGCACCGGTACAGACCGCCCGGGAAAAACCGGTGGAGAAACCCGCGGAGAAAGCATCCGGCCAGAAATGGCTGATCCAGTGCGGCTCCTTCCGCAACACGGATCAGGCCGAATCGGTACGGGCCCAGCTGGCCTTTGGCGGGATTGAAAGCCGCATCACCAGCGGAGGTGGCTGGCACCGCGTCCTGCTTGGTCCCTATGCCAGCCGCCCCGCGGCGGACAAAATGATCGGCCGCCTGAAAGGAAACGGCATGTCCGGCTGCATCACCCTCGCCGCCGGGGGTTGAAATCCGCGAAATCTCCCCCATGTAATCGGGTAATGCCTCCCGTCCCGCGCGACGGGAGGATTACTTTATAGCCACGGGGGTCTGTTCATGACAACAATAGTTAGCGTTCGCCGTAACGGCAAAGTAGTGATCGGTGGGGATGGTCAGGCCACGCTGGGCAACACCGTAATGAAGGGCAACGTCCGTAAGGTCCGCCGCCTGTATAACGACCGCGTCATCGCTGGATTCGCCGGCGGCACCGCCGACGCCTTTACCCTGTTTGAGCTGTTTGAGCGCAAGTTAGAGCTGCATCAGGGCCACCTGGTTAAAGCGGCGGTTGAGCTGGCCAAAGACTGGCGTACCGACCGTATGCTGCGCAAGCTAGAGGCGCTGCTGGCCGTCGCCGATGAAAACGCGTCGCTGATCATCACCGGCAACGGCGACGTAGTACAACCGGAAAACGATCTGATCGCCATTGGCTCCGGCGGCCCCTATGCCCAGGCAGCGGCGCGCGCGCTGTTGGAAAACACCGAGCTGGGTGCCCGCGATATCGTAGAAAAGGCGCTGGGAATTGCAGGTGATATCTGCATTTACACCAACCAGTTCCACACCATTGAAGAATTAGACTCCAAAGCGTAAGGACTGTATATCATGTCTGAAATGACCCCACGCGAAATTGTCAGCGAACTCGACAGTTACATCATTGGCCAACACTCGGCTAAACGCGCCGTCGCGATCGCGCTGCGCAACCGCTGGCGCCGTATGCAGCTGGGCGAGGCGCTGCGCCACGAAGTCACCCCCAAAAATATTCTAATGATCGGTCCAACCGGCGTCGGTAAGACCGAAATCGCCCGCCGTCTGGCAAAGCTGGCCAACGCGCCGTTCATCAAGGTCGAAGCGACCAAGTTCACCGAAGTCGGCTATGTCGGTAAAGAAGTGGACTCCATCATCCGCGATCTGACCGACTCCGCGATGAAAATGATCCGGGCGCAGTCCATCGAGAAAAACCGCTACCGCGCAGAGGAGATGGCGGAAGAGCGGATCCTCGACGCCCTGATCCCCCGGCCAAGAACAACTGGGGACAGACCGAACAAACCAATGAAAGCTCCCCGGCGCGTCAGACCTTCCGCAAAAAGCTGCGCGAAGGCGAGCTGGATGATAAAGAGATTGAAATCGAGCTGGCGGCCTCCCCGATGGGCGTCGAGATCATGGCCCCTCCGGGAATGGAGGAGATGACCAACCAGCTACAGTCCATGTTCCAAAACCTGGGCGGTCAGAAAACCAAGCCGCGCAAGGTGAAAATCAAGGATGCCTTCAAACAGCTGATCGAAGAAGAGGCCGCCAAGCTGGTCAACCCGGAAGAGCTGAAACAGCAGGCTATCGACGCCGTAGAGCAAAACGGAATCGTCTTCATCGACGAAATCGACAAGATCTGTAAGCGCGGCGAAAGCTCCGGCCCGGACGTCTCCCGTGAAGGGGTACAGCGCGATCTGCTGCCGCTGATCGAAGGCTGTACCGTCAATACCAAGCACGGCATGGTCAAGACCGACCATATTCTGTTCATCGCCTCCGGCGCGTTCCAGGTCTCCAGCCCCGCCGATCTGATCCCGGAGCTGCAGGGCCGTCTGCCTATCCGCGTTGAGCTGCAGGCACTGACCACCGAAGACTTCGAACGCATTCTGACGGAGCCAAGCGCTTCGCTGACCGAGCAGTATCAGGCGCTGATGGCGACCGAGGGCGTTAACATCAGCTTCAGCGCCGACGGTATCCGCCGCATCGCCGAAGCCGCCTGGCAGGTGAATGAGAGCGCGGAAAACATCGGCGCCCGTCGTCTGCACACGGTGATGGAGCGTCTGATGGAGGAGATCTCCTTTGACGCCAGCGAAATGCACGGCACGGCGATCGCCATCGATGCCGATTACGTACGTAATCACCTCGATGAGCTGGTAGCAGATGAAGATCTGAGCCGGTTTATTCTATAATCACCCGTAGAAACCGTCCTTTTCGGTCTTTGCCAGGGGGAAGGCGTCTGCCTTCCCCCTTTTTATTGCCACTGGTTGAGGCAACAGACAGCTAACGGTTTGTTAAGATAAACACATGAGATAACCCGGCAACGGGCCGCTCAGCGCCTCGCTGAGGGTCACATGCCCCTAGTGACTGAAACCATATAATGACTTCATTAACCCCGATCAGCCGGCCTCGAGCCTGGCTGGAAAGCCTGCGTCTGCGTACGCTGCCGCTGGCGCTGGCGTCGATAGTGACCGGCTCGGCCATCGCCGCCTGGCAGCAAACCTTTAATCTCGGCATCGCTCTGCTCGCGCTGCTGACGGCGGCGCTGCTGCAGATCCTCTCCAATCTGGCCAACGACTACGGCGATGCCGTCAAGGGCAGCGATACCCCGGAGCGCATTGGGCCGCTGCGCGGTATGCAAAAAGGCGTGATCACCCAGGCGCAGATGAAGCGGGCCCTGATCATCACCGTGCTGCTGACCATCGTCTCCGGCAGCGCGCTGATCGCCGTCGCCTGCCAAAAACCTCAGGATATCATCGGGTTCTTGCTGCTCGGTCTGATGGCCATCATCGCCGCCATCACCTACACCGTCGGCACCCGCCCCTATGGATATATCGGTCTGGGCGATATTTCGGTGCTGATCTTCTTTGGCTGGCTGAGCGTTGCCGGCACCTATTATCTACAGGCGGGCTCCTTTAACAGCGTGGTGATGCTACCGGCAACGGCCTGCGGCCTGTTGGCGGCGGCGGTGCTGAATATCAATAACCTGCGAGATATCGAAAACGATGCCCGCAACGGCAAAAACACCCTGGCAGTACGCCTGGGGCCGCGCAACGCCCGCTACTATCACGTAGCCCTGCTGGGCGGCGCAGTGCTGTGTCTGGCGCTGTTTGCCCTGCTGGATCTGCATAGTCTGGCGGGCTGGCTGTTCGTACTGGCCGTTCCCATGCTGTACCGCCACGCCAGCTACGTCCTGCACCAGCGCTCGCCGGAGGCCATGCGCCCCATGCTGGAAAACATGGTGAAAAGCGCCCTGTTGACCAATCTGCTCTTCGCCATCGGCACCGTTCTGAGCTAATCCCCTCCGCAGCAGTATCACCCGCGTCGCGCGCGGGTGATACTGCTGCTTTTGCAAACAGCCGCATTAAAGGGATATACTGATAATCCCTGCGGCAACCGGACGTGGACCCATGAAATACGATACTTCCGAACTGTGCGACATTTACCATGAAGAGGTGAATGTTGTGGAACCGCTGTTCTCCAATTTTGGCGGGCGTTCCTCCTTTGGCGGCCAGATTACCACGGTCAAATGCTTTGAAGACAACGGCCTGCTCTACGATCTGCTGGAGGAGAATGGCCGGGGACGCGTTTTGGTCATCGACGGCGGCGGCTCGGTGCGTCGGGCGCTGGTTAACGCCGAACTGGGGCGTCTGGCGGTGCAAAATGAATGGGAGGGCATCGTGATCTATGGCGCGGTGCGTCAGGTTGATGACCTGGAGGAACTGGACATCGGCATTCAGGCCATGGCCGCCATTCCCGCCGGCGCCGACAGCGAAGGCATCGGAGAGAGCGATATCCGCGTCAACTTTGGCGGCGTCACCTTCTTCTCCGGCGATCATCTGTATGCCGATAACACCGGCATTATTCTGGCGGAAGAGCCGCTGGATATCGAATAAGAAGCGACACGCTTCCCGAGGGTCAAAAGGCGCTCATCGAGCGCCTTTTATTATAGTGAACCGTGCAACGACGGCAATCAGTTCACCTCATCCATTTTTCCCAGCAGCGCGCGCAGGCGCTCCTGCCATGCCCCCTGCTCATGCTTCAGCTGCTCATTTTCACGCAGCAGCCCTTCACGGTTGCTAGCGGCCTGCTGAACCTCTTGATTAAGCTGATTGTTTTTCTCTTTCAGCTCTTCGATTTCCATCTGCAACAGGGTAATGGTGTCAATCGCCTGCTGAACTTTCGCTTCCAGTTTCTCAAATACTTCAAATGACATGGTCTGTCCCCTTAATAGTAGCCAGGCGTACGTCTTGCCGTTATGCAGGCCGCCCTGCGGCGGCACACACATTCAAATTGGCGCCCTAACCGCGCAGGCCGTCAGGCCTACGCACGCAATCCATTTAGCCGTGCTCCCGTCACCGTATCCAGCGTCGATGCAGCGTCAAAGGCGCATTGTCAAAACGAAGGTCGCAGGGCGTAGCAGACCTCGGTTTACGACGACGCGCCGTCCGGCACGCGTCCCAGAGGGGCGGCGCCCTTTGACCCCTTGCCACGCTATTCACCCGGCGTCACGGGTCACAGCCTAGATTACCTCGATTGTATGTAGCCCACCTCTCACTGTCTAGGCCGCGTCCCAGTCTGTAACACATTCAGGCACAATCTCGTGCGCTTTACGCTGAAAAAGTCAGTTTAAAAAAAAGTTACAATCAAACATAAAAAGAACAATGCTCTACCAGAGTGATCCAAGTCAGTAGACAGATCACAAAACTTTTCAGGCATAAATCGCACAAAATAAGCGATATCAACCATTTTTTTGACGACACACACACATTTAAATTTCGCTATTTCTCGTTTTCGCTCGTTAACGATAAATTCACATCGCACCCGTAACCTGTTCCCTTCAGCGCCGGGCATTTATCTTCCACCTCTTCGTCGCAGGATTTCTTTTATGAGCCAGACCGCGAGTACGACATTAAAAGGACAGTGTATCGCCGAATTCCTGGGCACCGCCCTGCTGATCTTCTTCGGCTGTGGCTGCGTGGCCGCCCTGAAGCTGGCCGGAGCCACGCTGAGCCTATGGGAAATCAGCGTCATTTGGGGCTTGGGGGTCGCGTTGGCCATCTACCTGACGGCCGCCATCTCCGGCGCCCACCTCAACCCAGCGGTCACCATCGCCCTGTGGCTGTTCGCCTGCTTTGAGCGCCGCAAAGTGCTCCCCTACATCATCGCCCAGATCGCCGGCGCATTCTGTGCCGCCGCGCTGGTCTATGCTATGTACCACAATCTGTTCATCGACTATGAGCAAACCCATCATATGGTACGCGGCAGCGAAGAGAGCCTGACCCTGGCGGGGATCTTCTCCACCTACCCGAATCCGCACATCACCGTATGGCAGGCGCTGCTGGTTGAAACCGTCATCACCGCCATTCTGATGTGCCTGATTCTGGCGCTGACCGACGACGGTAACGGCATCCCGCGCGGGCCGCTGGCACCGCTGCTGATCGGTGTCCTGATCGCCGTCATCGGCGCGGCCATGGGGCCCCTGACCGGCTTTGCCCTTAACCCGGCCCGTGACTTCGGCCCGAAAGCCTTCGCCTGGATGGCCGGCTGGGGCGAGATCGCCTTCACCGGCGGGCGCAGCATTCCTTACTTCCTGGTTCCCATCGCCGGCCCGATTATCGGGGCCTGCCTGGGGGCCTTTGGCTACCGCGCGCTGATTGGCCGTCACCTACCCTGCGATGTCTGTATTGCAGAAGACGAGAAAAAGAGCAGCGAGAAATCCAAAGCTTGATAAGGTTTCCGGGGAGGATACTCCCCGGCATTTGAGCGAACTCCGTACACCGAATACCCAACCAGGACAACGATCATGACAACCGAACAAAAATATATTGTCGCTCTTGACCAGGGCACCACCAGCTCCCGCGCCGTGATCCTCGACCACGATGCCAATATCATCAGCGCCTCCCAGCGCGAGTTCGAACAGATTTACCCCAAGGCCGGCTGGGTGGAGCACGACCCGATGGAGATCTGGGCGACCCAGAGCTCTACCCTTACGGAGGCGATGGCCAAAGCCGATATCGAATCCGATCAGATTGCCGCCATCGGCATCACCAACCAGCGTGAAACCACCATCGTCTGGGAAAAAGAGACCGGTAAACCGATCTACAACGCCATCGTCTGGCAGTGCCGCCGTACCGCCGATATCTGTGAAAAGCTCAAGCGCGACGGACTGGAGGAGTACATCCGCCACAACACCGGCCTGGTGGTCGACCCCTACTTCTCCGGCACTAAGGTGAAGTGGATCCTCGACCATGTCGAAGGCGCCCGTGAACGCGCCCAGCGCGGTGAGCTGCTGTTCGGCACCGTCGATACCTGGCTGGTATGGAAGATGACCCAAGGGCGGGTACACGTCACCGACTACACCAACGCCTCCCGCACCATGCTGTTCAACATCCACACGCTAGACTGGGATGAGCGCATGCTGGAGGTCCTGGATATCCCGCGCGCGATGCTGCCGCAGGTGCGCGCCTCCTCCGAAATCTATGGAAAAACCAACATCGGCGGCAAGGGCGGAACCCGTATCCCTATCGCCGGTATCGCCGGTGACCAGCAGGCGGCGCTGTTTGGCCAGCTGTGTGTGCAGCCGGGGATGGCAAAGAACACCTACGGCACCGGCTGCTTCCTGCTGATGAACACCGGCAAAGAGGCGGTACCGTCACAGCACGGCCTGCTGACCACCATCGCCTGCGGCCCGCGCGGCGAGGTGAACTACGCGCTGGAGGGGGCGGTATTCATCGGCGGCGCCTCGATTCAGTGGCTGCGCGACGAGCTGAAGCTCATCAACGACGCGGCAGACTCCGAGTACTTTGCCACCAAGGTAAAAGACAGCAACGGCGTCTACGTGGTGCCGGCCTTTACCGGCCTGGGTGCCCCTTACTGGGACCCTTATGCCCGCGGTGCCATCTTTGGCCTGACCCGCGGTGTCAACAATAACCACATCATCCGCGCCACCCTGGAGTCCATCGCCTACCAAACCCGCGATGTGCTGGATGCCATGCAGGCCGACGCCAATACCCGCCTGCAGTCCCTGCGCGTCGACGGCGGCGCGGTGGCCAACAACTTCCTGATGCAGTTCCAGTCAGATATCCTCGGGACTCGGGTTGAACGCCCGGCGGTGCTGGAGGTCACGGCGCTCGGCGCGGCCTACCTGGCCGGCCTGGCCGTCGGCTACTGGAGCGATCTGGAGGAGCTGAGCAGCAAGGCCAGCATTGAGCGTGAGTTCCGCCCCGGCATTGAAACCGTCGAGCGCAACTATCGCTACAGCGGCTGGAAGAAAGCGGTGGCGCGCGCGCAGGCCTGGGAAGATCACGACTGATCACCGGTGATAGGCCGACGGCGGGGGCGAATGAATCGCCCCCTTTTTTATTTTTGGTCAAGGTTACGGCGTTTTTCCAACGCAAACGTTTCACTGCGCCTGTGCTAGAATCGCCCCCCGTCATCTTATTGCTTATTTATCTCATCACTGCAGGACCATCATGAAACGTGAATTAGCCATCGAGTTCTCCCGCGTCACCGAAGCCGCGGCACTGGCCGGATATAAGTGGTTAGGGCGCGGCGACAAAAATGCGGCGGACGGCGCCGCGGTCAACGCCATGCGCATCATGCTCAATCAGGTCGATATCGACGGGGAGATCGTCATCGGCGAAGGGGAGATCGACGAGGCGCCGATGCTGTACATCGGTGAGCGCGTCGGCAGCGGCCAGGGCGATCAGGTCGACATCGCCGTCGACCCGATTGAGGGAACCCGCATGACCGCCATGGGGCAGGCCAACGCGCTGGCGGTGATGGCCGTCGGCGATAAAGGCACCTTCCTGCATGCGCCGGATATGTATATGGAGAAGCTGGTCGTCGGCCCTCAGGCCAAAGGCTGCGTCGATCTCAATCTGCCGCTGGAGACCAACCTGCGCAACATTGCCGACCGCCTGGGCAAGCCGCTGTCCCATCTGACGGTGATCACCCTGGCCAAGCCGCGTCATGACGCTAACATCGCCGCGATGCAGGCGTTGGGCGTACGCGTTTTTGCCATTCCCGACGGCGACGTCGCGGCCTCGATCCTGACCTGCATGCCGGAAAGCGAAGTGGATGTCATGTATGGCATCGGCGGCGCGCCTGAGGGGGTTGTCTCCGCCGCGGTGATCCGCGCGCTGGACGGCGACATGCAGGGCCGCCTGCTGGCCCGCCACCAGGTGAAAGGCGATACGCCGGAAAACCGCCGCCTGGGCGAACAGGAGCTACAGCGCTGTGAGCAGATGGGGATCTGCGCCGGTGAGGTGCTGACCCTCGGCGATATGGCGCGCAACGATAACGTGATCTTCTCCGCTACCGGGATCACCAAGGGTGACCTGCTGGAGGGCATCTATCGTAAGGGTAACGTCGCCACCACCGAAACCCTGCTGATCCGCGGTAAGTCCCGCACCATTCGCCGCATCCGGTCGACCCACTATCTGGAGCGTAAAGACGCCCAGATCCGCGATATCATTCTGTAACGGCGCGGGCGGCCAACGTAAAACGGCGTGCCCTTCGGTACGCCGCTGTGTATCAGTCCGACATCCTGCGTATTACATGATCTGTCCCTGCTGACGCACCTTGTGCGCAATCGGCAGCCAGCACAGCAAAATCATTACTGCCATCGCACTCATCAGCATCCCCAGGCTAAACTGCCCGTTCTGCGGTAGCAGGGCGGAAAACCAGGCCATCGCGCCAGATCCGACGTTCTGCAGTCCCCCCACCAGCGCGCCGGCGGCCCCGGCCAACAGCGGAAACGGCTCCATGGCACCGGTCGTCGCCAGCGGAAACAACATGCCGGCGCCAAAAAAGAACAGCGCCGCCGGTACGATCAGCGTCCAGATATTGATGATGCCAAACCAGCTCGGCATCCACATCAGCACCCCAGCCAACAGGCAGCTCAGCACCGCATGCCACATCAGGGTAGCGAAGGGTTTACCCGGACGCCCAGCGTACCACGCGCCAAAGAACGCCGCCGGGATCGGCAGAATAAACAGAATACTGACCACAATACCGCTTAAGTGCAGCACGCCGCCCAGCAGAACGCCGGAGCAGGCCTCAAACACCGCGACCCCCGCCAGTCCTCCGATCAGCATCACCAGATAGCAGACGAAGCTGCCGCACCCCAGCAGCTGACGGTAGCTGCTGAACAGGTTGCTGTGACCCGCCGCGGCCGGTCGGGTCTCCGGCAGCCAGCGGAACATGCTATAGGCCACCCCGGCGCACAGCAGCAGCAGGAACGCATAGCAGGCGCGCCAGCTGATAAAGGCGTCCAGCAGGCCACCGATCACCGGCGCCAGCAGCGGGCTGACCAGAATCCCCATGTTCAGCAGGCTATTGGCGTAACGCAACGCGGTACCGTTGTACAGATCGCGCGGCATGGTGCGGGCCATCACCCCGGCGACGCCGGTACCCATCCCCTGTAGCGCCGCCGCTATCACCAGCAGGTGCAGACTGGGCGCCAGCAGCGCCAGCAGCGCGCCCAGCATAAAAATGCCCATCCCGGCCAGGATCACCGGCCGACGGCCGATGCGATCGGAGAGCGGACCATAGATCAACTGCGAGGCACCATAGGTCAGCAAATATGCCGCCATCACGCTTTGTATCGCGCCGCTGCGCACGCCCAGATCGCGTCCCATATCCGGGATTGAGGGAACATAAATCGTCTGTGCCATCTGACCGACGGCAACCAACAGGATCAACATGACCAACAGGTGAAAATTTTCTAGCTTTCTCATTATGTTACGTTTACCAACGCATTATTAACCAGAATTATAAACCATTACTTGGCCATATGTGTAGAATCAATGACCATATTCTGGCGCATAATCTAACAGATAAAGCTAAAAAATATTCAACCACTCGCTCTTTACCCTGATTTTTGTTGTCAGATGTTATCGCCGCAGGCGTAAAGTAAATGTGACAACTCGGCAGCTATTCTGCGACCAATTTAAAATAAAGAGCATTTATCATTTAACGATGTTTTATAAGTTATTAAACTGAATCGTTCATTAATGTCTCGCTTACCACAAGGATCTGTGCCATGAAGACACCTGAATTGATTCTGCTTCAGCTAAAAAGCCTAGGACCACAGTCGGCAAAAATGCTGGCCGAACGCATTGCCATTACCACTATGGGCGTGCGTCAGCATTTACAGCAGCTTGAGCAGCGCGAGCTGGTGTGCTACGAAGAGTCCCGCACCAAGGTGGGGCGCCCCACTCGCTTCTGGTCGCTGACCAATAAAGGCCATGCCCAATTCCCCGATCGCCACCGCGATCTGTCGCGCACGCTGCTGGAAGGGACGCAAAAGCTGTTCGGCAGCCAGGGCGTTGAGCAGCTGATCGAGATCCGCGAGGATGCCCTGTATGCCCGCTACGTCAGCGAGCTGGCGCAACATCCTGAAGGTGAGGCTCGCTTTCTGGCACTGGCGCGCCTGCGCCAGGACGATGGCTATATGGCAGAGGTCGAATTCGAAAATAATGCGGTGGTACTGATTGAAAACCACTGTCCGATTGGCGTCGCCGCCAATACCTGCGGTAAGCTGTGTCACTCCGAGCTGCGGCTGCTCAACCGCCTGCTGGGCTCGAAGTATCACGTTGAGCGCGTGGAGCACATCATCAGTGACTCACGCCGCTGCGCCTACCGCATAACATCCCGGGAGTGATTCACGTATGGCCGAATGGGTAACGGGCACCATCACACAGGTTCAGCACTGGACCGATAAACTGTTCAGTATTCAGTTGCAGGCGCCCATCAAGCCGTTTCAGGCCGGGCAATTTGGCAAGCTGGGGATGGATATCGGCGGCGAACGCGTTCAGCGCGCCTACTCCTTCGTCAATCCGCCAAGCAGCGACACGCTAGAGTTTTATCTGGTCACGGTACCGGACGGACTGCTCAGCCCGCGCCTGGCGGCGCTACAGCCGGGCGATACCCTGCTGGTCAGCGATGAAGCCAACGGCTTTTTTGTGCTGGATGAGGTTCCGGACTGCGGGACGCTGTGGATGCTGGCCACCGGCACCGCGCTCGGGCCCTATCTGTCCATGCTGGAAGAGGGCCACGACCTGACCCGCTTTGACCATCTGGTGCTGGTACACGCCGTCCGCCACGCCGCCGATCTCAGCTACCTGCCGCAGATGCAGCATCTGGCGCAGCGCTACGGCGGTAAGCTGTGCATCCAGGCCGTCGTCAGCCGCGAGGCGGCGCCCGGAGCCCTGCAGGGGCGTATCCCCGATCTGATCGCCAGCGGCGCGCTGGAGGCTGCCGTTGGCCTGCCGATCAGCGCAGAGGAGAGCCACGTCATGCTGTGTGGGAACCCTCAGATGGTACGAGATACGCAGCAGCTGCTGAAAGAGACCCGCGCGATGCGCAAGCATCTGCGCCGCAAACCGGGCCAGATCACCAGCGAACACTACTGGTGATACGTCTGACGCCGGGACTTTCCGGCGTCGTCCCTCCGGCTTACGCTCCGATGCGGCGCCAGTTCAGCGCCGGCGGCGGAGGTCCATAGCGGTTATCGCCCGCCGAACCAACGAAGACACCGCAGTCCAGCAGCAGCATGACGTAGATCAGCAGCGGCAAAAATCGCCCCAGCGCCCATGTCCACAGCCCGCCCAGGATCTCCCAGTTCCCGGCGGCCAGTATCCACGCCACCACCGCCAGCAGCGCCCACCACCCCGACTTATTGCGATCGTGCAGACGCTTGACCCATACCGCAGCCGTGGGCCACAGCGAGAGAACCAATAGAAACGCCGCGGCCTGTAACGGGATCAGCGCCGCACCGGCCAGAGAGAACAGCGCCAGCAGCAGCAGCGCCCAGACGCCCATCCAAATCCAGAATGCCTGACGGCCCAGGCGGCCGCGCAGAGAAAAACACCACTGTTGTAGGCCCATCACTCATCCTTTTGTCGTTCGGTTCAGTCAACAGAGCGGCGCAGTGTACCCGATCCCGGCGCCGCATCGCGGAATTTTTACGCACCTTTTTGACAACCGGCGTCAGAAAACGCTTTAATCATCTTTCGGATCGCCATCCCGCTGTATACCGGATCAGAATCATGTCACGGATCACGCTATTATCCCTGTTCTTGCTGGCCTATCAGCCGGCCGTCTATGCCGCACCGCCGCAGACCACCGGAGAGGCGCCTCAGCCCGCACCCTATCTGCGCCCCGGCGCACCGACGTTCGATCTCACCTTGGTCAACTTCCGCGCTCACTATAATCAGGCTTTTCCATCGCTGCCGCTGGAAGAGTACCGCGCCATCAGCGTCAGAGATGAAAATCTGCCGCTGACCCGGGCCGCGACGCGCATCAATGCCGCCGTTTACTCCTCAGTTGTTCTGGAGAAAGGTACCGGCAAAATCAAGAGTCTGCAGATAACTTATCTCCCCCGCGAGGACGGGGAGCGGGGCAAAGGGAAACGGGGCGCCCGCAACGGCGCTGAAACGCCCGATCGCCAGCTGGCTATCCGCTACATGGCCGCCCTGATGCAAAGCTTCTCCCCGACCCTCTCCCCGCAGCAGAGCCTAGAGAAAGCCGCAGAGCTCCTGAGCCGCGGCCGCAGCCAGCCCTATTACAGCCAGCAGGATGGTTCTTTACGCTATGTGGTATCTGATAGCGGTGAAAAAGGCATTACTTTCGCTGTTGAACCGATTAAGCTTTCACTATCAGAGGGTGCTGGATCCTGAGGTCCCTAGCCATTTGATGATGGAAAACAAAGTGTCTGACGCCCAAGATTTTTATACTGTCAGACCGAATATGCCGACAAGGCGAGTTGATTTCGATTATGTGTTTCCCAATTGGAGGAAAGAAAATGCGTCAACCATTAGTTATGGGTAACTGGAAACTGAACGGTAGCCGCCACATGGTTCATGAACTGGTTGCCGCCCTGCGCGGTGAACTGAGCGACGTTGCAAACTGCGATGTCGCCATCGCCCCGCCGGCAGTCTATCTGGATATGGCCGCCCACGAACTGGCCGGTAGCCGTATCGCCCTCGGTGCCCAGGACGTCGGTATCAATGCCTCCGGCGCATTCACCGGAGAAATCTCCGCAGCGATGCTGAAAGACATCGGTGCCAAATACATCATCATTGGTCACTCAGAGCGCCGTACCTACCACAAAGAAGGCGACGCGTTCATCGCAGAAAAATTTGCCGCGCTGAAAGAAGCCGGTCTGATCCCGGTACTGTGCATCGGTGAGACGGAAGCCGAAAACGAAGCCGGAAAAACGGAAGAGGTCTGCGCCCGCCAGCTGGATGCCGTACTGAAAACCATGGGTGCCCAGGTGTTTAAAGGCACCGTTATCGCCTATGAACCGGTATGGGCCATCGGCACCGGCAAATCTGCCACGCCGGAACAGGCTCAGGCGGTACACAAATTTATCCGCGATCACGTTGCCAAGCACGACGCTGAAGCCGCACAGGACGTCATCATCCAGTACGGCGGCTCTGTCAACGCAGCCAATGCGGCCGATCTGTTCAAGCAGCCGGATATCGACGGTGCGCTGGTCGGCGGGGCCTCACTGAAGGCCGACGCGTTCGCCACCATCGTGCGCGCTGCCGCCGCCGCTAAAGCCTAAAGCGCCGCTCTGTCAGCGCCGAATGCAACGGCTCCCGATGGGAGCCGTTTTTTTTGGCAGCGTCCGCGCACCGTTCATAAAAAAGCCCCGCACGCGGGGCCCTGTGAGGCAGAGGCGCTACAAGCGCCGTTAGAACAGTATCTTGGCAGTATCCAGCCAATCGCCCTTAAACGGACGCTTCATATTTTCAACCGCATCGATGATGTCGTGATGCACCAGCTTTTCGTTCTGGATCCCCACGCAGCGGCCGCCGTATCCCTGCAGCAGCAGCTCAATGGAGTAGGCTCCCATGCGGGACGCAAGGATACGGTCATAGGCCACCGGCGCACCGCCGCGCTGGATATGTCCCAGTACGGTCGAGCGAGTTTCGCGGCCGGTCTCCTGTTCGATAAACTTGGCCAGCTCATCCACATCACAGATATGCTCGGTGATGGCAACGATAGCGTGCTTCTTGCCTTTAGTGATGCCGGCCTGAATCTCTTCGACCAGCTCTTCGCGCTTGAATTCCACCTCCGGCAGCACGATATATTCGCAGCCGCCGGCGATCGCCGCCGCCAGCGTCAGGTCGCCACAGTAGCGCCCCATCACCTCGACGATGGAGATACGCTGGTGTGAAGAGGAGGTATCGCGCAGACGGTCAATGGCCTCCACAACAGTTTCCAGCGCCGTAAAATACCCGATGGTGTAATCGGTGCCGGCCACATCGTTATCGATAGTTCCCGGCAGGCCAATACAGGGGAATCCCATCTCGGTCAGGCGCTTAGCCCCCAGATAAGAACCGTCGCCGCCGATCACCACCAGCGCATCCAAGCCAAACTCACGCATATTCTCTACGGCCTTTTCACGCACTTTCTCGTCGCGAAACTCCGGGAAGCGGGCTGAGCCAAGGAAAGTGCCGCCGCGGTTGATCACGTCGGAAACGCTATAGCGATCCAGTTGTTCAATGCGTCCTTCATACAGACCGAGGTAGCCATCATGGATGCCGTAAACGTCTAACCCTTTGGATAAGGCCGCACGCACGACGCCGCGGATGGCCGCGTTCATGCCCGGCGCATCACCGCCACTGGTCAAAACACCGATTTTTTTGATCATGACTACCTCTGAGCTTGTGGATACTATTTCTTAGGAATGGCTTGGCGCGTACAACCCTGGCCCCGGCCGTCGGGAATGGCGACGGCCTACGCGACACCCCACGCTTGCCCATCGCCAGCGCCGCTGGCCGTGGACTCCGCCTGCTGGTACAGAAAATGAACACTCAATTTAATTACTGTGTAATATTATAGCAAAGTAATCAAGCTGAATTGATTCAGGTCAGCCCACTACATGGTAAATATTTTACTGCGCGAAAAAAATAGCCGCGCTGTAACCCGGCTCACAAACTGGTATTTTTTTAGCTCTCCCACAGCCCTTTTTGTTCAGCGGGAACCACCGAGGTAGGATCCTGATGAATAATCACGTCCGCGGCGGGGAAGTGCTGCAGGAGATCGTGCTCAACGCCGTCGGCGATAGCATGAGCATCTACCAACGGCAGCGTATCGTCCATCTCTAGATGTAACTGAATAAAACGGGTTGGGCCGGACTGGCGGGTACGCAGATCGTGTACGCCCAGGACGCCGCGGTGCTCGCGGACAATACGGACGATCAGATGCCGCTCCTCGGGGCTCAGAGCCCGATCGAGCAGGGACTGCACCGCATCGTACCCCATACGCAGGGCGCTGTAGAGGATATAGACCCCGATCCCCAGCGCGAACAGCGCGTCAGCCCTGGCCACACCGTACCAGCTCAATCCCAGAGAGACCAGAATGGCCCCGTTCATCAACACGTCGGACTGGTAATGCAGCATGTCGGCGCGCACCGCTTGACTCTGGGTCCTACGTACCACCCAGCGTTGAAAGGTCACCAGCGCCAGGGTACACACCAGCGCAAACGCCGTAACCCAAATCCCGGCGCCGGGATCGTTCATCGGCTCCGGCTTGAGCAGGTGCTGGAAACCGGTCAGGAACAGGAACAGCGCGGAACCACAGATGAACATACTCTGTGCCAGCGCGGCCAGCGACTCGGCCTTGCCGTGGCCAAAGGTATGATCCTTATCCGCCGGCTGCAGGGCGTAGCGGATCACCAGCAGATTGGTCAACGAGGCCGCGATATCGACCAGCGAGTCCACCAGCGACGCCAGCAGGCTGACCGACCCGGTATGCCACCAGGCTAAAATTTTCAAAATCAGCAAGATAGTGGCTGTCGCCGTCGCGCTAAGCGCGGCCACCTTCACCAATCGAGCATATTGCTGATGCATAGTTCACCCAAAGGTTGTTTAATCAGCCGCCCAGTATAGCGAATTACAGACAAAAAAAAGCCCCGCCATCATGGCGGGGAAGACAGGGATGGTGTCTATGGCAAGGAAAAACAGGGTGCTACTCGGTCGTACACTACTTCTGGGCAGAAGTATTCTGCATGTACGCTATCTGCTGCTGCCAACCGGCAATTTTCTGCTGATAGCGTGCGTTTAACTGGGACTTCTGATCCGGCGTGAGGAGGTTAAACATCATATTGCGTATCCGGGCCATTTCGACCTGGCGGATCACGCTCTCCTGCGCCATCTTCTCAGCCAGGGCTTTCACCGCGGCCTCATCAAAATTTTCTGTCGTCACCAGGCGATGCATGGCTTCGATATCATGCAGCTTTATGCTCGAAAAACCGTGACGCGTCGTCTGCATTAAATCCCGCATCTGCTGACGCTGTCGTTCAGTAAGGTTCACACCATCAAACATGTAGTTATGATCCATACTCTGTTGCATCATATCGTTACCCTGATGCCAGCGACATACCGGTTCACCTTCATCGGCGTATACAGCGACGGAGGTCATCATAAACAGGACGGCCATGGTCAGGGTTGCAGTTTTATGCATCTCTCACTCCTAAGTACCGGCCCGCTCATTGAATCGATGTATGTAGTCTACCCATACAGCTGAAAACATGCGTCAGGGGATGTAAAACTAAGTAAAGTCATGGATTAGCGGCATTTGATATCGTATTTTGCGTCAGGAGGTAACACCCAATGAATAAGATATTACTGGTTGATGACGATCGCGAACTGACGTCGCTTCTGCAAGAGCTTCTTGATCTTGAAGGATTTGAAGTCATCGTCGCTCACGATGGTGAGCAAGCATTGGCGATGCTGGACGCCAGCATCGATCTGCTGCTGCTGGATGTCATGATGCCGAAGAAAAACGGTATCGATACCCTCAAAGAGCTGCGTCAACACCACCAGACGCCGGTTATTATGCTCACCGCCCGCGGCAGCGAGCTCGACAGGGTGCTGGGGCTGGAGTTGGGCGCAGACGACTACCTGCCGAAACCCTTTAATGACCGCGAACTGGTTGCCCGTATTCGGGCTATCCTGCGCCGCTCTAACTGGAATGAACAACAGCAAAACAGCGATAGCGGTGCGCCGATCCTACAGGTCGATCGCCTGCAGCTGAATCCCGGCCGCCAAGAGGCCAGCTTTGACGGCCAGCCCCTGGAACTCACCGGCACCGAATTTACTCTGCTGTACCTGCTGGCACAGCATCTGGGGCAGGTTGTATCGCGCGAACATCTTAGCCAGGAGGTCTTGGGTAAACGTCTGACCCCCTTCGATCGCGCCATCGACATGCATATCTCTAACCTCCGCCGCAAACTGCCGGAGCGCCAGGATGGCCAGCCGTGGTTTAAAACGCTGCGCGGGCGCGGCTATCTGATGGTATCCGTTTCATGATCAATAGCCTGACGGCGCGTATTTTTGCCATTTTTTGGCTGACGCTGGCGCTGGTACTGATGGTGGTACTGATGCTGCCCAAGCTCGACTCACGCCAGATAACCAGTCTTCTGGACAGTGAGCGACGCCAGGGCGTCATGCTGGAGCAGCACGTAGAAGCCGAGCTGGCCGTCGACCCCCCAAACGATCTGCTGTGGTGGCGGCGCCTGTTCCGCGCCATCGATAAATGGTCTCCGCCGGGGCAGCGCCTGCTGCTGGTGACCAGTGAAGGACGGGTGATCGGGGCCCAGCGCAACGAGATGCAGATCGTGCGTAACTTTATCGGCCAGTCCGACAATGCCGATCACCCCAAGAAGAAAAAATATGGGCGCCTGGAGATCCTGGGCCCCTTTCCGATCCGCGACGGCGAGGACAACTACCAGCTGTATCTGATCCGTCCCGCTAACAGCCCGCAGTCCGACTTTGTAAACCTGCTGTTCGATCGTCCGCTGCTGCTGTTGCTCGTCACCATGCTGATCAGCTCACCGCTGCTGCTGTGGCTGGCGTGGAGTCTGGCCAGCCCGGCGCGTAAGCTGAAAATGGCGGCGGATGAGGTCGCCAGCGGGAGCCTGCGTCAGCACCCTGAGCTGGAGTCCGGGCCACAGGAGTTTTTGGCCACCGGGGTCAGCTTCAACCAGATGGTCAGCGCCCTTGAGGGGATGGTGAAGGCGCAGCAGCGTCTGATCTCCGATATCTCTCACGAGCTGCGTACACCGTTGACCCGGCTACAGCTGGCCACGGCCCTGATGCGCCGGCGCCACGGCGAGTACAGCGAGCTGGCGCGTATTGAAACCGAGGCTCTGCGCCTGGACAGCATGATCAACGATCTGCTGGCGCTGTCGCGCAACCAGCACAAAACCGAGCTGGAGCGGGAGCCCCTGCGAGCGGATGAGCTGTGGTCTGACGTATTGGATAACGCCAGCTTCGAAGCCGAACAGCGCGGCAAAAAGCTGGAGGTCACCGCCCCTCCCGGCCCATGGCCGCTATTCGGCAGCCACTCGGCGCTGGACAGCGCGTTCGAAAATATCGTACGCAACGCCCTGCGCTACTCCAACCACCATATCGCGATCCACTTCAGCTGTGATGGACTCGGGATCACCATCCACGTAGACGATGACGGTCCGGGCGTCGCTCCCCAGGATCGTGAGCAGATCTTCCGCCCGTTCTATCGTACCGATGAGGCGCGCGATCGCGAGTCCGGCGGCACCGGGCTGGGGCTAGCGATCGTCTCTACGGTGGTTGAACAGCACCATGGCTGGGTGCGGGCCGAGGACAGCCCGCTGGGCGGTCTGCGCCTGACGCTGTGGCTACCGCTCTCCACGCGCAGCAGCGCGGGCAAAGCCTGACGCGCTGCGCTATACTGCGCCCCCTGACATCTGGGGGCGCAAATGCTGAATATCGTACTCTTCGAACCTGAAATTCCACCCAACACCGGTAACATCATCCGACTGTGTGCCAATACCGGCTTTCACCTGCACCTGATAGAGCCCCTGGGCTTTACCTGGGACGATAAGCGCCTGCGCCGCGCCGGGCTGGACTACCATGAGTTCGCCAGCATTCGCCGTCACCATAACTATTCGGCCTTCCTCGGCGGTGAAAAACCGACGCGGCTGTTCGCTCTAACGACCAAGGGAACCCCGGCCCACAGCGAGGTGACCTATCGCGACGGCGACTACCTGCTCTTTGGCCCGGAGACCCGCGGCCTGCCGGCCACGATCCTAGACAGCCTGCCGGCAGCGCAGAAAATCCGCATCCCCATGCTGGCCAGTAGCCGCAGCATGAACCTGTCTAACGCGGTTTCCGTCGTCGTGTATGAGGCGTGGCGCCAGCTGGGCTATCCCGGCGCCCTGCGGCGTCAATAACGCGCGAGGGACGTCATAGACGTCCCTCTCACGGTACAATCGACCTCGGTTAAATACCGCTGCCGTCCGCAAAGTCATGGCTGCTGCCGTTAAAGCGCTGATCCATGTCCATGGATGGCTTATCGCTCTCCGGACGGCCGACGATCCGCGCCGGAACGCCCGCCACCGTCGTATGGTCGGGTACCGGGTGCAGCACCACGGACCCTGCGCCGATCTTGGCACCGCGTCCCACCTCGATATTACCCAGAATTTTAGCACCCGCACCGATCATCACCCCTTCACGGATCTTAGGATGACGATCGCCGCACTCTTTCCCGGTACCGCCCAGCGTCACTGACTGCAGGATCGAGACATCATTCTCCACGACCGCCGTTTCACCGATAACAATCCCGGTGGCATGATCGAGCATGATCCCGCAGCCAATGCGCGCTGCCGGATGAATATCGACGCCAAAGGCCACCGAGATCTGATTCTGCAGATAAATAGCCAGTGCTCGCCGCTCCTGGCGCCATAGCCAGTGTCCAATACGATAGGCCTGCAGCGCATGAAACCCTTTGAGGTACAGCAGCGGCGTCGAATACTTATCTACCGCCGGATCGCGCTGGCGAACCGCCAGGATATCGCGCGCGGCATACTCCACCATGCTGGGATCGGCGCGATAGGCCTCTTCGGCCACTTCACGGATCGCGATAGCCGGCATAATCGGATCAGCTAATTTATTAGCCAAAATATAGCTCAAGGCACCGGACAGGTTTTCATGCTTCAGCAAGGTGGCATGGAAAAAACTGGCCAGCATCGGCTCGCACTCCGCCAGTCCCCGAGCCTCTGTTTTAATATTTTGCCAGATGATTTCCAATTCTTCTGTCGACATGATATTGCTCCCATCCTCGTAGTAGGCGGCGGCCGATGCGAATAACAGATCCTCTGCGCTCCCTCCGTCACGTCAGACGCACAGGCCTGTCGCCGCCGAAATAGCGACGCTGCCGGGAGAGTCACCCAGCCGGGGTAAAGAGAGAATGGAGAAAATCTGACGATAAATGATGTAATTAATCAGACGCGGTGGCGCCCGGTCAAGGGGAGAGTGATGATTATCCCGAGAGACTCACACCCTGAGAGGAAAGAGCGGGTATCCGCCGGCCCGGCAGATACCCGCCAACGTATCACCGGGCATTTTCATCCCGGCTGGCGCGCCCCAGCAACGAGAGCGCCGCCTCACGAACATCCTTATGGCGATACAACACCTGATAGATCTGCTCGGTGATCGGCATCTCCACGCCATAGCGCTGCGCCAGCGACATCACTTCTTTGGTGTTGCGGTAACCCTCGACTACCTGACCTATCTGCGTCTGGGCCTCATCGACGCCCATCCCCTGCCCCAGCATGATGCCAAAGCGGCGGTTGCGCGACTGATTGTCGGTACAGGTCAACACCAGATCACCCAGGCCGGCCATCCCCATAAAGGTCGCCGGATCGGCGCCAAGAGCAACCCCTAACCGACTCATTTCAGCAAGACCGCGGGTGATCAGGGCCGTACGGGCATTGGCGCCAAAGCCGATGCCATCCGACATACCGGCACCGATAGCGATAACGTTTTTGACCGCACCGCCCAGCTGTACGCCGATGAAGTCCGGGTTACGATAGACGCGGAAGCTCTTGCCGCAGTGCAGCAGCTGCTGTAGCGCCTCGGCAAACGCCGCGTCCTGAGAGGCCACGGCGATCGCCGTCGGCAACCCCGCCGCCAGCTCTTTGGCAAAGGTCGGCCCGGAGATCACCGCCAGCGGAATATCCGGCCCCAGCGCCTCACGCGCCACGTCCTGCAATAAACGCCCGGTTTCCGCCTCCAGCCCCTTGGTTGCCCACACCAGACGCGCATCCGGCCTCAGGTGGGGACGCAACTGACGCAATACGTCACCAAACACGTGGCTCGGCACGACCACGAGGACATCGCGGCTGGCTGACAGCGCACGGGACAAATCCGTCTCCAGCGACAGCGTGTCAGGGAAACGGACGTCCGGCAAAAAGGCTTGATTGCAGCGTGCAGCCTCCAGCGCCGCGATGTGCGCTGGATCGTGCCCCCACAGCACCACCGGGTGCCCGTTACGGGCCAGCGTAATGGCCAATGCGGTGCCGTAAGAACCGGCACCGATAACGGCCATGGAAGCGACAGGCGTTGTCATTACGCTTCCTGAGTCGGCTCTTCGCCGGCCTGCTGCTGCAGATAGCTCATGAACAGCGCGTCAAAGTTAACCGGTGCCAGGTTCAGCTGCGGGAAGGTGCCGCGGGCCACCAGGTTAGTGATGCATTCGCGGGCGTATGGGAACAGGATATTCGGGCAGTAGGCGCCCAGGCAGTGAGCCATCTGGGTACCTTCGATGCCGGCGATGGTAAAGATACCCGCCTGCTGGACTTCACACAGAAACGCCGTTTCGTCACCCATGGTCGCGGTAACCGTCACGCGCAGAACCACTTCAAACACCCCATCAGCCAGCTGGTTGGAGGCCGTATCCAAATCCAGTTTCACCTCCGGCTGCCACTCTTTCTGGAAAACGGCCGGTGCGTTCGGCGCTTCAAAGGAGATGTCCTTCGTGTAGATACGCTGGATCTGGAAGGACATTTCAGTGTTATTTTGTTCAGACATGGTTGGTTCCTAATCTTTAGGTAATGGGGTAATCCCTATCAAACATCAATGCCGGTTTACAGCAGCGGGTCAAGTTCACCGCGGGCATCCAGCGCGTGCAGGTCATCACAGCCACCAATATGACGCCCGTCGATAAAAATCTGCGGTACGGTAGTACGGCCGCTACGCGCGATCATCTCCTCGCGCTTTTCCGAGTTTGCATCGATAGCGATCTCGTCAAACCCGGCGCCCTTGGCCGTCAGCAGCGCCTTGGCGCGCAGGCAAAATGGGCAGGTCGCTTTGGTATAAATTTCAACGTTGGCCATGATGACTCCTCAGTCAATATCTGCTTATTTACCGCGGGCTAAGGGCAGATTATCACCCTGCCAGCCGGCGATACCGTCTTTCAGAGAATATACCTGCGCAAACCCGGCGTTAACCAAATGCTCGCCGGACTGACGGGAGGTCATACCGTTAGCACACACGACGATCACCGGCTGTGACTTATGCTTATCTAGCTCACCAAGGCTACCGCTCTTCAGCTCGCTCGGCGTCAGGTTTACGGCGTTGGCGATATGCCCTTTGCGGTACTCTTCACGCGTCCGGGTATCGACGACAACGGCGTCTTCTTTATTGATCAGATGGGTCGCCTGGCCGCGACTCACCTCTTTCACTTTAGAGAAACGGCTTTTAAGGGTCATGACGACAACCGCCACAAACAGCACAATCCACGCCACGCTCAGCACGGGGTGGGCAGTGACGAATTGCATAATCTCTTGCATTTGCATGGGGGGTTACTACTCCCGATCGGTTAAGGGCTAAATCAAAGGATCAGAGTATACCTTTGCCTCGCTCCAAATACAGCCGATTACCGAGCGCCGGGCGCTGAAACTGCGGCCTGGCACGAAAATTTACCCCGGGCCATCGCCTCACCCGCGTCGGGACGGGACACAAAAGGGCTTCCCTTGATCTTTCTGCAGCCAATCCGCCATGGATTGTAGTAAAATTACGCTAATTCACGACAGAATAGCCGTGTATATTGGGTTGTGTCCCGCCTCTTTCCGCACTGCGCCTGCCGCTCGCGCCGACTGGACAGCGCTGGCGTAGTCCACACCGCGTGTGCACGGCTATTCATTCTTGAACTTATCAACATATGAGGTTGTTGCAATGTCGAACGCCAAAAAACCGATGGTTCTGGTGATCCTTGACGGCTATGGTTACCGTGAAGATCAGCAGGACAACGCAATTCTCAACGCTAAGCGTCCGGTGATGAACCGCCTGTGGGCTGAATATCCGCATACGCTGATCTCCGCATCCGGTCTGGATGTCGGCCTGCCGGATGGTCAGATGGGCAACTCCGAAGTCGGTCATGTCAACCTGGGCGCCGGGCGCATCGTATACCAGGATCTGACCCGTCTGGACAAAGAGATCAAAGAGGGCGACTTCTACAGCAATGCCGCGCTGACCCACGCCGTGGATGATGCCGTTGCCGCCGGTAAGGCAGTACACATCATGGGCCTGATGTCCCCTGGCGGAGTACACAGCCACGAAGACCATATCCTGGCGATGGTAGATCTGGCAGCCCAGCGCGGCGCAGAGGCCATCTATCTGCACGCTTTCCTCGATGGTCGCGACACCCCGCCGCGTAGTGCGGAATCAACACTGAAACGATTCACTGACCATTTCGCCGAGCTCGGCAAAGGGCGCATCGCCTCGCTGATCGGCCGTTACTACGCCATGGATCGCGACAACCGTTGGGATCGTGTCGAGCTGGCCTACGATCTGTTGACCGACGCCAAGGGTGAATTCCACGCCGATAATGCCATCGATGGGCTGCAGGCTGCTTATGCCCGCGGTGAAAATGACGAGTTTGTTAAGCCGACCGTCATCCGCGCCGCAGGCCAGGCCGACGCCGCAATGCAGGATGGCGACGCGCTGATTTTCATGAACTTCCGCGCCGACCGCGCACGTCAGATCACCCGCGCCTTCGTGAACGCTGACTTCGACGGCTTCACCCGCCGCAAAACCGTTAAGCTGGGCAGCTTTGTCATGCTGACCGAGTATGCCGCCGACATCAAGACCGAATGCGCCTACCCGCCGGCCTCGCTGAGCAATACCCTGGGTGAGTGGCTGATGAAGCACAATAAAACCCAGCTGCGCATCTCCGAAACCGAAAAATACGCGCACGTCACCTTCTTCTATAACGGCGGCGTAGAAGATCCATTCAACGGTGAAGATCGCATCCTGATCAACTCACCGAAAGTGGCGACCTACGATCTGCAGCCGGAGATGAGTTCAGCCGAGCTGACCGAAAAGCTGCTCTCCGCCATCAGCAGCGGCAAGTATGACACTATCATCTGTAACTATCCGAACGGCGACATGGTTGGCCACACCGGCGTTTACGATGCGGCGATCAAAGCCGTCGAGGCGCTGGACGCCTGTATTGGCCAGGTAGTTGACGCCGTGCAGAAAGCCGACGGTCAGCTGCTGATTACCGCCGACCACGGCAACGCGGAGCTGATGCGCGATCAGGAAAGCGGCCAGCCGTATACGGCGCACACCAACCTGCCGGTACCGCTGATCTACATCGGCAAGCAGGCTAGCGCTGTCGAGGGCGGGAAACTATCCGACATCGCCCCGACCATGCTGACCCTGATGGGGATGGATGTCCCGCAAGAGATGACTGGCAAGCCGCTGTTCATCGTGAAATAATCGATCCCCATGAGGGGAAAAGATCTGTTTCACATGCCCAGCGCAGGCTCAGCGTCATCCGTCGGAAGTACCCCGTGCGCCGCTCCAGCGGCGCACGCGTTCCGCGGCGCCTCGCCCCTGCTGCCCATCTTCTGTGCCGGCGCACTGTTCGCCGGCATCAGCCTTTTCCCCTGCGCCGCATTCAGCGCAGACAGCAACAAACAGCAGCTACAGTCCATCCAGCAGGACATTGCTGAAAAAGAGAAGAGCGTCAAACAGCAGCAGCAGCAGCGCGCATCCCTGCAAGATCAGCTCAAAGCCCAAGAAAAACAAATAGCCCAGGCTGGCAGAGCCCTGCACGATACCCAGGCTGAACTCACCCAGCTTGAGCAGCAGGTCACCGCGCTCAGCACCTCTATCCGCAAACTGCAAAGCAAAGAGAATGGACAGAGTAAGCTATTAGCACAGCAGCTGGATATGGCGTTTCGTCTCGGCCGCCACACTGGGATGCAGGTCCTGCTCAACGGTGAAGAGAGCCAGCGCAGTGAGCGGTTGCTGTCCTATTTCGGCTATCTGAACATCGCCCGGCAGCAGAATATCGCCGCGCTGCAGGAGACCCGCACCGACCTCAGCCAGCAAAAGCGTGAGCTGGAAAGCGCTAAGACCAAGCAAAAAGAGGTTCTGGCTACTCAGCAACAGGCTCAGCAGCTGCTGCAACAGGCGCGCGCCAACCGCCAAAAAACGCTGACGGCGCTGGAGAGCTCTTTGGCCAAAGATCAGCAGCAGCTCGGTGAGCTGCGCCAGAATGAAACTCGCCTGCGCGACAAGATAGCCCGCGCCGAACGAGAGGCCCGTGCCCGAGCCGAACGCGAAGCACGTGAAGCCGCCCGCGTTCGGGCCGAAATGAAAGCAAAAGAAGCCCAGGCCAAGAAAAAAGGCACCACCTATAAACCCAGCGAAAACGAGCGGGCGCTGCTGGCCAGAACAGGCGGCCTGGGACGCCCGGCTGGTCAGGCGATCTGGCCGGTACGGGGACGCACTATCCATGGCTTTGGTGAGCCGTTGCAGGGTGAACTGCGCTGGAAAGGCATGGTCATTGCCGCGCCGGAAGGCAGCGAAGTCCGCGCCATCGCCGACGGCCGCGTATTGCTGGCCGACTGGCTCCAGGGGTATGGGCTGGTGGTTGTCGTTGAACACGGCAAGGGCGACATGAGCCTGTATGGCTATAACCAGAGCGCCTTGGTTAACGTCGGCGCGCAGGTCAAAGCCGGGCAGCCGATTGCGCTGGTCGGTGACAGCGGCGGTCAGGGGCAGTCGGCCCTGTACTTCGAAATTCGTCGTCAGGGGCAGGCGGTGAACCCGCGGCCGTGGCTGGGGCGCTAACGCTGGCATTCATCGCTTCGCCATTACGCTGGTACAGAGAGAAGGAATAAGCCTTGCGCTCACTGATCCGTCTTAGTTCACTGGCGCTGCTTTGCAGCGCACTGGCTGCGCCGGCGCTGGCCGGAAAGCTCGCCATCGTCATCGATGACTTCGGGTATCGCCCCCGCGAAGAAAACCAGGTGCTGGAGATGCCGTTACCCGTTACCATCGCCGTCTTGCCCAATGCGCCCCACGCACGCGAGATGGCGCTACGCGCCCACGCACAGGGGCGCGAGATCTTGATCCACCTACCGATGGCCCCCCTCAGCAAACAGCCGCTTGAGCGCGATACCCTACAGCCCGCCATGAGCGAGGCGGAGATCCAGAGGATTATCCGCCAGGCGGTGGGTAACGTGCCTTATGCCGTCGGCATGAACAACCATATGGGCAGCGCCATGACCTCCAGCCTAACCGGTATGCAAAAAGTCATGCGGGCGCTGGAGCAATACCATTTGCTCTACTTTCTCGACAGCATGACCATTGGCCATAGCCAAGTCAGCAATGCCGCCCAGGGGACAGGTATCAAGGTTATCAAGCGCAAAGTCTTTCTGGATGACGCTCAGAGCGAGAGCGCCATCCGGACGCAGTTCAATCGCGCGATAACCCTCGCGCGGCGCAATGGCTCCGCCATCGCCATCGGTCACCCGCATCCGGCCACGGTACGCGTCCTGCAGCAGATGCTGCGCACCCTGCCGTTGGATATCACCCTGGTCAGGCCCAGCGCCTTACTCAACGAAGCCGCGCGCCCCGATCCGGCACCGTTGGTCAAGCCAGCGCATCCCCCGCTTAAACGTCCCACGTTCGGCGGCATCAGGCAGTGCCGGGTACAGCACGCCTCCACGCCGGTTCATGTCTCTCAGGCATGGCAGATCGTGGCTGAAGGGGTTAGGGACACCGTGCCGGTTAAATGGCTGCAGGCGCGCTGGCGCTTCTGGCTGGGATGACAGACATAAAAAAGCGGGGCAAACATTGCCCCGCTTTTTTATTAATCATCTGACTCGGTATAGTCTTCAGCCCCTTCCATCTGCGGCTTACCGCCGGAGAGCGTATGAAAACGCTTGGGACGACGGATACGGGTGACATACTTCGCCCATACCTTCTCCGCCTCCGTCGCAGGCTGACGCTCACCGCGGCATACGGCAACAAACAGAGCTTCTTCGTCTGTCTGCGCCTCGCGAGTACCGAGATCCAATTCATTAAATGCATACCCAAAACGCTCAAGTAGCTGAGCCTCTTTGATCGTAAAGTCCCCATGACGCGAAAAGCCGCGCGGGTAGTGCTTGTTATCAAAGAAACGATGAGTAGTGTGGAAGCTTTCCGCCATCTGACACGCTCCTAATTCTCTATGGCCGTGCTATTTATGGCGCGGAGTATTAGTTAGCCTTGACAACCTGTAAAACAAAACATTTAAATCATCATGATTAAAATTTTTATGGATACGCCGTGGATACCGAATTACTCAAAACCTTTCTGGAAGTCAGCCGTACCCGCCACTTTGGTAAGGCGGCCGAATCACTGTACCTGACACAGTCCGCCGTCAGCTTCCGCATCCGTCAGTTGGAAAATCAAGTAGGTACCGAGCTATTCACTCGCCACCGCAATAACATTCAGCTCACGCCGGCCGGGCAGACTCTCGTGCCCTATGCAGAGAATCTGATGAATACCTGGCTATTGGCTAAGCAGGAGATGATCAACGCCCGCCAGCATAAGGCGCTGTCACTGGGAGCTCCGGCATTGCTATGGGAGTCTGTGCTGACCGACTGGCTTGCCCGGCTCTACGGCAATCATCCCACGCAGATGCTAGAGGCCCGCACAGGCCAACGCCATATTCATATCCGCCAGCTGCATGAGCGCCATCTGGATCTGCTCATCGCAACCGAAATCCCCAAAGCCGATGAGTTTACAAGCGAACGGGTCGGTGAGTTTACGCTGGGGCTCTATGCCGCCGGCAAAAGTGCGTCGGTACGGCCATTCATTCGCCTCGACTGGGGAGCCGACTTCAGCCCACAGCCCTCGCCGCTGATCGAGAGTGGCGCTCCCCTGCTGGAGAGTAGCTCACTGTTGATAGCCGAGCGTATTCTGCGTCAGCTGCACGCCAGCGCGTTTTTACCCATCTCTTGGGCTGCCAGTGACTTACAGCAGCTAACCCACCCAGAAACGCTAATAAGGCCGATCTATGCCATCTGGCTGCGCAACAGCGACCGTGTAGATGAGATCCACCCCATGGTGCATGATCTGCGCCGTTTTTTGATGCTGAGCGCCTGAGGGCGCCGGTATTATCGCGGTGAAATAACGTCGTGCGAAAACGTTGTTAGGGGAAAAACAAAAAAGCCTTCTGTTTTCACAGAAGGCTTTTTATCTGGCAGGGGCGGAGGGACTCGAACCCCCAACACCCGGTTTTGGAGACCGGTGCTCTACCAATTGAACTACGCCCCTAAATAGGGTGGCGGAACGGACGGGACTCGAACCCGCGACCCCCTGCGTGACAGGCAGGTATTCTAACCAACTGAACTACCGCTCCACCGAATTTTGTATCACACCCGTTTCCGGGGTACTGCTAAATTTGATGCCTGGCAGTTCCCTACTCTCGCATGGGGAGACCCCACACTACCATCGGCGCTACGGCGTTTCACTTCTGAGTTCGGCATGGGGTCAGGTGGGACCACCGCGCTATCGCCGCCAGGCAAATTCTGTTTTACCAACCGCCATCACTGGCCATCGGTTCCAATCTTGAACAAGCTAAATTCGTCTCTCTAAAAACACCTTCGGTGTTGTAAGGTTAAGTCTCACGGATCATTAGTACTGGTTAGCTCAACGTATCGCTACGCTTACACACCCAGCCTATCAACGTCTTAGTCTTAAACGTTCCTTCAGTGGACTCAAGGTCCAAGGGAAGACTCATCTCGAGGCAAGTTTCGCGCTTAGATGCTTTCAGCGCTTATCTTTTCCGCACGTAGCTACCGGGCAATGCAATTGGCATCACAACCCGAACACCAGCGGTGCGTCCACTCCGGTCCTCTCGTACTAGGAGCAGCCCCTCTCAATCTTCCAACGCCCACGGCAGATAGGGACCGAACTGTCTCACGACGTTCTAAACCCAGCTCGCGTACCACTTTAAATGGCGAACAGCCATACCCTTGGGACCTACTTCAGCCCCAGGATGTGATGAGCCGACATCGAGGTGCCAAACACCGCCGTCGATATGAACTCTTGGGCGGTATCAGCCTGTTATCCCCGGAGTACCTTTTATCCGTTGAGCGATGGCCCTTCCATTCAGAACCACCGGATCACTAAGACCTGCTTTCGCACCTGCTCGAGCCGTCACTCTCGCAGTCAAGCTAGCTTATGCCTTTGCACTAACCTCCTGATGTCCGACCAGGATTAGCTAACCTTCGTGCTCCTCCGTTACTCTTTGGGAGGAGACCGCCCCAGTCAAACTACCCACCAGACACTGTCCCTACCCCGGATCACGGGGCCAGGTTAGAACATCAAACATTAAAGGGTGGTATTTCAAGGTCGGCTCCATGCAGACTGGCGTCCACACTTCAAAGCCTCCCACCTATCCTACACATCAAGGTTCAATGTTCAGTGTCAAGCTATAGTAAAGGTTCACGGGGTCTTTCCGTCTTGCCGCGGGTACACTGCATCTTCACAGCGAGTTCAATTTCACTGAGTCTCGGGTGGAGACAGCCTGGCCATCATTACGCCATTCGTGCAGGTCGGAACTTACCCGACAAGGAATTTCGCTACCTTAGGACCGTTATAGTTACGGCCGCCGTTTACTGGGGCTTCGATCAAGAGCTTCGCCTTGCGGCTGACCCCATCAATTAACCTTCCAGCACCGGGCAGGCGTCACACCCTATACGTCCACTTTCGTGTTTGCAGAGTGCTGTGTTTTTATTAAACAGTTGCAGCCAGCTGGTATCTTCGACTGGCTTCGGCTCCATCCGCGAGGGACTTCACCTACGTGCCAGCGTGCCTTCTCCCGAAGTTACGGCACCATTTTGCCTAGTTCCTTCACCCGAGTTCTCTCAAGCGCCTTGGTATTCTCTACCTGACCACCTGTGTCGGTTTGGGGTACGATTCAGTGTTATCTGGAGCTTAGAGGCTTTTCCTGGAAGCAGGGCATTAACCACTTCAGCACCGTAGTGCCTCGTCATCACGCCTCAGTGTTAAAGATGACCGGATTTGCCAGGTCATCACACCTACACGCTTAAACCGGGACAACCGTCGCCCGGCCGGTCTAGCCTTCTCCGTCCCCCCTTCGCAATAACACCAAGTACAGGAATATTAACCTGTTTCCCATCGACTACGCCTTTCGGCCTCGCCTTAGGGGTCGACTTACCCTGCCCCGATTAACGTTGGACAGGAACCCTTGGTCTTCCGGCGAGCGGGCTTTTCACCCGCTTTATCGTTACTTATGTCAGCATTCGCACTTCTGATACCTCCAGCAGCCCTCACAGGCCACCTTCAACGGCTTACAGAACGCTCCCCTACCCAACAACGCCTAAGCGTCGCTGCCGCAGCTTCGGTGCATGGTTTAGCCCCGTTACATCTTCCGCGCAGGCCGACTCGACCAGTGAGCTATTACGCTTTCTTTAAATGATGGCTGCTTCTAAGCCAACATCCTGGCTGTCTATGCCTTCCCACATCGTTTCCCACTTAACCATGACTTTGGGACCTTAGCTGGCGGTCTGGGTTGTTTCCCTCTTCACGACGGACGTTAGCACCCGCCGTGTGTCTCCCGTGATAACATTCTTCGGTATTCGTAGTTTGCATCGGGTTGGTAAGTCGGGATGACCCCCTAGCCGAAACAGTGCTCTACCCCCGAAGATGAGTTCACGAGGCGCTACCTAAATAGCTTTCGGGGAGAACCAGCTATCTCCCGGTTTGATTGGCCTTTCACCCCCAGCCACAAGTCATCCGCTAATTTTTCAACATTAGTCGGTTCGGTCCTCCAGTTAGTGTTACCCAACCTTCAACCTGCCCATGGCTAGATCACCGGGTTTCGGGTCTATACCTTGCAACTAGACGCCCAGTTAAGACTCGGTTTCCCTACGGCTCCCCTATTCGGTTAACCTTGCTACAAAATATAAGTCGCTGACCCATTATACAAAAGGTACGCAGTCACACCCCGAAGGATGCTCCCACTGCTTGTACGTACACGGTTTCAGGTTCTATTTCACTCCCCTCGCCGGGGTTCTTTTCGCCTTTCCCTCACGGTACTGGTTCACTATCGGTCAGTCAGGAGTATTTAGCCTTGGAGGATGGTCCCCCCATATTCAGACAGGATAACACGTGTCCCGCCCTACTCATCGAACTCACAGCTGTGCACCTTCGTGTACGGGGCTATCACCCTGTATCGCGCGACTTTCCAGACGCTTCCACTAATGCACAAACTGATTCAGGTTCTGGGCTCTTCCCCGTTCGCTCGCCGCTACTGGGGGAATCTCGGTTGATTTCTTTTCCTCAGGGTACTTAGATGTTTCAGTTCCCCTGGTTCGCCTCGTTAAGCTATGTATTCACTTAACGATAGTGCAACGGATTGCACTGGGTTTCCCCATTCGGACATCGCCGGCTAATAATGCTTCATATCAGCTCACCGACGCTTATCGCAGATTAGCACGTCCTTCATCGCCTCTGACTGCCTAGGCATCCACCGTGTACGCTTAGTCACTTAACCTCACAACCCGAAGATGTTTCACTTCGTGCTGTAAGCATTTGAGAGACTCTCGAATCACTTATTAAAAGCAATTCGATTGTTTTCGAATTTTCAGCTTGTTCCAGATTGTTAAAGAGCAAAATATTTCACAACATGCTGATTTCTCAGTATGTTCTGAAATATGGTGGAGCTATGCGGGATCGAACCGCAGACCTCCTGCGTGCAAAGCAGGCGCTCTCCCAGCTGAGCTATAGCCCCATGACTTTACTGCCGATACCTTATTACCACCGTCCGCTTCACCCAGGAAGGGAGTTGGTAGGCCTGAGTGGACTCGAACCACCGACCTCACCCTTATCAGGGGTGCGCTCTAACCACCTGAGCTACAAGCCTGCATAAGGTATTTGCTCGAACATCTATCAGACAATCTGTGTGAGCACTACACAATTTCGTATCTTCAGGTAAGGAGGTGATCCAACCGCAGGTTCCCCTACGGTTACCTTGTTACGACTTCACCCCAGTCATGAATCACAAAGTGGTAAGCGCCCTCCCGAAGGTTAAGCTACCTACTTCTTTTGCAACCCACTCCCATGGTGTGACGGGCGGTGTGTACAAGGCCCGGGAACGTATTCACCGTGGCATTCTGATCCACGATTACTAGCGATTCCGACTTCATGGAGTCGAGTTGCAGACTCCAATCCGGACTACGACGTACTTTATGAGGTCCGCTTGCTCTCGCGAGGTCGCTTCTCTTTGTATACGCCATTGTAGCACGTGTGTAGCCCTACTCGTAAGGGCCATGATGACTTGACGTCATCCCCACCTTCCTCCAGTTTATCACTGGCAGTCTCCTTTGAGTTCCCGGCCGAACCGCTGGCAACAAAGGATAAGGGTTGCGCTCGTTGCGGGACTTAACCCAACATTTCACAACACGAGCTGACGACAGCCATGCAGCACCTGTCTCAGCGTTCCCGAAGGCACTCCCGTATCTCTACAGGATTCGCTGGATGTCAAGAGTAGGTAAGGTTCTTCGCGTTGCATCGAATTAAACCACATGCTCCACCGCTTGTGCGGGCCCCCGTCAATTCATTTGAGTTTTAACCTTGCGGCCGTACTCCCCAGGCGGTCGATTTAACGCGTTAGCTTCGGAAGCCACGCCTCAAGGGCACAACCTCCAAATCGACATCGTTTACAGCGTGGACTACCAGGGTATCTAATCCTGTTTGCTCCCCACGCTTTCGCACCTGAGCGTCAGTCTTCGTCCAGGAGGCCGCCTTCGCCACCGGTATTCCTCCAGATCTCTACGCATTTCACCGCTACACCTGGAATTCTACCTCCCTCTACGAGACTCTAGCTTGCCAGTCTTGGATGCAGTTCCCAGGTTAAGCCCGGGGATTTCACATCCAACTTAACAAACCGCCTGCGTGCGCTTTACGCCCAGTAATTCCGATTAACGCTTGCACCCTCCGTATTACCGCGGCTGCTGGCACGGAGTTAGCCGGTGCTTCTTCTGTAGGTAACGTCAATTGTGAACGCTATTAACGCTCACACCTTCCTCCCTACTGAAAGTACTTTACAACCCGAAGGCCTTCTTCATACACGCGGCATGGCTGCATCAGGCTTGCGCCCATTGTGCAATATTCCCCACTGCTGCCTCCCGTAGGAGTCTGGACCGTGTCTCAGTTCCAGTGTGGCTGGTCATCCTCTCAGACCAGCTAGGGATCGTCGCCTAGGTGAGCCATTACCTCACCTACTAGCTAATCCCATCTGGGTTCATCTGATGGCATGAGGCCCGAAGGTCCCCCACTTTGGTCTTGCGACGTTATGCGGTATTAGCTACCGTTTCCAGTAGTTATCCCCCTCCATCAGGCAGATCCCCAGACATTACTCACCCGTCCGCCGCTCGTCAGCGGAGAAAGCAAGCTTTCTCCCTGCTACCGCTCGACTTGCATGTGTTAAGCCTGCCGCCAGCGTTCAATCTGAGCCATGATCAAACTCTTCAATTAAAAGCTTGATGCTCAAAGAAATTAAACTGTTTATTCGTAATGAATTAACTGCTGTCACTCTTCAAGACTTTAAATATTTTGGCATTCCGAGGAATGCTTAATACGAATCTTGCGAGTGCCCACACAGATTGTCTGATAATTTGTTAAAGAGCGTCGCCGTGAAAACCCGTTGAGTTATCAACGGCGTGGGCTGCGTATATTACGCTTTTCGCCCGCAGAGTCAAGCATTTATTTTTACTTTCCCTGCCTGACTGGGCGACGAGTTGGTCGTTGTTCCCGGTCAGTGGAGGCGCATTATAGGGACTTCTCGCGACGTGACAAGCCCTATTTTCAAAAAAATGAGCCAACCGAATAACTTTTCAGCAACGGCGCCTATTTTGCCGCTTATATACTCAGTTCCCGCAGAGTCTCAAAACCCACCTGACGCAATACCGGCAGCAGGGCGGCCGTCTGAGCATCACACTGCGTCGCATAGGCAACATTACGCATATCTTTCCCCGGCAGCGTCGCCTGATTGGCAATCAACCAGGCAACCCGGCGGGCGATCGCGGCACCGGAGTCCACCAAACGGGTGCCGGCGGGCAATACCTGCGCCAGTTCATCGCGCAGCAGCGGGAAATGGGTACATCCCAAGACCACGGTGTCCGGTGGCTCGGCCATCGTCAGCCAGGGCCGCAAAATCGTTCTCAGCCGCTGCAGATCCAGCGCCTCACCGTGCAGCTTCGCCTCCGCCAGCTCGACCAGCTCCGCCGATCCCAACATCTTTATCTGGCAGTCTGTCGCAAAGCGGGCGATCAGCTCATGGGTATAGGCCCGCTGCACCGTCGCGCGAGTCGCCAGCAGCCCCACAATGCCGTTGCGGGTTAGCTTGGCCGCCGGCTTAATCGCGGGAACCACGCCCACGACGGGAAAGGGAAAGCGCGCACGCAGCGCAGGCAGCACAATGGTACTGGCGGTATTACATGCGACAACCATCGCCGATAGGGTATGGCGTTGATGCAGCGACGCCACGATGCGCAGCACGCGCTCCGTGATAAACACAGCCTCTTTCTCGCCGTAGGGGAATCCCTGATTGTCAAAGGCATAGATATAGTGGAGATCCGGTAGTAACGCGCGGATCTCCTGATAGACAGAAAGCCCACCGACACCGGAGTCAAACACCAGCACGGTAGGCTTGGCAGTGGCTACATCATCAGAAGGTGTAGCTACCGGAGAGATAATATTCCCGTCCTGCGGTTTGGTAGCCATAAGCGGTTTGATAATTTTTATCCAACAGATTACCAATTCTACCACGAACCGTGAGCTGGGATGTAACCGGATAAGAGGCCGAAATGTCTACCGTGCTGTAGCTGGGCAGCTTACCGCCCGGCGCGCTTTTATCGCTACGGCGGCCGAAATACTGGTAGGCCAGATCCATCCCGAGATCCCAAAGGTTCCAATCCAACTGGTACTTACCCTGATGACGGGAGCGACGCGGCAGCAGGTCTCCGGTTTTATCATCTCGGGGATCAATATATTGCAGGGTCACGCGGTGGCTCAGCGCCCAAGTATCCATACTGCCGACCCACTCGACGCCTTTGATGGTCGCCGAGTCAATATTACTGTACTGTCCGTGTCGGGTGATCGGATCGCTAAAGTAGGTGATCAGGTTGCGAACCTGATTACGGTAGGCCGACAGCTGCCAGTCCAGCGGACCGCTCAGGCCACTCAGCCCCAGCTCCCACTGGCGCGACTCCTCCGGGCGCAGGTTGGGATTGCTTTGTATATCCATACGATCGGAGCCAAATTGCTGCCCCAGCGACGGCGCCAGGAAACCGGTGCCGTAAGAGAGCGTCGCACGGTAGCCGGGGATAAACTCCCAGCCGGCGGCGCTCTGCCAAGTACCGTGCCAGCCAAACTGCTGATCGTTATCGCCCCGACCGGATGCCTCTAGCGTCACTGCGCCCATGCGCTTCTGGCCGCTCAGGTAAAGCCCGCCGTCATAGCGCTGATAGCGCTGCATCCGGGTGCTATCGGACGAGGTGAGACGCTGCTGCTGCCAGTCGGCCCCGGCGCTGAGCATGCCGCTGTCAAAACGGTAGGTATTGCCCCACTGCAGGTTGTACTGCCGCAGATCATCTAGGGAGCTGCCGTTGCCAAAGCGGCCATAGACTGTGCCGTAGTTATAATCCTTAATCTTTTGATAAGCAGCGATCAGCTGCGACGCATAAGCGCCGGCATGATAGCGCAGTCCCATATCGTAGCTGTGGTTGTACAGCTGGCGCAGGGTACCGCTGCTATCGCTGCCGTATTTCCCCGCATCATAGTCAGAGGCTTCGCTGTAGCCATGGCCGCGGACAAAACCAGACCAGGCCTCAGAGAAACGGTGCTCTACCCCGCCCCACAGCACTTTATTACGAAACCCGTCCCGATCGCCGTCAGGCCCATAGGGCGAGTCAGGCTGAACATTAAAGCCGCGGGTCGTCTGAAAAGAGCCCGCCAACGATAGGGTTGTATTTCCCAGCTGCTGACGCCCCCCGGCATCATACTGCTGGTAGTGATTGGTACCGGTGCCCACGCTCAGCTGCGCACCTGGCTCGGCGTCCAGCGTAATGATATTGATAACGCCACCGATGGCTCCGGAGCCATAGACCGCCGAACGCGGCCCGCGGATATATTCGATACGCTGCACCATGGCGAGCGGGATCTGATTCAGCGCAGCCACATTGGTGATGCCGGGGCGAGCCAGAGGGATCCCGTCGACCAAAATCAGCGCCTGTCGCGCCTCTGTACCGCGCAGGTACAGCGAGGAGCTCTGCCCCAAGCCACCGTTCTGGACGATATCGACTCCCGGCAAGCGACGCATGACCTCGTCTAGACTCTTGGACTGCCAGCGGTCGATATCGTCCCGAGTCACAACGTCCATCGGCGCCAGCACCGTCGACACCGGCTGGGTAAAACGACTGGCCGTCACTACCATCTCGCTCTGCGCCGCCTGCGCCTTGACCGACACGGATGCAGCCACCGGAAGCAGCGCGATAACCATATGTTTCTTATTCATTATAATTACCTTCTTTCTCCACCCAAGATAACGGGCCGGCTCCCTGCTGCCTCGCCCAAAAAACAGAGCATTCTACCCAGCGCATCGGCATAGGGATACCCTGACGCGCGTGCTGAGCGGCTCTCGTCACGGGAGAATCAGAGAAAAAAGAAAGGTAATTAGAGGATTATTCTCAGTTCAGTAAAACTAGTCTCTGTTTTAACTAAAATAGCGACTCAGCCAACCTGTTTATATGTGCAAAAAATGCGCCGACGGCAGGGGAAGCGGAGGCCGACGGCGCAACAGAGAGTAAAACGAAACACCTAGCGCCTCATATTACGAAGCGCCATCTAAAACAACGTTACTGGGCTGCCGGCGTCCAGGCTGACAGATTGGCGTCACGGATCTTCAGCTTTTCTGCCGCAGGCTGCTTCCAATACGTCTTCGCCATTCCGCCTTCCCAATCACCGTAAGAGGGGTTGGGCAGAATGATAAACTGCGTGCCAAACTTCTGATGATTTTCGGCCACGAAGTCTTTACGCACCGCATTGTCCTGGTGGTAAGTCGCCCCGGTAAAGTCATTCAGGTTATCCCCGACATACAGCACCGGGAAATAGCCCATCTCGGTCACACGTTTAAAACGCGCGACTTTATTGCTGCCGCTGCTGTCTTTCAGCAGCAGGTTCTCAGCGCTAACATCAGGGAATCCCTGCGCCTTCAGATCGGCTAGCGTGCTGCTCAGCCCCTGCTGCGAGCGATTGGAGATGTAAAAGACCCGGCCGCCGTGGTCCTGGACAAAGCGGGCAAAGGAGACCGCACCCGGTAATGCCTTAGCCTGACGCGCCTCAACCCACTTATCCCAGTCCGCCTCGCTGAAGCTGCGTGACTGTTTGATCTGCCAGGCGGCATAGGGCGTGTTATCGACCATGGTTTCATCGATATCGACAATCACGGCCTTCTTACTGCCTTTAGGCGCGGGATTGTTGAGAAATGCAGTTTTAGCGACGTTAAATGCCTGCCAGGTCAGCGCCTGATACTCGCCTGACTGTTGCATCCAATTCACGGCCAGCGTCGCCTGCGATGACAGCTGTTGCTGTGCGCTCTGCGGGTGGGCGGCGCAGCCGGCCAATACCATCACCGCCGCGGCCAGGCTCAGTTTTAGCGTATGTTTCATCAATGCCTTCTTGTCTATTAACGCGATCAGTACTGGGAATTCACGATGACTTTTTCGCCAAAAGCCCCGTTCTTCGGCATCGGCTTATTAGTGGAGTTCAGTGGACGCAGCACCCGGATCCCTTCAGCGCCAGCCTTGCGGGCGTCCTGAATATCATTGTCAGAATCACCGTAGAAGATGGTAATATGGTGCTTCTGCATATATTCAACTTTGGCATCTTGTTTGGTTCCGGCAAAAATCACCTTATTCAGCTGATTATCCGGAATTTTGAAATCGTCTTTCAGCGTTTGCGTCAAATCCTCTTTGCCATTAGACGGCATCGGACGACCAGTGATGAAATAGACATGGTCACCGCGTTTTAAATGCAGCTCCATCAGCGCACGACCAGAATCTTTGGGAATCGAGAAGCGATCCCAACCGCTGCTGCTGACTTCATCCCAAAACTTCTGATTTTTCAAAAACGCATTGCTGTCAGGTGAAAATTTTTGTTTCCCATAGAAAAACGCAGGGCTGGAAAATAGCAGTGTATCGTCGATATCAAAACCGACGCTAATCGGTGCCTTCCCTTTCAGACTTTCAGCGACCTGCTCAATAGAGATCCAGTGAATCGGATATTGCTGCGTTAACTGCGTCAGCGTAGCGCCCAGATTCGGCTGTGCGGCTGTCTCAGTGGCAAAGGAAGCTGGAGAGGAAATCAGACCCGCTGTAGCAAGGACTAATGCAATCAGTGATTTTTTTGTGGTTATAAACATGGCGATAATCTCTTAATTTCGCATGGAGGGAGTCCAATTTGTATATATAAAACTATATCGACTCAAACAGCGTGATTAATGTGATCATGATCTATGTTTAAAGACATTCATGTTACAAATAGACGCAAATACGTGACATTCATCACAAAAAACCAGCTGTCATTTGTATAATTATAAAAAAAGCAACGCCGTTGCTCTTATTTTTAATAACGTCTAATAATTATCAGCAGGAATCAATGATGAATAAAATCCGCTCGCTTGTGGCCCTGTCCACCATAGGCTGCATTGGTATTTTTCCGCTCATTTCACATGCAGCAGAGATTTACAACCAGAACGGCAATCGCGTTTATTTAGATGGCTCTTTTAAGGTAAGACATTATTTTTCTCAAGATAAATATATTGCCGGAGATCAATCAAAGGTAAAGTTCACTCTACGTGGTGAAACCAAAATCAATGATCTTATGATTGGCTATGCACGTTGGGAATACAATGTAAAATTAAACCAACCGGAAAGTGCCGGTAGTACCAAAAACACAACGCGTATAGGATATGCAGGCGTAGGCTTCGGACAATACGGAAGCTTCGATTATGGCAGGAACTACGGGATCCTGAACGATATTAATGGTTGGACCGGGGCGCCTATTCCGGTATTCGGCGGCGTCTCTTATGACGGCGTCGATAACTTTATGACCTACCGTACCAATAACGTCGCCACATACCGTAACCGTAATATTTTTAACCTAGTTGACGGCCTGGATTTTGGACTACAGGTACAGGGTAAAAATGACGGCTGGAACGACCCGGAAAATCAGACGGGTCCGCTCAGCAGCAACCCCCGCGGCGTCGCACACCAGAACGGCAATGGGGTTGGGACCTCGCTGGTCTACCGCTTCGAAAATGGTCTCAGCATCGGCGGAGCATACGCTAATTCAGCGCGTACGCTGGAGCAGCGTCAGGATGATCTGGGGAAACGAGCGGATGGCTGGAACGTTGGCGCCCGCTATGACAACCATAATGTCTATCTGGCCGCCATCTATGGTGAAGTCAAGAATATGCACTATATTGGCAAACAGGATGGATTTGCACCGAAGGCACGTGGCTATGAACTGTTGGCCCAGTATCAGTTTGACTGCGGCCTGAAACCCTCCCTCGCCTATCTCAACGGAACGGCAAAAGATCTCAAGGGTAACGCAGGCAGTAACCAAACCTATGTAAAATTCATCGATCTGGCGACCACCTACTCTTTTAACAAGAACCTGGCACTCATCTTTGAATATAAGATCAACCTACTGGATGACAACACCTTCACGCGAAATAACGGCATCAGCACCGACGATGTTTTTGTCACCATGCTGAACTATAAGTTCTAATATTTTCTCCTACCGGGATCGCCTAATGCTAATGGCGGTCCCCTCTTCAATTGATACTCTCTGCTTTATGGAAAAAAAGAAAACAGAGCTAATTAATAGCTACAAGATACTTTCTCTGCTAAAGAAAAATACGGATTATTACTTTACCATCACCGATATTATCCACTTTACTGGAATCAGCCGCTATAGAACTGAACATATCCTCTCCGAATTTGAAACCATGGCGCTGGTCAGCAAACGCGTTGAGCATTTCGGCGCCAGCTGCCGCTATTATTACAAGGGCACGCTAAGCGAAGAGTAACGCACACGGGACTGGACATCATACGTCCATCGCCTACAATCGCATCCTTTGGGATACCTATCGCGGACCAAAACGCAGTCAGGCCGATGGCCATCTGCTCGACCGTTGACTGCCCGTCCCGCCGACGCCCCGTGCGGTGGGATGAACATACCTGCCGTAACTTCCCCGTGCCGATGAGAACCGATATGACGCCAAGCATGCTGCCAACCGAACACTATGACGACCAGCTCAGTGAAAAAATCCACCGTCTGGAGCAAATGATGCAGCCGTTCGGCGCTCCTGCGGTACAGCCATTCCGCTCGCCGGCGAACCATTACCGCATGCGTGCTGAGTTCCGGATCTGGCACGATGGCGATGACCTCTACCATATTATGTTTGATCCCCAGAGCAAACAGCGCATCCGGGTGGATCAGTTCCCGGCCGCCAGCGAGCTGATCAACCGCCTGATGCCGCTGCTGCTCGACGCTCTGCGTCCCAACCCAACACTACGCCATAAACTGTTTCAGATAGACTACCTGTCCACTCGCAGCGGGCAGATTATCGTATCCCTGCTGTATCACCGCGCGCTAGATGATGCCTGGAAGCAGGCCGCAGAGGCTCTGCGCGATGCACTACGCGGTCAGGGATTCGCTATCCAGCTGATCGGACGGGCCAGTAAGACCAAGATCTGCCTGGACCAAGACTGGGTCGATGAGGTATTGCCGGTCGCAGGACGCCAGATGATCTATCGCCAGGTCGAAAACAGCTTCACCCAGCCCAACGCGGCCATCAATATTCAAATGCTGGAGTGGGCGCTGGACGCCACGCACGGCGCGGCGGGAGATTTACTGGAGCTGTACTGCGGCAACGGCAACTTCTCACTGGCGCTGGCGCGCAACTTTCGTCGGGTGCTGGCCACCGAGATAGCCAAGCCGTCCGTCGCGGCGGCGCAGTACAATATTGCCGCCAATCAGATAGACAACGTGCAGATCATCCGCATGTCGGCTGAGGAGTTTACCCAGGCCATGCAGGGCGTCCGGGCGTTCAACCGCCTGCAGGGCATCGACCTGCACAGCTATGAGTGCAATACCATCTTCGTCGATCCCCCACGCAGCGGTCTGGATACAGAAACCCTGGGTATGGTGCAGGGATATCAGAACATCCTGTACATCTCCTGCAATCCACTGACGCTATGCGATAACCTTCACACGCTCAATCAGAGCCATCGGATTACACGTCTGGCGCTGTTCGATCAATTCCCTTATACCCACCATATGGAGTGCGGGGTACTGCTGGAACGTCGCTGATCCCAAAAAAAAAACGGGCAGCTCTCTGGCTGCCCGCGGCGATGCGACTCAACTGTGTCTCTCATCGTCATCATCGTCCCTATCCTGCGCGGCGCGGCCGCGCTGCCTTTTAATCCGTACGCCGATCCACAGCACCAGCGCCACACACAGTAAAGAGGGCAGAAAGTTGGAGCCAATGGCGGGATATTCAACGCGGATCAGCGTGCTGTAAAACAGAAGGCCGAGCAGAAAACAGGAGGATGAGAGCATCGGCATGCCTTCCGGCATGGCGACGTGAAGATAACGCTGGTGTAAACAATAGGCCGACAGCACCAGGGCGATCAGCGGAAAAACAGAAAACGGCACGACGCTGCTGAACAACGCAGAAAACGATCCGCTGATGGATAACCCTGCCACGGCTGACAAGACCAATGTTCCGATATCAAGACGATGTTTACGCATCTCCTCCCCTATGACTTGTGATGATGTCCGCCGTCGATGGCCGTCGCGGCAACCTGCGCAAGGTGCGCAAGGTGCGCTTTCTCCTGTTCACGGCGATACCAGTAATACACACCTTTGGAAATCATCCGCAGCTGCAACACCAGGCGCTCCTCTAGCTGACGGCGCTGCTCGCTGTCGATATCCAACGCCTCGGCACCCGCGCTGAAGACAATGGTGACCATCGCCTCGGCCTGCGCTTCCGTAAAGCTGCGCGGCATATGATTTTCGATTTCCAGATAGTCGGCAAGTTCCGCAATAAAATGCTGAATTTCACGCTGTACCGCGGCGCGAAAGGCAGCCGAGGTTCCAGATCGCTCACGCAGCAGCAGACGAAACGCATTGGGATTATTACCAATAAACTCCATGAAGGTCGCGACCGAGGTTCGGATCACGCTACCGCCCTTCGCGATACGCTGACGCGCCTGACGCATTAGCTGACGCAGCATCAGACCGCTTTCATCCACCATGGTGAGCCCCAGCTCATCCACATCGCGAAAATGGCGATAAAACGACGTGGGCGCGATCCCTGCCTCACGCGAAACCTCTCGCAGGCTCAGACTGGCGAAGCTGCGCTCGGCGCTGAGCTGATTAAATGCCGCCTCAATCAGTGAACGGCGTGTCCGTTCCTTTTGCTGTGCCCTGACGCCCATATTCTATCCGTTATTCTCTTCATGTCCGGTTTTACGGCCGGCGCTTTTATTGGCTACCACCGCCTCACTATACCAAACTTAGCCCTATCACGCTGAATTAACCATCACGGCAGCAAATGGCGTTATATTACGTAATTATCTGCTAATAATAACTATTTTCCATATAAATAATAAGGATGATTGGGCTGTACAGCATTTCATGTTAATATGGCGTTGTGGTTTTGTATAAAAAAGGCCTACTCTAACATGCAACAGCATTTCCATTTTGACGCCATCGTTATTGGTTCAGGACCCGGGGGTGAAGGTGCCGCCATGGGACTGGTTAAACAGGGGGCGCGAGTTGCCGTAGTCGAACGGCAATTCAGCGTCGGCGGCGGATGTACCCACTGGGGAACCATCCCCTCGAAAGCCCTCCGTCACGCCGTCAGCCGCATTATCGAATTTAACCAAAACCCGCTCTACAGTGATAATACCCGCCTCATCAGCGCAACCTTTCCCGATATCCTGCGTCACGCCGACAGCGTAATAAACCAACAAACCCGAATGCGTCAGGGCTTCTATGAACGCAATCACTGCCAGCTGTTTTACGGCGAGGCCCGTTTTGTCGATCCCCATACGCTGAGCGTGACCTACCCGGACGGCAGCAGCGATACCTTAACGGCCGACAACATTGTTATCGCCTGCGGCTCCCGCCCCTACCACCCGCAGGATGTCGACTTTAGCCATCCCCGGATTTACGACAGCGACTCTATCCTTAACCTGCACCATGAACCCAGCCACATCATCATCTATGGCGCCGGCGTTATCGGCTGTGAGTATGCCTCTATCTTCCGCGGCCTCAACGTTAAGGTCGATCTGATTAATACGCGCGATAGGCTGCTCTCTTTCCTGGATCAAGAGATGTCGGACTCACTCTCTTACCACTTCTGGAACAACGGCGTCGTGATCCGCCACAACGAAGAGTTTGAGCAGATTGAGGGGCTGGAGGACGGCGTTATCGTTCACCTGCGCTCCGGGAAAAAGGTCAAGGCAGACTGCCTGCTGTTTGCCAACGGCCGCACGGGTAATACCGAGGGTCTGTGTCTTGAGGCGGTGGGTCTGGAGGCAGACAAGCGTGGTCAGCTGAAGGTCAACGCCCGCTATCAGAGCGCGGTGCCGCATATTTACGCCGTCGGAGACGTCATCGGCTACCCCAGCCTGGCCTCTGCCGCATATGACCAGGGGCGCATCGCCGCGCAGGTCATCACCCGCGGGGAAGCCCATACACACCTCATCGAAGATATTCCAACCGGGATCTACACCATTCCGGAGATCAGCTCCGTCGGAAAAACCGAGCAGGAGCTGACCGCGATGAAAATTCCGTATGAAGTGGGTCGCTCGCAGTTCAAACACCTGGCCCGGGCGCAGATTGCCGGAATGAACGTCGGAGGGCTGAAGATCCTGTTCCACCGCGAAACCAAGCAGATCCTAGGGATCCACTGCTTTGGCGAGCGCGCCGCAGAGATTATTCATATCGGACAGGCGATCATGGAGCAGAAGGGGGAAGGCAATACTATCGAATACTTCGTCAATACCACCTTCAACTATCCCACGATGGCAGAAGCCTACCGCGTGGCGGCGCTTAACGGCCTAAACCGCCTGTTTTAACGCCTCTCGCTGGATCATGACCTGCTGCATATGCTCGCGGATGGCCTCCGCGAGCTGCTCGTAGCGTGCGCGCAGCGGCGACCCGGGACGATAGACCAGAGCGATGGTTCGCTTAGGCTCCGGCTTATAGCAAGGCAGATAGCAGACGCCATCGCGCCGACGCTGAGAAGGGACGGCCAGATCGGGCAACAGCGTAATCCCGCTGCCTGCCGCGACCATGTTGCGCAGGGTCTCCAGGCTGGTCGCCCTGAAGTGGGTATCTTCATCGGCGCCGGCTTCAAAGCAAAAGCCCATCGCCTGATCGCGCAGACAGTGCCCATCCTCCAGCATTAAAAGATGCTCCCCCGCCAGCTCCGGCATCGCGATACGCTCTTTTTCCGCCCAGGGATGATCGCTATACACCGCCAGCGTCATCGGCTCATCAAACAGTGGGATCTCAATGAACGCCTCCGTCTCCTTCACCAACGCCAGAATGGCGCAGTCCAACTTTCCGCTGTCCAACTGAGCCAGCAGCTGCGAGGTCTGCGCTTCATGCAGGTACATTTCCAGCTTGGGAAACGCCTGGTGCAGCATCGGTACGATCTGCGGCAGCAGATAGGGGCCAACGGTGGGAATCAGACCGATATGCAGCGGGCCGGACATCGCCTCACCCTGCTGACTGGCCATCTCCTTGAGCACTTTTACCTCTCGTAGCACCGTACGCGCCTGCTCCACGAGCAGTAGGCCCGCCTGGGTAAACAGAACCTTACGGCTGGTGCGCTCCAGCAGCATCACCCCCAGCTCATCCTCTAGCTTGCGGATCTGCCCGCTCAGGGTGGGCTGGCTGACATGGCACGAATCCGCCGCCCGACGGAAGTGGCGGTGCTCCGCCAACGCCACCAGATATTCTAAATCCCGGATATTCATGTTGTTCTCCCGCAAGCGATAGTAAATATCGATGAATAAGATAGCAATGAACGATTAGAACTATCAAGTGGGAGTCACAATAATAAATCCTAAACCAAGGTCCCATCGCAAATTTCGTATCAGATCAGAAAGGAAGGTTGTATTACATGTTTAGCAGTCAAGAAGGCAGAAGCGTTCCACCGGTTACCTTTCATACCCGCCAAGGGGATAAGTGGCTCGATGTCACCAGCGACACGCTGTTTCGCGACAAAACCGTCATCGTCTTTTCACTGCCGGGCGCCTTCACGCCGACTTGCTCTTCCAGCCACTTGCCACGCTACAACGAACTGGCGCCGATATTCCACCAGCACGGTGTGGACAGCATTCTGTGTGTATCGGTAAACGACACCTTTGTTATGAATGCCTGGAAAAACGATCAGAAAGCCGAACATATCACCTTTATTCCCGACGGCAACGGTGAGTTCACCCGCGGGATGAACATGCTAGTCGAAAAAGCGGATCTGGGCTTTGGGCCACGCTCCTGGCGTTACTCTATGCTGGTACGCAACGGCGTGGTCGAGAAGATGTTTGTCGAACCGAACCTGCCGGGCGACCCGTTCCAGGTTTCCGATGCCGATACTATGCTGAAATACCTCGCGCCGGAGCACACGCTGCAGGCCTCGGTTTCCCTGTTTACCAAACCCGGCTGCCCCTACTGCAGCAAGGCCAAACAGATGCTACAGGATCGCGGCATCCAGTATGAGGAGATCATCCTGGGTAAAGACGCGACCACCGTCAGCCTACGCGCCATCAGCGGCAGAGCAACGGTGCCTCAGGTTTACATCGGTGGCCAGCATATCGGCGGCAGCGATGATTTGGAGCACTACCTGCAACAGGCTTAACAACAATAGGGCCACCCATGGCCCATCAAAGCCAACGTATTGGCGGGCTCGTCCCGCCTTTTTTTCGGTATTCCAGGAATCATGTAATGAAAGAATTACACGTCGACGTTGCCGTGATCGGCGGCGGTACCGCCGGGCTAGGCGCCTATCGTGCAGCCAAACGCTATACCCCCAGCGTGGTGATGATAGAAGGCGGTCCCTTTGGCACCACCTGCGCCCGCGTGGGCTGCATGCCCTCTAAGCTGCTGATCGCCGCGGCAGAATCCGTGCATCAGATCGCCCGCGCACCCGGCTTCGGTATCCATCCCCAGGGCGATGTCCGCATTGACGGTCGAGCGGTGATGGATCGCGTGAAGCGCGAACGCGATCGCTTCGTCGGCTTCGTCATGGAGGGTGTCGACAGCATTCCCGCGGATGACAAAATCCTTGGCTACGCCCGCTTTCTGGACGATCACACCCTGCAGGTTGATGAACATACCCGTATTCATGCCAAACGCATCGTCATCGCCAGCGGCTCACGCCCGGTATGGCCTGCCGCCTGGGATGCCCTGGGCGATCGCCTGATCGTCAACGACGATCTGTTCGCCTGGGATACGCTGCCGCGCGCCGTTGCCGTCTTCGGTCCCGGCGTCATCGGTCTTGAGCTGGGGCAAGCCCTGCACCGGCTCGGCGTCGAGGTCAGGGTATTCGGCGTCGGCGGCGCCGTCGGGCCGTTGACGGATGCCGAGGTCCGCCGCTATGCCGTAGATAAGCTGGGCGCAGAGTTTTATCTCGACCCCGACGCACAGGTAGAGATCCTGCAGCGTGAGGGGGAGCAGGTCTTCATTCGCTATCGCGATCTGAACGGTCAGACGCAGGATATCCTGGTGGACTACGTTCTGGCCGCCACCGGCCGGCGTCCCAACGTCGACCGCCTGGGGCTGGAGAACACCACCCTGCAGCTGGATGCGCGCGGCGTACCGCTGGCAGATCGCATGACGATGCAGACCAGCGTCGGGCATATCTTTATTGCCGGCGACGCCAGCAACCAGCTGCCGCTGCTGCACGAGGCCAGCGATCAGGCGCGCATTGCCGGTGAGAACGCCGGTAGCTATCCCGAGATCACCCCGGGACTGCGCCGCAGTCCCCTCTCGGTGGTCTTTTCCGACCCGCAGATCGCGATGGTGGGCTCCACCTTCCGCGAGTTGAATGAGCGATATGGCGCCTGCGGCTGCTTCGCCGTCGGGGAGGTCTCATTTGAAAACCAGGGACGATCGCGCGTCATGCTGCGCAATCTTGGCCTGCTGCATGTCTATGCAGAGCAGGGAAGCGGCCGTTTCCTCGGCGCGGAGATGATCGGACCGGACGCCGAGCACCTTGCCCATCTGCTCTCTTGGGCCCATCAACAGCAGATGACCGTAAATCAGATGCTGGATATGCCGTTTTACCATCCGGTCATTGAGGAGGGAGTGCGTACCGCCCTGCGCGATCTGCAAAGTAAACTGCGTCTGGGCAGCGACGAAATTGAGCGCTGCCTGCGCTGTCCGGGGGATTAACCCCGCCCGCGCCGGCGCGCGGAGCATCAGAGAATGTTACCCAGTCGCCGCTGGGCATCATCGATCGCCTGTGCGACCTGCTGCGGCGCCACGCCGCCGCGGGCGCTGCGTTTTGCCAGACAGGAGTCCAGCGCCAGCAGTGGATAGACATCGGCGCCGATCGCCGGACTGAATGACTGCAGCGTCTCCAGCGGCAACGCCTCCAGCGGTTTACCCTGCGCCAGCGCCGCCACGACCGCCTCTCCGACAATGTGGTGCGCCTCCCTAAACGGGATCCCTCTGGCTACCAGATAATCCGCCAGCTCCGTGGCATTCGCATATCCCTGCTGCGCCGCTTCGGCGCAGCGCGGGCGCTTAACCGCCAGTCCATCCAACGCCAGCGTCGCCATCTGTAAACAGTCCATCCAGGTGTCCAGGGCATCAAACAGCCCCTCTTTGTCTTCCTGCATATCCTTATTGTAGGCCAGCGGAAGCCCTTTTAACGTCATCAGCATGCCGCTGAGCGCCCCCTGCACTCGCCCACACTTACCGCGGATCAGCTCCAGCGCATCCGGATTCTTTTTCTGCGGCATCAGCGACGATCCGGAGGTTACCCGCTCCGACAGCTCAATAAAGCCGGCCTCGCCGCTGTTAAAGAAGATCAGATCTTCGGCGAAGCGCGATAGATGCACCATGCCGATAGCGGCCGCCGACAGCAGCTCCAGGACATGATCGCGATCGGATACGCTGTCCAGACTGTTACGCGTTGCGGCAGAGAACCCCAGCCAGTCGGCCAGCCGATCGCGATCGATAGGGTAGGCGGTACCAGCCAGCGCGCCGCTGCCTAACGGGCTGCTATTCAGACGCCGTAGGGCATCATCCAGGCGGCTCTCATCGCGGGCCAGCATCTCGACATAAGCCAGACACCAATGGGCAAAGGTGATCGGCTGCGCCCGCTGCAAATGGGTATAACCGGGCATCACCGCATCCTGATTCTGGCGGGCACAGTCCGTTAGCGCCTGCTGCAGCGCTATCAGAGCCTGACGCAGCATCTCGCCCTGATCCTTACACCATAGCTTCAGATCGGTCGCCACCTGATCGTTGCGGCTGCGTCCGGTATGCAGCTTTTTGCCCAGGTCACCGACCCGCTCAATCAGCTGCTGCTCCACCCAACTGTGAATATCCTCCGCATCGCTGTCCAAGATAGCGTGGGGATCGGCGCGAACCTCCTCCAGCAGCGCTGCGAGCGCCTGCGCCAGCTGCTGCTGCTCCTGTACCGTCAGTACGCCGACGGTCACCAGCGCCCGGGACCAGGCGACGGATCCGATGATATCCTGCTCCGCCAGCCGATAATCAAAGCGCAGGGAATCATTAAACTGTTTAAAACGGCGATCTGCCGCCTGGGAAAAACGCCCGCCCCAAAGTGCCATAGTGACTGCTCCGTACTCAGAATAAAATGATCGACGGGCCGCAGCGCGGCCCGCGTTCTGTCCTGCGCCTACTACTGCTTTGCGCTGTTCAGCGCGCGAATGCGCGAAGAGAGGGAGAACAGACGAATAAAGCCGCCGGCGTGGCTGTGATCGTACACATCATCCTCACCAAAGGTAGCGAAAGCCTCGTTATACAGGCTGTTGGCCGACTTCTTCTGTATGGCGGTAGCCTGCCCTTTATACAGCTTGATCACCACTTCGCCACTCACCGCGTCGGCCAACGCATCGGCCGACGCCTGCAGCGACTGACGCAGCGGTGCGAACCAGCGGCCGTCATACACAACGTAGGACATCTCCTGACCCAGCTTCTCACGCCACTGGAAGCTGTCGCGATCCAGTACCAGCTGCTCCACGCCGCGCAGCGCCGCCATCATGATGGTGCCCCCCGGCGTCTCATAACAGCCGCGGGATTTAATGCCCACCAGGCGGTTTTCGACGATATCAATACGTCCTACGCCGTGGCGGGCGCCCAGCGCATTCAGCGCCTGCAGGCAGCCAAAGGGCGTCATCGCCACCCCATTGACCGAAACGACCTCGCCCTTTTCAACGCCCACGGTCACCAGCTCGGGCTGATCCGGCGCCTCCTCTGGGGCACAGGTCCACACCCAGCAGTCTTGGTTGGCCGGGCTCCACGGGCTCTCCAGCACGCCCCCTTCGGTAGAGATATGCCAGGCGTTGGCGTCACGGCTGTAGATCTTCTCCAGCGTGGCGGTGGTGGGAATATCGCGCCCCTTCAGATAGTCGAGCAGCGCCTCACGCGAACGCAGATCCCACTCGCGCCACGGCGCCACGACCTGTAGCTGCGGTGCCAGCGCGGTATAGGTGGTTTCAAAACGCACCTGATCGTTGCCTTTCCCGGTCGCGCCGTGACACAGAGCGTCGGCCCCCAGCTCCAGCGCCAGCTCAACCTGCGCTTTCGCGATCAGCGGGCGGGCCATCGACGTCCCCAGCAGATAGCTGCCCTCATAGAGCGCGCCGCTCTTCAGCACCGGATAGACGTAATCCTTGATAAAGGTTTCGCGCAGATCCACGACATAGCAGGAGGAGGCGCCGGAGCGGAGCGCTTTCTGCTCGATGCCCACCAGGTCTTCTCGCTCCTGGCCGATATCCGCCACAAAGGCGATAACCTCACAGCCGCCGTAGTTTTCCTTAAGCCACGGAATGATGGCGGAGGTATCCAGGCCGCCGGAGTAGGCCAGAACGATTTTGTTGATGCTTTGGGTTGCCATACAGGTTTCCTTATTCTTAACCGAATCGTGTTGTTGTGTTATGCATGAATACGCGTGCCGACGGCTTCGCCGTTAAACAGCGCCGGCAGCTTTTCGGCGTGACGCCAGCCGGCGATATCAACCGGACGCCCCAGCGTCCGAGCGGCTTCCAAGGCCGCGTTCACCTTTACCACCATCCCATCGGTGATGATGCCCTGCTCGATCAGACACTGTGCCTTCTGCGCCGTCATCTCCGCGATACGCTGTCCCTTACCATCGAGGATGCCGCTGACGTCAGACAGCATCAGCAGATCCGCCCCCAGGGTCGCCGCCAGCGCCGTCGCCGCCTGATCGGCATTGACATTCAGTAGCATCCCCTCGGCGCTGATGCCGATGGAGCTGACGATCGGCAGGAAATCCGCCGCCAGCAGCTGACGCAGCAGCAGCGGCGATCCCGGCAGCGCCTGGCCAACGTGTCCCAGGGACGCATCCAGCGGACTCACCTGTACCGCCCCGCCGTCGGCCAGCGACAGGCCGATCGCCGCCAGTCCGTGCGCAATGGCGCAGGCCTGTAGCGTCTTGTTCGCCGTCCCCGCCAGCGCGCCGCTGATAATGCCTATCTGATCGGCCGGCGTGACCCGCAGACCCTGCCGCTTCACCACCGGCAACCGCAGGCGCGCCATCAGCTCATCCACCAGGCACCCGCCGCCGTGTACGATGACGATCGGACGGCGATCATGATGTCGGTAGGCCAACAGCGCCTGAAAGAGACGCTCCATCGCCTGTGGGTTATCGAGTAATACGCCGCCGAGTTTGATGATTAACGGATCCATAGCTGCCTCTGTCTGTCCGGGATAGATGGTTAAAGGAGAGCGCACGTCTCAGGAAAGCCAAAGCGCAGGTTCATACACTGCACCGCCTGGGCCGCCGCCCCTTTCAGCAGATTGTCCTCTGCGGCAACCACGATCAGATGCTGTCCCTGCAGGGAGAAACCGATGTCGCAAAACGGCGTACCCGCCACCGCGCCGATGGACGGCAGCGTTCCCTGATACAGGCGGATCAATGGTTTATCCTGATAGGCTCGATAAAAAGCCATCGCCACCTCGGCCGCATCCACGCCGCTTTTTACCCGTAGGTGGATCGTCTCCAGTATGCCGCGAGGAAAATTGCCCAGGTGGGGGGTAAAAATCACCGGAATGCCTAGGTGTGCGGCGATCTCCGGCTGATGACGATGCGTAAACAGCCCATAGGGCTGCAGGCTCACCTCGCAAAAGCTGCTGCCGAGGCTGGCCTTACGTCCGGCGCCGCTGACGCCGCTGACGGCGTTGATAACCGGCCACTGCGCCGTATCGATCAGCCCAGCAGCCAGCAGCGGTTTTAACGCCAGCTGTGCCGCCGTCGGGTAGCACCCCGGCAGCGCGACCAGCTGCGCCGTGCGCAGCGCAGCGCCCTGCCACTCCGCCAGGCCATATACCGCCTGCTCAAGCCACTCGGGATGTTGATGCGTAAAGCCGTAATACTGCGAGTAGGCCTTGCTGCTGCGGAGCCGATAGGCGCCGGAGAGATCGAAGACGGTGCAACCGGCCGCCAGAAACTCAGGCGCCAAAAGATGGCTAACTGCATGATCGGTCGCCAAAAAGACCACATCGGCCAGCGGGGCCAGCGCCGCGCTGTCGTCGCAGGCCAGCAACGGGAGATCGACCACCCCTTTCAGCCGCGGGTGAATATCTGACAACAATTTTCCGCCATCAACGCTTTGCGCAGACACGGTCAAACCCGCTATGGTGATGTAGGGATGGCGCTGCAGATAGGCGGCAAGCTCAGCACCGGTATAGCCGCTGGCGCCAACGATTAACCCATTTAACGACTTCTGAATACTGGACATCGCGGCGATCGCTCCTCTTGGTTAACCGTGGATACCGGCCGTGCGCTGAGATGCCTCAGCCCCTGACCTCACATCCAGTTAGCCCCATCGCTGCTGCCAATACTCGGGCGTCCCTGTCTGTTCCATTCGATGATGCTTTATTGTATTTTTATTCATAATTATTGCATGAATATTGATACTATCCAAACTTGAGGCTGTCAACCATGAATACGCAATTACCCTCATTTATCGCGTTGTACCGTGCGCTGATCGCAACCCCCTCCATCAGCGCCAACGACGGCGCACTGGACCAGAGTAATGAACGGTTAATCACCCTGCTGGCAGGATGGCTTAGCGATCTCGGGCTGCGTGTCGAGGTGCAGCCTGTCCCTAACACACGGAATAAATTCAATTTACTAGCGAGCTATGGTGAGGGAGGCGGAGGACTGATGCTGGCGGGACATACCGATACGGTTCCCTTTGACGAGGGGCGCTGGACCCGAGATCCCTTCACGCTCAGCGAACAAGATAATCGCCTGTACGGTCTTGGAACCGCAGACATGAAAGGATTCTTCGCTTTTATCATCGATACCCTGCGCGATATCGAACTGCATAAACTAAATAAACCGCTCTACATTTTGGCGACGGCGGACGAGGAGACCTCGATGGCGGGCGCGCGCTATTTTGCCGCCAGCACCGCGCTGCGCCCCGACTGCTGCATCATCGGTGAACCCACCTCCCTTAAACCGATCCGAGCCCATAAAGGCCATCTCTCCGAGGCCATCCGCATCACCGGTCAGTCAGGGCACTCCAGCGATCCGGCGCGCGGCGTCAACGCGATTGAGATCATGCACGATGCCATCGGCCACCTGCTCACCCTGCGCAATACGCTGCAGCAGCGTTACCACAATCCGGCCTTTAATATCCCTTACCCCACCATGAACCTGGGGCATATCCACGGAGGTGATGCAGCTAACCGCATCTGCGCCTGCTGCGAACTGCACCTGGATATGCGCCCGCTGCCGGGAATGACGCTGAACGATCTCAGCGAGCTGCTGAATCAGGCGCTGGCGCCCATCGCGACGCAGTGGCCGGGACGTCTGCGTATTGAGCATCTGCATCCGCCGATCCCCGGCTATGAATGCCCGCGCCACGCGCCGCTGGTACTGGCAATAGAACAGCTATTGGGGGAGCGAGCAGAGGCCGTCAACTACTGTACCGAGGCACCGTTCCTGCAAGAGATCTGCCCAACGCTGGTGCTCGGCCCGGGCTCCATTGAGCAGGCGCATCAGCCGGATGAGTATCTGTCCACCGACTTTATTGTGCCGACGCGCACCCTGCTGACGCAGATAATCCACCATTTTTGTCAGCGCTGATCACGGCAGGTGCCGCCCCGGGCAAACGATGACGCGGCGGCGTTTGCAATGTAACTGTTATCAGTTAGACCTCTTCAGGTCATTGCGTAATTAAATTTCAGTTAACAGCGCTAAATTGTGTGTTTTGGCAAGAAATTGTGTCAATTGACGCAGAGGACGGAACGTGGCTTTATAAAGAGGCACTCTACAATTTCCGAGTGAAAGAAATTTACGTATTGGGAGGGGCAGTGGTTCTATGAATGAGCAATATTCGGCGATGCGTGGCAATGTCAGCATGTTGGGCAAGCTGCTGGGCGATACCATCAAGGACGCGCTGGGAGAAGATATCCTGGATCGCGTTGAAACTATCCGCAGGCTGTCCAAGTCGTCACGCGCAGGCAATGAAGCCAGCCGACAGGCGTTGCTGAACACACTGCAAAATCTTTCCAATGACGAGCTGTTGCCGGTGGCGCGCGCCTTCAGCCAGTTCCTCAATCTGGCCAACGTCGCGGAGCAATATCACCGAATATCCCCACACGGCGAGGCTGCCAGCAATCCCGATGCCCTGTCTCACCTGTTCACCCGGCTGAAGAATAAAAATCTGGACGAGGCGCAAATCCGTCAGGCCGTCGATAACCTCTCCATCGAGCTGGTGCTGACCGCACACCCCACCGAGATCGCTCGCCGTACGCTGATCCATAAACTGGTGGAGGTAAACACCTGCCTCAGCCAGCTCGATCATGACGATCTGGCCGACTATGAGCGTCACCAGATCATGCGCCGCCTACGCCAGCTGGTGGCCCAATCCTGGCACACCGACGAGATCCGCAAAAACCGCCCAACCCCCATCGACGAAGCCAAATGGGGCTATGCCGTGGTTGAAAACAGCCTATGGGAAGGCGTTCCCGCCTTCCTACGCGAGTTTAATGAGCAGCTGGAAAAATCCCTTGGCTACCAGCTACCGGTCGAAGCGGTACCGGTGCGCTTCACCGCCTGGATGGGCGGCGATCGCGACGGTAACCCCAACGTCACCGCCGAGGTGACCCGCCGCGCCCTGCTGCTCAGCCGCTGGAAGGCTGCGGAGCTATTCCTACGCGATGTCCAGGTGCTGGTATCAGAGCTCTCTATGACCGTCTGTACACCGGAGCTGCGGGCGCTGGCGGGCGAACATGCCCAGGAGCCCTACCGCGAGGTGTTAAAGCGCCTGCGCCAACAGTTGAACAATACGCTGACCTATCTGGACGCGCGTCTGCGAGGGGAGCGCCTGGCGCGCCCCGCCGATCTGCTGGTCAGCAACGATCAACTGTGGCAGCCGCTGCATACCTGCTACCGCTCGCTGAAGGCCTGCGGTATGGGAATCATCGCCAACGGCCAGCTGCTAGACACCCTGCGCCGGGTCCACTGCTTCGGCGTGCCGCTGGTACGCATCGATATTCGCCAGGAAAGTACCCGCCATACCGAAGCGCTGGCCGAGCTGACCCGCTATCTGGGGCTGGGTGACTATGAGACCTGGTCTGAAGAGGATAAGCAGACGTTCCTGCTGCGCGAGTTGAACTCCAAGCGCCCGCTGGTGCCACGTCACTGGACGCCATCGCCGGAAACCAAAGAAGTTTTTGACACCTGTCAGGTGATCGCTGAGGCGCCAGCCGGCGCCATCGCCGCCTATGTCATCTCGATGGCGCGTACCCCATCCGATGTTCTGGCAGTCCACCTGCTGCTGAAAGAGGCGGGCTGCCCGTACAATCTGCCGGTTGCTCCGCTGTTCGAAACCCTCGACGATCTAAACAATGCCGAGGCGGTGATGACACAGCTGCTGAGCATCGACTGGTACCGTGGTTTTATCCAGGGTAAACAGATGGTGATGATCGGCTACTCTGACTCTGCCAAAGACGCCGGTGTGATGGCGGCCTCCTGGGCGCAATACCGTGCACAGGAGGCGCTGGTGCGCGTCTGTGACGGCGCAGGGATCGCCCTGACTCTGTTCCATGGCCGTGGTGGCTCCATCGGCCGCGGCGGCGCGCCGGCGCACGATGCCCTGCTCTCCCAGCCGCCGGGAAGCCTGAAGGGCGGCCTGCGCGTAACGGAACAGGGGGAGATGATCCGCTTCAAGCTCGGCCTACCGGAGATCGCCGTCAGCAGCCTGACGCTGTATACCAGCGCCATTCTGGAGGCCAATCTGCTGCCGCCGCCGGCGCCGAAGCAAGAGTGGCGCGATGTCATGGACGAGCTCTCACAGACCTCCTGCGCGCTTTATCGACGCTATGTCCGCGAGAATCCAGATTTTGTTCCTTACTTCCGCTCGGCGACGCCCGAACTGGAGCTGGGTAAGCTGCCGCTGGGCTCTCGTCCGGCCAAACGTCGTCCCAGCGGCGGCGTAGAGAGTCTGCGCGCGATCCCGTGGATCTTTGCCTGGACCCAAAACCGCCTGATGCTACCGGCCTGGCTGGGCGCCGGGGCCGCGCTGGAGGAGGCCATGGCGGAGGGGCGCCGCGACGCGCTGGAAAGCATGTACCGCAGCTGGCCATTCTTCACCACCCGCATCGATATGCTGGAAATGGTGTTCGCGAAGTCCGATCTGTGGCTGGCCGAATACTACGATCAGCGCTTGGTTGACCCTGCCCTATGGCCACTGGGCACAGAGCTGCGCCAGCAGGTACAGCGGGATATTCAGGCGGTGCTGGCCATCGCCAACACCGATCACCTGATGGCCGATCTGCCCTGGGCCGCAGAGTCGATCGCTCTGCGTAACGTCTATACCGATCCGCTCAACGTCCTGCAGGCTGAGCTGCTCTACCGCTCACGCCATCAGGAGCAGCCGGATGCCAACGTCGAACAGGCGCTGATGGTCACCATCGCCGGCGTCGCCGCCGGGATGCGCAATACCGGCTAGCGACGGTACAGAGGAAAAAGCCCGCGGCAGCGGGCTTTTTTACGCCTCTCACGCCACGTCCCTCTGCGGCCGCACGCCCAGCGTATGACAAATGGCGTAGCTCAGCTCGGCTCGATTCAGGGTATAAAAGTGGAAATCTTTCACTCCCTCGCGGCTGAGCAGCTTCACCATGTCCATGGCAATGTTGGCGCCGACCAGCTTGCGCGTCTCCGCATCCGCATCCAGCCCGTCAAACATAGCCAGCATCCACTGCGGTACGCGGACATTGGTCAGCGCCGCAAAGCGCTGCAGCTGGCGAAAGTTGGACACCGGCAGGATCCCCGGCACGATCTCAGCGTCAATGCCCGCAGCCGCACAGCGATCGCGAAAGCGGAGATAACTCTCCACGTCAAAGAAAAACTGGGTGATTGCCCGACTGGCGCCGGCGTCAATCTTGCGCTTTAGGTTTAACAGGTCGGCCTGGGCGCTCTTGGCCTCCGGGTGGACCTCGGGATAGGCGGCGACCGAAATATCAAAGTCAGCCTCCTCGCGCAGCAGCGCCACCAGATCGCTGGCGTACATTTCCGGACGCCCGCCCTCCGCCGGTAGATCGCCGCGCAGCGCTACAATATGGCGGATGCCGCTATTCCAGTAATCTCGGGCGATGCCCCGCAGCGCCTCCCGGCTGACATCAACGCAGGTCAGGTGAGGGGCCGCCTCCAGCCCGGTGCGCTCTTTTATTCCCTTAATCACGCCGTGGGTGCGATCGCGCTCGCCGGAGTTGGCGCCGTAGGTCACCGAGATAAACGACGGCCTCAGGGTGCTGAGCCGATCGATGGATCGCCACAGCGTTTGCTCCATCTCCTGGCTGCGCGGCGGAAAAAACTCAAAAGAGACCTGGATCCGCCCCTGCAGCTCGGCCAGGCTCTGGTTCAGCGCATCATGCTGGCTTGCGTGAAAAAAACTCATACCCCATCATCCTTATGCTCTGCGCGGCTCTCTGCGCACCCCATTTTAAACATCCATACGTTTAGACGTCCAAATAGAAGTTGCCGTAAGTTGATGGATTCGTCAACAGCAAATTGCCGTCGGGCGATGAAGAAACCTCAGGAGAGAATGAGAAAGCCTCAGGCAGGCCCCTGCGCAGCCCAGACACCGCTCCCGCGATCCGTATCTGCGGCCCCGTCGGCGCCGGGAATTAGGATAGTGCGCTGGCGCGCCAGCGACGCAGCGTTACGCAACTGTCATCCACCAGCGCCGCCAGCGCGGGGGAATTGCCTATCTGCAGCGCCATAATGCGAATACCGATCACCTCTTTTTGCAGCCAACGCGCTATGTGCCGGGCCTCGGCCTCGGCTAACCGCGGCGCACCCTCCCGGAAAGCCCGGTAAAAGGCCGCCTCCATCGCCGCCAGGCTCTCTCGCACCACCGATAGCGGCGCCTCCTCCGCTCTCCCTTCGAGTTCGAGCAGGCTTTTAACCAAGAAACAGACGCTGGAGGGAAGCTCCGCCGAACAGGTGGCGCCAAAGTGGCACAAAAAGGCCTCGGCGCCGGAAAACGGATCGGGATAGTCCGCCATCAGCGCGAAAAACGCATCGACCTGGCACTGGGTATAGCGCGTCAACGCGCTGGAAAACAGCGCGGCTTTATTACCAAATGCGGCGTAGATACTGCCAGGGCGCATATTTAACGCCTGCTCAATCTCTTTCATCGACGTCGCAAAGTAGCCGCGCCGCCAAAACAGAGCGACAGCCTGCTGCAGCGCCGCATCGCGATTGTGTTGGAGGGGTCTTGCCATGCCACAAGCCTGCTGGAAAGTTTAATAGATTTCATTGTAACGCACTTTTTTGAACGGTTGTTCAAAAAAGTTATTGAACAATCATTCAAAAATATCTAGAGTGAAATTTCACCGATTAACGCCGGGAAGAAGCGCGCCGGATGAGCGCGTTTTACAGAGATGCCAGCGCAAAACGACGGCACCAACGCCGCCTTACCCGATGCGTTAAACGCCAACCCTAGGGAGATAACATGCTGACTTTTGAAAAATACGATGAGCACACCGCCCCCCAGGAAAGCCGCGATTTACTGCTGCAAAGCAAGCGCAGCAACGGCGGTATCCCAGGGCTACACGCTATCATGGCGGAGTCACCACAGCTGCTGGCGGGATACCAGGCCCTGCATAGCCTGTTTCTGCACAGTAGCTTCGATAATGACGAAAAAACCGTCGTCTGGCAGACCATCAACGTTGAGCACCGCTGCCACTACTGTGTACCGGCCCATACGCTGATCGCCCGTGCCATGAAGGTCAGCGATGAGATCAACGATGCCCTACGCGACGAAACCCCGCTGCCCAGCGCCCGTTTAGAGGCGCTGCGCACCTTTACGCTGGCGATGGTGCGCCAGCGCGGCGAGGTGGATGATGCAACCCTGCAGGCGTTTATCGCCGCCGGTTTTGAGCGCCGCCATATCCTCGACGTCATTTTATGCCTGGCGCAAAAGGTCATGAGCAACTATACCAATCATGTGGCACATACGGAGCTGGATGCCCGTCTACAGCCCATTGCTTGGCAAAAGCGAGCGGTGTAACCGTCGGCTGTGTATCTTCGCTCCCCTCGGCGCCGAGGGGAGCAGGTTCGTCTCACCGCACGAACGGCAGTTGCCAAGACCGGCCGCTGACGGCAGAATAGCCAACCCCACCAGCCGCTATTTCACAGGCGATCCCGCTGGGTCTGACTGTTTTTCCTTTTAGCGACCATACATTATGCAAAACCGTTTATCTTCTACTCGCTGACTTGGCCGGCGTGCACTGTTATTTCCCCTCTGTCTGGTGCTGTATGAGTTTGCCACTTATATTGGCAACGATATGATTCAACCGGGCATGCTGTCGGTAGTGCAAACCTTTGGCGTCGACGAAAGCTGGGTTCCGACCTCCATGACCGCCTATCTGGCCGGCGGCATGTTCCTACAGTGGCTGCTCGGCCCGATCTCCGACCGTATCGGGCGGCGGCCGGTGATGTTGACCGGCGCGCTCTACTTTGCCGTAACCTGCCTGGCTATTTTGCTGACCAACAGCATCGAACAGTTCATCCTGATGCGTTTTTTACAGGGGATCAGCCTGTGCTTTATCGGCGCCGTCGGCTATGCCGCGATCCAGGAATCATTCGAGGAGTCCGTGTGTATCAAGATCACCGCGCTGATGGCCAACGTTGCGCTGATCGCGCCGCTGCTCGGGCCATTAGCCGGCGCCGCCTGGGTGCATCTGTTTCCCTGGGAGGGCATGTTTATCCTGTTTGCCGCGCTGGCGCTGCTCGCCTTCCTTGGTCTGTATAAGGCCATGCCGGAAACCGCGACCCGACGAGGAGAGAAGCTGTCGCTGTCGGCGCTGGGCCACGACTATGCGCTGGTGCTGAAAAATAAACGCTTTCTGGGCGGTGCGCTGGCCTGCGGCTTCGCCAGCCTGCCTCTGCTGGCCTGGATTGCCCAGTCGCCGGTGATCATCATCAGCGGCGAAGGCCTCAGCAGCTACGACTACGGCATGCTGCAGGTGCCGATTTTCGGCATGCTGATCCTGGGTAACTTTACCCTGGCTCGCCTGAGCGGCCGCCGTCCGGTTCGCCGTCTGATTCAGCTGGGTGCCTGGCCAATGGTCGGCGGACTGGCGATCGCCGCCGCCTCTACGCTATACAGCGCCCATGCCTACCTGTGGATGACGGCGGGGCTGAGTCTGTATGCCTTTGGCATCGGTCTGGCCAACGCCGGCCTCTATCGCCTGACGCTGTTTTCCAGCACGATGAGCAAGGGCACCGTCTCCGCGGCGATGGGCATGATCAGTATGTTTATCTATACCATTGGCATTGAGGTGGGCAAACACACCTGGCTGCAGGGCGGAAACGGCGCCTTCAACCTGTTCAACCTGATAAGCGGTCTGCTGTGGCTGGCGCTGGTCGCACTGATGCTGCGCGATAAGCGAGTGGGCGGCGCGGCGGAGAGCTGAGACAGCGGCGCAGGCGTACGACAGGCCGTACGCCGCTATCTATCGGCTAAACCTGCAGCCAGAAGGTGACCGGGCCGTCATTGAGCAGGGAAACCTGCATATCGGCGGCAAAGCATCCGGTCGCGGTAGTGATACCGCTGGCGCGGCAGGTATCAGAAAAATAGGTATACAGGCGCTCAGCCTCATCCGGTGCCGCGCCGCGGGAAAACCCAGGGCGCATCCCCTTTTGAGTATCCGCCGCCAGGGTAAACTGAGAGACCACCAGCACGCTGCCGCCGGACTGACGTACGTTGAGGTTCATTTTACCCTCGCCATCGCTAAAGACGCGGTAGCCCAGTACCTTATCACACAGGCGCTTTGCCTTCTGCTCATCGTCATCTTTCTCCACGCCCAACAGCACCAGCAGTCCCGTGCCGATCTCTCCGATAACCTGATTCTCTACCGTCACGCTGGCATGGGTAACCCGCTGAATTAATGCGATCATCTAACCTTTTACTCCTTACTCATGATGTGATGTCAACGCCTGCTGCAGACCCTGCTCCTGCCGGCGGTGCGCCCGAAAATCACCGATGGCCACGGTAACCTCTGCGCCAAGCAGTACGATACACCAGCTCCAGTACACCCAGACAAACAGCATCGGGATCACCGCCAGCACGCCGTAAATCAGCTGATACGACGGAAACGCGGTGATGTACAGCGCAAAGGCCTTCTTCCCCAGCTCAAACAGCCCGCCAGCAACCACGGCGCCGATCAGCGCATCGCGCATCGGCACGCGTTGGGTCGGTACAATGCAATATAGCAGCCAGAAGCTGACGCACGACAGCAGCAGCGGGAACAGACGCAGCAGCTGATCCACCATGGAGTAAACCGCACTGTCCGCCAGCCAACGCAGCGACAGCAGATAGGTGCTGATCGCCATGCTGGCCCCCACCAGCAACGGCCCCAGCGTCAGGATCATCCAGTAGACGGCGAACGAATACACCACGGCGCGCTTACGCTCGCTGCGCCAAATATGGTTCAGCGCCCCATCGACCGAGGAGATCAGCAGCAGGGCGGTCACGATAAGACCAATGGCTCCCAGCGCCGTCATCTTGCTGGAGTTGGCGACAAACTGCTCCAGATAGGACTGCACCACGTCACCGGCGGCCGGCACGAAGTTGGTGAAGATAAAGTGTTTCAGCTGAAAAGAGACGCTGGAAAACATAGGGAAAGCGGTAAACAGAGAGAATACCACCGTGATCAGCGGCACCAGAGAGAGCAGGGAGACGTAGGCCAACGAACCGGCCACCATGGTCATACGATCGTCATCCACCCGCTGCCACAGAACCTTGGCAAAGTAGGCCCAGCCTTTAATACGTTTTAGGGAAAATGGCGTCATGCTTACTCCTGTCAGTTACGCCCGCATCGCGGGTCATATCGGCCCCAGCGATGGGGGCTTTCGATCCTACTGTGATGTTCAGGGTAGCGCAGACGCAAGATAAAAGAAAAAACCGATCTCGTTATGCAAAATAGGTGGGGATCACCTGACGGTCACATACCTGTACCGCCTGGATCCCCAACGCCTTCGCCGCCGCCACATTGTCGGCGTTATCGTCAAAAAAGACCGACTCCCCGGCCGCCGCCCGCTCCTGCTCCAGGACATAGCGATAGATTTCGGCATCGGGTTTACGCATGCCCAGCTCCTGCGACAGGTACATTTTATCGCAGGCGGCCGCGATCTCCGGGTAGTGCTGAGGCCAAAAGTGAGTGTGCAGCCGATTGGTATTGGAGAGCACCACGACCCGCTCCCCCTGACGGCGCAGGCGCTGCATGATATCGATCACCTCCGGGCGCAGCGCGACGAAAATCGCCTGCCAGCCCAGCTCGAACTGGGCAAAGCTGAGGGAGATCCCCATTTCATCGCACAGACGCTGGGCAAAAGTTTCATCGTCTATCGCCCCGCGCTCATGCTGACGAAAGGTATCGCCCATCGTAAAACGCTTGCTTAAGGTGGCCAGCGGGGCGCCGCTGTACCGGCTCCAAACCCCCAGCACACGGTGAAAATCGATGTCTACAATCACGTTACCTAAATCAAAGATGTACAGCATGCGCAGCTCCCGATTTCAGCTTATTGGCGTGAGAGACTCCACTGTAGACGGAAAAAACAGCAGCGAACAGAAGGGACGCAAGAAAAGCGGGAGGTCGCGCGCAGATAGCGCCCGCAAAAAAAACGGGGCGCCTTAGGCACCCCGTGGTATCACATCGACGCGATTAGTCGCGCGGACCGCGGTTAGCGCGGCGGCGATCGTTCTCGGTCAGATGACGCTTACGCAGACGCACGGAGTGCGGCGTAACTTCAACCAGCTCGTCATCATCGATAAACTCCAGCGCCTGCTCCAGGGTCATTTTCACCGGCGGAGACAGGGTGGTCGCTTCATCGGTACCGGAAGCACGCATGTTGGTCAGCTTCTTACCGGTCAGGCAGTTAACCGTCAGGTCATTGGAGCGGCTATGAATACCGATGATCTGGCCTTCATAGACTTCTGCACCGTGACCCAGGAACAGCTTGCCGCGATCCTGCAGGCTATATAGCGCGTAGGCAACCGCTTTACCCTGACCGTTAGAGATCAGCACGCCGTTCTGACGCTGGCCGATTTCACCCGGACGCACGTCATCATAGTGACTGAAGGTAGAGTACAGCAGACCGGTACCGGAGGTCATGGTCATGAAATCGGTACGGAAGCCGATCAGGCCACGGCTCGGGATGATGTAATCCAGGCGTACACGGCCCTTGCCATCCGGAGACATATCGCGGATCTCACCCTTACGGATACCCAGCGCTTCCATCACGGAGCCCTGGTGCTGCTCTTCGATATCCAGCGTGACCTGCTCAAACGGCTCCTGCATGCGGCCATCGATCTCACGATAGATAACCTTCGGACGGGATACCGCCAGCTCATAGCCTTCACGACGCATGTTTTCGATCAGCACGGACAGGTGCAGTTCGCCACGGCCAGAGACGCGGAAAGCGTCCGGGTCCGGCGTTTCTTCAACGCGCAGGGCGACGTTGTGCACCAGCTCTTTCTGTAGACGCTCCAGGATCTGGCGAGAAGTCACAAACTTGCCTTCTTTACCGCAGAACGGAGAGGTGTTAACGCAGAAGTACATGCTTACGGTCGGCTCATCGACGGTCAGCGGCGGCAGGGCCTCAACGGCGCTCGGATCGCACAGGGTATCGGAGATGTTCAGATCGCCCAGGCCGGTTACCGCGACGATGTCGCCCGCTTCCGCCAGATCGGTCTCGATACGCTGCAGACCCAGATGGCCCAGAACCTGGCCCATTTTACCGTTACGACGCTTACCTTCGCTGTCGATAATAGTGATCTGCTGGTTCGGCTTCACCTTGCCGCGCTTGATACGGCCGATGCCGATAACCCCAACGTAGCTGTTATAGTCCAGCTGGGAGATCTGCATCTGGAACGGGCTGTCCAGATCGACGTCCGGCGCAGCTACATGCTCGACGATAGCTTCAAACAGCGGAGTCATATCCTCGGCCATGTCGGCGTGATCCAGGCCGGCGATCCCCTGCAGCGCAGAGGCGTAGACGATCGGGAAGTCCAGCTGCTCATCGGTCGCACCCAGATTGACGAACAGATCGAAGACCTGATCGACAACCCAATCCGGACGCGCGCCAGGACGGTCAACCTTGTTGATAACCACGATCGGCTTCAGCCCGTTGGCGAACGCCTTCTGGGTTACGAAGCGGGTCTGCGGCATCGGGCCATCCATTGCGTCGACCAGCAGCAGAACCGAGTCAACCATAGACATCACACGCTCTACCTCGCCGCCGAAGTCGGCGTGCCCCGGGGTATCCACGATGTTGATGCGATAGCCATTCCAATTAATGGCGGTGTTTTTCGCGAGGATGGTAATCCCACGCTCTTTCTCCAAATCGTTGGAGTCCATTACGCGCTCAGTCGCGTCGTTACGTTCACCCAGGGTTCCGGATTGTTGCAACAGTTTGTCGACCAGGGTGGTTTTCCCATGGTCAACGTGCGCAATAATGGCGATGTTACGCAGATTTTCGATCACAGCTTTGCCTCAGGCATTAGAAATAGCGCGCTATTGTACACGTATTAAGCGAGGGACTAAACAGGATCACAAGCTTCTCGCAGAAACAATGCTACGAATGGCGGTTTGTGATCCTATTCACGATGCTAAACGGCGCGGGAATAAACAGCTTGCACCAAGATTGTGCGTTTGCTGAAGTGATTTGCACCATTATGGAGCACCCAGCTCCATCAGTGCCGCCTGACACAGCGTCAGAGTAAGGTAATTATGCGCCATCCGGGCAATTTGTAAAGTTGGCACGTTTCTCGCTAATGCTACAGCACGATGGCTAAAACCACTTTCTATCATCCGTGATCCGTTGCACGGCGACCAAAGAAACCGGGAGTAGAGTATGTCCGCTGAACATATCTTAGCGATGCTGAATGAGCACGAAGTTAAATTTGTCGATCTGCGCTTTACCGATACCAAGGGTAAAGAGCAGCACGTCACCATTCCGGCTCATCAGGTTGACGCCGACTTCTTCGAAGAAGGCAAGATGTTTGACGGCTCCTCCATCGGCGGCTGGAAAGGCATCAATGAGTCAGACATGGTGCTGATGCCGGATCCCACCACCGCGGTACTCGACCCGTTCTATGAAGAGCCAACGCTGATTATCCGCTGCGACATTCTGGAGCCAGGCACCCTGCAGGGCTACGACCGCGACCCGCGCTCCATCTCCAAGCGCGCCGAAGACTTTCTGCGCGCCTCCGGTATCGCCGACACCGTGCTGTTTGGGCCGGAGCCAGAGTTCTTCCTGTTCGACGATATCCGCTTCGGCAGCAGCATCAACGGCAGCCACGTCGCCATTGACGACATCGAAGGCGCGTGGAACTCCTCAACCAAATACGAGGGCGGTAACAAAGGGCACCGTCCGGCGGTTAAAGGCGGCTACTTCCCGGTTCCGCCGGTTGATTCGGCTCAGGATATCCGCTCGACCATGTGCCTGACCATGGAGGAAATGGGGCTGGTGGTAGAGGCTCACCACCATGAGGTGGCCACCGCTGGGCAGAACGAAGTCGCCACCCGTTTCAACACCATGACCAAGAAAGCGGACGAAATCCAGATCTACAAGTATGTGGTGCACAACGTCGCCCACGCCTTTGGTAAAACCGCCACCTTTATGCCCAAGCCGATGTTCGGTGACAATGGCTCAGGCATGCACTGCCATATGTCCCTGTCTAAAAACGGCAGCAACCTGTTTGCCGGCGACAAGTACGGCGGCCTGTCTGAAACCGCGCTGTACTATATCGGCGGGGTGATCAAGCACGCTAAGGCCATCAACGCCCTAGCCAACCCGACCACCAACTCTTACAAGCGTCTGGTGCCGGGCTATGAGGCGCCGGTGATGCTGGCCTACTCTGCCCGAAACCGCTCCGCCTCCATTCGTATCCCGGTGGTGGCATCGCCGAAGGCTCGCCGCATCGAGGTGCGTTTCCCGGATCCGGCGGCCAACCCGTACCTGTGCTTCGCTGCCCTGCTGATGGCCGGCCTGGATGGCGTCATCAATAAAATCCACCCCGGCGACGCCATGGATAAAAACCTGTATGACCTGCCGCCGGAAGAGGCCAAAGAGATCCCGACCGTCGCAGGCTCTCTGGATGAAGCCCTGGCCGCGCTGGACAGCGATCGTGAGTTCCTGACCCGCGGCGGCGTCTTTACCGACGATGCCATCGATGCCTACATCGAGCTGCGCCAGTCAGAAATGGAGCGCGTACGCATGACGCCGCACCCGGTCGAGTTTGAACTCTACTACAGCGTATAACGCGACGCACGGTAGGAGACCCGGCGCGTACCGGGTCCTTGCCGCGCGCGCCACGCTGGAGACATCCGTTTTTGTTGCCGTGGAAACTTTCAGCCCATCTTCGGATGGGTTTTTTTCGCCGTACGCCGCAGGACGGAGAAAAAACGCTCCGCTCCCCCCGCACGGACAGCAAAAGCATGCTACAGTGCAAGGCATCCTATTGCACCAAAACAGTGCAGGAGTGCGCAAATGGCTGAATACCCTACGCCGCCCCACCGTGACCTACCCGATGCCGGACCGCTGCTGAATGCCATGATGACCTGCATCCTGGTCCTGGACGACGATCTGGTCATTCGCTATGCCAATCCGGCTGCTCAGCAGCTGCTGGCGCAGAGCCCGCGCAAGCTGTTTGGCACACCGCTGCCGGATCTGCTGAGTTATCTCTCCCTGGATATCGCGCTGATGCGCATCAGCCTACGCGCAGGACAGGGTTTTACCGACAACGAGGTGATGCTGGTCGTCGACAGCCAGCCGCACATCATGGCGCTGACGGCCCAGCCCCTGAGCGAAGGACAGATCCTGCTAGAGCTTTCAACCCTGGACAGCCAGCGGCGCCTGAGCCAGGAGCAGCTCCAACACTCCCAGCAGGTCGCCGCCCGCGATCTGGTGCGCGGGCTGGCCCATGAGATCAAGAACCCGCTCGGCGGGCTGCGCGGGGCGGCGCAGCTGTTGGCCAGGGCATTACCGGATCCGGCCCTGACCGAGTATACCCAGGTGATCATCGAGCAGGCCGACCGCCTGCGCAACCTGGTCGATCGTCTGCTGGGCCCTCAGAGGCCGGGGCAGCGCGTCACCCAGAGTATTCATCAGGTCGCCGAGCGGGTCTGCCAGCTGGTCTCCCTGGAGTGCCCGGGGAACATCACCCTGCTGCGCGACTATGATCCCAGCCTGCCGGAGCTGAATCACGATCCGGAGCAGATAGAGCAGGTGCTGCTGAATATCACGCGGAACGCCCTGCAGGCGCTGGGCGAACGGGGCGGCACCATCACCCTGCGTACCCGTACGGCGCTGCAGGTCACCCTGCACGGCGAGCGCTATCGCTTGGCGGCGCGCATAGATATAGAAGACGATGGGCCAGGAATCCCCGCTCAGCTGCAGGATACGCTGTTCTACCCGATGGTGAGCGGACGCAGCGGAGGCACCGGGCTTGGCCTGTCGATTGCAAGGAGCCTGATCGATCAGCATCAGGGAAAAATCGAGTTTAACAGCTGGCCGGGCCACACCGAGTTTTCGGTGTATTTGCCAATCCGCAAATAGCCCCCGCCCCTTACGCAACAGGTGGTCACCATGACAATGCAACCGGGTCTCGTCTGGATCGTCGACGATGACAGTGCCATCCGCTGGGTCTTAGAGCGTGCGCTGACCGGCGCAGGTTTGCGCTGCGCCACGTTTGAAAATGGTCAGTCGGCTCTGACGGCGATGAGCGCCCAGACGCCGGACGTTCTACTATCAGACATCCGCATGCCCGGTATGGACGGACTGGCCCTGCTGCAGCAGATAAAAGCGCGCCATCCGCTGCTGCCGGTCATCATTATGACGGCCCACTCCGATCTGGATGCCGCGGTCAGCGCCTACCAGCGGGGTGCCTTTGATTATCTGCCCAAACCGTTCGACATTGACGAAGCCGTCGCGCTCGTCGAACGCGCCATCAGTCACTATCAGGAACAGCAGCAGCCCGCGCGCCAGGCGCCGGGGAGCGATCCCAGCGCCGATATCATCGGTGAGGCGGCGGCGATGCAGGATGTCTTTCGCATTATCGGACGCCTGTCTCGCTCCTCCATCAGCGTGCTGATCAATGGGGAGTCGGGCACCGGGAAAGAGCTGGTCGCCCATGCGCTGCACCGCCACAGCCCGCGCGCCAAGGTGCCGTTTATCGCCCTGAATATGGCGGCCATTCCACGCGATCTGATCGAGTCCGAGCTGTTCGGCCATGAGAAAGGCGCCTTTACCGGCGCCAACCAGATCCGCCAGGGGCGCTTTGAACAGGCGGACGGCGGGACGCTGTTTCTCGATGAAATCGGCGACATGCCGCTGGACGTTCAGACCCGTCTGCTGCGCGTGCTGGCCGACGGACAGTTTTATCGCATCGGCGGCTATGCGCCGGTCAGGGTCGATGTACGCATCATCGCCGCCACCCACCAGAATCTGGAACAGCGGGTGCAAGAGGGGAAGTTCCGCGAAGATCTCTTCCACCGCCTTAACGTAATCCGCGTCCATCTTCCGCCGCTGCGTGAGCGGCGCGAGGATATACCGCGCCTGGCCCGCCACTTTCTCAAAGTGGCGGGCCACGAGCTGGGCGTCGAGGCCAAAGTGCTCAGCCCGGAGGCCGAGGCGGCGCTTACCCGTCTGCCGTGGCCAGGCAACGTGCGCCAGCTGGAGAATACCTGCCGCTGGCTGACGGTCATGGCCGCAGGCCAAGAGGTGTTGGCTCAGGATCTGCCGACGGAGCTGTTTGACGGCGTGCGCGATGAGCGTCAGCCGGTGGCGCTCTCGCCGGACAGCTGGCCACGGCTGCTGAGTCAGTGGGCGGAGCATGCCCTGCAGAGCGGCCAGCAGGATCTGCTGGCCGAAGCCCTGCCGGAGATGGAGCGTACGCTGCTGAACTGCGCCCTGCGCCACACACAGGGTCATAAGCAAGAGGCGGCCAGACTGCTCGGATGGGGCCGTAATACCCTGACCCGCAAGCTGAAAGAGCTGGGAATGGAATAATGACGGAGAGCGGATACCCTCGGTTAAAAACGCTGCACGGCGCACAAAAAAACGCCAGGCGCGATCTTTACACCCCCGCGCGAGCGAGTATGATCGGCTGCGTTTTAACGGGAGAATAATGATGATCGATTCGCTGTACGCCATGGTTTCCCACGGCGCCGAACTCAGCGCCAGCGGCGGGCCATCATCGCATGCCGCCGTTGCCGCTGTGCTGTGCGCCGCGCTGCTCCACCTGTTGGGATAACCCCTCTACGCTCAGGGCGTGACCATTATGGCACGCCTTGAGCCCCCAGCGTCCCCGGAAGAATATCTGCTAGGATATCCATTAAATACCCGGGCTGTGCCGTGTGACACAGTCCATTTACCGACGCTCTGTAACAATGTTCAGGTGGGTTTTCCGTTACCCCAGCGGATCATCCGGTCGCGCGCGTTTCACCGGAGTCGTTTAATCATCAAGGATGTATCATGAGCGATATCGCCCTTACGGTCAGTATGCTGTCACTGGTCGCAGTACTTGGGTTATGGATTGGTAACTGGCGGATCTATGGCGTCGGCCTGGGGATCGGCGGCGTCCTGTTCGGCGGGATCATCGTCGGCCATTTTGCCCAGCGCTACCAGCTGGATCTCAACAGCGATATGCTGCATTTTATTCAGGAATTTGGCCTGATCCTGTTCGTCTACAGCATCGGTATTCAGGTGGGGCCCGGCTTTTTCTCCTCGCTGCGCGTTTCCGGCCTGCGCCTCAACGCCTTTGCCGTCCTAATGGTACTGATAAGCGGGCTGATTACCGCCGCCATTCACAAGCTGTTTGCCGTTCCTCTGCCGATCATTCTGGGCATTTTCTCCGGTGCTGTCACCAACACGCCGGCGCTCGGCGCCGGGCAGCAGATATTGACCGATCTGGGGTCCAATCCATCCCAGATAGATCTGATGGGGATGGGCTACGCCATGGCCTATCCCTTCGGCATCTGCGGCATTCTGCTGGTGATGTGGCTGGTGCGCCTGCTGTTCCGCATCAATATCGACGCCGAGGCGCGTGACTTCGACGCGCGTAGCGGCCACAGCCACGAGCTGCTGCAAACCATGAATATCATGGTGCGCAACCCCAACCTGAGCGGACTGTCCATGCAGGAGGTGCCGATCCTGAATAGCGATACCATCGTCTGCTCACGCCTCAAGCGCGGTGATTTTCTCATGGTGCCGCTGCCCACCACCCAGATCGAAATCGGCGATCTGCTCCATCTGGTGGGGCAAAAGCAGGAGCTGGAGAACGCCAGGCTGGTGATCGGTGAACAGGTGGACACCTCGCTGTCCACCCGCGGTACCGAGCTGCAGGTCAGCCGCGTCGTGGTCACCAACGAGAAGGTTCTGGGAAAAAAGATCCGCGATCTCAACCTGAAGCAAAAGTACGATGTCGTGATCTCGCGGCTTAACCGCGCCGGCGTCGAGCTGGTGGCCGGTAATAATGCGACACTGCAGTTCGGCGATATTCTCAATCTGGTCGGCCGGCCTCAGGCGATCGATGCCGTCGCCGCCATCGTCGGTAACGCCCAGCAAAAGCTGCAGCAGGTGCAGATGCTGCCGGTCTTTATCGGTATCGGGCTGGGCGTTCTGCTGGGGTCGGTACCCCTGTTCATTCCGGGCTTCCCGGCGGCGCTCAAGCTAGGACTGGCCGGCGGGCCGCTGGTGGTCGCTCTGATCCTGGGCCGTATCGGCAGCATCGGTAAGCTGTACTGGTTTATGCCGCCCAGCGCCAACCTGGCGCTACGCGAACTGGGGATCGTGCTGTTCCTGGCGGTCGTCGGGCTGAAGTCCGGCGGTAACTTCATCGACACGCTGCTCAACGGCGAAGGGGTCACCTGGATTGGCTACGGGATCCTGATCACCGCCATTCCGCTGCTCACGGCGGCGCTTCTAGCGCGTCTGATGATCAAGATGAACTATCTCACCCTCTGCGGCATGCTGGCGGGAGCGATGACCGATCCCCCGGCGCTGGCCTTCGCCAACGGCCTCCACGCCACCAGCGGGGCTGCAGCGCTCTCCTACGCCACGGTCTATCCTCTGGCGATGTTCCTACGCATTATGTCGCCCCAGCTGCTGGCACTGCTGTTCTGGAGCGTCTGAACCGCTAAGCCTAAAACAATCCCCGGCGTGCCGGGGATTGTTTTATCGACGGGCGTCAGATGACGCGCGAAAACTGCTGCATTCGGGCCTGATGACGCAGATACACATCAAAGCACATGCAGATATTCCGGATCAGCAAACGACCGCGCGGCGTGACATTAATCGCCGTCTCCCCCAGCTCGACCAGCCCATCCTGCGCCAGCGGACGCAGCAACAGCAGATCCTCGATGAAATAATCCACGAAGCGAATGCCGTACTGCTGCTCTATCGGCGCGAAATCCAAGCGGAAATTACAGATAAGCCCCTTAATCACATCGCGGCGAATGCAGTCATCCCGGCTCATGGCCAGCCCGCGCCACAGCGCGTTACCCTGCGCCTCAACCGCGGCATAGTACTCCTTCAGCACCTTGCGATTTTGAGCATAACTATCCCCGATCATGCTAATCGCCGACACGCCCAGCCCCAGTAAATCGCTGTCGCCCTGCGTGGTATACCCTTGAAAGTTGCGATGCAGCTTACCGGCGCGCTGGGCCACTGCCAGCTCATCGTCGCGGTGGGCGAAGTGGTCCATCCCGATAAACTGGTATCCCACGCCGGTCAGCGTCGCGATGCTCTGCTGTAGAATGGCCAGCTTATGGTCTGCGCTCGGCAGATCGGCATCCTTGATCTTACGCTGAGCGGCAAACAGCTTGGGCATGTGCGCATAGTTAAAAATGCTGAGTCGATCGGGATTCAGCTCGATCACCTTTTGCAGCGTAAAATCGAAGCTCTCCGGCGTCTGGCGGGGCAGACCATAAATCAGATCGATGTTGGTAGAGGTAAAGCCTATTTCCCGCGCGTGACGCAGCAGGGAAAAGATAAACGCCTCATCCTGCTCGCGGTTGACCAACGCCTGCACGGTCTTATTAAAGTCCTGAACCCCCATGCTCAGGCGGTTAAATCCTTCTTGGCGCAGGTGGTCCAGCACATCCAGCGCAATCTCCCGCGGATCGATCTCTATCGAAATCTCCGCCTGAGGCGCAAAGGTAAAATGGCGACGCAGCAGCGTCATGAGGCGGCTAATCTGCACCTTATTGAGAAAGGTCGGCGTACCGCCGCCCCAGTGCAGCTGGCTCACAGTCCGCCCGGCAAACAGCGGCGCGCGAGCGGCGATCTCCAGCGCCAGCTTATCCAAATACTCGTCGGCCTTGTGGGACTGACGGGTCACAATCTTATTGCAGCCGCAGAAGTAACACAGCTTATGGCAGAACGGGATATGCACGTAAAGGGAAAGCGCCCGATCGGGATAGCGGGCTACGGCACGCAGAAAGTCCGCCTCATCAAAGCGTTGGTTAAACTCTAGCGCGGTGGGGTACGAGGTATAGCGCGGCCCGGAATAGTTATATTTCTGGATCAGGGCCAAATCCCAGACGATAGTCTGTTCTGACATGGATGCTCACTCCTTATTCTGTTTTCTCCTGACTGCGCGCAGTGGAGAAGCCGACGGCCTGCCGTAACGCATGGCGGCCCGTTGCCAGCGCGCTTTGCGCTGCGACAGCCGCCATAGTTTAGCCAATAACCACAGCAGATAACATGTGAGCATCAGACCGATGACCAGAATCAGGCTCATCCGGCATCAGATAGCATCTTTTGGGCTGCCGCGGCGCAGCAGCTGCATGATGTCTTCCTGTTCCTCAGCCTCGTCCTCATCATCTTCCAGCTCGATACCCAGCTCTTCCATCAGCGCATCGATGCGATCCAGCATCTCGTCCACATAGCGTTGCTCTTCGCCATTCAGCGTCGCGCCATTTTCCAGACGCTCCAGCAGGGCATCCAAACGCGGATCGTTTTCCAGACGCGCCAGCTCCTCTTCCGGGGAGAGCGCCTTCTTCACCTCTGGCTGTACCGGCGGCTGCGGACGGCGCTGCGCTGTCACTTGACTATCGACCACCAGCGTAACCGGCGTCTTGCTGCCGAGACGCGGATCGCGCCCTGCGCGGCTACTTCCCTTTCCCCCCTGAGCCGCGCTGTCATTATTGCGGGCGCCCGGCTTATGGCCGCGGCGCTTTTTCTGGCGTTTGCGCTCGCGTCCTTCCAGATCCAGCTCCTGACGGGTTTTACGTGTTTTTTTGGCTTTAACGGCCTTTGATTTATTCACCGGACTCATAACTTATACTCTTGATCAGAGATGTCGAAAACTGCGGCGAAATCTATCAGAAAGGCCGCAAAGAAAAAAGGCGACAGCCTAAACTGTCGCCTTAATTTTATACCTTCTGCAGAAGGATATTCACACTAATCATCCCTAACGGCAAACAACGTCCCGGTTTATCCCTTTGCGGTGATGCTCCCTGCCCTCATCCCTAAGGCAAACTCCCTCTCCCGCCCGAAGGCGGTAGCCCACTCCCGAGCCAGATACCTCCCTGTGACAAACCTCCTGTCTGTCGCGCCACATCCTGTGGCCGGTCTCCTTACCCCGACGCGTTATCCTTAACGCCCCCTGGGCATCGTCATCCTGACGAAGAGTCCGTTTTACGCTGCATCCCTGCGCTGGAGTTAATCTATCCTACTGATGGTAAAGAACAATACGCGAAATCGCGCCTCGATAGTCGATCGATATCACACAAGTAATGTAATTAGCTGAATATCAATGAGTAAAAAATCAAGGCCTTACAGAATGATACGCCATTATCTGATAACGCTATAGCCGATCGCTTACGCGGAGGCGGGCCAATGGCTTACGCCATCCATGCCGACAGCACACGGATTTACGCGCCCTTTCCCGTCATTATGGTTATAATTCCTGCCATTATTCCTCCAGCAACAGGGAGACGATCCTCTTGGCCCGTCAAACTTACAACTACCATCTGACACACTTCGTCACCAGCGCCCCCGATATTCGCCACCTGCCGGCAGATACCGGCATTGAGGTGGCGTTTGCCGGGCGATCCAACGCCGGGAAATCCAGCGCCCTCAATACGCTAACCAATCAGAAAAGTCTGGCGCGTACCAGTAAAACGCCGGGACGTACCCAGCTTATCAATCTGTTCGAGGTTGAGGATGGCATTCGCCTAGTCGATCTGCCGGGCTATGGCTACGCCGAAGTCCCGGAAGAGATGAAGCGTAAATGGCAGCAGGCGCTGGGGGAGTATCTGCAGAAACGGCAGTGTCTGAAGGGATTAGTCGTACTGATGGATATCCGCCATCCGCTAAAGGATCTCGATCAGCAGATGATCGCCTGGGCGGTAGAGGCCGGCCTGCCGGTATTGCTGCTGTTAACCAAGGCCGATAAATTGGCCTCTGGCGCCCGCAAGGCGCAGCTGAATATGGTGCGAGAGGCGGTTCTGCCGTTTATGGGCGACATTCAGGTCGACGCATTCTCCTCCCTCAAAAAGTTCGGCGTCGATAAGCTGAGAGATAAGCTGGATACCTGGTTCAGCGAGATTGCACCTCAGCAGGCGGACGAGGACGACGATCCCAGCATCGGCGAGTAATGAGCCTCAGGCCTACAGATGCCATCAGCCGCGCAAGCGGCTTTTTTATGTCATTTTTCAACAAAATAGAAAATAATCACATCAGCGACAAGCGTCTTACGACGTCGACACGCGTCCGGCACCACCGGCGAGGTATACGCGGTGATATTTCAGCTAACGTGTTCTTTATACAAAAAAAACGCCCCAGTCATAAAGACTGGGGCGGCTAATAATCAGCCAAATCCGATTACGTGAAGTAAAAGGTCTGAAAGATAGAACATCTTACCTCTGTACCCTACGCTGACAACTGTACAACATTTTATGTATCGATCAACCTTTTTTGTTGCTTACTTACAAAAATATGCCATTTAAATCCGCAAACCTCATCCATTAACGCGTTTTTATGTAGTTAAATTACATAAATGGATTAAAAGGCCGCAATTTAGTGAGCTTGATCCCAGTTTTCACCGCAACCAATATCAACTTTTAATGGAACTGCCAGCGACAGACTATTCTCCATCAGCGCGCGAACCTGACATACCACCGCCTCAACCTGAGACTCCGGTACCTCAAACACCAGTTCATCGTGCACCTGCATAATCATGCGCACCTCCGGTTGGGCCTTCTGTAGCCAGCCATCAACGGCAATCATGGCCCGTTTAATGATATCGGCCGCCGTTCCCTGCATCGGCGCGTTAATCGCGGCACGCTCCGCCGCTTTACGGCGCATGCCATTGCGCGCGTTGATCTCGGGCAGATAGAGTCGGCGTCCATCCAGCGTTTCAACATAGCCCTGATCCGATGCCAGCTGGCGGGTGCGCTCCATATAGGCCAGCACGCCCGGGTAGCGCTCAAAGTAGAGATCCATATAGCGTTGGGCTTCGCCGCGGCCAATGTTCAGCTGGCGAGCCAGACCAAAGGCGCTCATACCATAAATCAGGCCAAAGTTAATCGCTTTCGCGCTGCGGCGCTGATCAGCGCTCACCGCCTCTAACGGCAGGCCAAAGACCTCTGCCGCCGTGGCACGATGGATATCTTTCCCTGCAGCAAACGCCTCCAGCAGCCCTTTGTCTCCCGATAAATGCGCCATGATGCGCAGCTCGATCTGTGAGTAGTCCGCCGCCACAATCCGACTGCCGACCGGCGCGATGAAAGCCTGACGAATACGCCGCCCTTCGTCGCTACGCACGGGGATATTCTGCAGGTTAGGATCGCTGGATGACAGTCGGCCCGTTGCGGTGATGGCCTGATGATAAGAGGTATGTACCCGACCCGTCAGCGGATTTACCATCAGCGGCAGCTTATCGGTGTAGGTACTCTTCAGCTTGGCCAGTGTGCGGTACTCCAGGATTACCTGCGGCAGCGCATATCCCTGCTCGGCCAGCTCAGCCAGCACCTCTTCATTGGTGGATGGCGCTCCGCCCGGCGTTTTCTTCAATACCGGCAGCTGCTGCTTTTCAAACAGAATACTCTGCAGCTGTTTGGTCGATGACAGATTAAACGGCTCTCCAGCCTCGCTGTGCGCCTGCTGCTCCAGCGCCTCCAGCCGTATCGCCAGCTCCTGCGAATGTTGACCCAGAATCGCGCTGTCGATCAGTACCCCGGTACGCTCCATCCGCGACAGCACCGGCACCAACGGCATATCGATATCGCGGAAAATATGGCTCGGCCCAGGCTCTCCCTCCAGCGTCGGCCATAAACGCTGATGCAGCTGCAGGGTAACATCGGCATCCTCTGCGGCATACTCCGCCGCCTGCTCCAGCGGGATTTGATTAAACGTCAGCTGACCTTTACCTTTACCGGCAATCTCTTCAAACGTAATCGTTTTATGGTCGAGATGGCGGGCCGACAGGCTGTCCATATCATGGCGTCCGGCTACGCTATTGAGCACATAGGACTCCAGCATGGTATCAAACGCCACGCCGCGCAGCGTGATGCCATAGCGCGCCATAACGCCGATATCATACTTCAGGTTCTGGCCAATCTTGGCTACCTCTTCATCCTCCAGCAGCGGCTGCAGGCGCGCCAGAACATACTGACGATCAAGTTGATGCGGCGCATCCAGGTAGTCATGAGCCAACGGGATGTAACATGCCTGCCCCGGCGCATCGGCGCAGGAGATCCCCACCAGATTGGCCGAGAGCACATCCAGCGAATCGGTCTCGGTATCAAAGGCAAAGCTCCCGGCCTGGCGCAAGCGTGTAATCAATGCCTCCAGCTCGGCCTCATCGAGGATCGTTTGGTAGCCCTCGCGCGTCAGCGTCACGGAAACCTCCGGTGCAGGCACCGCAGGTGCGTCAGCAATTTTCTCCCCCCGCGTTTTACGACCGCCTGTTGCCCCTGTGAGCCAGGAGCCCTCCTGCGCATCGCTCAGCCAACGCTTAAACTCATAGCGGCTGAACAGCCGGTGCAGCGTCTCGCTATCCAGCGGTTTAATGGCTAAATCGTCGCACCCCTGCGCCAGATCGACGTCGGTCTTAATGGTCGCCAGTAGGTAGGAAAGATCGGCCTTTTCTTTATTCAACAGCAGCTTGGCTCCCATGGTCTTCGCACCACGAAAGCTCAGGGTGGCCACCCGATCGAGATCATCGTAAATCGTCTTCAGGCTGCCAATGCCCTGCAACAGCGCTTGCGCCGTCTTCTCACCTACGCCGGGGACGCCGGGAATATTGTCAGAGGCATCGCCCATCAGCGCTAAAAAGTCGATGATCAGCGATGGCGGCACCCCGTATTTGTCACACACCTCCTGAGGCCCCAGAACGGTGTTGGTCATCGTATTAATCAGCGTGATATTCGGCGTTACCAGCTGCGCCATATCCTTGTCGCCAGTGCTGATCAGAACATGCCGCCCCGCCAGCTCAGCGCGGCGCGCCAGCGTACCGATCACATCGTCTGCCTCCACCCCCGGTACGACCAGCAGCGGTAGCCCCATCGCCTCAACCATCTGGTGCAGCGGCGCTATCTGATCACGCAGATCGTCCGGCATAGGAGGACGATGTGACTTATATTCGGCAAACAGCTCATCGCGAAACGTTTTACCCTTGGCATCAAACACCACGGCAACATGGCTCGGCTGATACTGCATGATCAGGCTACGCAGCATGTTCAGCACACCATACATAGCCCCGGTAGGCTCCCCGGCGCTATTGGTCAGCGGTGGAAACGCATGATAGGCACGGTAAAGGTATGAGGATCCATCAACCAGGATCAGGGGATTTTCAGCTATCTGGGCCATAATCTGTCTTTGTCGTGGTGGTTATCAGAGTGTAAGGATGCCACACCTCGAGTGCGCTGACGAATATTCGGAGCGTTTTATCGCGCCAGGTAACGCACGATCGCACCGGATCCATCTGTGGATAACTTTGTTAGCAAAATATTGAGCATTTAATACGCAGAAGGGTTTTTATGGAAATTGAATAAATATAATCAATAAAAATCAACATTATAAATATATAATAAGGGAAAGCTTAATACAGAAACCATAACGTATGATCTGTGTATAACTTAACTGGTATTACCGGCGATGTCTAAGCCTTCGCTCGGCGTCGTTATAGTATGACCAACTTTTAAAACGCTGCAGAATTTTTTACAGAAATATCTTTGGGCGGGACAAAATGTGCCGACTTACGTCCCTATCTGCTAACATTGCAGCTCCTAATTCTTCCGAGTGCGGTGTGAGTTCCCAATGCCTACCCTGATTGCCACGGTGTTGTCTCCTTTTATCTTCGTATTAACAACGCTGTTGACCATCGTAGTCACCGTGGCCTGCTCGCTGCCAATCACATGCTTGGGCATAGTAAAACTGCTGCTGCCGCTGCCTGGGATACGGCGCGCTATTTCCCGCTATTCCGATAGGCTGATGTGGTGCTGGTGCCAAGGTTTGGCCGGATTAATGTACCTGAATCCACGGCTAAAATGGCACGTTAGCGGCCTAGAGGGGTTAAGTAAGAAAAACTGGTATCTGCTGATCAGCAATCATAACAGCTGGACGGATATTGTGGTGCTGTGTGTATTGCTACGGAATCATATTCCAATGAATAAGTATTTCCTTAAGCAGCAGCTGGCCTGGGTACCTTTTATCGGCCTAGCCTGTTGGGCATTAGATATGCCTTTCATGCGGCGCTATTCCCGCAGCTATCTCCTTAAACACCCGGAACGGCGCGATCGGGATATTGAAACTACTCGCCGTTCATGCGAGAAATTTCGCCTGCGTCCAACCACCATCGTTAATTTCGTCGAAGGCTCACGCTGTACGGAGGAAAAACGCCGCGGCCAAAACTCACCCTATCAGAATCTATTACAGCCCAAGGCCGCGGGCATCGCGTTTACCCTCAGTACCCTTGGCAGCCAGTTTGATCGAGTGCTTAACGTCACGCTGCTTTACCCGCAGAATGAGCGACGCCCTTTCCTCGATCTTCTCTGCGGACGCATGCAAGACATCGTCGTACACATTGAAACACTGCCGATCAGCGATGAAATTCGCGGCGATTATTTCAATAATAAGCGCTTCAAACGCCAGTTTCAGCTATGGCTGAATACGCTTTGGCAGCGTAAGGATCTACTGATAACCCGGCTGCGCGAGCGTTACCGTCCCACCGTCTAAAGTCTAAAAAAAACGCCGGAGAAACGAGATCCGGCGTATTACTCAGCGTCAGCGCGCCGATTACGGCTGGCTCACCAAGAAGTGCACCACATTGGCAAACTGCGCCACATAGTTCGCCATGGAGCTGGTATCCAACCCATCGCTTTTCACCATGTACTTGCCATTTACAAACACCGCCGGAACGCCGCGCAGCTGGAAATCCTCTGCGGCCTTCTCCTGCTGCACCACCAAAGATTTAACCACGAAGCTATTCAGCGCAGCGTCATACTCTTGCGGTTTCACCCCGGCCTGAATAAATACATTGCGAATATCCGCCTCGGTCTTAATACTCTGCGTTTTTTGTACCGCATCAAACATAGGCTGGGTAATCTTATCCTCAACCCCCAGCGCCATCGCGACAGCCCATGCCTGAGTCAGCTGTTTTCCTAACGGGCCAAGAAACTCTACGTGGTATTTGGTCAGCTTTATCCCCTGTGGCAGTTTACCTTCAATGGCCTGGGGAATATGGTAAACCTCAGCAAACTCATAGCAATGCGGACAATAAAACGAGAAGAACTCCAATACCTGTGGCGCACCGCTTACCGGTTTATCCAGCGTGGTATATTGTTCCCCATTAGTAAACTGCGCGGCCGATACGCCAAACGCCATAACCATGCCCAGCAGGGCCAGCCATATCTTTTTCATTATCACTTCTCCATTATTCGGGATCTATCGTCAATACATCGGCGTTAACTGTAGCGGAGCGGCCTGTAACAGACGGACCTGCTCTTGAAATACCTGGGTCTGGCGCAGCCAGAACTGGGACTCGCCCATCCAGGGAAAACTGCGCGGAAACGCGGGATCCTGCCAGCGGCGGCAGATCCAGGCCACATAGTGGATCATCCGCATGGCACGTAGCGGCTCAATCAGCGCCAGCTCACGCAGATCGAAATCGCTGAATTCGCCGTAGGCCTCCAGCAGTACATCCAGCTGTACGCGCTTCTCAGCGTCATCTCCATTCAGTAGCATCCACAAATCCTGGATCGCCGGGCCGTTGCGCGCATCGTCCAGATCCACGAACAGTGGACCATCGCGCCACAGTATATTTCCCGGGTGGCAGTCACCGTGCAGACGCAGCTGTGGCAAATCATCCCGCCAGCACGGAAGCAACGCCGCAATCAACGTATCTAACGCCGATAGCAGCGCAGATCGCTGCGCTTCGGGCACCAGAGGGCTTTCCGCCAGCAGCGCCCGCGGCTGGTAGACATATTCGTCCAGCCCAATGGTCGGCCGGCAGCCAAACAGCTGACGTCGGCCTACCTGATGGATACGCCCCAGATAGCGCCCAACCCACTCCAGCTGGTCGAGGCTATCGACCTCATACTCACGCCCCCCTAGACTGGGAAAGACCGCAAAGGCATATCCATGGTAGTGATGCAGCGTGGCACCATTCAGGAACAGCGGTGCCGCCAGCGGGATCTCCTGCGCGGCCAGCTCGGCAGAGAAAGCATGCTCCTCTGCGATCTGGGCATCGCTCCAACGCTCGGGCCGATAGAACTTCACCACATAGCGTCGTCTCTCCTCATCCATCAGCTGATAGACGCGGTTTTCATAGCTGTTCAGCTCACTAAGACCGGAATCAACGCGGATCCCCGTACTCTCCAGCGCATCCAGGATGAGATCCGGTGTCAGAGTTTGAAAATTAAAGGCCGACGTCGTCATAGCATCAATCTTTAATCACGCCGCGCGCGCGCAGTAGGGCCGTTTTGAAATCCTCTTCATAGTCTTTTTGCAGGCCCGGGATCACCGCGCTCTTCTCACTGTCGCGCATTTTCAGGTGATAGATCAGAATATCATCAGTAAGATCGGCCAGTGCGCCCTCATAGCCCGCCTCGTCGGCCAGTTTCTGTAAAAACTGCATCAGGTTCAGATCCGGTTCCTGCTGCCAGGCCGGATGGATTAACTCAATAAGCTCATTAACGCGATGGCATTTCATAGAGTACGCTCTCTTATCTATTCACAGGGCTGCTAAAACTAGCAATCCTAATTTAGCAAAGATAGTCGTTTACCGTGTAACACTCACTATTTACAAACTATTACATCGTCATTAAAGGGGCGCTATGATAGAGCATCGTTCGACATCTACAGCTTACAGGAGCGCTTTCACAATGCAGGACATTGAGGGGGTTATTTTAGCGGGCGGGCGGGCCACCAGGATGCAGGGTAGAGATAAAGGATTGGTTACACTCAACGCCATACCCCTGTACCAGCAGGTTTTACAACGTCTAGCGCCCCAGGTATCCCGGGTCGTCATCAGCGCCAATCGAAATCAACAGACCTACCGACAAAGCGGCTGCGAAGTGCTCAGCGACAGCATGGCGGGCTTTCCTGGCCCCTTGGCCGGCGTGCTAACGGCGCTGGAGCAGTGCCAAACGCCGTGGCTTATCTCTGTTCCCTGCGATGTCCCCTTTATTCCCGCCGATCTGGTCAACGTACTCTGGCAAGGCAAAGGCGACGCCCTCGCAGCCTATATTGACGACGGCGAGCGCCGCCACCCGACGCTCGCCCTATGGCACCGCAGCCTGCTGCCGCAGCTACGCACCTTTCTGCTGCGGGGAGAGCGTAAGCTCATGCTATTCATGCAATGGGTTGATGCGCAGCCCATACGCTATGCCGATCCCACGCTCTTTATCAATATTAATAGTCTGCAAGAGTGCCAGCAGACACAACAACAGGGACACACATCACCGTGACGACCCCACCACTCTTGGGCATTGCCGCCTATAGCGGTACCGGAAAAACCACGCTGCTGAAACAGCTGATTCCCAGCCTAAAAGCCCGGGGGATCCGCATCGCCCTAATCAAGCACACCCATCACGATATGGATGTCGATACCCCGGGTAAAGACAGCTATGAGCTGCGTAAAGCCGGTGCGGATCAAACGCTGGTCGCCAGCGATCTACGCTGGGCGTTGATGAGTGAAACGCCGGAGAGGCAGCCGCTGGACTTACGCTTTCTAGCCTCACGCATCGATGCCAGGCGCTGCGATTTAATTCTGGTCGAGGGATTTAAACATGAGCACATTGCCAAAATAGCGCTCTACCGGCACGCGGTTGGCAAGCCCTTTAGCGGCCTTATCGACGAGTACGTCATTGCGCTGGCCAGCGACAGCCGCCATGACTGCGCCGTCCCATTCCTGGATATTAATAACCCCGATGAAATTGCAGCCTTCGTCCAGCGTTGGTTAGAGCAACAAGCTAAAGGGTAAGGTGAGATCTTCTATGTATAAAAAGACCGCCAACGGCGGTTTTTCACAGGATCTGGCCTGGCTTCAGACGCAAAAAAGCCGCTCTGTGAGCGGCTTTTTTGCTTTATTTAATGCTTGGCAGTTCCCTACTCTCGCATGGGGAGACCCCACACTACCATCGGCGCTACGGCGTTTCACTTCTGAGTTCGGCATGGGGTCAGGTGGGACCACCGCGCTATCGCCGCCAAGCAAATTCTTTTTGCCGAACAAAACCCCGAAAAAGTGGTGCTGATACCCAGAATCGAACTGGGGACCTCACCCTTACCAAGGGTGCGCTCTACCGACTGAGCCATATCAGCACGCTAAATTTGATGCCTGGCAGTTCCCTACTCTCGCATGGGGAGACCCCACACTACCATCGGCGCTACGGCGTTTCACTTCTGAGTTCGGCATGGGGTCAGGTGGGACCACCGCGCTATCGCCGCCAGGCAAATTCTGTTTTACCAACCGCCATCACTGGCCATCGGTTCCAATCTTGAACAAGCTAAATTCGTCTCTCTAAAAACACCTTCGGTGTTGTAAGGTTAAGTCTCACGGATCATTAGTACTGGTTAGCTCAACGTATCGCTACGCTTACACACCCAGCCTATCAACGTCTTAGTCTTAAACGTTCCTTCAGTGGGCTCAAGGCCCAAGGGAAGACTCATCTCGAGGCAAGTTTCGCGCTTAGATGCTTTCAGCGCTTATCTTTTCCGCACGTAGCTACCGGGCAATGCAATTGGCATCACAACCCGAACACCAGCGGTGCGTCCACTCCGGTCCTCTCGTACTAGGAGCAGCCCCTCTCAATCTTCCAACGCCCACGGCAGATAGGGACCGAACTGTCTCACGACGTTCTAAACCCAGCTCGCGTACCACTTTAAATGGCGAACAGCCATACCCTTGGGACCTACTTCAGCCCCAGGATGTGATGAGCCGACATCGAGGTGCCAAACACCGCCGTCGATATGAACTCTTGGGCGGTATCAGCCTGTTATCCCCGGAGTACCTTTTATCCGTTGAGCGATGGCCCTTCCATTCAGAACCACCGGATCACTAAGACCTGCTTTCGCACCTGCTCGAGCCGTCACTCTCGCAGTCAAGCTAGCTTATGCCTTTGCACTAACCTCCTGATGTCCGACCAGGATTAGCTAACCTTCGTGCTCCTCCGTTACTCTTTGGGAGGAGACCGCCCCAGTCAAACTACCCACCAGACACTGTCCCTACCCCGGATCACGGGGCCAGGTTAGAACATCAAACATTAAAGGGTGGTATTTCAAGGTCGGCTCCATGCAGACTGGCGTCCACACTTCAAAGCCTCCCACCTATCCTACACATCAAGGTTCAATGTTCAGTGTCAAGCTATAGTAAAGGTTCACGGGGTCTTTCCGTCTTGCCGCGGGTACACTGCATCTTCACAGCGAGTTCAATTTCACTGAGTCTCGGGTGGAGACAGCCTGGCCATCATTACGCCATTCGTGCAGGTCGGAACTTACCCGACAAGGAATTTCGCTACCTTAGGACCGTTATAGTTACGGCCGCCGTTTACTGGGGCTTCGATCAAGAGCTTCGCCTTGCGGCTGACCCCATCAATTAACCTTCCAGCACCGGGCAGGCGTCACACCCTATACGTCCACTTTCGTGTTTGCAGAGTGCTGTGTTTTTATTAAACAGTTGCAGCCAGCTGGTATCTTCGACTGGCTTCGGCTCCATCCGCGAGGGACTTCACCTACGTGCCAGCGTGCCTTCTCCCGAAGTTACGGCACCATTTTGCCTAGTTCCTTCACCCGAGTTCTCTCAAGCGCCTTGGTATTCTCTACCTGACCACCTGTGTCGGTTTGGGGTACGATTCAGTGTTATCTGGAGCTTAGAGGCTTTTCCTGGAAGCAGGGCATTAACCACTTCAGCACCGTAGTGCCTCGTCATCACGCCTCAGTGTTAAAGATGACCGGATTTGCCAGGTCATCACACCTACACGCTTAAACCGGGACAACCGTCGCCCGGCCGGTCTAGCCTTCTCCGTCCCCCCTTCGCAATAACACCAAGTACAGGAATATTAACCTGTTTCCCATCGACTACGCCTTTCGGCCTCGCCTTAGGGGTCGACTTACCCTGCCCCGATTAACGTTGGACAGGAACCCTTGGTCTTCCGGCGAGCGGGCTTTTCACCCGCTTTATCGTTACTTATGTCAGCATTCGCACTTCTGATACCTCCAGCAGCCCTCACAGGCCACCTTCAACGGCTTACAGAACGCTCCCCTACCCAACAACGCCTAAGCGTCGCTGCCGCAGCTTCGGTGCATGGTTTAGCCCCGTTACATCTTCCGCGCAGGCCGACTCGACCAGTGAGCTATTACGCTTTCTTTAAATGATGGCTGCTTCTAAGCCAACATCCTGGCTGTCTATGCCTTCCCACATCGTTTCCCACTTAACCATGACTTTGGGACCTTAGCTGGCGGTCTGGGTTGTTTCCCTCTTCACGACGGACGTTAGCACCCGCCGTGTGTCTCCCGTGATAACATTCTTCGGTATTCGTAGTTTGCATCGGGTTGGTAAGTCGGGATGACCCCCTAGCCGAAACAGTGCTCTACCCCCGAAGATGAATTCACGAGGCGCTACCTAAATAGCTTTCGGGGAGAACCAGCTATCTCCCGGTTTGATTGGCCTTTCACCCCCAGCCACAAGTCATCCGCTAATTTTTCAACATTAGTCGGTTCGGTCCTCCAGTTAGTGTTACCCAACCTTCAACCTGCCCATGGCTAGATCACCGGGTTTCGGGTCTATACCTTGCAACTAGACGCCCAGTTAAGACTCGGTTTCCCTACGGCTCCCCTATTCGGTTAACCTTGCTACAAAATATAAGTCGCTGACCCATTATACAAAAGGTACGCAGTCACACCCCGAAGGATGCTCCCACTGCTTGTACGTACACGGTTTCAGGTTCTATTTCACTCCCCTCGCCGGGGTTCTTTTCGCCTTTCCCTCACGGTACTGGTTCACTATCGGTCAGTCAGGAGTATTTAGCCTTGGAGGATGGTCCCCCCATATTCAGACAGGATAACACGTGTCCCGCCCTACTCATCGAACTCACAGCTGTGCACCTTCGTGTACGGGGCTATCACCCTGTATCGCGCGACTTTCCAGACGCTTCCACTAATGCACAAACTGATTCAGGTTCTGGGCTCTTCCCCGTTCGCTCGCCGCTACTAGGGGAATCTCGGTTGATTTCTTTTCCTCAGGGTACTTAGATGTTTCAGTTCCCCTGGTTCGCCTCGTTAAGCTATGTATTCACTTAACGATAGTGCAACGGATTGCACTGGGTTTCCCCATTCGGACATCGCCGGCTAATAATGCTTCATATCAGCTCACCGACGCTTATCGCAGATTAGCACGTCCTTCATCGCCTCTGACTGCCTAGGCATCCACCGTGTACGCTTAGTCACTTAACCTCACAACCCGAAGATGTTTCACTTCGTGCTGTAAGCATTTGAGAGACTCTCGAATCACTTATTAAAAGCAATTCGATTGTTTTCGAATTTTCAGCTTGTTCCAGATTGTTAAAGAGCAAAATATTTCACAACATGCTGATTTCTCAGTATGTTCTGAAATATGGTGGAGCTATGCGGGATCGAACCGCAGACCTCCTGCGTGCAAAGCAGGCGCTCTCCCAGCTGAGCTATAGCCCCATGACTTTACTGCCGATACCTTATTACCACCGTCCGCTTTACCCAGGAAGGGAGTTGGTAGGCCTGAGTGGACTCGAACCACCGACCTCACCCTTATCAGGGGTGCGCTCTAACCACCTGAGCTACAAGCCTGCATAAGGTATTTGCTCGAACATCTATCAGACAATCTGTGTGAGCACTACACAATTTCGTATCTTCAGGTAAGGAGGTGATCCAACCGCAGGTTCCCCTACGGTTACCTTGTTACGACTTCACCCCAGTCATGAATCACAAAGTGGTAAGCGCCCTCCCGAAGGTTAAGCTACCTACTTCTTTTGCAACCCACTCCCATGGTGTGACGGGCGGTGTGTACAAGGCCCGGGAACGTATTCACCGTGGCATTCTGATCCACGATTACTAGCGATTCCGACTTCATGGAGTCGAGTTGCAGACTCCAATCCGGACTACGACGTACTTTATGAGGTCCGCTTGCTCTCGCGAGGTCGCTTCTCTTTGTATACGCCATTGTAGCACGTGTGTAGCCCTACTCGTAAGGGCCATGATGACTTGACGTCATCCCCACCTTCCTCCAGTTTATCACTGGCAGTCTCCTTTGAGTTCCCGGCCGAACCGCTGGCAACAAAGGATAAGGGTTGCGCTCGTTGCGGGACTTAACCCAACATTTCACAACACGAGCTGACGACAGCCATGCAGCACCTGTCTCAGCGTTCCCGAAGGCACTCCCGTATCTCTACAGGATTCGCTGGATGTCAAGAGTAGGTAAGGTTCTTCGCGTTGCATCGAATTAAACCACATGCTCCACCGCTTGTGCGGGCCCCCGTCAATTCATTTGAGTTTTAACCTTGCGGCCGTACTCCCCAGGCGGTCGATTTAACGCGTTAGCTTCGGAAGCCACACCTCAAGGGCACAACCTCCAAATCGACATCGTTTACAGCGTGGACTACCAGGGTATCTAATCCTGTTTGCTCCCCACGCTTTCGCACCTGAGCGTCAGTCTTCGTCCAGGAGGCCGCCTTCGCCACCGGTATTCCTCCAGATCTCTACGCATTTCACCGCTACACCTGGAATTCTACCTCCCTCTACGAGACTCTAGCTTGCCAGTCTTGGATGCAGTTCCCAGGTTAAGCCCGGGGATTTCACATCCAACTTAACAAACCGCCTGCGTGCGCTTTACGCCCAGTAATTCCGATTAACGCTTGCACCCTCCGTATTACCGCGGCTGCTGGCACGGAGTTAGCCGGTGCTTCTTCTGTAGGTAACGTCAATTGTGAACGCTATTAACGCTCACACCTTCCTCCCTACTGAAAGTACTTTACAACCCGAAGGCCTTCTTCATACACGCGGCATGGCTGCATCAGGCTTGCGCCCATTGTGCAATATTCCCCACTGCTGCCTCCCGTAGGAGTCTGGACCGTGTCTCAGTTCCAGTGTGGCTGGTCATCCTCTCAGACCAGCTAGGGATCGTCGCCTAGGTGAGCCATTACCCCACCTACTAGCTAATCCCATCTGGGTTCATCTGATGGCATGAGGCCCGAAGGTCCCCCACTTTGGTCTTGCGACGTTATGCGGTATTAGCTACCGTTTCCAGTAGTTATCCCCCTCCATCAGGCAGATCCCCAGACATTACTCACCCGTCCGCCGCTCGTCAGCGGAGAAAGCAAGCTTTCTCCCTGCTACCGCTCGACTTGCATGTGTTAAGCCTGCCGCCAGCGTTCAATCTGAGCCATGATCAAACTCTTCAATTAAAAGCTTGATGCTCAAAGAAATTAAACTGTTTATTCGTAATGAATTAACTGCTGTCACTCTTCAAGACTTTAAATATTTTGGCATTCCGAGGAATGCTTAATACGAATCTTGCGAGTGCCCACACAGATTGTCTGATAATTTGTTAAAGAGCGTCGCCGTGAAAACCCGTTGAGCTATCACCGGCGTGGGCTGCGTATATTACGCTTTTCGCCCGCAGAGTCAAGCATTTATTTTTACTTTCCCTGCCTGACTGGGCGACGAGTTGGTCGTTGTTCCCGGTCAGTGGAGGCGCATTATAGGGACTTCTCGCGACGTGACAAGTCTTAATTTAAAAAAAATTCTCAACTGCGCTCATTTTCACCATCTCGCACAAAAAAACGTAATATCGGACTCTTTTCATCCAACAGTACAACGTGATTTGTTTTTTGTAGGATAAAATAGAGGAATATAGATATGCATACCTGATTAGGATCGACTAACCATGCAACTAAATGCTCAACAACAAGCCGCCCAGCGCAATCTTTCCTATCTTCTTGCTGAGAAGATAGGGCAGCGGATCCTGTCCGGCGAATATCAGTCCGGCAGCATTCTGCCGGGAGAACTCGAACTGGGTGAGATCTATGGTGTCAGCCGCACCGCCGTACGTGAGGCGGTAAAAATGCTGGCGGCCAAAGGTATGCTGCTACCGCGCCCGCGCATTGGTACGCGCGTTATGCCGAGCAGCAGCTGGAATTTTCTCGACCAGGAGCTGCTGACCTGGTGGCTGACCCGAGAGAATTTTGAACACGTCAAAGATCACTTCCTGGTACTGCGCAATGCGCTGGAGCCACAAGCCTGTCTGCTGACGGCGCTGCACGCCAGCGGCACCGATAAAGCCGCTATCAATAACCTGATGCATGAAATGCGCGAGCTCAATAGCCATTTTGATCGCGAACGCTGGATTCGGGTCGATGTACAATTCCACCAGCAAATCTACAAGGCCAGCGCTAACCCGTTCCTGACCTCGTTCTCCAACTTGTTCAACTCGGTTTACCAAAGCTACTTCCGTTCGGTAACCGGTAATGAAGTCGTCAAGCTGGAGCAGCACCAGGCGATCGTCGATGCCATCCTCGCCGGCGACGCCCAGGGGGCCTATGTGGCCTGTCAGGGTCTACTGGGTATAGACGGAGCCTAACACTCGACGGAAAACTTATGACCCAGACCGCCCGGAGTATGGCTGGCCTGCCCTGGATTGCGGCAATGGCTTTTTTTATGCAGGCGCTGGATGCCACTATCCTGAACACCGCACTGCCCGCCATCGCCCGTAGTCTGGCCCGCTCCCCGCTGGTGATGCAGTCTGCCATCATCAGCTATACCCTGACGGTCGCGATGCTGATCCCCATCAGCGGCTGGATAGCCGATAGGCTGGGGACTCGGCGCGTCTTTATTGCCGCTGTCTCGCTATTCTCGTTTGGCTCCCTGCTGTGCGCGCTGTCCGGCTCACTGGAGATGCTGGTCGCCTCTCGCGTTTTACAGGGCATTGGCGGGGCGATGATGATGCCGGTTGCCCGTCTCGCGCTCCTGCGCGCCTATCCGCGCGATGAGCTGTTGCCAGTACTCAACTTCATCAGCTTACCGGGCTTGGTGGGCCCCGTGCTCGGCCCTTTGCTCGGCGGTTGGCTCGTCACCTATGCCACCTGGCACTGGATTTTCCTGATCAATATTCCGATTGGTATTATCGGCATCCTCTATGCCCTACGCTATATGCCTGACTTTACCGCCCCTACCCGCGGCTTTGACATGCTTGGCTTTATGCTATTTGGCCTAGGGCTGGTGCTGCTCTCATGTGGCATGGAGCTATTCGGCGAGCAGGCGCTACCGCAGCCCTATGCCTGGGGCGGCATATTGGCGGGCCTCGGCTCGTTGCTACTGTATATCCTGCACGCCCGACGCCACCCCCACCCGCTTATCGCCCTGCCTCTATTTCGTACCCATACCTTCTCCGTCGGTATCGTGGGCAACATAGCCTCACGCCTGGGCACCGGCTGCATTCCATTCCTGATGCCGCTCATGCTGCAGGTAGGATTCGGCTATAGTGCCATTATTGCGGGCTGCATGATGGCGCCGACGGCACTGGGGTCGATGCTGGGAAAATCGCTGGTTACCGGCGTACTGCGCCGTCAGGGATATCGTAATACGCTGGTGGGGGTGACGCTGATTATCGGCCTAACGATCGCGCAATTCTCCCTACAGAAGCCTGAAATGCCCCTGTGGCTGCTGATCCTGCCGCTGTTTCTGCTGGGGATGTTCATGTCCACCCAGTTTACCGCAATGAACACGATTACCCTGGGCGATCTGAGCGACCAAAATGCCAGCGCGGGCAACAGCGTACTGGCGGTGACCCAGCAGCTGTCCATCAGCTTTGGCGTTGCCGTCAGCGCCGCAGTGCTGCGCTTTTATGATACTCAGGTTGCTGGGTCACTGGTGGATCACTTCCACTATACCTTTATTACAATGGGCGCTATCACCCTGCTGTCGGCTAGCGTATTTCTGTTGCTCCATCCCAAGGATGGCGACCACTTGCTGAAGGGCCGCCGCGTCCCACGTCGGCGCGATGCACCTCATCCGTGATGGACGGAGACCGAGCCTCGCTCGATAAGCTGGGGGGTTAATACCAGCGTCTGCGGCTCCCGCGTCGGGTGCTTCAGGCGGTGTACTAACGTATCGACTGCCAGCTCTCCCAGCTCATCCTTGGGCTGATGGATCGTCGTTAACGGCGGCGACATATAGCGCGCCAGCTCAATATCGTCATAGCCGACGACCGCAACATCGTCGCCCACCCGCAGTCCGGCTTCAAACAGCACCTGATATACGCCGACGGCCATCGCATCATTGCCGGTAAACAGCGCATGGGGCGGCGTCGGCAGCGTCAGCAGCTGTTTCATCGCCTGTACTCCGCCGGCAAACTCGAAATCGCCGAACAGGATGTACTCCGGCGGCACCGGCAGCGCGGCCTGTTTCATTTCATACAGAAAGCCTTCCAGACGCTGGCAAGAGGGAGACTTATCCTTAGGCCCCGCCAGACAGGCTATGCGGGTGTAGCCGCGTTCGATCAGATAGCGCGTCGCTATTTGCCCCCCAGGAAAGAGTTATCCTGAATGATATCGTTCTGGCCATCGAACAGCGCCCAGTCCATCATCACCGTCGGCAGCGCGGGATAACGGGCAATCATCTCCTGCGCCGGCCGAAAATTCTCGGTGCACATCATCAACAGACCGTCTACCCGCTTTTGCAGCAGCGTCTCCATGCTCTGGCTCATACGCGCCGGATCGCCCTCGGTGTTACACAGGATCAGGCTATAGCCCCGCTCATAGCAGCTGCGCTCGACCCCACGCACCACCTCAGCAAAGAAGGGGTTATTGCTGGTGGTAACCAGCATCCCAAGCGTGTGCGTCTGGTTCATCTTTAAGCTGCGGGCCAGCGCAGAGGGGGCATAATTCAGCTGCTGAACTGCCTCCAGAACGCGCTGACGCACGCTGTCGCTGACGAAGCGATTGTTATTGATGACATGGGATACGGTCGAGGTGGAGACGCCCGCGAGGCGGGCGACGTCCTTCATTGTTGCCACGTCCGATTACTCCTGATGCGTCTGCAGGAAGGCATCGATCTCACGGCGCCAAGGGACGGAGGGCTGCGCACCCTCGCGCGTTACGGCGATCGCCGCGGCGGCATGGGCAAAGCGTACAGCGGCAGACAGCGTATTCCCCTCCAGCAGAGCGGTTAGCAGCGCGCCGTTGAAGGTATCCCCGGCGGCAATGGTATCGATGGCGTTAACCCTAAATCCTGGGATCACCCCGCCATGCCCCTCCTGGCTGACCCAAACGCCGCGGCGACCGAGCGTGATCATCACGGTCGCGATGCCTTTGCCATGCAATACGGCGGCGGCTTGGCGAGCGCTCTCATCGTCGTGGACCCGAATACCGGTCAGGCGCTCAGCCTCGGTCTCATTGGGGGTAATGACATCCACCAGCCGCAACAGAGAGTCCGGCAGCGTCCGCGCCGGTGCCGGGTTCAAAATCACCTTGGTCTGATGCTCTCTGGCCAGCGTCGCGGCGGCCTCAACGGTCTCCAGCGGTGACTCCAGCTGCATCAGTAGCGCATCTGCCTGCGCCACCAGCGCCCGATGGCGGAATAGATACTGCGGCGTCAGCGCATGGTTAGCACCGGCGTTGATGCCAATGACATTCTCCCCATCCTGATTGACAAAAATCAGTGCCACGCCGGTGCTTTCGCCATCGACGCGCTCCACGGCGTGTATATCGATCCCATCACCGGCCAGTTGGGTTCGTATCCGTTCGCCGATATCATCGGCGCCAACACAGGCAATAAAGGCAATATCCGCACCGCTGCGCCCGGCGGCAACGGCCTGATTGGCCCCTTTACCGCCGAATGCCACCTGATATCCCTGTCCGGTTAAGGTTTCGCCGGGGCGGGGAAAATGTTCAACCTTGAGAATGTGATCGGCATTGATACTACCTAATACGACCAGTTTGCCTGTTTGCATATTCTGTATTCCTACTTATCTACCGCCGCCGGTATCCCAGCGGCGGCGTTGCCCGGAGGGTCTCCCGGTTCGTTACTTGGTGACCAGCTTCAGCTCAACCGGAATGTTGGCCGGTACTTTTTCCCCTTTGATCACCTTATCCGCGGTCTCGATGCCGATCACGCCGATCTGCTCAGGCTGCTGTGCTACGGTGGCCCCCAACTTACCGCTCTGTACGGCTTTTTCACCGTCTTGGGTTCCATCAAAGCCCACGACCAGCACATCGCCGCGGCCCGCCGTCTGCAGCGCGCGCAACGCGCCGAGCGCCATTTCATCATTCTGTGCGAATACGGCCTGAACCTGCGGGTGCGCCGTGAGCAGGTTTTGCATGACGTTCAAGCCCTTAGTACGGTCAAAGTCGGCTGGCTGGCTGGCCAGTACGTCAAACTTATGGGCGACGACCGCCTGTTTAAAGCCTTCGCCGCGCTCACGGGCTGCCGAGGTTCCAGCGATCCCCTCCAGCTGAATGATCTTGGCACCGGTCCCCAGCTTCTGGGCGATAAAGTCACCGGCCAGCTTGCCGCCGGCGACGTTATCGGAGGCGATATGGCTAACCACGCTACCTTGGCTGGCCGCACGGTCAAGGGTGATCACCGGAATATTGGCCTGATTGGCCATTTTTACCGCGTTGCCCACCGCATCGGAGTCCGTCGGGTTAATCAGCATCAGCTTAGCGCCGCGCACGGTCAGATCCTGTACGTTGGCCAGCTCTTTGGCCGGGTTGTTCTGTGAGTCCAATACCACCAGCTTGTATCCCAGCTTATTGGCCTCTTTCTGCGCGCCATCCTTCATCGACACAAAGAACGGGTTATTCAGGGTAGAAACCACCAGGGCAATGGTGTCCTGCGCCATGGCGTTGGCACTCAGGGTGACGCTCAGGGCCGCGGCGGAGATCAAGGTTGCCAGTTTTTTCATGTTCATCTCATCGATTCCTGTAGGTAAGGTTATTTATTGCTTTTGTTGTCTACCAAAACCGCCAACAGAATCACCGCTGCCTTGACGATCATTTGGTAGTAGGAGGAAACACCGAGTAAGTTTAGGCCGTTATTCAGGAAGCCAAGGATCAGGGCGCCGATCAGAGTTCCCATAATCCGCCCCTTACCGCCGGCCAGACTGGTCCCGCCCAGCACCACCGCCGCAATCGCATCCAGCTCATAGCCGGTGCCGGCCGTCGGCTGCGCCGAGGAGAGCCGGGCGACCTCGATCACACCGGCCAACGCCGACAGCAAGCCGCACAGGGCATACACCGCAATCTTGACGCGATCGACGCTGATCCCGGACAGGCGCGTTGCCGCCTCATTCCCGCCCAGCGCGTAGATATAACGCCCTAGGCGGGTGTGGTGCAGCATGTACCACGCCAGCGCAAAGACCACAATCATCAGCCAGATAGGCGTCGGCATCCCCAGAGGACGACCGATGCCAAACCAGCCAAACAGATCCGCCTGCGCAGAGAAACCAGTATTGACCGGACTGCCATCGGTATACACCATCGTGACCCCGCGCAGCAGCAGCATCATCACCAGGGTCGCAATAAAGGCCTGAACCTTGCCCTTAGCCACGATAACGCCGGTGCAGCCGCCAATCGCCGCCCCCAGCGCCAGCGCCGCGCCAACCGCCACCAGCGCATTAACATCCATCCCGACAATGGACGCCGCGACCGCGCCGGTCAGCGCCAGCAGCGATCCCACGGACAGATCGATGCCAGAGGTCAGGATCACCAGCGTCATCCCTACGGCCATGATGGCGTTCACGGAGGTCTGCTGCAGAATGTTGAACAGATTATTGACGGTGAAGAAATTGGGGCTCATGGAGGAGACCACCGCGATCAGCACCAGCAGGGCGATCAGCGATTTCTGCTCGACCAGCCAGACTTTGAGTCGGGCCTTGCTGAATCCGCCCTGGTTTGCAGTTACTTGGGTATTCATCGGGGATTACTCCTGCTTAACGCCGTATTGCTTGCCAACGGCCGCGGCCATCAGCACTTCTTGGGTTGCCTGTTCAATCGGGAACTCGCCGCTCAGCTGTCCCTCATGCATGACCAGGATACGATCGCTCATTCCCAGCACCTCGGGCATTTCGGAGGAGACCAGAATGATGCTCAATCCCTCCGCCTTAAACTGGTTAATCAGCTGATAGATCTCTTTTTTGGCGCCGACATCGACGCCGCGCGTCGGTTCATCAAGGATGAGAACCTTGGGGCGGGTCATCAGACCGCGGGCGATCGCCACCTTCTGCTGGTTTCCGCCGGAAAGCAGGCCGATAGCCTGATCCATCGATGGGGTCTTGATGTTGAACAGCGAGATAAAATCACCGACGGCCTCCCGCTCTTCGCCATGTTTGAGCGAGCCGTTAAGGCGGCTGAAGTAGCGCAGCGCCGTCAGTGACATGTTCTCCTTCACCGACATCCCCAGCACCAGGCCATCGCGCTTTCGATCCTCTGAGATATAGACGATACCGTTGGCCATCCCCTCCTGCGGAGAGCGGGTCTGAATGGGGTTGCCCTCCAGGGTTATACTCCCCTGGGTACGAGGCAGCGCGCCGTACAGGATCTTCATCAGCTCACTGCGCCCCGCGCCCATCAGCCCGGACACGCCCAGTATTTCACCGCTGCGCAGCGTAAAAGAGACATCCCTGACGCCAGGGCCTGATAGGTGACTGACCTGCAGGCGCAGATCGCCGGGCGCACTGTCGAGGCGCGGATACTGCTCCTCCAGCTTGCGCCCAACCATCATCTCGATCAGCGAATCTTCGCAGAGCGCGCTGACGGGCCGCTCTGCGATAAACTGTCCGTCGCGGAAGATGGTCACGTCATCGCAGATTTCAAATATTTCCTTCAGACGGTGCGAGATATAAACAATGCCGCGTCCCTGAGCCTTCAGCTCTCGGATGACGTTAAACAGGGACTCCGTCTCGGTATCCGTCAGCGCATCGGTCGGCTCATCCATGATGATGACCCGCGATTCGAAGCTCAGCACCTTGGCTATCTCGACCATCTGCTGTTCGCCGATGGATAGATCGCCGACCAGACGGCGGCTACCATAGTCCAGATTCAATCGCGCCAGCAGCCTGTCTGCTTCGGCATACATTTTTTTCCAGTCGATGCGCCCCAGGCGATTGGTAAACTCGCGGCCCAAAAAGATATTTTCAGCGATAGTCAGCTGCGGGATCAGGTTCAACTCCTGATGAATAATACCAATGCCGGCCTCCTGCGAGGACTTGGGACCGTTAAACGCCGTCTCTTTGCCCATATAATGCAGCGAACCGGCATCTTTCTGATAGATCCCGGTCAGCACTTTCATCATGGTGGATTTGCCTGCGCCGTTTTCTCCGACCAGCGCCATCACCCGTCCGGAATAGACATTCAGCGAAGCACCGGACAGCGCCTTCACGCCGGGAAACGATTTATCGATTGCGGTTAAAGCCAGTAACGGTTGCATAATGGCCTCAAAAGGTCACGCCGGCATACAGCAGTACATTGGCATAGGGTGAACACTCTCCGCTGCGGACGATGGCCTTACTTTCACCGCTCAGCGCCTTAAACTGACCGTGGGAAACATAGTCGATATGAATCGCGTTGCCCTGCGTCTGCGCCAGCCGCTGCAGCCATGTCACCAGCTGCCGGTGAATGTCAGGATTAGCCTCAACCATCTCCTGCGCCAAAACGGCACGCTCAACCTGCATTTCTGCCGTCATCGTCTCAATAACCTGCATAAAACGCGGGATGCCATGGGTCAGCGCCAGATCGATACGCTGGATACCGTCAGGAACCGGCAGCCCGGCATCGCCAACCGTCACGCTGTCCGTATGACCCAGACGGGAGATCAGGGCTGAAAGTTCAGAATTTAATACCGTGCCTTTTTTCATTACTCGCTCCACCAGCGAAACGTTTCGCTCTCCGCTAAGTGTAGAGGTATAGCCGGGCTGAACAAAGCAAAAAATAAAAAAATGTGATCGTAATCGAAACGTTTCGCGGTAAAAACGATTCAGCTAAACAGTAATTTCAATGAAAAAGGGCGCCGTCAGGCGCCCTTTTATACGTTATCCCGTTTGACGGGTCAGATTTCGACCTGGGTTCCCAGCTCGATAACCCGGTTAGGCGGGATCTCAAACTGATCGGCCGCCTGCAGCGCATTACGGCTCAGCGCCATGAACAGCCGGCCCCGCGCCTTGAGATACCAAGGCCGGTGTCCCAGCAGCAGCGACTCATGGGACATGAAGAACGAGGTCTCCATAATCCGGCAGGAGAGCCCCTCTAGACCGCAGCGGTGGAAAATTTCCTCGACGTTCGGCGTTTCCTTAAAGCCATAGCTGGCCACCACCCGCCAAAACGTCGGTGACAGCTGCTCAAGGGTGACACGACGCACATTATGCACATAGGGCACATCTTCGGTACGCAGGGTCAGCAAGATCACCCTCTCATGGAGCACCTTGTTATGTTTCAGGTTATGCAGCAGCGCCAGGGGAATGACGTTCACCGCCCGCGACATATATACCGCGGTTCCCGGCACCCTGACCGGCGGCGACTTCTCCAGCGAGGCGATCATGGCCTCCAGAGAATTTCCGTGCTCATGCAGGCGACGCAGCAGGCGAAAGCGCTCACTTTTCCAGGTCGTCATGACGATAAACATCATCAGCCCCAGCGTCAGCGGCAGCCAGCCGCCGGAGAGTATCTTCATGGCGTTAGCGCTAAACAGTGGTATATCGATACACAGTAGGCATACCAACAGGATCCCGACCAAGAAACGGTTCCAATGCCAGTTTTTAAACGCGACGGTGCAGGATAGAATGCTAGTCAGCACCATCGTACCGGTAACGGCGATGCCGTAGGCCGCCGCCAGATTGCTGGAGCGCTCAAAGCCGACGATCACCAACACCACGCTAATATACAGCGCCCAGTTAATGGCCGGAATATAGATCTGACCGGCCTCCATATCCGACGTATGAATAATACGCATCGGCGGCAGATAGCCAAGGCGCACCGCCTGGCGCGTCAGAGAAAAGACGCCGGAAATCACCGCCTGCGATGCGATGACCGTGGCGAGGGTAGCCAATACCAGCAGCGGGATCAGCGCCCAGTCAGGCGCCAACAAAAAGAAGGGATTCTTTATCGCCAACGGATCTTTAAGCAGCAGCGCGCCCTGGCCAAAATAGTTCAGCATCAGCGAGGGGATCACAAACAGAAACCAGGCGAGGCGAATAGGACGTTTACCAAAGTGCCCCATGTCGGCATACAGCGCCTCGACCCCGGTGATTGACAGCACCACGGCCCCGAGAGCAAAAAATGCCAGCGCCTTATAATGTATAAAGAAGTTAATAGCCCAGCGCGGATCCAAGGCGTACAGCACCTGAGGATTGGCGAGAATGCTGCGCCCCCCAAGATCGCCAGCGCTAAAAACCACAGCACCATCACCGGCGCAAACAGGCGGCCAATGCTGCCGGTGCCGTGTTTTTGAATACAAAACAGGACCGTCAGCACCAGAACAGAGAGCGGAACGATGTAGGGATCCAGCGACGGAGCGGCAATCTCAAGCCCTTCAATGGCCGACATCACAGAGATCGCCGGAGTGATAACCACCTCACCGTAGAAGAAGCTACCGCCAATCAGCCCCAGGATCACCAGCGTAGCCGTTATTCGCGCCGGCGTATTACGACCAGCCAGCGACATCAGGGTCAGGATCCCCCCTTCGCCTTCGTTGTCGGCCCGCATCACAAAGGTCAGATACTTCAGCGAGACAATCAGGATCTGCATCCAAAAGATCAGCGAGAGGAAGCCAAAGACAATCTCTGGCTTCACCTCAAATCCATAGTGCCCGGCAAAACACTCGCGCAGGGTATACAGTGGACTGGTGCCGATATCGCCATACACGACGCCGATAGCGGCCAGCGTCACCGTAGTCAGTGAACGTTTCTGTTCTGTACTCATAACATTTTTCGTTTGAAATTTCCGTCAGCCATCAATGCACCAACATCCCGGGCGCAGATAAAGGTTGCACAGTATGCATAAATACCCATGTATTCCCACTGTAAAACCCGCAAGAATATCGTTGATTATGTAACAAACAGCATGTGACGCCGCCGCGTTGCCTGTGAATATCTCCCCGATGGCCGTGAATGAAAATAAAAGCTGGTCATACAGGTTATAAATGGATACAACAAAATCATCCATGTTATGAATAGAGAATATTATGACGCAACCTCGCCAATTGGCCGAACGTATTTCACGACTGAGCCAGGCGCTGGAGTCCGGACTGTATGAACGGCAGCAGGCGGTACGCCTGTGTCTGCTGGCGGCGCTGTGCGGCGAAAGCGTCTTCCTACTCGGGCCCCCGGGCATTGCCAAGAGTCTGATCGCCCGTCGGCTTAAGTTCGCCTTTCGCAATGCGCGCGCCTTTGAGTACCTGATGACCCGTTTCTCCACTCCGGAGGAGGTATTCGGCCCCCTCTCTATTCAAGCCCTAAAAGACGAAGGGCGCTACCAGCGCCTGACCCAGGGCTACCTGCCGGAAGCCGAAATCGTCTTTTTGGATGAGATATGGAAAGCGGGCCCGGCCATTCTGAATACCCTGTTGACCGCCATCAACGAACGCCGTTTCCGTAACGGTGATCGGGAAGAGGATATCCCGCTGCGCCTGCTGGTTACCGCCTCTAACGAGCTGCCGGACGCCGACGGAGGGCTGGAAGCGTTATACGACCGTATGCTTATCCGCCTATGGCTGGATAAAGTGCAGGAAAAGAGTAATTTTCGAGCATTGATCAATAGCCATCAGGATGAAAACGCCAATCCGGTTCCCGACAGTCTCAGCATCGACGGCGATGAGTTTCAACGCTGGCAGCAGCAGCTGAGCGGAGTCGCGCTGCCGGATAACGTCTTTGACCTCATATTTCAGCTGCGCCAGCATATCGACACGCTGGAAAATGCGCCCTATATCTCCGATCGGCGCTGGAAAAAAGCCGTACGCCTGCTGCAGGCCTGTGCCTTTTTCAGCGGCCGCGACACCGTCGCCCCCCTCGATTTGATCCTGTTGAAAGAGTGCCTGTGGCACGATCTTTCCTCACGCCAGCTGCTGAACCAGCACATCCAGCAGATCCTGACACAGCAGGCCTACCGGCAGCAGGCGCTGCTGCTGCAGATCCAGCGGCTAGAGGGGCAATGGCTGCAAAGCCAACGAACATATCAGCAGAGCCGCGCGCTGACGCTACGGCATAAATCCGCACTGTTTAACCACCGGGCCCACTATACCCTGCCGGCGGAGCTCACTGCGCCACAGCTCACGCTGCTACTGCTGCAGCCGCTGCGTCTGCACGATATGCAGGTCACCCACCTCAGCGTTGAAACCGCGGCGCTGACCCGCTGGCTGCAAAAAGGCGGCGAACTGCGGGCCCGCCTCAACGGTATCGGCTTTGCCCTGGCCGTTGACGTCGCAATTAATTCACAGCATCAGCTGGAGATCCGCGATATCAGCCATCAACCCAGTCTGCTGAGTCTGCCTGACGGTACGCATCAGCAGGCGGATCCCGCCATTCTGGCCGGTCTTGAGGAGATAAGGCAAACGCTGCGCCAGCAGCGCCAACAGTTCGCCGGGCAGCAGCCCTGCCTGTTTGTCTGCCGCGAGTGGTTGGCTCAGATAGAGGCCAGCCTACTGGAAGTGGATGAGCAGATTAATGCTCTAGCCGCTCGGCTGCAGGGAGAAACCCTCTGACATGCCGTCACTTGAGGCCGTCGAAGCTTTTCTCGTCATGAATGAAAGCGAGCTGCTGCAGGACTTTCTGGTCGGGCTGATGGCGGCCCCCCAGCTAGCGATCTTTTTTGAAAAATACCCCCGCCTGCGCAAGCTCATCGATCGCGAATGGCCCGCCTGGCAGCGCCGACTGCGTAAACGGCTCCACGACACCAGCGTGCCCGACGATCTGGCTCAAGAATTTACGCTGTATCAGCATCAGCTCCTGCTGGGCAGCGGCGAATTCTTCCGCCGCTTACCCTCCACCCTAGCGGCGCTGGATAGCCAAGGCTCTCCGTTTAGCCACAAAGCCCACCAGCTCTGTCCCGATGGGCAGATCACCCACAGCGACAGCTTTCACACTCTGTTTCTACAGCAGTGGCGCCTGAGCCTGGTCGCCCGAACGCTGACACTCCACCATCAGGTGATGGAACAGGAACGAGAGATGCTGCAGCAAGAGCTGCAGCAGCGCATGCAGCTCAGCGGCGCGCTAGAGCCGGTGCTCGTGGAAAATGAAAATGCCGCGGGCCGCCTCTGGGACATGAGCCGTGCGCCGCCGCATCACGGTGACTATCAGCTGCTGGTTCAGTACGGTGACTTCCTTGCCGGCCAGCCAGAGCTGCAGCAGCTGGCTGAACGACTGGGGCGCAGCCGCGCCGCCGATCCCCAGGATCACGCTGACACTCAGCAGGAGATTCGCCGCGTACTGGTACGCGAGCCGGCCGTTATGCCTGAAGAGGTCAGCGGGATCCATCAAAGCGATGAGATCCTACGCCTGATGCCCAGCGAGCTATCGCTGCTGGGGCTCAGCGAGCTGGAGCTGGAGTTTTACCGCCGTCTTCTGGAAAAGCGCCTGATGACCTACCGTCTGCAGGGGGATGCCTGGCGTGAGCAGCAAATTCAGCACAGGGTAACGTACCTCCACCAGCAACAGCAGCCCAGGGGGCCGTTTATCGTCTGCGTCGATACGTCAGGTTCGATGGGAGGATTCCATGAGCAGTGTGCCAAGGCGTTCTGTCTGGCGCTGATGCGCATCGCCCTTGCCGATAATCGCCGCTGCTACATCATGCTGTTTTCTACCGCAATTGTGCAGTATGAACTGACCGCCGACAGCGGCATTGATCAGGCGATTCGTTTCCTAAGCCAGCGCTTTCGTGGCGGAACCGATCTAGCGCGCTGCCTGGCACAAACCTGTACACTGCTGCAGCAGCCGACCTGGCAGCAGGCGGATGCGGTCGTCATTTCCGATTTTATTGCCCAGCGGCTGCCGGAAGAAACACAGGGTCTGATAACCCAGCTGCAAAAACAGAATGGCCACTGCTTTCACGCAGTGGCCATGTCGCCACATGGCAAGCCCAGCATAATGAAAGTCTTTGATTATATTTGGCGCTTCGACAGCGGGATTAAGGGGCGCCTGCTGCGTCGCTGGCGCCATTGAGCCTTAGAGAATCGCCTGCACGCGCTGGCGCATCTCCTGTGGCCATACGCCGCACTGCACCTGACCGATATGTTGCTGCTGCAGCAGCAGCATCACCAGACGGGATTGACCGATGCCGCCGCCGATGGTCTGTGGCATCTCCCCGCGCAGCAGCGACTGATGCCACTCCAGCGCCAGGCGATCCTCATCGTCCGTCAGCGCCAGCTGACGCTCCAGCGCCTTGGCATCAACGCGGATCCCCATGGAGGAGAGTTCAAAGGCATCGCCCAGTACCGGGTTCCACACCAGAATATCGCCGTTGAGCCCACCGAACCCCTCGGCGCCCAGCGAAGTCCAGTCGTCATAGTCCGGTGCGCGGACGTCATGGGCCTGACCGTTTGACAACCGGCCGCCGATCCCCATCAGGAACACCGCGCCCAGCTCACGGGTAATCGCGCGCTCGCGGCCTTTGGCATCCAGATCCGGGTAGCGTCGCAGCAGGGTCTCACTGTGTACAAAATGGATTTCCGCGGGTAAAAACGGCGTTAATCCATACTGCGCGCACACTTCAGCCTCTGTTGTTTTCATCGCGGCATAAATGTGGCGCACCGTCTCCTGCAGATAGGCCGGAGTACGCTCCCCATCGCCCATCACGCGCTCCCAGTCCCACTGATCCACGTACACCGAGTGGATCGCAGAGAGACGATCCTCATCGGGGCGCAGTGCCTTCATGTGGGTATACAACCCTTCCCCCGGCGCAAAGTCATACATTCCCAGCGTCTTACGTTTCCATTTGGCCAGGGAATGCACCACTTCAAAGACGTCCTGCGGCAGGTTCTTCACCTTTACCTGTACCGCCTTCTCATGACCGGAAAGGTTATCCTGCGTACCATCGCCCAATCGGCTCAGGATCGGCGCCTGCACTTCAATGAGACCGAGGCGCTGCTCCAACTGACGGGAGAAATGCGCCTTAACAAAGCTGATCTGCTGCTGTTTTTCAATATAGGATTTTTTCATTGTTGTACTCACTGCCTGTCTGTCCTGTTGGTATTGATTAAGCAACAGATGCGACGATGAATTCAATAATCAACAACAAATATTGCCTTATTGGTTTAAATCAATCATTTTATGGCGTTTATAATTGAATTTTGTCTAAATTTGAAGGTAAAAAATGGCAGAAATTTATCCGATCGATAATCTCGATCGCGGCATCCTCAATGCGCTGATGCAAAATGCCCGTACGCCTTATGCCGAGCTGGCGAAAAACTTTAACGTCAGCCCTGGAACCATCCACGTACGGGTAGAAAAGATGAAACAAGCCGGCGTAATTACCGGCGCCTGCATACAGGTCAGCCCTAAGATGTTGGGCTATGACGTCTGCTGCTTCATCGGCATTATCCTCAAAAGCGCCAAAGACTACCCGGCCGCCCTGGCGCGTCTGGAAAGCCTGGATGAAGTGGTCGAGGCCTATTACACCACCGGTCACTACAGTATTTTCATTAAAGTGATGACCAAGTCTATCGAAGCGCTGCAGCACGTACTTATCAACAAGATCCAGACCATTGATGAAATTCAGTCTACTGAAACGCTGATCTCCCTGCAAAACCCGATCATGCGCGACATCAGGCCCTGATCCGGATCGAGTTATCCGCATTCACACCCAGATTATCCACAGCTAGATCCCAGCAAATTCGCAGCGTACAATAGCCCGTCCAAATCATTCGCTGGGATCATCATGGCAAATATCACCGTTATCAGCGGCAGTACCTTAGGCAACGCCGAGTATGTCGCCGAACATCTAGCCGAAAAGTTAACTGAACGGGGTCATGGCGTGCAGGTACTGCACGGTCCGGGTCTGGATGAGCTGCCCCTGCGGGGCATTTGGCTGGTGGTGACATCGACGCACGGGGCCGGCGAGCTGCCGGATAACTTGCAGCCGTTGTTTGAACAAATAGAGACCCAGCAGCCGGATCTCACTGGGATCCATTTTGGCGCCGTCGGCATCGGCAGCAGTGAATATGACACCTTTTGTGGTGGGATCGCGATCGTCGATCGCATTTTGATCGCATTTGGTGCTCAGCGTCTCGGCGAAATGCTCAAGATCGATATTCAGCGCTGCGATATTCCAGAGGATCTTGCAGAGGAATGGCTGATCGCGTGGGAAAAACTTATCCAATAAGTATGTTTTTTGCCCACTTAGACTGTGCATAAGTCTTGTTATAAGCAGTAAAAAACCGGTAGTTATCCAAATAACAAGCCAGAGCCTTTTTTGCGCCTGTGTATAACAACCAATAAAGATCCCAGCTTTTACGGTCTGGGATCACCGATCTTCCACAGTAAATGATCCTGCGTAGTAACTTGATCCTTATTGAGAAATTCGTGTTATCCACAAAGGATCGCGATCCTAATAGAAGATCTAATAAAGAGATCTTTAAATAAAAAAGATCTTTTAAATACTGGGCGGAGGATCCGACGATCCACGTGGGTTGGACCTGCGCCTAAACTTGAGTAGAATCCCCACCCCTAGGCAAATAACGATCGTTGAGAGCCTTTCGGTTAGCGCGAGGTGTAGTACCATGTTTTACCCCGATCCCTTTGACGTCATCATCATCGGTGGCGGCCATGCCGGTACCGAAGCGGCTATGGCCTCTGCCCGTATGGGCCGCCAGACCCTGTTATTAACACATAATATCGATACGCTCGGACATATGTCCTGCAACCCAGCCATCGGCGGTATCGGTAAGGGGCACTTAGTAAAAGAGGTCGATGCTCTGGGGGGGCTGATGGCTCAGGCGATCGATCAAGGCGGGATCCAGTTTAGAATCCTCAACGGCAGCAAGGGACCGGCGGTGCGGGCAACCCGAGCTCAGGCCGATCGCGTGCTGTATCGCCAAGCGGTACGTATGGCGCTAGAGAACCAGCCCAACTTGATGATCTTTCAACAGGCCGTAGAGGATCTGATCGTTGAAAACGATCGCGTCGTCGGTGCGGTTACTCAAATGGGGCTAAAGTTCCGCGCAAAAGCCGTGGTTCTCACCGTCGGCACCTTCTTGAACGGTAAGATCCATATCGGTCTGGAGAACTACAGCGGTGGTCGCGCAGGCGATCCGCCCGCCATCGGACTGGCCCGTCGCCTGCGTGAGTTACCGCTACGGGTAAACCGCCTAAAAACAGGTACACCGCCGCGTCTTGATGCGCGAACCATCGACTTCAGCGTGCTAGCGCAGCAACATGGTGATAATCCGGCACCGGTATTCTCTTTCCTCGGTGAGGCTAGTCAGCATCCGCGCCAGGTACCCTGCTATATCACGCATACCAATGAACATACCCATGAGGTGATCCGCAGTAACCTGGATCGTAGCCCGATGTATGCCGGGATCATCGAGGGGATCGGCCCTCGCTATTGTCCATCGATCGAAGATAAGGTGATGCGCTTTGCCGATCGTAATGCGCACCAGATCTTCTTGGAGCCAGAGGGTCTGAGCAGCAATGAGATCTATCCAAACGGGATCTCAACTAGTCTGCCGTTTGACGTTCAGATGGCCATCGTACGGTCGATGGAGGGGATGCAAAACACCCGCATTGTGCGTCCGGGCTATGCGATTGAGTATGATTTTTTCGATCCGCGGGATTTGAAACCCACCCTGGAGAGCAAATACATTCAGGGGCTGTTCTTCGCCGGTCAGATCAACGGTACGACTGGCTATGAAGAGGCGGCGGCGCAGGGCCTACTAGCAGGCCTGAACGCTGGACGCTGTGCCGCCGATTTAGACGGCTGGGCACCGCGTCGCGATGAGGCATACCTTGGCGTGCTGGTGGATGACCTGTGTACCCTGGGCACCAAGGAGCCCTACCGCATGTTCACCTCACGCGCGGAGTACCGCCTGATGCTGCGCGAAGACAACGCCGACCTGCGTTTGACCCCTATCGGCCGTGAGCTGGGGCTGGTTAACGATGTGCGCTGGGCGCAGTTTAACCAGAAGCTGGAGAATATGGAGCGTGAACGTCAGCGTCTGCGCGATACTTGGGTACACCCGCAGGCTGAGCAGGCGGCTGAGGTGAATGCGCTGTTAAAAACCCCGCTGTCGCGCGAGGCCAGCGGCGAGGATCTCCTGCGTAGGCCGGAGATGGATTACGCTACGCTGACCTCGCTGTCTCCGTTTTCCCCACCGCTAGCGGATCGTCAGGCGGCTGAGCAGGTTGAGATCCAGGTTAAATACCAAGGATATATTGCCCGTCAGCAGGACGAAATTGAAAAGCAGCAGCGGAATGAAAATACGCTGCTGCCAGCCGACTTGGACTATCGTCAGGTCAACGGCCTGTCCAACGAGGTGATCGCGAAACTTAATGACCATAAACCCAACTCTATCGGTCAGGCATCGCGGATTTCAGGCATTACGCCCGCGGCGATCTCTATTCTGCTGGTGTGGCTGAAAAAGCAGGGAATGCTGCGCCGCAGCCTGTAGCTACGCGCCCATTGGCCGCTGCCCGGCGGCCATTCTTCGCGACCGGCCGTCTTTACGACGGCCGGCTTTGATTGAGGTATATACCGTGAATAAGCAACTGGACACGCTGCTGGCGCAGGCCGGCATTTCGTTAACCGATCAGCAAAAACAACGGCTGCTGGGCTACGTATCCCTGTTGGATAAGTGGAATAAGGCCTATAACCTGACCTCTGTACGCGATCCTCGCGATATGCTGGTACGCCATATCATGGACAGCATCGTTGTTAACCCTTATCTGCAAGGGCAGCGGTTCATCGACGTGGGAACCGGGCCGGGTCTGCCGGGGATCCCTCTGGCCATCGTGCGCCCTGATGCTCACTTCACGCTGCTGGATAGCCTGGGTAAGCGGGTACGTTTCCTGCGTCAGGTTCAACATGAGCTGCACCTGGACAATATTGAGCCGGTGCAGAGCCGGGTCGAGGCGTTTGTCGCTGAGCCGCCTTTTGACGGTGTGATTAGTCGTGCCTTTGCCTCTCTACTGGATATGGTGTCTTGGTGTCGCCACCTTCCCGCCGCGCACCGCGGACGTTTTTATGCCCTGAAGGGCGCGGTTCCTCAGGATGAGCTGCAAAATCTGCCGGCCGGCGTTAGCGTGGAACAACTGATCCGCCTGCAGGTGCCAACGCTGGACGGGGAACGCCATCTGGTGGTACTAAAATCCGATTAATTTTGTTTTTTGTCAAAAAAAGCTAAAAAAAACCATTGCATAGCAAGTGAGCGGATCAATCTTTAATAGCTTGAATCATTTGTAGACGTATATTTTATTTGTTTACTATCTGTTTACAATATTTGCGTGATGATCCGCGTGCCAGCGGGGAGGGAACTCGGCGGCGATCGCCCTCTGCCCTTGCTTTTTTGCCGTATTGTTTTCTGGTTATGGAGGGGGCTAGAAGGGGGGAGCGATATGTCAACAGGCTGTTTCCATTTGGTTTTGAGCTATAGATTGATGAGTTAATCGACTAACTTTATGATTTTAAATGTCTATATTCGCAATATTGGTTAAAAAACAGTCTTAACGCTATGGTATATTGGCTTTTTTGCTGCTTTATTCTGTGATCATCCATCAGAGTAAAAATGTAAGATTGGAATTGTGTTATGTATTGGCTAAAAAGGATATTTCGTCGATTCTGTGTGTTCGGTGATAAATCGTGAAAATATTTAAATTACTATTCACTTTTTGGCTACTTATACATTGAATTTGTAGGGATGCACCGTATAATTTTCACGTTTTTCTGGCTTGACTCAGCCTCGTAAAGGCAGTTTTATTACGTCACTCAAATCAGCATACCTCCTGGGGGGTACGGAGAGAGCAAACGTCATGTCTGGAGCGCTTTATGGCGGGAAGATCGCACGTAACTTGCTGATTCTACAGCTAGTGACCTTTGTTCTATTCAGTATCTGCCTATCGATAAAATCGGTAGGCTGGGGATGGTCCGCACTGTTGGGCGGGCTTTCCGCCTGGTTACCCAACGCCGTGTTTATGCTGTTTGCCTCGCGTTCGCGGGCCGAAGCGCGGGCTGAGGGGCGTATTGCTTGGGCATTCGCTCTGGGCGAGGCGCTTAAAATGGTCTGCACGATAGCCCTGCTTATCGTGTCGCTGGGGTGGTTTAAGGCGGTTTTTCTTCCGCTTGGCCTGACTTACATTGCGGTGCTGGTGGTGCAGGTAGCAGCGCCGGCATTTATAAGTCGTAATTAAAACAGTTACCGTATTAACTACTTAAAGGGTAAGAGGCATCATGTCTGCAGGAGAAATCTCTACGCCACAAGAGTACATCGGTCACCATCTGAACAACCTTCAGTTGGATCTGCGTACTTTTGAGCTGGTGAATCCGCACGATGGCCCAGCATCTTTCTGGACGCTGAACATCGACTCCATGTTTTTCTCTGTGGTTCTGGGCCTGATCTTTTTGGCTCTGTTCCGTAAGGTCGCCAAGAATGCAACCAGCGGTGTGCCGGGTAAGTTTCAGACCGCCGTTGAGCTGATTATTGGCTTCGTCGATGGCAGCGTGCGCGACATGTATCACGGTAAGAGCAAGCTGATCGCACCGCTGGCCCTGACCATCTTCGTCTGGGTCTTCCTGATGAACCTGATGGATCTGGTTCCCATCGATTTCCTGCCGTATATCGCTGAGCACTGGATGGGCCTGCCTGCGCTGCGCGTGGTACCGTCGGCGGATGTCAATATCACCCTGTCGATGGCGCTTGGGGTGTTTATCCTGATTCTGTTCTACAGCATTAAGATGAAAGGGGTAGGGGGCTTCGTTAAGGAGTTGACCCTGCAGCCGTTCAATCATCCTGTCTTTATTCCCGTCAACCTGATTCTGGAAGGCGTCAGCCTGTTGTCCAAGCCGGTCTCCCTCGGTTTGCGACTGTTCGGTAACATGTATGCCGGCGAGCTGATTTTCATCCTGATTGCCGGTCTGTTGCCGTGGTGGTCACAGTGGTTGCTCAACGTTCCATGGGCTATTTTCCACATCCTGATTATTACGCTTCAAGCCTTTATCTTCATGGTTCTGACGATCGTCTATCTGTCGATGGCGTCTGAAGAGCACTGATTATTTTTAACAACACTACTGCGTTTAACTGAAACAAACTGGAGACTGTCATGGAAAACCTGAGTATGGATCTGCTGTACATGGCTGCCGCTGTGATGATGGGCCTGGCGGCAATCGGTGCTGCGATCGGTATCGGCATCCTGGGTGGTAAATTTCTGGAAGGCGCCGCGCGTCAGCCTGACCTGATCCCGCTGCTGCGTACACAGTTCTTTATCGTAATGGGTCTGGTGGATGCTATCCCGATGATTGCGGTTGGTCTGGGTCTGTACGTCATGTTTGCCGTCGCGTAAATGGGGTTTTCCCCGTTAACGCCAACCAAACCGATTAACTAATTTAAGAGGCATTGTGCTGTGAATCTTAACGCAACAATCCTCGGCCAGGCCATCGCGTTTGTCCTGTTCGTCTGGTTCTGCATGAAGTATGTATGGCCGCCGCTTATGGCCGCCATAGAGAAGCGTCAGAAAGAGATTGCTGACGGTCTCTCTTCCGCAGAGCGTGCGAAGAAAGATCTGGACTTGGCGCAGGCCAATGCGACCGACCAGCTGAAGAAAGCCAAGGCTGACGCACAGGTGATCATCGAGCAGGCGAACAAGCGTAAGTCTCAGATCATCGATGAGGCGAAGGCTGAAGCAGAACAGGAACGTGCCAAGATCGTCGCGCAGGCGCAGGCTGAAATCGATGCCGAGCGCAAGCGTGCCCGTGAAGAGCTGCGTAAACAGGTCGCCATGTTGGCAATCGCCGGTGCCGAGAAAATTATTGAACGTTCCGTGGATGAAGCTGCGAACAGCGACATCGTCGATAAACTGGTCGCTGAACTGTAAGGAGGGAGGGGCCGATGTCTGAATTTATCACGGTAGCTCGCCCCTACGCCAAAGCAGCTTTTGACTTTGCTGTTGAGCATAACAGCCTGGATCGTTGGCAGAATATGCTGGCGTTCAGCGCTGAGGTGACCCGCAATGAAAGCGTGGCCGAAATGTTGTCCGGTGCCTTGGCTCCGGAGACCCTTGCGGCATTTTTCATTGATATTTGCGGTGACCAGCTCAATGAATCCGGTCAGAACTTCATTAAAGTGATGGCGGAAAACGGACGTTTACAGGTTATTCCTGACGTGCTGCAGCAGTTTATTGCACTGCGTGATGCGATGGAAGCGACGGCAGATGTGGAAGTCACCTCTGCAGCGCCCCTGACTCAGGCGCAGCTGGATAAAATCAGCGCCGCAATGGAACAACGTCTGTCACGTAAAGTGAAGCTGAATTGCAAAATTGATAAGTCTGTATTGGCCGGCGTGGTTATCCGCGCGGGTGACCTGGTGATCGATGGCAGCATTCGCGGCCGTTTGGATCGCCTGACAGACGTCTTGCAGTCTTAAGGGGACTGGAGCATGCAACTGAATTCCACCGAAATCAGCGAACTGATCAAGCAGCGCATTGCTCAGTTCGACGTGGTGAGCGAAGCTCACAACGAAGGTACAATCGTCTCCGTGAGCGACGGGATTATCCGCGTTCACGGTCTGGCGGACGTCATGCAGGGCGAAATGATCGCGCTGCCGGGCAACCGCTACGCTATCGCACTGAACCTGGAGCGCGACTCTGTGGGTGCGGTAGTGATGGGGCCCTACGCTGACCTGGCCGAAGGCATGAAGGTCAAGTGTACCGGCCGTATTCTGGAGGTTCCGGTAGGCCGTGGTCTGCTGGGCCGCGTGGTGAACACCCTGGGTGAGCCGATCGACGGTAAAGGTCCGGTCGAGCATGACGGGTTTTCCGCCGTTGAAGCCATCGCCCCGGGCGTTATCGAGCGTCAGTCGGTCGATCAGCCGGTACAGACGGGCTATAAGTCCGTGGATGCCATGATCCCGATCGGTCGCGGTCAACGTGAGCTGGTCATCGGCGACCGTCAGACCGGTAAAACCGCGCTGGCCGTCGATGCCATCATCAACCAGCGTGACTCCGGCATCAAGTGTATCTACGTTGCCGTAGGTCAGAAGGCTTCTACCATCGCTAACGTGGTGCGTAAGCTGGAAGAGCACGGTGCGCTGGCTAACACCATTGTCGTCGTGGCCTCGGCCTCTGAATCCGCCGCCCTGCAGTATCTGGCGCCGTACGCCGGCTGTGCGATGGGTGAATACTTCCGCGATCGCGGTGAAGACGCGCTGATCATCTATGATGACTTGTCCAAGCAAGCAGTCGCCTATCGCCAAATCTCCCTGCTGCTCCGTCGTCCGCCAGGCCGTGAAGCATTCCCGGGCGACGTATTTTACCTCCACTCCCGTCTGCTGGAGCGTGCAGCGCGCGTTAACGCTGAGTACGTCGAGACTTTCACCAAGGGTGAGGTCAAGGGTAAGACGGGGTCACTGACGGCGCTGCCGATCATTGAAACCCAGGCAGGTGACGTTTCCGCGTTCGTTCCGACCAACGTAATCTCGATTACCGATGGCCAGATCTTCCTGGAGTCTAACCTGTTTAACGCCGGTATCCGCCCAGCGGTAAACCCGGGGATCTCCGTATCCCGCGTGGGTGGCGCGGCGCAGACCAAGATCATGAAGAAACTGTCCGGCGGTATCCGTACCGCACTGGCGCAGTACCGCGAACTGGCGGCGTTTTCTCAGTTTGCCTCTGATCTGGACGACGCGACCCGCAAACAGCTGAGCCACGGCCAGAAGGTGACTGAGCTGCTCAAGCAGAAACAGTATGCGCCGATGTCCGTTGCTGCGCAGTCGCTGGTGCTGTTTGCCGCTGAGCGTGGCTACCTGGAAGACGTCGAGCTGGCGAAGGTTGGCGGCTTCGAAGCGGCGCTGATGGCTTACGTTGATCGCGAGCACGCCGACCTGATGCAACAAATCAACCAGACCGGTGCTTATAACGACGAGATCGAAGGTAAGCTGAAAGGCATCCTCGATACCTTCAAAGCAACCCAGTCCTGGTAATAGCCTTACGGCCTGCCGGCAGTAATACGGTGGGCCGTAAAAGGTTTTGAGGAGAAGCAGAGATGGCCGGCGCGAAAGAGATACGTAGCAAGATCGCCAGCGTGCAAAACACGCAAAAGATCACGAAAGCGATGGAGATGGTCGCCGCCTCCAAAATGCGTAAAACGCAGGATCGCATGGCGGCCAGCCGTCCCTATGCAGAAACCATGCGCAAAGTGATTGGTCACCTTGCGCTGGGGAATCTGGAATACAAACACCCGTACCTGGAAGAGCGCGATATTAAACGCGTGGGGTATCTGGTGGTTTCTACCGACCGTGGTCTGTGCGGTGGCCTGAACATTAACCTGTTCAAGAAGCTGCTGACAGAGATGAAAGAGTGGAACCAGAAGGGCGTGGATATCGATCTCGCGCTGATCGGCTCCAAGGCAGTCTCTTTCTTTGGGTCCGTGGGCGGCAACGTTGTCGCTCAGGTCACCGGCATGGGAGATAACCCCTCCCTGTCCGAGCTGATCGGTCCGGTGAAGGTGATGCTGCAGGCCTATGATGAGGGCCGTCTGGATCGCCTGTATGTGGTGAGCAACAAGTTCATCAACACCATGTCCCAAGAACCACAGGTCCTTCAGCTGTTGCCGCTGCCTAAGGCAGACGATGCAGAGCTGAAAAGGAAATCATGGGATTACCTGTATGAACCGGATCCGAAGGCGCTGCTGGATACCCTGCTGCGTCGCTATGTGGAGTCACAGGTTTATCAGGGCGTCGTGGAAAACCTGGCCAGTGAGCAGGCCGCGCGAATGGTTGCTATGAAGGCGGCAACCGATAACGGCGGCAACCTGATCAAAGAGCTGCAGTTGGTCTACAACAAGGCTCGTCAGGCCAGCATCACCCAGGAGCTCACCGAGATCGTCTCGGGCGCTGCTGCGGTTTAAGAGCTAGGTTTACGAATTACGTAGAGGATTCAAGATGGCTACTGGAAAGATTATCCAGGTTATCGGCGCCGTGGTGGACGTGGAGTTCCCGCAGGATGCCGTGCCGAAGGTGTATAACGCACTGGAGGTAAAAGGCGGTGCCACTAAACTGGTACTGGAAGTTCAGCAGCAGCTGGGCGGCGGCGTCGTTCGCTGTATTGCAATGGGTTCTTCTGACGGCCTGCGTCGCGGGCTGGACGTAGAAGACCAGAATCACCCGATCGAAGTCCCGGTGGGTAAGGCAACGCTGGGTCGTATCATGAACGTACTGGGCGATCCGGTCGACATGAAAGGCGAGATCGGTGAGGAAGAGCGCTGGGCTATTCACCGCGCGGCGCCGAGCTACGAAGATCTGTCCAACTCCCAGGAGCTGCTGGAGACGGGCATCAAGGTTATCGACCTGATCTGCCCGTTCGCTAAAGGCGGTAAAGTGGGGCTGTTCGGGGGCGCCGGCGTAGGTAAGACCGTCAACATGATGGAGCTTATCCGTAACATCGCTATTGAACACTCCGGCTACTCGGTTTTTGCCGGCGTAGGTGAGCGTACCCGTGAGGGTAACGACTTCTACCACGAGATGACGGACTCCAACGTACTGGACAAAGTGTCTCTGGTCTACGGCCAGATGAACGAGCCGCCGGGAAACCGTCTGCGCGTGGCGCTGACCGGTCTGACCATGGCTGAGAAGTTCCGCGATGAAGGCCGCGACGTTCTGCTGTTTATCGATAACATCTACCGCTATACCCTGGCCGGTACCGAGGTGTCCGCACTGTTGGGCCGTATGCCGTCAGCGGTAGGTTATCAGCCGACGCTGGCAGAAGAGATGGGCGTGCTGCAGGAGCGTATTACCTCCACGAAAACCGGCTCTATCACGTCTGTTCAGGCGGTATACGTCCCTGCGGATGACCTGACTGACCCGTCGCCGGCAACCACCTTTGCGCACTTGGATGCGACCGTAGTTCTGAGTCGTCAGATCGCCTCTCTGGGTATCTATCCGGCCGTTGACCCGCTGGATTCCACCAGCCGTCAGCTGGATCCGCTGGTGGTGGGTCAGGAGCACTATGACACCGCACGCGGCGTGCAGTCCATTCTGCAGCGCTATCAGGAACTGAAGGATATCATCGCTATTCTGGGTATGGATGAGCTGTCTGAAGAGGACAAGCTGGTTGTGGCCCGTGCGCGTAAGATCCAGCGCTTCCTGTCACAGCCGTTCTTCGTTGCGGAAGTGTTCACCGGTTCTCCTGGCAAGTACGTTTCGCTGAAAGACACCATCATGGGCTTTAAAGGCATCATGAACGGTGACTATGACCATCTGCCGGAGCAGGCGTTCTATATGGTGGGTTCTATCGACGAAGCCGTGGAAAAAGCCAAGAAACTGTAACGCCTGATAGGAGGGTGATATGGCTATGACTTTCCATCTGGATGTGGTCAGCGCGGAGCGTCAGATGTTCTCTGGGCTGGTGCAGAAAATCCAGGTGACGGGTAGTGAAGGTGAGCTGGGTATCTACCCGGGGCACGCTCCGCTGCTTACTGCCATTAAGCCTGGCATGGTGCGTATCGTTAAACAGCATGGAGAGGAGGAGTTTATCTACCTTTCCGGCGGCATCCTTGAGGTGCAGTCCAGCGCGGTTACCGTACTGGCCGATACCGCTATCCGTGGTCAGGACCTCGACGAGGCGCGTGCGATGGAGTCGAAGCGTAAAGCAGAAGAACACATCCGCAGCTCGCACGGCGACGTTGACTATGCTCAGGCATCTGCAGAGCTGGCCAAGGCGATTGCCAAACTGCGCGTAATCGAATTGACCAAAAAAATGATGTAAGCAGACGACGGTAAAAAACCTCTCCCCGGCGGAGAGGTTTTTTTTATCGTTAAAAAAAACGCTCTCCCTGGATATTCGCTGCGCAATTGTTGGGCTAATCGCGCGAAAAAGCGCATTGGCGAAGAGAGTGTTTACCCCCCTCCTGCCAAGTTATCTATCATCATCTTATCCCCGCAGTACATCTGGCCTGCGCGCGTTTTGAGTAGAGAAATATGTAGTAATCCCGCCGCTTAACGGGTTTACTTTACCCCATCAATTTGAATGGATCAGATTGCTTATGTCGACATCTCCATTAAGCGTGGTCATCCTTGCCGCCGGTAAAGGAACCCGCATGTATTCCGATCTTCCTAAGGTGTTGCATCCGTTGGCAGGCAAGCCGATGGTGCAGCACGTTATTGACAGCGCGCTGACGCTGGGCGCCCGTCAGGTACATCTGGTATACGGTCACGGCGGCGACCTGCTGAAGGCCCATCTGTCTGGCCAGCCGCTGAACTGGGTGCTACAGGCTCAGCAGCTGGGCACCGGCCATGCCATGCAGCAGGCGGCGCCTGATTTTTCCGACGATGAAGATATCCTGATGCTATACGGCGATGTGCCGCTGATTTCGGCCGCGACGCTGCAGCGCCTGATCGCGGCGAAGCCCCAGGGGGGAATCGGTCTGCTGACGGTAAAACTGGACGACCCGAGCGGCTATGGCCGCATTGTGCGTCATCACGACAGCGTGGTGGGGATCGTCGAACATAAGGACGCCAGCGAATTGCAGCGTCGTATCAATGAGATCAACACCGGCATTCTGGTGGCCAACGGCGCGGATCTGAAGCGCTGGCTGGCCCGTCTGGATAACAACAATGCTCAGGGTGAGTTCTATATTACCGATATTATCGCCATGGCCCATCAGGAAGGGCGGCAGATTGCGGCAGTGCATCCCGAACGCCTGAGCGAGGTGGAGGGGGTTAACAACCGCCTGCAGCTTTCCACCCTGGAACGAGCCTATCAGCAGCAGCAGGCGCAGCGTTTGCTGCTGGCTGGCGTAATGCTAACCGATCCGGCACGCTTCGATCTGCGCGGTGAGCTGGTGCACGGGCGCGATGTGGTGATCGATACCAACGTGATTATCGAAGGCAAAGTGACGCTGGGAGACCGAGTTCATATCGGTAGCGGCTGTGTGCTGAAGGATTGCCAGATCGCCGATGATAGTGTGATTAGTCCCTATACGGTGATTGAGGGTGCCCGGCTGGCACAGGCCTGTACCGTGGGGCCCTTTGCCCGTCTGCGCCCCGGCGCCTGCCTCGATGCGGAGGCTCACGTGGGTAACTTCGTTGAAATGAAGAAGGCATACCTGGGGCGCGGCTCTAAGGCGGGCCATCTGAGTTACCTGGGCGATGCGGAGATCGGCGCTGGGGTGAATATCGGCGCAGGGACTATTACTTGTAACTATGATGGTGCCAATAAACACCAGACGGTGATCGGTGATGACGTCTTCGTTGGTTCAGACAGTCAGCTGGTGGCGCCGGTTACCGTTGGCCGTGGTGCGACGATCGCGGCCGGTACGACGGTAACCAAAAATGTGGGTGACGGAGAGCTGGTGCTCAGCCGGGTGAAACAGGTGCAGCTCAGCGGCTGGAAACGGCCGATGAAGAAAAAATGATCGCGATCGCTGCGACCTAACGGCCGCAGCGGTTTTTCCCTGTGCCCCGATGAGGGACACAGGGAAAAACATAATAACGATCCTGCTAAAGGGATCAGCCCCACTCTCTACAAGGCTCGGGGCAGCGGTGCACAGCGCCGTTTATCAATCAGATCGATACGGGCATCGACAGACCGCTGCGGCGGTTTGGCTATAGGAATCAAACCTTATGTGTGGAATTGTTGGCGCGGTAGCGCAGCGAGATGTGGCAGAGATCCTGCTGGAAGGGTTACGTCGTCTGGAATACCGCGGCTATGACTCTGCGGGTCTGGCGGTCGTAGACGCTCAGGGACATATGCAACGTCTGCGTCGTGTAGGCAAGGTCAACGCGTTAAGCGACGCGGTTGCCCTGTCTCCGATGGTCGGCGGCACCGGTATTGCCCACACCCGCTGGGCAACCCATGGTGAGCCGAACGAGCAGAATGCGCATCCCCATGTCTCCGGCCATATCAGCGTAGTGCACAACGGCATTATCGAAAACCACGAGACGCTGCGCGCGCAGCTGATCGAGCGTGGTTACCGCTTTACCTCCGAGACGGATACGGAGGTGATTGCGTACCTGGTGAACTGGGAACAGCGCCAGGGAGGCTCCCTGCTGGAGGTTGTTAAGCGGGTCATCCCACAGCTGCGCGGTGCGTATGGCACGGTGGTGATGGACAGTCAGCACCCGGAGGCGCTGGTCTGCGCCCGCTCGGGCAGCCCGCTGGTGATTGGCCGAGGGATGGGGGAAAACTTTCTGGCCTCCGATCAGCTGGCGCTGCTGCCGGTCACCCGCCGCTTTATATTCCTGGAAGAGGGCGATATTGCCGAGATAACCCGCCACAGCGTGACGATCTTTGACGCCGACGGTGCACCGGCGGCGCGTGCCGAAGTTGAATCCAACGTGCAGTATGACGCCGGGGATAAGGGGGCCTATCGCCACTACATGCAGAAAGAGATTTACGAACAGCCGCAGGCGATCAAAAACACCCTTGAAGGGCGCTTTAGCCACGGTCAAATCGATCTGCAGGAGCTGGGCGAGGCCGGAGAGCGCCTGCTGTCACAGGTTGAGCATATCCAAATTATCGCCTGCGGAACGTCATACCACTCCGGTATGGTTGCCCGCTATTGGTTTGAGGCGCTGGCCGGCATTCCCTGCGATGTGGAGATCGCCTCTGAATTCCGCTACCGTAAGTCAGCCGTGCGTAAAAATAGCTTGATAATAACGCTGTCTCAGTCAGGTGAAACGGCCGATACGCTGGCGGCGCTGCGCCTGTCCAAGGAGATTGGCTACCTGGGTTCGCTGGCGATTTGTAACGTAGCCAGCTCCTCGCTGGTGCGTGAGTCAGACCTGGCATTGATGACACGCGCCGGTACCGAGATCGGTGTAGCCTCAACCAAGGCCTTCACTACGCAGCTGACGGTATTGCTGATGCTGGTGGCGCGTATTGGCCGTCTGCACGGTATGTCTGCGGAGGCGGAGCTGGAGATTGTCCATGCCCTGCAGGCGTTGCCTAATCGCATTGAGCAGATGCTTTCGCTGGATCGCAGCATTGAGGCGCTGGCCGAAGACTTCCTGGATAAGCACCATGCGCTGTTCTTAGGGCGCGGCGATCAGTATCCGATCGCGATGGAAGGGGCGCTGAAGCTGAAGGAGATCTCCTATATCCATGCCGAGGCCTACGCCGCCGGTGAGCTGAAGCATGGTCCACTGGCGCTGATCGACTCCGATATGCCGGTGGTGGTGGTGGCGCCGAATAATGAGCTGCTGGAGAAGCTAAAGTCCAATATTGAAGAGGTACGCGCCCGCGGCGGTCTGCTGTACGTTTTCGCCGCCCAGAGCGCCGGGTTTAGCGAAAGTGAAGGGATGCGTATTATCGCGCTGCCGCACGTAGAAGAGGTGATTGCACCGATTTTCTATACGGTGCCGCTACAGCTGCTCTCCTATCATGTCGCCCTGATCAAGGGGACCGACGTCGATCAGCCGCGTAACCTGGCTAAGTCGGTTACCGTAGAATAAAGCGCGATCGTGAGATATCAGGGGATGCCTCGGCATCCCCTTTTTATTGAGGGGATTAGCGAGAAAGGGTGGACGATAAATAGCGTAGCCACCATAGCGGCTTCCACCAGCGTTTTTCTGCTGGCAGCGTCGTTGGAAATACACTGTGGCGGTAGATAATCTTCCATTCAAAATTAAGGAAAATGCGGCTATGGCCATATTCATCGCCATATGTTTCGCACTCTTTTCGCTTTTGCAAGTCGACAGGCGTATTGGCTGATAAATCGCGACTCAGGCTATGGTAGCTTTTTTCACGATCGAGCACTCTCTCGTGGCAAATAATTTTCTTTGGCAGATATTTTTGTCGAGAACCATGATATTTATGATATTTAACAAAACGGTAATCCTCTGCGCCGTAGTTACCGGCAAACTCTTCGTCATAGCCAAAGTGGCGAAAGAAACGCGCTCGCGACATAAAAAATAGATTAGAATGGCCTTTGTACCGTCCCTGCTCAGGGCTTGTTCTGTATATCTTATAGAAGTTACGCCCGGGATTTCTCGCGTTGATCAGGTACTCAAATGTTTCGGCCGGCAGTTCGTGATCCAAATCGGTCAGCAAAATTTTATCAGACTTTGCATAGGTAACCCCCAGGTTGCGTGCGCCAGCCTGATTCCATTTAATATCCTCGGTTATCTTTAACCAAGTAATATTCAAGTCAAAACTGCCAATGTCGTAGGTTATCGGGGAGCCATCATCGACAATAATAAACTCCACCGCGCTGCGGATGGATAACGGTAAATTTTCATACTTTCGCAGCAGTGAAAAGACAGATTCAATACTTTTCTGATTGCAGTAAAAGTGTGTCACATAAGACAGTTTAATATGTTGTTTGTCATTGTCTTGGTGAATCATTTAGCGGTTATCCTGTGAGCATAGCCATGAGGTGAGCGATTTTGCCCATTATCACACGGATAGTGGTTAATATCACCAACGATAGTAATATGTATTTGTTGTAGCTCGCAATTTTTAATATATCGTCATACGCGATTTATCTGAGGGCGCTGCGTTTTCTGCTGGCCGTCGAGCAGATGACCGCCGCGCTGACGACGGAACCCGCGGCCTATCGTGCGGCGTACGCCCTGGCCACTGAGTTGTCATAAAACTGTCATAATCCATACATTTTACTGTCATCAAACTGCCTTATTTTGCTACCTGCACCATACTTGATCCGATCGTTCATACGTTAGATGAATAACACTTCCCTGGAGGGAATATGAAACTGATGCGTACCGCTGTCGCCGGGATTGTCGCGGCGACCGTCTCCCTGAGCGCCATGCCTGCCTTTGCGGCGGAGAGCTTGACCGGTGCCGGTGCCACCTTCCCTGCGCCGGTTTACGCCAAGTGGGCTGACTCCTATCAGAAAGAGACCGGTAATAAAGTAAACTATCAAGGCATTGGCTCCTCTGGCGGCGTGAAGCAGATCATTGCCAACACCGTTGACTTCGGTGCCTCCGATGCGCCCCTGAGCGAAGAAAAGCTGGCGGCAGACGGCCTATTTCAGTTTCCGACGGTTATCGGCGGCGTGGTGATGGCCGTTAACCTGCCGGGCATTAAGTCCGGCGAGCTGACGCTGGACGGTGAAACGCTGGGCGATATCTACCTGGGTAAAATTAAAAAGTGGAACGACGCGGCGATTGCCAAGCTGAACCCGGGCGTTAAGCTGCCGGATCAGGCGATTGCCGTGGTGCGTCGCGCCGATGGCTCGGGCACCTCGTTTGTCTTTACCAGCTACCTGAACAAAGTCAACGCACAGTGGAAGAGTGACGTCGGCGCCGGATCTACCGTTAACTGGCCGACGGGGCTGGGTGGAAAAGGTAACGATGGTGTTGCCGCCTTTGTACAGCGCTTGCCTGGCGCCATCGGCTACGTCGAGTATGCCTATGCCAAGCAGAATAAGCTGGCCTACACCAAGCTGATCTCCTCCGAAGGGCAGGCGGTCAGCCCGACGGAGGTCAGCTTCAGCAATGCGGCGAAAGGCGCTGACTGGAGTGCGTCTTTCGCCCAGGATCTAACGAATCAGCCCGGCGATAACGTATGGCCGATCACCTCGACCACCTTCATTCTGGTTCACAAGGAGTCCAGCAAGCCCAAGCAAACGGTGGAAGTGCTGAAGTTCTTCGATTGGGCCTACAGTAAAGGCGCCAAGCAGGCCAACGATCTGGACTATGCGACCCTGCCGGCGTCGGTGGTGGAGCACATTCGTACCGCCTGGAAAAGCAGCGTTAAGGACAGCGGCGGCAACGCGCTGTACTGATCGCTTTTTGGCACGCACCGTACGGTGCGTGCCGTACCGTGACCGTTGAAGAAGAGATACGCATGGCTGATTCGCCTTTGTCTAATAAACAGCCGATGATAAAAGCGCCGAGTAAGCTTGGTGACGTCATTTTTGGGGCGCTGGTCAAACTGGCGGCCCTGATTACGCTATTGCTGCTGGGGGGGATCATCGTTTCGCTGATCGTCGCCGCGCTGCCCAGCATGGAGAAGTTTGGCTTTGCGTTCCTGTGGAGCAAAGAGTGGGATGCGCCCGCGGAGCAGTTTGGCGCACTGGTGCCTATCTACGGCACGCTGGTTACTTCCCTTATCGCGCTGATCATCGCCGTTCCGGTCAGCTTCGGTATTGCCCTATTTTTGACGGAGCTGGCGCCGGGATGGCTACGTCGTCCGCTAGGGGTGGCGATTGAGCTACTGGCGGCGATCCCCAGCATCGTTTACGGCATGTGGGGGCTATTTATCTTTGCCCCGCTGTTTGCCGAGTATTTTCAGATCCCGGTGGGCAACGTGCTTTCCGGTATTCCCATCGTCGGTACCCTGTTTTCCGGTCCGGCGTTCGGTATCGGCATCTTGGCGGCGGGGGTGATCCTGGCGATCATGATCATCCCCTATATTGCGGCGGTGATGCGCGATGTGTTTGAGCAGACGCCGGTCATGATGAAAGAGTCCGCCTACGGCATTGGCTGTACCACCTGGGAGGTGATCTGGCGTATCGTCCTGCCGTTCACTAAAAATGGGGTGATCGGGGGCGTTATGCTGGGGCTGGGGCGCGCGCTGGGGGAGACCATGGCGGTTACCTTTGTCATCGGCAATACCTACCAGCTCGACAGCTTTTCACTGTATATGCCGGGCAACAGTATTACCTCGGCGCTGGCCAATGAGTTTGCTGAGGCGGAGTCCGGGCTGCATACCGCGGCGCTGATGGAGCTTGGGCTGATTCTATTTGTGATCACCTTCATCGTGCTGGCGTTGTCCAAGCTGATGATTCTGCGTCTGGCGAAGAACGAGGGGCGTTAATATGGCAATGATGGACGTACAAAATCCGCAGAAGCTGGCGGAATCCCGTCGCCGCATGCAGGCCTGGCGCCGCCAGAAAAACCGTATTGCGCTGTGCCTGTCGATGGGCACGATGGCCTTTGGCCTGTTTTGGCTGGTGTGGATCCTGCTATCCACCTTTACCCGTGGCCTGGACGGCATGTCGCTGGCGCTGTTTACCGAAATGACGCCGCCGCCGAATACCGAAGGCGGCGGTTTAGCGAACGCCATCGTTGGCTCCGGGCTGCTGATCCTGTGGGCGACGGTGATCGGTACGCCGCTGGGGATAATGGCGGGCATTTATCTGGCGGAATACGGCCGCAACGGCTGGTTTGCTAACGTGACCCGTTTTATTAACGATATCCTGTTATCTGCGCCCTCTATCGTGGTCGGGCTGTTCGTCTACACCATTGTGGTGACTAAGATGCAGCACTTTTCCGGCTGGGCCGGGGTGATCGCGCTGGCACTGCTGCAGGTGCCGATCGTTATCCGTACCACGGAGAATATGCTAAAGCTGGTGCCGGATAGCCTGCGCGAGGCGGCCTATGCGCTGGGTACACCCAAGTGGAAGATGATTTCAGCGATTACCCTGAAGGCGTCCGTGTCGGGGATTATTACCGGGGTACTGCTGGCCATCGCCCGTATCGCCGGTGAGACGGCCCCCCTGCTGTTTACGTCGCTCTCCAACCAGTTTTGGAGCACCGACATGATGCAGCCGCTGGCTAACCTGCCAGTCACTATCTTCAAGTTTGCCATGAGTCCGTTTGCGGAGTGGCAACAGCTGGCCTGGGCCGGAGTACTACTGATCACGCTGTGCGTTCTGCTGCTGAATATCGTGGCCCGCGTGATTTTTGCCAAGAAAAAACACTAATTTTGGGGCGCTGCCGCAGCGGCGTCGCTAACAGAGAGAAAAACGATGAGTAATGTAGTGACAGACCCGACCAACAGTAAAATTCAGGTGCGCGATCTGAACTTCTATTACGGAAAATTCCACGCGCTGAAGAATATCTCGCTGGATATTGAGAAAAATAAAGTGACGGCCTTCATCGGTCCGTCCGGCTGCGGCAAGTCGACGCTGCTGCGTACCTTTAACAAGATGTTCCAGCTTTACCCGGAGCAGCGCGCAGAGGGGGAGATTTTACTGGATGGCCAGAATATCCTGACCGACAGCCAGGATGTCGCGCTGCTGCGCGCCAAGGTGGGCATGGTGTTTCAGAAGCCGACGCCTTTTCCTATGTCCATCTACGACAATATCGCCTTCGGCGTACGCCTGTTTGAAAAACTGTCGCGTGCCGATATGGATGAGCGAGTGCAGTGGGCGCTGACCAAGGCGGCGCTGTGGAGTGAGACGAAAGATAAGCTGCACCAAAGCGGCTATAGCCTGTCAGGCGGTCAGCAGCAGCGTCTGTGTATCGCCCGCGGTATTGCTATCCGTCCAGAGGTCTTACTGTTGGATGAACCCTGCTCTGCGCTGGATCCTATTTCGACCAGCCGCATCGAGGAGCTTATTACCGAGCTGAAGCAGGACTACACCGTGGTGATCGTGACCCACAATATGCAGCAGGCGGCGCGCTGTTCTGATTACACTGCATTTATGTATCTTGGTGAGCTGATTGAGTTTAGTGATACAGATAAGCTGTTTACCGCCCCTGCGCAGCGGCAGACGGAAGACTATATTACCGGTCGCTATGGCTGATGGTTTTTAGGAAGGGAACATGGATAATCTGAATTTAAACAAGCACACCTCCGGTCAGTTTAATGCCGAGCTTGAATATATCCGCACCCAGGTAATGAGCATGGGTGGGCTGGTGGAGCAGCAGCTGACGGATGCGATCACTGCCATGCATAACCAGGATGCCGATCTGGCGCGCCGGGTGGTGGAAGGGGATGCCAAGGTCAACATGATGGAGATCGCCATCGATGAGGCCTGCGTTAAAATTATTGCCAAGCGTCAGCCGACTGCCAGCGATCTACGCCTGGTGATGGCGATTATTAAAACGATCTCCGAGCTGGAGCGCATTGGCGACGTCGCGGATAAAATCTGCCGCACCGCGCTGGAGAAGTTTTCCCAGCAGCATCAGCCGCTGTTGGTTAGCCTGGAGTCCCTGGGACAACATACCGTACAGATGCTGCACGATGTGCTGGATGCCTTTGCGCGCATGGATCTGAATGAGGCCATTCGGATTTATCGGGAAGATAAGAAGGTCGATCAGGAGTATGAAGGCATTGTGCGCCAGCTGATGACCTACATGATGGAGGACTCGCGCACCATTCCCAGCGTATTGACGGCGCTGTTCTGCGCCCGCTCTATCGAGCGTATCGGCGATCGCTGCCAGAATATCTGTGAGTTTATTTTCTACTACGTCAAAGGGCAGGATTTCCGCCATATCGGCGGGGACGATCTGGAGCAGCTGCTGACGGATCATCGCCGGACGGACGAGGCATAGCCTCTCACGCCGCCTCACGCTAAACCGTATCGGGCCGCCCATAAGGGCGGCTTTCTTTTATGCGTCGCGGGTCAGCTGCCAGCCGCGCTGGCGCCACAGCTGCGGGAGCTGGCGCAGATCGTCGAAGGCGGTGACCAGCGGATGGTCGATCGTCGGGTTGTGGGGATCGGCGCAAAAGTAAAATACCGGGATGCCGGCTGCAATGCCGGACTGTGCCCCGGCCGGCGAGTCGTCCACGAGGATGCACTCACCGATATCGACCCCCATGTCCCGGGCCGCGTGGAACAATAAATCCGGCTGGGGTTTCCAGCGCTGGATATCGTAGCCGCTGTACAGGCGATCGCCGAAGAAGGGCAGCATTCCGGTGGCGCCAAGGGAGCTCTGCATTTTGCTGACCGGCCCATTGGAGGCGGTGCACATGGGGACGCAGACTTGGCTTAGCAGCTCGTGGGCGTGGGGGATTGGCTGGAGCTCGCTGTCGAACAGGCGTGCCACCTCGGCGCGGTAGTGGGACTCCATCTCGGCGCGATCGGCCGTAAATGGATGACGCTGCTGTATCACGTCGATAATTTCATACAGCCGCACCCCTTTGAATTCACGATAGATATCTTCCAGCGATAGCGTGATCCCATAGCGGGAGAACATACTGACATAGGCTTTACTGCAGATAATTTCGCTGTCTACCAGCGTTCCATCACAGTCGAAGAGAATACAGCGGATACTGCTCATGGGCGTCCTTTTTGGCCGGTCGGCGCGGAGAGGCTCGCGCCGTATCAACGTTATTTTCGTCCTAGTTTAAACGCTCTCTTCCTGTATGCGAACCTCGGTAAAGCGGAAGTGGTCTACATCATACAGCCCAAGACTGGTCAGCTTGAGCGACGGAATCACCGGCAGCGAGAGAAACGCCATCTGAATAAACGGTTCATTCAGGGTCATACCGCAGTCGCGGCAGGCCTGTTTCAGCGCATCGATGACATCGGCAATCTCCGCTGCCGATCGTGAGCTCATCAGGCCGGCGATGGGCAGCGGCAGATGGGCTACGACCTGTCCGTCGGCAACGACACACAGCCCACCGCCGTCGTCAATCAGCTGATTGACCGCCAGCGCCATCTCTTCTGGACAGTGGCCGATGGTCACAATATTGTGGCTGTCGTGGCTGACGGTCGCCGCCAGCGCCCCTTTGCTCAGGCCGCTGTTGTGCAGAAGGCCTAGCGCCGGCGCCCTTTGCTGACCATAGCGCTCCATCACCGCAATGCGGCATACGTCTGGCGTATCGAAGCGATCGCCCAGCCAGCGTACCGTTCTGGCCGGGGTGATGAGCTCGTTGGGGATCAGCTGAATGGCGCGATAGTCGGCGCCCTGCGCCAGCGGCAGCGTCAGATCTTTGGCGCGGAGCGGGGCTCGCCGTAGGGTATTGTGCTGCGGTGGAGAGCTGGCCAGCTGGCGTGTCGCTGCGCTGCGCAGCAGCAGCTGTGCATCGATGGCCTTACCGCCGGCAAATACCTGGCGAATGGCCACCTGCTCAACGTCATCCAGCAGAACGATATCCGCCTTTTTCCCCGGCGCGATCAGCCCCAGGCGCTTGAGGCCAAAGTGGCGCGCCGCTGACCAGCTGGCGACGCGGTATGCTACGTGTGGCGCGATGTGATGCCGTTGGATCAGGCGCCGGATCAGCGCATCGATGTGCCCTTCGTGCGCGATCTCCCATGGATTACGGTCATCGGTGCACAGCATGCACTGCGGGCTGTTGAACTCGCTGATCAGGGGCGCCAGCGTATCCAGGTTGCGCGCCGCGGAGCCTTCGCGGATCATCAGCGCCATGCCCAGCGCCAGCTTTTCCCGTCCCTCTTCCAGCGCCAGCGTTTCATGGCAGTTTTCCACTCCGGCGGCCAGATAGGCATTCAGCGCTTTGCCGCTCAGCATGGGGCTATGGCCGTCCAGCGTCAGGTGGCGGAACGCATCCAGCTTATCGAGAATCTGCTCATCGCCGGCAATGACGCCGGGAAAGTTCATCATCTCTGCCAGCCCCAGCACGTGGGGATGCTCGCGGTAGGGCAGCATCGCTGTCAGGGGAAACTCTGCGCCGTTGATATCGGTTCCGGCCAGCGCCGGCACACAGGAGCTGATCTGTATGAACTGGTTTTGCTGCGCGCCCTCGGCGCAGCGCAGGAACCATGCCAGCCCCTCCTCTCCCATAACGTTCACGATCTCATGAGGGTCACACACAATGGTGGTGACGCCGAGAGGTAACGTGACGCTTTCGAAGGTGATGGGGGTCATCATGCTGGATTCGATGTGCAGATGGGCGTCGATAAAGCCGGGAACGGCTACGGCACCGCCGGCGTCAATGCGCTCCAGGGCTGCGGCACCGGCGTAGGCCGGCCCGACGCCGGCAATGCTGTCACCGCTGATGAGGATGGGGCCCGGCAGGGTTCCGCCGTTGATGAGATCCAGCAGGAAAACATTGTCGATGATGAGATCGGCAGGCTGATCGCCGCGTGAAACGGCCAGAAGACGCAGCATCGCAGCGCGGGAAAGCGATTGCGTATGTTTGTGATGACTATTTTCCATGTGGGTCACCTTACGGCTATTGGATTTATCATTTTGATATTAAAGCGATTTTATCTGTCTATTGTAGCGATTTTATGTATATAAGCGTTTGCGTTACATCACATTGGCTGATCGGTGGCAAAAAAACAGCAAAAAAAGGATGTGACAGACATCAACATTTGGCATTTTTAGTATAGGATAGCCATCCAAGACACTATACGGATTTCATGTATGAGCCAATCCACGTCCAATACCGCCCAATCCCGGGGCGTATTCGAGCGCGTCTTTAAACTGCAGGCGCATGGTACCACCGTCAGGACCGAAGTGATTGCCGGTTTCACCACGTTCCTCACCATGGTGTACATCGTCTTCGTTAACCCGCAGATCCTCAGCGCCGCAGGCATGGATACCCAGGCCGTGTTTGTGACGACCTGTCTGATTGCCGCCTTCGGCAGTATTCTTATGGGGTTGTTAGCCAACCTTCCGGTCGCGTTGGCGCCAGCGATGGGGCTGAACGCCTTCTTTGCTTTTGTGGTCGTCGGGGCGATGGGACTCTCCTGGCAGATCGGGATGGGCGCCATTTTCTGGGGCGCCGTCGGTCTGCTGCTGCTGACGATATTCCGTATTCGCTATTGGATGATCGCCAATATTCCGCTGAGCCTGCGGGTGGGGATCACCAGCGGTATCGGTCTGTTTATTGCGATGATGGGGCTCAAAAACGCCGGTATCATCGTGCCGAACCAGGATACGCTGGTGACGGTGGGGGAGTTGACGTCGCACCATGTTCTGCTGGGGGCGCTGGGCTTTTTCATCATCGCTGTTCTGGCGTCGCGTAACATTCACGCCGCGGTGCTGGTATCGATTGTGGTGACAACGGCTATCGGTCTGCTGCTGGGTGACGTGCAGTACAGCGGCATTTTCTCTATGCCGCCCAGCGTGACCAGCGTAGTCGGTCAGGTCGATTTGAGCGGTGCGCTGAATATCGGTCTGTCCGGCGTTATCTTCTCCTTTATGCTGGTGAACCTGTTCGACTCCTCGGGCACGCTGATTGGCGTTACGGATAAAGCGGGTCTGACGGACGTCAACGGCAAGTTTCCGCGCATGCAGCAGGCACTGTATGTGGACAGTATCAGCTCCGTCGCCGGTTCTTTCATCGGCACTTCCTCTGTGACCGCCTACATTGAAAGCTCCTCTGGGGTCTCCGTCGGCGGGCGCACCGGGCTGACCGCCGTGGTGGTGGGGCTGCTGTTCATGCTGGTGATCTTCCTCTCTCCGCTGGCGGCGATGGTGCCGGGGTATGCCGCCGCTGGGGCGCTGATCTACGTCGGCGTGCTGATGACCTCGAGTCTGGCGCGGGTTAAGTGGGATGATCTGACCGAGGCGGTACCGGCGTTTATTACTGCGGTGATGATGCCGTTCAGCTTCTCGATCACCGAGGGGATCGCGCTCGGCTTTATCGCCTACTGCGTGATGAAGGCGGGCACGGGACGCTGGCGTGAGATTAGCCCCTGCGTGGTGGTGGTGGCGCTGCTGTTTGTGCTGAAGATAGCATTGGTTGACGCGCACTGATCCACGCGATGAAGCGCAGCAGCGACAGGGAGGGCATTAGCCCTCCCTGTTTGTTTATGGCGTACGGCAGCCGTTCATCAGCTAGCGTCGCGGTCAACGCGGGTGCGCTGGATCTGATCGGTCTATGGAACAGACGATAGAGTCCTGCCTTCTGCCGCTGCGCCGTGTGCGAAGTCGATCGGGTAGAGTCCGCAGCGGCAGCGATTTCTCCCAGGGGTGCGCAAGGCCATGGACACCCAGATGAATAATAAATCCTTTTTATCCAGGTCGCTGGCTTGCCCACATCCTGTGCGCGGTATATCAGTCGGATACCGTCTGTAGCGGAACATGGCTGGTAAAGCGTAGAAACGTTGGTAACAGCTCCAGCGTCTGGCGTTTTTCTCTATCGACGTTGGCCAAGCGCCCGTTGGGCTGCATATACCAGTAGTGCAGCCGCTGTAGCGAGGGCGAGCGGCTGCAGGCCCAGGCGATATCGTTGTGTATCGCACTCAGGGTTTCGACCTGCGGCGTGGCGCTTGAGCGCAGTTTTCCCGCGCCGGGCTGGAGCCGCAGGGTATCGAGTCCGCTATTGCCGAGGCCGGAGATTTTCAGCACGGATTGACGGATGGCCCACAGCTGAGTGGTTGCTTCCAGTCTGTCCTCTTGGCGTGCGATCCAGACTTTTTCCGTATTGCTCAGGTACTGCTGCTGCAGGGGAACGAATCCACCCTGGCGGGCGCGGATTACCTCAATATCCAGGCCTACCTTACCGGTACATCCCAGCATCACCCCGACGATGTTGCCGCCATAGGCCAGGCTGAAGTCGGGCAGGCTGGGATCGATAAAAAAAGGACGCCCGCGGCAGTCGATCGCCGTACGCGGCAGTTTACTGTGGCCATACAGAATGGCCATCAGCTCCGCCAGCGCAACCCGGGCGTGCAGAAAACGCTCACGCCGTTTAGGGGAGTAGTGGAGTGAGGTTGCGATGACGTCTTCGGTGAGTCGATGGACGTCCAGTGGGCGATGCTCTGTGTTCCACCAGACAAAGTGGCTTTCCATAGTCACTCCCTATACTGCCGATCATAATGATGCGTCAGGCGGTAAAGATCGGCGCATTTACCGGTGTCAGTCCAGCTTGCCTGTCACATGGCGGTTGTATAACCCTTAGAAGTATTTATCCTCTAACGATATTTGATAATCATCATGTATGTAATGTGTGGCATAGCGCACTGATTTGGTTACCGCGCTAGCGAGGAATGCGAGATAAGAGGAGACATGCGATGGAAAAGAAGGCGTAAACCTTGGCGGCGATGGGGGATGTTGGCGCTAGTGGCCGTCGCGATCGCCTGTACGCCGCTGCGCACGCTGAGCGGCGATCTGGCGGCGTTGCAGCGTCTGCTGGGGGAGATGGGGTTTGTCTATGGCGCGCTGGGCTATATGATCCTGTTTATTGCCGCCTCGCTGATGCTGTTTCCGGGCAGTATTCTGGTGATCGCGGCGGCGATGCTGTTTGGGGTATGGTGGGGAACGCTATTTTCACTGTTGGCGGCGACGCTGGCATCCGCCTGCGCCTTTCTGCTGGCGCGGTATTTGGGGCGTGACTGGCTACAGGCCCGTTTTGGGTCGCGTCCCCTGTTTCAGCGGATCGCTTTGGGGATGACGCGCTATGGCGTCGACTTTCTGATCTTTACCCGCCTGGTGCCGCTGTTTCCCTACAATATTCAAAACTATGCCTATGGGCTGACGGACATCGGTTTTTGGCGATATACCTGGATTTCAGCGTTAACGCTGTTGCCGGGGACATTTCTCTACAGCTATATGGCGGCGACGCTGGCGCAGCGCGGGGTGACCTGGCAGGTTAGCGTAGAGCTGCTGCTGTGCGGTCTACTGCTGTTTTCCATTACTCAGGCGGCGCGCCAGGTATACCGTCACTGTCTCGGCGCGGTACACGATAGCCCGGATATGCTGTCAGGCGACTGAGGTTGTGCGAGGAGATAAGGAAGATAAGAATGGATAGCCATCAGCTGTTTTGCCAAGAGATGGCCGGCGTGAAACCGCTGGTATCGGATCGCCGCGTGTCGACGGCGCGCGCCGCGCCACCCAGTGAGGCGCAGCTGGCCCGGCGGGCGGCTGCGCAGCAGACCTTGGATGTGTCTCTGGATTCGCTCTCGATGGTATCGGTCGTGATGCTACGCCCGTGCGATCTGCTGGGATTTAAGCGTGAGGGGATCCAAGACGGGGTTTACCGTAAGCTGCGGCTGGGGAAATATGCGCTGCAGGCGGTTCTGGATCTGCACCGTCATACACTGGTTGAGGCGCGCGCCGCGCTGCTGCAGTTCGTGGCGGACTGCATCGCGCGCGACGTTCGTACCGCGTTGGTATTGCATGGCAAAGGGGAGCGCAGCCAGCCTCAGGCGCTGCTGAAAAGCTATGTCAGCGCCTGGCTGCCGCAGATCCCTGACGTGATGGCGATACACAGCGCCGATAGGCGCCACGGCGGCAGCGGCGCGCTCTATATCCTGCTGCGTAAGAGCGAGCGGCGTAAGGTGGATAACCGCGAGCGTCACCAGAAACGACGGGGATAACGCCGGGCGGGTCGGCGTTCGTTTCGGCGTAGCCTCACTTGCCGATGCAGAAGTTGGTGAAGATGCGTCCCAGCAGATCGTCAGAGGTAAATTCGCCGGTGATCTCGCTGAGCGACTGCTGCGCCAGACGCAGCTCTTCGGCCAGCAGCTCTCCGGCCATGGCGCCGAGCAGCTGATCTTTTCCCTGCTGCAGGTGCAGGGCGGCCTGATCCAGCGCCTGCAGATGACGGCGGCGTGCCAGAAATCCCCCCTCCAGACGAGTGTCAAAGCCCATACTGCGCTTGAGGTGATCGCGCAGTACGTCGACGCCGGCGCCGGTGCGAGCCGACAGGCGTACCAGCGTATGGCCATCGCAGTCGCTGATCCCCAGCGGCTCACCGGTTACGTCCGCCTTATTACGCACCACGGTAATGGGTAGGCTGGACGGCAGACGCGCGATAAAATCGGGCCAGATGGTGACGGGATCGGTGGCGTCGGTGGTGGTGCCGTCGACCATAAACAGTACACGATCGGCGCGCTCGATCTCCTGCCAGGCGCGCTCAATGCCGATACGCTCCACTTCGTCGCTGGCCTCGCGCAGCCCGGCGGTATCGATGATGTGCAGCGGCATGCCATCGATATGAATATGCTCACGCAGGACGTCGCGAGTGGTGCCGGCGATATCGGTGACGATAGCCGCTTCTCGTCCGGCCAGCGCGTTGAGCAGACTGGATTTCCCGGCGTTGGGGCGTCCGGCGATCACCACTTTCATCCCTTCACGCAGTAGGCTGCCCTGGCGTGCCTCTGTGCGTACGCCGGCCAGTTCATCCATCACCGCATTCAGCTGAGCCTCCACCTTACCGTCGGAGAGAAAGTCTATCTCTTCATCGGGAAAGTCGATGGCGGCCTCGACGTAGATGCGCAGGTGGATCAGGGACTCGACCAGCTGATGGATGCGCGCCGAGAAGACGCCCTGCAGCGAGTTGACCGCCGAGCGCGCCGCCTGCTCTGAGCTGGCGTCGATAAGGTCGGCAATCGCCTCGGCCTGCGCCAGATCCATTTTATCGTTGAGAAACGCGCGTTCGGAGAACTCTCCTGGACGGGCGATGCGCAGTCCCGGCAGCTGCAGAATACGCTTTAACAGTAAATCGAGGATCACCGGCCCACCGTGGCCCTGTAGCTCCAGCACATCCTCTCCGGTAAAGGAGTTGGGGCCGGGGAAATAGAGGGCAATGCCCTGATCCAGCGGGGTTCCATCATGGTCTCGGAACGGCAGGTAGTCGGCATAGCGCGGCTTGGGCAGCTTGCCCAATAGCGCCAGGGCTACGGCCTGCGCCTGCGGGCCGGATACGCGCAGGATCCCCACGCCGCCGCGTCCCGGCGCGGTAGCCTGGGCGACGATGGTGTCGGATGAGCTGATCATATTCTCTCTCTTTTGGCTTTGAGTGCTGGCCCGCGCGGCGGGCGACAAGAAAAAAGGGGCGGTCTGATGACCGCCCCCCTGGTACCTCGCTGCATCAGCGTGGGTTATTTTTTATCCCGGCTGTGCAGGCCGCGTTTTTCCAGGCCGCGGTAAATCAGCTGCTGCTGGATGATGGTGACCAGGTTGCTGACGATATAGTACAGCACCAGACCTGACGGGAACCACAGGAAGAAGACGGTAAAGATAACCGGCATAAACGTCATGATCTTCTGCTGCATCGGATCGGTGACGGTTGTTGGCGACATCTTCTGGATGAAGAACATGGTTACGCCCATCAGGATAGGCAGGATGTAGTACGGGTCTGGCGCGGCCAGGTCATGGATCCACAGGGCGAACGGCGCCTGACGCAGCTCGACGGAGCCCATCAGCATGTAGTACAGGGCCAGGAAGATAGGCATCTGGATCAGCAGCGGGAAGCAGCCGCCCAGCGGGTTAACCTTCTCGGTCTTGTACAGCGCCATCATCTCCTGACTCATGCGCTGTTTGTCATCGCCGATACGTTCGCGCATGGCCTGCAGCTTGGGCTGCAGCATACGCATCTTGGCCATCGAGGTGTACTGCGCCTTGGTCAGCGGGTACATGATGCCACGAACGATAAAGGTGATGATAATGATAGCGAAGCCCCAGTTCCCGACGAAGCTGTGGATCAGCTGCAGCAGCTTAAACAGCGGCTGAGAGATAAACCACAGCCAGCCATAGTCCACGGTCAAATCGAGGTGTGGCGCAACGGCAGCCATGTCGCTTTGCAGCTCCGGGCCGACCCACAGCGTGGTGCTGAGCACCTTCTCTGTGTTTGGCGCGACGCTGACGGACGGTGCTTTATAGCCGATAGCGGCCTGGCCGTTGCCCAGATTGGCGGTGTAGAAGGTGTTTACGCCGCTGTCGTGCGGGATCCAGGCGGTGGCGAAGTACTGTTGCAGCATGGCGACCCAGCCGCCCTTCGTCTGCACGTTCAGATTCTTGTCTTCGATATCGCTGAAGCTGTACTTCTGATACTTGTCATCGCTGGAGGAGTAAGCCGCGCCGCGGAAGGTGTGCAGCGCAAAGTTATTGCTGCCGGTATCGCGGTGCTTCGGCAGATCGACAGACTGCTTGAGCTGACCGAACAGGGTCAGATCCAGTGCGTCGTGGCTGTCGTTTTTCACCTTATAGTCAACGGCGATAGCGTAGTCATTGCGCTTAAGAACGAAGGTTTTGGTGTAGATAACGCCGTTCGCAGCGGTATAGGTCAGCGGGATTCGCAGCTCATCTTGGCCCGGCAGCATTTCGTAGCTGGTTTGGTTAGCGCTGTACAGCGGGCGGGCGCCGTTAGCCGGGTTATCCGGACCGCTCTTGCCGGTCAGGCCGCTCTGAGCCTGGTAGACAAACTGCGGCGTGGTTTCCAGCAGCTGGAACGGGGTATTTGAGCCCAGAGTAGCCGGGTAGGCCAGCAGATCGGCCTGCTCGATGTCACCACCGCGGGTGTTGATGGTCAAAGCCAGTACGTCGGTCTTAACCGTAATAAGCTTACCCTGGCCGCTTTCCGGTACTGCCTGGCTAGCGGTGTCACTTACGCTCTGTCCTGCTGTCTGAGCGACCGGCTGCGGATTGTGGTCCGTCTGCCAGGCCTGCCAGATCAAGAAGGACACGAACAGCAGAGCGACGAGGAATAGATTACGTTGCGAATCCATCTTAATGTTCTCTGTTATTGGTCTTTGGCGGCACGGGATCATCGCCACCCGGGTTCAAAGGGTGGCATTTTAATACGCGTTTCAGTGTCAACCAACTGCCTTTTACCACCCCAAACCTGCGCAATGCCTCAATTCCGTACTGTGAGCAGGTGGGATGGAAGCGACAGTGCGGCCCAAGCAGCGGACTGATAAAGCGCTGATAACCGCGTATCAGCGCAATCAGGAGACGCGAGCCTGGCGACAATGGCGACGCCATAATTTTTCCAACATCTCTGTCAGCGCCCGATTATCGAGTTCCTGAACACCCTTTTTGACGATTACCACAAAGTCCATGGCTGGCAGCGAATGCTGACGCAGACGGAAACTTTCGCGTGTCAGGCGCTTGATGCGGTTACGCTCGTGAGCGCGTTTGACATGCTTTTTGGCGACAGTAAGACCGATGCGGGGATACCCCAGCGAGTTCATACGGCCGAGAATGGTAAGTTGGGGCGTACCGGCTCGTTGCGGTTGCTGGAAGACGAAATTGAAGTGATTGGGAGTTAACAAACGTAACTCCCTAGGGAAACTTAGCTTAACCACTAATCTGGTCAGCTAAATTAACCGGCTACGGTCAGACGAGCGCGGCCTTTAGCGCGGCGACGGGCAAGAACCTGACGGCCATTTTTGTTTGCCATACGAGCACGGAAACCGTGGGTACGGTTGCGTTTCAATACGGACGGTTGGAAAGTGCGTTTCATAGCGATTTCTACCTAAACTTTAAATAATTACTGATCAGTAAACGCGTTTGGCTACTCGACGTGAGAACGACCGACGCCTCAATCGCATATATTAAAGAGGCAGGATTGTAATAATTGTACAGTCCTGAGTCAATTGACTTATGCCAAGCAGCTCACCTGGGCTCACACGGGTAAACCCGCTGTCACCGTCACACCTAACCTTCCGGAGGGTTGGGGTACTGCGTTTCCGGCAACAGAACGCAGGCGTAACGCGTGGGTGGCAAATTATACGGACTCCCTACCAAAGCGCAAGGATCTTAGTGTGATCCTTCTGTCGATCTTGGGATCGGTGCGGTATTGATCAACGGTTTTTCTGAAAGTCTCCGCTTTGTGCTGCCGTTAACGCTATATTGCATAGGAAAAGGGATAATCCATACAGGGGGCCGGTTGGTCTGTGGATAAAAAGGATCGATTCTGTGCAGAAGGAGAGGATCTTCTGTACGGTTTAGGCTATGATCCGCCATCCCGATCGCGATCCCTTTCTTGTTAGGGGCGGTTGTGCGAGTATGCCGCGCAAGCGGTGACCAGGAAGTGGTCAAGTTGTGGGTAACCTGTTTATGATCCCGCCGCCCCGTTGGGATCCGGCCGCATTGCGCGCCGCGGGCTACCGGCTGCATTTCCGGTAATGAAAAACCCTAAGCACCCTAATCATTTCTTATTTATCTTTGTTCGAGTGGAGTCCGCCGTGTCACTTTCGCTTTGGCAGCAGTGTCTTGCCCGATTGCAGGATGAGTTACCTGCCACAGAATTCAGCATGTGGATCCGTCCTCTTCAGGCGGAGCTCAGTGACAACACGCTGGCGCTGTATGCGCCCAACCGCTTTGTTCTTGATTGGGTTCGTGATAAATATTTAAATAATATTAATGGGTTACTTAATGACTTTTGCGGTTCCGATGCGCCGGTGCTGCGTTTTGAGGTGGGCAGCAAGCCGGCAGCCCCGGCTGCGGTTAGCAGCGCCGCCAGTAGCGGCGTGAGCGTGGCGCCGGCCGCCGTTCGGACCAGCAGTCCGGCGCGACCGAGCTGGGAGCGGGTTACCGCCCAGCCGGAGCTCTCCTATCGCTCCAACGTTAACCCTAAGCACACCTTCGATAACTTTGTTGAGGGTAAGTCTAACCAGCTGGCGCGCGCGGCGGCGCGTCAGGTGGCGGATAACCCGGGTGGCGCTTATAACCCGCTGTTTCTATACGGTGGTACCGGCCTGGGTAAAACGCACCTGCTGCATGCGGTAGGCAATGGCATCATGGCGCGCAAGCCTAACGCCAAGGTGGTGTACATGCATTCCGAGCGCTTTGTTCAGGATATGGTCAAAGCGCTGCAGAATAACGCTATCGAAGAGTTCAAGCGCTACTACCGCTCTGTCGATGCGCTGCTGATCGACGATATTCAGTTTTTTGCCAATAAGGAGCGCTCACAGGAGGAGTTTTTTCACACCTTCAATGCGCTGCTGGAGGGCAATCAGCAAATCATCTTGACTTCCGATCGTTATCCGAAAGAGATCAACGGGGTAGAAGATCGCCTTAAGTCGCGTTTCGGCTGGGGACTAACGGTGGCTATCGAGCCGCCGGAGCTGGAGACGCGCGTCGCTATTCTGATGAAGAAGGCCGACGAAAACGACATTCGCCTGCCGGGCGAGGTAGCTTTCTTCATTGCCAAGCGCCTGCGCTCGAACGTCCGTGAGCTGGAGGGGGCGCTGAATCGGGTGATCGCCAACGCCAACTTTACCGGGCGGGCGATCACCATCGACTTTGTCCGCGAAGCGCTGCGTGACTTGTTGGCGCTGCAGGAGAAGCTGGTCACCATCGACAACATTCAGAAGACGGTGGCGGAGTACTACAAGATTAAAGTGGCCGACCTGTTGTCCAAGCGCCGCTCCCGCTCCGTTGCCCGCCCGCGCCAGATGGCGATGGCGTTGGCCAAGGAGCTGACCAACCACAGCCTGCCGGAGATCGGCGATGCCTTTGGTGGCCGGGACCATACCACGGTGCTGCACGCCTGCCGTAAGATTGAGCAGCTGCGCGAAGAAAGTCACGACATCAAAGAAGATTTTTCTAATCTAATCAGAACGTTGTCATCCTAATTACCTAACAGTCATCGTAGCGATATGAAATTTATTGTTGAGCGTGAGCATCTTATCAAGCCGTTGCAACAGGTGAGCAGCCCGCTGGGCGGGCGCCCTACGTTGCCGATTCTGGGTAACCTGTTGCTGCAGGTGGAAGATGGCCATCTGTCGCTGACCGGCACCGATCTCGAGATGGAGATGGTAGCCAGGGTGCCCCTGGTACAGCCCCATGAAGCGGGAGCGACGACGGTCCCGGCGCGTAAGTTTCTGGATATTTGCCGTGGTTTGCCGGACGGCGCCGAAATTTCGGTGGCCTTGGACGGCGATCGCATGCTGATCCGCTCCGGGCGCAGCCGTTTTTCTCTCTCCACCCTACCGGCCGTGGATTTTCCTAACCTGGATGACTGGCAGAGCGAGGTGGAGTTTACCCTGCCGCAGGCGACGCTGAAGCGCCTGATCGAAGCGACGCAGTTTTCCATGGCCCATCAGGACGTCCGCTATTATCTGAACGGCATGCTGTTTGAAACCGAGGGCGAAGAGCTACGCACCGTGGCGACGGATGGTCATCGCCTGGCGGTCTGTTCAATGCCGATCGGTCAGAGCCTGCCGAGCCATTCGGTGATCGTACCGCGTAAAGGCGTGATTGAACTGATGCGCCTGCTGGACGGCGGCGAGACGCCGCTGCGCCTGCAGATTGGTAGCAATAATCTGCGCGCTCACGTCGGGGGATTCATCTTTACCTCCAAGTTGGTCGATGGCCGTTTCCCTGATTATCGGCGCGTATTGCCGAAGAACCCAGATAAAGCCCTGGAGGCCGGCTGTGACGAGCTAAAGCAGGCCTTTGCCCGCGCGGCGATCCTCTCCAATGAGAAATTCCGCGGCGTACGTCTGCACGTCAGCCATAACCAGCTGAAGATCACGGCTAACAACCCGGAGCAGGAGGAGGCCGAGGAGCTGCTGGACGTGGACTATCCGGGCAGCGATCTAGAGATCGGCTTTAACGTGAGCTACGTTCTAGATGTGCTAAACGCCCTGAAGTGTGAGCGGGTGGTGATGATGCTGACGGATGCGGTTTCCAGCGTACAGATAGAAGATGCCGCCAGCCAGGCGGCGGTGTATGTCGTGATGCCGATGCGTTTGTAACGATGGCGCTCCTTTACTCACGTAGTGAGTCTTTGCGCCGCGGCGGATCTGCCGCGGCCATGGCAGGGCGGTGTGCATGGCATTGACCCGTCTCGTGATCCGTGATTTTCGTAACATCGAAGAGGCCGATCTCGCGTTGGCCCCTGGGTTTAATTTTCTGGTCGGCGCGAACGGCAGTGGAAAGACCAGCGTGCTGGAGGCCATCTATACGCTGGGGCACGGGCGGGCGTTTCGCAGCCTGCAGGCCGGGCGGGTGATCCGTCACGACTGCGCCGCGTTTGTGCTGCATGGCCGTATTGATGACGGCGGCGGGCGGGAGCTGGCTGTCGGGCTGAGCAAGGATCGCCAGGGGGACAGCAAGGTTCGCATCGACGGCAGCGACGGTCATAAAGTGGCTGAGCTGGCGCAGATGCTGCCAATGCAGCTGATCACCCCGGAGGGGTTTACCCTGCTCAACGGCGGACCTAAATACCGCAGGTCCTTCCTGGACTGGGGCTGTTTTCATGGCGATCGGGGCTTTTTTACCGCGTGGAACAATCTGCGGCGGGTGTTGAAGCAGCGCAATGCCGCGCTGCGTCAGGTGACGCGCTATGCCCAAATCCGGCCCTGGGATCAGGAGCTGGTGCCGCTGGCCGAGCAGGTCAGCGCGCTGCGGGCGGCCTACAGCGAGGCTATCGCACAGGATATTGCGGCAACCTGCAGCCAGTTTTTACCAGAGTATGCGCTATCCTTTTCGTTTATGCGCGGCTGGGATCGCGAGGGCGATTATGCTGAGCTGCTGGAGCGTCATTTTGAGCGCGATCGGGCGCTGACCTATACCGCGCAGGGGCCGCATAAGGCGGACTTCCGCATCCGCGCCGACGGTACGCCGGTTGAGGATTTGCTGTCGCGCGGACAGCTAAAATTGTTGATGTGCGCGCTGCGCCTCGCACAGGGAGAATACCTGACGCGTCACAGCGGCCGTCAGTGTCTGTATCTGATCGATGACTTCGCCTCTGAGCTGGATGCCGGGCGGCGCCGTTTGCTTGCCGAACGGCTGAAAGCTACCGGCGCACAGGTGTTTGTCAGCGCGGTCAACGCCGATCAGGTCGGCGACATGGTTGATGAAAAGGGCAAGATGTTCCGCGTGGAACAGGGTAAAATAGCCGTTTAGATTCGATTTATTACGATAGTTATCCAATGAGCGAGAAAGGCTGATGTCAAATACGTATGACTCCTCAAGTATCAAGGTATTAAAAGGGCTGGATGCCGTTCGTAAGCGCCCGGGCATGTACATCGGGGATACCGATGATGGTACGGGTCTGCACCACATGGTGTTTGAGGTGGTGGATAACGCGATTGACGAAGCGCTCGCTGGTTATTGCAAAGATATCATCGTCACCATTCACAGTGACAACTCTGTCTCCGTACAGGATGACGGCCGCGGCATCCCAACCGGCATTCACCCGGAGGAGGGTGTCTCTGCCGCCGAGGTCATCATGACCGTGCTGCACGCCGGCGGTAAATTTGACGACAACTCCTATAAAGTCTCCGGCGGCCTGCATGGCGTGGGGGTTTCCGTAGTGAATGCCCTGTCCGAGAAGCTGGAGCTGGTGATCCGCCGCGATGGCCATGTCCATGAGCAAATCTACCGGCACGGTGTGCCGGCGGCGCCGCTGAAGGTAGTTGGCGACACCGAGCAGACCGGTACCCGCGTGCGTTTCTGGCCGAGCATGGAGACCTTCAGCAATGTGGTCGAATTCCAGTATGACATTCTGGCTAAGCGCCTGCGTGAACTCTCTTTCCTGAACTCCGGCGTCTCCATTCGCCTGCGCGACAAACGCAACGATCGCGAAGATCATTTCCACTATGAGGGTGGGATCAAGGCGTTTGTTGAGTATCTGAACAAAAACAAAACGCCGATCCATCCGAACGTGTTTTACTTTTCGACCATGAAGGATGATATCGGCGTAGAGGTGGCTCTGCAGTGGAACGATGGCTTCCAGGAGAATATCTACTGCTTTACCAATAACATCCCGCAGCGCGACGGCGGGACTCATCTGGCCGGTTTCCGTGCGGCGATGACCCGTACGCTGAACAGCTACATGGAAAACGAAGGCTATACCAAGAAGAGCAAAATCTCCGCCACCGGCGACGATGCGCGTGAGGGGCTGATTGCCGTGGTGTCCGTGAAGGTGCCGGATCCCAAGTTCTCCTCTCAGACCAAGGATAAGCTGGTCTCTTCTGAGGTGAAATCCGCCGTTGAGTCGCTGATGAACGAGCGTCTGGCTGAATACCTGCTGGAAAATCCCAGCGATGCCAAAATCGTCGTAGGTAAAATCATCGACGCGGCCCGCGCCCGTGAGGCGGCTCGCAAGGCGCGTGAAATGACCCGTCGCAAGGGCGCGCTGGATCTGGCCGGCCTGCCGGGCAAGCTGGCGGACTGCCAGGAGCGCGATCCCGCCCATTCAGAGCTTTACTTAGTGGAAGGGGACTCTGCGGGCGGCTCTGCCAAGCAGGGGCGTAACCGTAAGAATCAGGCCATCCTGCCGCTGAAGGGTAAGATCCTCAACGTCGAGAAGACACGCTTCGATAAGATGCTCTCCTCGCAGGAGGTCGCGACCCTGATCACCGCACTGGGCTGCGGCATTGGTCGGGATGAGTACAACCCGGATAAGCTGCGCTACCACAGCATTATTATCATGACCGATGCCGACGTCGACGGTTCGCACATTCGTACGCTGCTGCTGACCTTCTTCTACCGCCAGATGCCGGAAATTATCGAGCGCGGCCATGTGTATATTGCTCAGCCGCCGCTGTACAAGGTGAAGAAAGGCAAGCAGGAGCAGTACATTAAAGACGATGAGGCGATGGACCAGTATCAGATGTCCATCGCGCTGGACGGCGCCGCCCTGCATATCAACGCCGCTGCCCCTGCGTTGGCCGGTGAGCCGCTGGAAAAACTGGTGGCGGAACATTACCAGGTGCAGAAGCTGATCGGTCGCATGGAGCGTCGCTATCCCAAGGCGGTGCTGAATCAGCTTATTTATCAGCCGACCCTCAGCGAAGCCGACCTGGGGAACCAGGCGCAGGTTGAGCAGTGGATTAACTCGCTGGTGGCAACGCTGAACGAGAAGGAGCTGCACGGTAGTGTCTATAGCGCCCGCGTTCTGGAGAATCGCGAACGCCAGATGTTTGAGCCGCTGGTGCGCGTGCGTACCCACGGCGTGGATACCGACTACGCGTTTGACTTTGACTTTGCTCACGGCGCCGAATATCGCCGCATTTGCGCGCTGGGCGAAAAGCTGCGTGACCTGTTGGAAGAGAGCGCCTTCGTGGAGCGCGGCGAGCGTCGCCAGCCGGTGATCAGCTTTGAGCAGGCGCTGGACTGGTTGGTGAAGGAGTCGCGTCGCGGCCTGGCCATTCAGCGCTACAAAGGGCTGGGTGAAATGAACCCGGAACAGCTGTGGGAAACCACCATGGATCCGGAAGGGCGCCGCATGCTGCGCGTGACCATCAAGGATGCGGTGGCGGCCGATCAGTTGTTCACCACCCTGATGGGGGATGCGGTTGAGCCGCGCCGGGCCTTTATTGAAGAGAACGCGCTGAAAGCGTCCAATCTGGACTTTTAATTGCGCCGGATATAATGAGTTGAAAAGGGACGGAAACGTCCCTTTTTGCTGTGGGTTAACCAGCGCTGACCCGCGTGCATTGAATAAGGGAGCCAATCATGCCAATTAAACTGATCGCTATCGATTTGGATGGAACGCTGCTGAACGAGGCGCGGGAAATTACACCGGCGGTAAAGGCCGCCATCGCTGACGCGCGCCGGCGGGGGGTTAAAGTGGTGTTGGCCACCGGCCGCCCGCTGATCGGGGTGCGTCCTTACCTACGCGAGCTGGCGCTGGATGTCGCCGGGGAGTATTGCCTGTGCAATAACGGGGGGCTGATTGTCCATGCCGATAGCGGAGAGACCCTGTTTGAGACCGCGTTGGACTATAGCGACTACCGTTATCTGGAGGCGCTGGCGCGTGAGGTGGGCTGCCATTTTCACGCGCTGGACGCTGAGCGTCTGTTTACCGCCAATAGGGATATCAGTAAGTACACGGTGCACGAATCCTTTATTACCGGCATTCCGCTGTATTTTTGCCCGGCAGAACAGATGGATCCTTCCCTGCGTTTTCCCAAGGTGATGATGATCGATCACCCCAAGGTGCTGGAGGCGGCGATCGCGCGCATTCCCGCGCAGGCGTATCAACGCTATACCCTGCTGCGTAGCAGCCCGTTCTTCCTCGAGATCCTACATCGCGACGTGGACAAAGGGAAAGGGATCGCACGTTTGGCCGAGCATCTGGGTATCGACCGCCAGCATGTGATGTGTATTGGCGACCACGGTAACGATCTGGCGATGATTGACTACGCCGGCCTGGGGGTGGCGATGGGCAACGCCGAGCCGGCCATTCTAGCCGCGGCGCAGTATGTGACGGCCAGCAACCGCGAAGATGGCGTGGCGCAGGCTATCCAGCGCTGGATTCTCAATGCGGCGTAAGCCGCTGTGTAAAATGCCGCTTATGGATAGTCTCTCCGGCGGGCCTGGTTTATGCTGGTAAAAACAGGCCGCCAGGGGGCTAATTATGCGCCATCCATCAGAGTTACAGCTTACCTACGATGCCCGCGGGCATCAGTTGACCAATACCCATGTCTGGACACCCGACAGCCGCTGGATAGCCTATGACGTGCGTCCGCACGGTGCGACATTCAGCGGCGAGACCATTGAGCGGGTCAGCGTGCCCGATGGCCAGACGCAGTGTCTCTACTGCGCCGTCGACGGCGCCTGCGTTGGCGTGGTCACGGTGGCGCCAACGCTGCCGGAGCGCTATGTCTTTATTCACGGGCCGGAGCACCCAGATGCGCTCTGGCAGTACGATTTTCACCATCGGCGTGGGGTGATCGTCAGCGCCGAGCATCCCGACGTTGCAGAGACGCTGGACGCGCTGGATATCACGCCCCCCTATACTCCCGGTGCCCTGCGCGGTGGCTCCCACGTACACGTCTTTAGCCCCGATGCGTCGCGCCTGAGCTTTACCTATAACGATCATGTGATGCACGAGGACTCTCCTGAGCGCGATCAGCGCAACGTGGGGGTCGCGCTGTCGGGATCGCCGGTACGCTCTGCCAAAACGCACCCGCGTGAGTATGATGGCAGCCATTTCTGCGTGCTGGTAACCCACACGACGCCAACGCCGCGTCCCGGCAGCGATGATATCACCCGGGCCTATGAGGAGGGCTGGGTCGGTCAGCGGGGATACCTGAAGCCCGACGGCCAGCGTCAGCGCTGGGCGCTGGCATTTATCGGCGATACGTTGTCAGAAGACGGCCAGCGCGTACCGGAGCTGTTTATTGTTGACCTGCCTGAAGAGGATAGCGCCTATCGTCTGGCTGGCGTCTCACCGCTGCAGGGGAGCGGGGGCACCCTGCCGGCGCCGCCGGCCGGCGTATCGCAGCGGCGATTGACGTTTACCCATTCTCGGCGCTACCCCGGCCTGGCGACGATCCCGCGGCACTGGGTTCGCAGCGCGCCGGACGGCGGGAGCATCGCGTTTCTGATGCGGGACGAAAATGGCGTGGTACAGCTGTGGCGCGTATCGCCTAACGGCGGTGAGCTACGCCAGGTGACCCACGGAGAATATGACGTGCAGTCCGCCTTTAACTGGCACCCGGACGGGCGCTCGGTGCTGATGGTGATGGATAACAGCGTGGTGCGCTGCGATGTGGCCAGCGGAGCGGTCACCCGGATCACCGAGCGTACGGCGCAGCCTCCCTGCGCGGACGCCGTCATTCCGTCGCCGGATGGCCGCTGGGTAGCCTATATGCGAGAGGTCAACGGTTGGGCACAAATTTTTGTCGCGCGCCTGAGCTCGGATGACGAGTAGCCGCGGTCAGTTTCCTAGCGCTGCCGGTGGCGCCATGCCGCTGGCAACGCTGGCCTGCTCGGCGCGCTGAACCCGGGCGCGCGGCGACTCCGCGGCCGGATCGTCGTCGGCGCGGTAGTAGTCATAGGGCAACAGCAGCGTATCGGCAACCGCCGACAGCGGTAGGTCCAGCGCCAACAGCGGGCGCATGGCCCAGCCGCTCTCCTCGCTGCCGATCATTTGCAGATCGTTTTTGGTCCCTGCGTAGTAGCCCTGATGGGGGCCGACGCGCGTCATGACGCTGGAGCATCCGCTGCTGAGTAACAGCATACTCCCGGCAAGCAGGAGCGTGGTATGGCGCACGAAGGGTGTAGTCATAGTGTCATCCAGGGCTGATTCCAATCTGCCGCTGTCTCTTTCCGGCAACGCTGCTTAGCATATACCGGAATATTGACGGTGTGTTTGTTTTTCAGCCAAATTTTGTCAATATGTGCTGTATCATAAAATTTAGACGATAGCGCTTGAAAACGTCAGGATCGTCGCCATCTTATTAAAAGAGTAATGATGGATATGCCGATAGGGTATCTATTTAATCAATCTGTCCATTAGGAAGATTATTTCATCCTCGCTGCATTGTTTAGGAGGTTGTCGCTATGCGTAATTTTGATTTGGCACCGCTGTACCGTTCTGCTATCGGATTCGATCGTTTATTCAATCTTATTGAGTCGGGGCAGAATAATACCAATGGGGGATATCCTCCGTATAATGTTGAACTGGTAGATGATAATCACTACCGTATTTCTATTGCCGTCGCTGGCTTTGATGAGGAGGAGTTTGAGATAATATCTCATTCCAACTCACTGATTATTAAAGGCTCTCATCAAGTGAGCGACAAGCAGCGCACCTATTTGTATCAGGGGATCGCCGAGCGTAATTTTGAGCGTAAATTTCAGCTGGCTGAACATATTCATATAGAAGGCGCGCGGCTGGAGAATGGACTATTATTTATCGACTTGGCACGCGTCATTCCCGAGTCGCAGCAGGCGCGTAAGATTGCCATAAAATAACGGCAGTTAGCTGGTTGGCTGATTCTATTTTTTGCCTGCCTTTGGGGGCAATGCAGGTGGAAATAATTCCACCTGAGCATTATTAACATCTCGCTTCTTAGAAGGAGTATATGAACATGCGTAATTATGACCTTTCACCGTTAATGCGTCAGTGGATTGGTTTTGACAAGCTGGCTAATGCCATGCAAACCTCGCTGGAACCGCAGGGATTTCCACCCTATAACATTGAAAAGAGTGATGATAACCACTACCGCATCTCTCTCGCGCTGGCGGGATTTCGCCAGAGTGAGCTGGATATTGAGGTTGAAGGCCCACGCCTGACGGTGCGCGGCAACCCGGTCAAACCGGAAAAGCCGGTGGAGTACCTGCATCAGGGGCTGGTGTGCAAAGCCTTTGAGTTGAGCTTTACCCTGGCAGAACACCTGACGGTAGAGGGCGCCGCCTTTGAAAACGGCCTATTGAATATCGACCTGGTGCGTCACGTACCGGAGGCGCTCCAGCCGCAGCGTATTATCATCAGCGCCGCGCAGCGCGATCCGGCGGCGCTCGAGTGCCGGGATGAACCGAACACCCAACAGTAATAATCAGATCGTCCATACCTCCCGTGGGTATAAACCCTCTCGATTTGGCGCAGCCGCGGCTGCGCCTTTTTTTATTCTGCTATTCCTGACTTTTACAGAATAATCAAAATAAAGGGGCTGGGCGGTCGACTTGTCGCCTCGCCGAACTGCAGGTAAGGTGGCTTTTTTTATCCCTAACCGTCCGCGTGGTCCGCTATGACGTTTTCTGCTTTTGGCGAGAGATTTACCCGTTACTCCGCAATCACCCGTCTGATGGACGATCTCAATAATGGCCTGCGCACACCCGGCGCCGTTATGCTGGGCGGCGGTAACCCGGCGCGGATTGCGCAGATGGAGGATTATTTTACCTCCCTATGTCGTGAGTTGCTGGAGGAGGGGACGCTGGGTGAAGCGCTGTGTAACTATGATGGACCACAGGGTAAGGATACGCTGCTGGAGGCGTTGGCCAGGCTGCTATCAGAACAGTATGGCTGGCCGATTGGGGCACAAAATATTGCGCTGACTAACGGCAGTCAGAGCGCGTTTTTCTACCTCTTTAACCTGTTTGCGGGTCGGCGCAGCGATGGCGCTCGGCGGCGGGTCCTGTTTCCGCTGGCGCCGGAGTATATCGGCTATGCCGACGCTGGCCTGGAGGATGATCTGTTTGTGGCGCTCAAACCCAGCATTGCGCTGCTGCCTCAGGGACAGTTCAAGTACCATATCGACTTCGATCGCTTGAAGATTGAGGATGACATTGGACTGATCTGCGTATCGCGGCCAACCAACCCAACCGGGAACGTGCTGACGGATGAAGAGCTTACCCGCCTAGATGCTCTGGCACGGCAGCATAGGGTTCCGCTGCTGATCGATAACGCCTACGGGGTGCCCTTTCCCGGGATCATCTTTACCGAGGCGACGCCGCTGTGGAACCCAAATACGATCCTGTGCATGAGCTTGTCGAAGCTAGGGTTGCCGGGCGTACGCTGCGGGATCGTGGTGGCTGACGAACGAACCATTCAGGCGCTGAGCAATATGAACGGCGTCATCAGTCTCTCTCCGGGCAGCATGGGTCCCGCGCTGGCACTGCGCATGATCGAGCGCTGCGACCTGCTGCGGCTGAGTCGCGAGGTGATCCGCCCTTTCTATCAGCAGCGTGTTGACCAGACGCTGGCGATTATTCGCCGCTATCTGCCGGAGGAGCGCTGCCTGATCCACCGCCCAGAGGGGGCAATTTTTCTTTGGCTATGGTTTAAGGATCTGCCGATTGGTAGCGAAGTACTGTATCAACGACTGAAACTGCGCGGCGTACTGATGGTTCCCGGCGACCACTTTTTTCCGGGGCTGGCGCAGGATTGGCCGCATACACGGCAGTGTATGCGCATGAACTATGTGCCGGATCCGGCGTTGATTGAACGCGGGGTGCAGATCCTGGCAGAAGAGGTCGAGCGTGCCTACTGCGAAGCGGCACTACGCGAGTGATAGGACGCTTTACCGTTAAAAGGCCTTCTTATGCGCAAGGCTGGCCAGCATTTCGGTGAGGCTTAACACCAGTGTTGAACGCACCATTTGCTGATAACGCTGCTGCTGCATATCAACTAAGCGGGAGTCGACCACATCCTCAGGGAGATGCAATGTGGGCGCGAGTGGTAAGTGACGCATGCCGTGCAGCATGCGGAGTGGGCCGAGCACTTCATCGTCGGTAAAGTGGTAAGTCTGGCTATCCAACGTCAGTTGGTTATGCAGCGCCAGCAGCAGCTCGATATCCTCATACTCGATGCGGCTGATGGCACCTAAGGCATAGATCAGCTTTAAACGCATCGGTAGCGCCGCTAATGGACCATCGCTCTCTAGCAGGGGTTCGACGGCATATTTCACCGCATAGTCATCCTTACGGAACGCCTGTAACACTAAACGGTCGATAGCCTCGGCCAGCATCGGTATCGCCGCTTGTAGCAGGCCCTTTACTGTCTGTCTGGCATTGAGCCGTTCCAGAATGCGGTTCTCAAAAGCCTGGGTTTCTTCCATTGTTGCCATAGTGTGGTTTCATGCGCCGGGAGTTGCCCGACGCATGCCTATCATCAGAAGTCTGTATTGAGTAAATTATGCCTTATGTCGCAGGGTTCGATATACCTTTGCTACCGCCGAGGTGACCTGAGGATAATCCTCCAACTGAGCGAATTGGTTTAACGCTGTCTCAACGCCGAGGTGCGCGATCTGTTGCGCCATCTCTTGTGCCTGGGGATCGTGTGCATTGCGGTAACATAAGGCGGCGGCAATCCCGATCAGCAGGTGACGATGTGGTAAGGCGTATTCTAGAGTTCCACGCAACGGCTTGGTTAAACGATCCATCGCCCCCAGCTTACGCAAAGGCTGGCGCCCGACGCGCTCGACGTCGTCCCGCAGATAAGGGTTTTCGAAGCGGGAGAGGATTTTTTCAATATAGGCGTGGTGTTGCTGAGGGTCGAAGCCATAGCGACGGATCAGTACCGCGCCACTCTCCTCCATAGCCGCCTTGACGTTGCTGCGGATCGCGGGGTCAAGGATCGCCTCGCGGATGGTGCGATAACCCGCCAAGCAGCCCAGATAGGCGGTGATGGCGTGGCCGGTATTGAGAGTGAATAGCTTTCGCTCGACATAGGCCATCAGATTGGCTGTTGGCTCCATGCCAGCGATAACCGGTAGCTCGCCCTTGAACTGCGTGCTATCGACGATCCATTCGCTGAAGGTTTCCACTGTGACGTCCAAGGGATCGTCGTTGGCGGCGTCGCTGGGCGGCACGATGCGATCCACGGCGGAGTCGACGAAGCCGATCTGCTGGTTTACCCAGGGGTGTAGCGCCGTTGGTAGAATGGCCATGACGTGCTGTTTCAGTTGGCTGGTGCCGCGTACCATATTCTCACAGGCGATGATATTGAGCGGCTGCGCATTGCCGATGCGATGACGCTCAAGCAACCCTTGCGCTAGGGTGGCGGAGAGCCGGTTCAATACCTGTGGGCCGACGGCGGTGGTGATGATATCGGCGTGGGCGATTTGCGCGATCGCATCGGGGCTGGCGCTGTGGATGGCGCTGACATGCTGTACCCGCTCGACACGTTGTTGCTCGCCGACGACATGGACCTCGTAGCTTTGCTGATGAGCCAACTGATCGATCAATGGCTGATTGACGTCGGCGAAGGTCAGCTCGGCATTGGCATCTGCCAGCAGTTTACCGATAAAGCCACGCCCAATATTACCTGCACCAAAATGAATTGCTTTCATGTTAAACCTCACCTGAATAGGAAGTGATCCGGTGTGTCCTAGGACGAGATGGCCCTAAAACGAGGTGGTACTAGGACGCACCGTCTATCTCTGTCACCGACGTCCGCATCGCGGCGAATTACGCCGCTCGCTCACTGCGTAGTAGCTGAAGAATTTCACGTACGCTGGTGCTATGGATGAGACGAGTAATGATGCTCTCGTCGTCCAAGGCGTTGGTCAGGCGAGTAATAACCTGGATATGTTCATTATTACGGGCGGCGATACCTATCACCAGATGGGCGATATCAGCAGGATCGTCGCCGAAGCGGACACCCTGTGGGTACTGGCAAATGACGACACCGGTACGCAGGACGCGATCTTTGGCGGCTACGGTACCGTGCGGTACAGCGATGGATTCGCCGAGGTAAGTGGAGGTTAACGCCTCGCGCGCCAACATCGCCTCGATATAGTCGGCCTCGACATAGCATCGAGCCACCAGTTGGGCGCCGGCGAAGCGGATGGCCTGTTCTTTATCATCGGCATGCTGGCTGAGGAAGATGTCGTGCTCCTGTAGTTCAAATAGCTGTTCGTCACCGAGCTCATAATGATCATCATTAGCGGCGGCAACCGGTTGATTAATCAGCCGACTATCGTTTGCCGCCTGCGGAAGATGAGCGGCGAGCAGACGCGTAGTCAGGTCGTTGTACAGTCCACTGTCGAGGAAGTTGCTCAGAGACAGATGGATAGCGTGTGGAGCGTGACGTAGGGCGCGTTCGGTTAAGTCTCGGTGTGTGATCACCAGATCCACATCATCGGGCAGGGCGTTAATCGCGAGGTTACGGACCTGGACCTGGCTTAATCCAGCCTCGACGATCTTTTTGCGCAGTACGCCAGCGCCCATCGCGCTCGATCCCATGCCGGCGTCACACGCTACGATGATGTTACGCACCTGACTCAGGTCGTGTGCCAGATCAAGATGTGCACGGGTGGGCTGCGGCGCAGCCTGTTGACCTGACTCGCCTTTTGCCTGTTGTTTCATCCCCTGAATGCGCCGAGTGGCGTTGGCCAGACCGTCGTTATCTTGTTGACCGGCAGGCGCCCGCTTCAGCATCAGGCTGGCGACGACAAAGGTGACGAGGCAGGAGCTGAGTACGGCAAGGCTCACGCCGATCAGCGACGACTTCGGCGTCATTAGCAGGATGGCGAAGATAGAGCCGGGTGAGGCGGGAGAGACCAACCCGGCATGGAACAGCGTCAGGGTGAAGATACCGGTCATGCCGCCGAGGATCACCGCCAGGACTAGACGGGGATTCATCAATACATACGGGAAGTAGATCTCGTGGATTCCCCCGAAGAAATGGATGACGGCGGCGCCGGGAGCTGACTGCTTGGCGCTGCCCTTGCCGAAGAACATATAGGCCAGCAACACGCCCAGGCCTGGCCCTGGGTTCGCCTCGATCAGGAAGAATATGGATTTACCCGTTTCGGTGGCTTGTTGAATGCCGAGTGGGGAGAATATACCGTGGTTAATCGCGTTATTAAGAAATAAAATTTTCGCTGGTTCGACGAAGATCGCCGTTAATGGCAACAAGTTATTCTGAACCAGCAAGTTGACGCCGCTGGCTAACAAAGTAGAGAGCACGGCGACCAATGGCCCGATAGCCAGGAAGGCCAGCATGGCTAGCAGCATGCCCAGAATACCGGCGGAGAAGTTGCTGGCCAGCATTTCGAAGCCGCTTTTGACCCGGCCATTGAGCCAATGATCGACGCGCTTGATAGCCCAACCGCCCAGCGGACCAGCCATCATTGCTCCCATAAACATCGGAATATCGGCGCCGATGATCACCCCTATTGTGGTGATGGCACCGACCACGCCACCGCGTTCGCCGCCGATTAAACGCCCGCCGGTATAGCCGATCAGCAGTGGCAACAGGTAGGTGATCATGGGGCCGACCAACTTGGCCAGCGTTTCATTGGGCAGCCAGCCCGTTGGAATAAAGAGAGCGGTAATCAGACCCCAGGCAATAAAAGCGCCAATGTTGGGCATAACCATATTGCTGAGGAAGCGGCCAAAATTTTGTACCTTGACCTTAATGTCTGGTGATAACATAAAACGTCCCTCGGTGGTGCGCGTAACAGGGCAACGCGTCGTGGTTTGTTGGATGGTTTCGCCAAAAACCATCAGTCGTTTTGTATGCAAAATCGACTCTATCACGACCCGTTGTTCACGCGTACCCCGAGGTTTTTTTGTGATAAAAATCACTATTTGTCCCCGGTGGAGGTGGTGTTTATGGTGATCTTAATCACAAAAAATTCGCTAAAGGCGTAGCATATTCGAGGTGTTTGGTTGTTTTTTGTGAACGAAATCACTAATTTTGTTGTTCGCTTTGTTTTTGAAATGTGATGTTGATCGCAAGATATTTGTGGGTGAGCGTGACATCGGTCGGTGTGTGGCAGGGGAAAGCCGATGAGCGGGGGATGGTCATAAAAAACCCGGCCATAGCCGGGTGATCTACGGAGATGTGGAACTCAGTTCTGCAGCAGCCCGGCATTTTGCTGTTGGGCCGCCATCAGCGCTTGGTATTTTACCGAGAGATCGCGCATCAGCTGGTTGTACTGATCGACCTGAGCCTGGGTCTGCAGCTGTACGCCCTGATTATCGAAGCGCGCCTGCGGTCCCAGATTTTGCAGGAAATCACCGACCTGTACCAGCGTTTGGGCGACGCCCGCCGCCTGCGGGATCATCGGCATAACGGCGTTGCTGGGGCCGGTGACAATCTTGGTGAAGGCTTTGTCGAAGACGGCTTTGACCTCTTCAGGCTGCTTCAGCGTGGCGTAGGCGCCGTCGGCCTGAGCCTTGGCACTCTGGATCTGCTGGCCCAGCATGTTCAGCGCGCCAAGCTCCTGCTGCAGACGATCGCGCTGGGTCAGATACTCCTGCGGAGTACGGATCTGTTGCAGGGTACTGAACAGCGGCGTCATGCTGGCTTCCATGGCGCGGTTAAAGTTCTGAGAAAAGGTGACCAGAATAGCATAGTCGCCGGCATAGTGCCCCAGCTGCTGTTTTTGGGCCTCGCTCAGGGTGGGGATCGTAACGCTGCCGCGCATTACCGTATTCTGCAGATAGTCGATAAAGGCTTTTTGCTGCTCTTTATCGCTATCGCCGCAGCCACTCAGCTGCATGACGAAAAAGAGTGCCATAACGGGCATCAGCAGGCGCTGTGCCCATGTTTTTACTGCGAATGTCATGTGAGTGACTCCTGTAAACCGCGCAAGGGTGATGCGAAATCTGTCAATCTAGTGTACCCCGTAAAATGCGGGATAACAGCCATAAAGTAAAAAACCCGCCTAACGGCGGGTTAGATAGCCTGCTTCGCGAACCTACTGCAGAACGGAGATGTCGGCGACCTGCAGGAAGAGATCGCGCAGCTTGTTCAGCAGCGTCAGGCGGTTGATGCGGACCTGCTCATCGTCGGCCATGACCATGACCTGCTCGAAGAAGTCATCAACCGGCTGACGCAGGGTAGCCAGCTCAACCAACGCTTCCTGATAACGGCCGTCGGCGAACAGCGGCGCCAGCTTCTCCTGCAGCGTGATCAGGTTGGCCGCCAGACGGATTTCCGCCGGCTCTTTCAGCAGGGCGGCCTGCACCTGTTCAGCCAGGACATCGCCTGATTTGGCTAGGATATTGGAGACGCGCTTGTTCGCGGCGGCCAGCGTAGCGGCCTCCGGCAGGGTACGGAAGTGGCTGACGGCGCGTACGCGGGCGTCGAAGTCGGCCGGACGGGTCGGACGGCGCGCCAGCACCGCCTGAATGGTGTCAACGGCATGCCCCTCTTCCTGATACCACGCGCGGAAGCGGCCCAGCATAAACTCCACAACGTCATCGACGACGCTGGCGTTGCTCAGCTTGTCACCGTACAGGCGCACGGCCTCCTGCGTCAGGGTCAGCAGATCCAGCGGCAGCTTTTTCTCTACGACGATACGCAGCACGCCCAGCGCGGCGCGGCGCAGAGCAAACGGATCTTTATCGCCCTTCGGATGCTGACCGATGCCGAAGATCCCCGCCAGGGTATCCATTTTATCGGCAATGGCGACAGCGCAGGCGACCAGGGAGCTGGGCAGCGCATCGCCGGCAAAGCGCGGCATATACTGTTCGTTCAGGGCGACGGCGACCTCTTCGGCCTCGCCGTCGTGGCGGGCATAGTGCATCCCCATGACCCCCTGGGTGTCGGTGAACTCAAACACCATGTTGGTCATCAGGTCACACTTGGACAGCAGGCCCGCGCGGGTTGCCATATTGACATCGGCGCCGATCTGCTGGGCAATCCAGCCGGCCAGCGCGGTGATGCGATCGGTCTTGTCACGCAGGCTGCCCAGCTGCTGCTGGAACAGCACGCTTTCCAGACGTGGCAGGTTGTCCTCAAGGCGCTGCTTACGGTCGGTTTTGAAGAAGAACTCGGCGTCGGCCAGACGCGGGCGTACCACCTTCTCGTTGCCGGCGATGATCTGCTGGGCATCCTTGGAGTCAATATTGGCGACAAAGATGAAGTTTGGCAGCAGCTTGCCTGCCGCATCGTAAACCGGGAAGTATTTCTGGTCACCTTTCATGGTGTATACCAGCGCCTCTGCCGGAACGGCGAGGAATTTCTCTTCGAACTTGGCGGTCAGCACGACCGGCCATTCGACCAGAGAGGTGACCTCTTCCAGCAGGCTGTCGCTCAGATCGGCTACGCCGCCGATGCGGGCCGCCGCGGCTTCGGCATCGCGCTTGATCAGCGCCTTGCGGGCGTTATAGTCAGCGATAACCTTACCGCGCTCCAGCAGGATCTGCGGATACTGATCGGCGTTGTCGAGGGTGAACTCGGCTTCGCCCATAAAGCGGTGGCCGCGGATTACGCGATCGGACGGCACCCCAAGGATCGTCGCCGGAATGCTTTCACTGCCCAGCAGCAGGGTGACGGTATGCACCGGGCGGACAAACTGCGTATCGCTGTCGCCCCAGCGCATCAGCTTGGGGATAGGCAGGCGAGACAGGGCGCTGGCGACCAGCGCAGGCAGCAGATCCTGGGCGCGCTGCCCTTTCTGCAGCGCGCGGTACAGCAGCCACTCGCCTTTGTCGGTGCTCAGGCGTTCAGCCTGATCGACGCTGATGCCACAGCCGCGGGCCCAGCCCTCGGCCGCCTTGGTCGGCTTACCCTCGGCGTCGAACGCCTGGGCGATGGCCGGACCCCGTTTTTCGATCTCGCGATCGGGCTGCGCCGCGTTCAGGGCGGCGACTTTCAGCGCCAGGCGGCGCGGTGCGGCGAACCATTCGATATCGCCGTGCGCCAGACCGGCATTATCCAGCTCTGTGCGGAAGTTGTCGGCAAAGGCCTGCGCCAGGGAGCGAAGAGCTTTCGGCGGCAGCTCTTCCGTGCCGATTTCAACCAGGAAAGTCTGTTGCGTCATGGCTGCCTCTTAATCTTTTTTACACATCGGGAAGCCCAGCGCCTCGCGGGAGGCGTAGTAGGCTTCGGCGACCATTTTGGTCAGGGTGCGGATGCGCAGGATGTAGCGCTGGCGCTCGGTCACAGAGATCGCTTTGCGGGCATCCAGCAGGTTGAAGCTATGGGCAGCCTTCAGAATGCGCTCATAGGCCGGCAGCGGCAGCGGGTGCTCCAGCTCCAGCAGCATGCGGGCTTCTTTCTCGTACTGTTCAAAGCAGGCGAACAGGAAATCGACGTCAGCGTATTCGAAGTTATAGGTGGACTGCTCCACTTCGTTCTGGTGGAACACGTCGCCGTAGGTGGTTTTACCCAGCGGGCCATCGCTCCACACCAGGTCGTAGACGCTATCGACGCCCTGGATATACATGGCCAGACGCTCTAAGCCGTAGGTGATTTCACCGGTAACAGGCTTACACTCCAGGCCGCCCACCTGCTGGAAGTAGGTGAACTGAGTGACTTCCATACCGTTGAGCCAGACTTCCCAGCCCAGGCCCCAGGCACCCAGGGTCGGGTTTTCCCAGTTATCCTCAACAAAGCGGATATCATGCACGGTGGGATCCAGCCCCAGCGCTTTTAGTGAGCCCAGGTACAGTTCCTGAATGTTGTCCGGTGACGGCTTGATCACGACCTGAAACTGGTAGTAATGCTGCAGTCGGTTCGGGTTTTCGCCGTAGCGGCCATCGGTCGGACGGCGGGACGGTTGTACATAGGCGGTAGCCATCGGCTCTGGGCCCAGCGCTCGCAGGCAGGTCATCGGATGGGAGGTGCCGGCGCCGACTTCCATGTCCAGCGGTTGGACGATGGTGCAGCCCTGGCGCGCCCAATAGTCCTGCAGAGTCAGGATCAGCCCCTGAAAGGTCTTGATATCAAACTTTTGCATGTTGGATGTGTTCGCACGCGTTCAAGTGGATTGAAACAGAAAGGATCAGTATACCGCCTGAGCGTAAGATATACAGCAATAGTGCGACAAGGCACGCTTTTTTAGCCCGCAGGCGCCGCTATTGCGGATTTTACGTGCAAAATATCGCATCAGCGCCGGGCGCGGATGCACTGACAGGGTATGATGCGCTGAAGACTGTTATCGGGAGAACGTATGGACGACCACATGCTGCAGCGCTGTGCCTGGGTTTCGGCCGATCCGCTGTATCTCGCCTATCACGATCATGAGTGGGGTAGGCCGCTCTATGACGGGCGGGCGCTGTTCGAACTGCTGTGTCTGGAGGGGCAGCAGGCCGGGCTCTCCTGGCTGACGGTGCTGAAAAAGCGTCAGCGTTACCGGCAGGCTTTCCATGGTTTTGATCCCGCCAAGGTGGCGGCGATGACGGCAGAGGATATCGCTGACCTGCTGTTGGACCAGGGGCTGATCCGCAACCGGCGCAAGCTGGAGGCGATCGTCACCAATGCCCGGGCCCTGCTGGCGATGGCGCAGCGCGGCGAGGCGTTTTCGGCCTTTATCTGGTCGTTCGTCGGCGGGGCACCGCTGGCGCCGCCGGAGGGCGGATGGCAGGCGCTGACCCACACGTCGGTTTCTGATGCCCTGGCCCGCGCGCTGAAGCAGCGCGGTTTTACCTTTGTCGGCACCACGATCTGCTACGCCTTCATGCAGGCCTGTGGGATGGTGAATGACCATATGCCAGGCTGCTGTCTGTACCATGATGCATCCCCTGTATCTGCATCCGGCCAGGCCCGCTGATACGTCGGCGCTGCTGGCGTTGTGGCTGAAGCTGACGATCCAGGCTCACCCGTCGATACCGCCCGGCTACTGGCGCGCCAGCCTGCCGTGGGTGCGCGATGCCTATCTGCCGGAGGGGCAGACGTGGCTGGCGACCGACCGTGGACGGATCGGCGGTTTTATCTGCATATTGCCTGGCCATCTGCTCGGTGCGCTGTTCGTGGCGCGGCGCTACCGCGGACGCGGCGTGGCACAGCGTCTGATGCATCACGCTAAACGCCACCATCCCTGGCTGCTGCTGGAGGCGTACTGTGCCAACCGGCGGGCGCAGGCTTTTTACCGCCGACAGGGGTTCCACTGCATCGACAGGCAGATTCAGGCGCAGACAGGCCAGGCGGTGGCCACGCTGCTGTGGCAGCGTGGGGCGGTGCTTGAGAAAAGCGAGCGTCTTGATTACACTGCGCGCTCTTCCGTCATGGGGGAGTAGTCTGTCGGTGCGCCAGCGCCGACGCTGACGTCAACAAACTTGGTGTTATCATCATGGCGTCAGCGCCCGTCACGAGATGGGTTGACGAGACCTGTGGCCGGCCAAGGCGCACTCCGGGGTGAGGGCCTGGTCGCGCCATGTGTCTATGAGACTCACCCCGGTATATGTTCCGCTGTGTCCATTATTCTTACTCCGATGAGCTCCGTCGCCCTGGCTGAAATCGGCGATAAAACTCAGCTTTTGACGCTGCTGCTGGTAGCGCGCTTTGGTAAGCCTTTCCTGATCCTGTTGGCAATTATTCTGGCAACGCTGGTTAACCACTACTTTGCTGCCCTGATAGGGGAGCTGGTCACTCAGTTTCTCAGTCCGCAGATTATGCGCTGGATGGTGGCGGCGGGCTTCTTGGCCATGGCCGTGTGGGTACTGTTTCCCGATAAAGATGACGGTGAGATCCGCGGGGGGCATCCCTTCTGGACGTCGCTGGTGGTGTTCTTTCTGGCCGAGATTGGCGATAAGACCCAGATTGCGACCGTCCTGCTGGGCGCGCACTATCAGCATATTACCTGGGTCGTCCTGGGGTCGACGCTAGGGATGGTGCTGGCCAATGCGCCGATGCTGTGGTTCGGTGCTCGGCTGCAGCCCTACCTGAAGAGCGGCTGGGGAAGGCAACTTTCTTCCCTGCTGTTTGCGATTTTAGGAGTTGTTACCCTTATCCTGTGACGTGATTTTTGCTCCACTCATACTGAACCAATGCCCACCGAGCCGGTCAGACGGGGGCAGCGCGACCGCGGCAGGTGCCGCGCATCACGCATCACGCTATCTTGACGTCCCCGGGAGCGGGGACATTTATCGACATTGAGGTTTATTCATGAAAAAAAGCCGTTTTTGCATCGCAGGCCTGATCAGTGCGGCGCTGATCCTATCCGGATGTACCACCAATCCCTATACCGGTGAGTCTCAGGCTGGGAAGTCCGGCGTCGGCGCCGGCTTGGGTGCCCTGCTGGGCGCCGGCGTGGGCGCACTCTCCTCTTCTAAGAGCGATCGTGGTAAGGGGGCGCTGATCGGCGCGGCGGCGGGTGCGGCGCTGGGCGGCGGCATCGGTTATTACATGGATGTACAAGAGGCGAAGCTGCGCGACAAGATGCGCGGTACCGGGGTGAGCGTCACCCGTCAGGGCGATAACATTGTCCTGAATATGCCGAATAACGTGACCTTTGATTCGAATAGCAGCAATCTGAAGCCGGCCGGTGCCAATACGCTGACCGGGGTGGCGATGGTGCTGAAGGAGTACCAGAAAACAGCGGTTAACGTCGTGGGCTATACCGATAGCACCGGTAGCCGCGATCTGAACATGCGCCTGTCACAGCAGCGCGCCGACAGCGTTGCCAGCGCGCTGATCGTGCAGGGCGTGTCCGCGGGACGCATTCGCACCATTGGTATGGGGCCGGCGAACCCGATTGCAACGAACAGCACTGCCGCGGGGAAAGCACAAAACCGCCGCGTGGAAATCACGCTTAGCCCGCTGTAAGGGGCTCAGCCATGGGGTGCCCGGCCTGGTCGGGCAGCTCAGGCGCCGCCTTTGCGCAGCAGATAGCGGTAGGGCGTCTGCTCGATCTCCTGCGCCAGCAGGGCGTGATCCATAAAACGGCAGAAGCCGGGAATATCGCGGGTGGTGGCCGGATCGTCGGCGATGATCAGCAGGGTTTCACCCGCCGCCATATGGCGTACGGCCTTGCGTACCATCATTACCGGCTCCGGGCAGCGCAGGCCCAGAGCGTCTAGGGTTTTGTCCGGATTGGCGAACAGATCGGTCATGGCAGGTCTCTGAATAGCGCCGTTCAGGGCGGTCGCACGAATAAATAATCTAACGTCGCTAGGGCGTATCCCGTCATTGGCTGTGCGCGTCGCTGACGCGCACCGTTACGGGACGCGCCCTAGTGTACCCGGCGCTGCGCAGGCTGCAAAGGGCGTTAACGATTGCGTGAAAAATAACCGTTGCATCGTGGCGAGAGCCGGGTATGATCGCCGCCGCATCCGTTAAGGATGATCGTTTTCTTGGGTTCCCTCACCCCAATAACCAAAAAGGTGACATCGATGTTTAGTTTTACACCGCAGCAGCGGTTTACGGCCCTGTGTTGGCTGTCTCTCTTCCACGTCTTGATTATCACATCAAGCAACTATCTGGTGCAGCTGCCGATCACCGTGTTCGGTTTCCATACCACCTGGGGCGCCTTTACCTTCCCGTTTATCTTTTTGGCGACGGATCTGACCGTGCGTATCTTTGGCGCACCGCTGGCTCGGCGTATTATTTTGGCGGTGATGGTGCCAGCGCTGCTGATCTCCTACTGTGTCTCCGCCCTATTTTTTCAGGGGCAGTGGCAGGGCTTTGCCGCGCTGGGCAGTGTTAACCTGATGGTCGCGCGCATTGCCTGTGCCAGCTTTATGGCCTATGTGCTGGGGCAGATACTGGATGTGCATGTGTTTAACCGCCTGCGGCAGACGCGGGCCTGGTGGGTCGCACCGACCGCCTCAACGCTGTTTGGCAACATCAGCGATACGCTATCGTTTTTCTTTATTGCCTTTTACCGCAGCAGCGACGCGTTTATGGCAACCCACTGGGTAGAGATTGCGCTGGTGGATTATGCATTCAAATTGTTGATTAGCATGGTTTTCTTCTTGCCGATGTACGGCGTTATGCTGAATATGCTGCTGAAGCGGATAGCGTTTCGCCAGCGGCAGGTCTCGCCGGCGTGATTCACGCGGGATGAGGGAGACGAAACGGGGTGCGCGCAGGCGTGCCCCGTTGTCGTTTCGGGATACCGCCGCCGCTAACGGATAACTCAAGTCTATAAAAAATTCATATATATCATTATGATATATAATTTTATTTCGCTTTTTTCTGCGCTATGTTCCTCCACAGGAGAGATCTTTCTGAGGAGAATATTATGTATAGATCTGCACGGATGTATAAATACCTGCTATTGATATGCGCCCTGCTGTCGCCGTTCGCGGCGACGGCGTATTCCGCCGGAGCAGGGCAGCCGCCGGTGGTTTCCCGAGTACATCCGCTGCTGCATGTTCAGGGATACACCTTTCGCGATGCTAACGGCAATGGCCGCCTGGATCCCTATGAGGATTGGCGGCTTTCTGCGGAGCAGCGCAGCGCCGATCTGGTCGCGCGTATGACGCTGTGGGAAAAGGCCGGCATGATGATGATCGATACGTTCCGGGTGGCGCCGCAGGGTGCGATCCCCCAGGAGGAGGCTGCGTTAATCCGTGAGCAGCATATGACGCGCTTCATTTTCCGTAATCCGGTGGTGTCGCAGCCGCAGTCCGGCACCAATCAGCTGACGCCCCGGGAGGTGGCAGAGGCGCTAAATCGGGCCCAGGAGATGGCGGAGCGAACCCCCCACGGCATTCCGGCGCTATTTAAGTCTAACGCCCGCAATCACATTGATCCCCAGGCTCGGGAGGGGATCAATGTGATTAGTGGCGCATTCTCCTCCTGGCCGAAAGAGGCGGGGCTGGCGGCAACCCGAGACATGTCCCTTATCCGTGAGTTTGCCGGGATTATGGCCCAGGAGTGGCGCGCCGTCGGTATTCGCGGCATGTATGGTTACATGATGGATCTGGCGACGGAGCCCCGTTGGTATCGCGTTCATGAAACCTTTACCGAGGATGCCGATCTGATGTCGGACATTGCCCGCCAATTGATCCTGGGGCTGCAGGGCGAACGGCTAGGCCGAGACAGTATCGCGCTGACAGTAAAACATTTTCCCGGCGGGGGGCCGCAGGAGAACGGCGGCGATCCCCACTATGCCTACGGGAAAAATCAGAACTATGCCGGGCAGAATTTTCACTATCATCTGAAGCCCTTTATTACCGCCATTGAGCTCGGCGTATCGGCTATCATGCCCTACTACGGTATTCCCGTCGGCCAGGCGCTGACACCAAACGACGTCGGTATGGCATTCTCGGCCGGCGTCATCACCGGGCTGCTGCGTGAGCAGCTTGGATTCAAGGGATATGTCAATAGCGATACTGGGATTATCGGCGATCGCACATGGGGCATTGAACACCTGCCGGAGCAGGAGCAGATTGCCATCGCGGTCAATGCGGGGACGGATGTCCTTTCGGGCTATCACAGCAATGCCATCGTATATGACACGATTCGCGCGGGAAAAATCAGCCAGGAGCGGGTCGATCTGGCGGTCACCCGGCTGCTGAAAGAGCAGTTTACGCTGGGGCTGTTTGAAAACGCCTATGTCGATCCCGAACGGGCCGCGCAGACGCTGGGAAATAAGGCGTTTCAGGCGCGGGCCTCGCTGGCGCAGCGTAAGTCTATCGTCTTGTTGAAAAATGGCGACGATAGGGCGCCGCTATTACCGCTGAAGCCCGCGCAGACGCTATATGTGGTAGGGATGGATAAGGCGATTGTTGAGGGGTATGGGTTTCGGGTGATCAGCGGCGATCGGCGCGGCGGCGCGCTGCCCGCGATCCCGCCTCAGACGACGCGGGCGATCGTTCGTGTGGTGGTCAGCAATCCCTACGTCGAGGCGCGTCGCTTTGGCGGCGCCGCCGAAGATGAGCTGAATGATCTGGGCTTTAGCGCGATGGCACGGGCTAAAACGTGGCAAATTACGCCGTCGCTGGCCGATATCCAGACGATTATGGCGCGGGTTGGGGCGGCCAACACGATTTTATCCATAAACTATCGCCAGCCGTTTGTGCTAGACCGCGCCAGTGGAATGGATCGCGCCGGCGCTATCCTGGCGACATTTGGCGTTTCCGACCATGCGTTGATGGATGTGCTCAGCGGCCGTTTTAATCCACAGGGGCGCCTCCCCTTTGCGCTGCCTAATCGGGCGCAGGCGGTCGTTAACCAACTCTCCGATATGCCGGGCTACCGTGCCCTGGATACCTGGCGTCCCTACGGCTTTGGCCTGCGCTATCAGTAGGCTGCCGTCTACCCTGTGCCCGGCGCGCAGGGTATTTTTTCCCTGATTCCGCCTTTTCGGGGTTTTACGCTATGCTCTCCTTTTATCTCCCGACAGGAGGCGCACGATGACACCGATCACGCTGTACTCGGCCACTCCGGCCGCGATCTTGGCGCTGTATCGAGCCATTCCGGAGTTTGTTCCGCGCCATTCGCTGGCGGATATACAGCGGCGTCTTGCCGGCCGTCAGGCCTGTCTCCTGATCGCCCGCAGCGGAGGCTGCGACGTGGGATTTAAGGTGGGTTATGCGCTGGATGACCAGACGTTTTACAGCTGGCTTGGCGGCGTTTTACCCGGATGGCGGCGGAAAGGAATCGCTCAAATCCTATTGCGTGCGCAGCAGACGTGGGCGTTAAATCAAGGGTATCGGCGTATTGAGGTAAAAACCCGTAACGGCTTTTCCGCGATGCTGGTGATGTTGATAAATAATGGCTATCACATTATTCAGGTGCAGCCTCAGGACGAGGTTGTCGACTATCGTCTGCGTCTGGTCAGGGATCTGCGTGTAGATGCGGCGTAACATACGGTTACTTGCTTTTTGTTCCGCGATCGGGTGCGATGTGGAATTAGACCTTCGGACAACATAAGGAATTTCCATGGGTAATTTAGTGAAGTTGATCGGCGTCGGGCTGTTGGTTACCGGACTGGCCGCCTGCGATGGCAGCTCCACCGCGGAGACCAACGCACCGGCGCAGGGGGCGAGCGCGACTCAGCCCAGCGTGCCGGCGGGGGCCAAAGTCAGCCTGTTGGACGGTAAGATTGGCTTTACGCTGCCTGCGGGACTGAGCGATCAGACCAGCAAGCTGGGCTCACAGACCAACAATATGTCCGTGTATGCCAATAAAACCGGGCAGCAGGCGGTGATCGTCATTCTGGCGCCGATGCCGCAGGATAACCTGAATACCCTGTCGACCCGCCTGATTGACCAGCAGAAATCACGCGACGCCAGCCTGCAGCTGGTCTCGTCTGAGAGCGTTAAGCTGGGTGGAAAGGCGGTTGAGAAGGTCGTGAGTATGCAGCAGGCGAACGGTCACGCCATCTACTCCAGCATTATCCTCGCCCAGGTCGGCGATCAGCTGATGACCATGCAGATCTCCCTGCCGGGCGATAATCGTCAAGAGGCGGCGAATATCGCCAACGGCGTGCTCGATACCCTCTCCTTTGCCCAATAAGCGTAATCGGAGGGCCGATATGCTATCGGCTCTCCGCCGCGATCGGTGGCGCCTCTGCGACCAGCTGTCCGCTGACCATGCGTTGATGCAGCGTGTGTCCATGCCCGTCCTGCGCCTGCAGCGTCGCATCGACGCCTTGGCGGAACGGCGTGCCGGCCTGCAGCGGTGCGCGTAGCGTCAGCTGCAGATTAATGCCGCCCTGCAGCGCCGTCAGCGCAGGCCAGCCCCAGGCATCCAGCTGACTGACCGGTACGCCGCGCCCGTGGAGCGCCAGCGTTAATAGGCTGTCGCCCTGGCTCAGGGTCGCGCTGGCCTCCAGTAATCCCTTCTGTGAAATCGCGCTGAGATCGCTGACGCGGACGGTACCGCTGTCCGCCTGCAGCGTTGCCGACGGGCGGCGCAGATCCACCTTATTAAAAGTGGCCTCGCTGGCGTTGAACTGCATCTGTCCATGCCAGAGCCCCCAGCGGCGCTGGCGGGCGAGGGTGACATGGCTACCAAAGCCATCCAGTGCCGTTATCTGAAATGGAAAGTCGGGGTTAATATCGACCAACAGGGTACGGCTGAGAGAGAAACGCTGCAGCGTGATCTCCTGCAGCCAGGCGGGCAGCGGGCGCAGCCACAGCGTGCGCCAGGCGGTGGGCAGCGTGTACTCCAGGCCGACGATGGCTAAATCGTTGAGGGTCAGATGGCCGCTGTCACGCTGCCAGTCGCCGCTGGCGCGGAGCAGCGCATTGCTCCAGCGGGTGTTGAACTGGCGCAGCGTGATCCCCTGCGGCGTGAGGTCGGCGCTGAGCAGGGGATCGCTCAGATGCACCGCCCCGAGCACGATATCCGTCGCGTTGAAGGCCAGCGATCCCCGCTGGCTGTGCCAATGGCCATCGGTCAGAGAGACATTGCGCAGGGTGGCATCCAGCCCGCCCAGTGCCCAGTCCTTGCCCTCAAGGCTGGCGCCCAGCAGATCGAGTCGGACGAGCGTCAACGGCGGCAGGAGCTGTAGCGCGTGTAGAAACGGCCGCAGCGCCTGTGGGCTTTGCCAGTGGATCTGGCTCAGACGCAGGCTGTCGATACGCCATGTGCCATCGGCCTGGCGCAACGCCTGCGCCGTCATTTGCCCGTTGGCCACATCGGCGCCCAGGTTATTCAGCCACAGCTGACGATCCCGATACTCCCCCTGAACCAGTACGTTTTTGGCCGGAATATCGCCGATGCTCAGCGCCGCGGCGCTGAACTGAAAGTCGGCCTTGGCGCTGCCGGGACGCAGGGGAACGATGCCGCCGTCTACGTCGGAGGCCTGCAGGGGCCAGTCCGCGTGGGGCCAGCGGATCTGCATATCGTGCAGGCGCAGGGCGGCGGCGCTGATGGGGAGCGATGGTACAGCGTCCTGCGTCAGCGTCAGTTTGCCGCCGCTGAGGCCAATCGCGCTAAAGTGGCGCGGCTCGCTCAGTTGCTGCCAGCCGAAGGTCAGGCGCAGCGTCGCGGACTGGACCAGCGGGGGCTGACCGGCGCGGGCCAGGCTGAATCCGTTAACCTGTATCACCGTTGGCTGACGCAGGGTATGCTGCAGCGCGCTAAGCGTGATGCGGTAGTGGGTATGCTGGTTGACCCAGTCGCTTATCTGGCGGGCCCCCCAGCGGCTCTGTACGATAAAATAGGCTGCCGCCAGCGCCAGCAGGATCAGTACGCAGAGCGCCAGCAGCAGTTTCCCGATAACTTTCATGGTGACTCGTCCTTTCAGTGTTCCGGGGCGGCATACGCGGCCGTGTCCAGGAGGGCATCGATGCCGCTTAAAGGGCGGGATCTATCTGGCCCCGTTCACCGGGCACAGCCTAGTTTATGCCGTAATTATGTCCGAGGCTCAAGGGAAAGCGTCGTGAAAGGCGAAAGCGGGCCTGTTATCAAGCCCGCATAGCGGGGATCAGCGGTGAGTCTCGTGCGGGAAAATCAGATTCAGTACGATAGCGGTGATCCCGCCCGCCGCAATGCCGGAGGAGAGCAGGGTTTTCAGCCATTGAGGGGCGAACTGCAGGATTTCCGGCTGCTGCGATACGCCCAGTCCCACGGCCAGCGACAGCGCCATGATCATGATGGCGCGGCGGTTAAGCGGCTCACGCGAGACGATACGCACCCCTGAGGCGGCGATGGTGCCAAACATCACGATGGTAGCGCCGCCGAGCACCGGCTCGGGTATGTGCTGGACAAACCCGGCGACGGCGGGGAATAGGCCGAGCAGGACCAGCATCAGCGCGACCACGAAGCCGACCTTGCGGCTGGCGACGCCGGTCAGCTGGATCACGCCGTTATTTTGTCCGAAGCAGGAGTTGGGGAAGGTGTTGAAGACGGCGGAGAGCATCGAGTTGAGGCCATTCGCCAGTACCCCCCTTTCAGCCGCTTCATATACAGCGGCCCAGAGACCGGCTGTTCTGAGACATCCGACGTCGCGGTGATATCTCCTATGGTCTCCAGCGAGGTCACCATAAACACCAGCATCAGCGGTATCAGCAGATTCCAGTCGATCCCCAGGCCGTAGTACAGCGGAGTCGGTATTGTGACCAGCGGCGCCGTATTCGGCTGTGCGGCGGACGCCGGCAGCATGTCCATCAGCCAGGCCAGTCCATAGCCGACGGCCATCGCGATCACCAGCGAGGCGACGCGCAGGTAGGGATTGCGCTGGCGGTTGAGCAGGATGATCACCAGCAGCACCGCCCCGGCCAGCAGCAGATTCCGCGGCGCGCCGAAGCTGTGATCGCCCATTGCGCTATAGCCACCGCCGATGGAGATCAGACCGACCTGGATCAGCGACAGCCCGATGATCATCACGACGATGCCGGAGACCAGCGGGGTGATGATGCGGCGCGCCAGATGCAGGAAGCGTGACAGGATAATCTCTGTGCAGGAGGCCAGCATCAGGGTGCCAAACAGCGTCGCCATCATGGTAGGAATATCGGCGCCGCCGTTTTTTAGCGCCATACCGCCCATGATCAGCGGCGTGACAAAGTTAAAGCTGGTGCCCTGAATCGACAGCAGGCCAGAGCCGACGGGGCCCCAGGTTTTGATCTGGAGCAGGGAGGCGAGCCCAGAGGCGAACAGCGACATGCTGATGATGTGCTGGGTATCCTGCGCCGGCAGACCGAGCGCCTGACAGATCAACAGGGCCGGGGTGATGACGGCGACGAACATCGCTAACAGATGTTGGCAGGCGGCAAACAGGGTCTGCGCCAGCGGCGGGCAGTCATCCAGGCGATAGATCAGTTCGCTGCTGGTCGCCGGGGGCGTAGCCGGTTGGGCCATCGGATCGAGGTCGGTCGTTTGAGTGGTCATGTGTGCGGGCATCCAGGATCAACAATGGGCGCATTTTAATGATCTTTGCCACAAAAGCAATCGTTTGCGTTGAGTGTGTTGCCACTTTTTTGTGGCTTTTATTCCGCGTAGTTTTTTCGATAAAAGCTTGCCGCACTACAACCTTTGTCATTAAATTGTCAGGTTACTGAGCTGCGAAAAAACGGTGAAATTATATAACTTTCTGAAATATAAAAATTATATGGAGTACCTGAATGTATCATTTGGATATTTATGGCACGTTGGTTGCCGCGACGCTGGTGCTGCTGTTGGGGCGCCAGATGGTGCAAAAAATACCTCTGTTGACCAAATACACCATTCCTGAACCCGTAGCCGGCGGGCTATTGGTTGCCCTGGCCCTGCTAATCCTGAAAAAAAGCATCGGTTTTGAAGTCGACTTCGACATGTCGTTGAAGGATCCGTTGATGCTGGCTTTCTTTGCCACCATTGGTCTGAATGCCAACCTGGCCAGCCTACGCGCCGGGGGCAAGGCGCTGAGTATTTTCCTGTTTGTGGTGGTTGGGCTGCTGATCGTACAGAACGCCATCGGGATCAGCATGGCGAAACTGATGGGGCTGGATCCGCTGATGGGACTGTTGGCAGGCTCTATAACGCTGTCCGGCGGCCACGGTACCGGCGCGGCCTGGAGCAAGCTGTTTATTGAGCGCTACGGTTTTCAGAATGCGACCGAAGTGGCGATGGCCTGCGCGACCTTCGGGCTGGTGCTGGGCGGCCTGATCGGCGGTCCGGTCGCGCGCTACCTGGTTAAGCACTCTTCGACGCCGGACGGCACGCCGGATGACAACGCGGTGCCCAGCGCCTTTGAGAAGCCGCAGAGTGGGCGCATGATCACCTCGCTGGTGCTGATTGAAACCCTGGCGCTGATCGTCATCTGCCTGACGGTCGGCCAGCTGATCGCCGGGTGGCTGCGCGGCTCGGCGCTGGAGCTGCCGACCTTCGTCTGCGTGCTGTTTGTCGGGGTTATCTTAAGCAATACTCTGTCAAAAATCGGCTTTTATCAGGTGTTCGAGCGCGCCGTCTCGGTATTGGGCAACGTCAGCCTGTCGCTGTTCCTGGCGATGGCGCTGATGAGCCTGAAGTTGTGGGAGCTGGCCTCGCTGGCGTTGCCGATGCTGGCGATCCTGGCTGTGCAGACGCTGGTGATGGCGCTGTACGCCATTTTCGTCACCTATCGGGTGATGGGAAAGAACTACGACGCGGCGGTTCTGGCGGCGGGGCACTGTGGTTTTGGGCTAGGCGCTACGCCGACGGCCATCGCCAACATGCAGGCCATCACCGAGCGCTTTGGCCCTTCCCATTTGGCGTTCTTGGTGGTGCCGATGGTCGGCGCCTTCTTTATCGATATTGCCAACGCCATCATTATTAAGCTGTATTTAATGCTGCCGCTGTTTGCACAGGCGATCGGCTAAGGCGGATCGGCGCAGCTCAGGCGTTGGAGTAGCGGCTGCCGGCGGGCAGCCAGCGTTCGATCAGGGTGCGGGCGTGCTGTGGATAGGCGCTGTGCAGATGGCGAGCGATACGCTGGACTTCGGGTATCAGTGCCTGATCGCGCAGCAGGTCAGCGACGCGGAATTCGGCGTTGCCGGTTTGGCGGGTGCCCAACATCTCGCCGGGGCCGCGGATCTCCAGATCGCGCTGGGCAATAACAAAACCATCATTGCTGTCGCGCAGCACCTGCAGGCGCCGCTGCGCCGTCTGGCTCAGCGGCGCCTTGTATAGCAAAACACAGTGGGAGGCGATCGCACCACGCCCGACGCGTCCACGCAGCTGGTGCAGCTGCGCCAGTCCCAGCCGCTCGGGGTTTTCAATGATCATCAGGCTGGCGTTAGGGACATCGACCCCGACCTCGATCACCGTGGTGGCCACCAGCAGATCGACCTCGCCCGCCTTGAATTGCGCCATGACCCGCTGTTTATCCGCCGCCTTCATCCGGCCATGCACCAGCGCAATACGTAGCTCTGGAAGCTGCTGAATAAGGGCCTCAGCCGTAGCTTCGGCCGCCTGGGCCTCCAGGAGATCGGACTCTTCAATCAGGGTGCAGACCCAGTAGGCCTGGCGCTTCTCCTCCAGACAGGCGTGCCGTACCCGATCCAGGATCTGCTGGCGTCGAGTATCGGCGATGGCCACGGTGGTGACCGGAGTTCGTCCCGGCGGTAGCTCATCGATGACCGAGGTATCCAGATCGGCATAGGCGGTCATCGCCAGGGTGCGCGGGATCGGGGTGGCGGTCATGATCAGCTGGTGCGGGTGGAACCCCTGCGCCTCGCCCTTTTCCCACAGGGCCAGCCGCTGATGCACCCCAAAGCGGTGCTGCTCGTCGATAATAACCAGGGCCAGACCGGCAAACTGCACCTGCTCCTGAAACAGGGCGTGGGTCCCGACCACCATGTTTACCTCGCCGGCGGCAATGGCCGCCATCTGTGTCTGGCGCGCCTTGCCCTTCTGTTTCCCGGCCAGCCAGCCAACGCTTAAGCCCAGCGGGGCGAACCACTGGCGGAAGGTGGCGGCATGCTGTTCAGCCAGCAGCTCGGTGGGCGCCATCAGCGCCACCTGGTGGCCATGGGCGATGGCGCGCAGCGCCGCCAGGGCGGCGACCAGGGTTTTACCGCAGCCGACGTCGCCCTGTACCAGGCGCATCATCGGCACGCTTTTGGCCATGTCCGCCTCAATATCGCTCAGTACCCGCCGCTGGGCGGCGGTGGGGGTAAAGGGTAGCGCCGCGAGAAAACGGTGTTTGAGATGGTCATCGGTTGCCAAGGCTAGCGCGCGATGGCGCTGATTGCCGGCGCGCACCGCCAGCATGCTGAGGTGATGCGCCAGGAGCTCTTCCAGAATCAGGCGCCGCTGGGCGGGATGGCGCCCCTGTGCCAGATCCTCTTGATGGATGTCCGGCGGTGGGCGGTGCAGGGTGCGCAGCGCATCGGGCAGGCTAAGGAGTCCTTGCTTTAGGGTATCGGGCAGCAGCTCCGGGATAGGGGTGATATCGAGCAGCGCCAGCGCCTGATCGCTCAGCTTGCGCAGCGTGGCCTGGCGGACGCCTTCGGTGGTCGGATAGACCGGCGTCAGCGCCTCCTGCAGCGCCGGTGTGGCGTCGTCACCCTGTATACGGTATTCGGGATGGATTATCTCTGCGCCGTGGTGTCCGCGCTTGATCTCGCCGTAGGCCAGCACCCGTTTACCCGGCGCGAGGCTATTCTTCATGGCGGCGCTGAAGTTGAAAAAGCGCAGGGTCAGCAGGCCTGAGCCATCGCTGATTTGGCTGGTCAGCATGCGACGGCGCCCAAAGGCGACGTCGGTACGCAGGACCTCGCCCTCCACCGTCACCGTGATCCCGGGCTGCAGCTCACCGATGCGATACAGGCGGGTGCGATCTTCGTAGCGCAGCGGTAGATGCAACAACAGATCCTGTATGGTGACCAGCCCGAGCTTGGCCAGCTTTCCCGCCTGGCTGGCGCCGACGCCGGAGAGCGAGGTCAGCGGAACGGCATCGAGCAGCTGGCCTTGCATATCAGCTCCGGGCGGCCTGCATGGCGTCCCACCAGGCCTGGGGGGCGTCGATCTGCCCATCGTCGCCGATGCGCGGACGCGCCAGGCCCTTGCGCCGGGCGACGCTGGCTAAGACCGGATAGCCGCCTTCCCACAGCAGGCGCTGCTGCTCCTCTTCGCTCAGAGAGGGCTGGCTGCGGCCATACATGCCGGCCTGCTGGCGCTGACGCTGTGCCTCATACAGGATCAGCGCGCTGGCGACGGAGACATTGAGCGACTGCACCATGCCGACCATCGGAATGATGATATCGCGATCGGCCAGCTGCAATGCTTCGGCGCTGATGCCGCGTTTTTCCTGTCCCATCAGGATGCAGGTCGGTCGGGTGTAGTCTATCTCGCGAAAATCAACGGCGGTGGCTGAGAGGTTGGTGGCCAGGATCTGCATGCCCTGACCTTTCAGCTCGCCGACGGCGGTGGCAATATCTCGGTGGGTTTTAACGCTGACCCAGCTGTTGCTGCCGGCGGCGGTGGAGACCAGGGTGCGCATGCTTTTGCCCGGCCAGACGGCGTGGACCTGATGGACGCCGACGGCGTCTGCGGTGCGGATCACGGCGGAGACGTTGTGCGGTTTGTGAACCTGCTCCATGCAGACCGTCAGATCCGGCTGGCGTGCCGCCATCATCTGACAGATCCGCGCATAGCGTTGTGGGGTCATGGCGGTTAGTTTCTGTTTCGGGTGACTTTAATGACATCCGGCATGATGCGGATTTTGCGCATGATATTGGCCAGATGCACGCGATCGCGGGTGGTCAGGCGAATATAAACGGAGTAGACGCGCCCGTCTTTCTCTTCGGTGTTCATGCTCTGAATATTGGAGGCCGTCGCGTTGATCGCCGCCGTCAGGTTGGCCAGCGCCCCCTGGTGGTTGAACATATCAACCTTAATTTCGGCGATAAACTCTTGATCGATTTCCTTATCCCACTCCACCGGCATGAACTTTTCCGGCTCTTTCTGATAGCCGCGGATGTTACGGCAGGACTCATGGTGAATAACCAGGCCTTTGCCGGGGCTGACGTGGGCGATGATCGGATCGCCAGGAATGGGGCGGCAGCACTTGGCAAAGGTCAGCAGCACGCCATCGGCGCCCTTGATCGGCAGCTTACGGCCGCCCGGCGGCGTATCCTGTTCACCCAGCAGATTGCGCGCCACCACGACGCTCATCGCGTTGCCCAGCCCGATCTCCGCCAAGAGGTCGTCCAGCGACTGCAGCTTCATGCGCTCCAGCTCGCGCTGGATGTTGGGCGCAGGAATACTGGCCAGCTTGCGGCCGTTGCCCAGCGCGTGGGTCAACAGGCGGCGCCCCAGGCTAACGGAGTCATCGCGCTTGAGGTTTTTCAGCATTTGGCGGATCTTGGCCCGCGCCTTAGAGCTGACCACAAAGTTCAGCCAGGCGGCGTTGGGTCTGGCGCCTGGCGCGGTGATCACTTCTATGGTTTGGCCGCTGCTCAGGGCCTGAGACAGCGGGTAGGGTTGGCGATCGACGCGGGCGCCGACGCAGGCGTGGCCGATGTCGGTATGCACCGCATAGGCGAAGTCGACCGGCGTGGCGCCGGCCGGCAGTTCGACGATGCGCCCTTCGGGGGTAAAAACGTAGATTTCGTCGGGGAACAGATCCGACTTTACGCTTTCGATGAATTCAAAGGAGTTTCCGGCGCTCTGCTGCAGCTCCAGCAGGCTCTGCATCCAGCGCTGGGCACGGATCTGGGCGGTGGTGCTCGACTCGCCCTCTTTATACGCCCAGTGGGCGGCGACCCCCATCTCGGCCATCTGATCCATATCTTCGGTGCGGATCTGTACCTCGACCGGCACGCCGTGCGGCCCGATCAGCGAGGTGTGCAGCGACTGGTAGCCGTTAGCCTTGGGAATGGCGATGTAATCCTTCACCCGCCCCGGGCGCGGTTTGTACAGACTGTGCACCTGGCCGAGCACCCGATAGCAGGTATCCACGTCCTTGACGATGACGCGAAAGGCGTAGATATCCATGATGGAGTGGAAGCGCTGCTCTTTGAGGTGCATCTTGCGGTAGATGGAGTAGAGGTGTTTCTCACGGCCGTTGACCTGGCAGGCCATGCCGGCCTCGGTCAGGCGCCCGTCGATCTCCGCCAGGATTTTTTGGATCATCTCCTTGCGGTTGCCGCGCGCGGCCTTCACCACCTCTTTGATCACCCGGTAACGATTGGGATACAGGGCCTCAAAGCCCAGCTCTTCCAGCTCGGTTTTCAGGTGATGAATACCCAGGCGGTGAGCCAGCGGGCTGTAGATCTCCAGGGTTTCACGCGCGATGCGGCGACGTTTGTCAGGACGCAGCGAACCCAGGGTACGCATATTGTGGGTGCGATCGGCCAGCTTGATCAGAATGACGCGGATGTCCTGCACCATCGCCATGATCATCTTGCGGAAGTTTTCCGCCTGGGCCTCTTTTTTATCGCGAAACTTCAGCTTGTCGAGCTTGGATACCCCCTCCACCAGTTCGGCGACGCTCTTGCCGAACAGCTGTTCCATATCCTGGTAGGTAGCGGGGGTATCTTCGATGACGTCGTGTAACAGGGCGGCCATCAGCGTCTCATAGTCGAGACGCATTTCGGCCAGAATGCAGGCCACCGCGACCGGGTGGGTGATATAGGGCTCACCGCTGGAGCGCGTTTGTCCCTCGTGCGCATCGCGCGCGACCAGATAGGCCTGCTTCAGGCGTTTGATCTGCTCTTCCGGCAGGTATTTTTGAATCAGGAGATTCAGACTTTCAAACAGATACAAAGGCTGCCCTTGAGGTTAATTAACGACGACCTTCCGCAATGGCGGTTACCGCCTGCAGCTCGGCAGCTTCCTGCTCCTGCTGCTCCTGACGCTCACGCACGTCGAGGATCTGGTTGTTGATCAGACCTTCTTCGATTTCGCGCAGGGCGATAACCGTGGTCTTATCGTTCTCTTCCGGAACCAGCGGCTCTTTGCCGCCCGTCTGCATCTGGCGCGCGCGACGGGCTGCGACCAACACCAGGTCAAAACGGTTACCAATTTTCTCTACAGCGTCTTGAACAGTTACGCGTGCCATAAAAGTGCTACTCCACAGGTGAAGAAATGACTGGGCATGATACTGAAACTGGGCTCAGTCTGCCAATAATTTGCTGATTAAAGCATCATGACGCAGCTGCTGACGCTCGCGGCGCAGGCGTTCGGCGCGGATGATTGTGCGCAGATCCTGCAGCGCGACGTCGAAGTCGTCGTTGATGATGAGGTAGTCGTACTCGCTATAGTGCGACATTTCGCTGACCGCCTTGGCCATACGCCCGGCGATGACGTCATCGCTGTCCTGGCCGCGGCCGTGCAGACGGCGCGCCAGCTCCTCGCGCGACGGCGGCAGAATGAAGATGCTGCGGGCCTGCGGCATCTTGCTGCGCACCTGGCGGGCGCCCTGCCAGTCGATATCGAGGAAAACATCGATCCCCTGCGCCAGAACCTTTTCAATCGCCTGACGCGAGGTGCCATAGTAGTTGCCAAAAACTTCGGCGTGCTCCAGGAAATCATCGCGGGCGATCATTGCCTTGAACTCGTCCACAGAGACAAAGTAGTAATGCTCACCGTGCTGTTCGCCCGGACGGCTGGCGCGCGTGGTGTGCGAGACGGAAACCCGGGAGTCGTAGGTCGGCTGCGTTTTCAGCAGGGCCTGGATCAGGCTGGATTTGCCAGCGCCGCTCGGCGCGGAAACGATATAGAGCGTACCTTGTACCATGTGTCTGTCTTATCAGCGTGTAAAAGAGCGAAATATAGCAATATATCCGCTCATTATACACGGCTCCGCCGCCGGTTGCAGCGCTCTCGTTGCGCCGACGCAGATTTCACGCCGCTCGGACTATTCGCGCTCCGGCTGTTTATAGTCGAAAACCGGCAGGCTCAGATGGAAGCGCAGCGCCAGCAGACGGGCGCTAAAGCCGGCCACCAGGGTGATGATCACCGTGAGATCCTGCGGTACCTGCAGGTATAGCAGTCCCAGATAGAGCCAGGCGGCGGCAAACGAGATCCCTGCGTACAGCTCTTTCTGAAAGACGAGGGGGATCTGATTGCAGAACAGATCGCGCAGAACGCCGCCGAACACCCCGGTGACGACGGCGGCGATGACCGCGACGATAGGGCCATGCCCCATCTCCAGCGCGACCTGGGCTCCGATGATGGAAAAGACGATCAGGCCGACGGCGTCGAGCAGCAGAAATAGGCGACGCAGATGCGACATCAGCGGCGCCACCCAGGTGGTCAGCACGGCGGCACAGGCGACGATCACAATGTTTTCCGGGTGTTTGACCCAGCTCAGCGGGTAGTGCCCCAGCAGCATATCGCGTACCGAGCCGCCGCCGATGGCGGTGGCCGAAGCGATGATGATCACCCCGAAGGTGTCCATTTGGCGACGTCCCGCCGCCAGCGCGCCGGTCATCGCCTCTGCGGTAATGCCGACAATATAGAGAATGCTCAGTAACATAATGGGTATGCTCGTCCGTAAAGCCAGGGAAGAGGTCGAAAGTGGGCAGGATAGTCAGCCTGGGCGGGCTGCGCGACTGAGTTTTTCTAAGGTATGCCGTTTCGAATTAATTTTTCTAATGTATATATGCCTTATTTGTGGCTTTGATTGCGTATTTTATATTTGATATAGATTAGTTTTTTTAGTGGTTAACTGGCGAGGGTGAGCCACGCCGCCGGAGGTGGGCCGCGGCAGCGCGTTGGTCACAATAGAAAAAAAGCCATTTCAACAATGGCTTTTTAGCATGCTTCAGCGGGGCGGACGCATCGTCCGCCGGCCGCTTTGGATCTGAATATTGAGTGATTGTGTGTTTGCGTTGATTTTATTATGTTTTTAATAATCTATTTTTTCGTTAAGTACACTCTTAAGTACACGAGAAAAGAAAGTGTTCATTGCAGTTGGGGAAATCGGTTCAGTAAGATGAAGTAGCAAGTGCGGATTGTTGGCATACTTTACATTTTGCAATTTTAAGAGAGGGCTCAGTAAGGCCTCCTCCTTGCCATTCTGTATGAAAATGTTGGAAAGAGCCTCCACTTTGCCAATGAGAGCCGCCCCAGTTAGAACCTTTATCTAGTATTGCCAGAGTTTCTACAATCTCGCAATTCGGACATTTTAGTGTATATGTCGATTTATCTATGATTCCCAAATGTCTTCCTTAGCACGTAGCTTAATGCTCTCAGAGCAGAATCGTGTTTAACGAATTTAGTTTGCACCATGAGATTTTGTAGGTGCTGCACTAACTGGTCAACGTTTTCTTACCTAATCGCATGGTTTTGTACTCGATCGATGAGTGCTTTGGTCATATCGGTATCAGGTTCTGCTCGAATTCAGTTTCTGAGTGTGTATTGTTCTGACTAAAACATAAAAACGGCTACTAATTATATGCTTATCATCAGCATTGACAAGCTTGTGAATCGGTTACTTTTTTAATACCACTTGACAAATATCGAAAAATGCAAGATTATTGCTAGGTATTTCACCAAATCCCATCAGGGGCTACGTAACTCTACGCATGAGGTCTTTTTTGTAATGAAGCAACCGTGGGAGCTAAACCCAGCTCTAACAATAGAGCGACTTAAACAACTTGCATCCCTAATTCGAAATGTCAGGGATGATGTGATTGATTTACATAATGAAGAGCTTGGTGATTCTGCTCGTTCAACTGGGCTGAGGGCCTATGAATGTTGCCGAACGAGGATAATTCGTGCTGCAACTCAATATGAAGAGTGGCCCTGGCTTGGCATAGTGAAAGACGATGGGAAATTTACCTTTTCTATTGATTCAGTGCCAGTCCGTTTGTACCGGGGAGGCCCTAATCGCCCGGAAGAGCGCAGGCTGATACCTTGCGTAGAAGCGCTGAGTCAGATGAGTTTATTGCCTGTTGAAGTAGGCAACGCTGCTTCAGTTATTTGGTTTTTTGCTGTTGAAGTTGATGATTTCCGCTATGTTGAGCGTGTAACCTTTACTGGCTTTTTAGAAGGCGTGCAGGTTTCATGCTGGGAAATTCCTTTGGATGAAAGAGTTCCTGCTTTCAGCTCCATTGATACCGAATTACCTGAGCCAGTCAAAACTCAGAAAGCATCAATCTCTGTTAAAAGGAAAGATAAAAAGGCCGAGAATGATGACTCGAATAATGGTTCGTAAGTTATGGCTATAGAATTTTATGGCGAGCGGCTTCGGCTCGCTCGTTTGTTAAAAGGGTATACTCTGCAAGAGCTTGGTGATGCTGTTTGCGTGACCCGGCAAAGTATACATCAGTACGAAAGTGACGTTCGGGCACCAGCTGATGACGTGCGGAATGCATTGGCAGAGTTTCTTCAGGTTTCCACCGATTTCTTCGGGATACCTCTTTCTGGTGACGTTAAGCCAGAGCAATGCCATTTTCGTAAAAGACAGACAACGCCTGCAGGTGTTAAAGAGCGGGTTCAGGCATACAGTACTATTCTTGAGCAACTCGTTGCTGAGCTGCATGAACACCTAGATATGCCCGAGAACGGTTTTAATTTGATTGATAATAGTAAGATTGTAGAATTAACACCTCCATTGATAGAAAAGATTGCTGAGGGGGCCCGTATTCGTTGGGGGCTAACACCTGATGCCCCTATAGATAATATGGTTAACGTTGTTGAAAATCAGGGAGCAATTGTTACCTGTTTTGATGGCGTGTCTGAAAAAGTTGATGCTTTATCTGTTAATAGAAAATTCCCTATAATAATTCGCAACACTGCGAAAGAAAGTGCCTGCCGAATGCGTTTTGACTTGGCTCATGAATGTGGTCATTTAATAATGCATGATGGTATTGAGACTGGATGTAAAAAAACAGAGCGAGAGGCTGATGCTTTTGCTAGTGCTTTCTTATTTCCTAGAAAGTCTTTTGCCAGAGAATTTCCGTCCTGCTTAGGTGTTGGCGGAATGATTGACTGGAAAAAAGTGTATGCTTTAAAAGCTCGATGGAAAGTTAGTGCTAAAGCAATTATTTATAGAGCACATTTCTTGGGATTTATTAACGCCCAGCAATATAGAAGCGCTAATGTTTGGTTCAGTCAAACACGACAAACGAAAAAAGAAAAACTGGACGATCAAATTCCATTAGAAGAACCTCATGTTCTTGAGGAAAGTTTAACTATTTTGAAAGAACATCTGGGTATATCTTTCGGCATGTTAGCTGAAAAGATTAAAATCAAACCAGAATTATTGGCAGATATATCAGGTGTTAAATACGTACCTGACATAGATGATGGCTATGACGATATTGTTGTTCCATTCAAGTTTTGACGTTTTATTGTCCTCTATGGCCCTTAATATTTAAGGGCCTAAACTTTCTCTCTCACTCTGAGCAGTAGATAATTGGGATTGCGTTTACTTCTTTTACTGCATGAGAAAAAGATGACAATATCCATAGCAATTGAGTAATGTGCCCATTCACCTTCTCACCTCTGGATATTTTATTAAACTCATCCTTTATTTCATTCTTTGATACAAAGGAACAGCTCAGAATGCATTTTCTATGCAATTTAAAATCCTTTAAAAGATTAGAAATATATTCATCCAGACCATTTGAGTTGCCTTTTCTGGTCCTTTTTATATTTGTCTCACCTTTAGTTGAATTATATTTCTCTACAAATTTAGCTTCGAATTTTTTCATAAAATCAGCTTTACTAAAATTCATGTAACCTAAGTTTTTTACCGCTTGTCCGACAACATCATGCAAGTTACTAGCGGAAGTACTAACCGGTCCATGCTTCGAATGAATGAAATTGATGCATGAGTCACCTTTATTAAAGGTTATGTGATCAGCCCATTCATTACCTAAATCATCGCAAAAAACATAGTCATCATTTTTATGTATCTTCTCAACTAGATTAAACATTGACTCTTTCGAAAATTGGACACTGGTTTTCCTGAAATTACCTTTTTCACTAGTTACGGAATCCATATTTTCCACGGGTCTTAACATATCTAATATACTATTTATTTCTGCGATGCCTGAGTCATCTTGAAAACAGTTTCCAATAAAATACATATAGCGGGGATCATCAAAAGTTATACTATAAAATCCATTTTTAATTATATAACTTTGTAGCGTAACATTACTTCCTGATACATTTACTTTTAATGATCTCAAGAATGAGGAGTCGAAGGTTAAAGTTTTATTATTTATTCTGATAAATGCCCGGCCAAATTTAGTTGTTATTTTCCCTTCTGAATCGATGGGGTAAACTCTTTCGAGATGCTTTATCAATCGCTCTAATTCCTTCGTTTTTAGTTCAACCTCTATTCCTTTTTTGTTTTCATATCTAATTTTAATATCATCTTCGATGAGTTGGTCATATAAAGATGAGCTTTCAATTAAAATTGCATTTGGTTTTGAGTGCTCAAGCACTTCATGAAGTTTCTTCTGCTTCGCAAATGCATCTAAAAAATCCTTTTCGCCCCCACCATCTTTTATTAGAGAAAGTTGATTGTAAACCCAAAGAGCTAAGTTATCAAAGTTAATTCTATTAGATGACTCGACTAAACGCCCGGTTCCTGAAATAGTTCTTACAGTTGATCCTTGTCTGAATTTCAAGAATAGCGGTATTGATCTTCCAGCAGCATGAGTAGAGAAAGTGCCCTTTAAATCCGGAGCTTCATAAGATCGCTGCCTTATTGCTTTGTCCGATACCGTCATGTTTCTTAAGGATATTCTTTGGAAAGAAACATCAGAATCATTGAAAGTCTCAGCTATCATAGTGTTAGTAATCAGGTCAAAGTTTTTCTCAATTTTTTCAGATATATTAGAGCAGCTTTTTTTGATTATACTAATGTGATTTTCAAATTCAAAAATAATAATAAACGCATGAATTCTGTCATATAGGCCAAGCTCACCTTCATCTTTCCCAATGAAGTAAACTGGCCTGATCGTGGGGAATATCCTGACTGAATATAAATAAGGGATATCTTCATCAATTAAATGGCTTCGAGTTCTAAATTCATTTAGTATATATAGAGCATCAGGTTCAATATTGTCATCAGAAGCATTTAATATATCCAAGATAAATACATCTTCTATTGGAGGTAGTGGTTCATTTCCCTTGGAAATATAAAATTGTGCATTTTTGGTTAATTCTAACTTCTCAAGCATCGTAGTATCCTTTAAAGATAAAAATACAAAATATATTCGAGAAATAGTTCAGTGAAGGTAATCTACTTGATTGGTAGAAATTGATCAATTCATAAAATTTATTCCTGAGAGCTATGCCACTGATTAATATTCATATCAATGTCGAGATAATCTCCATGCAGGTAAATGATTTAACTGTCTGTCTGTAACCGCTGCGATCACTGGCGATAGATGTCATGCTCAACTCCTTCTCGTACAGGTCAGAATTCACGTTCAACAAAGTAAATTGCATCCGTCAGCAGCGTATGCCGTTTCAGCTCTGGCTGAATGGAGAAGGTGTCCCTGCGCTGACTATGTATCCCCAAGCTGTCAAACAAGAACAGCCGGGTGGAATCCGTGCGAATAACCACAGACCAGTGCCAGGTGGTGCCCAGAATCACCACGCGCTGCGCCTGATTTTCCGATGGTGCCAGCCAGTCGTTGATGTCGCTGAGAATCTGTCGGGTACGTCGGGAGCGGTAACGGAAAGGGGTATGAATATTGAGAGGATAATGTCGGGCGTAATGCCCTTTCAACAGGACATCACCAATCAGGTGGTCCATTTGCTCTTCATCCAAGCCAAGCGTCAGTAGATCAAATAAATCCCATCGTCGTTTATAGCTGCTAAGTAGGTGGTACATCAATTTTTCTCGCCGAACTCTGCCGTCATAAAGATAACTGAGGGTGTTAATCAGGCTGTAGATGCCACACAAGTAGTCATGCTGACCCTGACGGGACGCATGGACGTCTCGGGGAAGTGTCATTGTAGTGATTCCAGAATAGGTGATGGCCGTGAACCAGCTAAGATGGGTTATTACAGTGGCTGAGTACGCAATGACTGCCACTGTATAAATTATAGCAAAATCAAACAGTTAATTCAAATGATTCCTATTATCACTTATCCAACACAGTCAAGGCTTCCATTACTTATTACTGGTTAACGTCTCCTTCAGCCAGGTCCCTCGCAACCTGAGTCAGAGCCTGCTGTAAAAGTTTATCCCTGGAGGCCGGTTTCATTGTGCGAAACAGTTGTATCCACAGGTTAAGTTGCTCGTCTGCTGAGGCATCTGTCGCATCCCTCTCACTTTTCAGCGCCATCCCTACCGCGCTGATATGGTACAGAAATCCCTTCCCACTCGTGCGTTTGCGGCGGATTTCCGGGTGCAGAGCTGTGAGTTTTTCCAGACGTAGCCGTGCCCCTTTCGCAGTGCCCGGCATCCCTTCCATTCCGGCAAACTGCTCTGCTGTTAGCCACTCTCCACTTTCTATCGCACCGATATCACTGGGCCCAGTCATCTGTTCATTACTCATAAAAATTTCACCTCTGATCAAAGCGTTAGTTAAATGAGCGCAAATAACCACAAAAGGGAACTTGATAGCTTCCCTTTGTTCGCTTTTAATATCTCCAGTACTAACAACCCGGAGTGAATACATTGAGTAACTCAACAGATTCGCAAAAAAAGCGAAGTAAGGGAAGTGCTGTTAACTGGCACCGGGCCGATATTATCGCGGCCCTGCACAAACAGGGGCTTTCTCTGTCTTCCCTCTCACGGCAGCATAGGCTGGCTTCACGGACACTAAATAATGCCTTCGAACGTCATTATCCACGGGCTGAAAAAATTATTGCAGACGCTTTGGGTACCACACCTGAATCCATCTGGCCTCAGCGCTATGGGGGAAAGTAAAGAAGTAAAACCGACAGATTCTGATATCACAAACCAGAACCAGTCTGACAACTACATGATTTTTAAGTATTAAGGACAGGAAATTATGAAAAAAACATTGATGGTCTCACTACCGAGTATCCTACTGCTTACATTATCAGCAGAAGCCAAAGTATTACCGATCCAGTCATACAACGTCTTAACGGAGCAGTTCAGTCTTTTGAACACTTGCAGAGCTGAGGGATATATTGTCGATACAGCAGTACTTAAGCGGCTTGATAAACTCATCAAACGCTTTGAATACCAGGATGCCTCCGGTACCACAACCCGCATCACCCCGGCAATGGAGCAGGAATATCACAATCGAGCGGATATGGACGTACTGAATGCACGAATGCTTGGTCAGCAGGATCAGGCCTCCATTGTATGCAATAAAGTGCTTAAAGATTTCACTGGCCGGTTCGATGAGCTTGAGGAAAAGATCTCAGCTACGAACTCGCCGCAAACCGAATCCCCTGCTTTAGCACCCGCCCCTACCGAGCCGGAAGACCGCCCGATGAAATGGGAAAACAGCCCGGTTCAGGGTATTCCAATTCAGTGAGGGGTAACACAATGAAGAAGCGTATTATTACTGCGCTACTCGTCACAACAGCATCCGCCCCGGCGCTGGCAACTTACCCGGCAAGCCAGCCTGCTCAGGCCGCAGAAGTGATGGTCAGGATGTGTCTACAGCAACGTACAGGCGTTGATAAGAAAACGGCGATCGGTAGAGTCTACGACACCGTAAGCGACTGGCCCATAGCCTCAACAACAGAGGTTGCTGCGGCTATGGATGAAGGATGGAAGTTCGCTGTACAGAATAGCGGGGCTCAGTGCGAGAAAATTTATCTCGTAATGATTGATATGCTGGCGGGGAAGGCGCACCTAAAGGGCTGAACTAATGCTAACTATATTTCTTTGTTATTTTAAAGGATGCTAAAGCACTTAATATCTAATAAAGTATAACACCGTCCTTTCAAATAAAAAAACCATACGGCAGCGATAATGTTTCTGACGTGTGGTTTTATTTCAGTTTTAATACTTCACTTTTGTGATGGTATTTTCCGCCTAAGATATTGAATAGAGGTAATTACGTGTCACCATCCTTCCTAGAAAGATATACTGCAAGACTTAGTACTACAAGACTCAATGTAGCAAAAACCTGAACAAACACAATGTTTGTAATGAAAGGTGTGTTTTGCCCACAAAAATTAAATGCATACCCCACATTCGTTAGCGTGCCAACACTCAACGACATTGTTACGGCATCATATACAAAATTTATTTGCGGTAATAACATATATGCCGCCGCTGAATAAAAAAATATCTCTAAATAGCTAAATAGAGCTAACCGAATACGTTCATGTTTGTTTAACCCCGTAACGGATTCATGCTGCTGAAATATGTCACAAACAAAAGCATATGTGATCTCATAACTTCTAGAAATAAATCGAATAAAAGCTATACACATTAACGCTTTTGAATAAAAGTAATCATGAGCATATTCATAAACAAGAAAGTTAAGCACCATGATAATAACACTAATACAAAAGTTAACCTTATTGTTTATATCCACATAATCTTTTAACTCTTCCTTCACTTTTTCACCCGTAACGTTTGCCTTTAGTCGGGATTTGAAGCGAAATGCCCACCAGTAATCAGGGCTGATAAAAAATGTGCTTTCATGTCCATTCTGCCATCTTGTAATAGGAGGAGAAGAAAACTCTTTTCTGAATGGGTATAATATTCTCTTAATGATATATACAAATATTGAATATGTGATAAATGAGATTATAAAATATCTCATCCAAATATATACCCAATCCAATGACGTATATTCGCAAGTACTAATCATGTATTTTTATCCAGATTAATAATAATCTTAGCTACCGTTGAAAATTCACTCATTTTTTTAACCTTGGCATCAGTCCACTCCCCGTCATCTATTATAATATCACCGTCTTTTTTACCTATTGAAAAAACGCTATTATTATTCAATTCCAACGCAACGGCCTTGACTGTTTTATCTTTTCTAACTCTCTCTTTGCATACCTTTTGATGAATTTCACGAATTATTTTTTCATTCTTATTTTTGACGGTAGAACATTGTTGCAAATAAGTGAAGCCAATCAATTCTGCTATAACAAAACAACGTCCTTCAGTTGTTTTCAACATATCAACATCTAAAGCGGGAAACCCTCCTCCCCTGATAATTTCCTCAAGACATTTCTCCATATCTTTATGGATGTAAATTTCCATTAACCTACCAAATTTTTTAACCAACGTATCACGCTGAATTTTTTTCCTGATATTGGCAGCCTCACGCTTTTTTACCTGCGGGTTCCTCATCATACCTCCTACGACAAATGTACAGTTCGCCATTGACTATGTGACTGTCACAAATTCAAGGCGAACTGTCACGCTTCTTTTTCGAAAAATGAGAGAAATTGCATCTTGTAAATCCTGCTCCTCATTAACTGAAGGAGCACTTCGATGAACGAACTCAAATTGATCAAACGTCAGGCCGTACTGGAGCGCTGCGCCGTCAGCCGGGCAACGCTCTACCGAATGGTTGCAGCAGGCACATTCCCGCGTCCGGTATCGCTAACAGGAGGGCGTGCGGTGGCATGATTGCAACACGACGTTGAGGCGTGGATTGCCTCCAGGGTACCCACAGGGCAGCGAAAGTAGCAGATGGAGGCTTATGGGCGTGTTTTCAGCCCGTCTATAAGCCACATATGCGCCTACTTAGAACCATATTGCTACTGGGTAAAGATAACCAGTAAGAAGCATTTAATTGGATTAACTGATATAGCCACTCACGATGGTGGGTGGCGTGGAGATAAACATGAATAATATCGACAATGGGAAAAAGTCATTAAAAATTGGGGTAAGCAAAGATGAGCACCCAATGAGAATGCGTGTGGATGGGATTACTATTGTAACCATGGCAGAAAACAAGAATGAGAGAATACTTGTTAAACGTTGGGTTGAGAGTATTTTCGAAGATCCAATGCCCTATTCTTTAAGACCTGCGACAATATCGAAGAATGGGAAAAAACTCTATCAAAAAGGTGTTGTTATATACTCTGGGAAAACCATGCTACTGAGGTTTGAATATAAACCAGTAAGAAGCAAAATTGGCAATATAAGAATGGAGTTTCGACCTCAGCATTTGGATGAAAAGGGCATGGACAGCCTTATTCTTTGGATGGCTGAAAGTGGCCTTGGTGAGTTTATTTTCAAACTCTTAAAAAGAGCGTGGATTACACGCTTAGACGTGGCTCTAGATCTGTATAAGTGTAACCTTGAGGACTATTTTTTTGGGATGAAACGCTGTTATACAGGGAAAATGAACCTTGGCACGGAAACTAGGGGAATGACATTGGGTACAGTGAGTTCTCATATTCAGATGTCAATTTATGAGAAGATTGATCTGTCTGGTGTTGAAACATCTATTAAAGCGGTAAAAACCGAGGGTAAAAACACTCTCTGTGTGAATCAGTTCGCGGATTTCCTGCGTATCGAGGCCAGAATTCGTCCCAAAAGTAAACCTCACTCAAAGCAGGGTAAAAATGCTCTGCTTCTGGCTGATATAGGCGAAGTAGAGAACCCGTATGAAGATCTACAGATCTATCAGAAAGGTCTGGACAAAGCGTTGTATCTTACTGAGAGTCGCTTTAAATATGAAAAGGGGGATAATCTGGTGAAAAATAAACACGACTTCTTGAAGTCTGTTAATCTCAGGAAAATGCCGAAGCGTCTTGAAAATGTGTTCAGAATGTATGAATACGATCTTTTGAATAAGTCTGAAATATGGTGTGCCTGGCCCAGTTGCGTATCTAAACTCGGCCTATTAAGCAACGCGCCGTTGTGGATCAACAGCAACAGAATACGCCGATTTGGTTAAACATTACTCCAGGCGCCCTTGTTACTCATACAGGGGCACTTAGGGCGCAGAATCATGACCATTGTTCATCGGTGAAAGTTTATGTCAAAATGGCCTTCAGACGAGCCTGTGAGCCATCAAAATAGTTTCTGGGCCTGTATGAGTATTTTGTCATTTCACGGAGAGGCATATCCCCCCAGTAAGATTCATCGGTTACTTGCTAAATCTGTGCGCAGAAAGCGGCAACGACTCTTACAGGCACCCAGTTGTTAACGATAGTAGCCATATTGGCACGATACACAATTACCCAAGCAACCTCAGTATGGGGGATTCCTCACAGAACTAGTCGTGAGGACCGGAATTGCCTATTGCTCTGGGGTCATTCCAGTCTGTTAATCCCCTAACAAATCAATGAAACATTTTATCGCCGTACAGGCTAACTGATTTTTTTGTTGTTTTTTATCGGCATCACATTGTAATCCTCACCGCGTTCCAGTGAGGCCAGTAATGCTGCCCACTGCTCTAAGGCTGCTTTACGTTCTTGAAAATATTCATAACGGTTATAGATGCCTTCTACACCCTTGATACGGTGGTTTAAACAACGTTCTGCAACAACAGGGTCAACGCCTAAAGCAGCTAAGTGTGAGCGCCCTGTACGTCGGAAATCATGGATGGTGAAATTTGGTATATCAGGAAGGTTGCTGCGCACTTTTGCCAGTGCTACGGGCAGTGTACTTTCCTGTATATGAGGGATCATTCTGTGTTGCATTTTACGCGCAGGTAGCACCCACTGGCTATTGAGGGACATCTGGTGTAGTTCCTTCAACCATTCAACGGTTATCGCGGGTAAGGGGATATCGATAGCATCACCGTTCTTTACCCGTTCGGCAGGTAAATGCCAGACTGAGTTATTTAAATCAAATTCAGCCCACTGAGCAGCGCAGAGTTCCATTTTCCTACAGCAGAGTGCAAGCAGAAGTTTCATAGTCAGCTCGTTTTGCCGGGAAAATCCTTGAGTCACCCGCATGGCCTGAAAGAATTTAATCAATTCTTCTCTGCTCAGCCAGCGTTCACGGGATTTCTCCTTACCTCCAGCATCAGCGATCTCAAACGCTGTTGTGGGGTTACTCTCCAGCATATGGCGTTTGATACCATAGTTGAAAATGCGGCGGGTCCAGCGGAGGACATCATTAGCCACTGTAGGGGCGTTTCGTGCGATGATCTTCTGCAACATATCATCAATATGGCGGGGGCGAACATCTTCGATTTTAAGATGCCCAATACTAGGATTGATGTCTTTGTCGATACGACGGCGCAGGATATCTGGATGTTTCCAGTTCCCTAAGATCTGGCGTTCGAAGTACTCGTGGGCCAGATCTGAAACCTTCAACGCATTTTTTTGTTCTTCAATCTTTTTGATAGCCTCGGCCTTACGTTCCTGCTTTTCTCCTGCAACGTCATAGCCTAAGGCAACACGTGCGGAAAGCTCTTTCGCCGTTTCTCGCGCTTTAGCGAGTGAAAATTCAGAGTAGGTTCCAATAACCATTGCCCTCTGTTTCCCGACAAACCGATAGCGGAAACGCCAGAATGGGATAGCGTAGTTTTTAGGAAAGCATAGATACAAGCCATTGCCATCAGATCGACCATTAAATCGTTCCCCAGCCCTCACCCATGCTTTGATCTGAATGTCCGTTAGCTTTGCCATAATACGTCCTCAATGAAGTTCTTACTGTGTACATAGATGTGCGTGTACATAACATGAGTATATACACAACTATGTACACGATAAATGTGCGCTGTATTGAGATCGTGTGAGATTCTATGGCATTAGAAAAGCCCGCTATTACGCGGGCTTGTTGGTGTCGGTGAGATGTTGTGAGACTTAAAAAGTTTTTCTGAAATTTTACTCTATGTTTTGGATCTGCTCGCGCATCTGCTCAATCAGCACCTTCAGCTCAATGGCAGAGGCGGTGATATCGGCGTTGATCGACTTGGACGCAAGGGTGTTCGACTCGCGGTTGAACTCCTGCATCATAAAGTCCAGGCGACGGCCGACGGCCTCTTTCTTCTTCAGGATGACGTAGGTTTCTTTCACGTGGGCATCCAGGCGATCCAGCTCTTCGGCCACGTCGATACGCTGAGCCATCAGCACCAGCTCCTGCTCCAGACGGTTGTTTTCCAACTGTACCTGGGCTTCCTCCAGCTTGCTGACCAGACGCTCGCGCTGCCACTGCAGGATTTCCGGCATCCGGCTGCGCACCTTGGCCACCTCCGCGGATACGGCCTCCAGACGCTGTTCGATCAGCTGCTTCAGGGCGCTGCCCTCACGCTCGCGCGCGTCGATAAAGTCGTCGATGGTGCCGTCCAGCGCGGCGAGCAGCTCGCTGCCGATGGCGTCCAGATCCTGCTCGGCGGCCGCCATCACACCGGGCCAGCGCAGGACGTCCAGCGGGTTGATTTCACCCTCGTCGCTCTGCAGTTTGACCCAGTTAGCGGCATCGACCAGCTGTTTAGCCAGGCTTTCGTTGAGGATCAAGGCGCTCTGGGCGCTCGGATCCAGTTCGAAGCGCAGGTTGCACTCGACCTTGCCACGGGTCAGGCGGGTGCGCAGGCGCTCACGGATCACCGGCTCCAGACTGCGGAACTGCTCCGGAAGACGGATATAGGTTTCCAGATAGCGCTGGTTTACTGAGCGCAGCTCCCAGGCTGCGCTGCCCCAGTTACCCTTGACTTCGCGTCGGGCGTAAGCGGTCATGCTACGGATCATAGTGCCTGCCTATTACTAAAACGGTGTGTGTTGTCGGGATTATAGCCCCGCGGCGTCCTGCGTGATAGGCATAAGCAGATGAAGGCCGTATAATGCGCAGCCGATGACTGAATTACCTGCGGAGATGAGCTTATGCGTCCTGAAGGCCGAGCTGCCGGACAGATCCGTCCACTGCGTTTGACCCGTCACTATACCAAGCATGCGGAAGGGTCCGTGCTGGTGGAGTTTGGCGATACCAAAGTGCTGTGTACCGCCAGCGTTGATGAAGGGGTGCCGCGCTTTTTAAAAGGCCAGGGACAGGGGTGGGTCACCGCAGAATACGGCATGTTGCCGCGTTCTACCCATAGCCGCATGGCGCGCGAGGCGGCCAAGGGCAAGCAGGGTGGCCGTACCATGGAGATCCAGCGGCTGATCGCTCGCTCGCTGCGGGCGGCGGTAGATCTGAAGAAGCTGGGCGAGTTTACCATCACCCTGGACTGCGATGTGATTCAGGCGGACGGCGGAACCCGTACGGCGTCGATCACCGGAGCCTGTGTGGCGTTGGCCGATGCGCTGGGCGCGCTGGTGGCCGCCGGTAAGCTGAAGGAGAGCCCGCTGAAGGGCATGGTGGCCGCCGTTTCGGTGGGGATCGTGGCCGGCGAGGCGGTGTGCGATCTGGAGTATGTGGAAGACTCCGCCGCGGAAACCGATATGAACGTGGTGATGATGGAGGACGGTCGGATGATCGAGGTGCAGGGCACCGCCGAAGGCGAACCGTTCAGCCATGAAGAGCTCTTGACGTTGCTGGCGCTGGCCAGAGACGGCATAGGACAGATTATCCAGGCGCAGAAGACGGCGCTGGAGCAGTGATTTTTAGGCGACTGAATAAGTCGCCTTTTTTTTGCCCGCGGGGTGGGCATCCGTCGCGTTAACAGACTTTGAAGGAGAAAAGTATGAAGGCCTATCAGCGCCGTTTTATTGAATTCGCACTCAGCAAGCAGGTGCTAAAGTTTGGCGAGTTTACGCTGAAGTCCGGGCGCACCAGCCCCTATTTCTTTAACGCCGGCCTGTTTAACACCGGGCGAGATCTGGCGCTGCTGGGGCGTTTCTATGCGGAGGCCCTGGTGGACAGCGGGATTGCGTTTGACGTGCTGTTCGGGCCAGCCTACAAAGGGATCCCGATTGCGACCACAACGGCGGTGGCCCTGGCTGAGCACCACGATCGGGATATGCCTTACTGCTTTAACCGTAAAGAGGCCAAGGATCACGGTGAAGGCGGCACGCTGGTAGGCAGTGCGCTGGCCGGGCGGGTGATGCTGGTGGACGATGTGATCACTGCCGGTACCGCGATTCGCGAGTCGATGTCGATTATCCAGGCCAACGGGGCGGCGCTGGCCGGCGTGCTGATCTCTCTTGATCGTCAGGAGCGTGGCCGCGGCGAACTGTCGGCGATCCAGGAGGTGGAGCGCGACTACGGCTGCCGGGTGATTTCAATCATCACCTTAGGCGATCTGATCCACTATCTGGAAGAGCAGCCGGAGATGGCGCAGCATCTGGCGGCAGTCAAGGCGTATCGCGCCCGGTACGGGGTGTGAGTTGCCGATGGCCGCCGTCCGGCGGCCATCGTTGGGAGTCACTGCAGCTGGCAGGCCAGGAGTGGCCAGCGTGTCTCGAACTCCTGCGTGGGGCGGTAGCGGAACTCTGACCGCACGAAGCGCGATAGCATACCTTCGCAAAACGCCAGAAGCTGGCTGGCCAGCAGCGTTTCGTCGTGTTCAAAGCCGCTGCCTTCGTGCAGCCGGCGCTCTTTTAAGACCTGTCTAAGCTGGGCCTCAATGCGCTCGAACAGCTGGTTGATCCGCCCCTGTAGGCGATCCTGCTCAAACATCAGGGCATGGCCGGTCATAATCCGGGTTAACCCAGGATTGCGTTCGGCAAAGCCCAGGATCAGCAGCAGAATAAGACGAAGCCGATTGAAGGTGTCTTTTTCATCCTGCAGTATAAGATTGATGCGCGATGTCAGCGTGTCCTCGATAAACTCGATAAGACTGTCGAACATCCGCGTTTTACTGGGAAAATGGCGATAGAGTGCGGCTTCTGAAACGCCGACGTTCGCCGCCAGTTTTGCTGTCGTGATGCGTTGACTACCGTCGCTGGACTCCAGCATCTGCGCCAGCGCCTGTAAAATCTCTTCGCGACGGTTCCTTTTCGTATTTTCTTTTTCTGCCATGCCTGACAAGACCCTTGCTAAACGGCGAAAACGGATTTCCCACAACAGACACCGCCGCAACTGGGTGCGACGGTGATTAGGCTTGATAGCGTTGCGTGCGGCGGATTAGTGGCGACCGGAGTGGCCAAAGCCGCCGTCGCCGCGCGCGCTGTCCTCAAAGGATTCCACCAGATTAAAGTCGGCCTGCACCACCGGTACCAGCACCAGCTGCGCAATGCGCTCACCCGGCTCAATGGTAAAGGGGGTCTGCCCACGGTTCCACACGGAAATCATCAGCTGTCCCTGGTAGTCGGAGTCGATCAGCCCGACCAGGTTACCCAGCACGATACCGTGCTTGTGGCCCAGGCCGGAGCGCGGCAGGATCACCGCCGCCAGAGACGGATCGGCAATGTGAATAGCCAGCCCGGTGGGCAGCAGGGTGGTTTCACCCGGCGCGAGCACGACGGCGCTGTCCAGGCAGGCACGCAGATCCAGACCGGCGGAGCCGGGGGTGGCATAGGTCGGCAGCGGAAACTGTTGACCTATGCGTGCGTCGAGGATCTTAACGTCGATTTTTTTCTTCATAATGTCTGACGATCTCATTGATTAAGGTGCAGCCCAGGCGGGATTTACTGCTGAGCGGCAACCGTTTGTCACCCTGGGGCCAAAAAAGATGTAAGGCATTGGTATCGCTATTAAAACCCTGCCCATCTTGTGAAACGTCGTTGGCGCAGATCAGGTCGAGCCCTTTACGCGCCAGCTTTTGTCTGGCGTATTCTTCCACATTCTGTGTTTCAGCGGCAAATCCTACCACAAACGGCCGTGCTTCGGTCATGGCGGCGACGCCGGCGACGATATCCGGATTTTTCACCAGCGTCAGCGTCAGCATATCGCCCCGCTGCTTTTTCATCTTTTCTGGCGCGATCTGCTGCGCGCGGTAGTCGGCGACGGCGGCGCAGGCGATGAAGATATCGCAATCACGCGCGCGCTGGGCGACGGCCGCCTGCATGTCCAGTGCGCTCTGCACATCGACACGCGCTACCCCTGGCGGGGTTGGCAGGGTGACCGGCCCGCTGATCAGCGTCACCTGTGCGCCGCGGCGGGCGGCGGCTTCAGCGATGGCAAAGCCCATTTTACCGGAGCTGTGGTTACTGATAAAACGCACCGGATCCAGCGCTTCGCGCGTTGGGCCGGCGGTGATGATCACTCGGTAGGCCGCTAGGTCCTGGCTCTGGCTGAAATGTTTCTCCGTAAGGCTGACCAGCGTCAGCGGATCCAGCATGCGCCCTGGGCCGACGTCACCGCAGGCCTGCTCTCCGCTGTCTGGGCCCCAGATCAGCGCCCCGCGCTGCGTCAGAGTGGCCAGATTGTCCTGCGTGGCGGCGGCGCGGAACATCTGCTGGTTCATCGCCGGCGCGATGGCGAGAGGCGCTGCGCTGGCCAGACACAGGGTTGCCAGCAGATCGTCCGCCATTCCGGCGGCCAAGCGCGCCATCAGGTCCGCCGTTGCGGGGGCCAAGAGCACCAGGTCGGCCCATTTTCCCAGCGCGATGTGCCCCATAGAGGCTTCGGCCGCCGGATCGAACAGATCGTCGGCAACCGGATGTCCTGAGACGGCCTGCAGCGTCAGGGGGGTGATAAAGGCCTGTGCCCCTTTGGTCATGACGACGCGCACCTCTGCGCCGCGCTCGCGCAGCCGACGTACGATTTCCGGGCACTTATAGGCGGCTATCCCGCCGCTGATGCCCAACAGGATGCGTTTGCCGCGAAGTACAGTCATGGTGTTGGTTCCGTTGAAAGCCCAAGGTTGGCAAGATTTTATCATAACCCGTTTTCTCTCGCCGACCCTGCAACGACCGTGGAAAGCCTGCGTAAGACTGCACAGTTTTTATCCGCGTCGTTTGATGCTGTTTATTTATACAGTTAATTTGTGCCCATCGGTAGTCTGGCTGACGGGGGAGGCGGGGCGATGGCGCAGAGGAGGATTGAGGGCGGCTGGTCGCAGGGGGCGCTGCCGAGGGAAAAGCTGCTCGCGCAGGGCGCGGCGGCGCTCAGCGATCGTGAGCTGCTGGCGTTGTTTCTGCGCACGGGCCTGCCGGGGGTGCATGTGATACAGCTGGCGGATCGGCTGCTGCAGCGCTTTGGGTCGCTACAGGGGGTGCTGCGGGCAGACGTTGATACCTTCTGCGCCAGCCAAGGGCTGGGCATCGCCAAGTTTGCCCAGCTTCAGGCGGTTACTGAGCTATCGCGACGGGTGCTACGGCACCGTATCGGTGAGGAAAGCGCGATTACCAGCCCCGATCTGACGGCGCTGTATCTGCAGAATCTCTTCGTCTCACTGGAGCGAGAGATCTTTGTCGTGCTGTTTTTAGACAATCAACACCGTGTTATTCGATCTGAGCAGATGTTTTCAGGTACTATAAACTGCGTGGATGTATATCCACGGGAAATCGTCAGGGAAGCGCTTAAGCTGAATGCTGTGGCGTTAATCCTGGCGCACAATCACCCGTCGGGCAATCCCGAACCCAGTGTGGCGGACCGTTTGTTGACGGAGCGCGTGGCTAAGGCCTGTGCACTGGTGGATATTCAGGTTCTCGATCATATGGTCATCGGCCATGGTCAGCGGGTTTCCTTTGCTGAACGTGGGTGGATTTAATCATATTTTTCGCGATCCTGAGGGATCTTTAGCTGTTCGGGTCTTGAGCACATGCGCTCTAGAGCGTATACTACGCCACCTTTGAGAATCTAGGTTGTGGCGTTAAGAGCCTATCTCAGCAGGTTTCGACCTGACTCAGAGTCTACTCGGCGGAGTTTGCCGGGATGGGCTCTAAAGCCTGACGAGGCGGCCACATCCTATACGAAGCTCGAGCTGATTTGATTTTTGGAGAATAGACATGTCCCGAGTCTGCCAAGTTACTGGCAAGCGTCCGGTGACCGGTAACAACCGTTCCCATGCGCTGAATGCGACCAAACGCCGTTTTCTGCCTAACCTGCACTCACACCGTTTTTGGGTTGAAGGTGAGAAGCGCTTTGTAACTCTGCGTGTATCTGCTAAAGGTATGCGTGTTATTGATAAGAAGGGTATCGAAGCGGTTCTGGCCGATCTGCGTGCCCGTGGTGAGAAGTATTAAGGAGCTGAATCATGGCTAAAGGTATTCGCGAGAAGATCAAGCTGGTTTCCTCTGCTGGTACTGGTCACTACTACACCACTACCAAGAACAAACGTACCAAACCGGAAAAATTGGAACTGAAAAAGTTCGATCCGGTGGTACGCCAGCATGTGATCTACAAAGAAGCTAAAATTAAATAATTTTAGTGGAATTGGAAAAACCCGGCTCTGCCGGGTTTTTTTTTGTCCATTTGCCCCTATCTATAGCCTAGGCTGTTTTTTCAGAGAGGGGTTATGCCTGAATTACCGGAAGTAGAAACCAGCCGGCGCGGTATCGCACCGTTTTTGGAGGGGAAAACGCTCTCCCATCTGACGGTGCGCCAGCCGCGCCTGCGTTGGCCGGTTTCCGAAACGCTGCTGACGCTGCGCGATCGGCCGATACTCAGCGTACAGCGGCGTGCCAAGTATCTGCTGCTGGAGTTGCCTGAGGGGTGGATCGTCATCCATCTTGGCATGTCGGGGAGCGTCAGGATCCTGCCGGCACAGACGCCGCCGCAGAAGCACGATCACATCGATCTGCTGCTGACGGATGGCATGATGCTGCGCTATACCGATCCGCGCCGCTTTGGCGCCTGGCTGTGGTATGACAGCCTGACGACGGCCAGCGTACTGGCACACCTGGGGCCGGAGCCGCTCAGCGAGGCGTTCAGCGCAGAGTACCTGCTGGAGAGGGCGCGTGGTCGGCGTACGGCGGTGAAGCCGTGGCTGATGGATAACACGCTGGTGGTCGGCGTCGGTAACATCTATGCCAGCGAGTCGCTGTTCAGTGCGCAGATCCATCCGGATCGTCTGGCGGGATCGCTGAGTGCAGATGAGGCGCGCCTGCTGGTACAGACGATCAAGGCGGTGCTGCAGCGATCCATCGATCAAGGCGGGACGACGCTGCGCGACTTTTTACAGGCGGACGGTAAGCCGGGCTACTTTGCGCAGCAGCTACAGGTTTATGGACGGGCAGGGGAGGCATGCCTGACCTGCGGCACGGCCATCAAGCGTAGCAAGCACGGGCAGCGCACCACGTTTTACTGCCCGCACTGCCAGCGTTAAGCGTCGCGCAGGCGAGCCATCAGCGCCCGGGCTACCGGCTCGGGCAGAAATGCGTCGACGTCGCCGCCGTGGCGTGCAACCTCCTTCACCAGCGAGGAGGAGATAAAGGACCAGGCCTCCGCTGGCATCAGAAATACGCTTTCCAGCGTCGGCATGAGGTGGCGATTCATATTGGCCAGCTGCAGCTCATATTCAAAGTCGGAGACGGCGCGCAGTCCCCGCACCAAAATATTGGCCCCCTGGCGCTGTGCAAAGTGTGCCATCAGCTCGCTGAAGCCCTGAACCTCAACGTTGGTCAGGTGGGCGGTCACCTCACGCGCCATGGCGACACGCTCCTCCAGGGTAAACAGTGGCCGTTTGCCTGGGCTGGCGGCGATGGCCAGGATCACGCTGTCGAACATATGCGCGGCGCGCGTCACAATGTCCAGGTGTCCATTGGTCAGCGGGTCGAATGTTCCCGGATAAATCGCTGTGCGGCTCATAAAGGCGTTTTTTCCGTGTAGCCATGCTGCAGTGCCCACAGCTCGGCGTATTTGTTAAATGTGTACTGTGCGTTGACGACGGCCAGCAGCCATCCCTGTTTGCCGTCCAACACGCCGCCGCGCAGCAGCAGGGTTTTTAGCAGGGCGCCGACGGTATGGCCGAATATGCCCAGCATGGATGTCTTTTTACCGCGGGCGTGGCGCTCGTGCGCCCAGGCTGTGGCATAGCACAGCTGTTTTTGCTGGAATCCAGCAAAGTCACGACAGGTCAGGTGTAGCAGATCGCCCTGCAGCGGCGTGACCGACGCGCCGTGACACGCCAGGGACTCGTGAACCGGGCTGGTGTCATAGCCGTAGCGCTGACGCGGGTAGAGTCGGATCACCCGGTCTGGATACCAGCCGCTGTGACGCATAAAGCGCCCCAAAAACAGATTGCGGCGGGCGATGCTGTATACCCGATCGGCGACAGGCTGTGTGAGAACCTTAGTGATAGCCTCTTTCAGCGCCGGTGTGACGCGCTCATCGCTGTCGATCATCAGAATATAGTCACCGCGGGCATACTGCTGTGCCCGCTGGCGCTGGATGCCGAATCCTTGCCAGTCGCGGTTTTCATAGACTTTGGCGCCGGCGGCCTGGGCGATACGCTGCGTCTCATCGCTGCTGCCGGAGTCAAGAACGATGATTTCATCAGCCCATGCCACGGAGGCTAGACACTCCGGCAAGAGTTCGGCCGCATTCTTGCAAATCAGGACGACGGAGAGGCGCGGTGGCATGGTCAGTGACTCCGTAGTGGCAGATAGGGCAATAGCAGCTGCAGCAGGCGCTGGAGAGCTCCCTGATTCTGATGCAGCACCTCGACGGCGTGGCGTCCATACCACAGGCGGTAGTCCTCATCGGTCAGGAGGGTCGAGACCTCGTGGACCAGCGCATCGCCGTCCGCCACGCTAATCAAGCCGTCGGCCTGATGCAGCTTGGCACAAATGTCCTTGAAGTTAAAGGTATGGGGGCCCATCAGCACCGGGATGGCGTGTGCGGCAGGCTCTAAGGGGTTATGTCCGCCGCGCTCGATCAGGCTGCCGCCGACAAAGGCCAGATCGGCGATTCCATACAGCAGCATCAGCTCGCCCATGCTATCGCCGATCACCACCTGGGTCTGCGGCGTCGGGATTTCACCGCCGCTGCGCATCAGGTAGGTAAATCCCTCTTTTTGAGTCAGCTGCTCGGTTTCTTTAAAGCGCTCGGGGTGACGGGGAACCAGGATCAGCAGCAGGTCGGGAAACTGGGCCAGCAGACGGCGGTGAGCCTGCAGAATGATGGCCTCCTCGCCCTGGTGGGTGCTGGCGGCGATCCACACCTTCCGGTGGGGGGCCCACTGGCGGCGCAGCGTGACGGCGCGGGCGGCCAGCTCAGGTGTGACCGAGATATCAAACTTAATGCTACCGGTGACGGCCAGCTGGCTGCGCTTGAGCCCCAGAGCGACGAAGCGCTCGCCATCCTCTTGGTTTTGCGCGGCGATCAGGGTGACTTTACGCAGCAGACGGCGCATAAACCCGCCCAGTTTGCCATAGCCTTTGGCTGAGCGGGCAGAGAGGCGCGCATTGGCAATCACCAGCGGGATCTGGCGCTGGTGCAGGGCCGAAATCATGTTGGGCCACAGTTCGGTCTCCATCACGATCACCAGTTTGGGGCGCACCGTGTTCAGAAAGCGCCGCATGGCGCCGGGGAGATCATACGGTAGATAAACGTGATGCACATCGTTACCAAAGGCCGACATGACCCGCTCTGAGCCGGTCGGTGTCATGGTGGTCACCGTGATGGGCAGCGTTGGGTAGCGGTGGCGCAGCGCCCGCACCAGCGGAACGGCGGCCAGCGTTTCGCCGACGGATACCGAGTGCAGCAGAATTCCGCCCGGCGCAACCTTATTACGGCAGAAGCCATAGCGTTCTCCCCAGCGTTTGCGGTAGGCGGGGGCTTTGCGGCTACGCAGCAGCAGTCTGAGCCAGATCAGGGGCTGAATAATATAAAGCAGTACGGTATATAACGATTCCAAGCTTGTATCCGTTATTTTTAGTATCGGCGGGCAAATTCTAAGCATTTCACAGCGCTAATGCCATTATTTTACCGATTTTCCCAGAAATTACATATCAATGCGGCCAGTGAAAATACATGCCGCATTACGATCGCGGGGTGATACGGGTAACGCTGGCTACCCGCGTCGGGCTATCAGGATTTTCCGAGCTGACGGTAGCGCGTGCAAACGGCGGCGACGTCATATTGCTGCAGCAGCGTATCGTCGATAGCGGGGGGATTGCGATAAATATCCTGTAGGGTCTGCGCCAGAGAGGCAGCATCCGGGTGACACAGGCCGCGCGCCAGATCGCCCGTCATGATTTCGGCTGGCCCACCGGGGCAGCGCGTGCTAACCACGGCGGTACCCAGCGTGAGAGCCTCGACCAGCACATTGCCAAATCCCTCGCTGTCGGAGCTGACGACCAGGAGGCGGGCATGACGGATCCAGGGGTAAGGATTGGCTTGAAACCCGGCAAAATGTACCCGTTCCGCCACGTTAAGGGTTTTGGCCAATGCGCGCAGCATGTGCTCCTGTTCTGGGCTCCCCTGTCCCAGTAGCACCAACGGTGCGCTAAGTCCGCTTTGCGCATAGGCCTCAAGCAGGCGATCGTGCCGCTTGGCCGGATGGAAGCGTCCGACGTGGATCAGGTAGTCTTGCCCCTCCAGCGGACAGGGGGCATCGGCGGCGCGGCGGATAGCTTCGAGATCAAAGGGATTGGGAATGGCCTGTAGCTGCGCCGGCGTCACCTTAAACTGCTGGCACAGATCCTCCCCCACGGCGTGAGAGACGGCGACGATTTGGCGGCCCTGATAGATACGGCGGATCTTTTCACGCTTCAGCCAGCGGCTGAAGCCATGGCGATGTCCCAGATAGGAGGCGGAGAAGACGCCGTGCAGACAGAACCAGAGGTTATGGTCCCGCAGCATATTGCTACGGGCGACGATGCGATCGGTTTTGTGCAGGTTGGATAAGACCAGATTATAGCGCTCCTTCTGCTCTGCGCGGGCGATCTCCTCATCCAGCTGGCGGGCTCGGCGCGACAGCTCACTCAGCTTGCGCCAGGGGGCGCGGCAGGTATCGCGGATGACGCGGTAGTCAAGGCCGTCAGGCAGCGGATAATGGCAGACATCGCGTAGAGAGAACAGGGAGACGCTGTCGCCCCGGGCCAAGAAATACTGCGCCAGCGTCAATACGATCTTTTCGGCCCCCCCGCCCGGGAGACCGTCGATAATCATTAAAATTCGCATAGTTACTTCACCAGTTGTCGGTACAGCCCAATAAGCTGCGCTGAAAGGCGCTCGGCGGTGCATTCCATAATTCGCTCCCGGGCCAGCTTGCCCGCGTGAGAGCCCAGCGCCTGAGCGGGCAGCGCTATGACCGCATCGCGTAGCGCGGCAATATCCAGCGCATCGCAAACGTAGCCGTTATCGCCGCTGCGGATAAACTCGGCGCCGCCGCAGCCTGTGCTGGTGACTACCGGCAGACCGCAGGCCATTGCCTCCAGAATTACATTAGGGAAGGGATCGTACAGCGTTGGCAGCAGCAGTCCGTCGGCCATTTGGTAAAACGGCAGCGTTTCCGGCTGCATACCCAGAAAGCGCACGCGCTGAGCGCAGCCCAGAGTATTTGCCAGCGCGCGGTAGCGGGCTTCTTCTTTATCTTTGCCGACAACTAACAGGTAACGCTCCGTGGGTGCGATCGCCTCTATCGCGGCTTGTAGCCCTTTGCGCTCAAAGCCCGATCCGACATAGATCAGACAGGAGGCGCCCTGCGGTATTTGCCAGCGGCGGCGCAGTTCGGCGCGTTGCGCCTCATCCGGGGGCAGGAAACGGTGATGATCGATGGCATTGTAGATGACATGGATTTTATTTTCCGGCACGCCAAAGTCTGCGATGATCTCCTGTTTAATCATATCCGCATTACAGATAACGGCGCGCAGCTCAGGCGCTTGATACATGGCCTGCTCTGCGTTCATGACATAGCGATGATAGCGATCGTGCCACAGCATGCGGGCTTTCCAGCCGGGAAGGACCCGCGCGCGCTGCGTCAGCCAGCGCTGATGTACGCCGTCGCCGGCGCGATAGAGATCGCAGCCGGGGATACGCTCATGGCTCTGTACCAGATCGAAGCGCTGCCGCTGCCAAAGCGTGCGGGCCGCATGGGCAAAACCACGCTCGCGGCTGATGCGCCCCCATTTCCAGGGATTGCACTGGTGGATATGCCACGCAGGTTTGACGGGGCCTTGCCACTGACGCGTGATGACGTTTAGCTCGATGTCATGGTTGTCCAGCGCTTCTAGTGCCCGCGAGACAAAACGCTCTGCGCCGCCGTCAGGGCGGTATTTTTGCCGGACTAACGCCAATCTGAATGGGGTCATTCAAGTAACCTCTTTGCTGCCGCGATCACTGCGTTGCTGGGGATTAAATCCAGATAGCGCTCCGCTGTTTGGGTATCGATGGCATCCGGATCGGGGAGGGCGCCAAAATCGCCGGCCCAGATAACATCGCCACGGGCTTGCCAGGGGCGCCAGAAGACGAGCTTTGAGGGGCCAAATAGCGCGACAAGCGGCGTCTGTAGCGCAGCGGCCATATGCATGGGCACGGAGTCCACGCCGATAAATAGGCGGGCGTGATCGATAATGGCCGCCAGCTGGCGCAGCGTTAGCTGCCCTGCCAGGCTGGCCACCTGCGCCGTTGGACATCCCTGCATAATGGCGTCGATCATCGCCCGCTCTCGGGCATCTGGCCCTGAGGTAAGCAGAATAGGGTAGCCCGCCTGAGAGAGAGCATTAATGACCTCGCTCATACGCGCCTCTCGCCAGCACTTAAAGAACCAGCGCGAGGTCGGCTGAATGACAATATATCCCGCCTGCCATGGCGTAGGAATGAGCGCGCTTGCGCTTTGCCAATCCTGTTCGCAGTATCCCATGGTGACGCGGCTATCGTCGTCGGCGAGTCCGAGTGGTGCCAGGATCGAGAGGTTTTGCTCTACGGTATGCTGTTTTCCGTGCTCTGCCGTACTGGCGAGATGTGTATGGCTGGCTCGCCAGAGCGGGTGACGGCGCTTGGTAAAGTCAAAACCGATACGCACCGGCGCGGAGCTCAGCGCCGTGACGATGGCGCTGCGCCACTGATCGGCCAGGTTGACGACCAGATCGTACCGCTGCGCTCGCAGCGTACGCAGCAGGCGCCACTCTTGGCTTAGCTGATGACGAACGCCCTGTTTTTTCCACTGACGATCAATGCAATAGAGCTGATGGATATCCTGATTAGCCGACAGCATATCCCGGGTTTCTGCATATAGCAGAACGTCTATCTGCGCCGAGGGATAGTGCCGTTTCAGCGTGCTGATAACCGGCGTGACCAAGAGCATATCGCCGTGGTGGCGTAGCTTGATCACCAAAATCCGCTGCGGAGAAAACGCGGCGGGAAGCGTCGGATTGGATACCATTCTTTTGCCTTTGACTGCGGTTTGACACTCGATTTTAGAGGATTAGCGGGGCGGGGAGAAGCGTGGTGGCGGTTTTATATTAATTGTTCTACCATGGGCAAAAGAATGGGCTTTAAGAAGAAGACGTATCAGTATGAGCCATCCTGCGTTTATCATTACCATCGATACCGAAGGCGATAATCTGTGGCAAAACCACGATCGGATTACCACCGAGAATGCCCGCTATTTGCCTCGATTCCAGCAGTTGTGTGAGAAATATGGTTTTAAGCCGGTCTATTTGACCAATTATGAAATGGCCAGCGATCCGGTTTATGTTGAGTTTGCCCAGGATGTGATCGCCCGGGGATGCGGTGAGGTCGGGATGCACCTGCACGCCTGGAACAGCCCGCCGGAGATTCCGCTGACGGATAATGACTGGGCCAATAAACCTTATCTAATTGAATATCCTGCTGAGGTAATCCGGCAAAAAGTGGATTACATGACGCACCTGCTGGAGGATACCTTCCAGACGAAAATGGTGAGCCATCGCGCGGGGCGCTGGGCGATGAATGCCTTTTATTTGCAGCTGCTGTTGGAGCAGGGCTATCAGGTAGATTGCTCGGTCACGCCGCGCGTCGATTGGCGTGGTGCCCGCGGTGCGCCGCAGGGGAACGGCGGCAGTGACTACAGCGGCTATCCGGACCACGCTTATTTTGTGGACGCCGCTGATTTACGCCGTGAAGGCTCCACCGCCCTGCTGGAAGTGCCGATGAGCACCCGCTTGAAGCATGCTCCGCTGTTTAATCACCTGCGCGGCGCCTACGATCGCCTGCGGGGCAAGCGTCGTCCGCCGTCGGTTCAGTGGCTGCGTCCGCGCGGTGGGAACCTGCAGGAGATGCAGCGGGTGGCGGAGTATCACCTGTCCCAGGGGCGTGATTATGTAGAATTTATGCTGCACTCCTCTGAGTTTATGCCCGGAGGAAGCCCGACCTTCCGGAATGAGCAGGATATCGAACGGCTGTATCACGATCTGGAGGCGCTGTTTGACTGGCTGGCGCCTCAGGTGAAGGGGCAGACGCTGGCGGAGTTTTATCAGATAAAACGTGGTTAGCGCCCGGCGATGTAATTCCGTCTGGGCGTGAGAGCGAAGACGCGGTATTGCACGGGGGGAGACGCATGTCTTCCCCCGTTGTCTTTATACCGTCCGATAGGCTTTAGCCGCGCGGGCGGGGGGCAGCCAGCGTGAGCAGACGCTGACACAGCGCCTGTGCGAGGTCGTTAAAACATCGGCTGGCGGCGGCGTATTCGCGGGCGCCGTCGCTCAGTCGCCGGTAGGTTTCCGGGGTGCGATAGAGAGACTCAATGCTATCCGCAAGCTGCTCAGGTGACAGGATTAACGGCGGGGTTAGCCGATCCTGCACCGGATCGTAGACCAGCGGTGAGAAATCGGTGGAGGCGGCGCTGATATGGGAATACTGCTCGACCGAGAGCGTCGGGGTGAGGCAGAGGCCGGTCTGCTGGTGGCGAACGGTTTCTGGCAGACCATCGATATTACTGGTGATCGTCGGGATCCCATAGGTTCCAGCCTCCAGCGCGGTGAGCGATGCGGTTTCATGCATGGAGGGGCAGATATAGAGATCCAGCTTGGCATAAAATTCCGCCATATCAGAGACAAAGCCTAATAATGTCGTCTCCTTTTCCACGCCAAGCTCCGTGCGTAGATGCTGTAGATAATCCGCCTCTTTACCTTCTCCTGCGATGTAGCAGTGATGCGGTATACCGCGCTGCTGTAGTATCTGGGAGGTCAGCAGCAGCAGCCCGAGGCATTTGAGCGGCACCCATCGCCCTGCACTGCCAAAGATAATCGGTTGCCCGCTATGGCGCGCGGGCTTCAGCGCGGCGTGCGCTGGCAGGCTGCGTGGGGCATTAAGCTCCACGGCGATCGGCTGCGTGACGTGGTGTTTAAGCTCCAGCATACGTTTGCAGGCGTGGGATACGGCCAGGCAATGCGTCACCTGGGCGAAGAAGCGCTGCGGTAGCGTCGGCGTGTGCTGATACCATGACATGCCGTGCTCATAGTAGACGATCGGGCAGCGTAGGTAGCGCGCTGTCCGTGCTCCAGAGAGGTGCCATTCCGTAAACTGGTTCCAGATCAATACAATATCTGGATCTGCGTTCCGGATCAGCCGCAGACGGTTCCAGGCGCGAAAGAGCTTGGGGCGGTTGGGCAGGCTGAGTGATCCATAGCGTTTAATCGTTAGGATGCTGACATGCTGCAGGCCCTGTAGGCGAGGGCGCAGGGCGCTGGCAATACCGCTGTGCTCCATTATCAGCGTGTGTTGAATATGCGGATAGGCCTGCGTAGCATAGCGCAGAAAATCGCAAAACATGGTTTCAACGCCGCCCACTTTACGTAGATCAATCAAGTGGATGAGGCGGAATGTTTTAGCCTGGCGGTCAGTCATTTATTAAGTGAAATTAATTAATAATGGCGTCATGCTATCATTAAAAAAATGAAGAGTCTCGCATGCTTTTAGGGATGCAAAATTATGCCTATGACAGGCTGAGCAATAATAATAGTCTGTGGAGATAGCGCGTCTCCCCTCTGGATATATCCAAGAGGGGAGTGAGATTATTTGTGCAGCGTTGTCTGGTAAAACTTAACCATCTCTTTGATCATATAATCAAAAGTCATATATTGCAGCGCGTGTTGATAGGCGTTGTCGCGGAGCTGTGCACGTAGCGAGGGCTGTTCAATCAGCCGACAGACGGCGTCCGCTAGCGCCTGTGCATCATGGGGAGGGCAAAGCAGACCGGTTTGCTCATGGGTGATCATCTCCGGCAGTCCCCCTGTCGTCGTTGCGATGACATTTTTCTTCATCAAAAAGGCTTGGGAGACTAAGCGAGTCTGCGCCTCCGTAGCGACCGAGGCGACAACAACAATATCTGCAATAGCCAGATAGTTTTCAATATCATTATGGTAGCCGAGAAAACGGATCTGTTTATCTAAATAGGGCTGTGCGAGCTCGAGAACCTGCCGTTTAAAGTCTGCGGTCTGGCTTGTGGCCTCGCCAACCTGGATACAGGTGATTGGCACTCCTTTATCCAGCAGTTGCTTGCAGGCTTCCACATAATAGTTTTGCCCTTTATCGGGGCGGATCATCCCGATATTGGCGATAACCAGGCTATCGGCGGCGATGCCAAGACGGGTCCGTAGCTGCTGTGCATCGTGCTCGGGAGAGAAGCGCTGCGGGTCGACGCCGGCGGGAGCGACCAGCGTTTTATCCTTATTCGGGATCCCCTGCGCCTCCAGCATCTCCTGGATTTTTTTTGCTGTAGTAATGATACCGTGGTTGCCGTGGCGCCATACCAACCCATGGAGCCCGCTCATTTTTATTGGGTCGGTGACGTGACGAGAGCGGATAACTTTGACGCCGGTAAGCAGTTTGACCAATGCGCCATAGACGGCATCCCGGCTACCATGACAATCAAGAATATCGATGCGCCGCTCGCGGATAAATTTTAATAATGGCGTTAATGTCTTGGGATGCACGGAACCCCGTACGCGAATAGCAAACGTTGGCAGATTTTTCTCCTGGGCTTTAGCCAGGATGGCCGAGCCTGGGCGAGCAATGATCCAGGTCGGATAGCCGTGTTGGTTTAGCCATTCAGCCTGCTCTACGATCCGTAGCTCTTGACCACCCCAGTCCATGGAGGTTTCAAAGTGGGCGATGTTCATTATCTAAAAATTCCTAACTGTTTCAATGAGGTTTTCCTCAAAGGTTTTATCATCAAAGAGTTCTTTGGCTCGATGTCTTGATTTTTTTTTGTAATCATCCACTCCATGAAGATAAATTTCAATTATTTTATCTGCTGCATCTTTGGGGTTTAATAAGCGTGGGGGGCCAATGGTATCGTTTTCTGGATAGTAGATATCTTTTTGGAATGGCAGCGACATTCCTGTTTTTTTGCAATAATCCTCCATGCTCATCGTCGGTGCAATACAGAAGCCAGTATGTCCGTTACTAATTATTTCCGGCTGCCCATCAATATTTGCTGAAATGATAGGTATACCAAACGACATTGCTTCAATGCAGGACAGACTGCATGTTTCATGTGCAGAGGTGCTTATGTAAATATCAATATGTTTATAAAAGTCGTTAAGGTTGTTGAGAAAACCAATTGTTTTTATTGATTTTTTTAGGTTTTTTCTGTCGATTAAACTGGCTAATGCCGACTCCTCTTCACCGGTTCCGGCAATAATAAAATTGAAGTTGAATCCTTGCAGGGCTGTCTCTTCTGCGATCAGGGGAAGTAATCCAAGCGCTTTTAATGGTGATAATCGTGCTGCACAGCCGATAGTAAAGGTTTTTTTCTTATCGTCAGCGATGCTGTCGCGTGATACAACATTAGTTTTATTTAACATTACGGATATGTCACAGTGATGCTCGAATTTATTTTCCAATACTTTCTTGGAAGCCTGTGAGACACAAATGCAGCCATTGATTTTTTTGAAAAAATCAATGGTTTTTTTGTTTTTTTCAAGCTCCCATACTGCGCCATGGTCATAATATATCGCTTTGATGGATTCAGGTTTGTCTTCCAGGGAGACAATTTGATTCCAGATAACAACATGGCTTGGGTTTATTTTTTTTATTTTGTTCCAGAGTGCTTTTTTTCTGATAAATGATGGGATCTGGATAGCCGCTGACTGAATGGCTCGATTACAGAAAATAATGGAATTAGCATGTTCGTGAAACCGCTTGTTGAGGGAGTTGGCCGTGTTTATAATAACCCAGTTATGTTTTTTGCCATTAATAACATAGTCTAAAATAAGACGCTCAACGCCACCGAAATCGCGAAGATTAACCAAGTGAACAATGCTTTTTTCTGCCATTTTATAATTGCTCCGATGATATCTTGCTCATTGGGATAGCTAAGAATAGCGGTAGCCATAAAACTAGCCATATTTCGCGCGGATGATAAATATATAGATATCCTTGGGTTGATGAGAATATTAGCGAAATTAGAATAAATGCTATAGGATATCTGTTGTGATTAAAGACTTTTATTGCCGCGGAGAGGATATTTAAAATATAAGAAAAAAACAGAACGACGCCAATGATGCCAGAATAGTAGAGCATACTCATGAAGACGCTGTGGGCATTGTTGTAAGTGAAATTCCGAGGCTTGAAATAATGAGCAAATGTATCATTATAGCCAAAACCAAGCCATGGGTGATGTTCGCTTACTTGTTGGATAGTATATAGCCAAGTAAAAATTCTTGGCGTAGGTGCGCCATCGACAGCGTCACGGGTAAAAATACTTGGGTAGGCCGTATGAACCAGCAATACGATTACCAGGATGGTCACCAGTGATATTAGCGCTGATCTCTTGCTTGTTATAAAAATGGCCATGAGCGATATGGCTAAAGCAATTATTGGTGTTCTGCTTTGGCTTAATATTACGCCAGCTAATAGAACTATGCCGGCAATAACATATGGAGTTTTATTCTTCTCATGCTGATAGAGGTAGCAGCAAAATATTATCGCCAAGCATAGGATCCCCGCATAGTCTATGGTGTTAGAGGGACCGAGGATCGGATAGAATCTATCATATAAGTTATACTTGGAATAAAAAAGAAAGCCATTTATTATAACAAAAATAGAACATGTCGCGACATAGGATTTAAATAGAATATTTTTAAAAAAAAGTGTCTCTCTCAGCTCATAAATTATAGATGAGAAGATGAAAATATATACCGCATGCTGTATATAGCGCGATGTATCTTTACTGTGATCAGACCAATATGTTGATATAGCGCTTAATAGAAGGAATGCGCCAAGTAATAAACTTGTTTTGTTGAATATGTTTTTTCTTTCGCACACGCACCATACGATAAATAATGCAAACGAAACATAATAAATATTGCTAACTATATTATTGTCATCACTAATCGATAGCAGCGAAATAAACAAGCAAAATAATGTTGAAATATATATAGGTAGCTTATCTATGAAATTAATTTTCATTTTTTAAGTACTCAACGACGGCTAACGATGGCAGTGCATCAAGAGAGTGTGTCGGTTCAATAATTTCCAGCTGGTTTTTCCCATACCCGCCGATGAGTCCTGGATCGGTGGGGCCATACAGGGTGATATTGGGGCGATCCAGCGCCGCCGCCAGATGGCTGAGGCCGGTGTCGACAGAGATCACCTGGCTGGCGCCGGCTAATACGGTGGCGACGTCGGACAGCGCCATTTTAGGCAAAACGTCAACGTGGGGGAAGCCCTCTGCCAGACGCAGGGCGCGCTGATGCTCATGTTCGGCGCCCCAGGGCAGCTTGATTCGCTGCGTCGTATGGCGGCCAACCCAGGTGATCAGCTCACGCCAGTGCGCCTCTGGCCAGTGTTTCTCATCACGGGTGGTGGCATGCAGAAACACCATGTACTGGCCGGCATCCATGGGGAGTTGTTGGGTGAAATGACGGGCGATGGCGTAGTCACCGCGCTGCGCAGGCAGGGAATAGCCCAGGCTCTGCGCAACCAGCTGGCGGGTTCTTTCCACCGCATGCTGATCGCGGGCAACGCGATGGCGCCGGTCGTAAAACAGACTGGCCAGCGGCTCTCGGGCGCTGCGGCGATCGAACCCATGGCGGGTGCCGAGGGCATTGCGGGTGACCAGCAGCGCACTTTTAAGCAGCCCTTGGGCGTCGATAACCGCATCATAGCGCTCCTGACGCAGCTGTTGCGTAAACGTGCGCCACTCCTGACGGGTCTGGGCGCTGAGCAGGTTTTTTCGCCAGCGCCGGATTGCGACCGGAATCACGCGATCGACCGCCGAGTGCCAGGATGGGATCTGGGCAAAGCCCTCTTCGACCACCCAGTCTACGCAAAGCCCCGGAATTGCCTGCTGCGCGTCGGTCAGCGCCGGCAGCGTGTGGATGACATCCCCCATGGAGGAGGTTTTGACCATCAGGATACGCACCCGCTCTCCTTCTCATCATGCAGCAGCGCCTGCAGCGTCTGTTCAACCCGATCCGGCGTAATATCGATCAGGCTCTGGTGGTATCCGGTCTCTCCCTCGCCGCGGCGGACCTTATGGTAGCCGGTAATCAGTCGGATCACCCGGGCATGTTGGCTCAGCGGCGGGGTAAAGTCCGGGCTGCTTGGCCCATACAGGGCAACCAGCGGCTTGTCGAGCGCGGCGGCGATGTGCATCAGCCCTGAGTCATTGCTGACGATGGCCTGGCAGGCGGCGATCAGCGCAACGGCTTGATCCAGCGAGGTGTGTCCGGCCAGGTTCAGGCAGTACTCGCGGCTCTCTTCGTCCAGCGCCCGGCGGATCTCCTCTCCGGCATCAACGTCTTTGGCCGAGCCAAAGAGCGCGATCTGATACCCTTGGCCGATCAGGCGCTGGGCCAGCGTGGCATAGTGGTAATGGGGCCAGCGTTTGGCCGGGCCAAATTCCGCACCGGGGCAAAAGCCGATCACCGGGCGGTGATCTGTCAGGTTAAAGGCCGCGGCGGTTTCGGCGATCTCTTCGTCGCGCACCTGCAGCGCAGGCCACAGCAGCGGCTGCGGCAGATCCGCGGCACGACGTATCTGCGTCGCGGGATAAGCTAGCGCAGCGTAGCGTTCGACCATCAGTGGAAATGCCGACTTATCCAGTTGACGCAGATCGTTCAGCAGGCCATAGCGCATCTCCCCTTTCCAACCGGTGCGTACGGGGATGCGGGCAAAGAAGGGGATCAGCGCTGATTTAAAGGAGTTGGGCAGCACATAGGCCCGATCGTACTCCCGCTCACGCAGCTGTCGACCCAGACGATAGCGTTCGCCCAGCCCCAGCGTACCGTGCCCCAGCGGCATAGGAATCGCCTGATGTACCTCCGGCATACGCTCTAGAAGCGGACGGCACCAGTTGGGTGCCATCACGTCGATTTCTGCCTCGGGATTCGTCGCCTTCAGGGTGCGGTACAGGCTTTGTGACATCATCATATCGCCTACCCACGACGGGCCGATAACCAGTATTTTCATACCGAGAGAAATTCCTTACTGTATTAGGGCTTACGGTTCAGCCATTCCATATATTCACGCACTCCCTGCGCCACGGTCTTAAACGGACGGCTGTAGCCGGCTGCGCGTAGCTGGGTGGTATCCGCCTGGGTGAAGGCCTGGTAGCGCCCTTTGAGTTTGTCCGGGAACGGAATATAGGTCACGCTGCCTTTCTGATGATACGCCACGACGGCGTCAGCGACGGCCTGGAAAGACTCGGCGTTGCCGGTACCGCAGTTAAAGATCCCGGAGACGCCGTTTTCCCAAAACCACAGGTTAACGTCCGCAACATCGCCCACATAGATGAAGTCGCGCCTAAAGTTCTCGCTGCCTTCAAACAGTTTAGGCTGTTCTCCGTTGTTGATCTGGGTATTCAAGTGATAGGCAACGCTGGCCATACCGCCTTTGTGGCCTTCACGCGGGCCATAGACATTGAAATAGCGGAAACCACAGATCTGAGACTCGGCATGGGGCAGGATGCGACGCACATACTGGTCAAACAGGAATTTGGAGTAGCCATACACGTTCAGCGGACCTTCGTAGCGGCGATCCTCCACGAATTTGTCCGTCATGCCATAGGTTGCGGCGGAAGAGGCATACAGGAAGGGGATCTGGCGCTCCAGGCAGAAGTGCAGCAGCTCTTTGGAGTACTGATAGTTGTTATCCATGACGTACTTGCCATCCCACTCGGTAGTGGAAGAGCAGGCGCCTTCGTGGAATACCGCGTCGATATCGCCAAAGTCATCGCCGGCAACGATGCCGGCAATGAAATCCTCTTTGTCCATATAGTCGGTGATATCCAGGTCGACCAGGTTGACAAACTTGGTGCCGTCCTTGAGGTTATCAACCACCAGAATGTCGGTATAGCCTTTATCGTTCAGTGCCTTAACGATGTTGCTGCCGATCATACCGGCGCCGCCAGTGACAATAATCATGAGGTTTACCTTTCGATGAGCTAACGGGAGCGCTCGAATGCGCTACAGATGGCGTCATCATAGCATTTCATGACGCCGCAAGCAGCGTTGGGAGTGCAGTTGTTAACCGAAAAGCGAATGCGAGACGGCGCGTGCCCGCGAGATAGACGTACTTTGTGACGTATTCTCACTTGCCGCACGCCATGACGTGATAGATGCTGCATTTCTAGCATTATAAAGGTTGCAAACTCGTTTCAATACTGTTTCATCAGTAAGATATCCTCGCGAACCCGGAACCTAGGAGAGAACCCATGTCTGCGGATTTTTACCAGCAGCTGGCGCAGCAGCTCGTTGCGACGCGTGCTGAAGGACTGTACAAGACCGAACGGATCATCACCTCTGCCCAGCAGGCGGAGATTGCCGTGGCTGACGGTAGCCGCGTACTGAACTTTTGTGCCAATAACTACCTTGGGCTGGCCGATCATCCGGCGCTGATCGCGGCCGCCAAGGAGGGGATGGACTCACACGGTTTCGGTATGGCCTCGGTGCGCTTCATCTGCGGCACCCAGGATAGCCATAAGGCGTTAGAGCAGCAGCTGGCGGCCTTTCTCGGCATGGAGGATGCCATTCTTTACTCCTCCTGCTTTGATGCTAACGGCGGGCTGTTTGAAACGCTGCTGGGGCCGGAGGATGCCATTATTTCTGATGCGCTGAACCATGCGTCGATCATCGACGGGGTTCGCCTGTGCAAGGCGCGGCGCTACCGCTATGCCAATAATGATATGGCCGAGCTGAAGGCGCGCCTGGAGCAGGCCCGGGCCGAAGGTGCTCGCCATATCATGATCGCTACCGACGGGGTGTTCTCCATGGATGGCGTGATCGCCGATCTGAGGTCGATTTGCGATCTGGCGGATGAATATGACGCCCTGGTGATGGTGGACGACTCACACGCCGTCGGGTTTGTCGGCGCTCAGGGGCGGGGGACACCGGAGTACTGCGGCGTGATGGGGCGCGTCGATATTATTACCGGCACACTGGGCAAAGCCCTGGGCGGGGCCTCCGGCGGCTATACCGCGGCCCGTAAAGAGGTCGTCGAGTGGCTGCGTCAGCGCTCGCGGCCGTATCTGTTCTCCAACTCGCTGGCGCCGGCCATCGTCGCCGCCTCGTCCCGAGTGCTGACCCTGCTGGCTCAGGGGGACGATTTGCGCGCTCGCCTATGGGATAACGCCCGCCTGTTCCGTGAAAAGATGACCGCCGCCGGTTTTACCCTGGCCGGCGCCGATCACGCCATTATCCCGGTGATGCTGGGGGAGGCGCCGCTGGCGCAGCGCTTTGCCGATCTGCTGCTGCAGGAAGGGATCTATGTGACCGGGTTCTTCTATCCGGTGGTGCCGCAGGGGCAGGCCCGTATTCGTACCCAGATGTCGGCAGCCCATACGCCTGCGCAGATTGAACAGGCCGTGGCCGCCTTTATCCGCGTTGGTAAACAGCTTGGCGTCATTGCCTAGAGGTCTGATATGAAAGCCTTATCCAAACTGAAAGCCGAAGAGGGTATCTGGATGACCGATGTGCCGCTGCCGGCGCTGGGCCACAACGATATCATGATCAAAATCCGTAAGACGGCGATCTGCGGGACGGATGTCCATATCTATAACTGGGATGCGTGGTCGCAGAAGACCATTCCGGTACCGATGGTGGTCGGGCATGAGTACGTGGGTGAGGTGGTGGCCGTCGGCCAGGAGGTCAGCGGCTTCCGCATTGGCGACCGCGTCTCCGGTGAGGGTCACATCACCTGTGGACACTGTCGTAACTGTCGCGCCGGGCGCACCCACCTGTGCCGTAATACCATCGGCGTTGGCGTTAACCGCCAAGGGGCCTTTGCCGAGTATCTGGTAATCCCGGCCTTCAATGCGTTCAAGATCCCCGACAATATTCCCGATACGCTGGCGGCGATTTTCGATCCGTTCGGCAACGCGGTGCATACGGCGCTCTCGTTCGATCTGGTCGGGGAGGATGTGCTGGTCTCCGGGGCCGGGCCGATCGGCATCATGGCCGCGGCGGTCTGTCGCCACGTGGGGGCGCGCCACGTGGTGATCACCGATGTGAATGACTATCGTCTGGATCTGGCGCGTAAGATGGGCGTGACGCGGGCGGTTAACGTCAGCCGGGAGTCGCTACCGGAGGTGATGCAGGCGCTGGGGATGAGCGAAGGGTTTGACGTCGGGCTGGAGATGTCCGGCGCACCGCCGGCCTTTCGTACGATGTTGGATACCATGAATCACGGCGGTAAGATCGCCATGCTGGGTATCCCGCCGGGCGATATGGCCATCGACTGGAACCAGGTGATTTTTAAGGGGCTGTTGATTAAGGGGATCTATGGGCGTGAGATGTTTGAAACCTGGTACAAGATGGCGGCGCTGATCCAATCAGGCCTCGATCTGACGCCGATCATCACCCATCAATACGCTATCGATGATTTTCAGAAGGGATTTGACGCGATGCGCTCGGGGCATTCAGGCAAGGTGATCCTGAACTGGTCGTGAGCCCATGACGTAGCATCCGAGCCATCACGCCCGCGCCGTGCGGGCGTGATGCGTTTTAGCCCCGCTGCAGGGTGAGCAGCAGCCGATCCATGGCGCGGTAGCTCAGCGCCTCGGCCAGATGGCGGCGTGCAATGTCATCGCATCCTTCCAGATCCGCCAGCGTACGAGCGACTTTCAGCAGCCGGTGCCAGGCGCGTACCGATAGCGCCAGGCGCGTGAGCGCCTGCTCCAGATAGAGGGCATCGTCCGGTATCAGGCGGCAGTCGCGGTCGCGGGCGGCGCCCTCCAAATGCGCATTGAGTCGGCCGCCGCGGGCGTACTGCCGCGCCCGGGCGGCGCAGACCCGCCGGCGCAGGGTCGCACTGTCTTCGCCATCCGCCCGTTGGCGGGCTAGCTGGCCCGGTGGCAGCGGCGGAACATCGATCGACAGATCGAAGCGGTCAAGCAGGGGGCCGGACAGCCGTGAAAGGTATCTTAGCACCTGCGGCGCTGCCGCCCGGCGATCGCGTCCGTCTGCGTGGCCACCGCTGCTGGGGTTCATGGCCGCCACCAGCTGTACCCGGGCGGGAAAGCTGACCTTTATCCTGGCGCGAGACAGGTGGACAACGCCGGACTCCAGCGGTTCGCGCAGGGCGTCCAGGGTTCGCCGGTCGAATTCGGCCAGCTCGTCAAGAAACAGGACGCCGTGATGAGCCAACGAGATCTCGCCGGGCTTCGGCAGCGGCCCTCCGCCGATCAGCGCGGCCATGGAGGCGCTGTGGTGTGGCGCGCGAAAGGGGCGCACGCCATAGCGTGGTGGCATCGCACCTGGGGAGGCCAGGCTGCTGATGGCCGCCTGCTCTAGCGCCTCATCCGGAGTCATCGGCGGTAGCAGGCCCGGCAGGCGGCAGGCCAGCATGGTTTTACCGGTGCCCGGCGGTCCGATCAGTAGCAGGTTATGCCCACCGGCGGCGGCGATCTCCAGCGCCCGCCGCGCCTGCGCCTGACCGATAATGTCGGCCATATCGCCGGTGCCGGCGCAGTCGCTCGTCATTTCGCCGGCCGGCGCGGCCTCCAGGGATGCCTGGCCGCTCAGAAAGGCGCAGACGGCCAGCAACGACGGCGCGACGGGGGGCCGTGGGGCGGTCAGCAGCCCGAGTTCCGCCGCGTTATCGCTGGGCGCTATCAGGGTACGCCTCGCGCGGGCGGCGCTCAGCGCGGCGGGTAGAGCCCCCTGTACCGGGCGTAGATCGCCGGACAGGGCCAGTTCACCGAGAAATTCATAGTCGCCAACGGATATGCGCGGGGCCAGCTGCCCAGACGCCAGCAGCAGCGCCAGCGCCATCGGCAGATCGTAGCGGCCCCCCTCCTTGGGCAGATCGGCGGGCGCCAGGTTCAGCGTAATGCGCTTCGGCGGGAACTGAAACCCGCTGCTCAGCATGGCGCAGCGCACCCGATCTTTGGCTTCGCGTACGGCCGTTTCCGGCAGGCCCACCAGGGTAAAGCCCGGCAGGCCGTTGCCGATATGCGCCTCAATGCGGACCTCGGGGGCTTGAATACCCAGAGCGGCGCGCGTGTATACAGTGGCCAGAGTCATGATGGTCTCTCCTTTCGGCATGTCATCATGGCGCAAGCGTTGGGCGGGGAAAGGGGGCAGCGTTAGGGATGCGGGGACGTACGCGGAAAGGCCGTGGTTATGCAATAATTATTAACATATTAACAACAAATGTAACCCGTCGGCGATTTACCCAGCAGAAAGGTTAGGGGTATTTTAACAAAAATTATACAAAAGGCTGACGTCCTGCCAACAATAGAGATAACCATCCAGGCTGAGGGCGTAAAGGCAGTCTTCTTACCCTATACCCTATGCAAAGGTAACATATCATGCTTGGTTGGTCTGCGCGGCAGCGTAACGTTGCTATCGCCAGCTTTTTAAGCTGGACGCTGGATTCATTCGATTTTTTCATTCTGGTCTTCCTACTTAGCGATATCGCCCGTACGTTTCACGTCGGGGTGGAGCAGGTCACGCTGGCCATTCTGCTCACGCTGGCGGTACGCCCGATCGGCGCGTTAATTTTTGGTCGGGCGGCGGAGAAGTATGGGCGCCGCCCCATTTTGATGCTGAATATTATCTTCTTTTCCCTGTTTGAGCTGCTCTCCGCCGCGGCGCCCTCGCTGCTGATTTTCCTGCTGCTACGGGCGCTATACGGCGTTGCGATGGGGGAATTTGGGGTGTCGCATCATCATTGACCATGGAAACCATTCCCGATCGCTCACGCGGGCTGATGTCCGGTATTTTTCAGGCGGGCTACCCGTTTGGCTATTTGCTGGCGGCGGTGATCTACGGATTATGTGCCCAGGCGCTGGGCTGGCGCGGTATGTTTATCATTGGTGCCGTGCCGATCGTTTTACTGCCCTTCATCTATTTTTATGTCCCTGAGTCACCGGTCTGGCTGGCGGCGCGCGCGCGGCATCAGAGCGTCGCGCTGCTGCCGGTGCTGAGGCGTCACTGGAAGCTGTGCGTTTATCTGATCGCGCTGATGGCGGCGTTTAATTTCTTTAGCCACGGCACTCAGGATCTCTATCCTACGTTTCTTAGGGTACAGCATGGTTTCTCGACAAATATCATCAGTATCATTGCCGTTACCTACAATATTGCGTCAATTATTGGGGGTGTGTTCTTCGGCGCCCTGTCGGAGCGGATCGGTCGTAAACGCGCCATCATGCTGGCGGCGCTGCTGGCGCTTCCGGTGATCCCGCTGTGGGCCTTTTCCAGCGGCTCGCTGATGCTGGGCGTCGGCGCCTTTGTGATGCAGTTTATGGTGCAGGGAGCCTGGGGCGTGATCCCGACCTATCTGAACGAGCTAGTGCCGGCCAATGCCCGTGCGGTATTGCCGGGCTTTGTCTACCAGCTGGGTAATCTGATTGCGTCGGTGAACGCAACGATGCAAGCGTCAATCGCCGCCGATCATGGGCAAAATTATGCGCTGGCGATGGCCATCACTGCGGCCTGCGTCGCGCTCACGATCGCGGCGCTGATCGCCTTTGGCCGCGATACGCGCGGTGTATCGATGACAGAGAAAATGCCACGTCAGCATCAGTCTATAAAAATTAGCTAACTCAATGTGTTGCTCGATATTACGCCAGGGATGGTGCACTTCATGCGCAAAAAAAGGGTTGTCAGCGAGCAAAAAACTGTGATACCTCTGTAAGTATCGTATGTCAAAACAACAGATTTCACTGTTTATGAGCCTATTCGTCCAAGTGATTAGCCTAGTCGTGATTAGCGTGGTGGTGATTATTATCCCACCGTGCGGGGCTGCACTTGGACGAAGAAGGGCTTAGAAATCAAGCCAAAATCAGAAAAGAGCCTCCGCACCATCCGGTCCGGGGGCTTTTTTTTACGCTGCGGCCGGCGGAGGCAGGGATAGCTTGAATTAGCATAAAATTCTAAAAACTAGGACAGGGTCGGGGAATTAATTATGAATGGAGCGCAGTGGGTAGTACAAGCGTTACGTGCGCAGGGGGTGAACCAGGTTTTCGGTTATCCGGGCGGCGCGATTATGCCGCTGTACGATGCGCTGTATGACGGCGGTGTAGCCCATTTGCTGTGCCGGCACGAGCAGGGCGCGGTGATGGCGGCGATTGGCTATGCCCGCGCCAGTGGCCGCGTTGGCGTCTGTATCGCCACCTCTGGCCCCGGTGCCACCAACCTGATCACCGGCCTGGCCGATGCCATGATGGATTCGGTGCCGCTGGTGGCGATTACCGGACAGGTCGCTTCAGCGCTGATTGGCACCGACGCTTTTCAGGAGATGGATGTTCTAGGTCTGTCGCTGGCCTGTACCAAACACAGCTTCATGGTGACCTCGCTGGCCGAGCTGCCGGAGGTGATGGATCGCGCGTTTGCCATTGCGATGCAGGGGCGTCCAGGGCCGGTGCTGATCGATATTCCCAAAGATATTCAGCTGGCGCAGGGGACGCTGGCTACGCCGATGTGCAGCGTGGCGTCGGCGCAGACACCCTGCCAGCCAGCGGCGTTGGCGCAGGCGCGTGCCATGCTGGCGCAGGCGCAGCGTCCGGTGCTGTACGTGGGGGGCGGTGTAGGGATGGCCGGTGCGGTGCCGGCGCTGCGCGCGCTGGTGTCGCGCAGCGGGATACCGGTCGCCGCGACACTAAAGGGGCTGGGCGCCGCCGATGATCGTCACCCCACTTACCTGGGGATGCTGGGGATGCACGGCTGTAAGGCGGCCAATCTGGCGGTTCAGCAGTGCGATTTGCTGATCGCCGTCGGCGCTCGCTTTGACGATCGCGTTACCGGTCGCCTCGATGCCTTTGCGCCGCAGGCGCAGGTGATCCATCTGGATATCGATCCGGCGGAGCTGGGCAAGCTGCGTCAGGCGCACGTGTTGCTGTGCGGCGATCTGAAACCGCTGCTGTCGGCGCTGACCATGCCGCTGGATATCGCCCCATGGCGGCAGCAGGTGGCGGCGCTTAAGGCGCAGCATGCCTGGCGCTATGACCATCCCGGCGAAGCTATTTATGCGCCGCTGTTTTTGCGTCAGCTCTCCGAGCGTAAGCCGCCGCAGGCGGTGGTCACCACCGATGTCGGACAGCATCAGATGTGGAGCGCTCAGCATATGCGATTTTCCCTGCCGCAGGATTTTATTACCTCCAGCGGGCTGGGGACCATGGGGTTCGGGATCCCGGCCGCGGTTGGCGCACAGGTCGCTCGCCCTGACGACTGCGTGATCTGCGTATCCGGCGACGGCTCTTTCATGATGAACGTTCAGGAGCTGGGCACCATCAAGCGAGCCAGGCTGCCGCTGAAAATCGTGCTGCTGGATAACCAGCGTCTGGGGATGGTACGCCAGTGGCAGCAGCTGTTCTTTGACGCCCGCTACAGCGAAACCGATCTCTCCGATAACCCGGATTTTTTAACCCTGGCGCAGGCGTTTGATATCCCGGGGCAGCGCATCAGCCGCAAGGCGCAGGTGGCAGAGGCGCTGGAGGCCCTGTTTAGCACCCCGGGCCCTTATCTGCTGCAGGTCGCTATCGACGAATTTGAAAATGTCTGGCCGCTGGTGCCGCCGGGCGCAGGCAACGAATCTATGCTGGAGAACGTATCATGATGCAGAGTCCTTCATTCCAACACCATCTGGCCATTCAGGCACGCCGTCGTCCGGAGATCCTGGAGCGGGTTCTGCGCGTGGTGCGTCATCGAGGCTTTGAGATCCACGCGATGAACATGGCTCAGGACAGCGACTGCGATAGCGTCAGTATTGAGCTGACGGTGGCCAGTACGCGGCCGGTCACGCTGCTGTCGTCCCAGCTGAGTAAGCTGCTAGACGTCGCGCGGGTGGACGTCAGCGCCCCGCGATCGCTGCGCATGCTGCCCCGCCGCCAGGCGCTGGGCTGAGTGATTTTTCCCGTTATTGAATCAGGCGCAGGTCGCCAAAAGGAATAAGTCAATGACCACTAAGAAAGCGGATTATATCTGGTTTAACGGCGACATGGTGCCCTGGGGTGAGGCCCGAGTACACGTGATGTCTCACGCCCTGCACTACGGCACCTCGGTTTTTGAGGGAGTGCGTTGCTACGAAACCCATCGCGGCCCGGCGGTATTCCGCCACCGTGAACATATGCAGCGCCTGCATGATTCGGCGCGTATCTACCGCATGCCGCTGGCCTACAGCGTTGACGAGCTGATGGCCGCCTGCCGTGAAACCCTGCGTCGGAATCAGCTGTCGAGCGCCTATATCCGCCCGCTGGTCTTTATCGGTGACGTCGGCATGGGCGTGAATCCCCCCGCGGGCTATAGCACGGATGTGATCCTCGCCGCCTTCCCCTGGGGGACCTATCTGGGGGAGGAGGCGCTGGAACAGGGCATCGATGCCATGGTTTCGTCCTGGCACCGGGCCGCGCCCAACACCATCCCGACCGCGGCCAAGGCCGGGGGAAACTATCTCTCTTCGCTGCTGGTGGGATCAGAGGCGCGGCGCCACGGTTATCAGGAGGGCATTGCGCTGGATGTCCACGGCTATGTTTCTGAGGGCGCTGGTGAAAACCTGTTTATGGTGAAAAACGGGGTGATCTTCACGCCGCCGTTTACCTCCGCCGCCCTGCCGGGGATCACCCGCGACGCGATCATCACCTTGGCACAGGCGCAGGGGCTGGAGGTTCGGGAGCAGGTGCTGTCACGCGAGGCGCTGTACCTGGCCGATGAAATTTTCATGTCGGGCACGGCGGCCGAAATCACGCCGGTGCGCAGCGTGGACAGTATCCAGGTCGGGATTGGCCGCTGTGGCCCTATCACCAAGCGGGTGCAGCAGGCCTTTTTTGGCCTGTTCAACGGCCAGACCGAGGACCGCTTTGGCTGGCTTGACCCGGTGAATCCGTAAGCCTGCCGTGCCGGTAGGCTGAGCCGATGGGGCGCCGGGAGCGCGGCGCCTGTTCATTGATTTTCCCGCGCAGCGCGGGTAACGCAGGGAGTGAATTGTGCATGCCTAAGTATCGTTCTGCCACGACTACCCATGGCCGTAATATGGCCGGTGCCCGCGCGCTGTGGCGCGCGACCGGAATGACCGACGCGGATTTCGGCAAGCCGATCATTGCCGTGGTGAACTCGTTTACCCAGTTTGTGCCGGGCCATGTGCATCTGCGCGATTTGGGCCAGCTGGTCGCCGCGCAGATCGAGGCCGCCGGCGGCGTAGCGAAAGAGTTTAATACCATCGCCGTGGATGACGGTATCGCCATGGGGCACGGCGGCATGCTCTATTCGCTCCCCTCGCGGGAGCTTATCGCCGACTCCGTTGAATATATGGTCAATGCCCACTGCGCCGATGCCATGGTCTGCATCTCCAACTGCGACAAGATCACGCCTGGGATGATGATGGCGGCGCTGCGCCTGAATATCCCGGCGATCTTCGTCTCCGGTGGGCCGATGGAAGCTGGGAAGACCAAGCTGTCTGACCAACTGATTAAGCTGGATCTGGTCGATGCGATGATCCAGGGAGCCAACCCGCAGGTCAGCGATGCGCAGAGTGAACAGATCGAGCGTGCCGCCTGCCCAACCTGCGGCTCCTGCTCCGGGATGTTTACCGCCAACTCCATGAACTGCCTGACCGAGGCGCTGGGGCTGGCGCTGCCGGGTAACGGCTCCCTGCTGGCGACCCACGCCGATCGCCGGGCGCTGTTCGAAGAGGCGGGGCGGCGTATCGTCGCTCTGACCCGCCGCTACTATGAACAGGATGATGCGTCAGCGCTGCCGCGCAGTATCGCCGGCAAGGCGGCCTTTGAGAATGCCATGACGCTGGATATCGCCATGGGGGGATCGACCAATACGGTACTGCATCTGCTGGCCGCGGCGCAGGAGGGGGAGATCGACTTTACCCTGACGGACATCGATCGCCTGTCACGCCAGGTGCCGCACCTGTGCAAGGTTGCGCCCAGCACGCCGGATTACCACATGGAGGACGTACACCGCGCGGGCGGCGTGATGGGGATCCTGGGCGAGCTGGATCGCGCCGGGCTGCTCAATCGGGGCGTCGTTAACGTTCTGGGACTGGACCTGAGTGAAACCCTGGCGAGCTACGACATCATGCGCAGCGACGATGAGGCGCTGTCATCTCTGTACAGTGCCGGCCCGGCGGGGCTGCGTACCGTCGTGCCTTTTTCGCAGTCCTGCCGCTGGGATGCGTTGGACAGGGATCGGCAGCATGGCTGTATCCGCGCGCGTGAACATGCCTACAGTCAGGATGGGGGGCTGGCGGTGCTCTCGGGCAACCTGGCGCAGGACGGCTGCATCGTCAAGACCGCCGGCGTTGAGTCCGATAGCCTGATCTTCCGCGGCCTGGCCCGGGTGTTTGAAAGTCAGGAGGAGGCCGTCGAGGCGATACTCGGTGGGCGGATCCACCCCGGCGACGCGCTGGTGATCCGCTATGAAGGGCCCAGGGGAGGGCCGGGAATGCAGGAGATGCTCTATCCTACCGCCTACCTCAAGTCGATGGGGCTGGGAAAGCAGTGCGCTCTGATCACCGACGGGCGCTTTTCCGGCGGAACCTCCGGCCTGTCCATCGGGCATGTCTCGCCGGAGGCCGCCAGCGGCGGCGCCATTGCGCTGGTGCGCGACGGCGATCCGATCGAGATCGATATCCCGGCGCGCCATATCCGCTTAGCCATTGCCGAAAGCGAGCTGGCGCTGCGTCTCCAGCAGGAGCTAGCGCGGGGCGCGCAGGCGTGGACTCCGCGCGACCGGCGCCGTACGGTCTCGCTGGCCCTGCGTGCCTATGCCAGTCTGGCGACCAGCGCCGATCGTGGCGCGGTGCGCGATAGAGCGAAGCTGGGAGGCTAACGATGGCATCGAACCCCCTTATCTCTTCGGCGCCGGACGGCGCGGAATACCTGCGGGCGGTGCTGCGCTCGCCGGTGTATGAGGCGGCGCAGGTCACGCCGCTGCAGGCGATGGAAAAGCTTTCAGGCCGCCTGGGTAACCATATTCTGGTCAAGCGCGAGGATCGCCAGCCGGTACACAGCTTTAAGCTGCGCGGCGCCTACGCGATGATCGCCGGGCTGAGTGAGGCCCAGCGGGCCTGCGGCGTGATCACCGCCTCGGCGGGAAATCACGCCCAGGGCGTGGCGCTGTCGGCGTCGCGACTGGGGATCGCGGCCACCATTGTCATGCCGCGGGCGACGGCAGAGATCAAGGTTGAGGCGGTACGCGGCTTCGGTGGCCGGGTACTGCTGCACGGCGCCAACTTTGATGAGGCCAAGGCCCATGCCATCCAGATGGCACAGGAAACCGGCATGACCTTTATTCCGCCCTTCGATCATCCGGCGGTGATCGCGGGTCAGGGAACCCTGGCGCTGGAGCTGTTGCAGCAGGATGCCCACCTCGACCGTATTTTTGTACCGGTGGGCGGCGGTGGGCTGGCCGCCGGCGTGGCCGTACTGATTAAACAGCTGATGCCGCAGGTCAAGGTGATCGGCGTGGAGGCCGAGGACTCCGCCTGCCTGCGCGCGGCGCTGGATGCCGGTCAGCCGGTAGATCTGCCGCGGGTTGGTCTGTTTGCCGAGGGCGTGGCGGTCAAACGCATCGGTGACGAGACGTTCCGCCTGTGCCAGCGCTATCTGGACGATGTGATTACGGTGAATAGCGACGCTATCTGCGCCGCCGTCAAGGATCTGTTTGAGGATGTACGGGCCGTCGCGGAGCCCTCGGGTGCGCTGGCGCTGGCCGGGTTGAAACAGTATGTCCAGCGACATGCGCTGCGCGGCGAACGGCTGGCACACGTGTTGTCCGGCGCCAATCTGAACTTCCACGGTCTACGCTATGTCTCCGAGCGCTGTGAGCTGGGTGAGCAGCGCGAGGCGCTGCTGGCGGTGACCATCCCGGAGCGTAAGGGCAGCTTCCTGGCGTTTTGTCAGCTGCTGGGGGGGCGCTCGGTGACCGAGTTTAACTACCGCTATGCCGATGCCGACAGCGCCTGCATTTTTGTCGGCGTGCGGCTGACCGGCGGGCGTGGCGAGCGTGAGGAGATCATCGCCTCGCTGCGCGGCGGCGGCTATCAGGTGGTGGATCTCTCCGATGATGAGATGGCCAAGCTGCACGTGCGCTATATGGTGGGCGGCCGGCCCAGTAAGCCGCTGCATGAGCGGCTGTATAGCTTTGAGTTTCCCGAGGCGCCCGGGGCGCTGCTGAAGTTCCTGCATACCCTGGGCACCCATTGGAACATCTCCCTGTTTCACTATCGCAGCCACGGTACCGACTTTGGCCGGGTGCTGGCGGCGTTTGAGCGGCCGGACAGCGATGCCAGCTTCGAGGCGCGTCTCAAGGAGCTGGGCTATGAGTGTCACGATGAGACGGGGAATCCGGCGTTTCGCTTCTTTTTGCAGGGATAGCGCTTAAGGCGCCGCGTGGGCCAGCAGCGACCAGAAGGCGGTGATCGGCGGCTCGCGCAGGCGTTTATGCTGCACGCAGACGCCGAGCTCAAAGGGGGCGATGGTAACGTCGTTGTCCAGCGTGACGATGCGGGTGCGTACGCTGTCCGGGCTGTTGTCGATCACTACCTCGGGCAGCAGGGCGATGCCGCAGCCCAGCGCCACCATGGAGACGATGGCTTCATGACCGGCGACGGTGGCATAAATACGCGGTGCCGGGATACGGCGGCGGCGAAACCACTGATCGATACGCTGCCGCGCCGGCCCGTGCTGCGGCAGAATAAATGGGATCTGCGCCCAGTCTGGGCGGGGGCGCTGCGCCTGACGGTGTACCGGGCAGGGCTGAGCCGGGGCGATCAGCCGCAGCGGGATTTCGCCAATTGGGCAGAATTCAACGCTGGCGGGTAGCGACTGCGGTCGTCCTGCGATAGCCAGATCCGCCGTGCCGCCCTGAACTTTGCCGACGGCGTCGGCGGCGTCGCCGGTGGTCAGGCGAATATCCACCTGCGGATGATGGGCGCGAAAACGGTCCAGGATCGGCGGTAGATGGCTGTAGGCGGCGGTTACGGAGCAGAACAGGTGCAGCTCGCCGCACAGCGCCGCGCCGTAGCTGTCCAACCCGCCGCGCAGTTGTCGGTAGTGCAGCAGCGTCTGGCGGGCGAAATCCTGCAGCTGTTCGCCTGCCGCCGTCAGGCGGACATCGCGGTTGTCGCGTAGCAACAGCGGTTGGCCGAGCTCCTCCTCTAAACGCTGGATCTGGCGCGATAGCGTGGAGGGACTGACGTGCACCGCCGCTGCGGTACGGCCAAAATGGCGGCTTTCAGACAGGTGTAAAAACAGCTTCAGATCGCGGATATCCATCGTATGGCGTCGCCTCAGTTGTTGCAAAATACGCAATTACATCTTCTCAATATATCAATTTAAGCAACATCCGTCCTAGCCTATGATGGATTTATCGCCGCCGGACAGGCGCCGGACGGGCAGGGTAACAGACAACGGGGTGTCGCCGGCAATATTGCCGGGAGCACGGCCACATCACTGAACAGGATGGAGTGCAGCATGAGCAACTATTTTAATACGCTGAATCTGCGCCAGCAGCTGGCGCAGTTGGGCAAGTGCCGTTTTATGGCGCGAACGGAGTTTACCGATGGGGCCAATGCCCTGCGCGGTAAGCAGGTGGTGATCGTCGGCTGCGGCGCCCAGGGGCTGAACCAGGGGCTGAACATGCGCGACTCGGGGCTGGACGTCGCCTATGCCCTGCGGACAGAGGCGATCGCCGAACGGCGCGACTCCTATCGCCGCGCCACCGAGCACGGTTTCCGCGTCGGGGATTATCAGGCCCTGATCCCACAGGCCGATCTGGTTATCAACCTGACGCCGGACAAACAGCATGCCGCCGTGGTCAGCGCGGTGCAGCCGCTGATGAAGCAAGGGGCAGCGCTGGGGTATTCGCACGGCTTTAATATTGTTGAGGTAGGACAGCAGATCCGTCCGGACATCACCGTAGTGATGGTTGCTCCCAAGTGCCCCGGCACCGAAGTGCGCGAGGAGTATAAGCGCGGCTTTGGCGTGCCGACCCTGATCGCGGTACACCCGGAAAACGATCCGCGCGGCGAGGGGATGGCGATTGCCAAGGCGTGGGCGTCGGCGACCGGCGGCGATCGCGCCGGGGTGCTGGAGTCATCGTTTGTGGCGGAGGTAAAGTCTGACCTGATGGGCGAGCAGACCATTCTGTGTGGGATGCTGCAGACCGGCTCACTGCTGTGCTATGAGCGTCTGGTCGCCGAGGGGGCCGATCCGGCCTGGGCCGGCAAGCTGATCCAGTTTGGCTGGGAGACCATCACCGAGGCCCTGAAGCAGGGCGGGATCACCCTGATGATGGATCGCCTCTCCAATCCCGCCAAGCTGCGCGCCTACGCGCTGGCCGAGCAGCTTAAGACGCTGATGGCGCCGCTGTTTGCCAAGCATATGGATGACATTCTCTCCGGCACCTTCTCTCAGGGGATGATGGCGGACTGGGCCGAGGACGATGCCCACCTGCTGACCTGGCGCGCGGAGACCGGTGAAAGCGCCTTTGAAAAGGCGCCGCCGTTTGAGGGCAAGATCGATGAGCAGACCTATTTTGATCGCGGTGTGCTGCTGGTGGCGATGGTGAAGGCCGGGGTCGAGCTGGCCTTCGAAACCATGGTCGCCTCCGGCATCGTCGCCGAGTCCGCCTACTATGAGTCGCTGCATGAGCTTCCGCTGATCGCCAATACCATCGCACGTCGGCGGCTGTATGAGATGAACGTGGTTATCTCTGATACCGCCGAATATGGCAACTACCTGTTTGCCAACGCGGCCGTTCCGCTGCTGCGTCAAGGGTTTATGGCGACTCTGCAGCCGGGAGATCTGGGGCAGCCGCTGCCGGCGGAGGCGGTGGATAACGCCGCGCTGCGCGAGGTCAATCAGGCCATCCGTCAGCATCCCATTGAGACGGTCGGCGAGCGCCTGCGCGGCTATATGACCGATATGAAGCGCGTGGCCGTCGCCGGTTAGCTGCGGTACAGCACCTTAATGATGTGGTAGCCGAAACGGGTTTTGATCGGGCCGATAGGGGTCAGCAGCGGGCCGCTGAAGACGGCGCGATCAAACTCGGGCACCATGTTTCCCTTCGTAAACTCCCCCAGGTCGCCACCCTGGCGCTTGGAGGGACAGCGGGAATGGCGACGCGCCAGCGTTTGAAATGAGGCACCTCGCTTCAGCTTTTGCAGCAGCGATTCGGCTTCGGCCTGACTCTCGACCAGAATGTGCAGTGCGGCGGCGCGGCGGGCCATGGGGGTATCCTTAGGGTTATTAAGAGCGGTGACGCAGAGATCGCGCAGGCGTCGGACGGTATGCGACCGCTCACCGGCGTGATGAAAACCTGCGTAGTGTACGGCGGCGGCGCAGCGCAGGCAATGCGCCGACGGCGCGGTTTTTTTTCCGTCGTCGCTTTCTGCTACAATCGCCTCCCGCCCACGGGGGTCATCATTAGCAGGAATATCGTCATGCGCTTAAATCCCGGTCAACAGCAGGCCGTCGAATTTGTTACCGGCCCCTGTCTGGTTCTGGCGGGCGCCGGCTCCGGTAAGACCCGGGTGATCACCAACAAGATAGCCCACCTGATCCGCGTGTGCGGCTATCAGGCGCGCCACATCGCCGCCGTCACCTTCACCAATAAGGCCGCGCGCGAGATGAAAGAGCGCGTGGCGCAGACGCTGGGGCGCAAAGAGGCCCGTGGGCTGATGATTTCAACTTTCCACACCCTGGGGCTGGAGATCATCAAGCGTGAGTATAAGGCGCTGGGGATGAAGTCCAATTTCTCCCTGTTCGACGATCAGGATCAGCTGGCTTTGCTGACCGATCTGACCGAGCGCTGGCTGGAAAAGGACAAAACCCAGCTGCAACAGCTGATCGCGACTATCTCCAACTGGAAGAACGATCTGATCGATCCCGCCCAGGCGGCGGCGCAGGCGCGTTCAGCGCGGGATCGGCTGTTCGCCGACTGCTATGGCCTGTATGACACCCAGCTCAAGTCCTGCAATGTACTGGATTTTGACGATCTGATCCTGCTGCCGACGCTGCTGCTGCGCCGTGACCCGGAGGTGCGCGAGCGCTGGCAACAGCGCATCCGTTACCTGCTGGTCGATGAGTATCAGGATACCAACACCAGCCAGTATGAGCTGGTGAAGCTGCTGGTCGGCAGCCGCGCTCGCTTTACCGTGGTGGGCGACGACGATCAGTCCATCTACTCCTGGCGCGGCGCGCGCCCGCAGAATCTGGTACTGCTGAAAGAGGACTTTCCGGCGCTGCAGGTGATCAAGCTGGAGCAGAACTACCGCTCTTCGCAGCGCATTCTTAAGGCGGCCAATATCCTGATCGCCAATAACCCACACGTCTTTGAAAAACGCCTGTTTTCTGAGCTGGGCTACGGTGAGCCGCTCAAGGTGATCACGGCTAACAATGAGGATCATGAGGCGGAGCGCGTGGTCGGTGAACTGATCGCCCATCACTTTATTCACAAAACTGCCTACAGCGACTATGCGATCCTCTACCGTGGCAATCACCAGTCGCGGGTGTTCGAAAAAATGCTGATGCAAAACCGCATTCCGTACAAGATTTCGGGCGGAACCTCTTTCTTTTCCCGCGCGGAGATCAAAGATCTGCTCTCCTATCTGCGGGTGTTGACCAACCCAGATGATGACAGCGCCTTTTTACGTATCGTCAATACGCCGCGGCGAGAGATAGGCCCCTCGACCCTACAAAAGCTTGGGGCGTGGGCGAATCAGCGCGGCATCAGCCTGTTTCGCGCCAGCTTTGACGTGGGGCTGGAGCAGACACTGAGCGGCCGCGGTCTGGCGTCGCTGCAGCATTTTACCCGCTGGATGGATGAGCTGTCCCAGCTGTGTGAGCGCGACGCAACGGCGGCGGTACGCGATCTGATCCACGGCATCGACTATGAGAGCTGGCTGTTTGAAACGTCGGCCAGTCCGCGCGCGGCGGAGATGCGCATGAAGAACGTCAATCAGCTGTTCGGCTGGATGACCGACATGCTGCAGGGTAGCGATCTGGATGAGCCGATGACCCTGACGCAGGTGGTGAATCGCTTTACGCTGCGCGACATGATGGAGCGGGGAGAGTCTGAGGAGGAGGCCGATCAGGTACAGCTGATGACCCTACATGCCTCTAAGGGGCTGGAGTTCCCCTACGTGTATCTGGTCGGCATGGAGGAGGGGCTGCTGCCGCATCAGAGCAGCATCGATGAGGACAACGTCGATGAGGAGCGGCGCCTGGCCTACGTCGGCATTACCCGGGCCCAGAAAGAGTTGGTGTTTACCCTGTGCCGCGAGCGCCGCCAGTACGGTGAGCAGGTGCGTCCGGAGCCCAGCCGTTTTCTGCTGGAGCTGCCGCAGGACGATCTGAGCTGGGAGAGCGCCCGTAAGGTGGTCAGCCCACAGGAGCGCATGCAGCGAGGACAGTCCCACCTGGCCAATCTGAAGGCGCAGCTGGCGCGGGCGAAATCGCCGCAGGACTAAGGGAAATACGCGCGAAAGAAAACGCGCGCGGGGCGCCCGACGAGCGTCCCGCGCGGCGTGGGATCCGACATTACGCCGACGTCGCTTCGACGATCTGCAGCGGCCAGTGGGCGTAGCCCTGCCAGAGGCTCTCTTGCTGCAGGCTTTCGGCGCGCAGCGGGTGAGCGGCGAGCCAGCCCGTCGGCAGGATCAGGCGCAGGGCGTCCTCCTCGCCGACCTGCGTCAGCAGCGACGGCAGCGCGCCGTCGTGGCGTTGACTGGCGAAAATGATCGCCAGGCGCAGCAGACGACACAGTCGCTGGGCGGTGCGTAGCGGAACGGCGTTCTGCTGGCCAAACAGCGCCAGATTGAGCGGACCGCTCTGGTTAGCCAGTAGGGTCGCCAACAGCTTTTTCTGCGCCGGCGTGAAGCCGGGCAGATCCAGATGGCGAACCAGATAGGCGGCGTGCTGCGGCGCCTGACGCACATCGACGCTCAGCCCCAGCTCATGGAGCAGGCAGGCCGCGTGCAGCAGCGTATGGGCGCAGCTGTCCAGCGGCCACGGGGGGGTTAGCTGCCGGGCCAGACTGTCGGCCAGATGCCAGACCCGCTCGGCCTGCCCTTCATCGATTAAAAAGCGCCGCTGAATGTTGTGCAGCGTCCGAGTTCGGACATCGCAGCCCACCGGCAGCGCCAGCATGCCATAGACCAGCCCCTCGCGCAGCGCGCCGCCGGAGAGGGTCATACTGTCGATATGCAGCGCCTCAAACAGGGCGATCAGAATGGCCAGGCCGCTGGGGAACACCAGAGCGCGCTCCAGGGTCAGTCCATCGATCTCCAGCTCTTCAAGCTTACCGCACTCAATGGCGCGATCGCGCAGCTGACACAGCTTATCCAGGGTGATACGTTCGTCCATCCCCTGGGCGACCATGATCTCCTGCAGAGCCTGCACGGTACCGGATGCGCCGACGCAGGCCTGCCAGCCATGGCGTAGCAGCGTGTCGCGCACCGGGGCTATCATCGCATGCGCGGCATCGCCGGCACGGGCAAAGTTGGCCTGTGTCAGGTGACGGTCGCTGAAGTAGCGCTCCAGCCACGTGACGCAGCCCATCTGTAGGCTGAATAGAACGTCGGCCTTGGCGCCTTCGCCGCAGGCTAGCTCGGTACTGCCGCCGCCGATGTCGACCACCAGCCGCTGGCGGGCGCCGCCGGTTGTGTGGGCAACCCCCTGATAAATCAGGCGGGCTTCCTCTTCACCGCTGATGATGCGTACCGGACGCCCGAGGATCTCCTGCGCTCGCTCGATAAACGCGTCGGCGTTCCGGGCGATGCGTAGCGTCGCCGTCGCAACGACCCGGATGTGGTCGATGGGAATATCCTGCAGGCGCTCAGCGAAGAGGCGCAGGCATTGCCAGCCACGCTGCATCGCATCCGGAGACAGAATATTGTCAGCGTCCAGACCGGCGGCCAGACGCACCTTGCGCTTGATCCGCGCCAGCGTCTGGATACCGCCGGCCATCTCGCGCACCACCAGCATGTGGAAGCTGTTAGAGCCTAAATCGATGGCGGCATACAACGCGGCGCTCTTGCCCATGCTGATTAACCTGAGCGTTTACGGTTAGGGCGCGGTGCGCCGCTGCCGCGGCGCGGCGATCCCGGACGGCGTGCGCCGGCGCCGTTACGGCTACGGCTCAGGCGTTTGGGGGCCGGCAGATCCTTGAGCAGGGCATCGCCGTTGTATTTGCTGACCGGAATCGAATGGCCGATATAGCTTTCGATAGCCGGCAGGTTCAGCACATACTCTTCACAGGCGAGGCTGATGGAGTTGCCGCTGGCGCCGGCACGACCGGTACGGCCGATGCGGTGTACGTAGTCTTCACAGTCGTCGGGCAGGTCATAGTTAAACACATGGGTGACCGCCGGGATATGCAGGCCGCGCGCGGCGACGTCGGTGGCGACCAGAATATCGATGTGCCCCTTGGTGAAATCTTCCAGGATGCGCAGGCGTTTTTTCTGCGGTACGTCCCCGGTCAGCAGACCGACGCGGTGGCCATCGGCGGCCAGGTGCCCCCAGATGTCCTCGCAGCGGTGCTTGGTGTTGGCGAAAATGATGCAGCGATCCGGCCACTCCTCTTCCAGCAGCGTCTGCAGCAGGCGCATTTTCTCTTCGTTGGAGGGGTAGAACAGCTCTTCCTGGATCCGGTGTCCGGTTTTTTGCTCCGGCTCAACCTCGACATACTCGGCGTTGTTCATATGCTCGAACGCCAGTTCACGCACGCGATAAGAGAGGGTGGCGGAAAACAGCATGTTGAGACGCTGGGCGGTCGGCGGCATACGGCGGAACAGCCAGCGAATGTCTTTGATAAAGCCCAGATCGAACATGCGATCGGCTTCGTCGAGTACCACGACCTGAATGGCGCCGAGGTCAACGTGACCCTGCTTGGTATAGTCGATCAGGCGTCCGGTGGTGCCGATCAGAATATCAACACCCTGCTCTAAGACCCGGAGCTGCTTGTCATAGCCATCGCCGCCGTAGGCCAGGCCCAGGCGCAGGCCGGTTTCTTGGGCCAGAGGCTCGGCATCGGAGTGGATCTGGACGGCCAGCTCACGTGTCGGCGCCATAATCAGCGCGCGCGGCTGATTGGTTTTGCGCTCGGCAATGGCCGGATGAGTCAGTAGATAATGAAAAGTAGACGCTAAAAATGCTAGCGTCTTGCCGGTGCCGGTTTGCGCCTGTCCCGCAACGTCACGCCCGGCGATCGCCAGGGGCAATGCCAGTGCCTGAATGGGAGTGCAGCTGTGAAACCCTTTTGATTCAAGGGCTTTTATCACCATTGGGTGCAGGGCGAAGTCGGCAAACTTCTGTTCAGTCAAGTGTGTTTTGCTCATAATGGCGTAGAATAACAGTTAACCGTATCTTCACGAAAGTATTGCTTTACGAAAGCGTATCCGATGAAATAAAGTCAACCCTTTGTTGGGGGAAGTAGGCTATTACTATAACCAACAAGGCAGACTTAATCCTGTGGAGTAGAACATGAGCGATAAAATTGTTCACCTGAGCGACAGTGGCTTCGAGGCTGACGTGCTGAAGGCTGAAGGCCCGATCCTGGTTGATTTCTGGGCTGAATGGTGCGGTCCGTGCAAGATGATTGCTCCGATCCTGGACGAAATCGCAGCCGAGTATGCAGGGAAGCTGACCATTGCTAAGCTGAATATCGACGAAAACCCGGCTACTGCGCCGAAGTACGGTATCCGTGGTATTCCGACGCTGCTGCTGTTCAAGAACGGCGCGGTTGCGGCCACCAAAGTGGGCGCGCTGTCCAAGACTCAGTTGAAAGAGTTTCTGGATGCCAACCTGTAAGGTTGCCCGCCATTTGTGACGGCGTCCGGCGGTTAACGGATTCTTGCTGTTGACCGCTAGACGTCCGCTCATAAGCGTGTTAAGTTTAACCAAGCTGCCTAAGTCAGTGCTTACCTGTAGTTTGAATCATCTGGTTTGAGTCAAAAGTTAGAATCTAAGTTTTACTCTGTTTGAAACCTCTGTATCGCCAGCGTTCTTCCTGTTGTATGTGGCTTTGTCACCGGGATGAAGCATGGATCAGCAAGTTAAAACATAGGTTTTAAATCGTTAACGCCTCTTTCGTCCCATCAGCGAGAATCGTCCGCTGGATCTGTCGCACCGCTAGCAGCATGGGCGCACAGGGGAAGGAAAGTTCGCAAACAGGCATGGATGACCCCGTCATACCATTCACTATACAGTTCGAGATATACCCCGAGTTTAAAGAACCCACCACTATGAATCTTACCGAATTAAAGAATACGCCGGTTTCTGAGTTGATTACGCTTGGCGAGAGCATGGGGCTGGAAAATCTGGCGCGCATGCGTAAGCAGGATATTATTTTTGCCATCCTTAAGCAGCATGCGAAAAGCGGCGAAGATATTTTTGGCGATGGCGTGCTAGAGATCCTGCAGGACGGTTTTGGATTCCTGCGCTCCGCAGACAGCTCCTACCTTGCCGGTCCCGATGATATCTACGTTTCTCCCAGCCAAATCCGCCGTTTTAACCTGCGTACCGGTGATACCATTTCCGGCAAAATTCGTCCGCCGAAAGAGGGTGAGCGCTACTTTGCCCTGCTGAAGGTTAACGAAGTTAACTATGACAAGCCGGAAAATGCCCGCAGCAAGATCCTGTTTGAAAACCTGACGCCGCTGCATGCCAATTCGCGTCTGCGCATGGAGCGTGGCAACGGTTCTACGGAAGACTTGACCGCGCGCGTGCTGGATCTGGCCTCGCCGATTGGCCGCGGTCAACGCGGTCTGATCGTCGCTCCGCCGAAGGCCGGTAAGACGATGCTGCTGCAGAACATCGCCCAGAGCATCGCCTATAACCATCCTGACTGCGTGCTGATGGTGCTGCTGATCGATGAGCGTCCGGAAGAGGTGACGGAGATGCAGCGTCTGGTGAAGGGTGAGGTGGTTGCCTCGACCTTTGATGAGCCGGCGTCGCGCCATGTTCAGGTCGCTGAAATGGTGATCGAAAAGGCCAAGCGTCTGGTTGAACACAAGAAAGACGTGATCATCCTGCTGGACTCCATCACCCGTCTGGCTCGCGCCTATAACACCGTGGTGCCGGCCTCCGGTAAAGTGTTGACCGGCGGCGTGGACGCCAACGCCCTGCACCGTCCGAAGCGCTTCTTCGGCGCGGCGCGTAACGTGGAGGAGGGCGGCAGCCTGACCATCATCGCGACGGCGCTGATCGATACCGGCTCTAAGATGGATGAGGTTATCTACGAAGAGTTTAAGGGCACCGGTAACATGGAGCTGCATCTGTCGCGTAAGATTGCTGAGAAGCGCGTCTTCCCCGCCATCGATTACAACCGCTCCGGTACCCGTAAAGAAGAGCTGCTCACCACGCCGGAGGAGCTGCAGAAGATGTGGATCCTGCGCAAGATTATTCACCCGATGGGTGAGATCGATGCGATGGAGTTCCTGATCAATAAGTTGGCAATGACCAAAACTAACGATGAGTTCTTTGACATGATGAAACGCTCTTAATCATCGGCTCTGCCAACTCGGGAAAAACGACGCCACGTTAGCAATAACGTGGCGTTTTGCACTTTTAGCGGATACGATTAGACAAATATATTTTGCACTATATGTATAAAATTGGCGAATCGTCCAGATTATGCATATGTCGCTGACCGCGGGAGTCCAGGCGATGTCTTTTTATTGTTCTGGACTGCCGGGCCTATTTCGCCGATGTGTTGGTCTTGTTAAAGGGATATCGTCGCGTAACGTCATGGCGGCGATCAGACAGAGAGCAGTTAACCGTGAATTTACTCACTCTGAGTAGCAAATTTTTCCTTATCTTCCTTTTCTCTATGGCATTTTTACTGGTCGCCCGCCGGGTAGCCAAGAAGATAGGTCTGGTGGATAAGCCCAATTACCGTAAGCGGCATCAGGGGCTGATCCCGCTGGTCGGCGGTATCTCGGTGTACGCGGGGATCTGCTTTACTTTCCTGTTTTTTAAACCCTACATTCCCCACGCCACCCTGTATCTGATCTGTGCCGGGATCCTGGTGCTGGTCGGTGCGCTGGATGATCGCTTCGATATCAGCGTAAAGTTCCGCGCCACGGTGCAGGCGCTGATCGCCATCGCCATGATGGTCGCAGGCGGCCTATACCTGCGCAGCCTGGGGTTTGTCTTAGGGCCCTGGGAGCTGATTTTAGGCCCCTTCGGTTATCTGGTGACGCTGTTTGCAGTATGGGCGGCGATCAACGCCTTTAATATGGTGGACGGTATCGACGGCCTGCTCGGCGGTCTGTCCTGCGTCACCTTTGCCGCCATGGGGATCCTGCTGCAGTGGGACGGCCAGCCGGATTTGGCGCTGTGGTGCTTTGCGATTATCGCGGCGACGCTTCCCTACATTCTGCTGAATCTGGGCGTGGTTGGGCCGCGTTTCAAGGTCTTTATGGGCGACGCCGGAAGTACCCTGATCGGCTTTACCGTTATCTGGATTTTGCTGGAGAGCACCCAGGGGCGCGGGCATCCGATGAACCCGGTGACGGCGCTGTGGGTTATCGCGATACCGCTGATGGATATGATCGCTATTATGTATCGGCGTCTGCGCAAAGGGATGAGCCCCTTTTCACCAGACCGCCAGCATATTCATCACCTGATTATGCGCGCTGGCTTTACCTCCCGCCAGGCGTTTGTCCTGATTACGCTGGCGGCGGCGCTGCTGGCGGCGATCGGGGTTCTGGGTGAGATCTGGCTGCCCGAATATGTCATGATGGCACTGTTCTTGCTTGCTTTTGCCCTCTATGGTTACTGTATCAAGCGCGCGTGGCGCGTGGCGCGTATGGTGAAGCGCTTTAAGCGCCGTCTGCGCCGTAAATCGGCAGGCATGCATGTCTAACGGCCCTAGTCGGCCATAAAGGGAAAACCGATGGTGAGTCAAAATCCGATGCCCGTGGAGAATGAGCTGGATGTCCGAGGGCTGTGTCGAACGCTGTGGCGCGGTAAGTCCTGGATCGTTGGCACGGCGGTGTTGTTTGCGGCGCTGGCGCTGGGTGTCTCTCTGCTGATGCCGCAGAAGTGGAGCGCGGCGGCGATCACCGCGAGCCCGGGCGTTAACAGCCTGGGCGGCTACTACTCTCAGCAGCAGTTTTTACGCAATCTTGCGCAGCTAAGCGCGCCCAGCGGCGCGGCGGCGCAGGGCAGCATCGCCGATGAGGCCTACGCTGAGTTCACGACACAGCTGGCCTCCTATGACACGCGGCGCGAGTTTTGGCTGCATAGCCCCTATTATCAGCGTCATAAAGAGGGGAGCGCGCAGGCGGATGCGGCGCTGCTGGATGAGCTGATTAATCAGATCGTCTTTACGCCGGGGGACGCGGCGAAGCACAGCGATGACAGCATTCGTCTTACCGCCGACGGCGCCGCGCAGGCTAACCAGCTGCTGCGCCAGTACGTTGCCTTTGCCGCCCATCGCGCCAGCGCCAATCTGAATGCCTCTCTGCAGGGGGCCTGGGCGGCCCGTAGTATCTTTCTGAAGGCGCAGGTAAAGCGTCAGGAGGCGGTGGCGCAGGCGATCTATCAGCGTGAGCTAAACGGCCTGGAGCAGGGGCTGAAGATCGCCGCGCAGCAGGGGATCACCCGCAGCATGGCGACGACGGCGCAGGCCGAGGTGCCCGATGCCGAGCTGTTTATGCTAGGACAGCCGATGCTGCGCGCGCGTCTGGAGGCCCTGCGCGCCGTTGGGCCATCCTATGACATTGACTATGACCGGAATCGGGCGATGCTCACGACCCTGAGCGTCGGGCCGGTTTTGGACGCGGCGTTTCAGCCTTATCGCTATCTGCGCACGCCGGAGGAGCCGGTGAAGCGTGATAGCCCGCGCCGGCTCTTTATGATGGTGATGTGGGGCGCCATTGGCGCGCTGGTCGGCGCCGGTATTGCGCTTTCCCGCCGCGCACGGATCTGAGCGCCTGCGTTAGCGCTTAACAGGGAATTGGCCGGTCCGGCCAGCGGGCGGGGATCGGCGGTAACAAAAGAAGAATGATACAGTGAAAGTGTTAACCGTCTTTGGCACGCGTCCTGAAGCGATCAAAATGGCCCCTTTAGTGCATGCGCTGGCCGCAGACGCCGCATTTGATGCTCGCGTCTGCGTCACCGCCCAGCACCGGGAGATGTTGGATCAGGTGCTGGGGCTGTTTCAAATCGTGCCCGATTACGATCTGAACATTATGCGTCCGGGACAGGATCTGAGCGATATTACCTGCCGGATCCTGGAGGGGCTCAAGCCCGTCTTGGCCGAGTTCCGACCCGATGTGGTACTGGTTCACGGCGATACCACCACCACGCTGGCGGCCAGTCTGGCGGCATTTTACCAGCGAATTCCGGTCGGGCACGTGGAGGCGGGGTTGCGCACCGGCGATCTCTATTCGCCTTGGCCCGAGGAGGCCAACCGTACGCTGACCGGACACCTGGCCAGCCTCCATTTTGCGCCGACCCTCACGGCGCGCGCCAATCTTCTACGCGAAGGCATTGGTGAACAGACGATCCACCTGACCGGCAATAGCGTGGTTGATGCCCTGCTGTGGGTGCGAGACAGGATCTGCGCCGATGCGGCATTGCAGACCCGTCTGGCCGCGTCCTATCCGTTTTTGGCTGCAGATAAGCCGCTGCTGCTGGTGACCGGTCATCGGCGCGAGAGCTTCGGCGGCGGCTTTGAGCGTATCTGCGGTGCGCTGGCGCAGATTGCGCGCAGCCACCCGCAGGTACAGATCGTTTATCCGGTACACTTGAACCCTAACGTCAGCGAGCCGGTTAACCGCATCCTGCACGACATCGAGAATGTCTTTTTGATCCCGCCGCAGGACTACCTGCCGTTTGTCTATTTGATGGGGCGAGCCCAGCTGATTTTGACTGATTCGGGGGGGATCCAGGAGGAGGCGCCCTCTCTAGGCAAGCCGGTGCTGGTGATGCGGGAGACCACTGAGCGGCCGGAGGCGGTACAGGCCGGAACCGTGCGTCTGGTGGGGACGGATACGGCGACGATTGTCGCGCAGGTGAGTCTGCTGCTGGAGGATGAGCAGCAGTACCGGGCGATGAGCCATGCTACTAACCCCTATGGTGACGGGCATGCCTGTCAGCGTATTTTAAGCGCATTAAAAAATTATCGGGCAACACTATGAGTTTTGACACTATTTCCGTTATTGGGCTGGGTTATATCGGTTTGCCGACGGCCGTGGCGTTTGCCGGGTGCCGTAAGCAGGTGATCGGGGTTGACGTCAGTCAACATGCGGTCGAGACCATCAACCGCGGTGAAATTCACATCGTTGAGCCAGATCTGGATCGGGCGGTGAAGCGCGCCGTTGAGGGGGGCTTTCTGCGTGCGGTGATGCGACCCGAGCCGGCCGACGCCTTTTTGATCGCGGTTCCCACGCCCTTCAAGGGCGAGCATGAGCCCGATTTAACCTATGTCGAAGCGGCGGCGCGCTCCATTGCGCCGGTGCTGAAGAAAGGGGATCTGGTGATCCTCGAGTCGACCTCTCCGGTCGGTGCCACGGAGCAGATGTGCGCCTGGCTGGCCGAGTGCCGGGCGGATCTGCGTTTCCCCCATCAGGGCGGCGAGCAGGCGGATATCCGCGTCGCCTATTGCCCAGAGCGGGTACTGCCGGGGAAAATCATGGTGGAGCTGCTGCGCAACGATCGGGTGATCGGCGGCATGACGCCAGCCTGTTCGGCTCAGGCCAGCGCGCTGTACCGGCTGTTTCTGGAGGGGGAGTGCGTGGAGACCAACGCCCGCACCGCCGAAATGTGTAAATTGACCGAAAACAGCTTCCGCGACGTGAACATTGCCTTTGCCAATGAGCTGTCCCTGATTTGCGATGCTCAGGGTATCGATGTTTGGCAGCTGATTGCGCTGGCTAACCGCCATCCACGCGTGAATATTCTGCAGCCGGGGCCGGGCGTCGGTGGGCACTGTATCGCGGTAGACCCTTGGTTTATCGTGGCGCAGAATCCGCAGCTGGCACGTTTGATCCATACGGCGCGCCTGGTGAATGACGGCAAGCCGCTGTGGGTCGTCGATCGGGTGAAAGCGGCGCTGGCCGACTGCTTGGCCGCGGAGGATAAACGGGCCTCCGAAGCGACCATTGCCTGCTTCGGCCTGGCTTTTAAGCCGGATATCGACGATCTGCGCGAGAGTCCGGCGATGGAGATCGCCGAGATGGTCGCTCAGTGGCACAGTGGCACCACGCTGGTGGTTGAGCCCAACATTCACCAACTGCCTACCCGCCTGGCCGGTATGGCGCAGCTGACGGACTGCACTACGGCGCTGGCGCAGGCCGATGTCGTGGTGCTGCTGGTCGATCATCAGCCGTTCCGGGTGCTGGCGCCTCAGACGGTGACCCAGCGCTTTGTGGTGGACACCAAGGGGGTATGGCGGTGAGACGCATTTTGGTCACCGGCGGCGCCGGCTTTATCGGCTCGGCCGTTGTGCGGCATATCATCATGGATACGACCGACAGCGTGGTGGTGGTCGACAAGCTGACCTACGCCGGTAATCTGGCCTCGCTAGCGCCGGTGGTGGACAGCGATCGCTATGCGTTTGAGCGGGCGGATATCGGCGACCGCGCGGCGATGGATCGGATCCTTACCCAGTACCGGCCGGATGCCATTATGCATCTAGCGGCCGAGAGCCACGTCGATCGCTCTATCGACGGCCCGGCGGATTTTATTCAGACCAACATCGTGGGCACCTATACCCTGCTGGAGGCGACGCGTGGATACTGGAGCGCGTTGCCGGCGGCGCAGCGGGCGGCATTCCGTTTCCATCATATTTCTACCGACGAGGTGTATGGGGATCTGCACGGTCCGCAGGCGTTGTTCCGCGAAGATACGCCCTATGCGCCGAGCAGCCCCTACTCTGCCTCCAAGGCCGCCAGCGATCATCTGGTACGCGCCTGGCTGCGCACCTACGGACTGCCGACGCTGATCACCAACTGCTCGAATAACTATGGTCCCTACCACTTTCCGGAAAAACTGATCCCGCTGACCATCATCAATGCGCTGGCTGCTAAGCCGCTGCCGGTTTATGGCAACGGCCTGCAGGTGCGCGACTGGCTGTACGTCGAGGATCATGCCCGCGCGCTGTATCGGGTGCTGACGACCGGGCGAGTGGGGGAGACCTATAACATCGGCGGTCACAACGAACAGCGCAACATTGATGTGGTGACGACGCTGTGCGCATTGCTGCAGGAGATGGTGCCGGAAAAACCCGTCGGCGTGCGCCATTTTGCCGATCTGATCACCTATGTGGCGGATCGCCCAGGTCATGATGTGCGCTATGCGATCGACGCCGCCAAGATCGAGCGAGAGCTGGGCTGGCGGCCACAGGAGACCTTTGAGAGCGGTATCCGCAAGACGGTCGCCTGGTACCTGGCCAATGAGCGCTGGTGGCGCGCCGTGATGGATGGCTCCTATGCCGGTGAACGGTTGGGGCTGGCCTGACGCGTTCACGTACGCGAAGATAAGGATGACCGATGAAAGGTATTATTTTGGCGGGGGGATCGGGCACCCGCCTGTATCCCATAACCCGCGGCGTCTCCAAACAGCTGCTGCCGATCTACGACAAGCCGATGATCTATTATCCGCTGTCGGTATTGATGCTGGCCGGGATCCGCGACATTCTGCTGATCAGCACCCCGCAGGATCTGCCGGCGTTTCAGCGGCTGTTGGGTGATGGCGGCGATATCGGCGTCCGCTTGCAGTACGCCGAGCAGCCGCGTCCAGAGGGGCTGGCCCAGGCGTTTTTAATCGGAGAGTCGTTCCTTGACGGCGATAGCTGTTGCCTGGTCCTTGGGGACAATATCTTTTTTGGCCAAGGGTTTAGCCCCAAGCTGCGTCAGGTGGCGCAGCGCGAGGGCGGGGCGACGGTATTCGGCTATCAGGTGATGGACCCCGAGCGTTTTGGGGTGGTTGAGTTCGATGACGACTTCCGTGCCCTCTCCATCGAGGAGAAGCCCCTGCGGCCGCGCTCGAACTGGGCGGTGACCGGGCTCTATTTCTATGATGCTCAGGTGGTGGACTTTGCCCGCAGGGTTACTCCCTCCGTTCGCGGCGAGCTGGAGATCACCAGTATTAACCAGATGTATCTGCAGCGTGGTGAGCTCAACGTAGAGCTGCTGGGGCGGGGGTTCGCCTGGCTCGATACCGGTACCCATGACAGCCTGCTGGAGGCCAGCGCCTTTGTGCAGACGGTGGAGAAGCGACAGGGCTTTAAGATTGCCTGCCTGGAGGAGATTGCCTGGCGCAACGGTTGGCTGGATGACCGCGGCGTAGCGCGCGCCGCGGCATCGCTGGACAAGACCGCCTATGGCGCCTATCTGCGGGAGTTACTGCATGTCCGTCCACGCCAGTATTGAGCCGCTGGCGTGGGAGAGCGCCTTTTTTGCCCTGCGCAGCGGGCGGTTGATGTTTGACGATCGGGCTCCTCCGCTGCTGGCGTCGGCGTGCGATGCCTATCAGCTGCTGCAGGCGAAGGTGGACGCTCGCGATCTGGCGCACTGTGATGCCCTGCAGGCGCTGGGGTTCCGTCTGGCGGAGGGGGAGGCCGACTTTATCCTACCCGTATCGTCCGCGCCGGCATCCGGTAGCCAGCGTCAGGCGCAGGCGCAGGATTGCCCGTGGCTGCGCACCCTGGCGCGCGATGCCTTTGCGCTGAGCCGTTTTCGAGCCCCTTGGTATCGCGACGGGGACAGCGCGCGTTTCTATGCCGAATGGGTCGAGAAGGCCGTCTATGGCACGTTCGATCACGCTTGCCTGCTGGCGCTGGATAATGAGGGCAATCCTCAGGGATTTGTCACACTGCGGCGACAGGTGGACGGCAGCGCCCGGATTGGGCTACTGGCGGTGGACGGCGCATCGTTCCGCTGCGGCGTGGGGCGGCGCCTGGTCACGCAGGCGCAGGCGTGGTGTCACGCACAGCATCTGTCTCGGCTGCACGTGGCAACCCAGATAGGTAATCTGGCGGCGCAACGTTTGTATCTTGGTTGCGGTGCGCAGCTGGCTGCTACCGCTTATTGGCTATACCGATAACGTTATCTCGATCGAGGTGAACACAATGATCCCATTTAATGCGCCCCCGGTCACCGGCAACGAGTCCGACTATATGCAGGCGGCGATGGCCAGTGGCAAGCTGTGCGGCGACGGCGGCTTCACCCGCCGCTGCCAGCAGTGGATGGAACAGCGCTTCGGCAGCGCCAAAGTCCTGTTGACCCCCTCCTGTACGGCGTCGCTGGAGATGGCGGCCCTGCTGCTGGATATTCAGCCCGGCGACGAAGTGATCATGCCGAGCTTTACCTTTGTCTCGACGGCTAACGCCTTCGCGCTGCGCGGCGCCCGGATTGTCTTTGTCGATGTACGTCCCGATACGATGAATATTGATGAGACGCTGATCGAGGCGGCGATCACGGAGAAAACCCGCGCCATCGTACCGGTGCACTATGCCGGCGTCGCCTGCGAGATGGATACCATCATGGCGCTGGCGCAGCAGTACGGCCTCTATGTGGTCGAAGATGCCGCGCAGGGGGTGATGTCGACCTACAAAGGGCGGGCGCTGGGCACTATCGGCCACATCGGCTGCTACAGCTTTCACGAAACCAAGAATTACACCGCCGGCGGCGAGGGCGGCGCGACGCTGATAAACGATGCGGCACTGATCGAGCGGGCGGAGATCATCCGTGAAAAGGGCACCAACCGCAGCCAGTTTTTCCGCGGGCAGGTGGATAAATATACCTGGCGTGATATCGGCTCCAGCTACCTGATGTCCGATCTGCAGGCCGCCTATCTGTGGGCGCAGCTGGAGGTGGCCGATCGCATCAATCAGCGGCGCCTGCAGCTGTGGCGGCAGTACCACGAGGCGTTGGCGCCGCTGGTCGAGGCCGGGCGCCTCGCGCTGCCGACCACGCCGGTACACTGCGGGCACAACGCGCATATGTTTTATCTCAAGCTACGCGATATGCGCGAACGCAGCGCCTTTATCGACTTTCTCAAAGAGGCGGAGATTATGGCGGTATTCCACTATATCCCGCTGCACTGCAGCCCGGCAGGGGCGCGCTTTGGCCGCTTCGTCGGAGAGGATCGCTACACCACGCGTGAGAGCGAGCGTCTGGTACGCCTTCCGCTGTTTTATAATTTGCCGGACGTAAACCAACGGACGGTGATTAACAGCATTCAGAGTTTCTTCCACTGATGTCCCTGGCGCGGGCATCGTTGTGGACCGCCGGTTCGACCCTGATCAAGATCGGTGCCGGACTGGTGGTGGTCAAGCTGCTGGCCGTGGCGTTCGGCCCCGTCGGCGTGGGGCAGGCGGCCAACTTTCGTCAGGTGATCACCGTCCTGGGGGTGCTGTCGGGCGCCGGGATTTTCAACGGTATAACCAAGTATGTCGCAGAGTATCGCCAGCAGCCGCAGCGGCTACGGGCGCTGCTGGGCACCGCATCGACGATGATCCTGGGGTTCTCCCTGCTGCTGGCGCTGATCTTTACCCTAGGGGCCGCGCCGATCAGCGTGGTGCTGTTTGGCCACGATCGCTATCAGGCGGTGATCCGCCTGGTGGCGTTGCTGCAAATGGGCATTGCCTGCGCTAACTACTGCCTGGCGGTGATCAAGGGGTATCGCGACGCCCGCGGCAACGCGCTGGCGGTTTCGCTCGGTAGCCTGCTGGGCGTGGCGGCCTATACTCTGAGCTATTTTTTGGGCGGCTACCGCGGTGCGCTGGCCGGGCTGGCGCTGGTGCCGGCGGCCGCCACACTGCCGGCCCTGTGGGTGCTTTGGCGTCAGCGTCATATCCCGTGGCACTATTTTCATCCGTCCTGGGATCGGCCGCTGGCCGCTAGCCTGGGGAAGTTTACCCTGATGGCGGTGATGACCGCGGTGACGATGCCGGTTGCCTATGTCATGATGCGTAATCAGCTGGCGGCGCTGGATGGCTGGGAGGCCGTCGGGATCTGGCAAGGGGTGAGCGGCATCTCCGACGCCTACCTGCAGTTTATTACCGCCTCGTTCAGCGTTTATCTGCTGCCGACCCTGGCCGGGTTGCACAGCCGTCAGGCGGTTGGGCAGGAGATCCTGCGCGCGCTGCGCTTTGTTTTGCCCGCGGTGGCGGCCGTCAGCTTTACGGTCTGGCTGCTGCGCGATCTGGTGATTTGGCTACTGCTGTCGGGGAAATTCAGCGCCATGCGCGACCTGTTTGCCTGGCAGCTGACGGGGGATGTGTTTAAGGTGGGCGCCTATGTCTTCGGCTACCTGGTGATCGCCAAAGCCTCGCTGCGCTTTTACCTGCTGTGCGAAATAAGCCAGTTTATCCTGCTGACCCTGCTGTCGCGTATTCTGATCCCGCTGCACGGTGCCTTGGGCGCCGCTCAGGCCTATATGGCAACCTATATTATTTATTTCCTGCTGTGTGGCAGCGTATTTTGGATTTATCGTAACCGCGCATGACGACACTGATTCACGTACTGGGAGCGGATATCCCGCACCATAATCTGACGCTGCTGCGTTTCTTTGACGGCGTGCTGTCGCAGCGCGCCGCGACAGCGCCGCGCCGGCGTTTTATGGTGGTGGCGCGCGACGCCGCCCCGTTCGCCGACCTGACCAGGCTGGATATCGAGGTTTGGCCAGACAAGCGCGCGCTGGCGCGGGCGCTGCTGGCTCGCGCCAGCGCGGATCGTGCTCTGCGCTTCTTCCTGCACGGTCAGTTTAATCCTTGGCTATGGCTGGCGTTGCTGTGCGGGCGTCTGCGGCCGCAGCAGGTGCTGTGGCACGTGTGGGGGGCCGATCTGTATGAGGAGGCCCGCGGCTGGAAATACCGGCTGTACTACGGCCTGCGCCGCCGGGCTCAGGGGCGGGTGGGGCACGTCTTCGCCACGCTGGGCGATCTGGACTATTATCGGCGGCGCCATCCGCGGGTGGCGACGTCGACGCTCTATTTCCCGACGCGGATGGATCCGGCGCTGACGTGCAATCAGCGGGCTAGAGCGACGTCGGAAGCGCTGACGGTGCTGGTGGGGAACTCCGGCGATCGCAGCAATCGCCATCTGGTGGCGCTGCAGCGACTGCACGATACCTTCGGTGCGCAGACGCGGGTCATCGTGCCGCTGGGCTATCCTGCCAACAACCAGGCCTATATCACGCAGGTACGCGAGCGAGCCGAGGGCCTGTTTGGCCATAATGCGACGCTGCTGACGCAGCAGGTTGCCTTTACCGACTATCTGGCGCTTCTGGCCCGCTGCGATCTGGGCTACTTTATCTTTGAACGTCAGCAGGGGATCGGCACGCTGTGTCTGCTGCTACAGCAGGGGATCCCCCTGGTATTGAGTCGGCAGAACCCCTTTTGGCGCGATATGGTCGATCAACAGCTGCCGGTGCTGTTTGACGATGACGCGCCGGATGACGCCGCGGTGCGGGCGGCGCAGCGTCAGCTGGCGCAGCGCGATCTGAGCCGGCTCGCCTTTTTCGACCCCAACTATACCGACGGCTGGCTGCAGGCGCTGGCGCTGGGAGAACGGCCATGACCCTGATGCAGTTTGCCGGTTTGGCGCTGGTGTACTTTTTCTCGCTGCTGTTTGTGGCGTTTCTGACCTACAAAGAGTTTCGCCGGGTTCGCTTTAATTTTAACGTATTCTTTTCACTGCTATTTTTACTGACATTCTATTTCGGCTTTCCGCTGACCTGTACGCTGGTGTTCCGCTTTGACGTGGCGACGGTGCCGGCGGAGGAGATGCTGTACGCCCTGCTGTCGGCCACGGCGTTTTACGCTATCTATTACGTCACCTACAAGACGCGGCTGCGTTCGGCAACGTCGGCGTCGAGCGGCGGCTCCGCCTGGCTGCAGCTCAACCGGGTGGAGGCGCAGCTGACCTGGATATTGCTGGCGCTGGTGGCGCTGGTGACCGTAACCATTTTCTTCCTCAACAACGGCTTTTTGCTGTTTAAGCTGCACTCCTATAGCCAGATCTTCTCCAGCGGCGTCTCCGGCGTGGCGCTAAAGCGCTTCTTTTACTTTTTTATTCCGGCGATGCTGGTGGTGTACTTTCTTCGTCAGACGCAGGCCGCCTGGCTTTTTTTTCTGGTCAGCACTGTGGTTTTTGGCCTGTTGACCTACGTCATCGTCGGCGGGACGCGCGCCAACATTATCATCGCCTTCGCGCTGTTCCTGTTTATCGGTATCCAGCGCGGCTGGATAACCCTGTGGATGCTGGCGCTGGCCGGCGTCGTCGGGGTCGTCGGCATGTTCTGGCTGGCCCTCAAGCGCTACGGCCTGGCGGTAAGCGGCGACGAGGCCTTCTACACCTTTCTCTATCTGACGCGCGACACCTTCTCGCCCTGGGAGAATCTGGCGCTGCTGCTGCAGCACTATACCCAGATAGATTTTCAGGGACTGGCGCCGATCGCCCGCGATTTCTACGTCTTTATCCCCGGCTGGATGTGGCCGGATCGGCCGCATCTGGTGCTGAATAGCGCCAACTATTTTACCTGGCAGGTGCTCGATAACCATTCGGGGCTGGCCATCTCCCCCACCCTGATTGGCTCATTGGTGGTGATGGGCGGCGCGGCGTTTATTCCGCTGGGGGCGATCGCCGTGGGGCTGATTATCAAGTGGTTCGACTGGCTGTATACCCGAGGATGCTTGGCGTCAAACCGCTACCGGGGCGCGGTGATCCAGGCGTTTTGCTTCGGGGCGGTGTTTAATATGATCGTACTGGCGCGCGAGGGGCTTGACGCCTTTGTCTCGCGCGTGGTGTTTTTCTGTATTATTTTCGGCTGCTGTCTGCTGCTGGCAAAGCTGCTGTACTGGCTGTTTGATGCGGCGGGGCTGATCCGCGCGCGCGCGGCCATCGCGGCGTCTTCTGTCGGGGAGGGATCGCCGGCCCGCAAGGATAGAAACGATGGAGAGTAACGGGTCAATTCCACATTATGCGATTCGCGGTATCGATATCTGGGGCTTTCGCGACAGCGATCAGTTTCTGCGCCATCTGCTGACGGAGACGGCGGTACGTCCAGGCACGCTGGTCGCGATTAACGCCGAAAAGGTGATGACGGCGGAGGATGACGCTGCGCTGCGGGCGCTGATCGCGGCGGCGGAGTATAAATATGCCGATGGCATCAGCATCGTGCGCGCCATTCGGCGTAAATACCCCGGAGCACAGGTCAGCCGCATCGCCGGTGCCGATCTGTGGGAGGCGCTGATGCAGCGCGCCGGTGAGCTGGGCATTCCGGTGTTTTTGGTCGGAGGCCAGCCCGACGTCCTGGCGCAGACCGAGGCGGCGTTGCGCCGCCGATGGGGGGTCAATGTCGTCGGCGCCCAGGATGGCTATTTCTCCCCAGAACAACGCGATGCGCTGTTTGAGCGGATTCGCGCCAGCGGGGCGCAGATCGTGACGGTTGCGATGGGCTCACCGCGCCAGGAGATCCTGATGCGCGACTGTCGGGCTTACTATCCCCAGGCGCTGTATATGGGGGTTGGCGGCACCTATGACGTCTTTACCGGGCGGGTTCGTCGCGCGCCGCTTCTGTGGCGGCGCTTTGGTCTGGAGTGGCTGTATCGCCTGCTGTCCCAGCCGACGCGCTGGCGCCGCCAGGTTAAGCTGCTGCGTTTCGTGACCTACTACTACGCGAGGAAGCTATAGCGCGCTGTCGCCTCGCGCAGGCCGTGTCGCCGGGCGCGCACGGTGGTTTTGCGTCCGGGAGCGTGTGCTTTTACAGCAGAGTGCGCAAAGTGTAGCCAAACGCGATATTTCTGCAAAAAAGCGCTGGACAGCATGGCCTTAAGCCCGTAGTATCCACCCCCGCAACGGCGCTGAGCGCCCGTAGCTCAGCTGGATAGAGCGCTGCCCTCCGGAGGCAGAGGTCTCAGGTTCGAATCCTGTCGGGCGCGCCATATTGCTTAAGGCGCAAGAGCTGCGGTGGTATCATTACCGCGTTAAGAAGTACATTGGTGGCTATAGCTCAGTTGGTAGAGCCCTGGATTGTGATTCCAGTTGTCGTGGGTTCGAGTCCCATTAGCCACCCCAGATTCAAGTGGCATGCGAAGGTGGCGGAATTGGTAGACGCGCTAGCTTCAGGTGTTAGTGTCTTAACGGACGTGAGGGTTCAAGTCCCTCTCTTCGCACCACACCCCTACTGGGACTAAATGAATCGGCGAGTAGCGCAGCTTGGTAGCGCAACTGGTTTGGGACCAGTGGGTCGGAGGTTCGAATCCTCTCTCGCCGACCACCCCATCTCCTCGCATCGCGAGGTTTTTTTGTCTCTGCGTTTCCGCTAACTCCACCAGGTTCCCTGGCGCGTTACTTTTCTCTCATTCCCGTTTTTCCCGTTCGCAGTTTATTGCGACAGATCGGCAACCTCATCCCTCACCCGTCTCTTTTTTACGACGGCGCCCGGGCGATGTGTCGCCATAAAGAGACGTTTAGTAGCATGTTTTAAAACAATAAAAAATAAAATGCCGCATTAGCGTCTCCGAAAGACGACATCTCGGCGCCGTGTGCCCGCGACATGGGCGGTGGGCCGCGGGTTTTAATATTGGCATGGTTTATGCAATACTTGCGCCGTAGATGCTCATTCGCCCCCTTATGTTTGCGTAAGCTTCATAAATCTGAGAATGATGCAGAGCCGACTTGTGGTGCCTATCGTCCGAATCGTGCTGTCCCTAGCGCCAGCATGTCACGGACACGTCGTTGAGTGAGGCACCGATCAGTTGTCTTAAGATCTGATTGTCCTTTTTCAACACTTGCCTGATGGCAGGTGTTTTTTTTTTGCCAAAAAAAGGCCCGCGGTGAGCGGGCCGGATGATAACGCTGGCGCTATCCTGAGCGTGGACTCGCCGAGGGGTCAGGCGGTCGGCTGATCCTGGTGCAGGGTTAGCAGCAGGCCGTCGCGCCGCATCTGTGCGGCCTCCTCCGGGCGGTGTAGCTTGTCCAGCGTATCGGCGAGCCAGGCGTAGTCATAGGCATCCGGGCGCTGCTTGAGCGCGGCGCGCAGCGCCTCTGCCGCCAGCTGCCACTCGCCGTGGCGCATGAGCAGCTGCCCCAGGGTGCTGTTGAGCAGCGCGCTGGCGCCATGCTGACGGATCTGCTGCTGCAGCAGCTTCTCCAGCTGTTCGGGATTACCGGACTTCAGTCGCGGCATCAGCTGCACCAGCCGCTCATCGAAGCGGCGCTTCAGCCCGTCGACGACGATTTGCTGAGCGGCACCGTGATCGTCACACTCTATCAAGTGTTCGGCCAAGGCGACCTGTAGCGCAGTTTCATGACGCGTTTTACGCCCCTGCGCTTTCCACCACTGTTTCAGCCCCTCGCTGCCGCCGTTGGCCATCGCCTGAACCATCAGGCCGATATAGGCCCGGATCTGCAGCTTCTCGATATCATCATCGCTGTGTAGTCCCTGCTTGGCCAACGCGGGCAGGATTTCCAGCAGCGGGCCGAAGGCATCGGTACGCAGGTAGGCCTGCTCTGCCAGACGCAGGACTTCGGGATGACGCGGCGCATAGTTGAGCAGGGCATCCACCCCATGGCGGGCAGCGTGGTTCTCCCCACGCGCCAGCTGCAGGCGTACGCGGGTGATATCGACCGGCAGCGGATCGCTGCCGGCGACCTCGGCGGCGCGCTCCAGATACTGGTTGGCGCGCAGCTCATCGCCGCGCTGCTGTGCGGCTTCGGCCGCCAGCAGATAGTTCACCAGCGGCTGATCGGCGTGATCGGCATTGCGCGCCAGCAGCTTTTCAACCTGGCCATAGTCGCCCTCCGTCAGCTTGAGCAATCCGGCGCGGGTCTGGCGGCGCGCGCGGGTGCGCTTACGTCCCATAAACCAGCCATGGGTACGGGCACCGGTGCGCAGCAGCCGCCGCAGCAGCCACTCCAGGGCAAACAGCACGAGCATCAGCAGGATCAGCATGATCACCAGCGAGGTTACGCTGGTCTCGATGTTGTAGCCGTCGGTCTGGATTAGCACATACCCCTGATGGCCGGCCAGCATCGGGCCGAGCACGATGCCGGCGATCAGAATGATAAACAGCAGCAGGACCTTGAGCATGGTCATTCCCCCTGCGTCGCGGGTGCAGCCGGCGCGGCGGTCAGCGCGTTGCTCCGGGCGTGCAGCAGTTTATCCAGCAGCGGCTGACTCTTTAGCGCATCGGGCAATATCATGCTGACGGACTGCTGGCTAAGGGCGTCAATCTGGTTTAAAAACGCCTTGGTGCTCGGATCGTTGACGTCAAAATAGGCGCGGACCCAGGCTGAGACGCTTTCCAGCGACTGCTGGTAGATTTGATTCTGGTGGCGCGGCACCGCCTGAGCGGCGATCAGCAGGCGAGAGCGGATATTCTCACGCAGGTATACGTCCTGACTGGGCGCCAGCAGGGGCTCGGCGCTGCTATCGCGGCGCCGGATGGTGATAAATTCAGAGATGAAGCTGTGCCAGCTTTTGGCCAGGTTTTGTCGCCACTGACTCAGCGAGGCGCTCAGCTCACCGTCGTCCTGATCCATCGGCGCTTCGTCGCCGTCATTATCCGCCAGCCGTAGATCGTCAACCTGATTGGCCAGCTGATTCAGCTGGAGGATGATGCCGTCAAAGTCGATCTGGTTGAGCGCGGAGAGGGTGGCGATGTCCTCAGTCAGCGCGCGGCGTACGCCCAGCAGGCTGGGGTCATCCAGGCCGGCCAGGGTGGCATCGGCGCTCTTCAGCAGGGCGAGGGCGGTGGTGACGTCCTGATCGCTCCACAGCTTGCGTTCAGCCAGCTTCACCATAAAATCGGCCTGCGCCAGCTTCCAGGTGTTGGCGTCATTGCCGGAGATCGCCGCGACCTTTTGCTCCAGCTCCTTGAGCTGCTGTGACTGGCTGGCCTGCAGCTGGGCGGCGACATCCAGCGCCTTCGCCTGTTTATTCAGCAACGCCTCCATCCGCAGCTTTTCCTGCGCCTGCGCGGTATGCAGCGCGCTGAGCTGTTCCTGCAGGTTTTGTTCGGTGGCCTGCTGCATCTGTGCCTGTTGATGCCCGTGGTAATAAAGACCGGCACCGAGGGCGATAACCAGTACGATGGCAATGGCGCCCAGCGCCGGGCCACCGGCGGCGGATTTTTTCACGATCTGCTTATCCTGTTTGTGAGCGCGCTCCAGCGGCTGTGTCTGCTCGGTAGCCGCTTCGGCGGCGGCCGCCTTGTCTGGCGGGGTAGTGGGTTCCGTCATCGTGGCATTATCCCATGGTCAGTTGATCTGTAGCGTACGCAATAGCGCATCATTGTTGGCGCTGTCCGCTACCCGGATCTCCTGCCATCCCAGATCCCGGGCGCGCTGTGCCAGACGTTCGCTGACGACGATCAGCCGGCAGCCGAGGAGCCAACGTCGCCGATCGTATTCAGGAACTAAATCATAGAGCTGTTGCAGCATTTCACCACTGGTCACTACCAGTGTCGAGACTTTCTGTTGCCGCCAGCGTGCGTAGAGCTCGTCAGCGGGGTGGGCGATGGCGACCCGGCGATAGCATTCGCATAGGGTGACCGATACGCCGCGCGCGCGCAGGGCATCGGCGATCAGGTCGCGTCCGCCGTTGCCGCGCAGGATCAGCGCCCGCTGGGCCCGCAGCTGCTGTATGGCGGGCAGCGCCAGAAGCGCCTCCGAGGTTTCCGGCGCCGGCGGAAAGATCACCGGCTGGTGACAGGCGGCCCGTAGCGACTGTGCAGTGCTGTGGCCGATAGCGGCGTAGCGCGGAGCCGTGGGCCACTCCCGACCGGCCTGCCGCAGCGCCTCTGTGGCGTGGAGAACGGCGTGGCGGGAGACGGCCAGCAGCAGATCGCCCCGCTGCAGCGCTGCCGTGGCCTCCGGCAGCTGCGCCAGCTGGCGGCCGGGGGCAATGCCGATCAGCGGCGTATGACACGCCGCCATCCCCAGCGCCCGCAGGCGATCGACCAGCTGTTCACCGGCGGGAGAAGGGCGAGTCACCAGAATACCCATGGCCGCTTACGCTTTCTGGCTGTAGACGGCATCGAGGATGGCACGCGCGCCGCGCGCCAGCAGCTCATCGGCTAGCGCGGTGCCCATCGCCTCCGCCTGCGCCAGCGGGCCGCGCCGTTCGCCGCGAATCATCAGCGAGCCGTCAGGCGCACCGACCAGCGCGCGTAGCCACAGCTGGTCGCCGTCGATTTCGGCATAGCTGCCAATAGGCACCTGGCAGCCGCCTTCTAGACGCGTGTTCATCGCCCGCTCGGCGCAGACGCGCAGCGCGGTATCGGCATGGTTGAGCGGTGTCAGCAGGCGGCGGGTGGCGCTGTCCGCCAACCGGCACTCGATACCGACGGCGCCCTGACCGACGGCGGGCAGCGACTGCTCCGGCGTCAGCGGCGTACGGATGCGATTTTCCAGCTGCAGACGCTTCAGACCGGCGGCGGCCAGGATAATGGCGTCATAGTCACCGGCATCCAGTTTAGCCAGGCGGGTGCCGACGTTGCCGCGCAGATCGCGGATCTGCAAATCCGGACGCGCCGCGCGCAGCTGACACTGGCGGCGCAGGCTGGAGGTGCCGACGACGCTGCCGGGCGGCAGCTGATCTAGCGAGGCAAAGCGCGGTGAGACAAAGGCATCGCGCGGATCTTCGCGCTGGCAGATGGTCGCCAGCCCCAGGCCGTCGGGGAAGGCGACCGGCACATCTTTCATGGAGTGCACGGCGATATCGGCCCGTCCCTCCAGCAGCGCCAGCTCCAGCTCTTTCACGAACAGCCCCTTGCCGCCGACTTTGGCCAGCGGGGTATCCAGCAAAACGTCGCCCCGGGTGACCATAGGCACCAGCGCTATCGTCAGCTGCGGCCAGTGGGCCAGCAGCTGATCCCGGACGTAGTGTGCCTGCCACAGTGCCAGCGGGCTCTGGCGCGTTGCGATACGCAGCGTGGGCTGCGTTGCCGTTGTCATTGATTGCATGTGAATATCCCTTATTTGCCTAGGCGTCATCCTACCATGTTGTTGCATGGGCATGCAGCGTACGCGCACGGAAGGTGAGTATAGAAGGGGGCGGGAAAATGCGTTGGAAAAGCCGGAAAGATCAATGATAAGAGGAGCGCAATAGTAAGTGTGTGGTTTTTGTATCTTTACGGTCAATCGGCAAGGTGTTAAATTGATCACGTTTCCAGCAATTTCCCATCTATCATTACTATTAATAAAACCACCGTTGGGGCGTGGAAACAAGTCTCCCTTCGTACACCAGAAAATCAGGCGAAACGTCTTGTACCTCTATATCGAGACACTGAAGCAACGACTGGACGCGATTAACCAACTGCGGGTTGATCGGGCGCTGTCGGCGATGGGCCCCGCGTTTCAGCAGGTATATACGCTGCTGCCTACCTTATTGCATTTTCACCATCCGCTGATGCCGGGCTACCTGGAGGGTAACGTTCCTCACGGGATCTGCTTCTTTACGCCGGATGAGCCACAGCAGAACTATTTGCTGCATCTGGAGCAGCGTGCGCCGGGTAGTATTCCACCGGTGACGGGGTCGGATCAGATGCCGATTACCGGACTGTACACCATGGGCAGCACCTCCTCCATCGGCCAGAGCTGTAGCTCTGACTTGGATATCTGGGTCTGTCACCACTCCTGGCTTGACGCCTGCGAGCGTAGTCAGCTGCAGCAGAAGTGTACGCTGCTGGAGGAGTGGGCGGCGTCGCTTGGGGTTGAGGTCAGCTTTTTCCTGATCGATGAGAACCGGTTTCGCCACAACGAAAGCGGTAGCCTGGGGGGGAGGACTGCGGCTCAACCCAGCATATTCTGCTGCTGGATGAGTTTTACCGCACCGCCGTTCGTCTGGCCGGCAAGCGTATTCTGTGGAGCATGGTGCCCTGTGAAGAGGAGGAGCACTACGATGAGTATGTGCTGTCACTCTACGCGCAGGGGGCGCTGACGCCCAACGAGTGGCTCGATCTCGGCGGGCTGAGCTCGCTGTCGGCGGAGGAGTACTTTGGCGCCAGCCTGTGGCAGCTGTATAAAAGTATCGACTCCCCCTACAAGGCGGTGCTGAAAACCCTGCTGCTGGAGGCCTACTCCTGGGAGTATCCCAATACCGAGCTGCTGGCGATGGACATTAAGCAGCGTCTGCATAAAGGGGAGATCGTCTCTTTCGGCCTCGATTCCTATTGCATGATGCTGGATCGGGTTACCCATTATCTGGAGCAGATCGGCGATCATGCCCGCCTCGACCTGGCGCGTCGCTGTTTTTATCTCAAGGTGTGCGAAAAGATGTCGCGCGCTCGCGCCTGCGTCGGCTGGCGTCGGGAGATCCTCAGTCAGCTGGTGGCTCACTGGGGCTGGGATGAGGCGCTGATCCGTTCGCTCGACAACCGCGCCAACTGGAAGATCGGCCAGGTGCGCGAGGCGCATAATGAACTGCTGGATGCGATGATGCAAAGCTATCGCAACCTGATCCGCTTCGCGCGTCGCAATAACCTGAGCGTCAGCGCCAGCCCGCAGGATATAGGGGTGCTGACCCGTAAGCTGTACGCCGCCTTTGAGGCGTTGCCGGGCAAGGTGACGCTGGTGAATCCGCAGATCTCGCCGGATCTGTCCGAGCGCGATCTGACCTTTATCTATGTGCCGATTGGGCGCGCCAATCGCAGCGGCTGGTACCTGTACAACCAGGCGCCGACCATCGACAGCATCGTCAGCCATCAGCCGCTGGAGTATAACCGCTACCTGAATAAGCTGGTGGCCTGGGCCTATTTTAACGGTTTGCTGACGGAAGAGACCCGTCTGCATATCAAGGCGAACAGCAGCCAGTGCGATCTGAACAAGCTGCGGGAGCTGGTGCGCGATGTCTCCAACCACTTCCCGCTGCGCCTCTCTGCGCCGACGCCCAAGGCGCTGTATAGCCCGTGCGAGATCCGCCATTTGGCGATCATTGTCAATCTGGAGCACGATCCTACCGCCACCTTCAGCAATCAGGTGGTGCACTTTGATTTCCGTCAGCTGGATGTCTTTAGCTTCGGCGAACAGCAGCAGTGTCTGGTCGGCAGCGTCGATCTGCTGTACCGCAACTCGTGGAATGAGGTGCGAACCCTGCACTTTAGCGGCGAGCAGGCGGTGCTGGAGGCGTTGAAGACCATCCTGGGCAAGATGCACCAGGATGCCGCGCCGCCGGAGGCCGTAGAGGTGTTCTGCTATAGCCGCCATCTGCGCGGGCTGATCCGCACCCGGCTACAGCAGCTGGTTTCGGAGTGTATCGATCTGCGCCTTTCCAGCCGCCGCCAGGAGCCGGGGCGCTTCAAGGCGGTGCGAGTGGCCGGCCAGACCTGGGGGCTCTTCTTCGAACGGCTGAGCGTATCGGTGCAAAAGCTGGAAAATGCGGTCGAATTTTATGGCGCCATCTCCAACAATAAGCTGCACGGTCTGTCGATGCAGGTGGAGACCGATCAGGCACACCTGCCGGCGGTGGTCGATGGCTATGCCAGTGAAGGGATCATTCAGTTCTTTTTTGAGGACGGCGAGCGCGACGGCTTTAATATATACATTCTGGATGAGTCCAACCGCGTCGAGGTGTATCACCACTGCGAGGGCAGTAAAGAGGAGCTGGTACGCGATGTCAGCCGCTTCTATTCGTCATCACACGATCGCTTTACCTATGGCTCCAGCTTTATCAACTTCAACCTGCCGCAGTTTTATCAGATCGTCACGGTGGCGGGGCGGGCGCAGGTGATCCCATTCCGCAGCAAGGCGATGACGCCGCCTGGCGCAGAGACGGAAGGCGACGGCGCCGCCGCGCCGCGCCAGCAGTTCAAGGTGTATTGAATCCCGTCTAGAGATCCAGCGCCACCGGCACACCGGCCTGGGCGCTGCATGCCTCATTCAGTACCTGATGAAGGGGCGCGCCGCTGCGTGAGCAGCGCCATTGTCCGTCACGGTAGTCAAAGTGGTAGCCCCCGGCGCGCGTCGCCAGCCAGATCTGGTGCAGAGGCTCTTGGCGATTAATCACGATTTTACTGCCGTTCTCAAAGCTCAGCGTCATGACGCCGCCGTTGGTCTCACAGTCAATATCCGCATCGCTCTGGCAGGCGTCCAGCGCCTCTTCCAGTGCCTGCATCAGCCCGTCGGCCAACAGATGAAACTCGCTGTCATTCATAATCATTTCCTATTGCTTTTCAGTATCCAACTGCGATTATAGAAAGCTTGAACCGAGGAATCACAGGCATTAATACAATGAACAGACAATTCCGTAGTGCGCTGTTGGTGCTGTGTGCCGCGACGCTGGGCGGATGCGGGCTGAAAGGGCCGCTGTACTTCCCCCCTGCGCAGCAGGCACCGGCGGCGCAAAAGGCGCCGGACGCCTATAGCGTGCAGGCGCCGTCCCATGAGCCGGCCGCCCAGACGCCGAATACGCAGACGCCGAATACGGCACCCGCCGCCGAGGTCGGGAAAGCCCACTGAGTTGCGCACCGTGTGCCAAGGGTAGACGTTTGCAGGTATTCATCAAGGGGTAGGGACATGCAGTTTGCCAAGATGCACGGGTTGGGTAATGATTTTATGGTGGTGGATGCCGTCACCCAAAACGTTTACTTTTCACCGGAGTTGATCCGCCGCCTGGCCGACAGGCATACCGGAGTCGGATTCGATCAGCTGTTGGTGGTTGAACCGCCCTACGATCCCGATCTGGACTTTCACTATCGCATCTTTAACGCCGACGGCAGCGAGGTCGCGCAGTGCGGCAATGGGGCGCGCTGCTTTGCCCGTTTTGTTCGGATCAAGGGGCTGACCAACCGGCGCGATATCCGCGTCAGCACCCAGAATGGCCGCATGACGCTGCACGTCGGCGAGGACGATCGGGTGACGGTCAATATGGGAGAGCCGCAGTTTGAGCCGGGGCGTATCCCGTTCAAAGCCGCCAAGGCGGAGAAAACCTATATTTTACGCGTGGCGCAGCAGACCGTGCTGTGCGGCGCGGTCTCGATGGGAAACCCTCACTGTGTCCTGCAGGTTGAGGACGTCAGCCAGGCTCAGGTTGAGCTGCTGGGGCCGGTGCTGGAAAGCCATGAGCGCTTTCCTGAGCGGGTAAACGTTGGCTTTATGCAGGTGGTCGAGCGCGGCCATATCCGGCTACGGGTATATGAGCGCGGCGCCGGCGAGACGCAGGCCTGCGGCAGCGGCGCCTGTGCGGCGGTAGCCGTGGGGATCCAGCAGGGACTGCTGGATGAGCAGGTGCAGGTTGATCTGCCCGGCGGTACCCTGCACATCCGTTGGCCGGGGCCGGGGATGCCGCTGTTGATGACCGGACCTGCCGCCCACGTCTATGATGGATTCATCCATTTGTAAACGGTAGGTAGCTATGAGCGAGAGGGATAGCCGCGACCTCCTTCAGCCGTCGCTGGCGGATGAGCAGGTTGTGGCCTATTTGCAGCAGCACCCTGATTTTTTTATTCGTAATGCCCGCCAGGTGGAGCAGATGATGATCCCGCACCCGGTGCGGGGAGCCGTCTCTCTGCTGGAGTGGCAGCTGGGCCGCCAGCGCCGGCAGATAGCCGTGCTGGATCAGGAGATTGAACAGCTCATCACGCTGGCGCGAGATAACGAGCGGCTGTTCGGCAGCCTGCTGGCGCTGCAGGGCCATCTGGCATCGGCGCAAGATATGGACGACTTTCTGCAGCGCCTACAGCGCTGGGCCCGTTCGCTGGGGCTGTCCGGTGCCTATATCCGTCTGTTCGCCGATCGCTGGCGCCTTGGCGCGCCGTCGCGCTTTTCCCACCTGGCGATCGCCCGGTCAGACGTAGAGCTGCTGCGCATTCAGCGCCTGGGCGATGCCAGCCACTATCTGGGGAGCCTGAACGGCCAGGAGCTGCTGCTGCTGCTGCTGCTGCCGCAGGCGCGCCACGTGGGGTCGGTTGCCCTCTCGCTGATGGGGGATTTCGCCGATCTGGGGCTGCTGGTGTTCACCAGCGCCGATGCACAGCACTATCAGCAGGGCATGGGAACGGCACTGCTGGAGCAGCTGGCGCGGCTGATCCCGCCGATGCTGACCCGCTGGATCGAGCGGCAATGACGCCCCTGCCCGAGGCGCTGAGTACGCCCGTCGCCGCGTTTCTGCAGATGATGCGCGTTGAGCGTCAGCTCAGCCCGCGTACGGTTGAAACCTATCGCCGCCAGCTGGCGGCGAGCGCGGCGCTGTTGCTCGAAGGCGGTCTCTGCGACTGGGCGGCGCTGGATACGACGCGGGTGCGTTCGCTGGTGGCGCGCAGCCGTCGTCAGGGACTTGAGCCGGCCAGTCTGGCGCTGCGCCTGTCGGCGCTGCGCAGTTTTTTGGACTGGCAGGTCAGCCGCGGCGCGCTGACGGCCAATCCGGCCAAAGGCGTCTCTGCGCCGCGCCAGGGGCGCCATCTGCCCAAGAACCTGGATGTGGACGACGTTAATCGACTGCTGGATATCGATGAGGGCGATATGCTGGCCGTACGCGATCGCGCGATGCTGGAGGTGATGTACGGCGGCGGTCTGCGTCTGTCGGAGCTGGTCGGCCTGGACTGTCGCCACGTCGATCTGACGACGGGCGAGGTCTGGGTGCTGGGAAAGGGCAGCAAAGAGCGCCGGCTGCCGGTGGGGCGAGAGGCGGTGCGCTGGCTGCAGAAGTGGCTGTCGCTGCGTTTGTCGCTGCAGCCGCAGGATGATGCGCTGTTTGTCTCGCGCCTCGGGGGGCGTATTTCACCGCGCAGCGTGCAGAAGCGTTTTGCGGAGTGGGGGGTGAGGCAGGGTGTGACCAGCCATATTCATCCCCATAAGCTGCGTCACTCCTTTGCTACCCATATGCTGGAGTCCAGCGGCGATCTGCGCGCGGTACAGGAGCTGTTAGGGCACGCCAACCTCTCGACGACGCAAATCTATACCCATCTCGATTTTCAGCATTTGGCTACCGTGTACGATGCCGCGCATCCGCGCGCCAAAAGAGGGAAAACCTGATGCACTTTTACCGCCCGTTACAGCGTCCTGCCGCGCTGACCTTTGACTTGGATGATACGCTGTACGATAACCATCCGGTGATTGTGCGCAGCGAGCAGGCCGCGCTGGATTTTTTACGCCGCCGCTTTCCCGCCCTGCAGGATTTCCAGAGCGCTGACTGGCAGCGCCTGCGCTCCGAACTGCGTGCCAGCGATCCGGAAATCTACCACGACGTGACCCAGTGGCGCTGGCGTACGGTGTACGAGGCGCTGTGGCGCGCCGGGCTGAGTCCGGCGTACTGCCACGACGGCGCCGATGAGGCGATGGCCCACTTTGCGCAATGGCGCAGTCGTATCGCGATCTCTTCGGGGACGCACCAGACGCTGAAGGCGCTGGCGGCGCGCCTGCCGCTGGCGGCGATCACCAACGGCAACGCCGACCCGGCGCGCTGCGGTCTGGGCGCGTACTTTCGCTTTGTGCTGCGCGCCGGGCCGGACGGGCGCGCCAAGCCCTACAGTGACATGTATCTGGCCGCCGCCCAGCGTTTGGGCCTGACGCCCGGGCAGATCCTGCACGTGGGCGACGATCTGACGACCGACGTCGCCGGCGCCGTGCGCAGCGGTATGCAGGCCTGCTGGGTGAACGATCGCGGTCGCTCGCTGCTGTGCGCCGCCGATGGGCGCCTGCTACCCCACGTCGAGATTTCGCGGTTGGATTCGCTGCTCGCACTGATATAATTCCCGACAGCTTCTGTATAAATCTCCAGTGAAATGGTGTCGATGGCGCCATTTTCCCAGCCAAAAGACGGTGCCTATGGACGTATCTGATCTGCTTGACAGCCTGAACGATAAACAGCGCGAGGCGGTAGCCGCGCCGCGCAGCAACCTGCTGGTGCTGGCCGGTGCAGGCAGCGGTAAGACCCGCGTTCTGGTGCACCGTATCGCCTGGCTATTGGCGGTAGAAAACTGTTCGCCGTTCTCCATCATGGCGGTCACCTTTACCAATAAGGCGGCGGCGGAAATGCGGCACCGTATTGAGGCGCTGATCGGTACCAGCCAAGGGGGGATGTGGATCGGCACCTTCCACGGCCTGGCGCACCGCCTGCTGCGCGCCCACCATCTGGATGCCGGCCTGCCGCAGGACTTTCAAATCCTCGATAGCGAAGATCAGCTGCGCCTGCTGAAGCGCCTGATCAAGGCCATGAATCTGGATGAGAAGCAGTGGCCAGCGCGCCAGGGCATGTGGTACATCAACGGCAAGAAAGATGATGGGCTGCGTCCGCAGCACATTGAAAGCTATGGTAATCCAGTGGAACAAACCTGGCTGCGCATCTATCAGGCCTATCAGGAAGCCTGCGATCGCGCGGGGCTGGTGGACTTTGCCGAACTGCTGCTGCGCGCGCATGAGCTGTGGCTGCATAAGCCCCAGATTCTGGAGCACTATCGCGCCCGCTTTAACAATATCCTGGTGGATGAGTTCCAGGATACCAACCGTATTCAGTATGCCTGGATTCGCATGCTGGCCGGTGACAGCGGCAGGGTGATGATCGTCGGCGATGACGATCAGTCGATCTATGGCTGGCGCGGCGCCCAGGTAGAGAACATTCAGAAATTTCTCGACGATTTCCCCGGTGCACAGACGATTCGCCTGGAGCAGAACTACCGCTCCAGCGGCAATATCCTGCGCGCGGCCAACGCGCTGATCGAAAATAACGATGGGCGTCTGGGTAAAAAGCTGTGGACGGAGGACGGTGAAGGGGAGCCGATTTCCCTGTATTGCGCGTTCAATGAGTTGGATGAGGCGCGCTTCGTAGTTAACCGAATCAAGGCCTGGCAGGATAACGGCGGCGCCCTGAAAGAGTGCGCCATCCTGTACCGCAGTAACGCCCAGTCCCGCGTGCTGGAGGAGGCGCTGCTGCAGGCGGCGACGCCCTATCGGATTTATGGGGGAATGCGTTTCTTCGAGCGTCAGGAGATCAAAGATGCGCTGGCCTACCTGCGCCTGCTGTCCAACCGTAACGATGACGCCGCCTTTGAGCGGGTGGTGAATACGCCGGTGCGCGGCATCGGCGATCGGACGCTGGACGTGGTGCGTCAGACGGCCCGCGATCGTCAGCTTACCCTGTGGCAGGCGACCCGCGCGTTGCTTCAGGAGCAGGTGTTTCCGGGGCGCGCCGCCAATGCGCTGCGCCGTTTTCTGGAGCTGATTGAGGCGCTGGCGCAGGACAGCGACGACCTTCCGCTGCACGTGCAGACCGATCGGGTGATCCGTGACTCCGGGCTGCGTCAGATGTATGAGCAGGAGAAAGGCGAGAAAGGACAGACGCGCATCGAAAACCTGGAGGAGCTGGTGACGGCAACGCGCCAGTTCAGCTATGAGGACGATGACGATCTGTCGCCGCTGCAGGCGTTTCTGTCTCATGCCGCCCTGGAGTCCGGCGAGGGGCAGGCCGATGCCTATCAGGACGCGGTACAGCTGATGACCCTGCACTCCGCCAAGGGGCTGGAGTTTCCCCTGGTTTTCATCGTTGGGATGGAGGAGGGGATGTTCCCCAGCCAGATGTCGCTGGATGAGGGGGGGCGGCTGGAGGAGGAGCGGCGCCTGGCCTACGTCGGCGTGACCCGGGCGATGCGTAAGCTGACCCTGACCTATGCGGAGAGTCGACGCCTGTACGGCAAAGAGGTGTATCATCGTCCGTCACGCTTTGTCGGCGAGCTGCCGGAGACGTGCGTAGAAGAGGTGCGCCTGCGTGCCAGCGTGACGCGCCCCGTCAGCCATGCGCGCATGGGGACGCCGTTAAGCCAGAGTGACAGCGGCTATCGTCTGGGGCAGCGCGTCACCCATGCCAAATTCGGCGAGGGGACGATTATTAACTTGGAGGGCAGCGGGGAGCATACCCGTTTACAGATCGCCTTTAAGGGCGAGGGGATTAAGTGGCTGGTCGCCGCGTATGCCCGCCTCGAGGTGCTGTAGGGATGACGCCGAGTTGTGCAAGCCTGTTGACAGGCTTTTTCCTGTCGGCGTAACATGCGCGCACGATTAATCTGTGAGGACATACGCCTTGGACACACCCAGTAGATGCTGGCTCATTGGACCCGTACGCGGGTACAACTTCTAAGGCTATCCACCGATGCTGATGGCCTTAGTGGTTGTCAGCGACCTTTAATGCGTCGCAGAGTCAGATCTTATATGGTCTGAAACAGGCAGGTGACGTATTCCCGGTTTGTTTCCCGTGCTCCATGCGTGATCCTGAAGTCACCGCAACGGAGTTAAAGCATGCTAAGTGCATTTCGTTTAGACCACGGTCGCTTATCCCGTATGGAGCTGGATGACACGGACCATCTCACGGCGTCGCTGTGGGTGGATCTGGTCGAGCCCGAAGAGGATGAGCGCCGGCGCGTACAGAGTGAACTGGGGCAGAGTCTGGCCACCCGCCCGGAGCTGGATGATATCGAGGCCTCCGCGCGCTTCTTCGAAGATGAGGATGGCCTGCATATTCACTCCTTCTTCTATTACGAAGATGCGGAAGATCACGCCGGTAACTCCACCGTCGCCTTTACCATTCGTGAAGGGCGTCTGTTTACCCTGCGTGAGCGCGAACTGCCGGCGTTTCGCCTATACCGGATGCGGGCGCGTAATCAGATGCTGGTGGACGGCAACGCCTATGAGCTGTTGCTGGATCTGTTTGAAACCAAAATCGAGCAGCTGGCCGACGAGATCGAAAACATCTACAGCGATCTGGAGAAGCTGAGCCGGGTGATCATGGAAGGGCAGCAGGGCGATGAGTATGACGATGCGCTCTCGACGCTGGCCGAGCTGGAGGATATCGGCTGGAAGGTCCGCCTGTGTCTAATGGATACCCAGCGCGCGCTGAACTTCCTGGTGCGTAAGGCGCGTCTGCCCGCCGGCCAGCTGGAGCAGGCCCGTGAGGTGCTGCGTGATATCGAATCCCTGCTGCCGCACAATGAATCCCTGTTTCAGAAGGTTAACTTTTTGATGCAGGCGGCTATGGGCTTTATCAATATCGAGCAGAACCGCATCATCAAGATCTTCTCGGTGGTCTCTGTGGTCTTCCTGCCGCCGACGCTGGTCGCCTCCAGCTATGGGATGAACTTTGAGTTTATGCCGGAGCTGAAGTGGTCGTTTGGCTACCCCGGCGCCATTCTGCTGATGATCCTGGCGGGCCTTGCGCCCTATCTCTACTTTAAGCGTAAAAAATGGCTCTGAGCCAGCGCGCCCTTTGGTGAATAACGGCCCCGCAGGGGCCGTTATTTTTTGTACATCTTCACGGGGAAAAATGCTTATCATAGCGTGACGTGATCGGTGCAGGAGGCGCGGTGGATCGTTTGGCGCACGCTGAACAGTGGAGCATATTGGCGGTCCTGTCGCTGGGGCTGGGGGGGCTATTTCTGTGGCTGCACCTGCCTGCGGCGCTGCTGCTGGGGCCCATGCTGGCCGCCGTCGCGATGGGGCTACGGGGGGCGACCATTCGGGTGCACCGACTGGCGATGCCGATAGCCCAGGCGATCCTCGGCTGTATGATCGCCCGCACGCTGTCGCTAGCGCTTCTGGCGCCGTTGCTGGATGACTGGCCCGTGGTCCTGCTGGTGCTACTGTGCACTCAGCTGTGCAGTGCGATCACCGGTTGGCTGCTGGTGCGCCTGAGCGATTTGCCCGGCCCCACCGGTGCCTGGGGATCGTCGCCCGGCGGGGCGTCGGCGATGGTGGCGATGGCGGGTGAGTTCGGTGCCGACGTGCGGCTGGTGGCCTTTATGCAATATCTGCGGGTGCTGTTTGTCGCGGCGGCGGCGGCGCTGGTGGTGCGGGTGGGCCTGGGCGATGCGCCGCAGGGGGCAGCGCCGGCTCTCCCCTGGTTTCCCGCGCTGGGGAGCGAGTTTGTTGCCACGCTGCTCCTCGCCGGCGGCGGCGCCTGGCTGGGACGCCGGCTGCGTATTCCCGCGGGGGCTCTGCTGCTGCCGATGCTGATCGGCGCCCTGTGTAACGCCACCGGTGTCATGACGCCGCAAACCCCGGAGTGGCTGCTGGTCATCGCCTATACCCTGATCGGTTGGCAGGTCGGCTTGCTGTTTACCCGTACGATCTTTGTCTTGGCGCTGCGCGCACTGCCGCAGATCATCCTGTCGATTGCGGCTCTGATGCTGTTTTGCGCGTTGATGGCCTGGGGGCTTACGCAGGTGCTGCCGATCGATCCGCTCAGCGCCTATCTGGCAACCAGCCCCGGCGGACTGGATACCATCGCCATTATCGCCGCCGGTAGCCAGGTGAATCTGGCCTTTGTCATGGCCCTGCAGATGCTACGTCTGTTTACCATTCTGCTGATGGGGCCGGCCGTTGCGCGCTGGATCTCACGTCATGCGGCCACAGCGCCGTAGGCGGCGCTGGGTATAGAGTGCATCGAGAATGAACAGCAGCAGCGCGCTCCAGATAAAGCCAAAGGCGATGAGCTTGTCGCGCGTCATCTGCTCGCCATAGCAGAGGGTCGCCAGCAGAAACATCAGCGTAGGGCCGAGGTACTGGAAAAAGCCCAGGGTAGAGAGACGCAGGCGGGTCGCCGCCGCGGTGAAACAGAGCAGAGGTACGGTGGTGACGACGCCGGCGGCGATCAGCAGCAGATTTAGCGACAGCGGATTTGCACCGAGGTGGCTGGTGGGAGAGTCGGCCGCGACAAACAGGTAGTACAGCGCCAGTGGCAGCAGCCATAGGGTTTCCATCAGCATGCCGCTCTGCGCATCGATGGCGATCTTTTTGCGCAGCAGACCGTAGAAGGCAAAGCTGAAGGCCAGCCCCAGCGAGATTACCGGTACGGAGCCGAACTGCCATAGCTGAACCATGACGCCGACGATGGCCAGCGCGACCGCCAGCCACTGCATCCGGCGAAAGCGTTCGCCGAGAAACAGCATCCCCAGCAACACATTGACCAAGGGATTGATAAAATATCCCAGGCTGGCCTCCAGCATGTGGTTATGATTGACGGCCCAGATATACAGCAGCCAGTTGCCCCCGATCAGGCAGGCGCTCAGCGCCAGCAGGGCAATTTTGTAGGGCGTATGGCGCAGGGCGTAAAGCTGGCGCCAGCTGCGGCCAATGGCCAGCAGGATCAGCATAAAGAAAAATGACCAGATGATGCGATGGGTCAGGATTTCCGTGGCGGGAACCTGTTGCAGCAGTTTGAAGTAGATCGGGGCGATGCCCCAGATTAAATAGGCTGCCAGTGCCAGAATGACCCCCTGGCGGGTGTGCTGTGTGTCCATGTTCTTTTTCCGCGCTTCCCGCTGAATGTAGCGAGGGAGTGTACTGTATTTTTCATTTTATGCTCAGGGCTAAAATGGCGGTGCAGCGATGTCGCTGGGCGGTGGCGAACGGCGCCATGGTCAGGCGTGTTAATGGCTCCACCTGGGATGAGCGCGGCAGATTGGCTGCCCGCGGTGGGCAGAGTACTTCAGAGAGCGATGTAGTGATGAAAGCGTTAAAAAAATATTTAATGGCCGGAGTGGCGGCGTTGCCACTGGTCGCGCAGGCGGCGCCGAGCGTGAGTGAAAGCGGTGTGGCTCCCGCGCTGAGTGATAATGAAGGGGTGATCGCCAACATGCTGCGGCATTACGATAACCCGTTTACTCTCTATCCTTACTCCACCAACTATGTGCTGTATACCCAGACCAGCGACATTAATAAAGAGGCCATCAGCTCTTACGACTGGGGCGATCAGGCTAAAAAGAATGAGATTAAGTTTCAGATTAGCCTGGCATTCCCTATCTGGCGCGGTATCGCCGGCGACAACTCAGTGCTCGGCGCGGCTTACACCCAGCAGTCCTGGTGGCAGGCGTTTAACCGCAGCGAATCCTCACCGTTTCGCGAAACCAACTATGAGCCGCGCCTGTTTTTAGGCTGGGCGACCGACTATCCCCTGTTCGGCGGCTGGGTGCTGCGCGATATCGAGGCGGGCGGGGTGCACCAGTCCAATGGCCGGTCGGATCCGACCTCGCGCAGCTGGAACCGCGTCTATACCCGTTTCCTGGCGCAGAACGGAAATTTTCAGGTTCAGCTGATGCCGTGGTATCGCATCCCGGAGAGTCCGAACAAGGACGATAACCCCGATATTACCAAGTACATGGGCTACTACGAGGCGGAGATGGGTTACCGTCTGGGCGAGAGCGTCTTCAGCCTGCGTGGGCGCTACAATTGGAACAGCGGCTATGGCGCGGCTGAGTTCGGCTGGAGCTATCCGCTGACCCGCCACGTCCGTTTCTATACCCAGCTGTTCAGCGGCTACGGCGAGTCGTTAATCGACTATAACTTCCGCCAGACCCGCTTCGGCGTCGGCGTCATGCTGAACGATATCCTGTAACGCGGGACAAAACCGGCGCGTACGCCTAAAATAGCGCCGGTGTTTTTTATGGTTTGCGGGGAGTAGTGTGGCAACGGCAGCGGTCATGAATACAGAGAGGCTGGCAGAGGGGGTGCTTAAAGACACCTTCGGCTATCAGCAGTTCCGCCCGGGACAACAGGCTATCGTCGAGGCGGCGATCGCCGGGCGCGACTGCCTGGTGGTAATGCCGACCGGGGGCGGAAAATCCCTGTGTTACCAAATACCGGCGTTAGTACGGGATGGGTTGACCATCGTCGTTTCTCCGCTGATATCCCTGATGAAGGATCAGGTCGATCAGCTGCAGGCTAACGGGGTAAACGCCGCCTGCCTGAACTCGACCCTGAGCCGTGAACAGCAGCAGGCGGTCTATGCCGGCTGCCGCAGCGGGGAGATCCGTCTGCTGTACATCGCCCCAGAGCGGTTGATGATGGATAACCTGCTGGATACGCTGCCGCAGTGGAATCCCACGCTGCTGGCGGTTGATGAGGCGCACTGTATCTCCCAGTGGGGACACGATTTTCGGCCGGAATACAGCGCGCTGGGGCAGATTAAGCACCGTTTCCCGCAGATGCCGGTGATCGCGCTGACGGCAACCGCCGATGACGCGACCCGCCAGGATATCCTGCGCCTGCTCGATCTGCGCGATCCGCTGGTGCAGGTCAGCAGCTTTGACCGCCCCAATATCCGCTATACCCTGATCGAAAAGTTTAAGCCGCTGGATCAGCTGTGGCACTTTGTGCAGTCGCAGCGCGGGAAGTCAGGCATCATCTACTGCAACAGCCGCGCCAAGGTGGAGGACACCGCCGCGCGCCTGCAAAGCCGCGGTCTGAGCGTCGGTGCGTATCACGCTGGGCTGGACAATGGCCGCCGCGCCGAGGTGCAGGAGGCGTTTCAGCGCGATGATTTGCAGATTGTGGTGGCGACGGTGGCCTTTGGCATGGGGATCAACAAGCCCAACGTTCGCTTCGTGGTGCACTTTGATATTCCGCGCAATATCGAATCCTACTATCAGGAGACCGGGCGTGCCGGGCGCGACGGGCTGCCGGCGGAGGCGCTGCTGTTTTACGATCCGGCCGATATGGCCTGGCTGCGCCGCTGTCTGGAGGAGAAGCCAGAGGGCGCACAGAAGGAGATCGAGCGTCACAAGCTGAATGCGATGAATGCCTTTGCCGAGGCGCAAACCTGTCGTCGTCTGGTGCTGCTGAACTACTTTGGCGAGGGGCGACAGGAGAGCTGCGATAACTGCGATATCTGCCTGGATCCGCCCAAGCGCTACGATGGCCTGCTCGATGCGCAGAAGGCGCTGTCGACCGTGGCCCGCGTCGGGCAGCGTTTTGGCATTGGCTATGTGGTCGAGGTGCTGCGCGGCGCCAACAGCGCCCGTATCCGCGAATGGGGGCACGATAAGCTGTCGGTCTACGGCATTGGCCGCGAGCACAGCACCGAGCACTGGGTGAGCATTCTACGCCAGCTGATCCACCTGGGGCTGGTGACGCAGAATATTGCCCTGCACTCGGCGCTGCAGCTGACGGAGGCGGCGCGCCCGGTCCTGCGGGGAGAGGTCGCCCTCCAGCTGGCGGTTCCCCGGGTCATCAACCTCAAGGCGCGCAGCAGCGCACAGAAGAGCTATGGCGGCAACTATGACCGCAAGCTATTTGCCAAGCTGCGCAAGCTGCGTAAGGCGATCGCCGACGAAGAGAATATCCCGCCCTACGTCGTGTTTAACGACGCGACGCTGCTGGAGATGGCGGAGCAGATGCCGCTACGGGCGGGCGATCTGCTCAGCATCAACGGCGTTGGCCAGCGTAAGCTGGAGCGCTTTGGCGCGCCGTTTATGACCCTGATCCGCGAACATCTGGATGAGGGGCAGGGCTAGAGACGATCAGCGGCACTTTTGCAGCGTTATCCGCCACTCCGCGCCGGCGGCGATGCGCTGCTTTTCGGCAAAGCTGTCCATATTTAGCGCGACGGCGATGTTGAGCAGGCTGTTGAGATAGACCCGCGGTTGTTCCGGTGGCACATCGGCGAAGCTGTGCACATCGGGCGCGTGCCCCTGATAGCGCGCCAACCCTGTTGGGCTATCGTGATGCACAGCCGATCGTTGAGCGCGATCCCCGCCTTTTCCAGCATCTCATCCCCGATATTGCTCCATAGATTGCCATACTGAACGTCCAGAATGGCAATGGCGCCGCTGACTTTCCCCGGCTGCCACTGCGCCTGCTGATAGGGAATTTCGGTTATCTGGTTCGGCAAGCGTGGGCTAACCTGCTCGAAACGGATAGCGCCCGAGGCCAGCCGAGCACCGGTATAGGCGTACACATCGCGGCCGTGGAAGGTATATGACTTTTCCGATCCCTGCAGCCGGTTGGTCTGCTCATCGATCTCGCGCACGCTGTCGATCCTCAGCGTCTGGGCGACCAACGTCAGCGTGCCATTATCCGGCGAGACGAAAAACTGGCCGTTTTTGGTCTTCAGCACCACGGAGCGACGCGCACTGCCGACGCCCGGATCGACCACGCTGACAAAAACGGTGCCTGTCGGCCAGTAACGGGCGGTCTGAGGTAGCCGGTTGGCCGCCTGCCAGATGTCGTAGGGGGGATCTCATGGGTCAGGTCGAAGAGGTGAATCTGGCTATCGACGCCGAAGGCGACTCCTTTCATCGCGGAGACGGCGCCATCCTGCAGGCTGAAGTCGGTCTGCAGTACCAGCGCCAGCGCGCCATGGAGATAGAGCGTGCCGCGCAGCAGCAGGGTGAGCCGGATGATGCGCATGATTTTTTCCTCATTCCTTGAGTAACGTGGTAGCCCGCGCGGTGAGGGGCGGACTCGCGCTGTCCAAATAATGGACAGATCGGTTATTCATCAGTGCGCACATTATTTGTCAACGATGTTAGCATGGAGAAATCCTACTCCATGAGTTACCTCACATGATGCTGTTTCTGACCGTCGCGGTAGTCCACCTGCTGGCGTTAATGACGCCGGGACCTGACTTTTTCTTTGTTTCACAGACGGCGCTGAGCCGTTCCCGGACCGAGGCGCTGCGCGGCGTTGCCGGTATTTCGCTGGGGATCGTCATCTGGGCCGGCGTGGCGCTGATGGGGCTGCATCTTCTGTTAATGAAGATGGCCTGGCTGCACAGCATCATCACCGTCGGTGGCGGACTGTATCTGTGCTGGATGGGGCTGCAGATGCTCCGCGCCGCCCGCCGTCCTCAGGGCGATGCCTTACAGGGGATGGCATCGCTGCACGGCGGCGCCTTCTGGCGCGGTTTCCTGACCAACCTGTCCAACCCCAAGGCGGTGATCTATTTTGGCTCGGTCTTCTCCCTGTTCGTCGGCGATGAGGTCACCGGCGGTCAACGCGTCGGGCTGTTCATCCTGATCGTCAGCGAAACCTTTATCTGGTTCAGCCTGGTGGCGTCGGTATTTGCGCTGCCGGTCATGCGGCGTGGCTATCAGCGCATGGCGCGTTGGATCGACGGCGCGGCGGGGACGCTGTTCACCGCGTTTGGCCTGCACCTGATCCTGAGTCGTTAATGCGTCAGGGGCTGTCGCGTCAATAGAAAAACGGGGCGCGAATATCGCGCCCCGTCGTGTTTCAAGCGTTGGGCTTACAGCGCCATGAAGAACAGCATCCCGACCACGGCGCCGGTGGTGCCGAGGATGGTTTCCATGACAGACCAGGTTTTCAGGGTCTGGGCTTCGGTGGCGCCGGTGAACTTACCGTACAGCCAGAAGCCGGAGTCGTTGACGTGGCTCAGGACGATGGAGCCGCCGGCGATGCAGACGGACAGGGCCGCCAGCTGTGCGCCGCTGTAGCCCAGCTCGCCGATGACCGGCAGTACCAGGCCGACGGTAGTCAGACAGGCGACGGTCGCAGAGCCCTGGATGACACGTACCGCGGCGGCCAGGACGAAGCAGGCAACGGCGATGGGCAGACCGGCTCCGATCAGGGAGTTACCCAGCGCAGGGCCAACGCCGGAATCCACCAGAACCTGCTTGAACACGCCGCCGGCACCGGTGACCAGCAGAATGATACCGGCGGGTTGGATGGCCGCGGAGCAGATGTCCATCACCTTCTCTTTGCTCATGCCGCGGCGGATGGCCAGGCCATAGGTGGCGACCAGGCAGGCCAGCAGGATGGCGGTGAACGGATGGCCGATGAACTCCAGCCACTTGTACAGCTCGGATCCCTGCTCCACGAAGCGGGCGCCGATGGTTTTTAGGCCGACCAGCACCAGCGGGAACAGTACCAGTGCCAGGCTGAAGCTAAAGGAGGGCAGCTGACCTTTGCCCAGGCTTGGCTCCTGAATATCTTTCGGCAGCGCCAGGGTGACGTGCTTGCTGATGAAGTTACCGTACAGCGGGCCGGCCAGAATCATACCTGGGATGGCGGCGCACAGGCCGATCAGGATCATCCAGCCATAGTCGGCACCCATCTGGGAGGCCAGCAGCATCGGGGTTGGCCCCGGCAGCAGGAAGGCGGCGGCCCCGGCTACGCCGGCAAACAGCGGGATGGCCAGCTTGACCACGTTGCCACCGGTGCGGCGCGCTACGGCGAACACGACGCCGATCAGCAGTACGATAGCGACGTCAAAGAACAGCGGCAGGGCGCACACCAGACCGGCGATGCCCAGCGCGTAGTGGGCGCGCTTTTCACCAAAGCTCTTCAGCAGGCGGGCGGCGATCTGATCCAGTGCACCGGTTTCGTGCAGGATTTTACCGAACATGGCGCCCAGCGCGACCACGATAGAGAGGAAGCCCAGCGTGCCGCCCATTCCGTTTTGCATGGTCTGGGCAATTTTATCGATGGGCATACCGGAGAAGATGCCGGCGCCGATAGAGACCAGCATCAGGGCCACAAAGGCGTGCATGCGCGCCTTCATGACCAGGAACAGCAGCAGCAGCACGGAGCCGACTGCGGTCATTACGAGGGTTAGCGTACTCATCGTCGGTGCTCCTAGGCAATGATGGATTTAATGGTATTCAGGGTGTCGGCCACCACGCTGTCCAGCGTCTGGCTGATATCGATGGCGTACACGTCGCGCTCTTCGGCCGTCGGCTCTTCCAGGGCCGCAAACTGGGAAACCAGCATCTGCGGTTTGAAGAAGTGTCCCTTGCGCGCCAGCAGACGGCTTTCGATCAAGGCGAAATCACCCTGCAGGTAGATGAATGAGAGGTTAGTGTTACCGTCGCGCAGCATGTCGCGGTAGCGCTTTTTCAGCGCCGAGCAGACGATCAGCGAGACGTCGTTGGTGCGCTGCATGGCGAAGACCGCATCGTTGAGGGCCTGGAGCCACGGTGTGCGATCGTCATCGTTCAGCGCGTGGCCGTCGGCCATCTTGCTGATGTTGGCGCGCGGGTGAAGGAAGTCGCCGTCCAGAAAGGCGGCGCCCAGCCGTTGGGCGACGGCGCTGGCGACGGCGGACTTGCCGCTGCCGGAAACGCCCATCAAAACAAAGACGTGTTTTTGCTGTTGGCTTTCGCTCATGCTGTATTCCCCGGTGGGCGGCAAGTCGCCGCGCAATCTAATGTTACTGGTAACTGTTATGGGTAACATTCTCTGGTGCGCTGGAGAAATTAGCAACGAATGTTAAATGGTATGATTAATAACTGTGATGCTACTCGCAGTTGTTAGGGAGATGTAGGCCGAGCGCTCCGCGAACCGGCAACCGTGATCACGTCGGAGCGCCGTGGTACGCGAGAGGAGCTAAATGCTGCCGCCGTGCAGCAGGGTAAAGCCGACGTCGACGGCGGCGGCCTCGGCGCTGTGCTCACCGCGCAGGCGCGCCAGCAGACGTTCGGCGGCCAGCTGGCCCATGCGCTGACGCGGGGTGAGCACGCTGGCGAGCTGCGGCTCCATCACCTGGCCAATATCGTGTCCATGGAAGCCGGCGATGGCCATATCCTGCGGGATACGCAGTCCCAGGCGTTGACACTCAAAGGCTGCGCCAACGGCCAGGTCATCGTTGGTACAGAAGATGCTATCCATATCGGGGTAGCGCTTCAGCGCTTCACGCAGCAGTTCGCCGCCGACGGAGTAGGAGGAGCTGCGTGGGATCATGACGCTGCGCGGCGTCAGGTCGGCGGCGCGCATCGCCGCCTCATAGCCCCGCTGCTTCATCACCGTACGTTCATCGAGCCGGGCGCCAAAGTAGACGGTGCGGCGGTGGCCGCGCGCGATGATGGCCTGGGTCATTGCTCGTGCGGCCTCAACGTTGTCGAAGCCCACGGCCATATCGAGGCAGGGGGAGACACTGTCCATCAGCTCGACTACCGGGATGCCGGCGACCTCGATCATCTTCAGGGTACGCGGGGTATGGTCGCGCTCGGCCAGAATCAGCCCGTCGATGTTGTAGGAGAGCAGGGAGGTAAGGCGTTCCTCCTCCTTTTCCTTGCGGTAACCGTAGTGGGCCAGCATGGTTTGGTAGTGGTGCTGGTCGGTGACGCTTTCGATGCCGCGCAAAACCTCAGCGAAAACCTGGTTGGTTAGCGAGGGCAGCAGCACGCCGATAGCGCGGCTGGTCGCGTTAGAGAGAATATCGGGCGCCCGGTTGGGAATATAGCCCAGCTCATCCAGCGCCGCGGCGATCTTGCCGCGCAGAGGCAGCGAAACCAGCTCGGGGTTGCGCAAGTAGCGGCTGACGGTCATTTTGGTGACGCCGACGCGATCGGCTATATCCTGCAGTACTGGGCGCTTTTTCTTCATTTTCAATGAAATATACACTCTTTATCGGAGGGCATCAGTGTAGCAAAAAATCAGTCGTCGAGCATGGGGCGCGCATGGTTTTCTAGCCGCTCGTCCTGGACGTGCGACGCGTAGGCGGCGAGTAAAAAGGAATGGATCTCATTTGTTGCTTGACTCTGGAGTCGACTCCAACGTGTAGAATTATCCGTAATAGTAAGACTGGTAATGATGCGAGGAGGAACCGATGACCCATAAACACATTCACCCCGGCGGGTCCGATGCAGGCTGTGGCTGCGGCCATCAGCATGCGGCGATGCAGCACGGCTGCAGCCGTCCGGCGCACGGCACGCTGAAGATCAGTATGGCGTCGCCGTTGACGCCGGCCGCCGACGGCGCCTGCTGTATGGCGGCCCACGACCATGATGGCGTCGAGGAGGACGCCGATCCCCACCCCTTGCCTCCCCTGGCGTCTGGGCGCCAGCGCTTCAGCTGGCGGGTGGAGGGGATGGACTGTCCCAGCTGCGCCCGCAAAATAGAAACGGCGGTCGCCCAGATTAACGGGGTGGAGCGCGCCTCGGTCCTGTTCGCAACCCAGAAACTGGTGGTGGATGCCTCGCGGGATCTCTCCCCGGCGATTGAACGGGCGGTGCGCCAGGCGGGCTTTAGCCTGCAGTCCGTGGGCGCCAAGCGGGCGGAGAGCGCCGCGCTGCGCTGGCATGAGGTGATGCCGCCGATCGCGCTGGCGCTGCTGATGCTACTGAGCTATGGGCTGACGCTGGTTGACCCGTCGCTGGGCCGGGTGGCCTTTATCGCGACAACGCTGGTCGGGGTGGCGCCGATCATGCTAAAAGCCGTGCGCCTGATGCGCAGCGGCAGCTATTTCGCCATTGAAACCCTGATGAGCATTGCCGCGCTGGGGGCGCTGTTTATCGGGGCGACGCAGGAAGCGGCGATGGTCTTGCTACTGTTCATGCTGGGCGAGCGCTTGGAATCCTATGCGGCCAACCGGGCCCGCAAAGGGGTCAGCGCCCTGATGGCGCTGGTGCCCGATGAGGCGGTGGTGATAGAACAGGAGCGGCGGCGCACGCTGGCCGTCTCCGCGCTGCGTCCCGGCATGGAGATCGAGGTTGCACCGGGCGGTCGTCTGCCCGCCGATGCCGAGCTGTTGCTGGAGAGCGTGAGCTTTGATGAAAGCGCGTTGACCGGCGAATCGCTGCCGGTCGATCGTCAGCCGGGGGCGCGGGTGCCGGCCGGCGCGCTGGTCGTCGATCGGGTGTGCCGGCTGCGGGTGATCTCACAGCCCGGACAAAATGCCATCGATCGCATTCTGCAGCTGATCGAAGAGGCCGAGGAGCGCCGTGCGCCGATCGAGCGGTTCCTGGATCGCTTTAGCCGTTACTATACGCCGGCGATCATGGCGCTGGCGCTGCTGGTGATTCTGATTCCGCCGCTGGCCTTTGCCCAGCCCTGGGATACCTGGATTTACCGGGGGCTAACGCTGCTGCTGATCGGCTGTCCCTGCGCGCTGGTGATCTCAACGCCGGCGGCGATCACCTCCGGTCTGGCGGCGGCGTCACGTCACGGTGCGCTGATTAAGGGCGGGGCGGCGTTGGAGCAGCTGGGGCGCGTGCGCACTATCGCGTTCGATAAAACCGGGACCCTGACGCAGGGGATGCCGCAGGTGAGCGGCGTATTCAGCGTTGAGGGCGTGTCGGCTGAACGGCTACTGACGCTGGCGGCGGCGGTGGAGGTGGGCTCCCACCATCCATTGGCCAAGGCGGTGATCCTGGCCTGCGAGCAGCGTGGCCTGCCGGTGGTGCAGGCTCAGGCCCGTCAGGCACAGGCCGGTATCGGCGTCGCGGGAGAGGTCGACGGCGTAGCGGTACAGGTTGCGGCGCCGAGTCGCCTGGCGCCAGAGACGTTGTCAGAGGCCCTGCTGACGCAGATCGTGGCGTGGGAGGAGCTGGGGCAGACGGTCGTGACGGTCCTGCGAGATGGCGTAGCCATCGGGGCGATCGCCATGAGCGATACGCTGCGCCCGGACGCCGTTGAGGCGCTGGATGCGCTGCGGGCGCTGGGCATTGAGGCCGTGATGCTGACGGGAGATAACCCGCGCGCGGCGGCGGCGATTGCCGGTTCTCTGGGGATCGATTTCCGGGCCGGGCTGCTGCCGCAGGATAAGGTGCATCAGGTGGAGGCGCTCAGCCGCCGGGCGGATACCGCGATGGTCGGTGACGGGATCAATGACGCGCCGGCGATGAAGGCGGCCAGTATCGGTATCGCCATGGGCGGGGGGACGGACGTCGCGCTGGAGATGGCGGATGCGGCGCTGACTCATAATCGCCTGACCGGGCTCGCGCAGATGATCGCCTTATCGCGGGCGACCCACGCCAACATCCGCCAGAACATTACGCTGGCGTTGGGACTCAAAGGGGTCTTCCTGATCACCAGCCTGCTGGGGATCACTGGGCTGTGGCTGGCGGTGCTGGCTGACTCTGGCGCCACGGCGCTGGTGACGGCGAATGCGCTGCGCCTGTTGCGCCGCCGTTAAGTCTGTCTGGGTAATAATTAACGTGCGTATCGTTACCGGGGAATGATACGCACGTTATGTTGCACGAAGTTACACTCATTTACTGCTATACTCCGCACCCTGCTTTTGTTTCCACTCACTTTATAACGCTTAACAATATGAATAATCGTGCATTGCTGTCCTGTCTTTCCGGCGTGCTGATGAGCGGTGTTGCCCATGCGGCCACTCAGGATAATACCACCGAGCTCAGCAGCACCCTTCCCACCTACTACGGCTTGCCCCAGTCGCAGGCCCATGCGGCGGACAGCGTGCCAACGGCCCAGACGTCGGCGCCAGAGGCGCAAAAGAGCTCGATTCTGCCGATTTGGGGCGACGAGGCGCGCGCGCGCGGCTACGATCTGCCAGAGCCTTTCGGTATTAATATTAACTATATGAATATGCGCCAGAATATCGTGGTGGATAGCATTAGTTTTAGCGGGTTGGGCTGGGATAGCTATTCGCTGCCTACGGATCTGTTCAATATTAAGGTGGGGAGTACCCGCCAGCGTAGCGTGACTCAAACGATTAAGTTGGATGCGTGGGTGCTGCCTTTCATGAACGTCTACGGCATCGTCGGCAAGACGCGCGGTAGCTCATTGTCCAAGGTCTCTGTCGATGCCGATCCCAGCCAATATAAGCCATTTAGTATGGATGGGATCATCGCACAAATAGTACATGGTATGAATAAGAGCGGACAGCTGCGCGATCTGGATTTCCAGCTGAACTTTAAGGGCACCACCTACGGCGCCGGTACGGTGCTGGCCGGCGGCTACGGCAACTGGTTCGGCCTGGTGGATATGAACTATACCCAGACCCGCTTCGATATTCTCGACGGCAGCATCGACGCCTTTACCCTGTCGCCGCGCGTCGGCTACCGCTTCACTACCCCCGGCATCGGCGCCGTCGGCCTGCCGGACGGCAAGCTCAGCCTGTGGGTCGGCTCTATGTATCAGGATGTGCAGCAGGAGTTTAAGGGCAGCCTCAGCGATCTGTCGATGCCGGGCGGATTATCTGCGCTGATGGCGATTGCCAATCAGCAGGGTCAGGGCCGTTTCGATGTGCGCCAGCATTTATCGTCGCCATGGAACGTACTGATTGGCGCACAGTATGAAATCACTCGTAACTTTAACCTGACCACGGAGGTGGGCTTTGCCGAGCGCAATAGCTTCTTTGTCTCCGGAGAGTACCGCTTCTGATGTGCCGCCCCCTGATGACGCTGGCGCTGGTCTACGCGCTCTCGCCGCTGGCGGGACAGGCGGCACTGTTGCCGACGCGTGCGCAGATCGATGAGTGGCTGGGGCATCTGGGCGGCGACGATCGCTTCGATCCGGACAAAGGGATCGACTGGGGGTACTGCCGGGGCCGTTTTTCAATCCCGAACTGGGGCTGGGGATCGGCGCCGCGGTGGCCGGGCTGTATCGCCCGGATCCCTCGGACACCACCAGCCAGAACTCCAGCATCACGCTGAGCGGCTACCTCAGCTCTACCGGCGCCTTTGGGCTGGGAGTCCGCAGCTATAGCTTTTTTGACCACGATCGCTGGCGTATCTTTGTCACCGGTGGGATTAGCGATACGCCAACCTACTACTGGGGGCAGGGCTTCCGCGCCGGGGCCGACGACGACGGTCGGCAGAAATACACGGCACAGTCGCTGCGGCTACAGCCGGAGGTGCTGTACCGGATAGCGTCTCAGACATACCTCGGCGTTGGCTGGTCGCTGTCGGCGATGCATGCCGCCGATGTGAAGCAGACGGATCGCCTGGCGCAGATTCGCGATGGGCGTACGGTATTCAGCTCCGGCCCCAGCCTATCGCTGCAGTATGACAGCCGGGACTTTGTGCCCAATCCGCGCCGGGGGATGCTGGCGAGCCTGCGCTACACCCACTATACGCCGGAGACGGGCAGCGATACCCGCTTTGATAACCTGACGACCCGCTTCAGCACCTACCACGCGCTGGATGAGACCCGCGTGCTGGCCTGGGAGATCGACGGTGAGTTCACCCAGGGGATGGTGCCGTGGAATATGCTGCCGTCGCTCGGTGGCGATCAGCGGATGCGGGGTTACTACCAGGGGCGCTACCGCGATCGTAATCTGATTAGCTCACAGCTGGAGTATCGGCAGAAGCTGAGCTGGCGCCACGGCGTGGTGGCCTGGGCCGGCGCCGGTACGATGGGGCCAAACGTCAGGGAGCTGGGCAGCAGTCGCTGGCTGCCCACCGTGGGGGTCGGCTACCGCTTCGCCTTTAAGCCAGGTATTAATATTCGTTTGGACTATGGCATTGGTCGCGGCAGCAGCGGCTTTTATTTTCAGGTAGGAGAGGCATTTTGATGGCGGTGGTCCGGAGATGGTGTGCAGCGCTGCTGGCCTGGTGCGGCGCGGCAGGGGCGTTTGGCCTGCCGATGAGCCTTGATCTGGCGCAGCTGCAGCCCCTGCAGGCGGCTCATGCCTGGCCGGTGAGCGCGCCTTTGCCGCCGCCGGATGGGCTGCGCCCCTGCTGTGCCTTCGGCTATGATCTGAACGCCGAGGCGCTGGGCGTCCCCATTCCCTTTTACCGTTTGAACAATGTGGTTGAGGCGGATGCGCTGGGTGGCCATCGCTACAACGATAGCCTGTTTGGCGCGCTGGCCAGTTTGGCCGGCCTGGGCAGTGAACGTAATGGCCTGATATATACGCGCCGCGGTGGCTTCTTGGATCTGGCGCATGTTCGCGATAGCGCGGATATGACGGTATACATCTTCAGCCATCTGTACCCGCGGCTAGGGCAGGCTTTCCGCCTCGACCTGGGCGACGAGCTCGCGCGGCGTCAGCTGGTGTTTTCTGCCTTTACGCCGCCGCATGAGGCGCGGGAGCGCTATACCCTCGCGGCCTATTTAGCCGCCCGCCTGGCGTTTGAGGTGGCTGCCTGGCACGAGGTTGCCCAGTGGTATGGCTATGAGTCTATCCCCGGCTTTTCGGAGGGGGTCTCGGCGTTTTCCCCGGAGGATCTCTATTCCAATCTACTGGGGACGCGACTGGCCTTGACGCTGATCCTGAATGGACATACGGCCTCGCTGGGGCAATACAGCGCGGCGCTGACGACGCTGCTGCCGCAGGCGCTGTGCCAGCTGCAGGCGCAGCCCGCCATATTGACGCGTTTTCAGTTTGATATGCTGGATGGCAAATGGTGGGACAGCCGTCAGGCCGTGCCGCAAAAGTTTCTGGTGCTTAAGCGCAACTATGATACCCGTGACGATCGCCTGCCGACTTCGATTTCCGGGGAGTTGACGCCGCCGCTGCGTCTGATGCTGCCGGGGCAGGTGCACCGTTACGATCTTGCCAAGCTGGCGGAGCTGCGCCTGCTGCCGGGCGCGTCAATGAAACGCCTGCCCGTTCCGCCGCACTATTACACCTGGCGTGACTTCGGTCATTTGGCGGCATTTGCCCAGGCGCAGGATACGCTGCAGCTTTCGCGTAAGCGTTAGAGGCGATACCGATACTTGTTCGCGCTGTATTTGACCAGATGTAAACCCACTCTGGGCGGCGGTCGGCGTCGCCCTTGGGTAGAATAGCGCCCATCAACTGCATCGAATGGATCTCTTCCGTGTTTCTACTGCTGGCGACCACGCTGCTGTGGGCCTTTTCGTTTAGTCTGATCGGCGTGTATTTGGCCGGCCAGGTCGATAGCTGGTTTGCCGTGCTGGCGCGGGTTGCGCTGGCGACGCTGGTCTTTCTCCCGTTTCTGCGCTGGCGTGGGGTGCGCCCGCGTCAGGCGCTGGCCTATATGCTGGTGGGCGCTTTTCAACTGGGGCTGATGTACCTGTTCTACTATCCCGCGTTTCTGTATCTGACGGTGCCAGAGGTGCTGCTGTTTACCATTCTGACGCCGCTGTATGTCACGCTGATTTACGATCTGCTACAGGGGCGACGCCTGCGCCCAGGCTATTTGGGCAGCGCGCTGCTGGCTGTGCTGGGCGCGCTGATCATCCGCTATAACCCGCTCAGCTCACAGTTTTTACTGGGTTTTGCCCTGATCCAGGGGGCCAATCTCTGCTTTGCGCTGGGGCAGGTGGGATACAAACGTCTGATGGAGGTGATGCCGCTGCCGCAGCATCGCGCCTTCTCCTGGTTTTATCTGGGGGCGCTGATGGTTGCGCTTCCGGCCTGGTGGCTGTATGGCAATCCGCATAGGCTGCCGGCTGCGCCGCTACAGTGGGGAATTTTGCTGTGGCTGGGCATCGGTGCCTCTGGCCTGGGGTACTTCATGTGGAACTATGGCGCTACGCAGGTGGATGCCGGTACGCTGGCCATCATGAATAATGCGCTGATCCCGGCGGGGCTGCTGGTGAATCTGGCTATCTGGCAACAGCATCCTGACTGGATCAGGCTGACGCTGGGTGGGACAGTGATCGCCCTGTCGCTTTGGGTGCACCGGCGCTGGATCGTACCACATCACGGACAAACGGCAGGCCGTCGCAGGCGTGGCGGCGCGCCAGCTGAATAAAGCCATCCATCACCGACTGGCGCTGCTCTCCCGTGCGCAGCGCCGCATACAGCCGACGCCATAGCCCCTCACCCAGCGGTCGGGTGGTCAGCGCCCCCTGGCGCTCGGCGCTTTCCGCGACCCAGTGCGGCAGCGCGGCGATGCCCATCCCCGCGGCCGCCATCTGCAGCAGCAGCAGCGTATTGTCGACTTGTTTTAGCCGGGGGGCGATGCCGGCGGGCTGGAGAAAGTGGTTCCAGACATCCAGACGCTGCCGGGCCACCGGATAAATTAACAGCGTCTCCTGTGCCAGATCCTGTGGCCGAACCGTGCCTCTGCGGGCCAGCGGGTGCCCGGGGGCCATCACCAAACGCACTTCATAATCGAACAGCGGCGCATAGTACAGCGTGCCGCGCGGCAAAATATCCGAGGTCAGCACCAGATCCAGCTCCCCCTGCTGCAGCGCGGGCTGGGGATCGAAGGTGACGCCGGAGCGAAAATCGAGCGTCACCTGGGGAAACTGGGCTTGAAACTGCGCCAGGGCCGGCGTCAGCCACTGAATACAGCTGTGACACTCAATGGCCAGACGCAGCGTCTGCTGCGGCGGTACCTGACATGCCTGTAGGGCCTGCTGTACCTGGGGCAGCACCTGCTCCGCCAGCGCCAGCAGGATCTCGCCCTGGGGGGTAAAGCGCAGGGGCTGGCTCTTACGGACAAACAGTCGGTATCCCAGGCGCTGTTCCAGTTCACTGAACTGATGAGAGAGGGCCGACTGGGTTTGGTGTAGCCGGGCGGCGGCGGCGGCCAGTGAACTGCCGGCGCGCAGAGCCTGCAGCGTTCTTAGGTGCTTCAGCTCGATCATGAGAAACCCTCAGTTAACAGATGAACAGATTGCGCTTGAGTCCTCTACATTACCCGCTGATTATGGATGTGTAAACATCTGGACATCTAAACATCCATAATCGGCATTGCGAGGTAAAAGAGGATGCAGGTAATCAGTCATACCCTGGGGTTTCCACGTATAGGGTTACAGCGTGAGTTGAAGAAGGCACTGGAGGCCTACTGGTCGGGCAGCGCGCCCCAGAACGCGCTACTGGCCTGCGGCGCCGAGCTGCGCGCCCGCCATTGGCGTCAGCAGCATCAGGCGGGAATCGATCTGCTGCCGGTGGGCGATTTTGCCTGGTATGACCATGTGTTGGCGACCAGTCTGATGCTGGGGAATGTCCCGGCACGCCACCGGCGCGCCGACGGCGTCATCGATCTGGATACGCTGTTTGGGATTGCGCGCGGCCAGGCGCCCGGAGGAAAGCCCGCGGCGGCGGCGGAGATGACAAAATGGTTTAACACCAACTATCACTATATCGTGCCCGAGTTTACCCGCGGGCAGCGCTTTTCCCTTGGCTGGCGCCAGCTGCTGGACGAGGTAGATGAGGCGCTGGCGCAGGGATATCGGGTGAAACCGGTACTGCTGGGGCCGCTGACCTACCTATGGCTCGGCAAGGTAAAAGGGGCGCCTTTCGATCGTCTAAGCCTACTGGAGGAGGTACTGGCGGTATACCGTCAGGTGCTGGCCGCGCTGGCCGAACGCGGGGTCGAATGGGTGCAGGTGGATGAGCCGGCGCTGGTGCTGACGCTGCCGCCGGCGTGGCGCGATGCCTATCAGCATGCGTATCAGGCGCTACAGGGGCCGGTGAAGCTGCTGCTGACCACCTACTTTGGCGACATCGGCCACCACCTGCCGACGATCTGTGCTCTGCCGGTGCAGGGGCTGCACGTCGATCTGGTTCAGGGCGCGGTCGATGCGCTGGCGCTCCACCGTCAGCTGCCCGCCGACTGGGTGCTATCGCTGGGCGCGATCAGCGGTCGTAACGTCTGGCGCGCCGATCTGGCCGATTGGCAGACGCGTCTGCAGCCGCTGGTCGGTCAGCGGCCGATCTGGCTGGGCAGTTCCTGCTCCCTGCTGCATACGCCTATTGATCTGAGTGCGGAAACCCAGCTGGATGAGGAGGTGAAAAGCTGGTTTGCCTTTGCCCTGCAGAAGTGCGACGAGCTGGCGCTGCTGACCCAGGCCCTGAACGATCCTGCGCCGCGGCGGGAGGCGTTGCTGAGCTACAGTGCGCCGCTATACCTGCGTCGCCGCTCCGAGCGGGTTCATAACCCGGCGGTAGCCGAGCGTCTGGCCGCGCTGACCGATGCGGATACGCAGCGCCCCAGCGGATACCCCCAGCGCGCTCGGCGTCAGCGCCAGCGCTTTGCACTGCCGCGCTGGCCGACGACGACCATCGGCTCATTCCCGCAGACGCCGGCTATCCGCACCCTGCGCCTCGACTTTCGCCGTGGGCAGCTGACCCCGCAGCACTATCGTCGGGGAATAGCCGATCACATCCGCCAGGCGATTAGCGAGCAGGAGCTACTGGGGCTGGACGTACTGGTGCACGGTGAGGCCGAACGTAATGATATGGTGGAGTATTTCGGTGAGCAGCTGGAGGGGTTTGTGTTTACCCGTAACGGCTGGGTACAGAGCTATGGCTCACGCTGTGTAAAGCCGCCGGTGATCGTCGGGGATATCAGCCGCCCCGCGCCGCTGACCGTCGAATGGACCACCTTTGCCCAGGCTCAGACCTCCCGGCCGGTGAAGGGCATGCTGACCGGTCCGATAACGATGCTGTGTTGGTCGTTTGCCCGTGAAGATGTGCCGCGAGAGGTTATCGCCCGTCAGCTGGCGCTGGCGCTGCGCGACGAGGTAGACGACCTGCAGCGCGCGGGGATCGGCATCATTCAAATCGACGAGCCCGCGCTGCGCGAGGGCCTGCCGCTGCGTCAGGATGAGTGGCAGGCGTACCTGGCGTGGGCCGTGGCGGCGTTTCGTCTGACGGCGGCGGTGGCGTACGATGATACCCAGATCCATACTCATATGTGCTACTGCGAGTTCAATGACATCATGGCGGCGATTGCGGCGTTGGATGCGGACGTGATCACCATTGAGACGGCGCGATCGGATATGGAGCTGTTGGAGGCCTTTTCTCGCTTCGACTATCCCAATGAGATCGGGCCCGGGGTGTACGATATCCACTCACCGAACGTGCCGACGCAGGCGGCGATGGTCGAGCTGCTGCGCCGGGCGGCACAGCATATTCCCGCCGAGAGGCTGTGGGTGAATCCGGACTGCGGTTTAAAGACGCGTGGCTGGGAGGAGACCCGACGTGCGCTGAGCAACATGGTGGCGGCGGCGCGCTTGCTGCGCGCGCAGACGCAGGCATAAAAAAACGGGCGGGAGCGACTGCTCCCGCCCGCAATACCGCGATGATACTTAGTCCTGCAGCAGACGGCGTGCGGCATCGACGACGATTTTTACCGCGTGCGATTCGGTCTGCTTCATGGTCTCCGCGTTGGGGATCTCTTGCTGGGTGCGGTTGACGATGACCCCGGCCACCATCCCGGCGCGCAGCCCCTGGCTGGAGCACATGGTCAGCAGCGTGGCGGACTCCATCTCGAAGTTCATCACGCCCATCTCTTGCCACTCTTTCATCGAGCCGCGGAAGCGGCGGGTTACACGGCCTGAGAAGGTATCATAGCGCTCCTGACCCGGGTAGAAGGTGTCGGAGGAGGCGGTGATCCCGACGTGGGTCGCAGCGCCGACGGCGCGGGCGGCATCGACCAGCGCGGTGGTGCAGGTGAAGTCGGCAACGGCCGGGAACTCCATCGGCGCGAAGTGCAGGCTGGCGCCGTCAAGGCGTACGGAGGCGGTGGTGACCAGCACGTCGCCGACGTTGATGTGCGGCTGAATGGCACCGGTGGTCCCGACGCGCAGGAAGGTACGGATACCCAGCTGTGCCAGCTCTTCCACGGCGATGGAGGTCGACGGACCGCCGATACCGGTGGAGCAGACGATGACAGCCTTACCGTCCAGCTCGGCGCGCCAGCTGGTGAATTCACGATGGGAGGCCAGCTTGACCGGGTTCTCCATCAGTTTGGCAATTTTTTCCACGCGCTCCGGGTCGCCGGGCACGATGGCCAGCGTAGCACCGTGCAGATCGCTTTTGGCCAGTCCGAGGTGGAATACTTCAGGTTTAGACATCGCTGCTGACTCCTGTGTCATCGTTATCCTCCGCTGAGGAACAAGGGATCACTCTACTGAAATTCGTCGGATAAATGCGTGACTCAAGTCACTTGATATGAAGAAACGGTATCATTATCGACAAAAAATTGTGATTATATTCACAATATATGGCGATAACGTCGGAATTTTAGACAGATTCCTGTGATGAGGATGACAGATCTTTCGCTCCTGCGCCGCCCCACGCGCCGCCCTCCCGCGGCTGCCGCTCGGGGGCGTTTTTCGACCGTTTAATTCGCCCGGTTACCGCTGGGCGATCCGCGATGACGCTGGCGGCGCCAAAGTGGTTAGGGTGATCCCTGAAAAATCCTCAGGGGAGATAATAACCATGCAACATGCGATTACCTTCGTGTTGGCAACGCTGTGTATTCTTGCTATTTGCTACCGTCTGTACGGCCTGTTTTTCGTGAGAAAGGTGCTGCGTGCCGACGATAGTGAAGTCACACCCTCACATACCTATGAAGACGGTAAAGACTATGTGCCGACCAAGAAATGGGTCAACTTCGGCAGCCATTTTGCCGCCATTGCTGCCGCGGGGCCGCTGGTCGGGCCGGTACTGGCCGCGCAGTTTGGCTATCTGCCGGGCTTCCTGTGGCTGCTGATCGGCTGCGTCATCGGCGGGGCGGTACACGATACGGTGGTGCTGTTCGCGTCGATGAAGCATCAGGGAAAGTCACTGTCCGAGGTGGCTAAATCGGAGCTGGGCCCCATTGCCGGCTGGTGTACCGGTCTGGCGATGCTGTTCATCATTACCATTACCATGGCCGGCCTGTCCATGGTGGTGGTTCATGCCCTAGAGCGTAACCCGTGGGGAACCTTCGCCGTCTTTATGACCATCCCGATCGCCATCTGCGTCGGGCTGTGGGAGCGCATCACCGGCAGTATGAAAGGGGCGACCTACGCCGGGATTGCCGCGATTATTCTGTGCGTTTTTGCCGGGCCCTACATTCAGCACACGACCTTCGGGGAGTGGCTGACCTGGAAGTCTTCAACCGTAAGCCTGCTGCTGCCGGCCTATGCCTTCTTTGCCACGGCGCTGCCGGTCTGGATGCTGCTGACGCCGCGCGGCTACCTGTCTAGCTTTATGAAGATTGGGGTCTTCGGCGCGCTGGTGGTCGGGGTGGTCTTTATCAACCCCGAAATTCAGTTTCCGGCGATCACCCAATTTATTCACGGCGGTGGTCCGGTACTGTCTGGGCCGGTATGGCCGTTTATCTCCATTACCATCGCCTGTGGCGCTATCTCCGGTTTTCACGCCTTTATCGGCTCTGGCACCACGCCGAAGCAGATCGACAAGTGGAGCGACATTCTGCCGGTGGGCTTTGGCGCTATGCTGGCGGAGTGCGTCGTTGGGGTCATGGCGCTGATCGCTGCCACCTCGCTGCACCCGGCGGATTACTTTGCCATTAACTCCAGCGCTCAGGCCTGGGCCGGGCTGGGGATGGAGGTCGTCCACCTGCCGCAGCTGAGTCAGGAGATCGGTCTGGATCTGTACGGGCGGACCGGCGGGGCGGTGACCCTGGCGGTTGGGATGACGGATATCTTTATCCGGGTGCCGTGGTTTAGTAGCCTGGCCTCCTACTTCTTCCAGTTTGTCATCATGTTCGAAGCGGTCTTTATTCTGACGGCCGTCGATTCCGGCACCCGCGTGGCGCGCTACCTGCTGCAGGACTTCTTGGGGGATCTGTGGGCGCCGCTGAAGCGCACAGACTGGCTGCCCGGTTCGATTTTCTGCTCTATCGTTGCCTGCCTACTGTGGGGGTATCTGCTCAACTCTGGCGACATCAACTCGGTATGGGCACTGTTCGGTGTATCTAACCAGCTGATGGCTTCCGTGGGTCTGATCATCGGTGCCACCATCATTCTGCGTCTGGCGACCAAACGTATTTACATGCTGACCTGTATTATTCCGCTGGTCTATCTGTTTATTACGGTGAACTACGCCGGTTACTGGATGGTGAAGCACGTTTACTTTAATCCGCAGGCGGCGGGCTATAACCTGTTCAACGGGACGATCTCCATCATCATGCTGGTGCTGGGCCTGGTGATCCTGCTATCGGCCCTGCGCAAATGGCGTGAGCTGTGGATGAAGCGCGGCGGTGAGCTGGCCGCCGCGCAGGCGGAGGCAACGGCCTGATCCCGCGTTGCCATACGCTTTCCGATAACAATCGACGGCCGATTTAACGGCCGTTGGTTTTTTATCGGGGTGACTACGGGTAAGCTGGACGCTTGACCGTCGTATGAGGAGTAAGGGCGTGCTAGACAGCCTTATTCAAGGCACCATCGAGTTTGTCCGCCTGCATCAGGGCTGGGCGGTGCCGCTGGTATTTTTCCTGGCCTTTGGTGAATCGCTGGCCTTTATCTCCCTTTTACTGCCGGCGACGGTGATCCTCTTTGCGCTGAGCGCCCTGCTGGGTGAGGGCGGCGTTCCGTTTGTCCCTGTCTGGCTGGCGGCGGCGGTCGGCGCCTTTTTGGGCGACTGGCTTTCCTATTGGCTTGGCTACCATTATCAGCATCAGATCAGCCATATGTGGCCGCTGTCGCGTAGCCCGCAGATACTGCAGCGTGGACACCGTTACTTTGCGCGCTGGGGGTTTTGGGGGGTCTTCTTTGGTCGTTTCCTGGGGCCCCTGCGAGCCGCCGTGCCGCTGGTCGCCGGGATTTGCGCCATGCGGCAGCGCTATTTTCAGTTGGCCAACCTGCTGTCTGCGCTGATCTGGGGTGCGGGGATTCTGGCACCGGGCATGCTGGGCATCCGCTGGCTGGGCCAGTGGATCGGGTAACATTTTGCTGTGCGCCGTTTCGCATTCTGAACGGGTAATCTCTGGACATCCATACAGCTGCTGATTACCGTGTCGGGCAGGGATCTCACGGGGAGAGGCAGGGTGGAGAACGTAACGCTTTGGATACTGGCGGCATCGCTGGCCGGGATGGTTATCGGTTGGTTGGCGGCGGCCCTGCGGGCGCAGCAGGCGCGGGTTGCCCATGAGCAGGCGCTGGGCGCGCTGGATAGCCAGCTCGCCGCCGCCCAGGAGCGGATAGCCCAGCAGCGGCTGTGGCACGAAGAATGTGAGCGTCTAAACCAGGAACTACGCGCTCAGCGTGACGTCAATAGCGCCCAGGAGGCTGAGCTGCGCGAGGTGACGATCCGGCTGGAGGAGACGCGCATGGGCGCAGAAGAGAAGCAGCGTCTGCTGCTGAACGCGGAGCAGCGCCTGAATGTCCAGTTTGAGAATCTGGCTAACCGTATTTTTGAGCACAGCGGTCGGCGGGTCGAGGCGCAAAATCGGCAGAGTCTCGATGCCCTGCTGACGCCGCTGCGCGAACAGCTCGATGGCTTTCGCCGCCAGATCAACGAGAGCTTTGGCCAGGAGGCCCGCGAGCGTCACACCTTGACCCATGAGATTCGCAGCCTGCAGCAGATGAACGCCCAGATGGCGCGCGAGGCGCTTAACCTGACGCGTGCGCTGAAGGGGGACAACAAGATGCAGGGCAACTGGGGCGAGGTGGTGCTGAGCCGGGTGCTGGAGTCCTCCGGCCTGCGTGAGGGGCATGAATATCGCACTCAGGTCAGCGTGCAAACGGAGGAAAGCGGGCGCATGCAGCCGGATGTGGTGGTACACCTACCCCAGGGAAAAGATGTGGTGGTGGATGCCAAAATGTCGCTGGTGGCCTATGAGCGCTTTTTCAACGCGGAGGATGAGCACGAGCGTGAGCTGGCGCTGCAGCAGCATATTCTGTCGCTGCGGGCTCATATTCGCCAGCTGGGGCGTAAGGATTATCAGCGGCTACCCGGTCTGCGCACCCTGGACTATGTGCTGATGTTTATCCCCCTCGAGCCGGCCTTTCTGGCAGCGATCGAGCGCGATCCCGAGCTGATCAGTGAGGCGCTGCGTCACAATATTATGTTGGTAAGTCCGACTACATTGCTGGTGGCTTTGCGCACCATCAATAATTTATGGCGCTACGAGTACCAAAGTCAAAATGCACAAAAAATCGCTGATCGTGCCGCCAAGCTATACGATAAAGTGCGCTTGTTCGTCGATGATATGTCTACACTGGGGCAAAGTCTGGAGCGGGCCCAGTCAAGTTATCGCCAGGCGATGAACAAACTGAGCCACGGGCGTGGTAACCTGATAGGCCAAGTGGAAAGTTTTCGCGGGCTGGGCGTGGAGGTTAAACGTCCGATCAGCCCGGCGCTGGCACAAGAAGCCTGCCAGCCGCCACAGGACGGAGAGCCCGCAGCGGTATCCGGCGAGATGGTGGCGCATCATGGGACTCCCTCTGTGCAGTAAGGGCCCGTGCCGTCCGCTCTCCACCCTATCGTTGACACTGTGTTGCCCGCAGAGGGCGACGTTGAGGCTTCCGCGCCGCATGCGGAGGCCATGCGACCACCAATTTTAGGCTAAGGAAAGAAATGGTAGATCAAACGCCGGAAACCACTCACTTTGGTTACAAGACCGTCGCCGCCGCCGATAAGGCGGGGAAAGTAGCGCAGGTGTTTCACTCCGTGGCGGGCAAGTACGACCTGATGAATGACCTGATGTCATTCGGTATTCACCGCCTGTGGAAACGCTTTACCATTGACTGCAGCGGCGTACGACAGGGGCAGCGCGTTCTCGATCTGGCCGGGGGTACCGGCGATTTGGCCGCCAAGTTCTCGCGTATGGTCGGCGAGCAGGGGGAAGTGGTACTGGCCGATATCAATGATTCGATGCTGAAGATCGGGCGCGAAAAGCTGCGCAACATGGGGATCGCCGGCAACCTGAACTACGTGCAGGCCAACGCGGAGGCGCTGCCGTTCCCTGAGAACTATTTCGACTGCATTACCATCGCCTTTGGCCTACGTAACGTGACGGACAAAGACAAGGCGCTGCGCTCCATGTTCCGGGTGCTGAAGCCGGGGGGACGTCTGCTGGTGCTGGAGTTTTCCAAGCCCCAGCTCGCCGCGTTGAGCAAGGCCTATGACGCCTACTCTTTCCATATTCTGCCGCGTATCGGTGAGATGGTGGCGAACGATGGCGACAGCTACCGCTATCTGGCGGAGTCCATCCGTATGCATCCGGATCAGGAGACCCTGAAGGGAATGATGGCGTCGGCCGGATTTGAAAATACCACCTACGATAACCTGACCGGCGGTATCGTGGCTCTGCACCGTGGCTACAAATTTTAATCTGAAGGAATCGGCATGCTGACCCCTTTGTGCACGGCGCTGCTGGAAACGGCGCTGAATGCTGCGCTGTATCGGGATCGCGCGCTTCAGTCTGCCCGCCAGCGTCTGGCTGGCCGGGTGCTGCAGATTTCGCTGGCGGAGCTGGAGGATCCTTTTTTCCTGATCTTTAGCCAGCGCCAGGTCGATGTGCTGGCCCTCTGGGAGGGCGCCGTCGATTGTCAGGTGACGACGCGGCTGTCCGTGCTGTCCCAGCTGCGCGACCGCCGCCAGCTGGCGGCGCTGATGCAGCGCGGTGAGCTGCGCGTCGATGGCGATATTCAGGTCGTGCAGCAGCTGGTTACTCTGCTGGATTTGGCCGAGTGGGCGCCGGCTGAGCTGCTGGCACCCTATACCGGTGATATTGTGGCACAGGGGCTGTGCTCCGCCGCTCAGCGGGGCGGGCGTGCCCTGCAGGGATCCCTGCGGCGTCAGCGCCACTACGCGCGCGATGCGCTGATTGAGGAGTGGCGTTTAGCGCCCGGTACGCTGGAGTTTACCTGGTTTCAGGAGGAGGTCGCTGCCCTGCAACGCCAGGCGTCGGCGTTTGAACAGCGTCTTGCCCGACTGGAGAAATGTGTATGACGCCCAGCGAACTGCGCCGACTTTGCCTGATTATTCGGGTTTTTCTCGCCTATGGCCTGGATGAACTGATCCCCCAATGCGGATTACCCTGCCGCTGCGTATCGGGCGTCGCTGCCTATTCTGGATGCGTAACCGTCACAGGGACAAGCCGCTGGGAGAGCGGTTGCGCCTAGCGTTGCAGACACTGGGACCCGTGTGGATCAAGTTTGGCCAGATGTTGTCGACCCGGCGCGATCTGTTTGCGCCGGCCATCGCCGATCAGCTCGCGCTGCTGCAGGATCGAGTTGCTCCGTTTGACGGTGCGCTGGCGCGGCGGCAGATTGAGGCCGCGCTGGGAGGGCCTCTGGAACAGTGGTTTGACGACTTTGACAGCCAGGCGCTGGCGTCGGCTTCCATTGCGCAGGTGCATACCGCGACGCTGCGTGAGAATGGCCGAGAGGTGGTGCTTAAGGTGATCCGCCCCGACATTCAGCCGATTATCCGGGCGGATGTGCGCCTGATGTACCGGCTGGCGGGATGGGTGCCTAAGCTGCTGCCTGACGGGCGCCGACTGCGGCCGCGCGAGGTCGTTCGCGAGTACGAAAAGACCCTGCTGGATGAGCTGAATCTGCTGCGCGAGGCGGCGAATGCGATCCAGCTGCGGCGTAACTTCGATGCCAGTCCGATGCTGTATGTGCCGGAGGTGTTTTCCGACTACTGCCGTGAGTCGGTACTGGTGATGGAGCGGATTTACGGGGTGCCGGTATCCGATATCGCGGCGCTACACGCGCAGAACACCAATATGAAGCTGTTGGCTGAGCGTGGGGTGCAGGTCTTTTTTACCCAGGTGTTTCGCGACAGCTTCTTCCATGCCGATATGCATCCGGGCAATATCTTTGTCAGCTATGAACACCCGCAGGATCCGCAGTATATCGGGATTGACTGCGGCATTGTCGGCAGCCTGAACAAGGCGGACAAGCGCTATTTGGCTGAAAACTTTATTGCCTTCTTCAACCGGGATTACCGTAAGGTTGCAGAGCTGCACGTCGACTCGGGCTGGGTACCACCGGATACCAATGTTGAAGAGTTCGAGTTTGCTATCCGCACCGTATGTGAGCCGATCTTTGAGAAGCCGCTGGATCAGATTTCGTTTGGCCACGTGCTGCTCAACCTGTTCAATACCGCACGGCGTTTTAATATGGAGGTTCAGCCTCAGCTGGTGCTCCTGCAGAAAACGCTGCTGTACGTCGAGGGGCTGGGGCGTCAGCTGTATCCGCAGCTGGATCTGTGGACCACGGCCAAACCCTTCTTGGAGAACTGGCTGCACGATCAGGTCGGACTGCCGGCGCTGATGCGGGCGCTGAAGGCTAAGGCGCCCTACTGGAGCGAGAAGCTGCCGGAGCTGCCGGAGCTGCTGTATGACAGCCTGCAGCAGCAGCGTCGCCTACAGCACAGCATGGATAGCATGACGCACCGCCTGGGGCAGCAGGGCAACAGACAGGGACGCGCGCGCTATCTGTTCGGTATTGGCGCAACCCTGTTGCTCAGTGGTACCATCCTGACCATGGCGAATATTGCGCTCTGGCCGATAGGGCTGTATGTTGCTGGAGTCGTGATCTGGCTCGCAGGCTGGCGTTATACCCGGTGATCCATACCCCGAATTAGGGAGATGTCGAAGGCCGAAAGGCGTTCAAAATGACGATGTGTACCGTATAATGCGGCGTCACGAATATAACCCCTTGCGATAGAGGTGAGTAAAAATGGGCGGTATCAGCATTTGGCAGTTGTTGATTATTGCAGTGATCGTGGTGTTGCTGTTTGGCACCAATAAGCTGCGTACTCTGGGTTCGGATCTGGGCGCATCGATCAAAGGCTTTAAGAAAGCCATTGGCGATGAAGAAAAAACGCCTCCCTCCACCAATGCAAACAGCAGTGCGGCACCTCAGGATGCAGATTTCAAATCGATCGTTGAGCAGCAGCCTGAAGTGAAGAAAGAAGAGTCCAAGAGTCAGAATAAAGAGCAGGTGTAAACCGTGTTTGACATCGGATTTAGTGAACTGCTGCTGGTAATGGTCATCGGCCTGGTGGTGCTTGGGCCGGAACGGTTGCCGGTAGCGGTGCGTACGGTGGCGGGATGGATCAGGGCGCTGCGCTCGTTGGCAACGTCGGTTCAGAACGAACTGTCGCAAGAATTGAAGCTGCAGGAGTTGCAGGACAGTCTCAAGAAGGCCGAATCGGCCGGCTTGCAGAATTTGACGCCGGAGCTGAAGGCCTCCATGGATGAACTGAAGCAGGCGGCCGAATCAATGAAACGCAGTTATCATTCAGAGATCACTGGATCCGATACGGAAAAGGAGCCTTCGGCGGCGGAAACGATCCCTCATGCGGATATGCCCAAGCCGGAGGCTGACGCAGCGCTCGCGCCGCGTCAGAGCGCGGTGCAGGAAGCACCGGCTGCGCAGGCCGCCCCCTCCACCCACGCCGATGCCGTGACTGCCAGCGCGCAGCCCGCATCTTCTCCTTCCACCTCTCACGATAGTGCGCAGCATGGCCGTTGAAGATACCCAGCCGTTGATTAGTCATTTGATCGAGCTGCGTAAGCGGCTGTTGAATGCAATTATTTGTATCCTGGTGGTATTCCTGGCATTGGTCTACTTTGCCAACGATATCTACCATCTGGTTTCTGCCCCGTTGATCAATCAGCTGCCGCACGGTGCCAGCATGATCGCGACCGACGTGGCGTCCCCCTTCTTTACGCCGATTAAGCTGACCATGATTGTGTCAGTTTTTGTCTCCGCGCCGTTTATCCTGTATCAGGTCTGGGCCTTTGTGGCGCCGGCGCTGTACAAGCATGAGCGCCGGATGCTGACGCCGCTGCTGGTCTCCAGTACGCTGCTGTTCTATATCGGCATGGCGTTTGCTTATTTTGTGGTCTTTCCGCTGGCGTTTGGCTTTTTTGCCAAAACCGCGCCAGCCGGGGTGACGATTGCTACCGATATCAATAACTACCTCGACTTTGTCATGGCGCTGTTTATGGCGTTTGGCGTCTCGTTCGAGGTGCCGGTTGCTATCATTCTGCTGTGCTGGACCGGCGTGACCACCCCGGCAGAGCTGAAGAAAAAGCGGCCCTACGTTATCGTCGGCGCCTTCGTCGTTGGTATGCTGCTGACGCCACCGGACGTATTTTCGCAGACGCTGCTGGCGATCCCGATGTGTCTGCTGTTTGAAGTCGGCGTCTTCTTCGCTCGCTTCTATGTCGGCAAGCGCCGTCGCGATCCGGAAGAAGAGGACGAAGACGAAGCGTCACACGATGAAGAGCAGCCCAAAGCGAGCTGATTCTCCCTTCACTTCACAGGCCGCCCTTGGGGCGGCCTGTGTGTTTTGGCGGGGACGCAGGCGATGGCTCTTGTTGTCTCGGTGCCGATGTGCAGCTACGCTGCTGGAATGAGCCGTCGTGGATGCCACCTCCGTGGCGGAGTGGCGCTCTTAGCATTAGGAGGAGTAGACCGATGCTGGATATCGGTGTCAATCTGACCAACGGCCAGTTTAGTGGCGATGTGCCGCAGGTGGTTGCCCGGGCGCGTCAGGCGGGATTAAATGGTATGATAATTACCGGTACTAGCCTGACGGAAAGCGCGCAGGCCCTGCGTCTGGCACAGGCATATCCTGACTTTTGCTGGGCGACGGCCGGCGTGCATCCCCACGATGCCCATTGCTGGAGCGAAAACAGCGCCGCCGATCTTGAGCCGCTGCTGAGTTCGTCGGCGGTCGTTGCCGTCGGCGAGTGCGGGTTGGATTTTGCCCGTAACTTCTCGACGCCGGCGCAGCAGGAGGTGGCCTTTGAGGCGCAGTTAGCGCTGGCAGCCCGGATCGGGAAACCCGTATTCCTGCACTGCCGGGAGGCCCACGCGCGGTTTATCGCGCTATTGCGTCCCTGGCTGAGTCGTCTTCCCGGTGCCGTACTGCACTGTTTTACCGGTACCCGTGACGAGCTGGATGCATGCCTGTCGCTGGGGCTGTATATTGGCATTACCGGCTGGATCTGCGATGAACGGCGAGGCATGCCCCTGCGGGCGCTGCTGCCGCATATTCCCACTGATCGATTGCTGCTGGAGACGGATGCCCCTTATTTATTGCCGCGCGATATACAACCCAAACCGAAGTCGCGGCGTAATGAACCCTGCTTTTTGCCCCACATCGCGGAGCAGGCGGCCCGCTGGCGTCAACAGGATGCCCGCTGGCTGAAGCAGGTGACTGAAAACAATGCCCGCCAACTGTTTAGGCTGGCATAAGTAGAGGAGATTACCGTGAGCTATGCATTTCCAGGCGCCTTTCCGGGGCGCCGCCTGCGCCGTCTGCGCCGGCATGATTTTAGTCGCCGTCTGTGTGCCGAAAACGTGCTGACGGTTGACGATCTGATCTATCCGGTGTTTGTGATGGAGGGGAATAACCATCAGGAGGCGGTATCCTCCATGCCGGGAGTTCAGCGCATGACCATCGATGTCCTGGTTCGTGAGGCCGAGGCCGTCGCTAAGCTGGGCGTGCCGGTGCTGTCGCTGTTCCCGGTGGTCGGTACGGATAAAAAATCCCTGTATGCCGAAGAGGCGTACAGCAGCGATGGTTTGGTGCAGCGCGCGGTGCGGGCCCTGAAGGATGCGGTGCCTGAGCTTGGCATCTTAACCGACGTCGCACTGGATCCGTATACGACCCACGGTCAGGATGGCGTGATCGATGAGGACGGCTACGTCGTCAACGATATCACTAAAGAGATCCTGGTGCGTCAGGCCTTGTCCCATGCCGAGGTCGGCGCCGATATCGTGGCGCCGAGCGATATGATGGATGGCCGCATTGGCGCTATCCGCAGCATGCTGGAGAGCCAAAAGCTGGTCAACACCCAGATCATGGCTTACTCCGCGAAGTATGCCTCCTGCTACTACGGCCCATTCCGTGATGCACTGGGCTCCTCAGGGAACCTGAAGGGCGGCAACAAGAAGACCTATCAGATGGACCCGGCCAACGGTGATGAGGCGCTGCAGGAGGTAGCTCAGGATCTGCAGGAGGGGGCCGATATGGTGATGGTTAAACCGGGTATGCCGTATCTGGACGTATTACGCCGGGTGAAAGATACCTTTGGCGTGCCGACCTTTGCCTATCAGGTCTCCGGTGAGTATGCCATGCATATGGCTGCGATCCAGAACGGTTGGCTGCAGGAGAAGCCGGCGATCATGGAGTCCCTGATCTGCTTCAAGCGTGCGGGCGCCGATGGCGTGCTGACCTATTTTGCCAAGCGTGTGGCGCAGTGGCTGCATGATGCGGAGATGACTCGCTGAGTCTTTCTGACGGCGATAAAGTAAAAAGCCCGCGGATGCGGGCTTTTTGTTGCCGATATATTCGGTCGACTCAAAGGATCTTTTCAAACGCGCTGTTACTCAGCGTATGGCTCACCTCTTGATTCAGCAGATTAAGCAGTAAAATGGCGCGCTTTTCCCCGTCGCTTTCGCGGTAAATCGCTTCCATGCCGCTGAAGGCTCCCTGGGTAATTCGCACCCTATCGCCGGGGATCGGCGTTTGCGGCGCGATCGCCATCGGCGCAGGTGCCATCATCAGCTGCTTAACGATACTAAAGGGCACGGTGGCGGGCAGCTTACCGAAGCGGACAAAGTGGCTAACGCCGCGGGTCGACTGTACCGTGGTGGTATGGATCCGCTCAGGATCCAGCTCAATAAACATGTAGTTGGGGAACATGGGTTCCTGCACCTGCGTGCGTTTGCCCCGTACGACCTTTTCCAGGGTGATCATGGGGATAACACAGGGGATCTCCTGACGCATCAGGTGCTCACGCGCCCGCGTTAACTGGCCCCGTTTGCAATACAACAAATACCAGGATTCCATACGTTCATACTCCTCTCATACCGCGCAGCCTAGCATATTCACGGCTGCCCGCAGAAGCGACGTGCGTCGGCATGTGCACATTTGCTCACCAACTGCGCGTTGTGACCTGCTTTTTTCCCCAGGGCCGGCATAAGATCACATCAATGAGCCGGATGTTTAGTTATAAAGGCCGGGAAAAATGACCGCGTATCGCCGGCGGGCACCATCGGGTGACGTTCGACGGCGGCTACGCACTACCTCGGGGGAGATCATGGAGTTATTTTTACTGAGTAATGGCAAAGTATCCGGTGAGTCTGAGCTGCTGGGCTATGCCAAAGGAATGATCCAGTCGATGCTGCTGGAGAAGAAGATCCGCCGGGCTCTGCTTATCCCATATGCCCTGATCCGCAGCAGCTATGATGCCCGTGCCGCTGAGCTGGAGCATTCGCTGGGAATTACCGTGGAGAGCATTCATCACCACGCCGATCCGGTCAAGGCGCTGGAAGAGGCGGAGTGTATCCTGATCAGCGGCGGTAATACCTGGGTGCTGAACCAGATGCTGCATGAGAATGGGCTGATCGTGCCGATCCAGCGTGCGGTACGTGAGCGCGGTATTCCCTATATTGGCTGGAGCGCCGGCTGTAACGTGGCTACGCCAAGCATCCGTACTACGAATGATATGCCGGTGCGTAACAGCGTGGTATTGCCATCGCTGGGGCTGTTTCCGGTGCAGATTAACCCGCACTATATCGATGCCCATCTCAGCGGACATATGGGGGAAACGCGCGATGAGCGTATCGCCGAATTCTGCGCCGTGAACCCCAGCGAGTCCGTAATCGCCCTGCGCGAAGGCAGCCTGCTGCACGTCAGCGGTGAAACCCTGCAGTATTACAGCGCCAAAGCGCAGGGCTACAAGGTCTTTCGCCACGGCGAGGAGACACGCGAGTACCATGATACGCAGGCTTTAGCTGCGCTGGTGCCGTTCCACTGCCGTTAAACGGGCGCTGCGAGCGACGCATTTCTTGCCGTATGAGTTACTCGATTGTAACAAAAGTACAGCAAGTCGGGTGAAGAACGCTTATAATGGGTTCTTCACCCGAATCGATAAGAATGCTATGAAATACCGTGACTTGCGTGAGTTCATTGCCTTGCTTGAACAGCGGGGTGAATTAAAGCGTATCCAACAGTCCATCGATCCCTATCTGGAAATGACCGAGATTGCCGATCGCACCCTGCGCGCCGGTGGCCCGGCGCTGCTGTTCGAAAATCCCAAAGGCTACGATATTCCCGTGCTGTGTAACCTATTCGGTACGCCACAGCGGGTGGCTCTGGGCATGGGGCAGGAGGAGGTTGGTGCGCTGCGTGATGTCGGTAAGCTGCTGGCTTTTCTGAAGGAACCGGATCCGCCGAAAGGGTTTCGCGACCTGGTGGAGAAGCTGCCGCAGTTTAAGCAGATCTTAAATATGCCGACCAAGCGTCTGTCCAAGGCGCCCTGTCAGGAGCGGGTACTCCAAGGCGACGATGTCGACCTGGCCACGCTGCCGGTGATGCACTGTTGGCCGCAGGATGTTGCCCCGCTGGTCTCCTGGGGGTTAACGGTGACCCGAGGCCCCTGTAAGTCGCGTCAAAACCTGGGGATCTATCGCCAGCAGGTACTGGGTAAAAATAAGCTCATCATGCGTTGGTTGTCCCATCGCGGCGGCGCGCTCGATTTTCAGGAGTGGTGCCAGGCGCATCCCGGTGAGCGCTTTCCTGTGGCGGTGGCGCTCGGCGCCGATCCGGCCACGCTGCTCGCGGCGGTTACGCCGGTGCCGGACTCGCTGTCGGAATACGCTTTCGCCGGGCTGCTGCGTGGTCATAAAAGCGAGGTCGTCAAATGCCTGTCCTGCGATTTAGAGGTTCCGGCCAGCGCCGAGATCGTCTTGGAAGGCTACATTGAACCGGGGGAGACGGCGCCAGAGGGCCCCTATGGCGACCATACCGGATACTATAATGAGGTGGAGCGCTTCCCGGTATTCACCGTGACTCACCTGACGCAGCGCGATCGGCCGATTTATCATTCGACCTATACCGGCCGCCCTCCCGATGAGCCAGCGGTGCTGGGGCTGGCGCTGAATGAGGTGTTCGTCCCTCTGCTGCAGAAGCAGTTTCCGGAGATCGTGGACTTTTATCTGCCGCCTGAGGGGTGCTCCTACCGTATGGCGGTGGTGACGATGAAGAAGCAGTATCCGGGACACGCCAAGCGGGTGATGATGGGGGTGTGGTCATTTCTGCGTCAATTTATGTACACCAAGTTTGTGATTGTCTGTGACGATGATATCAATGCCCGTGATTGGCAGGATGTGATCTGGGCGCTGACGACGCGAATGGACCCCGCGCGTGATACGCTGTTGATCGAGAATACCCCGATAGACTATCTGGACTTTGCCTCGCCGGTGTCTGGCCTGGGCTCGAAGATGGGGCTGGATGCGACGAACAAGTGGCCGGGAGAAACCCAGCGGGAGTGGGGGCATCCCATCGTGATGGATGAAGCCGTACGCGCGCGGGTAGATACCCTGTGGAATGAATTGGACATTTTTGCTAACGACAAGGATGCGCAGTGAGCCTGAGCGCTGCGCTAATGACCCAATAGAGTAATCACATGACAACGTTGAGCTGTAAAGTTACTTCAGTAGATGCCATCACGGATACCGTGTACCGCGTACGTTTGGTGCCGGAGCGTGCCGTCGATTTTCGCGCCGGTCAATACCTGATGGTCGTGATGGATGAGCGGGATAAGCGCCCGTTCTCTATGGCATCCACGCCGCTGCAGAGCGATTGTATTGAACTGCACATCGGCGCTTCGGAGCTTAATCTCTACGCCATGGCCGTCATGGATCGCATTCTGCAGGATCGCACGCTGTGCGTCGATATGCCTCATGGCGATGCCTGGCTGCGCGAAGACAGCCTGCGCCCGCTGGTACTGATCGCCGGCGGCACCGGTTTCTCCTATACCCGCTCGATTCTGCTGATGGCGCTGTCTCAGCAGCCGCAGCGGGAGATCTCTCTCTATTGGGGCGGACGCGAGCTGAAGCATCTGTATGATCTCAATGAGCTGTATGCGCTGAGTGCGCGCTATCCCCAACTGAAGATAATCCCGACCGTAGAGCAACCGGATGCCGATTGGCAAGGGCGGAGCGGCACGGTGATCAGCGCCGTGATGCAGGACTTTGGCTCATTGGCCCAGCACGATATCTATATCGCCGGACGTTTCGAGATGGCTAAGATTGCTCGGGAGCGCTTCTGTGCCGAGCGTGAGGCCAATCCAGAGCATATTTACGGCGATGCCTTTGCCTTTATCTGATGCGTGAGGCGCGGCGTCGTATCGTATGCATGGGGACGGCGCCGCGGCACTTAGCCCCCTGACCGCCTTACCGCCAAGGGGGAGTTTTGTGCAATACCCTGTGCTAAGATGACGCCAATCGACGTCTGTAAAGGGTAATGACATGGACACTCTGGCCTCACTCTATACGAAGCACCTCGCTACGCTGCAGCAGCGCGCGCGTACCATTCTGGAACGCCATCAGCTGGATGGGCTGCTGATTCACTCCGGTGAACCCATCGCGCGTTTCTTGGACGATCAGGATTACCCTTTCAAGATCAACCCGCATTTTAAAGCCTGGGTGCCGGTGACCCAGGTACCGAACTGCTGGCTGTGGATCGATGGCGTCAATAAGCCCAAGCTGTGGTTTTACTCTCCCCTGGATTATTGGCACAGCGTTTCGCCGTTGCCGCAGGCATTTTGGACCGAGCAGGTAGAGATGACGGCGCTGCGTCATGCCGATGATATCGCTGCCCTGCTGCCCGCCGCGCGCGGCAACGTCGCCTATATCGGGCCGAACGCTGAGCGGGCGCGCAGCCTTGGCATCGACGAGGCGCATCAGAACCCGCAGGCAGTGCTGAATTTCCTGCACTATCATCGCGCGTACAAGAGCGAGTATGAGCAGGCCTGTATGCGCGAGGCGCAGAAAATCGCCGTGGATGGCCACCAGGCCGCGTTGGAGGCCTTCCGCGCAGGAATGAGCGAGTTTGATATCAACCTCGCCTATCTGAGCGCGACCGGGCAGGGAGAGAATGACGTACCGTACGACAATATCATCGCCCTGAACCGGCATGCCGCGGTGCTGCACTATACGCACCTAGAGCGGCGTGCACCGTCTGAGATGCACAGTTTTCTGATCGATGCGGGAGCGGAGTTTCATGGCTATGCAGCCGACTTAACGCGTACCTATGCGGCAAACGGACAGAGCGACTTCGCCGCGCTGGTAGCAGAGGTGAACCAGGCTCAGCAGGCGTTAATTGCCACGCTGCAGACCGGCGTGCGTTATACCGACTACAATTTACAGTTCCATCAGCGTTTGGCTGCGATCCTGCGTCATCATCATATTCTGACCGGCATTAGCGATGAGGCGGCCGTCACCCAGGGGCTGACCACGCCGTTCCTGCCGCATGGGCTGGGGCACCCGCTTGGTCTGCAGGTGCATGATGTAGCAGGTTTTATGCAGGACGAGCTGGGGACGCAGATGGCGGCGCCGGATCGGTATCCCTATTTGCGCTGTACCCGAATCATGGAGCCGGGCATGGTAATGACCATTGAACCAGGCCTCTATTTTATCGATACGCTGCTCGCGCCTTGGCTCGAGGGTGAGTTTGGCCAGCACTTTAACCGTGGCCGTATTGACGCCCTGCGCCCCTATGGCGGCATTCGCATTGAGGATAATGTGATCTTCCATGCGCACGGCGTAGAAAATATGACGCGCGATCTGCATCTCGCCTGATGCCGCATCCGTACCCCGTTCCCGCGCAGCCCGTCAGCGTCTGTGAGGAGATCAAGAAAAGCCGCTTCATTACGCTGCTGGCTCACACGCCGGGGGTTGACGCGGCGAAGGCGTTCGTTCAGGAGACCCGACGGGCACACCCTGATGCACGCCATCACTGCTGGGCCTTCGTGGCCGGTGCGCCGGAGGATACCCAACGGCTGGGTTTTTCAGATGACGGTGAACCCTCCGGCACGGCGGGGAAACCCATGCTGGCTCAGCTGATGGGCAGCGGCGTAGGCGAGGTGTGTGCGGTCGTCGTGCGTTACTACGGCGGGATCAAGTTGGGCACCGGCGGATTGGTCAGGGCCTACGGCAGCGGAGTTCAGCAGGCGTTGCAGGCGCTGGTCCGTCGGCAAAAGGTGCCGATGGCAGCGTATACGCTGTGCTGTGACTATGCCCAACTGACGCTGGTGGAGGGGATTGTGGCGCAGGCGGGCGGTAGCGTGCTTGACAGCGCGTTTTCTGCTCAGGTGATGCTGCGGCTGAGCCTGCCACTTGGCCGTCAGGACGATGTGGATGAAAAATTGCGCAACGCCAGTCGTGGAACATTGCAATTACAGGCGACTTCGTAATAATCCGCGCTCTCCCGTTATTTAGTGCTTATTGAGCAAGGAATGTGTCCGGATGCATTTTCGCGCCATCATTCGAATCGTCGGCCTGCTGGTCATCCTGTTTTCCGGCACCATGTTTGTCCCCGGACTGGTGGCGCTGATCTACCGCGATGGCGCCGGGCGTGCGTTTGTCGAAACGTTTTTTGTCGCCCTCGGCATCGGTATGCTGCTGTGGTGGCCCCAGCGTAAACAGAAGCATGAGCTGAAGCCGCGTGAGGGGTTTCTGATCGTCGTGCTGTTTTGGACCGTGTTGGGCAGCGTCGGTGCGCTGCCGTTTCTGTTTTCAGAACGCCCGAATCTTAGCGTCACCGATGCGTTCTTCGAGTCGTTTTCCGGCTTGACCACGACCGGCGCCACAACGCTGGTCGGGCTAGACGCGCTGCCTAAGGCGATACTGTTCTATCGGCAGATGCTACAGTGGCTCGGCGGTATGGGGATCATTGTGCTGGCGGTGGCCATTCTGCCCATTCTTGGCGTCGGTGGCCTGCAGCTATACCGGGCCGAGATGCCGGGCCCCCTTAAAGATAACAAGATGCGCCCGCGTATTGCCGAAACGGCCAAAACGCTGTGGCTTATCTATGTCATGTTGACCATCGCCTGTGCTATCGCCCTGTGGGGGGCGGGAATGGATGTGTTTGACGCGATTTCGCACAGCTTTTCGACGATTGCCATCGGCGGGTTTTCAACCCATGACGCCAGCATCGGCTATTTCAACAGTCCGACCATTAATACCATCATCTCCGTTTTTCTGCTGATTTCCGGGTGTAACTTCAGCCTGCACTTTGCCTTTCTCAGTGGGCGCAGTCCCCGGGTGTATTGGCGCGATCCGGAGTTCAGGATGTTCATCGCCGTGCAGCTGACGCTGGTCAGCGTCTGTACGCTGGTCCTGTGGCTGCATAATGTATACGCCAGCGGATGGCAAACGCTCAATCAGGCCTTTTTCCAGGTGGTCTCGATGGCGACTACCGCCGGTTTCACCACCGACAGCATTGCCAAATGGCCGCTGTTTTTACCCGTGCTGCTGCTGTGCTCTGCGTTTATCGGGGGCTGCGCTGGCTCTACCGGCGGTGGGCTTAAGGTGATCCGTATTCTGCTGCTGTTCCTACAGGGGTCACGTGAGCTCAAGCGGCTGGTGCACCCCAATGCGGTATATACCATCAAGCTGGGAAATCGCGCCCTGCCGGAGCGGATTCTGGAGGCCGTCTGGGGATTCTTTTCAGCCTATGCGCTAGTGTTTATCATCAGCATGCTGGCGATCATTGCGACCGGAGTCGACGATTTCTCTGCCTTTGCGGCGGTGGTCGCAACCTTAAATAACCTTGGCCCCGGGCTGGGGGTCGTGGCGGATAACTTCACCTCAATGAATGATGTCGCTAAATGGATCTTGGTGGTGACCATGCTATTTGGCCGTCTGGAGGTGTTTACATTATTGGTGCTGTTTACGCCAACTTTTTGGCGCAACTGACGGAATAGGGATCAACGATGAAAACGTTAGTGCTGTATTCGAGCCACGATGGACAAACTAAAGCGATCGCTACCGCGATTGCGACGGCGATGTCTGAGACGTTGGACTGTGAGCTGCGGGATTTAGAACAGGCAGGCGATATTGACCTGAACGCCTACCAGGCGGTGGCGATTGGCGCCGCGGTACGCTATGGCCACTTTCCTCGCGCGCTGTACCGCTTTGCCAGTGACCATACCCCGCGGCTGAATACGATGCCGAGCGCATTTTTTGCCATTAACCTGACGGCGCGCAAGCCAGAGAAGCGAACCCCGCAGACGAACGGCTATACGCGTAAGTTTTTGCTGTCGACGCCCTGGAAACCCGCCCAGTGCGTGGTATTTGCCGGTGCGCTGCGCTATCCGCGCTATGGCTGGCTGGATCGCACCATGATTAAGATGATTATGAAGATGACCGGCGGTGAGACCGATACGACAAAAGAGGTCGAGTACACGGACTGGCAACAGGTCGATCGTTTTGCCCGTGATTTTGCTCGCTTCGTGAGCACGTTAGCTAAAAAAACTGCATAAAACCTGGGTTTTGTTGAAAAAAAAACCGAACGATATAAATTTTAAAATTAAGACTTGTCTCGTCGCGAGAAGTCCCTATAATGCGCCTCCACTGACCGGGAACAACGACCAACTCGTCGCCCAGTCAGGCAGAGAAAGCAAAAATAAATGCTTGACTCTGCGGGCGAAAAGCGTAGTATACGCAGCCCACGCCGGTGATAACTCAACGGGTTTTCACGGCGACGCTCTTTAACAAATTATCAGACAATCTGTGTGGGCACTCGCAAGATTCGTATTAAGCATTCCTCGGAATGCCAAAATATTTAAAGTCTTGAAGAGTGACAGCAGTTAATTCATTACGAATAAACAGTTTAATTTCTTTGAGCATCAAGCTTTTAATTGAAGAGTTTGATCATGGCTCAGATTGAACGCTGGCGGCAGGCTTAACACATGCAAGTCGAGCGGTAGCAGGGAGAAAGCTTGCTTTCTCCGCTGACGAGCGGCGGACGGGTGAGTAATGTCTGGGGATCTGCCTGATGGAGGGGGATAACTACTGGAAACGGTAGCTAATACCGCATAACGTCGCAAGACCAAAGTGGGGGACCTTCGGGCCTCATGCCATCAGATGAACCCAGATGGGATTAGCTAGTAGGTGGGGTAATGGCTTACCTAGGCGACGATCCCTAGCTGGTCTGAGAGGATGACCAGCCACACTGGAACTGAGACACGGTCCAGACTCCTACGGGAGGCAGCAGTGGGGAATATTGCACAATGGGCGCAAGCCTGATGCAGCCATGCCGCGTGTATGAAGAAGGCCTTCGGGTTGTAAAGTACTTTCAGTAGGGAGGAAGGTGTGAGCGTTAATAGCGTTCACAATTGACGTTACCTACAGAAGAAGCACCGGCTAACTCCGTGCCAGCAGCCGCGGTAATACGGAGGGTGCAAGCGTTAATCGGAATTACTGGGCGTAAAGCGCACGCAGGCGGTTTGTTAAGTTGGATGTGAAATCCCCGGGCTTAACCTGGGAACTGCATCCAAGACTGGCAAGCTAGAGTCTCGTAGAGGGAGGTAGAATTCCAGGTGTAGCGGTGAAATGCGTAGAGATCTGGAGGAATACCGGTGGCGAAGGCGGCCTCCTGGACGAAGACTGACGCTCAGGTGCGAAAGCGTGGGGAGCAAACAGGATTAGATACCCTGGTAGTCCACGCTGTAAACGATGTCGATTTGGAGGTTGTGCCCTTGAGGCGTGGCTTCCGAAGCTAACGCGTTAAATCGACCGCCTGGGGAGTACGGCCGCAAGGTTAAAACTCAAATGAATTGACGGGGGCCCGCACAAGCGGTGGAGCATGTGGTTTAATTCGATGCAACGCGAAGAACCTTACCTACTCTTGACATCCAGCGAATCCTGTAGAGATACAGGAGTGCCTTCGGGAACGCTGAGACAGGTGCTGCATGGCTGTCGTCAGCTCGTGTTGTGAAATGTTGGGTTAAGTCCCGCAACGAGCGCAACCCTTATCCTTTGTTGCCAGCGGTTCGGCCGGGAACTCAAAGGAGACTGCCAGTGATAAACTGGAGGAAGGTGGGGATGACGTCAAGTCATCATGGCCCTTACGAGTAGGGCTACACACGTGCTACAATGGCGTATACAAAGAGAAGCGACCTCGCGAGAGCAAGCGGACCTCATAAAGTACGTCGTAGTCCGGATTGGAGTCTGCAACTCGACTCCATGAAGTCGGAATCGCTAGTAATCGTGGATCAGAATGCCACGGTGAATACGTTCCCGGGCCTTGTACACACCGCCCGTCACACCATGGGAGTGGGTTGCAAAAGAAGTAGGTAGCTTAACCTTCGGGAGGGCGCTTACCACTTTGTGATTCATGACTGGGGTGAAGTCGTAACAAGGTAACCGTAGGGGAACCTGCGGTTGGATCACCTCCTTACCTGAAGATACGAAATTGTGTAGTGCTCACACAGATTGTCTGATAGATGTTCGAGCAAACGCGTCTGCGAAGCCGACCCTTGTGTCCCCTTCGTCTAGAGGCCTAGGACACCGCCCTTTCACGGCGGTAACAGGGGTTCGAATCCCCTAGGGGACGCCATTTGCGGTATCGGGTGAAAGACGGTGCCAACAGTATTGCAAAACGGACTTACGAGTCATGTTTGCAATATTTTGCTCTTTAACAATCTGGAACAAGCTGAAAATTCGAAAACAATCGAATTGCTTTTAATAAGTGATTCGAGAGTCTCTCAAATGCTTACAGCACGAAGTGAAACATCTTCGGGTTGTGAGGTTAAGTGACTAAGCGTACACGGTGGATGCCTAGGCAGTCAGAGGCGATGAAGGACGTGCTAATCTGCGATAAGCGTCGGTGAGCTGATATGAAGTGTTATTAGCCGGCGATGTCCGAATGGGGAAACCCAGTGCAATCCGTTGCACTATCGTTAAGTGAATACATAGCTTAACGAGGCGAACCAGGGGAACTGAAACATCTAAGTACCCTGAGGAAAAGAAATCAACCGAGATTCCCCCAGTAGCGGCGAGCGAACGGGGAAGAGCCCAGAACCTGAATCAGTTTGTGCATTAGTGGAAGCGTCTGGAAAGTCGCGCGATACAGGGTGATAGCCCCGTACACGAAGGTGCACAGCTGTGAGTTCGATGAGTAGGGCGGGACACGTGTTATCCTGTCTGAATATGGGGGGACCATCCTCCAAGGCTAAATACTCCTGACTGACCGATAGTGAACCAGTACCGTGAGGGAAAGGCGAAAAGAACCCCGGCGAGGGGAGTGAAATAGAACCTGAAACCGTGTACGTACAAGCAGTGGGAGCATCCTTCGGGGTGTGACTGCGTACCTTTTGTATAATGGGTCAGCGACTTATATTTTGTAGCAAGGTTAACCGAATAGGGGAGCCGTAGGGAAACCGAGTCTTAACTGGGCGTCTAGTTGCAAGGTATAGACCCGAAACCCGGTGATCTAGCCATGGGCAGGTTGAAGGTTGGGTAACACTAACTGGAGGACCGAACCGACTAATGTTGAAAAATTAGCGGATGACTTGTGGCTGGGGGTGAAAGGCCAATCAAACCGGGAGATAGCTGGTTCTCCCCGAAAGCTATTTAGGTAGCGCCTCGTGAACTCATCTTCGGGGGTAGAGCACTGTTTCGGCTAGGGGGTCATCCCGACTTACCAACCCGATGCAAACTACGAATACCGAAGAATGTTATCACGGGAGACACACGGCGGGTGCTAACGTCCGTCGTGAAGAGGGAAACAACCCAGACCGCCAGCTAAGGTCCCAAAGTCATGGTTAAGTGGGAAACGATGTGGGAAGGCATAGACAGCCAGGATGTTGGCTTAGAAGCAGCCATCATTTAAAGAAAGCGTAATAGCTCACTGGTCGAGTCGGCCTGCGCGGAAGATGTAACGGGGCTAAACCATGCACCGAAGCTGCGGCAGCGACGCTTAGGCGTTGTTGGGTAGGGGAGCGTTCTGTAAGCCGTTGAAGGTGGCCTGTGAGGGCTGCTGGAGGTATCAGAAGTGCGAATGCTGACATAAGTAACGATAAAGCGGGTGAAAAGCCCGCTCGCCGGAAGACCAAGGGTTCCTGTCCAACGTTAATCGGGGCAGGGTAAGTCGACCCCTAAGGCGAGGCCGAAAGGCGTAGTCGATGGGAAACAGGTTAATATTCCTGTACTTGGTGTTATTGCGAAGGGGGGACGGAGAAGGCTAGACCGGCCGGGCGACGGTTGTCCCGGTTTAAGCGTGTAGGTGTGATGACCTGGCAAATCCGGTCATCTTTAACACTGAGGCGTGATGACGAGGCACTACGGTGCTGAAGTGGTTAATGCCCTGCTTCCAGGAAAAGCCTCTAAGCTCCAGATAACACTGAATCGTACCCCAAACCGACACAGGTGGTCAGGTAGAGAATACCAAGGCGCTTGAGAGAACTCGGGTGAAGGAACTAGGCAAAATGGTGCCGTAACTTCGGGAGAAGGCACGCTGGCATGTAGGTGAAGTCCTTCGCGGATGGAGCCGAAGCCAGTCGAAGATACCAGCTGGCTGCAACTGTTTAATAAAAACACAGCACTCTGCAAACACGAAAGTGGACGTATAGGGTGTGACGCCTGCCCGGTGCTGGAAGGTTAATTGATGGGGTCAGCCGCAAGGCGAAGCTCTTGATCGAAGCCCCAGTAAACGGCGGCCGTAACTATAACGGTCCTAAGGTAGCGAAATTCCTTGTCGGGTAAGTTCCGACCTGCACGAATGGCGTAATGATGGCCAGGCTGTCTCCACCCGAGACTCAGTGAAATTGAACTCGCTGTGAAGATGCAGTGTACCCGCGGCAAGACGGAAAGACCCCGTGAACCTTTACTATAGCTTGACACTGAACATTGAACCTTGATGTGTAGGATAGGTGGGAGGCTTTGAAGTGTGGACGCCAGTCTGCATGGAGCCGACCTTGAAATACCACCCTTTAATGTTTGATGTTCTAACCTGGCCCCGTGATCCGGGGTAGGGACAGTGTCTGGTGGGTAGTTTGACTGGGGCGGTCTCCTCCCAAAGAGTAACGGAGGAGCACGAAGGTTAGCTAATCCTGGTCGGACATCAGGAGGTTAGTGCAAAGGCATAAGCTAGCTTGACTGCGAGAGTGACGGCTCGAGCAGGTGCGAAAGCAGGTCTTAGTGATCCGGTGGTTCTGAATGGAAGGGCCATCGCTCAACGGATAAAAGGTACTCCGGGGATAACAGGCTGATACCGCCCAAGAGTTCATATCGACGGCGGTGTTTGGCACCTCGATGTCGGCTCATCACATCCTGGGGCTGAAGTAGGTCCCAAGGGTATGGCTGTTCGCCATTTAAAGTGGTACGCGAGCTGGGTTTAGAACGTCGTGAGACAGTTCGGTCCCTATCTGCCGTGGGCGTTGGAAGATTGAGAGGGGCTGCTCCTAGTACGAGAGGACCGGAGTGGACGCACCGCTGGTGTTCGGGTTGTGATGCCAATTGCATTGCCCGGTAGCTACGTGCGGAAAAGATAAGCGCTGAAAGCATCTAAGCGCGAAACTTGCCTCGAGATGAGTCTTCCCTTGGACCTTGAGTCCACTGAAGGAACGTTTAAGACTAAGACGTTGATAGGCTGGGTGTGTAAGCGTAGCGATACGTTGAGCTAACCAGTACTAATGATCCGTGAGACTTAACCTTACAACACCGAAGGTGTTTTTAGAGAGACGAATTTAGCTTGTTCAAGATTGGAACCGATGGCCAGTGATGGCGGTTGGTAAAACAGAATTTGCCTGGCGGCGATAGCGCGGTGGTCCCACCTGACCCCATGCCGAACTCAGAAGTGAAACGCCGTAGCGCCGATGGTAGTGTGGGGTCTCCCCATGCGAGAGTAGGGAACTGCCAGGCATCAAACAAACGGAAAGACCCCATGCGCAAGCATGGGGTCTTTTTGTTTATCGAGGTTTTGCCGGGCAGTGGGTGACTCCTGAGGCGAACCGCGGCGCCGGCCGTGGAGCAGAACGGAACGTCTAGGAAGCGATGTCTGAAAGCCGGGGGCCTTGGGTTTATCCGCCCGGCGACGCTGGCGCTGCCGCACCGGCGTTAGCGGATCTCCCCCGATGATCCGCCCGCTGAAATTCCTCTCTCTCTACCGATTTATCCACGGTATGGCGCGGATAATCGGGTAGACTAGAGACTGTTTAGTCAGGATGAGATAGCCGTTTCATGTCCAAGCACCTTACATCACTTACCGAATTTACCACCTTCGGTCTTCCCGCCCGGGCCGAGCAGATCCTTACTGCGGACAGCGCTGCGGCGCTTTTGTCTCATTGGCAGGCGGCGACGGCGCGCCGACAGCCGGTTCTGATACTGGGGGGCGGTAGCAATGTCCTGTTCATGGAGGATTTTGCCGGCAGTGTGATCCTTAATCGTATTCCCGGGATCCAGGTTGATGAGGATGAGGCGAACTGGCATTTGCACGTGGGGGCCGGTGAAAACTGGCACGATCTGGTGCGCTATACCCTGGATCGTGGAATGGCGGGTCTAGAGAATTTGGCGCTGATCCCTGGCTGTGTAGGTTCTGCGCCCATTCAGAATATCGGTGCCTACGGCGTAGAGTTACAGCATGTCTGTGACTATGTCGACGCGCTGGATCTGCGCAATGGCACTCTGCAGCGCCTACCTGCTGCCGCGTGTGGCTTTGGCTATCGAGAGAGTATTTTTAAACATCGCTATCGCGATGGGTATGCGATCGTCGCCGTGGGATTACGCCTGGGCAAACGCTGGCAGCCGATGCTTAGCTACGGCGATCTGACTCGCCTTGATGCGATGACCGTGACGCCGAGGGCCGTATTTGACGCGGTCTGCCATATGCGTAGAACCAAGTTGCCCGACCCGGTGCAGCATGGCAACGCGGGAAGCTTCTTTAAGAATCCGGTGGTGAGCGCCGAGGTTGCCGAGGCTATTCGTGCGCGCTATCCACAAGCGCCCTGCTACCCGCAGGATAAGGGGGAGGTGAAGTTAGCGGCAGGCTGGCTCATCGATCGCTGCGAGCTTAAGGGATATCAGATCGGCGGTGCGGCGGTGCACCGTCAGCAGGCGCTGGTGCTGATTAATCAGCATCACGCTAGCGCCCAGGATGTCATCGCGCTGGCGCGCTATGTGCGCCGTCGGGTTGGTGAGGCGTTTGCTGTGTGGCTGGATCCAGAGGTACGCTTTATCGCCGCGCAGGGTGAGGTTAACGCCGTTGAGGTGCTGTCATGAAAGATATTACGGTTCCATTGAAACTGATTTCGCAGCTGGCCGATGGCGATTTTCACTCTGGAGAGCATTTGGGGGAGTCGCTGGGCATGAGCCGTGCGGGGATCAATAAGCATATTCAGACCCTGCGCGACTGGGGCATTGACGTATTTACCGTTCCAGGGAAAGGCTACTGTCTGCCGACGCCCATGCAGCTGCTGAATGCAGAGACGATCGGCACCCTGCTGCCCCAGGGGCGAGTAACGGTGTTGCCGGTGGTGGATTCCACCAATCAGTACCTGCTGGAGCGGATTGGCGCGCTGGCTTCCGGCGATGCCTGCGTCGCCGAGTATCAGCAGGCTGGGCGCGGTCGTCGAGGCCGTCACTGGTTCTCACCCTTCGGTGCCAACCTGTATCTGTCCATGTACTGGAAGCTGGAGCAGGGGCCGGCCGCCGCAATGGGGCTGAGCCTGGTGATCGGGATCGTCATGGCGGAGGTATTACAGGAACTGGGGGCCGCCGGTGTGAAGGTCAAGTGGCCGAATGATCTCTATCTCAACGATCGCAAGCTGGCCGGTATTCTGGTTGAGCTGACGGGAAAAACGGGCGATGCGGCGAATATTGTGGTCGGCGCCGGGATCAACTTGATGATGCGCAATCCCGATACCAGCGTGGTGGATCAGCAGTGGATCAACCTACAGGAGGCCGGGGTCGACATCGATCGCAACCAGCTGGTAGCCTGCCTGCTGAGCCGTTTGCGCAGTACGTTGGCCGATTTTGAGGTGCGTGGTTTATCACCGTTTATCGCCCGTTGGCGCGCGCTGGATAACTTTATTGACCGTCCGGTACGGCTGATCATCGGGGAGCAGGTTATCCACGGCATTGCGCGGGGCATTGATGCGCAGGGTGCGCTGCTGCTGGAGCGTGACGGCATTATCACCCCGTTTATCGGCGGTGAGATCTCCTTACGCGCAGGCTGAGTAGGCATATCGTTCGAAGGCGGGGGAGCGTGGGCTCCCCCCGGCTATTTCTGTCAGCGCGGTGCCGTGAGATACCTATTTACGCAGTCGGACGCTCTCAATGGCGTGGTTGCTGCCCTTGGTCATAATGAGGCTGGCCCGCTCGCGGGTTGGCAGAATATTCTGGCGCAGGTTTAATCCGTTAATTTCATTCCATAGCCCGGTGGCAATCGCGATGGCCTCAGACTCCGGCAGCTGTGAATAATGATGGAAGTAAGAGTCCGGGTTGGAGAAGGCGCCCTCGCGGAACTTGAGAAAGCGGTTGATGTACCAGGCCTGTAGCTGATGCTCATCAGCATCAACATAGATGGAGAAGTCGACGAAGTCGGATACGAATACCCGATGTGGATCGTGCGGATAGTCCATCCCACTTTGCAGTACGTTCAACCCTTCCAGGATCAGAATATCCGGCCGCTCAATCACCTTATGGCTGTCCGGGATCACATCGTAAATCAGGTGAGAGTACTGAGGGGCGGTTACCCGCGGCACGCCTGATTTTATATCTGAGACAAACTTCACCAGACGGTGCATATCGTAGGATTGGGGAAAGCCTTTCTTTTTCATCAGACCCCGCTCCTGCAGTACTTTATTGGGATGCAGGAATCCGTCGGTGGTGATCAGTTCGACCCGGCGATGCTCCGGCCACCGGCTAAGCAGCGCTTGTAATACGCGGGCCGTCGTGCTCTTGCCGACGGCGACGCTGCCTGCAATGCCGATAATATAGGGGATGCGCGGGCTATGAGTGCCGAGGAACTTCTCCAGCACGGCCTGTCGACTGACGCTGGAGCTGAAATAGAAATTCAGCAAGCGTGAAAGGGGCAAATAGATCTGGGCAACCTCATCCAGCGAGAGATCTTCATTTATCCCTTTGAGACGGGCAATCTCTTCTTCGGTGAGAGTTAACGGGACGGCATTACGCAATGCCGCCCACTGATGGCGATCAAACTGCAGATAGGGGGTCGCCAGGGTTTGCTCTTTCTTCATATGCCTGTGTCTGCCTGTCAGCGCGGGATGGAAACGGCGCGGACGCCAACTCCAGAGAAAACGAGTCGCTTATTATAGACAGCTTCGGTTGGGGCGCAGCGCTTTTTTCCAAAAGTTGCTTCAATCTACGTGATGGTTTGTATGCGATCAAGCCATCTGTCGTCGCGGGGAGCGTTATATAAATCGGCTTGCCCGTTTCCGGGGGATTTACGCGCCGCGGGGAAAAGTTGGCACAATGGACTTTCTTCTGGCGGTGGATTGGATTATTCTTTAGCGCGATGTGCTGCGGCGAACGGGATCGGTCGCTTCTTTATCGAGACGCAGAGGCGTGAATTCGTCTGTTCTGCGCGTTTTATGAGCGAAGAAGCATAAAATCGAATTTTTTTGTTGCATAGCTGACGATCACTACCTAGAATGCGCGCTACTTGATGCCGGCTTAGCTCAGTAGGTAGAGCAACTGACTTGTAATCAGTAGGTCGCCAGTTCGATTCCGGCAGCCGGCACCATCAAGTAATACAATCCGGTGTGGTGGGGTTCCCGAGCGGCCAAAGGGAGCAGACTGTAAATCTGCCGTCTCAGACTTCGAAGGTTCGAATCCTTCCCCCACCACCATTTATTCGGCCTTAGCAATAGGGCTTGGAGTGTAAGCAGTCGGTACATTCCAGAATACAGCGGTACGCGCAGCAACGGCGTCCGGTGTAAACTCTACAGAACAATCAGGTAGCCGGGTTCAGGTGCGGGCATCGTATAATGGCTATTACCTCAGCCTTCCAAGCTGATGATGCGGGTTCGATTCCCGCTGCCCGCTCCAAACATGTGCTGATATGGCTCAGTCGGTAGAGCGCACCCTTGGTAAGGGTGAGGTCCCCAGTTCGATTCTGGGTATCAGCACCATCTCTCTTTTCCCCCTTCTGGTTTCTCTGTAATAAATTTCAGCAAGCATATAAACAGCCCTTTAGCGTTATTTGCTTGGTTGATGTGGTGATATCACCGATTTATCCGTGTATTAGAGGGACAATTAATGTCTAAAGAAAAGTTTGAACGTTCAAAACCGCACGTTAACGTCGGTACTATCGGCCACGTTGACCACGGTAAAACTACCCTGACCGCTGCTATCACCACCGTTCTGGCTAAAACCTACGGCGGTAGCGCTCGCGCATTCGATCAGATCGATAACGCGCCGGAAGAAAAAGCACGTGGTATCACCATCAACACCTCTCACGTTGAATACGATACCCCGACCCGTCACTACGCTCACGTAGACTGCCCGGGGCACGCCGACTATGTTAAAAACATGATCACCGGTGCGGCTCAGATGGACGGCGCAATCCTGGTTGTTGCTGCGACTGACGGCCCGATGCCGCAGACCCGTGAGCACATCCTGCTGGGTCGCCAGGTAGGCGTTCCGTACATCATCGTGTTCCTGAACAAGTGCGACATGGTTGATGACGAAGAGCTGCTGGAACTGGTTGAGATGGAAGTGCGTGAGCTGCTGTCTCAGTACGACTTCCCGGGCGACGATACCCCGGTAATCCGCGGTTCTGCGCTGAAAGCGCTGGAAGGCGAAGCCGAGTGGGAAGCCAAGATCATCGAACTGGCCGAGACGCTGGACTCCTACATCCCGGAACCTGAGCGTGACATCGACAAGCCGTTCCTGCTGCCGATCGAAGACGTATTCTCTATCTCTGGCCGTGGTACCGTTGTTACCGGTCGTGTAGAGCGCGGTATCATCAAGGTGGGTGACGAAGTTGAAATCGTTGGTATCAAGCCGACCACCAAAACCACCTGTACCGGCGTGGAAATGTTCCGCAAACTGCTGGACGAAGGTCGTGCCGGTGAGAACGTTGGCGTTCTGCTGCGTGGTACCAAGCGTGACGAGATCGAACGTGGTCAGGTACTGGCTAAGCCGGGCTCCATCACTCCGCACACCAAGTTCGAATCCGAAGTATATATCCTGAGCAAGGATGAAGGCGGCCGTCATACCCCGTTCTTCAAAGGCTACCGTCCGCAGTTCTACTTCCGTACTACTGACGTAACGGGCACCATCGAACTGCCGGAAGGCGTAGAGATGGTAATGCCGGGCGACAACATCAAGATGGTTGTTACCCTGATCCACCCGATCGCCATGGACGATGGTCTGCGCTTCGCAATCCGCGAAGGCGGCCGTACCGTTGGTGCGGGCGTTGTTGCTAAAGTTATCGAATAAGATTTGACGCAGCACGTGATAAAAGGGCATCATTTGATGCCCTTTTTCTACGCGGTTTGACAAGAACCTATCTCATCAGTGGTTTTTTTCTACATAATTACTGGTGAGATGGGCTCTGGCGATACGGCGTATGGTGCCGAACTGTGGATTGCCGCGCAAACACGCGAGCAACATCGCTTTTTGCAGATATAAATGTGCTATCCACATTGGTATCTCGTAAGATTCTCATTCGGTTTGGTTTGCCTCGCATTGCGGGGCAAAGTTGTTTTTCTGGAATCTAGTGACAGGTTGGTTTATGAGTGCGAATACCGATGCTCAAGGGAGCGGGCGTGGCCTGGAAGTCATGAAGTGGCTGGTCGTCGCCGTTCTGCTGATCGTAGCCATCGTCGGTAACTATATTTACCGTGATGTGAGTCTGCCACTGCGTGCTCTGGCCGTTGTGGTTATCATCGCTGCCGCGGGCGGCATCGCCTTGATGACAGTGCAGGGTAAGGCGACCGTGGCATTTGCCCGCGAAGCGCGTACCGAAATGCGTAAAGTGATTTGGCCGACACGCCAGGAAGCGCTGCATACGACTTTGATCGTCGCCGCAGTGACCGCCGTTATGGCACTGATTCTGTGGGGACTGGATGGTATTCTGGTCCGTCTGGTTTCCTTTATTACTGGCCTGAGGTTCTAAAATGTCTGAAGCACCGAAGAAGCGTTGGTACGTCGTTCAGGCGTTTTCCGGTTTTGAGGGTCGCGTAGCGCAGTCGCTGCGTGAGCATATCAAACTGCACAATATGGAAGAGCTGTTTGGTGAAGTCATGGTGCCGACCGAGGAAGTGGTCGAAATCCGTGGCGGCCAGCGCCGCAAGAGCGAGCGTAAGTTCTTCCCGGGCTATGTCCTGGTGCAAATGGTGATGAACGACGCCAGCTGGCATCTGGTGCGCAGTGTACCGCGTGTGATGGGCTTTATCGGTGGAACGTCCGATCGTCCCGCGCCGATCAGCGATAAAGAAGTGGATGCGATTATGAACCGCCTGCAGCAGGTGGGGGATAAGCCGCGTCCGAAGACGCTGTTCGAGCCGGGCGAAATGGTTCGCGTCAACGAAGGGCCGTTTGCCGACTTCAACGGCGTGGTCGAAGAGGTGGATTACGAGAAGAGCCGCCTGAAGGTATCTGTCTCTATCTTTGGTCGTGCGACGCCGGTAGAGCTGGACTTCAGCCAGGTCGAAAAAGCGTAATAACGCACGCGGCAGCAAAATCTGCATTGCCATAGGCGCGAAATTGAACTACAATTTCGCGCCTTTTGTATTTATGGGCTGATGCGTTTTTCAGCACATAAACGTTTTACCATCGCGGGGAGCCTCGCTGAGGCGATATTACCCAACTGAGGAAATTTACATGGCCAAGAAAGTCCAAGCCTACGTGAAGCTGCAGGTTGCAGCTGGTATGGCTAACCCGAGCCCGCCGGTCGGTCCGGCTCTGGGTCAGCAGGGTGTTAACATCATGGAATTCTGTAAGGCGTTCAATGCTAAGACTGACAGCATTGAAAAAGGTCTGCCGATTCCGGTTGTTATTACCGTTTACTCTGACCGTTCCTTCACTTTCGTTACCAAGACCCCGCCGGCTGCCGTTCTGCTGAAGAAAGCTGCTGGTGTCAAGTCTGGTTCCGGTAAGCCGAACAAAGACAAGGTCGGTAAAGTGACCCGTGCTCAGGTACGTGAAATCGCAGAAACTAAAGCTGCGGACATGACTGGTTCTGACGTTGAAGCGATGGCTCGCTCAATCGAAGGTACCGCTCGTTCCATGGGCCTGGTAGTGGAGGACTAAGAGATGGCTAAGCTGACCAAGCGCATGCGCGTGATCCGTGAGAAAGTTGATGCGACTAAACAGTACGACATCAACGAAGCCGTTGCTCTGTTGCAAGAGCTGGCCACCGCTAAATTCGTTGAAAGCGTAGACGTTGCCGTAAACCTGGGCATCGACGCGCGTAAATCTGACCAGAACGTACGTGGTGCTACCGTCCTGCCGCATGGCACCGGCCGTACCGTACGCGTTGCCGTCTTTACCCAGGGTCCGAATGCTGAAGCGGCGAAAGCTGCCGGCGCTGACCTGGTCGGTATGGAAGACCTGGCTGATCAGATCAAAAAAGGCGAGATGAACTTCGACGTTGTCATTGCTTCCCCGGATGCAATGCGCGTTGTTGGTCAACTGGGCCAGATCCTGGGGCCGCGTGGCCTGATGCCGAACCCGAAAGTGGGTACCGTTACTCCGAACGTAGCCGAAGCGGTTAAGAACGCTAAAGCTGGTCAGGTTCGTTATCGTAACGACAAGAACGGTATCATTCACAGCACCATCGGTAAGGCGAGCTTCTCTGCTGAGCAGCTGAAGGAAAACCTGGAAGCCCTGATGGTTGCCCTGAAGAAGGCGAAGCCGGCAACTGCCAAAGGCGTCTACATCAAGAAAGTTTGCCTGTCCACCACCATGGGCGCTGGCGTAACGATTGATCAGGCTACCCTGAGCGCAGTGGCTAACTAATCCTGCGGGATTAGGATTGCCTTTTCGCTTTACGCGGGCGTCGGTTTTGTCTAAAATCTAACGCCCGCGCATTCTCGGAATGTAAAGCGAACGAATTTTCGGTTGGAGTCTGGCCTTTTCCAGACCTCCGTCCAAGACCGCAGGTGTCTCGTCAGAGACTTAATTTCCCTGCGTAGACGGTGACAGATCCCGAAGAAATCTTTTTAGATGTCTGGATTCTGCTCACCGTGTTTCTATGCTCGCCGCGGCCTCGGTCGTAAGCGAGTGAAGTGAGTTCCGGAGTCATTCTCCGGCAAAAATCCAGGAGCACAAGCTAATGGCATTAAATCTTCAAGACAAACAAGCGATTGTTGCTGAAGTCACCGAAGTAGCCAAAGGCGCGCTGTCTGCTGTCGTTGCGGATTCCCGCGGCGTAACCGTAGACAAAATGACCGAACTGCGTAAAGCAGGTCGTGAAGCTGGCGTATACATGCGTGTTGTTCGCAACACCCTGATGCGCCGCGTCGTTGAAGGCTCTCAGTTCGAGTGCCTGAAAGACACGTTTGTTGGTCCGACCCTGATTGCATTTTCTATGGAACACCCGGGCGCTGCCGCTCGTCTGTTCAAGGCTTTTGCCAAAGACAATGCAAAATTTGAGGTCAAAGCTGCAGCCTTTGAAGGTGAGCTGATCCCGGCGGCCCAGATCGACCGTCTGGCAACTCTGCCGACTTACGAAGAAGCAATCGCACGCCTGATGGCGACCATGAAAGAAGCCGCTGCCGGCAAATTGGTCCGCACTCTGGCTGCTCTGCGCGATCAGAAAGAAGCTGCTTAACCGCTGCTTTGCTACTGTCGCACTTGCTAACGTATAAACTATTTCTGATTTTTAGGAACAATTGTCATGTCTATCACTAAAGAGCAAATTCTGGACGCAGTTGCAGAAATGTCCGTAATGGACGTTGTTGAACTGATCTCCATGATGGAAGAAAAATTCGGTGTTTCTGCTGCTGCTGCTGTAGCCGTTGCCGCTGGCGGCGCTGCTGAAGCCGTTGAAGAAAAAACTGAATTCGACGTAGTTCTGACCGCTGCCGGTGGCAACAAAGTTGCTGTCATCAAAGCTGTCCGTGGCGCAACCGGTCTGGGCCTGAAAGAAGCCAAAGACCTGGTAGAATCTGCTCCGGCAGTTCTGAAAGAAGCCATCAGCAAAGACGACGCTGAAGCTCTGAAGAAAGCTCTGGAAGAAGCTGGCGCTTCTGTTGAAGTTAAATAAGTTTAACTTCCTGGAGTACAGTCTGTGCTAACAGACTGATGGCTGGTGACTTTTTGGTCACCAGCCTTTTTGCGCTGTAAAGGATGCCGGTGGTGTTTCACACTGTTTAGCCAGCGGTTATCCCCAATACTTGTTTCTATCGACGCCTTAATATACTGCGTCAGGGCCGTGAGTTACGGCGCCTGTGTAAAGCGCAATGAAATGGTTTAAGAGTGATAGAAACAAGTATTGCGAAGGGGGATTCACCCTTTCGGTCACAAAACGGTGTCGCATGAACTGTCCTATCAGGACGGACAGAATGGGTCGACTATTCAGCGAGCTGAGGAACCCTATGGTTTACTCCTATACCGAGAAAAAACGTATTCGTAAGGACTTTGGTAAGCGTCCCCAAGTGCTGGACGTACCATACCTCCTTTCTATCCAGCTTGACTCGTTTCAGAAGTTTATCGAGCAAGATCCGGAAGGCCAGTACGGTCTGGAAGCGGCTTTCCGCTCTGTGTTCCCGATCCAGAGCTACAGCGGCAACTCCGAGCTGCAGTATGTCAGCTACCGTCTGGGTGAGCCGGTATTTGACGTCAAAGAGTGTCAGATCCGCGGCGTAACCTATTCCGCTCCGCTGCGCGTGAAGCTGCGCCTGGTGATCTACGAGCGTGAGGCGCCGGAAGGCACCGTTAAAGACATCAAAGAACAAGAAGTTTACATGGGTGAAATCCCGCTGATGACCGAAAACGGTACTTTCGTCATCAACGGCACCGAGCGTGTTATCGTCTCTCAGCTGCACCGCAGCCCGGGCGTATTCTTCGATAGCGACAAGGGTAAAACCCACTCTTCAGGTAAGGTGCTGTATAACGCACGCATCATTCCTTACCGCGGTTCCTGGCTGGACTTTGAGTTCGACCCGAAAGACAACCTGTTTGTCCGTATTGACCGCCGCCGCAAGCTGCCGGCCACCATCATCCTGCGCGCGCTGGATTTCACCACCGAGCAGATCCTCGATCTGTTCTTCGATAAGGTGATCTTTGAAATTCGCGACAACAAGCTGCAGATGGAGCTGGTACCGGAGCGTCTGCGCGGTGAGACCGCCTCTTTTGATATCGAGGCTAACGGTAAGGTCTACGTTGAGAAAGGCCGCCGTATTACCGCCCGCCACATCCGTCAGCTGGAAAAAGATGATGTTAAGCTGATCGAAGTCCCGGTTGAGTACATCGTCGGTAAAGTGGCCGCCAAAGATTACATCGACGAAAGCACCGGTGAGCTGATCTGCGCCGCCAACATGGAGCTGTCGCTGGATCTGCTGGCCAAGCTGAGCCAGTCTGGTTACAAGCGTATCGAAACGCTGTTCACCAACGACCTGGATCACGGTCCGTACATGTCCGAGACCCTGCGCGTCGATCCGACCAACGATCGCCTGAGCGCGCTGGTAGAAATCTACCGCATGATGCGCCCGGGCGAGCCGCCGACCCGCGAAGCCGCCGAAAACCTGTTCGAGAACCTGTTCTTCTCTGAAGATCGCTACGATCTCTCTGCGGTCGGCCGCATGAAGTTCAACCGTTCTCTGATGCGTGACGAGATCGAAGGCTCCGGTATCCTGAGCAAAGACGACATCATCGAGGTGATGAAGAAGCTCATCGATATCCGTAACGGTAAAGGCGAAGTCGACGATATCGACCACCTGGGCAACCGTCGTATCCGCTCCGTGGGCGAGATGGCGGAAAACCAATTCCGCGTTGGCCTGGTGCGCGTTGAGCGCGCGGTGAAAGAGCGTCTGTCTTTGGGCGATCTGGATATGCTGATGCCGCAGGACATGATCAACGCCAAGCCGATTTCGGCGGCGGTGAAAGAGTTCTTCGGCTCCAGCCAGCTGTCCCAGTTTATGGACCAGAATAACCCGCTGTCTGAGATCACCCACAAGCGTCGTATCTCTGCGTTGGGCCCGGGCGGTCTGACCCGTGAGCGCGCCGGCTTTGAAGTGCGAGACGTACACCCGACCCACTACGGTCGCGTATGTCCTATCGAAACGCCGGAAGGTCCGAACATCGGTCTGATCAACTCCCTGTCTGTGTACGCACAGACCAACGAGTATGGTTTCCTGGAAACCCCGTATCGCCGCGTGCGTGACGGTATCGTGACCGACGAGATCCATTACCTGTCTGCCATCGAAGAAGGCAACTTCGTTATCGCCCAGGCGAACTCCAACCTGGATGATGAAGGCCGCTTCGTTGAAGATCTGGTGACCTGCCGCAGCAAGGGCGAATCCAGCCTGTTCAGCCGTGATCAGGTTGACTACATGGACGTTTCCACCCAGCAGGTGGTTTCCGTCGGTGCGTCCCTGATCCCGTTCTTGGAACACGATGATGCCAACCGTGCCCTGATGGGTGCGAACATGCAGCGTCAGGCCGTACCGACCCTGCGCGCCGATAAGCCGCTGGTTGGTACCGGTATGGAGCGTGCGGTTGCCGTTGACTCCGGTGTAACCTCCGTCGCCAAGCGCGGTGGTATGGTGCAGTACGTGGATGCGTCCCGTATCGTCATCAAGGTTAACGAAGATGAGATGTTCCCGGGCGAAGCCGGCATCGACATCTACAACCTGACCAAGTACACCCGTTCCAACCAGAACACCTGCATCAGCCAGATGCCGTGTGTCTCACTGGGTGAGCCGATCGAGCGTGGCGACGTGCTGGCCGACGGTCCGTCCACCGATCTGGGCGAACTGGCACTGGGTCAGAACATGCGCGTGGCGTTCATGCCGTGGAACGGTTACAACTTCGAAGACTCCATCTTGGTCTCCGAGCGCGTGGTACAAGAAGATCGCTTCACCTCTATTCATATCCAGGAACTGGCCTGTGTGTCCCGCGACACCAAGCTGGGGCCGGAAGAGATCACCGCCGACATCCCGAACGTCGGTGAGGCCGCACTTTCCAAGCTCGACGAATCCGGCATCGTCTATATCGGCGCCGAAGTTAAGGGTGGCGATATCCTGGTCGGTAAGGTAACGCCGAAAGGTGAAACCCAGCTGACGCCGGAAGAGAAGCTGCTGCGCGCCATCTTCGGTGAGAAGGCGTCTGACGTGAAAGACTCTTCTCTGCGTGTGCCGAACAGCGTTTCCGGTACCGTTATCGACGTACAGGTCTTTACCCGCGATGGCGTGGAAAAAGACAAGCGTGCGCTGGAAATCGAAGAGATGCAGCTGAAGCAGGCCAAGAAAGACCTGACCGAAGAGCTGCAGATCCTGGAAGCCGGTCTGTTTGCCCGTATTCACGACGTGCTGGTTGCCGGCGGTGTGGAAGCGGAAAAACTGGAAAAACTGCCGCGTGACCGTTGGCTTGAGCTGGGCCTGGCCGATGAAGCCAAGCAAAATCAGCTGGAGCAGCTGGCCGAGCAGTATGACGAGCTGAAGGCGGAGTTCGAGAAGAAGCTGGAAGCTAAGCGTCGTAAGATCACCCAGGGCGACGATCTGGCGCCGGGCGTGCTGAAGATCGTTAAGGTGTACCTGGCGGTGAAACGTCAGATCCAGCCGGGCGATAAGATGGCAGGTCGTCACGGTAACAAGGGTGTTATCTCTAAGATCAACCCGATCGAAGATATGCCTTATGATGAGAACGGCACGCCGGTCGACATCGTACTGAACCCGCTGGGCGTACCGTCACGTATGAACATCGGTCAGATCCTGGAAACCCACCTGGGTATGGCGGCGAAAGGCATCGGCGACAAGATCAACGCCATGCTCAAGCAGCAGCAGGAAGTGGCCAAACTGCGTGAGTTCATCCAGAGAGCCTACGATCTGGGTGACAACACCCGTCAGCAGGTGGATCTGAACACCTTTAGCGATGACGAAGTCCTGCGTCTGGCGGAAAACCTGAAGAAGGGTCTGCCGGTTGCAACGCCGGTATTCGACGGTGCTAAAGAGCGCGAAATCAAGGGTCTGCTGGAGCTGGGTGGTATCCCGACCTCCGGTCAGATCACCCTGTATGACGGTCGCACCGGTGAGCGTTTCGAGCGTCAGGTAACCGTGGGTTACATGTACATGCTGAAACTGAACCACCTGGTCGACGACAAGATGCACGCGCGTTCCACCGGCTCCTACAGCCTGGTTACCCAGCAGCCGCTGGGTGGTAAGGCGCAGTTCGGTGGTCAGCGCTTCGGGGAGATGGAAGTGTGGGCGCTGGAAGCCTACGGCGCCGCCTACACCCTGCAGGAAATGCTCACCGTCAAGTCTGATGACGTGAACGGCCGTACCAAGATGTATAAGAACATCGTGGATGGCAGCCATCAGATGGAACCGGGCATGCCGGAATCCTTCAACGTACTGTTGAAAGAAATCCGCTCGCTGGGCATCAACATCGAGCTGGAAGACGAGTAAGCACTCGAATCCGTACCGATCACAGGGCGCCCGTTACGGCGGGCGCCTTAAGAGTTCTCACTCCGACGGGAGCTAATCCGTGAAAGACTTACTGAAGTTTCTGAAAGCGCAAACCAAGACCGAAGAGTTTGACGCGATCAAAATTGCGCTGGCTTCGCCAGATATGATCCGTTCCTGGTCGTTCGGCGAAGTTAAGAAGCCGGAAACCATCAACTACCGTACGTTCAAGCCGGAACGTGACGGTCTTTTCTGCGCCCGTATTTTTGGGCCGGTGAAAGATTACGAGTGCCTGTGCGGTAAGTACAAGCGTTTGAAACACCGTGGCGTCATCTGTGAAAAATGTGGCGTTGAAGTGACCCAGACCAAGGTTCGCCGTGAGCGCATGGGTCACATCGAGCTGGCCTCGCCGACCGCACACATCTGGTTCCTGAAGTCCCTGCCGTCCCGTATTGGTCTGTTGCTGGACATGCCGCTGCGTGATATCGAACGCGTGCTGTACTTCGAATCTTATGTCGTCGTCGAAGGTGGGATGACCAACCTGGAGCGTCGTCAGATCCTGACCGAAGAGCAGTATCTGGACGCACTGGAAGAGTTCGGTGACGAATTCGACGCCAAGATGGGCGCCGAGGCGATCCAGGCCCTGCTGAAAGGGATGGATCTGGAAGCCGAGTGCGAGCAGCTGCGTGAAGAGCTTGGTGAGACCAACTCCGAGACCAAGCGTAAGAAGCTGACCAAGCGCATCAAGCTGCTGGAAGCGTTCATTCTGTCTGGCAACAAGCCGGAGTGGATGATCCTGACCGTGCTGCCGGTATTGCCGCCGGATCTGCGTCCGCTGGTCCCGTTGGATGGCGGTCGTTTCGCGACCTCCGATCTGAACGATCTGTATCGTCGCGTGATCAACCGTAACAACCGTCTGAAGCGCCTATTGGATCTGGCCGCGCCGGATATCATCGTACGCAACGAAAAGCGTATGCTGCAGGAAGCGGTCGATGCGCTGTTAGATAACGGCCGTCGCGGTCGCGCCATCACCGGCTCTAACAAGCGTCCGCTGAAGTCTCTGGCCGACATGATCAAGGGTAAGCAGGGTCGTTTCCGTCAGAACCTGCTGGGTAAACGCGTCGACTACTCTGGTCGTTCCGTTATCACCGTCGGTCCGTACCTGCGTCTGCATCAGTGCGGTCTGCCGAAGAAGATGGCGCTAGAGCTGTTCAAGCCGTTCATCTATGGCAAGCTGGAGCTGCGTGGTCTTGCTACCACCATTAAAGCGGCCAAGAAGATGGTCGAGCGTGAAGAAGCCGTGGTATGGGATATCCTCGATGAGGTGATCCGCGAGCACCCGGTCATGCTGAACCGTGCGCCGACCCTGCACCGTCTGGGTATCCAGGCGTTCGAACCGCTGCTGATCGAAGGTAAGGCCATTCAGCTGCACCCGCTGGTGTGTGCGGCATACAACGCCGACTTCGACGGTGACCAGATGGCGGTACACGTACCGTTGACCCTGGAAGCCCAGTTGGAAGCGCGTGCGTTGATGATGTCCACCAACAACATCCTCTCTCCGGCGAACGGCGATCCGATCATCGTTCCGTCTCAGGACGTGGTATTGGGTCTGTACTACATGACCCGCGACTGCGTGAACGCCAAAGGCGAAGGCATGGTGCTGAGTGGCCCGAAAGAGGCCGAGCGTATTTATCGCGCCGGTCTGGCGTCGCTGCATGCCCGCGTTAAAGTGCGTATCACCCAGTACAGCAAAAGCGCCGATGGCGAGATGGTTCCGAACACCGGACTTATCGACACCACCGTTGGCCGCGCTATCCTGTGGATGATCGTGCCGAAAGGTCTGCCGTACTCTATCGTTAACCAGCCGCTGGGCAAGAAAGCCATCTCTAAGATGCTGAACGCCTGCTACCGCGCGCTGGGTCTGAAGCCGACCGTTATCTTTGCTGACCAGATCATGTATACCGGTTTCGCCTATGCGGCGCGCTCCGGTGCGTCTGTCGGCATCGACGACATGGTGATCCCGGAGAAGAAAGCGGGGATTATCGCCGAGGCCGAAGCCGAAGTAGCCGAGATCCAGGAGCAGTTCCAGTCTGGTCTGGTGACCGCCGGCGAACGTTATAACAAGGTCATCGATATCTGGGCCGCGGCGAACGAGCGCGTGGCCAAGGCGATGATGGAAAACCTGTCTACCGAAACCGTTATCAACCGCGATGGCGAAGAAGAGCGTCAGGTCTCCTTTAACAGCATCTTTATGATGGCCGACTCCGGTGCGCGTGGTTCTGCCGCCCAGATTCGTCAGCTGGCCGGTATGCGTGGCCTGATGGCGAAGCCGGATGGCTCCATCATCGAAACGCCGATCACCGCAAACTTCCGTGAGGGTCTGAACGTACTGCAGTACTTCATCTCAACTCACGGCGCGCGTAAAGGTCTGGCGGATACCGCACTGAAGACGGCGAACTCCGGTTACCTGACCCGTCGTCTGGTCGACGTGGCCCAGGACCTGGTGGTTATCGAGGACGATTGTGGTACCCACAACGGCATCGTGATGACCCCGGTTATCGAAGGTGGCGACGTTAAAGAACCGCTGCGTGACCGCGTTCTGGGTCGTGTGACGGCAGAGGAAGTGCTGAAGCCGGGTACGGCGGATATCCTGGTGCCGCGCAACACCCTGCTGAACGAAAAATGGTGTGACCTGCTGGAAGAGCACTCTGTCGACAGCGTGAAAGTGCGCTCCGTCGTAAGCTGTGAAACTGACTTCGGCGTGTGCGCCCACTGCTACGGTCGCGATCTGGCCCGTGGTCACCTGGTGAACAAGGGCGAAGCCATCGGCGTCATCGCGGCACAGTCCATCGGTGAACCGGGTACCCAGCTGACCATGCGTACCTTCCACATCGGTGGTGCGGCATCACGTGCGGCGGCAGAGTCCAGCATTCAGGTGAAGAACAAGGGTAACCTGAAGCTGAGCAACGCCAAGTTCGTGGTGAACTCTGACGGTAAGCTGGTTATCACCTCACGTAACACCGAGCTGAAGCTGATCGACGAATTCGGTCGTACCAAGGAAAGCTACAAGGTGCCTTACGGTGCTACGCTGGCCAAGGGCGATAGTGCCGAGGTGAACGGCGGTGAAACGGTCGCCAACTGGGACCCGCATACCATGCCGGTTATCACTGAGGTTAGCGGCTTCATCCGCTTCGCCGATATGATCGACGGCCAGACGGTAACCCGTCAGACCGACGAGCTGACCGGTCTCTCCTCTCAGGTGGTTCTGGACTCCGCAGAGCGTACCGGCAGCGGTAAAGATCTGCGTCCGGCGCTGAAGATCGTTGACGCCAACGGTGATGACGTGCTGCTGCCGGGTACCGATATGCCGGCCCAGTACTTCCTGCCGGGTAAAGCGATCGTGCAGCTGGAGGATGGCATTGCCATCAGCGCCGGTGACACCCTGGCGCGTATTCCACAGGAATCCGGCGGTACTAAGGATATCACCGGTGGTCTGCCGCGCGTTGCCGACCTGTTCGAAGCCCGTCGTCCGAAAGAGCCGGCGATCCTGGCCGAGATCAGCGGCGTGGTTTCCTTCGGTAAAGAGACCAAGGGCAAGCGCCGCCTGGTGATCACGCCGCTGGATGGCAGCGATGCCTACGAAGAGATGATTCCGAAGTGGCGTCAGCTCAACGTGTTCGAAGGCGAACGCGTGGAACGCGGCGACGTGATCTCCGACGGTCCAGAGTCTCCGCACGACATCCTGCGTCTGCGCGGCGTGAACGCGGTAACCCGCTATATCGTTAACGAAGTCCAGGATGTATACCGTCTGCAGGGCGTTAAGATTAACGATAAGCACATCGAAGTTATCGTGCGTCAGATGTTGCGTAAGGCGACCATCGCCAATGCCGGCAGCTCCGAGTTCCTGGAAGGCGAGCAGGTGGAAGTGTCCCGCGTCAAGATTGCCAACCGCCTGTTGGAGTCTGACGGCAAGATTGCCGCGACCTATATGCGCGATCTGCTGGGTATCACCAAGGCGTCTCTGGCGACCGAGTCCTTCATCTCCGCGGCCTCCTTCCAGGAGACCACCCGCGTGCTGACGGAAGCGGCCGTTGCCGGTAAGCGTGATGAGCTGCGCGGCCTGAAAGAGAACGTCATCGTGGGCCGTCTGATCCCGGCGGGTACCGGCTATGCCTACCACCAGGATCGCATGCGCCGCCGCGCTGCCGATACCTCTAGCGCACCGCAGGTGAGCGCGGAAGAAGCCAGCGCCAACCTGGCCGAGCTGCTGAACGCAGGTCTGCTGGGTGGCAATGACGACTAACGAGTCTGTGTGACAGTATGAAAAACCGCTCTTCGGAGCGGTTTTTTTTTTGCCGATGAAACCCCTCTGCCAGGCAGGGGGCTATTTTGCCTGTGGGGCGGGGAGAGGCCGCGGAACGTTAGACGTCGTGTGCGCGCCGCCCCCGATCCGCGGTGGCAGAGTATCGGTCGCCGCCAGCCAGCCTGGTGCCCGGGTAATGGCGCTGATCAGCGCGATGTTGCCGGCGCCGCAGCAAAAATAGGCTGGCGTATTACGACCCTTTATGCTGCGGCACGCTGTCGGCGACGTCCGCCAGATAGATTTCGCTGCCCTGCTCCCGGAACTGCTGTGCCATTTGTGCCATGCCGGGGTCGGCCTCCTGCTGGCGCGCGGCGTGCTCGCGTACCTCTCGAGATATCTTCATGGAGCAGAACTTCGGCCCGCACATCGAGCAGAAGTGGGCGAGCTTACCGGATGCCTGCGGCAGGGTGGCATCGTGATAGGCGCGCGCCGTCACCGGATCGAGCGCCAGATTGAACTGATCCTCCCAGCGGAATTCGAAGCGGGCCTTGGACATGGCGTTATCGCGAATTTGCGCGCCGGGATGTCCCTTGGCCAGATCGGCGGCGTGGGCCGCGATCTTATAGGTGATGAGCCCCTGCTTGACGTCATCCTTATCGGGCAGTCCCAGGTGCTCCTTGGGCGTGACATAGCACAGCATCGCGCAGCCGAACCAGCCGATCATGGCGGCACCGATGCCGGAGGTGAAATGGTCGTAGCCGGGCGCGATGTCGGTCGTTAACGGCCCCAGGGTATAGAAGGGGGCCTCGTGGCAGTGGCTGAGCTCTTCTTCCATATTTCGCTGGATCATGTGCATGGGGACATGGCCCGGCCCCTCGATCATCACCTGCACATCGTATTCCCAGGCGATGCGGGTCAGCTCGCCCAGGGTATGCAGCTCGGCGAACTGGGCCGGATCGTTGGCATCCTGGATCGATCCGGGCCGCAGGCCGTCGCCGAGTGAAAGCGCGATGTCATAGGCACTACAGATCTCGCAGATCTCGCGGAAGTGGGTATAGAGGAAGTTCTCCTGATGGTGCGACAGGCACCACTTGGCCATGATGGCGCCGCCGCGCGATACGATACCGGTCAGGCGCTCGGCGGTCATCGGAATGAAGCGCAGCAGCAGGCCCGCGTGCAGAGTGAAATAGTCCACGCCTTGCTCCGCCTGTTCTAACAGCGTATCCCGGACCAGCGGCCAGTCAAGGTTCTCGGCGATGCCGTTGACCTTCTCCAGCGCCTGATAGATGGGGACGGTACCGATGGGCACCGGGCTGTTGCGGAGGATCCACTCACGCGTCTCATGAATGTAGCGGCCGGTAGAGAGATCCATCACGGTATCGGCGCCCCAGCGGGTGGCCCACACCAGCTTTTCGACCTCTTCCTCTATAGAGGAGGTGACAGATGAGCTGCCGATGTTCGCGTTGACCTTCACCAGAAAGTTACGCCCGATAATCATTGGCTCTGACTCGGGGTGGTTAATATTGGCCGGAATGATGGCGCGCCCGGCGGCGACCTCGTCCCGGACAAACGCCGGCGTGATATTGTCCGGCAGGTGGGCGCCGAAGGCGATCCCCGGGTGCTGCTGACGTAAAACGGCACTGCGAATGCGCTCGCGCCCCATATTCTCACGCAGCGCGATAAACTCCATCTCCGGGGTGATGATACCCTGTCTGGCATAGTGCAGCTGCGTGACCCGGTGTCCCGGCCGCGCGCGGCGTGCGGGAGAGCGCTGGTCAAAACGCAGCGTCTCCAGATCCTGATCGGCTTGGCGGCGGCGGGTATAGTCTGAGCTGCGCCCCGGCAGGATCTCGCTGTCGTTGCGCTCCGCAATCCAGGCGCGGCGTATGGCTGGCAGCCCGCGGCGCAGATCGATCTCCGCCTGCGGATCGCCATAGGCGCCGGAGGTGTCGTACACCGCAATCGCCTCATTATCACGCCACTGCGGCTGCTCTGGCGTCCCACCGATCAGGGTGGGGCTCAGGGCAATTTCGCGCAGGGGGACTCGGAGATCCGCGCGTGAGCCCTGTAGGTAGATGCGTTGGGAGCTGGGATAGGCTTGCGCCTGGAGAGTATCGATAAAGGCCTGAGCCTGAGCTCGGCGCTGGCGACGCGGTGCGTCGCGGTGAGTAACGGTAGACATAGCAAATTCCTGCCATCAACGGTGTTACAGGGAAAAATTGCTTGTCTGGAGCTCGGAGAGGAGTAATGAATAGTGGTGAACGTTGCAAAAGGGCCTGAGCCCGGTTCAGCGTGATAATTACTCTTGTTCCCTTCGTGGGTATTAACCCAATCAGGTTCCGCGGATCCCGAATCAACGGTCTCAGCCTGTGATACGGCGTATCAGCTAGGCACTCCGACAAGATAGCGCAGCGCAGGCGGAGCCTATGCTGCGGGAGCCAGTGTAAGGAGCGGCCTGCGAAACTGCAAGCATTGTTAATAATATGTTTAGTAATAACGTAGAATTGATGCGGCGCTGCCTGCGCAGGGGAGGTCAGCGCGTCCATCGAGCGTAAGGGGTGTATACGGTGACAGTGGCACAGCAAGTGAGTGACGGTGATAGCGGTTGGTGGGTGGTCAGCGATCGGGGGCGTATCTGGCTGCCGGAGGGCGAACTGCCATACGGTAGCGCCGCGCAGTGGCATTTGGTTGGCAAGATGGCGTATCGCATCGGCGAGTGGCAGGGCATGCCGGTATGGCTGCTGTGCCTGGCGTATCCGCAGGACATGGTATCGGTGCGCCAGCTGATCGATACCGATCGCGGCCTGTTTCAGCTGGTCGGGCGCGGCGTGCAGCTGGCGGCATTTTTTCAGTCCCACCGTTTCTGCGGCTACTGCGGGCATCCGATGCACGCGAGCCAGCAGGAGTGGGCACGCCTATGCACCCATTGTCAGCAGCGCTATTACCCACAGATCGCACCCTGCATCATCGTTGCCATTCGCCGTGATGATCATATTCTGCTGGCGCGGCATAATCGCCACCGTAACGGAATCTATACCGTACTGGCGGGCTTTGTCGAAGTGGGAGAGACCCTGGAGCAGGCGGCGGCGCGGGAGATTTTTGAGGAGAGCCGGCTGCAGGTGAAGAATCTGCGCTATGTGACCTCACAGCCGTGGCCGTTTCCCCATTCGCTGATGATGGCTTTTCTGGCCGACTACGCCGCCGGCGATCTGTGCCACGATCCCAAAGAGCTGCAGGAAGCCGATTGGTATCGCTATGATCGTTTGCCACAGCTTCCCCCTGCAGGCACCGTGGCCCGCCGCCTGATCGAAGACACCGTCGCGCTGTGCCGGGCGCAGCATGAATAAGCAGCGCGCATGTTACAATGCCATCAAATAATAATGGGAGCCGAAGGATGACCGAACTGAAAAACGATCGCTACCTGCGCGCGCTGCTGCGCCAGCCGGTTGATGTGACCCCGGTATGGATGATGCGTCAGGCGGGGCGCTATCTGCCGGAGTACAACGCCACCCGCGCGCAGGCCGGTAATTTTATCGCCCTGTGCAAAAATGCCGAGCTGGCCTGCGAGGTAACGCTGCAGCCGCTGCGTCGTTTCCCGCTGGATGCGGCTATCCTGTTTTCTGACATACTGACCGTGCCGGATGCCATGGGGCTGGGGCTCTACTTCGAGACCGGCGAGGGGCCGCGCTTTACTCATCCTGTGACCTGTCACGCGGATATCCAACGGCTTCCGATCCCCGATCCTGAACAGGAGCTGGGCTATGTCATGGACGCGGTGCGTACCATTCGTCGCAGTCTGCGCGGTGACGTACCGCTGATCGGCTTCTCCGGCAGCCCCTGGACGCTGGCGACCTATATGGTAGAGGGCGGCAGCAGCAAGGCCTTTACTAAAATTAAGAAGATGATGTACTCCGATCCGGCGGCGCTGCATCTGCTGCTGGATAAGCTGGCGCAAAGCGTCATTCTGTATCTGAATGCGCAGATCCGCGCCGGGGCGCAGGCGGTGATGATCTTTGATACCTGGGGGGGCGTGCTGACCGGGCGCGACTATCGCGAGTTCTCTTTGCGCTATATGCACCAGATCATCGATGGCTTACAGCGTGAGAGCGAAGGTCGTCGGGTGCCGGTGACGCTATTCACCAAGGGCGGCGGTCAGTGGCTGGAGGCGATGGCTGATACGGGCTGCGATGCCTTGGGACTGGACTGGACCTGCGATATCGCGGATGCCCGCCGTCGGGTTGGCGATCGGGTGGCGCTGCAGGGCAATATGGATCCCTCTCTGCTGTATGCGCCGCCGGCGCGCATTGAGCAAGAGGTCGAGACGATCCTGGCCGGCTTCGGGCAGGGCGAGGGACACGTGTGCAACCTGGGGCACGGTATTCATCCGGATGTCCCTCCCGAGCACGCCGGCGTGTTTGTTGATACGGTGCACCGGCTGTCCGTACCTTATCATCGCTGATGGGACATTAACCGATGGATTTGCAGGCGTTACGCAGTGAGCAGCGGGCCCGGGCGGTACAGGTGGAGCGGGCGGATCGCTGGGAGACCCCGGTATTGATCGCCGGCGCCGACGTTGGGTTTGAGCAGGATGGCGCGGTGACCCGCGCCGCACTGGCCGTACTGCGCTACCCTGAGCTGACGCTGGTGGAGTATCAGGTCGCCCGCATTGAGACCCTGATGCCCTATATTCCCGGCTTTCTCTCGTTTCGTGAGTATCCAGCTCTGCTACAGGCGTGGGGGCAGCTGCGGCACCGCCCCCAGCTAGTGATGGTGGACGGCCATGGGATCGCCCACCCGCGCCGTCTTGGGATTGCCAGCCACTTTGGCCTGCTGGTCGATGTGCCCACTATCGGGGTTGCCAAACGGCGTCTGTGCGGACAGTCGGCGCCGCTGGATGAGACGCCGGGGTCGGTGGTGGCGCTCATGGATGGGACCGAGCAGCTTGGTTGGGTGCTGCGTAGCAAGGCTCGCTGTAACCCGCTGTTCATCTCCGGCGGCCATCGCGTGAGTACGGACAGTGCGCTGGCGTGGGTACAGTGCTGCCTGCGCGGATACCGCCTACCGGAGCCGACTCGCTGGGCCGATGCCATCGCCTCGCGACGCCCGGCCTTTCTACGCTGGCAGGCCGCCCAGCCGCGATCGGCGGTTCAGGTGGAATAAATGTAAACGGATGATGGATAAAGATTCCTATAATCAGGCGCAGTCGTAGGGTTTTTCCCGCAATTCGGTTAGACTGCGCCGCAGATAATCGAGAGAGACTTCAGCATGCTGCGTAATCCCATTCATAAACGTCTGGAAAAGTTGGAAAGCTGGCAACAGCTGACCTTTATGGCTTGTCTTACTGAGCGGATGTACCCCAACTACCAGGCTTTTTGCCAGCAGAGCGCCTTTGGCGAGGCGGCAGTGTATCGCCGTATTCTGGATCTGGTCTGGGAGCTTCTGACGGTGAAAGACGTCAAGATTAACTTCGACAGCCAGCTGGAAAAGCTAGAGGCGGCGATCCCCGATGCCGATGCCTACGATATGTATGGCGTCTATCCGGCGATCGATGCCTGCGTTGCGCTGAGTGAGATCCTGCACGCGCAGCTGGGCGGCGAGATGCTGGCGCATGCCATTGCCGTGAGCGAAACCTCTCTGTATACGGTTGGCATGCTGGAAATGACGCAGTCTGGGCGCGAAATGAGCGACGATGAACTGAAGACATTACCGGCGATCCAGGATGAACTGGACATTCAGTGGGAGATTTATCGCCTGCTGAGCGAAGCGGAAGAGCGCGATCTGGAACTGATAAAAGGGCTGCGCGCAGACCTACGTGAGGCAGGTGTGAGCAATATTGGTATTGAATTAGCGCAATAAGACGGCAAAACGTGATTTAACACCTGATTTGTCGCCCTATAAGGCTTCACATTCGCCCCCCGCTTGTTCTACATTTGGGGGGCGTAAAAGAAGTGGCTATCGGTGCGTGTATGCAGGAGAGTGCTGTCAATCGGCATATCCGTCGCACTCGATGCTTTGCAAACGATAAACACACTGTAAGGATAACTTATGAATAAGACTCAGCTGATTGATGTAATTGCAGACAAGGCCGATCTGTCCAAGACCCAGGCGAAAGCCGCTCTGGAGTCTACCCTGGCTGCTATTACTGAGTCTCTGAAAGCAGGCGATGCCGTACAATTGGTTGGTTTCGGTACTTTTAAAGTGAATCATCGTAACGAGCGCACTGGCCGTAACCCGCAGACCGGCAATGAGATCAAAATTGCCGCCGCCAACGTACCGGCGTTCGTTTCTGGCAAGGCATTGAAAGACGCGGTTAAGTAATAAGTCACGCGTGGTAAGCGCAGAATATGTAGTTGAGGGGGCGATGACGCCCCTTTTGTCTATGTGCCGTCGGGTACGTGGGCTGTTGCCGGTCGCACTGCTGCTGACCGGCTGCCATTCCGCTGCGCCGGTGGCGCCGTTTACCGCGACGGGCTATATCGCGGACGGCGGGATCGTTCGACTCTGGCGCCTGGAGGGGGCGGGACATCAGCCTCAGGCGATGATGCGGGTATTTACCCCGCTGGATGGCACTGAGACACAGATCGATCGCTATACCTACCGCGACGGACATCTGTACCAGATCCTGCAGCAGACGGGACAGGGTAATGACGATGTGCTGCAGCTGCGCTTCGATATGCAGGGCGCGCTGAGCTATATGCAGCGTCTGCGCAATGGGAGCAAGGAGATGCCGGGGAGCGACGAGGTCGCCAAAGCCCAGTATCAGGCCCGCCATGCGCAGGAGATGGCGGCGACGCTGGTGGCCGGTGGGGTAAATCTCATCCAGGGGCGTTGGCAGGGGGGAATATTTACGCGCTGCGATGGTCAGGTCGCGCCGCTGCCGCTCTCCGGCTGGCAGGCGGCACAGCTGGCGCGGCGAGAAGCCAATAGCCGTGGCCCGCTATGGGTGGCCTGGCTGTCGGCTCCGGAGGGCGCGCAGCTACTGCAGGTCGCCAATCATAACATCTGCGCCTGGGCACCGACGGAAAAAACAGTGTAAAAGCCGGCTTAGCGCCGGCTTGATAGTCTGAGCGCTAGCGCTGTAGCGCCCGGTAGCCGATATCGCGGCGGCAGAATCCGCCCTCCCAGCTCAACGTATCGGCCAGACGGTAGGCATTGCGCTGCGCTTCGGCAATGTCCTCGCCCAGCGCTGTCGCGCACAGTACTCGTCCACCGCAGGTTTCGACCTCGCCCTGTGCATTCAGCCGGGTTCCGGCGTGAAACACCTTGGCCTGCGCGCTGCCAGGGGGGAGACCGTGAATGACGTCGCCCTGACGATAGTCGCCCGGGTATCCGCCCGCGGCCAATACGACGCCCAGCGCGGGGCGCGGATCCCATGCCGATGACTGGCGATCCAGGGTGCCGTTGGCACCGGCCAGGCACAGCGCGACCAGATCGGACTGCATGCGCATTATGATGGGCTGGGTCTCCGGATCGCCAAAGCGACAGTTAAACTCAATGACCTTTGGCTCGCCGTCGGCAGAGATCATCAGGCCGGCATACAGGAAACCGGTATAGGGGGCGCCCTCCTGCGCCATACCGCGTACGGTTGGCCAAATCACCTGCTCCATGACCCGCTGATGCACCGCGTCGCTGACCACCGGCGCCGGCGAATAGGCTCCCATACCACCGGTATTGGGGCCGCTGTCACCATCGCCAACTCGCTTATGATCCTGGCTGGTGGCCATCGGCAGCACGTGTTCGCCGTCGACCATCACGATAAAGCTGGCCTCTTCTCCTTCCAAAAACTCCTCGACGACAATGCGGTGCCCTGCATCGCCAAAGGCGTTACCGGCCAGCATATCGTGGACGGCGGCTTCGGCGTCCTCCTGCGTCATCGCGACGATCACCCCTTTACCTGCGGCCAGTCCATCGGCCTTGATCACGAGCGGTGCGCCCTGTTCACGCACGTAGGCCAGCGCCGGCTCGATCTCGGTAAAATTACGGTAGGTGGCGGTAGGGATACGTTGACGCGCCAGGAAGTCTTTGCTGAACGCTTTGGAACCTTCGAGGCGGGCGGCGCTTTGGCTCGGGCCGAAGATAGTCAGCCCCGCCGCGCGGAAGGCGTCGACCACCCCGAGCACCAGCGGCGCCTCTGGGCCGACGATAGTGAGCCCGACCTGATGGTGCAAAGCAAACGCAACCAACGCATCGATATCGGTCGCGGCGATATCGATGTTCTCCAGCGCAGGCTCCTGCGCAGTGCCGGCGTTGCCCGGCGCGACAAATACGCGTTCGGCCAGCGGAGACTGGGCTGCTTTCCAAGCCAGGGCATGTTCACGCCCACCGCTGCCGATAATCAAAATATTCATGATGGTCACCTGTGAGCCGCGGGAGGCCCGCGGCGATTAGCTTAGTGGCGGAAGTGGCGCATGCCGGTAAAGATCATGGCGATGCCGTGTTCGTTAGCGGCGGCAATGACCTCGTCATCGCGGATAGAGCCCCCCGGCTGGATGACGCAGCGGATCCCGACGGCGGCGGCGGCATCGATACCGTCACGGAATGGGAAGAAGGCATCGGATGCCATCACGGATCCGGCGACCTGTAGACCCTCGTCCGCGGCTTTGATACCGGCAATTTTGGCTGAATAGACCCTGCTCATCTGTCCGGCCCCGATGCCAACGGTCATGTTATCCCGTGCATAGACGATGGCGTTGGACTTAACAAACTTGGCGACTTTCCAGCAGAACAAGGCATCGCGCAGCTCCTGCTCGCTGGGCTGGCGTTCGGTGACCACGCGCAGATCGGCGACATCCACCATGCCCAGATCGCGATCCTGCACCAATAGCCCCCCATTGACCCGTTTAAAGTCCAGACCGGGGACGCGTGCCTCCCACGCGCCGCAGGCCAGAACACGCACGTTTTGCTTGGCGCTGAGGAGATCCAGGGCGTCCTCTGTCACATGGGGTGCGATGATGACCTCAACGAATTGGCGCGCGATGATGGCCTGAGCGGTCTTGGCATCCAGCGTACGGTTAAAGGCTATGATGCCGCCAAAGGCGGAGGTGGGATCGGTCTGGTAGGCACGCTCATAGGCATCGAACGGATCGTCGCCGAGCGCAACGCCGCAGGGGTTGGCATGTTTGACGATGACGCAGGCCGGCTCGGCAAATCTCTTGACGCACTCCAGCGCGGCGTCAGTATCGGCAATGTTATTGTAGGACAGCGCCTTCCCCTGAAGCTGCTGGGCAGTAGCGATGCAGGCTTCAACCTGTGGCTCTTCAATATAGAAGGCGGCCTGCTGGTGGCCGTTTTCGCCGTAGCGCATATCCTGTTTTTTTACTAGGTTAAGGTTTAGCGTCCGCGGGAAGCGGCCGCTTGGACTATGGATATCGCCGTGGTAGGGGGCGACCAGCGAACCAAAGTAGTTGGCGATCATACTGTCGTAGGCGGCCGTATGCTCAAAGGCCTTAATGGCTAGGTCGAAGCGGGTGGCCTGCGTCAGGGCTCCGTGGTGGGCATCCATTTCGGCAATAATGTTCTCAAAGTCACCGTTGTTAACCACGATAGCCACATCGTTATGGTTCTTCGCCGCGGAGCGCACCATGGTCGGCCCGCCGATATCGATATTCTCCACCGCGTCCTCCTGCGAACAGTCGGGACGCGCAACGGTTTGAGCAAAGGGATAGAGATTGACGACGACCATATCGATGGGCTGAATACCATGCTGCTGCATAACGGCTGCGTCGCGATCGCGACGTCCGAGGATCCCACCGTGAACCTTGGGATGCAGGGTCTTGACACGTCCATCCATCATCTCAGGAAAGCCCGTGTAGTCGGAAACCTCGGTAACCGGCAGGCCGGCCTGTGACAGGAGGCGGGCGGTACCGCCGGTGGAGAGCAGTTCAACGCCGCGTAGATGTAAGGCCTGGGCGAATTCGACGATACCGGATTTATCGGAGACACTCAGCAGTGCGCGGCGAACAGGACGACTGTGTTGCATGGTGGTTATATCCCTCGGCAATGGATCGCAGTAAATCCTACTTATATATACCCATTAGAATTTGCTGCGAATGAAGCGGAATGTTGATGCGCGATGATTTTAACGAAAACGTTTGCGTAAAGCTCGACAAATTTTTGCCGGCGCCACCTTTGTGGATAACTCTGTGCGTAATGAGGTATAAGCAGTTCAATTGCTGTGTAATGCGCCATTCGGTTCATTTGGGGCAAAATAGCGGTTGCGCCCGGTAAAACAGGCCCTATAATGCGCCTCCATCGACACGGCACATGTGAACAACATCACAGGATGAGCCGGGGAGAGTGAGAGTGAAACGGTAAATTAAACGTTGACTCTCACCGAGGAAAGCGTAATATACGCCACCTCGACTTGGTAAGGAGAACTTGCTAAGTCACTGCTCTTTAACAAATTATCAGACAATCTGTGTGGGCACTCGCAAGATTCGTATTAAGCATTCCTCGGAATGCCAAAATATTTAAAGTCTTGAAGAGTGACAGCAGTTAATTCATTACGAATAAACAGTTTAATTTCTTTGAGCATCAAGCTTTTAATTGAAGAGTTTGATCATGGCTCAGATTGAACGCTGGCGGCAGGCTTAACACATGCAAGTCGAGCGGTAGCAGGGAGAAAGCTTGCTTTCTCCGCTGACGAGCGGCGGACGGGTGAGTAATGTCTGGGGATCTGCCTGATGGAGGGGGATAACTACTGGAAACGGTAGCTAATACCGCATAACGTCGCAAGACCAAAGTGGGGGACCTTCGGGCCTCATGCCATCAGATGAACCCAGATGGGATTAGCTAGTAGGTGAGGTAATGGCTCACCTAGGCGACGATCCCTAGCTGGTCTGAGAGGATGACCAGCCACACTGGAACTGAGACACGGTCCAGACTCCTACGGGAGGCAGCAGTGGGGAATATTGCACAATGGGCGCAAGCCTGATGCAGCCATGCCGCGTGTATGAAGAAGGCCTTCGGGTTGTAAAGTACTTTCAGTAGGGAGGAAGGTGTGAACGTTAATAGCGCTCACAATTGACGTTACCTACAGAAGAAGCACCGGCTAACTCCGTGCCAGCAGCCGCGGTAATACGGAGGGTGCAAGCGTTAATCGGAATTACTGGGCGTAAAGCGCACGCAGGCGGTTTGTTAAGTTGGATGTGAAATCCCCGGGCTTAACCTGGGAACTGCATCCAAGACTGGCAAGCTAGAGTCTCGTAGAGGGAGGTAGAATTCCAGGTGTAGCGGTGAAATGCGTAGAGATCTGGAGGAATACCGGTGGCGAAGGCGGCCTCCTGGACGAAGACTGACGCTCAGGTGCGAAAGCGTGGGGAGCAAACAGGATTAGATACCCTGGTAGTCCACGCTGTAAACGATGTCGATTTGGAGGTTGTGCCCTTGAGGCGTGGCTTCCGAAGCTAACGCGTTAAATCGACCGCCTGGGGAGTACGGCCGCAAGGTTAAAACTCAAATGAATTGACGGGGGCCCGCACAAGCGGTGGAGCATGTGGTTTAATTCGATGCAACGCGAAGAACCTTACCTACTCTTGACATCCAGCGAATCCTGTAGAGATACGGGAGTGCCTTCGGGAACGCTGAGACAGGTGCTGCATGGCTGTCGTCAGCTCGTGTTGTGAAATGTTGGGTTAAGTCCCGCAACGAGCGCAACCCTTATCCTTTGTTGCCAGCGGTTCGGCCGGGAACTCAAAGGAGACTGCCAGTGATAAACTGGAGGAAGGTGGGGATGACGTCAAGTCATCATGGCCCTTACGAGTAGGGCTACACACGTGCTACAATGGCGTATACAAAGAGAAGCGACCTCACGAGAGCAAGCGGACCTCATAAAGTACGTCGTAGTCCGGATTGGAGTCTGCAACTCGACTCCATGAAGTCGGAATCGCTAGTAATCGTGGATCAGAATGCCACGGTGAATACGTTCCCGGGCCTTGTACACACCGCCCGTCACACCATGGGAGTGGGTTGCAAAAGAAGTAGGTAGCTTAACCTTCGGGAGGGCGCTTACCACTTTGTGATTCATGACTGGGGTGAAGTCGTAACAAGGTAACCGTAGGGGAACCTGCGGTTGGATCACCTCCTTACCTGAAAATACGAAATTGTGTAGTGCTCACACAGATTGTCTGATAGATGTTCGAGCAAACGCGTCTGCGAAGCCGACCCTTGTGTCCCCTTCGTCTAGAGGCCTAGGACACCGCCCTTTCACGGCGGTAACAGGGGTTCGAATCCCCTAGGGGACGCCATTTGCGGTATCGGGTGAAAGACGGTGCCAACAGTATTGCAAAACGGACTTACGAGTCATGTTTGCAATATTTTGCTCTTTAACAATCTGGAACAAGCTGAAAATTCGAAAACAATCGAATTGCTTTTAATAAGTGATTCGAGAGTCTCTCAAATGCTTACAGCACGAAGTGAAACATCTTCGGGTTGTGAGGTTAAGTGACTAAGCGTACACGGTGGATGCCTAGGCAGTCAGAGGCGATGAAGGACGTGCTAATCTGCGATAAGCGTCGGTGAGCTGATATGAAGCATTATTAGCCGGCGATGTCCGAATGGGGAAACCCAGTGCAATCCGTTGCACTATCGTTAAGTGAATACATAGCTTAACGAGGCGAACCAGGGGAACTGAAACATCTAAGTACCCTGAGGAAAAGAAATCAACCGAGATTCCCCCAGTAGCGGCGAGCGAACGGGGAAGAGCCCAGAACCTGAATCAGTTTGTGCATTAGTGGAAGCGTCTGGAAAGTCGCGCGATACAGGGTGATAGCCCCGTACACGAAGGTGCACAGCTGTGAGTTCGATGAGTAGGGCGGGACACGTGTTATCCTGTCTGAATATGGGGGGACCATCCTCCAAGGCTAAATACTCCTGACTGACCGATAGTGAACCAGTACCGTGAGGGAAAGGCGAAAAGAACCCCGGCGAGGGGAGTGAAATAGAACCTGAAACCGTGTACGTACAAGCAGTGGGAGCATCCTTCGGGGTGTGACTGCGTACCTTTTGTATAATGGGTCAGCGACTTATATTTTGTAGCAAGGTTAACCGAATAGGGGAGCCGTAGGGAAACCGAGTCTTAACTGGGCGTCTAGTTGCAAGGTATAGACCCGAAACCCGGTGATCTAGCCATGGGCAGGTTGAAGGTTGGGTAACACTAACTGGAGGACCGAACCGACTAATGTTGAAAAATTAGCGGATGACTTGTGGCTGGGGGTGAAAGGCCAATCAAACCGGGAGATAGCTGGTTCTCCCCGAAAGCTATTTAGGTAGCGCCTCGTGAATTCATCTTCGGGGGTAGAGCACTGTTTCGGCTAGGGGGTCATCCCGACTTACCAACCCGATGCAAACTACGAATACCGAAGAATGTTATCACGGGAGACACACGGCGGGTGCTAACGTCCGTCGTGAAGAGGGAAACAACCCAGACCGCCAGCTAAGGTCCCAAAGTCATGGTTAAGTGGGAAACGATGTGGGAAGGCATAGACAGCCAGGATGTTGGCTTAGAAGCAGCCATCATTTAAAGAAAGCGTAATAGCTCACTGGTCGAGTCGGCCTGCGCGGAAGATGTAACGGGGCTAAACCATGCACCGAAGCTGCGGCAGCGACGCTTAGGCGTTGTTGGGTAGGGGAGCGTTCTGTAAGCCGTTGAAGGTGGCCTGTGAGGGCTGCTGGAGGTATCAGAAGTGCGAATGCTGACATAAGTAACGATAAAGCGGGTGAAAAGCCCGCTCGCCGGAAGACCAAGGGTTCCTGTCCAACGTTAATCGGGGCAGGGTAAGTCGACCCCTAAGGCGAGGCCGAAAGGCGTAGTCGATGGGAAACAGGTTAATATTCCTGTACTTGGTGTTATTGCGAAGGGGGGACGGAGAAGGCTAGACCGGCCGGGCGACGGTTGTCCCGGTTTAAGCGTGTAGGTGTGATGACCTGGCAAATCCGGTCATCTTTAACACTGAGGCGTGATGACGAGGCACTACGGTGCTGAAGTGGTTAATGCCCTGCTTCCAGGAAAAGCCTCTAAGCTTCAGATAACACTGAATCGTACCCCAAACCGACACAGGTGGTCAGGTAGAGAATACCAAGGCGCTTGAGAGAACTCGGGTGAAGGAACTAGGCAAAATGGTGCCGTAACTTCGGGAGAAGGCACGCTGGCACGTAGGTGAAGTCCCTCGCGGATGGAGCCGAAGCCAGTCGAAGATACCAGCTGGCTGCAACTGTTTAATAAAAACACAGCACTCTGCAAACACGAAAGTGGACGTATAGGGTGTGACGCCTGCCCGGTGCTGGAAGGTTAATTGATGGGGTCAGCCGCAAGGCGAAGCTCTTGATCGAAGCCCCAGTAAACGGCGGCCGTAACTATAACGGTCCTAAGGTAGCGAAATTCCTTGTCGGGTAAGTTCCGACCTGCACGAATGGCGTAATGATGGCCAGGCTGTCTCCACCCGAGACTCAGTGAAATTGAACTCGCTGTGAAGATGCAGTGTACCCGCGGCAAGACGGAAAGACCCCGTGAACCTTTACTATAGCTTGACACTGAACATTGAACCTTGATGTGTAGGATAGGTGGGAGGCTTTGAAGTGTGGACGCCAGTCTGCATGGAGCCGACCTTGAAATACCACCCTTTAATGTTTGATGTTCTAACCTGGCCCCGTGATCCGGGGTAGGGACAGTGTCTGGTGGGTAGTTTGACTGGGGCGGTCTCCTCCCAAAGAGTAACGGAGGAGCACGAAGGTTAGCTAATCCTGGTCGGACATCAGGAGGTTAGTGCAAAGGCATAAGCTAGCTTGACTGCGAGAGTGACGGCTCGAGCAGGTGCGAAAGCAGGTCTTAGTGATCCGGTGGTTCTGAATGGAAGGGCCATCGCTCAACGGATAAAAGGTACTCCGGGGATAACAGGCTGATACCGCCCAAGAGTTCATATCGACGGCGGTGTTTGGCACCTCGATGTCGGCTCATCACATCCTGGGGCTGAAGTAGGTCCCAAGGGTATGGCTGTTCGCCATTTAAAGTGGTACGCGAGCTGGGTTTAGAACGTCGTGAGACAGTTCGGTCCCTATCTGCCGTGGGCGTTGGAAGATTGAGAGGGGCTGCTCCTAGTACGAGAGGACCGGAGTGGACGCACCGCTGGTGTTCGGGTTGTGATGCCAATTGCATTGCCCGGTAGCTACGTGCGGAAAAGATAAGCGCTGAAAGCATCTAAGCGCGAAACTTGCCTCGAGATGAGTCTTCCCTTGGGCCTTGAGCCCACTGAAGGAACGTTTAAGACTAAGACGTTGATAGGCTGGGTGTGTAAGCGTAGCGATACGTTGAGCTAACCAGTACTAATGATCCGTGAGACTTAACCTTACAACACCGAAGGTGTTTTTAGAGAGACGAATTTAGCTTGTTCAAGATTGGAACCGATGGCCAGTGATGGCGGTTGGTAAAACAGAATTTGCCTGGCGGCGATAGCGCGGTGGTCCCACCTGACCCCATGCCGAACTCAGAAGTGAAACGCCGTAGCGCCGATGGTAGTGTGGGGTCTCCCCATGCGAGAGTAGGGAACTGCCAGGCATCAAACAAACGGAAAGACCCCATGCGCAAGCATGGGGTCTTTTTGTTTATCGAGGTTTTGCCGGGCAGTGGGTGACTCCTGAGGCGAACCGCGGCGCCGGCCGTGGAGCAGAACGGAACGTCTAGGAAGCGATGTCTGAAAGCCGGGGGCCTTGGGTTTATCCGCCCGGCGACGCTGGCGCTGCCGCACCGGCGTTAGCGGATCTCCCCGATGGGCAATACGCGGCGACCGAGCTGGCCATTGATCACCTCGGCCATGGCCAGGTAGATGGCGCTGGCGCCACAGATGATCCCTTCAACGCCGGCGATATGGAGTAAGCCCGCATTGCCGGTCAGATTGCCATAGGCCAGCAGAAAAAACAGGAGGGTTAGGCTGGCAAAGACAAACTGCAGTGCCCGATTAGCGCGTAGGGTGCCAAAGAACATGAAGAGCGTAAAGATCCCCCATAGCGCCAGATAGGCCGCCAGCGACGGCGGCGTGACGGCATCCGCCAACCCCATTTTGGGTAATAGCAGCAGGGCAACCAGCGTGAGCCAGAATGCGCCATAGGCGGTAAAGGCGGTCAGTCCGAAGGTATTGCCTTTGCGGAACTCCAGCAGTCCGGCGAAGATCTGCGCCAGCCCGCCAAAAAAGATCCCCATTGCGAGGATCATCGCATCCAGTGCGAATATGCCCGCATTGTGCATATTGAGCAGCACCGTGGTCATTCCGAATCCCATTAGCCCCAGCGGCGCGGGATTAGCCAGTTCGTTGTGCATAAAGACTCCTCGTGCCGCGCAGGCAGTATCGGTCCGTGCGGCGTTATGAATGAGGCGGAGCGCGCTTCTCCGCCGTAAGTGCCGCTAACGCGGCTGCATAGCCTGTTTCTCTTCCAGCAGTTTTTCTACGACGCCAGGATCGGCCAGCGTTGAGGTATCTCCCAGATTACTGATATCGCCGCTGGCAATTTTGCGCAGGATACGACGCATGATCTTGCCGGAGCGGGTTTTGGGTAGCGCATCGGTCCAGTGTAGGATGTCCGGTGTGGCAATGGGGCCAATCTCTTTACGTACCCAGTCGCGGACCTCGGCGTACAGCGCGGGCGATGGCTCCTCTCCTACGTTCAGTGTGATATAGGCATAAATCGCCTGTCCTTTAATGCTGTGAGGGATCCCGACGACGGCCGCTTCGGCGATCTTCGGGTGTGCGACCAGCGCTGATTCGATCTCCGCCGTGCCCAGGCGGTGTCCTGAGACGTTGAGTACATCGTCGACGCGACCGGTTATCCAGTAATAGCCGTCTTCGTCGCGTCGGGCACCGTCGCCGCTGAAATACATGCCCTTGAAGGTGGAGAAGTAGGTTTGCTCAAAGCGCTCATGGGCACCAAACAATGTACGCGCCTGTCCAGGCCAAGAGTCTAGGATCACCAGATTACCTTCACAGGCGCCTTCCAAGATCTCCCCGCTGTTATCGACCAGGGCGGGCTGTACGCCAAAAAAGGGGCGGGTTGCCGATCCGGCTTTAAGCACGGTGGCGCCGGGCAGCGGGGTGATCATAAAGCCGCCGGTTTCGGTCTGCCACCAGGTATCCATGATCGGGCAGCGGCCGTTGCCGATGGTATGGTAATACCACTCCCAGGCCTCGGGATTGATCGGTTCGCCGACCGATCCCATTATGCGCAGCGAGGTCCGGCGAGTGCCGGAGACGGCGCGCTGCCCCTCGGCCATCAGCGCGCGGATCGCCGTCGGCGCGGTATACAGAATATTGACCTGGTGCTTGTCTACGATCTGACTGAGGCGATTAATGCCGGGGTAATTGGGGACCCCCTCGAACATCAGCGTTATGGCACCGTTGGCCAAGGGGCCATACAGCAGGTAGCTGTGGCCGGTGACCCAGCCGACGTCCGCCGTACACCAGTAAATATCGCCGGGATGGTAGTCAAACACATACTTAAAGGTGGTCGCTGCGTAGACCAGATAGCCGCCGGTGCTGTGCAGTACACCCTTCGGTTTGCCGGTCGATCCGGAGGTATACAGAATAAACAGCGGATCTTCGGCGTTCATCTCCACCGCCGGACAGTGTTCATCGGCCTGGGCCATCAGCTCATGCCACCAACGATCGCGACCGCTGTCCCATTCGCCCGCGCCGCCGGTACGGCGGAATACCACGACATGGCGCACGCTGTTGACCTGGGGGTGCTGCAACGCTTCGTCGACGTTGCGCTTGAGTGGAATGGTTCGCCCGGCGCGAACCCCCTCATCTGCCGTGATCACCAGTTTGGCTCCAGAGTCGATAATGCGCCCGGCAACCGCCTCTGGGGAAAAACCGCCGAAGATCACGGAGTGAATGGCGCCAATCCGCGCGCAGGCCAGCATGGCAACTGCCGCTTCGACCACCATGGGCATATAGATTGCGACGACGTCGCCCTTTTCTACCTGCAGTGATTTCAGCACATTGGCGAATCGGCAGACCTCAGCGTGCAGCTGGCGATAGGTTACCCTGCGGCTCTCCTGCGGATCGTCGCCCTCCCAGATGATGGCCGTCTGCTCACCGCGTTCAGCCAGATGGCGATCCAGACAGTTGGCCGCTAGGTTGAGGGAACCATCCTCAAACCAACGGATATTGATATGGCCTGGATCGAAGGAGGTATTCTTCACTCGGCTGTAGGGGGTTATCCAGCTGATGATCTGTCCCTGTTCAGCCCAGAACGCCTCGGGATCCTCGACGGAGGCCAGGTACATTTCGCGGTACATTTCCGCATTGATAAAGGCGTGCTGGGCAATATCCGCTGGAACAGGGTAGGTATGGATCTGGCTCATGCTGCGTCTCCGCGCCAATGTTAATAATATGTCAATATAGAGTTAATTTTAGCCTCGGTTAGCGAGTTGTGTATTTTTTGCGCGCACGATCACGTAATAAAACGCAGCGCGGCGCCGCAGTACGGAGAATGTTCCGATGGCGCGAACGTATGCTGAACGACAGTGCATCGCCCCAACTTGGTGCCCCAAATTGGGGCGTGCGAGAGCGTGCGTCGAGGGAGAGGCGGCCATCGGATGTCATGGGCCGTCGCGATATCGTTAAGATTGCCTCTGGTTTTATTCACCGGCGAACTATTGGCTGTATAACAGCATATTGTTCTTTTATTCAGGTTGAATTGTCGCCATCCGGAGGGATATGCCGTCTTGTGGCATAAATTATGCTTATATCGCTAGGGAGTGACGAGCAGCGGGACAGGCTGTGGCGGGGGATCGCCGTCGGGAAGTGGCAAGAGATAAAAAAGGGCGCCGCGGCGCCCAATAAGAATGAGGTGGTAGAGTGACGAAACGATTTAAATTGACCCTGGCGTGGCAGATTGTTACTGCGCTGATTTTAGGGATTGCGGTGGGTGCGGCGCTGCATGATCAAACCGAATCGCGCCAGTGGCTGGTCAGCAACGTGCTGGGACCCGCGGGCGATATTTTTATTCGCCTGATTAAGATGATTGTTATCCCGATTGTGATCTCGACGCTGATTGTCGGGATTGCCGGCGTCGGCGATGCGAAAAAGCTGGGGCGTATTGGCCTGAAGACCATCCTCTATTTCGAGCTGATCACCACGGTGGCCATCGTCGTGGGCATTACGCTGGCTAACCTGTTTCAGCCGGGACTGGGCGTCGATATGAGCCATCTGGCTGCGGTCGACATCTCACAGTATGAGCGGACTACCGAGCAGGTGCAGAGCGGGGCGCACAGCCTGATCGGTACGCTGCTGGCGCTGATACCGGCGAACCTGTTCTCGGCCATGGCAAAGGGCGAGATCTTGCCGATTATTTTTTTCTCTGTGCTGTTTGGCCTGGGGCTCTCTTCTCTGCCGGTAGAGCATAAGGAGCCGCTGCTGCGGGTGTTCCGCGCGGTTTCCGAAAGCATGTTTAAAGTAACCCATATGATCATGCGCTATGCCCCGATCGGGGTCTTTGGCCTGATCTCGGTAACGGTGGCTAACTTCGGCTTTGCCTCGCTGATCCCGCTGGCCAAGCTGGTGCTGTTGGTCTACGCGGCGATCCTGTTTTTTGCCCTGGTGGTGTTGGGCGCAGTGGCTCGCCTGTGTCACCTGCGTATCTGGACGCTGATCGTGATATTGAAAGATGAGCTGATCCTGGCCTACTCCACCGCCAGCTCTGAAACCGTGCTGCCGCGCATTATGGAAAAGATGGAGGCCTATGGCGCGCCGAAATCGATCACCAGCTTTGTGGTGCCGACGGGCTATTCGTTTAATCTGGATGGCTCGACGCTATACCAGAGCATCGCCGCGATTTTTATCGCCCAGCTGTACGGCATTCAGCTGTCGCTCGGTCAGGAGATTATCCTGGTTCTGACCCTGATGGTGACCTCCAAAGGCATCGCCGGCGTCCCCGGCGTCTCGTTTGTGGTGCTGCTGGCGACGCTGGGCAGCGTCGGTATTCCGCTGGAAGGACTGGCCTTTATTGCCGGGGTCGATCGGATTCTGGATATGGCGCGCACGGCGCTGAACGTGGTAGGTAACGCATTGGCCGTACTGGTGGTTGCCAAGTGGGAGCATCAGTTCGATCGCGCTAAGGCGCGCACCTATGAGGCGCGGATGCATACTCCACAGGGCGTGGCACAGCAGGATTTATTATAGCCGCGCGGTGGCGTTGAAAAAAACAAGGGCGGAAAATCCGCCCTTTCTTATACGTTGCCATCCGCGCCAACGCTATTTAGCGCACGCTCCCGCCGGGGATCGGCCCATTGGCTTTGGCGGCCTGGGCCGCATCATCGGGGGCAATGCTGTCGGCCGCCGTCGGGACCGGTTTACTCAGATCGCCGTTGAGCGCCAGCAGATCGTTTTGGTTGAGCGTGCCCAGCGCATACTTGATGTTTAGCTGGCTGATCAGATAGTCATAGCGCGCGTTGGCCAGGTTCTGCTTGGCGTTGTACAGCGCCGTGGTGGCGTTCAGCACATCGACGATGGTGCGGGTGCCTACTTGATAGCCGGCCTGGGTCGCATCCAAGGAGCTTTGTGCTGAGACCACGGCCTGTTTATAGGCAGATACGCCGCTGATGGCGGCAGAGATATTGTTGAAGGAGGAGCGGACATTCTGCACCACGCTGCGGTGGGCGCTGTCCAGGGCCTCGCTGGCGCCGACAAAGTTGTACTGTGCCTGTTTCACCTGTGAGTTGGTGGCGCCGCCGGAATACAGCGGCAGGTTAAAGCTCAGGCCTACGGTGTTCTGTCCCTGATAGCTGCTGCCGTTGCCTCCCCTCAGCGTTTCTTTCTGCGCGTTGGAGAGGGAGTTATAGTCGGTATTGCTGACGCCGGTGGAGGCTGTCAGATTCAGGGTCGGCATATAGCCGGTTTCGGCATACTTGATCTGCTGACGCGCCAGGTCCTGGCTCAGGCGGGCGCTTAACAGCTGTAGGTTGCGCTTCTCGGCCTCTTGCAGCAGCGCTTTCACATCGTCAGGACGCTTGGTGCTGAAGCGATCGATATTCAGAGTGGAGAGCTGCGGATAGTACTGGCCGGTGATCTGGCGCAGGGCCTCCAGCGAGTTATCCAGATTGTTGCGTGCGCTGACCTCTTGGGCCAGCACCTGATCGTACTGCGCTCGGGCGTTCTGTACGTCGGTAATAGCCACCAGGCCGACGTTGAAGCGCTGGGTCGTCTGATCGAGCTGATTGTAAATCGCCTGTTTGTTGGCTTCGGTATAGGTCAGCTGATCGATAGCGCGTAGCACGTTAAAGTAGGCGGTGGCAGTATTCAGCATCAGCGTCTGTTCAGAGGACTGATAGGAGACATCCTGAATCCCGGCCTGCTTTTCGGTCAGCGATAGCTGACGCCATTTGGACATATCGAAGATTGTCTGCGTCAGCGCCAGGGTAGCCCCGTAATTATTTGAGTTCAGGCCGCTGCTGTCGCGAAAGCCGTTGGTATAGGTATAGTCAGCGCCAAGCCCCAGCTGCGGCAGCAGCGGGCTGCGGGACTCATTGATCTTTTCAAACGCAGCGTCGCGGTTAGCGGCGGCCTGACGGAGATCCGGGTTGCTTTCTTTGGCCTGCTGATATACCTGCATCAGGTTTTCTGCCTGACTTAATGCACTGAAGCCACTGAGGCTTAGGCCAATAAGAAGAGGGAGCAGTTTCTTCATTTGCATTCCTTGTTATGCAGAAAATATGGTTAGCGTGGCACAGACCTAACGTCTTAGACTGCCAATTTTACCAGAGAGCTTCCTCTGGGACGGGTGGCCGAATGTGCCATTCTTGCTAAATCATCCAAGTTTAAGAGCGCTAACCGTCTCGCTAAAGTGTACGACTTGCTTAGGTTCAGGTCCGGTGCTCTTTCAATCAGTAAGGATATTACGTTATGTGTGTCGACAAACCCAGCCCCGTCACCTTCGGCAAAGATGATGTGGAAATTATTGCACGGGAAACCTGCTACCGTGGTTTTTTTTCACTCGATCGCTACCGTTTCCGTCACCGTCTGTTTAACGGCGAAATGAGCGGCGAAGTGGTGCGCGAGGTCTTTGAGCGCGGTCACGCGGCGGTGCTGTTGCCCTATGATCCGCGCCGCGATGAGGTGGTCTTGATTGAACAGCTGCGCATGCCTGCCTACACCAGCAGCCGCACGCCCTGGCTGCTGGAAATGGTCGCGGGAATGATTGAGGCGGGTGAAAGCGTAGAGCAGGTGGCCCGGCGTGAGGCGCAGGAGGAGGCCGGGATTACCGTGGGGCGCTGCCAGCCGGTGCTGAGCTATTTGGCGAGTCCGGGAGGTACCAGCGAGCGGTTGTCCATTGTGGTCGGCGAGGTTGACGCAGCCACGGCATCCGGGGTGCATGGGCTGGCGGAGGAGCATGAGGATATTCGTGTCCACGTGGTCAGCCGTGAGCAGGCATATCGCTGGGTAGAGCAGGGCATTATCGACAACGCGGCGTCGGTGATCGCCCTGCAGTGGCTGGCTCTGCATCATCAGCGTTTGCGGGCGCAGTGGGCCTGAGCGGACGGCGAGCGAGCAGAGCTGTAAAAATTCAGACGCTCAGGGGATTGCCGGATCGGCGCGAGAGCCGATACCATTAACGCGACAGTCTCTGCCCCGGGAGCGTTCCGGCACGCATACCGTGTTATGGAATTGTGTGCAATACAGCAGATCTCCCGATTTAAAGCACGTTATGATAACCCGAATAAAAAGTTGCATCAGTGCGATGAAATGCATCAAATTAACTGGATTTCGGCAAGCGAATGCTCCGCAGGGTTGGGCGCAGATGCCGGGGGGAGCGTATGCCGAGCGTTTTTTTAACTGTTCATTTCGATTTAGCCGTGTAACCGCCGTTTTGCAGGTTCTGACAGACTCAAGTCATAAAGTCATAAAGGACGTTATTTGGAAAGCCTGTTTCATCTGGCCGTAGCGAGTGGGGCGCCGGTCAGATTATTGCAAATTACTGATACCCACCTATTTGCAGGGCAGCAAGAGACCCTGCTGGGGGTCAATACCTACCGCAGCTATCAGGCCGTGCTGGCGGCGATCCGCGCCGAGGCGCATCCGTTCGATCTTATCGTCGCGACGGGAGACCTCGCGCAGGATCACTCCGCTGCCGCCTATCAGCATTTTGCCGCAGGTGTTGCCGCGCTGCACAGGCCTTGCCTGTGGCTGCCGGGGAATCATGATTTTCAGCCAGCGATGGTCGACACGTTGGCGCAGGCCGGTGTACATGCGAACAAGCGGGCTCTGCTGGGGGACCGCTGGCAGATCGTCTTGCTGGACAGCCAGGTCGTTGGCGTGCCACACGGCGAGCTGAGCGATTATCAGCTCGAGTGGCTGGAGCAGACGCTGGCCAGCGAACCGCAGCGTCACACGATGCTTCTGCTGCACCATCATCCGCTGCCCTCAGGCTGTACCTGGCTGGATCAGCACAGTCTGCGCAATGCGCACGCGTTGGATGAGATCCTGCGGCGCTATCCCCAGGTCAACACGCTGGTGTGCGGCCACATTCATCAGGAGCTGGATCTGGACTGGAACGGCTGCCGCCTGCTGGCGACGCCGTCGACCTGCGTTCAGTTCAAACCGCTGTGCACTAATTTTACCATCGATACCATTTCTCCGGGCTGGCGCTATCTGACCCTGTATCCTGACGGGCGCGTGACCACGGCGGTGCATCGCCTGGCCAGCAGTGAGTTCAGGCCGGATTTGGACGCAGACGGCTATTGATAATGCCTACTCTTCTCTATCTTCACGGTTTTAACAGTTCTCCCCGCTCAGCCAAAGCGACGGCGCTACAGCGCTGGCTGGCCGAGCACCACCCGCAGATAACCATGCTGATCCCGCAGCTGCCGCCGTACCCTGCCGATGCGGCGCAGATGCTGGAGGAACTGGTGATGGAGCGCGCGGGGCGCACCCTGGGGCTGGTGGGCTCCTCTCTAGGGGGGTACTATGCTACCTGGCTTTCCCAGTGTTTCACCCTGCCGGCGGTGGTGATTAACCCGGCGGTAAAGCCCTTTGAGCTGCTGCTGGACTTTTTGGGACAGAATGAGAACCCCTACACCGGGCAGCAATATGTGCTAGAGTCTCGCCACGTCTTTGATTTGAAGGTGATGCAGGTGGACCCTCTGGAGTCACCGGATCTGATCTGGCTGCTGCAGCAGACCGGCGACGAAGTTCTGGATTACCGTCAGGCCGTGACCTACTACACGCCATGCCGCCAGACCATTGAAGAGGGGGGGAGTCACGCCTTCGTCGGGATTGAGCGCTTTTTCCCGCAAATCATAGACTTTTTGGGGCTGAACGCGGAATAGCGCGCCGTCGCCCTATACCGACGGGTGGGTAAAGCAGGGGACGCGCTAACGGTATCCCCTGCTTTTCCCATCTGATTGACAAATATCTACTTTTACGAATCATAAGATGACGCAATCCAGCTATAACGCTGACGCCATTGAGGTGCTCAGCGGTCTTGAACCCGTGCGCCGCCGTCCGGGAATGTATACCGATACCACCCGCCCCAACCATTTGGGTCAGGAAGTGATCGATAACAGCGTTGATGAGGCGCTGGCCGGTCACGCGACGCGTATTGAGGTGATCCTGCACCCCGATCAGTCGCTGGAGGTGATCGATAACGGGCGCGGAATGCCGGTCGACATTCACCCAGAGGAGGGCGTTCCGGCCATTGAGCTGATCCTGTGCCGCCTGCACGCCGGGGGAAAATTCTCCAACAAGAACTACCAGTTTTCCGGCGGCCTGCACGGCGTGGGGATTTCAGTGGTCAACGCTCTGTCCCGCCGGGTCGAGGTGGGTGTACGCCGCGATGGTCAGATCTATCAGATGGCGTTTGAGAACGGTGAAAAGGTGGAGGATCTGCACGTCAGCGGTACGGTGGGGCGGCGTAATACCGGCACCAGCGTACACTTCTGGCCCGATGCGCAGTTCTTTGACTCCGCTCGCTTCTCGGTTTCGCGTCTGACCCATTTGCTGAAGGCGAAAGCGGTGCTGTGCCCCGGCGTGGAGATCCTGTTCCGCGATGAGGTCAACGGCAGCGAACAGCGCTGGTGCTATCAGGATGGCCTGACCGACTATTTGATGGAGTCGGTTAATGGCCTGGTGACGCTGCCGGAGCAGCCGTTTACCGGCGCCTTTGCCTCCGATACCGAGGCGGTCGACTGGGCGCTGCTGTGGCTGCCCGAGGGCGGGGAGCTGCTGACGGAGAGCTACGTTAACCTGATACCGACCCCACAGGGCGGAACCCACGTTAACGGCCTGCGTCAGGGGCTGCTGGATGCGATGCGTGAATTCTGCGAGTTCCGTAACCTGCTGCCGCGCGGCGTCAAGCTGACCGCCGACGACATCTGGGAGCGCTGCGCCTATGTGCTGTCGGTCAAGATGCAGGATCCGCAGTTTGCCGGGCAGACCAAAGAGCGCCTCTCCTCACGCCAGTGCGCCGCCTTCGTCTCCGGGGTGGTCAAAGATGCCTTTAGTCTGTGGCTGAACCAAAACGTTCAGTCGGCCGAACTGCTGGCCGAGCTGGCGATTAACAGCGCCCAGCGCCGCATGCGTGCGGCAAAGAAGGTGGTGCGTAAGAAGCTAACCAGCGGACCCGCACTGCCGGGTAAGCTGGCGGACTGTAGCGCCCAGGATCTGAACCGCACCGAGCTATTCCTGGTGGAAGGGGATTCTGCGGGCGGTTCGGCCAAGCAGGCGCGCGATCGTGAATACCAGGCGATCATGCCGCTGAAGGGAAAGATCCTGAATACCTGGGAGGTCTCCTCCGACGAGGTGCTGGCGTCGCAGGAGGTGCACGATATTTCGGTCGCTATCGGCATCGATCCGGACAGCGATGACCTCAGCCAGCTGCGCTACGGCAAAATCTGTATCCTGGCGGATGCGGACTCGGACGGACTGCATATCGCCACGCTGCTGTGCGCGCTGTTCGTCCGCCACTTCCGTCCGTTGGTGCAGGCGGGCCACGTCTATGTCGCGATGCCGCCGCTGTACCGTATCGATCTCGGCAAAGAGGTGTTCTATGCCCTGAGCGAGGAGGAAAAGGCCGGAGTACTGGAGCAGCTGAAACGCAAGAAAGGCAAGCCCAATGTGCAGCGCTTTAAAGGGCTGGGCGAGATGAACCCGCTGCAGCTGCGTGAAACCACGCTGGATCCCAATACCCGCCGTTTGGTACAGCTGGCCATTGAGGATGAGGATATGGAGCGTACCGTTGCCGTCATGGATATGCTGCTGGCCAAAAAGCGCGCCGAAGATCGCCGCAACTGGCTGCAGGAAAACGGCAATCTGGCTGAGCTGGACGTGTGACGCGCCCCGCCATACATCCGACAGGCTGCCCGCGGGTGGCCTGTTCTGTTTTCTCCTGAAACGGCGCCGCCCTGGGTGACGCGCTGTGACAGTCGGGCAAAAAATACGTTACTATCGCGGCCATTGCATGATTTTACTGCGATCGTCTGTCCTGCGGGACAGTGGCCGCGTCCAGAGGATGACCAATGAGCGATCTGACTCATGACAACAGTGAGCGTGTAGCGCTCCATGCGTTTACTGAAGACGCCTATCTGCAATACTCCATGTACGTCATCATGGATCGCGCGTTGCCCTTTATCGGCGACGGGCTGAAGCCGGTTCAGCGCCGCATCGTGTATGCGATGTCTGAGCTGGGACTTTCCGCCAGCGCAAAATTTAAAAAATCGGCGCGCACCGTCGGCGACGTGCTGGGCAAGTATCATCCCCACGGCGACAGCGCCTGCTATGAGGCGATGGTGCTGATGGCGCAGCCCTTCTCCTATCGCTATCCGCTGGTGGATGGGCAGGGGAACTGGGGGGCGCCGGACGATCCGAAATCGTTCGCGGCGATGCGTTATACCGAATCACGTCTGTCGCGCTACGCGGAGATTTTGCTCAGCGAGCTGGGCCAGGGCACGGTGGACTATGTCGCCAACTTCGATGGCACGCTGCAGGAGCCTAAATTCCTGCCGGCGCGGTTGCCCAATATCCTGCTGAACGGCACGACCGGCATTGCTGTCGGCATGGCGACGGATATTCCGCCGCACAACGCGCGCGAGGTCGCGGCGGCGCTGGTGGCCCTGCTGGACAATCCGCAGAGCTCGCTGGACGATCTGCTGACGCACATTCAGGGACCGGATTTCCCGACCGAGGCAGAAATCATCACGCCGCGTGACGAGATCCGCAAGATCTACCGCACCGGTCGCGGATCGGTACGCATGCGGGCGGTATGGCGCAAAGAAGAGAGCGAGATAGTGATCAGCGCCCTACCGCATCAGACCTCCGGCGCCAAGGTGCTGGAACAGATCGCCAGCCAGATGCGCGCTAAGAAGCTGCCGATGGTCGACGATCTGCGCGATGAGTCGGACCATGAGAATCCGACCCGTCTGGTGATCGTACCGCGCTCTAACCGGGTCGATCTCGATCAGTTGATGAATCACCTGTTCGCCACCACCGATCTGGAAAAAAGCTACCGTATCAACATGAATATGATCGGTCTGGATCGGCGTCCGGCGGTGAAAGATCTGCGCGAGATCCTCAGCGAATGGCTGAGCTACCGCCGTGAGACGGTGCGTCGCCGTCTGAACTACCGTCTGGAGAAGGTGCTGAAGCGCCTGCATATTCTGGATGGCCTGCTGTGCGCGTTTTTGAATATCGACGAGGTGATCCACATCATCCGCAGCGAGGATGAGCCCAAGCCGGTGCTGGTGGCGCGTTTTGGCCTCAGCGATACCCAGGCTGAAGCGATTCTGGATCTCAAGCTGCGTCACCTGGCCCGCCTGGAAGAGGTGAAGATCCGGGGCGAACAGGACGAGCTGGCGCAGGAGCGGGATCGTCTGCAAACGCTGCTGGCCTCCGAGCGTAAGCTGGGCACGCTGATCAAGAAAGAGATCATGGCGGATGCCGACACGTACGGCGACGCGCGGCGTTCACCGCTGCAAGAGCGTTCTGAAGCACGGGCGATGAGCGAGCACGACTTTGTCCCGAGCGAGCCGGTGACCATCGTCCTGTCCGAAGGGGGCTGGGTACGCAGCGCCAAGGGACATGATATTGATCCGAGCGGACTGAACTATAAGGCGGGCGATGCTTTCCGCGCCGCCGCGCGTGGCAAAAGCAACCAGCCGGTGGTCTTTATCGACTCCAGCGGACGCAGCTATGCCCTCGATCCGCTGACGCTGCCGTCGGCGCGCGGGCAGGGTGAGCCGCTGACCGGCAAGCTGGCGCCGCCGCCGGGGGCGACCGTCGAACACGTGCTGATGGCTGCGGACGATCAGAAGCTGCTGATGGCCTCCGACGCAGGCTATGGCTTTGTCTGCACCTTTAGCGATCTGGTCGCGCGTAACCGCGCAGGCAAGGCCATGCTGACGCTGCCGGAAAATGCCAAGGTGCTGGCGCCGCTGGAGATTAACGGTGACGATGACATGCTGCTGGCCATTACCGAGGCCGGCCGGATGCTGATGTTCCCGGTGCACGATCTGCCGCAGCTCTCCAAGGGCAAGGGGAATAAGATCGTCTCCATCCCCGCGGCGCAGGCCGCCGCCGGTGAGGATACGCTGAAATGGCTGCTGGTGCTGGCGCCGCAGACATCGCTGACGCTGCATGTCGGTAAGCGTAAGCTGGTGATGAAGCCGCAGGATTTGCAGAAGTTCCGCGCCGAACGCGGGCGTAAGGGAACCCTGCTGCCGCGGGGGCTGCAGCGCATTGAGCGGGTGGATGTGGACGCGCCGCAGTCGCTGCGTCTGGACGCCGACGGCGACGCGTAATTCCAAGGCCGCCCAGCGGCGGCCGGAGAGGGCCAGCGCCGCGGCTACCGTGCCCCGGGCGCCTGGCCCGGTATTCTGTTTATGAGGTTGTTATGCTATTCATTTTCCGGGTCATACTGATCACGCTGCTGTGCCTCGTTATCTGTATTGTCGGTTCGCTGTACTGCCTGTTCAGCCCGCGCAACCCGCGCCACGTCGCGCGCTTTGGCCACTGGTTTGGCCGCTTATCGCCGCTGTTTGGCCTGAAGGTTGAAACGCGCCTGCCGCCGGATGCCGCAACCTATGGCAACGCCATCTATATCGCCAACCATCAGAACAACTACGACATGGTGACCGCCTCGAATGCGGTGCAGCCGAACACGGTGACCGTCGGTAAAAAGAGTCTGGTCTGGATCCCCTTCTTTGGGCAGCTGTACTGGCTGACCGGTAACCTGCTGATCGACCGTAAGAACCGTACCAAGGCGCACAATACCATCGCCGCCGTGGTGGAGCAGTTCCGTACCCGCCGCATCTCATTCTGGATGTTCCCCGAGGGGACCCGTAGCCGCGGGCGTGGCCTGATGCCGTTTAAGACCGGGGCATTCCACGCGGCGTTGGCCGCCGGGGTGCCTATCATACCGATCTGCGTTTCCAGCACCCACGATAAGGTGAAGCTAAATCGCTGGAATAATGGCGTGGTGATCGTGGAAATGCTGCCGCCGATCGATACCAGTCGCTGGGGTAAAGATCAGGTACGAGAGCTGGCGGAGCACTGTCGCACCCTGATGGCCGAAAAGATAGAGCAGCTGGACGACGAAGTCGCGGTGCGCGAGGCGCAGGCGGCTAAACGCGACTGACGTCGGCGCGGTCTGGCCGGACGCTATTTTTGATTTACGGGAGAAGTTATGTCACTCAGTCGACGTCGGTTTATTCAGGCCTCCGGGCTGGCGCTGTGCGCCGGCGGACTGCCGCTACAGGCTCGGGCGAGTGGGGTACAGGCCGTGCTGCCGGTGCCGCCGTTGTTGGAATCACGCCGCGGTCAGCCGCTGTTTCTGTCGCTGGAGCGCACGCACTGGGCCTTCATGGGGGGGCGCAAAGTGGGCACCTGGGGCGTGAACGGCGTGTATCTGGGGCCGACGGTCAGAGTGCACAGCGGTGACGATGTGAAGCTGATCTACAGCAATCGGTTGAGCGAGTCCGTGGCGATGGAGGTCGCCGGCCTGCTGGTGCCCGGTCCTCTGGCCGGGGGACCTGCGCGCCAGATGTCGCCCGGGGTCGACTGGTCTCCGGTTCTGCCCATTCGCCAGGCAGCGGCGACGCTGTGGTATCACGCGGATACCCCACGCCATATGGCGCCCCAGGTCTATAGTGGCCTGGCCGGCCTCTGGTTGGTGGAGGATCAATACAGCAAGAATGCACCGCTGCCGAATCACTATGGGGTGGATGATTTTCCGCTGATCCTGCAGGACAAGCGCCTGGATAACTTTGGGGTTCCCGAATACGATCCCCCCTCCTCCGGCGGCTTTCTGGGCGATACCCTGCTGGTCAATGGCGTGCAGGACCCCTATGTTGAGGTATCGCGCGGATGGGTACGTTTGCGCCTGCTCAACGCCTCCAACGCGCGACGCTACCTGCTGCAGCTCTCCGATGGGCGTCCCTTCTTCGTGATCGCCAGCGATCAGGGGCTGCTGCCGGCGCCGCTGCAGGCCGATACCCTGCCGCTGGCACCGGGCGAGCGCCGGGAGGTGCTGATCGACATGAGCAAAGGCGAGGAGGTCGCTATCACGGCCGGCGAGGCCGCCGGGATAATGGATCGCCTGCGCGGGCTGTTTGAACCGTCGTCGATGCTGGTGTCTACCCGGGTGTTGACCCTGCGTCCTACCGGTCTGCTGCCGCTGATGACCGATACTCTGCCAGCGCGTCTGGCCGCCGATCCGCTGCCGGAGGGGGACGTCGTCAATAACCGCAGCATCATGCTGGGCAGCGCCTCCAGCCCGGGGATTAACGGGGCGCTGTGGGATCCGGGACGGATCGATGTCCAGGCGCGCCAAGGCACCTGGGAACGCTGGACGGTGCGTGCCGATACGCCGCAGTCTTTCTACATTCAGGGGGCCCAGTTCCTGGTGAAAAGCGTCAACAACGCGCCGCCGCTGGTGGAGGATCGCGGCTGGAAAGACAGCGTCTGGGTTGACGGCGACGTCTCGCTGCTGGTCTATTTCCCGCAGCCCTCATCCGAACACTTTCCGTTTCTGTTCTACAGCGGAACCCTGGAGCTGGCCGATCGCGGTAGCGTCGGCCAGATGGTGGTTCAGCCGGCCCAATAGCGGTCGATCTCCCCCGCGGACGCGGTGCGCCGTCCGCGGGGGCGCCCATCGACGGCGCGCGCTTGCCGCCTGTGCGCCGGATCTGCCCCCTGCGCCATCGTGCACCGTTGACGATCCCTCTGCCATTCACCCTGTCCTCCGCTACATGAAAAAGCCTCAACTGCCGCGCCGTCGCTATCCACTTCAGCTGTGCTAGGATGGAAAAAACGGCGGTTTTGCGGGTAAAACCGTCAGCGGGCTTATCGGGCAGCGTGCTGCCGACATGACGGGACAAGGAGTGAGTGTGAATACGACGCATGAACGGTTGCGCCGCCGGCTGGAGAAACGGATTTTAGTATTGGATGGCGGTATGGGAACCATGATCCAGCGCTACGGGCTGAGCGAACAGGATTTCCGCGCCGAACGCTTTGCCGAGTGGCCCTGCGATCTGAAGGGAAACAACGATCTGCTGGCGCTGACCCGTCCCGATATCATCAGCGCGATTCATTATGCCTACCTGGAGGCGGGCGCCGACATTCTGGAGACCAACACCTTCAACGCAACGCGCATCGCCATGGCGGATTACCGCATGGAGGAGCTAGCGCCAGAGATAAACTACCGGGCGGCCTGCCTTGCGCGGGCCTGTGCCGATGAGTGGACGGCGCGCACGCCGCACCAGCCGCGCTTTGTGGCGGGTGTGCTGGGGCCGACCAACCGTACGGCGTCGATCTCGCCGGAGGTTAACGATCCCGCCTGTCGCAATATTACCTTCGATCAGCTGGTGGCGGCCTATCGCGAGTCGGCGCGGGCGCTGATTGAGGGGGGCGTCGATCTGCTGATGATCGAAACCGTCTTTGATACCCTGAATGCTAAGGCGGCGGTCTATGCGCTGGAGTGCGAGTTTGCCGCGCTGGGCGTTACGCTGCCGGTGATGATCTCCGGCACCATTACCGATGCCTCCGGGCGCACCCTGTCGGGGCAGACGACCGAGGCATTTTATAACGCCTTGCGCCACGCCCGTCCGCTCTCTTTCGGTCTGAACTGTGCTCTGGGGCCGGAGGATCTGCGCCAGTACGTGGCGGAGCTGTCCCGGGTTGCCGAGTGCCATGTCAGCGCCCATCCCAACGCCGGGCTGCCCAATGCCTTTGGGGAGTATGATCTGTCGCCGCAGGCGATGGCGCAGCAGATTGCCGAATGGGCCCGCGCGGGCTACCTGAATATCGTCGGCGGCTGCTGCGGCACCACGCCGGAGCACATTGCCGCCATCAGCCGGGCGGTGCAGGGCATCGCGCCGCGCGTCCTTCCCGCGCTGCCGGTGGCCTGCCGTCTGTCTGGCCTGGAGCCGCTGACGATCGATGAAACGAGTCTGTTCGTCAACGTGGGCGAACGTACCAACGTGACCGGCTCAGCTAAGTTTAAGCGACTGATTAAAGAGAATAAATATGATGAGGCGCTGGACGTGGCGCGTCAGCAGGTGGCGAACGGCGCGCAGATCATCGATATCAATATGGATGAGGGTATGCTGGATGCCGAGGCGGCGATGGTTCGCTTCCTCAACCTGATCGCCGGCGAGCCGGATATCGCCCGGGTGCCCCTGATGATCGACTCCTCTCGCTGGTCGGTGATCGAGGTGGGGCTGAAGTGCATCCAGGGGAAAGGCATTGTCAACTCGCTCTCCCTCAAAGAGGGAGAGGCGAACTTTCTGCAGCACGCCCGTCAGGTGCGCCGCTTTGGCGCCGCGCTGGTGGTGATGGCCTTCGATGAGCAGGGGCAGGCGGATACCCGGGAGCGTAAGGTGGCCATCTGCCGTCGCGCCTATCAGCTGCTGACCGAGCGTATCGGTTTCCCGCCCGAAGACATCATCTTCGACCCCAATATTTTTGCCGTGGCCACCGGCATTGAAGAGCACAGTAACTATGCCGTCGATTTTATCGCAGCCTGTGCGGAGATTAAGGCGCTATTACCTCACGCCCTGATCTCTGGTGGGGTGTCGAACGTCTCTTTTTCTTTCCGCGGTAACGAGGCGGTGCGTGAGGCGATCCACGCGGTCTTTCTGTATCACGCGATTCGCCACGGCATGGACATGGGGATCGTTAACGCCGGACAGTTGGCTATCTATGACGACCTGCCGGACGATCTGCGTACGGCGGCCGAGGCGGTGATCCTGAACCGGGGACCCGATGCCACCGATCGCCTGCTGGCGCTGGCGGAGCGCTACCGCGACACGCAGGGCAGCGCGCAGGCGGAGGGGCCGCAGGCTGAGTGGCGCAGCTGGCCGGTGGCTCAGCGCCTGGAGTATGCCTTGGTCAAGGGCATCGGCGAGTTCATTGCGCAGGATACCGAGGCGGCGCGTCTGGAGGCCGATAGGCCGATTGCGGTGATCGAGGGGCCGCTGATGGCGGGGATGAATCGGGTCGGCGATCTGTTTGGCGACGGTAAGATGTTTCTGCCGCAGGTGGTGAAATCGGCGCGTGTGATGAAACAGGCGGTGGCTTATCTGTCGCCGTTTATCGAGGCCAGCAAGCAGCGCGGCAGCAGCGCCGGTAAGGTGCTGCTGGCGACGGTGAAAGGCGACGTACACGACATCGGCAAGAACATCGTCGGCGTAGTGCTGCAGTGCAATAACTATGAAATTATCGATCTGGGGGTGATGGTGCCCGCCGAACGTATCCTGCGGGTGGCGCGCGAGGAGCGGGTCGATATCATCGGGCTGTCGGGGCTGATCACCCCCTCCCTGGATGAAATGGTCAACGTGGCCAGCGAAATGGAGCGGCAGGGGTTCACGCTGCCGCTGCTGATCGGCGGGGCGACGACCTCCAAGGCGCATACGGCAGTAAAGATTGCCCCCGCCTACGGCGGGCCGACGGTCTATGTGCAGAATGCGTCGCGCACCGTCGGCGTAGTGGCAGCCCTCCTGTCGGAGGCGCAGCGAGGTCCGTTTATCGAGCGGACGCGCCGGGAGTACGATGCGGCGCGTGCCCAGCATGGTCGCCAGACGCCGCGCACGCCGCCGGTGACGCTGGCACAGGCGCGCGCCAATGGCGTCGTCACCGACTGGTCCGCCTGTCCGCCCCCGGTGCCGCGGCGCTTAGGCGTGCAGACGGTGCAGCCGGGGATTGGGCGTCTGCGCGACTATATCGACTGGACGCCGTTTTTCCTCACCTGGTCATTGGCCGGGAAATACCCGCGTATCCTGCAGGATGAGGTGGTCGGCGAGGAGGCGCGGCGCCTGCTTGCGGATGCCAATGGGTTACTGGATACGCTGGAGGCGTCCGGCAGCCTGACGCCGCGCGGGGTGTTTGGCCTGTTCGCGGCAAACCGGCGGGGGGACGATGTGCTGATTTACCGCGACGAGAGCCGCCGCGAGGTGCTGGCCATCAGCCACCATCTGCGTCAGCAGAGCGATAAAAGCACGGGGCCCAACTACTGCCTGGCCGACTTTATCGCCGCGGCGGATGACGGTATCGCTGACTATATCGGTGCCTTTGCCGTGACCGGCGGGCTGGAGGAGGAGGCGCTGGCGCAGACCTTTGATGCGCAGCACGATGATTATCATAAAATCATGGTGAAGGCGTTAGCCGACCGTCTGGCGGAGGCCTTTGCCGAATACCTGCATCAGCAGGTGCGCAAAGTGCACTGGGGCTATGCCGCCGATGAGGCGCTGGACAACGAGCAGCTGATCCGCGAAAACTATCGCGGCATTCGTCCGGCGCCGGGCTATCCGGCCTGTCCGGAGCACAGTGAAAAGGCCACGCTGTGGCGTCTTTTAGACGTCGAACGCCATACCGGCATGCGGTTGACGGAGTCTTACGCGATGTGGCCGGGCGCCTCGGTGTCTGGCTGGTACTTCAGCCATCCCCACAGTAAGTACTTTGCCGTTGCGCGCGTGCAGCGCGATCAGGTGGCGGACTATGCCGCGCGCAAAGGGATCCCGCTGGCGGAGGCCGAGCGTTGGCTGGCGCCCAATCTGGGCTATGAGGTGGAGTAAGCCCCCGCTTATCCGGCCCCGTGGGGCCGGATAAGCGTCCCACCGGGCTATTCGAACAGGCGTGCGTGCAGGGTGCGCACTACCGCATCGGCATCGCTGCCCGGCACCAGGAAGCACAGGTTATGGCTGCTGGCGCCGTAGCAGATCATGCGGATATTGAACGGCTCCATCGCGCCGAATACCCGGCGGCCAACGCCGCAGGCACTGCTGAGCTGGTTACCGATCAGCGCTACCAGCGCTAAATCCTCCTCAACCTCGACCCGGCACAGGGCGGAAAGTTCGGTCAGCAGGGCGCTGGTCAACAGGCTGGCGCCGCCGGTACAAGAGCCGGTGGTATCCAGCGTCAGCGCGATACTAACCTCTGAGGTAGTGATCAGATCCACGGAGAGGCGGTGGCGGGCCAGAATACCGAACACCTCGGCCAGAAAGCCGCGGGCGTGCAGCATATTCAGACTGTGCAGCGTCAGCAGCGTCTGGCTGCGCCGCAGCGCCAGCGCGCGGAACAGCGGAGGCTGCGCGCTTTTATTGCATACTAGGGTGCCGCCGGCGCCGGGATCGCGGCTGGAGCCGACGAAGACCGGGATATCGCTGCGCACCGCCGGCAGTAGGGTGGCCGGGTGCAGTACCTTCGCACCGAAGGTCGCCATTTCGGCCGCCTCGGAAAAGGCGATCTCATCGATGCGCCGAGCGGCGGGAACGATGCGTGGATCGGTGGTATAGATCCCCGGCACATCGGTCCAGATATCGACGCGCGCCGCGTCCAGCGCCTCGGCCAGCAAGGCGGCGGTATAGTCGCTGCCGCCCCGTCCCAGGGTCGTGGTGCGTCCTTTGCACTCGCTGCCGATAAACCCTTGGGTAATGATCAGGTGCTTGGTCAGGCGCGGCGCCAGAGACTGCTGCGCCAGCGCCTGCAGCTGTTCCCGATCCGGCTCGGCTTTGCCAAAGCGGTCATCGGTGCGCATGATCCTGCGGATATCAAACCACTCAACGCTGACGCCACGAACGCGCAGCAGCTCGCTGAACAACAGCGTCGACATCAGTTCACCGTGGCTGACCAGCTCATCCGTCAGCGCCGCGGAGGTGGCCAGCGCCGCGGCTTCGGCCAGCATGGCGATATTTTCCAGCATGCGCTCAATTTCACTGCGTACCACGGCGCCGTCGGGGAGCGCAGCCAGGATCGCGTCGTGAATTCGGCGGATCTCGCCTATCAGGCGCAGCCGTTCTGCGTTCTCCTGACCCTCGGCCAGCGCAATGAGGTGGTTGGTGACGCCCGCGGCGGCCGAAAGCACCACCACGCGTACGGCGGGATTGGAGAGAATGATGTCAGCGCAGCGCAGCATGGCGTCGGCGTCGGCTACGCTGGTGCCGCCAAACTTTGCAATGATTGTCTGTTGCATGTGATGCCTCGTGTCAGGGGCCGGTGTCCGTGTTGTCCGGCGGGTCATTCCATTAGCCCGGCGCCGGGCGCGCGCTAAACGGTACGGGGCGGCATACGCGCGCTCCGCAGGTACTCCACCTTACCGCGCCTTTCACCGTGGCAGGGGTACGAGGTGACAGCCCAAGGGGGTGCCCAGATGGCCGCTGCGCGGTTGCCCGGCGAGCCGGGTCAGCTGGCGATGCCGGGGCCGGCGTACCGCCACGATAGGCGCAGACAGGCCTGTACACGGGATGTACAGGGCATTTTTAGAAATAACGGCTTATGCCGGGTGTGTCAATGGCATTGGGATGAGTGATTTTCAATTTGACCTGCGCAGTATTACCGTTACTGATTATTGTTTTTATCATATTGAAATATATGAAATAAAATCAATTGCTTGATCATTAGGTCTCGCGAGTCAACGGCGTATAGACATCGTATCCGCTAATCTTGATGCCTAAAAAATCGCCGCTGTCTCTTGGCGTCCCGGCCGTTCACCCCCGTGGACTCCCGCGGATGACGCCGTGATTTTCCACGTGGGAAACAATGGTTGCTGAATGGAGTCAGTATCAGGCAGTATCAGGGGTGAGAGTTTTAGTCGATCGCAATAAAAGGGATCGCAACACGGCGTGAAATGGATACAATTTAACGCACGTAGGAAAAGATGAACCGGTACCCTATGCCGTCATCCCTGTCGTTCCCGGGAGCGGCGATTATCCGGAATGTGCGGGGCGCGTTCAGCCGCTGAACGGCGCCTCGGAAACCACCGACCGTTACTCAAGCATAAGGCGTCGCTATGAAAAATATCAACCCGACCCGTACTGCTGCCTGGCAAGCGCTGCAGCAGCATTTCGAGCAGATGAAGTCCGTGCAGATGCGCGATCTGTTCGCCGCGGATGCCGACCGTTTCTCTAAGTTCTCTGCTACCTTCGACGATCAGATGCTGGTCGATTACTCCAAGAACCGGATTAACGCAGAGACCCTGGAAAAGCTGCAGGCGCTGGCCCGTGAAACCGATCTGCAGGGCGCCATCGCCGCCATGTTCGCCGGTGAGAAAATCAACCGTACCGAGGACCGCGCCGTGCTGCACATCGCGCTGCGCAACCGGAGCAACACGCCGATCTGCGTTGACGGTAAAGACGTGATGCCGGAGGTTAACGCCGTACTGGCCAAGATGAAGCAGTTCTGTGCCCGGGTGATCGACAGCGAGTGGCGGGGCTACACCGGTAAGGCGATTACCGACGTGGTGAATATCGGTATCGGTGGTTCCGATCTCGGCCCTTACATGGTGACCGAGGCGCTGCGCCCTTACAAAAATCACCTGACCATGCATTTTGTCTCCAACGTCGACGGTACGCACATCGCTGAGACGCTGCAGCGGTTGAACCCGGAGACGACCCTGTTCCTGGTGGCCTCAAAGACCTTCACCACCCAGGAGACCATGACCAATGCCCACAGCGCCCGCGACTGGTTCCTGCAGGCGGCCGGCGATGAGCGTCATGTGGCCAAGCATTTTGCCGCGCTGTCCACCAACGCGCAGGCGGTGGCGGCGTTCGGTATCGATACCGCCAACATGTTTGAGTTCTGGGACTGGGTCGGTGGCCGCTACAGCCTGTGGTCAGCCATCGGACTCTCTATCGCTCTGAGCATCGGCTACGATAACTTCGAGCTGCTGCTGGCCGGCGCCCATGCCATGGACCGCCACTTTGCCAGCGCGCCGCTGCAGCAGAATCTGCCGGTACTGCTGGCGCTGATCGGCATCTGGTATAACAACTTCTTCGGCGCCGAAACCGAAGCCATTCTGCCCTATGATCAGTATATGCACCGCTTCCCGGCCTATTTCCAGCAGGGCAACATGGAGTCGAACGGGAAATATGTCGATCGCGACGGTCAGGCCGTGGATTACCAGACCGGCCCCATCATCTGGGGCGAGCCGGGTACCAACGGCCAGCACGCGTTCTATCAGCTGATCCACCAGGGTACCAAGCTGATTCCCTGCGACTTTATCGCGCCGGCCATCAGCCATAACCCGCTGGGCGATCATCACAGCAAGCTGCTGTCCAACTTCTTTGCCCAGACCGAGGCGCTGGCGTTCGGTAAATCCCGTGAAGCGGTAGAAGAGGAGTTTGCCAAGGCGGGCAAGAGCGCAGCAGAGGTACAGCATATCGTGCCGTTTAAGGTGTTTGAGGGGAACCGCCCGACCAACTCCATCCTGCTGCGTGAAATCACGCCGTACAGCCTGGGGATGCTGATTGCGCTGTATGAGCACAAGATCTTCACCCAGGGCGCCATACTGAACATCTTCTCCTTCGATCAGTGGGGGGTTGAGCTAGGTAAACAGCTGGCCAACCGTATCCTGCCGGAGCTGGAGGATGCGCAGCCGGTACGCAGCCACGATAGTTCGACCAATGCCCTGATCAACCGTTTCAAGGCCTGGCGGGCATAACGCCGCGCAGCCAAAGAAAAACCCGGACTTGTCCGGGTTTTTTTACGTCTGGCGCCGGCGTTACTCCGCCGTTTCCCATCGGCGCTGTAGCCACGCCTTACCCTCAACAAAGCGGGTGACCAGCATGGCGCAGACCGTATTGCCGGTGGAGTTCAGTAGGGTGGCCGGAATATCGATGATGGTGCTGATGATCATGATGGTGCCGACCAACTCCGGCGAAAAGCCGAACACGGCGCAGATCATCAGTTCGCCGGTCATGCCGCCGCTGGGAATAGCCCCCATGACGGCGCCGACTAGGAACGCCACGCTGATGATGGCCGCGATGCTCATCGGATCGCTCATGTCGCGGCCGAACAGCGTGAACAGAAAGACGATCTTGATGATGCCGCCGATAACCGAGCCGTCCTTATGGGTGTTGGCACCCAGCGGGATCACCGTCTCGGCGATATCCGCCGGTACGCCCATCTTCTTGCTGGCCACCAGGTTGACCGGAATGCAGGCGGCGCTGGAAGCGGTGGCGATGGCGGTGATGGCCGGTGTAAATACGTTGCCCCAGAACAGGCGAACGGCGGGGCGCCCTCCGGCGATAAAGGCGTACAGCGTATTGGCGCCGAAGAAGTAGATCACCGTCAGCACCACGTACAGCAAGAAGGCATTCAGATAGCCGTGGATGATTTGCGGCCCCAGCGCGCCGACCGTGGCGGCGAAGTAGCAGCCCAGCCCCAGCGGCGCTGCGTACATAATGATCTTGACCATTCTCAGGATCACCGTGGTGCCGGCGCTGAGAAACTGGGCGACGGGACGGCCCTGCTCGCCGCTGAAGGCCGTAGCCAGGCCGAACAGGATAGAGAAGACGATGAGCGGTAGCAGATTGGACTTAGTAAACAGCTGTAGAAAATCGGGTACGGTGAAGGTGGAGACGATCACCTCGCCCAGCCCCTTGCTCTGTTCCTGCGGCGCCGGAGGCAGGTGGGCGATCAGCGACTGAGTATCCACGTTGTGGAACGGGTTAAACAGATGGGTGGCGACAAAGCCGATCAGCGCGGCGAACAGGGCGGTGGCGATGAAAACCGAGAAGACCGTTCCCATTATTTTGCCCAGGCGCGACATCTGCCGCATGTCGGCGATAGAGGAGGCGATGCTGAGGAATACCAGCGGAACGATCACCACGAACATCAGGTTTAGGAACAGTTCGCCGATGGGTTGAACCAGGGTCGCCCGTTCGCCAAACAGGACGCCGGCCAGCCCGCCGAGGATAATGCCCAGCAGCAGGCAGAGGGTAAACGTATAGTGTCGGAGTATATGCATTGTGTGGGAATCTCAGTCGAGCCTTTTCTTGCTACCGCGCGGCGGCGGAGGGTGTGTTGATCCTGACGGATTATGCTCATTATCAGCCCTTGTCGCCGCCGGCGCCAAATTTGTGTGGCGCTCGCCGCGCCGCACGCGACGCCGACGGGTTTTTTGGCGCAGGGGGATAGACGGCAAAACGGCAATATTGTTAACTAGCTCACATTATACAGCTATTACGCAAGGAGTTACTTTATGCCGGGAACCGAGCGCGCAAACCGTGTCGCCACGGTATTGCAGTGGATACTGAATATCGGCCTGATGGCGCTGGCGGCGATTCTGGTGATCTTTCTGGCGAAGGAGACGTTCACGCTGGCCGGGGTGCTGTTTGACGCCAACCAGAACGCGTCGACCTATATGCTGGTGGAAGGGATCGTGATCTATTTTCTGTACTTCGAGTTTATTGCATTGATTGTTAAATATTTTCAATCAGGCTATCACTTTCCGCTGCGCTATTTTATCTACATCGGCATCACGGCGATCATCCGATTGATCATCGTCGATCACGAGAGCCCCAACGATACGCTGATCTATTCGTTCGCCATTTTGGTGCTGGTGATCGCGCTGTATCTAGCTAACACCGATCGTCTGAAGCGCGAATAGACGCCGTAGGATAGGGGTATAAAAAGGGCGGCCCGCAGGCCGCCAGTTACGCACACAGGTTACTGCTTTTTTAAGGGTAACGCATAAACTAGCCTTTCACGCCGCCGGCGGTCAGACCGCCCACCAGCCAACGCTGCGCCAGCAGGAAGACGGCGGTTATCGGCATCGCCGACAGCACCGCCGCCGCGGCAAAATCCCCCCACAGGTAGTTTTGCGGATTGAGATACTGCTGCATGCCGACCGCCAGCGTATAGGTATTGACGTCGCGCAGCAGCAGCGAGGCGACCGGCACCTCGGTGATGGCGGCGATAAAGGAGAGGATGAACACCACCGCCAGTATCGGTACGGAAAGCGGCAGCAGCACCAGACGGAACGCCTGCCACGGCGTGGCGCCATCCAGCGCCGCCGCCTCCTCCTGCGAGCCGTCGATGGTTTCAAAGTAGCCCTTGATGGTCCAGACGTGCAGGGCGATGCCGCCCATATAGGCAAAGATGACGCCCCCCAGGGTATTTAGGCCGAGGAACGGCACGTACTGGCCGATCCGATCGAACAGGGCATACAGCGCGACCAGCGACAGTACCGCCGGGAACATCTGGAAAATCAGCATCCCTTTCAGCAGCGAGGATTTGCCGCGGAACCGCATGCGAGCGAAGGCATAGGCGCAGGTGGTGGAGAGCGCCAGGATGCCCAGCGCGGTGGTGACCGCGACCTTGATCGAGTTCCACAGCCACAGCAGCACGGGGAACGGCGGCGGGGTCACGCGGCCGTCCGGCGCCGTCACGCTGATACCCAGCGCCAGCTTCCAGTGCTCCCAGGAGATCTGGTCCGGGATCAGGCTGCCGGTGGCAAAGTTGCCGGCGCGCAGCGAAATGGCGATCACCATCAGCAGAGGGAACATGATCAGCGCGATAAACAGAATCATCAGCAAATGGGTGAGCCACAGGCGATAGCGCAGGGATTGGGGTTGAACCATGGCCATAGTCAGGCATCTCCTTAGTCAAAATTCATTTTGCTGGCTTTCAGATTGAGGATCGCCAGCGCCCCGACCAGCAGGAAGATCAGGGTCGCGATGGCGGCAGCCAGGCCAAAGTCTTGTCCGCCGCCGCCCTCAAAGGCGATGCGGTAGGTATAGCTGACCAGCAGGTCGGTATAGCCGGCCGGTGTCGAGGTTCCCAGCATATCCGGCCCCCCGTTGGTTAACAGCTGGATCAGCACAAAGTTATTAAAGTTGAAGGCGAAGCTGGCGATCATCAGCGGCGTCAGCGGCTTGATCAGCATCGGCAGCGTAATCCGGAAGAAGTTTTGCAGCGGCCCGGCGCCGTCCATGGCCGAGGCCTCATACAGATCCTCGGGGATCGCCTTCAGCAGCCCCATGCACAGGATCATCATGTAGGGATAGCCGAGCCAGGTGTTGACGATCAGGATCATGCCCTTGGCGGTGAGCGGATCGCTGAACCAGGCCGGTCGGATGCCGAACAGCTGGCTGAGCATCATGTTGATCTCGCCGAAGCTTTGGTTGAACAGTCCCTTGAAGATCAGGATGGAGATAAACGCCGGCACCGCATAGGGCAAGATCAGTAGCACCCGATAGGCGGCGCGTCCGCGCAGCGCCTCCCACTGCACCACGCAGGCCAGCACCATCCCGACGGCCACGGTAAAGATGACGGTCAGCACCGAGAAGACCAGGGTCCAGATAAAGATGCTGATAAAGGGCTGGCGGATCCCCTCATCGTTGAGCACCCGCAGAAAGTTTTTCCAGCCGGTGGTCACGGTAAACCCCGGGCTTAGGCGCTCGCTGCGCCAGTTGCCGTCGGCGTTGACCGCCTGATAAAAGCCGCTTTGCATATTGGGGCGGTAGGCGATGCCGCTTTGGTTGTCCGTCAGGGTGCGGCCATCGTCGCCCAGGGTGTAGAGCGGGCGGCTGGCGGCGAACTGACGCAGTGAACTCATGCGCAGCGCGGTGCCGTCGGGCAGCAGGGCGATCAGGCTGTTCAGCGTCTGACGGTGCTGGGTCACGGTGCGCAGCGTGGCGGCGCTGCCCTGCGGCGCGCCGTCTGCCGCCGCCATCGAAATCTGTAGGTCGGGCTGGCCCAGATCAAAGGGGTCGGAAAGGTAGCGTTGACCGCTCTGGGCGTCGGTGAGCTGCAGGCGCCATTGGCCGCCGTCCGGATACAGGCTGAACGCGTAGCTCTGACCGCTGGTGAACAGGCGCTGCAGCAGGACCGACTGGGCGCGCTCCTGGCTGAGTTGGTTGGTGCTGCTGTAGTTGGTAAAGGCGATGGCGATGGTGCAGATCAGCGGGAACAGGACGAACAGCCCCATGCCGGCTAGCCCCGGATAGACATAGCGCCAGGCGTAGGCGCGCCGGTTGGCGAAGATATACAGTCCGCCCCCCAGCAGGATCAGGGTTAGCATGGCGAACAGGTATTCGCCTTGGGCATACATGACGATAGTCAGATAGCCGGTCAGCAGCGTCAGTAGGCCGACCGCCAGCCATTTTAGCCCGGTGCGCGGGCAGAGCCGGCGCGGCTCGCTGGCCGGATATTCAGTTTGGGATAGTGACATGGACACGCCCTCGTTTTACTTGCCACACCGGTGACGGCGCGCCGTTCGGGCGCGGTTGGCATCAGGTTAATGCGGTGATGAGCCCGCCGCGCCCGTCAGCGGGGGAACCGGCGGGCAGGCGGCGGGTCAGCCGGAGATTATTTTTTGAGGATCCGCTCCTTGGCGCTTTCCAGCGCCTGAGCCACGCTCTGACGGCCGTTGATCGCGTTGATGATCGCGGCGCGCTCGGCGTACCAGAAGGCGCTCATCTGCGGGATATTCGGCATGATCTCACCGTTTTGCGAGTTCTGCATGGTGGCGGCGATGCGCGGATCCTTCTCCAGGATCTCCTGATATGACTTCAGCGCCACGGCGCCCAGCGGCTTGTCTTGGTTGACCATTGCCAGGCCGCTGTCGGTCAGCAGGTAGTTCTCAATGAACTCGGTCGCCAGCTCTTTGTTCGGGCTGGCCGCGTTGATCCCGGCGCTCAGCACGCCGACGAAGGGCTTGGAGGGGTTCCCCTTGAAGGTCGGCAGCAGGGTGATGCCGTAGTTGATGCCGCTCTTGTCGATATTGGACCAGGCCCAGGGGCCGTTGATGGTCATGGCGGTCTGCCCTTTGTTAAAGGCCGCCTCGGCGATGGAGTAGTCGGTATCGGCGTTGATATGCTTGTTTTTCACCATGTCGACCAGGAACTGCAGGCCGGCGCGCGATCCGGCGTTGTCGACGCCGACGTTATGGGTCTCGTAGCGGCCGTTGGCATACTTGAAGGCATAGCCGCCGTCGGCGGCGATCAGCGGCCAGGTGAAGTAGGGCTCCTGCAGGTTCCACATGATAGCGCTCTTGCCCTGGGCGCGCAGCTTGCCGTCCAGCGCCGGGATCTCCTCCCAGCTCTTGGGCGGGGTGGGCAGCAGATCTTTGTTATAAATCAGCGACAGCGCCTCGACGGCGATGGGGTAGGCGATCAGCTTGCCGTTGTAGCGCACCGCGTCCCAGGTAAAGGGGTAGAGCTTCTCCTGAAACGCTTTGGACGGATGGATTTCGGCCAACAGGCCGGATTGGGCATAGCCGCCAAAGCGGTCATGGGCCCAGAAGATGATGTCTGGCCCGTCACCGGTGGCCGCAACCTGGGGGAATTTCTCCTCCAGCTTGTCCGGGTGCTCCACGGTGACCTTGATACCGGTCTCCTGCTCGAACTTCTTGCCCACGTCCGCCAGACCGTTATACCCCTTGTCACCGTTGATCCAGATGACCAGTTTACCCTCTTCGATCTTGGCCAGCGCCGGCGCAGAGATGACCAGTGCGGCCAGTGCGCTAAGAGCGATGGTTTTTATAGCGGATGTCTTTGTCATAGTGCAGTCCTTGTAGTCCTGTCGGGGGAGTTCACGAACGCGGGCCGGGGGTCGATGGTCGCGTCTCGTACGCTGCGCTCATGGGGCTATCGCCGTGTTCCGGCCGTTCGCCGGGGGCAGGAGCGCCGATGTTGTGTCATAGTCCGCGAGACCCGCCGGATTCTCATCCTCCCCCACTCTACGCCCTGCGGGGCTTTCTTGTGATCTGCTTAACACAACTTGGCAATATGTGGTGAATGGCACGAAATCTCTGGGTCGATTTTGCAGTCACGATCACGATTCTTCCGCCGCCGCGGCGCCCTTCGCCCCGATCCGGCAGGCGCTATCCTCCCATCTCCTCCGCCAGCAAAAAAGCGCCGATGGATGATCCCTGGGCGCGGGTTTTTCGCGCACTATCGTGTCCATTCATTGAGGCGCAGCGCCCTTTTCCCCCGCCGTCTGCGGCGCGCTGCGGCCATCCCTTGGCAACGGACAGGAGCGGCGCATGGCGAACGTATCACTGCGTAATGTGTATAAGGCGTACGGTGAGGCCGTGATCTCCCGGGATATTAACCTGGACATTGAGGATGGCGAGTTTGTGGTGTTCGTTGGGCCCTCGGGCTGCGGTAAATCGACGCTGCTGCGCATGATCGCCGGCCTGGAGGACATCACCTCCGGCGAGCTGCAGATCGCCGGGGTGCGGATGAACGATGTACCGCCGGCGAAGCGCGGCATCGGCATGGTGTTTCAGTCCTATGCCCTGTATCCGCACCTGTCGGTCGCGGACAACATGTCGTTTGGCCTCAAGCTGGCCGGTGTCAACAAGGCGGAGATCCAGCGGCGGGTGAATCAGGTGGCGGAGATCCTGCAGCTGGCGCACCTGCTGGACAGGCGCCCCAAGGCGCTTTCCGGCGGTCAGCGTCAGCGGGTGGCCATTGGCCGCACTCTGGTGGCGGAGCCGGACGTTTTTCTGCTGGATGAGCCGCTCTCTAATCTGGATGCCGCGCTGCGGGTACAGATGCGCATCGAGATCTCCCGTCTGCACAAGCGTCTGCAGCGCACCATGATTTACGTCACCCACGATCAGGTTGAGGCGATGACCCTGGCAGACAAGATTGTGGTGCTGGACGCCGGCCGGATTGCCCAGGTCGGTAAGCCGCTGGCGCTGTACCACTATCCCGCCGATCGGTTTGTCGCCGGCTTTATCGGCTCGCCCAAAATGAACTTCCTGCCGGTCAAAGTGAGCGAGGCGCAGCCGCAGCGTGTACGGGTTGAGCTCCCCAACGGCCAGCATATCTGGCTGCCGGTGGCGGGAGAGGGGCTGCGTCCCGGCAGCAACCTGTCGCTGGGGATCCGCCCCGAACATCTGGTGCCCAGCGCCGCGGCCGATGTGACGCTGTCGGGCGAGGTTCAGGTTGTCGAGCAGCTGGGGAACGAAACCCAGATCCATATCCAAATCCCGGCCCTGCGTCAAAACCTGGTGTATCGCCAGAACGACGTGGTGTTGGTCGATGAAGGCGCCACGCTAGCCATCGGCCTGCCTGCGGAACGTTGCCACCTGTTTCGAGAGGACGGCAGCGCCTGTCAGCGGTTGTATCAGGAGCCGGGAGTGTAGCTCCCCACCCTGTGACAACGCATTAAAAAGCAATAATAACGCCGTTAGGCACCCCTAACAGGAGAATGATGATGAATATGCGCAAACTTCCGCTGGCGCTGGCTGTAGCCAGCGTCGTGCTGTCGGCTCAGGCCATGGCAGTCGACTTTCACGGCTACGCCCGTTCCGGCATCGGCTGGAGCTCCAAGGGCGGCGATCAGAAGTGCTTTCAGGCTGATGGCGCCGGCTCTAAATACCGCCTTGGCAACGAGTGCGATACCTACGCCGAACTGAAGCTGGGCCAAGAGCTGTGGAAGAGCGGCGATCAGAGCTTCTACCTGGATACCAACGTGGCCTACGGTATCGATCAGGCCAACGACTGGGAGTCAACCTCTCCGGCGTTCCGTGAGATCAATGTGCAGGGTAAGAACGTGATTACCTGGCTGCCCGACTCGACCCTGTGGGCCGGTAAGCGCTACTACCAGCGTCACGACGTTCATATGATCGACTTCTACTACTGGGATATCTCCGGTCCGGGTGCCGGTCTGGAAAATATCGACCTCGGCTTCGGTAAGCTCTCTCTGGCGGTGACCCGTAACACCGAATCCGGCGGCTCCTACTCCTACTTCGTGAATCAAAGCAACGAGAAATATATCCGCAATACGGCCAACGATGTGTATGACATCCGCCTGGCCGGACTGCAGACCAACCCGGGCGGCTCGCTGGAGCTGGGCTTTGACTATGGTCGCGCCAATCTGGACGACGGTTACCACCTGGCACCGGGCGCGACCAAGGACGGCTATATGTTCACCGCCGAGCATACCCAGTCTCTGTGGGGCGGCTTTAACAAGTTTGTCGTGCAGTATGCGACCGACGCGATGAGCAATACCAACAATGCGGGCCACTCCAGCGGCTCTGACGTTAACAACGATGGTCACCTGATCCGCGTGCTCGACCACGGTGCTATGGACTTCAACGATAAGTGGGGCCTGATGTATGTCGCCATGTATCAGGATGTCGACCACGATGTTCAGAACGGCTCGACCTGGTATACCGCCGGCGTACGTCCGATGTACAAGTGGACGCCGACGATGAGCACCCTGTTTGAGGCGGGCTATGACAATGTGAAATCGCAGAAAACCGGTGCCCGCAACGAGCTATACAAGCTGACGCTGGCGCAGCAGTGGCAGGCGGGTGACAGCGTGTGGTCGCGCCCCGCCATCCGCATCTTCACCACCTATGCGAACGGGAAGAACAACTGGAACACCGATAAAGACGGTATCCAGGTTAATACCCAGCCGGGCGATATCCGCGCTGAGGGGGTGCCCGCACCGCCCGGATTGCACGCCGGCGTCCCTTGCCTGATGCCGGCTGTGCCGTACGAAAGAAGGATAATAATGATGAAAACCGCCTTAAACCGTCTCTCCCGCGGCGTACTGCTGGCCTGTGCGCTCTGCAGCGCGCCGCAGGCGTTCGCCGATACCCTGCTTCCGACGGATGTGGCCGCTGCGCCAGAGCTGAGCCATGCCGCTCTGCAGGCGCTACGCTGGCAGCCGCTGACGCCGCCGATGGATACCACCCTCACCCTGGGCCCCGACAGCCAGACGCTGGCGCAGGGAGATATCCAGGGCGCCGTCGCCGCGCTGGCTTTGCCGGCGAATCGGGGCTCGCTAGAGATAACCTTAAGCAGCCGGCTGCACAATAAACGGTTGTATGTCCCCAATGTGCTGGTGCTCGATCAGCATCTGCGCCCGGCGGCCTACTACCCCGGCAGCTACTTTACCTACCGCCAGCCCGGCGTGATGAGCGGCGATCGGCTGGAGGGAACGCTGAAGCTGACGCCGGTGCTGGGTCAACAGCAGATTTATCTGCTGATTTATACCACCCGTCAGGATCTGGCCACGACGACCCGTATGGTAAACCCCGCCAAGGCCTATGCCGCCGGCGTAGGTAACGCGGTGCCGGATATCCCCGACCCACAGGCGGCGCATGCGTCACAGGGGGTGCTGAGCATTCAGGCCAGGGTTGAGCGGCAAAGCGGCAATGTGATGATCGGCGGACTGCTGCCGGGCGGCGATACGCCGGCCGACGTGGCGGTCGGTAACCCGGCGAGCTCCGTCGCTGCGCCTGCGGCGCCGATGCTGGATGACACCGCCGCCTATTTCGATCGCAGCATCCGCAGCGCGGTACGCCAAGGCGATATCGATAAAGCGCTGCGTCTGATGAATGAGGCGGAGCGACTGGGGTCGGCGACGGCCCGGGAAACCTTTATCCGCAGCGTAAAAGGCAAGGGTTAAGCGGCGGGGCGCAAAGGCGCCCCGCCGTACTGCGTTACGGATGTGGCTTGATGACTGGTGCGCTGCGGCGCACCTTTTTTATTGATTCCCGCCCGCGCAGGCGTTTGCGCGCTTGTTGTGGTTTCCACTTTCTTTTGTTAGTCAAATGCTCATGGATTGCTGCGAGAGTGCCCCAGACGGCGAATCTGCGGTACACTGAAACGTAATAAGGCGCGCCGCGGATAGCGCAGCGATGCAGGGGTTGAGACGATGGGGTGTATGGCATGGCAGAACATTCTGCTGCGCTGGCGAATATCGACTGGCAGCCGTTGGCTGACGCGGCGGCGCCGGCGGACTACGGCAGCTGGCTGGCGGAGCAGGGGTCGATGACCCGCCGCCTAGAGCAGCGGTGCGACAGGCTACAGGTGACGGTACTGCGCGAAGGGCTGGTGGACGCCGCGCAGCTGAGCGACGATGAGCGCGGGCAGCTGTCGCCCTGCGCGCAGTATTGGCTGCGGGAGGTGATCCTGCTCGGCGATGGTATCCCCTGGCTGTTTGGCCGAACCCTAACGCCTGCCAGCACGCTGGAGGGCGCAGGTCAGGCGCTGAGTCAGCTGGGGAGCACCCCGCTGGGGCGCTACCTGTTCAGCGGGGTCGCCCTGGAGCGCGAGTTGCTGCGAGTTGGCTGCCTGGGCTCGCTCTGGGCCCGTCGCAGCCGGCTACGCGTCGCCGGTCAGCCGCTGCTGCTGACGGAGCTGTTCTTGGCCGATGCCCCTATCTATGGTGGATAACGCACGTAAGCGGAGAGAGCAAGGCGTGGAGGGATGTGTGACCCAAAGCAAATGGCTGGCGTATTGCCGCCTAATGCGGATCGACAAGCCCATCGGTTCGCTGCTGTTGCTGTGGCCGACCTACTGGGCACTGTGGCTGGCAGGCGGCGCGGCGCCGGGGGGAAAGCTGCTGCTGGTTTTTACCTGCGGGGTGTTTTTTATGCGCGCCGCAGGCTGCGTGATCAATGATTTTGCCGATCGTCACTTCGACGGTCATGTCAAACGCACCTGTCAGCGTCCGTTGCCCTGTGGCGCGCTGTCCGAGCGCGAAGCCAAGACGCTGTTCGTGCTGCTGGTGGCGCTCTCTTTTACCCTGGTGCTGACGCTGAATGCGATGACGATCTGGCTGTCGGTGGCGGCGCTGACGCTGGCCTGGCTCTATCCCTTTATCAAGCGGTTCTCCCATTTTCCGCAGGTGATCCTGGGGATGGCCTTCGGCTGGTCGATACCGATGGCCTATGCGGCCGTCGGCGAGAGTCTGCCGCTCAGCTGCTGGCTGCTGTTTGCGGCCAATATCTGTTGGACGGTCGCCTACGATACCCAGTACGCCATGGTGGATCGCGACGACGATCTGCGGATCGGCATCAGGTCGACGGCGATCCTGTTTGGCCGTTACGATCGTCTGATGATCGGCCTGCTGCAGCTCGCTACGCTGCTGCTGCTGCTGTGGGTCGGCGAGCTGAATCAGCTGCAGGGCGCCTATTACTGGGGCGTGCTGCTGGCCGCGGCGCTGTTCGTGTATCAGCAGCGGCTGATTGCCCGACGGGCGCGTACCTCCTGTTTTCGGGCATTTATGAACAATAACTACGTCGGGCTGATCCTGTTTTTGGGGATCTTGCTGGCGCTGTGATGGCGCGGTGGGTGTAATGCCCGCCGTTTTTCTCATAATCGCCACGCAATTATCATTTTTCCATCCATTTTAACCCACATTGATAGTCGCTTCTCTGGCGCGCGCCGCTAAAGCCGAACGCTAAAATGAAACTGTAATTTAACATTTCACCTTTCTTTGTTACCTGTCACAAAGCCTGGATGAATTTCGCCGTCGAACAAATTTTGAACAGGAATGGTACGTCTTCTGCTATGTCAGGATGCGCCGCTTGCCATGGCGGCAACGCATTCAGGATCAGGAGAAGCATAATGAGTGTCGATAATTCTGTGCCGGCGCCGCGGGGCGGCGAGCGGCGGGCGGCCGACGACCGACCCGGTTTTTTCAGTAAGGCGCGTATCATTGCCCGTCCGGGGTTTAACCGTTGGCTGGTTCCGCCGGCGGCGCTGGCGATCCACCTGTGCATTGGCATGGCCTATGGCTTTTCCGTCTTTTGGCTGCCGCTGTCGCAGGCGCTGGGAGGCGGCGCGGCACGCGCCTGTCCGGCGCAGATGTCCGCTTGGCAAGAGCTCTTTACCACCCAGTGCGACTGGCGCATCTCCATGCTGGGCTGGATCTATACCCTCTTTTTTATCTTTCTGGGCTGCTCGGCGGCGCTGTGGGGAAGCTGGCTCGAGAAGGCGGGGCCGCGTAAGGTCGGGGTCGTCGCAGCCTGCTGCTGGTGCGGCGGACTGATGTTTTCCGCGCTGGGGGTCTACCTGCATCAGCTGTGGATGCTGTGGCTGGGATCCGGGGTTATCGGTGGCATCGGCCTGGGGCTCGGCTATATCTCACCGGTATCGACGCTGATCCGCTGGTTTCCCGATCGGCGCGGGATGGCGACGGGGCTGGCGATAATGGGATTTGGCGGCGGCGCGATGGTGGGGGCGCCGCTGGCGAATAGCCTGATGCACTTCTACGCCGCGGCCGGGGGCGTCGGCGTATGGCAGACCTTTCTGACGCTGGCGCTGATCTACTGGGTCTTCATGCTGTCCGGCGCGTTGGCCTATCGCATTCCGCCCATCGGCTGGCGTCCCCAGGGGATGGCGACGACGACGGAGACGCCCGCGGCGCAGGGCTTCACCCACATGGAGGTGCACGTCAGCGTGGCCTGCCGCACGCCGCAGTTTTGGCTGGTGTGGGCGGTGCTGTGTCTCAACGTCTCCGCCGGTATCGGCATTATCGGCATGGCCTCCCCGCTGCTGCAGGAGGTCTTTGCCGGGCGATTGCTGGGAGGCACGCAGACCTTTGCCGAGCTGTCCAGCGCCCAACTGGCGCAGATCGCCGCCATCGCCGCCGGGTTCACCGGCCTGCTGAGCCTGTTTAATATCGGCGGGCGTTTTTTCTGGGCCTCGCTCTCCGATCGCATCGGGCGTAAGAGAACGTTCTTTCTCTTTTTTACCCTCGGCGTGGCGCTGTACAGCCTGCTGCCGACGCTGGGCACGCTGGGCAGCGTAACGCTGTTTGTTCTGGCATTTTGCCTGATCGTGTCGATGTACGGCGGGGGCTTTGCGACGGTGCCGGCCTATCTGGCGGATCTTTTTGGTACCCAGATGGTGGGGGCGATCCATGGCCGCCTGCTGACCGCCTGGTCGGCGGCGGGGATCCTGGGGCCGGTGCTGGTCAACTATCTGCGGGAGTATCAGCTCAGTCGCGGCGTCGCCCGCGCGCAGGCCTATTCCGAGACGCTGTATATCCTGGCGGGTCTGCTGCTGGCCGGTCTGGTGTGTAATCTGTTGATCCGTCCGGTCGATCGACGCTATACGATGAGCGAGGCTCAGCTGACGCAGGCGCGCTCCCTGTATAAGGTGAACCCGAATGCCCAGCTTAGCTGGGTGGCGGACGCCGGCAGCCGGCCGTGGGTCGCGCTCTCCTGGCTGGCCGTGGGGCTGCCGCTGCTGTGGGGATGCTGGATTACGCTGCAGCAGGCCGGGCAGCTGTTTGGATAGGCGAAGAAAAACGCCCGGCGTAGGCCGGGCGTTTTAGGGGGATTGCCGCGGGCGTTACGCGGCGCCGTCGTTCGCGGCGCCGGTATCTTCCAGCGCAGCGATGCTGACGCTTTCGATGGTCAGGCGAATCTCCGGGGTCAGCAGATCGGCCAGCAGGTTATAGATTTCCAGCGTCTGCTCGCGCACCGCATCGCCGACGTCGTTGATATAGCCCTCTGCGCGCAGCGTCGCCACCAGGGTGGCGAAGACCGCCTTGTCGAAGAACTCCGGCGCATTGATGCCGTGCAGCACCGACAGACGCTGGGCCAGGATCCGGCTCTCTTTCTCCAGGGCGCCGCGGCTGATGCTGGGGTTGGCGCTCAGCAGCGAGAAGGTGATGGCATAGCGCTGCAGGGTTTCACGCACCCCGGAGGCCAGCAGCTGCAGGGCGCGGATACGCGGCGGGTTAATGCTCAGGGTATCATCCTGCAGGCTGATCAGCTGCTGGCGACACAGTTCATCGATGATCGGGCCCAGCACCTGCGGCAGCGTTTCCGGCGCATAGTGCATGAACAGCTCCTGCTTCAGCATCGGGTAGATCACCGCCGCCTGGCGCAGCAGCTCGCCGCGTGAGATCTGGCGATGGTGGATAACCATGCTGGCAACCAGCGCCGGCAGCACCAGCATATGCTGAATGTTATTGCGGTAGTAGGTCATCAGCACCGCCTGCTCGCGCGGCAGAATGATCAGATCACCGATGTTATCCTTCTCAACCTCAAACTTGTTCATCTGCAGGGCGTGGTCCAGCAGCTCCTGCGGCGTGCGCTGTGGCAGCGTCGCATCCGACGCGTAGGGCACGTTTTGCAGCAGCTGCAGGTAGCACTCCAGCTGCTCCAGCAGCTGCTCGCGGGTCAGCGCACGCTGGCGCGAGGCCAGCAGCGCCGTGGCGCACAGGTTCATGGCGTTAGCGGCAGCGGCCTTATTGATGTTGACCATCACTTCGCCGGCGATGCTGTTGACGCTGGGGGTGAGCCAGTGCGGACGTTGGGCCTCAATAGGATCGATAGCCTCGCGCCACTCCGGTACGTGCTGGTTGAGCCAGACGTTAAGGGAGATAGGCTCGCCAAAGTTGACGTAGCCCTGGCCCAGGTTACGCAGCTTACGTAGCCCGCGCACCATCTGCAGCAGGCTCTCTTTTTCTTTCGTCGCCCCGCGTAGCTCTTTGGCGTAGGTGGCGACCTCCATCACGTGCTCGTAGCCGATATAGACCGGCACCAGGGTGATCGGACGCTTACCGCCGCGCAGCATGGCCTGCAGCGTCATGGCCAGGGTGCCGGTTTTCGGCTCCAGCAGGCGGCCGGTACGTGAGCGCCCACCCTCCATAAAGTATTCGACGGAGTAGCCGCGGCTGAACAGCTCGCCGAGGTATTCACGGAACACCGTGGAGTAGAGCTTGTTGCCCTTAAACGTCCGGCGGATGAAGAAGGCGCCCAGCCGACGGAAGATCGGCCCGGCCGGCCAAAAGTTAAGGTTGATGCCGGCGGCGATATGCGGCGGCACCAACCCCTGGTGGTAGAGCACATAGGAGAGCAGCAGATAGTCCATGTGGCTGCGGTGGCAGGGAACATAGACTATCTCGTGACCATCCTGGGCCAGCTGACGCACGCGCTCGGCGTTATGGACGTTAATCCCCTGGTACAGGCGGTTCCAGGTCCAGCTGAGTACGCGGTCGGAGAGACGCACCGCCTCATAGGTAAAGTCAGCCGCGATCTCTTCCATCAGCGCGACCGCATTCTGCTGGGCCTTCTCGCGGGAGATCTTCTTGCTGCGGGCTTCGTCTTCAACGGCCTTTTCAATGGCCTTGGATCCGAGCAGCTTATTGAACAGCGCCTGTCTGTCCGGCAGGCGCGGGCCGACGGCGGCCAGGCGCAGGCGGGAGAAGTGCATACGCGCTACGCGCGCCAGCTTCTGGGCGATGGTTTTGTCGGTGCCGTGCTCATCGGCCATATAGCGCAGCGAGACGGTATTGGAGAAGCGCACAAAGCTGTCGCGTCCCAGCCACAGCACGGCGAAGAATTTCTGAATACCGTTGAGCAGGCGCAGCTGCGGGGCGCCTTTATGATCCTCGCGGCCCGGTGCGCGGCCAAACATCACGGAGACCGGTATCATCTGAATATCCAGCGACGGGTTGCCGCGGTGCAGATCCAGATAGTCGAGGAACAGTTTGACCGACGCCTGCTTGGGCGCGTAGTAGCGGAAGACTCGCGGGCCATCGTCTATAAACACATAGCGTGGCAGGATGACGCCGTCGATTTCATTGTCATCCAGCGGGTCGGGCAGATCCAGCGCCAGACAGCGATCGCGTAGGGTCAGTAGATCCGCCTTAGAGTTATAGGGCAGAACATAGAAGACCGGCCGGGTGGTGTCCAAACGCAGTTCGGCCACCGGATCGGTGGGGATAACTTTACTTTTTACAAGTAATTTAAGCGGTAAATTCAACAGCTTATAATATATTTTACGCCATCCAGACATAAAAGTATCAGCCTCTTGTTAGCAATGCGCGGCAAGGATACCAGAAAGTAGCCCTGAGATCTGTGGTGCCGGGATCCCGGGAAGCGGCTAAAATGCCCGCCAATGCTCATCGTTATGGATTATCTATGAATAGTACTACAGGTTTGACTCGAATCATTAAAGCGGCCGGTTACTCGATCAAAGGACTGCAGGCGGCATGGCGCCATGAGGCGGCGTTCCGTCAGGAGAGTCTGCTGCTGGCTGTCGCGGCGGCGCTGGCCTGTTGGCTTGACGTCACGGCGGTCGAGCGCATTTTACTGATCGGCAGCGTGACGCTGGTGGTGATCCTGGAAATCCTCAACAGCGCTATCGAGGCGGTAGTGGACCGGATTGGCAGCGAACGCCATGAGCTGTCCGGCCGCGCCAAAGATATGGGATCGGCGGCGGTATTCGTGGCGCTGTGGCTGGCGCTGTTTGTCTGGGTCAGCATTCTGTGGACGCATTGGTAACCGATGTGTCGTTTGGCGGCGGCTCTCATGGATTTATGCTCAGTTGCCCGCGCCGGAAAACATCACCCCCTGCGCGGATGCGCAGGGGGTGATGGCATAACAACATGGGCGTTAGGCGAGAGGTTAGTTCCACATGGCCATGATAGGCCAACCGATGCCTAGCAGCGCGGCGATGTAGATAACCCCAAAGATGGCGCCAAGTCGCCAGTAATCCTGAGATTTTACATAGCCACAGCCGTAGATGATGATCCCCGGGCCAGTGGCGTACGGGGTCAGACAGCCCATCAGGCCGATAGAGAGCACCAGCAGCAGGCACAGTTGGTCCATCGGAACCCCTGGAATGCTCTGGGCGACGGCCAGGATCACCGGCAGCATGGTGGCGGTGTGGGCGGTCAGGCTGGCGAACAGGTAGTGGGCAAAGTAGAACACCAGCACCAGGGCGATGACCGTCGCGGTCGGTGAGAAACCGGCCAGGTGGGTGCTCATGGTTTTGGCGAACCATTCGATAAAGCCGGAGCGGGTCAGACCGTTGGCCATGACCACCAAGGTAGACAGGTTGACCAGGGTATTCCAGGCGCCGCTGTACTTGGTAACATCCTTCCACGGCACCACGTGCAGCGCCAGCATCAGGGCGACCGCCAGCAGGGCGACGGCGGTGGCGTTGATGAAATCATCGCCAAAGACCCACAGCGCCAGGCTCAGCAGCACCAGGCAGATCAGGGTGATTTCACGGCGGGTCAGGGCGCCCATCTCTTTCAGCGCGCTACCGGCCCAGGTAGCGACCTGCTCGCTGTGGGTCACGGTCGGCTTGTACAGTACGTAGGAGAGCCACGGGGCGACGATTAACAGCAGCAGACCCACCGGCAGAAAGCCGAGGAACCACTGCATCCAGGAGATCTGGATACCGGCAATTTTACTGACAAACTCCAGGCCCAGTACGTTCGGCGCGGCACCGGTGACGAACATGGAGGAGCTGATGCTGGTACTGATCACCATCATCCACATCAGATAGCTACCGATGCGGCGTGAAGAGGGATCGTTGGGATGGGAATCGAACAGCGGCGGCAGGTTTTTGATCACCGGAAAGACGGTGCCGCCGGTACGCGCGGTGTTAGACGGCGTAAAGGGCGCCAGCAGAATATCGATGATGACGATGGCGTAGCCGAGAGTGAGCGTTCGCTTACCCATGAACTTGACCAGCAGCAGGGCGATACGCCGACCCAGCCCACTGACCTCATAGCCCAGGGCAAAAATAAAGGCGCCGAACACCAACCACACGGTGGTGCTGGAGAAGCCGGCCAGCCCCCACTTCAGCGCCTGTTTACTGGCGTCGAAGGCGGGATCGGCCAGCTCTTTGGCGTCAAACAGCAGGAACTGGTTACCGATAACGACGATGGTCACGGCGATAAAGCTGATGGCGGTGGCCGGGATGGGCTCAAGGATCATCCCGACGATCATGGCGACAAACACGGCAAAATAGTGCCAGGCCTGCGGCGGCATGCCTTCGGGGACTGGGATCATAAACATAATCCCCATCACCACGAGGGGCGCGAGTAGTTTCCCTATTTTCTCTTTGGACATAACTGATGACTCCGGTAAGGATGATATTTTTAATGTTCAGCTTGCAAAATCGGGTAACAGAGGTGAGCCAGAAACCAGGTGAGGATCAGCAGATCCGCGCTGCCGCCCGGGCTCAGGTGACGGTCAATACACTCGGCGTCAAAGCGGCGTAGCGCCTGCAGATCGGCCGGGGTGCGGATGCCGCCGGTTGCCAGTAGCGCGGCGGCGCGCTGCTGCATCCAGCGCAGCCCGCTCTCGCCGCCGCGCGCCGCGACATTGGTATCCTGGTTATGCGCCATCAGTTGCACCAGGGTATCGAGCAGCGCCAGCTCCGGATCGCGTCCGGCGGCCAGCGCCCTCTGGTAATGGGGAAGCGCCAGATTCAGCACCAGCGGGTAGCCGGCCTCCGCCTCGCCGCGGGCGCCGGTAATGCCCAGCGTGATAAACAGACGCTGTCCGGCCGTGGACGCCTGCGCCGGGCGCAGGGAGGTCAGCTCGCGCGCGACCAGCCCGCGGCAAAACTGAGCCGCATAGCCGCACAGCCGCGCGGGGGTGAGCGGTTGGCCGCGCTGGTGGCTGCGCCCGGCGGCGGCGCACAGCAGGCCGAGAGAAAAGATACTGCCCTTATGGGTATTGACGCCGGTGGTCGCGCGGAACATGTCCGTCTCGCAGGCGACGCCGAGCGCGCGCAGGCCTGGCAATACGCTGCCGCCGTCCAGCGCGGCGCTGTCGGCCCCGTACTCGACAAAGCGGGCCAGCCAGGGGGCGATGGCATCGGCGCTGCGCACAAAGTCGCTGTGGGCCATGTCGCGGTGGGCGCCGCTGTTGTGGCGATCGACCAGGCCCGGCTTGGGCGTCAGATTGACCTCGGCCAGCATGGCGCGCCAGCCCAGCGTGGCACAGTGGTGACAGGCCTGGCTCAGGGAAAGGCGATGCGGGCTATGCGTTGTCGGGTTGTGCATCGTGAACCAGTGCCTCCATATGGGCGAGAAGTTGGGCCACGTCGTGGCGGCGCTCGCGGGCGCACAGCACGGCGGGGCGTTGGCAAATCAAGCAGCGGCGGGCCGGCAGCTGATAATCGCCGCGCGACAGGATCTGTCCGTCGCTTGCCAAGACATCCATGTCCCAGAGCCGACCCAGGGGATGGGTCTGCTCCAGTGCGATGGCCGCCTGTTTGACCTGTTCGGCCGGCGCATCGATGGCCATCAGCCCTTCCGGGCCGGTGGCTAACTCCAGCGAACGCTGCTCCCTGATGCGCCATTCCTGACGCTGCGCCAGCTGGCTCAGCGCCGCGATGCCCGCATTGAAGATGCGGCGCGTCAGCGGGCTATCCTTAACCGGGCCGGGGGCGACCACGGTAAAGGAGAGCAGCGTACAGGTATGGCGGGTCAGCCATGCCGCCTGCCGGGACTGCCTGCATTCACGGCTGAGGAGCAGTTCCGGTAGGGTGACGGTATGGCTGGCCGCCAAATGGGGGAGCAGGGTCATCATCGCTTATTCCTTGACCTGGCGAACCACGTCGATGACGGAGCCATCGCGGTAGCGCACCACGGCCACGACCTTGTCGGTAAAGGCGATCGGCTTCGGCTCGCCGGTCAGGGAGAGCGCGCGATCGCGCAGCCACTCAATGCTGACCAGCGGTAGGCCGGCGTCGCGCAGACGCTGCGCCAGCTCCGGACGCGCCGGGTTGACGGCGATACCGTGGTCGGTGACCAGGATGTCAATGCTGGAGCCGGGGGTGACGCAGGTCAGCACGCTATCGACGATGGTTGGGATACGTCCGCGCACCAGCGGCGCCACGATGATGGAGAGCGCAGAGCCGATGGCGGTATCGCAGTGACCGCCAGAGGCGCCGCGTAGAACGCCGTCGGAGCCGGTCAGCACGTTGACGTTGAAGTGAGTGTCCACTTCCAGCGCACTCAGCACCACCACGTCAAGACGGTCGACCGATGCACCCTTGGAGCTCCAGTTGGCGTATTGGTTGGCGCTGATTTCGATGTGGTTCGGGTTGCGCGCCAGGGAGCCGGCGGCGGCGCGGTCGAAGCTCTGCACATCGAGCAGCTTACGGATGTATCCCTTCTCGTGCAGATCGACGATGGTAGAGGTAATGCCGCCCAGGGCAAAGTCGGCGCGGATATCGGCGCGACGCATCTTGTCTTCCAGGAAGCGGGTCACGGCCAGCGAGGCGCCGCCGGTGCCGGTCTGCAGCGAGAAGCCTTCGTTAAAGTAACCGGAGTGAGCGATCACTTCTGCCGCGCTGCGGGCGATTAAAAGCTCACGTGGGTTAGAGGTCATGCGGGTGGCATCCGCGCCGATCTTACTGGCGTCGCCGACCTGATCGATCTGGACGATCAGGTCGACCTGATCCTGGGTCAGGCTGGCCGGGTTGTGCGGGTAAGGCAGAATCTCCTCGGTCAGCAGAACGACGCGGTTGGCCGCCTCGGCATCGGCGCGGGCGTAGCCCAGCGAGCCGCAGCAGGCGTTGCCGGTATAGCCGTTGGCGTTACCGAAGGCGTCGCAGGCCGGTACCCCGAGAAAGGCGACGTCGATGTTCAGTTCACCGCTGTCGATCAGGTGTACCCGGCCTCCGTGGGAGTGGATCTGCACCGGCTCGTCGAGCAGGCCATGGGAGATGGCATCGGCCAGAGGGCCGCGTAGGCCAGAGGTGTAGATCTTGCGTACCACGCCACTGCGGATATGGCCGACCAGCGGCGCATGGCAGTCGCTCAGGGAGCTGGAGGCCAGGGTCAGATCCTTGAAGCCCATGGCGGCGATGACATCCATCACCTGATTCAGGGTCAGATCGCCGCCGCGGAAGGCGTGGTGGAAGGAGATGGTCATGCCGTCACGCAGGCCGCTGCGGCGGATGGCCTCCTCCAGAGAGGCGCACAGTTTGCGATCGCGCGCGTGATCGTCATGGTACTGGGCCTTGCTGACGTCATTGAAGGCCGGCAGCGCGCCATCCCGTTGGCTAAAGGCGGCTACGCGGGCGTTTCGTTGGGTATCTTGTGTCATCTTTATCGCCTTATTCTTCACGGATGCCGGACAGGGCCGCGCGGGAAAGCACCAGACGCGCGCGCTCGATAACCGGGCTGTCAACCATCTTGCCGTTCAGGGAAACCACACCGCGTCCTTCGCGGGCGGAGGCCTCGGCGGCGTCGACCACCAGACGGGCGTGATCGACCTCTTTCTGCGTCGGCGCGTACAGGTTGTGCAGCAGCTCGATCTGACGCGGGTTGATCAGCGATTTACCGTCAAAGCCCAGCTGTTTGATATGGGAAGCTTCGCGCAGGAAGCCCTCATCGTTGTTGGCGTCGGAATAGACGGTGTCAAAGGCCTGGATACCGGCGGCGCGGGCCGCCTGCAGGATGCTGCAGCGGGCGAACAGCAGTTCGATGCCCTCCGCCGAGCGCTCCGTGCGCAGATTGCGCACATAGTCTTCGGCGCCGAGCGCAATCCCGATCAGACGCGGGGAGGCGTGGGCGATGGCCACGGCCTGGGTGATCCCCTGGGCTGACTCGATGGCGGCCAGCAGGCCGGTGCTGCCCACCTCACGTCCGCAGGTGCGTTCGATGCGGGCAATTTCGTTTTCGATAGCGATGACGTCATCGGCGGAGTCGGTTTTCGGCAGACGTACCACATCGACTCCAGCGCGCACGACGGCTTCCAGATCGGCGACGCCGTACGCGGAGTCCAACGCGTTGACGCGCACGATGGTCTCAATGTCATTGTACAGGGGGTGCTGCAGCGCGTGGTAGACCAGACGGCGGGCAGCGTCTTTTTCACGCAGCACCACGGAGTCTTCCAGGTCAAACATCAGCGAATCGGCTTTATAGATAAAGGCGTTGCTCAGCATGGCGGCGTTGGAGCCGGGAACAAACAGCATGCTGCGACGGGTGCGGGTTTTCTGTTGCGGTGTCATGCGCGATCCTCCCAAGGCAGGCTGACCAGATCGGCGGCGCGCGCCAGCAGGGTTTCCAGACGTGCGCGCAGGACACAGTCGAGCGCGCCTTTATCGTCAACGATCAGCTGTACGCCGCGAATCTGATAGCGGTTGAGGACGTCCAGCACGGTGGCGCGGATGGCGTCGCCAAACTGTTTTTCGACGCTGCTGCTAATTTGCAGATCGAGAGCTTGGTCGTCTTCAATGGGCGCGATGCGCACCATCACGTCGCTCGACTCAAGGGTGCCAGCGACGGCTGCGTGGTTTATTTTCATTTGTCACCTGTAACTAAGACGGATTCCTGGGGCCGGCGCTCTGCGCCCGCCGGCATTGATGCGATCAGCCGGGCCAGATAGGCCCGCGTCGCGTCGGGTACCAGTGGGGTGATTGCCGGAAGATCTTTGCGTACCAGCAGCTTGCGTACCCATGAGGCTGAAATGGGGGTGTTGTGATAGGTCAGCCTGGCCACTTCAACCAGATGGATCGGCGGATAGGGCAGCGCCGGGGTTTCCAGCCAGTAACGCATATCCTGATTGTATTTGGCGGTGACCGGGCAGAAGGGCTCCGTCCCGACGAAGCGGTGGGTAATGCCCAGTGCCGGCGCCAGATACTGCCGGAATATCTTGATATCGATTTCGGTGTAGCAGTTGTCAGCCACCCCCTGCTCTTTAATGAAGTAGCAGGGAAAGGTGGCGCGGGAGATGATGTATTCGGAGCCCGGGTGTAGCGTCAGATTGGCGATATCACTCACACCGGAACGCACCAGCGCCAGCCGATCTTCATAAGAAAAGCGTGAGGTATCCTCACGGACTAAAAACAGGTGTAGCCAGTCGCATTGACTGGCGGCCTGCCGGACGAGGTAGCGGTGTCCGTTGGTGAACGGGTTAGCGTTCATCACGATGGCACCGATTTTTTTCCCTGGGTGGCGCAGCGTCGCTAATGTTTCGGCATAGCGTTGAAGACGGACTTTACTGTTCTCCATCAGTACCATGATCCCGGGAACCCGGGTAATGGTAGAGAAACCGCACTGGTGGAACATCTCTTCGTTTTCTTCTTTTGTATAGATGAAAAGATTATTCCGCCCTAATTCATAGGCCAGGTTGACCAATTCAGTGGCCAGCGTCAGGGCCAATCCTTCGCCGCGGGCGGTGGCGCTGATGGCGACACACTTTATGATATCGCCGGCGATACCGCCGCAGGCGATGATTTTGTTATCCCGCTGTGCACAAATAAATATTTCTACTGATGTATCAATGTTGAGGCCATTTTCACGCAGAAAATGAGTGATGTCGGCAATCCTCTTTTGCTCAGAACGCTTAATCTGGGTGAAAACAGTATTGCTGAACATAAGGATTCCTGCTCTGCGTCGCGATGGTTACGTTAAATAAATGTATCTTTTATCAACTCAATAACTTTTCATTTTCAATCAAAGGTAATAAAACTTTGCTGCCTATTTTTATTCCCCTTGGCTGTTGTTAAATTAATCCTAAATAGGAATTGGGTGGGGATTTTTGACCTGATTCACAAACGGAAAGCAGTTTTAAATCGCCTTAATAGTTTTTATCTTCGTAATTTAAAATAAAGATTTTTATAGACTGGTTTTTATTTGCTTAATTAGTTTAATAGCGATAATCTGCAAAAGTAGAAAAGCATTATGGCCAGAGTGTCAGGAAACAAAACGATTACATTTGAAGCGTTCAAAGGTAATCGAAACGTATTAAAAGGTGAGGTAACGATGGTAAGAATGCCGAATAACAGTGCGGTGAATTTCTTTCGCCGCATGGCGTTCCCCCTGCGTATTTTTTTACTGTTACTGCTGGTTTCCTGCTGCCTGTTTGCCGCGCTGGGGAAGTACCTGTCAGCCAGCTTTGAAGACTACATGATGAGGCAGGTGCGCGACATGGCGATGAACCAGGCCAAGATCATCGCATCGATGGACAGTATCGTGGATGGGGTGAAGGATCGCGACATCCACCGCCTGGCGCTGATTGCCGATCGTCTGGGAACCGGGACTGACTTTGACTATGTGGTCATCGGCGATCGGAACTCTGTTCGCCTGTATCACCCCAATCCGGCCAAAATCGGCCATAAGATGCAGTTCAATAAGCCGGGCGCCATTGAGAAGGGAGAGAGCTACTTTATCTCAGGAAAAGGCTCTCTGGGCCAGGCGCTGCGCGCGAAAACGCCCATTTTCGATCATCAGGGGCAGGTGATCGGGGTCGTATCCCTGGGCTATTTGGTCAGCAAGATCGATAGCTGGCGTCTGGACTTCCTGCTGCCCATGGCCGGGGTCTTCGTGTGCGTGCTGCTGCTGATGATGCTGCTCTCCTGGCTATTTGCCGCACATATCCGACGACAGATGATGGGGATGGAGCCGCGCCAGATAGCCCGGGTGGTGCGTCAGATGGAGGCCCTGTTCGGCGCCGTTTTTGAGGGACTGATTGCGGTCGATCCTGACGGACAGATCACGGCAATAAATCGTAATGCCCGCAAAATGCTGGGGCTAAGCGCGCCGGGTCGTCAGTGGCTGGGGCAGCCGATAAGCCAGGTGGTCTCACCGTCGGACTTTTTCACCGATCGCATCAATGAAGATCGGCGTGATGCCATTCTCACCTTTAACGGGCTGAGCGTTATAGCCAACCGGGCGACCATCCGCTCCGGCGACGGCGATACGCTGCTCGGCGCGATTATCAGCTTCCGTAGCAAGGATGATATCAATGCGCTTAACGCCCAGCTGACCCAGATCCGCCAATATGTTGACAGCCTGCGTACCGTACGCCATGAACACCTCAACTGGATGTCGACGCTCAGCGGGCTGCTACAGATGAAGGAGTACGATCGGGCGCTGGAGATGGTGCGCGGGGCATCGCAGGCGCAGCAGCAGCTGATCGACCGCCTGCGCGATGCGTTCAGTGACAAGGTGGTCGCCGGGCTGCTGTTTGGTAAAGTGCACCGGGCACGCGAGCTGGGGCTGACGCTGACCATCGTCGACGGCAGCCAGCTGCATGCGCTGCCGGCGGGGTTGGACAGCACGGAGTTTGCGGCGGTATTGGGCAATCTATTGGATAATGCCTTCGACGCCAGCCTGAAGAACCCGCAGGGGGGCGGCGGCGTTGAGGTCTATCTGTCGGATGAGGGCAGCGAGGTCATCATTGAAGTGGCCGATCAGGGCTGCGGTGTCCCGGATGCGCTGAAAGATAACATTTTTGAGCAGGGCGTGAGTACCAAGGCGGAAGATCCTGGGGAGCACGGCATTGGCCTGTACCTTATTGCCCGCTATGTCGGGCGTTGCGGAGGCACCATTACGCTGGAGGACAACCAGCCCTATGGCACTCTATTTTCTGTTTTTATCCCGAAGGTGAAGTGTGAACATGAATAAAATTAATATATTAATCGTCGAGGATGAAACGCCGCTGGCTGAGATGCACGCGGAGTTTATCCGCAATCATCCCTGCTGTGGTCAGCTGTGGTTGGCCGGCAATCTGGCTCAGGCCCGGGCGATGATTAAAAGTTTTCACCCGGATTTGGTGCTGTTGGATAACTATTTGCCGGACGGCGTCGGAGTACATCTGCTGCATGAACTGACCCAGCAGCGCTATCCGGGCGGCGTAGTGCTGACCACCGCCGCCAGCGATATGGACACCGTCTCAGAGGCGGTTCGCAGCGGCGCCTTTGACTACCTGATCAAACCCATCGCCTACGAGCGTCTGGGGCAGACGCTGGATCGCTATCAGCAGCGCAATAGCATGCTCAGCGGACATCAGAATGCCAGCCAGCGTCAGATAGACAGCATGTATAACGCCTATGCGCGCGGGGATAGCAAAGAGGATCTGCCGGTCGGCATTGATGCCCTGACGCTGGAGAAGGTGCAGGGGCTGTTTGTGGACGATACGGTACGCCATACCGCCGAAAGCGTGGCGCAGAGCCTGCTGCTGAGCCGTACGACGGCGCGGCGCTATCTGGAGTTCTGTGCGGCGCGTCAGCAGATCGTCGCCGAAATTGTCTATGGCAAGGTGGGGCGCCCGCAGCGTATTTACCGGGCGCAGGGGAAAAGCTGAGCACCGTCTGACCGCGACGGAAAGCACGCCGCGGCCGGTGTTTTGTGTATTTCACGGTTTTAAATTATCCGCTACCTGTATATACTCACAGCAAAACTGTATAAACGAACAGGGGGCGGAATGAAAGCACTTACGGCCAGGCAGCAGCAGGTCTACGATCTGATTCGCGATCATATCGAACAAACCGGCATGCCGCCGACGCGTGCCGAGATTGCCCAGCGCCTCGGTTTCCGTTCACCCAACGCCGCCGAGGAGCACCTGAAGGCGCTGCAGCGCAAGGGGGTGATCGAGATTGTCTCCGGTGCGTCGCGCGGTATCCGCCTGTTGATGGAAGATGAGACGGGGCTGCCGCTGATTGGCCAGGTGGCCGCCGGTGAGCCGCTGCTGGCGCAGCAGCATATCGAAGGGTTTTACCAGGTCGATCCATCGCTGTTTAAGCCCAGCGCCGACTTCCTGCTGCGGGTCAACGGCATGTCGATGCGCGATATCGGTATTCTGGACGGCGACCTGCTGGCGGTGCACAAGACCCAGGATGTCCGCAACGGTCAGGTAGTCGTTGCGCGCATTGAAGATGAAGTGACCGTTAAACGACTTAAAAAACAAGGGAATATGGTACAGCTTCTGCCAGAAAACAGCGACTTCCAGCCTATCGTGGTCGATCTGCGCGAGCAGAACTTCACCATCGAGGGGCTGGCCGTCGGCGTGATCCGCAACGGTGACTGGATCTAGGCTGTATCCCGCTCCGGGGCGTAGCGCCTCTGCGCCGCCAGGCCCGCGCGTTACCCCGGCCCCCACCCCGCGATCCTTCGGCTCGCGGGGTCTTTTTTTTGCGGCCTTCGTGCGCCGCACCGGCGCGATCCGACCAAACGAGGGAACGATGTGATGCGAGGCGTTTTCCAGGAAGACAAGGCGCTGTGGCGCCTGGCGCTGCCGATGATTCTGTCGAATGTTTCCGTTCCCTTGCTGGGCGTGGTCGACACGGCGGTGATCGGTCATTTGGACTCGCCGGTTTATCTGGGCGGCGTGGCGGTGGGCAGCATGGCCACCACCTTTTTGTTTATGCTGCTGCTGTTTTTGCGCATGAGTACCACCGGGCTGTGTGCCCAGGCGTTCGGCGCCGCCGATCGCCCGGCGCTGGCGCGGGCGTTGGTGCAGCCGCTGATCATGGCCCTGCTGGCCGGGGTGGGCATCATCCTGCTGCGCCAGCCGCTGAGCGCGCTGATGCTGCAGATCGTCGGCGCCGAGGCCGCGATACAGACGCAGGCGCAGCTGTTTATGCATATCCGCTGGCTGAGCGCGCCGGCGACCCTGACCAACCTGGTGATTCTGGGCTGGCTGCTGGGGGTGCAGTACGCTCGGGCGCCGGTGCTGCTGCTGATCGTCGGCAACGCGGTGAATATCGCGCTGGATCTGTGGCTGGTGGTGGGACTGGGCTGGAAGGTGGCCGGCGCCGCCTGGGCTACGGTGATCGCCGACTATGTCACGCTGCTGATGGGGGGGGCGCTGCTGCTGCATGTGATGCGTCTGCGCGGGCTGCGCCGGGCGCATTTCCGACACGCCTGGCGCGGTAACCTGCACCGCCTGTTGGCACTGAACCGCGATATCATGCTGCGCTCCCTGCTGCTGCAGCTGTGCTTTGCCTCGCTGACGGTGATCGGCGCGCGGCTGGGGGCCGACGTCGTGGCCGTCAATGCGGTGCTGATGAATCTGCTGACCTTTACCGCCTATGCGCTGGATGGCTTCGCCTATGCCGTCGAGGCTTACTCCGGCCAGGCCTTTGGCGCCCGCGATGGCTCGGCGCTGCGCCGGGTATGGCACGCCGCCTGCCGTCAGGCGGGGGCGGTAGCGCTGCTGTTTGCGCTGGCCTACGGCTTGTTTGGGCGCGCTATTGTCAATCTGTTGACCTCGTTGCCGCAGGTACAGACCCTGGCGCTCGACTATCTGCCTTGGCAGACCGTGCTGCCGCTGCTGGGGGTATGGTGCTACCTGTTGGACGGCATGTTTATCGGTGCGACGCGCGGGGCCGATATGCGTAACAGTATGGCGGTAGCGGCCCTGGGATACGGCATAACGCTGCTGAGCATACCGTGGCTGGGTAACCATGGTCTGTGGCTGGCGCTGGCGGTATTTTTGACGCTGCGCGGCCTGTCCCTGTGGCTGATCTGGCGCCGCCGCTGGCGCACGCAGCGCTGGTTCCCCGCAGGGGCGGCGTAGTCCGCCGCCGCGATGGCGCTAGCGGGCCGGCGTTTCGCCGCCGGGCGCCTGGGCGCAGGCGTGGCACAGGCCATGGGCCTCGATGACGCTGTGCTGCAGGGTAAAACCGGCCTGCTGCGCCAGCGTCTCCAGCTGCTGCTGCAGGAGGTCGGCCGAACGCTCATGAACCTGGCCGCAGCGGTGGCAGATAAACAGCGCGGAGGTGTGACACGGCTCATCGAGGTGGTGGCACATCACATAGCTGTTGGTCGATTCGACCTTGTGGATAAACCCCTGCTCCAGCAGGAAATCAAGCGCCCGATAGATGGTCGGGGGCTTGGCCTGGGGTTCGGATACCCGTAGTAAATCCAGCAGATCGTAGGCGCTGATGGCGCCCTGCTGAGCGGCCATCAGGCGCAGCACCTCCATCCTCTGGGGCGTCAGGCGGACATTGCGCTGCCGACAGATCTGTTCTGCCTGGGCCAGCAGTCGCTGCAAAGTGGGGGTGGTCATGGTCGCGGTTCCCTGCCAATAGTGTGATGCCATTTTACCACAGTTAGCACGATGCCCCGAAGCGCATCGCGGCCGCTTCGGCGTTGCTCCGTTGTTTAAACCTTGTTGTTTTATCATCTGAAATACATATCGACGGCAGACGCTGACGTACGGAGCGGGTAATTTAGCCCTGCGCCGCTCACCGTTGGCGATGGATCGGGCAGCGACGCGGACGCGTCCATTCGGTAATTACACTGGTGATATATCTCTAGCTGAGATAATAAAAGCAATTAATATTTAAAAGTAATAATAATTCTCCGGACCGTAGAAATAAAAAACATAAACAACAAAAAATATATCATGCCGCGTTTTTATAAAAAAAACTTTTATATCAACGCCGTCGCAGTGACACTGCGTAAAACTGAGCGCGCGCGATATCGGACTCAGGGAAGGGTAAAGTAGACATGGATCTTATTTTAGCGATCGAACACTGGCCGCTGCGTCAGGCGATAGTGGCGCTGTACCGGCGGCAGTTCACCATTATTTCGCTGCCGGACGCGGTTCCGTTTTCGCCCCGCACACTCAGCGCGCTGCATCGAACCGGCAGCCTGCTGGTCACGGATCGGCAGCGTAATCATTTGCTGCAGACCGTGGAGAGGGTGCGCCGTCATAGTCTGATTCCGGTGATCATCATTAATCGGCGGGAGAGCTACCTGACTCAGCTGATTGCCCGTTTTTTTAACGGTGCTCACGCGCTGAGCTATGACGCGTTTTACCACCATATTCAGCGGCGGACGTTTCATCCGTTGGATCTCTATTTTCTGCCCTATTCGCGTGGCGCGCCGGACGCTTGCTGGGGCGCGGGCGAGACGGTGTACGCTCGGCTAAATGCCTTTGGCCTGATGACGCTCTATCAGCGCGGGGTGACCCTGCGCGAAGCCGCGGTGCTGGTCAGTCTCTCTTTCCATAACAGTACGGCCATGACCGCTCGCCTACTGGGGATCCATGAGCAGGCGGTGGTACACTGCAAGCGGATGCTAGGAAATAAGCTGGGGCTGGACCATAACCGGCCCGATTTTATCAGCCACATTTTCCTCTCTTCGGGCGTGCGGTCGGGGCCGTGTGAGATGGAGTAGGGTGTGGCGCAGGGGCGCGGGCCCGATGTGCGCTTTTTGCACGCAGGGCTGGTATGCTAGAATCGCCGCCCCGCGCGCTACCCGGCGCGCCGGTGGGTAAATGAGGCACATCTATCATATGGGATACGGCGAACAAGCAATGACTCAGGCAGCACATATTGAACAAGCGACGGGTGCCCGCGGGCGGGATCAGGCGGGCGCATTTCCCTCACAGCGGTTCTCCATCGCCCCGATGCTGGATTGGACCGATCGCCATTGCCGCTATTTTCACCGCTTGCTGAGCCGTCAAGCCCTGCTGTATACCGAAATGGTGACCACCGGCGCGATTATCCACGGTAAGGGTGATTATCTGGCCTACAGCGAAGAGGAGCACCCGCTGGCGCTGCAGCTGGGCGGCAGCAACCCGGTCGATCTGGCCCACTGCGCCCGGCTTGCCGAAGCGCGCGGCTACGATGAGATCAATCTGAACGTGGGCTGTCCGTCGGATCGGGTGCAAAACGGCCGCTTTGGCGCCTGCCTGATGGGTGAGGCGCAGCTGGTGGCCGACTGTGTGAAGGCGATGCGCGATGTCGTTTCAATCCCGGTGACCGTGAAGACCCGCATCGGTATCGATGAGCAGGATAGCTACCCGTTTCTGTGCGACTTTATCGGTACCGTTGCCGGACAGGGGGAGTGTGACACCTTTATCGTCCATGCGCGCAAGGCGTGGCTGTCGGGGCTGAGTCCCAAGGAGAATCGTGAGGTGCCGCCGCTGGACTATCCGCGGGTGTATCGCCTCAAGCAGGATTTTCCGCAGTTGACTATCGCCCTTAACGGCGGCGTAAAGTGTCTGGATGAGGCACAGACGCATCTACAGCATGTCGACGGGGTAATGATGGGGCGCGAGGCCTACCATAATCCGGGCATCCTGGCCCTGGTCGATCGTCAGCTGTTCGATACCGACGCGGCGGTGCCGCACAGCGTGGCGGTGGTGCGGGCGCTCTACCCCTATATCGAGCGGGAGCTGGCGCAGGGGACCTACCTGGGCCATATCACACGCCATATTCTGGGGCTCTTTCAGGGGATCCCCGGCGCGCGCCAGTGGCGCCGCCACCTGAGTGAGAACGCCCATCGTCCGGGCGCCGGTGTTGACGTCGTGGAGCAGGCGCTGCGCTTCGTGGAGCGCCGCGCTGAGTAATTTGACCAACAGTTGGTTATTTTCATTACACTCTATCCCCCTCTGCCAGCGCAGTGTCGCTGGCATTTTTATTGAATCAATGGGTTAGTGCTGTTTTAAACATTGGCATGGATTTTGGATATTCTCGGAGAGACCGTCGTCGTGACGGAATGGAGAGAAGTCGATGCTGGAAGTGATGTTTGTCTTGGCTTTTTTTATGGCGCTGCTGCTGACCGGCATATCGCTGCTGGGGGTGATCGCCGCGCTGGCCGTCGCGGCGCTGCTGTTGGTATTTGGCGGGCTGTTTGTGCTGGTCATCAAGCTGCTGCCGTGGCTGGCCTTGGCGATCGTGGTGGTCTGGCTGTACCGCGCGCTGCGAAAACCCCAGCCGCACCGCTATTAGGCGAGGCGCTCCCCCGTGCTGCCGCGGCGCTGCGGCACGCATGGAGAGGGCCGCGCGCCTTTCCCCCCGCTTACCGTGAACGCCTATGACTTATCCATGCGCCGGGCGCCGGCATTGGTTATACTGTCGCGCGTCACAGGCTCACAACAGGTAAAGCATTTCCACTATGGCAGGAAACAATCCCGGCAGTAAATCCCGCGAGGCACCCCGCGATCGCCAGATGGAGGGGCTTAAGCTGCCCCCGCACTCTCTGGAGGCTGAACAGTCCGTTCTCGGCGGTCTGATGCTGGATAACGAACGCTGGGATCATGTGGCTGAACGGGTGGTCTCCAATGACTTTTACAGTCGCCCCCATCGTCTGATCTTCGGCGAGATGCAGCGCCTGCTGGAGCAGGGTCGCCCAATCGATCTGATCACCCTATCGGAGTCGTTGGAGCAGCAGGGACACCTGGATAACGTCGGCGGCTTCGCCTATCTGGCCGAGTTGTCCAAGAATACCCCCAGTGCCGCCAACATTAACGCCTACGCTGATATCGTACGCGAGCGCGCGGTGGTGCGGGAGATGATCGCGGTCGCCAATGAGATCGCCGACGCCGGCTACGATCCGCAGGGGCGCAGCAGCGAAGACCTGCTGGATCTGGCGGAGTCCCGAGTGTTTCAGATCGCAGAAAACCGCGCCAGCAAAGATGAGGGGCCGAAGAGCATCGACCGGATCCTGGAAGATACGGTGTCGCGCATTGAGCAGCTGTACCAGCGGCCCCACGACGGGGTGACAGGGGTATCGACCGGCTATCAGGATCTGGACAAAAAGACCGCCGGGCTGCAGAAGTCTGATTTAATCATCGTGGCGGCGCGCCCGTCGATGGGTAAGACCACCTTCGCGATGAACCTGTGTGAAAATGCGGCGATGACCCAGGAAAAGCCGGTGCTGATCTTCAGCCTGGAGATGCCCGGTGAACAGATTATGATGCGTATGCTGGCGTCGCTCTCCCGCGTCGATCAGACCCGTATCCGTACCGGACAGCTGGACGATGAGGACTGGGCGCGGATCTCCAGCACCATGGGGCTGCTGCTGGAGAAGCGCAATATGTATATTGACGACTCCTCTGGCCTGACCCCGACGGAGGTGCGCTCGCGTGCGCGGCGCATCTTCCGCGAACATGATGGCTTAAGCCTGATCATGATCGACTACCTGCAGCTGATGCGGGTGCCGTCGTTGTCGGATAACCGCACGCTGGAGATCGCCGAGATCTCCCGTTCGCTCAAGGCGTTGGCCAAAGAACTGCAGGTGCCGGTGGTGGCTCTGTCGCAGCTGAACCGTTCATTGGAGCAGCGCGCCGATAAGCGCCCGGTCAACTCTGACCTGCGCGAGTCCGGCTCGATCGAACAGGACGCCGACCTGATCATGTTCATCTATCGTGATGAGGTCTATCACGAAAACAGCGATCTGAAGGGCATCGCCGAGATCATCCTTGGCAAGCAGCGTAACGGCCCCATCGGGACGGTGCGCCTGACCTTTAACGGCCAGTGGTCGCGCTTTGATAACTACGCGGGCCCGGCCTATAACGATGAAGACTAAGCGCCCGATGCGGATCGCGTCTCTGCCTGTGGGACAATTTCATGAGCCGGGCGCCGCGCGCCCGACCCGATATCCAACCAAGCTCATTAATGGAACCAAGGAAGCAACATGAAAGCGGCAACCGCCATCATTGATCGCCGCGCTCTGCGACATAACTTTCAGCAGATCCGTAAGTTTGCGCCGCACAGTCGCCTTATCGCCGTGGTGAAGGCCAACGCCTACGGGCACGGCCTGCTGGAGACCGCCAAAATCCTCAACCAGGCCGATTGCTACGGCGTGGCGCGCATCGGCGAAGCGCTGATGCTGCGCTCCGGCGGGATCGTTAAACCGATCCTGCTGCTGGAGGGCTTTTTCTCCGCCAGCGATCTGCCGGTGCTGGTGGCCAATAACATCGAAACGGCGGTACACAGCGAAGAACAGCTGCAGGCGTTGGAGAATGCCCGTCTGGAGCGCCCGATTAAGGTATGGATGAAGCTGGACACCGGCATGCATCGCCTTGGGGTGCGCCCGGAGCAGGCCGAGGCGTTTTATCGCCGTCTGTGCGTCTGCCCTAACGTGGCTCAGCCGGTAAACTTTATGAGCCACTTCAGCCGGGCTGATGAGCCAGAGAGCGGGCGTACCGAGCAGCAGCTGGCCTGTTTCGACGACTTTGTGCAGGGGAAAGCGGGCGAGCAGTCTATCGCTGCCTCGGGCGGGATCCTGCTGTGGCCGCAGTCGCACCGTGACATGGTACGGCCGGGGATTATTATGTACGGCGTCTCGCCGCAGGCGGATTTGTCGCTGGCGGCCGATCACTACGGACTGCAGCCGGCGATGACCCTGCAGTCTAGCCTGATCGCGGTGCGCGAGCATAAGGTCGGCGAACCGGTGGGCTACGGCGGCGCCTGGGTGGCGCAACGTGATACTCGTCTCGGGGTGGTGGCGATCGGCTATGGCGACGGCTATCCGCGCAGCGCACCGTCGGGCACGCCGGTGCTGATCAATGGTCGAGAGGTGCCGATTGTGGGGCGGGTCTCTATGGATATGATCTCGGTCGATCTGGGGCCGCAGGCGGCGGATCGCGTGGGTGATAACGTGATCATGTGGGGACCAGGGCTGCCGGTTGAAAAAGTGGCCGCCTGTACCGGTATCAGCGCCTATGAGCTGATCACCAAGCTAACCTCACGCGTTGCGATGGAATATATCGGTGAAGAGGCGTAGCGCACCGTTGACGCACCATCGATAGCGCGGGCCGGCAAATGCCGGCCCGCGCTGTTTTTCGCGGCCAGGATCAGCGGGCCGCCTGATAGATCTGGCGGCTCTGCTCCAGCGTGATGTCGCCGTGCTCGCCCAGGGCGGTCATACGGTGCTCCTGCAGCTTATCGAGCAGCGCCGGAATGGTGCTGCCGTCCAGGCCGTAGTCGCTCAGGCGAGTTTTTACCCCCATCTGCTCAAAGAAGGCTCGCGTCGCGGCGATGGCGGCGTCAATGCGCTGCTCGTCGCTGCCGCTGTGGATATTCCAGACCCGCTCGGCGTACTGCAGCAGCTTGGCGTGTTTTTTATCACGCTTCAGCTGCAGCACGTTGGGCAGCACGATGGCCAGGGTCTGGGCATGATCCAGCCCGTGCATGGCAGTCAGCTCATGGCCAAGCATATGGGTAGACCAATCCTGCGGAACCCCGGCGCCGATCAGCCCGTTGAGCGCCATGGTGGCACACCACATGATATTGGCGCGCACCCCATAGTTTTCCGGCTCCTGCAGCGCTCGCGGACCCTCTTCGATCAGGGTCTGCAGCAGCCCTTCCGCGAAGCGATCCTGCACGCGGGCATCGACCGGATAGGTCAGATACTGTTCCACGATGTGTACAAAGGCATCCACGACCCCGTTGGCGATCTGACGCGGCGGCAGGGTGTAGGTGACTTGTGGATCCAGCACGGCAAAGCGCGGCATGACAAAGGGGGACATAAAGTGCAGCTTATCACCGGTTGCGCTGCGGGTGATCACGGCTCCCATATTCATTTCAGAGCCGGTGGCCGGCAGGGTGAGAACCACCCCCATCGGAATGGCACGGGTGACGTCGCTGCCGACGGTTTCCATGATATGCCAGGGATCGCCGACGTAGTCTGCGGCGGCGGCGATAAACTTGGTTCCGTCAATGACCGAGCCGCCGCCGACGGCGAGCAGGTAGTCGATCTTCTCGTTATGCACCATCTCCACCGCCTGCATCAGGGTTTCATAGTGGGGATTCGGCTCAATACCGCCAAACTCAAAAACATGACGGCCGTGTAGGGCGGCGTGTACCTGATCCAGTACGCCGTTGCGTTTAATGCTGCCGCCGCCGTAGGTGATCAGGACGCGCGCCTGTGGCGGGATCTCATCGCGCAGGTTGGCAATCTGATCTCGGCCAAACAGAATTTTGGTCGGGGTGTGAAGAACAAAGTTTTCCATGATGCAACCCTCACTCATATACCTAAAAAGCATGAATATGTCCGGCGTCAGCGCCGGTATGAAATTTGAGTGCTATTGTGGGCGTATTGCGCCATCGGCTCAATGCACATTTCTGTAGGTTGTTTGCCTATTCCTACAAAAAAATGTAGAAAAACATGTCAAACAGGCAGATTAATTGCCAATTAAGTTGGTTGGATGGAGACCGCTACATGGTTATCGACGATAGATGGAAACAGTTGGCCGCACAGGTTCAGCGCCTGCATCAACAGCCGGGGGTCAAGCCCTCGCCGGTCGAGCATGTTAACCTCATCTATGTCAACGCACATCAACCCCGCACGCCGGTCATGTACCAACCCAGTCTGATCATTATATTGCAGGGGCGCAAAGTCGGGTATCTGGGAGAGCGGGTGTTTCACTATGATCCGAGCAATTATTTGCTGATGACGCTGCCGTTGCCCTGCGAATGTGAGACCTTTGCCTCGCCGCAGGAGCCGTTGATCGGCCTGGCGCTGCGGGTTGACGTGCAGATGCTGCAGGATCTGCTGATGGATATCGGCGATGGGATGCGTACGGCGGTGCGCCCGCACGCTGAGGGGGTACGCTCGGTTGCGCTGGACGATGCCATGCTGTGCGCCTGCGAACGCCTGGTGGAGGTGATGGAGGATCCCCTGCATGCCCGGGTGCTCGGCCCGCAGATCGTGCGTGAGATGCTATTCCATGCCCTGTGCGGGGCGGGCGGCGACGCCCTGCTGGCGCTGGCCAGCCGTCATAGCCACTTTAGTCAGATTGCCAAGGCGCTGCGTCTGATTGAGCAGAACTACGCCAGCAGTCTGAACGTCGACAGGCTGGCGCAGTCGGTCAATATGAGCATCTCGTCGTTTCACCACAACTTTAAGGCAGTGACGGCGACCTCGCCGCTGCAGTACATTAAATCGTATCGGCTACACAAGGCGCGCATGATGATCTTGCACGATGGGCTGAAGGCCAGCACGGCGGCGAGCCGGGTCGGTTATGAGAGCCCGTCGCAGTTTAGCCGTGAATACAAACGGTTTTTTGGCAATACCCCCAGCGATCAGGCCAGCCGCTACCGCAGCGGCGGACTGCGCATCGCGGAACTGTGAGTCTGGACAGACTGATGCCCGTAGGGAGGGTGGTCTGCATGCCAAGGAGTGTCGACAGATGATTGAACGAGCGTTTTTAGTACCGGGGATGGCGGTGCGGGAGTTCCGCACTGAGGTGCCGTTGAACTGGCGCGACCCCAGCGATGGGCGTCGGCTGACGCTGTTTGCCCGTGAGCTGTGCGCTCCGGGCCGCGAGGCGGATGAGATGCCCTGTCTGCTGTTCCTGCAGGGAGGCCCCGGCGGGAAATGCCCGCGGCCGACCTCCTGCAGCGGCTGGCTGGCGGAGGCGCTGCGCGATTATCGGGTGATCCTGATGGATCAGCGCGGCACCGGCAACAGCAGCCGGATTGAGGCCAGCGTCCTGCGCGATATGACCCCGCAGCAGGCGGCGGACTACCTGAGCCACTTCCGCGCCGATGCTATGGTGCGCGATGCGGAGCATCTGCGGCTGCGCCACTTTGGCGGACGGCGCTGGACGACGCTGGGCCAAAGCTACGGCGGTTTTATTACGCTGACCTACCTATCCCAGGCGCCGCAGGGGTTGCATGCCTGCTATATCACCGGCGGCCTGCCGGCGATAGCGCCGGATGCCACCCAGCTGTATGAAGCGACCTATCGCCGGGTGGCGCAGCGCAATCAGCACTTTTTCACCCGTTACCCGCAGGCGCGCGAGCAGCTCGATCGTATCGTCGCCCTGCTGCGCGAACAGGCGGTATACCTTCCCGACGGCGATCTGCTCAGCGTAGAGCGTCTGCTGACGCTGGGGCTGGATATGGGCATGAGCGAGGGCTATGAACGCCTGCTGTGGCTGCTGGATGAGGCCTTCAACCCGGAGGGCGAGCTGAGCGATACCTTCCTGAACCAGGTGATGCAGCGCAGCGGTTTTGCCGACAATCCGCTGTATGCGGTGCTGCATGAGAGTATCTATGCCGATGACGCCAGCGGTGCGACCCGCTGGGCCGCTCAGCGGGTGCGCGATGGCCTGCCGGCGTTCTCTTTGGAGCGGAGTTCGCCCCTGCTGACCGGTGAGATGATCTACCCGTGGATGTTTGATCAGATGCAGTCACTGCGTCCGTTTCGCGCGGCGGCGGAGCTGTTGGCCCGGCGTGAGACGTGGCCGGTGCTTTACGATACCGTGCGTCTGCGCGACAACGACATACCGGTGATGGCGGCGGTGTATTACCACGACATGTATGTCGACGCCGACCTGTCGCTGGAGAGCGCGGCGCAGATCGGTAATCTCCAGACCTGGATCACCAGCGAGTACGATCACAACGGTCTGCGTGTGACGCCGGTGTTTCGGCGGCTGCGGGAAATGATGGCCGAGCGCGGCGTCGCGGCCGAATAGCAAAACGGCTCCCATAGGGAGCCGTTGGTTTTCGTCACCGAACCACTTAGAAGTAGTAGTTCACACCCAGCGTAACGTCATGGGTGGTCACTTTGGCCTGGGAGTTACCGGCGCTGGCTTTGCCTGCGTCCAGGTATTTGTAGCCCAGATCCAGATCCAGACGTTCGTTAACGTTGTAGATCACACCGGTGCCGACGCTCCAGGCAAAGTTGTTGCTGTTGCTCTGTACGTTGTCGCCGTTCATGTCGTTTTTCAGGCTGACGTTAGCATAACCGATGCCGGCGCCGACGTACGGGGTGAAAGGTGTACCGGTTTTGATGTCATAGTAACCGTTAACCATCAGCGTCTGCAGACCCAGACGGCTGTCGTTGGTCTCTGCGGCATCGTTGGTATGGCTGGAGGTGGCGTTAGCGCGGAAGGTGTAGTCCAGCTCGGCGCGAACCGGCAGGCTGAACTGGTTTTCGAAGTTATAGCCGAAAACCAGGCCGGCGTTACCGACGCCTTTGTTATCGTTGCTCATGCCGTTGCCGTTAACATCTTTCTGATCGAACAGATGCTCGGCGCTGATACCCATTTTGGCACCGGCATAGTAACCGGTGTTGTTGATGCCGGCGGCGTTGACCAGAGTTGCGCCAGAGACCAGACCTACGAACAGGGCCAGTTTAGTGAATGCTTTCATGATGGATTCCTGATTATCAACTATCGCGTGACAGAGGACCTATCGGGTGACCTGTGTCACAAAAAAAGAACACGCGGCATAATGATAGCCAGCAATGAAGAAAATTTGAATTTATTTAATATGAATAAAATCAACGGGAAAAATAAAATTGTATCGAATGTTTTCCATTCGTTGAAAATAACAAGCGACGAGCGGGGATGAATGCGACAAAAACGGTTTACGAGCGCTCACTATTTATCCTGAAGAGTGTGTTGGCGAGACATAGAAATATGATCCGGTTAGCTTTTTAGAGAATTAAAATAAACTCCGATATAACTTATAAAGCTGAATTAGCCCATCTTATCGCCAGGCCGGCGTTTATTTTTGGACATAACGGGGCGTATTTCTGTTATTTCCTCTGCCGGTGCGGCGTCAAGAACACAGCGGCAGAGCGCTCCAGCATCCCCGCGAAGAGGGCTGGTGCTGACCTTGGCGGACGCACGGTTTGTTGATGGGATAGCTACGCTTTGTGCGGCAGGTCTATTGTCGTCGGTAAGCATGGGTAGCTATACGTCTATTTTTGCTTTGTCCAATACTTATTTCTTTTTGTTTTGAGCTGGTATAGAAAAATAATTTATTGCGCCTCGCCGGGTGGGTACCTATTCCATTTTTTCTCGCGCTGATAGCACAGGACGGCGGTATGGGCACGTGCCGAGCAAAGCAACGCATATTCGGAGTATTCTTTGCGCTGAGTCGAAAAAATAACGGCGCGGCTCTTTTTTATCTGTCATTTCATCGCGTCACACCGAGCGGTGGCGCGTGGGGGTGGGTGCGGGCAGAGTGACTTTTGTCACCCTTACGTCAATACGGCCTTTTTTTTGTTAGTAAACGGTTTTTTTTTTGTTAGCATGAAAATGGAGTGCAGAGATTACAAGAAACAATATGGAGATAACGATATGAAAAAAATGAAAATATTGGTACTGGCCACCGCGTTGATGAGCGGGGCTGCCTACAGCGCCTCTGAGTCGATAACGCTGTATGAAGCGGGGCCGCAGGGGGCGGGACCGACGATCGGTGAGGTGACGGTCAGCGAAACGCCCTATGGCCTGCTGTTTACGCCCAGCCTGCGCGGTCTCCCGCAGGGGATCCACGGTTTTCATGTCCATGAAAACGCCAGCTGCCTGCCGGGTGTCAAAGAGGGTAAACCGGTGCCGGCCCTGATGGCCGGTGGTCACTGGGATCCCGAGAAGCGCGGTAAGCATATGGGGCCCTACAGCGATGCCGGGCATCTGGGCGATCTGCCGGGACTGGTGGTCAATGCGGACGGTACGGCGAACTATGCCGTGCTGGCACCGCGTCTGAAATCGCTCGCCCAGCTGAAGGGGCATGCGCTGATGGTGCACGTCGGCGGCGATAACTATGACGATCATCCGCACGCGCTGGGCGGCGGCGGTGCGCGTATGGCCTGCGGCGTTATTCAGTAACGTGGACGGCGGCGTCAGCGGGTTTAGGGCTGGCGCCGCGTCGAGGCGGAAAAGCGCGTTTAGCGCAGGGTTTTAACGACCTGGCGTCGCCGTAGGAGATAGCCCAGCGGCAGGCTGCAGATATGCACCAGACGGGTAAAGGGGAAGATCAGGAAAATGGTCAGCCCCAGCACCATATGCACCTTGAACAGCCAGTTGACCTCTTGCAGATACTGGGCAGGATCGGGACGGAAGGTCACGATCCCCTGGCTCCAGCTGATCAGGTTTTGCAGCGTGGCGCCGGAGGGGTGCAGCAGATCGACCGGGATCGTCAGCATGCCCAGGCAGATCTGGATCGTCAGCAGGATCAGGATCAGCTTGTCGGAAAACGGCGAGGTGGCGGCGACCCGGGCGCAGAAGAGGCGGCGGGCCAAGAGCATCAGCGCGCCGATCAGTAGCAGGGTGCCGAAGACGCTGCCGGCGATCAGCTCCAGGATCTGATGCGTCTGGCTGGAGATATAGGCATCATACCAAGAGCGTGGCGTCAGCAGTCCGGCCACGTGGCCGAAGAAAACTCCCAGCATGCCGACGTGAAACAGGTTAAGCGCATAGCGGCTATAGCGCCCGTTGGCCATCAGCAGCGAAGAGCCGCTTTTCCACGTGTATTGACCATAGTCGAACCGATAGAGACACCCCAGCAACAGCACCGTGATGGCGATATAGGGGTAGATGTTGAATAAAAAATAGGACAGTGCGGACATTCAATCCTCCTTATCGCTCAAGATCCAGGTAGTGAACCGGCGCCGAACGGCCCTGGGGCATGTCGGGGAGCTCAACGCGGGCCGGGGCGTGCGCGCGATCCCACTCCGCATCGATCGCCATCGTCGGCGCACCGTCGGCCTCCGGCGTCAGGCCATCGGTCTCTCTGCCGGCCAGCTGCAGCAGTAGCTGGAACAGTATGCTATAGATACCGTCGTGGGTGCGGCGGTATAGAATCTCCGCCACACCGGCAATTTGCGTCAGGATACGCCGGCCCTCCTCAGGCTGGCGCTGTGACTGCAGGTAGGCAAACTCCAGCACCATCGGCAGATAGTCGGGCAGCTCTCGCGGCGCGGGCTCCAGCGCGGCCTGGCGATAGTGGCTCAGGATATTGACCATCGCCTGCCCGCGGTTTTTGGACTCGGCTAGCTGGTGTTCGCACAGATACAGGGCGCAGCGGCGGGTGTGATCGAACTGCGTGATGTAATCGCTTTGACGGGTTGCCAGCGGGGCCTCCCAGTAATGGGCGATAAACGCCTGCAGGCGCCCCTGCTGCTGCGCCGTCATTTCGCGACACTGCGGCAGCGCCGCCTCCAGCTCACCGCGCGCCTGCCACAGCGCCTCATCGGGGTAGTCCAGTAGGCGGGCCAATATTAACAGGCTCAGCATGGCTTACTCCTTGCTATGGGTGTTGATCACCAGGCGATCGTCGGGGCGATAGCCGGTGAGGTTGGCGCCGTCGGTATCGTGGGGCGCATTGAAGCTGAAGCCACAGCTGCCGTGCTCAATATATTCGCGATCGCCTCCCGGGCGATGCATCCCGGTGGGGATCACGAAGCGTTCATGGTACGGCGCCAGCGCCAGAAGGCGGTACATGGCCTCGGCCTGCGGAGCGCTGAGATCGGCCTGCTGCAGCCACTGCGGCGCCTGTGGGCTGAGCAGGCTGCGGCGGTAGTGACGCAGTGCGATCAGGCGGGTCAACGCCGCCTCTACCGGCTTACGGTTACCGGCGCACAGCAGGTTGGCCAGATAGTCGATCGGAATACGCATCTGCGCCAGCTCCGCCAGGTGGATATCGTGGGGTTCGGCCAGGCCGGCGTCATCGAAGCGGATCGGCGACAGGGGCGGCACGTACCACACCATCGGCAGCGTACGGAACTCCGGATGCAGCGGCAGCGCCAGGCGCCACTCCTTAATCAGACGGTAGACCGGCGAACGTTGGGCATGCTCCAGGATCTCATCGCTGATGCCGTCGCGGCGGGCCTGCGCAATGACGTCCGGATCGCCGGGATCGAGGAAGATCTTCATCTGCGCCTCATACAGCGCCTGCGGATCCGCCTCTGCCGCCGCGGCGGGGATCGCCTCGGCATCGTACAGCATGACGCCGATATAGCGGATACGTCCGACGCAGCTCTCGGAGCACAGGGTCGGCAGTCCGGCCTCGATGCGCGGGTAGCAGAAAATACACTTCTCCGATTTCCCGCTTTTCCAGTTGTAGTAGATCTTCTTGTAGGGGCAGGCGCTGACGCACATGCGCCAGCCGCGGCACTGATCCTGATTGATCAGCACCACGCCGTCTTCGGCCCGTTTATAGATGGCGCCGCTGGGGCAAGAGGCGACGCAGGCCGGGTTAAGGCAGTGTTCGCACAAGCGCGGCAGGTACATCATGAAGGTCTGTTCAAACTGGGCATACCGCTGCTTGTCCAGCCCATCCAGATTGCGATCGCCCTGACGGACGCGGGCTTCGCCGCCCAGGTCATCCTCCCAGTTGGCGCTGCCCTCAATTTTCTCCAGCGTCTTGCCGGTGAGCAGCGAATAGGGGCGCGCCGTCGGCTGGTGGCGTGCGCCGGCGGGGGCGTTGTGCAAATGCGCGTAGTCGAAGGAGTAAGGTTCATAGTAGTCCCCTATCGCCGGCATATGCGGATTGGCGAAGATTTTGGCCAGCAGGCTGAGTTTGCCGCCCATGCGCGGCGTCAGTTGGCCGTTGACTCGCTGCCAGCCGCCGTGCCACTTATCCTGATCCTCCCAGTCGCGGGGAAAGCCGCGCCCCGGCTTGGTTTCTACGTTGTTGAACCAGCCGTATTCAATGCCCTCACGGCTGGTCCAAACGTTTTTGCACACCACCGAGCAGGTGTGGCAACCGATGCACTTATCGAGGTTTAGCACCATGGAAACCTGTGCACGAATTTTCATTTTTTTCTCCCTCTTCCCGATCGGTTTCAGTCCCACTCCACCCGGTTCAGTCTGCGGATAATCACAGTCTCATCCCGGTTGGAGCCGATGGTGCCGTAATAGTTGTAGCCCCATGACAGGTGGGCATAGCCGCCGATCATGTGGATCGGGTTGGGACAAATCCGGGTAATGGAGTTGTGGATCCCACCGCGTTCCCCGGTGACCTCCGACAGGGGCATGTTCAGCGTACGCTCCTGGGCGTGGTACATCAGCGCCAGCCCGGCGGGAATGCGCTGGCTGACCACCGCACGCGCCACCATGGCGCCGTTACCGTTAAACAGATCTACCCAGTCGTTGTCGGCGATGGCGCCGCGCTGTGCATCGTGCTCGCTGATCCAGATCAGCGGGCCGCCGCGCGACAGGGTCTGCATGATCTGGTTGTCGGTATAGGTGGAATGGATCCCCCATTTCTGATGGGCGGTGCCAAAGTTCAGCACCAGCTCCGGCTGCCCGTTGGCCGTATGTTCGCGTACGCTGCGGCAGCTTTGGGTATCCAGCGGGGGTTTATAGCAGGCGAAGCCTTCGCCGAAGGCCTGCATCCAGGCGTGATCCTGATAGGCCTGCTGACGGCCGGTCAGGGTGCGCCAGGGGACGGCGTGGGTGATATTCAGGCTGCCGGCGGTGTAGGCGTGCCGATCGCTGTCAATACCCGACCACAGCGGGCTGGCGATCACCCGTCCCGGCTGGCGCTGAATATCGGCGAAACGGTAGTGCACGCCTTTCTTGTCGGCGGCCAGTCCGGCTATCTCTTGCTGGCCGGTTTTGGCGGCCAGATCGCGCCAGGCGCGATCGGCGACCTGGCCGTTGGTTTCCGGCGCCAGAGTGAGAATGGTCTCCAGCGCCTGGGTGGCATCCTGCATGTTGGCACAGGGGCCGACGCCGTCCAGCGTCTCGCTGCCGTGACGCGCGCACAGGCTGTCGATCTCTGGTCGGGTGTCCCAGTGTACGCCCTTGCCGCCGTTGCCGTGGACCGCCAGCGCCGGGCCGAGGTGGGTATATTTAAAATAGGTCTGCGGATAGTCGCGCTCCACGACGGCGATGGCGGGCGCGGTTTTTCCGGCGACAAAGGTCTGCGGATCGTTTTTCCAGTCGCTGACGCCGCAGGCCTGGCCCAGCTCTGCCGGCGAGTCATGCAGCAGCGGCGTGAGCATGACGTCGCGCTCTTTGCCCAGATGCCCCTCGCACAGCGCGGAGAACTGCCGGGCGATCCCTTTGAATATCTCCCAGTCCGAGCGCGCCTCCCACATGAGATCGATGGCGCGGGTAAAGGGATGAACGTAGGGATGCATGTCGGTACTGCTGAGATCTTCCTTCTCATACCAGGTGGCGGACGGCAGGATCACGTCTGAATAGAGGCAGGTGGTGGACATTCTGAAGTCGAGCGTCACCAGCAGGTCCAGCTTGCCCTCTACGCTGTCGCGCCAGGCGACCTGCTGCGGCAGCGGTAGCCCCTTTTGCTGCAGATCCTGCTCCATGACGCCGTGGCGGGTGCCCAACAGATGTTTCAGAAAGTATTCATGTCCTTTACTGGAGGAGCCGAGCAGGTTGGCCCGCCAGACAAACAGTACGCGCGGATAGTTTCCCGGCGCGTCGGGATCTTCGCTGGCGATGCGTAGGGAGCCCTGTTTCAGCGCCTGCGCGACTCCGGCCTTGACATCGCCCTCCGCCGACCCGGCGGCCAGCGTGAGCGGGTTACGATCCAACTGGGGAGAGGAGGGCAGCCAGCCCAGGCGTTCGGCGATGACGTTGAAGTCGATCAGGCTATGGGGGAACCGGTCACGTTCGGCCAGCGGTGACAGCAGCGTATGGGCATCCACGTTTTCATAGCGCCACTGGCTGGTGTGATTGTAGAAGAATGAGGTGCCGTTCATCAGCCGCGCCGGGCTTTGCCAGTCTCCCGCCAGGGCGACCGGCGCCCACCCGGCCAGCGGCCGTAGCTTTTCCTGACCGACGTAGTGCGCCCAGCCGCCACCGTTGACGCCGATGGTTCCGCACATCATCAGCACGTTGATGATGCTGCGATAGGTCATATCGCTATGGAACCAGTGGTTGATCCCAGCGCCGACGATGATCAGCGAGCGGCCATGGGTTAAGCGGGCGTTGTTGGCAAACTCCTGCGCCAGACGGATGATCTGCTGGCGCGGCACGCCGGTAATGGCCTCGGCCCAGGCCGGAGAGCAGGGGGCATCTTCTGCGGGGCTCTCCCCTGTGCGCGGGCGCAGGCCGTAGTGGGCCAGCATCAGATCGAAGACGGTGGCGACGGCGATGCGCTCGCCGCTGACCGTGGTGATCCAGTGCACCGGCACCTGACCATGGGTATAGCGGTCGTTGGCGTTGTCATGGCTGAAGTCAGGCTGAACGACGCAGAGTTCGCCTTCATCCAGCGTCTGTAGGCTCAGTAGCGGATCGATCGCGGCGCCGCTGAGGGCATCCTGCTGTACGGTGTTCCACTGTCCCCCTTGATCCCAGCGAAATCCCGCCGAGCCGCGGGGAATGACGATCTGCCGTGAGTCCTGGTCGAATGCCAGCGTTTTCCACTGGGCCAACGGCTGGTCTCGCCATGCCGCCAGATCGGCGGCACGCAGGTAGCGTCCGGACTGATAGGTGTTCTCTTGGCCGGAGCAGGGCGTTAGCATCACCAGCATCGGAAAATCGGTAAAGCGTTTGGCATAGCGGACAAAGTAGTCGCAGGGCTGCCGTAGGTAAAACTGCTGCAGAATAACCTGCCCCAATGCCAGTGCCAGCGCGGAATCGGTGCCGGCCCGCGGTGCCAGCCACTCATCGGCGAACTTACAGTTTTCCGCATAGTCGGCGCTGATGGCCACCACCTTGGTGCCGTTGTAGCGCGCCTCGGTCATAAAGTGGGCGTCCGGCGTACGGGTCTGCGGCACGTTGGATCCCCACATCACCAAATACTGTGCGTTATACCAGTCGGCGGACTCCGGCACGTCGGTCTGTTCGCCCCAGGTTTGCGGAGAGGAGGGCGGCAGATCGCAGTACCAGTCGTAGAAGCTCAGGCAGGTGCCGCCGATCAGCGACAGGTAGCGGGAGCCGGAGGCGAACGAGAGCATGGCGTGAGCCGGGATCGGCGAAAATCCGGCGACGCGATCGGGGCCAAAGCGTTTGACGGTAGCGATATTGGACGCCGCGATCAGTTCGTTGGCCTCTTGCCATGAGACGCGGACCAGGCCGCCCATACCGCGCTCGCGCTTATAGCGCTGGCTCAGCTCGGGGTTGTCCAGAATGGCCTGCCAGGCGTCGACGGCGTCGGGGTGCTGCGCTTTCTGCTCACGCCACAGATCCCGCAGCGCCCTGCGCATTAGCGGGTATTTAATCCGGTTGGCGCTATAGATATACCAGGAGTAGCTGGCGCCGCGCGGGCAGCCGCGCGGCTCGTGATTGGGCAGATCGATGGGCGTTTCTGGGTAGTCGGTATACTGTGTCTCCCAGGTAATCAGCCCGCTTTTGACATAGATTTTCCAGCTGCAGGAGCCGGTACAGTTCACCCCATGGGTGGATCGCACCACCTTATCGTACTGCCAGCGGCTGCGGTAGCTCTGCTCCCAGTCGGAGCTGTCCTGCAGGTACAGCTCATGGGCATTGGCGGCCATGGGTTTGCCTGCGGTGAAGTAGCGGATCTTTTTTAGAAAGGTACTCATGTCCGTTTCTCCCGACGATTAATGGTGCCTTCCATAGGACAGCCAGGTGACGCCCATGCACAGCAGGTAAAAGACGCTGAAGCAAACCAGCGGCAACAGCACGGAGTGGGTCAGAGTAATGGCGCTGCCGAAGGTTTTGGGAATGATAAAGCCGCCGAAGGCGCCGATGGCGGAGGTAAAGCCGAGCGCCGCCGAGCTCATCACATCGGCATACTGCTCGACATGTTTACCCTGCATCCCCTGCTGCTGCGCTTCCTGCGCGGATTTTTGGTGGAAAATCTGTGAAATAAGCTGGAAGCTGGAGCCGCTGCCAAGGTTGGTAAAGATAAACAGCCCCATGAAGACGATGTAGAACAGAATAAAGGAGCCGCTGCTGCGCTCGCTCGGCAGGGTCGGCACGATCAGCAGGCTAAAGATAATCATGAAGAAGAAAGCCACCTGCGTGATGCGATAGCCGCTGAATTTATCAGAGAGGCGTCCGCCGATGGGACGGGCGATAGCGCCCAGCAGCGGACCGACAAACGCGTAGTCGATGATGTCGATATCCGGAAACTGGGTCTTGGTCAGCAGCGCAAATCCCGCGGAGAAACCGACGAAAGAACCGAAGGTGGCCAAGTAAATCAGGCTGGTTATCCAGGTATCTTTCTTACCCAAAATGACGAACTGGGAAGAGAGCGATGACTGCATACCCGCAATGTCGTTCATCATGAACCAGGAGAGCAGGCAGGCGATAATGATAAAGGGAACCCAGAGGAAGGCCGCATTTTGTAGCCAAATCATCGTATTATGATCAACATGCTGCGGTGCTCCGCCCAGGCTGCCGAACAGTCCGATGCCGATCACCAGCGGGACGCACAGCTGTACGACGCCGATCCCGCCATCGCCCAGCCCGCCGTTGATCCCCAGGCCATACCCCTGCAGGCGTTTAGGGAAAAAGAAGCTGATATTCGCCATGCTCGAGGCAAAGTTGCCGCCCCCGATACCGCACAGGATGGCGATACAGGCAAACGAATAGAACGACGTCTGCGGGTCCTGAATCGCGCAGCCCAGCCAAACGCTGGGGATTAGCAGCAGCGCGGTGCTGATCGTGGTCCAGCGGCGTCCGCCAAAAATGGGGACGACGAAAGAGAATGGAATACGCAGAATGGCGCCGGAGATCGAGGGTAAGGCCGCCAGCCAGAAGAGTTGATTGGTCGTAAAATTAAATCCGATGTGATTAAGCTTGATAACGACAGAACTGAATACCATCCAAATACAGAACGCCAGTACGAGACAGAATACGGAGACCCATAGGTTCCTTTTTGCAATACTGTTTCCCGTTGCTTTCCAAAAGTTTTCGTCTTCAGGATCCCAATTTTTTAATACGCGCGCGTTTTGGCTCTCTAACGGTTGATTACTCATATCGACACCTTTTTTTTTGCATATCGATGATGCTTTTAGTCTGTGAAGCCGCGTAACAACCTGTTTAGCTACGAGCAGACCTGCCCGCATTCAGCGCCGCCCATTTATGTTTCCCCGACTTATCCGTTTCACAGTATCGCGTTATACCGATGATTACAAAGTGACACCCATTTATGAAATAGCATAGATAGCGGAATTAGCCAGTGAGAAAAACAGTTATAATTTCAGTATGTTGATTGAGGATAATTGGTTTCTGTTTCGGCCTATAATAACCATGGGCTAACTGAGTGATTATATTAGGGTAAAATCATTGCCGCCGAATAAGCAAAGCAAATGCTTGGTTATTTAGTGGCTGATATCGATAGAGTACGCCGCGACATGGCAGTTTTTCTTTCCGCACAGATTGATCAGAACTGCGCAGCGACGTTGAAGAAAAAAGATATTAATGAAAATAAGAATTATTATTCTTTTCCATGAATGGGTGTGGCGTTATCATCGATATCAAATGAACCTGGGCGATCAGCGGGGGGCACCGATATTTTATTGCGCTCCCCACGCTAACGCCCTCGTTCCGTAATCGCTGTGACCCCATTCACAGGCTTCCCGCTGAATGGGCGCATCGCGCTGTCATGATGAATTAGATACAGATACCGTGATTAGTTTACAAATAGTTTCGGATTGTCACTGTCGCCAAGAGTAGGGTTAATAAATAACTATGCAGTCGAGGTGCGTTTAATCCGCATTTTATTGTCTGCACGTATGGAAATACGCCTTTATTTATTTCAGCAGAGCCACAGTCGGAGAGGGCGGATGTCCTCTGTCGCAATGTCTATTCCGCGGCACCATATCGCGCTGTCCTTTATTGGTCTCAACGAATAGGGTGAATATATATTGATTAATACTTGAGTAAATAGCTCTGGTATTGAACGGGGACGACAGGAACCGTGGTCCGTCAGGGAGGTTAGGGAGGTAATTGGCAAGTGGGGTTATTAAATTATATTTTCTGAGGATTAGTATGAAAAAGGGTTATTCTATCCTGATACCTTTTATCGTGGGCGGCGCATTGGCCTGTCTACCCGCTCCGGCGGGGCTCAGCCACCACGCATGGCTCTATTTTTCTATTTTTATCGGCTCAATTGTCGGTTTGATTATAGAACCCTTACCGGGCGCGGTTATTGGTCTGATCGCGATCGTTATTATTGCGGGGCTGGGGCGCTGGGTGCTGTTCTCTCCGGAGCAGCTGGCGCTGCCGCATTTTCATGCTGCGTCGGCGGCGTTTAGGTGGGCGGTCTCCGGTTTCTCCAATTCAACGGTATGGCTGATCTTCAGCGCCTTTATGTTTGCATTGGGATATGAAAAAACCGGGCTGGGTCGGCGTATTTCACTGCTGCTGGTCAAATCCCTGGGACGGCGCTCGCTGACCCTGGGGTATGCCATCGCCATTGCCGATTTGGTACTGGCGCCCTTTACTCCGTCGAATACGGCGCGTAGCGCCGGAACCATCTACCCGGTGATCAGTAACCTGCCGCCGCTGTATGACTCGAAACCCAACGATCCCAGCGCCCGGCGGATCGGCTCCTATCTGATGTGGGTTTCCATTTCGATCACCTGCGTTACCAGCTCCATGTTTCTTTCCGCCCTGGCACCCAATCTGCTGTCCAGCGCGCTGATTAACCAGATGACGGGGCTACAGATTTCCTGGGGCAGCTGGTTTATTGCCTTTTTACCGTGCGGGATTGTTCTGTGGCTGCTGACGCCGCTGCTGGGTTACTGGCTGTATACACCGGAGGTGAAAATCAATGATGAGGTGCCTAAATGGGCCAAACAGGAGCTGACGAATTTAGGGGGGCTGTCACGCCGAGAGAAGCTACTGCTCCTGTTCGTCGCGCTTGCGCTGCTGCTGTGGGTATTCGGCGGAGGATTAATCAACTCAGCCATCGCGGCGCTATTGGTTATTGCGCTGATGCTGATAACCAATGTGATTAGCTGGGATGATGTCATCGGCAATAAAGCGGCGTGGAATACGCTATTCTGGTTCGGCACGCTGGTCTCTCTGGCCTCAGGGCTGTCCACCGTCGGCTTTGTACATTGGTTTGGGCTCGTTATCTCTCATTATCTCAATGGGATGTCAGTGGTGGTTGCCAGCGTATCGCTGCTCCTGTGTTTTTATCTGTTGCACTACTTCTTTGCTAGCACGACGGCTCATGCCACGGCGCTGATCCCGGTGATGATCGCAGCCGCTATGGATATTCATGGGATTAATATGATGGAGTTCTCTCTGGCTATCTCTCTGTCATTGGGGATCATGGGGATTATCACACCCTATGGAACGGGGCCAAGCCCAATCTATTTTGGCAGCGGTTATCTGCCCTCTAAAGACTTCTGGCGGCTGGGGGCCATCTTCGGTCTGGTCAATCTGTTGGCATATCTATTTATCTGTTTACCTTGGATTAACTACCTTTATCGTTAATTTATGTCCCTTGGTTAAAAAGATAGGATAGATATAAATAGGCCGCCCTTGAGGGTGGCTTATTTGGTCTGTTGAGGCTAATTTCTGGTAATGATAAAAGCAAAAAACAAGCCATCATAATGAGGATTTTAAATCAGCTAGCCATACTCGCTGGCGCCATTGGCTTGTGTATTACCATTAGCTCCAGGGGGCCCAGTCTACGGGATCTTTCTGTGAAGAATGGCACGTTACTGCATAATTTTTCATGTTTATTCCGGCTATGGTACAGCCGTTTTGATGGGAGGCGATGGGGGGATGCGGCGCATCTTGCCAGTGATATGAGAGCCATGCCGGCCAGAATAGAAAAGATAGAACGCTTCATATAATTCGCCTTGCGGGTTGAATGGGAATGTTTAAATAGGGTGTTATCAGTAATGGAATATCGACTCCTGTACATCGCTGCCAATCTTGATATAGTACGGCATGTTTTTATAAAGCATACCAGGTATCTATCTCGGTTTGTTTATATAAGCGATGGCTTATATTTAACGCCTATGGATTAAAATTAACGATTGTATTTTGTAATATCTATCGCGGCTTAGTGAAAATACATTGCGACATATGAATGTATATCAAATTATACTCTGTTTTGGGGATGGCGCGTGCTGTGGCGGAGATAGATATAACGCAATCGGCTATGCGAATATTGGCATTCGCTTTTATAAAATATCGTGATGTAATTCGCAACAGGCAGCCCGGGATTTCTCGATAGCGCGCTGAACGCCTGGTCTTGCCGAGGGCAGTTGCCTCAATGGCCAATGAGTACGCCTGTTATACCGCTGGCCACATAGGCGTTCAATCCGCGCCGGTCCCAAGAGGAGGCTACAGCGTATGATGAAGGCAACCCGAGGGGCCTGGGGAAATAATATGAGCGAGCGAAGACGATCGGCCACAGGGATATGGGCGATGAGGGTGGCCAAAAAGCAAAAACCCCGCCATAAGGCAGGGTTTTCAGAAGAAGTGGTGCCCGGACTCGGAATCGAACCAAGGACACGGGGATTTTCAATCCCCTGCTCTACCGACTGAGCTATCCGGGCAACGAGGCGCATTAAACCTGATTCTGGCCTCGGCGTCAACGTTATTTCCCGCCGCGCCGTGCGAGTGCCTATTTATTGCACTGGCGCTCGCGGTGCGTGGCGGCTGCGTTTGCCAGCGGCGCACGGTGCATCGATGTCATAACGGCGATTTCTACGATCTTTATCACAGAATTGGATTGCGTATAAAATAATAAGCATGAATATTTATTCATTAAAAATGGTTTGATTGTCAATGGTGATCGTGTTTGTTTTTTGTTCTGCTTTTGTTGTTGTATGGTGAGGTGTGACAGGATTTGGCCGTTATGTGCAAGGTACGTGTGCGGCTAAAATGGCGCATATTTATGTTGTAAAATAGATCTATTCTCTGGTGCATTGCCATTTTTGAGTGAATTAATATGCTATGTCGATTGCTTTTTAGATCTATGTATCGCCATGGTGGCTGTCTGTTAGTGATATGTATCACAGCAGTCCGCCGGTAATTGATTACAATAGAACCAGTTTCCAGGTAAAAGGGGAAATTAAAATGGAAAATAACAATCGATTTTGGCCACATATCCGGCGGGTGACCCATATCATGATGATGGCGCACCGTCGCTGTTTTGATTTTCATCTGTTCAACGCAAGATAATTCTCTTCATGTCATGACATCCGTTGTCGCGGAGTGTCATGTCTCTTCTTCCGTTTGCGTATTTCTGCGCGTTAGCCGCAGGGTATTCATGCGGACAGATCTCTATTGACACACCACGATAAGCGTTTGTCGTCACGGTAGCCTCGTGCTGCTTGGCATGGCATATTTCCATTAATAACAATGATTTAATTATATAAATCGTTGCGGGAAAGTCTTGCCGTGAGAAAATGCTGTGGATGATGGATTTAATTACATTTAAATCCACGGGATTGTTTTGCTCAAAATAAATACATGAGAGTGAGTGATATGAATAGTTTAAAAATTGCAGTAAGTCTAAATGTCATTGCATATTTTAATACCTCACGTATGACGGTAGATATTAATGATAGCGATCTGACCGACGTTGCCGCCGTGGTGCTGTCGGTACAGGATGCGCTGGGCGGCGCGCTGGAGAAGGTCGAGCAGAGCGCCTTTGGCCTGCCCGTCTTTGTCGCCGAGGCGTGCGATCAGCGTCTGCCGGCCGAATATCTGCCGCGCCTGACCGGCGTATTTGCCTGCGGCGATGGCAATCAGGACTTTTATGGCAAGCAGCTGGAAAGCGCGGCGCAGAAATATGAGGCCGAGCTGCTGCCGCCGTTTTTCGGCAGCCTGCAGGCCTATGTCCAGCAGGGCAACGCTGCCTTTGACTGCCCGGGGCATCAGGGCGGGCAGTTCTTCCGCCGCCATCCCACCGGCCGCCGGTTCTTCGACTACTTCGGCGAGGCCCTGTTCCGCTCCGATCTGTGCAACGCCGACGTCTCCATGGGCGACCTGCTGATCCACGAAGGCGCCCCCTGCGCCGCCCAGCAGCATGCGGCCAAGGTGTTCAACGCCGACAAGACCTACTTTGTGCTCAACGGCACCTCCTCCTCCAATAAAGTGGTGCTCAACGCGCTGCTGGCGCCCGGTGATCTGGTCCTCTTTGACCGTAATAACCATAAATCTAACCACCACGGCGCATTGATTCAGGCCGGCGCTACGCCGGTCTACCTGGAAACCGCACGCAACCCGTTCGGTTTCATCGGGGGCATCGACGCACACTGCTTTGAAGAGAAATACCTGCGTGACCTGGTGCGTGAGGTCGCCCCGGCGCGCGCCGGGGAACAGCGGCCGTTCCGCCTGGCGGTTATCCAGCTCGGTACCTACGACGGCACTATTTACAATGCCCGCCAGGTGGTGGACAAGATAGGTCACCTGTGCGACTACATCCTGTTCGACTCCGCCTGGGTCGGCTATGAGCAGTTCATCCCGATGATGAAAGAGTGCTCGCCGCTGCTGCTGGAGCTGAACGAGAACGATCCGGGGATCCTGGTGACCCAGTCGGTGCACAAACAGCAGGCCGGCTTCTCCCAGACCTCGCAGATCCACAAGAAAGACCGGCATATCAAGGGGCAGGCGCGCTATGTCAACCATAAACGGCTGAACAACGCCTTTATGATGCACGCCTCCACCAGCCCGTTCTACCCGCTGTTCGCCGCCCTGGACGTCAACGCCCGCATGCACGCCGGCGACAGCGGCAAGCGCATGTGGATGGAGTGCGTCCGGGTGGGCATTGAAACCCGTAAGCTGCTGCTGAAGACCTGCCAGCACATCCGCCCCTTCATCCCGGAGACCGTGGACGGCCGCCCGTGGGACGCCTTCGACACCGAGGAGATGGCCAACGATCTGCGCTTCTTTAACTTCATCCCCGGCGATCGCTGGCACGCCTTTGAGGGCTATGCCGAGCATCAGTACTTTGTCGACCCGTGCAAGCTGATGCTGACCACTCCGGGCATCGACGCCAAGAGCGGCGAATACCAGGCCTTTGGGGTGCCGGCGACCATTCTGGCCAACTTCCTGCGCGAAAACGGCATCGTGCCGGAGAAATGCGACCTGAACTCGATCCTGTTCCTGCTGACCCCGGCGGAGGACATGGCCAAGATGCAGCATTTGGTGGCCCAGATCGCCCGCTTCGAGCGCCTGCTGGAGCAGGACGCCCCGCTGGCCGAGGTGCTGCCGTCCCTCTACCGCGCCAACGAGGCGCGCTACCGCGGCTACACCCTGCGTCAGCTGTGCCAGGAGATGCACGACCTGTACGTCAGCCACGACGTGAAGCAGCTGCAGAAGGAGATGTTCCGCAAGGCGCACTTCCCACGGGTGGCGATGAACCCGCAGCAGGCCAACATCGCGTTCGTGCGCGGCAACGTCGAGCTGGTCTCCCTGGCGCAGGCCGAAGGCCGCATCGCGGCGGAAGGGGCGCTGCCGTACCCGCCGGGGGTGCTGTGCGTGGTGCCGGGCGAGATCTGGGGCGGCTCGGTGCAGCGCTACTTCCTGGCGCTGGAAGAGGGCATCAACCTGCTGCCGGGCTTCGCGCCGGAGCTGCAGGGGGTCTACATCCAGCAGGATGAGGATGGCCGCAAGCGCGCCTATGGCTATGTGATCAAGCAGTAACAGCCTTTACATCGACATTACCAATAAAACAAGGTTGGCGGGGGGCCGCGGCTCCTGGGTTGCTCCTGCCCGGCTCCCCGCATTTTGAGAGAGAGAAACTATGAGTACGTCTAGCGGCAATAAGATGGGCGTCGTGCAGTTAACCATACTGACGGCGGTGAACATGATGGGGTCCGGCATCATCATGCTGCCGACCAAGCTAGCGGAGGTGGGTACCATCTCCATCGTCTCCTGGCTGGTGACCGCCGTGGGTTCGATGGCGCTGGCCTACGCCTTCGCCAAGTGCGGGATGTATAGCCGCAAGTCCGGCGGGATGGGTGGCTACGCCGAGTATGCTTTCGGCAAGTCCGGCAACTTTATGGCCAACTATACCTACGGCGTTTCGCTTCTGATCGCCAACGTGGCCATCGCCATCTCCGCCGTCGGCTACGGCACGGAGCTTATCGGTGCCTCGCTGAGCCCGCTGGGGATCTGCCTGGCGACCATCGGAGTACTGTGGCTGTGTACCGCGGCCAACTTCGGCGGGGCGCGGATTACCGGGCGCATCAGCAGCGTGACGGTCTGGGGGGTGATCATCCCGGTGGTCGGTATCTCGGTGATCGGGTGGTTCTGGTTCAGCCCCACGCTGTACGTCGACTCCTGGAACCCACATCACCTACCGACCTTTGAGGCCATCGGCTCCTCTATTGCCATGACCCTGTGGGCGTTTCTGGGGCTGGAGTCCGCCTGTGCCAATACCGACGTGGTAGAGAATCCGGAGCGCAACGTCCCGATCGCCGTACTCGGCGGCACCCTGGGCGCGGCGGTGATCTACATTGTCTCCACCAACGTGATCGCCGGTATCGTACCGAATATGGATCTGGCCAACTCGACCGCGCCGTTCGGCATGGCGTTTGCCCAGATGTTTGATCCGACGGTGGGTAAGATCATCATGGCACTGATGGTGATGTCCTGCTGCGGCTCTCTGCTGGGCTGGCAGTTCACCATCGCGCAGGTGTTTAAGTCCTCCGCCGATGAGGGCTATTTCCCGGCGATCTTCCGCAGGGTAACTCAGTCCGGCGCGCCGGTGAAAGGGATGTTGGCCATCGTCGCGATCCAGAGCGTGCTGTCGCTGATGACCATCAGCCCGTCGCTCAATGCACAGTTTAACGTGCTGGTTAATCTGGCGGTGGTCACCAACCTGATCCCCTATATCCTCTCCATGGCGGCGGTGCTGATCATCCAGCGCGTCGCGGGGATCGATCCGGCCAGGGCGCGTCTGCCCAATATCCTGGCCTTTGTCGGCGCAATGTACAGCTTCTATGCGCTCTACTCCTCCGGCGAACAGGCGATGATGTGGGGGGCGATCGCCACCTTCCTCGGTTGGACGCTGTACGGTTTTGTCTCTCCGCGCTTTGAGATGCGTGACAGGCAGGCCTGAACCGCGGCGGGCATGTCGTGAACTCGTTCTTTCCGGCCGGCGTCGCGCGCTAGCGCACGCTGGTTTTTTCGCGCGCGGATCTTTGTCATACTGCAGCCATCAAACCGCGACAGGAGCCGAATGATGCAACGCGTAACCCTTTCTCTCGATGACGATCTGATGGCGGAAATCGATGCCATCATCAAGGCGCGCAACTACCAGAACCGCTCCGAGGCCATCCGCGATCTGGCGCGGGCCGGGCTACAGAGCATGACGGAGACGCCGTCCCAGAGCGGCCACTGCGTGGCGGCGCTGTTCTATGTTTACGATCATGAATCGCGCGAACTCTCCAAGCGCCTGACGCGCACCTTTCACGATCATCACGATCTTTCGCTGGCCAGCCTGCATGTGCACCTGGATCACGGCCGCTGCCTGGAGGTTTCGCTGCTGAAGGGGGCCGGGGGCGAGGTGACGCGCTTTGCCGAGCAGGTGATCGCCGAACGCGGGGTGCGTCACGGTAAGCTGGTGGTGGTGCCGGGGGACGACGGGGAGGCGCATGCGCATCCCCATCCCCACGCGCACGACTGAGGCGCCGCCGCGCCCTTAGCGGATGCGGCGGTAGTTTTTCTGGGTGCTGTTGACCTTGTACAGATAGCGTCGCGATTCGGCGGACGGGTGACGCTGGGTCAGCGCCTCATACACATCGCCGGGCGACATCTGGTTGATGATGTTGACCGCCTGCCCTTTATCGCTGGAGAAGACGCGCAGCACGCTGCCGGCGCCGCCGTTGTAGGCGGTGATCACCGCGTAGCGGCGTGAGGTGGCGTTCTGGATCCCGCCCAGATAGGTGTTCTGCAGGATAGCCAGATAGGCGGTGCCGGTATCGATGTTTTTCTCCGGGTCAAACAGATAGCTGCGGCTAGGAGTGCCCCACTTGCCTTTGGAGACGAACACATCCTTGCCGGCGGTGTGCTGCATCACCTGCATCAGCCCCAGCGCGTCGGAGCGGCTGACGGCGTAAGGGTTAAAGCTGGACTCCGTCTGCATAATGGCCAGGATCAGCGACTCGTCGACGCCATAGCGCTCCGAGGCGCGCCGTACCATCCCCAGATATTTGTGCGCCCGCTTATCCAGATGGTTGGGCACTAGCTGAATGGTGACGGAGTAGATGACATGCAGCCCGGAGGTGCGTTTCATCAGCTTGTTTTGCAAAAGGTAGCTGGCGAAGCTGTTGGCGCGGCCAGACCAGCGGATCGGCTGGCCGGTGTTGTCCAGGACCTGACCGTAGAGGAAGGGCTCCCGGCTGGGCTTGATGTCGTTGGCGTCGGAGTAGAGGTCGATCGAGCCGGGATCGTCGCCCATCAGCAGCGTGGTGACGATGGCCTGACGCAGGCTTTCCGCCGGGTCAAGGGTGGCGATGGTCTCGATGGTGATCTGCCCGGTCTCAAAGTTGATATGGCTACGGGTCAGATAGCGATCGCTGTATTTTACATAGTCCTTGGGCCCGGCGATCAGAACCTCGTTAATCCCCCAGATATTCTCAATATTGTGGGCAAACTGCCCCATGAGAATATCGAACCCGTTGGTATCTTTTATATATTCTTCACCGTTGCTATCGGGCTTCTTGCCGGAGCAGGAGATCAACAACGGGGCGATTAATGCCAGCGCAAGGACTTTCTTCATTGTAACAGCCATATCTGAATGACATCAGGGCGCGGCTGCGCCCGCTTTTACTGACTCGGCGGCGTATAGCCTTCGATGTGGACATCGTGGCCTTCGAACAGAAACTTCTCCATCTCCTGGGCCAGCAGGCTACGGTCATCAGGGTTCATCATATTCAGTTTCTTTTCGTTGATCAGCATGGTTTGCTTGGTCATCCACTGACCCCAGGCCTCTTTGGATATGTGGTCATAGATGCGCTTGCCCAGATCGCCGGGATAGCTTTGAAAGTCCAGCCCCTCGGCCTCGCGGTTGAGGAACGTACAAAACACGGTTCTGCTCATGCTTACTCCTTCTCTGTCGCATCGCCGGTCGTCGCGCTGGCCGGCGGCTGCTTGCGCAGCTGCTGTAAAAGACGCTCGGTTGGCGCCGCCAGCCCTACGGAGGGCGGCTGCGCTAAGTTATACCAGAGTCCGTCCCCTTCATCCATGCAGGCCGACGCCGTCGTGTAGGCTGACCATACCGGGATGATATCCAAATGAAAATGGCTAAACGTGTGGCGGAACGCCGTCAGGGTCTGGGCCGCGGCGGAATCCTGCCCCAGGCGGCGCAGCTGAGCGCGCAGCGCCGCCTCGCTGTCATATTGTGGAAAGCAGAACAGACCGCCCCACAGGCCGCTGGCGGGTCGCTGCTGTAGCCATACCGTCTCACCGTTCTGCAGCAGCAGCAGGTAGGCCTGGCGCTCGGGCAATGTCTGCTTAGGTTTTTTGCCTGGGAAGTCAGCCCAACTGCCGTCGGCATAGGCGAGGCAGCCTGGGTTGAGCGGACATAGCTCGCACTTGGGGCGGCTGCGGGTGCACACCAGCGCGCCGAGATCCATCATCGCCTGGTTAAACTGGCTGACGCCGTCGGCAGGAGTCACCTCGTCGCTCAGCTGCCACAGACGCGTTTCCACCTCTTTACGCCCCGGCCAGCCGGGGACGGCGTAGCAGCGGGCCAAAACCCGTTTGACGTTGCCGTCCAGGATGGGGTGATGCTGCCCCAGCGACAGTGAGAGAATGGCGCCGGCCGTCGAGCGGCCAATGCCCGGCAGCGCCGCAACTTGTTCGAAGTGGTGCGGAAACTCGCCGTGATGCAGCGAGACGATGAGCTGGGCCGCCTTATGCAGGTTGCGCGCCCGGGCGTAGTAGCCCAGTCCGGTCCACAGGTGCAGCACTTCATCCAGGGGCGCCGCCGCCAGCGCCTGCACATCGGGAAAGCGTTGGGTAAAACGCTGGAAATAGGGCAGCACCGTGGCGACCTGGGTCTGTTGCAGCATCACCTCGGAGAGCCATACCCGATAGGGGGTCTTGGGGTGTTGCCACGGCAGCGTTTTGCGCCCGAAGCGCGCGTACCAGGCCAGCACGGCGTGGGCGAACTGTTGCGCCTGCATCATAAATCCGTCATATCCTCAGTGTGTAGCGCCGAAAACGGGACAGGATTGCAGCACAGCCTGTCCGGCCTGTAAACCGGATCTTGCCAGTGCGAGGCGCCGGCGGCACGGAGAGGGGCGGGTTTCCACGTTCAGCGGGGGCGCCGTGGCACAAAATATGGGGGCGATGGCATGGATTTTCCCCGCTGGGTTAGCGTTGCTGGTAAAATCAGCGCTTGTGTAAACGGGGTAACTTTGCATAATGCCCTGACCTTGATTATCCAGACAGATGAAAACGCGACATGAATGATGTGATCACAGCGGAATTTGATGAAAACGGCCGGGCGATTCGCCGTATTCGCAGCTTTGTACGCCGTCAGGGGCGCCTGACCAAAGGGCAGCAGCTGGCGCTGGAGCAGCACTGGCCGCTGATGGGTGTCGAGTTTACGCCCGAGGCGCTGGATCTGCCGGCGCTGTTTGGGCGCCAGGCGCCGGTGGTGCTGGAGATCGGCTTCGGCATGGGGGCCTCGCTGGTCGCCATGGCACAGCAGCACCCCGAGCGTGATTTCCTGGGGATCGAAGTGCATTCGCCGGGCGTGGGCGCCTGCCTCTCCTCTGCCCATGAGGCCGGAGTAAACAACCTGCGCGTGATGTGTCACGACGCGGTAGAGGTGTTGGAGCGAATGATCCCGGACGCGTCGCTGAATATGGTGCAGCTGTTTTTCCCCGATCCCTGGCATAAGGCGCGTCACCATAAGCGTCGTATCGTGCAGCCGGCGTTTGCCGAGCGGATCCGCGGTAAGCTGAAGATCGGCGGCGTCTTCCATATGGCGACTGACTGGGAAAACTACGCCGAGCATATGCTGGAAGTAATGAATCATGCGCCGGGCTACAGAAATCTGTCCGACGATAATACCTATGTCCCGCGCCCTGACTCGCGTCCGGTCACCAAGTTTGAGCTGCGCGGTCAGCGTCTGGGGCATGGCAACTGGGACCTGATGTTTGAGAGGGTAGAGTAATGGCGAAAAATCGTAGTCGTCGTCTGCGCAAAAAGCTGCATATTGACGAGTTTCAGGAAGTGGGCTTCAGTGCCAGCTGGCGTTTTGCCGAGGGTACGCCGGTAGAGACGGTGGATACGCTGCTCGATCGTCTGATCGATGAAGTGATCGAGCCGAATGGCTTGGCGTTTGACGGCAGCGGCTACCTGCGCTGGGAAGGGCTGATCTGTCTGCAGCAGATTGGCCGCTGCACCGATGAACAGCGTCAGCTGGTGAAAGGCTGGCTGGAAAGCCAGGGTATGCTGGACGTTGTGGTCAGCGACCTGTTTGATGTGTGGTGGGAGTAACCTCCGCCTTTGGCGCCGCCGCACCGGCGGCGCAGTTTCCCCTTCGCTGTTCCGTTCTCCCTCATTGTCTCTCCTGCGTCTGGCGCTCTGCGTCGGGAGGCGCCGCATCGGGAAAATAGGGAGCGTCCGCCGGACGGCGTTGGTCGTAACCCTAGCGTGATGGCGCCCAAGGCGCCGCGTGGAGTCAATGGCCTTGCCATGCAAACTGAATTAAGCGATCAACTGTTAGACGAGATCTTGGATCAGGTTCGTCCGCTGCTCGGGCAGGGGCGGGTCGCCAACTATATTCCGGCGCTGGCCGAGGTTGCGCCGGGCAGGCTGGGTATCGCGGTCTGCACCGTAGACGGACAGATGTTCAGCGCCGGCGACGCCGGCGAACGTTTCTCCATCCAGTCGATCTCCAAGGTGCTGAGCCTGACGCTGGCGATGCACCGCTACAGCGAGGCAGAGATCTGGCAGCGGGTCGGCAAGGAGCCCTCGGGACAGCCATTTAACTCGCTGGTGCAGCTGGAGCTGGAGCAGGGCAAGCCGCGCAACCCCTTTATCAACGCCGGCGCGCTGGTGGTGTGCGATATGCTGCAGTCGCGCCTGAGCGCGCCGCGTCAGCGTATGCTGGAGGTGGTGTGGGCGCTGAGCGGTAGCACGGACATCTGCTATGATACCCGGGTGGCGCGCTCCGAGTTTGAGCATTCGGACCGCAATGCGGCGATCGCCTATCTGATGAAGTCGTTTGGTAACTTTGATAACGACGTGATTACCGTCCTGCATAACTATTTCCACTACTGTGCTTTAAGAATGAACTGTATGGAACTGGCGCGCACTTTTGTTTATCTTGCCAATCGGGGGCGGGCGTTGGTGCTGGATGAGCCGGTGATCGGCGAGCGTCAGGCGCGCCAGATCAATGCGTTGATGGTGACCAGCGGCCTGTATGACGGCGCGGGCGAATTTGCCTATCGCGTCGGGATGCCGGGGAAGTCCGGCGTCGGCGGCGGCGTGGTGGCCGTGGTGCCTCAGGAGATGATCATTGCCGTCTGGAGCCCGCAGCTGGATAGCTGCGGCAATTCACTGGCCGGAATCGCGGCGCTGGAGCTGTTGGCCCAGCGCATTGGCCGCTCAATATTTTAACGAGGTCATGATGGGTAAATGGGGATGCTCCCTGCTGTTGCTGCTGACCGCCGCGCAGGCGCAGGCCGCCTGGCAGTGCCAGGTTAAACCGCAGGACGATATCATTATCAGCGCGCAGCAGGTACAGATCGTCGGTGCCAGCGGTAATCTGCAGATATCCCGCGACGGCGCGGTGACGCGGGACGGCCATCCGTTGGCGCTGAGCGCCGATGCTCGCCGTCAGGCCGAGACGCTGCAGCGGGATCTGCGGCGCGATGTGCCGTGGATCGACCAAGGGGTGCAGACGCGCCTGGATCGCGCGCGCGGCGCGCTGGACAATATCATCGTCGAGCAGCTGGGCCGTGACAGCAACGTACGCAATCGTCTAAGTACGCTGGATACCCAGCTTAAGGCGCAGATGAACCGGGTGCTGGAGAAACGCAGCGACGGTTACGCCTTCCACCATCAGGCGATCGCCCAGGTCGAGAAAGAGGGGCAGACATTGGTGAATCAGACGCTGGGCGGCGTACTGCAGGACAGCATCAACGAGATGGGGGCCAAGGGGCTGCTGCAAGCTGGCAAGTCGGATAATCCGCTGCAGGCGGTGCTGGGCAACCTCGGTGGTCTGCAGCAGTCTATCCGCACGGAATGGGATAAGCAGGATAATGATCTGCGCGCCTTCGGCCAGCAGGCCTGTGAGCGAGTGCAGGCGTTGGACAGCCAGCGTAAGGCCTTGCTGAAGGCGCTGCCCGCCTCCTGAGCGTGATCGGTACTTCAGAATATGACCCGGCCCGCGCGCCGGGTTTTTTGTGCCATTTTTTGCCCTGCCGTACGCCTGGCTTTGCTGCTTTAATATTTGCCATGTCAGCCAAGGAGGGTAATTATATGAAAAATAAATATAATTTATTGTTTGGGTTCGGGGTTTTTATTCTTTCGCTCGGCGCGCTGCACGCCGCCGTGGTGCCGCCGGGGGTATCGCTGGCCCCGATCCAGACGCTGACGCGCAATAACGGCAGCGAGCCGGCCTCTCTCGATCCGCACCGGTCGGAAAGCGATGTCGAATTCAATATCCTTCGTGACTTCTTCGAGGGTTTACTAACGCTCGACGGCGAGGGGCAACTGCGCCCGGGGCTGGCCGAGCGCTGGCAGAGTGATGAGGGGCGGATATGGACCTTTTCGCTGCGTCCCGATCTGCACTGGTCTAACGGCGAGGCGCTGACGGCGCAGGATCTGGTGCTGAGCTGGCGGCGACTGATCGACCCGGCTACCGCCTCACCTTACGGGACCTATCTGGTCAACATGGGGGTGGAGAGCGCCGCTGCGATCCAGGAGGGTAAGCTGCCGCCCAGCGCGTTGGGTATCGCGGCGCCGGATGAGCGCACGCTGCGTATCACGCTGGCACAGCCGCTGTCCACCTTCCTATCGATGATGGTGCATCCGGCGCTAGTGCCGGTCAACTCACGGGCGATCGCTCGCTATGGTGACAAATGGACCCAACCGGGCAATTTTGTGGGCAACGGCGCCTACACCCTCGGCGATTGGATTGTGAACGAGCGGGTGAGCGGAGTACGCAACCCGCGCTACTGGGATGACGCCCACACGGTTATCGATCGGGTCACTTACCTGCCGATCGCCTCGGAGGCGGCGAGTTTTAACCGCTACCGCGCCGGGGAGCTCGACATTAGCAGCATCCCGAGCCCGCAGTTCGCCGCCCTGCGCCAGGCGCTGGGCGATGAGATTCAAATCTTCCCCAAGCTCGGCACTTACTATTACCACTTCAATACTCGCAAGGCGCCCTTCGATGACACGCGGGTACGCCTGGCCCTCAATCTGGGGCTGGACAAGGATGTCATTGCTGAGAAGGTGCTCGGCCAGGGACAGCGTCCGGCTTGGCTACTCAGCGCCGAGCATATCGGCGGCATGACGCTCCATGGCCCGGATTACGCCAGTTGGCCGCGTGAGACGCGCTTTGCGCGAGCCAAGGCGCTGCTGGCTGAGGCCGGGTTTGGGCCCGGAAACCCACTGCGTTTTACGCTGCTGTATAACACCTCCGAGGGACATCAGCGTATCGCCATCGCCGCCGCCTCCATGTGGAAGAAGAACCTGGGTGTCGAGGCTAAGTTGAATAATCAGGAGTGGAAATCCCTGCTGGATACCATGCGCAATGGCGACTTCGAGCTGGTACGGACCTCTTGGATTGCCGACTATGACGATCCGGCGGCGATGCTGAACGCCTTTCGCCGCGGCGACAGCAACAACACCCCGCAGTACAGCAATCCCCGCTTCGATGCCGTGCTGGCACAGGCGTCGGCCAATCAGGATCCGACGGCGCGTCAGCGGCTGTTCCAGCAGGCGGAGGCCATCCTCGCCGGGGATGTACCTACGATTCCACTCTATCACTACGTCAGCGTGCGGCTGGTGAAGCCCTATGTCGGTGGGTTTAATCCCGGCAATATGGACTATATCTACACGCGGGATATGTATATCCGTGCCCATTGAGTCCGCGCGCGGCGCCCCGCCACAGTGACGAGGGCGCCGGGGAGGGCGCGGGTTTAGAGGAACAGCTCCAGCAGCGAGTTGAGGAACAGCTTGCCGTGGGGGGTGACCTGCCAGTGGCTGGGGGTCTCGCTGATGTAGCCCTGCGCCAGCGCCGCCTCCAGCTGTGGGCGAATCGTGGCCTGGTCCACGCCGGTATAGGCGCTGAAATCGGCGCGCGGCGCTGGCTCCAGTAGGCGGAAACGGTTCATGAAGAACTCAAACGGCCTCTCCGCCATGGCCACCTGCTGTTGCTGATCCAGGTAGTTGCCCTGCATATAGCCGCGCGGGTGGCGGGTTTTGGCGCGTCGCTCGATGCGTCCGTCGGCGAAGGTCAGCTTGCCGTGTGCGCCGCAGCCGATCCCCAGATAGTCACCGAAGCGCCAGTAGTTGAGGTTGTGCTGACACTGGCGTCCCGGCAGGGCATAGGCGGAGGTTTCATACTGCTGGTAGCCTGACTCGCGCAGCAGGCGGTCGCCCTGCTCAAAGATCTCCCACAGCGCGTCGTCGTCCGGCAGGCGCGGCGGGCGCGATCCGAACAGGGTGTTGGGCTCGATGGTGAGCTGATACCACGACAGGTGCGGTGGGTTCAGGGCGATGGCCTGACGCAGATCGTCCAACGCCTCTTCCCGGCTCTGCTGCGGCAGGCCGTGCATTAAGTCCAGATTAAAGCTGCGCAGCCCTAACGCCTCGGCCAGCCGGGCGGCGGCGACGGCCTCCTGCGGCCCGTGAATGCGTCCCAGGCGCTGCAGTTTATCGGCGCTGAAGCTTTGCACCCCGATGGAGATACGGTTGACCCCGGCGCGCTGATAGGCGTCGAAGCGCTCGGCCTCGACGGTGCCCGGGTTGGCCTCCAGGGTGATCTCGGCATCGGCGGCCAGCGGCAGGCGGGCGCGTACGCCGTCCAGCAGGCGCTGCAGCGCTTCGCCGCTGAGTAGGCTGGGCGTTCCGCCCCCGATGAACAGGGTGCTCAGCGGCCGCCCGGCGGCCCGCGGCAGCTCCTGATCCAGATCGGCCAGCAGATGATCGACATAGGCCTGCTGGGGGATTTCGCCCTTCTGCGCATGGGAGTTAAAGTCGCAGTAGGGGCATTTCTGCACGCACCACGGGATGTGGATATACAGGCTCAGCGGCGGCAGCTTAAGCATGGCGCATCCGATCCAGCAGCTGCTGTAGGGCCTGGCCACGGTGGGAAATGGCGCGCTTTTGCTCTCGGCTCAGCTGCGCCGCGGTGCAGCCCTGCGCCGGGACGAAGAAGATGGGATCATAGCCAAAGCCGCCGTCGCCGCTGGGTGCCGCTGCTATCTCGCCCTCCCAGACGCCGTGGCAGACCAGCGGGGTCGGGTCGTCGGCATGACGCAGGTAGACCAGTACGCAGTGGAAGCGCGCCTGGCGCTGGCCGGCCGGAACATCGCGCAGCGCGTGCAGCAGCTTTTCTAGATTGGCGCGATCGCTGGCGTCTTCCCCGGCGTAGCGTGCGGAGTAGATCCCCGGTGCCCCGCCCAGGGCATCCACCGCCAGGCCCGAGTCGTCGGCGATCGCCGGCAGTCCGCTGAGGCGCGCGGCGTGGCGGGCTTTGAGGATAGCGTTTTCGATAAAGGTCAGCCCGGTCTCTTCGGCGCCCTCGATGCCCAGCGTGCTCTGGGCGACGATATCCAGGCCAAAATCGGTCAGCAGGGAGGCGAGCTCCCGAACTTTACCGGCGTTACCGGTGGCGAGTACCACGTGTTGCATGATTCGGATCCTATTGAGGACAGCGGCAGGCCGTAGTGGCCTGCCGCTGTGTCGTGTCAGAGTGCGGCGTCGGTGTCCCGCTTATTCGAGCGCCGCCGCCACCGCGTCGGGGATCTGCTGCGGCTGGCTGATGCGCAGTTGTTTATGGCGTCCCAGCTCACCCTTTTCCAGCGTGATGCGGCTTTTGGCGACGCGAAACTGCTTGGCGATGAATTTTAGCAGGTGGGCGTTAGCCTGACCATCGACCGGCGGCGCGGTGATGGCGACCTTTAGCTCATCGCCGTGCAGCCCGATGATGAGGTCCCGGCTGGCCTTCGGCTGAATATACAGTCGCAGGATCCAGTCGTCGCCCTCCCGGCTGACTGCGCTCACAGCAGGAACCACAGCTGGCCGAATAGATCGATACCCAGGTAGTTGAGCAGGTACAGCACCAGGATCACCACCATGGCGGAGAAATCCAGTCCGCCCATCGCCGGGATGATGCGCCGGATCGGCGCCATCATCGGCTCGGTCAGTTGGTAGAGCACGTAGTCCATCGGGCTGCGCCCCTGGCTAATCCAGCTCATGATCGAACGGATGATGATCACCCAGAACACCAGGTAGCCGGCAGACTTGACCACCGAGATCAGGCCAAACAGCAGGTTATAGGGGCTGAGGGAGAGGGAACCGCTCTGGATCAGCAGTAGCAGCGGGTATTTGACGGTCATCAGGATGAACGCCAGCAGCAGCGAGGCGGAGTCGATAGGCCCCAAAGGCGGCAGAATACGGCGCAGCGGCGCCACCACCGGCTGGGTTAGCTTCACGATAAACTGCGAAAGCGGGTTGTAGAAATCGCTGCGCGCCCACTGCATCCAGATGCGCAACAGCAGCACCATGACATACAGATCGAGCAGCGTTTTGACCAAAAACGTCAGTGTTAGCATGAAAAGCCCTTTTTCCGTCGGTAGTAAAGCTTACCCGCCCGCGATCTGGCGCCGGGGGTAAGTAAAAAGCGCTGCCAGCGGCAGCCGTGGGTAGTCGCGCCGCGTTTAGGCCGTGCCGTAGTCGCGGGCGCCGAAAATGGCGGTACCGATGCGTACCAGGGTACTGCCGGCCGTAATGGCGGCCTCCATATCATGGGTCATCCCCAGCGACAGGGTATCCAGCTGGGGGTAGCGCCGCTGCAGGGCAGACAGCGCCTGCGCCATACGGGTACAGACCGCCAGCTGGCGGGCCGGATCGTCCTCCGGTGCCGGAATGGCCATCAGACCGCGCAGACGCAGGCGGGGCAGCTGACTGATGGCGTCGGCCAGCGCGTCGATCTGCTCCAGCGCGATGCCGGACTTGCTCTGCTCATCGCTGATATTCACTTGAATCAATACGTTAAGCGGCTCAAGCTGTGCCGGGCGCTGTTCGTTTAAACGCTGAGCGATTTTCACACGATCGACGGTGTGGATCCAATCAAAATGCTCGGCCACCGGGCGGCTTTTATTGGACTGCAGCGGCCCGATAAAGTGCCATTCCAACGCGTCGCCCTGCGGCTGCTGGCGGTAGTGCTGGATTTTACTGACGCCCTCCTGAACATAGTTTTCGCCAAAGGCGCGCTGCCCAGCGGCGATGGCGGCGTCGATGTCCTCAATGGGTTTAGTCTTGCTGACGGCCAGCAGGGTGATGTCCCGCGGGTTGCGTCCGCACTGTTCGGCCGCGCGGACAATGCGCTGCCGGACCGCGTCGAGATTGTGTTTAATGGTGGTATTCATGGTGCCTCGTCCCGGGGAGTGGGAAAAACGTCGCGGCCAGCGTCGTGACCGCGAACCGTGCCGTGTAGTGTAAAGCAAAACGGCGTCGCGCTGCACCTTTGCCGCCGGCGCCGCCCTGTGCAGTGTACATGGGGGCAATTATGGCAGAGTCAATCCGTGCCCGGCGCGCATCAGTATGCCTGGTGCTCGAACCAGCTCTCCAGGATCAGCGCGGCAGAGGCGGCGTCGACGCGGCCTTTCTCCAGTGCGCGGTAGCCGCCGCCGGCAAACAGGTGGGCGCGGGCCTCCACGGTGCTCAGGCGCTCATCCTGCAGGGCGACCTGTACGCCAAAGCGGCCGTGCAGGCGATTGGCGAACTTTCGCGCCATCTGCGTCAGCGGCTGCTCGCTGCCGTCCATGTTCAGCGGCAGGCCGACCACCACCAGATTCGGCTGCCATTCGCGCAGCACCTTCTCAATCTGCTGCCAGTCCGGAACGCCGTCGTTGGCCTTGAAGGATTGCAGCGGGCGGGCGCTGCCGGTGAGCTCCTGTCCGATGGCGCAGCCGATGCTGCGGGTGCCGAAGTCGAAGGCGAGAATAGTACGGGGATTCATCAGGCGTGTCCTGCGTTACAAGGCATATTACGGATATCGACCCCCAGCTTTTTCGCCGCGCAAATCCAGCGGTCGGCCAGCGGGGTGCGAAATAGGATCTGACTGTCGGCCTCTACCGTGAGCCAGGCATTGTCCAGCAGCTCCTGCTCCAGCTGTCCCTTGCTCCAGCTGCAGTAGCCCAGGGTGACCAGAATCTCCTGCGGCTGGCGGTCGGTGCCCAGAGTCTCCAGCACGTCGCGTGAGGTGGTCAGCATACAGCCCGGACCAATGTCGGCGCTGGAGCCAAAGGTATCCGTCGGGCTGTGCAGGACAAAACCGCGATCCTCCGCCAGCGGGCCGCCGGCTAGCACCGGCTTGTCCAGGCGGATGGCGACATCGCGCGGGGAGGGGGTAATGTCGAGCTTTTCCAGCAGGCTGGACAGCGTGAGCTGCTCCAGGGGTTTATTGATGATCATGCCCATGGCGCCATCCTCATTGTGTTCGCACACATAGATGACGGTGCGTTTGAAGCGACTGTCCTGCATGGCGGGCATGGCAATCAGAAAATGGTGCGCTAGTTTCATGGTGATATTTTCAACTCGCTGTTTTTGTCGGTGTCAGTATGCGAATTTTTCCCGCTCAAGTCACGGGGGGCGCGGCGGCTATTCGACCTTGCGCATGTCTTGGCCGCCGGATCGTCCCGGCGGTAGCGACGCTGATAACGCGATAGACGGCGGTGCGCCGGAAAAGCGGGGGGACGATGATGCGGGGCACGCGGATACGCGCCCCGCCGGTCGGTGAATGCCGAGGGGATCAGCGGGCGGCCAGACGCGCCTCAATGGCGTCCATCAGCATACCGGTGATGGAGACCGGGAAGGCCGCTTCGATCTCGCGGGCGCAGGTCGGGCTGGTGACGTTGATCTCAGTCAGGCGGTCGCCAATGATATCGAGGCCGACGAAGATCAGCCCCTTCTCTTTGAGCACCGGGGCAACCTTACGTGCGATGGCCCAGTCGCTCTCGCTCAGGGGGCGTGCCTCGCCGCGGCCGCCGGCCGCCAGGTTGCCGCGGGTTTCGCCGCTTTTGGGAATGCGCGCCAGGCAGTAGGGTACCGGTTCGCCGTCGACCACCAGAACGCGCTTATCGCCGTCGACGATCGCCGGCAGGTAGTTTTGCGCCATGCAGAAGCGTTTACCGTGCTCGGTGAGGGTTTCGATGATCACCGACAGGTTGGGGTCATCCTGCTTGATGCGGAAGATGGAGGCGCCGCCCATGCCGTCCAGCGGCTTGAGGATCACGTCGCCGTGGCGGGCGTGAAAGTCACGCAGGTGCGCGGCGCTGCGGCTGACCAGGGTATCCGGCGTCAGGTCGGCGAACCAGGCGGTAAACAGCTTTTCATTGCAGTCGCGCAGGCTTTGCGGCTTGTTGACGATCAGTGTGCCGCGGGCCTCCGCGCGCTCCAGAATGTAGGTGGCGTAGATAAACTCGGTGTCGAACGGCGGATCCTTACGCATCAGGATCACGTCGAGATCGGCCAGGGCAATATCCTGTTCGCCGTCGAAGCGGTACCAGCTGGCCTTGTCATCGCTGACGCTGAGCAGACGGGTTTGCGCGCGCGCCTCTCCCTGCCGCAGATAGAGTGAGTCCATCTCCATATAGTGCAGCTGGTAGCCCCGGCGCTGGGCCTCCAGCAGCATGGCAAAACTGGTGTCTTTCTTGATGTTAATGGATGCGATGGGATCCATTACAATACCGAGCTTAATCATACTATTCTCCTGTCTCTTTCGCGGATTCTGCCTCAGCCCAAATCGCCAAAGCGGACCTGAAGTGCGGTGATGGCGGTGAGCGCCGTCGTCTCGGTGCGCAGTACGCGCGGCCCCAATAGGATATCAGTAAAGTGGTAGTCGGCGGTCATGGCAATCTCTGCCGCCGACAGGCCGCCTTCGGGGCCGATCAATAGCCGAACGCGGGTCAGGGGCTGCGGCAGGGTATTGATGCTGGCGCTGGCGCGCGGATGCAGGTTAAGACGCAGGCAGGCGTCCTCTTCAGCGCACCAGGCCTCCAGATCCATTGCCGGACGGATCTGGGGAATGCGGTTGCGCCCGCACTGTTCGCAGGCGGCGATGGCGATTTTCTGCCACTGCTGCTGTTTTTTGGCCATCCGCTCGGCGTCCAGACGCACCCCACAGCGCTCGGAGATCAGCGGCGTAATGACGCTGACGCCCAGCTCGATCGACTTCTGAATAGTGAACTCCATTTTTTCACCGCGCGACATCACCTGGCCTAGATGCAGGTGAAGAGGGGACTCGCGATCCTCCTCCTGCGCGTGAGTAAGACGTACGCGCACGCTTTTTTTGTCTGCGCTGATGATCTCGGCGTCGAAGACCCGGTTGCTGCCATCGAACAGCTGCAGGGCCTGAGCGGGCCCCATGCGCAGTACCCGGCCAACGTGGTTGGCGGCATCGTCGCACAGGCTGACTTCGCCGGGAATGCTCAGGGGCTGTGGGTGGTAAATACGGGGAATTCGCATGGGGGGATCCTCAGGCAGGGTGAAAGGCGTACGCCGGTACGCCGATAGATACAGGGTGCGATTATATACCCGCCCTGCGCCGAGTGGCAGAGGCGGGATCGGGCTACGGTTTACGCGCTGCGCAGGCTTGCTGTACGTAGGGGTTATGGTTTCCCTGCACCGCGGCGACGCGCGCTTCGCGCTGGCACTCCCAGGCGGTGACCGGATACTGGCGATCCCAGACCTCAAACAGGCGGGTCTGCTGCGGGGAGAGGCGGATATGGTAGCGATCGCGCATGTAGAAGTAAGTACGAGCGATAGCGCCGCGTGCGCGCTCCGGCGGTTCGGCCTGCTTGTTTTTGAAATCGACCTTCATGGTGCACTGGCCATACTGCCCCTCGCCGCCGCGCCACTGGCTGAAGGCGAAGTTATTGCGATCGCCGTTGACCTCGCCGATGGCCGGCTGCAGGTTGTGCAGATCGGTCTCGATACGCACATAGTCGGGGTTCTTGGCGCAGTTTTTTCGTCCACCCTCCTGCCAGCACTGCAGCTGGTGGCCAAATTGCCAGGCCGGCATGACGTGCTCCCACTCGATGCGTCCGGCGCGGTGGGCGTTTTTACGCACCTGGTAGCCGCAGCTGGCCAGGTCGGGAGTGCCTTTTTTCCCCCGCCAGTCGATGCGGCAGCCGCAGTAAAAGGTGCCGGGGGCGTCGCGGTTGATTTTGACCGCGGCGGCCTTGGCCTGGGAGAAGTTATGGATAGTTTCTGCCTGGGCGCCTGACGTCAGCAGCAGGCTGCCCAGCAGGGCGGAGAGAGCGATGAAGGATTTGGGCGACATATTCTAAAACGGTGTTGGAATGAGAAAGTCAGCAGAGTAGACAATACGCGGTTTGCGGGCAACCTTTTGCGCCCGGCGCGTTTAATTTTTAGAAAGTGTGGGAAAGCGTCGCGCGCCTACGCCGCGTCGGGGGTGAAGCTCAGCGCGGCGCCGCACTGGCGGCAGCGGTAGCTGGACTCGCCGCGCTGAACGCGGTTATGGCGGCGCAGGGTCAGCTGGTGCTGCTGGCAGGCGCAGCGGTAGGTGAAGGTGCGCCCGCGCACCGAATCGACGCTGAAGCGGTGGGTTCGCTGCGGCTCCACGCCCAGTATCTCCGCCATCATCCAGCGCCACTCTCTGCCGTGGGGCGCGACGCGGCCAAAGCGGCGGTAGACCAGCAGATGCGCCAGCTCATGGGGGATGACGCTGTCGATAAACGCCTGCCCGTTTTCCAGCAGCAGCACCGGGTTCAGCCGGATTTGCCACTGCTGTGGCCAGGCGGTGCCCGCGACGGTGCCGCGCTGGCGGTAATCAATCTGGGGCAGCGGGAGGGGGTGATTCAGGCGCTGTTCGGCCTGGCTAAGGCAATGGCGCAGGGTGTGCATGACGGCCTGCTGTAGGGCGATGGGGAGTCGTGGCGTGTTCATGGCGGCCAGCATAGCGATGACGGGGAGGATGTTCAAGGGGGAGGCGCGCCGTCAAAAAAATCGATTAATTAATGTACATCGTTCAGCGTGTCTTCACGTATTGACGGGAAACAGGACGCGTCGCCGGGAAAGCGCCTGCGGGGGGAAATAATTATCTTGATGATTATATTGTATATTTATTTTCATTTATTTTACGTGGAAATGTGTCCATGCAACACATTGAATTTAAAAGTAAAAAATGATTGTAAAAATATTGTTTATCACGGGAAAAGATGACTTTCTTTTCTATAATTATCTGCGGAGCCTGCCCGTTTACTGACATGCGCTCCAGTGGGCCTGCGTTATGGCCAGTCATCATCACAGGGGAGCGCAGACTATGGCTTCTGTAAAAAAAATCGGGCTTATCGCCTGTACCGGGGTGGTTGCCGGCAACATGATGGGCAGCGGTATCGCGCTGCTGCCCGCCAACCTGGCAAGCCTGGGGTCAATTGCCGTATGGGGCTGGCTGATCGCGCTGGTGGGCGCCGTTTCTCTGGCCTATGTGTATGCCCGACTGGCCACCAAAAACCCCCAGGAGGGGGGCCCGGTTGCCTACGCCGGTGAGGTCGGTGCCGCCTTCGGGTTCCAGACCGGGGTGCTGTACTACCATGCCAACTGGATCGGTAACCTGGCTATCGGTATTACCGCCGTCTCTTATTTATCGACCTTCTTTCCGGTGCTTAACAGCCCGGTACCGGCGGGTATCGCCTGTATCGCTATCGTGTGGATTTTCACCTTCGTTAACATGCTGGGGGGCGCCTGGGTCAGCCGCCTGACCACCCTGGGGCTGGTGTTGGTACTGATCCCGGTTATCGGGACCGGGATCGCCGGCTGGTTCTGGTTTGAGCCAACCACCTATATGGCGAACTGGAACACCTCCGGCGGCACGGATTATCACGCCGTTATTAAAAGTATTCTGCTCTGCCTGTGGGCGTTTATCGGGGTGGAGTCAGCGTCCGTCAGTACCGGGATGGTGAAGGATCCGCAGCGTAACGTCCCGCTGGCAACCATGATGGGGACTTTCCTGGCCGGTATCGTCTATATTGCGGCGACTCAGGCTATTGCCGGGATGTATCCGGCCCATCAGATGGCCGCCTCCGGTGCACCGTTCGCCATCAGCGCCTCGACCATGGTGGGTAGCTGGGCCGGGCCTGTGGTGTCCGCCTTCACCGCCTTCGCTTGTCTGACGTCGCTGGGTTCCTGGATGATGCTGGTCGGTCAGGCCGGCGCGCGTGCGGCCCATGACGGCAACTTCCCGAAAATCTACGGTGAGCTGGACAAGAATGGCCTGCCGAAGAAAGGGCTGTTCCTGGCTGCGATCAAGATGACCGTCCTGATGGTGCTGATCACCGTGATGAATGCCAGCGGCGGTAAGGCCTCTGACCTGTTCGGCGAGCTGACCGGCATCGCGGTGCTGTTGACCATGCTACCTTACTTCTACTCCTGTATTGACCTGATCCGCTTTGATGGCGCCAACATCAAGAACGTACTGAGTCTGCTGGCGTCCATTCTCGGCTGTGTGTTCTGCTTTATCGCTTTGATGGGGGCCAACTCGATCGAGCTGTCCGGTACCTTTATCGTCAGCCTGATCATTCTGATGTTCTACTCACGTAAGCTGGGCTCCGCACAGGATAAAGGCAGTGCCCCGCGTACCTAACCTCAACCGTGGTTAACCCACCGGCGGCCTGGCGCCGCCGGTGAAGCCAGTGAATTGGTCTGGAGAGTTCGCATGAATATCATTGCCATAATGAATGACATGAGCGCGTATTTTAAGGAAGAGCCGCTGCGCGAGCTGCAACAGGAGCTGGAGAAGGCGGGCTTTCGCATCGCCTATCCGCACGATCGCAACGACCTGCTCAAGCTGATAGAGAACAACGCTCGCCTGTGCGGGGTGATTTTCGACTGGGACAAGTACAACCTGGCGCTGTGTGAGGAGATCAGCGCCCTGAACAAGATGCTGCCGATCTACGCCTTCGCCAATACCTACTCCACGCTGGACGTGAGCATGAGCGATCTGCGTCTGAACGTGCGCTTCTTTGAGTACACCTTAGGCAGCGCGCAGGACATCGCCCTGAAGATCCGCCAGAGCACCGATCAGTATATCGATGCGATAATGCCGCCCCTGACCAAGGCGCTGTTTAAGTATGTTCATGAGGAGAAGTACACCTTCTGTACCCCGGGGCATATGGGGGGACCGCCTTTGAGAAAAGCCCGGTCGGCACCCTGTTTTATGATTTCTACGGCGAGAATACCCTGCGATCCGACATCTCTATCTCGGTCGCCGAGCTGGGATCGCTGCTGGATCACAGCGGCCCACACCGCGAGGCGGAAGAGTATATCGCCCGCACCTTTAACGCCGATCGCAGCTATATCGTCACCAACGGGACCTCGACGGCCAACAAGATCGTCGGGATGTATTCGTCGCCGGCGGGCGCCTCGATCCTCATCGATCGTAACTGCCATAAGTCGCTGACCCATCTGATGATGATGAGTAGCGTGGTGCCGCTGTATCTGCGCCCGACCCGTAACGCCTACGGCATTCTGGGCGGGATCCCGCGCCAGGAGTTTACCCGTGAGGCCATTGAGGAGAAGGTGCGTAATACCCCGAACGCCAGCTGGCCGGTGCATGCGGTCGTCACCAACTCGACCTATGACGGGCTGTTCTATAACACCGACTATATCAAGCAGACCCTGGACGTGAAGTCGATCCACTTCGACTCCGCCTGGGTTCCCTATACCAACTTCCACCCCATCTATCAGGGGAAGGCGGGGATGAGCGGTGAGCGGGTGCCGGGTAAAGTGATCTATGAAACCCAGTCGACCCATAAGCTTTTAGCGGCATTCTCACAGGCATCCATGATTCATGTGAAAGGGATCATCAATGAGGAGACCTTTAACGAAGCCTATATGATGCATACCTCCACCTCGCCTCACTATGGCATTGTGGCGTCGGCCGAGATGTCGGCGGCGATGATGAAGGGCAATACGGGTAAGCGACTGATCGCGAACTCGATCGAACGTGCGATCCGCTTTCGTAAAGAGATCAAGCGTCTGCGTACCGAATCGGAGGGATGGTTCTTTGATGTCTGGCAGCCGGATAACATCGATGAGGTGGCCTGCTGGCCGCTGAATTCGCGCAACGACTGGCACGGCTTTAAGAACATCGATGACGATCATATGTACCTGGACCCGATCAAGGTGACGCTGCTGACGCCGGGGATGAAGGCCGACGGCACCATGGACAGCTGGGGGATCCCGGCATCGATCGTTTCCAAGTATCTGGATGAGCACGGGATCATCGTAGAGAAGACCGGGCCGTATAACCTGCTGTTCCTGTTCAGTATCGGGATCGATAAGACCAAGGCGCTCAGCCTGCTGCGCGCCCTGACGGACTTTAAACGGGTGTACGATCTCAACCTGCGGGTGAAGAATGTGCTGCCGTCGCTGTATCAGGAGGCGCCGGAGTTCTATGAGAACATGCGCATTCAGGAGCTGGCGCAGGGGATCCATACGCTGACCAGCGAGTCTCGTCTGCCGGATCTGATGTACAGCGCCTTCGACGTGCTGCCGACGCTGGTATTGACGCCGCACGACGCCTTCCAGGAGGAGGTGCGCGGCAATATTGAAAGCTGTCCGCTACAGCAGATGATCGGCCGGGTCAGCGCCAATATGATCCTGCCCTATCCTCCGGGCGTGCCGCTGATCATGCCGGGCGAGATGATCACCGAGGCCAGTAAGCCGGTGCTGGACTTTCTGCAGCTGCTGTGCGACATCGGCGCCCACTATCCGGGCTTTGAAACCGATATTCACGGGGTGCAGTGTAACGGTAAGGGAGAATATGAGGTGGTGGTGCTGAAGAATCACGGCGCGCAGGGATAATCCGACGTCGCCGTAGCGAAAAAGGCACCGCCTGTTAGGGCGGTGCCTTTTTGATCGGCCGCGGTTCGCGGCGCTAGTCCAGAATGATGTGCGGGTAGTAGCGCGACAGATCCTGGGTGATGCGGCTGCGATCCTCGCGCAGGCCGATCCCGGCCGGGCTGTCGTTGACCAGCCAGCTGCCGATCAGGGTGTAGCTGTCGCCAAACCTGGGCAGCGGGTGGTACTGCTGCACAATCATGCCCTCTTCGCCGTAGGGGCCGTCGACCCGCTCGATCTCTTGACCGTTTTCGACGATGCGGATGTTGGCGCCCTCGCGGGAAAACAGCGGTTTCACTACATAGCGATCCAGCGGCGGCTGGCTGCCGTCGGCAAAGTAGGCCGGCAGCAGGTTGGGGTGATTGGGGAACATCTCCCACAGCATCGGCAGCAGGGCCTTGTTGGATAGAATGCTCTTCCAGGCCGGCTCCAGCCAACGTACTCCGGCGTCCTCCAGCTTGGTGGAGAAGATCTCGCGCAGCATAAATTCCCAGGGATAGAGCTTGAACAGGTTGCTGATCACCTGATCCTGGGGATCGGTAAACTGCCCCTTCTCGCCCAGGCCGATCTCGTCCATGTACAGGAACTCCGTGGCCAGCCCGGCCTCTGCGGCGCAGTCCTGCAGGTACTGTACCGTACCGCGATCTTCGTCGCTGTCCTGGCAGCAGGCCATGTGCAGCAGCTGGAAGCCGTGGTTAGCCTTCAGCTCGGCGAAGCGGGCGATCAGCTGCTCCTGCAGGCTGTTGAACTGATCCGCCGCCGCGGGCAGCTTGCCGGCGCGCACCTGATCCTCCAGCCAGATCCACTGGAAAAACGCGGACTCATACAGCGAGGTCGGCGTATCGGCGTTATTCTCCAGCAGCTTGGCCGGCCCCTGACCGTCGTAGGCCAGATCGAGGCGCGAATAGAGCGACGGCTGGCCGGAGCGCCAGGAGGCGCGCACAAAGTCCCAGGTATGTTTGGGGATCTGGAAGCGGCTCAGCAGCGCTTCGCTGTTGACGACCTTCTCGACCACCTGCAGACACATCTGGTGCAGCTCGGCGGTGGTCTCCTCCAGGGCTTCTACCTGCGCCATGGAAAACTGATAGTAGGCATCCTCACACCAGTAGGGCTCGCCGTACATGGTATGAAACTGGAAGCCGAACTCGCTGGCTTTGGCGCGCCAGTCCGGGCGCTCGCTGATGGCAATACGTTTCATGGCTTAGCCGCCCATGCTGCGTGAGCCGGTGCCCGTACCGGACGCGCTGCTGCGCTGCAGGCTGTTCTGCTTGGCGACCGTTTCGCCAAAGCCGCCGCGGGTGACCGTGGTGGTGGTCGCCGGCTTGGGCGCCATCGCTGTTTTAGGTACGTTCATGGTGCGGCCGCCGGCGGTGGCCGGGCCGTAGCTCTTGCCGCTGGCGTCGACGAACTGGCCGTTGGCCGGGCTGGCGGCGCCGCGCGGGGTAAACAGCGGCTGTTGGTTAAAGCCGCCACCCATCAGACGCCCCATCATGTAGCCGGCCATCAGCGGCATCCAGAAGCTGCCGCCGCTCTGGGCGGCTTCGGCGTTGGTCGTGCCCGTTGTCGGCGCCATGCCCGCCTGCGCCGGTGTCTGAGTACACTGGCCCTCGCCGAACTCAGCGATGCAGTCCTCGCGCGTGGCGTACTTGGGTGCGGTTTTCGCCGCCTCTTTCAGCGCGTCGTCGTAAGAGGCCTTGCACTGCGCGCTCATGGAGGGGTTCGCCTTGCTGCAGTCGTCGGCGTTTTGATACAGCGATACCGTTTCATCGCTCTTTTCACAGCCGGCCAGCAGGAATACTGCGCTGACGGCCAGCGCTAGCGGTGCCATCTGCCAGCGCTTGCGAAATGCGCTGCGATTAATGTGTTTGGTCCGTTTCATGATGAGGTTCCCCGTTGCGGGTCAAGCAAAAGCCGTGCCCGTCTTTCCCAGATTGCCGATAGCATAGGGGAAAGCTGGTTACATTTAAAGCGCGCCGGGGCGGCGGCGGCGGGATTTACATACGCTGAAGCGGGAATGTGCCACAGCTCTCTCTTTCGCCCCGTCGCCGTTAGACGCCGCCGTCGTGCATATCGGAGATCACCTGCGCGACGTCGTCCAGCGTGCCGATTTGGATTTCGCCGGCGCGGTTGAACTTGCTCTTGTCGATCAGCAGCAGGGACTGCGCGGCGCGCTTGATCAGCAGCGCCTTGAAGTCGGCGTTATAGGCATTGGACTCCCACAGCCCGCCGCGTCCGTCGATCCCCTCACAGGAGAAGATGAACAGATCGATCTCCAGCGCCTTGAGCTGGGAGAGGATCGCCGGGTTGACGTAGCAGGCGTATTTGCGCTGCAGCAGGCCGCCGGAGCTGATCAGCTGAATACGCTGGCGTTTGGCGAGTTCCTGACAGATACGCAGGCTGTTGGTGAACACGGTGATCTCCACGTCGGGGAGCTGTTTGGCCAGGTAGTAGCAGGTGGAGCTGGCATCGAGGGCGAGGGTCATGCCGCTGTCTATCCACTCCAGCGCCTGACGAGCGATCTCCGCCTTGCCGGAGAGGTGGCTCTTGAGCCGGGCGTTGAACGGGTCGCCGCTGTCCTGGGTTTCCCCCCGAGGCCCGTGGCGCGCCCGTGACGACGCACGATTTTCCCCTGCTTTTGCAGGGTATTCAGATCGCGGCGAATGGTTTCACGGCTGACGTCCAGGCGCTGCGCCAGCGCCTCGGTGCTTAGCGTTCCGTGCTCGGCCACCAGTTGGACGATGGCCTGATGACGATCGTGTTTCATCTTCTGCTCCCGGGAGAGGCCGCCCGCGTCATGGCGGGCGGCGACGGGGAGAGATTACGGGGTCACGCCTTTTTTTAACAGGATATTGCCATACTTGGCACGCTCTCCTGTGATAACGATCGCAAAGGCCTGCTGCGCGCGCTGGTAGAAGGCGAAGCGGTCGATGCGGGTCACCGGCTGCGCCGGCGCATCGCCAAACAGGGCAGTGAGGTAGCGCGCCTCGACGGCCGGATCGAGCGCGTCGCCCTCGACCGCCGCCATCATCACCAGCGGCGGCGCATAGCTGTCCAGCTCGAACAGCGGGATGATCGCCGCCAGCAGATCGCTGACGCTCAGGCCGTCGGCGCGGATCACCTGCGGCCCCATGGCGTGGGCCGGGAAGTGGGCGTCGGCGAAGATGATCTCATCGCCGTGGCCCATCTCGGCCAGGGTTTTCAGTAGCTGAGGGGAGATCAGCGGGGAGATATTTTTCAGCATGTGTGGCTCCTGATGGGCGCCGTGGGCTGCAGCGCCTGATACTGCGCCCGCTGTTCACCCGGGATATAGTCGTGATAGGTAAAGGTGACGGCCTCGCGCGCCCGATCGGCCGAGGCGTAATAGCCGGCGCCGCTCCAGGCGAACAGCGCCGCGCCCAGTACGGTGGTTTCCGCGTTGGCCAGCACGCGCACCGGAATGCCGAGAATATCGGCCTTAATCTGGTTCCATAGGGCGTTGCGGCTGCCGCCGCCCACCAGCAGCAGGCTCTGGGCCTGAAAGCCCCCCAGGGTCTGTAGGGTGTGCAGGTTGTGGCGCAGCTGCCAGCCCAGACTTTCCAGCGCGGAGCGGTAGAAGTGGCCGCGCCCGCTATGCAGACTCACCCCCTGCCAGCCGGCTTGACCGTCGGCTTGGAGTAGTTGGCTGTTCATGCGTAGCCCGTCGCAGCCGGGGGCGACGGCGGCGGCCTCGGCAATCATCCGGGTATAGGCGTCTTGGCGTGGCACGTCATGCCAGTAGAGCTGGCGGATCCACTCTAGGACGCCGGAGGCCAGCCACTGTAGTCCGGGGTTAAACAGCCCTTGGCAGCTGTCCAGCTCGCAGGTGGAGCCGCGGTGCTGCGGCAGCAGGGCGGTGTTGACCTGCGGGGTGCGTACCATCAGGATCTCCCAGGTCCCGGAGGAGAGCACCGGCTGCTCCAGCCCGGCGCCGGAGCCGAACAGGGCGAACTGGGTGTCGTGGCCGGCGGCGATCACCGGGATCCCCGCCGGCAGGCCGAGGAACTGCGCCATCGTCGGCAGCAGGTGGCCGATGGGCTCTCCGGCAGCGACCATGCGCGGGAACAGGTCGCTGCGCAGGCCGGTGCTGCGCAGAATGGTGTCGCTAAAGAGCTCGTTGCGCACGTCCAGCAGCTGACTGGTGCCGGCCATGGTGCGGTCGGTGGTGAACTCGCCGGTCAGGCGCTGGTTGAGCAGCGAGGAGATGAATAGCCAGGCGTGCGCTTTCTCCAGCAGCTCCGGGTGGTGGTGTTTGAACCACAGCAGCTTGTACAGGGTATTAAAGCTGAACTGCCCGATCCCGGACAGGGTTTGCAGCGTTTCGGCGGAGATATAGCGTTCGATCCCCTCCATTTCGGCGGTGGTGCGCGGGCATTTCCAGCTGATGACCGGGTAAAGCAGCTCGCCGTGGCGATCCACCAGGGCGCCGTCGACGCCAAAGGTGGTGACCGTCAGCGCATGTATGCGCGCGTGGGCGAGCTGCGGTGCAATCTGGCGGCAGCAGTCGGCGAAGCGCTGCAGAATGGCCTCCAGCGACCAGACATGCCAGCGGGCGTCTTCGGCTCCAGCCTGGCTGGCGTTGGCCTGCGCGGCCTGGGCGACGACGTTGCCGTGCGCATCGACGGCGATGGCGCGTACGTTGGTTGCGCCGCAGTCCAGAACCAAAACAACATCATGAGTCATACCGCCTCCTTGGCAAAAAAGCGGGCGGCATGGCGCCGCCCGGCAGCATCAGGCGCGCTTGTACAGCGGGCCGTAGTTCTGGCAGGCGCGATAGTCCTGACCCTCGCTGTCCATCCCGTGGGCGGCCCAGGCGGAGGGGCGGTAGATGGCGTCGTCGGTGACGTTGTGCATACATACCGGAATGCGCAGCATGGAGGCCAGGGTAATCAGGTCGGCGCCGACGTGGCCGATGGTCAGCACTCCGTGGTTGGCGCCCCAGTTGGCCATCACCGAATAGACATCCTTGAACGGGCCATTGCCGGTCAGGCGCGGCACGAACCAGGTGGTCGGCCAGGTGGCGTTGGTGCGGTTGTCGAGGATATCGTGCATCTCCTCCGGCAGCTCGACGCTCCAGCCTTCGGCGATCTGCAGCACCGGCCCGACGCCCTTGATCAGGTTGACGCGGCTCATGGTGAAGGGGACGCCGCCGCGGGTCAGGAAGCGCGAGGAGAAGCCACCGCCTCGGAAATATTCGTGGATAGCCGGGCACCACTCCGTGGCGGCCAGACAGGCGTCGGCCTCCCGCGGGCTGATCTGCCAGTGCGGTTTGATGGTCGGCTGTCCTGCGGCGTCCTGCTGACGGCAGGTGCCGTCCAGCGCGGCGGAGCCGGAGTTGATCAGGTGGATGATGCCGTGCTCGGCCAGCCCCTGCAGCGGTTGACCAGTGACGCGCTCGACCGCCTGCGGCGACCAGTAGGTGCGGACGTCGGCAAAAATCTGGGCGGTGCCGGTGAGCATGTGGCCGAACAGCATGGCGACGCCGTTGAGGCTGTCATTTTCGGTCGCCACCACCAGCGGACGACGTACGCCGTTCCAGTCAAAGGCGCTGTTGAGCAGCGCCTCGGCGGTGTCGCCGTTGGGGTATTGATCGGTCCAGTGGCGCTGCCCCTGGAACCCGGCGGCCACGGCGTTATAGCCCAGCGCCTCCTCCTCCCAGCCCTGTTCGGCCAGCTTCGGGTTGCCCTGCATCATGTCGCGGATACAGATAGCCATCAGCAGGCTTTCGCGCAGCACCCGGCGGTTCTCCTCCGGCGAGCGGCGATACTGCTCGGCGTTGAGATCCGGTCCGTAGCGGAAGTGCGCGTCAGCCCACTCAAGGGCCAGGGCCAGCTCATCCTGGTCATAGATGTGATTATCGATGCGGCGGCGTAGCTCGGTCATATCGACGGCCTGCACCTTCATGCCCAGCCAGGACTCAAAGAAGTCGTGATCGACGATGGAGCCGGCGATGCCCATCGACACGCCGCCCAGCGACAGGTAGCTTTTCCCTTTGATTCCGGCCACCGCCAGCCCGGCGCGGGTAAAGCGCAGCAGCTTCTGCTGCACGTCGGCCGGGATGCTGTCATCACCGGAGTCCTGCACATCATGGCCATAGATGGAGAAGGCCGGGATCCCTTTCTGGCTGTGGGCGGCCAGCGCCGCGGCCAGATAGACAGCGCCGGGGCGTTCGGTGCCGTTGAAGCCCCAGATCGCCTTCGGACGCAGCGGATCCATGTCGATGGTTTCGCTGCCGTAGCACCAGCAGGGGGTCACGGTAATGGTCAGACCCACGTTGCTGCGGCTGAATTTTTCTTCGCAGGCGGCGGCTTCGGCCATGCCGGCGATGCAGGTATCGGCGATCACGCATTCGACGGGGGTGCCGCAGGGGTGGCGCAGCTGTTCGCTGATCAGGCGGGCGGTCGCCTGCGCCATCTCCATGGTCTGTGCCTCCAGCGATTCGCGGACGCCCATACGGCGGCCATCGATGGCCGGACGGATACCTACTTTCGGCAGGCTGTGTTGCTGGTTCATACTGTTACCTCGTCGTAATCGGTGAGTGCTAATCAGGGTCGGCATCGCGGCGCGGGGCGGGGATGCCGGCAGAGTTGGAGTCAGGAGCGCTATGCCCGGTGGCCTTTAAAGCCAAAGTGAATCAGGTAGATAAATCCCAGCAGCGGGATAAGGAAAGCCATGCGGATCCCGGCCATGTCGGAGATCTGGCCCATCAGGGCGGTCAGCACCGCGCCGCCGAGGATCGCCATGATCAGGCAGCTGCCGCCGAACTGGGTGTCTTTACCCAGCCCGTGTACCGACAGGCCAAAGATGGTCGGGAACATCAGTGACATGCAGGCCGATACGGCGACCAGGCCATAGACCCCGGCGATGCCGCCGACGAACATCACCAGCAGCAGACTGGCGGAGGCCAGACTGGCCAGTAGGCCCAGCAGGATGGCCGGCGAGACGAATTTCATCAGGGCTGTACAGACGAAGCGGAAGGCCGAGAACAGTACGATGGAGAGCAGCAGGTAGGTGGAGGCCTCCGCCTCGTTGCCGCCCATTTCCGCCATAACGTAGCGGATGGTATAGGACCAGCAGCCGATCTGGGCGCCGACGTAGAAGAACTGCCCCACGACGCCGCGAACGAAGTAACCCTTGCTGAGCAGGCGGCTAAAGCTTTGCTTAAGCGTACTCTCTGCGCTGCTGCTGTCGTGGGCGGCCGGCATACGGGTAAAGGCGATGGCCAGCCAGACCATGATGATCACCAGGGCGACGACAACGTAAGGCCCCATCACCGCGGAGAGCTCGGCGGACTGGATAGAGGCCAGCGTATCGGGATCCATGACGGTGCGTTCGGCATCGGTAGCCGGGTTCAGCTGCGCCAAAATATAGAATTTGCCGATCAGTACGCCGGTGATCGAGCCGATGGGGTTAAAGGACTGCGCCAGATTGAGGCGACGGGTGGCCGTCTCCTGGGGGCCCATCGCGATGATGTAGGGGTTGGCGCTGGTCTCCAGAATGGATAGACCGCCGGCCAGGATAAACAGGGCCAGCAGGAAGGGGCCATAGGCCATGATCTGGCTGGCCGGGTAAAACAGCAGGGCGCCGCTGCAAAACAGCCCTAGCCCCAGCAGAACGCCGGCCTTGTAGCTGAAGCGTTTGATGAACAGCGCCGCCGGCAGCGCCAGGCAAAAATAGGCGCCATAGAATGCGGTCTGTACCAGGCCTGACTGCATGTCCGTCAGGGTGAAGACCTTACGGAACTGGGCAATCAGCACATCCGTCATATTATTGGCCAGGCCCCACAGGGCAAAGCAGCTGGTTAATAAGACAAAGGGGATTAAAATATTTTTAGGAACGACGGCGATTCGCTGTGCCGCCGATGCAATGTTTCCTGCGCTAGTACTCTTGCTCGTTATATCGGACATGACTAACACTCCACATTTGTATCGGGTAGGGTGGGTCTAATTATTTTGCGGAGATAGGATTAATCATCCGCTTCAGTATAATCGATATGGCTGCTAATGATTTGGCCAACAGGTGCGACGTTTGTTAAGCTGGGCTTACCTATTTTTCGCCTGTTCGATGTCAGCATGCCGTTCTCTTTGACATAAATAAGCGATGAAGCGGTTTTTGCGCAAAATACATTCGATAAAAAAGAGAATGTATTTAATAAATTAATACGCGATACCCTGACGTATAGTCTGAGGCGTGCCAACGCCGCGATGGCGGCGCTTTGGTCGATACGACGTAGAATAATGAGCAGGCTTATCAGCGCTATGCCCGGCATCGCCCGCGGCGCATTTTCGCCGTCGCTGATGACGGAACTATCCGCATAACATATTGATGATAATGCGCTTGCTCTCATTCTTCCCTCATCTATTGTGGCCTGAAAAACACAAGGTTTCTTTGGCCTGCACCGTTTATGGGTATGCGGCATTGATTCGCTGATAAATGCGCCTACATCATGCCCTGTTGCCGTAACACAGAGCTATTTTCAAAATAAAAAAGGTTCGAAAATATGAATCAAATCACATTTGAACCCCTCGGTCGGGGAAGTGTGAAGGGAGTCACTGTATGTCGTTTAAATAGATGACCGTTTGCGCCGATATTTAATTTAAATACACATATCGAATGACCGAATAGGCATTTTTTATTTTAAACGGTCAATTGTTAAGAACGCGCGAATAATTGCCCGTTTAGTCATGCTTTGACTTAAACGGACATTTTTTTGTGGCTGGAATTGGCCTGTTTTTAATTAAGGCGGCAAATAGTCTTGATGACGGTCACAAAATAATGCGCCGTAGTTTCCTCTTCCGTTATTCAGGCGAAATATGTGCACAGACAAATAGCGAACTTACCGCGATAGGCCTCTGCCGATCCTCCTGCGTCCAGCGCAGGCGCAGGCAGGCGGATGTGTCCGGTATCACCCTGAGAGAGGTTAACCATGGAAAGAGAAACACTGGCGCGCGCCATTATTGATACCTGCCTGGAGATGACGCGTCTTGGGCTGAATCAGGGCACGGCAGGCAACGTCAGCGTGCGTTACCGCGAGGGCATGCTGATTACCCCGACCGGTATTCCCTATGAGCAGCTGCGCTGCGATCACATCGTCTATGTGGATGGCGAGGGGCAGCATGAAGAGGGTAAGCTGCCCTCCAGCGAGTGGCGTTTTCATCTGGCCGCCTATCAGGCTCGCCCCGATGCCAATGCGGTGGTCCATAACCACGCGATTCACTGCACTGCCGTGTCGATCCTGAATCGACCGATCCCGGCGATCCACTACATGATCGCCGCCGCCGGCGGCAACACGATCCCCTGCGCCCCCTACGCGACGTTTGGTACCCGTACCCTGTCGGATTACGTTACCGAGGCGCTGAAATACCGCAGAGCGACGCTGCTGCAGCACCACGGCCTGATCGCCTGTGGGGAAAACCTGCAGAAGGCGCTGTGGCTGGCGCATGAGGTCGAGGTGCTGGCCCAGCTGTATCTCACCACCCTGGCGATCGTCGATCCGGTGCCGGTGCTCTCCGATGAGGAGATCGCGGTGGTGCTGGAGAAATTTAAAACCTATGGCCTGCGTATTGAAGAGTGAGGGGGAGTGACCATGGCACATCGCATGATCCTGAACGAAACGGCCTGGTTTGGCCGCGGCGCCATCGCTGAACTGCCTGCGGAGATCCAGCGACGTGGCTACCGCAAGGCGCTGATCGTCACCGATGCCACGCTGGTCGCCTGCGGCGCCGTCGCCCGGGTGACAAAGCACCTGGATAGCGCCGGACTGGCCTACGCCCTGTTCGACGGGGTGGTGCCCAATCCGACGATCCGGGTGGTACAGCAGGGGCTGGCGGTATTTCGCGACAGCGGGGCCGACTACCTGATCGCTATCGGCGGCGGCTCGCCGCAGGATACCTGCAAGGCGATCGGGATCATCAGTAATAATCCGGCGTTCGAGGATGTACGCAGCCTGGAAGGACTGTCGCCGACCACGCGTCCGAGCGTGCCGATTCTGGCGGTGCCGACCACCGCGGGAACCGCGGCGGAAGTGACCATTAACTATGTGATCACCGATGAGGAGCAGCGGCGTAAGTTTGTCTGCGTCGATCCGCATGACATTCCCCAGGCGGCCTTTATCGATGCCGATATGATGGACGGTATGCCGCCGGCGCTGAAGGCGGCCACCGGCGTCGATGCGCTGACCCATGCGATAGAGGGCTATATCACCCGCGGCGCCTGGGCGCTGACCGACGCGCTGCACCTGAAGGCTATCGAGATGATCGGCGGTGCGTTGCGCGCATCGGTGAACGGCGATGCCGAGGCGGGCGCGACGATGGCGCTGGGGCAGTACGTCGCCGGTATGGGCTTTTCCAACGTGGGGCTGGGGCTGGTACACGGCATGGCACATCCGCTGGGCGCGTTTTATAACACGCCGCACGGCGTGGCCAATGCCATTTTGCTGCCCCACGTAATGCGCTATAACGCCGGCGCCTGCGGCGAGAAGTTTCGCGATATCGCCCGAGCGCTGGGGGTCGCTTGCGACGATCTGAGCCTGGATCAGGCTGCGGCGGCGGCGATCGCCGCGGTCGAGGCGTTAAACCGGGACGTAGGGATCCCGCCGAGCCTGCGTGAGGTCGGGGTATGCGAAGAGGATATCGCGCGTCTGGCGGAGGCCGCGCTGGCGGACGTCTGCACCGGCGGTAACCCGCGTAGCGCGACGCTGCGGGATATCGAGCTGCTTTACCGTCAGGCTTACTGAACCGGCGCGTTTAACGCAGCGGGGCGCCCTCTGGCGCCCCGTTGGTTATGAGGGAGGGCGCTTAGCGTTGCTTCAGCAGCTGGGCGACCTGAAACAGGCTGAAAGAGCTGAACAGCATTTCGATACCGACGATCATGGTGACCAGCAGTATGGATCCCTGTGGCCCGGCGCTTATCAGCATCCAGGCGATCAGGAGATCCAGCAGGCCGATGATGACCTGCAGCCAGCCGCCGTGGGCGCCCTTGAGCTTAACGCCGGCCATCAGGCGGGCGATCCCCCCTAGGGCAAACAGGGTCGCGACCAGGACCGCGACGGTGAACAGGCCGACCTCTGGGCTGCGAATGAAGATAAAGCCCATCACTAGATAGGCGGCGCCCATTAATATCCCACCGATCATCGGCCAGAGGTTGTTGGCCCGATTGGCAATCATGCCGATGATAAGCCCTACGCCGCTGAGCAGCAGCAGAATGCCGACCACGGCGCTCAGAGCGTTGCCGGAGGCCAGCGGACGGAACAGGCAGAACAGGCCGCCGAGCAGCAGCAGCAGCGATAGGATCAGCAGCGAGACGCGCTGTTGCTTAAGGAAGCGCGGATCCAGCTGCAGCAGACGGTTGTGATCGAAGTAAATCATGGTGACTCCCTAACCCGCCAAACGGGCGTTCCTGACAGGGGACCCGGTGCCCCGCAGTCCCGTTAGATGGTGCATCACACCGTCACATACGTTAACGGTATGTTTGCTATTAATAATCCATGATCGGTCAGGCTGCAAAAAAAGAGTGCAGGTGCAGGATAATGACCCTGGCAACGGTGACGTCCAGCGCGTAACCGTGAAGCGACAGTATTTTCTGCCGGGAGTATAGGCAGTATGGCGTTTTTTTCCTCACCCGTTCGCCGCGAAAGGATCTGCCTGTTGCCGCTGCGCGTGACACAGGCGTACACTGGCGCGCCGCCGCCCCGTACCGCGCAGGGACGGCCGTCGTAGGGAAGTTCCCCCAGTCATGTGCGCGGTGTCGTTTTTCCGAGTAATTCAGAATGATCGTTAGACCCCCCAGCACTGGTTCCGGCGCCTGTTCGTCTGGCACGGTTCGGTGTTGCCGAATATCCTTTTTCGTCTCAGCCTTAATTTCATGGTCTCTTGCCTGGCAGTGATGTGCTACCTCTGGCATGAGGACTTTAACGTTAACCTGATGCTGGGCCCTTTCAGCCTGCTGGGGGTGGCCATCGCCATCTTCCTCGGCTTTCGCAATAACGCCAGCTATGCCCGCTTTATTGAGGCTCGGGTGCTGTGGGGATCGCTGCTGATCACCACCCGCTCTCTGATGCGTCAGGCCATCAGCCTGATGCCGCACCCGGGCGGCGAGCACCGGCGGCGCGGCTACCTGAGCGATATCGACTTCCAGACCATCGACACCAATCTGAATCAGCTGTCGGTGATCCTAGGGGGCTGTGAGCGGATCTCCAATACGCCGATCCCGTTCGCCTATAGCCTGATAGTTCACCGCACGGTGTACGTGTTCTGCGCGCTACTGCCCTTTGCCCTGGTCTCCGATCTGCACTATATGACGCCGCTGGTATCGGTATTTATCTCGTATACCTTCATCGCCCTGGATGCCCTGGCGGAGGAGCTGGAGGATCCGTTTGGCATCGAGGCCAACGATCTGCCCCTTAACGCGATGGCTCATACGATAGAGTCGAACCTGCGCGACATGATCAACGATCATACCCACCTGGCGCGTATCTGCCCCGACAGCCACTGTCGGCTGGACTGAGCCTCTCCCGCGCAAAAAAAAAACGGGCGGATAATTCCGCCCGAAATCGATTTTCTTCTGTGTTTATGGTTATCCGGCAACGAGCCCTGGTGTGGCGGCCGGTGATGCGCGTTCGACGGCGCTGAGGTCGGCATCCTGCTGAACCAGCGCCAGCAGCAGCTGGCTCAGGGCGCCATAGAAGCCAAACGGATCGTAGCGGACGCAGCTGGCGCTGAACGCCGGCAGCCAGCCGAGCAGCAGGCTCAGGGTGCTGCGGCGTAGCTGCATCCGTTTGCTCTCCTGGTGCTCCGGCTGCTCTGCGCTGGCGAAGCTCAGGAGGCTGAGCAGCTCCAGGAAGATGGACAGGTGATCCTCGGGCTCGTGAAAGTTGGCGTTCAGCTGCATGCCGGCCTGGCGCAGCAGGGACTGCATCTCCACGCAGATCGCCTGGTGAAAGCGCGGCGTCTCTCCTTGATAGCAGGAGGCATAGGGCAGCGCCGCCCGCTTCTGCGACAGCAAAAATAGACCGGCAAAGTCTGCCGCCAGCTCCAGACGGGCGTCCGGACGCACCTCCAGCGCGGCGAGCGCCGCCTGCAGGTGCTGCAGCGCCGGGCGCAGGGGCGTCTGTTGGCAGAGCAGATCGAGCCAGGCCTGCGTGTCGGTCGAACGCAGGCGGGCCAGCTGCGCCTCGTCCAGTTCGTGGGCGAACAGCCCGGCTAGCCAGGCGTACAGACAGGTATAGTGCTGCGTCGTCAATGGACTGACTGCGTTCATGACTTGTCCTCCGTCTGCAGCGGTACGTACTGACACTGCGCTACCATCTCCTGCGGGCCATTGAAGGCGGTGACCGGAGCCTGAGGGCCGCGGTACCTCTCCACCTCGACGATGGCGGTATGGGCGCTGGTGGCCTGGGCCAGCCGCGAAGAGCCGATATCCAGAGTCAGGACATTGGGGTTGCCGTATTTACACAGGGCCCCCGCCACGCCGCCGCGATCCGGGTCGTACCATGCGCCTTCGTGGATGCGGATCACCCCGGGCACATAGCGATCAGAGACCACGGCCCCGGCCAGAACCTGGCCGCGATCGTTGAATACCCGGACGATATCGCCGTTGCGGATCCCGCGCGCGTCGGCGTCCTGCGGGCTGATAAAGACCGGTTCGCGTCCGCCGACGCTGTAGTGCGCCCGCAGCGTCGGCGATTCGCACAGCTGCGAGTGCAGGCGGAAGTCAGGGTGCACCGACTGCAGATGCAGCGGAAAGCGCACCGAGCCGGGGCCGCCGTGGGAGCGTTCGGCCTTTTCGAACCACATCGGGTGGCCATGGCAGTCGCCGTAGTGCATATCGGCGATGCTCTTGGAGTAGATCTCGATCAGGCCGCTCGGGGTGCCCAGCGGCTCCAGATCCGGATCGTCGCGGAAGGCCTGATGACGCACGAACAGCTGCGGATCGCCAAACTCGATATAGCCGTTGCCGTTCCAGAAGGCGTCAAAGGTCGGCAGGTGGAGCCCGCGACCTTTGCCCTGCTGAGCGCCCTCCTGATAGATCCGCTTGATCCAGCCCATTTCGTCCAGCCCTTCGCTGAAGGCCTGTTCGCGGTTAAAGCGTCGGCACAGCTCGCGGAAGATATCGAAGTCGTTACGCGCCTCAAACTGGGGCGGCACCAGCTGCTTCATCGCCAGAATGCCGCGGTTGGAGTGGTTGCCGTACTGATCCAGATCGTTGCGCTCAAACTGGGTGGTGGCCGGTAGGACGATGTCGGCGAAGCGGCAGGTGGAGGTCCACTGGTTGTCGATGGCGACGACGGTCTCCAGCATCTGCCAGCCGGCGATCATGCGGTTGATCTGCTGGTGACGGTGGAACGGGTTGGTACCGGCGAAGACGCACATCTTCAGCGCCGGCAGGGTCACCTGTTTGCCGTTCCAGTCGATTTTTTTGCCCGGTTCGAGCATGGCATCGATAAAGCGGGCGATGGGGATGGTGCTGCTGGCTCCGCGGTAGTCGCTGCTGTTGTGCAGCGGTGGGACGGCGGTGGCGCCGGAGAAGCCGCTGAGGATGATCCCTTTGCGGCTCGGGGTGCCCGCGCCGTTGTAGTGCCAGCCAAAGCCAAAGCCGCCGCCCGGCAGGCCGATTTGCCCCAGCATGGCGGCCAGCACTACGATCATCCACGACCACTGCTCGCCGTGCTGCATACGCTGTACACACCAGCCGGCGATGATCTGGGTCCGTCCGGCGGCCATCTGGCGCGCCAGGGCGCGGATGGTTTCGGCGTCGATGCCGGTCAGCTCGGCGGCCCACTCGGCATCCTTCGGCTGGCCGTCCTGGGTTCCCAGCAGATAGGGCAGGAACTGGTCGAAGCCGACGGTGTAGTTGTCCAGGAAGTGGACGTCGTACAGCTTCTCGCTGTACAGGGTATGGGCCAGCGCCAGCTGTAGCGGCACATCGGTCTGGGGATTGACGGCGATATGCTGAACCCTGTCGCGCCCTAGGTACTCATGGGTGGAGGAGACCACGGTATCGATGCTGACGACGCGGATCTCACCGTTGGCGACTTTTTCTTTCAGCTGGGCATAGTACTGATAGACATCGTGATCCGGGCACCACCAGTTGGCCTGCTGGTTCTTCAGCAGATCGGATCCCCACAGAATAACGGTCTTGCTGTTTTTCAACACCAGCGGCCAGGAGGTCTGCTGCTCATAGACCTCCATGGAGCCGACGACCCGCGGCAGGATCACCTGCGCGGCGCCGGTTGAGTAGTCACCGCCGGTACCCACGCTGTTGCCGTGCAGCGCCAGCGCCCGTCCCATCATGCCAGCGGCGTTGTGGAACATGCCGGTCGACTGCCAGCCGCTGCCGCTCAGCAGGGCGCTGGGGCCATAGGTGGTCTGGATGCGCTCCAGCTCCTGATAGAACAGATCCAGCGCCTCGTCCCAGCTTACGCGGACGAAGCGGTTATCACCGCGCTGGCGCGTATCGCTGAGGTGGCGCTTGCGCATCCAGTCAATGCGTACCATCGGGTAGCGGATACGGGCCGTATTGTGTACATGATCCGGCAGGCCGGCCACCATCTTGGAGGGGTAGCTGTCCTTCTCAAAGGGTTTGGCGGCGACAAAGCGGCCATCCACCACCGTGGCGCGGATGGCGCCCCAGTGTGAGCCGGTCAGGATCCCTTCCTGTACGCCGCCTGCGGCGGCCTGCGCCTGCGCGCCACGGCTGACCAGCAGGGAGGGGCCAAACATGCCCAGGGCGGTCAGACCGCCGAGCTGCGACAGAAAACGGCGGCGTGATATGTGGACACTTTCGTTATGGTTCATCGATGGTCTCTCCCTTAGTGTTTCTGATCGGCGCCGCCGGTGTCTGAGGCGTTCATTTGCAGATATTTGAGCAGGGTGCGCTCTTCCCGCTTGTCCAGGCTGGTGAAGCCGATCATACCGTTGAGGGTGCCAATCCAGCCGTTGGCGTCAAAGTGCGCCTTCTCCGGCGCGCCGTGGCACTGGTTGCAGGTGCCGTTATACAGCGCATCGGCGTAGGCCCAGATCGGCTTGATGTTATTGACCAGGTCGCCCTTTTGTACCCAGGCGGTGGTCTGCAGCTTGCTCCACTCCACGCCGGTGGCGGCGACGGTGGTTTTCTCCAGCGTCTTGGCGTTCTGCTGTACCTGGTCACGGATTGAGGAGACGAAGATACGCTTGCCCGGCAGCAGGGACAGCACGCGCTGGCGGCCATTGGTTTCCGTCCAGCCTTCGATCTGCACCTGCAGCCAGTCGCCGTCGCGCTTTTGCACGGTGACTTCGGAGGCGGGCAGCAGGGATCCGGCCGGTTCTTTGTCGCCTTTGGCGGCGTAGATCGGCTTCATATCCAGGGTATACAGGGTGTTGCCATCATCGCTGGCCGTCTGACGCAGCTCGGCAAACTGCTTGCGGAAGCCACTGCTCATGTCCGGCAGTTGATGCGCAATGCCCTTATGGCAGTCGATACAGGACTGATTATCCTTAGCGGCGATGGCCATCTGCTTGGCGGCCTCCGGATGCTGCTTGGCGTGATCCATCGCATCATAGTTATGGCAGGAGCGGCAGGTCGCCGAGTTATTCTCTTTCATCCGCTTCCACTCCCGCTCGGCCAGCTCGGCGCGCTTGGCCTCGAACTTCTCCGGCGTGTCGATCGAATGGGCGATGAAGGTCTGGTAGATATCGTTACTGGCTTCCAGTTTACGTTTCACCATGCCCGGCACGTCGGGGGGAATGTGGCAGTCATGGCACTCGGCGCGCACGCCGGAGGCGTTTTTGAAATGCACCGACTGCTTATACTCCTGGTAGACCGGCTGCATGCTGTGGCAGCTGACGCAGAACTCGGTGCTGCTGGTCAGCTTGATGCCGACGTGCGGCAGAACGATCAGCGTCAGGCCGATGACGATGCCCAGCGCCAACAGCGCTAGTACCGACCAGCGCGCGCTGGGGCGGTTCAGCCTGTTCCATAGATTTTTCATCGCAAGATCCTGTCATGATGAGGGAATGGAGGTTATACGCGATCTTATTGTTTAAATATGAACAGGGTCACTGGTCAGCGTGAACACGATACGTCAGAATATGAACAGATATGAACAGATAACGGTGGGCCGTGGCCATGACGCACCACATTGTGATTGTGGAAGATGAGCCGGTGACGCAGGCGCGTTTGCGTGACTACTTTGTCCAAGAGGGATACCAGGTTTCCGTGACCGCCAGCGGCGCCGGGCTGCGCGAGCTGATGCTGTTGCAGCCGGTCGATGTGATCCTGCTGGATATCAATCTGCCTGACGAGAATGGACTGATGCTGACGCGCGCGCTGCGCGAGCGCTCGACGGTGGGGATCATCCTGGTCACCGGCCGCTGCGATCGCATCGACCGTATCGTCGGCCTGGAGATGGGGGCGGACGATTACGTCACCAAGCCGCTGGAGCTGCGCGAGCTGGTGGTGCGAGTGAAGAACCTGCTGTGGCGCATCGATCTGGCGCGCCAGGCGCAGCCTGCGGCGGATAACTGCTATCTGTTCGCCGGCTACTGTCTGAACGTGTCGCGCCATACGCTGACGCTGGACGACGAGCCGATCCGGCTGACGCGCGCCGAGTATGAGATGCTGCTGGCCTTTGTGACTAATCCCGGCGCAATTTTAAGCCGAGAGCGGCTGCTGCGTATGCTTTCATCGCATCGGGTCGACAGCCCCGATGTGCGCACGGTGGATGTCCTAATCCGCCGCCTGCGCGCCAAGCTGCGCCCCGATCTGTTCGTGACCCAGCACGGCGAGGGCTATTTTCTGGCGGCCGAGGTCGCCTGACTGCGCCTTACCCTGGCTTTGGCGCGGGCTGATAGAGATAGACCGGGCGAAAGCCCAGGGGGGAGAGCGAGCGGTGAACCTGTGCGCTGCTGACGTTGCGCTGGGTGAGCACCAGGATCGGCGGGCTGACGTTGTCCGGCACGCGCTCTCCCTGTAGCGTGCGCAGGGCCTGTTCGACGGCCAGCTCGCCCTGCCACACCATCTGGTCGCTGGCGGCGGCCAGAATGCGGCCGCGCTTCAGGCCGCGGTAAACCTGGTGCGAGAGATAGAATGAGACGATGGTCAGCGGTGTGGCACGGTTACGCCCTTCGCCCATGGCGACTTCGGCGGCGATGGCGGTACCGGCCACCACATCGATATCCGGGTGGCGCTCCAGCATGTCCTGTAGCAGATTGCGCTGCACCTCGATGTCATTGTCGCCGTAGGCGACCTCCACGATCTGCAGGCGGCTGCCGTCCAGCGCCGCCTTAAAGCCATCGCTCATCTCTCGGCTGCCGCCGGCGTCGCGCGGGCCGGGCATCAGCAGAACCTTGAGCGGGCGCTGGCCGAGGCGCTGCGCCAGGTAGCGTCCCGGCTGATAGCCCATCTGGAACCAGGGAACGCCGACCCGGGTGCGGATGGCGGGATCGTGCAGGGCGTTGACGACCTCGATCAGCGGGATCCCCGCGGTCAGCGTCGCCAGCGCCGGGAGGTGGGCCGTGCTGCTGCCGATCAGTATGGCGTCGGCTCCCCAGTCGCGGCATAGGGCCATCTGCTCGCGCTGGGTCGCTTGCTGACGATAGCCGCCGGCCTCGAATACCTTCAGCGTCACGCCCAGTCGGCCGGCGGCCTGGATCATCCCATCGTTGATCGAGAGCCAGTAGGCATCCTTCAGGCTGGGATAGAGGGCGCACAGCTTCCAGCGCTTAATGGCGTGCAGCGGGGGTTGGCGCAGCTGAACGGAGTGACGATCCGACGGCCAGCGCAGCAGCGGGGCATCGGCGTGCGCCGTCGCGGTGGACAGCCAAAGCAGACAGAGAAATAGGGTGCGCCGTCGGGACATAATAGCCTCGTGATGGGTAAGCCTTTATGCTAGTGCCTTATCACGGATTAACTCAACGTTTTTACGACGCGGGAGCGCTATGGGGACGCCTTCTCTGACTCGCCGGCTGTGGCTGGCTTTTGCGCTGATGGCGGCGTTAACCCTGGGCAGCGTGCTGGTGGGGTGGTTTAGCCTGCACTACGTTGGCCGGGTGGAGCAGGCCAATACGCAGGCCCTGCTGCCGACCATGAACATGGCGCGCCAGCTGAGCGAGGCCGGTGCCTATGAGCTGTTTTCGGCCCAGAGTCTGAGCAGTGCGGACAGCGAACGGGAGTGGTTGGCCCAGGGGCGGATGCTGACGGCGCAGAGCCTGAAGATCAGCCGTCTGCTGGATGAGCTGCGTCGCCAGGGATTCGATATCGAGACCATCGCCCGGCAGGAGACGGAGATCACCCGCTCGCTGGGAGAGCAGGGGGCGCTAGTGGGACAGCGCCTGCAGCTGCGTCTGCGCGCGCGGGCGCTTAGCGCGCAGGTGGCGGCGGCGGCGGAGCAGGCGCTGGACCGGCTGATCGATATCGATCTGGAGTACCTGAATCAGATGAGCGAGCTACGCCTGAGCGCGCTGCGGGTCCAGCAGATGATCATGGCGCTGGAGAGCGACAGCGGCCGTTTGGCGCTGAGCGAACAGGAGGAGCGCCTGGCGCAGGCGCTGCGCATCCTGCAGCGCCGCCAGCAGCGGGTTGAGGATCCGCGCATTCGCGCCCAGATAGCCCAGGCGCTGGGGCAGGTTGCGCAGTACCGTACGCTGGTTGACCTGTATCGCCAGGATAATGATATTTACGCCCGTCTACAGGCGTTGTCACAGAACAACCTGGATCTCTTTACCCGCTTTAGCGCGGAGATAAGTCGCCAAGTGAGCGATATTGAGCGGCGCAATGCCGCCGCGCTAGAGCAGCTGCAGCAGGCGCGTCGTCTGGGGCTGACCTGGCTGACGCAGCTGGGGGGCGCCGGGCTGCTGGCGCTGTGTCTGATCCTGTGGCGCGTGGTTTACCGCTCGCTCTCTCAGCCGTTGGCCCATCAGACGGCCGCGCTGCAGCGCCTGCTGGACGGCGACTTCGACTCCCCCTTTCCCGATCGCGCTGGAGTGTGCGAGCTGGATACCATCGGACGTCTTATGGAGGCGTTCCGCACCAGCGTACGCGCCCTGCGTCACCAGCGTCAGCATCTGGCCGATCTGGTACAGATGCGCACCGCCGAGCTGCAGGCGCTGGTGGTTGAGCACCGTCAGGCCCGCGCGGAGGCGGAAAACGCCGATCGGGCCAAGTCGGCGTTTCTGGCGGCGATGAGCCACGAGATCCGCACGCCGCTGCACGGTATTCTGGGCACCGCCCAGCTGCTGGCGGAGCAGTCGATCTCTCCCCAGAGCCGTGGCTATGTCCAGGCGATCAACGACTCCGGTGAGTCGCTGCTGGCGGTGTTGAACGATGTGCTGGACTATTCGGCGATCGAAGCCGGCAGCAGTAGCGTGGTGCTAAACGATGAGCCGTTTTCACCGCGCCAGCTGCTGGATAGCCTGCTGCGGCTGGCGGAGGGGCGGCTGCGCGAGCGTCCGCTTCGCCTGGCGCATGACTACGCTGATGCGTTACCGACATGGCTGCAGGGCGATCCGCGCCGGATTCGCCAGATCGTCATGAACCTGCTGAACAACGCCCTGCGTTTTACCGAGCGCGGGGTGATTCGCGTGAGCTGCGGCTGCGATGAGATACGCTGGTGGATAGCGGTTCAGGACAGCGGCTGCGGCATCGATCCGGCGCAGCAGGCGGCTATATTTCAGCCATTTGTGCAGCTGAGCGCCCGACGCGGCGGCACGGGGCTGGGGTTGGCCATCTGCCGCGGTCTGGCGCAGGCCATGACAGGAAGCCTGGCGGTGAGCAGCGCCCCGGGCAAGGGGAGCCGCTTCTGCCTGAGCTTACCGCTGCGACGGGCGGCGCTGCCGCCGCCGGAGGCGCCTGCGCAGGCATGGTTGCTGGCCGGGCGTCGCCTGCTGCTGATCGAGGATAATCCGCTTAGCCAGCGTATCAGCGCAGAGATGCTGCAGAGCGCTGGCGTTCAGGTTCGTATCGCCGGCAGCGCCGCGGAGGCGCTGGCCCTGCTGGCGCGGGATACGGCGTTCGATGCGGCGCTGGTGGATTTTGACCTGCCGGACAGCGACGGTCCTACGCTGGCGCGCCAGATGGCAGAGGCCTACCCGCAGCTGAAGCGCATCGGTTTTAGCGCGCATGTGCTGGATGAGGCTCAGCACCGTCGGATCCGTCCACTGTTTTGCGGCATGATCCAAAAGCCGGTGCCACGGGCAGAGCTGTGCCGCCTGATTGCCCATGCGCTAACCGACGGTGAGCGGAGCGCGGCGCAGCCGTCCCGCGTGGCGCAGCAGATCGCAACGCCGCTGGATGACGGACAGCTGGCGGAGGATTTGGCGGCCTTTGGCCAGCCGCGCCTGACGGAGTGGCTGGCGCTGTTTCGTCAGCACTCGCTACCGCTGCTGGCTGAGATGGCAGCGGCCCGCGCCGCGGGAGACGCCGACCTGGTGCAGGGGCTTGCGCACCGCCTGAAAAGCAGCTGCGCCAGCCTGGGAATGCGCGGCGCGGCGGATGCCTGCCTGGCGCTGGAGCGAGCCCCGCTGACGGCGGCGGCGGTTGACGGACCGATCCGGGAGGGGCTGGTGGCGCTGGAGGCATGGCTGGCGAAAGTCTCGGAATAGGATGACGGCAATATGGCGTGATTACCAGTATGATTAGAAGAGATATCGCGGGATTGGTGCCCGGCGCCGAAGTGCCATCACGGAGCGATGGCGAAGCGTCTACGGGATAAGGAGCAAAGGATGTGGCAGTTAAAGTGGCAGGCCCCGGCGCTGCATAAAAAAACGCGGCGGGTAAATCTTGGCTGGGCGATAGCCCTGCTGCTGTTGGGGGGCTGCATGGCGCTAGCCGCCGTGATCTACCTGATTATCAGCGCGCTATAGCGTCTGCGGGCCAATGTCCCTACCACGAGGTCGGGGCATTGGCCCACAACAGGAGACGATCGTGCTCTTCACGACGGACGAGCCTCCAGGATTTTGTATCCTCAAGGTGTTCTGTTCCATTGGCGCGTTTAAGCTCGCCTTTGCCGATAGCGGCGCGCCGCTCTTGGAGAACCGCTACGGATATAATCGGTATCGTTTCGGTCTTTGCCGGGCTGCATCATGATGCTTATTCTTTAGCACCGGGAAGCGGCGCTGGGGAAGGATAAGGATGCCAACGACAGAGGAGCCAACAATTTGCTGATTCAAAAAGCAAAAACCCCGCCATAAGGCAGGGTTTTCAGAAGAAGTGGTGCCGGACTCGGAATCGAACCAAGGATTTGTTTTTATATCAATGAAATCACCGAATAACAGTAAGTTACCTTAACACTTCGATTTCGAACGTACCACTATTTTGTACCATGAACAACTTCATCGAAGATCTAAGTTTGAATCGCCTCGGATAATCTAGACACTTCTGAGCCGTTGATGGACTGACCCCACCCCTAATCGTTGGATGTCCAACTTTCGGGGGCACTTCAGAAGTTCAGCAGCTTTTTTTGCCTTGTTTTTACTGTGCTTTTTGCGCTTCATCGGAGGCGCGAATCGCCGCCACTTTCTTACCAAAGGCGAGTTGCAGAACAGCCAATAAACCAAACGCCGGCAGCAGCGCACTGATAGCGGAGATACCGGTCGCGCCTTTAATTAGCATTGCGCCAGATGCGATCAGCAGCAGGAAGACCATAATGCGGAACGTTTTTACCGAGATCCGCTTGTGGACATACTGGCCGACAAGCGAGCCCAGCAGCATGGTTGGAATGCAGAAAATTACTAACTTAATGGTCGATATTGTCAAAATGCCGCTGGTGGCCAGGCCGCCAATAATCGCGATGTTGTTTGCAGTGAAGAAGGCGTTCAGCGTGCCGCGAAACGCAGCCGGGCCCAGATTACGCAGCATACCGTACATCACCACCGGCGGCCCGTTCGTGGAGAAGGCTGCGCCTAAGGCTCCGGCGATAGCGCCCATCGGTGCGGCAATCCAGCGTTTGTCGTAGACCGGCAAACGAGGAATAAACAGGCTGTAAAACGAGTAAATAATAATAAAGCCGCCAAGCCAGATTTTCATAATGTGATCAGGAAGATACGACAATGCATACAGCCCGACTGGGATACCCGCGAACGAAAAGAGGATCAGAACCGCCGCTGATTTCCAGTCCGTCTCTTTGCGCGAAAGCCACGTCGCATAAAGCGCGGTTGCGGTGCCGACCATCACCGATATCGGCGCAGCCATTTTCAGAGGCAGCACCATCGTAATCAGCGGCATGGCGGTCAGCCCACCGCCAAAGCCTGCGCAAATACCGATGAAGGTATAGAGAAACATGACACCGATAACAATCAGCATCGTGCTGGTTTCCAGCGGCGCACCGTCCGGGGTTAACAGGTTAAAGAAATCCATATTGGCCTCTTAGTTAAGCGAAAGTCCTGCATCAATAACGAAATCCTGGCCAGTACAGCCGCAGGATTCATCAGATGCGAGGAACAGAGCGAGCCGGGCGCAGTGCGTGCCGTCAAGACGCAGCTTCAGTGCCTGTAATTCAATAAACTGATTTACTGCGGCAGGGTCGAGTTTGGCCCACATGGCGTCCTGCTTCGCCGTACGGATAGCGCCCGGCACCAGGCTGTTAACGCGAATGCCACGCTCGCCCAGTTCCTGTGCCAGAGTGCGGGTAAAACCGTGGATAGCGGCTTTGGAAAGGGAATAGCACACGCGCCCCGGGCGGCCGCGCATCCAGTTAATGGAACCCATATTGATAATGCTGCCGGTACCTTTACGCGCCATGCCTGGGATCACTGCCTGAATTGCAAACAGGTGATGACGCAGGTTCACGTTGATACGGTTGTTGAAATACTCTTCGGTGAGTTCGTCAATCGTGTGATGATCGTCGCTACCGGCGTTGTTAATCAGCACATCGACGTCGCCAAGTTGTGCGATAATCGTCCCGAAGCAGCTTTTTAACTGAGGAATGTCGGTAACATTGCACGGTAAAAAGAGGCAGTTCAGCTCTTTTGCCAGCGCTTCGCCTGCGTCTTTATTGAAATCGAGGAACGCGACGCGCGCGCCCTGGTCAACAAAAGCGCGGACATACGCTTCACCGATACCGCTGGCGCCGCCGGTAATCGCGACGATTTTATCTTTCAGGCTGTTATAAATCGCACTTGCTTGCATGATGCTGTTTCCTTCTAATTTTATTTGCTGGAATGGTCTTTCACGACTTTGAATGTTGCGCAGAAATCTTCGCCGCCGAGGCCGCTTTCGATACCGCGGTCATAAACGGCTTTTACCACGTCGACGCCCGGCAGCGTTAACCCGGACTCCTGAAGTAGGGTTTTCATGATGTTGACGTCTTTCGCCATGTTCTGAAGGGAAAACGCGGTACGGTAATCCTCCGCGATCAGGCTGTTAATTTTGCTGTCGAGATACCAGTTGGTCGCGCCGCCATAGGAAATCGCCGTGTGAAAATCAGTTTTATCAATGCCGTAGCGATCGGCGGTGGTCAGCATCTCGTTGACGCTGTTCTGAATGCCCGCCACCATCAGGTTGTGTATAATTTTCATTACCAGCCCGCGGCCATTCTCACCCATATGGATTTGATTATTGCCCATCATTGCCAGCACCGGTTTTACTTTTCCCCACGCCGCTTTGTCGCCGCCGACGTAGATACCCAGCTCCGCTTTGACTGCTGCCGGAACGGATTTCACCACCGGCGCATCCAGCATCACCGCGCCGGTTTTCGCCACTTCAGCGGAAATGTCCATTGAGACAGACGGGTCGATAGTCGACATATCAATGGTGATTTGACCCGCGTGTAAATGGGGAAGCAACTGTTGGTATACATCGAGAACGTGCTCAGAGCGCGGCACCATGCTGATAATCACGTCTGCCTGCTGCGCAACATCCGCAATGGAGACGGCGGCTTGCGCGCCGTACGCGACCAGGCGATTCACGGCTTCTGGGTTGAGATCGTAAACCACGACATTGCCGGAGAAGGCGTTGACGATATTTTTCGACATGGCTTCGCCCATCAGGCCGAGACCGATAAATCCAATCGTATTCATTATTAACTCTCTTTAAATTTTGCTTTTGCTACCCCGGCGACAGCCACCTGCAGGGTAAAAATTGCCCCGGAAAGCGGGCGCTCGATAATTTCTTCTGCGGTCATGTTTTCCCGCGTGGTGGTGATAAACAGCGTTTTCAGATCGTCGCCGCCGAAGCAGACCATGGTCGGACAACGCACCGGTAGCGCGTACTCTTCGATAATCTCGCCCTGCGGTGAGAAACGTGCGATGCGCCAGCCATCAAACAGTGCGCTCCAGTAGCAACCTTCAGTGTCCATCGCAGCACCGTCAGGTCTACCGTTACCGCGCGGGAAGGTTTCCCACACCTGGCGCTGGCCGGGATTGCCGTCCGCATCCAGCGGTGTGCGATAAATCACATGATTCGGCGTATCGCTGGTGTACATCCACTTTTTGTCGGCGGAAAAAGCCAGTCCGTTTGCGCCAAGGATGTCGCACTGCACCACCGTGGTTTTTAACGCTGCGTCTACCCGGCACAGCAGTGCGCCGTTATAGTCGCGCGGCCCCCAATAAGTGCCGGCATAAAAGCGCCCCAGCCAGTCGGTACCTCCGTCGTTGAAGCGCGCCAGTTGCGGGTTATTCGGGTTATCGCAGACCTTTTGCGTCAGCGCGCCTATCTGGTCAGCTAGCCAGATGCCCGAGCGCATTGCCACGATAAAGCCGCCACGCTCGCGCAGAGCGAAACAGCCCACCTCTTCTTCAAAATGAAAAACAGTTTGCTCGCCGGTCTGCGGTTGATAGCGATGGATCTGCTTTTTAAGGATGTCGGTCCAGAATAGTGATTGGGTGTCGGCGTCCCAGGTAGGGCATTCGGGCAGCTCGCCCTGATAATCAAAAAGCGGTGTCGGGTTATTTTTCATCGGACATCCTTACTGTCATATGAAGTGATAACGAGCAGCCTGGGGCGACAACATCCATTGCCTGCTCGCCGTTGCCGGGAGAGAACAGATTAATCGCGTTGTTGATATGGCTGACCGGCTCAATGGCCACCACATTTCGCTCCGTACCGGGAATAAAAAATACGGCGTTGGGCACGTCGCTGGTTAATGTTGCGCGAATGCCGCGCCGTGGCCAGCGCACGATGGCTTCACCGCACCAGTGGGTAAAACAGTTATCCACGGAGTTGGGAACCGGCGCGCGAAAAGCGCGGTAATCCCATTTCTCAGGCGTCGGTATCTCTTTGTAAGGCAGGCTGTTGTCATCGTTCAGCCACACGCGCGCCGCGCTGAACTGCACCTCGCTATCGCTCGCATCGGCAAAGAAAGGATGAAAACCAAGCCCAGCCGGTACGGGAATGTCCGCCAGATTGTGATAGCGCAGGGTGAGGGTCAGGCTATCCGGTGTAAGGGCGAAAACCTGCGTGGCGCGCCACGGCCAGGGCCAGACCTCTGATGCCGGGCGTTCCAGAGTCAGCGTGACGGACTCTTCGCGGTCCTGTTCCTGCCATTCGCACTGCCAGCCGTTGCCGTGCAGCGCGTGTGGATGATTGCCGAAATTGCGCGCCACCTGCCAGCGGCGATCGGAAAAATGAAACTCTCCCTGCGCAATCCGGTTCGACCAGGGAACAAGTGGGTAGCTACCGCATAGATTGGCGCGCTTTTCCCCGCCCGGGTTGAAAGGGCGAAAAATATCGTGACCGCGCCAGCGTAGCCAGGCCAGTGCGCCACCCAGTTCAGGCGCAACGGCGATGGACACATCGCCGCAGGTGCGTTCAATCAGCCGGGTCATCTTAGTAGACCTCACCGCCGCTAATGCTCAGTTTCTCACCGCGGATCTCCGCCAGCTGTTCTTTCGCGCGCGCCAGCAGGAAGCTCATGTCAGAGGCCAGCGCCACGAAAGTAAAGCCCATCTGCTGGTATCTGTTGACTAGATTCGGGTTACCGCCGACGATGCCGCATGGTTTACCAAGACGCTGGCATGTTTCCAGCCCGCGCTTGATCATCGCCTGTACGTCCGGGTGTGATGGATTGCCAGGATGGCCCATCGCTGAGGAGAGGTCGCCTGGGCCAATGAAGAAACCTGTGATCCCGTCCACGTTGTTAATCGCGTCGATATTGTCGATGGCTTCCGGTGTTTCCAGTTGCAGGATCAGGCACAGTTCATCGCGGGCCTCCTGCACAAACTGCGCATTCCCACCCCAACCAGATGCTCGGTGCATGGCGGCGAAGCCGCGCTTGCCATACGGCGGATAATAGGCTGACTCTACGGCTTTTTTCGCTTCTTCCGGGGTGTTAATAAACGGGATCATCAGCGACATCGCGCCGCCGTCAAGCGCGCGTTTAATCAGCACCACGTCATTTCCAGCGAGACGGTACAGGGGCGTAGTTTCGGCGTTAACGCTGCGAATGGCGCGATCGATGCAAATAGCATCCAGCGTATCAACTGCGACATGTTCCTGATCCAGCACCAGAAAATCGAAACCCACGGTTGCCATCGCTTCTGCAACCGTATCGCTCCCGGTCATCATCCAGGTGCCGAACAGGCACTGCCCTGACAAAATCGCGTGCTTAAAGTTATTCATCATGACTCCTCAAAAAATGGGCGGTTCGGGGACATCGCTGCCGGATTGCAGGAAGTCGAAATCACAGCCTTCGTTCGCCTGGGTGACATGCTGCTGATAGAGTGCGGCCCAGGAGCGGCCAAAGACTTTATGTTGTGGGGTATACGCGGCACGGCGACGGTCGAGCTCGGCATCATCGACCAGCATATTCAGCGAACCCGCCGCGATATCCAGTTCGATCAAATCGCCGGTTTTCACCAGAGCGAGCGGCCCGCCAATCGCGGCTTCAGGCGCGACGTGCAGAATGCAGGTGCCGTAGTGGGTACCGGACATCCGGGCATCAGAGATGCGCACCATATCGGTGACACCCTGCTGCAACAGCTTTTTCGGAATAGGCAGGTTGCCCCATTCCGGCATTCCCGGCGCGCCGACCGGCCCGGCGTTGCGCAGAATAATCACTGTGTCTTTGCTAACATCCAGCGCCGGGTCGTCAATCTGATCGGACAGGGCCTGGTGCGTATCAAACACCAGCGCCGGGCCGATATGTTTGCGCAGCTGCGGGCTGGCGGCAGAGGATTTCATGACCGAGCCGTTCGGGCAGAGGTTTCCGCGTAGTACCGCCAGTGCGCAGCCCTGTGAAAGCGGAATAACTGGATTGCTGAGATCGCGGATTACGTCGTCGTCAAAACACTCCGCCTGTTCAACCCACTGACTAATTGGGTAGTTGGTCACCCCGACAGCGTCGAGATGTAAAAATCCGCTGAGTTTTTTCATCAGCGCTTTCATGCCGCCTGCGAAGAAGAAGTCATCCATCAGGTTAGAGCCCGACGGGAAGAGATTCGCCAGAACCGGAATTTTTCGGGCAATGATTTCCATATCTTCCAGATTCAGCGGAATGCTCGCGCGGTTTGCCATCGAAATCAGGTGGATAGCGGCGTTGGTTGAGCCGCCCAGCGCCATGTACGCCACGATGCCATTGAGGAAGTTCTCTTTTTTCAGCCACGTAGACGGTTTATGGCCGTACCACACCATATCGACAATGGTCAGACCACACTGCGCCGCCATCTGCGGGTGACGGCAGTCCGCCGCCGGAATGGAGCTGGCGCCCGGAAATGTGAAGCCCATCGCATCCGCGATAGAGGTCATGGTGGAGGCGGTTCCCATGGTGTTGCAGGTCCCGATTGAGCGTGTCATCGCGCCTTCCAGTTCGATCCAGTCGTGCTGGGTAATTGCGCCAAGGCGCAACTGGTCCCAGTATTTTTTGGTGTGCGTACCCGCGCCCGTTGCCTGGCCGTGCCATTTGCCAGTCGTCATCGGGCCTGCCGGGCAAAAAATCAACGGGATATCCATCGACAGTGCGCCCATCAGCAGCGCAGGCGTAGATTTATCACAGCCACCCAGCAGAACTACGCCGTCAATCGGATGCTGGCGCAGTAGCTCTTCCGCTTCCATCGCGAGGAAGTTGCGGTACAGCATGGTGGTGGGTTTCACCATCACTTCGCCCATCGACAGGGCTGGAAGTTCGACCGGGAAACCGCCCGCCGCCCAGACGCCGCGTTTGACTGCTTCCGCCCGTTCGCGCAGATGCGAGTGGCAGGCGCTCATGTCGCTCCAGGTGTTGATGATGCCGATAACAGGTTTACCGAGGAACTCTTCGCGGGCAAAACCCATCTGCTGTGTGCGTTGCCGATGCGCGAAAGCTCTGATCGTTTCTGGCGCGTACCAGCGTTGGCTGCGCAGTTCTCCGATCTCACGGCGAGTTAAGCGATCTTTGTTGAACATATTTTCAGTGCCCTACGATTAATGTGCTTTCACGTTAATATTGTAGCGCTACGATTATCAATATGGTGAAGATGAAATGTGTGACCAACAACACAATTAATACGCATAATGTCAAGGTTTTCTGGCGAGCTTCAAATTCTCATAATAGGCGAACTTCTTAGTCTGAAAGGCATATGTGATAGTGTCTAGATACTGAAATCGGCAGGGTACATTTATGAAAATGTTATTTTCCGTTGGTACTTTTTTTCTCTTCCTTATTTTCGTAGCGCTATATTCTTATCATAAAACGAAGGGGGTTTCAGAATCTGGCGTCGAGGGCTTTTTTCTCGCCGGACGCGGACTGTCAGGATATTTCATTGCTGGTTCGCTGCTGCTTTCTAATCTTTCTGCTGAACAGTTGGTAGGGCTGAACGGCAACGCCTACCGTTTTGATATCAGCGGAATGGCCTGGGAGAGCACCGCCGCCGTAGCAACGGTGGTGATGGCGATGTTTTTTCTGCCGCGCTTTTTGCGCCGTGGAATAACAACCATGCCGCAATTTCTGGAAAACCGCTTCGATCGCAACACCCGCCGCATGGTCAGCATCATGCTGCTGGTGGGGTACGCGGTGATGGCTAACCCTTGCAGCCTCTATCTTGGCGCTATCACCATGAATGAACTGTTTGATTTTCAGAAGATTTTTAATCTGCCTGCATGGGGCTCCATCGGTGTGCTGGCGTTTGCGATGGGGGCGGTAGGCGGTCTGTATGCTACGCTTGGCGGCCTGAAAGCGGTGGCGATCTCTGACACCATTAGCGGTATTATTTTGCTCATTGCCGCGCTGTTAATTCCGGTTTTAGGCCTGTTCGCGTTGGGGGATGGCTCGCTGCTGTCGGGGGGTAAAATCCTGCTAAATCACCCGGAACAGCTGAATGCGATTGGCAATGAAACGTCATCGGTTCCTTTTAGTACGATATTCACCGGGATGATCTGCGCCAACCTGTTTTACTGGTGTACCAACCAGATGATAATTCAGCGCACGCTGGGCGCGAAGTCTCTGGCGGAAAGCCAGAAAGGGGTGCTGCTGGCGGGCACGATTAAACTGCTGGTTCCGCTGGCGATGGTGCTGCCGGGGTTAATCGCCTTCAACATGTTTGGCCCCGTGTTCAGCAACGCGGATTACACGTATCCGGCGCTGGTGAAGGCGGTGCTACCGTGGTGGCTTATCGGCATGTTCGCGGCGGCAATTTTCGGTACGGTCATCAGCCATTTCAACTCGATTATTAACTCCAGCGCGACGCTGTTTGTTATCGATCTCTATGGCCCACTGACCGGCTGCCAAGATGAGAAAAAGCTGGTTCGCGTAGGTAAAGTGGCCTCGGTGATTTTTTCGCTAGTGTCGATTATTATCGCGCCGCTGCTACTGCATACGCCCAACGGCATTTTTGATTTAATGCGGCGCTTCGCCGGGTTTTATAGCATCCCGATCATCACCATTGTGCTGGTGGGGTTCCTGACGTGTCACGTTCCCGCACGAGCGGCGAAATGCGTGCTGATTTTCCATATTATCGCTTACGGCCTGTACACGTTTACCGGTCTGAATAAACTGATCCCCGTGCATTTTATCCACGTGATGGGGATTTTGTTCGTGATTGAAGTCGCCCTCATGCTGCTAATCGGTAAGCTTCAGCCCGTTAACTGGGTGGATCTGCATGTATCGCCTGCCAAAATCCCCATGGAAAAATGGCGTTACGTGGAACGGGCAAGTATTATGATGTTGGCTGCTTTAATCAGCATATTTATCACGTTATCGCCACTTGGCCTAACTGCGAAAACCGGTATCCCTGAGAGTTTCGTCTGGCTTATCGCCGCCGTCTGGGGAGTGGCGCTTATATTCGTTCTGGTATTAACACAACGCCAGCGTTCCGGCCGGAACGCGCTAGGGGCGTGGGTAACTGAGGAAAGTGCGGGAGAGGAATGCGCCAGAGATCACGCCAAATCGTAAAACTTGATAATGTCGCGCAAAAGGCGGGGGTATCGCCTTCAACGGTTTCGCTGTATATCCGCCAGCCCGAACGCGTCTCTGACAAAACCGGTAAAAAAATTCAGGCCGCCATTGATGCCTTGGGTTATGTGCATAATAAAATTGCCAGCCAGTTTACCGGCGGGCAGAGTAGTAACATGGCCGTGGTGCTGCCTTCGCTAGCGAACATCTTTTTCAGCCATGTCGTGCAGCGCATCGAATCCACCGTTAGTGCGCAGGGCTTCCAGCTCTCGATTGCCTCTCACGATCACAGCCTCGACAAAGAAGAGGAACAGATCCGCTCAATTCTGCAATGGTCGCCTGCGGTGATTGCCATTGCCGGGGCGGATCACAAAACCTCGACGCTGAAAATGCTGCACAACAGCGGCGTCCCGGTGATTCAGATGTGGCAGGTTGACGGCGGAACGTTTGCCGCGCAGGTCGGCAATGATCACGAAAAAATCGGTTATGAGGCAGCCCGTTATCTACTTGAAACGGGGTGTCGCAAACTGGCTTATTTCACTACGCGTTTTGAAGATGACATCCGGGCACGCATTCGCTACACAGGTTTCTGCTGTGCACTGGAGGAGCAGGGTAAAACGCCTCTTCTGGTGGATATACCTAACGGTGAAAATATTTGGCAGGGGAGTCGGGAAATTTTGATGAAAACGCTGGTAAAAGAGCGCGGTCTGGATGGGATTTTCTGCACCAGCGATTCTATTGCGACCGCGTTGTTAATGGAAGCACAGGCGCGGGGCATTTCCGTTCCCGATAAGCTCAGTATTCTGGGTTACGGCGATTTCCCCTCCAGTGCCTGGTTGTCACCCGTCACTCTTAGTAGTGTGAACCTGAATGCAGATGAGATTGCGACACGTACAGCGGAGATGATGCTCAAAATGAGCGCCAACAGAGGCTATGTGGGGGATGTTGTTGATGTCGGTTTTGAGATCATGCCGCGCGGTAGCACCCGTTTGCCTTTCTGAAAAATGCCCGGTTGCCGGGTATTATCGCCTGTTTTATGAAATATATTTATCAGTGCTTGTGACCTGATGTACAACAGTGCTATCCCGTGGGAAAACAGCTATAACGCAACCAGCACAAGGGCTACCATTCAGTCGGGTATCGTGTTGCCGGCTACAGCAATGAATGGGGCGACAGTATCAGTGGGAGGCCTTTGCCGAGCTGCATCATGATGCTTATTCTTTAGCACCGGGAAGCGGCGCTGGGGAAGGATAAGGATGCCAACGACAGAGGAGCCAACAATTTGCTGATTCAAAAAGTAAAAACCCCGCCATAAGGCAGGGTTTTCAGAAGAAGTGGTGCCCGGACTCGGAATCGAACCAAGGACACGGGGATTTTCAATCCCCTGCTCTACCGACTGAGCTATCCGGGCAACGGGGCGCATTAAACCGTATTGCGCCCGGCGCGTCAACGATTTTATCGGCCAGGTGATTCATCTGGAGATAAAATCAGCGTTTCCCCAATAGTCAGGCGACAGAGGGTGGCCGCCGCGTCACCCGCGGCGTCTCGTTGCCAGAGCCTTAACGGGGGCTCTTCGCTACGGGACAGGGTACATTTCACTCGCCGACGTTTTGTCAACTTTTGTCTCTGGGGTGTCTGGACACGCTGTTTTTCAGGCTAATGGCGGCATCAACGCTGGCGTCGAACGCGGTGTTGGCGCCGCCAGGGTAGCTAAGCGCGCTATTCTGTCAACGTTAGAAATAAATAATATGCTTTAAAACATAGTGTTATTTATCCATGTAATGAAGATTAAATTTTGGGTCCGCGCTGTACGCGGCGCAGGCCGGGGAGTGTGCGCTTTTTTTGCCGCCGAACGGCAGGGGAGGCGATGCAATTGACATGACTTCGCCGGCGTCTATAACTAAGTGGGTCAGCGGGAGGAAAGTGTATAGCGCCTCCGCCGCAACGAGTGAGTTAACGATTTAACCAGTATGGGATAAACGGGCCAAGATTATGAAACGTATTTTGACAGCAACTGCTCTTTCTCTGGCGATGTTTTCTACCTTTACCTGGGCAGCCGACGCCGCGCCGACCGCGCCAGCGAGCGCCGCTGCTGCAGCCGCCGGTTTGTCTGCCCAACAGGTGCAGGATGTGGCTAAAGTGGCTCAGCAGGGCTTTACGGCAATGCGTGATATGCAGTATGCGCGCGTTGCGCTGTTCCGCGGCTATCCGGATGTGGCGACCAAGCTGACCGATCAGTCTGCGGCTCTGCTGGCCGACGATAGTACTGACTGGAAGTCCTTTATCAAGTCGGATAAAAAAGCGCCGCTGGCCGGTGATAACTATGTGATCATCAACGCATCTATTGCGCTTTCTGAAGATTTTGTGGCGACGCCGGAGAAACAGAAGGCGATCGCTAAGGCGAACGAAAAACTGAGCAAGGGCGATCATAAGGGTGCGCTGGAGGCGCTGCGCGTAGCAGGCGTGGGGATTACCGAAACCCAGTACCTGATGCCGCTGAAGCAGACCCGTCAGGCCGTAGCCCATGCGCAGAGCCTGCTGAAGGCGGGCAAGTACTATGAGGCCAACCTGGCGCTGAAGGGCGCTGAAGAGGGGATTATTACCGACAGCGTAACGCTGGTCGATGGCAAATAATCGCCCGTTGTTTCCGTAGTGTGTTGTGCATGCCACCTCCCTGTGAGGTGGCTTTTTTGTGTCTTGAAAACCTCCGGCTGTGCCGGGGGTATTTATTTTTTACGCGGGTTAACTCAGGGCGTCGTGTCGTCGGCAGTGGGCGATGTGCAGGATGTCCTGCGCCAGATGCAGCGCGATATCGACATCCTCACGTCGGCGGCTGACCAGCAGCCGGTTCAGACACCCCTCCTGCACTAGCTCCATCTGGTGTGCGACCAGCGAGGCATCGCCAATCTCACTCTCCTGCAGCAGCCGCAGCGTAAAATCAAACGACGCCTGCTTTTGTCGAGACGCCAGCTGATGGATCGGGTGGTCGGCGGCGGGGTATTGGATGCAGGCCGAAATAAACAGGCAGCCGGGGAAACGCCCCTGCTCAACATGCTCTGCCAGCACTGGATAGCGGGCCAGGATTTTGTCATCGTGGCTCAGGGTGTCATTCAGCAGGAGCTGTCGGCGCCAGGTATCGATCTGCTGGCCGTGGAAACGCAGACAGTCGTACAGTAGGGCCTCGCTGTCTGGCCAGTAGCGGCGCGCCTGATCGAGGGATAGCGTTTCGCTGTCGATCAGGGCGGGCAGCGTGGCGCCAGCTAGGCCATGTCGCTCCAGGCGCCGCAGCGCCTGCGTCAGGATTTGCTCCCGTTGCATTCGGTTCTCCTTATGATGAAGGGCGAGGCCCGTCACTGCACCTGCGGCAGCTGCCGCAGGTGCGCCAGAAAACGTTCGGCGTCCATAAAACCGGTGACGCGTGCGTCGTCTAACGGCTGCCCATCGGGAGTGAAAAACAGGATCGACGGCAGCCCCAGTACGTTAAGCTGCTGCAGCAGCTGGGCGTGCTGCTCGGTATTGGCGGTCACGTTTGCCTGCAATAGCAGGGTGCCCGCCAGCTGGCTACGCACGGCATCATTGCTGAAGGTATATTTCTCAAACTCTTTGCAGGCGGTGCACCAGTCGGCATAGAAGTCCAGCATCACCGGCTGCCTGCGGGCCTTGGCCTGCGCCAGCGCCTGAGCCAGCTGCCGTGGGGAGTCGATAGGCTGGAACGCCAGGGTTTCACTGACGTTGGTGCCAGCGCGCGGTGCGCCGTCGAAGATCCAATCCTGCAGCGGACGGGCGCAGATCAGCGCGGCGCCCAGCAGCAGGATCTGCCAAAGGCGGGTGCCGCGGCGCTGTGCGTGCAGGGAGAGGCTGAATCCCCACAGGAAGAAGGCGATGCCAAGCAGGCTCCACAGCCGTATACCCCAGACTTCGCCCAGTATACGCTCCAGCAGAAATACCGGCAGCGCCAGGATTACAAAGCCAAATCCCTCTTTCACATGCTGCATCCACGGCCCGCTGCGCGGCAGCAGCCGGTTACCAAACAGCGTGACCGCGATCAGCGGGATCCCCATTCCCAGCGCGTAGAGGTAGAGCGTACCGCCGCCGACCCACAGGTTACCGCTTTGGGCGATATACAGCAGAATGGCGCTGAGGGGCGCGGTGGTGCAGGGAGAGCAGATCAGGCCGGCGAGGGCACCCATCACGAAGACGCCGAGCAGCGACCCGCTGCGCTGGCGGTTGCTCCATAGCGTCAGCCGGGTTTGCAGCGAAGCGGGCAGCTGCAGAGTGAACGCCCCGAACATGGAGAGCGCCAGCAGGATAAACAGCAGCGAGAGACCGATCAGCACGTAGGGGTGCTGAAACGCGGCCTGGAAGCGCAGCCCGGCGGCGGCTACCACCATACCAAGCACGGTGTAGGTGATGGCCATTCCCTGTACATAGACCAGCGCCAGCAGGGCGGTATGCCCCCAGCCGTGGCGCTGTTTCTGGCCCAGGATCAGCGCCGATATCAAGGGGTACATCGGCAGGACGCAGGGGGTAAAGGCGATGCCGATGCCGATCAGCAGCGCCCACAGCGCAGGAAAGGGCAGCGTTGGCGCGTGCTCCGTGTTCGCCGCCGTGCCGGGCGACGCGCCGGCGCCGTCGGTCGCGGTTATCGCCTCGAGGGGAATGCGCCGCGTCTCCGGCGGGTAGCAGAAGCCCGCGGCGGCACAGCCCTGATAGGTGACGCTTATCTCGCCCCCCGCCGCGGCGCTGAGCAGGGGCAGCCTCAGGCTGAGACCGTCGCGGAAGATGGCGGTTTCCCCCTGAAACTCGTCGTGATGGGGGATCCCCGGCGGTAGCTGCCAAGGACCTAGCTGGGCCTGATGGGGCGTAATCCGGATCTGTTGACGGTACAGGTAATAGCCGGGCTGGATCTGCCAGCGCAGCGTCAGATTTTCGCCCTGCTGCTGAAAGTCAAAGGCAAAGGCCTGATTGACCGGAACAAAGCGAGGCTGCTCGCCGAACAGGGAGGCCTGGGCGGGCAGCAGGGTCGTCATAAACAGCGCAATCAGCGCAAAGATGCGTTGAGCCATGATAGGTAGTCTTGATCTCCTGCCTGCACCGGAATGACCAGTAGCTCCGGCGTTTGGTAAGGATGCTGGTGTTTCAGATAGGCGAGCAGCGCCTGCTGATGGCGCCGTTCGCTTTTGATGATCATCTGCACTTCATACTCCTGCTCAAGCTTTCCTTCCCAGTAGTAGAGGGAGGTGGCGCCAGGGATCAGGGTCACGCAGGCCGCCAGCTTTTCGCCGAGCAGGGCGGCGGCAAGCTCCTGAGCGCAGGCCTCGTCCGGCGCAGTGCACAGAACCACGACGGCATCGCTGTGGTCAGCGGGAACCGCCGCAGCGGCGGTAAAGGGAGTCACGTTCTGGGACATAGTGGACCTCGCGGCGTTGCCAGTGTTGATGATGATTTCGACACTATACCGTGAGGGGGGCGGGCTTGTCAGGCGTAAACGGGCGCAAAAATGACAACGGGGCGCAGCGCGCCCCGTTAACGTGAGGTGTGCGGGATTACAGCATAACGCTGCCCAGCAGGAAGCCGAAGCAAACTGACAGGGCCACACCCAGGGTACCCGGGATGAAGAACGGGTGGTTAAAGACCAGTTTACCGATGCGGGTGGTACCGGTGTCGTCCATCTGTACTGCGGCAACCAGCGTCGGGTAGGTCGGCAGGATGAACAGGCCAGACACAGCGGCGAAGGAGGCAACGGCGGTCAGCGGAGAGACGTTCAGGGCCAGGGCCATCGGCATCAGTGCCTTGGCGGTAGCGGCCTGAGAGTACAGCAGGGCAGAGGCGAAGAAGAAGATGACAGCCAGCAGCCACGGATGATTCTGGATAACGGTACCGGCGGTTTCTTTGATCCAGTCGATGTTGGCGGAGACGAAGGTATCGCCCAGCCAAGCCACGCCCAGGATACAGATACAGGCGCTCATACCGGCTTTGAACGTGCTGGAGTTCAGTACGTTATCGGTATCGACGCGGCAGATGATGGTGGTCAGGGTGGCCACGCTCAGCATGATGATCAGGATGGCGTTGGTGGTGTTCATCAGCGGTTTGGCAACCAGGCCCAGGCTCGGGCTGTTGATGATGGCATAGGCCACCACGGCAACTACGCCCAGCAGGAACAGCCATACAGAGGTCTGTGCGCCTTTTTTGATTTCAATCTGCTTGTCGCCGCGCAGCGTGATCAGACCCTCTTCCAGACGCTTGCGGTATACCGGATCGTTGGACAGCTTGGAGTCAAAGCACCAGGAGACGATCAGAGACATTACCAGGACCGCCAGGAAGGTGGACGGCAGCACAACCATCAGCAGATGCAGGTAGCTGATACCATGGCCTTCCATCACGGAAGACATGTAAACCACGGCGGCAGAGATCGGGGATGCGGTAATGGCGATCTGTGCAGATACCACGGCGGTAGACAGCGGACGGCATGGTTTGATGCCCTGCTCTTTGGCGACTTCGGCGATAACCGGCAGCGCAGACAGGGAGATGTTACCAGTACCGGCGAAAATGGTCAGGAGGTAGGTGACGATCGGCGCCAGAATGGTGATGTATTTCGGGTTCTTACGCAGAACTTTTTCAGTCTGGTGAACCAGGTAGTCCATACCACCGGCAACCTGCATCGCAGAGATCGCGGCGATAACGGCCATGATGATAGAGATTACGTCGAACGGAATTTTACCCGGTGCAACGCCGATGGCGGCTAGCACTAATACCCCGAGACCACCGGCGAAGCCGATCCCGATCCCGCCCAGTCTGGCCCCCAAGAAAATCGCCAGCAGAACAATTACCAGTTCTAGGACTAGCATAGTGTTTCTCCTTAAAATGTAATGATAATAATTCTTGTTTTACTCTCAGCTCTGTCAATAAAAAGGCACGGCTGACCATGGGACCAGACGTGCCTTTAACAATCCGATGCGTTAATTATTTTTCGCTTTCATCGGTATAGCGTTTAGCTTTGTAAGCCGGGTGCATCAGGTTTTCAACAGAGAAGATGTCGTCCAGCTGCGCTTCAGTCAGCAGGCCGCGCTCCAGCACAACTTCGCGCACGCTCTTACCGGTTTCAGCACAGATTTTACCTACGATATCACCATTGTGGTGACCGATGAACGGGTTCAGGTAGGTAACGATACCGATAGAGTTGAAGACGAATTTTTCGCAGGTTTCTTTGTTGGCAGTGATGCCGTCGATGCATTTCTCACGCAGGTTGTAGCAACCGTTGGTCAGCAGAGAGATGGATTCGAACATGGCCTGGCCGATAACCGGCTCCATAACGTTCAGCTGCAGCTGACCGGCTTCCGCTGCCATGGTGACGCAGGTGTCGTTACCGATGACTTTGAAGCACAGCTGGTTAACCACTTCCGGCACAACCGGGTTAACTTTAGCCGGCATGATGGAGGAACCCGCCTGCAGCTCCGGCAGGTTGATTTCGTTCAGGCCAGCGCGCGGACCAGAGGAGAGCAGACGCAGGTCATTACAGATTTTGGACAGTTTAACCGCGGTGCGTTTCAGCGCGCCGTGAACCATGACGTAAGAACCGCAGTCAGAGGTGGCTTCGATCAGGTCTTCAGCCGGTACGCACGGCAGGCCGCTGACTTCTGCCAGCTTCTGCACGGCCAGTTTCTGGTAACCTTCCGGCGTGTTCAGACCGGTACCGATAGCGGTAGCGCCCAGGTTGATTTCCAGCAGCAGTTCAGCGGTGCGCTGCAGGTTTTTCACTTCTTCGTTCAGCAGTACGCTGAATGCGTGGAATTCCTGGCCCAAGGTCATCGGTACGGCGTCCTGCAGCTGGGTGCGGCCCATCTTCAGGATGTTTTTGAATTCGTCAGCTTTACGGTCAACGCCTTCACGCAGGTTTTTGATCGCTTCGATCAGCTTCATGATGGAAGCGTAAACGGCGATGCGGAAACCGGTCGGGTAAGCGTCGTTGGTAGACTGGCATTTGTTCAGGTGGTCGTTCGGGTTCAGGTACTGGTATTCACCTTTTTTGTGACCCAGCAGCTCCAGACCGATGTTGGCCAGCACTTCGTTGGTGTTCATGTTAACGGAGGTACCGGCGCCGCCTTGGAAAACATCTACCGGGAACTGGTCCATGCATTTGCCGTTGTTCAGCACTTCGTCGCAGGCCAGGAGGATGGTATCAGCAATTTTACGCGGGATAGTCTGCAGTTCACGGTTAGCCAGCGCTGCCGCTTTTTTAACCATTACCATGCCGCGAACAAATTCAGGAATATCGCTGATTTTGTTGTTGCTAATGTAGAAGTTTTCCATCGCACGCAGGGTGTGAACGCCATAATAAGCGTCTGCGGGAACTTCACGGGTGCCTAATAGATCTTCTTCAATACGGATGTTATTTGACATGAGAACCTTCTTTCATTGATGCCGAATAGTAAATTAGCTAATAAATTAATTTTCTTTAAGGAACAACAGAGAGAATTCACCGTTCTCTCTTTTATGGGCACGATCATATGCTGCTAGGAGGGAAAAGTATGAACCTAGATCACTATATGGTGTATCTTATCCCTTTGATTCTCATATCTGTGATAATACTCACAGATAGTGTAAATAACTAACAAGAGTTAGCGAAAAAACAGCGATTAAAATAACACCACACGAATTATATGGACGTTTTTTTTGACTCCAATATAATTTTATTTTTAAAGTACTCGTTTTTTATTTACATTCGTGTAAACAATGAAACAGTCGTTTAAATAGGAGACACCATTTGCGCTGGTTGCCCTTTATCCTGATATTTTTTTATGTCTATATTGAAATATCGATCTTTATCAAAGTCGCTGCCGTTTTAGGCGTTGCATTGACGCTGCTGCTGGTGATCTTGACCTCCTGCCTCGGCGCATCGCTGGTGCGTAATCAGGGAATGAAGACCCTGATGCAGATGCAGCAGAAGCTGGCGATGGGGGAGAGCCCCGCTGCAGAGATGATTAAAAGCGTGTCGCTGGTGATGGCGGGTCTGCTGCTGTTGCTGCCGGGGTTCTTTACGGACTTCCTCGGCCTGCTGCTGATGCTGCCGCCGGTGCAGAAGCGTCTGGCGCTGAAGCTGCTTCCTTATTTCCGTATTTACCGCGGCGGTGGGCCGGGCGACGGCGGCGGTTTCGACGGTGGACCGGGCGGCGGCGGCCATACCTTTGACGGTGAGTTTGAGCGCAAAGATGACGATCGTCAGCGTCTGGATAATAAATGAATCCCTTCGGCCCGCCTTTCCGGCGGGCCGCTGTCATTTCAGGGTTGCATCTTCGGCTTTCGCAGGTTAAAAAAAAGCGAATTTTTTTTTTTCGCGCCCCCTTGAAGGCGGGAAGCGACGCCCCAATCTAGCAAAGCATGAGTCCGGAGCGTGGCGCCATCGCCCGTGTCTGGCTTTCAACCCTAAACGATATGGACTTTCTCAAAGGAGAGCTATCAATGAAAATTCGTCCATTGCATGACCGTGTGATCGTCAAGCGCAAAGAAGTTGAGTCCAAGTCTGCTGGCGGCATCGTTCTGACCGGTTCCGCAGCGGGCAAATCCACGCGTGGTGAAGTCATCGCCGTGGGTCATGGTCGCATTCTGGAGAATGGCGACGTGAAACCGCTGGACGTGAAGGTTGGTGACACCGTGATTTTCAACGATGGTTATGGCGTGAAAGCCGAGAAGATCGACAATGAAGAAGTGTTGATCATGTCCGAAAGCGACATTCTGGCCATCGTTGAGGCGTAATCGCCGTATCCGCATAGCGCTCGCAATATCCAATTGAACGAATTTAAGGGACAAAGATAATGGCAGCTAAAGACGTAAAATTTGGTAATGACGCCCGCGTAAAAATGCTGCGCGGCGTGAACGTTCTGGCAGACGCAGTGAAAGTGACCCTGGGCCCGAAAGGCCGTAACGTGGTCCTGGATAAATCCTTCGGGTCTCCGACTATCACCAAAGACGGCGTATCCGTTGCGCGTGAAATTGAACTGGAGGACAAGTTCGAGAACATGGGCGCACAGATGGTGAAAGAAGTCGCCTCCAAGGCGAATGACGCCGCCGGTGACGGCACCACCACCGCGACCGTACTGGCGCAGGCTATCGTTAATGAAGGTCTGAAAGCCGTCGCCGCAGGTATGAACCCGATGGATCTGAAGCGCGGTATCGATAAAGCCGTGATCGCCGCAGTTGAAGAGCTGAAGGCGCTCTCTGTACCGTGCTCTGACTCTAAAGCCATTGCGCAGGTAGGGACCATCTCCGCCAACGCCGACGACACCGTGGGCCAGCTGATCGCTAAAGCCATGGAAAAAGTTGGTAAAGAAGGCGTTATCACCGTTGAAGAAGGCACCGGCCTGCAGGACGAGCTGGACGTGGTTGAAGGTATGCAGTTCGATCGCGGCTATCTGTCTCCGTACTTCATCAACAAGCCGGAAACCGGCGCCGTTGAGCTGGAAAGCCCGTTCATTCTGCTGGCTGACAAGAAGATCTCCAACATCCGCGAAATGCTGCCGGTGCTGGAAGCCGTTGCTAAAGCCGGTAAGCCGCTGCTGATCATCGCCGAAGACGTTGAAGGCGAAGCGCTGGCGACCCTGGTGGTTAACAACATGCGCGGTATCGTGAAAGTAGCTGCGGTGAAAGCGCCGGGCTTCGGCGATCGTCGTAAGGCGATGCTGCAGGATATCGCTACCCTGACCGCCGGTACCGTTATCTCTGAAGAGATCGGTATGGAGCTGGAAAAAGCGACGCTGGAAGATCTGGGCCAGGCTAAACGCGTGGTCATCAACAAAGACACCACCACCATCATCGATGGCGTGGGCGAAGAGTCTGCCATTCAGGGCCGTGTTACCCAGATCCGTCAGCAGATCGAAGAAGCGACCTCTGACTACGATCGTGAAAAACTGCAGGAGCGCGTGGCTAAACTGGCAGGCGGCGTAGCCGTTATCAAGGTTGGCGCGGCAACTGAAGTTGAAATGAAAGAGAAGAAAGCGCGCGTAGAAGACGCCCTGCACGCAACCCGTGCTGCGGTGGAAGAAGGTGTGGTTGCCGGCGGCGGCGTGGCGTTGGTTCGCGTAGCGGCCAAGCTGGTTGACCTGAAAGGCATCAACGAAGAGCAGAACGTCGGTATCAAGGTTGCGCTGCGTGCGATGGAAGCTCCGCTGCGTCAGATCGTGGCCAACGCCGGTGAAGAGCCGTCAGTGGTCACCAACAACGTGAAGGCTGGCGAAGGTAACTACGGTTATAACGCGGCGACCGAACAGTACGGCGACATGATCGAGATGGGTATCCTGGATCCGACCAAGGTAACCCGTTCTGCGCTGCAGTACGCTTCCTCCGTTGCCGGTCTGATGATCACCACCGAGTGCATGGTGACTGATCTGCCGAAGGAAGAGAAGGCTGATCTGGGTGCTGCCGGTATGGGTGGCATGGGCGGCATGGGCGGCATGATGTAATGCGCCGCGAGCCGCTGTTAACCTAGCGGACGGCACATCGTGACCATTGACTCTCATCGGTGGTGGTCACGGGGTTCCCGCTGAAACAGCACGTGAGAAAAATGAATCCGGGCCTGAATACAGGTCCGGATTTTTTTTGCCGTGTCGATGGCCCCAGGCCTAGGGGGTGGGGATAGGGGAAACCGAGCGCTTGGCATGGGGAGTGGCGTCACACAGCAAACGTTCTGTCTGTCACACACAGGCACACGCAGGCGGCGTCTATGCCACTTGCGCCCCGAGCGTGACGGCGGCTCTATAGCTCATAATGCTCCGCCTCAACGCTCATGTGATCCTTAACAATTTCGCTCAGCGCAGTCATCTCATGCGCCTGATAATCGTGATCCGGCGGCGTTTCGCTGATACCCGTAGGGGTGAAGGTACCGCTGGCGGTCGCTGTATTGCCGGCCGCGTCGGTCGCGGTGATGGTGTAGGGATTCTCGCCCGGTTTGACCTCCTGCGCCGGGAGAGTGACCTGCCAGCGTTCACCGTCGATGCTGGCCTGATAGTCATGGTCATCCACTGTCACTGTGATCTGTATACTGTCCTGAATCTCCACGGTACCTTTTAGGGTCACCGAGTCATCGATGGTGCTGACCCCAGCGCGCGCGTCGGCCTGCGTAGGGGAAAGGGGGATCGACGGTTAACTGATGATGCTGCTGAGGCTCATTACCCGCCGTGCCTCTAGCCGTAATCGTATCGTCATCGCTGGTGATGTTTTCCAGGGTGACGTTTTGGTTTCCCGCGATATCCGTTATGACCGCGCTGTAACTTAGGGGGCCGTTTGGGAGCGTGTGTGACGGGCCTAAAAGTCAGTTGCCGTTTTGATCGGCTGCACGCTATCAATGATGAGGGGGACCGCTGCTCCCGGCTCGGTTTTATCGGTGAACTGGGGGCGTCGACTCCAGGTAATCATATCGCCTTTAATATAGCTGCCGCTTTCATCGGTTGATACAACTGTAGTGCCGGGAGAGAGTAGGTCAATAAAGATATTGCTATTGATGGTGGATAACAAGCCTCTGCTGGGATCGATGGCGACGACCGTATAGCCATTGTGGTCCTCGTTTAATAGCTGGGAAATATTGATAGACCAAGAGCCATCGGCGGCGGCCGTCATCGTGTAGCTGTTGCCCGTAATGGTGAGTAATATTGTTACGCTAGGCGTTGCCTGATCCACACTTCGGTGAAGTACTAATACGACTTGCTGCTCGGGGGGCAAGGATGACCGATACGAGCCGCATGTTGGAGCGTGTGACGGCTTCACAAATAGTTTCTGCATCCGCAGTATCGCGCTTATTGGTTTTAACATAGGGTTTGACGAACTGAGGAGCTATCAATTTGACGTTATGGTCCATCAACATCAGTTTGTTGGCTCAGAAATGAGCAGATGCACAGGCCTTTATGCCGATAAAACGGGAAAAAAGGAGGTCATTTGTGCCCGTCTGAGCTGTTTGTTAAACAATCGTTTGCCGTGCTCGTCAACCCCAGAGGATCTGGAGAACGTCTTTCGTCAAATCGATGCTAATAGGTTTAACGTTCATGATGCCGCGCGAAATTTTGTCATAGCATTGTGGCATAGCGGGTTTCAGATACACTAGTATGCGGTGATATACCGGGATCGGCCGGAGGGCTCCTGAGCCGTCTACGAGCCAGTACGCCACATTTATTCAGTGTTACCAACGGATTCTGGTATTATTCGGATAACATTTACACATCAAATGGGGAATAAGATGCGGATTAAAGGGTTACTGGGTCTGGCAGCCGTCATGCTGCTGGCAGGGTGCAGTACCATGACTCAGCTGTCTTCCGCCGGGCAGCAGGTGAAGTTTACCGATGCGAAGCCGGGCGCTGAATGCCAACTGCTGGGCGAAGCGGTGGGAACCCAGAGCAACTGGCTATCGGGTCAGGGCGGTGAAACCAGCTCTATGCGCGCTGCCGCTAACGATCTGCGCAATAAGGCAGCCGCAATGGGTGGAAACGTGGTTTACGGCGCGGTCAGCCCGAGCGAAAGCTTCTGGTCCAGCTTTGCACCGCTGGACAGCAAGATGAGCGGACAGGTTTATAAATGCCCGAACTGAGAGATTGGGACAGGAAGCATCGGTTCAAAAAAGCCGCGGCCTGAGGGCCGCGGCTTTTTTAGTGCGGGCACAGAGGCCGCTGTTTAGCAGTCCTCAACGATCAGATAGGCGGCGTTTACCGGCCCGTGCACCCCGACGACCTTAATCAGCTCGATATCCGCGGTCGAACTGGGCCCCCCGATCAGGTTGATGCAGGATGGCATCCGCTCTCCCTGCTGCGCGCGCTGGTGCAGCAGGCTGGCCAGCTGCGCCACCCGCGGCAGAATGGTGCTCTTACGCAGCACAAAGACAGAAGACTCCGGTAGCAGGCTCAGAGCGCGCCCGCGCAGCGCCGAGGAGAACAGCACCACGCCGCCGGATTCGGTCAGCCCGTATTCGGCGTAGACTACGCCAACCTTGGCCTGCTCCGCCATGCGCAGATTCTCTGCGCCGAGCGCCGGATCCCATACCGTCGCTGGGCACTCCCTCACCAGCGTTTCGGTGATCCCCAACTGCGCCAGACGGTCATCTCCGCTGACGATGGTCGGCGTCTGGCCATAGCGCTGACAGAGACGCAGTGCCGCTTGGGCCGCATCGGCTTCGCTGCAGCGCTCACAGTGCGCCAGCATGACATTGCTGGCGACGTCGATAAAGGCGTCGCAGCGCTGCTGTACGCTGAGCCCGGTCAGACGGGTTTGGGCATAGTCATTGATGGGCTGGGGACGAGGCTGTGGGGTATGGCGGACTTCGCGTCCCAGCTGGCGGGCGATCGTGGCCAGAAATTCATCGCGATTGTTCATTATTTACTCCCCTGCGCCTTGTGCTGTTTAAACCAACTGCGGAAGCTCTCGCCATCGGCCTGCGGCAGATCGCGCGCTGCGGTCCACTCCGCCAGCGCTCCTGCGTTGATAGGAGCCTTGCCGCCTTTAATAAACCAGCTGGCGGCCCTAGCACCGGCGATCATGCCGACCTTCCATAGCCCTGGATGGCTGTTGGCATACGTGAACAGGCGGGTGGCTCGCTGCTCCGCCTTCGGCGGCAGGCCGGCTTCGACCATCGCCCGGCGATGGCGCAGGATCAGCTTGGAGAGCGGGATATTGACCGGACAGACGCTGTCGCAGGCGGTACACAGCGAACAGGCGTAGGGAAGATCCTTAAAATTCGCATAGCCGCCCAGTAGCGGCGAGATCACCGCCCCAATCGGGCCCGGATAGATGGAGCCGTAGCCGTGGCCGCCAATGTGGCGATAGGCCGGGCAGGTGTTCATGCAGGCGCCACAGCGGATACAACGCAGGACGTCGCGGAAGGGTGAGCCGAGAATGCTGGAGCGGCCATTATCGACGATCACCAGGTGGAACTCCTGCGGACCGTCAAGGTTGTCCGCCTCGCGCGGGCCGGTCAGCCAGGTGTTGTAGCCGGTCAGCCTGGCGCCGACCGCACTGCGCGCCAGCATGGTGATCAGCACATCCACCTCTTCGAAGGTGGGGGCAATGCGCTCCATTCCCATCACGGCGATATGAGTCGGCGGCAGGGTCGTGCACATCCTGGCGTTGCCTTCGTTGGTGACTAGACAGACCGAGCCGGTTTCGGCGACGGCAAAGTTACAGCCGGTGACGCCGATATCGGCGCTGAGGAAGTCCTGGCGGATCTTCTGGCGGATAAACAAGGTCATCGCCTCCGGCGTCTCCGGACCATCATAGCCCAGGGTCTCATGAAGCACCCGGCGGATCTGGGTGCGATCCTTGTGGATCGCGGGCACCACCACGTGGGAGGGCGGATCTTGATCCAACTGCAGAATGTATTCGCCCAGATCGGTCTCCACCACCTGGATTCCTGCCTGCTGCAGTGCGTGGTTCATGCCGATCTCTTCGGTGACCATCGACTTGGCTTTCACCACCTTTTTGGCGTTTTTGGCCTGGGCTACCTGCAGAATATAGCGGGTTGCGTCCTCTTTGGTCTTGGCAAAGTAGACCTTTCCGCCGTTCTCCGTCACCTTCTCCGCCAGCTGATACAGGTAGGCATCCAGGTTATCGAGCACGTGATCGCGGATCTGTTCGGCGCGCTCGCGCCACTCATCCCAGTGCCCCAGCTCATCCACCATTTTTTGCCGGTTGGCGCCGATGCGTTCTTGGGCATTGGCTACCGCCTTGCGCATGACTGCATCATCCAGCTGAAGCCGAATGCGATCCTTAAATTTTACATCGCTGGTTTTCAATGACATGGCATCCCCCTTAACGGCTCATCAGCACTTCGGCGATGTGCATCACCTTGACCGGTAGCCCTTCGCGCTGCAGGCGGCCGCCAATGTTGATCAGGCAGCTGATATCGGCACCAATCAGATACTCCGGCTGGGCCTCCATCATATGACTGACCTTTTCTTTTACCATCTCTCCAGAGATCTCGGCCATTTTTATGGAGAAGGTGCCGCCAAAGCCGCAGCAGGTCTCGGCGGCGGGGAACGGCAGCAGCTCCAGCCCCCGGACGTGGCTCAGCAGCGTCAGGGGCTCATCGCGGACCTTCATTTTACGCAGCAGGCTGCAAGAGGGGTGGTAGACCGCCCGCCCTGGCAGACGGGCGCCCACGTCCTGAACGCCGAGGGCGTTGACGATAAAAGAGGTGAGGTCGACCATCCGGTTGGCGACGCGCTCGGCGCGTAGCGCCCACTCGGGCTCGTCGCTCAGGTAGCTGGGATAGCTCTTGACCGCATAGGTGCAGGAGCCCGCCGGCGAGATGATCGGATCGTCGTTCTCCTCCAGCGCACGGATCAGGGTCTTCATGCCTGGAATGGCATCCTTAACGTAGCCGCCGTTGATGGCAGGCTGGCCGCAGCAGCCCTGCTTTTCTGGGAAGTGGACCGTACAGCCCAGCTGCTCCAACAGCAGTACGCTATCGCGCGCCATGCGCGACTTTAGGGCGTCTCCAAGACAAGTGACGAAAAAGTTGACGTTCACGACAAAAAATCTCCATTGCAGAAAATAAAATATTATTTAATTCAACCAATTAAGCCATAAATAAGTAATAGACCAGACCGACCTTCAGCCCCAGAATAACGATATAGGCGCAGCAGTACTTCAGGGTTCCAGACATGATGGCGCTGCCCTGGCCATCCATGCGGGTGGCTGAGACGGCAATGGCGATGCTCTGCGGCGAAATCATCTTGCCGCCGGTGGCTCCGGAGGTATTGGCGGCTGCCAGCCACAGCGGATCGACGTGCAGCTTTTCCGCCGCCATGGTCTGCAGCTTGCCAAACAGCACGTTGGAGTTGGTGTCGCTGCCGGTGACGAAGGTCCCCAGTGCACCGATGATCGGGGCAATGAACAGATAGCCGCCGCCGGTGACGTTAACCAGCGTCTGCGCAAGGGTGGCGATCAGCCCGCTGACGTCCATGACCGTCGCCATGGCGACGATGGCGCTGATGGCGATGATGGAGTTTTTCAGCTGCTTTACCGTGTCGACGAAAACCTGCAGCATCTGGCGCAGGGCCGCGCCCTGAATCACTCCGCCGATCAGGGTGGCGATGATGATCAGAACGCCTGGCGTCGCTATCCAGTCGATCTTCAGCTTCAGCACCTGGCCGTTGGCCAGCGGGAAGGGCAGAACGCTGGCGACCTGGGCAACGGTCGAGCGGATCGCCGGAAACAGCGGTGAGCACAGCAGAATGAAAATAAAGATCAGCAGATAGATTGCGCAGGCGCGCAGCAACTGCGGGGCGGAATAGCGGACGTTGCCCTTGAGATGGGCGCCGTCAATACGGTATTCGGCGGCGGTCTCGCCGCGCCGCGCCTTGGCCATCAGGGTGACGACGATCAGGCTGACCAGGCTACCGGCAAAGGCGGGCAGCTCGGCGCCCAGCTTGATGGCGACCAGATACTGTGGGATCAGGGTCGAGATGCCGCACAGCAGGGTCAGCGTGAAGACGCCGCGCAGGGCTTTGACGCCGCCGCCGATGATGGCGACGATGACAAACGGCAGCAGAATATTAAACAGGGCCAGCTGGGAGATGATGGTTCCGCTCAGCGCGGTGACCGGCAGATTGACCTGCTCGGCCAGAATAGAAACCGGGATGCCGACGGCGCCAAAGGCGGTCGGTACGGTATTGGCAACCAGTGAGGCGATGGCGGCCTTGAGCGGGTTAAAGCCCAGCGCGATCAGGATCCCGATGGGGATGGCCACCGCGGTACCGTAGCCGGCGGCCGCCTCCAGGAAGCCACCGAAGCACCAGGCGATCAGCAGAACCTGAATACGCTTATCATCGCTGACGGCGGCCAGTACGTCGCGCAGGATGTCCATGCTGCCGGTCTTCAGCATCAGGTTATAGCTGTAGATAGCGCCAAGGATCACGATGACGATCGGCCACAGCCCTTTTAAGGCACCGTAGATCAGCGCTGATCCTAGGGTTTGCAGCGGCGTATGCCAATACAGGCCGGTGACTGCCAGCGTCAGCGCCAGCGTGATCAGCACGGCGAGATGGATCGGGGTTTTCAGTTTCAGGATCAGGACGATCATGACAGCAAGCGGCAGGATACCCAGAAAAAATGGTAAGTATGCAGGCATAAATTTCCCTAACGAACGCAGATTAACATTATTGGTATGATGAATTATCGCGGTGTATTTATAACGTAAATGGCCGGTTAAAGCATATGGCTGGATCGCTTCAGTTTAACAAATAGTTAAAATTTATGGTTATTAGCACTATTTTGTTTCTGAAGTGTGATGTTTGTTGCCGCTTGCGTGGCTATGGAGAGGCGGCCTGCGCGCCGGGGGCGCAGGCCGATACAGCGTTTGCGGGGAATTACTGCTGGCGCAGATGCAGATCCAGCTGGGTTTTGCTCGGTTCACCGCCGATTTCGCGGGTTAGACGCGGTACCAGATAACCGGAGACCCGAGCCAGCAGCCCATGCATCAGGCGACGTGCCTCATCATCCGGCACCATAAAGTGGGCGCCGCCCTGCACCTTGTCCAGAACATGCAGATAGTAGGGGAGAATACCGGCGTCAAACAGCGCGTTGCTCAGGGCCGCCAGCGTATCGGCGCTGTCGTTAACGCCGCGCAGCAGAACGCTCTGATTCAGCAGGGTCACGCCGGCTTGCTTCAGTCGACCCATGGCCTCGCTCAGCGCTTCATCAATCTCGTTGGCGTGGTTAATATGGGTGACCAGCACCATCTGCAGACGGGAGTCCGCCATGCGCTGGCACAGCGCATCGGTCACGCGCGCCGGGATCACCACCGGCAGGCGGCTGTGGATACGCAGCCGCCGGAGGTGCTGCAGCTGCTCCAGCTGGGTGAACAGCCAGTCCAGCTCGTGATCTTTGGCCATCAGCGGATCGCCGCCGGAGAAAATGATCTCATCCAGCTCCGGGTGTTCACGCAGATACGCCACCGCCCGTTGCCAGTTGGCGCGGGTTCCCTGATTTTCTTGATAGGGAAAGTGGCGGCGGAAGCAGTAGCGGCAATTGACGGCGCAGCCGCCCTTGACCAACAGCAGCGCGCGGTTTTGGTATTTGTGCAGTAGACCGGGAACGACGCTGTGCTGCTCCTCCAGCGGATCGGTGGAGAAACCGGGCGTTTCAATAAACTCGGCGGCGTCACTCATCACCTGGCGCAGCAGGGGATCGAGAGGATCGCCGCGGCGGATCCGGCTGATGAAGGCGCGCGGTACCCGCAGAGGAAACAGGCGACGGGCCTCGCAGCCCGCCAGCCACTGTGGATGGGCAGAAAGGCCCAGCTGGGCCAGTAAGTCGGCGGGGTCGGTGACAACGTCGGCAAGTTGTTGCAGCCAATCTTCTCTCGGCTGCCCTTTTTGGGTTACAATATGTGCCATTTTTTTGGCTAAGCTACCAAGTAAATTATTCAGAGGGCCTTTATGGCAACGTATTCTAGCAACGATTTCCGCTCCGGTCTTAAAATCATGATGGACGGTGAACCTTACGCCGTTGAATCCAGTGAATTCGTCAAACCGGGTAAAGGCCAGGCCTTTGCCCGCGTTAAGCTGCGCCGTCTGCTGACCGGCAAGCTGATCGAAAAGACCTTCAAGTCTACCGATAGCGCCGAAGGTGCCGACGTGATGGATGTGAACCTGACTTACCTGTACAACGACGGTGAGTTCTGGCACTTCATGAACAATGACACTTTTGAGCAGCTGGCCGCCGATGCCAAAGCCGTTGGCGACAACGCGAAGTGGCTGCTGGATCAGGCCGAGTGCGTGGTTACCCTGTGGAACGGCCAGCCTATCGCGGTTACCCCGCCGAACTTCGTTGAGCTGGAAATCGTTGAGACCGATCCGGGCCTGAAAGGGGATACCGCCGGTACCGGCGGCAAGCCGGCAACTCTGACCACCGGCGCCGTGGTTAAGGTTCCGCTGTTCGTTCAGATCGGCGAAGTCATCAAGGTAGATACCCGCTCTGGCGAATATGTCTCCCGCGTGAAGTAATCTCCCACGCTGAAGAAAACCGCGCCAGGCGCGGTTTTTTTTTGCTCAGCGCGACGCATGCCGTTCCTATTCTTCACCGGGAGGGGTATGGTGGATAAACCACCGGGAGGCCGCCTACGGCTCCCCCTGTGCGGGACGACCCGCACATGCTGCTTTTTTCAGGGACGCCCCTGCCCGTCGTTGGACACCATTATGTCTTGGATAGTCTTGCTGATAGCCGGCCTGCTCGAAGTGGTCTGGGCCATCAGTTTAAAGTACTCCCATGGATTTACTCGCCTGTGGCCCAGCGTGGTTACACTGCTGGCGATGGCCGCTAGCGTGCTGCTGTTGGCCCATGCGATGAAAACCCTGCCAGCCGGTACCGCCTATGCGGTCTGGACCGGCATTGGCGCCGTCGGCGCCGCGATCATGGGGATAATACTGCTGGGTGAGTCGACCAGCCCTATGCGCCTGTTGAGCCTGGGGCTTATCCTCTGCGGGATACTGGGGCTTAAGTTTAGCTACGCCTAGCGTTGCCGCGCGGATGCGGGCTCGATAAAAAAGCCTCCCGCAGGAGGCTTTTCGTTACAGGGTGGATTACAGGGTAAAGATCCCGATCAGCGCCACCACGCTCAGAATGGCCGCCAGGCCATAGAATACCCAGCTGCCTGCCGGCACGTGGATCTTCAGATCGTGCATCATGTGATGTAGACGGTGCAGACCACACCACAGCGGCAGAATGATCATCAGTAGCCAGAAGATACGGCCGATGATGCTCTGGCTGAAGCTCAGGGCGCGCTCAAAGGTCAGCGCATCTGGGAACATCCCCAGCGGCAGCAGAATGCCGACGATCAGGATCACGGCCGGCGCGAAGATGGCTCCCCACATACCGCCCGCGCCAAACAAACCCCAAAAAACCGGCTCGTCAGAACGTTTGTAGACTTTATTGTTCATCATACTTTCTCCTCGGTTACAGCAGGGCCAGGCCCAGAACCACCACGGTAGCGACGATAGTGACAACCCACAGCGCCTTGATAATCGGTGCCGGGCCCATCTTCTCATCGTTTACCACGATGTTGGCCGCTTTCGGCGCCAGCTCAAACCAGGTCTTGGTATGCAGCACGGCCAGCAGCAGGGAGATGATATTGAGGACCAATACCAGCGGGTTTTGCAGGAACGCAACGAAGCTTTCCCAGCCTGCGGCACCGTCTTTCAGCGAGAATACGCCGTAGATCAGCACGATGCTGAACCAGACGTTTTCCAGCGCTGAACTTTCGCGCAGCATGTAGAACTTATAGAAACCCAGCTTTTGCCACCAGTTGGATGACATACCCCGCACATAGGGTTTGCGTTTGGTTGAAGTCGTCATTGCAATCGAGTCTCCCTTATTGCGGTTTCAGCATTGCGATCATGAAGTCTTTGGCACTTTCTACCTTGCCCTGCTGGATGGCCGCAGCCGGATCCACGTGTTTCGGGCAGACTTCAGAGCAATAACCGACGAAGGTACAGCTCCAAACACCGTTTTGGGTGTTCAGTACCGGCATACGCTCTTTCTTACCGTGGTCGCGGTTGTCTAGGTTGTAGCGGTGAGCCAGGGTGATCGCGGCCGGGCCGATGAACTCCGGATTCAGACCAAACTGCGGGCAGGCGGCATAGCACAGGCCACAGTTGATGCAGCCGGAGAACTGATGGTATTTCTCCATCTCCGCCGGGGTCTGCTTGTTAGTCCCGTCTTCCGGTTTACGATCGTTACCGATGACATACGGTTTGATCGCTTCCAGGCTCTCGATAAAGTGGGTCATATCGACCACCAGATCGCGCTCAACCGGGAAGTTGGCCAGCGCCTCGACGCGCATCCCGTTCGGGTGGTCGCGTAGGAAGGTTTTGCAGGCCAGTTTCGGTACGTTATCGACCATCATCCCACAGGAGCCACAGATAGCCATGCGGCAGGACCAGCGGAAGGAGAGGTCCGGCGCCAGATTGTCCTTCACATACAGCAGGGCATCCAGCAGGGAAGTTGCGTCATCATACGGAACCTCGTAAGTCACAAAGCGCGGCTCGGCATCCTGTTCCGGGTTGTAGCGCATGACTTCCATTTTCAGGTTTTTCATCTCAGCCATTCGCTTTTTCCTCTTTCTTCTTGGCTTCCTGAGCTTCTGCTTCGGCACCGTATACACGTTTGGCCGGCGGCAGCTTGGTGATCTTCACATCGCTGTACTCAATGCGCGGTGCGCCGCTCTCATTGAAGTAGGTCAGCGTATGCTTCAGGAAGTTTACGTCATCACGCTCGGTACAGCCTTCATCCAGACGCTGGTGAGCACCGCGGGATTCGCGACGGTTAATGGCGGAGTGCGCCATACACTCGGCGACGTTCAGACCGTGCTCCAGCTCGATGGCATATAGCAGTTCGGTGTTGAATACGCTGGAGGTATCGGTGATCTTGACGCGTTTGAAGCGCTCTTTCAGCTCGGCCAGTTTGTCGACCGTCTTCTGCATCAGATCGGTGGTACGGTAGATACCGCAGCCCTCTTCCATGGAGGTGCCCATTTCATCGCGCAGGGTCGCCCAGTTTTCGTTGCCTTCCTGGTTAACCAGTGCTTTGAGGTTGCCCTCGATGTCTTTCACCTGTGCGTCCAGCGCCGTGCCGTTCGCCGGGGTGACATTCTGCAGATGCTGCAGGGCGCTTTCGCCGGCGACGCGGCCAAAGACCACCAGCTCAGCCAGGGAGTTGGAGCCCAGGCGGTTGGCGCCGTGCAGACCGACAGAGGAGCATTCGCCGACGGCGAACAGACCCTTGATGCGGGTTTCGCAGTTCTGGTCGGTTTCGATACCGCCCATGGTGTAGTGTGCGGTCGGACGTACCGGGATCGGCTCGTTGACCGGATCGACGCCGACGTAGGCCTTGGCCAGCTCACAGATGAACGGCAGGCGCTCGTGCAGCTTCTTGGCGCCGAGGTGACGCAGATCCAGATAGACCACATCGCCGCGCGGCGTGGAGATCGTGCGGCCTGCGCGCCATTCGTGCCAGAAAGCCTGAGACACTTTGTCGCGCGGCCCCAGCTCCATGTACTTGTTCTTCGGCTCGCCCAGCGGCGTTTCCGGCCCGAGACCGTAATCCTGCAGGTAACGGTAGCCGTCTTTGTTGACCAGAATACCGCCTTCGCCGCGGCAGCCTTCGGTCATCAGGATACCTGAGCCCGGCAGACCGGTCGGGTGATACTGAACGAACTCCATGTCGCGCAGCGGAATGCCGTGTTTGAAGGCCATGCCCATACCGTCGCCGGTGACGATGCCGCCGTTGGTATTGTAACGGTATACGCGGCCAGCGCCGCCGGTCGCCAGGATAACGGCGTTGGCGCGGATCTGCACCATGGTGCCTTCCATCATATTGATGGCGACGACGCCGCGGGCCTGGCCGTCATCCACCAGGATATCCAGCACGAAGTGCTCGTCGAAACGCTGGATCTGCGGATACTTCAGCGAGGTCTGGAATAGGGTGTGCAGCATGTGGAAGCCGGTCTTGTCCGCGGCAAACCAGGTGCGTTCAATCTTCATGCCACCGAAACGACGTACGTTGACCGAACCGTCAGGTTTACGGCTCCACGGACAGCCCCACAGCTCCAGCTGGGTCATTTCGCGCGGGCAGTTATGTACGAAGTGATCGACGACATCCTGCTCACACAGCCAGTCACCACCGGCAACGGTATCGTGGAAGTGGAAATCGAAAGAGTCATGAGCCTGAGTGACGGCCGCGGAACCGCCTTCCGCCGCCACGGTATGGCTGCGCATCGGGTACACTTTTGAGATTAAGGCAATCTTCAGTTGAGGGTTGGCCTCGGCGGCGGCAATCGCTGCTCGTAAGCCAGCACCCCCAGCCCCGACGATGGCAAGGTCTGCGTTAAAGGTTTGCACTGCATTCCTCCGGGTGTTCAATGGTAAAGTAACGTGTAAAAACGAATAACCATTCCAGAATACGTATTAAAGAAAGGTAGCATAGATGTAGCCGCTGTCTTTATTACGCATGGGAATGGTTATGTTTTATAAGTTCGAATCCAAAAATTATACCCATATTGAAGTAGTAGAAAATTGACGTGGTTGGGTGTTTTATCCTTTTTAGGGCGGGAAAAAATAGTAAAACGTGATCTTAATAATGTTTCTGTCGTTATATTCTATTTTTAATATGTTTTATTTGCTTTTTAGAACAATGTAAATAATGTGCGGCCGCATCTATTAGGAAGCTAGTCGCCCTCCATCGCCGTTGGCGACGCGCCTTGGCCGATGAGGCGGGATTGGGGCCGGCGAGCCCCGGCGACGAAAACTGTCATCTGCGCTGAGAAGCGGGTAGACTGCCCATCCTGTTTTATTTCGGAGTTATCATCATGAGCGATACGGCAAGCTGGCAGCCCAGTGCACCTGTGGCCAATTTGTTGAAGCGCGCCAGCATCCTGTCCACCATCCGGCGGTTTTTCTCAGATCGCGGCGTGCTGGAGGTCGACACCCCGTCGATGAGCCAGGCCACGGTAACGGATGTTCACCTGGTCCCTTTTCAGACCCACTTTGTCGGTCCCGGGGTAGCGCAGGGGATGACGCTGTATCTGATGACCAGCCCGGAGTATCACATGAAGCGGCTGCTGGCTGCCGGCAGCGGCCCCATCTATCAGCTGTGCCGCAGCTTCCGCAATGAAGAGTCCGGGCGCTATCACAATCCAGAATTTACCATGCTGGAGTGGTATCGTCCGCATTACGATATGTATCGCTTAATGAATGAAGTGGATGATTTGTTGCAGCAGGTGCTTGAATGTGAAAGCGCTGAAACGCTCTCGTATCAGCAGGCCTTTATTCGTCACCTGGACGTCGATCCACTCTCTGCCGATAAAACGCAGCTGCGTGAAGCGGCGGCGAAACTGGATTTAAGCAATGTCGCCGATAATGAAGAGGATCGCGATACGCTGCTACAGCTGTTATTTGCCTTTGGCGTCGAGCCTCATATTGGTAAAGATCGTCCGGCTTTCGTCTACCATTTTCCGGCCAGCCAGGCATCGCTGGCGCAGATCAGTACCGAGGACCATCGTGTCGCGGAGCGCTTTGAGGTGTACTACCGCGGTGTAGAGCTGGCCAACGGTTTCCATGAGCTGACCGACGCGGCGGAGCAGCGCCTGCGCTTTGAGCAAGATAACCGCAAGCGGGCGGCGGCGGGGCTGCCGCAGCAACCGATCGACGAACATCTGCTGGCGGCGCTGGAGCATGGAATGCCGGACAGCTCCGGGGTCGCGCTGGGCGTCGATCGCCTGATCATGCTGGCGCTGTCGGCCGAGCGTCTCAGCGAGGTGATCGCCTTCTCCGTCGATCGGGCCTGACCCTCACGGTGACTTCCCAGACCCGCGCCCGGCGCGGGTTTTTTATGCCAGTCATACGCCGCCGGCGCTAAAGCCGCGCCGCTGCCCTGCGCGCGCCTGACGCAGCGAGTCGCTGCCGATTTGGATCGGCGGGAACGGCAGCACCAGATCGTGCTGGCGGTAGGCGGCCAGGATCAGCTGGTGCAGCTCGTGGCGCAGCGGCATGCGGTGTGCCATCTCCGAGGCGTAGATACGCAGCTCGAAGATCTGGATCCCCTGCTGAATATCGACCAGATAGGCCTCTGGCGCCGGGGTAGCCAGTACCAGTGAACACTGTCCGGCCGCCTGCAGCAGCAGCTCGGTTACCCGCTGGCTGTTGGCGCTGGCCTCCGCGGGCACCGTCAGCACCACGCGGGTAATGGGATCGCTTAAGGACCAGTTGATAAACTGCTCCATGATAAAAGCCTTGTTGGGGACGATGATCTCCTTGCGATCCCAGTCAGAGATGGTCGTGGCCCGGGTGTTGATGCGGGTGATGGTCCCGGTCAGGTCGCGGATGGTCACCGTATCGCCGATACGGATCGGTTTTTCAAACAGGATGATCAGGCCGGAGATAAAGTTGCCGAAGATCTCCCCAAGGCCGAAGCCCAGGCCGACGGTCAGCGCTGCCACCAGCCACTGTAGCTTAGACCACTCGATCCCCAGCAGCGAAAAGCCGATCAGACCGCCGACGATCATCAGCAGGTATTTGGTGATGGTGGTGATGGCATAGCCAGTGCCGGGGCTCAGCTCTAAGTGCTGCAGTAGCCCCAGCTCCAGCAGGGCCGGCAGGTTTTTGACCAGTTGGATGGTGACCAGGATCACCAGAACGGCGATCAGCACCGCGCCCAAGGTGATCGGCTGCAGGGTCTCGCCGCCGGCGCTGCTGGCGGTGACGTCCCACAGGCGGATGTTCTCCAGGAAGGAGAAGGCTGAATGCAGCTCTGACCATAGCCAGATCAGCGAAACCAGCGCGATCATCGTCAGGATCGAGCGCACCAGGCGCAGGGAGCGATCGCTGATGGCGTCCAGATCCACCACGCTCTCTTCAGCCTCTTGGCTGCCTTCGACGCCGGCGGAATGCAGGCCGTCCTCATCATGGCGACTGCGTTTCTCCAGTCGTTCGGCGCGCCGCTGCTTGGCCCGTTCGAAGGCGATGCGCCGGCGTTGGATCAACATCCAGCGGCGGATCACCGAATAGACCATCAGCAGGCAGAACCAGACGGCGACGGAGGTCTCCAGGCGCGCCAGCAGTACCTGCGCCGAGCTGAGGTAGCCGAGCAGCGCGGCCAGGATCGCCGCCGCCGGCGCGCACAGCAGCCCGCCCCACAGCAGGTGGTTAAGCAGATTTTCACCGGATCCTGCACGATTGAGGTAGAGCGGAATACCGGCGCGGCGCAGGCTGGTGGTCAGCAGCAGCAGGGCTAGGCACAGCATGATGAAGCAGGCGCGCCCGAGGGTGGCGGTAAAGCTGCGATCGGCCAGATTGTTGAAGGTCACCACGGCCATCAGCAGCGGTACGATAAGCCAGATAGACATGCGGTAGTAGCGCATGGCGCGCCGCACCTGACGTTCGCCCCAGCCGAAGTGGACAATGAACAGCCCGCTGTCGCGGGAGAAGGCGGCGCTGATCATGAAGGCCCACAGCACCGGCAGCGCTGCGCTGACCCCCTCGCCGATGGCGACGGCCACCGGATAGGGCCAGGCGTTACTCAGCCCATAGCCTACGGCGGCCCACAGCACCGGCAGCGGCAGCGCGACCAGTATTGACCACAGCAGGGTACGCAGGGTTAGCGAGATATGATCCTGATTGACCTTGCCGACGCGCCCAGCGGCGCGTGCCAGAAACGCACTGTAGTAGCGGCGCGAATAGACGCTGAACCCGACGAGCAGCAGGGCCGCGCACAGCGGCAGCAGGGTGGTGCGGTCGGTTAGCATCATCATGGCGGCCTGGCTGAGCTGGGACAGGGTATCCAGCGACAGCAGGCGGTCCAGCGCACGCAGGGTGGTCAGCAGGTAGCCCAGTCCGACCGGGTCGATGTCCGCCGCCCAGAACAGGTAACGGTGGGTCGCCTCGCGGACCTCCGTCAGGGCTTCGATGAGCTGGGTATTGGCGACCTTGAGCTTGGTCAGCTCTAGAATTTGGCTATCGCAGCCTGACAGCAGGGAGTTGAGCAGCTCGCGCTGGGTCGCCAGCTGGGGAGCCAACAGGCGCTGCTGTGCGGCGCTGAGGGGCTCGCCGTCGTTCTGGCGATAGTCGCTGGCGGGGGCGAGTTTGTCCAGCAGCGTCTCATAGCGTAGGCGCTGAACGCGCAGACGTGCCATATCGCTGTCCAGCTGCTGCGGCTTGGGCATCTCCGGCAGGCGCGCCAGGCGATCGCGTAGTGTCTCACCCAGCGCCGGTGAGACGCTCAGCCACTGCGCCTGCTCGCGCAGCGTGTTGAGGGCCAGGCGAACCTGTTGGGTCTGCCCGGCGATAGTGCGCTGGCGTCCGGCGATATCGTCCAGCCGCTGCGCCTGGTGGTTGAGATCGCGCGACAGGGTCTGGTTGATGGTGAGCTGCTCGACGATCGAGCGCGGCAGATTGTCGCTCTGTTCGACCAGACGGCGGGTGCGCTCCAGGGCCTCCTCGGCGTCGCGCTGGCGCTGGCTGTTGAGGCTGTTGCGTAGCCCCTGCAGCTGCAGATCGAGGCGCTCATGACGCCGGCTTAGCACCTCGCTCTGCAGACGGATCAGCTCCTGGCGGTTGTTGGCCGACAGCTGCTCCAGCTCCAGCTCATCGACCTGCGCCTTGCGGGCGGTGACTTCGGCCTGCAGCTGGGCGGACTGGGCCTGGGAGAGCGCCGTCTCCGTGACGGTCAGCGCCTGCAGGCGGCGCTCTGCCTCGTTCAGCGCTTTACGCGTCGCGGCCTGTTTTTGTGCCACCTGGCTCAGGGAGTCGCTGATGTCGCGCGCGCGATCCTGCTCCTGCTGGAGCTGACGGGCGACCTCCAGCAGCTGGCTGCTGATCTGTAGCATGCGCTGCTCCGCGTCGGCGGAGGGGGGCTGGGCGGCAGGGGCGGGCGGTTGGCTTTCATCGCTGAGCTGCTGGCGCAGTTCGCGGGTCAGGCGTGGAAAATCACTGATGGCTTTGCGGTATTGCTGGGTGCGCTGGGCGGAGGCCTTGGCCTCGTCTATCCATCCCAGGGCGCTTTGCAATGCATCGACGGTTTCGGCCTGTGCAGGCGCGCTTTTGGCCGCCTCGGCCTGCTTGAGATCCAACGCCAGCTGGCGCTCATTCAGCGTCGCCTGCGCCAGTCCCGGCAGCAGTAGTAGCAACAGGCCGTTCAGCAGAATACGTTGGAGGATCTGGCGCATGGTCGGCCCTCGCCGTTGCTGGGTACGGGCGCGGCGATGGGTGCCGCGCCGGGGGATTATGCGGACTCCGCGTGTGCTGCGGGCTCCTGCGCTGCGGCAGGCGCGTGGCCCAGCTCTCGACCCATCCGGGTGATGCAGCCGGCGCTCAGGGCGCGGTCAAGCTGGATGCGGCCGGGGGCGAACAGGTTGATCACCGTGGAGCCTAGCTTAAAGCGGCCCATCTCCTGGCCTTTTTTCAGCGCGACGGCGCGCTCGCCTTCGGCCGGGTAGGTCCAGCGGCGGATAATACCGGCACGCTCGCTGTTTACGCAGCCGCCCCAGACCGTTTCGATGCTGCCGACGATGGTGGCGCCGACCAGGATCTGCGCCAGAGGGCCGAAGGCGGTATCAAAGATACAGATCAGCCGCTCGTTGCGGGCAAACAGATTGGGCACATTGGCGGCGGTCAGCGGGTTGACGGAGAACAGATCGCCCGGGACATAAATCATTTCGCGCAGCTGACCATCGCAGGGCATATGCACCCGGTGATAATCGCGCGGCGACAGATAGGTGGTGATGAACTGACCGCCGCGGAAGGTTTCCGCCAGCGGATACTGCCCGGCCAGCAGCGCCTCCAGCGTATAGTCATGGCCTTTGGCCTGCAGGATGCGATCCCCGTCAATGAGGCCCAACTGGCTGATGGCGCCGTCGGCGGGCAATACTACGCCATCGTCAAACTCGGCGAGGGGGCGAACCCCGTCGCGCAGCGGGCGGACGAAGAAGTCGTTAAAGGTCTTGTAGTGCGCCGGATCGGGGTAAAGCGCTTCCTGCATATTGATGCCGTAATAGCGGGCAAAGCCCTTGATGGCGCTCTGGGTCAGCCAGCCGGCCGGTTTATCGGCGGCCCAGCCGGCCAGGCGCGTCAGCCCCTGTTTCGGCAGTAGATATTGCAGTCTGATTTTAATGCTATCGAGCACGTTAGCCTCTTTATCCAACAGAAGAATCTACCGGCTACGCTCAGCATAGCCGGATAATACATTGATAACGCCCGCGCTGGGCACCCGTGAAGTCATGCCGGCCACCGCGGGCCGGGCAGCGGCGTTAGCTGTCACCGTTGCCGAAGTTCTTGCGCAGTTTAACCTGTGCCATCCCCTCAAGAATACGATGATAGTTGTCAAAGCGCGTTTCTGCGATATCGCCGCGCTCTACCGCTTCTCGCAGGGCGCAGCCCGGATCGTTGCCGTGTTTACAGTCGCGGAACTTGCAGCCGCCCAGGTAGTCACGAAATTCAATGAACCCTTGGGTTATCTGCTCCGCGTCCAGATGCCACAGGCCAAATTCACGGACGCCGGGCGAGTCGATCACGTCACCGCCGTGCGGAAAGTGATACAGCCGGGCTGCGGTAGTGGTGTGCTGGCCCAGTCCGGAGTTATCGGAGACGGCGCCGACCTCGATCTGGCTCTCCAGCGCCGGCAGCAACGCGTTGAGCAGGCTGGACTTACCCACGCCGGATTGACCGGCGAAGATGCTGATGCGCTGGGTGAGCAGATCCTGCAGCTGCGCCATGCCTTCGCCGCTGTGGCTGGAGACCAGCACGACCCGGTAGCCAATGTGACGATAGATCGCCATCGTCTGTTCGACAAACTCGCGCCCCTCTTCGTCCAGCAGATCGACCTTGTTCAACACGATCAGCGGCTCGACGCTGAGGGTTTCGCAGGCGACCAGATAGCGATCGATGATGTTCAGCGACAGCTCTGGCAGGATAGCCGAGACGATGACGATCTGATCGATATTGGCGGCGATGGGTTTCACCCCATCGTAGTAGTCCGGGCGCGTCAGTACGGAGCTGCGCGGATGAACGGCCTCGACGATCCCTTTGCTGCCGGCCTGCAGCGCGGCGCGCCAGACCACCCGATCGCCGGTCACCAGCGATGGCAGGGTACGGCGGATGTTGCAGCGCTGCTGAGTGCCATCGGCGGCCTCAACGTCGGCATGTTTGCCGAAACGGCTGACGACAATCCCGTCCTGGGCGTCACCGAACAGGCTGTCGTCCATCTCTGCGCTATTGTCCGTCTGCTGCAGACGACGCTGGTGATTGGCATGCACCCGTCGCTGCTGGCCGTGCGATAGTCTTTTCTTACTCAACTGCGCCTCACTCTGTTTTTGATGCGCTGCGGCGATCGCCCGCAGCGCGTAAAGTGTCTATGATACACGCTGGGCTGTGTCCCGCAATTGAGCGTCATCGCGATCGCGCGGACACGCCGTGCCATTGAATACTATTTGCCGGGGGAGCTATGAGTGCAAGTGAAACGCGTTTGATTTGGATCGATCTGGAAATGACCGGACTGGATCCGCAGCGCGACCGGATCATTGAGATCGCCACGCTGGTGACGGATGCCGATCTGAACGTGCTGGCGGAAGGGCCGGTGATTGCGCTGCATCAGGATGACGCCCAACTGGCGCTGATGGATGAGTGGAATGTGCGTACCCATACCGCCAGCGGGCTGGTGGCGCGGGTGAAGGCCAGTCAGTACGATGATGCGGCCGCCGAACAGGCGACCCTCGACTTTTTGCGTCAGTGGGTACCCGCGGGCGTCTCTCCGATCTGTGGCAACAGCGTCGGCCAGGATCGTCGCTTCCTGTTCCGCTATATGCCGGAGCTGGAGCGCTATTTCCACTACCGCTATCTGGATGTCAGCACCCTGAAAGAGCTGGCGCGCCGTTGGAAGCCGGAGATCTTGGAGGGGTTCAAGAAGAAGAATACCCATCAGGCGTTGGACGACATTCGTGAATCGGTGGCTGAGCTGGCGTATTACCGTACGCATTTTATCCAGCCATAGTGCCGCGACGCGCCCGGGCGTCGATAATCTGCGCATCCGGGCGTTTTTATCGTCAGTCAGGCGATTTATACGATTTTTTCGCGAAAGGGACTTGCGGGGGGCGAAAATCTCCGTATAATGCGCTCCCCGTACCGAGACGGAATTGTGAAGTTTTTCAAACGCACACCGTCCGCTATGCGACGCGGGAATAGCTCAGTTGGTAGAGCACAACCTTGCCAAGGTTGGGGTCGCGAGTTCGAGTCTCGTTTCCCGCTCCAAATTTAGAAGGCCGTCGTGCGGCTGGATGAAAAAAAGCAGTGCCATTGCGGGAATAGCTCAGTTGGTAGAGCACAACCTTGCCAAGGTTGGGGTCGCGAGTTCGAGTCTTGTTTCCCGCTCCAAACTTCTAAACACCATTACTGTTATGGTGTCGATGCCAGAAGCATCACTCTGCGGGAATAGCTCAGTTGGTAGAGCACAACCTTGCCAAGGTTGGGGTCGCGAGTTCGAGTCTCGTTTCCCGCTCCAAACTTCTAAACACCATTACTGTTATGGTGTCGATGCCAGAAGCATCACTCTGCGGGAATAGCTCAGTTGGTAGAGCACAACCTTGCCAAGGTTGGGGTCGCGAGTTCGAGTCTCGTTTCCCGCTCCAATTTTCTTCTCTTGTTTTCCTCATCTGATTTATCAACAGCGTCGACAGACGGTGTCCGCCGTGACTGTTCATAATTTAATAAACAGACTTATCCACAGCTTTCCCGCATTTCTCCGCCATACACGCCGGCGTATAAAAAACGCGCTGCAATATAATTCATTGATATAAAAGAATAAATTAAAACAAAAATAGCGAAATGGAACGTTTGCGCACGCAGTGCGGATTGAATAACAAAAGAATTCTATTTTTATGCACAGCGCCGTGCCGATCGGGCCCGCGCTTTTTTGCCGTTAGGCGTCGCGCGGCAGCCCTTTCTCTACCGCACGAATAAGCCGGCGCTGCTGACTGCTGACGACCTCTACCGCCTGCGCCGCGCGTTTTTGCAGCTGCTGCGCCAGCGCCCAGTGAATATGGTCATCCAACAGCGCGCTGATGCCCAGGCGCTGCTGTAGCAGGGCGACGATATGGGCATCATAGGGCGCGTTGCCTAGGGCGACGCTCAGGTTGCGCAGCCAGCGCTGATAGCCGATGCGCCGAATGGGCGAGCCTTCGGTCATCCGCAGAAAGGTCGTCTCATCCCAGGCGAACAGGGCGGTTAGCGACGGCGCGTGCAGCGCCGCCCGCGGCAGGAAATCGGCCTCTTCGCTCAGCGGAGCTAGGCGGTTCCACGGGCAAATCATCTGGCAGTCATCGCAGCCGTAGATGCGATTACCGAGCAGGGGCCGCAGCGCCTCGGGGATGGCGCCCTCCAGCTCGATCGTCAGATAGGAGATGCAGCGGCGCGCGTCGACCTTATAGGGGGCGACGATGGCGTCGGTCGGGCAGGTGGTGATACAGGCGACGCAGCGGCCGCACTGCGCCGCCTGCGGCGTATCGACGGGCAGCGGCAGATCGATTAACAGTTCGCCGAGAAAGAACCAGGAGCCGGCCTGCGGGTTGAGCAGCAGCGAATGTTTCCCTGTCCAGCCCAGTCCCGCCTTGGCGGCCAGCGGGCGCTCCAGCAGCGGCGCCGAGTCCACGAAGGGGCGGAAATGGAGCTCACCACAGTACGCCTGGATCATCTCACCCAGTTTTTTGAGCCGGGCGCGCAGCACCTTGTGGTAGTCGCGACCCAGCGCATAGCGGCTGATGTAGCCCAGCGTTGGATCTTTCAGGGTCGAGGCAAAGGCGGCGCTGGGCGGCAGGTAATTCATGCGCACGCTGATCACCCGCAGCGTGCCGGGCAGCAGCTCGGCCGGCCGGGCGCGCATCATGCCGTGGCGCGCCATCCACGCCATATCTCCATGGTAGCCGCTGTCCAGCCACGCCTGCAGCGGCGCCTCTTCGGCGCGGAGATCCGTATCGCCGATCCCGACCTGCTGGAAACCTAGCGATAGACCCCATTGCTTGATATGTTGGGCTAACTGATGCAGATCGAGGGGATGAGTCATGATGGGCCATTCTTGCAACCGGAACGCCGATAGTTTATCACACTATGTGGCGCCAGCGGACTGGGTTCGCGACGCCGAGACGCGCGCGGTCGCGGCGCAGGGGATCGCGCTGGCGACGCTGATGCAGCGTGCCGGTCTGGCTGCCTTTAACCGCGGGCGCCAGTGCTACCCCACCTCCCGCCGCTGGCTGATCCTGTGCGGTCGCGGTAATAACGGCGGCGATGGCTATGTGATCGCGCGCCTGGCGCGCGCCAGCGGCCTGCAGGTCACGCTGATGGCGGTGGCGGGGGACTCTCCCCTATCGCCGGAGGCGCAGCAGGCCCGTGCGCAGTGGTTGCAGTGCGGCGGCAGCGAGATCGCGGCATCGCTGCCCCTGCCGGCGGCAGAGGTGATCGTGGATGCGCTGCTGGGCATCGGTCTGTCGTCCGCGCCGCGAGCCCCCTATGATGCGTTGATTAGCGCGATAAATGCCCATCCTGCGCCGGTGCTCTCCATCGATCTGCCCTCCGGGCTGAATGCTGATACGGGCGCGGCGGCCGGCGCCGTGGTGCGGGCCGATCATACCCAGAGCTTTATCTGTCTCAAGCCGGGGCTGTTGACCGGGCTGGCGCGTGCGGTCGTCGGGCAGCTGCACTGCGATCCGCTGGGGTTGACGGTGTGGCTGGCGCAGCAGGACTGGCCGCTGCTGCGCCTGGATGGGCACTGCCTGCCGCGTTGGCTGGTACCGCGGTCGCCGCTGGCGCATAAGGGGGATAACGGCCGGCTGCTGCTGATCGGCGGCGACAGCGGGATGGGCGGTGCGATTCGTCTGGCCGGGCAGGCTGCGCTGCGCAGCGGCGCCGGACTGGTCCGCGTATTGACCCGGGCGGAGCACGTGGCCCCGCTGCTTGCGGCGGCGCCGGAGCTGATGGTGAAAGCGCTGGGCCCGGATACGCTGAGGGAGGCGCTGAGCTGGGCCGAGGCGGTGGTCGTGGGCCCGGGGCTGGGGCAGGGCGAGTGGGGGCAGATGGCCTTGGCCGCGCTGGCATCGGTGCGTAAGCCGATGCTGTGGGATGCCGACGCCCTGAACCTGCTGTCCGGCGCGCCCAGCGCCTGTGAATGGCGGGTGATGACGCCGCATCCTGGCGAGGCGGCGCGTCTGCTCGGCTGCGACATCGCCGATGTGGAAAGCGATCGGCCCGCGGCGGTGCGGGCGCTGCAGCGTCGCTATGGCGGGGTGGCGATTCTCAAGGGCGCCGGTACGCTGATCGCGGATAACGCGCGCTGCGCAATTGCTGATATCGGTAATCCTGGGATGGCAAGCGGCGGTATGGGTGACATACTCTCTGGTATCATTGGCGGTTTGCTGGCGCAAAAGCTCACGCTGTATGATGCAGCCTGCGCCGGCGCCGTGTTACACGGCGTGGCGGCCGACGCCGCTGCGCGACGCGACGGCGAGCGGGGTATGCTGGCCAGTGACCTGCTGCCTGAGATCAGGCGTTGGGTTAACCCTTGAATTTGAACTACCAGAACGCACAACACAACTATGACAAGTATCGTACTGCAACTGCCGGATGAAGCGGCAACCATTGCCCTGGGCGGCGCGCTGGCGCGGGCCTGCCAGCGTGCCACTGTAATTTATCTGTACGGCGATCTGGGGGCGGGTAAAACCACCTTCAGCCGTGGTTTCCTACAGGCCATGGGGCATCAGGGAACGGTGAAAAGCCCGACCTATACGCTGGTGGAGCCCTATCTGCTCGCGCCGCGTCCGGTGTATCACTTTGATCTGTATCGCCTGGCCGATCCCGAAGAGCTGGAGTTTATGGGGATCCGCGACTACTTTGCCCAGGATGCGCTGCTGTTGGTGGAGTGGCCGCAGCAGGGCATGGGCTTTTTACCGGAGCCGGATATCACCCTGCATCTGACCTATACCGGCGGCGGCCGCCAGGCGGTGATTGAAGCACACAGCGTACACGGCCAGAGCGTTTTGGCCGCATTGAACGGGCAATAAGGGACGGGCACGGATGAGGGTGTTGCAGCGGTTTTTGCGCATTACGTTACCCCTGGCGCTGGGATGGTGTCTGGCTACGATGGCCGGTGCCGCCCAACTGACCAATATTCAGGTGAGCAACGGTGATCGTCAGGCGGTGGTGACGCTGACCTTTAATGCCCCCCCTGAGCTGAGTCACCGCGTCGAGCGTAGTCCGGATCGGGTGCTGGTTGAGATCGCCGACAGCAAACGGATCACCGGTGGGCTGCCGATGCAGTTTAGCGGAGAGAATATGCTCAGCCGGATCCGGGATGGCGGTGAGCAGCGCGCGGGCAAGGTGCTACTGGTGCTGGACACGACGCAGCGTCCCCGGGTTTCGGTGACGCGCAGCGGTAATCGCGCCGTGCTGACGCTGCGGGCGGAAAGCCGGGCGGCCGTCGCGCCGGTGTCCCCTCCCGCTTCGGCGAGCAAAAATCCATTTCACTCCCGTCCGCGTCAGGCGGCGGCACCCACGCCCGTGCCCGCAGCGGCACCGCTACCATCGGTACCGGTGAGCGCGGTAAAAAAATCCGGGCGCTATGACGGCTCAAAGATCGTCGTGGCGATCGATGCCGGACACGGGGGGCAGGATCCCGGCGCCATCGGCCAGGATGGGCTGCGGGAAAAAGAGGTGACGCTGGCGATCGCGCGTCGCCTGCGGGGGCTGATGGATGACGATCCGATGTTTCAGCCGGTGCTGACTCGCAGCGGCGACTATTTCATCTCCGTGATGGGGCGTTCGGATGTCGCCCGTCGCCAGAAGGCGAACCTGCTGATTTCGATCCATGCCGATGCGGCGCCCAATCGCAGCGCGAACGGCGCCTCCGTCTGGGTGCTCTCGAACCGACGAGCCAATAGCGAGATGGCCGGGTGGCTGGAGCAGCATGAGAAACAGTCCGAGCTGCTGGGCGGGGCCGGCGACGTGCTGGCTAACAGTAATCAGGATAAATACCTGAGCCAGACGGTGCTCGATCTGCAGTTCGGTCATTCGCAGCGGGTTGGCTATGACGTGGCGGTACAGGTGCTACGCCAAATGCAAAGCGTGGTGCGTCTGCATAAGCGCCATCCGGAGCATGCCAGCCTTGGGGTGCTGCGCTCGCCGGATATTCCCTCCCTGCTGGTGGAGACCGGGTTTATCAGCAACAGCGAAGGAGAGCGCCAGCTGGGAAGTGGTCAGCATCAGGAGCGGATTGCCCGGGCTATCTATATGGGGGTGCGCAGCTACTTCCTAGCGCATCCGTTGCAAAGCGGCCCAAAGGTGGAAAACCGGCCGCAGCAAGCCAGCGCGGCCGGTAACGCAGCGGCGGCCACGGCGGCAGCGTCTTCCGCCGGCGGGATCCACGTGGTGAAGCGCGGAGAGACGCTGCTGGGGATCGCCAATCGCTATGGTTCGACCCTGAGCGGGATGATGCGGCTCAACAACCTGAAAAAAGAGGGGGTCTGGGTCGGGCAGCGGCTGAAGGTGCCGAGCGCCGGCGGTAGTGCCCAGCCCGCCGCGGCCAGCGCCCCGCGTATCCATCTGGTGAAGCGCGGTGATACCCTGACGCGCATTGCGGCCCACTATGGGGTCAGCATGGATGCCCTGCGTCAGGCCAACAAAATGAAGAGTGACGAGGTGCAGCTGGGGCAACGGCTGCGCATCCCGTCGCGTTAACCCGAAGGAGATCCCTATGCCGATTCAGATCCTGCCGCCGCAGCTGGCGAACCAAATTGCCGCCGGCGAGGTAGTGGAACGTCCGGCATCGGTGGTCAAAGAGCTGGTCGAGAACAGCCTGGATGCCGGCGCGACTCGCATCGATATCGACATTGAGCGCGGCGGCGCCAAGCTGATCCGTATCCGGGATAACGGCGGCGGCATCGGTAAGGCGGAGCTGGCGCTGGCGCTGGCTCGGCATGCTACAAGTAAGATCAGTACGTTGGATGATCTTGAGGCGATCGTCAGCCTGGGGTTTCGCGGCGAGGCGCTGGCCAGCATCAGCTCGGTATCCCGCCTGACGATGACCTCGCGTCCCGAAGGGCAGGCGGAGGCCTGGCAGGCCTATGCCGAAGGGCGGGAGATGGCGGTGACGGTCAAGCCGGCGGCGCATCCGGTCGGTACCACGGTAGAGGTGCTGGATCTGTTCTACAACACCCCGGCCCGGCGCAAGTTCCTGCGCACCGAGAAGACCGAGTTTGCCCATATCGATGAGGTGGTGCGGCGGATTGCCCTGGCCCGCTTTGACATAACCCTGACGCTGCAGCATAACGGTAAAACGGTGCGCCAGTACCGGGCGGTCAGGGAGGGCGACGCGCGGGAGCGCCGCCTGGGCGCGATCTGCGGGACGGCGTTTGTGCAGCATGCGCTGGCGCTGGCGTGGCGCCATGACGATCTGGCCATTCACGGCTGGGTGGCCGCGCCGCAGGCTATCCGCCAGATAGGTGAGCTGCAGTATTGCTATGTTAACGGACGGATGATGCGCGATCGGCTGATCACCCATGCCATCCGTCAGGCTTACCAAGATCGCCTGAGCGATGAGCTGCCGCCGGCCTATGTGCTGTATCTGGAGATCGACCCCCGCCAGGTCGATGTCAACGTCCATCCGGCCAAGCACGAGGTGCGTTTTCATCAGGCGCGCCTGGTGCACGATTTTATCTATCAGGCCGTCGTCGAAGTGCTGCAGCAGGCGCAGGTTGCCAGCGCTCACGATGACCCGACGCCAGCGAGCCCGGGCGCGGCGCGGGACGAGGGCGCGCGAGGCGTCGAAAACCGGGCTTCCGCGGGGGAGAACCGGTTTAACCGCCCGGCCTCTTCGCCGGCCGCGTCAGCGCCCCGGCCGGCGCATGCGGCCGCGCCGCGTATGCCCGCCGGCGATATTTTCCGCCGCCGTGAGGGCGAACTGTATCAGCGTCTGCTGGCGGCAAACCCGGCCCCAGCGGCGGAGACGGATAGCGCGTTTGTCGCCGCGCCGGGCGCGGCGGCCGAGTCGCCCGCCGTGGCGGTCTCTACCGCCGCGGAAAACGGGGCGCCGGGCGACAGCCTTGGGCGGGTGCTGACGCTGTGCGCCGATGGTGTCGCCTTGACCGAATGCCGCCGCGGTGTGGCGCTGGTCAGCCTGCCCCATGCGCGCCGCTGCCTGCTGCGCGCCCAGCTGCAGCCATCGGCTGAGGGGCTGAAGGCGCAGCCTCTGCTGGTACCGCTGCGTCTGACCCTTGAGGCCGCGGAGCGGCAGGCGCTGCAGGCGCAGCAGCCGCTGCTGCAGCAGATGGGGATCTGCCTGCAGCCGGAGCGCCAGCACGCGCAGCTGCACGCGGTGCCGCTGCCGCTGCGACAGCAAAATTTGCCGCGCCTGATCCCCCAGATGCTGCGCTATCTGGCGACGTCCACTGCGTGCGACGCCGCATCCCTGGCGGACTGGCTCGCCGCTCACTGGCACAGCGCTGACGAGGCGCCTTGGACGCTGGCGCAGGCGGTGCAGCTGTTGGCCGATCTTGAACGACTCTGTCCTCAACTGGTACAGTCGCCGCCCCGCGCGCTGCTGCAGCCGCTGGATTTACAGCCCGGCGTCGAGCGATTGCGCCAGGAAGAACAACTGAATGAGTAACGACAAGCAGATGCAAAAACTCCCCCCGGCAATTTTCATCATGGGGCCGACCGCCTCGGGCAAGACCGCGCTGGCCATGGCGTTGCGCGAGCGTTTCCCGGTGGAGATCATCAGCGTGGATTCGGCGCTGATCTATCGCGGTATGGATATCGGCACCGCCAAGCCCAGCGCCGAAGAGCTGGCGCGGGCGCCGCACCGACTGATCGACATTCGCTCTCCGATGCAGAGCTACTCCGCCGCCGATTTTCGCGCCGATGCGCTGCGTGAGATGGCGCAGATCAGCGCTCAGGGGCGCATTCCGCTGCTGGTGGGCGGCACCATGCTCTACTATAAGGCGTTGTTGGAGGGGCTATCGCCGCTGCCGCCGGCGGATGCCGCGGTGCGGGCGCGCATTGAGCAGCAGGCGAGCAAGCGGGGCTGGGAGGCGCTGCACCGTGAGCTGGCGCAGATTGATCCGGTCGCCGCCGCCCGAATTCATCCGAATGATCCGCAGAGACTGAGTCGTGCACTGGAAGTTTTTTTCGTTTCGGGTAACACTTTAACTGAACTGACCCGCGTGAGTGGGGAGGCGTTGCACTACGCCGTCAGCCAGTTTGCCATCGCGCCGTCGCGCCGTGAACTGTTGCACCAGCGTATCGCGCTGCGCTTTCAGCAGATGCTGGAGGCCGGGTTTGAGCAGGAGGCCCGCAGGCTGTTTGCCCGCGGCGATCTGCATCCGGATCTGCCTTCGGTCCGCTGCGTCGGCTATCGCCAGATGTGGTCCTATCTGGCCGGTGAAATTGATTATGATGAGATGGTTTATCGTGGCGTATGCGCCACTCGTCAGCTGGCGAAGCGGCAGATGACCTGGCTGCGCGGATGGGAGTCAGTGCAATGGCTGGACAGCGACAAGCCCGCTGAGGCGCTGGATTGCGTGGCACAGGTTGTTAGTGCATCGCTTGACTGATTGTGTACAATTGGGCTATGGCTGTGCGTTTGCCCGGCCCTGTGAACCAATTAGTACACCGTGCGCATTTTTTACGCAGTTTTTTTGATTAGAACCATCGGGTTCTTAGTACTGAACGATTGTTATATACAACAAGCAACTAGCAAATAAGGAAAAGATAGAATGGCTAAGGGGCAATCTTTACAAGACCCGTTCTTGAACGCGCTGCGTCGTGAACGTGTCCCAGTTTCGATCTATTTGGTGAATGGTATTAAGCTGCAAGGCCAGATTGAGTCTTTTGATCAGTTTGTCATTCTGTTGAAGAACACGGTCAGCCAGATGGTCTACAAACACGCGATCTCTACCGTTGTTCCGTCCCGCCCGGTTTCCCACCACAGTGGCAATGCGGGTACGGGCAGCGCAGGCAGCAGCTACCATCACGGTGGTCAGGCCGCGTCTCAGCCCACTCAGGGCAGCGATGACGCTGAATAAGGCGTATTGTTGGTCAGTCCCGTCGGGGAGCCGTGATGGCGTGCCGTCATCTGTGCTCTCCGTTCTCATCGGACTATGCCGTTTGAGAGGTTCCTCCTTTGTTTGACCGTTACGAAGCCGGTGAACAGGCCGTACTGGTTCATATCTATTTTTCTCAGGAAAAAGATAGCGAAGATCTGAGCGAGTTTGAATCGCTGGTCTCCTCCGCCGGCGTACAGGCGCTACGCGTAATTACCGGTAGCCGTAAGGCTCCCCATCCCAAATATTTTGTCGGCGAAGGCAAGGCGCAGGAAATTGCCCAGGCCGTCGCTGAAACCCAGGCCTCCGTCGTGCTGTTCGACCACCCGCTGTCGCCAGCGCAGGAGCGCAATCTGGAGCGTTTGTGCCAGTGCCGCGTCATCGATCGCACCGGGCTGATTCTGGATATCTTCGCCCAGCGGGCGCGTACTCATGAAGGTAAGCTGCAGGTTGAGCTGGCGCAGCTGCGTCATCTGGCGACTCGCCTGGTGCGCGGCTGGACGCACCTGGAGCGCCAGAAAGGGGGGATCGGCCTGCGTGGCCCGGGTGAGACCCAGCTGGAGACCGACCGTCGCCTGCTGCGCGATCGCATCCATTTGATCCTCGGGCGTCTGGAGAAGGTAGAGAAACAGCGAGAGCAGGGGCGCCGGGCGCGCGTGCGCGCCGAGATCCCGACGGTTTCGCTGGTAGGCTATACCAACGCGGGTAAGTCGACGCTGTTCAATACGCTGACGTCGGCGACCGTCTATGCCGCCGATCAGCTGTTTGCGACCCTCGATCCTACCCTGCGCCGCGTCGAGGTTAATGACGTGGGGCCGACGGTGCTGGCCGATACGGTCGGCTTTATTCGCCACTTGCCGCACGATTTGGTCGCGGCATTTAAGGCAACGCTATTGGAAACCCGTCAGGCTTCACTTTTATTACACGTAGTAGATGCATCGGACGCGCGGGTCGATGAGAATATTGACGCGGTCAATACCGTACTGGCGGATATCGGGGCCGATGAGATTCCGGTACTGCTGGTGATGAACAAGATCGACATGCTGCAGGACTTTGTCCCGCGCATCGATCGTGATGAAGAAAACCGTCCGCTGCGGGTCTGGGTTTCTGCCCAGCAGGCCAGCGGGATGGATTTGTTATTCCAGGCGTTAAGCGAACGTCTGGGCGGCGAGATTGCCAGCTATACGCTGCGTCTGCCGGCGGCGGCGGGGCGTTTGCGCAGCCGTTTTTACCAGCTTCAGGCAATCGAAAAGGAATGGATTGAAGAGGATGGCAGCATCGGACTACAGGTCCGTATGCCGGTCGTTGACTGGCGTCGTCTCTGCAAGCAGCAGCAGGAATTGATAAACTTTATCGTTTAGCAATTGCCTGATAGATTGAGTCCTGGGGAACACCAATCAATGAAGAATGGAGCGAAGCATGGCGTGGAATCAGCCCGGTAATAACGGACAGAACCGCGACCCGTGGGGGAGCAGCAATAATAATGGCGGCAACTCCGGCGGCAACAATAATAAAGGGGGGCGCGATCAGGGGCCCCCGGATCTGGATGATCTGTTCCGTAAAGTGAGTAAGAAGCTGGGCGGACTGGGCGGCGGCAAAAGCGGCGGCTCGGGCTCGGGCTCGGCAGGAACCCCGCGTTCATCTATCGGTGGTAAAAAAGTGGTGGGGCTGGCCGTCGCGGCGGTGGTGGTGATCTGGGCCGCCAGCGGCTTCTACACCATCAAGGAAGCGGAGCGCGGCGTCGTAACCCGCTTTGGCAAGTTCAGCCACCTGGTTCAGCCGGGTCTGAACTGGAAGCCGACCTTTATCGATGATGTCATTCCGGTGAACGTCGAGTCGGTGCGTGAGCTGGCCGCCTCTGGGGTCATGCTGACCTCCGACGAAAACGTCGTGCGCGTCGAGATGAACGTACAGTACCGGGTGACTAATCCGGAAGAGTATCTGTTTAACGTGACCAATGCCGACGACAGCCTGCGTCAGGCTACGGACAGCGCCCTGCGCGCGGTGATCGGCAAGTACACCATGGACACCATCCTGACGGAAGGGCGTACCGTTATTCGTAATGATACCCAGAAGGTGCTGGAGGAGATCATCCGTCCGTACCACATGGGGATCACCATTCTGGACGTGAACTTCCAGGCGGCCCGTCCGCCGGAAGAGGTGAAGGCAGCCTTTGACGATGCCATTGCCGCGCGTGAAAACGAACAGCAGTACATCCGTGAGGCGGAAGCCTACGCTAACGAAGTCCAGCCGCGCGCCAACGGTCAGGCTCAGCGTATCTTGGAAGATGCGAAGGCATATAAAGATCGTACCGTGCTGGAGGCTCAGGGTGAGGTGGGTCGCTTCTCCCGTCTGCTGCCGGAGTACAAGGCGTCGCCGGAGATCACCCGCGAGCGTCTGTATCTGGAGACCATGGAGCGCGTGCTGGGTCATACCCGCAAGGTGCTGGTGGATGATAAGAGCAACAACCTGATGGTGCTGCCGCTGGATCAAATCATGCGCTCGGGCGATAAAGGTGCCAGCCAGGCCGGAGACAGCAAAGATACCAGCCTGATCCGGCTCAATCCGCCGCAGGCCAGCAGCAAGTCGGTCAGCGCGGGCAGCAGCACGGACAGCAGCGTGATGGACCAGCGTCGCGTCAACGCACAGCGTAACGATACCACTCGACTGGGGAGAGATTATTAATGCGTAAGTCTTTGTTAGTGATTCTCATCGTCGTGCTGGTGGCGCTGTACGCTTCACTGTTTGTGGTTCAGGAGGGGCAGCGCGGCATCGTGCTGCGTTTCGGTAAGGTGCTGCGCGATGATGAAAACAAGCCGCTGGTGTATGCGCCGGGCCTGCATCTCAAGATACCCTTTATCGAGTCGGTCAAGATGCTGGATGCCCGTATCCAGACGATGGACAACCAGGCCGACCGCTTTGTGACCAAAGAGAAGAAAGACCTGATCGTTGACTCCTACATCAAGTGGCGCATCAGCGATTTCAGCCGTTACTATCTGGCGACCGGCGGCGGCGATGTGTCGCAGGCCGAGGTGCTGCTGAAGCGTAAGTTCAGCGACCGTTTGCGCTCCGAGATCGGCCGTCTGGATATCAAGGATATCGTTACCGACTCGCGCGGTAAGCTGATGGAAGACGTGCGTAATGCCCTGAACACCGGTACGGTGGAGGATGCGGCGGCGCCGACCGAGGCCGATGACGCCATCGCCAGCGCGGCGGCGCGCGTGGCGCGGGAGACCAGCGGCAAGCAGCCGGCGGTGAACCCGAACAGTATGGCGGCCCTGGGGATCCAGGTGGTGGACGTGCGTATCAAGCAGATCAACCTGCCGACCGAGGTGTCCGACGCTATCTATCAGCGTATGCGCGCCGAGCGTGAGGCGGTAGCCCGTCGCCACCGTTCACAGGGGCAGGAAGAGGCTGAGAAGCTGCGCGCGACCGCAGACTATGAGGTGACTCGCACCCTGGCGGGCGCGGAGCGTGAAGGGCGCATCATTCGCGGTGAGGGTGATGCCGAGGCGGCGAAGCTGTTTGCCAATGCCTTCAGCAAGGATCCGGATTTCTTTGCCTTTATCCGCAGCCTTAAAGCCTATGAGAATAGCTTTAAGGGGGGCCAGGATGTGATGGTGCTGCGCCCGGACAGCGACTTCTTCAAGTATATGAAGTCGCCGGACGGCGGTAAAAACGCAAAGTAAGCGCGCAACGTTACGTGAGAAGGGATGCCGGTGCGGCATCCCTTTTTTTATCTCTAAAAAAGCGCCGGCGATGCCGGGGAATTTTTTTGTCTCTCAAAACCCGCGGCGACGTGGGGCGCGTTCTCGGTATCAACCCCATCGCCTGGGCTGCCCGGAAAGCGTCATTCTGTGTGGGGCGCTAGCGCCCGCGCCGGGGCGATGCGAGGGAGGAGGGGCGGTGGCCGCACGCTGCGCCCGTGTTCTGCCGGGCGGGCATCGGTGCCGCGATGAAAAAAGGGATACCCTTGGGTATCCCTCCTGTATGCCGGCGGCGGGCCTTCTGTCAGGCGGCCGGCATTTGCCCAGCGCTGCGGCGCAGCGTCTTGTTCATCAGCAGCCGTTCGGTTTTCACCGCCAGCGGTTTGAACAGAACCGATAGCCGCTCAATGGTGACCAGCACGATCAGGTACAGGGCGATTGCCTGGGTGGCGTTGAGCACCGACATGTCCATATTGACGCTGAGGAAGATCACGACCACGTGCTGCAACAGCATGATGATGTAGGCGCGGGAGGCCAGGCTGAGTAGTATCTGGCTGACCCGCGGCCGGATGAGCCACGGATGCAGCAGCTGATAGGTGCCCTGAACGATAAAGAAGAAGGCGACGGCGAACAGCAGGCTTACCGGCGCCAGTGGGAACAGCACCTCACGCACCGGCTGGTGGCTGATATGGGCCCAGCCGACGCCCGCGGCGATCAGCAGGGCGCCGATCAGCGCCAGCGGCCGCACATAGCGGGTGAACTGCGCCTGCAGATGGATAAACAGCATCCCGAAGGTAAAGTCGCTGATACGCACCTGGGCAGACCAGTAAGGATTGGTGACGCGGGTGTCATAGGCCATCAGTGTGATAGCGACGGTAGCCAGCATGGTCCACATCGGATAGCGTACAATGGCGCGGTAGATCAGCGGTGAAATGACATACAGCAGGATGATGCAGCCGATAAACCACTCTCCGGTAAAGTACACCGTCTTAATTTCATAAACGCCGTGCAGATAGTGGTCGAAGCCGAGCACCGAGGGCAGCATATCCAGCACCGAGCGGGTGCCGTTGGGGCCAACCTCGACCAGCGGATTGCCGGGATAGGTAAAGAACACCCCCAGAGCCAGCAGCAGCAGGGCCATGCCAAAGTAGGCGATGTTATAGGGGATCAGCACCGAGTAGACGCGGCGCAGATAGTATTCGTGAGCCGCGTATTTGCGCAGCGACAGGTAGGCGAGCGCGCCGGAGATCATAAAGAAAAACGAGACGCCCAGGCGGCCGATGCCCGCCGTCAGGTATTCGCGCGGGAACGTCAGGACGGTGCTGGTATCGAACATATAGCTGTAGTGCGAGGTGATCACAAAGAGCACCGATACGACGCGCAGAATGTCAAAGAAGTGGTTGCGCCCAGGTTTCATATCGCCTCCAAAAAAAGTTGGCGAATTATAGCGGATGTCGCGCGAGATTGGCTAAGGAGTGTTCTGAAAATTCCCCCCTATTGCGACATGCTGCGGATAGCGCAGGTTTTATTTTTGCATTCCACCGTGTCGATTATAGAATCGCGCTTTTATTCAGACACTCGGTCTGTGCGACCGTTCGCGGGGAAAAATGAATTCGACGATTTGGATGGCATTGGCGCTGGTTTTGGTCGTTGAAGGGCTAGGGCCGATGCTCTTTCCGCAGGCCTGGCGACGGATGATCGCCTCGATGGCGCAGCTGCCTGATGGTTTATTGCGCCGCTATGGCGGAGGTCTAGTGGTTGCAGGACTGGTTATCTACTACATGTTGCGTAGTCGCCTCGGCGGCTGATATGTCAGACAAAATTTGCGCAATCGTGTGCGAAAAAAGCTGAAAGCTGAAAAATGAGGTGGTAGAATCCATTTTTAACAACGTGGTGAATAGCTAAAATGGGCAAGAACGTCGTCGTACTGGGCACCCAATGGGGTGACGAAGGTAAAGGTAAGGTCGTAGACCTCTTAACTGAACGGGCCAAGTATGTTGTACGCTATCAGGGCGGGCACAACGCGGGCCATACGCTAGTCATTAACGGTGAAAAAACCGTTCTGCATCTGATTCCCTCAGGTATTCTGCGCGAAAATGTCGTCAGTATCATTGCCAACGGCGTTGTTCTGGCGCCGGATGCGCTGCTGCGCGAAATGACCGAGCTGGAAGCGCGCGGTATACCGGTGCGCGAGCGCCTGCTGCTCTCTGAAGCCTGTCCGCTGATCCTGCCGTATCACGTTGCGCTGGACAATGCGCGAGAGAAAGCGCGCGGTGCCAAGGCTATCGGCACCACCGGTCGCGGCATCGGCCCGGCCTATGAAGACAAAGTGGCCCGCCGCGGTCTGCGCGTCGGCGACCTGTTTGATAAAGCCAGCTTCGCCGTTAAGCTGAAAGAGATTATGGAGTACCATAACTTCCAGCTGGTGAACTACTACCACGTCGATGCCGTTGATTACCAGAGCGTGCTGGATGAAGTGATGGCGGTTGCCGATCTGCTGACCAGCATGGTGGTTGACGTTGCCGATCTGCTGAACAAGGCCTATCGCAACGGCGAATATGTGATGTTCGAAGGTGCCCAGGGCACTCTGCTGGATATCGACCACGGTACCTATCCGTACGTGACCTCCTCCAACACGACCGCCGGTGGCGTGGCGACCGGCTCCGGTATCGGCCCGCGCTGCGTGGACTATGTGCTGGGTATCGTCAAAGCGTACTCTACCCGCGTGGGCGCCGGTCCGTTCCCGACCGAGCTGTTCGATAGCGTCGGTGAGTTCCTGTGCGAGAAGGGCAACGAGTTTGGTGCCACCACCGGCCGCCGCCGCCGCACCGGCTGGCTGGACGCCGTTGCCGTGCGCCGCGCCGTCGAGCTGAACTCGCTGTCTGGCTTCTGCCTGACCAAGCTGGATGTGCTGGACGGCCTGGATGAAGTGAAAATCTGCGTAGGCTATCGCCTGCCGGATGGCCGCGAAGTCGACGTAACGCCGCTGGCCGCCGAAGGCTGGGAAGGCATTGAGCCGATCTACGAAGTGCTGCCGGGCTGGAAAGAGAGCACCTTTGGCGTGAAGCTGCGTGACGGTCTGCCGCAGGCGGCGCTGAACTACATCAAACGCATTGAAGAGGTGACCGGTGTGCCGGTCGATATCATCTCTACCGGTCCCGACCGCGAAGAGACTATCGTTCTGCGTCACCCGTTCGACGCTTAATGACCCGATGCGTTATCCAATAAACCGGCCCTCTGGCCGGTTTATTGTTTTGAGCGACTTCCCACCGTTGTAATATCCACCGTTCTTATTAAATAAATTAGTCGCTTTCATCCGGCTGGTTTATTATCCAGTATAGGGTGTGCCTCGCCGCAGCGCCCGCCGCATGCGGCGATCGTGGGCAGACCGGGTGGGGCGCGTTTCCCGCATTGACGGACGAGGTGAGCGGGCCTGCGCGCCGCTCCCATCTTCGTTACCGGCCGGTAACGCGGCGTGATGAATAGAGGTATTCGTGCAGTTAACCAGTTTTACCGATTTTGGATTGCGCGCCTTGGTATACATGGCAGCGCTGCCGGAAGGGCAGATGACCAGTATCACCCAGGTGACGGAGGTCTATGGGGTGTCGCGCAATCATATGGTCAAGATAATCAACCAGCTGAGCCGGGCCGGCTTTGTGACCGCGGTGCGCGGTAAACATGGCGGAATCCGCCTGGGGCGGCCGGCTAGCGAGATCCGCATCGGCGACGTGGTGCGGGAGCTGGAGCCGCTGACGCTGGTTAACTGTTCGCAGGCGTTTTGCCATATTACCCCGGCGTGCCGTCTGAAGCAGGTGCTGCATCGGGCGACGGACGCCTTTCTGGCGGAGCTGGATTGCTGCACCCTGGCCGATCTGATCGAGCACAACCCACCGCTTTATAAACTGTTGCTGGTATAGCGCCGGCGGCAGAATGCTGATGACAACGGAGGAACCCCAATGTCACAAGATCCCTATCTGGAACGTGAAGCTGAAAAGTACGCCTCCCCGATCCCCAGCCGTGAATTTATCCTGATGCATCTGGCCAAGCGCAAGACGCCCGCCAGCCGAGAAGAGCTGGCCCAGGAGCTGTCGCTGAGCAGCGAGGAGGATCTGGAGGCATTGCGCCGTCGCCTGCGCGCCATGGAGCGTGACGGGCAGCTGATTTTTACCCGCCGCCAGTGCTATGCCCTGCCGGAGCGGCTCGATCTGATTAAAGGAACGGTGATCGGTCACCGCGATGGCTTCGGCTTCCTGCGCAGCGAGGGGCAGAAAGAGGATCTCTATCTGTCGCCGGAGCAGATGAAGATGTGCATGCACGGCGACGTGATCCTGGCGCAGGTGACCGGCACCGATCGGCGCGGGCGCAAAGAGGTGCGCGTGGTACGCGTGGTGGAGCCGCGCACCGGACTGATCGTCGGCCGCTACTTTACCGACGCCGGTACCGGTTTTGTGGTGCCGGACGATGGTCGTCTGAGCTTTGATATTCTGATCCCGTCGGATGCCATCGCCGGCGCCCGCATGGGCTATGTGGTGGTGGTCGAGCTGACCCAGCGTCCGACGCGGCGTACCAAGGCGGTCGGTAAGATCGTTGAGGTGCTCGGCGACAATATGGGCACCGGCATGGCGGTCGATATCGCCCTGCGCAGCCATGACATTCCCCACGCCTGGCCGGAGCAGGTCGAGCGCCAAGTGGCCGATCTGAGCGAAGAGGTTCCCGAGGCCGCGAAGGTGGGACGTATCGATTTGCGCGATCTGCCGCTGGTTACTATTGACGGTGAGGATGCGCGCGACTTCGACGATGCGGTGTACTGCGAGAAAAAACGCGGCGGCGGCTGGCGCCTGTGGGTCGCCATTGCCGACGTCAGCTACTACGTGCGACCCAATACCGCGCTGGACCACGAGGCGCGCAGCCGCGGCAACTCGGTGTACTTTCCCTCTCAGGTGGTGCCGATGCTGCCAGAGGTGCTCTCCAACGGGCTGTGCTCGCTGAACCCGCAGGTGGATCGTCTGTGCATGGTGTGCGAAATGACCATTGCCGCCAGCGGACGCCTCTCCTCCTATAAGTTTTATGAGGCGGTGATGAGCTCTCACGCGCGTCTGACCTACACCAAGGTGGCGCATATCCTGGCTGGAGATCCGGATCTGCGCGCGCAGTACCATGCGCTGGTCAAGCCGCTGGAGGAGCTGCACGCGCTGTATAAGGCGCTGGATCACGCCCGCGAAGAGCGCGGCGGCATCTCCTTTGAGACCGAAGAGGCTAAGTTTATCTTCAACGCCGAGCGGCGCATTGAGCGTATCGAGCCCACGGTGCGTAACGATGCCCATAAGCTGATCGAAGAGTGCATGATTCTGGCCAATATCTCGGCGGCGCGCTTTATGGAGAAAAACCACGAGCCGGCGCTGTTCCGTATTCATGACAAGCCCAGCGAAGACCATGTGATGGCGCTGCGTACCGTCCTGGCGGAGCTGGGGCTTTCCCTGGGGGGCGGAACTCAGCCGGAGCCGAAGGACTATGCTCTGCTGATGGATAAGGTGGCGGATCGCCCCGACCATGAGATGCTGCAAACGATGCTGCTGCGCTCCATGAAGCAGGCCGTATACGATCCAGAGAACCGCGGTCACTTCGGTCTGGCGCTGCAGGCCTATGCCCACTTTACGTCGCCGATTCGCCGCTACCCCGACCTGTCGCTGCACCGCGGCATTAAATACCTGTTGGCGCGCGAGCATGGTCACACCGAGCGCTGGACGCCGAGCGGCGGCTGGCATTACCACACGGAAGACATGCTGCAGCTGGGGGAGCACTGCTCTATGACGGAGCGGCGCGCCGATGAGGCGACGCGCGATGTCTCCGACTGGCTGAAGTGCGACTTTATGCAGGATCACGTCGGCCAGACCTACGGCGGCATCATCACCAGCGTTACCGGTTTTGGCTTCTTTGTCCGCCTTGACGATCTATTTATCGATGGGCTGGTGCATGTATCGACTCTGGATAACGACTATTACCGCTTTGATCAGATAGGTCAGCGTCTGATCGGGGAGTCCTCCGGTCAGGTCTATCGGCTGGGCGATAAGGTAGAGGTGAAGGTCGACGCGGTGCATCTGGATGAGCGTAAGATCGACTTCGCCCTGATCTCGACGGCGCGCGGCGTGCGCGGCGCGGGTAAGACGGCCCGGAACAAGGCGCGTCAGGCGAACGGCGGGACGGAGAAGAAGCCGTCGCGCAGCGCCCGGCGCGGTGGTAAGATGCCGGCCAATTTTGCGCCGGATAGCGTTCAGCGCCGCGGCGATGAGGCCGCACCCGCTAAGAAAGGCAGGGGAAAAGGCAAAGGTAAAAAGCCGTCGGTTCAGACGCGTAACATCGCCGCGTCGACCAAGGCCAAGCGGGCGCGGAAGAAAACGACCGACTAATGCGCGATACGGACGATATCCCTATTGTCGATTAACCCATCATAACGCCGGCCCCTTGGGGGTCGGCGGTGAGCAATAAACCAGATAATTATGAGTGAAATCATTTACGGTATTCATGCCGTTAAGGCCCTGCTGGAGCAGGATCCGCAGCGCTTCCTCGACGTATTCGTGATGAAGGGACGCGAGGATCGCCGGCTGCTGCCGCTGCTGCAGCAGCTGGAGGAGTGCGGTATCCGGGTACAGGTCGCCCAGCGTCAGTGGCTGGATGAGAAGGTCGAAGGGGCGGTACACCAGGGGATCGTGGCACGCGTGAAGCCGGGACGACAGTATCAGGAAAACGATCTGCCGGACCTGCTGGCCGGGCTCGAGCACCCGCCGTTCCTACTGATCCTCGATGGGGTCACGGATCCGCATAATCTGGGCGCCTGCCTGCGCAGCGCCGACGCCGCCGGTGTGGATGCGGTGATTGTGCCGCGTGACCGCTCCGCTCAGCTGAATGCGATCGCCAAAAAGGTTGCCTGCGGCGCGGCGGAAAACGTGCCGCTGATCCGGGTCACCAATCTGGCGCGCACGATACGTCTGCTGCAGCAGGAGAACATCTGGATCGTCGGCACCGCCGGTGAGGCGGATCACAGCCTGTATCAAAGCCGGATGACCGGCGCGATGGCGCTGGTGATGGGGGCGGAGGGCGACGGTATGCGCCGCTTAACCCGTGAGCACTGCGATGAGCTGATCAGCATCCCGATGGCGGGCAGCGTCTCGTCGCTTAACGTCTCGGTAGCGACCGGTATCTGCCTATTTGAGGCGGTGCGTCAGCGTAGCACCAAGGCCTAACGAGGCGCGTCGCGGGCGGCGGGCGGCTCAGCGGTAGAGCGCGGCCGTCGCCTGCCATCCCTGCTGACCGTCGCTTTCCCACATGTGTAGAATGCGGTAATAGCGGGCGCCGCGCTGGTCTGCCTGGTGAGCGATGCTCCGTTCGACATCCTGGGGATTGCCCAGGATCCCCCTGAGGGAGATCATCCCCATCCTACTGAGATCGGTGACGAGATCGGCTCGGGCATATTCGGCCGACTGCGCCGAGGTGCCGATCAGACCAATAGAGAAAAGCAGCGATGTGAGTAGCGGGGAACGGCTCATGGCAGCCTCCAGGTAAGGGTCCGTTATGGACATGGACTTTGGCTGCACCGTCCCTCCTCATTGCTTCACCGTGACGCGGTGAACGCGCGGCCAAAAAATCTACACAGCCGTTTTATAATGAAACAGTGGGTGTAGACTTTTATTGGCAGTATGTAAATTTTGTTAAAAACAGCGGCTTAGCGGTACAGCGTCGCCACGCTATACCACTGGCCCGGCACCCCGGTCTCCTGCAGCATCACAATATAGTAATAGCGGGCGCCGGCGGCATCCGCCCTCTGCTGAATAACCTCCTGAACATTCATCGGGCTGCCATAGACACTGGCGCTAATATTCCACATTTTACTCAGCCCTTCGGTCTGGTTACGGCGCAGCTCCTGCGCGTGGCCTGCGATCGGCGGCGGCGGCGGCATCGGCTTGCCGTCCATTACGCTGCAGGCCCCCAGCAGCAGGGTCAACAGAATGGTCAGGGTCAGTTTGCAGGTTTTCATCGGGCGGTCCGTTGGCTGGAAAAAGGATAGTGGTGATTATCTTAGCGCTGTCTGATGCGGATTTCCCGGAGAAACGCCGCATTGCGCGCGCACGCGCAGAGGATACGAGAGCTTGTCTGAATGCGCTGGTCGGGCGATGATGCGTTTTTGCTATGTGTATCGAGAGGCTGTCGATGGTTGAAATGTTCGAACAGACGGTGGGCGGGATTCCGCTGCTGCACGCCGTACCCGCGGGTCAGCGCGACAGCGCTTTGCCGACGATCTTTTTTTATCATGGGTTTACCTCCTCTAAGGAGATGTACTCCTATTTTGGCTATGCCTTTGCCGCCGCGGGATTTCGCGTACTGCTGCCGGAGGCGGATATGCACGGTAGCCGCTATGACGGCGATGAGCGCCGCCGCCTGGCCCATTTCTGGGACATTCTAAAATCGAATATCGATGAGCTGCCGTCGCTGTATGACCATTTCCTGAGCGCGGGGCTGATTCTGGACGGGCGGGTGGGGGTCGCGGGCGCCTCGCTGGGCGGAATGACGGCGCTGGGCGCCAAGGCCCGCTATCCCTGGCTACGCGCCACCGCCAGCTTTATGGGATCGGGCTTTTATCTGTCGCTGTCGCAGCGCCTGTTTCCCCGTCAGCATCAGCCAACTGAGGATGAGCGGGAGTGGGTTCGCCAGCGGGTGAGTGCGCTGGCCGACTATGACGTCAGCGGCCGTCTGGCGCAGCTGGCGGATAGGCCGCTGCTGATTTGGCACGGTTTGGCGGATGATCTGGTGCCCGCGGCCGAGAGCCAGCGTCTGGTGCAGGCGTTGACGTCGCATCATCTGATGGATAACGTCAGCGTGGTGACCGAGCCGGGGATTGCCCATAAGATCACGGCGTCGGCGCTGGCCTGCGGTACGGCGTTTTTTAGTCGTCGCCTGTAAGATAGCGCCGCGCCCTGCGGCGCGGCGCTAAGGGGGCGTCAGTGGTAGAGTACGGCGCTGACGTGGATTTGCCCGTGAGAGAGCGGTTCATGAATCGCGATGATCTGGTAGTAGGCGGCGCTGTTAGCGTCGGCCTGCGCCCGAATATCGCCCATGGCATCCTGCACGTTAATGACATCGTGATTGACGCTGATGACGGCAAACTCACGGGCCGGCATGGCGTCTCCCTGGCTGGCGCTGATTTCAGTGGCCGCCGCGGCGCTGCCGCACAGCAGACACAGTGTGATGAAAGCGAAGGCAGATTTCATCGGAGGCTCCTTACGGATGGGATCCGTATTGTCTGATGAGCATCGTCCTGATGATATGTGATTTGTATCACGGTTTAACCCTCTACCTTAACTGTAGCAGCGCCACGACGGTTGTCCGTTCGTCTTTTGTATCCAATTGTCTCCGGCGGCGCAGAATTAATTTGCGCGATGGCTTGAGTTTCCCCCCCAGCATCAGTATTATGACGCGTCATTTTTCAGCCGCCCACAAATACGTTCCTTGCCTCCATGGGCTGCGGCTGACCCCGACAGGAGGCTGAATAATCCGTAAGGAGCAATTTCGATGCGTCATTACGAAATCGTTTTTATGGTTCATCCTGACCAGAGCGAACAAGTTCCGGGCATGATCGAGCGTTATACTGGTGCCATCACTGGCGCAGAAGGCAAGATCCACCGTCTGGAAGATTGGGGCCGCCGTCAGCTGGCTTACCCGATCAATAAACTGCACAAAGCCCACTACGTTCTGATGAACGTTGAAGCTTCGCAGGAAGTGATCGATGAGCTGGAAACTAACTTCCGCTACAACGACGCCGTTATCCGCAGCATGGTTATGCGTACTAAGCACGCCGTAACCGAAGCTTCTCCGATGGTTAAAGCGAAAGACGAGCGCCGTGAGCGTCGCGAAGATTTCGCTAACGAAACCAGCGAAGAAACTGAAGCTGGGGATTCTGAAGAGTAATTGTCGCAATGACCGTAAATCGTCTGGTGTTGGCTGGCACGGTGTGCAAGGTACCCATACGAAAGGTCAGTCCCTCCGGCATTCCTCACTGTCAGTTTGTGCTTGAGCACAGATCGCAACAGCAGGAAGCCGGATTCAGCCGACAGGCATGGTGCAGAATGCCCGTGATTGTCAGCGGAGCGGGACTCGAGGCAATGACCCACAGATTAACGGTCGGCAGCGCACTGCGAGTGCATGGCTTCGTCAGTTGCCATATGGGTCGAAATGGCCTGAACAAGTTAGTGCTGCATGCCGAGCAGATTGAATTGATTGATTCTGGAGACTAGCCAAATGGCACGTTATTTCCGTCGTCGCAAGTTCTGCCGTTTTACCGCGGAAGGCGTTCAAGAGATCGACTATAAAGACATCGCTACGCTGAAAAACTACATCACCGAAAGCGGTAAGATCGTACCGAGCCGTATCACCGGTACCCGTGCAAAATACCAGCGTCAGCTGGCTCGTGCTATCAAGCGCGCACGCTACCTGTCCCTGCTGCCGTACACTGATCGCCATCAGTAATCGGCCGCGTTGTCAATTAACGACTTTTGAGAGGATAAGGTAATGCAAGTTATTCTGCTTGATAAGGTAGCAAACCTGGGTAGCCTGGGTGATCAGGTTAACGTTAAAGCAGGTTACGCTCGTAACTTCCTGGTTCCGACGGGCAAAGCTGTCCCGGCAACCAAGAAAAACGTCGAGTTCTTTGAAGCACGTCGCGCAGATCTGGAAGCCAAACTGGCCGAAACCCTGTCTGCTGCTGAAGCACGCGCTGTCAAGATCAATGAACTGGCCACCGTTACCATCGCGTCCAAAGCGGGCGATGAAGGTAAACTGTTCGGTTCTATCGGTACTCGTGACATCGCCGATGCAGTGACCGCTGCCGGTGTTGCAGTCGCGAAAAGCGAAGTTCGCCTGCCGAATGGCGTGCTGCGTACCCTGGGTGATCACGAAGTTCACTTCCAGGTTCACAGCGACGTATTCGCACAGCTGAACGTCGTTGTTGTTGCTGAGTAATTTACTCGTGCAATAACCCAAAACGCCGGCCTTGCGCCGGCGTTTTGCTTTTCTGGCCGCCCTGCGGCATGTACCATGGTAGGTTCTGACGGGTGTCTCAACGACAGGGCGCGTCGCGGCGGAACGCAGGAGCTATCCCTGGCCATCTACGCCAGCGCGGCGGTGGGACACCGGATCTCATCTGCGGAGGCAATATCATGGCACCGATCGCGCTGCAGCGGGTGTATGACGTGCGGGCACCCTTTTCTCCCCATACTTTTCTTACCGACCGTCTGTGGCCGCGCGGTATCGCCAAGGCGCGCCTGGAGGGTGTCAGCTGGCTGAAAGAGGTCGCCCCGTCGACGGCGCTGCGTCAGGCGTTTCACCATGCGCAGTTGGACTGGCCCGCCTTCGTCGCTCGCTACCGAGACGAGCTGGCGGTCAATCCACGGGCCTGGCTGCCGCTGGTGCTGCTGCTGCGCCAGGGAGAGTCGCTGACGCTGCTGTACGGCAGCCGCGATAGCCAGTGCAATCAGGCCGTGGCTCTACGCGACTGGCTGCTGGAGCAGCTTAGCGCAGGCGAATAAAGCTGCCGTCGCTTTCCCGGCGGAAGGTGACTTGACGATCGTCCGTGGTCTCGAGTTTTAAGGCGAGGATTTGCCCCTGGGGGCCGCGGCGGATCATGACGTGCTGTCCTGCCTTGAGGTTGCTCAGCGGGCGATCATCGCCTTCGACCCGCGCCATGGCAAAGGCATCGGTGACGTCAAGATTATGCTCCCGCAGCAGCTGGGCCAGGGTTTGTCCCGGCAGGATCGGGTAGGCTTGCCAGTCGTTGACTTCCGGGGAGATTGGCGCTGCGCGCTGCGGCTGCAGCGTGGCCTGCATTGATGATTCCGTCGTCTGGATCGCGGGAGACGGCGTGGGCGGCGCCGCGTCATCGCTGGGCCACAGTAGCGCCAGCAGCAGCACGGCGCTGGCGACGGTGAGCCAGCGACGGTGGAAGGCAGGCAGCGGCGCCATCCAGTCGAATTGATCCGGACAGTGCCAGAGCGCGCGCAGCGCCGCCCGGCACTGCCGCGGTATGCAGCGCAGATCCTCTTTCCGCGGCCGCGCGGCGGGCAGGGCGATCCCCTGGCACAGACGCCGCCATATATCCTGGATAGCTACGCCGCTACAGGCGGGTACCTTGTGCTTTTTGGGCGCAATTCTGCCCATGTTAACCTCTCTACCATGACAGGCCGCTATCTCCGTGGCCACGCTTAGCCTATATGCTTTGGGTCGACAGAAACAGGATAACAATCCGAAAGATCCGGCCGGCTTAGGCGCGGCGGACGCGAGCGGTATGCTTACGGCTATTGTTTCTTTTTCGCTGACAAAAGTCACCCTTACGGCGACAAGATTTTACCCATTGCGGTCGCGCTGTTATGCTGCGCGTTCTACTTTCAGTGACTAAAGGAAACATCATGTCGACCCCTGCTTTTGACAGTATAGAAGCGCAAGCAAGTTATGGTATTGGCCTCCAGGTCGGTCAGCAGCTTAATGAGTCCGGTCTGCAGGGTCTGCAGCCGGAAGCGCTGCTGGCGGGGCTGCGCGATGCGATGGAAGGCAATGCGCCGGCGGTACCGGTCGAGACGGTTCACCGCGCGCTGCGCGAGATCCATGAGCGCGCTGACGCGGTGCGCCGTGAGCAGCAGAAAGCGCTGGCGGAAGCCGGGGAGCGTTTCCTGGCGGAGAACGCGCAGCAGGATGACGTAACCGTCACGGAGTCAGGGCTGCAGTTTAAAGTGCTGAAGCAGGGTGAGGGCGCGATTCCGTCCCGTCAGGATAAAGTCCGGGTACACTACACCGGTCGTCTGGTCGACGGTACGGTGTTTGACAGCTCTGAGCAGCGCGGTGAGCCGGCAGAATTTCCGGTGGGCGGCGTTATCGCCGGTTGGATTGAGGCGCTGAGCATGATGCCGGTCGGCTCGCGCTGGCAGCTGTATATTCCGCACCAGCTGGCCTATGGCGAGCGCGGCGCCGGCGCCGCTATCGCGCCGTACAGCGCGCTGGTTTTTGACGTCGAACTGCTGGATATTCTGTAATTTGAGTCTGTCGCGGGGCCGCACGCCGTGTGGCCCCGTTTTTTTTGGGTGCTTTCAGCCGTCGCCGAGCGCGCGTGGAAACAGCAGATTATTTTCCAGGCTGATGTGTTCCATGAGATCGTTAATCAGCTCGCTAATGCCGGCATACAGCGCGCGCCAGGTTGTACAGGCTCCCACCGGCGGCGTCATGTTGTCCGTCAAAAAGCGGATGACCTCCAGCTGTTCTCCCGCATCACGATGCTCATGCTCCATTACCGAGATGGGGCCCTGGCAGCGGGCTCCCTCCCCCTGGTCGATCAGTGGAAACAGGATGCGCTCTTCCTTCATCATGTGGCTGTCCAACTCCTGGCGCAGCGCATCGAGCTGCTTGGCGAGCCCCCGTGGGCAGCCCGTCTTGTCGGTATGCACCCGTTCGACCTTCTGCGCCATCAATACCAGTTCGGGCAGCTGCTCGCGGTGACGCTGATGATAGCGGGTGACGATGAAGGCCGTCAGTTCAGCCAGGGGCGCCTGTTGCCAGTCTCGACGCGGCTGTGGCGCGCTGTCCAGCTCGGCCAACTGACATTCCAGCATGGCGAGATCCAGCGATTGGCGGGCCGCCGCGCGCTGGAGCGTCTGCTTACCGCCGCAGCAAAAATCTAACGCGTGGTGGCGGAATAGACGTGCGGCGCGTGGAATGCTGATGGCCAGTTCACCGAGCGGCCGGTCGCGGTATGTCATGATGTATTCCTTGAGGTGCGTTCAATAAGATGTATTTTAAATGCAGTTTATCGTGTGCGCCATCTCTTTTGCGGCGTGTAGTGGAATTGTCGTATTTACCGGGGAAAATTGGCGCTTGCGCTGGCGTTTATCGGCGGCAAAATCCATGATGAGCGCAGTGGGGTACGCCTACACATTCCGCGAGCGTCGCATGGTGAAATGATGCAGGTGTATCGGTATCCGATCCAGGGGGAGGGAAGCGTATGTTAGAGCAGATTTGTCAGCTGGCGCGCGATGCGGGGGCGGCGATAATGGCGGTATATCAGGGCGATCAGCCGCTGGCGCTGGCCTATAAGGGAGATCAGTCTCCGGTCACGGCCGCCGATCTGGCGGCGCATGAGATAATCAAAGCGGGTTTACTGCGTATCACCCCGCCGATCCCGCTGCTGTCGGAGGAGGCACCGCCGGCCTGGCCGCAGCGGCGCGACTGGCAGTGTTATTGGTTGGTCGATCCGCTGGATGGTACCAAGGAGTTTTTGCAGCGCAACGGTGAGTTTACCGTCAACATTGCGCTGATCGAACGGGGAGTGCCCACGCTGGGGGTCGTCTACGTGCCGACCAGCGGCGTGCTGTACTGTGCCTGCGACGGTAAAGCCTGGAAAGAGCAGGATGGGGTGCGCATGGAGATCGGGGTACGCAACGCAATCCCCCCGCTGGTGGTGATCAGCCGTTCACACGGCGATGCGGAGCTGACGGACTATCTGCAGCAGCTGGGCGAGCACCAGACGATAATGGTGGGATCATCGCTGAAGTTTTGTCTGGTGGCGGAGGGGATCGCGCAGCTCTATCCGCGCTTTGGGCCGACGCATATCTGGGATACGGCGGCAGGCCATGCCATCGCCTTAGCCGCCGGAGCTCAGGTGCGGGACTGGCAGGGTAAAACGTTAAGCTATATACCAACTGAATCATTGTTGAATCCGGGATTCCGAGTGTCGCTGTATTAAGCCGCCGGCGGCGTCCGGTCGGGCGCCGCCGCACGCCGTCATCCGATCGTGCGCGAGTTCGCCTCTCTCCACAGATAAATCTTCCGATTTTTCACGATAAAACCTGACTAATTGCATATAAATTTCACTAACCCTATTACTTTTTGCATACCATTCTGTCAGCTAAGGTAAATTTAGAGAAATATTCGGTATCGGTTGCACTAACCGAAGGTAAAGCTGTCTATAGTTATCGTTCATCGTGCGCTACGTTCGCATGCCGGTTTGGCCGGGGGGAAGTTGCCCCGCTGCGGACGTCACTGAGGGAGAGGTAGCAATGAAAATTTTTCAGCGGTATAACCCGCTGCTGGTGGCTAAATACGTGAAGACGCTGTTTCGCGGCCGCCTGTATATTCAGGGGATCGGTGCGTTTGAGTTTGATATGGGGCGTATTTTACTGCCCAAGGTGAGGGATAAGCGCCATCTTAGCGTCATGTCGGAGATCAACCGTCAGGTGCTGCGCCTGCAGGCAGAGATGGCCTGAGGCGCGGAACGGGCATGGCGGCTCGGCGTTAGCGTCACCGCCCGCCGATTATTTGGCCGCCTGCTGTGGCGCGTCTGCGTCGTCGCCCGCGTCCGGCGACACCGGCGGTAGCCGTTCGGCGAGACGCGTAACCAGCAGCTGATCGATCTTGTAGCTATCGATATCCACCACCTCAAATTTGTAGCCGGCGTATTTCACTGCATCGGTACGTTTGGGGATCTTACGCAGCATATACATCATAAAGCCGCCGATAGTTTCATAGTTGCTGGACTGGGGAAATTCTTCGATATCCAGCACCCGCATCACATCGTCAATGGGCGTCACGCCCTCTACCAGCCAAGAGTTCTCATCGCGGGCGATGATTTGTTCCTCCTGTCCCTGGCCGACCAAGTCCCCCATCAGGGTGGTCATCACGTCGTTCAGGGTGATCACCCCGACGACCAGCGCATATTCGTTGAGGATGACGGCAAAATCCTCCCCCGCGTTTTTGAAACTCTCCAGCGCCTCGGACAGCGTCAGCGTATCCGGGACGATCAGCACGTTACGGATCTGTACTCCGCTGCTGAGCACCAGGCTCTGGTTACCCAGCACGCGGTTGAGCAGATCCTTGGAGTCGACATAGCCGACGACATGGTCGATGGCGCCGTCGCAGACCAGAAACTTGGAGTGGGGGTGGGTGGAGACCTTCTCTTTAATGCTCTCTTCCGCTTCGCCCAGATCGAAATAGATGATGCTTTCACGCGGCGTCATTGAGGAGGGAACGGTGCGGGACTCCAGCTCGAACACATTCTCAATGATCTCATGCTCTTGCTTACGCAGTACGCCGGCTAGCGCGCCGGCCTCGACCACGGCATAGATATCGTCCGGGGTTATATCGTCCTTACGCACCATCGGGATCTTGAACAGGTGAAAGATCAGGTTGGCCAAGCCGTTAAAGAACCAGACCAGCGGGCGGAACAGCAGCAGGCAGAAACGCATCGGGTTGACAATCCGCACGGCAACCGCTTCGGGGGCTATCATACCGATGCGCTTCGGCGTCAGGTCGGCAAACAGAATAAAGCAGCCGGTGACCAGTACGAAGGAGCAGATAAAGCTGGCCTGCTGGGAGACCTCCAGCGGCATAAAACGGTCGAACAGCAGACGGAACGCCGGTGAGAATGCCGCATCGCCGACGATACCGCCGAGGATGGCGACGGCGTTGAGGCCGATCTGTACGACGGTAAAGAAATAGCCTGGCTGATCCTGCAGCGCCATGACGCGCGCCGCATTGATATCGCCCTCATCCGCCATGGTTTTCAGCTTTATTTTCCGCGAGGCTGCCAGGGATATTTCCGAGATCGAGAAAAAGGCACTGATCGCTATCAGTAAAATAATCAGTAATATACTGTTTAACATAATCTATCCGTATTAACCGGGAACAGTCCGGGAGGCCGGAGAGGCGGTATGACGCCATCGGGAGTATATCGGGGCCGGTAGAAGATCCCCCGGAGTCTACCGGGCCGTCTTGGCTGGCCCGGGCTAGACGCTGCGCCGAGCCGGACAGGGTGGCTCGGCAGCGCATAACCCGGTTAGTATAGCAGGAGCAACAAGCAACCAGCTAGTGGTGAAAATGTGCACGCTACGCCGCTAACCCTTTGCTATGCCGCCAGTTAGCGGCGATAGCGCGCTTAGTCCGGCAGACAGACGCCGATGCCGCCCAGCCCACAGTAACCGTGCGGATGCTTGTGCAGGTACTGCTGGTGCTCCTCTTCGGCATAGTAAAATGGCCCGGCGGCGCAGATCTCAGTGCTGATCGGGCGCTGGTCGCCGGCCTGACGCATGGCCTGGGCAAAGCGGGCTTGACTGGCCTGTGCGGCCTGCATCTGCCGGGGCGTTACGGGGAACAGCGCAGAGCGGTACTGGGTGCCAATGTCGTTGCCCTGGCGCATCCCCTGCGCCGGATCGTGGTGCTGCCAGAACAGGCGTAGCAGATCGTCATAGTGGATAAGGGCGGGGTCAAACACCACCCGCACCGTTTCGGCGTGTCCGGTCTGTCCGCTGCACACCTCGCGATAGGTTGGGTTGGGGGTCAGGCCGCCGCTGTAGCCTGCCGCGGTGCTGTAGATCCCCGGCTGCTGCCAGAACAGGCGCTCGACACCCCAGAAGCAGCCCATGGCGAACAGGGCCTCCTCCATCCCGGCAGGAATGGCATACATATCGTGGCCGTTAAGCGCATGTTTGCCGGAGAGGCTCATGGCCTGTGCGCGTCCAGGAAGCGCCTGCGCAGGCGTGATCGGTGCAGGGTTACTGTCGTTGTGATGGTGCAAAATACCCTCCAGTCGTTAATAAATGAGCAGTTGATGGGTGAAAAATCTGAAAACGCAGGCTCAGATGTCATACGCTATATGTGAGTCGTTATAGTGTCGTAGAGAGTCTAACGTCGAATAATTGTTATTTTCCTGTTTCGTTGTATCCCACGCAGGCTTTACGCACAATATGTCCGTGTTGTGCGGCCGCAGTAGGAGAACGCATTTAGCCTGGCGGGTCACGCTGGGATGATGTACTGCGGCGGAAAGTGTTACCGATAAGTTTAATGCGGGAGTTTGCATGCCACGATTGCGCAGGATAGGCCTGCTGTGTCTGTTATTAGCGGCGCCGCTGGCGCATGCCGCTCAGGTCAGCTTGGTGGTAGAGGGGTTGAGCGGACAGCTGCAGCAGAATGTGCGTGCCACGCTGTCGACCATCGGCGAAGATGAGATCAGTAACGATGGCCGTTTTCGCGTGCGTGCGGCGGATGCCATCCGTCAGGGGCTGAGGGCGCTGGGCTATTTTCAGCCGACCATTGAATTTGAGTATCGGCCCGGCTCAACCTTTTCCCGCCCACAGCTGATCGCTAACGTCATGCCCGGTGAGCCGGTGCGTATCGCCGGGATCAATGTGCGTATCCGTGGGGCGGCTAAGGACGATCCTGCCTATCAGGCGCTGTTGGCTAAGTCTCTACCGCCGGTGGGCAGCGTGCTCGATCAGGGCGACTATGACAATCTGAAGAATGCCTTAAACTCGCTGGCGCTGCAGCGTGGCTACTTTGGTGCCACCATGCCGGTGCATCAGCTCGGGGTTATCGAAGATCAGCACAAGGCATTTTGGGATATCGAATTCGACAGCGGACCCCGCTATCGCTTTGGCGACGTACGGTTTAGCGGCTCGCAGATCCAGAGCGCCTATTTACAGAACCTGCGCCCGTTTAAGACCGGGGAGTACTACAGCGCCGATGACCTGGCCAAGTTCAGCGGTAACCTGTCGGCGACCAACTGGTTTAACTCGGTGGTGGTGTCGCCCGACTTTAAGGCGCTGGGGGCGGATCAGACATTGCCGCTCCAGGCGGTGGTGACGCCGCGCAGCCAGAATATGGTCGATCTGGGGGGCGGCTATGCGACGGACGTCGGCCCGCGGATGAAGGTCAGCTGGAAGCGCCCCTGGATGAACTCTTATGGACACAGCCTGGATACCTCGCTGAATCTCTCCATGCCGGAGCAGACGGCGGACTTCAGCTATAAAATTCCGCTGCTGAAGGCCCCGCTGGAGCAGTACTATCTGGTGCAGGGCGGTTTTCAGCGCACCGATCTGAACGATACTCAGTCCGATTCTACCACCCTAAATCTGGCGCGTTACTGGGAGCTCTCCAGTGGCTGGCAGCGCGGCATTAATATGCGCTGGAGCCTCGACCACTTTACGCAGGGCAATCTCACCGAGACCGCCATGCTGCTGTATCCCGGCGTCAGCGTAAACCGTACGCGCTCGCGCGGCGGGCTGATGCCGACCTGGGGCGATACCCAGCGCTACTCGGTGGACGTGTCCAACCGCTATTGGGGGTCATCGGTCGACTTTGCGGTGTTTCAGGCGCAGAACGTCTGGATCCGCACGCTGGCGGAGCGACACCGTTTCGTGGTGCGCGGCAACCTGGGCTGGATAGAAACCAATGACTTTAATAAGGTGCCGCCGTCCCTGCGTTTCTTTGCCGGGGGCGATCGCAGTATTCGCGGCTATAAATATAAATCGATCTCGCCGCGGGGCAGCGACGGTAAGCTGACCGGCGCCTCGCGTCTGGCGACCGGGTCGCTGGAGTACCAGTATAACCTGAGCGGCAAGTGGTGGGGCGGCGTGTTTGTCGACTCCGGTGAGGCAGTGAACGATTTTACCAAGAGTGACTTTCACACCGGGACCGGTGTCGGGGTGATCTGGGTATCGCCGGTCGGCCCCATCCGCCTTAACCTCGGCGTCCCGGTGGGGCGTGAAGATAAGCACGATGTGCAGATTTATATCGGACTGGGGCCTGAGCTATGAGGTGGTATAACATCCGGCGCTATGCGCTGATGCTCCTGCTGGGGCTGTTCCTGCTGCTGGCGTTGCTGCTGGGGGGATGATGACCCAAAGTGGGCTGCATCTGGCACTCAATGCCGCCGCTCGCTGGGTCCCGGGGCTGGAGATTGGCCGAGTGGAGGGGGGCTGGCGCGATCTGACTCTGCGCGATGTCGGCTACCGCATGCCCGGGGTTGATGTCTCCGTGGGGCAGTTTCATCTCTCCTTGGATATCGGCTGTCTGAAGCGCAGCGAGCTGTGTCTGAATGTGCTGAGCGTCCAGCGGGTGCGGGTGAATGTCGATACCCAGGCGCTGCCGCCGAGTGAGCCGCAGGTGACGCCATCAGCTCCGCTGGGGCGCTTGAGTACCCCCTATCCCTTCGTGCTGCGCCTGCTGCGTCTCCACGACGTACAGGTGAATGTGGACGGCACGGCGATCACGCTGGATGCCTTGCGGAGCGGAGCGGAGTGGCGCGGATCGCTGCTGCGTTTACAGCCCAGCGATATTCAGGGGCTGCGGGTGTCGCTGCCGCCTTCGCCGGCTACTCCCGCGCCGGCGGAGGGCGCCGCACCGCAGGCTCCGTCAGCCCCGTTGGGGGAGACGCTGACGGCGCTGTTTTCCCGGCCGCTGCTGCCGGCGGCGATGACGCTGGATCTGCCGCTGGATATGCAGGTGAGCCGCATTTCCGCGCGCCAAGTGCAGATCCGGGCGGCGACCGATCTGGATATCGTGTCTCTTGAACTGCGTGCGGCGTTGGATCAACAGCGTCTGGCGCTGCATACCCTGAAGGTCCAGGCGCAGCAGGGGAGCCTGTCGGCGCGCGGCAGTGCGACGTTCAGCGGCCGCTGGCCGTTGGATCTGCAGCTGAATGCTAGCGTGAATCAGGCGCCGCTGAAGGGCGAAAAGCTGCGCCTGGCGCTGAAGGGGGCGATGTACGACACGCTGGCTCTCGATGCCAACCTGTCCGGTCCGCTGAGGGCGACCCTGAAGGGAGATACTCGTCTGGCTGACGCCGGTCTGCCGCTATCGCTGTCGCTGGATAGCCCCAGCCTGCGGTGGCCGCTGGGGGGAACCCCCGACTATCAGGTGAAAAATATGGCGCTGCGTCTGACGGGGAGCGCCCATGATTATCGGCTGCAGCTGCGCGGCGCGTTCAGCGGTCAGGGGCTGCCGGATGCGGCGCTGGATCTCGCGGGAAAGGGGAACGAACGTCAGTTTACCCTGAGTCAGCTGCAGCTGGCGACGCTGGGTGGCAAGGCTGATATGCAGGCGCTGGTCGACTGGAGCAAAGCGATAAGCTGGCGCAGTAGCCTGACGCTGACGGGGATCGATACCGGGCGTCAGTGGCCGGCGTGGCCGTCGAACCTGAACGGTAAAATAGAGACCCGCGGGAGTCTGTATGGCGGCAGCTGGCAGCTGCAGGTACCACAGCTGAAGCTGACGGGGCGAATCAAACAGAATGGGGTGGATGTTGGCGGTCAGCTGCGTGGCAATCAGGCCGGCCAGTGGCAGATCCCCCAGCTGCACATCGCGCTGGGACGTAATCGGATTGAGGTGAACGGCGATCTGGCGCAGAAGCTGTGGTCTTTGGACGCGCGTATCGATGCTCCACGCCTGGATGGAACGCTGCCGGGGCTGGCGGGGATCGCGCGTGGGACGTTGAAGCTGCGCGGTGATCGTCAGGCGCCCCAGTTGCTGGCCGATCTGCAGGCCCGCGGACTGCGTTGGCAGGCGTTGACCATTCAGCGCGTCGCTTTGCTGGGGGATATCCGCTCGGATCAACAGATCCAGGGGGCGCTGGATCTGCGGGTGGACAGCCTAAAGCAAGGCGATATTGATATCAGCCAGCTGACCTTGCGCGCCGCCGGTAATGAGCGTAAGCACCGGCTGCAGCTGGCGATGCAGGGGACGCCGCTGGCCGGCCGTTTGACCCTCAACGGCAGTTTGGCGCAAGATCGGGCGCGCTGGAGCGGCACGCTGACGGATACCGACTTTACGACGCCGATCGGCGAGTGGCGCCTTACCCGCCCCATCGCGCTGGAGTATGGCGTCGCCAAGCAGCAGATGGCCATCGGCCCCCACTGCTGGGATAACCCCAACGCTCGTCTGTGCGTTCCGCAGACCATTGAGGTGGGCGAGAGCGGTAATGTCAGCGTGGTGCTGGAGCGGTTTGATCTGGCGATGCTGCAGCCGTTCCTGGGGCCGGATACCCAGCTGCACGGGCGCTTCAGCGGACGGGCTCAGGCCCGTTGGCAGGCGGGACAAGGGCTGCCGCAGGCGCGGATTACGCTCAGCGGCGACGGCGTTAGGCTAGCGCAGCAGGTGCAGGGAAATACGCTGCCGGTGGCCCTGAGTACGGTCACGCTAGAGGCGAGCCTGGCCCAGGGGCAGGCTCGCCTTAACTGGCTGATCGGCATTGTGGGCAACGGCCAGCTGCGCGGCGACGTGCGCATCGCAAATCTGGAGGGGGCGCGTAATCTCTCCGGTAGTGTGGATATTCAGCGCCTGTCGCTGGCGCTGCTCAATCCGGCGCTGATGAAAGGGGAAAAGGCACAGGGCATGCTCAATGCGTCGCTGCGCCTGGGCGGCAGTACGCTGCATCCGCAGCTATATGGCCGTCTGGCGCTGGATGGTGTGGACATCGACGGGCAGTTCATGCCGTTCGATGTCACCGATGCGAACCTCGCGATCAACTTTGACGGCATGAGCTCGGTGCTGCAGGGGGTGATCAAGACCTCGCAGGGCCAGCTGAATCTGTCCGGTAATGCGGACTGGCGGAATCTGAATGCCTGGCGCGCCCGCATCGCCGCCAGCGGCACACGTCTGCGAGTGACGGTGCCGCCGATGGTTCGGCTGGATGTATCGCCGAATATTGTGTTCGATGCCTCTCCCAGCCAGCTGGCGCTGAGCGGCCGGGTTGATATTCCCTGGGCGCGCATCACGGTGCAGGAGCTGCCGGAGAGCGCGGTCGGCGTATCCTCCGACGAGGTGATGCTGAACAATGCGCATCAGCCGATCCGGCCGGTCACCGCCTCGATTCCGCTGCATACCGATCTGACCATTGCCATCGGAAACAACGTGCGTATTTCCGCCTTTGGCCTCAAGGCCGCGTTAAAAGGCGAGCTGAAGGTGAGCCAGAACCAGAATGGCTTAGGACTGAACGGGCAGATCATGATTCCGCAGGGGCGCTTTGCCGCGTATGGTCAGGATCTGTTGATTCGTCAGGGGGAGCTGGTCTTCGCCGGGCCGCCGGGAAATCCGTTGCTGAATATTGAGGCGATACGCAACCCGGAGTCGACGGCGAACAATGTTACTGTGGGCGTTCGCGTTACAGGGCTTGCCGAGCAGCCGAAACTGGAAGTATTCTCAGATCCGGCAATGTCACAACAAGAAGCCCTCTCCTACCTATTGCGCGGTCAGGGGCTGGACAGCAGCGGCGCGGACAGTAATGCGATGACGTCGATGCTGATAGGCCTGGGCGTCGCGCAGAGTGGTAAACTGGTAGGCAAAATCGGTGAAACCTTCGGCGTCAGCAATCTAACGCTGGATTCGCAGGGGGGGGTGACAGTTCTCAGGTGGTAGTCAGCGGCTATGTCTTGCCGGGGCTGCAGGTGAAGTATGGCGTGGGGATCTTCGATTCGCTGGCCACGCTGACGCTGCGTTATCGCCTGATGCCGAATCTGTATCTGGAAGCGGTGTCTGGCGTAAATCAGGCACTTGATCTGCTCTATCAGTTTGAGTTTTAACCATGCGAGTGATTGTCTACGGAAGTCTGCGCCGTAAGCAGGGCAACAGCCATTGGATGACCAATGCCACCTGGTTGGGCGATTATGTGCTGGAGGGCTACGATCTGTACGATCTTGGCCATTATCCAGCGGTGGTTCCGGGAGAGGGAAGGGTTTACTGCGAAGTGTACCGGATTACCTCGTCGATCCTAGCGGAGCTGGATGAGCTTAAGAGCAACAGCAAGGATTATCGCCGCGAGCTGATCAAAACGCCCTATGGCTGTGCCTGGATCTACATCTACCTCAACGGGGTAGAGGGGCTGCCGCGCATTGCCAGCGGGGACTGGCTAAAGCGTGAGGAAGACTGAAGGAAAAACACCGCCATGAGGCGGTGTTTTTTTATCTGCGTCAAGGCATTACTTGTTCTTGGCGCGCTCGAAAGAGGCGATGATTTCCGCTTTGGCCGCGGTGGCATCAGCCCAACCCTCGACTTTGACCCACTTGCCCTTTTCCAGATCTTTGTAGTGCTCAAAGAAATGGGCGATTTGGGCGCGCAGCAGCTCAGGCAGGTCGTTAACGTCCTGAATGTGATCGTACTCTTTGGTCAGCTTGCTGTGGGGCACGGCAACCAGCTTGGCATCTTCGCCGGCTTCGTCGGTCATTTTCAGTACGCCGACCGGACGGCAGCGGATCACGGATCCCGGCTGCAGCGGATACGGCGTCGGGACCAGCACGTCTACCGGATCACCGTCCAGAGACAGGGTGTGGTTGATGTAGCCGTAGTTGCACGGATAGAACATAGCGGTAGACATAAAGCGGTCTACAAACAGGGCGCCAGTGTCTTTATCGATTTCATATTTGATCGGATCGGCGTTGGCCGGGATTTCGATCACTACATAGATATCTTCCGGCATATCTTTACCGGCCGGGACGTTGATCAAGCTCATGTCGGTTTCCTTTCATCAAACCAGAAATGGAGTGACGGCTATTATAGCCGCCACTCCAAAAATGAACAGCGCGCGACGCGCAATGCCGCGTGCCGACGCGGGGATTATGCGTCGGGGAACTGATGCATGAAACGTTCGGCGTCTTCCACCATGGCGCAGCTGCCGACAAAGAACGGGCAGCGTTGATGCAGCGCATCTGGCACGATATCCAGAATGCGGCGGAAGCCGTCGGTTGCCTTGCCTCCGGCCTGCTCCGCCAGGAACGACATCGGGTTGCACTCATACAGCAGGCGCAGCTTACCCTGCGGATGGCTGGCAGTGCTCGGGTAGATATAGATGCCGCCCTTCAGCAGGTTGCGGTGGAAATCCGCCACCAGGGAGCCAATATAGCGGGAGGTATAGGGACGCTGCGTAGCGCTGTCCTGCTCCTGACAATACTTGATGTACTTCTTCACCCCCAGCGGGAACTTAATGTAGTTGCCCTCGTTGATGGAGTACATGTTGCCGCTATGCGGGAAACGCAGCCGCTCGTGGGACAGGCAGAAGACCCCAAGGGAAGGATCATAGGTAAACGCGTGTACGCCGTTGCCGGTGGTATAGACCAGCATGGTGGAGGAGCCGTAGACCACATAGCCGGCGGCGACCTGGCGATTGCCCGGCTGCAGGAAGTCTTCGCGGGTGACCGGTGTGCCGAGCGGGGTAATCCGGCGATAGATGGAGAAGATGGTACCGACGGAGACGTTAACGTCGATATTGGACGAGCCGTCCAGTGGATCCATCAGCACCACGTATTTGGCGTTATTGGCACGATCGCCTTCGAAGATGACGATATCATCCTCCTCCTCTGAGGCGATGCCGGCCACTTCACCACGCGCTTTCAGCGCGGCCTTGAGCTTCTCGTTGGCGTACAGATCTAGCTTCATCTGCACTTCACCCTGAATATTTTCCGCACCGCTGGCGCCGATGATATCGACCAGCCCCGCCTTGTTGATATCGCGGTGGATAATTTTGGCACCCAGTTTGATTGCGGAGAGAAGAGCGGTAAGCTCACCGGTAGCGTGAGGAAAATCCTGCTGTTTTTCGACGATAAACTCGCCTAGCGTTTTCATGACACATTCCCTGATTGTGAGGAGCAGCGGTTTTTTTACAAACCACCAACGTTTTCGCAGCGCATTTTAGCTAATGTATCGGGGCATTCCTAGGCAATTTCCTTTCGCCTGCGCTGAACTCAGCGTTAGAATGTGAACTAAATCAATGCAATCTACTGGAAGTATTATGCGCATTCATATTCTTGGAGTCTGCGGCACGTTTATGGGGGGGCTGGCGCTATTGGCCCGCCAGCTGGGGCATGACGTTACCGGGTCGGATGCCAATGTCTATCCGCCGATGAGTACGCTACTGCAGCAGCAGGGAATTACGCTGCTGGAGGGCTATGATCCTGCCCACCTGGAGCCCCAGCCGGATCTGGTCATCATTGGCAATGCGATGGCGCGCGGTAACCCGTGCGTCGAAGCGATCCTGGAGCGCAATATTCCTTACGTTTCCGGGCCGCAGTGGTTACATGATGAGGTTTTGCGTCACCGTTGGGTGATCGCCGTTGCCGGTACCCACGGGAAGACGACGACCGCCGGGATGGTGAACTGGATCCTGGAGTCCTGTGGCTATGAGCCGGGGTTTGTGATCGGCGGCGTACCGGGGAACTTCAGCGTATCGGCGCGTCTGGGCAACAGTCCATTCTTCGTTATCGAGGCGGATGAGTATGACTGCGCCTTTTTTGATAAGCGCTCTAAGTTCGTCCACTACTGCCCCCGTACCCTGATCCTGAACAATCTGGAATTTGATCATGCGGATATCTTCGACGATCTGCGGGCGATCCAGCGACAGTTCCACCATCTGGTGCGACTGGTTCCGGGGCAAGGGCGGATTATTCTACCGGCCAGCGACGCCAACCTGAAGCAGGTGATGGCGATGGGCTGCTGGAGCGAACAGGAGCTGTGCGGCGATGAGGCCGCCTGGAGCGCGACGCGTCTGTCGACCGATGCCAGCCGCTTCAGCGTCTCTCTGGATGGTGAATGCGTCGGCGAAGTTCAGTGGGCGCTGGTGGGGGAGCACAACATGCACAACGGGCTGATGGCGATTGCTGCGGCGCGTCATGTCGGCGTTCCTCCCGCGGAGGCATGCCGGGCCCTGGGGAGCTTTATTAACGCCCGCCGTCGCTTAGAGCTGCGTGGACAGGCCTATGGCGTCAGCGTGTACGACGATTTTGCCCACCATCCTACGGCGATACTGGCGACGCTGGCGGCGCTGCGCGGTAAGGTCGGCGGCACCGCTCGTATTCTGGCCGTTCTGGAGCCACGCTCCAATACAATGAAGATGGGGGTGTGTAAGAATGAGCTGGCGCCTGCGCTGGGCCGGGCCGATGAGGTGTTCCTTTATCAGCCACAGCATATTCCCTGGCAGGTGGCGGAGGTGGCGGAGGCCTGTGTGCAGCCCGCGCACTGGAGCGCCGATCTCGGTACGCTGGTGGAGATGATCGTGAAAAATGCGCAGCCGGGCGACCACATCTTGGTGATGAGCAATGGCGGCTTTGGCGATATTCACGATCGTCTGCTGCAGGCGCTGGCGCAAAAGTCCGCGGCGCATCAGGAGTGAGCCGCGCGACGCTGTGCGTCGCTATCGGATAAGCAAAACCGCAGTCCAGGCTGCGGTTTTGCTTTTTGGGGGCGAGCCCAGACGGTCTGGCTCGCGCTTCAGAGGGAGGTTCAGCGGTAGATCTGCGCCGTGGCGTGATAGTTGCCGTCGATACGCTACTCGATAATACGAAAGGCGCTGGCGCCCTGGGACTGGGCCTTGGCCGCCAGCTGCTGATCGATATCGGCGATGGAGCCGCCCAGCCCGCTGACCGAGATAACGCCGATCGGCTGCAGGCAGCAGGCCTGAGCCGTCGTAATTTCATGGGCTGGGAGCTGGGCAGCGGCGGTGCCGAACGAAAGGGCGCAAAGGGTAGCCAGCGTGGCGATAGTCTCTTTAATTTTCATTGTGTTATGCCTCTATTGTGACGTGGTGTCGTCGTAAAAATGTGATGTGCATCTCATCATCGAACATAGCACAATAACATCATGAATTAATATCACACTAATTATTTGTTGTGTTATTTTACCGCTGCGTATGGAGTGGATAGATCATAATGCGCTAAAAACGGCCTAAAAAAGATACAGATATAAAAAACTAAATAAATAATAGATGGTTATCTTTATTTGGCGAAAAATGCGATTTACGCGGCGCAGGGCGGCGATGCGCGGTAGGGACCCTGAGAAGAAAGCCCGCGGGCGGGCTTTATAATGACATATGGCGGGGCGATTGCTGCCTGCAGCGGTGATTACAGCTCTTGTTCAAACAGCGCCAGAATGGCTGCATAAAGCTGTTCGACGGCAAATCCTTTGGCGGGCGTGGTAAAAATGGTGTCATCGCCGGCGATGGTGCCCAGAATTCCCTCAGATTTCCCCAGTGAGTCGAGCAGGCGAGCGATCAGCTGTGCCGCGCCGGGGCTGGTATGGATAACCACGATGGCGTCGTTGTGATCGACGTCGAGCACCAGATTCTTCAGCGGGCTGCTGGTGGTGGGAACCCCGAGTTCGGCCGGTAGGCAATAGACCATTTCCATTTTGGCATTGCGCGTCCGTACGGCGCCAAACTTGGTCAGCATACGCGATACTTTGGACTGATTGATATTGTCGAAGCCCAGCTCCTGCAGCGCCTGCACGATCTCTCCCTGAGAGCTGAATTTTTCTTCCTTGAGCAGCGCTTTGAATGCCTTGGTCAGGTCTTCTTGTTTGGTCGTGTTTCGCATTCTTCACCGTAAGGTAGCTATAGACCTCGTTATTATGCGTATTCGTGAATTTTTATGCAATTTAGTCTGTAAATATCCGTGTCATTCGCGCAGGGCCGGCGCAAACGGCGTAAAGCGGACGAATCATAACGCCGTCACCGCGCGTGGATCGGGAAAAAGAGAGCGAACGCACGGAAAAGGTAAATGAAATGTTATTAGTATGATGTTGTTGTAATGTAAAATACAGCGTGGATGTAACGCAGGCGTAATCCGAGGTAAAGTATGCGCGGATTTCACGCACAAATTATTGCTATATCTTTCATCAATAAGTCATTTTTTCTAGAAATCTTGCAGCAGAGCATGGAATTAGTGTGTCAGCTCGCAATCTGAGTGTTAACAGATTGTTTTTTATAAAGTGATCTACTAATGTGCGTAGTAATGCATTCACGGCATTCTCCATTTAAATAGTAACAAGGAGTATAGAATGAAAGTTGCGGTTCTCGGCGCAGCGGGTGGCATCGGCCAGGCGCTCGCTCTTCTGCTTAAGACTCAGCTGCCTTCAGGTTCAGAACTCTCCCTTTACGATATCGCCCCGGTGACGCCGGGCGTCGCCGTTGATCTCAGCCATATCCCTACGGCGGTCACGGTGCGCGGTTTCGGTGGTGAGGATGCCTCTCCCGCCCTGGAGGGCGCGGATATCGTGCTGATTTCTGCCGGTGTGGCCCGTAAGCCCGGGATGGATCGTTCCGATCTGTTCAACGTTAACGCCGGTATTATCCGTAACCTGATCGGACAGGTTGCGCGTACCAGCCCGGGTGCTTGTATCGGTATCATCACCAACCCGGTGAATACCATGGTGCCGATTGCGGCTGAGGTGCTGAAGAAGGCGGGGGTATATAACCCGAACAAACTGTTCGGCGTGACGACGCTGGACATCATCCGCTCCAACACCTTCGTGGGTGAACTGAAGCACCTGGATCCGGCAACGCTGGATATTCCGGTGATTGGCGGTCACTCTGGCGTCACGATCCTGCCGCTGCTCTCTCAGATCCCGGGCGTCAGCCTCAGTGAACAAGAGGTAGCTGATCTGACCAAGCGTATTCAGAACGCTGGCACCGAGGTGGTAGAGGCTAAGGCCGGTGGTGGATCGGCGACGTTGGCCATGGGTCAGGCGGCAGCGCGTTTCGCACTGTCGCTGGTACGGGCGATGCAGGGCGATGAAAACGTCGTGGAGTGCGGCTACGTAGAGAGCGACGGCGAATATGCCCGCTTCTTTGCGCAACCGCTGCTGCTGGGTAAAGAGGGGCTGGTACAGCGCCTGAATATCGGCACACTGAGCGCCTTTGAACAGCATGCGTTGGAGAGCATGCTGGAGGTGCTGCGTAAAGATATCGCGCTGGGCGAAGACTTTATCAATAAGTAAGTCTGAGCGTGAGCCCGAGAAAACCGCAGGCATCGCCTGCGGTTTTTTTGTATCGGTAAGCGTGCGCGGAGGGCCGCGGGGCGGATGAGTGGGCGTGGCTCAGCCCTTTTTGACCGAGGTTGCGTCGCGTATTAGCCGTTTGCGATCCAGCAGTTCATGGGTGACGGGATCGTAGTAACGGCTGGGCCAGATCTCGCAGGGATGGATATTGAGGGCCTCAGCGATCAGCCATTCGCCTTTGGGCCAGGGACGCGTCAGGGCGTTGGCCAGCGTCGAGCTGGACAGACCGGCGTTGCGCGATACCTGAGTGAGCGTCAGCCTGCGCTTGTGCAATGCGGCAATGATCTCTGCCGGGTGCCAGTCTTCCGGGAGCGTTTTTTTCATCGGTGGTTTCCTTATCACTGAAAGTACCTTCATGGCGCCTGCTTAAAAAAACTCCTCGGTACTATCTGAAAACCTCTTCTGCTTTTCAATTGCTTTCTAACTAATGCGATTAATAGAAAGTTAAAATTGTGATGGTGGCTGCAGCGCCACATGCAAAAAAAAAGCGCCCGCAGGCGCTTAGACTCGATGGAACCCGCTTAGAAACTGCGGTTGACGGCCAGGTTCGCCAGCCCAATCAGAGCTTGCTTATGGGGGCTGTCCGGCAGCGGTGCCAGGGCGGCGATGGCTTTGTCGGCCTCTTCTTCTGCCCGGCTGCGGGTGTAGTCCAGCGAGCCAGCCTGCTGCATGGTTTCCAGCACCGGCTCCAGCAGATGACGGCCATTGCCCTGCTCGATCGCCTGACGGATCATCGCGGATCGCTCGGCGGATCCGTGGTGCATGGCGTGCAGCAGCGGCAGGGTTGGCTTGCCCTCATTGAGATCGTCACCGGTATTCTTGCCCAGCGTCTTTCCATCGGCATCGTAATCCAGCAGATCGTCGATCAGCTGAAATGCGGTGCCCAGATAGCGTCCATAGTCCTGTAGGGCCCGCTCCTGTGCGGTATCTGCCCCGGCGAGGATTGCCGAGCACTGCGCCGCCGCCTCGAACAGACGGGCGGTTTTGCTGTAGATCACCTGCATGTAGTTTTCTTCGCTGATATCGGGGTCATTGACGTTCATCAGCTGCTGTACCTCGCCCTCCGCGATGACGTTGGTGGCCTCCGACATCAGCGCCAGGATGCGCAGCGACTCCAGGCTGGTCATCATCTGGAAAGCACGGGTATAGATAAAGTCGCCGACCAGTACGCTGGCGGCGTTGCCGAAGGCCGCGTTGGCGGTGGCTTTACCGCGGCGCATATCCGATTCATCCACCACGTCGTCATGCAGCAGCGTGGCGGTGTGGATAAATTCGATCAGCGCGGCGATGGTGACGTGGCGATCGCCCTGATAACCGAGGGCGCGCGCGGCCAGTACGGCGATCATTGGGCGGATCCGCTTACCGCCGCCGCTGATGATGTAGTAACCAAGCTGGTTGATAAGCGCGACGTCCGAATTTAACTGGTGAAGAATTTTTGCGTTCACATCCGCCATATCCTGCGCGGTTAACTCAGTAATTTGTTCTAAATTCATTGTTTTATTTCAACTGTGTATGGATGTCCCGCCAGGCGGCAGCCCTTGCCAGGCTGCCATGGGCAGCCAACTATAGTATGATTGTACTTGAAAAATGATTTAGATAAACGGCGGGGAGAAAACTGTGCTTTTTTTCTTCTTTTCTCCTGATTCTACCCTTGTCTTCTGAATGATTTTTGCGTAGAATTCGCGCCCTATTGTGAATATTTATAGCGCGTATCGGACTATGAGCCATGCGTGCGGAAATGCGGAGTTTTATATGTACGCGGTTTTCCAAAGTGGTGGTAAACAACACCGAGTAAGCGAAGGCCAGACCGTTCGCTTGGAAAAGCTGGACATCGCAACTGGTGAAACTGTTGAGTTTGACCAGATTCTGATGGTCGCTAACGGCGAAGACATCAAGATTGGCGTTCCTTTTGTAGCTGGCGGTAAAGTTAAGGCTGAAGTTGTTGCTCACGGTCGTGGCGAGAAAGTGAAGATCGTCAAGTTCCGTCGCCGTAAGCATCATCGTAAACAGCAGGGTCACCGTCAGTGGTTCACTGACGTGAAGATCACTGGTATCAGCGCTTAATTTTAGGAGAGCGGATTAATGGCACATAAAAAGGCTGGCGGCTCCAGTCGCAACGGTCGCGATTCCGAAAGCAAACGCCTGGGCGTAAAACGCTTCGGCGGTGAATCAGTTCTGGCAGGCAGCATCATCGTTCGTCAGCGCGGTACCAAGTTCCACGCTGGTAGCAACGTAGGTTGCGGTCGTGACCACACTCTGTTCGCTTTGGCTGACGGTAAAGTTAAGTTCGAAGTTAAAGGCCCGAAAAACCGTAAATTTATCAGCATCGTTGCTGAATAAGTTTTTCGCGTCCTGAATGATGTAAGGCCCCGCAATACTTTGCGGGGCTTTTTTGCGTTATGAAGACAGAGAGGGACAGGGGCGTCCATGGAGAGTAAACAGAGTGCGGCTCTGGGTATCGCGTTGGCGCTGACGACGGCGATTTTCTGGGGTGCGCTGCCGATCGCGATGAAGCAGGTTCTGCCTGACATGGCGCCTGAGACCATCGTTTGGTACCGTTTCTCCATGGCGGCATTAGGGCTGGGCAGCGTGCTGTGCCTGCGCGGTCAGCTGCCGCCGCTGCGCGTATTTCGACAGCGTCGCTGGCTGCTGTTGCTGTCCGTTGCTACGGCGGGGCTGCTGGGGAACTTTATCCTGTTTAGCACCTCGCTACAGTATTTGAGCCCAACCACCTCGCAGGTGATTGGGCAGCTTTCGCCGGTCGGTCTGATGTTCGCCAGCGTACTGGTGCTGAAAGAGCGGATGCGGCCTGCGCAGGTGATTGGTGCGGTGCTGCTGATCGGTGGGCTGCTCCTGTTTTTTAATAACAGCCTGGCGGAGATTTTTACCCGTCTAACGGACTACACGCTGGGCGTGTTACTCGGGATGGCGGCGGCCGGGGTCTGGGTATGCTATGGCATCGCCCAGAAAGTATTATTGCGTCGCCTGGCCTCGCAGCAGATCCTGTGTCTGTTGTATGCTTTATGTGCGATCTGCCTGTGGCCGTTAGCGCATCCGGGCCAGATTTATCAGCTGAGTGGCTGGCAGCTGCTGTGCCTGTTGTTCTGCGGGGTCAATACACTGGTCGGCTACGGCGCGCTGGCCGAGGCCATGGTGCGCTGGCAGGTAGCGAAAGTGGGGGCGATCGTGACGCTGACCCCGCTGTTTACCCTGATGTTTTCTGACGTTTTGGCGTTAGCCTGGCCGGAAACCTTTATGACGCCCAGCCTGAATACGGTGGGGTATATCGGCGCTTTTGTGGTGGTTGCCGGCGCCATGTTTTCTGCGATTGGCCACCGTTGGTGGCCGCGCCAGCGCGCATAAACCGGATTGCCATCGGGCGGTCCGGTCACTGATTTACGGAGACAGTAAATGAAATTTGTAGATGAAGCCGTGATCCACATCGAAGCAGGTGATGGTGGCAATGGCTGCGTCAGCTTCCGCCGCGAGAAGTATATCCCGAAAGGGGGACCGGACGGCGGCGACGGCGGCGACGGCGGTGACGTATACCTGCTGGCCGATGAGAACCTGAACACGCTGATTGACTATCGCTTTGAAAAGTCTTTCCGCGCCGAACGCGGCCAGAATGGCCAGAGCCGTGACTGTACCGGTAAACGTGGCCAGGATGTGACGATTAAGGTCCCGGTCGGCACCCGGATAACGGACGTCGATACCGGCGAGGTGCTGGGCGATATGACGCGCCACCAGCAGAAGTTGATGGTCGGCAAAGGGGGATGGCATGGCCTGGGCAACACCCGTTTTAAATCCTCTGTTAACCGTACGCCGCGCCAGAAAACCAACGGAACCCCGGGGGATAAACGCGATCTGAGCCTGGAGCTGCTGCTGCTGGCCGACGTCGGCATGCTGGGGCTGCCCAACGCCGGTAAGTCCACCTTTATCCGCGCGGTCTCTGCCGCCAAGCCGAAGGTGGCTGACTATCCGTTTACCACGCTGGTGCCAAGCCTGGGCGTCGTGCGCATGGACAGCGAGAAGAGCTTCGTGGTGGCGGATATTCCGGGGCTGATCGAAGGCGCATCGGAAGGTGCCGGTCTGGGGATCCGTTTCCTGCGTCATCTGGAGCGTTGCCGAGTGCTGCTGCACCTGATCGATCTCGCGCCGATCGATGAGTCCGATCCGGTCGAGAATGCCCGGGTGATCATCGGTGAGCTGGAGAAGTACAGCGAGAAGCTGTCTCAGAAGCCGCGCTGGCTGGTGTTCAATAAGGCTGACCTGCTGGCGCCGGAGGAGGCGAAGGCGCGCGCTCAGGCTATCGCCGATGCGCTGGGCTGGGAAGGAGAGCACTATCTGATCTCTGCGGCCAACCGCGAAGGGGTGAACGCCCTGTGCTGGGATGTGATGAACTTCCTGGAAGCCCATCCGCGCGAAGCGGAAGTGGAAGAAGAGAAAGAGAAGGCCAAGAAAGCCGAGTTCATGTGGGATGACTACCATCGTGAACAGCTGGAGCAGGCTGAAGCCGAGTGGGAAGAGGAAGAGGATGATGACTGGGATGAAGACGACGACGAAGGCGTCGAAATCATCTATCAGCGTTAATCAATCCGCATGTAATACCGGGGCTGCCTGTAGGGCAGCCCTTTTTTTAACCGAATTCTTGCGGCGTCAGCGGCAGACGGCAGCAGGCATTGAGGCCTGGCCCCGGGCGGTTATTGCGTAGAGTGAGCTGTCCCTTGTGCAGCTGCAGGATGCGCACCACTATATTTAGTCCCAGGCCGCTGCCGCCGAAGCGCCGATCAAGGCGGTGGAAGGGCTCGGTCAGCTCGCTGGCCCGCGATTCATCGATACCGGGTCCGCTGTCGATGACCTGTAGAATGCAGCCGTGCCTGTCCGCGCTCAGCGTAACCCGCAGGAGAATATCGCTGCCCTCGGGGCTGTAGCGGTGGGCATTCTCCACCAGATTACGCAGCATCAGGCGCAGCAGCATCGCATCGCCGTGCATCGGTAGCCGTGACGGCGTCTCCAGCCGCAGGTGCTGTCCGCGCAGCGCCAGCATCTCGCTCAGCTCGTTGCGCTGGGCGAGCACCACCTCGCCTATCAGCTCCAGCTGCGGACAGTGGCCGCTGGCAAAATTCTGTCCGACGCGCGACAGCATCAGCAGCTGCTCGACCGTGTGCATCAGCTGATCGATGCGCTGCACTAGCGTAGTGGCCTCCGGCACGCCGCTCTGCTCCATCAGCTCAAGGTGTAGGCGTACGCCGGCGAGAGGGGTGCGTAGCTCGTGTGCGGCATCGGCCGTGAACAGACGCTCCTGGCGCAGGGTGTGCTGCAGGCGGCTAAATAGGTGGTTGAGGGTACGGGTGATCGAGGTGATCTCCGTCATACTGCTGTCGATATCGATAGGCGTCAGGTTACTGGGCGACCGTTTCTCTAACCGTGCCTGTAGCTGGTTAAGCGGGCGGACTATCCAACTGACGGCCAGCCAGGAGAGCAGCAACGTGACGGTCATCATCACCAGAGAGGGGATCAGCAGGGCGGCAATGGCTTCGCGGATCTCTTTGTCAACCTGCTCCGTGCGCACCTTGGCGCTGAGCGTTTCGTTAACCAGAAAGCTTATCTGCTCCCGGCTTTCGTGCCATAGCCACAGCGCGCTGACCAACTGGGTGACCAGCAGGATCAGCGCCAGCATGATCAGCAGCGTACGGCGCAGGCTGATCACAGGGTCTTCTCCAGGCGATAGCCGACGCCGCGCAGGGTTTTGATCCGGTTTTTCCCCAGCTTGCGTCGCAGGTTATGGATATGTACCTCCAGCGAGTTGGAGCTGAGCTCATCTTGCCAGGAGTAGAGATCCTGCTGGAGAACTTCGCGGCTGATAGTCTGCCCTGCGCGCATCATCAGACGTGCCAGGATAGCGAACTCTTTGGGGGTGATCTCCAACGCTAGGCCGCCGCAGTTGACCTGCTGGCTGGAGAGATCCAGGTGAATATCGTCGACCTGCAGAACGTTGTTGCATAGTCCCTGCATGCGGCGGATCAGGGCGCGGACGCGCGCCATCAGCTCGGCTAGCGCGAAAGGCTTAACCAGGTAGTCATCGGCGCCAGCGTCCAGCCCGTCGACCCGATCGCTGACGGTGTCGCGGGCGGTCAGGATCAGCACCGGTACGTCGATACCCTCGCGCCGCCACTGGCGCAGTGCGCTGGCGCCGTCCATGCCGGGCAGCCCCAGATCGAGGATGATCAGGCTGTAATGACTGCTTTGCAGCAGCGCGCTAGCGCCCGCCGCGCTGTCCGCACAATCACAGGCATAGTTTTCTCGCGTCATCGCCTGGGCCAGTCCCTGCTGGATCAGGGTATCGTCTTCCACGATCAGAATTTTCATAGCGGCCCGTCAGTTATTGCGGTAAATATCGCGGTACAGGCGGCTCTCAAAGCGAACCAGCGGCTGACGGCGGGTCCGCTGATCCTGCGGTGGAACCGCATAGCCGGACAGGTACTGCACGAAGGCCATACGCTGTCCGCTGGCGGTGGTGATGAAACCGGCCAGGTTATACACCCCCTGCAAGGAGCCGGTCTTGGCGGAGACCTTGCCGTCAACGCCCGCTTCGTGCAGACCGCCGCGGTACTGCAGCGTTCCGTCGTAGCCGGCCAGCGGCAGCATGCTGATGAAGTTCAGCTGGCTGTCATTTTGGGCGATGTACTGCAGTACCGCCATCATGGTTGCCGGGGCGATCAGGTTATGGCGCGACAGGCCAGAGCCGTCGACCACCACGGAGTTGCCCAGGTTGACTCCCGCCTTTTTGCGCAGGATCTGACGCACCGCATCGGAGCCGGCGCGCCAGGTGCCGGGCACGTTAAAATAGCTGTGGCCAATGGTACGAAAGACGGTATCGGCAATCATGTTGTCCGATTTTTTTAACATCACGCGCAGCAGATCGTGCAGCGGCGCGGACTGGGTTTGCGCCAGAACGGTGCCCTGCGGGGATACCTGGGTTTCCCGGCGCAGATGGCCCGCAATATCGATGTTGGCCTGCTGCAGCTCGTCTTTGACGATGGCGCCGGCGTAGGCTGCGCCGTCCTGTACGGCGAAGGCCAGCGGCAACGGGTCGGCGCGCTGGGTCAGGCAGCCGGTCAGGGTGTAGCGGTTGAGTTCGCCCGGGACGACGTCCAGCTCGCAATAGGGGGCCTCCGCAGAGCCGCGAGCCAGGGTCTTAACCTCGCTGAACATGTGCACCGGATAATAGGATGCGACGCGGATAAACGCGCGATCGCCGGCTTTCGGGGCGCTGTACAGCGAGATGGAGAAGCAGTTGCGATCGACGATGGCGGCGGCCGGTGGTGCGCTGAAACACTGGGTCAGATCGTTCCAGGGCCAGCCGGGGGCTTTGTCATGGCTGGCAAACACCGAGGTATCGATGAGAATATCACCGCTGATGCGCGTGACTCCCTGTTTTTTCAGGGCGGCGACCATGTTGCGGATATTCTGGCGGCGCAGCGTCGGATCGCCGTCAAAGCGTACGATGAGGTCGCCGTTTAGGGTGCCTGCGCTGATCTGCCCACGGGTTTCAAAGGTGGTATTAAAGCGGAAGTCCGGCCCCAGCTGTAGCAGCGCCGCCAGCGCCGTGATCACCTTCTGGGTGCTGGCGGGCAGCGCCATTTGCTGGCCGTGATAGTCGATGGTCGGCGTGGTTGAGCCGACTTTTTGCACCATCAGTGCCAGATTGGTGCCTTCTGGCAGATATTGGGCATAGTCTTGCACCGGTGTCGCTTGGACGCTGAACACCAGTGCACAGGCCAGTCCACTCAGTAATCGTGAAAATCGCATAGTTCCGCGGAAGCCGATAAGTGAATCGAATAAGTAACGTGCCTGTCATACTAAGGCTCAATGTGGGTCAAAGTAAACGATGATACTTCGCTGACTCTAGGCTAGAATGGCCGACAAAAGACAGCATAGTGCCTGACCGGGATCGCCGTTCTGGTCAGGTTTCTTTTGTATGGCGCCGGGTCGGACGGGTGCTCCCCGTGCCGTGGCTTTCGGGCGCCGACAAAGCAGATTTCGAGGTGACTAAAACAATGAATCAGATTCCGATGACGTTGCGTGGTGCAGAGAAACTGCGTGAAGAGTTAGATTTTCTGAAGGGAACCCGTCGTCCGCAGATCATTGCGGCCATCGCCGAAGCGCGCGAGCACGGCGACCTGAAAGAGAATGCGGAGTACCACGCCGCGCGTGAGCAGCAGGGTTTCTGCGAAGGCCGCATTCAGGAGATCGAAGCCAAACTGTCCAATGCCCAGGTGATTGACGTGACCAAGATGCCCAACAACGGCCGGGTTATCTTTGGAGCCACCGTCAGCGTGGAGAATCTGGATACGGAAGACCAGCAGACCTACCGCATCGTGGGCGACGATGAGGCGGACTTCAAACACAATCTGATTTCGGTCAACTCGCCGATTGCGCGCGGTCTGATCGGGAAAGAAGAGGGTGATGTGGTGACGATTAAAACGCCGGGCGGTGAGGTCGAGTACGAAATCCTGAAGGTTGCGTATCTCTGATAGGTTACCCGCGCTGCGTCCCCGTCCGTGCAGCAGCGTGCCCGCCAGTGTAAAGATAGGAAAAGGCCGCGCTGCGGCCTTTGCGTTATGCTGAGAAAGCACGTCTTTTTGTGTTATATCTTTTCTTTATACGAAAAGAGATTAACGGGGTAAACTGATCTTGCGTTCTTCGCTCGGGCGGTAAATCACCAGAATGTTACCGATCAGCTGAACGTTGCACGCACCGGTTTCACGGACGATGGCGTTGGCGATCAGGGTTTTGGTTTCGCGCTCTTCAGCGGCGATCTTTACCTTGATCAGCTCATGGTGCGCCAGCGCCTGTTCAATTTCTGCGAGCACCCCTTCGGTAAGGCCGTTCGCGCCGAGTTGCACAACAGGCTTCAGCGAATGGGCCAAGCTTTTCAGGTGCTGTTTTTGCTTGTTAGTCAGATTCATCGTCTTTTTTGCTTAGGTTGGGATTGAAAACGGTACATTCTAGCGCCATCTCAGCATTATCACCAAATCGGTCTTGCGCCGCCTCGGTGTTTTCAAAGCAGATGAACCTGTGATTTAGTGAGTATTCAAGATGGGTAAAAAACGTTCGGCCAGTTCGAGTCGCTGGTTACAGGAACATTTTAGCGATAAATATGTGCAGCAGGCACAGAAAAAGGGGCTGCGTTCGCGCGCCTGGTTTAAACTGGACGAGATCCAGGGCACGGATAAGATCTTCCGGCCAGGCATGGCCGTGGTAGATTTGGGTGCCGCTCCCGGGGGATGGTCACAGTATGTGGTCACACAAATCGGCGATAAAGGCAGGATAATTGCATGTGATCTTTTGCCTATGGATCCTATCGTCGGCGTCGATTTCCTCCAGGGGGATTTTCGTGATGAATTGGTGCTGGGCGCACTGATGGAGCGGGTTGGCGATGCTAAGGTTCAGGTGGTGATGTCGGATATGGCGCCGAACATGAGCGGCACGCCGTCTGTAGATATTCCGCGCGCCATGTATCTGGTTGAGCTGGCGCTGGAGATGGCCAAAGATGTTCTGGCACCCGGCGGTAGTTTTGTGGTGAAAGTCTTTCAGGGAGAGGGGTTTGACGAGTATCTGGGCCAGATACGCTCCCTGTTTACGAAGGTTAAGATTCGTAAGCCGGATGCTTCGCGCGCGCGTTCGCGGGAAGTATACATCGTAGCGACAGGGCGGAAACTGTAGTACCCTAACGCTGTTTGTTAACACAGTTGTAAAAAGAGGTTAATCCCTTGAGTGACATGGCGAAAAACCTAATTCTCTGGCTGGTCATCGCGGTCGTGCTGATGTCGGTTTTCCAGAGCTTTGGGCCCAGCGAATCAAATAGCCGTAGAGTGGACTATTCGACGTTCCTGACCGAGGTTAACCAGGATCAGGTGCGCGAGGTCAGTATCGACGGGCGTGCGATTAACGTTACCAAGAAGGATGGTAACCGTTATACAACCTATATCCCGATTAACGATCCTAAGCTGTTGGATTCCCTGTTAACCAAGAATGTAAAAGTGATCGGTGAGCCGCCGGAAGAGCCGAGCCTGCTGACCTCCATCTTTATCTCCTGGTTCCCGATGCTGTTGCTGATCGGGGTGTGGATCTTCTTCATGCGCCAGATGCAGGGCGGCGGCGGGAAAGGCGCCATGTCGTTCGGCAAGAGTAAAGCGCGCATGTTGACGGAAGACCAGATCAAAACCACCTTTGCCGATGTGGCCGGCTGCGATGAGGCCAAAGAGGAGGTGGGTGAGCTGGTGGAGTACCTGCGCGATCCGAGCCGTTTCCAGAAGCTCGGCGGCAAGATCCCCAAGGGTATCCTGATGGTGGGGCCGCCGGGGACCGGTAAGACCCTGCTGGCTAAAGCCATTGCCGGTGAGGCCAAGGTTCCGTTCTTTACCATTTCCGGTTCTGACTTTGTGGAGATGTTCGTCGGCGTCGGCGCCTCGCGCGTACGCGATATGTTCGAACAGGCCAAGAAGGCGGCGCCGTGCATTATCTTTATCGATGAGATCGACGCCGTGGGCCGCCAGCGTGGCGCAGGCCTGGGCGGCGGCCACGATGAGCGTGAGCAGACCCTGAACCAGATGCTGGTCGAGATGGATGGCTTTGAGGGTAACGAGGGGATCATCGTTATCGCTGCAACCAACCGTCCGGACGTACTGGACCCGGCGCTGCTGCGTCCCGGCCGTTTCGACCGTCAGGTGGTGGTAGGCCTGCCGGACGTACGTGGCCGTGAGCAGATCCTGAAGGTGCATATGCGCCGCGTTCCGCTGGCGACCGATGTTGATGCGTCGGTTATTGCGCGCGGTACGCCGGGCTTCTCCGGTGCCGATCTGGCTAACCTGGTCAACGAAGCGGCGCTGTTTGCCGCCCGTAACAACAAGCGAGTGGTGTCGATGGTCGAGTTTGAAAAGGCCAAAGACAAGATCATGATGGGGGCGGAGCGCCGTTCCATGGTGATGACCGAAGCGCAGAAAGAGTCGACGGCGTATCACGAAGCCGGACATGCGATCATCGGCCGCCTGGTGCCAGAGCACGATCCGGTGCATAAGGTCACCATCATCCCGCGTGGTCGTGCGCTGGGGGTGACCTTCTTCCTGCCGCAGGGCGACTCCATCAGCTACAGCCGTCAGAAGCTGGAGAGCATGATCTCCGTGGCCTACGGCGGCCGCCTGGCTGAAGAGCTGATTTACGGCACCGAGCACGTTTCTACCGGCGCCTCGCAGGACATCAAGCAGGCGACGACCATCGCCCGTAACATGGTGACCCAGTGGGGTTTCTCCGAGAAGCTGGGGCCGCTGCTGTATGCGGAAGAAGAGGGCGAGGTGTTCCTCGGTCGCTCCGTCGCCAAGACCAAACACATGTCCGATGAGACGGCCCGCATTATCGATCAGGAGGTCAAGGCACTGATCGAGCATAACTATCAGCGTGCCCGCCAGCTGCTGGTCGACAATATGGATATCATGCATGCCATGAAGGATGCGCTGATGAAGTATGAGACCATCGATGCGCCGCAGGTCGATGATCTGATGGCGCGTCGCGAAGTCCGCCCGCCGGCCGGTTGGTTGGACGAGCAGGCCAATCGCCAGGCGCAGGCCCAGCAACCGGCGGCACAGCCTACCGCTGCGGAGCCGGTCGCGCCGGTCGCGCCGGCCGCGGATAGCGACGCCGCGCGCAGCGATGACGATCGGCATAACGACGGCGAAAAGTAATTACGCCGTCGCGTATGAAAACCCCGGCTTGCCCGGGGTTTTTTTTTGCGTTCCAATAACGCATGATTTTTCTTTTGCACAGGTGTCATCGATGCTGCTTAGGTCACGTGAACTCACCCTGAATCTCAACTATCCCCAGGTGATGGGGATCCTGAACGTCACCCCCGACTCGTTTTCTGACGGAGGGCGTCATAACGCGCTGGATGCCGCGCTGCGACACGCAGAGTCGATGATCGTCGCAGGGGCGACCATCATCGATGTGGGCGGGGAGTCGACGCGGCCCGGCGCGGCCGAGGTGAGCGAGGCAGAGGAGCTGGCGCGGGTGGTGCCGGTAGTGGAGGCGCTGGCGCAGCGTTTTGAGGTCTGGGTCTCGGTCGATACCTCCAAGGCGGCGGTGATCCGCGCCTGTAGCGCCGCCGGGGCCGATATGATTAACGACGTCCGTTCTCTGAGCGAGCCGGGGGCGCTGGCGGCGGCGGCGGAGAGCGGCCTGCCAGTCTGCCTAATGCATATGCAGGGCGAGCCGAAGGGCATGCAGCATAGCCCCCACTACAGCGATGTGGTGGCGGAAGTGGACGCTTACCTCAGCGCGCAGATCGCGCGCTGCGTGGCCGCCGGGATCGCCCGGGAGCGGCTGCTACTCGATCCCGGCTTTGGCTTCGGTAAGAACTTGACGCATAATTACCGCCTTCTGGCTAACCTGGCGCACTTTCATCACCACGGTCTGCCGCTACTGGTGGGAATGTCGCGTAAGTCTATGGTCGGACAGCTGCTGAATGTGCCCCCCGCGCAGCGGGTGGCGGGCAGTGTCGCCTGTGCCGTGATCGCCGCCATGCAGGGGGCACAGATTATCCGCGTGCACGACGTACGTGAAACGGTGGATGCCATGCGCGTGGTGGAAGCCACGCTTTCAGCAAAGGAATAATAAAGAGATGAGCGAACGTAAATATTTTGGTACCGATGGCATTCGCGGCAAGGTGGGCAGCAGCCCGATCACCCCGGATTTCGTCCTGAAGCTGGGCTGGGCCGCAGGTAAGGTGCTGGCGCGTCACGGTTCACGCAAAATCATTATCGGTAAGGATACCCGTATCTCCGGCTATATGCTGGAGTCCGCGCTGGAGGCAGGACTGGCGGCGGCCGGTCTGTCTGCCGCCTTTACCGGGCCGATGCCGACCCCGGCGGTGGCTTACCTGACGCGTACCTTCCGCGCCGAGGCCGGTATCGTTATTTCAGCGTCCCATAACCCGTATTACGATAACGGGATCAAGTTTTTCTCCATCGACGGAACCAAGCTGCCGGATGAGGTCGAGGCAGCGATCGAGGCCGAGCTGGATAAGCCCCTGACCTGCGTGGAGTCCGCCGAGCTGGGCAAGGCGAGCCGTATCGTTGACGCCGCCGGGCGCTATATCGAATTCTGCAAGAGCACCTTCCCCAACGCGCTGAGCCTGAGCGGCCTGAAGATCGTCGCCGACTGCGCCAACGGCGCTACCTATCATATTGCGCCGAACGTGCTGCGCGAGCTGGGTGCGGAGGTGATCGCCATCGGCACCTCGCCGGACGGGATGAATATCAACAAAGAGTGCGGGGCGACGGATGTCCGCGCGCTGCAGGCCCGTGTCCTGGCGGAAAACGCCGATCTTGGCATGGCCTTCGACGGCGACGGCGATCGCCTGATCATGGTCGATCACCGCGGCGACAAGGTCGACGGCGATCAGATCCTGTATATCGTGGCGCGCGAGGCGCTGCGCCAGGGTAAGCTGCACGGCGGCGTGGTCGGCACCCTGATGAGCAATATGGGACTGGAGCTGGCGCTGAAGCAGCTGGGGATCCCCTTCGCGCGCGCCAAGGTGGGTGACCGCTATGTGCTGGAGACGATGCAGGAGAAGGGATGGCGCATGGGGGCTGAAAACTCTGGCCATGTCATCATCCTCGATCAGACCACGACCGGCGATGGGATCGTCGCTGGCCTGCAGGTGCTGGCGGCGATGGCGCGCAACCATATGAGTCTGGCCGATCTGTGCAGCGGCATGACCCTGCTGCCGCAGGTGTTGGTCAACGTCCGCTTTGCCGGACAGTGCGATCCGCTGCAGGATGCCGCGGTGCAGCAGGCCTGCGCCGAGGTCGAGCGGCAGCTGGCCGGGCGAGGCCGGGTGCTGCTGCGTAAATCCGGTACCGAACCGCTGATCCGCGTCATGGTGGAAGGCGAGGATTTGCAACAGGTTACCGATCTGGCGAACGCCATTGCCGACGCGGTGAAGGCGGTCGGCTAAGGGCGAACAGACCGGCGGAAGCGCGCTTTTGCCGGTTTTTTCTCCAATCACGTCGGCGTGGAAAATTTACCCTTGCGCCCTCTAACGGCATTGGGTAGTATTCACACCCGCTTCAGTGGATGTTTTATCCATGGGTTCGATGGAAGCTTTTGACTGCGGATGGGCCGCAAGGAATCAGGTACGACTATGTATGAAGCTCTTTTGGTAATTTTCCTGCTGGTGTCTGTGGCGCTGATCGCCCTGATTATGCTGCAGCAGGGTAAAGGTGCTGACATGGGCGCTTCATTCGGCGCAGGCGCCTCAGCGACGCTGTTTGGCTCCAGCGGTACCGGTAACTTTATGACCCGTACTACGGGCATCCTGGCCACGCTGTTTTTCGTACTGAGCCTGGTGCTGGGCAACCTGAGCGGTCATCAGAGCAAGCAGGGCAGTGAGTGGGATAACCTGGGTCAGCCTGTGAAGACTGAACAGCCTGCGACTCCGGCAGCGCCGGCTACGCCGAGCAGCGATATTCCGAACTGATCGTACCCACAGAGTTTTGCCATGACGCGTTAGGCGTCATGGTGCCAAAATGCCGAGGTGGTGGAATTGGTAGACACGCTACCTTGAGGTGGTAGTGCCCAATAGGGCTTACGGGTTCAAGTCCCGTCCTCGGTACCAATCCTAGATATGTTGTTTTTTCTACGCTGTTAGAGTAGAATTCGCCACGATTCGGACGCGGGGTGGAGCAGCCTGGTAGCTCGTCGGGCTCATAACCCGAAGGTCGTCGGTTCAAATCCGGCCCCCGCAACCAATTTCCTTAAGTATCTGTTTTCAAATATACTGTTAGCGCAGAGCCTCGGGCCGCGAAGTATCATTTGAAAAATATACTTGCGAGACTGGCTTCGAATCCCGCTTGGCGGTATATAGGGTCCAGTTGCATAAAGCCCCGATTATTCGGGGTTTTTTGTTATCTGACAACAGAATCACTGGGCTATAAGGCCCTTTTTTTATGTCTTGGGGGTGGGCTTGTCCACATTAGAGCAAAAGTTAACAGAGATGATTACGGCGCCGGTAGAAGCCCTGGGCTTTGAGCTGGTTGGTATTGAGTTCATCCGTGGTCGCCATTCAACGCTGCGAATCTATATCGATAGTGAAGAAGGCATCACTGTTGATAATTGTGCTGATGTTAGCCACCAGGTCAGCGCTGTTCTTGACGTAGAAGATCCGATTTCGGTCGCCTATTACCTGGAAGTCTCCTCTCCGGGGATGGATCGCCCCCTGTTTACCGCCGAACATTACACCCGTTTTCTGAATGAGGAAGTGACGCTGGTACTGCGGATGGCGATGCAGAACCGCCGGAAGTGGCAGGGTATCATCAAGGCGGTAGACGGCGAGATGATTACGGTCACGGTTGATGGCAAAGATGAAGTGTTCGCGCTGAGCAATGTCCAGAAAGCGAACCTGGTACCCCACTTTTAACGTTCGGATGAGGCAACTAGGATGAATAAAGAGATTCTGGCTGTTGTGGAGGCCGTTTCCAACGAAAAGGCGCTGCCGCGCGAGAAGATTTTTGAGGCGCTGGAAACCGCGCTGGCCACGGCCACCAAGAAAAAATATGAGCAGGAAATCGATGTGCGTGTCGCCATCGATCGTAAATCCGGTGACTTCGATACCTTCCGCCGCTGGCTTATCGTTGACGAAGTGACCCAGCCAACTCGTGAAATTACGCTGGATGCGGCGCGTTTTGAAGATCCTGCGCTGGATCTGGGTGACTATGTAGAAGATCAGATCGAGTCAGTGACCTTCGATCGTATCACCACCCAGACCGCCAAGCAGGTTATTGTGCAGAAAGTGCGCGAGGCCGAGCGCGCGATGGTGGTTGATGCGTTTCGCGAGCACGAAGGCGAAATCGTCACCGGCGTAGTCAAGAAAGTTAACCGTGACAGCATCTCCCTGGATCTGGGCAACAACGCGGAAGCGGTGATTGGCCGTGAAGACATGCTGCCGCGCGAAAACTTCCGCCCGGGCGACCGCATTCGCGGCGTACTGTATGCCGTGCGTCCGGAGGCCCGCGGTGCGCAGCTGTTCGTCACCCGCTCCCGTCCGGAGATGCTGATTGAACTGTTCCGCATCGAAGTGCCGGAGATCGGCGAAGAAGTGATCGAAATCAAGGGCGCCGCACGCGACCCGGGCTCCCGAGCCAAGATTGCCGTGAAGACCAATGATAAGCGCATCGATCCGGTCGGTGCCTGCGTTGGTATGCGCGGTGCGCGCGTGCAGGCGGTTTCCAGCGAGCTGGGCGGCGAGCGTATCGATATCGTTCTGTGGGATGATAATCCGGCGCAGTTCGTCATTAACGCTATGGCGCCTGCCGACGTGGCATCCATCGTGGTAGACGAAGACAAGCACACCATGGATATCGCCGTAGAGGCCTCCAACCTGGCTCAGGCCATCGGTCGTAACGGCCAGAACGTCCGTCTGGCGTCTCAGCTGAGCGGCTGGGAGCTGAACGTGATGACGGCGGAGGATCTGCAGGCCAAGCATCAGGCGGAAGCCCATGCGGCCATCGATACCTTCACCAAGCATCTGGATATCGATGAAGAGTTCGCTACGCTGCTGGTCGAGGAAGGCTTCTCCACGCTGGAAGAGCTGGCCTATGTACCGGAGCGTGAGCTGCTGTCCATCGACGGTCTGGATGAAGAGACCGTCGAGGCACTGCGCACCCGTGCCAAGAACGCGCTGACGACGCTGGCGCTGGCGCAGGAAGAGAGCCTTGGCGACAACAAACCGGCGGACGATCTGCTCAATCTGCCGGGGATGGAACGCAGCGTGGCCTTTAAGCTGGCCGCACGCGGTGTATGTACGCTGGAAGATCTTGCCGAGCAGGGTGTCGACGACCTGACCGATATTGAAGGCCTGAACAATGAACAGGCGGGCGAGCTGATTATGGCTGCGCGTAATATCTGTTGGTTTGGCGATAGTGAATAATGAACTGTAGCAGGAAGGAACAGCATGGCAGAAGTAACGGTAAAATCACTGGCAGCAGAGATCCAAACTTCGGTTGAGCGCCTGGTACAGCAGCTGGCTGACGCAGGCATTAATAAATCACCCGACGACTCTGTGAGCCCCCAGGAACGCGAAGCGCTGCTGGCTCATTTAAACCGTGAGCACGGCGGATCTTCCGGTAAACTGACGCTGCAGCGTAAAACTCGCAGCACGCTGAGTGTCCCGGGCACCGGCGGTAAAAGCAAGTCAGTGCAGATTGAAGTCCGTAAAAAGCGCACCTATGTGAAGAGCGACGCGGCGGCCCAGCAGGCGGAAGCCGAGGCATCGGCGAAGCGCGAAGCGGAAGAACAGGCGAAACGCGAGGCAGAAGAGCAGACACAGCGTGAGATGGCCGAACAGGCCAAGCGTGAAGCTGCAGAGCAGGCCAAGCGTCAACAAGAAGAACAAGCCAAACGTGAGGCCGCTGAAAAAGCTAAGCGTGAAGCAGCGGAAAAAGAAAAAGTGACTAACCAACATACCGACGAAAAAACTAAAGCTGCGCAGGCGGAAAAGGCCAAGCGCGAAGCTGAAGCCGCTGAACTGAAACGCAAGGCTGAAGAAGAAGCGCGCCGCAAGCTGGAAGAAGACGCCCGTAAGGTGGCTGAGGAAGCTCGCCGTATGGCCGAAGCTAACGAAGGCAAGTGGACCGAAAACGCTAGCGAAGAAGATAACAGCGATTACCACGTGACCACCTCTCATCACGCTCGAGAAGCGGAAGATGAGAACGATCGCCAGGTTGAAGGCGATCGCCGTGCACGCGGCCGCGGTGGCAAAGCGGCCAAGCAGAAGAAAGGCAGCAAGCTGTCTGAGTCTAAGGCCGATCGCGAAGAGGCCCGCGCGGTCAACCGCGGCGGCAAAGGCGGTAAGCGCAAGCCGAGCTCGCTGCAGCAGGGCTTTACCAAACCGGCCCAGGCGGTTAACCGCGACGTGGTGATCGGTGAAACCATCACCGTGGCTGAGTTGGCTAACAAGATGGCGGTGAAAGGCTCCCAGGTCATCAAGTCGATGATGAAGATGGGCGCGATGGCGACCATTAACCAGGTTATCGATCAGGAAACTGCTCAGTTAGTCGCTGAAGAGATGGGCCATAAGGTGATCCTGCGTCGTGAGAACGAGCTGGAAGAGGCGGTGCTGAGCGATCGTGATACCGGCGCTGCGGCTGAGCCGCGTGCGCCGGTCGTGACCATCATGGGCCACGTTGACCACGGTAAAACCTCTCTGCTGGACTACATCCGCTCCACCAAGGTGGCGGCGGGCGAAGCCGGCGGTATTACCCAGCATATCGGTGCGTATCACGTACAGACCGATAACGGCATGATCACCTTCCTGGATACCCCGGGGCACGCCGCGTTTACCGCAATGCGTGCGCGCGGCGCCCAGGCGACCGATATCGTCGTTCTGGTGGTAGCGGCCGATGACGGCGTGATGCCGCAGACCATCGAGGCTGTCCAGCATGCCAAGGCCGCCGGCGTTCCGCTGGTGGTGGCGGTGAACAAGATCGATAAGCCGGAAGCCGATCCGGATCGCGTGAAGAATGAGCTGTCCCAGTACGGTGTTATGCCGGAAGAGTGGGGCGGTGAAGCCCAGTTCGTCCATGTCTCCGCGAAAGCAGGGACCGGTATCGACGACCTGCTGGACGCCATCCTGCTGCAGTCCGAAGTGCTGGAGCTGAAAGCGGTGCGTAACGGCATGGCCAGTGGCGTAGTGATCGAGTCCTTCCTGGACAAGGGCCGCGGCCCGGTGGCGACGGTGCTGGTACGTGAAGGTACCCTGCACAAGGGTGACATCGTGCTGTGTGGCTTCGAGTATGGCCGCGTGCGCGCCATGCGTGACGAACTGGGCCGTGAAATCACGGAAGCCGGTCCGTCCATTCCGGTTGAGATCCTCGGGATGTCCGGTGTGCCGGCTGCCGGTGATGAAGCGACCGTGGTGCGTGACGAGAAGAAAGCCCGTGAAGTGGCGCTGTACCGTCAGGGCAAGTTCCGCGAAGTGAAGCTGGCGCGTCAGCAGAAAGCCAAGCTGGAGAACATGTTCTCCAACATGGTGGAAGGCGAAGTGTCCGAGCTGAATATCGTGCTGAAAGCCGACGTTCAGGGCTCTGTCGAGGCGATTGCCGACTCTCTGCGCAAGCTGTCTACCGATGAAGTGAAGGTGAAGATCGTGGGCTCTGGCGTAGGGGGTATCACTGAAACCGACGCGACCCTGGCCGCAGCGTCCAACGCCATTCTGCTGGGCTTCAACGTCCGTGCCGACGCCTCTGCCCGCCGCGTGGTGGAAACCGAGAACCTGGATCTGCGCTACTACTCCGTGATCTATGATCTGATCGACGAAGTCAAGCAGGCGATGAGCGGTATGCTGGCGCCGGAGTACAAGCAGGAAATCATCGGCCTGGCGGAAGTTCGCGATGTGTTCAAGTCACCGAAGTTTGGCGCTATCGCCGGCTGTATGGTGACTGAGGGCGTAGTCAAGCGTCACAGCCCGATCCGTGTTCTGCGCGAGAACGTGGTTATCTACGAAGGCGAGTTGGAATCCCTGCGTCGCTTCAAGGATGACGTCAACGAAGTGCGTAACGGCATGGAGTGCGGTATCGGCGTGAAGAACTACAACGACGTCCGTCCGGGCGACGTGATCGAAGTCTTCGAGACCATCGAAGTGAAACGCTCTATCGACTAAGTCTGTCGCACCGCCCGGGTCGGGCGGTGGATACGCGTTACAACAGCATATGCTAATCGGGGGGCTCAGGCCCCCTGTTTGTCTGGAGAAACTATCATGGCAAGAGAATTTAGCCGCACTCAGCGCGTGGCGCAGGAAATGCAGAAAGAGATCGCCATTATCCTGCAGCGTGAGGTCAAAGATCCGCGGGTTGGCATGGCGACGGTATCCGGCGTCGAAGTCTCACGCGATCTGGCCTATGCCAAGGTGTTTGTCACCTTTTTGAACGACGGTGAGCCGGAGACGGTAAAAACCGGTCTGAAGGCGTTGCAGGATGCGTCCGGTTTTATCCGCATGCTGCTGGGTAAAGCGATGCGTCTGCGCGTGGTGCCGGAGCTGACGTTTGCCTATGACGCCTCGCTGGTTGAGGGGATGCGCATGTCCAATCTGGTGAGCAACGTGGTGAAAGACGATGAGGCGCGCAGGACCGCCGCCGATCGCGATGAGGAGGCGTAATGTCTCGACCCCGTCGCCGCGGCCGCGATATTAACGGCGTCCTGCTGCTGGATAAAGGGCAGGGGATGTCCTCTAACGATGTGCTGCAGAAGGTAAAGCGCATCTATAACGCCAACAAGGCGGGGCATACCGGCGCGCTGGATCCGCTGGCGACTGGGATGCTGCCGATTTGCCTGGGTGAAGCGACCAAGTTTTCTCAGTTTTTGCTGGATGCCGACAAGCGCTATCGTGTCGTCGCCCGCCTGGGGCAGCGTACCGATACCTCCGACGCCGATGGTCAAGTGGTGTGTGAGCGACCGCTGACATTCAGCGAGGCCGAGCTAGCGCAGGCGCTGGAGGGGGTCCGCGGCCCTGGTCGCCAGGTACCCTCTATGTATTCGGCGCTCAAGTACCAGGGGCGCCCGCTGTACGAATATGCTCGTCAGGGGATCGATGTGCCGCGCGAATCGCGTGAGATCACGGTGTTTGAGCTGCGCTTTATCCGCTGGGAAGGGGATGAGCTGGAGCTGGAGATCCACTGCTCCAAGGGCACCTATATTCGCACCATTATCGACGATCTGGGCGAAGTGCTCGGCTGCGGCGCGCACGTTATCTATCTGCGGCGCCTGCAGGTTTCCGGCTATCCGAGCGAGCGGATGGTCACGCTGGAGCAGCTGCAGGCGCTGCTGGCGCAGGCGCAGCAGCAAGAGCGCGATCCCCGCCTGCTGCTCGATCCGCTACTGCTGCCGATGGATACGGCCGCCGCGCACCTGCCGGAGGTGAATCTGTCGGAGATCGTCGCTGGCTATATACAGCTGGGGCAGTCGGTACAGACGCCGGACCTGCCGCAAAGCGGCATGGTGCGCATCAGCGTCGGGGCGGCGCGCCGCTTTATCGGCGTCGGTGAGGTGGACGAGCTGGGGCGCCTGGCGCCGCGCCGTATGGTAGTGGCATCGCGCCTCTCCGAGGACGATCCGGTCTGAGATTTGCGGCGTGCCAACCGCGCTCAGAATCGGCTGATTTCTTGCCAATGGGCGGGGTGCAGAGTAGAATAGCGCGGCTTATACATTGGGTTGCTGAATTAGAGATCGGCGCCCGTTTTTTAAACTTTTCAAATTTGGAGTTCTATAATGTCTCTAAGCGTTGAAGCGAAAGCTAAAATCGTTGCTGAGTTCGGTCGTGATGCCAACGACAGCGGTTCCACCGAAGTGCAGGTTGCACTGCTGACCGCGCAGATTAACCACCTGCAGGGCCACTTCGCTGAGCACAAAAAAGATCACCACAGCCGTCGTGGTCTGCTGCGCATGGTTTCCCAGCGTCGTAAGCTGCTGGACTACCTGAAGCGTAAAGATGTAGCACGTTACTCCAGCCTGATCGAGCGTCTGGGTCTGCGTCGCTAATCTAACGATTTTCTGAAGCAAAGGGGCCAACGTTGGCCCCTTTCTTCTAGGAAGCAATGGCAAATCAGGTTAATGTATTGTCGTTGCAGATAAAAAGGGTGTAGCCGGCGTCTTGTTACAGAGGTTCGCGCGGCTAATGCAAGCCGCCGTCTGGGGACGGCGCTTTGCATTAGTCGCGAGAATGTGACAACGCCTCCGGTTATATAAAGGCACCGTTCCGCAGGGGTGGTGCGCGATAGATACAAGGAATATGACTTTGTTAACGCCAACCGTTCGCAAATTCCAATACGGCCAGCATACCGTTACGCTGGAAACCGGCATGATGGCACGCCAGGCTACCGCAGCCGTGATGGTGACCATGGATGACACCGCGGTATTCGTTACCGTGGTTGGGGCGAAAAAAGCCCGTGAAGGTCAGGACTTCTTCCCGCTGACCGTTAACTACCAGGAGCGCGCCTACGCGGCCGGTCGTTTCCCCGGCGGCTTCTTCCGCCGTGAAGGCCGTCCGGGCGAAGGTGAGACCCTGACCGCGCGTCTGATCGACCGTCCGATCCGCCCGCTGTTCCCGGAAGGCTTCCTCAATGAGGTGCAGGTCGTTGCGACCGTAGTTTCCGTGAATCCGCAGGTCAGCCCGGATATCGTGGCGATGATCGGTGCATCCGCGGCGCTGAGCCTGTCTGGGATCCCGTTCAACGGCCCGATCGGTGCCGCTCGCGTGGGTTACATCAACGATCAGTACGTGCTGAACCCGACTCAGGATGAGCTCAAACAGAGCCGTCTGGATCTGGTGGTGGCCGGTACCGACAACGCCGTGCTGATGGTGGAATCTGAAGCCGATCTGCTCAGCGAAGATCAGATGCTGGGCGCGGTGGTCTTCGGCCACGAGCAGCAGCAGATCGTCATCGAAAATATCAAAGCGCTGGCCGCCGAAGTCGGTAAACCGCGCTGGGAATGGCATGCGCCGGAAGTGAATGTTGCGCTGCAGCGCCGCGTGGCCGAGATGGCCGAGGCCCGCCTGGGCGAAGCCTATCACATCACTGAAAAGCAGTCCCGCTACGCGAAAGTTGACGAGATCAAAGAGTCCGTCATCGCCGATCTGCTGGCGGAAGACGATGCGCTGGATGCCGGTGAGATCAGCGATATCCTGGGTGCGTTGGAGAAAGCCGTGGTGCGTGGCCGCGTTCTGCGCGGTGAGCCGCGTATCGATGGCCGTGAGAAGGACATGATCCGTGCGCTGGACGTGCGTACCGGCGTACTGCCGCGTACCCATGGCTCTGCGCTGTTTACCCGTGGCGAAACGCAGGCGCTGGTGACTGCGACCCTGGGCACCGAACGCGATGCGCAGAATATCGATGAGCTGATGGGCGAGCGCACCGACCGTTTCCTGCTACACTATAACTTCCCGCCGTACTCCGTCGGTGAAACCGGGATGATGGGCTCACCGAAGCGCCGTGAAATCGGCCATGGCCGTCTGGCTAAGCGCGGTGTGCTGGCGGTAATGCCGTCTCAGGATGCGTTCCCGTACACGGTGCGTGTGGTCTCTGAAATCACTGAGTCCAACGGTTCCTCCTCTATGGCCTCTGTCTGCGGTGCCTCTCTGGCGCTGATGGACGCCGGTGTGCCGATCAAAGCTGCCGTAGCGGGTATCGCCATGGGTCTGGTAAAAGAGCAGGATAACTTTGTCGTTCTGTCTGACATCCTGGGTGACGAAGACCACCTGGGCGATATGGACTTTAAAGTGGCCGGTAGCCGCGACGGCGTGACCGCGCTGCAGATGGATATCAAGATCGAAGGCATCACCCGCGAGATCATGCAGGTTGCCCTGAACCAGGCCAAGGGTGCGCGTCTGCATATCCTGGGCGTGATGGAGCAGGCGATCAATGCGCCGCGCGGCGATATTTCCGAATTCGCCCCGCGTATCCATACCATTAAGATCAATCCTGAGAAAATCAAGGACGTGATCGGTAAGGGCGGTTCTGTGATCCGCGCGCTGACGGAAGAGACCGGTACCACCATCGAAATCGAAGATGACGGTACCGTGAAGATCGCAGCGACCGACGGTGATAAGGCCAAACACGCCATTCGCCGCATCGAAGAGATCACCGCCGAGATCGAAGTGGGCCGTATCTATCAGGGTAAAGTGACCCGTATCGTTGACTTTGGCGCCTTTGTGGCCATCGGCGGCGGTAAAGAGGGTCTGGTTCATATTTCTCAGATCGCCGACAAGCGCGTAGAGAAAGTGACCGACTACCTGCAGATGGGTCAGGAAGTGGCTGTTAAGGTGCTGGAAGTCGACCGTCAGGGTCGCGTACGCCTGAGCATCAAGGAAGCTAACGCCAGCGCAGCTGCGGGTCAGGACGCACCGACTGACGCAGAGTAATCTCGTTGGTATTACGGCTTCCCATTGTTGGGAAGCCGTTTGTTACGCTATCGCAGGATGCGATGGCACGTTGATGGATGATAGGAAGTTTATCCGTGTTGGTCTTCGGGAGTTGGGAAATGAAGCCTATCTTGCGCTGGTGTTATGTTGCGACAGCAATTCTGTTGGCAGGATGCAGCAACGCTGATTGGCGCCAAAACGAAGTACTGGCCATTCCTTTGCAGCCCTCGCTGCAGCAGGAGGTAATGCTGGCGCGCATGGAGCAGATCCTTGCCAGCCGAGCATTAACGGATGATGAACGCGCACAGCTTCTCTATGAGCGCGGAGTACTGTATGATAGTCTCGGACTGAGGGCGTTAGCGCGTAACGATTTTTCGCAGGCGCTGGCCATTCGTCCTGATATGCCAGAGGTTTTTAACTATCTGGGTATTTATTTAACGCAGGCGGGCAACTTTGATGCCGCCTATGAAGCGTTTGATTCTGTACTAGAGCTTGATCCAACTTACAGCTATGCGCGTTTAAATCGCGGTATTGCCCTCTACTACGGCGGGCGGTATTCGCTAGCGCAAGATGATCTGCAGGCGTTTTATCAAGACGATCCCAACGATCCGTTCCGGTCGTTATGGCTTTACCTGGCTGAGCGTGAGCTTAATCAGGAGCAGGCGCTTACGGCGCTAAGCCAGCGCTATAATAAAGCGAACCGGAGTCAATGGGGATGGAATATTGTCGAATTCTACCTGGGCAAAATCAGCGAGAAAACGCTGATGGAACGCTTACAGGCAGATGCAACGGATAACACTTCGCTCGCTGAGCATCTCAGTGAAACTGACTTCTATTTAGGTAAACATTACCTGAGTCTGGGGGAAAAGAGCAGTGCTTCTGCATTGTTCAAACTGACGGTGGCCAACAACGTTCATAACTTTGTTGAGAACCGTTACGCACTGTTGGAATTGGCCCGCTTGGGTCAAGAGCAAGACGACATACCAGAATCGGACCAGCAATAAGCTGACGGGCATTTATATCCTTAAATCATTGATTTAATCGTCCTAACGGGCGAGGTTTTTTTGTTCGTCATTTCATCTAATTTGAGCCGGTTCACACTTTTCAATGAAAAATGTTGTTCGTTTTCTAGACGAGTTATGCAGACTGGCCGCCATTGCACATGAGGCACGTTTACATGGCTGAGTTCGAAACTACTTTTGCTGACCTGGGGTTAGCCGCACCTATTATTGAAGCCCTGAATGATTTGGGCTATGAGAAGCCGTCACCGATTCAGGCGGCCTGTATTCCCCACCTGCTGAACGGGCGCGACGTGCTGGGCATGGCGCAGACCGGCAGCGGTAAAACGGCGGCGTTTTCCCTGCCGCTGCTGAACAATATCGATCCGTCCCTGAAAGCACCGCAGGTACTGGTGCTGGCGCCGACCCGCGAGCTGGCGGTACAGGTGGCTGAAGCCATGGCGGATTTCTCTAAGCATATGCACGGTATCAACGTGGTTGCCCTGTACGGCGGCCAGCGTTATGACGTTCAGCTGCGCGCCCTGCGTCAGGGGCCGCAGATCGTGGTCGGTACGCCGGGCCGTCTGCTGGATCATCTGAAGCGCGGTACGCTGAGCCTGACCAGCCTGCGCGGACTGGTGCTGGACGAAGCCGACGAAATGCTGCGTATGGGCTTTATTGAAGACGTTGAGACCATCATGGCGCAGATCCCGGCGGAGCATCAGACTGCACTGTTTTCTGCCACCATGCCGGAGGCGATCCGACGTATCACCCGTCGCTTTATGAATGAGCCGCAGGAAGTGCGCATCCAGTCTAGCGTGACGACCCGCCCGGACATCAGCCAGAGCTACTGGACGGTGTATGGGATGCGTAAAAACGAAGCGCTGGTGCGTTTCCTGGAAGCGGAAGACTTTGATGCGGCGATCATCTTCGTGCGCACCAAGAACGCCACCCTGGAAGTGGCCGAAGCGCTGGAGCGTAACGGCTACAGCAGCGCGGCGCTGAACGGCGACATGAACCAGGCGCTGCGTGAGCAGACCCTGGAGCGCCTGAAAGACGGTCGTCTGGATATCCTGATCGCGACCGATGTGGCCGCCCGTGGGCTGGACGTCGATCGCATCAGCCTGGTCGTCAACTACGACATCCCGATGGATGCCGAGTCCTATGTGCACCGTATCGGCCGTACCGGCCGCGCCGGTCGCGCCGGCCGTGCGCTGCTGTTCGTTGATAACCGTGAACGCCGTCTGCTGCGCAACATTGAGCGCACCATGAAGCTGACCATTCCAGAAGTGGAACTGCCGAACGCCGAGCTGCTTAGCACTCGCCGTCTGGCCAAGTTTGCTGCCCGTGTTCAGCAGCAGCTGGAGAGCAGCGATCTGGATCAGTACCGTGCGCTGCTGGCCAAGCTGCAGCCGGAAGATGAGCAGGATATGGAGACGCTGGCCGCCGCGCTGCTGAAGATGGCGCAGGGCGAACGTCCGCTGATCCTGCCGCCGGACCCGGTGGTTGAACGTCGTCCGCGTCGTGAATTCCGCGAGCGTGATGAGCGCGGTGGCGATCGCTTCGCCCGTCGCGAGCGCGATGAGCGCGGCGGTGAGCGCCCGCGTCGTGAGCGCCGCGAAGTCGGTGATATGGAGCTGTATCGCATCGAAGTGGGTCGTGACGATGGCGTCGAAGTTCGTCATATCGTGGGTGCAATCGCTAACGAAGGCGATATCAGCAGCCGCTATATCGGCAACATTCGTCTGTTCGGTTCGCACTCCACCATCGAGCTGCCGAAAGGCATGCCGGGCGATCTGCTGACGCACTTTACCCGTACCCGTATCCTGAACAAGCCGATGAATATGCAGCTGATCGGTGATGCGCCGGCGCGTGAGCCGCGTCGTGAGCGCGGTGGTGAGCGTCGCAGCTTCGGCGGTCGCGACGGTGGTCGTGATGGCGATCGCCGCAGCTTTGGCGGTCAGCGTCGTTTCTCTGACGATCGCCGCGGCGATCGCGGGTTCAATCGCGATAGTCGCAGCACCCGCTCAGACGACAATGGCCACAGCCGTCGTCGCTTCAACGATGCGTAATCGGCAGCGATAAGCGCATAGAAGGCCAGCCCTCGGGCTGGCCTTTTTTATGGCCCAGGCCTATGCGGTTCACTGGTTTTTTATTTTGAAATTTTCTTGAATAATAAAAAAAACAGCATAATCAACTAAAATGTGCGCTGTATCTATAAAAAAACGAGATCGGCGGCACACTTTTCTTCCCGACGCCTTTTTTCTTGTTCGTCCTCCCATCTTCGTCTCGATAGAAAAAGAAAATAGATATCAATAAGTTATTAATATATTCCTTATTCATATAAAAAATATTTTTACCTTTTCCTCTTTATGTAGGTAAATATTCAAAACATCCGCCTTTATGGAGAAAGTTTTTTATGTGACCTCCAATGGCAGAGCGATGAGTTGAAAAATTTTTCTCCCGCGACGGCACTATGATCACATCACAATAATAATGCCTGCACCTCATGATGTTATTGCGCCATCGCTCTGCCGCGCGGCATCCGATTCTGTAAATCATAACGATGATAATTCCCTACAGGCGGCTCCGGCACGGTAGAGACAGACTCCTATTGGCCACGGATCCCGCCGTTGAAATGGCAAGTGAGAGCGACGATGGAAACGACACAAATGAGCAGTGTGGCACTGACAGATCATCCCGCCGTCCCCCGGGACGGTATGAGCGACAGCGAGTGGCGGGAGGCGACCCGTTTTGACAGTACCGATGTGGGCTGGGTGATTATGAGCATCGGGATGGCGATCGGGGCCGGCATCGTCTTTTTGCCGGTTCAGGTTGGGTTGATGGGACTGTGGGTTTTCCTGCTGTCGTCCGTCGTGGGTTATCCGGCGATGTATTTGTTTCAGCGCCTGTTTATCAATACCCTGGCCGAGTCGCCGGAGTGCCGTGATTATCCCAGCGTGATCAGCGGCTACCTGGGAAAAAACTGGGGGATTTTACTGGGAGCGCTCTACTTCGTGATGCTGGTGATTTGGATGTTCGTCTACTCCACCGCCATTACCAATGACAGCGCCTCCTACCTGCACACCTTCGGCGTGACGGAGGGGCTGCTCTCTGAAAACCCCTTTTACGGGCTGGCGCTGATCTGTGTCTTGGTGGCCATCTCCTCGCGCGGTGAGCAGCTGCTGTTTAAGCTTTCCAGCTTTATGGTGCTGACCAAACTGTTGGTAGTGGCCGCACTGGGGATTGCCATGGTCGGAATGTGGCATCTGTATAACGTGGGTGCGCTGCCGCCGCTGGGGCTGCTGGTGAAAAATGCGGTGATCACGCTGCCGTTTACCCTGACCTCGATCCTGTTCATTCAGACGCTCAGCCCGATGGTTATCTCATACCGGGCGCACTGCAAATCGCGCGAGGTGGCCCGCTACAAGGCGCTGCGTGCTATGAACATCGCCTTTGGCGTTCTGTTCGTGACGGTCTTCTTCTACGCGGTCTCCTTCACGCTGGCGATGGGGCATGACGAGGCGGTTAAGGCCTATCAACAGAATATCTCCGCGCTGGCTATCGCCGCGCAGTTCATCGACGGTGGGGCCGGCAACTGGGTCACCGTGGTGAGCGTTATCCTGAATATCTTCGCGGTGATGACGGCATTCTTTGGCGTGTATCTGGGCTTTCGCGAAGCCACTCAGGGAATCGTGATGAACCTGCTGCGGCGCATGATGCCGCCGGAGCGAATTAAGGGGCGTTGGGTTCAAAACGGCATCATGGTGTTTGCCGTTCTGCTGGCCTGGGGCGCGATTATCCTCAATGCGCCGGTGCTGAGCTTTACCTCCATCTGCAGCCCGATCTTCGGGATGGTGGGATGCCTGATCCCCGCCTATCTGGTGTACCGGGTTCCGGCGCTGCATAAGTATAAGGGCGTATCCCTGCTGGTGATTATCATCACCGGGCTGCTGCTGTGTATCTCGCCGCTGCTGGCCTTTTCCTGAGGGATAACGTGCAACGATAGCGGTAACAACCAAAGGTTTAAAGCATGAATACGATACAAAACGCCTGTGATACTGACGCGCTGTGGGCGGAGTTTATTCGCGCCGTGCGTCATGAGGTCAAGCCGGCCGTCGGCTGTACCGAGCCAGTCTCCCTGGCACTGGCCGCCGCCATCGCGGCGCGTCAGCTGGCTGCGCCGGTGGATCGCGTTGTCTGCCGCGTGTCGCCCAACCTGATGAAGAACGGTATGGGGGTCACGGTACCGGGTACCGGGATGGTCGGCCTGCCGATCGCCGCGGCGCTGGGAGCGCTTGGAGGGGACGCGGACGCTGGACTGGAGGTGATTAAACACGCCTCTGCCGAGTCGGTAGCCGCCGCCCGTGCGCTGCTGGCAGAGGGCCGCGTTAGCGTCGGTATGGAGCAGCCCTGTGAGCAGGTGCTGCTCTCCTGCGCCCGGGTTTACGCCGGTGAGGCGTGGGCCGAGGTGACCATTGCCGGCGATCATACCCGTGTGGTGCATATTGCGCATAACGATCGCGAGATCTTTCGCGCCGCCGATGTGGCGAACGCCGCGACGACGGCGGAATACTGTCTGGCCCGGGCCTCGCTGGCGCAGGTCTACCGCTTTGCCTGCGATGTCCCGCTGGCGCGTATCGCCTTTATTCTGGATGCGGCGGAGCTGAACGGTGCGCTGTCGCGTGAAGGGCTACGCAGTCGCTATGGTCTGCACATCGGCGCTACGCTGGCCCAGCAGCGTGAGCGTGGCCTGCTCTCTCACGATCTGCTCAGCGAGATCATGATCCGTACCTCTGCGGCCTCCGATGCGCGTATGGGAGGGGCGGTGCTGCCAGCCATGAGCAACTCGGGATCGGGCAATCAGGGGATCACCGCGACCATGCCGGTGGTGGTGGTCGCCGAGCACATGCAGGCTTCGCAGGAGCAGCTGGCGCGAGCGCTGATGCTGTCGCATCTGACGGCGATCTACATCCACAGTAAGCTGCCGACGCTGTCAGCCTTGTGCGCCGCCACGACGGCGGCGATGGGCGCTGCGGCCGGTATCGCTTGGCTGATCGACGGCCGCTATGAGGCGGTCGCCATGGCGATCGGCAGCATGATCGGCGACGTGAGCGGAATGATTTGTGACGGGGCTTCCAACAGCTGCGCGATGAAGGTCTCCACCAGCGCCAGCGCCGCGTTCAAGGCGGTGCTGATGGCGCTGGACGACAGCGCGGTGAGCGGCAATGAGGGGATCGTGGCCCACGACGTGGATCAGTCGATCGCCAACCTGTGCGCGCTGGCCAGCGGCGCGATGCGCCAGACGGATACCCAGATTATTGAGATCATGGCGCGCAAGGCCTCGTGAGCCACGGCGGTGAGACGAAGTCAAACGGGCGCTCAGTGCGCCCGTTTTGTCAGGCTGGCTCAGTTTGACAGGGTCAGCCCGGCCAGCTGGTGCCAGTAGCCGTTGCATTCGGCCTGACGCGCCAGCGTCAGCGGCGCTTCTCCCTGCTGGTTCGCTCGGAAACGGCTCAGCATCTCCAGCGTCTCGTCCCCCTGCGGAGAAAGGCGTACGATATCGACTAATCCCTGCATCTCCCGCAGCTGGTTGCCCAGATTGTAGCAATAGCCGCTCAGGGTCTGGATCCCGTTGAGGACAAAAACCTGCTGCTGCTCCTGGGACAGGACCCGTCGCCCTTGGGGATAGCGAATGCAGCAGGTGTCGCACTCATCCTTGGGCAGGTTTTCCGCGCGGGCGGTAAAGCAGCGGGCGGAGTAGGCCAGCGGCAGATGACCGTAGGCGAAGACTTCGGTCTCAAACTGCCCGAGGATCCCCAGCTCATCGCACTGTTGGCGAATGTTGCGTAGCCAGTCGCGCGACAGCTCTACCGGCATGCACCAGCGCACCATCCCTTGTCGCAGCAGCAGGCGCAGCGTGACGGCGTTATAGCAGTTGAGCGCGGGGCCAGCGACAAACGGCAGATGCCGCTCGGCGGCCATGTTGACTGCCGCCAGATCGTTGGCCTCGATCAGAAACTCTCCGTTCTCGATATAGCGGCGTAGCTCGCTCAGCTCCGAGGGCGCCTGCAGCAGCGCCAGGGTCGACAGAACCACCTGTTTTCCGCTGTCAGCCAGCGTGCGGGCCAGAGCCAGCCAGTCGCTGGACTTCATGGCCCGCCGTTTGCTGCAGACCGTCTCGCCCAGATAGATGATGTCGGCCTCGCTGACGGCGGCGGCCCGATAGAAAGCCTCCAGGCGGGCCTGTGGCCAGCAGTACAGTACTGCGCCGAGTGCGAATTGCATGGTCGGACTCCTTACTGCCATCGGCGGTGATAGGCGCCGAGGGTGGTCTGCGCACCTTCTGAAACGGCGCCGAGCGCCTCCATCCAGGCGGCGTCGGGGGTGAAGTGTTCGGGATCGCGGCGGCAGCGATCGATAGCCTGCCGCCATACCCGCGTTACCTGGCTGACATAGGCCGGGCTGCGCTGGCGACCCTCGATTTTAACCGAGGCGATATTGGCCTCCATTAGCGCCGGCAGCAGCGCAAGCGTATTCAGGCTGGTCGGCTCCTCCAGCGTATGGTAGCGCACGCCGTCAACCAGATAGCGTCCCTTGCACAGAGTGGGATAGCCCGCATTTTCGTCATTGGCATAGCGATCGATCAGGACGTCGTTGAGGCGGGACTCCATGCCCTGCGGTGTCTGCTGCCAGCGCACGAAGCGGGCGGGGGAACAGGCGCCGACGGTATTGGGAGACTCTCCGGTCAGGTAGGAGGAGAGGTAGCAGCGTCCCTCGGACATGATACACAGGCTGCCGAAGGCGAAGACCTCCAGCGGCACCGGGCTGCAGCGCGCCAGCTGCTTTACCTGATGCAGCGAAAGCACGCGCGGCAACACCACGCGTGCGACCGCAAAGTGGCGCTGGTAGAAGCGGATCGCCTCCTCGTTAGTCACCGATGCCTGCACCGAAACGTGGCGCTCAATGTGGGGATAGCGCTCGGCGGCGTACTCCAACATGGCCAAATCGGCGAGGATCAGCGCGTCAGCGCCCAGCTGGGCGGCCATATCTACCGCCCGCTGCCAGCGGATATAGCCGTCGGGATGGGCAAAGGTGTTGATCGCGATATGCAGCTTGCGGCCGCGTTGGTGCACATACTCCAGCGCTTCCTGCAGCTTTTTCTCATTAAAATTGAGGCCAGCGAAATGGCGGGCATTGGTATCGTCTTTCAGTCCAATATAGACAGCGTCGGCACCATTCTCTACGGCCGCCTTGAGGGCGGGCAGGTTGCCGGCGGGGCACAGCAGCTCCATAGGTGAATTCCTGAGTTTGGCCACGGATAGCGCCGGGCGTGGCGTGTTAGGGGATGGATATCGACACCGCGGCCCGGGCGGTGTCCTGTCCGCTAAGGTGTCATTCTAGATAAAATGTTATGTAATTGTTTTGATTTCAGGCAGTTTCCGGCGTGTTGAGTCACTGTTACCAGGTGGCCTGTGCAATGGCGGCGGCGGTGTATTAGTCCGTGACAATGACGGGCCTTTTTGTTGATATAAGACGCAGTCTGCATGGGCGGTTGTGGCAGAATAGACGCTGTCTGATCAGAAGGAGTCACTGCGGTGTTGGAACAATTGCGAGCACGCATCGTGCGTCAGGGGCCGGCATTTTTGAGCCTGCCGTTAAAAGTTACGCCGTTTGTCCTGCAGCGGCATGTGTTGGAGCAGCTGCTGGCCTGGCAGTTTCGCCAGGCGCTGGCCGAGGACGAGCTGGCGTTTCTCGACGGGCGCTGGCTGCAGGTTGACGTGCGCGATCTCGGTCTGCGCTGGTTTGTCACCGTGCAGCAGGGGACGCTGCACGTTGGTCGTCATCAATCGGCGGATGTCAGCTTCAGCGCGGATGCTAACGATCTGATCCTGATCGCCGCCCGCAAAGAGGATCCCGATACGCTTTTCTTCCAGCGTCGTCTGCGTATTGAGGGCGACACCGAGCTGGGGTTGCAGGTGAAAAATCTGATGGACGCCATCGATCCTGAGCTGATGCCGGCGCCGCTACGCCTGGCGCTGATACAGCTGGCTGATTTTGTCGAGGCCGGTCTGCGGGAGGGCACGCCGATCGCTGCGCGTGCGGTGACATCATGCTGATCCGGGCTGAGATCCCCGTCGATGCGCCAGGCATTGACAGGTTGCTGCGCCGCTGTTTTACGGGCGCTGACGAGGCCGAGCTGGTCTCTTGCCTGCGTGAGGACGGGCTGCTGACCCTCGGGGTCGTGGCCACGGATGATGAGGGGGGCGTGGTCGGCTATGCCGCCTTCAGCCCGGTGACGGTCGGCGGTGAGGAGTGCCAGTGGGTTGGACTGGCACCGTTGGCGGTGGATGAGGCCTACCGCTGTCAGGGGATCGCAGAGCGGCTGGTCTATGAGGGGCTGGATACCCTGAATGAGTTCGGCTATGCCGGTGTGACGGTGCTGGGGGAACCACACTACTATCAGCGCTTTGGCTTTGTTAATGCGGCGCAGCACGCTCTGCACTGTCGCTGGCCGGGATGCGATGCGCTCTTTCAGGTATACGCGCTGGCGCCGCAGGCGCTGGAGCAGGCCCGCGGGCGCATCGAGTACGCCGAGCCGTTTAATCGTTTTTAAGCCTGTGCGGTGGGTGCCGATCCCGCCGCTTATCTTCTGAACGCTTGTCGTTCTTCCCCGCTGGGTCTATCATGCTTCCCCCCGTTCGCCTGCCGGCGGGCGGGGGAGTAAGTCAGCCTGCTCCACGCATTTATCGCCATCGTCTGCGCCTCTCGCCGCGCCTGATCGCGTATTGGGCGTTTCACTGCCGTACTGCCGTACGCATCCGGGCCATAGCCCAGACAGCGGCGGTATCATCTGTGTTTCGCCCGCAGCTCCGCGCCGTGGACAGCGCCTCCTTTAACAACAAAAAAAACGGTGCGTGACACCGTGATGACAGGGGTACAGGATGAGTGTTAATACACCGACACTAATCACGTTTCTAATTTATATCTTCGGCATGATCTTGATCGGTCTGCTGGCCTATCGCGCCACCAATAACTTCTCTGACTATATTTTGGGGGGACGCCGTTTGGGCAGCGTGGTGACCGCGCTCTCCGCCGGGGCGTCGGACATGAGCGGCTGGCTGCTGATGGGACTGCCGGGTGCGATCTTTGTCGCCGGCTTGTCGGAGAGCTGGATCGCCATCGGACTGGTGCTGGGTGCCTACCTTAACTGGCGCATCGTGGCCGGGCGCCTGCGGGTGCACACCGAGCTGAACAATAATGCGCTGACGCTGCCGGACTACTTTACCCAGCGTTTTGAGGATAAGCAGCGTATTCTACGTCTGATTTCAGCGTTGATTATTCTGGTATTTTTTACCGTGTACTGTGCCTCCGGCGTCGTCGCCGGGGCCCGTCTGTTTGAAAGCACCTTTGGCATGAGCTACGAAAGCGCGCTGTGGGCCGGCGCGGCGGCGACGATTGCCTATACCTTTATCGGCGGTTTCCTGGCCATCAGCTGGACGGATACCGTACAGGCGACCCTGATGATTTTTGCCCTGATCCTGACGCCGGTGATGGTGGTGGTCAGCGTCGGCGGCTTTGACGATGCCATGAACGCCATTGCGCAGCGCAGCCCGGCCTATCTGGATCTGTTCCGTGGACTAGACTGGGTGGCGATCGTCTCCCTGATGGGATGGGGTCTGGGCTATTTTGGGCAGCCGCATATTCTGGCGCGATTTATGGCAGCGGACTCCCACCATACGATCCGTAAGGCACGTCGAATTAGCATCGTGTGGATGATCTTTTGTCTGGGGGGGCGGTTGCGGTCGGCTTCTTCGGTATCGCTTTCTTCTCTACGCACCCGCAGCTGGCGCTGGAGGTGCACGAAAACAAAGAGCGGGTCTTTATCTCCCTCTCCAAGCTGCTGTTTAATCCATGGATTGCCGGGATTCTGCTGTCGGCTATTCTGGCGGCGGTGATGAGCACCCTGAGCTGCCAGCTGCTGGTAAGCGCCAGCGCGGTGACCGAAGATCTGTATAAGGCATTTTTGCGCAAGCATGCCAATCAGCGGGAGCTGGTGATCGTCAGCCGCACCATGGTGATGCTGATCGCGCTAATCGCCATCGGACTGGCGGCCAACCCGCACAACTATGTGCTCGATCTGGTGAGCTATGCCTGGGCCGGCTTCGGCGCCGCCTTTGGCCCGGTGATTATTATCTCCCTGCTGTGGCCGGGCATGACGCGTAACGGCGCGCTGGCCGGGATGCTGGTAGGGGCGGCCACCGTGGTCGTGTGGAAGCAATATGCCTGGTTCCACCTGTATGAGATCATTCCCGGCTTTATTCTGGCCTCGTTGGCTATCGTGCTGGTCAGCCTGGTGGGTAGGGGGCCGTCGCCGCAGATGCGGGAACGTTTTGCGCAGGCGAATAAGATTTACCTGACGAAGTAAGGTAGCCGCCGTTGGCTAACCACGGTAACAGATGGAGAGGCTGGTCGGCGACCAGCCTCTCTTTTTGTTTCTTGCTCAGCTGATTAACGCAATACTCCAGCCGTGCGGCCAGCTCGCGCGAGAGCGCGCACTGGTATGCTAGCGTCAGCGGTCCTTTGCCGCGCAGTGCCTTGGCTCCCCGACCCGACTGATGCTGGCGGAGGCGGCGCGCGACGTCGGTGGTGATACCGGTATACAGCGCACCACCGGCGGTACGCAGCATGTACAGATACCATCCATTATGCGCTACAGTATTCTGCATTGGGATCTCTCGGTGGGAAACGGAGGGATCAGTGTACGCGACGGCGGCGCCGGGGACGAGCCCCGGCGCGGCGGTAGGAGAGGGAATGAGCAACGACGAGACGTTGGCGGCCATCCGGCGCTTCCTGACTCGCCAGCACATTGTGACGCTGGCCGCCGGGCAGGAGGAGGCGCTGTGGTGCGCCGACTGTTTTTATGTGCTGGATGCGCCGACGATGACGCTGTACCTGCTGACCTCGCCGGCGTCTCATCACGGGCAGCTGATGTCGGCCAACCCTCGGGTTGTCGGTACGGTGGCGCATCAGACGCGCAGCGTGGCGAAGATCCAGGGAATACAGTTTCACGGCCGGATCGCGTGCCTTGGCGGAGAGGCGGCAGCGGCGGCGTATGCTGCCTACTATCGCCGTTTTCCGCTGGCGAGGGCTAGGCCATCGCCGGTCTGGGGACTGCGTCTGATGCGGGTGAAGATGACCGACAATACCTGTGGCTTTGGCCATAAGCGTCACTGGGCCCGCGAGGGCGAGCCCGTGGGGGTATACTAAGAGTAGCTATCGCTGTGCGAGACGTCGGCGCGGAACGGGCGATCCTTTCCGTCGTTGACGGTGTATACCGTGGCGGAAGCCGCCAAAAAACAGGGAGGAGTCACCGATGAACGTATTGCTTCTTGGGGCGACCGGTCTTATCGGGCGTACGCTATTGACGCTGCTGGCGTCAGAGCCCCGCGTTACCCAGATCTATGCGCCGACGCGTACGGCGTTGCCGGCGTCGGCCAAGCTGATTAACCCCGTCGGCGCAGATATTTGCCGGGCTATGCTGGACTGGGATACCCCCTGCGACGTAGCCTTTTGCTGCCTGGGAACCACCCGCAAAGCGGCCGGCAGCGACAGCGACTTTCGCTACGTGGACTACTCGCTGGTGGTCGAGTGCGGCGCGGTCGCGCTGCAGCACGGCTGCCGCCACTATGTAGTGGTCAGCGCGCTGGGGGCCAATGCCCAATCGCCGTTTTTGTACAGCCGCACCAAGGGGGAGATGGAGCAGGCTTTAGAGCGGCAGGCCTGGCGACGGCTCTCTCTGCTGCGCCCTTCCCTGCTGCAGGGGGAACGGGCCAAGCCGCGTCTGCTGGAGCAGATCTCCGAGCCGCTGTTCCGCCTGCTGCCTGAAAAATGGAAGGCGATCGAGGCCGATAGCGTGGCGCGTGCCATGCTGCACTGTGCGCTGTACCCGGCGGGGTATCGCCTGCAGATCCTGGAATCTGAGCAGGTGCAGCGTCTGGGAGAGACGGCGGCGGGTGCCGTCTGAGCCCGGGGCGGCTCAGCGCAGGTAGTGGACGACTTGATTGCTGCTGCCGCGCCAGATCAGCATGGGATCTTTGAGATCCTGTACAAACTTGCCGTCCACCAAGACATTGATCAGCTTCACCACGGCCTGCTGTTCCGCCGTGAGCTCTTCCAGGCGATAGCCCGTCCACAGCCAGATGTCTTTACCGCGGCACTCGGCGCGTACCCGCTGTACCAGGCGTAGGATCGTCGCCACGTTGTGCGGGTGCAGCGGGTCACCGCCCGAGAGGGAGAGCCCCTGATGGTTAATCCGGGTATCGTTGAGATCGGCAATGATGCGATCCTCCAGCGCCGCCGTGAACGGTACGCCGGAGTCCAGGCGCCAGGTGGCTTTGTTATAGCAGCCGGGGCACTGGTGGACGCAGCCCGCAACGAACAGCGTGCAGCGGGTGCCCGGGCCGTTGACGACATCGACCGGATAATACTGATGGTAATTCATGATGTTTGTCCTGCGGGGCGCCCCCCGCAAAAGCAACCGGGCAGCGGACTGCCCGGGATGGGATGGCGATCGACCAGGCGCGTTTAGCCTATCTGACCGTTGTTCAGGTGCTTGATGCGGCGCTTCACTTCTTCCTGCTTGCCGGCGTTGAACGGACGCGCGTCCGGGCTGCCCAGATAGCCGCAGACGCGGCGGATAACCGATACCTTGGTTGAGTCATGGTTACCGCATTTCGGGCAGGTAAAGCCTTTGCTGGTACACTCAAACTCGCCGGTATAGCCGCATTCATAGCACTCATCGATCGGCGTGTTGGTTCCGTAGTAGGGAACCCGGCTATAGCTGTAGTCCCAGACATCCTCCAGCGCCTTCAGATTGTGCTGCAGGTTAGGATATTCGCCGTAGCAGATGAATCCACCGTTAGCCAGCGGAGGGTAAGGCGCCTCAAAGTCCAGCTTGTCGTAGGGATTGACCTGCTTCTCCACGTCCAGATGGAAGCTGTTGGTGTAATAGCCCTTGTCGGTGACCCCGTCAACGAGGCCAAACTCGGCGGTATCCAGGCGGCAGAAGCGGTCGCACAGGTTTTCACTCGGCGTACTGTACAGGCTGAAGGCATAGCCGGTCTCCTGTTTCCAGGTATCGGTAGCCTGACGCAGACGCTCGACGATGGCGATAGCCTTGGCGCGCAGCGCCGCATCGTCAAAAACGTGCGTCTGGGTGCCAAACAGGGCGTTGATGGTCTCATGGATCCCGATATAGCCTAGCGATACGGAGGCGCGGCCATTTTTAAAGATATCGGCGATGGCGTCATCCGCTTTCAGGCGTACGCCGCAGGCCCCTTCCATATACAGGATCGGCGCAACGCGGGCCTTCACCCCTTCCAGACGTGCGATGCGGGTCATCAGCGCCTTGCGGGCCAGCTCCAGACGGCGGTCGAGCAGCTTCCAGAAGGCCGTCTCATCACCCTGGGCCTCCAGCGCAATGCGCGGCAGGTTAAGGCTGATGACCCCCAGGTTATTACGCCCGTCGTGGATCATCTCGCCGTTCTCTTCGTAGACGCCAAGGAAGCTACGGCAGCCCATCGGGGTCTTGAAGGAGCCGGTGACGTTGACGACCTGATCGTAGTTGAGGATGTCCGGATACATGCGCTTGCTGGCGCACTCGAGGGCCAGCTGCTTGATATCGTAGTTCGGATCGCCGAACTTGTGATTGAGTCCGTCGCGAATGGCGAAGACCAGCTTGGGGAATACCGCGGTCTTACGGTTTTTACCCAGGCCTGCGATACGGTTCTTCAGAATCGACTGCTGGATCATCCGCGACTCCCAGCTGGTGCCCAGGCCGAAGCCGAAAGTGACAAACGGGGTCTGTCCGTTGGCGGTATGAAGGGTATTTACTTCATACTCCAGCGACTGGAACGCATCGTAGCACTCTTTCTCGGTGCGCGCGTGGGCATAGCCTTCTACGTCGGGGATATTCCACTGTTCGGCGATTTGGCGATGCTTGGCGAAGCTGGCGCTGACGAAGGGAGCCAGCACCTCATCGATACGGTTGATGGTCGTTCCGCCATAGATATGGCTGGCAACCTGCGCGATGATCTGTGCGGTAACGGCGGTGGCGGTAGAGATGGACTTCGGCCGCTCGATTTCTGCGTTGCCCATCTTAAAGCCGTTAGTCAGCATGCCTTTCAGATCGATCAGCATACAGTTGAACATGGGAAAGAACGGCGAGTAGTCGAGATCGTGATAGTGGATCTCTCCGCGCTCATGGGCCCGCACCACGTCACGCGGCAGCAAATGCTGTTTGGCATAGTGTTTGGCGACGATCCCCGCCAGCAGATCGCGCTGGGTTGGGATAACCTTACTGTCTTTGTTGGCGTTCTCATTGAGCAGGGCCGCGTTGCTCTGTTCGATCAGTCCGCGAATATCCTGATTAAGACGGCCACGCTGCTCACGGGCAACGTCACGATCGTGACGGTACTCGATGTAGGCGCGCGCAAGCTGCTTATAGTTGCCCGCCATCAGTTGGTTTTCTACGGCGTGCTGGATATCGTTGATATCCACACGCTCGCGATCGGCCATCTGCATAGCGACTACGCGGGCAACGGTTGCGCAGTAATCGGCATCATCCACGTCAGCTGCCTGCGCTGCACGCAGCACCGCTTCCTTGATACGCTGTTCGTTGAAGGGTACCTGACAACCGTCCCGTTTAATCACTATAGGTTTCACCGTTTTCTCGCTCCTGTGATTGTGGTGTGCATCCATCTACCGGTTATCCACAGCACAAAGCCGCGTGAAATCAGGCTTTACACGCGTTGTGTGGATGCTTTGTGGATAACTACTATATATAGGTGTTTGTTTACTTCAGAGACACTATATATGGGAATGACGATTTGATAAAGCAAATTTTATTGACCTGAATCAATGATTTTTAGCATCGGTAGAATCGTTATACAGAGGGTGATCAGCACCATTTTTTAATAATGTAATAATAAATTTTTGTATAAAAAATGTGCTAATGGTCACATGGGATAATCTATGGATGCGTATATGCCGCCCGCGTCAGCGCGGGAGCACGTCGTCGATAAGAGGGCATCAGCGGCGCGCAGCGGGTCCGTACGCGAAGATGCCGGCGGCGATCATGGGTAGAACGTACGGCGTGCCAAACGCAGGGTGCTCCACAGGCCCACGGCCCGTTTTATACCGCTGAGCAGACGGGAGGGATGACGGGCTGCGTAAACGGCGGCCAGGCCAGCGGCCAGCGACAGGGCGCGACGCAGGCGCCACAGCGTGGTCAGGGTGCGGTCCACGTTGATGCACAGCCGCTCGGCGCGCAGCGACTCGGTATGCAGATCCACGCGTTGCTGCGCGATTTTTTGCAGCAGTCGCGCCTTTTCAGCGGCCAGGGCCTGACGTTGACGGTTCATGACTTCTCCCGGCGCTCCAGCAGCTGGCGATCGATCTCAAGCTGTTTGCGGGTGGCTAGCAAAAAAGTGGAACGGCGCGCTTTTGTCAGCGTCCAGATCGCACCGACGCAGGCCAGCAGCAGCAGCAGAGCGGTGGCTATCCCCAAGGCCATCAGGCGATAGGCTGGCTCGACGGCCCAAAACAGCAGTACCAGCAGGCACATCAAACCGAAGGCGGTGAACAAGAGCGTGACGCCAGCCATCAGCAGCAGCTGAATGAGGTTGGCTTTCTCCTCTTCCAGCTCGACAACCGCCAGACGTAAACGGGTTTCCGTCATACCGACCAGCAGGGTGACGATGCGCCGAGCTGTACCCAGGATCCCGGTGGCGGAATCCTGGGCGGGGGAGGTGTCGCCTGCCATTAGCGACGGGCCAGCAGCACGCCAAGCACTACGCCGACGGCGGCGCCGATGCCAACGCCGGTCCAGGGGTTATCCCGGACATAGTCATCGGCTCGCCCGGCCATTTCTCGTGTCTGGGTCGCCACGTTTTCACCGGCCTGACTCAGGCGCTCACGGCTGTTGTGCAGCGCATCATGGGCGCGGGCGCGCAGTTTTTCCAGTTCGGCCTTGGGCTTATCTGTGGATGAGTTGAGGACATCTTCCAGCGCGTCAGCCAGGGATTTCAGCTCGGCACGCAGATGTTCAGCGGTGGAATCGTTAGTCATTCTTACGCTCCTTCACGTTACTGATTAGGACCTTCAACATAGCGAGCTTTTACAGAGAGTGCAAAGGGTATAGCTACATAACATTCTGTAATAACTTAGCTTTGTCGTAACATATTGCAGACGGTCAGCGTCGCGCCGCAGGGATTCTGCCAGGCAGAGATCGCCCCTCCATCCTCTATCATAGTTGTTCCTGGGCACCCTATGGGCGGAAATAATCTCACTTTTAGCCCAAGCGGGATGAAAGGCGCGGGAAAGTCTCTTCCCGCCGAGGGTTAGCTGTTGCGGCCCGCGCTGTAAGAAAGGGCGGCGGCGGGGCGCTCGCTCTTATGAAACAGCGAACGATGCAGGATTTTATCGGCGATGCTATAGCCGGGCGGCAGCTCACGCTGCAGCACCTGCAACGCCAGCGCCTGCTGTTCGGGGCGTGCCAGACGTACCACCAGTCCCTCTCTGTCCGGCGTGATGCTGGTGATACTGACGCCGTTCTCGTCCAGCTTTTGATAGACAAAAAAGCCGTCGGGCGTGGCCAGGCCGCTGTGGGTTGCCCGGATCTGTAGGGAGACCTCTTTATGGCCCAGCTGCGGTAAGATCACCGCCGTGAGAGCGGCGACGATGAACAGCAGCAGGCCTAACATGCGTTTCCAGCCCGGCCGGCGGGTAAATGGCTGTGAGTTTGCCTGGTTCACGTCATTTCCTCGGGCTTTTACCGGTAGCATGGGCGTGCTTTTTTCGCCACAGCACCAGCAGAGAACCGCACAGGCCAAAGACCAGCAGCACCAGCGGCAGCAGCATCAGCAGGTTCATCAGCTGATCCTCATAGCGCAGGAACAGCGGCGTTTTGCCGAGCACATAGCCCAGGGAGCTCAAGATCAACACCCACAGCAGGCCGCTTATCCAGTTGAAGAACTGGAAGCGCGGACCGTTCAGCCCGGAGAGGCCGGCAATCAGCGGCAGAAGGGTGCGGACGAAGGCGAGAAAGCGCCCAATCAACAGCGCGGCCAGACCATGACGATGGAACAGCTGGTGGGCTCGCTGATGGTAGTGGGCGGGCAGATGTGAAAGCCATTTCTGAACTAAGTGGGTATTGCCCAGCCAGCGACCCTGCAGGTAACCCACCCAGCAGCCGAGGCTAGCGGCAGAGGTCAGCACCAGCAGCGTCAGCGGAAAATCCATGGTATCGCGGGCGATCAGCACCCCGACCAAAATAAGCAGACTGTCCCCGGGCAGGAAGGCCGCCGGCAACAGGCCGTTTTCCAGGAAGAGGATCACGAACAGAATGCCGTAAATCGTCCAGACCAGCGAAGGGTTCGCCAGCGTTTCATAGTCCTGATGCCACAGGGCAGTGATTAATTCTCTAATAATATCCATCGCGAATTCCTAGCAGAAACCTCGGAGAACGTTTGCCGGTCTGGCGCAGTGATAGCGCCGGGCGATCCGCTAACGTATCACCTGATACAACACTGTTAAGTTAGGCGAGCGTTGGGTGATAGGTGACCTGCCCGCGGTAAAGGATATTACTCTCCTTCCAGCCCCCCAGCCGATTTTGGTGGGGCGGTAGCTGTAGGGTTCGCAGCAGAATGCGCGATAGGCGCGCATAGTGGCCGTTGTTGCCTGGCGCCTGGGGGCGATAGGGCTGGCGGGTCTCCGGCGGCGGGACATCCGGTGGGATAAGGCCGTTGCGCACCACCTCGCTGCCGCCGCAGATATGCAGTCGGATCAGCGCGGTGATCTTACGATTGTGCGGTATTCGGCTCAGGCAGTGGCTTCCCGCCGGATCGCGGTAGTTTTCGCTGAAGACAGCCGTATTGCAGGGAAACTGGCTCAGCGGAAGCGTGGTGACGGCCTGGGAATGCCATGTCCCTATTTTGCCGATGGCCGTGGCGGCCCAGCAACACAGTAACAGCAGCAGAGAGGCAGAGGTTACACGCTTCAATATTTTGTCGTTTCCGGATACAGACAGAAAAACAGGCGCTCACTTTAGCAAAATCGCCCACCTGGAGACAGCACAAAATGGGGATTTCCTGGCCAAATCAGGTGAAATCCGATGTTTTTTATCCGGCGGTTTTGTCCTACAAATTCGCCGGAATGGACTGATATGGCGGGGATTATCCGCTGCCAGCGCGCCAGGCGCTGCGGGACAGTAACAGATAGTAACCTGCGCTCACGGCCGCCATACACAGGATCAGGTTAAGTACGACGTTCAGCATCGCCTTCACCAAAAAACCTTCGCTAAACAGGGCGAACGTATCGAAAGAGAAGGTGGAAAAGGTGGTCAGCGCGCCGAGAAAGCCAACGCCGATCAGTGGGCGCCAGTGCGGCGCGATCAGGGTACCGCTCTCCAGCATCGAGACCAGCGCACCCATGATGAAGCAGCCAATGATGTTGACCGTGAGCGTGGCGTAGGGGAAACCGCTACCAAACCACGAACCGAACCAATTGGTGATTTGAAAACGGCTAATGGCTCCGAGAGCGCCGCCGCAGGCGACGACCAGCAGCGTGAGACCATAATTCATGGCAGACTCCTTTACAAATCTAAGCTGGGGGAATGCGCAGGCCACGGAAAACGATCTCGCCGGGCAAACGCATGCCGCCCATTAATGGGAAACACACCTTTTGCCAGGCGTCATCAGCACAGGATTAGGCGAGGTCGCTCGCTACGACGGCAGTGCGACCCCTATCGGCTCGCGCTGCCGGCTATCCCCGGCGGTTTTTAATTCATTTTTCGAATTAAAGGTGGAACACCATCACCGGTGGATATTATAGGAGCCTATTTATCTCAGATACAATGGGAATTACTTACCGCCGTTGGCTACCGCGTCAAGATGCACGACGGGGTTCTCGGCAAATAGGTAGCGATCGACGTTGAACTCAAAGTCGTCTGTGGTGGCGTGGAACAGCATCTGCTTGGTGTTCTCCAAGTGTTGCCACATGGCGATCTTGGCGCCATAGGGATCTTTACGGATCAGCGCTTTGAGAATTTTATCGTGATCCTCGCACCAGCTTTCGATCGATTTGTCATCGATATGCTCGTGCAGCTTTAACCAGTAGGGATTATGGGTACGCTGGCTCCACATCTTTTCTACGATGGTGGCCATGGCGCTGTTCTGGGTCGCCAGCGCCACCTGAACGTGGAACTTGAGATCCCACTCCGAATCGCGGAATCGATCCTCCTGGCGCGCCCGCTCCTGAATCTCCATCAGCGCGACAATATCCTGTTTGGTGACCTGGGTGGCGGCAAATTCGGCGATATTGCTTTCAATAAGCTGGCGCGCCTGCAGCAGTTCGAACGGCCCGGCGCTGGCGAACTCAATGGCGTTGTCCGGCTGGATCAGCGATTTGGGTTGATTATTGATGACATGAATGCCGGAGCCTTTACGCACCTCAACGTAGCCTTCGACCTCCAGCATGATGATGGCCTCCCGCACGACGGTACGGCTGACGTCCATCTCTTCGGCGATAAAACGCTCGGCGGGCAGCTTATCGCCGACGGGATAAACGCCGCCTTCAACGCGCTGTTTCAGTTCGGCGGCAAGCTGTTGGTAGAGTCTCGTGCATTCCATATTCGTGCTCGGCTAGGGTTGGTAACGCGGGTGGCTCGCTGCCACAGTGCGAGTTGTTATACCACTTTCATCGTGCAGCCACCAGCGGCAAGGATACAGAGTGTGAGCCTTCGTGGACAAAACCCGTGGGGAGAAGGATCCGCCCGCGGGCGGATCCTGTGATATCGATAGGTTAGGCGTTTGAGTTAGCCGGACGGGGGATCGGCTGCAGATCGTTGGCGGTACGGTTTTGCAGTACGGTCCAGATGATCAGGGCGCCCAGCAGATCAAAGACGGCCAGGGCAGCGAACAGCGGGCTGAAGCCCAGGGTATCGGCCAACGCACCGACCACCAGGGCAAACAGGGTACTGGCGGTCCAGGCCGCCATGCCGGTCAGGCCGTTGGCCGTGGCGACCTCATTGCGGCCAAAGACATCGGAGGAGAGCGTGATCAGCGAGCCGGAGAGCGCCTGATGGGCAAATCCTCCGACACACAGAAGGGCGATCGCGATATACGGGCTGCTGAATAGACCGATCATGCCGGGGCCAATCATCAGTACGGCACCCATGGTGACGACCAGCTTACGGGAGACGATCAGGTTGACGTTGAAATACTTCTGAAACAGCGGCGGTAGGTAGCCGCCGATGACGCAGCCCAGATCGGCGAACAGCATCGGCATCCAGGCGAACATGGCGATCTCTTTCAGATTGAAACCGTAGGCCTTAAACATAAATAGCGGGATCCAGGCGTTAAAGGTGCCCCAGGCCGGCTCTGCCAGGAAGCGGGGCAGGGCGATGCCCCAAAACTGGCGGTTGCGCAGAATCTGCCAGGCTGACATGCGGGTGGCGTTATCGCCCTTATGCTGAGCCTCTTGGCCGCTCAGAATGTACTGGCGCTCTTGGTCGCTCAGGCGCTTTTGATCCTTGGGCTGCTTGTAGAAGATAAGCCAGCCGATCGCCCACAGCAGGCTCAGGCTACCGGTAATGATAAAGGCCATTTCCCAGCTGTGGACCATGATGGCCCAGACCACCAGCGGTGGTGCAATCATACCGCCGATAGAGGAGCCGACGTTGAAATAACCGACGGCTATCGAGCGCTCTTTGGCCGGGAACCACTCTGACGAGGCTTTCAGACCCGCCGGGATCATGGCGGCCTCGGCCATCCCTACCGCGCCGCGGGCGATGGCCAGCCCACCCCAGCTGTTGGCCAGCGCCGTTCCCATGCAGAACAGCGCCCAGAGTACAGCAAAGACCGCATAGCCGACTTTGGTACCCAATAGATCCAGCACATACCCGGCCACGGGTTGCATGATGGTATAGCAGGCAGAATAGGTCGCGATGATATAGGAGTACTGTTGGGTTGTGATATGCAGGGTGTCTTCCAGCGCGGGCGCGGCCACGGCAATGGCGTTGCGCGTCAGATAGCCTAGCACCGTACCAATGGTGACTAAGCCGATCATGTACCAGCGTAATCCTTTAATTTTACGCATTTAAACTCTCTCCCCGTTTAATGTATTACCGATAGTGCACGCATGACGGATACGGGGCGGCCGAGACCCATATCCGCATCGGCGGTGCGATCGTTCACTTTCCTGCTGGAAAGACATGGTTGGCGTATACCGAGCGCTCCCGTGGCCCTGACAGTGGCCGGGGGGGCGTGCGGAGATCTCCGCGACGGTATGCCGGTGGATGATTGGCCAAACCACAATGGGCTAAATTGGTTGACCTACAGCCGAGTTAGTGCGACGGCTAAGATAACTTGTCATACAGATTCAAAGGTTGAGAGCTATCACAAAAACCATAATTGGATTGCTGAATAATAATTGGGAGGAACAACGGTAGTGAAAGTGAGCTGGATGGCGCTTTTAGCACCGTGATGTGACGTTTTTTGTCATGCAGTCCGCAATCCTGGATAAAGTTCTGGACTAACTTTAAAATTGGTGTGATAACTTCCGCTAGCGCACCCCGTGCGAGTGCATCAACCGCATCTGAGGAACCCCGATTATGTCTCCATTTTTGACCGAAGATTTTTTGCTTGATACCGAATTTTCCCGCCGTTTGTACCACGATTACGCGGCAGAACAGCCTATTTTCGATTATCACTGCCACCTTCCGCCGGAGCAGATCGCCGAAAACCATCGTTTCAAAAACCTGTATGACATCTGGCTGAAGGGGGACCACTACAAGTGGCGCGCGATGCGTACCAACGGGGTCACGGAGCGTTTTTGCACCGGCGAGGCCAGCGATCGCGAGAAGTTTCAGGCTTGGGCCGAGACGGTGCCGCATACCATCGGTAATCCGCTATACCACTGGACCCATCTGGAGCTGCGCCGCCCCTTCGGCATCACCGATACGCTGCTGTCTGCCGCGACGGCCGAGGATATTTGGGCCCGCTGCAACCGAATGCTGGCGGAGGATAGCTTTACGGCGCGCGGCATTATGGGCCAGATGAATGTGAAGATGGTGGGCACCACCGACGATCCGATCGACGATCTGCGTCATCACCGGACGATCGCCGCCGACAGTAGCTTTACCACTAAAGTGCTGCCGAGCTGGCGCCCGGATAAAGCGTTTAACATCGATGCCGCGCTGTTCTCTGACTATATTGCGCAGCTGGGCGCCGTGGCCGACGTCGATATCACCCGCTTTGCCGATCTGTGTCAGGCGTTGAAGGTGCGCATGGATTACTTTGCCGCCCACGGTTGTAAGGTCTCTGACCACGCGCTGGATGTGGTGGTCTACGGCGAGGCGGATGATGCGACCCTGGATGGGATCCTGGCCCGCCGCCTGTGCGGTGGTACGCCGAGCGAGACCGAGGTTGCACAGTTCAAGACGGCTGTGCTGCTGTTCTTGGGCGGCGAATATCAGAAGCGCGGCTGGGTGCAGCAGTACCATATCGGCGCGCTGCGCAACAACAATACGCCGATGTTTGAGCGTCTGGGGCCGGATATCGGCTTTGATTCGATTAACGATGCGCCGGTCGCGCAGCCGCTGTCGCGCCTGCTGGATGCCCAGAGCCGTAACGGCGGACTGGCAAAAACGATTCTGTACTGTCTGAACCCGCGCGATAACGAAGTGCTGGGAACCATGATCGGCAATTTCCAGGGCGAGGGGATGCCTGGCAAGATGCAGTTTGGCTCGGGCTGGTGGTTTAACGATCAGAAGGACGGTATGCAGCGCCAGATGACGCAGTTGGCGCAGCTGGGGCTGCTGAGCCGCTTTGTGGGAATGCTTACCGATAGCCGCAGCTTCCTCTCCTATACCCGCCATGAGTATTTCCGCCGCATCCTGTGCCAGATGATCGGCCGCTGGGTCGCGCAGGATGAGGCGCCAGCCGATATCGCCCTGTTGGGTAGCATGGTGAAAAACATCTGCTTCGACAACGCGAAAAACTACTTTGCCATTGAGCTGTAATCGCTGACCTACGGCAGCCGGCGTTCGCCGCCCGCTGCCGCTGAATCCAAATTTGACTGTTACGGGCCGCCGCAGGGCGGAGGGCCCGCTATTGAGGTGGCTCCTGATGCAAACCCTAAACCGTCGTGACTTTCCTGGCCGCCAGCACCCGGATAAAGTGATCCAGTTTGGCGAGGGCAACTTCCTGCGCGCCTTCGTCGACTGGCAGCTGGATCTGTTAAATGAACATACCGATCTGGATGCGGGGATCGTGGTGGTCCGCCCGATCGACGGTGATTTCCCGCCGTCGCTGAACCGTCAGGACGGCCTGTATACCACCATCGTGCGCGGCTTGAATGGACGGGGCGAGGCGGTATCGGTCAGCCGGGTGATCCGCAGCGTTAACCGAGAATTGAACGTCTATCGCGAGTTTGATGCATTTCTGGCGCTGGCACGCGATCCGAATATTCGCTTTGTCTTCTCCAATACCACGGAGGCGGGCATCAGCTATGCGCCGCAGGATCGCCTGGGCGATACGCCGCCTTCCAGCTTCCCGGCCAAGCTGACGCGTCTGCTGTATGAGCGCTTTTGCCACTTCGACGGCGCCGCGGATAGAGGCTGGGTGCTGCTGCCCTGTGAACTGATCGATTATAACGGTGGGGCCTTACACGAGCTGGTGCTGCGCTACGCCGAGCAGTGGGATCTGCCGCCGGCGTTCACCGTCTGGTTGAACGAGCACAATACGTTTTGCTCAACCCTGGTTGACCGTATTGTCACCGGATATCCGCGTGATGAGGCCTCGTCACTGTGCGGTGAACTCGGCTACCAGGATAGCTTCCTGGATACCGCAGAATACTTCTATCTGTTTGTTATTCAGGGGCCGCAGTGGCTGGCGCAGGCGCTGTGCCTGGATGCCTATGCCGCCGCGCAGGGGCCGTTGAATATCCGTATCGTAGAGGATATTCGTCCTTATAAAGAGCGTAAGGTGGCGATTTTGAACGGTGCGCATACGGCGCTGGTTCCGGTGGCCTACCTGGCCGGCCTGGATACCGTGGGTCAGAGCATGGACGATGCCCTGGTGGCCGCGTTTGTGACGCAGACGATCGCTCAGGAGATCGTCCCGCAGCTGGATCTGCCCGCCGAGGAGCTGAACGCCTTTTCCGCGGCGGTGATTGCACGCTTTCGTAATCCCTATATTCAGCACCAGCTGCTGTCGATAGCGCTGAATGGGATGACCAAATTCCGAACCCGGATCCTGCCGCAGCTGCTCTCTTACCGCGCCTGCCGGAATGCGGTGCCGGTACGCCTGAGCTTTGCGCTGGCGGCGCTGATCGCCTTTTACCGCGGCGAGCGCGACGGCTTGCGCTATCCGCTGCAGGATGATGCCCATTGGCTGGATTTTTACGCCGCCGGCTGGCAGGCGGTGCGCGCAGGGGAGCAGACGCTGGAGCAGCTGGTCAGCGCGGTGTTGGCGCAGTCGGCGCACTGGGGCGAGGATCTCAACCGTATCCCCGGGCTGACGCAGCAGGTGAGCGGCGCGCTGCTGGCGATTGAACAGCAGGGAATGCGCGCCGCGCTGAGCGCGCTGCTGGCATCATCTTGTTAACGGAGCGGACCGAGTCATATGCAAAGCATCATTAAGATTCACCCTCAGGATAACGTGGCGGTCGCCCTGCGCGATCTCGCGTCCGGAGAGACGATAGCGCTGGACGACGGGGCGCTGACGCTGCGCGACGCGGTGCCGCGCGGGCACAAGGTCGCGCTGTGCCGCCTGGCGCCGCAGGCGATGGTGATTAAGTATGGTCTGCCGATCGGCCATGCGCTTACGGCCATCGCCGCCGGCGATCACGTGCATGCCCATAACCTGCGTACCAACCTCAGCGATCTGGACAGTTACCAGTATCAGCCGGACTTCGCCGCGCCGACGGTGCAGCCGGCGGATCGCGCGATATCCCTGTATCGGCGCGCCAGCGGCGAGGTGGCCATCCGCAATGAGCTGTGGATCCTGCCGACCGTCGGCTGCGTCAATGGCATGGCTCGCCAGATGCTGCAGCGCTTTCTGCGCGAAAGTGACGGGGCGCCGGAGATCGATGGCGTCCATCTGTTTACCCATCCGTTCGGTTGTTCACAGCTGGGCGATGATCACCAGAATACCCGCACCCTGCTGCAGAATATGGTGCGCCACCCGAACGCCGGCGGCGTTCTGGTGGTCGGGCTCGGCTGTGAGAATAACCAGATCGCGGCGTTTCGTGAGACGCTGGGCGACTATGATCCGGCGCGGGTGCGTTTTCTGGTATGCCAGCAGCAGGATGATGAGGTTGATGCCGGGACTGAGGCGCTGCATGAGCTGTATGGCGTCATGCGCGGCGATCGGCGGGAGCCGGGTCGCCTCAGCGAGCTGAGGTTCGGTCTGGAGTGCGGCGGCTCGGACGGCTTCTCCGGCATCAGCGCCAATCCGTTGCTGGGGCGCTTTTCCGACTATGTGATAGCCCACGGCGGTACCAGCGTACTGACCGAGGTCCCGGAGATGTTCGGCGCGGAGCGGATCTTGATGAGTCGCTGCCGCGATGGGGAAACCTTTGAAAAGACGGTAGCGATGGTCAACGATTTCAAACGCTACTTCATCGACCATCAGCAGCCGATCTATGAGAATCCCTCGCCGGGCAACAAGGCCGGCGGCATCACGACCCTGGAGGAGAAATCCCTCGGCTGTACGCAAAAGGCTGGGCAGAGCCAGGTGATGGATGTACTGCGCTACGGTGAGCGCCTGCGTATGCCGGGGCTGAACCTGCTCAGCGCGCCGGGAAACGATGCGGTCGCCACCAGTGCGTTGGCCGCTGCCGGGTGTCATATGGTGCTGTTTAGTACCGGCCGCGGTACGCCCTACGGCGGCTTTGTGCCGACGGTGAAGCTGGCGACCAATACGCCGCTGGCGGCGAAGAAACCGCACTGGATAGATTTTGACGCCGGTCAGCTGCTGCAGGGCAAGCCGATGGAGCTGCTGCTGAGCGAGTTTATCGATCTGATTGTGGCGATCGCCGACGGCAGACAGACCTGTAACGAGAAGAATGACTTTCGTGAGCTGGCCATCTTTAAAAGCGGCGTAACGCTGTAACCGCCGTCGGATCGCGGGAGGCGCTGCGGGGCGGGCTCCCGCCCCTTAAGGGATTAACGCTATGAACGGTGAGCTTCTGTTTGCCCAGGGGGTAGGCGTCGTCGCCTTTCTGGTCGGGATTACGACGTTCTTCAACCGCGATGAGCGTCGTTTCCGTCTGCAGCTGGCGCTGTACAGCGCGATCATCGGTGCCCATTTTTTTCTGATGGGCGCCAGCGCCGCCGGGATGAGCGCCGAGCTGAACGCGATCCGTTCGGTGGTGGCGACGCGCACACGCAATGTCTGGATTATGGCGCTATTTATTGCGCTGACCCTCGGGCTGGGCGGCTGGGAGCTGAAGCACCCGGTTGAAGTTCTGCCTATCGTGGGGACGATTGCTAGCACCTGGGCGCTGTTCCGCTGCCGCGGCCTGACCACCCGCTGTGTCATGTGGTGCTCCACCGCCTGCTGGGTGATCCACAATCTGTGGCTGGGCTCGCTGGGGGGCTCGCTGATCGAGGGCAGTTTCCTGCTGATCAATGGCTACAACATCGTCCGCTTTTACCGCATGCAGCGGCGCGGCATCGATCCCTTCCGCTCGTAGCCGTCAGTGAAACGTCTTCGGGCTAAACTCGAGATCCCACGGGCTTGCCGCGGCTTTCAGGCGGTGAAGAAACGGGCGCCGCGGCGCCCGTTATGCTATGCCATGGGGTGAGGTTATCCCAGCTCTGCGGCGCTATCGCCGGTGCTCTCCTCTGCCGCCATGCAGGCGGCCGCGGTGAACAGGACGTCCGTCGAGGAGTTGAGCGCGGTTTCGCAGGAGTCCTGCAGTACGCCGATAATAAAGCCGACCGCGACGACCTGCATGGCGATATCGCTACTGATGCCAAACAGGCTGCAGGCCAGCGGGATCAGCAGCAGGGAGCCGCCGGCAACCCCGGAGGCGCCGCAGGCGCAGACCGCCGCCACCAGGCTGAGCAGCAGCGCCGTCGGCAGATCGACGCTGATCTCCAGCGTATGCGCCGCCGCCAGCGTCAGGACGGTGATGGTGATGGCCGCGCCGGCCATATTGATGGTGGCGCCCAACGGAATGGAGACCGCATAGGTATCCTCATTGAGCCTCAGCTTCTTGCACAGCTCCATGTTGACCGGGATGTTGGCGGCCGAGCTACGGGTAAAGAACGCCGTCAGACCGCTTTCACGCAGGCAGGTGAAGACCAGCGGATAGGGATTCCGTCGGATTTTCCAAAACACGATGAGGGGGTTGAGGACCAGGGCGACCAGCAGCATGGCGCCGATCAGCACCATCAGCAGGTGGGCGTAGCCCCACAGGGCGTCAAACCCGGTTTCAGCCAGCGTCGAGGAGACCAGTCCGAAGATACCCAGCGGGGCAAAGCGGATCACCACGCGAACGATAAAGGTGACGCCGTAGGAGAGGTCGCCCACCACGCGTTTGGTGGTGTCTGAGGCATGGCGTAGGGCGACGCCCAGACCGATGGCCCAGGCCAGGATACCGATGAAGTTGCCGTTGGCCAGGGCGCGGAATGGGTTATCCACGACGTTCATCAGCAGGGACTGCAGCACCTCGACGATCCCGCCCGGCGGGGTGATATCGTTGGTGTGGCTGACGAGCGCCAGCTGCGACGGGAAGGCGAAGCTGACCACCACGGCTACCAGTGCGGCGGCGAATGTGCCAAGCAAATACAGCAGCACGATAGGCCGCATGTTGGTTTTCTGTCCCTGACGGTGGTTGGCGATGGAGGCCGCCACCAGAATGAAGACCAGCACCGGCGCGACGGCTTTCAGGGCGCTGACGAACAGCGTACCCAGCAGCCCGGCGGCGATGGCGCCGGATTGGGAGAACGAAGCCAGCGCGATCCCCAGTACCAGCCCTACCAGGATCTGTCCGACCAGGCTACCGCGCGTAATGAAACGCACGAATCCAGATTGTCTTTCCATAATCGATTACCCACTTGTTATATTTTTGGATTGCATGTCACGGATGCAATCTGTAACTAAATGTGCTTGCCACCCCAGTATAGGGAAATCGACCCAATAGGGAACGCTGAATTTATAAAATTCTGTCGCTGCACCGTAAATTTAACTCAAATTCTACTTTTTATTATATTTATTAACTATGGCGGCGAAATGCAGGGAAAAAAGCCAACCTTGCTCACATGGCAATTAGTGGCATTAGAATAATTCACTAAAAAATTACCTATATATAAGAATTATTCTATAGGGGTTGGCGGGGTTTCTGACGTTTTGTCAGGGATAGCTCCCCGGTATTAGCATACCGGGGAAGATGAGTTATCGGGGGAGTGCGCTGCGCGGCGATGGTTGACCCAGGCGTTAATCAGCAGGGTCAGCGCCAGGATTCCGGCGACGATACCCAGGGAGAAGGCGATGGGAATATGGTAGAAATCGACGATCAGCATCTTGATGCCGATGAAGGTCAGAATGGCCGCTAGCCCGTACTTTAACAGCGTAAAGCGCTCGGCCACACCGGCCAGCAGGAAGTACATGGCACGCAGTCCCAGAATGGCGAACAGGTTGGAAGTCAATACCAGGAACGGATCGGTGGTCACGGCAAAGATCGCCGGAATGCTGTCGACGGCAAAGATCACGTCGCTCAGCTCGACCAGGATCAGCACCAGCAGCAGTGGGGTGGCGAACAGCGTACCGCTGCGGCGAGTAAAGAAGTGCTCGCTTTCAATGCTGTCGGTCATCCGCAGGTGGCGGCGCAGCCAGCGCACCAGCGGGCGGTCGCCGAGATCGCCTTCGTCATCGTGGGCCATGGCCATCTTAACGCCAGTAAATAGCAGGAAAGCGCCGAACAGGTAGAGGATCCACTGGAACTGGGTCACCAGCCAGCTACCGGCGAAGATCATTACGGTACGCAGGATGATTGCCCCCAGTACACCGTAGACCAGCACCCGGCGCTGCATGCTGGCCGGAACGGAGAAATAGCTGAACAGCATTAGCCAGACAAAGACGTTATCGACCGCCAGCGCCTTTTCGATCAAATAGCCGGTGAGGAATGCCAGCGCCTGCTGATCGGCGGCCGCGCGACCTAGGGTTTCACTCAGATAGAGCCAAAGACCGGCGTTGAACAGCAGCGCCAGGCTGACCCAGACCAGCGACCAGACGGCGGCCTGACGCATGGTCATCGCCTGGGCACCGCGCCGCCCCTGCAGCAGTAGATCGATAGCCACCATAATCAGGATAATCAGGGCGAAGCTCCCCCATAGCCAGGGGGTGCCAACAGAGTTGAGCATGGAAGTCTCCTGTAAGGTTAATCAATAACGGGTGTCGGAGGGCGTACACCGTGCGTGCATTTATTAACCACGCGTTGCCTGTACCTCGCCTTCCGGCAAGGTCTCACTTACAACGCATCCACGGGCGGGAGCCCGCGGGGTTGCCCGGTAACCGGGTGCTGCGCACCGTAATGACGATTAACCGGCAAATAAGAAGTTACTCCCCTTTGCTGCGCAGAAAATAATGCAAAATGTGTCATTGGTCAATCCCTGTGCGCTGTTCCGGATAGGCATGAACCGCTGTTCTCTCAGATCGAGATGGCATAAGTAATCAGGGGGGCGCCCCATGCATCGCCAGGCGGAAGCCGCTATAGTGCCTGTTGGATAAGAGAAGGGTGGCAATGTCATGGCAGTTGCAAGAAAAACCAATCCACTGGCGATAGCGGGCCTGATCGCCCTGACGCTGATCTGGAGTTACAGCTGGATTGCGATGAAACAGGTAACACAGTATATCGGGGCGTTCGACTTTACCGCACTGCGCTGCGTCTGCGGCGCGCTGCTACTGCTGCTGGTGCTGCGACTGCGCGGGCGTGGTATGCGGCCGACGCCGTTTGGCTATACGCTGGCCATCGCGCTGCTGCAAACCTGCGGTATGGTCGGACTGGCCCAGTGGGCGCTCATGAGCGGCGGCGCCGGCAAGGTGGCGATCTTGAGCTATACCATGCCGTTTTGGGTGGTGATCATGGCCGCCCTGTTTCTTGGCGAACGGATGCGGCGCCTGCAGTATGCCGCGATTGCGGTGGCGGCCCTGGGATTGCTGCTGGTGCTGCAGCCGTGGAAGCTAGATCTCTCCTCGCTGCAAAGTGCGCTGCTGGCGGTGCTCTCCGGCATCAGCTGGGGGGCGAGCGCCATCGTGGCTAAGCGGATGTACGCCCGCTATCCGGGCGTTGATTTGCTGGGGCTAACAACCTGGCAGATGCTGTATGCCGCCGTGGTGATGAGCGTGGTGGCTTGGCTGGTGCCGCAGCGCAGCGTGGACTGGCAGCCCTATGTGTTCTGGGCGTTGGCCTACAGCGCGATTCTGGCGACGGCGCTGGCCTGGAGTCTGTGGCTGTTCGTGTTGAAAAATCTGCCGGCCGGGATCGCTAGCCTGAGCACCCTGGCGGTACCGGTCTGCGGGGTGCTGTTTTCCTGGTGGCTGCTGGGAGAGAACCCCGGTCCGGTCGAGGGGAGCGGTATTGTGCTGATCGCGCTGGCGCTGGCGGCGATTAGCATCAAGAGGCAGGGGCCCCAGGCGCAGAGCACCCGTCGATAGCGCTGGGCCGGCCGCCGTCGGCGGCCGGCGCGGCATCAGGCGCGATCGGCGGGAAATACTACCCCGGTTTGGCGGCGTATCTCGTCCAGCAGGCGGGCCGTGCTGAGCGCACGGGCGATCCCCGCGTGGGCCACCCGGCCCTCCCGTATCAGGCGGGCGAAGGCCTGCGCTTCATACTCCATGGTATTTTCACGCTGAACGACGCCTATCTCTTGCGCCGCGCCGCCGCGCGGGATCAGAGTTACCCGTTGGCATTGGGAGAGGTGCTCGATCACCAGGCTGCCCTCCTCGCCCTGGATCTCGCTGGGCAGCGCCGAATCGCTGACCTTGGAGTGAAACAGTACGACCTCAAAGCCGGGATAGCGCATGGCGACGTGGCCGTGGGCGTCAACGCCGGAGTCCAGCAGTACCGCTCCGGCGCTCACCCGCTGCGGCTCGCCGAACAGCGCGACGCCGCTGGCCAGGCAGTAAAAACCGATATCCATGATAGATCCGTTGGAAAAGGCCGGGTTAAAGGTATTGGGGTTTTCACCGTTGAGATAGCGGGGATAGCGGGAGGAGTATTGGCAGTAGTTGAGAAAGGCTTTGCGCAGGCGCCCAAGGCGCGGCAGCGCGCTACGGATGACGTCAAAGTTGGGCAGATAGGCGGTTTTAAAGGCTTCGAACAGAACGACGCCGTTGGCGCGGGCGCAGTCGAACGCGCGCTGGGCTTCCGCGTGGGTGGAGGCCAGCGGTTTCTCACAGATGACGTGCTTGCCATGGCGCAGCATCAGCAGCGTCTGGGCGCAGTGCAGGGCGTTGGGGCTGGCGATATAGACCGCGTCGACCTCCGGGCTGCAGGCCAGCGCCTCAAGGCTGTCGAAGCAGTGCACCGCTCCGTAGGGCGCGGCAAAATCGGCGGCCTGCTCCAGGCGGCGTGAATAGACGGCGCTGAGGCGATACTGGCCGCAGGCCAGCGCGGCATCGACAAAGCGCTGGGTAATCCAGTTGGTTCCGATGATAGCGAGGCGGATCATGACAGTCTCCCTGAGGATAAAAATTACCCGTCAGGCTAACACACTCGCTGTACGATCAATATACGCTTCCCTCAACATCCAGGCAGGTCAGGTAGAGCCGGGCATCAAACTCCAGCTGGTGATAGTCGGGCTCCATATGGCAACACAGGCTGTAGAAGGCCTTGTCGTGATTTTTTTCGCGCAGGTGGGCCAGTTCGTGCACCACGATCATCCGCAGCAGGGCCTCCGGCCCCTGACGGAACAGGCTGGCGATACGGATTTCTGCCTTGGCCTTCAGTCGGTTGCCCTGGACGCGGGATATGGCGCTGTGTAGGCCGAGCGCCTGTTGGATCACCTGAATGCGGCTATCGTACTGTACCCGGCTGAGGGGCGGGGTATTGCGCATGTAGCGATTTTTCAGGCTTTGTGCATAGTCATATAAGGCCCGGTCAGTCGTGATCGCATGGCGTTCGGGGTAGCGACGGCGCAGCGTATCGCCCAGGCGCCTGTGCTCCAACAGGGTACGAACCTGCGCCAGCAGGGGCTCCGGATAGCCGGCAAGGTAACTCAGGTGCGTCATTTGGCCCTCCTTCAGGTACAATGGCGGGCTATTGTACTTTATGCCCGCCTACGGCGGGGCACTTTTGCGGAGGGGCGATGAGCCAACTCGAATCCAGCGCCGGTTGTCCGGCTATCACCGGCCTGACGCTGGCGCGTTTTCCCCGTCAGTCTGACGATCCTTCCCTGCAGGCCTGGGAGGCCGCAGACGAATACCTGCTGCAGCAGATCGATCCGAGCCAGACGCAGGGACGCCCGACCATCATCTTTAACGATGCCTTTGGTGCGCTGGCCTGCGCTCTGCACGATCTGCGTCCCTACTCGGTGAGCGACTCCTACGTCAGCCAGCTGGCGACGCGCCATAATCTGCAGCTTAACGAGCTGGACGAGGATGCCATTACCCTGTTAGACAGCCTGAGCCCGCTGCCGGAGGCCCCCGCGCTGGTGGTGATTAAGCTGCCTAAAATGCTGGCGCTGCTGGAGCAACAGCTGCATGCGCTGCATGCGCTGCGGGCGGTGGTCGCGCCGGATACCCGCATTATCGCCGCGGCCAAGGCGCGCGATATTCATACCTCGACCCTACAGCTGTTTGAGTCGATCCTGGGGGAGACGCATACCTCTCTGGCGTGGAAAAAGGCCCGTCTGATTTACTGTCAGGTGGGCGAGCGTACGGTGGCGCCGGCGCCGGCTACGACCGTTTGGTCGCTGGAGGGGACGCCTTACACCATGCATAATCATGCAGGTGTCTTCTCCCGTGGCAGCCTGGATATCGGCGCGCGCTTTTTCCTGCAGCATCTGCCGGAGGGGCTACAGGGCGAGGTGGCCGATCTGGGCTGTGGCAACGGCGTGCTAGGGCTGGCGGCGCTGAGCGGCAGCCCGCAGGCGCGGGTGCTGTTTGCCGATGAATCCTATATGGCGGTGGCTTCGGCGCACCTGAACGTGCAGCATAACCGTCCGCAGGATTTGGCGCGCTGTGAGTTCTGGGTCGGTAACGGGCTGGCGGGGCGCGAAGGCGGCACGCTGGACGCCGTGCTGTGTAACCCGCCGTTCCATCAGCAGCATTCGATTACCGATCAGGTGGCGTGGGACATGTTCGTCGCCGCGCGTCGCTGTTTGAAGCGCAACGGGGCGCTGTATATCGTCGGTAACCGTCACCTGGATTATTATCCGAAGCTGCGTCGCCTGTTTGGCAACTGCGCTACCCTGGGAATGAACCGTAAATTTGTGGTGCTCAAGGCGGTGAAAACGGCCTGAATATCGCGTCAGAGTTAAATAAACAATCATGGAAAGTGAATAGATATTGGTTGTAGTGTAACTTTTGGTTATGCTGAACGCGGTTATCCCCATTTCGCCGTTATCCCAATATTGTCTTCCGGCTCGACCGATCCGGGGCTGCCTTCGCATCGGTCGGGCCGGAAAAAGAAAAGGACTTTGCCATGGATCGTCGCACCCTGCTTAAATCCTCCGTCGCCCTGCTGGGCGCGCTGTCGCTCTCTGGCCCGGGCGCGCTGGCCCGGGCGCAGTCTGTCGCCCCAGGGCCCTCCGCGCCCGATGCTGACCATCCGCTGGCGCTGAATTTTAACGAGAATGCCCTCGGCATGTCGGCCCAGGCGCGCCAGGCGATCGCCGCCGCGTTGCCCGGGGCCTTTCGTTATCCCGATGCGGCGCGGGAGGCGCTGATTGCCGCGCTGGCCAGCGAGATGGCGCTGACGCCGGCCCACCTGTCGTTGGGCAATGGCTCCTCGGAGTGTATTCGTGCCATTCTGCAGGCGCAGGCGATCGCCGCACAGCGCCAGGGAAGGGCGGTGCAGCTGGTGGTGCCGGATCCCACCTTTAACTACGCAGAGCTGTATCTGCAGCCGCTGGGGGTCGAGGTGGTCAAGGTGCCGCTGGATGCGCAGCTGGGGTTCCCGCTGGCGGAGATGCAGCGGCGCACCCGCGCGTTTAGTGGCCTGTCGCTGGTCTATCTGTGTAACCCGAACAATCCGACGGCGACCCTCACCTCGGCCGATGCGCTGGCGGCGTGGATCACTCAGGCGCCGCCGGATACCTTCTTTGTCATCGATGAGGCCTATGCCGAGTTTGTCAGCGATCCGGCCTTTCGCAGCGCCGTGACACTGGTGCAGGCGGGGCATGAGAATCTATTGGTGACGCGCACGTTCTCTAAGCTGTACGCGCTGGCCGGGCTGCGGGTGGGCTATGGGGTCGCGGCGCCGTCGGTCGCCGCGCAGAGTGAGGCGTTGATGTCGCTGGATAATACCAACAGCGCAGGCGCCACTGCGGCGCTGGCCTCCCTGCAGGACCGCGTCTTCGTGGAGCACAGCCGTAAGACTATGGATCTCTCGCGCAGATCGTGTGCGCGGCGCTGGATGAGCTGAAGCTGGCCTATCTGCCGTCGCAGGCCAACTTTATTTTTCATCAGGTTAACGGTGATGCCGCGCGTTACCAGGCGCGAATGAAGCAGCACCATATCCTGGTCGGCCGCCCCTTCCCTCCGTTAAATAACTGGAACCGTCTGACGCTGGGGACGCCGCAGGAGATGCAGCTGTTTGTCGCGCAGCTACACGCGTTCCGCCGTCAGGGATGGGTCTGAGCCCTGGAGAGACTTAGCGCGCGTCGGCGGGCGCGTCGCTTACCAGCGCAGCGTGACCTGAAACCCTCCGTCCGGCGCGTGGCTGAACTGTACCTGCATCCCATGCAGGGAGGCTATCTGACGGACGATGGAGAGACCCAGTCCACTGCCGGTTTTTTCCTGGCCCGGCGGACGGTAGAAGCGCTCGCCCAAGCGCTGCAGCACGGCGTCGCTGACGCCGGCGCCGTTATCGGTGATCTGCAGGCTGTGGCTGGTCAGCCGCAGGGTGACCTGGCTGCCCGCCGGGCTGTAGCGGATCGCGTTATCCAGTAGGTTGCGGAGCAGCAGAGAGAACAGCAGCGGCTGGATACGCCGGCATACCCTGGGATCGTCTACCGATAGTGCCAGGGCGACCCCTGCGGCATGGGCCTTCGCGTCCATGTCGATCACCGCCGTCTGTAGGAGCTCGGCCAGTGCCCGCGGCTGCACATCATCCAGCTGGGATAGCGAGTCGAGGCGCGATAGGGTCAACAGCTGATCCACCAGGCGGGTCGCGCGATCGATCCCCTGCTCCAGCTGGCCCAGCGCGCGCTGACGTAGGGCGATATCATCCTGCGCCAGCTGTACCACTTCGGCCTGAACTCGCAGCGCCGCCAGCGGGGTTCGCAGCTCATGGGCCGCGTCAGAGGTAAAGCGCCGCTCGCGCACCATCTGCGCGTTGGTACGGGCAAATAGGGTGTTGAGTGATTCGACCACCGGCCAGACCTCGCTGGGAATGGCATCGCGGGGTAACGGGGTGGCATCGTCCGGGCGCCGTCGCCCCAGCGCCGCCGCCAGGCGGTGCAAGGGCGCCAGCCCGCGGCTGACCACCAGCAGCAGCAGGATCACCATGACCGGTAGCGCAACCAGCCAAGGCACCATCTGCGCCCCGACGATGCTCAGCGCCATGTCGTTGCGATAGTCCCACTCCTGGCCGACTAAAATCCGGTAGCGTCCGTCCGGGGTGGTGAGCCACAGCAGCCGCCAGCTGTCATCGTCGTTATCCAGATAGCCATCGGTAAAGCCGTCCCCCTGGTAGCGATACACCAGATTATCGCCGTTGTCCCCGTCGTTGAGCAGCATGCGTCCATCGGCGTTGAAGATGGCGAAGGCCAGCGCGTCCTTATCCTGATCGCCGCGGTGTTTGCGTAGCAAATCATGGCTTTGTGGCAGCTGCAGCGGGTGCTTTAGCTGGCTGAGATCGAAGGCCAGCAGGCGTTTGGCAAACAGCATCTGCTGGGTGTCGAACAGCTCGTTGAGCGCGTCGCGCGTCTGATACCAGGTCAGGATGCTGGCGCTGCTCCAGACCAGCAGTACCAGGATCAAAAAGCCGCCGGTCAGCCTGGCGCGCAGGCTGTGGGTCAGCTGGCGGGACAGATGGCGCATCAGGCGTCTCCCAGCGTGTAGCCGACGCCGTGCACGGTGCGGATAAAGTGGCTGCCCAGCTTGCGGCGCAGATGGTGAATGTGGACCTCGACGGCGTTGCTGGAGACATCGTCATCCCAACTGTAGAGCTTCTCCTCGATCAGCGAGCGCGGCAGTACGCGCCCAGCGTTGCGCAGCAGCAGCTCCAGCAGGGCAAACTCCTTGGGTTTTAGCGGTAGCGACGCGCCGTCGAGGGTGGCGGTGAGGCTCAGGGGATCGAGGCTCACCGCGCCGTGGCTGAGCAGGGTTTGGGCCTGACCGTGGTTGCGGCGGATCAGGGCCTGCAGGCGTGCGGCGACCTCGATCAGGGCGAAGGGCTTACACAGGTAGTCGTCTGCGCCCTGCTGTAGCCCGATTACCCGCTGCTCCAGGGCATCGCGGGCGGTCAGGATCAGAACCGGCTCCGCGTGCCCCGCCTCGCGCCAGCGGCGCAGGATTTCCAGCCCATCGATGCCCGGCAGGCTCAGGTCGAGGATCACGGCGTCATAGGGCGCGCTCTCCAGCGCCGTCATACCCTGCAGCCCATCGGTAAACCAGTCCAAGCTAAATCCCATCTTACTCAATCCGGCTTTAATGCCGTCGCCGATCAGGCGATCGTCTTCAATTAACAGTACGCGCATATGCTCATTTTCCCTTGACTACTGCGCCTGATTTAACCGTGTGGCAAGCGTTTTGTACAGCGTTAGCGCTGCGTAATCGGGCACTATCGGCGGTGATAAAAAAAATTGGGCGCTATGATACATACTTAAGATCTTGTTAAGGACTGTTTGGTGTAATGCACTCATCGGCAGTCAGCGAGGCTGCTTTCTGAATTCCATAACGGGAGAACAATGATGAAAAAAAGTGCTGCTATTTTCGCTATTCTGGCCCTGTGCAGTGCACCGGTTCTGGCTCAGACAGGTGGATTCTCTGGCCCGGGTACGACGCAACAGGTTCAGAATACCCAGCAGAGCGGCGGCTTTGTCGGCGGCCAGCAGGCGGTGACTACCGTGGCGAAGGCGAAAGATCTCAACGATAACAGCTGGGTTGTGCTGCAGGGCAACATTGAACAGCGCGTGCGCGGCGACCACTACACTTTCCGCGATGCCACCGGTACCATTGAAGTTGAGATCGACCACAAGTACTGGAACGGGCAGACCGTAACGCCGAAAGACAAGGTGGAGATCCAGGGTGAGGTCGACAAAGATTGGAACACCACCAAGATCGATGTTAAGCGCCTACATAAGATGAACTGATTAATGCAGCGAAGGTGAGCATGGCGGCGCCGTCCCGGTTGGACGGCGCCGTTTTTTATTACAGCACGTGTTCGGTGCGGGCGATGATATCGTCCTGGGTATCCGGCGACAGCGCGGTAAAGAATGCCGAATAGCCGGCGACGCGTACCACCAGATCGCGGTAGCGCTCAGGGTGTGCCTTGGCATCGAGCAGGGTATCGCGTGAGATGATGTTGTACTGGATATGCCACCCCTTATGAACCTCAAAGAAGGTGCGCAGCAGCAGCATCAGCTTTTGGCGATCGCGCTCATTCTCTAGCGTTGCAGGGTTGAGCTTCTGGTTCAGCAGCACCCCGCCCAGGATGGCTCGGGTCGGCAGCTTGCCGACCGAGCCCATCACCGCCGTCGGTCCGATACGGTCGGTGCCGGAGGCGGGACTGGCGCCTTCCGCCAGCGGCGTATGGGCCTTACGGCCGTCCGGCGTGGCCAGCGTGGCGGCGCCGAAGGGGACGTTGGCCGAGATCGACGAGGTGCCGGCGTAGTAGCCGCCGCCGACCGGCCCGCGACCGTGACGTGGGTTGCAGTAGTGGGACAGCTCATCAATATAGCCGTCATAGGCCCGCACCAGCAGTGCGTCCACGCTGTCATCGTCGTTGCCGTACTTGGGCGCACCGTTGAGCAGGCGCTGGCGCAGCAGCTCATGCTGCGGGCCGTTAAAGTCCTGCGCCAGCGCGTCGGCCAGATCCTGCTGGCGGATACTGCCCTGCTCAAAGACCAGCTTTTTCACCGCGGCCAGACTGTTGCCCAGGTTGGCGATACCGACCTGTAGGCCAGAGACCCAGTCATATTTGGCCCCGCCCTGTTTGATACTCTTGGCGCGCTCGATACAGTCATCCACCAGTGCGGAGCAGAGAATGTCGTGGGCGTTCTCCTCCAGCACCGTATCAACCACGTATTCGATCTCGATAGATTTGCGCGTGTAGTAGCGGATCTGGTGCTCCCAGGCGGTCATCACCTGCTCGAAATCCGCGAAGTTCCCCTGTGACAGCGCCTGTGGCTGTGGTAGGAAAATGTCGCCGCTGGTGGCGTCGCGTCCCCCCTCTAGCGCCGCCAGCATGACGCGGGCAACGTTGATAAAGCTCATCCCGGTGCAGCGGTAGCCCCATTTTCCCGCCACGGCGGTCTCAATACAGCCGATGGCGGCGTACTGATAGGCATCCTGTGGTGCGACGCCAAGGTCGATAAAGGCCGGAATGACGATCTCATCGTTATTGAACGCCGGCATGCCAAAGCCGCAGCGGATCACCTGAGTACAGGCCTCGAGGAAGTTGTCGCTGATCCCGGCATGGTAGCGTACGCTCAGATTGGGTTGGGTGGAGCGCAGGCGTCCGCAGGACTCCAGAATGGCGTAGGAGAGGGGATTCACCGCATCCTGCGGCGTGCCGTCCACCAGATTCTGACCGCCGATGGTGACGTTCTGGTATAGCGGGCTGCCCGCCGAGGCCTTGGAATGGGTGCCGGAACGGATCTTGTTGACCTCCAGCAGCTTCAGCCAGCAGCTTTGCAGCAGCTCAATGGCCTGCTCGCGGCTGAGGCGATGCTCCAGCTCGACATCGCGGCGATACCAGGGGTAGAGATACTGATCCATGCGGCCAAAGGAGACGGAGTGGCCGTTCGATTCGATCTGCAGCAGCAGCTGGATAAAGTAGCACAGCTGCAGCGCCTGCCAGAAGCTCTGCGGTGGTCGGTGGGCGATGTGTTCACAGCCGTCGGCGATGGTGAGCAGCTCGCTGCGCCGTTCGGCCCGCGGCTCATCGACGACCATGCGTCGGGCCAGGGCGGCGAAACGCAGGCAGTGCTGGCTAACCGCCTCGAGCGTGATATCGACGGCCTTGAGGAACTGTTCGCCGTGCAGATCGTCCAGCTGCGTCAGATCGATGCGACGACGACGCGCGGCAACCCGCTCGCGCAGCCCATCTAGACCGATCTCCAGCAGCAGCGGATAGTTGACCGCCAGGTGGGCGTCGCCGGAGGTCATGTTGCCCTCCGCCTTGATGATGCCGCTGGCCAGCAGCGCCTTCTGCTCATCGGTAAACATGCCGTAGCAGCGATCTTGCACGGTTTGCCCGCGCCACCATGGGCAGACGCGGTGCAGAACCGCTTTGTCCTCCTCCGTGACGTTGAAACCGGCGCCGGGGCGATCGGCCAGATCGTCGATCTCCTTCTCGATCCAGCTTACCGTATACTCCGGGAAGATCGGCGCCGCGCGTACCCGGCTGGCCTGATTACCCACGATCAGCTCATCATGGTTAATCCAGATGGTGCGACGGGTCAGGTGCTCCGCCAGCGCCAGCGCGCGGCGTACCGGCACAGGTTTGTCCAGATGACGCTGGTAGGCCTCGGTGTAGTGAACCGCCCGCTCGGTGCAGATCGGCGGCATGACGATATGGATCAGCGCCTCTTTATGCGCCCGGATACGCGCACTCAGGGTGTTCAGCTGCAGTATGGTCATCGTATTATCCTCCCAGAATCACGCTCAGACCGCGCTGGCACGCATACTCGCGCGCCGCATCGAGCAAAGCGGGATCGTTTAGTGGCTGCGCAGGTGCCAGATAAGGCTGACCGAGCAGACGGTATTTATTGCGCCCCAGTGTGTGGTAGGGCAGGAAATGAATCTCGCGGACGGTGAGCGCTGCGGCGGCAAAGTCGACGATCCGGCGGATATCGCCGAGGTTGGCGTTAAAGCCGGGGATCAGCGGCACGCGCAGGATCAGCGTCGCATCTGCGGCGGCCAGGCGCGCCAGATTATCCATAACCCGCCGCGCGCTGCCGCCGGTCCACTCACGGAAGCGCGCTTCATCGACGTGCTTGAGATCCGCTAGGAACAGATTGGTATGGGGCAGCGCCGGGGCGATATAGCGCCAGGGCACATGCAGACAGGTCTCAACGGCGGTGTGGATCCCCGACTGATGACAGCGCCGGAGCAGCGTTTCGGCCAGCGTCGGCTGCATAAAGGGCTCGCCGCCGGAGAGCGTGATGCCGCCGCCGCTGCGTTGATAGAAAGGGCGATCGCGCTCAGCCTGGCGCAGGATCTCATCGACGGGGAGTGCCTCACCGCAGACCGTCAGCGCCTGGCTGGGACAGCACTCGCGCAGGCGCTCAAGGGCGTCGGCATCGGCCCGTTGGCGCCGCAGTGTAAGCCCCTGGCCAGTGCGTATGGCGACCGCGGGGGCGGCCCGCTGGCATAGCGTGCACTCCGCCAGACAGCTGCGTTCGTCATACAGCAGCTGGGGCGTTCGGGTCAGACTCTCTGGATTCTGACACCAGCGGCATGCCAGGGAACAGCCTTTGAGGAAGATCACCGTGCGGATCCCCGGGCCATCGTGGGTGGAGTAACGCTGGATATTAAAGATCATCGTCAAGGCTCCGTTTTCTTCTTATGAAGATTAAATAACTTTCGAATGAAAGTTGATTTGATTTTAATCAATAATTGGAGCGCTTTTCGCCGCTATACTGAACAAAAATTAGCCCTGCGTCACCTTTGATTAAGGACATAAGCATGGAACTCTATCTCGACACAGCCGACGGCGCGGCCGTTCAGCGCCTGGCCCGTCTCCTGCCGCTGGCGGGTGTCACCACCAATCCCAGCATTCTGGCCCGCAGTGGCCTGTCGCCCGCGCAGGCGCTACCGCGCCTGTACGATGCGCTGGGCGGCCGCGGCCGTCTGTTTGCCCAGGTGATGGCGAACGATGCGCAGGGCATGGTGAGCGAGGCGCGCGCGCTACGCGCCATCGTGGACAATCTGGTGGTGAAGGTGCCGGTGACGGCGGAAGGATTAGCAGCAATTAAGTTGTTGAAACAGGAAGGTATTCCTACACTTGGTACCGCGGTATACGGGGCCGGGCAAGGGCTGTTGGCGGCGCTGGCCGGTGCCGACTATATCGCGCCCTACGTTAACCGGCTGGATGCGCAGGGGGGAGATGGGATTCAGACGGTAGAGGCGCTGCAGCGTCTACTGACCCTGCATGCGCCGCAGGCCACGGTGCTGGCCGCCAGCTTCAAGAATGCCCGTCAGGCGCTGGACTGTCTGTTGGCGGGCTGCGGCGCGATTACCCTGCCGGTGGAGGTCGCCGAGCAGTTTATCAGCGCCCCTGCCGTCACGGCCGCGGTTGCCCAGTTTGAGCAGGATTGGCAGGATGCCTTTGGCCGTCGCACGCTGTAATCCCTCCCTTCCGTGTGGACTATCGTCCGCCGCCGCGCGGACGGGAGCCCGCCCTTTAGCGCCTCTGCTTTCCTTTCCCGCCGCGTAGATAATATGGACTAGGCCGTTATACGCGTCGCTTGCGCGCGTGGGCGGGGGGGAGGAAAAGGGACAATATCGTTTACCAACAAAAAAGCCACCTCGTTGAGGGTGGCTTAATCGATTGAATCTAAAGCTAAAATTTGGTGGCCCCTGTTGGGTTTGAACCAACGACCAAGCGATTATGAGTCGCCTGCTCTAACCACTGAGCTAAGGGGCCGAATGGCGAGGATTATAGAGTAAATCAAGGGGGAAGATCCAGTGCTAGCGCAGCGGACGCCGCTTTTTTGAACATGGCTAGCTCGTTGTTATTACGGTAAGATTTCGGGTACGACGAGAATGCAAAGGCGACGTGATGAGCGTGGACATTTTGGCACCCGGGCTACGGGTGGTTTTTTGCGGCATCAACCCGGGGTTGAGCTCGGCCCATACGGGCTACCATTTTGCTAATCCGCATAACCGTTTCTGGTCGGTGATCCATCTGGCGGGCTTTACCGATCGTCAGCTGGCGCCCCAGGAGGAGCGTCATCTACTGGATACCGGCTGTGGGATCACCGCGCTGGTACAGCGCCCGACGGTAACGGCCGCCGAGCTGACGGCCGCGGAGCTGCGCGCCGGGGGGGATGCGCTACAGGCGAAGATCGCGCGCTATCAGCCACAGGCGCTGGCGGTGTTGGGTAAACAGGCCTTTACCCAGGCATTTGGGATTCGCCGCCCCGCCTGGGGACGCCAGGCGTTGGGTATCGGCGATACGATGTTGTGGGTGCTGCCTAACCCCAGCGGCCTGAATCGGGCGACGCTGACTGCGCTGGTAGAGCGTTACCGGGAGCTCTATCTGGCGCTGACGCCGCAGGATAGCTGAGCGGGTTGGCGGGAGCGGGGTGAACGCGCCGCGCGCTGAAAAAGAAAAACCCCGGCCAGCAGACCGGGGTGGGGAAGCGTCGCGTGGCCGAGACGGGTTTAGTCGTCCAGGAAGCTGCGCAGGACTTCAGAGCGGCTTGGGTGGCGCAGCTTGCGCAGCGCCTTGGCTTCGATCTGGCGGATACGCTCACGGGTAACATCGAACTGCTTACCGACCTCTTCCAGGGTGTGGTCGGTATTCATATCGATGCCAAAGCGCATGCGCAGGACTTTCGCCTCGCGGGCGGTCAGCCCGGCCAGCACGTCGCGGGTGGCGGAGCGCAGGCTTTCAGAGGTCGCGGAGTCCAGCGGCAGCTCCAGGGTGGTATCTTCGATAAAGTCACCCAGATGCGAATCTTCATCGTCACCGATCGGCGTTTCCATGGAGATCGGCTCTTTGGCAATCTTCAGCACCTTGCGGATCTTGTCTTCTGGCATCATCATGCGCTCGGCCAGCTCTTCCGGCGTCGGCTCTCGCCCCATCTCCTGCAGCATCTGGCGTGAAATACGGTTGAGCTTATTGATAGTCTCAATCATATGCACCGGGATACGGATGGTGCGCGCCTGATCGGCGATAGAGCGGGTGATCGCCTGACGGATCCACCAGGTCGCGTAGGTGGAGAACTTGTAGCCGCGACGGTATTCAAACTTATCGACCGCCTTCATCAGACCGATGTTGCCCTCCTGGATCAGGTCCAGGAACTGCAGGCCGCGGTTGGTGTACTTTTTGGCGATGGAGATAACCAGACGCAGGTTAGCCTCAACCATCTCTTTCTTCGCACGACGCGCTTTGGCCTCGCCGATGGACATACGACGGTTGATGTCTTTGACCTGTTCAATGGTCAGGCCGGTCTCTTCTTCAATCAGGTGCAGCTTCTGCAGGCTACGCTCAACGTCTTCACGCATATCCTTGAGCTTTTCGCCCCAGGGTTTGCCCATGGCCAGCGCGGCGTCAAACCAGGTGATGCTGGTTTCGTTGCCGGTAAACAGGGTGATGAAGTTCTTCTTCGGCATCTTGCTCTGCTCAACGCACAGCTTCATGATCAGGCGCTCCTGACCACGTACGCGATCCATCATTTCGCGCATGTTGCTGACCAGATAGTCAAACTGCTTCGGCACCAGGCGGAACTGCTTGAAGATTTCAGACAGATTCTGGATCTCTTCCTGCGCCTTACCGCTGCTGCGTCCTTCGGCCTTGATGGCCAGACGGGTTTTTTCGTACTGCTGGCGCAGCTCAACGAATTTTTGACGCGCCAGCTCCGGATCGATGCTGTTGTCATCGTCGCTGTCGTCGTCCTCGTCTTCGTCCTCATCCTCGTCGTCGTCCAGCTCCTCTTCCGGCAGCTCAGAACCCACGTGGGTTGCGGTCGGCGCCATCTCCTCTTCGGCGTTGGGATCGACAAAACCGGTGATCAGGTCGGACAGACGCGCTTCGCTGGCTTCAACACGATCATACTGCTCCAGCAGGTAGGTGATGGCCTCCGGGTATTCGGCGACGGAGCACTGAACCTGGTTGATACCGTCCTCGATACGCTTGGCGATATCGATTTCCCCTTCGCGGGTCAGCAGCTCGACGGTGCCCATTTCACGCATGTACATGCGCACTGGGTCGGTGGTACGGCCAATTTCGGATTCGACGCTGGACAGAACCTGTACCGCCGCCTCTGCGGCGTCTTCGTCGGCAATGTTCTCCGCCAGCATCAGGTCATCGGCATCCGGTGCTTCTTCCATCACCTGGATGCCCATGTCATTAATCATTTGGATGATGTCTTCGATCTGATCGGAGTCGACGATATCTTCCGGCAGATGGTCATTGACCTCAGCATAGGTCAGGTAGCCTTGCTCCTTGCCCTTGGTAACAAGAAGTTTGAGCTGTGACTGCGGGTTTTGCTCCATAAGACGGTATCCACACTTCAGAGTTTGAATTGGTGTTGGTCGGATTATCTATGACCGCCAACGATGCTTAAGGCCCGGATTATCAGGGCCGTACGCGGGTTACTTTCATTCGTCGCCGCTCCCCGGTATTGCGGCATGCAGGGGCTACATCCTGCGTGGTATCGGCAATCAAGCCGCTAAATTTACTATTAAGTTTAGTCACCGCCCTATTAATGCCGACGGTGTTTATTATGCGTTAGTTCTTTTTGGCCAGCGCCTCATTCAGTGAGCGCACCTCTTCGCGCTCCGCAGGCGTTAGCCCGTCGGTTCTGGCTCGGGCGATGAGCTGCTCCAGGCGCTGCTCCAGCACGGCGTCGTACAGACTGCCGAGGGTATCCACGAAGGTTTCGAGCACCATAGGCTCAATAATCATGTGGTTCCACGTTGCTAGCGTTTCAAGCTGTGACGCATATTTATTATCGCGATACAGCTCCAGCAATTGCCCGGTAGTCAGTCCCGGCTGTGCCAGGCAGGTTTCTACCAGCTCGATGAACAGCGGTAGGCCCGGCAACGGGTGCTGGCGTAATCCGTCCAGCGTCGGTACTTCGGCGGCTAACGCCGGGTTTTGTACCAGCAATGCGATAAGTATACGCATAGTCGTTGGTTTTAACCGCGGCGGCTGATAATTCTTTACCGCTTCGCTGCGCCGAGGCAGCAGCTTTTCCAGCTGGCTATCGTCGAGTATTCCCAGCTTCTGTCCCAGCGACTGGCGCAGGTACAGACGCAGCGTCTCGCCGGGTACCTGGCCGATAAGCGGCAGCGCCAGCGCACTCAGCTTGGCCCGGCCATCCGGGGTACTCAAATCGACCTGCGGCAGCAGGCTGTCGAACAGAAAGGTGGACAGGGGATGCGCATCGTTCATTCGCCGTTCGAAGGCCTCGGCCCCCTCTTTGCGGATCAGCGTATCCGGGTCTTCCCCTTCGGGTAAAAACATAAACTTTAGCTGACGGCCGTCGCTCAGGTAGGGCAGTGCGGTCTCCAGCGCGCGCCAGGCGGCCTCGCGCCCGGCGTTATCGCCATCGTAACAGCACACGACGCTGTCGGTATGGCGGAACAACAGTTGGATATGCTCGGCGGTCGTGGAGGTTCCCAGCGATGCCACCGCATAGTTGACGCCATACTGCGCCAGCGCGATGACGTCCATATAACCTTCGACGACCAGCAGACGCTCCGGCTGTGCGGCGTGCTGCAGCGCCTCATACAGGCCAAACAGCTGGCGGCCTTTATGGAAAATCTCCGTTTCGGGCGAGTTCAGGTATTTCGGCGTGCCGCTGCCCAGAACCCGACCACCAAAGGCGATCACCCGCCCGCGTTTGTCACGGATGGGGATCATGATACGGTCACGGAAGCGATCGTAGCTACGACCGTTCTCGTTATTCACCAGCATCCCGGCATCGTTGAGCGCCGTACGACCGCCCGCGTCGCGGCCAAAGCGTTTCAGGGCGTTGTCCCAGCCCTGCGGCGCGTAGCCGATGGCAAAGCTATCCATAATGGCCTGGCTCATGCCGCGCCCGGTCAGATATTGCTGCGCCTGCGTTGCGCCCGGCTGACGCAGGGACTGCTGATAGTAGCCGCACAGGCCATCCATCAGCTGATACAGGTTCTGGCGCTGATGCCGCTCCATCTGGCTCGGCCCGCTGCCGGACTCATAGGGCACTTCCAGCCCCGCCATGGTCGCCAGCTCTTCTATGCTTTCGACAAACTCAAGCCGATCATAGTTCATCAAAAAATCAATGGCGTTGCCGTGGGCACCGCAGCCGAAGCAGTGGTAAAACTGTTTGTCCGCGTTAACGGTAAACGAGGGCGTTTTTTCTGAGTGGAATGGACAGCAGGCGTGGTAGTTCTTCCCCTGCTTCTTAAGTTTCACACGCGCATCAACCAGCTCGACAATATCGGTACGAGCCAACAGATCGTTGATAAATACGCGTGGGATTCGTCCAGCCATAAGCCCTTTACAGTGGTTGTCCGCCGTCGGCGCTGAGAGGGCGACAGGCAAACAGTTTTACAGCCTCTAAACGAGAACAAGCCGCGCTTTCCTTTCGGAAGGCACGGCCTTCGTATGTCATTGCCCGTGCGATACAAACAACGACATGGTCTGTGACCTGGATTCGGCGGGGAAAACCCCGGTCAAATTAGTACAGACGAGTACGGCGTGCGTTTTCGCGAGCCAGTTTCTTGGCGTGACGTTTAACAGCAGACGCTTTAGCGCGCTTACGTTCGGTGGTCGGTTTTTCATAGAATTCACGACGACGAACTTCAGCCAGGATGCCTGCTTTCTCGCAGGAACGTTTGAAGCGACGCAGAGCTACGTCGAACGGCTCGTTTTCACGTACTTTAATTACCGGCATGTGCCTCTCACCTCGATAAAAATCGGTATTTTCGCTGGCCATGCGCCAGCTGTTCAAAAATGGTGCGGAATTTTAATCCGAACAGCACCCGCTTGTAAAGCGCTGTCTCATCCTTCAACGGCGATGGGCCGCAGTAAGAAAGCGAAGTAGTATAGCAGAATTGTGCTATTATGCGCCACTTTGAGTTGTACTGAACGTGTTGTTGGAGCCGCCATGCGTATTCTTGGGATCGAAACCTCCTGTGATGAAACCGGTATCGCCATTTACGACGATGAAAAAGGGATCCTGGCCAATCAGCTGTATAGCCAGATTAAGCTGCATGCTGACTATGGCGGCGTGGTTCCGGAGTTAGCGTCGCGTGACCATGTGCGGAAGACCGTGCCGCTGATTCAGGCGGCGCTGCGTGAGGCGGATCTGACCCCGGCGGATTTGGATGGCGTGGCCTATACCGCCGGTCCGGGGCTGGTCGGGGCGCTGCTGGTCGGGGCGACAGTCGGTCGGTCGCTGGCGTTTGCCTGGGGCGTGCCGGCGGTGCCGGTACACCACATGGAGGGGCATCTGCTGGCGCCGATGCTGGAGGAGAATCCTCCGGCGTTTCCGTTTGTCGCGCTGCTGGTCTCCGGCGGCCATACCCAGCTTATCAGCGTCACCGGCATCGGCGAGTATCGCCTGCTGGGCGAGTCGATTGACGACGCCGCAGGGGAGGCCTTTGACAAGACGGCTAAGCTGCTGGGGCTAGACTATCCCGGTGGGCCGGTTCTCTCCAGGATGGCGCAGCAGGGCGTGCCGGGGCGCTTCGTGTTTCCGCGTCCGATGACCGATCGCCCGGGGCTGGACCTCAGCTTCTCCGGTCTGAAGACCTTTGCCGCCAATACGATTCACGCCAACGGCGATGACGCGCAAACCCGCGCCGATATTGCGCGTGCCTTTGAAGATGCGGTGGTAGATACGCTGGCGATCAAGTGCCGCCGTGCGCTGGATCAGACCGGGTTTCAGCGCCTGGTGATGGCCGGCGGCGTGAGCGCAAACCGTGCGCTGCGCGGGCGTCTGGCGCAGATGATGCAGCAGCGCGGTGGCGCGGTGTTCTACGCCCGTCCGGAGTTCTGCACCGATAACGGCGCGATGATCGCCTATGCCGGCATGGTGCGTCTGAAGAGCGGCGTCGATGCCGATCTGTCTATTCGCGTACGTCCGCGCTGGCCGCTGGCGGAGCTGCCGCCGGCGGCGGTCGGCGGTTAACGCTCCGCGGCGTTCGCGTATTCAGCGCGGCGTTGGCGGTTCGTCATCGCGGGGAGGCGTAGGCGTGGCCTGCCCCTCGCTATCCTGGGCGTCTTTGGCGCCCTTTTTCTTCCAGATTTTTCCCTCTTTCCCACGCCACAGACGCTGGATATTGTCGTGGTGACGCACCAAAATCAGGCAGGAGAGCATGGCCACCGGGAAGGTAAACTGCGGCTTAAACCACCAGACGTAGAAGGGGGCGATCAGCGCGCTGACGATGGCGCCAAGCGAGGAGTATCCGCTCAATAGCACGGTCAGCAGCCAGGTGCCGATCATCAGCCCGGTCAGATCCCAGCCGATGGGGGCGATGGCGCCAAAGGCGGTCGCGACGCCTTTACCGCCGCGGAAGCGAAAGAATACCGGGTAAATATGGCCCAGGCAGGCCGCGATGGCCGTCAGGCCGAGGTAAAAGGGGGACACCTCTAGCTTATAGGCCAGCCAGACCGGGATCATCCCCTTAAGCACATCGAAGATCAGCACGGCGGCGGCTAAGCGGCCGCCGATGCGCAGCACGTTGGTTGCTCCGGGATTACCAGAACCATTTTCCCTTGGGTCGGGGAGTCCGGCCGTTTTGCAAACCAGAATGGCGCTGGAGATGGAGCCGCACAGGTAGGCGAAAATGATCATGCCTAACGCAGTCGCACTCATGGATTCATCTCCGTCTTGAGTAAAAGAGAAATCAGGGTGTTGAGCCGCCGTACGCCCGCTGACCGGTCACCCGTGCCGCAGGATGGATTAGTGCGCGACAGCGTCGGATATCTGTGGATAATACGCACATTCTACAAGAAGTGGTATCCGAAGCAGGCTAAAAAACGAGAATCGCGTGATGGACATCGTATTTATCGAAGGGTTGACCGTCGTCACCACTATCGGGGTATTTGAGTGGGAACAGACGATCCGTCAGAGGCTGGTATTTGACGTCGAGCTGGGCTGGGATAACCGCCGCGCCGCACAGAGCGACGACGTGGCGCACTGCCTGAGCTATGCCGAGGTGAGTGAGGCTATCCTACAGCACGTAGAGCCGAATCGCTTTGCCCTGGTCGAGCGGGTGGCCGAAGAGGTTGCCGCCCTATTGATGGCGCGCTTTAACAGCCCCTGGGTTCGCCTGCGGGTGAGCAAGCCGGGCGCGGTCGCCCAGGCGCACAGCGTCGGGGTGGTGATTGAACGCGGTTGCCGCACGGCAGACATCTAACGTTTTACGGCCCACTGGCCGTCTGTACTAAGAAGAGAATGAGAGTATATGGATCTGCATACGCTGCTTAATGCGTTTATTCTGGGCGTCGTCGAGGGATTGACGGAGTTTTTACCGGTCTCCTCCACCGGCCATATGATTATTGTTGGCCACTGGCTGGGCTTTGAAGGGGATAAGGCGAAAACGTTTGAGGTGATTATCCAACTGGGCTCGATCCTGGCGGTGGTGGTGATGTTCTGGCGCCGTCTGTTTGGGCTGATCGGGATCCACTTCGGTCGCCCGGTGGCGCGCGAAGGGCGCGGTCAGGGGCAGCTGACGCTGGGCCATATTGTGCTGGCGATGATCCCGGCGGTGGTGCTGGGGCTGCTGTTCCATGATTTTATCAAGAGTCTGTTTACCCCGTTGACGGTGGCCTATGCCCTGGTGGTGGGCGGTCTGCTGCTGCTGGCCGCTGAATGGCTAAAGCCGGCGCAGGCGTGGGCGGTCGGGCTGGATGACATCACCTATCGTCAGGCGTTTATGATTGGCTGCTTTCAGTGCCTGGCGCTGTGGCCTGGCTTCTCCCGCTCAGGGGCGACGATCTCTGGCGGCATGCTGATGGGCGTGAGCCGCTACGCAGCGTCAGAGTTCTCCTTTCTTCTGGCGGTGCCGATGATGATGGGCGCCAGCGCGCTGGAGCTGTACAAAAGCTTGCCCTATCTGTCGCTGGGCGATCTGCCGATGTTCAGCGTGGGATTTGTTACCGCGTTTGTGGTGGCGCTGATCGCCATCAAGACCTTCCTGAACGTGATAAAGCGGATCTCCTTTGTGCCTTTCGCCATTTATCGCTTTATCGTGGCGGCGGCGGTTTATCTGGTCTTCTGCTGATCTTGCGGGCGGATGCGCCCGCTGCCGTTTTCCCCGCTATTCCGCGTTTAAGGCCGCCTTCTGGGCGGCCTTCCAACTTTTGAGCACCTGTAGGCGCCGCGTCTGTAGCTCTTCGCGGATAGCCGCCCCCTGAAAACCGTCGGCGATGACCTCGCGAACGGCAACCTGGGCGACCCGATGGTAGGCGGCGCACAGATAGTCGGCCTGCGGGTAGGGTTGCGCCTCCAGACCGGTGCGTCCGCGGGCGTCGGCCTCGCTGCACAGAATCATTTGCTGCAGACGCTGGGGACGGCGCCAGACGTCAATGGTGTCGAGCAGCTTGAGCAGCGTCGCGGGGCGAAGGCGCTCCACCGTGTGGATCAGATCGTGATATTCGGCGACCAGCAGCGCCAGATCGCGCACCGGGTTTGGCGTGCGCAGGCGCAGGCACATCTCCCGCACCAGGCGCACGCCTGCCGGCCCATGGCCGTGATGGTGGGGCCAGAAATTGGGATTAGTCAGTCCCTTGCCCACATCGTGGGTCAGCGCGGCAAAGCGCACGGCGACGTCGTCGCTCAGATGGCTGGCCATGGCCAGGGTAAGCAGGGTATGGATGCCGGTGTCGATCTCCGGGTGCCACTTGGCGGGGGCCGGCACCCCGAACAGCCGATCGATCTCCGGGAACAGCACCGCCAGCGCGTCGCAGTCGCGCAGCACCTGGAAATAAACCTGCGGCGCGGGGCCGGACAGCGCTTTCTCCGTCTCTAGCCAGACCCGCTCCGGCGTCAGGTGGGCCAGCTCGCCCCGTTGGCTCATTCGCTGCATCAGCGCCAGAGTCGGTGCGGCGACCTCAAAGCCCAGCGGTGCGAAGCGGGCGGCAAAGCGGGCGACGCGCAGCACGCGCAGCGGATCTTCGACAAAGGCCTCGGAGACGTGGCGCAGCTGACGCTGCTGCAGATCCTGCAGGCCGCCGTAGGGATCGATCAGCTGACCCTCATCGTCTTCCGCCATCGCATTGATGGTCAGATCGCGCCGCAGCAGATCCTGCTCCAGGGTAACGTCCGGAGCGAAATAGGTGCTAAAGCCGGTGTAGCCCTGGCCCGCCTTGCGTTCGGTGCGCGCTAGGGCGTACTCCTCTTTGCTGCGCGGATGCAGAAATACCGGGAAGTCCTTACCGACCTGCTGGTAGCCCTGCGCCAACAGCGCCTGCGGCGTTGCGCCGACGACGACCCAGTCGCGATCCTGAGTGGGAAGCTGTAGATACTTGTCGCGCACGGCGCCACCGACCAGATATGTCTTCACGTGCCTACCTCGGTAGAGAGCCGATTAAATGTTAATCTTATGTTACCGCAAGCGTCCATGGACGGCAATCGGCCGCCCCAGAGAAAAAACGCCGCGGGCGGCGGCGTTGTGGGGGATCAGTTCATCCAGCGCTCTTTCCTGCGCCGGGGCAGCAGGCGCGGTAACAGCAGGCCCAGCAGCAGACCGGCACCGGCGACGCCGCCGCCGTACAGGAACCACTGCAGGATAATGGCCCGCTTTTTGTCATCCAGCTGCGAGTTGAGGGCACCGAGGCTTTTTTGTGCGCTGCCTAGCTGTTGACGCAGCTGCTGATTCTCCGCCTGCAGGCGGGCGATCGCATCGTCGCTGCCGGCAACTTTGTTCTGCATCTCCGCGGTTTTCTGCTGCCACTCGCCGTCGATATGGCTGAGCTTGGCCGTCAGGGCTGAGAGCTGAGCCTCCAGCGCCGGTACGCGCGTGCGCAGACTGGGCTGGTTGCTGAGCTGATCGAGGGGAAGCCAGACGCTGCGCCCTTTGGCATCGCGGATCTGGGCAAACTGGCTCTGTTGATTAATGCCCAGCAGCGTGACCGGATCGCCTGCGTTGATCGTGCCGACGATGCGGTACTGGTTACCCGGCCCGCTGTGTACGTAGGTACTGAGCGCATCGGAAATAAAGCGCTGTTCTTCGGCATGGCTCTGAAAGGCCAGACAGAGGCTGAGCAGGGGCAGGAGTAACCGGCGGAATAGGTGCATGGCGATAATCGGTTCGTTGGTTGAGGGAATTGGGCTGATAGTAAGGGGAAGTATAGGGTGAGGCAATGAAAAATCTTAAAATGAGAACTGTCCGAGCTATTTATCGCGTAGCCCCGGCGTCTGGCGCGGTGGCGGTTATCAAAAAACCGACCGCAGAGGGAGACTCTGCGACCGGTTTACTGTTACTTATTGGCGCGATGGGCAGATAATTAGCCGAAAATCGCCTGCAGCAGATAAAACAGGGCAATGGAGAGCGCGGCTCCCGCGGGCAGGGTCACAATCCATGACGCGACAATGTTACGTACCACGTTAAGGTTCAGCGCCGCAATACCGCGGGCAAAGCCGACGCCCAGCACGGCGCCGACCAGCGTCTGGGTGGTGGAGATCGGCAGGCCGGTACCGGAGGCGATCACTACCGTTGAGGCGGTGGCGAACTGGGCGGCAAAGCCGCGGCTCGGGGTTAGATCGGTAATGCCGGTCCCCACGGTTTCCATGACGCGACGTCCCATCAGCGCCAGACCCACGACGATACCGATACCGCCCAGCGGCAGGATCCACCAGACGATGGGGGAGGTGCCGGCCAGCACGCTCGGCTCGCGCACGATGGCGACGATGGCAGACAGCGGCCCAATGGCGTTGGCGACGTCGTTAGAGCCGTGGGCGAAGGCCATGGCGCAGGCGGTGATAACCATCAGCAGGCTGAATACCCGCTCAACGCCGCGGAAGTGATCCTGCTCGTCTGCGTCGTCGGTAAAGGATTTACGCGACAGGTACAGATAGCCGCCGAGCATGACCAGTAGGGAAACCAGCAGCGAAATCAGCCAGGTCTCGCCGTCCGTCAGGTGCAGGCCGACGTGCTTTAACCCTTTTTTGATGGTGACCAGCGAGATAACCAGCGCGGTCAGGAACATATACACCGGGCCAAAGCGGCGGGCGTTAGCGAAGGGGTTTTCGGTGTTAAAAATCAGCCGCTGGGCGCTGAGGAAAATGCCATAGGCCACCACCCCGGAGATCAGCGGTGTGATGATCCAGCTGCCGACGATCCCCTTTACACCGCCCCATTCGACCGCTTCGGGGCCGACGGATACGCAGGCAAAGCCGATGATGGCGCCGATGATGGAGTGAGTGGTGGAGACAGGCCAGCCCATCAGCGAGGCGACGATCAGCCAGATACCGGCGGCCAGCAGCGAGGCCATCATCCCGAAGACCAGCGTCTGGGGATGACCGGCGAAGGCATTGGTATCGATGATGCCGCTGCGGATGGTTTGGGTGACTTCACCGCCGGCCAGATAGGCGCCGGCGAATTCGAAGATCATGGCGATGACGATCGCCTGACGGATGGTGACGGCGCGGGCGCCAACGGAGGTGCCCATCGCGTTGGCGACGTCGTTGGCGCCGATGCCGATAGCCATCAGCAGGCCAAAGAAGGCCGCCACCATGATTAGTAATGAGCCGTGATTGGCAATGATTTCCATCTATTGTGTCCGGGTGTGGTGATTAACTACGGGCCAGCATCAGTTCCAGTCGGGAACCCACGCGCAGCGCTTTATCGGCAAGGCCGCCGACCCACTCAATGATTTGATAGAGAAACATGATGTCGACGGGGTTGAGCTGGTGCTCAAGGGAGAGCAGAGTCTGGCGTAACAGGATCTGCTGATGGTCGGTATCATCCTCAATATGATCCAGCTCCATCACCATCTGCTCGACCAGATCGGCTTCGCGGCCGCGAAAGCCGGTCTCCAGCAGTTCATCCATCTCGTGAATAACCTTGCTGGAGAGTGCGGTCGCATCCAGGCAGCGCTGTAGGTAGCTTACAAAGTCAGCCTGCATGACGGCGGGGATTTGCAACCGGCGGCCGATGACCCGCCCGGCGATGTCCTTGGCGCGATTGGCCAGACGATCCTGTTGGGTAACCAGCTCCAGCATGTCGCCGCGATCGACCGGCAGAAAAAGACCTCGTGGTAATTTCAGTCGGATTTCGCGCTTCAGCGTGTCAGCCTGCTTTTCCAGATTGGAGATCTGTTCACGGATCTTCTGCGCCTGATCCCACTGCTGCTGCGCGGTGGCGGCAAAGAAGGGAACCAGCAGGCTGCAGCATTCGTGCACGCGGCTGGCGTGCTCTTGAAGCGGTTTGAGCGGAGACTTGGCAAACAAGCCTAAAATAGTATTTACTGGCATCACTCATGCACCTTAAATTGATGGTTTTCTGCGCATAGTTCGTCAGAAAGGTGCGCATGGTAACTGATGTGCCCTGCATTGGACACCGTTTTTACATTTTTTACCGAGCAATGCTGAATACCTCGGTAAAACCTTAATATGACAGAAAAAATGACCGTGGAAATTGAACTGAAATTCATCGCCCTCCCCTCCGCTGTACACGCATTGCCCGCGAGCCTGGCCCGTTGGCCTCTTCAGCATACGCCCGCCCAGACGCTGAGCAATATCTATTATGAGACGGCGTGCCAGACTTTGCGCCGCCATGATATGGGACTGCGGATCCGCGGCGGCGAAGGCGCCTATGAGATGACCCTGAAAACCGCCGGTAGCGACGTCGGCGGCCTGCATCAGCGGCCGGAATACAACGTTGCGCTGGATGCGCCGCAGCTGGATCTCCGCCGCTTTCCGGCGCAGGTGTGGCCGGATGACTGCGATATCGATGCGCTGCAGACGGCGCTGCAGCCGCTGTTCTCGACCGACTTTCAGCGGGAGAGGTGGGTGGTGACGTACCGTGAGAGCCAGATTGAAGTGGCGCTTGATCGGGGCGATATTTGCGCCGAGGGGGTGCGTGAGGCGCTGCATGAAATCGAGCTGGAGCTGCTGCAGGGCGAACGGGGCGATCTGCTCGCTTTTGCCGAACAGTTGCTGACGCTGGATGGGATCCGGATGGGGGCCATGAGTAAGGCCGCCCGTGGCTACCGTCTGGCGGCGGGAAATGCCGCGCTGCGGCGGCGGGCGTTCCCGCTGCTGCGGCCCGCGGCCCGCGCCAGCGTCGAACAGGGCATGTCTGCCGCGTTGGCGCAGATTCTGGCGCACTGGCAATACCACGAAGAGGCCTGGCTGCGGGGAGACGCGGAGTCCCGGGGCGGGATCCAGGAGGCGCTGGCGGCGCTGCGGCAGAGTCTGACCCTCTTCGGCGGCATCGTGCCGCGTAAGGCCAGCGCGGCGCTGCGCGCCGGCCTGAGCGCGCTGGAGGTGCAGATACAGCAGCCGGCGTGCGCGGCGCAGACGCTGTGCTACGGCCGAGACTCCCTGGCCACCCAGTGGGCACTCACTCGCTGGCTAGCCGAGTCCGGCTGGCGATCCTATCTCGATGCAGCGGGAAGCGCCAAGCTGTCCGGCTCGTTCAAGCGCTTTGCCGACATCATGCTGGGACGCTGCGGTGCTGAACTGAAGGCGCTGTTTGCCCAGGTACGCCATCCTCAGGAGTATCAGGACAAACTGCCGCGTCTGCAGCATCAGATTCTGGCGATACGCCTGCTGGGCGGCGCGTATGGCGAGGCGGCGGTAGACGACTACCTGGCGCCGTGGCAGACGCTGGCGCATGCCATTGCCCATTCCGCCGCGGCGACACCGGAGGCCGCCTGCGCACAGGCGTTGCATCAGCCGGCCTTTTGGCGCAACGGCGCGCATTAATTCGGTGATATCCCGCCGCGCGCGGGCGACGGTCTAACCCAGGCGGCTTTGGCGCCGCCGCATTCTGCAGGGAGTGAATATGTCTGAGACCCGGGCGCTGCCGGCGCTGCTGTACAGTCAGGGAGCGCGTCAGGCCGCGCGGTTGCAGGGCGCGACGTCGGCGGCGCTGCCGGCGTTGGCGCTGAGCGACTTTGCCGCCGACAGTCTGGCCGCTCACCCCGCATGGTGGCAGCAGCTGCAGCAGATGCCGCCGCAGGTGCAGGAGTGGCAGCAGTATGCCGGATGGCTGGCGGAGTGTCTGGCGCCGGTGCAGGATGAGGCGACGCTGATGCAGGCGCTGCGCCTGTTTCGCCGCCACATGCTGACGCGGATTGCCTGGATGCAGGCCAGCGACCAGACCGACTGTCAGCAGACCCTGCTCCAGCTGAGCGCGCTGGCGGAGACGCTGGTTATCGGCGCGCGCGACTGGCTATACCACCGCTGTTGTCAGGAGTGGGGTGTTCCCTGCAACGCCGCCGGTGAGGCCCAGCCGCTGCTGATCCTGGGGATGGGCAAACTGGGTGGCGGCGAGCTGAATTTCTCCTCGGATATCGATCTTATCTTTGTCTATCCGCAGTCCGGGGCCACCCGCGGCGGCCGCCGCGAGCTGGATAATGCCCAATTTTTTACCCGCCTCGGCCAGCGCCTGATTAAGGCGCTGGATCAGCCGACGGAGGATGGCTTTGTCTATCGGGTCGACATGCGTCTGCGTCCCTTCGGCGACAGCGGTCCTTTGGTGCTGAGCTTCTCCGCGCTGGAGGACTATTACCAAGAGCAGGGGCGCGACTGGGAGCGCTACGCCATGGTGAAGGCGCGTCTGCTGGGCGAAGGGCAGGATCGCGATGGGCAAGCGCTGTACCGTCTGCTGCGTCCGTTTGTGTTTCGCCGCTATATCGATTTCAGCGTGATCCAGTCGCTGCGCAATATGAAGGGCATGATAGCCCGAGAGGTGCGCCGGCGCGGGCTGAAGGAGAATATCAAGCTCGGCGCGGGCGGGATCCGCGAGATCGAGTTTATCACCCAGGTATTCCAGCTGATCCGCGGCGGACGCGAGCGCAGCCTACAGCAGCGTGCGCTGCTGCCCGCGCTGGCGGCGATCGGCGAGCTGGGACTGCTGACGTCGGCGCAGGTGGCGGCGCTGCGCGACGCCTATCTCTTTTTACGCCGTCTGGAGAATCTGCTGCAGGCGATTGACGATCAGCAGACGCAGACGCTGCCGTCGGACGATCTCAACCGGGCTCGCCTGGCCTATGGGATGGGGCTGACGGACTGGGCGGCGCTGCGCCGGGCGCTCCAGGCGTATATGGCGGCGGTACGCGCGATCTTCAATGCGCTGATTGGCGATGATGAACAGGATGAAGAGGAGGGCGGCGATGACGCGGCGCTGCGCTTTGCGCCGCTGTGGCAAGAGCGTTTGGACGAGAGCGAGCTGGCCGCACTGATGCCGCAGCTGGATCCGGCGCAGCGCCTCCGGCTGCAGCAGACGCTGGAGGCGTTCCGCCGCGACGTGGACAAACGCACTATCGGTCCGCGTGGGCGGGAGGTGCTGGCGATGCTGATGCCAGCGCTGCTGGCGCAGGTGTGCGTGCGTGATGACGCGCTGGTGCTGCAGCAGCGTCTGATGCCTCTGCTGCTCAACATCGTGACCCGCACGACCTATCTGGAACTGCTGATGGAGTTTCCGGCGGCGCTGCATCAGCTGATCCGTCTGTGTGCGGCCTCGCCGATGCTGGCCGAGCAGCTGGCCCGCTATCCGCTACTGCTCGATGAGCTGCTCGATCCTGTCACGCTGTATCGCCCGGTGGATCAGGCGTCCTACCGCGACGAGCTGCGTCAGTATCTGCTGCGTATTCCGGATGATGAAGAGCAACGCCTGGAGGCGCTACGCCAGTTTAAGCATGCGCAGCAGTTGCGCATTGCCGCCAGCGATATCGCCGGCGCGCTGCCGGTGATGAAGGTGAGCGATCACCTGACCTATCTGGCCGAGGCGGTGATCGATGCGGTGGTGCAGCAGGCCTGGGAGCAAATGGTGGCGCGCTACGGCCAGCCGACGCATCTGACTGACCATGGGCAGCGCGGGTTTGCGGTGATCGGCTACGGCAAGCTGGGGGGCTGGGAGCTGGGCTATGGCTCGGATCTGGATCTGGTGTTTCTGCTGGACTGTCCGGCAGAGGTGATGACCGACGGGCCACGCTGTATCGATGGACGCCAGTTTTACCTGCGTCTGGCGCAGCGCATTATGCACCTGTTTAGCGCCCGTACCGCCTCCGGCATTCTGTACGAGGTGGATGCTCGCCTGCGCCCCTCCGGCGCCGCCGGCATGCTGGTCAGCACCCTGACCGCCTTCGGCGACTATCAGCGCAGCGAGGCCTGGACCTGGGAGCATCAGGCGCTGGTGCGGGCGCGTCCGGTTTACGGCGACGCGCAGATGCATCGCCAGTTTGACGCCATTCGCCGCGAGATCCTGTGCCGCGGGCGCGATGCGGCGATGCTGCGGCGCGAGGTGGCCGAGATGCGTGGAAAGATGCGCTCCCATCTGGGCAGCCGTGACGCGGCACAGTTTGACATCAAGGCCGATCGCGGTGGCATCGTGGATATCGAATTTATCGCGCAGTATCTGGTGCTGCGCTACGGCGCTGAACAGCCGGGTCTGATCCGCTGGTCAGACAATGTACGCATCTTTGAGATGATGGCGCAATACGCGGTGATGCCGCAGGCTGAGGCCGATGCGCTGACCCATGCCTATGTGACGCTGCGTAATGCGCTGCACCATCTGGCGCTGCAGGCGCAGCCGGGGGTGGTGGAGAGCGCTCGCTTTGCTGATGAGCGGGCGCGGGTCTGCGAGAGCTGGCAGCGCTGGCTGGGGACGGCGCGCTGAGCGCCTGGCCTCAGTAGCGGGAGGCGACCCCCGGCGGGCAGGTTTTGAAGCGGCGGTGCAGCCACATGTACTGGGTCGGCGCCAGCATGATTTCACGCTCCACCACCCGATTCATATAGGCCGCCGTCGCAGTTTGGTCGTCCAGCGGAACGTCCTGCAGCATCGGCTGAATACGCAGGGTATAGCCGCTGCCGTCCGCGTTGCGCAGCGGCATAAAGGGGAGGATCGTCGGTTTGCCCATGCGGGCCAGGATATAGGTACCAGTGGTGGTCGCCGCCTGCTCTACGGCAAACAGCGGCACGAATACGCTGCTGCGCGGGCCGTAGTCATGATCCGGCGCGTACCAGACGATTTCACCCTCTTTCAGCGCTCGGATCATTCCCTTCACGTCGCGGCGATCGAGCATATATTTGTTGGAGCGCAGCCGGCCCCAGGTCTGTAGCCAGTCGAGAACCGGGTTATCGTTAGGGCGGTAGACGCCGACGCCCGGGTTGTGCATTCCGAAGATGCGCGCGCCCAGCTCCAGCGTAAGAAAGTGCATTCCAATCAATAAAATGCCTTTTCCTGTCTGCTTGGCCTGCCGCATGTTTTCCTCGCCTTCGACCCGGCACCAGCGATGGATGCGCCAGTCGGGCCAGAACCAGGCCATTCCGGTCTCGATCAGCGCCATGCCGACAGACTCGAAGTTCTGCCTGACCCACTCTTCGCGCTGCGCCACCGGCATCTGTGGGAAGCAGAGCGCCAGATTGCGCCGGGTCACCTCTACGCGCTTTTTCATAAAGCGCATCGCCGTTTTTCCCAGCATCTTGCCCAGGCGATAGAGCCAGGGATAGGGCAGCAGCATCACCAGGTAGAAGAGCCCGATGCCCAGCCAGGTCAGCCAATAGCGGGGATGCAGCATGCGGCGCTGAAACTGCGGATAAACGTGATTGTCAGACATGGTTATCGTTAATGTATTCTCGAAAATAGATTTAGATTGCTAGTGTAATTGATATCAGGACGATTGTGATAACATTGCGCCCATCTTGATATGTAGGAGTCTGGGGATGAAAGTAACCCTGCCTGATTTTCGCCGCGCCCAGGTGCTGGTGGTGGGCGATGTGATGCTGGATCGCTACTGGTATGGGCCGACTAGCCGGATTTCACCGGAGGCGCCGGTGCCGGTGGTGAAAGTGGAAACTATCGAAGAGCGTCCCGGCGGCGCGGCCAACGTGGCGATGAACATTGCCTCCCTGGGCGCCAACGCGCGCCTGGTCGGTCTGACCGGCGTCGATGACGCCGCCCGTGCGCTGAGCGCGCGCCTGGATGAGGTGCACGTCGAGTGTGACTTCGTTGCGATACCGACCCAGCCAACCATCACCAAGCTGCGCGTCCTATCGCGTAACCAGCAGTTGATCCGCCTGGACTTTGAAGAGGGGTTCGGTGGCGTCGATCCCGAGCCGATCCTGGCGCGAATTCGCCAGGCGCTGCCGCAGCTGGGGGCGATGATCCTCTCTGACTATGCCAAAGGGGCGTTGGCGTCGGTGCAGGCGATGATCCGCCTGGCGCGCGATGCCGGTGTGCCAGTGCTGATCGATCCCAAAGGAACCGACTTTGAGCGCTACCGCGGCGCGACCCTGCTGACGCCAAACCTGTCTGAGTTTGAAGCCGTGGTCGGGCGTTGTCACAGCGAACAGGATATCGTGGATCGCGGCCTGGCGCTGATGGATCGCTTCGATCTGACGGCGCTGCTGGTGACGCGCTCTGAGCAGGGAATGACGCTGCTGCAGCGCGGCATTGCGCCGCTGCATATGCCGACGCAGGCGCAGGAGGTCTATGACGTAACCGGCGCCGGCGATACGGTGATCGGGATGCTGGCGACGTCGATTGCCGCCGGAACGTCGCTGGACGAGGCCTGTTTCCTGGCCAACGCCGCTGCCGGCGTCGTCGTGGGTAAGCTGGGGACCTCGACCGTGTCACCCATCGAACTGGAGAATGCCATTCGTGGTCGCGCCGATACCGGCTTTGGCGTGATGAGCCAGCAGGAGCTGAAAACGGCGGTTCTTCAGGCGCGTCAGCGCGGCGAGAAGGTGGTGATGACTAACGGGGTCTTCGATATTCTGCACGCCGGCCACGTTTCCTACCTGGCCAATGCCCGCAAGCTGGGCGATCGCCTGATCGTGGCGGTGAACAGCGATGCCTCTACCAGCCGCCTTAAGGGGCCGGAGCGTCCGGTCAACCCATTGGCCCAGCGTATGCTGGTGCTGGCGGCACTGGAGTCGGTCGACTGGGTGATCCCGTTTGAGGAGGATACGCCGCAGCGGATTATTGCGGAGATCCTGCCTGACCTGCTGGTCAAGGGGGGCGACTACAGGCCAGAAGAGATCGCCGGGGGGAAAGAGGTGATCGCCGCTGGTGGTGACGTGCGAGTCCTGAACTTCGAGGATGGCTGCTCGACCACCAATATTATCAATACCATCCGTCAGGGTCAGAACGACTGAGCCGCCTATCGCGTCTTGGCAGGATAGGGCAGTGGCTACGTTAAAACAGGAGTTAGGGCTGGTGCAGGGGGTGGGAATGCTGTCCACCTCCCTGCTGGGGACCGGGGTCTTTGCGGTTCCGGCGCTGGCCGCTCAGGTCGCAGGCGACGATAGCCTGTGGGCCTGGCCATTATTGATCGTTCTGGTTTTTCCCATCGCTATCGGCTTCGCCGCGCTGGGGCGTCATTTCCCCAGCGCCGGCGGCGCCGCGCATTTTGTCGGCAAGGCCTTTGGCCCGCACATGGCGCGGGTTACCGGCTGGCTTTTTCTGTCGGTGATTCCGGTGGGACTGCCCGCGTCGCTGCAGATCGCCGCCGGCTTCTGGCAGGCGCTGTTCGGCTGGCAGGGCGCGCCCCTGCTGGCGGTTGAGCTGATTACGCTGCTGGCCGTATGGCTGCTGGGGACGCGGGGGGCGGGATCCAGCGCCAACCTGCAAACCCTGATCGCACTGCTGGTGGTACTGCTGATTGCCGCTGTCTGGTGGCGCGGCGGGATCTCACCGACGCAGATCCCTTGGCCTGCGCCGTCGCAGCTTTCGCTCTCGTCCCTGACGGGGGCGTTGGCGGTGATGTTTTGGTGCTTTGTCGGTCTCGAGGCCTTTGCCCATCTGGCGTCGGAGTTTCGTCATCCGCAGCGTGATTTCCCGCGGGCGTTGCTGCTGGGGCTGCTGTTGGCCGGGGCCGTCTACTGGGCCTGCAGCGTGGCGGTGCTCCACTTTCACGCCTTCGGCGATGGACGAGCGGCGGCGGCGTCGCTGCCGGGGATTGTGGTGCAGCTGTTTGGCCGCCATGCGCTGTGGGTAGCCTGCGTCATCGGTTATTTGGCCTGCTTTGCCAGCCTGAATGTTTATATCCAGAGCTTCGCCCGGCTGGTGTGGTCGCAGGCGCAGCGGCGACCGCGAAGCCGTCTGGCACAGCTCTCCGCCCGTCAGGCGCCGGTCAACGCGCTGACGGCGGTGATGCTGTGCTGTTTGCTGTGCTCGCTGCTGATTTTCCTCAGCGGCCTGTCGCTGGACGCGCTGATCGTGTATGCCAACGGCGTATTCATCATGATCTATCTGCTATGTATGCTGGCCGGATGCCGTCTGCTGCGCGGCCACGCCCGGCTGATGGCGCTAACGGGCAGCGTGCTGTGTCTGCTGCTGCTGGCGATGGTGGGGGGAAGAGCCTATATGCGCTGGGGATGCTGCTGGTATTGTATCTCCTGCTGCCGCGCCGCGCGGCCTCGCACGGCGGGTGATCGTCGCGGGGAGGGCGGGATTATGCCTGCCCGTCCTCAGCCTTGCTCAGGCGCGCCTCCAGGGCGGCTACGCGCTGCTCCAGCAGCGCCAGCTTTTCGCGGGTGCGCAGCAGAACCTGCGTCTGGATCTCAAAATCCTCGCGGTTGACCAAGTCCAGCCGGCTGAGCTGTTGTTGGAGGATTTGGCGCACGCGCTTCTCCATATCATCACCGAACTCGCGCAGTCCTTTTGGCATGGATTGATGCACCTGGCGGGCAATCTGTTCAATTTTCTTGGGATCAATCATGGAGCGTTCCTTGGGCTTCAGAGCAGTTATGCGGTAGCAGATACGTTACCGTAGTGTCATGGCGGATGCCAGAGCGGGCCGTAATTATCCCTCCAGGCCGCGGCATAAGAATAAAAAATGCGCGATAACGAGCCTTGATGACCCTGTTTGTGAGCGAACGCCAATAATCGGCAATGATGATTGCCCGCTACCGGCTTTGGCGCTATAGTCGGTCTGCTTATTCTCAGGGCGGGGTGAAAGTCCCTACCGGCGGTAAATTGGTACGCTTCGGCGTCACCGAAAGCCCGCGAGCGCTCGTACGACCGTGCGGGGTCAGCAGATCTGGTGTAATTCCGGAGCCGACGGTTACAGTCCGGATGGGAGAGAGTAACGATATCTGCCGGGATTCACCCGCTCGCGTTATTTTGGCCGCGCCGCCGCGTGTGCCGCTCCTCAAATTTGCCCTGGTTCTGGTAATTCATACGATTATTGATGAGGTTTTTACCATGAATCAGATTCTGCTTTCCGATTTCGGTACCCCGATGGAGCGCGTAGAGCGCGCCTTGTCCGCCCTGCGCGATGGCCGTGGCGTCATGGTGCTGGATGATGAAAATCGTGAAAATGAAGGCGACATGATCTTTGCCGCCGAGAAGATGACCGTGGAGCAGATGGCGCTGACCATCCGCCACGGCAGCGGTATTGTCTGCCTGTGTATCACCGAAGCGCGTCGTCAGCAGCTGGATCTGCCGATGATGGTGAGCAATAACACCAGCCACTATGGCACCGCCTTCACCGTGACGATTGAAGCGGCGGAAGGAGTGACCACCGGGGTCTCTGCGCAGGATCGCCTGACCACGGTACGCGCGGCCATCGCCGACGGTGCCAAGCCGAGCGATCTTCATCGTCCCGGGCATGTCTTCCCGCTGCGCGCTCGCCCCGGCGGCGTACTGGCGCGCCGGGGTCATACCGAGGCGACCATCGATTTGGTTTCGCTGGCGGGTTTCCGCCCTGCCGGCGTGCTGTGTGAGCTGACCAATGATGACGGTACGATGGCACGTGCTCCGCAGGTGATGGCCTTTGCACGACAGCATGAGATGCCGGTAGTGACCATTGAGGATCTGGTGGCCTATCGTCAGGCCCGTGAGCCGCAGGAGCAGGCCTGCTAATTCGGCAGTCTCAGCGGCTCGGACGTATATATAAAGGGGATAGCCAGCGGCTATCCCTTGCGTTTTTATAGCGGTGTCGCCTGCAGCAGGGCCAGACTCAGTCCCATAACGGTCATGCCGCATAGTACCCCGCGGCTGGGATTGCTGTGCGGATCGATCTCCCGCGCTAGCGGCATAAGCTCATCCACCGACAGCGCGACCATGATCCCGGCGACCAGCGCCATGATCGCAGCCATCCCGACCGGTGACACCGCTGGCCCCAGCAGGGTAAAGGCCAGCAGCCCACCGAGGATCTCCGCCACGCCCGACAGGCTGGCCCACCACAGCGCGCGCAGACGCGAGCCGCTGGCGGCATACACGGGGCCCGCGACGGCCAGCCCCTCTGGAATGTTATGAATGGCTACCGCCAGGGCGATGCCCATCCCCAGCTCCAGATCGGCGCTGGCGGTGACGTAGGTGGCGATACCCTCGGGGAAATTGTGCAGGCTGATACCCAGCGTAAGCAGCAGCGCGGTGCGTTTTAGGCTACGCGGCTTTCGATTCCCCAGTGCGACCATATCGTGGGCGTGCTGGTGGGGCAGCAGGCGATCCAGTAGAAAGTATCCGACCAGACCGAGAATAAACATCGCGTAGCCGAGCAGCGGCGGCATCTGCGGCGTATTCAGCGCCGCGGGCAGCATCTCCATCAGCGAAATCAGTAGCATGATCCCGGCGGCGAAGCCGAGCGAAAAGGCCAGTACGCGATTGGAGGGCTTTTGCCCGATGATGGCCAGCAGAGCCCCGACGGCGGTGGCTCCGCCGGCAAGCAGCGTCAGAAGCAGGGGAATGGACATGGACACGCCTCGTAGTTGATGATAATGATTTTCATTATTTATTAAGTGTGAGCAGAAGTAAATAAATGTGAGCGTGTTATATACAATTCCACCGATTGTCTGTGCCTATTCTATGCTTCTGACTATCAGGCGGGAGGCTGGCGCGTATTCCATGCGCGGAGCCGTTTTTTTATGACAGCCGCGGCGAGCGGCGGGCGATTACGGCGAGGCAATACACTATGAGCGAGGCGACGATGCCGGCGCTGTTTTTAGCGCACGGGAGTCCGATGAACGCCATCGAGGATAATCCGTTCAGCGCCCTGTGGCAGCGCCTGGGACGTGAACTGCCGCGGCCAAAGGCCGTGGTAGCGATCTCGGCCCACTGGTGTACCCAGGGGCTATGGGCAACGGCGATGGCGCAGCCGCGTACCCTGCATGACTTTGGCGGCTTTCCGCCGGCGCTCTCTGCGCTGCGCTATCCGGCGCCAGGTAGTCCTGCATTGGCCCGGGAACTGCAGTCTTTATTGGCGCCGCAGTATACGTTGTCGCTGGATGAGGGTGGCTGGGGACTGGACCATGGCGCGTGGAGCCTGCTGGTTCACCTGTATCCTCAGGCCGATATTCCGGTGATACAGCTCAGCCTCGATCCGCGCCAGCCAGCGGCGTACCACTATCGATTGGGGCAGGCGCTCGCCCCGCTGCGGCAGCGCGACGTCCTGATCTTGGGCAGCGGTAACGTGGTGCATAACCTGCGTACGCTGCGCTGGGAGGCGGAGGCCGAACCTTATCCTTGGGCGAGGCGCTTTGAAGACGTTGTCCGCCAGGGGCTGCGTGAACGTGGTGAGGATGCCGCATTGCTGCGGTTTACCGATGATCCGGATGCTGCGCTGGCTAATCCGACGCCGGAGCACTTCCTGCCGCTGCTGCCGGTGCTGGGCTGCTGGGATGGCGCGGAGCCGCTGCGGGTGTTCGAGCAGGGGATCGTCATGGGATCGCTGAGCATGCTGTCGCTGCAGATAGGCTAAGCGTCACGTTGGGTCGGGATGAGGCATACGGGCGCGGCGTTATCGGCGATGAGCGACGAGCGCGATATATCGACGGCGTTGAGCGTCTGTCTGGATAGCGATAGCGGGATAGGTCAACTGCGGGAATCAAGCGGAAACAGAGAGAATGAAGAGATGCAGGACAAAAGCAAGAGTGGTGCGAAGAGAGGGACTTGAACCCTCACGTCCGTTAGGACACTAACACCTGAAGCTAGCGCGTCTACCAATTCCGCCACCTTCGCACACGGGTGTTGCTGATTGTCGCTCGTCGGCTTTGGTGCGAAGAGAGGGACTTGAACCCTCACGTCCGTTAAGACACTAACACCTGAAGCTAGCGCGTCTACCAATTCCGCCACCTTCGCAAGGTGCCGTCAAAGCGCAATCAATCGTGGTTATGTGGTGCGAAGAGAGGGACTTGAACCCTCACGTCCGTTAAGACACTAACACCTGAAGCTAGCGCGTCTACCAATTCCGCCACCTTCGCATACCGCTGCGTTACTGCTGGAGTAACGTAACCACGGAGGCGAATTCTAGAGATTTTCGTCGCGGCGTCAACAGTTATTTCCTGAATTTTCTGCGATCGGTGCAAATTTGGGCGCGTGAGGCGTAATTTAACCGTTTTGCGCTGAAAAAAAGGCCGACGCACGCCGGCCCCGGCGTCTATCGACGGCTGTGCTCCAGCGCCGCCCGGTCGAGAATGGCGGAGTACACCTTGAATTTCCCGGTCTGGGCCACGACCTCATGGCGACCGAATATGGCGTCCAGCACCTGCGGATAGGGCAGGAAGGCGTTGGCGACGATACGCAGCTCGCCGCCCAGCTGCAGGTGGCTGACGGCGCCGCGGATCAGGGTCTGCGCGGCCAGCAGGCTGGTCTGTACGCCATCATGGAACGGCGGGTTAGAGATGATCAGATCGAAGCGGCCGCTGATATCGGAGAAGACGTTACTGGCGAGCACCTCGCCGTCGATTTCATTCTGCGCCAGCGTTTGCCGGCTGGCGGTCAGGGCGGCGGCGTTCACATCGCTCAGGGTGAGATGGGTCTTCGGCGACATGCGGGCGATGGCGGCGGATAACACCCCGGCGCCGCAGCCGACGTCCAGGACTCGTCCTTCCAGGCCGTGGGGCAGCGAAGAGAGCAGCAGATGGCTGCCGATGTCCAGCCCGTCGCGGCTGAATACGCCCGGCAGCGTGGCGATGCGCAGGCTGCCGGTGTCATAGGACATCCACCAGTCGTTCAGATCGAAGCGGGGCGGCTGGGCCAGCTGACCGTGATATAGGCCGCAGCGGCGGGCGCTGTCTATCTTGTTCAGCGTTAGCATATCGGACGCCAGCTCTTCGGCGCTGCGGACGCCGGCGCGGTTTTCACCGACGATAAACACATCGCAGCCGACCGGCAGCTGCGAGAGTAGCTGAGTCAGCTGGAACAGCGCCTCTGGCTTACTCTTGGGCCAGAAGTAGATCAGGGTATCGACGCCGGCGGCGAACTCTGCCGTGATGGTCAGAGAGAACAGGCAGCGCTCGCCCATGGCGGGATGCAGCGCCTGCCAGTGATGGTACTGGGTGGTGTGGGCGCGGACTTCAACGGCGTTAAACTGCGCGGGCAGCGTATCCTGCAGATCGCCGGCGAACAGGACGCGGCGTGGCTCAAACTCTTCGCCGTGGCGAAGCACGACTTCGCTGGCCGGGGTAAAAGCGGACATGGCACAAAACTCCTCATTAGGCTGACCGGTGATTATAGAGCTTTCACCCGCGTTCTGAAACGCACCATTCACCGCGGCGCTGGCGATCCGCTGCACGGTGCGATGGTGCCGTCGCGACGGGTTTGTTAGCATAGTAGCGCAGACAGGTATCACTGGATTCCGCCGCGGCGGCGGCGCAGAACCGACAGGGGCAGTATGACTTCGCGACGCGATCAACTTTTACAGCAGCTGGGGATAACCCAATGGGTCCTGCGTCGCCCGGCGCTACTGCGCGGCGAGGTCGCGATTACGCTGTCGGCGCAGACACGGCTGCTTATCGTGTCTGAGGCTCCCCTGTCGCCGGACGATCTGTTACTGTGCGATATTCTACGCGCGTTGTCGCTGACGGCGGAGCAGGCGGTGATCCTGACGCCGGAGCAGTATGAGATGCTCAGCGATCGCCAGCGTTACCTGTGTTGGTGGCTGGGGGAGTCTGCCTCCCCTGAGGTTTGCCTCCGCTCTCCGGCGCTCGGTGCGCTTTACCATAACCCCGGCGCCAAGCGCGCCCTGTGGCAGCAAATTTGTCATGAGCAACATCATTTCTTCTCTGACCCCGGCGGACACTGATGCCGCCTATGCCGTGGAGTGCGCCAGTCACGCATTTCCTTGGACCCATAGCACCTTTCTCAGCAATCAGGGCGAGCGTTACTATAACCTGAAGCTGGAATCTCTGGGGCAGCTGGCCGCCTTTGCCATTACGCAGGTGGTGCTGGATGAGGCGACGCTGTTCAACGTGGCCGTTGCCCCCGCCTATCAGCGTCAGGGGCTGGGGCGTACGCTGCTGCTGCGCCTGATTGACGATCTGACCGAGCGCGGCGTGGTGACGCTGTGGCTGGAGGTGCGGGACTCCAATCGGGCCGCCATCGCGTTGTATCATGCGCTGGGGTTCAATGAGGTATCGCTGAGGCGCGGCTACTATCCGACCGCGGACGGCCGTGAGGATGCTCGTATCATGGCGCTGCCGCTGGGGTAGCCGTCTTTTTCGCACGCCCGCGGCGCGATGGTATTCCCCTGCCCGCGGCAGGACGCCTGAAATTGCGCGTTGTCTAACCTGGATAAATCAGGGAAAATGGCGCGCTGATTACCCATTTACGCCTGTGTTGCCCGCCGATGGACGCCGTTTGCGCGCGTCCGCGGGCAGGGCAGCTCAATACAGAATAGAAAATCATGTCGCCAAGTGAATACGCCCGCGAAGTCGCCAAACGGCGCACCTTTGCCATTATTTCTCATCCGGATGCCGGTAAAACCACCATCACCGAAAAGGTGCTGCTATTCGGACAGGCGATCCAGGTCGCCGGAACGGTAAAAGGCCGTGGCTCCAGCCAGCATGCCAAGTCAGACTGGATGGAGATGGAGAAACAGCGCGGTATCTCCATTACCACCTCGGTGATGCAGTTTCCGTATCATGACTGTCTGGTCAACCTGTTGGATACCCCGGGGCACGAGGATTTCTCCGAGGATACCTACCGGACCCTGACGGCGGTGGACTGCTGCCTGATGGTGATCGATGCGGCTAAGGGGGTCGAGGATCGCACCCGCAAACTGATGGAAGTCACCCGCCTGCGCGATACGCCGATCCTGACCTTTATGAACAAACTCGACCGTGATATCCGCGATCCGATGGAGCTGCTGGATGAGGTGGAGAGCGAGCTGAGGATCGCCTGTGCGCCGATCACCTGGCCTATCGGCTGCGGTAAGCTGTTCAAGGGAGTCTACCACCTGTACAAGGATGAAACCTACCTGTACCAAAGCGGTAAGGGGCATACCATCCAAGAGGTTCGGGTGATTAAGGGGCTGGATAACCCGCAGCTGGACGCCGCGGTGGGCGAGGACTTGGCGGCCCAGCTGCGCGAGGAGCTGGAGCTGGTGCAGGGAGCATCTACCGAGTTTGAAGAGGAGGCCTTCCTCAACGGTCAGCTGACGCCGGTCTTTTTCGGTACCGCGCTGGGTAACTTTGGCGTGGATCATATGCTGGACGGCCTGGTGGCCTGGGCGCCGGCGCCGATGCCGCGGATGACCGATGTGCGCGAGGTCAGCGCCGACGAAGAAAAATTCAGCGGCTTTGTGTTTAAGATCCAGGCCAACATGGATCCGAAGCACCGCGACCGCGTCGCCTTCATGCGCGTGGTCTCCGGCCGCTATGACAAGGGGATGAAGCTACGCCAGGTTCGCACCGGTAAGGATGTGGTGATCGCCGATGCATTGACCTTCATGGCCGGCGACCGCGCCCACGTGGAGGAGGCCTACCCGGGCGATATCATCGGTCTGCACAACCACGGTACCATCCAGATCGGCGATACCTTTACCCAGGGCGAGGAGATGAGGTTCACCGGGATCCCCAACTTCGCCCCGGAACTGTTCCGCCGCATCCGCCTGCGCGATCCGCTTAAGCAGAAGCAGTTGCTGAAAGGGCTGGTGCAGCTGTCGGAAGAGGGGGCCGTACAGGTCTTCCGTCCGGTGGCCAATAACGATCTGATCGTCGGCGCGGTCGGCGTACTGCAGTTTGACGTGGTGGTGGCCCGCCTGAAGAGCGAATATAACGTTGAGGCGATCTACGAGTCGGTTAACGTGTCTACCGCGCGCTGGGTCGAATGTGACGACGCCAAGAAGTTCGATGAGTTTCAGCGTAAGAACGAGCTGCACCTGGCGCTGGACGGCGGCGACAACCTGGCCTATATCGCACCGACCATGGTGAACCTGAACCTGACCCAGGAGCGTTATCCTGAGGTGCGCTTCCGCAAGACGCGCGAACACTGATCGGTCTAGCCCCTTTTGGGCGTTGGCGGGACGATCGCGGCGGGCCTTTCGGCCCGCCGTCTTATTTGCGCCGCATCGTCCGTTAAAGCGGACAGAATGATAATATTTCCCTCCTGCGCTGGACTTATCCCAAAGCCTTATCCAAGGTATGCTTAATCCATGTGAGCCGCCCCGTTTGGCGGGGCAACATAGCGGCTGAGCGCGTTGTCATGAGGTTGTAGAGTGGGATACAGAATACCGATTACGCTGGGCAACATTGAGCCCCTGGCCTATAAACCCTACCATCCTGGCAACATCGCGCTGGTGTGCGAGGGCGGGGGACAGCGGGGTATTTTTACCGCCGGGGTGCTGGATGAGTTTCTGCGCGCGCGCTTCAACCCCTTCGATCTCTATTTGGGAACCTCCGCCGGAGCCCAGAACCTGTCGGCCTTTGTCTGTGGTCAGGCTGGCTATGCCCGGCGGGTGATCACCCGCTATACCACCCGCAGCGAGTTTTTTAACCCGCTGCGCTTTGTCCGCGGCGGGCATCTTATTGATCTGGATTGGCTGGTGGATTGCACCTACCGCGATATGCCGCTGGCTTTCGATCGCGCCGAGCGTATGCTGGGACAGCAGCGTCAGTTTTATATGGTCGCCAGCCGTAGCGATGACTTTAGCGCGGCCTATTTTCCGGCGCAGCGCGATAGCTGGCTGCAGGTGATCAAGGCCAGCAGCGCCATCCCCGGCTTTTACCGCAGCGGGGTGGAGCTGAACGGCGTGATCTACCAGGACGGCGGCATCGCAGACGCCGTGCCGGTGCGCGAGGCGTACCGGCTGGGCGCCGATACCATCGTGGTGATACGCACCGTGCCGTCTCAGATGTTCTACACGCCCCGCTGGGTGAAACGCATGGAGTCGCTGCTCAGTGAGAGCAGTCTGCAGCAGATGGTGCGGATGATGCAGCGCCATGAGAAGAGCTATCGTCGCACCCAGCGTTTTATTGAGCAGCCGCCGGGACGTCTGCGTATCTTTGAGATTTATCCGCCCAAACCGCTGGCGAGCCATGCCTTGGGCAGTACGGTGGCATCACTGAACACGGATTACCATCTGGGACGGCGCTGCGCCCGCTATTTTCTGGCGGCCGTTGGGCACTGGCTGCTGCCGCGTGACCTGCCGGCGCATGCCCATGGCCCGGCGAGGCCGTCCGTGCCGCCGCTGGCGCATGAAGCCGTGCGTCAGCCAGCGGGGGAGACGCTGTGATCGCCGCGGCGCTGATCGACACCCATTGCCATTTTGACTTCGCTCCCTTCTGCGGCGATGAGGCGGCAAGCCTGCGCCGCGCCCGGGCGGCGGGGATCTGCGACATCATTGTGCCCAGCATCGATGCCTCTCGTTTTGCGCCGGTGCTGGCGCTTGCCCATCGCTATCCGATGCTGCATGTGGCGCTGGGGCTGCATCCTCTATACATCGAGCACCATCGGGATACGGATATTGCAGCGCTGGATACGCTGCTGGCCCAGGCCGATCCGGCGGTGGTCGCGCTGGGCGAGATCGGGCTGGATCACTACGGTGACGTCCGCCAGCCGGCGCGTCAACTGAGTCTGCTGCAGGATCAGCTGACTCTAGCTCAGCGCTACGATCTGCCGGTGATCCTGCATTCACGTCGCAGCCACGATCTGCTGGCGAAGACGCTGCGCCAGCGGCGGCTAACGCGCACCGGCGTGGTGCACGGGTTTGCCGGCAGTCTGGCCCAGGCGCAGGCCTTCGTGCGTCTGGGGTATGCGATTGGCGTCGGTGGCACGATTACCTACGCACGGGCGAGCAAGACCCGCGCCGCGGTGGCGGCGCTGCCGCTGGAGGCGCTGCTGCTGGAGACCGATGCGCCGGATATGCCATTATCCGGTTACCAGGGCGCGCCCAATCGCCCGGAGCAGCTGACGCGGGTATTTGCGGCCCTGTGCGCACTGCGCAGTGAAACGCCTGCGCAGATAGCCCAGGTGCTGTATGACAACACGCACCGCCTATTTCACTTCCCCCCGCGCGCCTGACACGCGCCGAATCGCCGGTTTTTTACGCACGTAAACGATTAAGTGATGTGATATGCGTCACTTTTTAACAATTTAACTTGCTTCAAGTTGTATAAATTTGTGAGCAATGCGCGCAAACATCGCGGGAGCCCCGTTATAATCCGCCCGCCGGCGATGGACCCCTCCTGTTTTTTGCCTGGCACCAGGAGACGGCTTGCGCCATTGGGCGTGTAAGCCTTATTAAGACTCACACAACAGGGATAATAACCATGCAACTTTTAATGGGTGTTGTGGGAATGGTCACGCTGATCCTGCTCGGCGTACTGCTTTCCAACAACCGCCGCGCCATTAGGGTGCGTACCGTGGCCGGCGCCTTCGTCGTTCAGGTATGCCTTGGCGCCTTTGTTCTGTATGTGCCCGCTGGCCGCGATATGCTGGGCGCGATGTCTACCGGCGTAGCAAACGTTATCGCCTATGGTAATCAGGGCATTTCGTTCATGTTTGGCGGGCTGGTATCCGACAAGATGTTTGAGCTGTTCGGCGGCGGCGGGTTTGTCTTTGCCCTGCGCGTGTTGCCGGTGATCGTCTTCTTCTCGTCGCTGATTGCCGTGCTCTATTATCTGGGGATCATGCAGCTGGTGATCCGCGTGCTGGGCGGCGCGCTACACAAGCTGCTGGGCACCTCCCGTACCGAGTCGCTGTCGGCGACGGCCAATATCTTCGTCGGCCAGACCGAAGCGCCGCTGGTGGTACGCCCCTATATCGCCACCATGACTCAGTCGGAACTGTTCGCGGTCATGTGCGGTGGCCTGGCCTCCGTTGCCGGTTCGGTGCTGGCCGGCTATGCCCAGATGGGCGTGCCGCTGGAGTATTTGATCGCCGCTTCCTTTATGGCGGCGCCGGGCGGCCTGCTGTTTGCCAAGCTGATCGTGCCGGAAACCGAGCAGACCCACGATCGTGAAGATGCTACCACGCTGGTGGCGGTAGAGGATCGTCCGGCCAACGTGATTGACGCTGCGGCCTCCGGTGCAGCCTCTGGTCTGCAGCTGGCGCTGAACGTCGGTGCAATGCTGCTGGCGTTTATTGCCCTGATCGCGTTGCTGAATGGCATGCTGGGCGGGATTGGCGGTTGGTTTAACTACCCGCAGCTGTCGATGGAGCTGATCCTGGGCTGGGTATTCTCCCCGATCGCCTTCCTGATCGGTGTACCCTGGAGCGAGGCGCAGATTGCCGGCTCTTTCATCGGCCAGAAACTGATCGTTAACGAGTTCGTCGCCTATATGAACTTCGGTGAATACCTGAAGGCGGATGCCGACGTCGCGGCGGCCGGTCTGCAGGTGCTTTCCGGCCATACCAAGGCGATCATCTCTTTCGCGCTGTGCGGCTTTGCCAACCTTTCGTCGGTGGCGATCCTGCTGGGCGGGCTGGGCAGTATGGCGCCGAAGCGTCGTCATGAGATTGCCCGCTTCGGCCTGCGCGCCGTCGCGGCAGGAACCCTCTCCAACCTGATGAGCGCCACCATCGCCGGGTTCTTCCTGGCGCTGTAATCCTGCGCTGCACAAGGTGGTCACGCGCCCTCGCCGTCATTGGCCGGGGCGCGTTTTTATTTATAGGTAGAGCGCCGGGCGGATCACCGCGCCGACGCCGCGGCCCTCCAGCGCCTGGGCCACCCGTTCGATATCGGCCTCTGCGGCGGGTCGCCACGCTGACGCCGGGCCATAGACGCCGTGATGATGGAAGGCATTGAGGCGGACGGGCACATCGCCCAACGACAGGATAAATTCGGCCAGCGCATCGATGTGGGCCAGGTAGTCGCTGTGCTGCGGGATCACCAGCAGGCGCAGCTCCGCCAGGCGTCGCCGCCGTGCCAGCCAACGAATACTGTGCAGGATGCGCCGATTGCCGCGCCCGGTTAGCCAACGGTGGCGCTCGTCGTCCCAGGCCTTGAGATCGACCATCACGCCGTCGCACCACGGTATTAGCCGTGTCCAGCCAGGCTCTGACAGTTCACCGTTGCTGTCGACCAGAGAGTCGAGCGCCTGCAGCCCCGGATCGCGACGTATCGCCTGAAACAGCGCCAGCAGGAAAGGCAGCTGCAGCGTCGCCTCTCCCCCGCTGACGGTGATCCCCTTGATAAATGCCGCCTGACGGCGCAGTTGCATCAACACATCGTCGACGCTGAGGGATAGCGCCATTGGGCTCGCCCGACGTGGGCAACCCTGTAGACAGGTATCACACTGCCGGCAGGAGAGCGCATCCCAGAGCACCTTTCCCGCCTGCAGCGACAGCGCCTGATGCGGACAGGTCGCCACGCATTGGGCACAGTCGTCGCAGCGGCCAATGGTATAGGGGTTATGGCAGCTGCGGCAGCGCAGGTTGCAGCCCTGCAGGAACAGTACCAGACGACTGCCCGGCCCATCCACGCAGGAGAAGGGCAGCAGCTTACTGACTAAAGCGCGTCTGTTGTTCATGGCTTATCACGCGCGCCCGGCGCTCCAGCATACCCGTATTGCGCGCCGCCTCTTCCGCCAGCCAGGTGGTGTTCAGCCGCGATCCCTCCTGTCCATAGCGCGCCAGATCGGACAGGCGCACCATATAGCCGGTTACCCGCACCAGATCGTTGCCGCTGACGTTGGCCGTGAATTCACGCATTCCGGCGGAGAACGCGCCGAGGCACAGCTGCATCAGGGCCTGTGGGTTGCTTTTCACCGTGGGATCGAGGGTCAGGATGTCACTGATCCCGGCGGGATAATAGGCGTGGTGCGGCGCGACGGCCATCAGATGGCCGATCGGATCCGGCTCGCTGCCATAGGGAAGGCGGGCGCCGGGCGTCGTATCCCGATCGCTGCTGATCCCGGATTGGGCATGCAGCAGCGCGCGCTGCTGCCAGGCATGGGGGAGCGGGGTCGCGCGGACAAACGCATCCAGCCAGGCGCTGATCCGATAGCCTAAGGCGTTGGCCGTCTCATCCTGACCGTAGCGGGCGGCGCTGCCGCTTTGCTGACACAGAATATCGACCGCCTCTGCCAGGGCAAAGATGCCGAACATCGGCACAAAACGTTGGGCGTCGATCAGCCCTTCATGCACGAGGAAGCTCTGGCTGAAGAAATGGGAACGGGTGAACAGAAAGTCGCTGCGGGCGCGGAGAATGTCGGTCTGGCGCCGGCAATAGTCAGGCAGGGTGCGGGTAAAGAAGTCCTCTTCTCCCCGGCTGCGCAGGGCCACCTCTTTCAGGTTCATCCGGACCAGGGTGCTGCCGCCGCCGCCCAGCGGCAGCGCGTTGTAGCAGCTGACGATGCCGTAGCCGCCCGCTGTGAAAATATTATCATGCAGCGGCGCGTTGGCGATGTGCGGTTTACTGCAGGTACAGATGTTTTCAATGGCCTGCTGCAGGCGCTCTGTAGGTGTGATATCAGGGTGATAGAGGAAGGTCAGGTTGGGGACGACCTGAGCCAGCTCTGCGTCCGCGCGTAAAAATAGGCGTGTCAGGATGTTATCTGACGGCCCCAGGTTTGCGTGCATAAAGGCATCGGGAAAAGTGCGATCCAGATAACGCCAAAAGCGTTTTATGCGGATATATAATTCGTTCTCTGTTAAAATTCCAACATATGGAAGCAATAGTTGATCTAAATGCCCCAAAAATACCGGCATGGATGTGACGGATGGGACATGGTGATACAGGATGGTCAGCATGGAGAGGGCATCGTCAAAGCCCTGCGCCGGCTCCAGCTCCAGCCACTCAGAGCCGTTGGCCAAGAAGCGGGCGTAGTCCGGTAGCACGTAGCGGGGCTTATAGGGCGCATGGCCTTCAAACATATCGCAGATGACGCCGTCGTCCAGCGCCTGGCGAGCCGCTTCCGGTAGGGCGGGGTAAGGCAGATCGTTTTCTGCCTCCAGTGCAAGAAAGTGGCGTTTTTGCAGGGCGGAGAGATGGGGATCGCAGGCGATAGCCATACAGCGCTGGTGCAGTGCATTGGCAGAGGTTTCAGGCATGATCGTTGTCCTGGGCGATGAGAGCGATGATCAGGATGAGCGCAGGGCTGTGTCCTGTAACGGTATGGTATCCCGGCGTCGCGCCTGCGGGGTTCACCGGCGGACAGCGGAGATTGGCCAGTGTAATGCCGTGGCCTGCGCGCGTTTGCGCGTTAGCATCGATTTTGGCGATAGTTATGATTTATATGTGATGTCAATCACATAATGCGATCCTATGTTACATTCAGATTTTCATCTAATGTGACAGTGAACACAAATATGACGGAGGTTTTGTGTTCAAATAATCATACCAGAAGGGCTGTGTGCGGTGAGATGGATCTCAATGACATACCGGCGTGGCCGGATGTCTCTTCAGGGAACCAAGTCCGCTCGCCAACGTGTGGGATCGCTTTACGGCGCAGGCCGTTAAAACCTTCGTCCCGTTTTTTTTGATTGAACCGGCATGGGCCGCGTTCAGCCAGTTGGAGAGTATTATGACCGAGTTACAAACTGCCGCTCAGCGCGCACTGCGCCTGATGGATCTGACGACCCTGAATGACAACGATACCGACGAGAAAGTGATCGCCCTGTGTCATCAGGCAAAAAGCCCGGCGGGTGACACCGCTGCGGTGTGTATTTATCCCCGTTTTATCCCCATCGCCCGTAAAACCCTGCGTGAACAGGGTACGCCGGACGTACGCATTGCGACGGTGACCAACTTCCCGCACGGTAACGATGATATCGAGATCGCGCTGGTGGAAACCCGTGCGGCGATCGCCTACGGCGCGGATGAAGTGGATGTAGTCTTCCCGTACCGTGCCCTGATGGCGGGCAACGAGCAGGTGGGCTTCGATCTGGTGAAAGCCTGTAAAGAGGCCTGCGTCGCCGCCAATGTACTGCTGAAGGTGATTATTGAAACCGGTGAGCTGAAAGACGCTGCGCTGATCCGTAAGGCGTCTGAAATTTCAATTAAGGCCGGGGCTGATTTTATTAAGACCTCGACCGGTAAGGTGCCGGTTAACGCCACGCTGGAGAGCGCTGAAATCATGATGAGCGTGATCCGCGATATGGGCGTGGCGAAGCGCGTGGGCTTCAAGCCGGCCGGCGGCGTGCGTACGGCGGAGGATGCGGCGCAGTATCTGGCGCTGGCCGATCGTCTGCTGGGTGAAGGATGGGCGGATAGCCGTCACTTCCGCTTCGGCGCCTCCAGCCTGTTGGCTAGCCTGCTGCAGACCTTAGGCTATGACGCCAAGGGCACCGGCAGCAGCTACTGATGCGGGAACAGGCCGCCGCTGGGCGGCCTGACTGACGTCAAGGGCATTTACCTCTCACGGATCGCGCAGACGATCCTGGCCTAACAATCAGTTTAACAGGGGGTTACCTTGTTTCTGGCTCAAGAAATTATCCGCAAAAAGCGCGACGGTCATGCGCTGAGTGAAGAAGAGATTCGCTTTTTTATCAACGGGATACGGGATAACACAATCTCCGAGGGGCAGATCGCCGCGCTGGCGATGACGATCTTTTTCCATGACATGTCCATGCCGGAGCGCGTGGCGCTGACCATGGCGATGCGGGACTCCGGTACCGTGTTGGACTGGAAATCCCTGAATCTGAACGGGCCGATTGTCGATAAACATTCGACCGGCGGCGTGGGAGACGTTACCTCTCTGATGCTGGGGCCGATGGTCGCCGCCTGCGGCGGCTATGTGCCGATGATCTCCGGTCGCGGCCTCGGGCATACCGGCGGTACGCTGGATAAGCTAGAATCGATCCCTGGGTTCGATATTTTCCCGGATGACAGCCGTTTCCGCAGCATTATTGCCGATGTCGGCGTCGCCATTATCGGGCAAACCAGCTCGTTGGCGCCGGCGGATAAGCGTTTTTATGCGACGCGCGATATCACCGCGACGGTCGACTCCATCCCGCTGATCACCGCCTCTATTCTGGCCAAGAAGCTGGCCGAAGGGCTGGATGCGCTGGTGATGGATGTGAAGGTTGGCTCCGGCGCCTTTATGCCGACGTTCGAGCTGTCTGAGGCGCTGGCGCAGGCGATCGTTGGCGTGGCCAACGGCGCAGGCTGCCGCACCACGGCGCTGCTGACCGATATGAATCAGGTTCTGGCCTCCAGCGCCGGCAACGCGTTGGAAGTGCGCGAGGCGGTACAGTTCCTGACGGGCGAGGCGCGCAATCCGCGTCTGTTCGAGGTGACCATGGCGCTGTGCGTCGAGATGTTGATTTCCGGTAAACTGGCCGCAGATCAGACGGAGGCCCGCAGTAAACTGCAGGCGGTGCTCGACAACGGTAAGGCGGCAGAGATCTTTGGCCGGATGGTGGCGGCGCAGGGCGGTCCGCGTGACTTCGTTGAGCGCTATGACCACTATTTGCCACAGGCAGTGCTGTGCAAACCGGTATTTGCCGAACAAGCTGGTATTATCACAGCAATGGACACCCGTGCGCTGGGGATGTCCGTTGTCGGGCTGGGCGGCGGTCGCCGTCAGGCCAGCGATAGCATTGATTACAGCGTAGGGCTAACCGATATGGTTCGTCTGGGTGATTCGGTCGATGTGCAGCGTCCGCTGGCCGTGGTTCATGCCCGCGATGAAGCGAGCTGGCAGCAGGCCGCTGAGGCGGTGCGCGCCGCGGTGACGCTGGGAGAGCGTGCGCCTGAGCCGACGCCGGTGGTGTATCGCCGTATCATGCAGTAAGGGTTACGCCAATACCAAACCGAGTCTGATGATTTTGGCCCGTTCGCGCCGTCCCCGTGACGCCGTTCGGGCGCTTGGCGCGCAAGCGCGGGAGAGTAAGATGAAACGTGCATTTATCATGGTACTGGATTCCTTTGGCATCGGTGAGGCCAAGGATGCAAAAAGCTTTGGCGACGAAGGCGCCGATACCCTGGGTCATATTGCCCGTGCCTGTGCACGCGGTGAGGCTGACATTGGGCGCCAGGGGCCGCTGCATCTGCCGAACCTGAGCCGTCTGGGGCTGGGTAAAGCTGCATTGGAGTCGACCGGCCGTTTCCCGGAAGGGTTGGATGAAAACGCTGAGATTATCGGCGCCTATGGTTATGCCAACGAACTCTCCTCTGGTAAAGATACGCCGTCAGGCCACTGGGAAATCGCCGGTGTCCCGGTGCTGTTTGACTGGGGATATTTCCACGAGCATCAGAACAGCTTCCCGCAGGCGCTGCTGGATACGCTGGTCGAACGCGCCAATCTGCCGGGCTACCTGGGCAACTGTCACTCATCCGGCACGGTGATCCTCGATCAGCTGGGCGAAGAGCATATGAAGAGCGGCAAGCCGATTTTTTATACCTCCGCAGACTCGGTGTTCCAGATCGCCTGCCACGAAGAGACATTCGGGCTGGAAAGACTGTATGAATTGTGCGAGATTGCGCGCGATGAACTGAACAAGGGTGGCTATAACATCGGGCGCGTTATCGCCCGGCCGTTCGTCGGCGACAAAGCCGGTCATTTCCAGCGTACCGGTAACCGCCATGATCTCGCGGTAGAGCCGCCGGCACCGACCATGCTGAAGAAGTTGGTGGATGAAAAGCAGGGTGAAGTGGTGTCCATCGGTAAAATTGCCGATATCTATGCCAACGTTGGCATCACCAAGAAAGTGAAGGCGACCGGTATCGATGCGCTGTTTGACGCCACGCTGCAGGAGATGCGTCAGGCGGGGAATGACACCATTGTTTTTACTAACTTCGTCGACTTCGACTCCTCGTATGGCCACCGTCGCGATGTGGCTGGCTATGCCGCCGCGCTGGAGCTGTTCGACCGCCGTTTGCCGGAGATGCTGGCGCTGGTTAAAGAGGATGATATCCTGATCCTCACCGCGGACCACGGCTGCGATCCGACCTGGCATGGCAGCGATCATACCCGCGAACACATTCCGGTGCTGGTCTACGGGCCGAAGGTGAAGCCGGGCTCCCTGGGCGAGCGCGATACTTTCGCCGATATCGGCCAGACCGTCGCCCACTATTTCGGGCTGTCGCCGATGGCTTACGGTAAGCCGCTGTTCTGATTGTCAGCGCCATCCATGAGGATGGCGCTTTCTTGTCTATTGCGTTAAGAGAGAAGGATTAAAGTTATGGCTACGCCGCATATTAATGCCGAAATGGGTGATTTTGCCGATGTTGTTCTGATGCCGGGCGACCCGCTGCGTGCGAAACACATTGCAGAAACCTTTTTGCAGGATGTCCGCCAGGTCAACAACGTGCGCGGCATGCTGGGGTTCACCGGGATCTATAAGGGCCGTAAGATCTCCGTGATGGGCCATGGCATGGGGATCCCCTCCTGCTCCATCTATGCCAAAGAGCTGATCACCGACTTTGGCGTGAAGAAAATCATCCGCGTCGGTTCCTGCGGCGCCGTCCGTATGGACGTGAAGCTGCGTGACGTCGTGATCGGCATGGGCGCCTGCACCGACTCCAAGGTGAACCGCCTGCGCTTTAAAGACAACGACTTTGCCGCCATCGCCGACTTCGACATGGTGCGTAATGCGGCCGATGCCGCCAAGGCTAAAGGGATCGATGTCCGCGTAGGTAATCTGTTCTCCGCCGATCTGTTTTACTCTCCGGATCCGACTATGTTCGACGTGATGGAGAAATATGGCATTCTGGGCGTAGAGATGGAAGCCGCCGGGATCTACGGCGTAGCCGCGGAGTTTGGCGCGAAGGCGTTGACCATCTGCACCGTGTCTGACCATATCCGTACCCACGAGCAGACCACGGCCGCGGAGCGTCAGACGACGTTCAACGACATGATCGAAATCGCGCTGGAGTCTGTACTGCTGGGTGACCAGGAGCAGGCATAACGCATAGCGCGTTCGCCGCGAGCGTAAGGGGACCCTCGGGGTCCCCTTTTTATTTTGTACAACGATAGGTAATACCATCATCATTGCCCCGGTCAGGGACTTGCCAATGTTCCCTAGACTCTTTATGTTTATTAGCGTGATTAAATGTTAATGAATCGTGAGGGTGTAAGCATGCGTAAGAGCGTATTGGCATTGGCGGGTCTGGCGATGATGGTGGGCAGTGCCCTGGCACAGGCGGCCAGCGTAAGCGAAGATATGGATGTCATCAATCAAAGCTATCGACAGGCGCAGCAGGCAACGACGGCGCAGGATTTTAAGCAGGCGCTGACGGCAATGCGTGCGGCGACGACGGCGGCGAAGTCAGCGGTCCCCAGCAAGCTGCAGGGACAGGCCTCCGACAGCGCGGACATGAAGGACTATCGCCACGGTCTGGATCTGCTGATCGGCCAGATAGACAAGGTGGAGAAGCTGGCGGACGCCGGCCAGCTGGATCAGGCTAAGGCCGAGGCGCAGCAGATGCTGCAGACGCGCAACGTCTACCATAAAAAGTACCGTTAAGCATCGATGCATTGGGATGCCATAGTACGCCTGACGCACTGGAGCGTGGCGCTGGGCTTTCTGTGTAACCGCCTGTATCTGACGGCGCCCGGCAGTACGCCGCACCAGGCCATTGGCCTGACGGTTGCCGGGCTGGTGCTGTTACGCCTGCTGTGGGGCGTGACGTGGGCGCGTGGGGCGGCGCGCCTTTCGGCGTTTATTCCGACGCCAAGCGCGCTGATCCACCATCTGCATGAGCTGCGCACCCGTACGGTGCCGCCGGCGCTGCACCACAATCCGCTGGGGGCCCTCGGTATCTGGGCGACCTGGCTACTGCTGTTACTGATTGCGCTGACGGGCTGGGGGCAGGGGACCGACCTGGTTTTTCGCTGGCCGTTGGACGTCTGGCATGCCTGGTTGGTCGATGCGCTGACGCTGGTGGTCTGCGTGCATATAGCGGCGGTATTTGCGATGTCGTTTTGGCTGCGGCGGAATCTGATCAGCGCGATGCTGCCGGGGCGCCGCGGCGGGGAGTAGGGCCGCCGTAAACGCCCGCAGCGGCGGGCGTGAGCCTTAGCGCAGCAGCTCGCCAGCCGCCTCCGGCTGGTACAGCAGCGCCAGCACTTCAATATGAGTCTGATTGCCGTTGGGCAGCGTCCAGCGAATCGCATCGCCGACGCGCAGTCCCAGCAGCGCGGCGCCGATCGGCGCCATCACAGACAGGCCATCTCCGGCGCTATCCTGCAGGTGGGGGTATACCAGGGTACGGACATGCTCTTCACCGGTATTCAGATCGCGGAAGCGTACGCGGCTGTTCATGGTCACGACGTCGGCGGGCATCGCCGCCGGTGCCAGCAGTTGGGCGCGATCGAGCTCTTCATTCAGCGCCTGGGCGACGGGCTGGGCGGCAAAGGCTGGCCGCTCCAGCAGCCTGTCGAGGCGCTCAGCGTCCAATTCATTGATGATAATCGCTGGTCGGGACATTGTTCTCTCCATGGTATGACGCATGGCTGCGTCCTGTCTCGTCACAAAAGAAAACCCTCACCGTTCCGACATGGGCGGCGAGGGCTATTCATGATGCGATCATAGTAAGCCGATAGGGCTTTTAAAAGAGAGCTGGCTCACAAATTGGGGAGTCGCCGGCCAGGATCACTCTTCGTCAAAGCCGGCGTTGAACAGCGAGACGACGGCGTCCAGCGCCTGGCGCTCGTCTGGGCCGGTGGCCTGAATCTCTATCTGTCCCCCCTGCGCGGAGTCGAGCATCAGCAGGGCTATCACGCTGTTGGCTTCGGCCTCGATGCCGTTTTCATTGCGCAGAATGACGTCGGCATCGAAGGTTTGCACCAGCTCGAACAGCTTCATGGCGGGGCGGGCATGCATGCCCAGACGGTTTTTGATCTCTACGGTTTGCGTCACGCTCATGGTTGGCCTACCTGCGTTTTTCCAGGGTGCTGTGACGGGACTGCACGTTTTTTCCGCGCGAGCGGAAGTAGTCCGCCAGCTGCTCGGCGACGTAGACCGAGCGGTGTTTACCGCCGGTGCAGCCGATGGCTACCGTCAGGTAGCTACGGTTATTGTTCTCCAGCGCCGGCAGCCACTGCTCAAGGTAGCTGCGGGTCTGGTAGATAAAGTTGTGTACCTCGGTGTGGCGATCGAGGAACGCCGCCACCGGCTTATCCAGCCCGGTCATCGGACGCAGCTTGGGATCCCAGTGGGGATTGGGCAGGAAGCGGACATCGAAAACATAGTCGGCGTCGATGGGAATGCCGTGCTTAAAGCCGAAGGATTCGAATACCATGGTTAGCTCGCGTTCGCGCTTGCCCAGCAGACGGGCGCGCAGCATCTCCGCCAGCTCATGCACCGACATTTCCGATGTGTCGATAATGAGATCGGCGCGGGAACGCAGCGGCTCCAGCAGCTCGTTCTCCTGATCGATGGCGTTTTCCAGCGATAGGTTTTTGCTCGATAGAGGGTGTAGGCGCCGAGTATCGCTGTAGCGGCGGATCAGCGTATTGCGATCGGCATCAAGGAACAGCAGCTGCGGCGTAAAGCTCTCCGGCAGATGGTCCATCGCCGTCTCCAGCACCTCCGGCGATTCGGGCATGTTACGTACGTCAATGCTGACCGCCGCGGAGGTATCCCGGGTGGCCAGGGTGCGTGCCAGCTCCGGCAGCAGCTCGACCGGTAGGTTATCGACGCAGTAGAATCCCATATCTTCCAAGGCGCGCAAGGCCACGGATTTCCCTGAACCGGAACGGCCGCTGACAATCATCAGCACCATATCACCACTCCCCTGTTGTTATTGTTACGCGGGCCGGTATTGCCTGCCCGCTCATCATACTAGCAAGCCTGGATCGTCAGCGATAGCCTCGGATCGCGCGGGCGAGGATCATTCGGTGATGATCTGGTACAGATCTTCATCGCTTTGCGCCGCGCGCAGGCGGCGGCAAACGCCCTTATCCGAGAGCTTTTGCGCCATCAGCGATAGGGTTTGCAGGTGTGTTTTGCACTGATCTGCCGGTACCAGCAGGGCAAACAGCAGGTCGACCGGTTGATTGTCAATGGCGTCGAAGCTGATAGGCTGATCGAGGTGGATAAAGACGGCGATGGCGCGCAGGGTATCCTCTTCTAGCTTGCCGTGGGGGATGGCGATCCCGTTGCCGATCCCGGTACTGCCCATACGCTCCCGGGTCAGGATGGCGTCGAAGACGACCTGAGTCGGCAGGTTGAGCTGGGCGGCGGCCAGTTCGCTGATGATTTCCAGCACGCGCTTCTTGCTGGCGCAGTGGACGGCGTTGCGCGTGCATTCCGGAGTCAGCACGACGCTTAAGGGCATAGTTAAGTCATTACTCATGGTGTTTTTTCAAAAAGGCTGCTGTGTGCCGGCGACGCGAAGCCCCTAAGGCTTAAACGGCCCACCCTTGCAGGGTAGGCCGCCGGTCGGTAGGCTGGCGTGCCAGCCATAGGGCAATGTTAATGTTGTTTCAGTTTGTCTTTATGCTTGTTTAACTGGCGGGCCAGTTTGTCTATCAGGACATCGATAGCGGCGTACATGTCTTCCTGCTGGGCCGAGGCGTGCAGCTCTCCTCCGTTGATAAACACCGTTGCTTCGGCGATATGATCGACCTTTTCAATACTGAGAGTGACGTTGACCTGATTGATCCGGTCAAAATACTGCTCAAGTTTGGCAAATTTCTCGCTGACAAACTGACGGATGGCGTCAGTAATTTCAAGATGGTGTCCAGTAATGTTGAGCTGCATCATGTCTTCCTTCTCGGTGTGTCACACCAGCTGTTTACGCTGGTTGGACGGTGGAATGGACAAAGACTCTCGGTATTTTGCAACGGTACGCCGGGCGACCATGATACCCTGATCTGCCAGCAGGGTGGTAAGTTTGCTGTCGCTCAGTGGCTTCGCCGGATTTTCCGCCGCTATCAGTTTCTTCACCAGTGCCCGGATCGCCGTGGAGGAGGCTTCGCCGCCATCCTCGGTATTGACGTGGCTGGAGAAGAAATACTTCAGTTCAAAGATCCCCCGCGGGCTGTGCAGGAACTTCTGCGTCGTCACCCGGGAAATCGTCGACTCATGCATCTCTACCTGCTGCGCGATGTCGGCCAGCACCATGGGCTTCATTGATTCTGCGCCGTGCTCGAAAAACGCCTGCTGCTGCTCGACGATGCAGCGGGATACCTTCAGCAAGGTATCGTTGCGGCTTTCCAGGCTCTTAATCAGCCACTTGGCCTCCTGCAGATTGCTGCGAATAAACTGACTATCGCTGTCGCTGCGTGCCTGGGCACCCAGCGCCGCGTAGCGCTGGTTAATGTGCAGGCGCGGGACGCTGTCCTGATTGAGCTCGACCACCCAGCGTCCCTGATGCTTATGGACCAGCACGTCGGGGATAACGTAGTCGGATTCGCCGGTATTAATCGAGAGCCCAGGCCGCGGGTCGAGGCTCTGAATGAGCTGCATCGCCTCCTTGAGCACCTCTTCCTTTAGCTTAGTCGAACGCATCAGATTTCGGAAATCGTGATTGCCCAGCAGATCGAGATGGCGATCGACAATGCCGCGCGCCTCGTTTAAATAGGGGGTATCTGGCGCAAACTGGGAGAGCTGTACTAGCAGGCAGTCCCGCAGATCGCGGGCGGCAACGCCGACGGGATCGAAACGCTGAATGCGCTTCAGGACAGCCTCAACCTCTTCCGGCAAGGCGTGCTCATCGCCGAGGCTTTCCAGAATCTCCTCCAGCGAGGCCGTGAGGTAGCCGGTGTCATCGACGGCATCCACGATGGCGGTCGCAATGGCCAGATCCGTCTCGCTGAAGGGGGTAAGCTCGACCTGCCACATCAGGTAATCTTGCAGGGTCTGGGTCGTTTCACCCTGAAACACCGGCAGCTCGTCGTCGTGGTAGTCCGTTCCTGTTCCTGAGGGGGTGCCGGCGGTGTAAATTTCATCCCAGCTGGCGTCCAGCGGCAGCTCATCCGGCATTTCGCGCTGTTCCAGCGCATCGCGGGTATCAAGCGGATCGTCGTCATCGCGTGCGTCGGCGTCATCCTGCACGCGGTCGTCGTCGGCGCTTTCGCCGTCGGCTTCGTCATTCGGCTCCAGTTGCTCCAGCAGCGGGTTACTTTCCAGCGCCTGCTGGATCTCTTGCTGTAGCTCCAGCGTAGAGAGCTGCAGCAGGCGGATTGCCTGTTGCAGCTGTGGCGTCATGGCCAGCTGCTGGCTGAGTCTGAGTTGCAAGCCTTGCTTCATAATCGCGCGTTCTGTTCCTTGATTGCTGACAGTGGTGGCCGGCGATGCGCAATGGAGCTCGCCGGCGAAAAACAAAGAGTCGGCATGGCAAGGCGCCCCTGGCGGACATGACGCCTAGCCTATTTACAGCCGGAACTCCTCACCCAGATAGACGCGTTTGACCTGCTCGTCGGCCAAGATCTCGTCGGGAGAGCCGTAGGCTATCAGATTACCCTGGCTGACGATGTAGGCTCGCTCGCACACGTCCAGCGTTTCACGCACGTTGTGGTCGGTGATCAGCACCCCGAGGCCACGATCGCGGAGGTGTTCGATAATTTTTTTGATATCGATAACGGAGATGGGATCCACCCCGGCAAAGGGCTCATCCAGCAGAATAAATTTGGGATTGGCGGCCAGCGCGCGGGCGATCTCCACCCGGCGCCGTTCACCGCCGGAGAGGGATTGCCCCAGGTTATCGCGCAGATGGGCGATATGAAACTCTTCCAGCAGCTCATCGGCCCGATCGGCGCGCTGCTCTGCGTTGAGATCGTCGCGGATCTCCAGCACGGCCATCAGGTTATCGTAAACGCTCAGGCGGCGGAAAATGGAGGCCTCCTGCGGCAGATAGCCGATGCCGCGGCGGGCGCGGGCGTGCAGCGGCAGCAGGCTGATGTCATCGTCATCGATGATGATGCGCCCGGCATCGCGCGGCACGATACCGACCACCATGTAGAAGGTGGTGGTTTTCCCGGCGCCGTTCGGGCCGAGCAGGCCGACGATCTCGCCGGAGTTTACCGTCAGACTGACGTTCTCTACGACCCTGCGCCCCTTATAGGACTTGGCCAGGTTTTCCGCAATTAATCTTGCCATAACGAATCAGTTACTCTTCTTCTGAGGCGCCGGTTTGGCGTTGCCTTTATCCTGCAGCTGGGACGGCAGCAGCACGGTCGTCACGCGTTTGCCTTTATCGCTGAAGGCCTCCATCTGCTGCTGCTTCACCAGATAGGTAATCCGATCGCCCTCGATGTTGCTGTCGAGCTGCTTCAGAAAGGCCTTCCCGGTCAGAATGACATAGTCTTTGGCCAGTTCATAGCGCAGCTGTTGGCTGTGGCCCTCTACCGGCTTTCCGTTATCCTGCATCTGATAGAAGGTGACCGGGTTACCGTAGGCCTCTACGATTTCGCTGCCCTGCTGTCCGTTAGGGCGGGTGACGACCACCTTATCGGCGGTGATCTTGATGGTGCCCTGGGTCACGATAACATCGCCGGTGAAGGTGGCGATGTTACCCTGCATATCCAGTGACTGCTGCATCGAGTTGATGTGAATCGGCTGATCGGTATCACCGGTAACGGCCAGCGCAGAGGCACTGGCGCTCAACAGGGCGCCGGCAAGGATCAGATCACGCAGTTTAAGGGTGCTTGCTTTGAATTTCATAATAGGTGTTTACCTTGTCAATCAACCGTGCGGTTTTATCCCGCATATTTCCGCGCATCTTCAACCCATGAGAGGTGAAATTGCTGCCGTACAGCGTCACCTCATCATCCGAGCTTATGTCCTGAGTAACCAGATTCACCTGCGCATTATCGGTGGTAATCCTTTCCAGTTGCGAGGTCGGCGTCAAACTATTGACCTCTACATTTCCATAGAGATACAACATGTTATCTTTCGTCAGCTTGGCCTTATCGGCGCGAACGGACCAGGTCGCCGCGGCCTGGGGATCGAAGGTCGTCAGCACCGGCCGGGTAAACCAGGTCACGCCCTGTTCGCTGTAGTGCTGTACATCCTGCGCCACCAGCTTATAGCTTAGCTTGCCGCTGGGATCGTAGACGACGGTCAGAGTGTGCTGGCTCTGGTAGTTCGGCGTATTGGGATCTAGCGTCGTCGGCGCGCCGTCGGGCGAGTTATCCGCCAGATTCCAGCCAATCAGCGCCAGCGCGATCAGGGTCAGCAGGATGATCACCCAGCGTTTGCTCGTACTCATATCGACAGCCCTTTGGCCTGTTCCAGGCTGCCCTGGGCCTGCAGGATTATGTCGCACAGCTCGCGCACCGCACCGCGACCGCCGGCGATGCGGGTGGTGTAGTGCGCGTTGGGCAACAGCAGCGGGTGCGCGTCCGCGACGGCGACGGACAGCCCGACGCGCGCCATCACCGGCCAGTCGATCAGGTCATCGCCGATATAGGCCGCCTGATGGGGGGCCAGCTGCAGATCGGACAGGATGCGCTCAAAGGCGATAAGCTTGTCGGACTGCCCCTGATACAGGTGCCGGATGCCCAGCGTGGCGGCCCTGTCGGCCACCAGCTGTGAACTGCGGCCGGTGATGATCGCCACGTCAATCCCCTGGGTGACCAGGCAGCGAATGCCATAGCCATCGCGGACGTTAAACGCCTTCAGCTCTTCACCCTGGTTGCCCATGTAGATCAGCCCGTCGGATAAGACGCCGTCCACGTCGCAGATCAGCAGGCGGGTCTGCGCGGCGCGCGCCATGACATCGGCGGAAACCGGTCCATAGCAGGTGGCAATCGGGGAGGTGTTCTGTTGCATGCAAGCTCCGTTTCTTCAGACTACGCCGGCGCGCAGCATATCATGCATATGCACCACGCCGATCAGCCGATCGTTTTCGGCGACCAGCAGCGAGGTGATGTGGCGATCCTGCATGAGGTTCAGGGCATCGACCGCCAGCGCCGTGGGACGAATGCGGATCCCCCGCGGGTCATGACGTCGGCGATTTTGGCATTATTTAAATCAATGCCCATATCGAATATACGGCGCAGATCACCGTCGGTAAAGATCCCATCAATATGCGCATTGGGGCCGCAGATGACCGTCAGCCCCAGATTTTTGCGGGTGATCTCCAGCAGGGCGTCGCGCAGCGAGGCCGTTGGCGAGACCGTCGGCACCTCGTCTCCGCTGTGCATAATATCGCTGACGCGCAGCAGCAGCTTGCGGCCCAGCGCGCCGCCGGGGTGAGACAGGGCAAAATCCTGCGCGGTGAAGCCGCGCGCCTGCAGCAGCGCCACGGCTAGGGCATCGCCCATCACCAGGGTGGCGGTGGTGCTGGTCGTCGGAGCCAGACCCAGGGGGCAGGCCTCCTGCGGTACCCGGATGCACAGGTGGATATCGGCCGCGCGGCCCATGGCGCTGTCCGGATTGTTAGTCATGCAGATCAGCGTGACGCTCTGGCGCTTAAGGACCGGAATCAGCGCCTGGATCTCTTGGGATTCACCGGAGTTGGAGATGGCCAGCACGACGTCGCGCGGCTCTACCATGCCCAGGTCGCCATGGCTGGCTTCGCCCGGATGGACAAAAAAGGCGGAGGTGCCGGTACTGGCGAGGGTGGCGGCAATCTTACGCCCGATATGGCCCGATTTGCCCATCCCCATGACCACCACCTTACCGCTGCAGCGCAGCATGGCCTCACAGGCGCGGCTGAAGTCCTGGTTGATGAAATGGTCCAGCTGCGCAAGCCCTTCCCGCTCGATACGTAGGACATCTTTCCCCGCCTGCTGAAAATCAAAATCCGGCTGAAATTCCATATGTGACATTTTGTTTTCTCACGTCTCGCAAAACCACTGACTCGGCGGACCCTGCCCGGGGAGTCAATCCCAATACAACATCAGCGAAGGCTGCATATACAGCAGCCCGATATAGGCGATAAACGCACACAATAGCAGCGCGCCCGCGAGGCGGCCGATGCTGTGCCTACGCCGCAGGCACAGCAGGGTCAGCACCAGCGTAAAGGCCAGCATCACCCAGTAGTCGCGGGCAAACGCGGCGCCGTCGATGAGGGGATTGCGCGGGCCGATTAACGCCGGTATCCCCAGTACCACCAGAATATTGAAGGTATTGGAGCCAATGATATTCCCCAGTACAATATCATGCTCGCCCTTTATGGCGCCGGCGCAGGCCGTTGCCAGCTCCGGCAGGCTGGTGCCGACGGCGATCACCGTCAGGCCGATGATCAGTTCGCTGACGCCCAGATAGCGGGCTAGTACCGTGGCGTTGTCGATCACCATGCGCGAGGCCAGCGGCAGGATAATAAACCCGAGCGCCATCCACAGCAGGGCGACCGGTAGGCCGGTATCCCGCGGTAGCTCCGCGATCTGCTCACGGGCATAGCTATCCTGGCCGCCCGGCATTACCCTGTGGGCCATATTAAGCATTAACCATAAGAATGCGCCGAAAAAGGCCATTAAAATAGCACCATCAATACGATTAAGCTGATTGTCATACAGCAAAAAACCGCACAAGATAGTGGCCCCCAGGGTCAGGGGCAGTTCGCGCCGCAGGATATCGGAGCGCACGGATAGTGGGCGGATCAATGCCGCACAGCCAAGGATCAGCAAGATATTGGTGATGTTCGACCCCAGAACGTTACCAACGGCCGTATCTATTTGATTATGCAACGTAGCAGTCAGGGATATGGTCAATTCGGGCAGGGATGTCCCCATACTGACGATGGTCATGCCGATGACCAGCGGAGCCACGCCCAGCGCATGCGCAACGGCCGCTGCGCCGTACACTACACGGTCTGCGCCATACACTAAAAGTAGTAAACCGATGAGCATTAGCAGGGTGGCGAGCAGCATGCAGGATCCTTGGGTGAATGAAGTCCGGACCTCAGTGTCCGGCGACACAGTTCTAACGTCTAACTGAACGCGGTCAGTCGGCCACCGATACCGCTGGCAGTAAGTAGTTCACTTAATTTTGACGGTAGGCGGGATAAAAGTAAAACTTATGCTGCTATCAAGGCGGGAAATTCACTGTCTGAATGTCATAGTGACGAAAAAATAGCATTAATAACCTAGAAAAAGCACATGGCTGTGTTTTGCTTGAGTTAGCTTATCAATAACCAGGAATAATTGTGGATGAATCATCAGGAAAATAATCTGGTGGATATCCGTGGAATGAGCTTTAGCCGCGGAAATCGCCAGATTTTTACCGACATTAATCTGACCGTTCCGCGTGGGAAGGTGACGGCGATCATGGGGCCATCGGGGATCGGTAAAACCACCCTGCTGCGTCTGATCGGCGGCCAGCTACGCCCGGATTGCGGGGAGATTTGGTTCGATGGGGAGAATATTCCGGCGCTCTCCCGCGGCCGCCTGTTTGAAGCACGTAAGAAGATGAGCATGCTGTTTCAGTCCGGCGCGCTGTTTACCGATCTCAGCGTGTTTGACAACGTGGCCTTTCCACTGCGCGAGCATACGTGGCTGCCGGAGATCCTGCTGCGCACCACCGTGCTGATGAAGCTGGAGGCCGTGGGACTACGCGGTGCCGCCGATCTCATGCCATCAGAGCTGTCCGGCGGCATGGCACGCCGGGCGGCGCTGGCTAGGGCTATCGCGCTCGATCCGCAGATGATCCTGTTCGATGAGCCCTTTGTCGGCCAGGATCCGATCACCATGGGCGTGTTGGTGAAGCTGATCGATGAGCTGAATCACGCGCTGGGCATCACCTGCGTGGTGGTATCGCACGATGTCCCCGAGGTGCTGAGTATCGCCGACCACGCGTATATCGTGGCGGAGCAGCGCGTCATCGCGCACGGCGATCGGCAGTCGCTGCGTGCTAATCGGGATCCGCGGGTGCGCCAGTTCCTTGACGGCATCGCCGATGGGCCGGTGCCTTTCCGCTATCCGGCGGGTGACTATCGCCATGCGCTGCTGGCGTCGGGGGAGGGCTCATCACATGTTGCTTAATGGAGTGGCGGCCTTTGGACGCCGTGGAATCCGGGTCTGCGCCGCCTTTGGCCGCGCCGGGCTGATGCTCTTTAGCGCGCTGGTTGGCCGGCCAGAGCCGGGCAAGCAGTGGCCGCTGCTGCGCCGCCAGCTGTACAGCGTCGGGGTTCAGTCCCTGCTGATCATCATCGTTTCAGGGCTGTTTATCGGCATGGTGCTGGGACTACAGGGGTATCTGGTGCTGACGACCTACAGCGCCGAAGCCAGCCTGGGCATGATGGTGGCGCTGTCGCTGCTGCGCGAGCTGGGGCCGGTGGTGACCGCCCTGCTGTTCGCCGGCCGCGCCGGCTCGGCGCTGACCGCGGAAATCGGCCTGATGAAGGCGACGGAGCAGCTCTCTAGCCTGGAGATGATGGCGGTCGATCCGCTGCGGCGCGTGGTCGCGCCGCGCTTCTGGGCCGGGGTGATCAGCATGCCGCTGCTGACGGTGATCTTTGTCGCCGTGGGAATCTGGGGCGGCTCGGTGGTCGGCGTGGACTGGAAAGGCATCGACGCGGGCTTCTTCTGGTCGGCGATGCAGGGAGCGGTGGACTATCGCACCGATCTGCTGAACTGTCTGATCAAGAGCCTGGTCTTCGCCATAACGGTCATGTGGATCGCGCTGTTCAACGGCTATGATGCGGTCCCCACCTCGGCTGGGATCAGTCGTGCGACGACGCGTACCGTCGTGCATGCGTCGCTGGCGGTTTTAGGTTTGGATTTTGTGCTGACGGCACTGATGTTTGGGAATTGATGCAATGCAAACGAAAAAAGCTGAAGTGTGGGTCGGTCTGTTTATGCTGATTGCCCTGTGTGCCGCCGTTTTCCTCTGTCTACAGGTGGCCAACGTGAAATCGCTGGGGAGCGAGCCGACGTATCGTCTGTACGCTACGTTTGATAACGTCGGCGGTCTGAAGGCGCGCTCTCCGGTGAAAATCGGCGGCGTCGTGATTGGCCGGGTGGCGGAGATTTCGCTGGATCCTCAGACCTATCTGCCGCGGGTGGCGATGGACATTGACCAGCGCTACAACCATATTCCCGACACCAGCTCCCTGGCGATCCGGACCTCTGGCCTGCTGGGAGAGCAGTATCTGGCCCTCAACGTCGGGTTTGAAGATCCGGAGATGGGCACGGCCATTCTAAAAGACGGTGGCACTATTCAGGATACCAAGTCAGCCATCGTGCTGGAGGATTTGATCGGGCAGTTCCTGTATAAGAGCGGCGGCGAGAACGGTAACGCCTCCGCCAGTACCGCTCCCGCCGGCAATACGCCGGCGCCCGTCGCACATTAATCACAGCGAGGATGTTGAACATGTTGAAACGTATTGTGATGGCCGCGCTGCTGTGCGTGGCGCCCTGGTTCTCCGCGCAGGCCAGCGCCGCGCCGACGCTGGACCAAAGCAACCCTTATACCCTGATGAATCAGGCCGCCGCCGCGACCTTTAGCCGCCTGAAGAGCGAGCAGCCGCGTATCAAGCAGGACCCCGACTATCTGCGCACGATCGTGCGTGAAGAGCTGATGCCCTATGTGCAGGTGAAGTATGCCGGTGCGCTGGTGCTGGGCCAGTATTACCGCGGTGCGACACCGGCGCAGCGCGACGCCTACTTTAAGGCGTTCCAGAGCTATCTGGAGCAGGTGTATGGCCAGGCGCTGGCGCTGTATCACGGCCAGCGCTATGAGGTGGCCGCGGAGCGCCCGCTGGGCGATGCCTCTATCGTGACTATCCGGGTCACGATCTTTGACAATCAGGGGCGTCCGCCGGTGCGTCTGGACTTCCAATGGCGCAAAAACACCCAGACCGGCCATTGGCAGGCGTTTGACATGATTGCCGAGGGGGTCAGCATGATCACCACCAAGCAGAACGAGTGGGCCGCCATTCTGCGTGAGAAAGGGGTTGATGGCCTGACGCAGCAGCTGATCGCCGTGGCCAAGCAGCCCATTACGCTGGACGCCAAGCAGTGACAGCGGGAGGTGAACTGCGCTGGCGGCGCGTCGATGCGACCCTGTACCTGCAGGGGACGCTGGAGTGCGATTCGCTGGACGCGCTCTGGCAGCAGCGCCAGACGCTGCTGACGGGCATCGCGTGTGTGGATATCAGCGAGCTGTCGCGGGTGGATTCGGCGGGGCTGGCTCTGCTGCTGCATGTGCAAAACCTGAGCCCGGAGGCGCCGATACCGCTGCGGGGCGTCAGTGAGCGCCTGCGCACCCTGATCACCCTGTATAACCTGCAGGATATCGTACTGTGCGCTGCGCCTTCGGCTAACCTTGCGTAATCCCTCGCAATAATCATCAAGCCCCCGTCAGCGGCGCCGATGGGGGCTTTTCACTGTTTAAGCCGACGCCACTTTCCTCTAATATGTACAGCCTATTCGCCTATTGCATAGGCTTGGTAACCCGAAAAGACTCGAACGCCATGAACAATGATCAAATCAAAGACGTGCTGATGAAGGCATTGGCCCTACAAGAGGTCCATGTCACCGGAGACGGTAGCCATTTTCAGGTTATCGTAGTGGGTGAGCTGTTTGCCGGGATGAGCCGGGTTAAGCAGCAGCAGGCGGTTTACGCCCCGCTGATGGAGTACATTGCGGACAACCGTATTCATGCACTGACCATCAAAGCCTATACGCTCGACGAGTGGCAGCGCGACCGCAAGCTGAGCGGTCTGTGATTTTGCGCCGTCGGCCAACGGGCGGCGGTAGATAACTGATTAAGCGAGAACGCAATTAAATGGATAAATTTCGTTTGCAGGGGCCGACCCGTCTCGACGGTGAGGTGACGATTTCCGGCGCCAAGAACGCCGCCCTGCCGATCCTGTTTGCCGCGCTGCTGGCTGAAGAGCCGGTAGAGATCCAAAATGTCCCCAAGCTGCGCGACATTGACACCACCATGAAGCTGCTCAGTCAGCTGGGGGCCAAGGTTGAGCGTAACGGCTCGGTGCACGTCGACGCCAGCGGCGTCAACGAACTGTGCGCCCCCTATGAGTTGGTGAAGACCATGCGCGCCTCGATTTGGGCGCTGGGACCGCTGGTGGCGCGCTTTGGTCGCGGCCAGGTCTCGCTGCCAGGCGGCTGCGCCATCGGGGCTCGCCCGGTGGATCTGCACATCTCCGGTCTCGAGCAGTTGGGGGCGGAGATCCGCCTGGAAGAGGGCTACGTGAAAGCCTCCGTGCAGGGGCGTCTGCAGGGAGCGCATATCGTGATGGACAAGGTCAGCGTTGGCGCAACCGTGACCATCATGAGCGCCGCCACGCTGGCGCAGGGCACCACTGTGATTGAAAATGCCGCTCGCGAGCCAGAGATCGTCGATACCGCTGGTTTCCTGAATACGCTAGGTGCGAAGATCAGCGGCGCCGGCACCGATCGCATCATCATTGAAGGGGTCGAGCGTCTGGGCGGTGGGGTTTACCGCGTGTTGCCGGATCGCATCGAAACCGGGACGTTCCTGGTGGCCGCCGCGGTCTCACGCGGGCGCGTCGTCTGCCGTCACACCCGCCCGGATACCCTGGATGCGGTGCTGGCCAAGCTGCGTGAGGCCGGGGCGGATATCGAGGTGGGCGAAGACTGGATATCGCTGGATATGCACGGGCAGCGCCCGAAGGCGGTCACGGTGCGCACCGCGCCCCATCCGGGTTTCCCGACCGATATGCAGGCGCAGTTCAGCCTGCTGAACCTGGTGGCGGAAGGCACCGGGGTGATTACGGAAACCATCTTTGAAAACCGCTTTATGCACATCCCTGAGCTGATTCGTATGGGCGCGCACGCGGAGATCGAAGGCAATACTGCCATCTGCCACGGCGTTGAAACGCTCTCCGGCGCGCAGGTGATGGCGACGGATCTGCGCGCCTCCGCCAGCCTGGTGATCGCCGGGTGTATCGCGCAGGGCACCACGCTGGTAGACCGGATTTATCATATCGATCGCGGCTATGAGCGTATCGAAGACAAGCTGAGCGCCATGGGCGCCCAGATTGAGCGCGTGGGCGAGTAATCACCGCCGCTGCGCAAAAAAGCCCCCCGCCGTCAGGCCGGGGGCTTTTTTATGCGCTGAACGGCGCGCGGCGTCCCAGCCCTAGTCTACGTTGGGAAACTCGGCGATGGTCACGTTCAGCTTCAGGCGTTCGCCGTTACGCATGATGATGACTGGCACTTCGCTGCCCGGGCGGATTTCAGCCACCTGATCCATCGTTTCCGTGGCGCTGATCGCCGGTTTTCCGTTGACATTGAGGACGATATCGCCGGGGTGGATCCCTGCCAGGGCCGCCGGCCCGTTTGCGGCGACGCTATTGACGATAATCCCCTGAATACGCTCGGCGCTGGCCGGTTGATTACGCACCGGTACGATCTCCCGCCCGCCGATGCCGATGAAGCCGCGGATCACCCGGCCATCGCGGATCAGCTTACTCATGATCTTGGTGGCGAGGGCGGTGGGAATGGCGAAGCCGATGCCCTCTGGCGTCTCGCCGTCGTTGCTTTTATCCAGGGAGAGGGTATTGATGCCGACCAGCTCGCCGAGCGAGTTGACCAGCGCCCCGCCGGAGTTGCCGTGGTTAATGGAGGCATCGGTCTGTAGGAAGTTCTGGTGGCCGTAGGTGCTCAGGCCGACCCGCCCGGTGGCGCTGATGATCCCCTGGGTCGTGGTCTGCCCAATGTTATAGGGGTTGCCGATGGCCAGCACCACGTCACCGATATGCGGTACCCGCTTGGGGTTAATGGTGATCACCGGCAGGTTACTGGCCTGGATCTTGAGCACCGCCAGATCCGTCAGGGTATCGGATCCGACCAGCATCGCCTCGAACCAGCGGCCATCCTGCAGGGCGACCACGATCTGATCGGCGGCGCTGACCACATGCTTATTGGTCAGGATATAGCCCTTTTCATCCATGATCACCCCAGAGCCCAGGGTTTTGATCGCCAGTCCGCTGTTGCTGCCGCTCATGCTGCCGTTATACACGTTGACCACCGCCGGCGCGGCGCGTCTGACCGCCGCATTATAGCTCACCGGCTGCTCCTCGAAGCTCGCCTTGCTGAACAGCGGTATCAGGCCGTGGGGGCGCAGAGAGGGCAGAGCAATCATCAATACGATCGCCACAGCCAGACCGAGCAGGGTGGAGCGCAGCAGTTTTACCAGCATGGTTATCAACGTAGAGCGGAAAGGGTAATCGCAAGAATAACAGAGAAACGGGGAGTGGGGCAGCGCCCTCCCCCCGATTTTGTGCGGGCAATCAACGCAGCAGGAGGTACATGCCTTCGCCGCCGCGGATCAGATGCAGCGCGATAACCGGCGGGTCGCCGGCCAGCGCGCTGCGCAGGGTGGCGATATCGCGAGTACGCAGACGGTTGACGCCGATGATCAGATCCGCCTTATGCAGGCCGATCTGTGCCGCCGGCGATCCCTTCTCTAGCGTATCGATGCGGATCCCCGGCGTTCCCTGGACCTCTCCGGGGCTGAGGCTCGCCCCGGCAAGCGCCGGCGTCAGCGTCTCTCCCTGCACGCTGGCCAGCGCCCGGTTTTCCAGCGTAACGGTTACGCTCATCGGCTTGCCGTTACGCAGCAGCCCAATCTGCAGCGCGGTGCCGGGCGCGACGGATCCCACCTTGGCCCGCAGCGCAGCGAAGCTGGTGATCGGGGTGCCATTGAGAGAGAGCAGCACGTCTCCGGCTCGGATCCCGGCGCGGGCCGCGGCGGACTTGGGCAAGACCTCATTGACGAAGGTGCCGCGCGGGCTGTCCAGCTTGAAGGCGTTGGCCAGCTCGGCGGTCATATCACGGCCCCGGATACCCAGCACGCCGCGCTTGGCCTCACCGTATTTGATCAGCTGATCGCTCAGGCTACGCGCCATATTGCTGGGGATCGCAAAGCCGATACCGATGTTGCCGCCGGCGGGGGCCAGGATCGCGGTATTGAGCCCGATCAGTTCGCCCTTAAGGTTGACCAGCGCCCCGCCGGAGTTGCCGCTGTTGATGGCGGCGTCGGTCTGAATAAAGTTTTCCAGCCCCTCCAGATTGAGCCCGCTGCGCCCCAGCGCAGAGATGATACCGGCGGTGGCCGTCTGCCCCAACCCAAAGGGATTGCCGATGGCCACGGCAAAGTCGCCGACGCGCAGTTTATCGGAGTCGGCCAGGGGAATGGCCGTCAGATGACGGGCATCGATCAGCTGGAGCAGCGCGATGTCAGCGGCGGCATCGCGACCGATCAGCCGGGCTGGGTACTCCCGCCCGTCCTCCAGCTGCACTCGGATCGTTCGGGCATCGCGGATGACGTGGTTATTGGTCAGAACGTAGCCTTTATCCGCGTTAATGATTACGCCGGAGCCGAGTCCTTCCATGCGGCGCTGGCGCGGCGTCTGTCCGCCCTCGACATAGATACTGACCACGGCCGGCAGTACCCTGGCCAGCATGGGCGCCAGGCTGGGCAGCGGCTGGCCGTTCAGGGTCGCCGGCAGCGATGCCTGGACCGTGGGCAGCGCGCCGAGCGTCAGGCTCAGCGCGAGGAGAAGGGGAAGCGATCTGCGGGTCATGGCACCATCCTGCAATCTGTGGCGCAAGGGCTGCGACGGAGTAAGGGAAAAAAGAGGAAACAGCGGCGCCGCGCGCGATGACGCGCACCGCCGGAGGAAAGACTATCCAGGGTACGCGCAGAGCGCATCAGCGCCGTCGGGCGGCGCGTGATAGGTCAATCGTGGCGATCGGCGCGCAGCAGGCCGGAGGCGCCCTCGGAATAATCGCGCGGCGGGATCTCGACCGGCGCCTGATCGTTATCCGCTTCCGTCAGACGGTAGCGGAACGGATTATCATGCGCTGGCATATCCGGCAGCAGATTATTTGAGCTGGTCGCCATGTGCTGGTACAGCTGACGGTAATCTTTCGCCATGTTGTCGAGCAACTCGGCGCTGCGGGCAAAATGGTTGACCAGCTCCTGACGGTACTGATCCAGATCGGTTTTACTTTTCTCTAGCTCATCCTGCAGCGTTTTCTGCTGGCGCAGTTTCCGGTTGCCAAAGCGCATCGCCAGCGCACCGATGATGAGGCCGACAACCAAACCAATAAGCGCATACTCCCAAGTCATGGTGACTCCTATTGTCTGAACAATCCTGCTCGTGTGATTACGCAGTTACGGGACATCCCCTAATACCCACACTATAACCGCTAACCGAGCCAGAGTGGAATCCCGTCGCTATTTTGCATATGGTTATGACTCACTGAAGGGGATGACGCAGGCGGTTGCACCGTCGTCCATAATGCAGAATAAGGATACCCACGCCGATGTCCTCGCCCTATGCCCTGACGTACGATACGCCGCTGGCCCGCTACCGCACGGCCCTGGCCGCCGGTGACTATCAGCCGGACGCCGCTCAGCAGCGGGCGGTAGAGGCGCTGGATGAGATCCACCGTCGGTGGACGGCGCGCTGGCATACCGCCGGGCCTGCCGCGTGGCGAACTCGGCTGCCCCGCTGGCTCGGCGGGAGGCGAATCGCCGAGCCCATCGTTGGACTCTATCTGTGGGGGGGCGTTGGTCGGGGGAAAACCTGGCTGATGGATCTGTTTTTTGACACTCTGCCAGGGCAGCGCAAGCAGCGTCTGCACTTTCACCGATTCATGCTGTGGGTGCATGAGTCGCTGGCGGATAAACAGGGACAGGCCGATCCGCTGTCGGCGCTGGCAGATGCGCTGTCAGCACAGGCGGATGTGCTGTGCTTCGACGAGTTTTTTGTGACGGACATCGGCGACGCCATGCTGCTGGGCACTCTGCTGCCGGCGCTGTTTACGCGCGGGGTGACGCTGGTCGCCACGTCCAATATTCCTCCGGCGCAGCTTTACCCCAACGGCCTGCAGCGCGGCCGCTTTCTGCCCGCCATCGCCCAAATCCAGACGCACTGCCAGGTGCTGAACGTTGACGGGGGGACCGATTACCGCCTGCGGACCCTGACCCGAGCGCACCTGTACCTGACGCCGCTGGGGGCGGACACGGAGCAGGCCATGGACGCGCTGTTTCTGCGCTTGGCCGGTCAGGCGGGGCAGATCGGCGGTACGCTGACGATCAACCATCGTCCGCTGCCGGTGCTGCGGCGCGCAGAGGCGGTGGTGGCGCTGCATTTCTCTGCGCTGTGCGAGGCGCCCTGCAGCTCACGGGATTACATTGCGCTGGCCCAGCGCTATCATACGGTGCTGTTGTACGGGGTCAGCACGATGGGTGCCGACCGTGAAGCGTGCGCCCGGCGTTTTCTGGCGCTGGTGGATGAGTTCTATGAGCGCCGGGTGACGCTGATTATCAGCGCGGCCTGCGATATGTGCGAGCTTTATCGCGGCGAACGCCTGGCGTTTGAATATCAGCGCTGCCTGTCTCGTCTGCAGGAGATGCAGAGCGAAGCCTACCTGAGCCTGCCGCATCGGCCATGAGCGCGCACGGAGAGCATCGCCACGCGCGGGCAATAAATTCCGCCGTTGCGCGAAAAAGCGATCGATCTTTGAGGCCGACTTCTCTATAATCTCGCGACCCCACGTTACAACAAAGTTTTTTTCCCAAAAACTTTATGTGCCGGCATGGCTCTATTCGAAGGGGTAGGTTTGCTGGACGATGGTCGTGTGAACCTCAACACTGAAAATCGAAGCGTTGTGTTCACCAACGTGTAACTAAAAATTGGGTAAGCTTTTAATGAAAACTTTTACAGCTAAACCAGAAACCGTAAAACGCGACTGGTATGTTGTTGATGCTACCGGCAAAACTTTAGGCCGTTTGGCAACTGAACTGGCTCGTCGCCTGCGCGGCAAGCACAAGGCGGAGTATACCCCGCATGTGGATACTGGTGATTACATCATCGTCCTGAACGCAGAAAAAGTTGCCGTAACCGGTAACAAGCGCCTGGACAAGAAGTATTTCCACCATACTGGCCACATCGGCGGTATCAAAGAAGCGACCTTTGAAGAGATGATTGCTCGCCATCCTGAGCGTGTAATTGAAATCGCGGTTAAAGGCATGCTGCCGAAAGGCCCGCTGGGTCGTGCAATGTTCCGTAAACTGAAAGTTTACGCGGGCAACGAGCACAATCACGCGGCGCAGCAACCGCAGGTTCTGGACATTTAATCGGGATATAGGCAATGGCTGAAAATCAATACTACGGCACTGGTCGCCGCAAAAGCTCCGCCGCTCGCGTATTTATCAAACCGGGTAGCGGTAAAATCGTTATCAACCAGCGTTCTCTGGAACAGTACTTCGGTCGCGAAACTGCCCGCATGGTAGTTCGTCAGCCGCTGGAACTGGTCGACATGGTTGAAAAACTGGATCTGTACATCACTGTTAAAGGTGGTGGTATCTCTGGTCAGGCAGGTGCGATCCGTCACGGTATCACCCGCGCTCTGATGGAGTACGATGAAACTCTGCGCTCTGAACTGCGTAAAGCTGGCTTCGTCACTCGTGACGCTCGTCAGGTTGAACGTAAGAAAGTCGGTCTGCGCAAAGCACGTCGTCGTCCGCAGTTCTCCAAGCGTTAATGGGTTTCTGCTTCGGCAGATCCTTAATGCTAAAAAACCCGGCCTGGCCGGGTTTTTTTATTTCCGTACGGCGTTGGTTTATTCGCTGTAAAGGATTTTATCCATGAAATCATTATCTGCCCCCCACAAGTACGCCAATTTCTGGTAAACTAGCATTCACTTTTGTCTCCTGTTGCAACGTATAAAATTTGAGCGCCGCAGGTCGGGATAAGTCAATGTTTTCGTTGTCTTGCCTTTTTGCGCCCGTAACCGTGCAACAGGCGCTGCGCGTCTCTCTGTGTAGAGCCTGACGGGCACCTGTTCATACCGTTTTCTAGATAAACTTGGAGGTTTTCATGGCTGTCGCTGCCAACAAACGTTCGGTAATGACGCTGTTTTCCGGGCCGACCGACATCTTTAGCCATCAAGTGCGCATTGTCCTGGCTGAGAAGGGTGTCAGCGTCGAGATCGAGCAGGTGGATATGGACAATCTGCCGCAGGATCTGATCGACCTCAACCCCTACCGCACGGTGCCGACGCTGGTTGACCGCGAGCTGACGCTGTATGAATCTCGCATCATCATGGAATACCTTGATGAGCGCTTCCCGCATCCACCGCTGATGCCGGTCTACCCGGTTTCCCGCGGCGAGAGCCGCCTGTTTATGCACCAGATCGAGCGTGACTGGTACTCTCTGCTGTACAAGATCGAAAAAGGCAGCGCTCAGGAGGCGGACGCCGCCCGCAAACAGCTGCGTGAAGAGCTGCTGGCTATCGCGCCGGTCTTCGCCCAGAAACCGTACTTTATGAGCGATGAGTTCAGCCTGGTGGACTGCTATCTGGCGCCGCTGCTGTGGCGTCTGCCGGTGCTGGGCATCGAGCTGAGCGGCGCGGGTGCCAAAGAGCTGAAAGGCTATATGACGCGTGTCTTTGAGCGTGATGCTTTCTTGGCCTCGCTGACCGAGGCTGAGCGTGAAATGCGTCTGCATACCCGGGGCTGATGATGGAGCTGTCGCAAATGTCACCGCGTCGTCCCTTCCTGCTGCGCGCCTTCTATGACTGGCTGCTGGATAATCAGCTGACGCCGCATCTGGTGGTGGATGTACACTGCGCCGACGTGATGGTGCCGATGGAGTACGCGCGCGATGGGCAGATTGTCCTGAATATCGCGCCACGCGCCGTTGGTGGGCTAGAGCTGGCGGATGATGCGGTGCGCTTTAACGCCCGCTTCGGCGGCGTACCGCGTCAGGTATATGTGCCCATGGCGGCGGTGATGGCTATCTATGCGCGTGAAAACGGCGCCGGTACGATGTTTGAGCCCGAGGCCGCCTATGACCAGGATGGCGATGAGACGCGCGCCGAGATGGAAAGCGATGAGCCGGCCATGACGCTGATCGACGGCGATCGCTCGCCGGATAACCCCACGCCCGCAGACGAGGATGACGGCGGCGATGAGCCTCCGCCGCGCGGCCGTCCGGCCCTACGCGTGGTAAAATAACGCGAACGTTAATAGAGACCGGGATTTGATCCCGGTTTTTTTCTGTTGAACCCCCCTGCCTAGCAGGGGGTTTTGTTTTGTTCTCGCGTGGCCCGTGGGGAAAAGAGAAAAAAGTGTGATGCCCCGCATAGGGGGAGCAGGGCGATCACACGTCAAAGAGGATGGCGGACATCGCCGGCAGGGGTATGCCGGGAGCCATGGCCAGAACCGTCGTTATTTCTCTTCCTTAAGACAGTCGCGGTGCAGCTTGACGACGACTTTCCTAATGGGGTCTGACGTCCGGCTGATACAGCCGGGCTTATGGGGCTCTCCGGGGAGAAAGACGGCAAACATCCCCGGCGTCATGATCAGGCGCTGCGGCTGCGCCATGGCGGCACACAGCTGATAGTCTCCCTCCTGCTGGTAGGCTTGGCATTCGCGCGCCTGGCCTGCCAGGGCGAAGTCGATGCGCTCCTCGCCCTGCAGCACCAGCTGAATATCCAGATAGTCGCGGTGTATCTCGCCCAGTTTTTCCTCCGCCTCCTGTGGCGTCAGCGTCATGACATTCATGTACAGCCGCTCGCCGTCGATGGGGTGAGTACCGTTTTCCTGCTGCGCTGCGCCGGCTTCCAGCGCGCGCTGCAGCGCGCGGCGAATAGGGTTCGGCAGGTCGCTGCGCTGGGCTAAATCATCAATATGTCCAAGTATCATGTCGTTTCTCTCCGACTCCAGAGTGCCGCGCCGATCAGGCCGGCATCGCGTTGATGGCGGGCTGAATACAGCGTGGCGTGGTAAGCGTGCGGCATCTGCCGCAGAAAATGCTGAACCTGAGCCAGATAGCCTGGAGCCAGGCCGACGCTGCCGCCGATCACCGCGCACTGAATATCCAGCGTCGCCCGCAGATCGGCGATCAGCTGAGCGATCGCCTGGGCCGAGCGGGCGATGAGCCGCTGTGCCTGGGCATCGCCGGCGGCGGCCCGTTGAAAAATAGCGCGGGCATCGAGGCCAGCCAGATCGCCCTGCGCCGCCGCGGCGATAGCCCGCCCTGAGGCGATGGACTCTACGCAGCCGCTACGCCCGCAGCCGCAGCGTGGTCCCGCCGGATCGGCCAGTGTATGGCCAATGTGGCCAGCGAAGGCAGCGCGCCCGATCTGAAGGCGGCCGTTGAGCACCAGCCCGCCGCCGACGCCGGTCGATACCGTAATGAACGCCATATCCTGACCGCTGGGGGTCAGGGCAAGATACTCAGCCCAGGCCGCGGCCTGGGCATCGTTGAGAAGGTGGCAGGGCAGCGCGCTGAGCCTCTCAACGCACGCCTGCAGCGGAAAACGGTTCAGTCCGCCCAGGTTATCGGGATTCAGGGCGCTGAGGATCCCCTGATGGATAATGCCGGTAGAGGCGACGGCAACCCTGTCTGCCATTCCTCGATAGTGGGTGATTAGCTGGGAGAGCGCCTGCGTTAGGGCCTCCGGGTCACCGCTGACCGGCGTGGCGACCTCGCAGCGTTGGCTGAGCTGGCCGTTGGTATCGACCAGCGCTGCTGCCAGCTTGGTTCCGCCCAGATCAATGGCCAGCGTATTCATGATGCGCCTCCGCCTGGAGAGCCTGGCAATACCACTGACAGATGTGCTCAATGCGGGTGATGGCCGAGCCGACGGTGACGGCCCAGGCCCCTTGGGATAACGCCTGCGCCGCCTGCGCAGGCGTGTTGTAGCGCCCTTCGGCAATCACCCTGCACCCGGCATTGCTCAGCGCGTGCACCAGTGCAAAATCGGGCTCGCAGGGCGTCTCACCCTGGGTATAGCCGGAGAGCGTGGTACCGATAAAATCGCAGCCGAGGCGCTGACAGTACAGCCCATCTTCCAGCGAGGAGCAGTCGGCCATCGCCAGACGCCCATGGTGCTGTATGCGCGCCAGCAGGGCCTCCCGCCGCTCCGGGCGGGGACGCTGGGTGCCATCAAAGGCGATGATATCGGCGCCGGCCTGAACCAGATCGTCAATATCGCGCAGGAAGGGGGTAATGCGTACCGGCGAGTCATCCAGATCGCGTTTGATGATCCCGATAATCGGCAGGGTGACGCGCGGGCGCACCGCCTGCAGGTTGGCCACGCCCTCGATACGCAGCGCGGCGGCTCCCGCCTGGGCCGCGGCCGCGGCCATGGCGGCGACGATCTCCGGGTTATCCATCGGGCTACCCGGCACCGGTTGGCAGGAGACGATCAGGGCACCGTTGCGTTGAATATGCTGTTGCAGAGTGGTGAATACAGACATGACACCTCACCTTGATTACGCTTTAAAATTGAACTCCATATGAATTTATATTATGGAGCAATACTCCATCAAGGTAAAATGCAGCAAAGCGTGAGTAGGGTCAAACTATCGTTGGTGAGCGTACCACAGGGGAAAGCGGTGGCGGAGTTAAACTCCGCCAGCGATTTAGCGGGGGGTAGAGGCGGTATGGTCCGCGGGCATCGCGCGACGGCGCAGCAGATGGATAGCCCAGGCGACGCTCATGATCACTAGGATCGCAAAGCACAGCGCAAAGGCCAGGAAACAGGCCTGCGCCATATTCATAAACTGCATGGAGGGGATCAGATACCAGCCCTCAGCCTGCACGTATATGTCGATAAACCACTGCTGTACGCTGTCCAGCGCCACCCCCTGTGGCACCACCGGTGCATCATAACCGCAGTCGCCGGTCGGCTTAAACCAAGAGGGTGACCACTCGGCCAGGGGCAGTCCAAAGGGAAAGTGGGGATCGGTGGAGCATCCCTGTACGCCAAACAGCGCGTCCGGGCTGTGCACCGCATGATGGATCCCGTTCAGTTTGATGGAGTATCCCATGCCGATGATGGCGCCATAGAAGGCGGCGATACAGCCGAACAGCTTCAGCGCCAGATTGCGTGGGTTGATCGCCGCGACCAGTCCGCCGATAACCATGATCAGCATGGCAAAGCGGATATAGACGCACTGTTCACAGGGGGCCATGTACAGATAGATCTGAAAAAAGGCATGCGCCAGGACGATCAGTCCGCCCATGACCAGGGCCATCAGCAGCCAGAGAAAGCGCCGCTCCTGCCAGCGAACCAGCGTTTCGACCGGATTTTGGCGCAGGTCACTCCACATCTTTGCAAACATAGCGATCATCCTTAGGCTACTTGGCAGCCAGTTCTTTGACTAAATCGGCCATGGAGTCGACGGATTTGATGCTCTTGGTCATGATCAGATATTTACCGTTGACTACATAGGCCGGTACGCCCTGGATCTTGGCTACGTCGTAGGCGGAGGCCTTCCATTCACCCAGGGTCTTTTGTACCGCGGGATCCTTCAGCCCCTCCTCCAGATCGGCGTGGCTCAGGCCGGCGGCGTCCAGCCCGGTTTGGGTAAAGGCAGCCGGATCCTTGCCATCCTTCCAGCGCTCTTTTTTATCGTGGTAGGCCGCGTAGTAGGCAAACTTGGCCTTTTTGAACTGAGAGGCATCGTCGAAGATGGAGACACCGGCGGCGCGATCCTTATTGAGCAGCACGGCGAGAATTTCGCTGCCCTGTGGTCCATAGACACCTTTGGTATCCAGGTGGTACGGCTCGAAGCGTACGACATCCTTAACCTTTTCGCTGACGGGGCCGGTGACCGCCTTATCATACTTGTAGCAGAAGGGGCAGTCGTAGCTGAAGACCTTGATCAGAGTCTTCTGGGCGTTGGGAATCGGCTTTTCCAACACCACGTAGTCCGTGCCTTCGCTAAAGGCGGCCGCGCCGAAGGCGCAGGTCAGCAGTGTGGCGCCCAGTAGGGCTTTCAGGTGTGTTTTACCCAGCGTTAAATGCATAGTGGAGACTCCTTTCCTAAAGCGATACGGAATGGGCGTATCCAGGGATACGCCCATGGACGTTACAGGAACAGCCCCTGCGGCCGGATCAGCGCCGCACGGTAATGGGTTTGGTTAGCCTTGTCGGACAGCACGTCCAGCTCGACCTTGACGTCTTTGGTCTTGTAGTCGATCTCATTTAGGCGACCGGTGGTCGGCTGGCCCGGCTCAAACAGATTGGTGGAGCCGCCGAAGCTGAACATGGTGTCGCGATCCGGCTGGTATTCGACGATCGAAGTGATCGGGTTATACCATTCATAGCCTCGATCCTTGCCATACTCCCAGAGCTGCTGCACGGTCATATTCTTTTCATCGATCTTGTACTCCACGATGCGTGAATATTTCATGGTGGGCAGCGCCGGCTGCTCCAGGTGGCGGCCATCGCCATTGTCGAAGACCGTCAGGGTGCCCTTGGGCGATAGCCAGGCGGTGTGCTGGGTATAAGTGAAATCGAAATCGCTGTTTTCGCAGACACCCTTGGCGCTGCAGTTCAGTGGTTTATTCTGCGCATCAACCGGCTTGAGCAGCTTGGCGGAGAGCTTCTCGTTCCAGCCCTCAGCCGGTGCCAGGATCCACTTCACCTGCTTGTCGCGGCCAATTTTGATGACTCCCTGGTGACGGGAGGAGAGGATGATGCTGTCGTCTTTAGGATCGTAGGCGATGGAGTTGACGTGGGCCCAGTTACGCCCTGGGCCGACGCCCAGTGCATCGCCAAACGGCGTATCCGGCTCCAGCTTGGCCTGTTTGCCCGCGTGGTCCAGATCGACGTTAACGCAGACGGCGCCGGCGTCGAGCGCGCCGAGTAGGCTGTCGCGCAGCGGATCGAGGATCAGGTTAAGATCCCAGACGTCGACCACCCGTCCGGCCTTGTCCACCTCCAGAATATGGTCGCGGATGGTGTGTACGCGCTGCCCATCGTCGCGCAGGTAGTTGCGTTTGCCGACGCGCAGCATTACGTTGCCGTTAGGGATCTCGATCGACTCATGGGTGGCGTCGAGGTAGCCGCGCGGTAGACGGTGATTATTCAAGATCTGGCCCATCATGTCGAACTCGTACCAGCGCTGCCCCTGCACGGCGGTAAAGGTTCCGCGCGGCGTTTCCCGGATCCCCATCAGATAGCCGCGCTGGTTGATGTCAACATCATGGCCGTTATAGAGCGTATCTTGATTCAGCCACCAGCGATATTCACCCTGGGTGTCGACAACAAAGGTAAAGGGCGCGATATCGAATGGCAGGGATCCGGTCGCCGGGCTCGCATCCAGCAGACCGGCATTTTTATCTTTTTCGCCGCTCCAGTGCAGATCAGATCCCTGCGAGGTAAAGGTATGGGTATTGACTAAATAGAGACGGTCCTCAAACCCTTTGGCAACTTTAACCGGTTTCACCTGCTGTAAATCGGTGAGTGAGCGGTTATCCATATATTTATTGACGATGGCAGAGGTTCGGATGGTATAGGCATCTTTTTTGAGTTTTCCACCCTCCTTATATTCAACTGTGACCTGGTTATCATGTTTTTGATACAGGCCAAAGATAGGAATGCCATCGTAGGTTAACAGGGATGATTTGCCGACGGGATAACTGACGGCAACGCCATTTTTTCCTTTCCCTTGCACGGTGACTTTAACATCGGAGATGGTGTGTCCATTCAGGTTGATTAATGCCGTGAGCGGTGAGTTGCCATAGGGGTCAACCACGACGGAGCCGAGATTACCGACGGCTGGGGCTGCCGGCATGCCGGCGGCGTGAACGGTGGGAGAGACGGCGCCGATGGCGAATGCAATGGCACCTGCGACCAGCGTTTTTCTGGTTGTGCTGAGCATGGTATTCTCCTGACTTTGCAATAAATCCATTTTTATCATCAGTGGACAGCCCACGTTGGGTTGCATGCCGTCCGCGCTATCCCAAAAGGGGAATTCGGTATCTGCTACGCCGCAGGGCGCAGCATAAATAGGGCGATGATGAGCAATGATGGATGGTTATCATTGTCGTGATAAACCAAGATATTACGCAGGTGAATATATATTGTTGAATTTAATCTTGCTTGAATTATTTTTATTTATTATTAATTGATGTGTTTGATGATGCGTATATGTTTGACGGCGCCATAATATTATTATTTGATACGTATCACGTAATTAACCGCAGGCTTTATTTCTTTTATACCGATATTAGGTTATCTCTATTCGGAGATAAATGCTTATTTCCGGATAATGATCATGCGTAAAATGAATAATGTGGCCGTAGACAGTGAGCGACTGGCTCTGTTCCGCGCGCTGGCGGAAACCGGCTCTTTGACGCAGGCCGCAGGCCGGGTTGGCCTGAGTCAGGCGGCGGCGAGCCGGGCGTTGAGTAAGCTGCGCGCCGTCTTTCAGGATCAGCTGTTTGTGAAGGGGGGCTATGGTATGCAGGCCACGCCACGTGCCCGAGAGCTGATGCCGCGGGTCACCGCTGCGCTGCAGGCGCTGGATCATTTGACGATGCCCTATGAGTTCGAGCCGCAGGCGCTGCGGCGTACCCTGTACTTGGGCGCGGTGGACAACGGTGTCTGGATGATCTTTTCACGGGTCGTGAAGTCATTGTTCCAGCAAGCGCCCAATGCGCGAATCGAGATCTTGCCCATCGGTGACGATCTGTTTTCTAGCCTGAAGTTCGGCCGCATGGATCTGGCTATCTATCCGCTGATCGACATTCCGGCCGATTTTCACGAGGCCAATCTGTTTAAGACCACCTTTTCCTGCCTGGTGCGTCAGGGGCATCCGCTGGCGCGTCAGATGCTGCGTGGGGAGACGCCGACCTTAGCGCAGATTAACGCCTATCGTCGGCTGCAGGTGAGCCTGCACGACGGCCAGCCTGGCGCCACGGTGGGTAACGCGGTTCATCGTCAGGGAAAAGACTATGATGTCGCCATGTCAGTGCCCTATTTTTTGGCGGCACCGATGATCCTGGCGCAGACCGACTTTGTCCTGACCTTGCCCACCCAGACCGCCCGCCATTTCTCCCAGATGGCCAACCTGGCGATCCTACCCTATCCCGATGGTGAGACCGCCTTCTATACACGGCTGATCTGGCATCATCGGGTACACCATGATCCGGTGATCCAGTGGCTACGGGCGCTGTTTTTGCGCTTTGTCTCGGAGGAGGCGGCGCTGGAGAGGGGACGGGATAACGCCGACGCCGCGGGAGGCCGCGCCGGCGCAGAGTGCTACACGCAGAGATAGCTTAGGATACCCTGAGCCGCGCGGCGTCCCTCTGCGATGGCGGTCACCACCAGATCGGATCCGCGTACCGCATCGCCGCCGGCGAAAATCTGCGGGTTACTGGTCTGATGGGGATAGTCGCCGTGGTCTGCGGCGATGATGCGCCCTTGGGCATCGAGATCCACGCCGTGCTCCGCCAGCCATGTCATGGCGTGCGGGCGGAAACCGAACGCCAGTATCACCGCATCGGCTGCCAGCGTGACCTCGGCGTTGGGCACGAGACGCACGGCGCGTCGGCCGGCGGCATCGGGATCCGCTAGCGCTGTTTGTGCCATGCGAACGCCGCACACCCGCCCGGCGGCGTTGGTTTCAATGGCCAGCGGCTGCAGGTTGAAACGAAACGCAGCGCCCTCTTCGCGGGCGTTTTTCACTTCGCGCCGGGAGCCGGGCATATTGTCCTCATCGCGGCGATAGGCGCAGGTGACCTGGGTGGCCCCCTGGCGCAGGGCGCTGCGTACGCAGTCCATGGCGGTGTCTCCCCCGCCGAGCACCACCACCCGTTTGCCATGCATGGAGACGTGGGGGGTCTGAGGATCCTCGGGGTAGCCCATCAGATGGCGGGCAGTGGCGATAAGGTAGGGCAGGGCGGAGTGTACGCCGCTGGCCTCCTCCTGCTCCAGTCCACCGGGGAGGGCCTGGTAGGTGCCAACGCCGAGAAAGACTGCGTCAAACTGGCTCAGCAGACTCTCCAGCGTGATATCGCGTCCGATCTCGGTATTCAGATGGAAACGGATCCCCATGGCGCTGAAAATCTCGCGCCGGCGGACCATAACCTGCTTTTCCAATTTAAACGCGGGAATGCCAAAGGTGAGCAGTCCGCCGATCTCCGGGTGGCGATCGAAGAGTTCGGCCTGTACGCCGCTGCGGGCCAGCACGTCGGCACAGGCAAGGCCCGCGGGGCCGGCGCCGACGATGGCGACCCGTTTCCCGGTGGGCTGTACGCCGCTGAGATCCGGCGTCCACCCCTCGGCCAGCGCTTTGTCGGTAATGTAGCGCTCTACGCTGCCGATCGTGACGGCGCCGAACTCATCATGCAGCGTGCAGGCGCCTTCGCATAGGCGATCCTGCGGGCAGACCCGGCCGCACACCTCCGGCAGGCTGTTGGTCTGATGGCTGAGCGTCGCCGCATCCCAAATACGTCCTTCGTTGGCCAGCTTCAGCCAGTTAGGAATGTAATTATGCAGCGGGCAGCGCCATTCGCAGTAGGGGTTACCGCAGGAGAGACAGCGATCGGCCTGCGCTTGCGCCTGGCCGTCGGAGAAGGGTTCATAGATCTCGATAAATTCGCCCTGGCGCTGCTTTAGCGGCTTTTTCGGCGGATCGATACGCTGTAGGTCGATAAACTGATAGACATTCTGACTCATGATTTCTCCGCCCCCTTATTGTGCCTGCACGCGCAGCTCGGCTGCGGAGCGGCTACGGTGTCCCAGTAGCGCTTTCACGTCGCTGGATTTCGGCTTGATCAAGACAAAGCGCGCGGCCCACTGTGGCCAGTCGGCTAGGATGGTCTCTGCGCGCCCGGATCCCGTCAGCCGGACGTGCTCGGTGATCAGCCCGCGCAGGTGCTCCTCGTGGATGGGCAGCGCCGCCATGTCCAGCACCTCAACCAGCTCGGCGTTGACGCGCTGGCGGAACTCGCCGTCTTCATCGAGCACATAGGCAAACCCACCGGTCATGCCCGCGCCGAAGTTGATACCGGTGCGGCCTAACACGCAGACGATACCGCCGGTCATGTATTCACAGCCGTTATCCCCGATCCCCTCAACTACGGTGAGGGCGCCGGAGTTACGCACGGCAAAGCGCTCGCCGGCACGCCCGGCGGCGAACAGCCTGCCACCGGTGGCGCCGTACAGACAGGTGTTGCCGATGATGCTGGCCTCATGGCTGCGGAAGGCGGAGCCGACCGGCGGTCGGATGACGATACGGCCGCCCGCCATGCCCTTACCGACATAGTCGTTGGCATCGCCGGTCAGGGTTAGCTCGAGGCCCGCGGCATTCCACACGCCAAAGCTCTGACCTGCGGTACCGCTAAACTGGATCTTCAGCGGTGAGGCGGCCATGCCCTGCTCACCGTAGCGTTCGGCGATGGCTCCGGAAAGCGAGGCGCCCACCGAGCGATCCGTGTTATGGATGTCGCAGAACAGCGTGCGCCCCTGACGGGCCGCGATATTCTCCTGTAGCTGAGACAGCAGGCTTTGGTTGAGCTGCCCCGAATCGAAGGGGGGTTGCCTTCGCTGCAGTGCAGTCCCTTGCCCGGATGCGGCGTGGCCGTATGTAGCAGAGGCGCGAGATCCAGGCGGCTCTGCTTGGCGGTCTCTCCTTCCAGTACCGTCAGCAGATCGGTGCGACCGATCAGGTCGACCAAGCGGCTGACGCCCAGCTGTGCCATCAGCTCGCGGGTTTCCCGCGCAATAAAGTGGAAGTAGTGGGTCACGCGCAGCGGCAGGCCGTGGAAGTGGTCGCGGCGCAGCTTTTCATCCTGGGTGGCGACGCCGGTTGCGCAGTTATTGAGGTGGCAGATCCGCAGATACTTGCAGCCCAGCGCCACCATGGGACCGGTGCCGAAGCCGAAGCTTTCCGCGCCGAGGATCGCGGCTTTGATGATATCGGCGCCGCTCTTCAGGCCACCGTCCACCTGCAGACGGATTTTATGGCGCAGCCCGTTGGCTACCAGCGCCTGCTGGGTCTCTACCAGGCCGAGCTCCCAGGGACACCCCGCGTGTTTCACGGAGGAGAGCGGGCTCGCGCCGGTGCCGCCGTCATAGCCCGCGATGGTGATCAGGTCGGCATAGGCCTTGGCGACCCCGGTCGCGATGGTGCCCACGCCTGGTTCAGAGACCAGCTTAACGGAGATCAGCGCCCGCGGATTGACCTGTTTGAGATCGAAGATCAGCTGCGCCAGGTCTTCGATAGAGTAGATATCGTGGTGTGGCGGGGGAGAGATCAGCGTGACGCCGGGCACCGAATAGCGCAGTCGGGCAATGTACGGGGTCACCTTATCGCCGGGCAGCTGACCCCCTTCGCCCGGCTTGGCGCCCTGCGCCACTTTAATCTGGATCACATCGGCGTTGACCAGATAGGCGGGCGTGACGCCGAAGCGCCCGGAGGCGACCTGTTTGATACGCGAGGCTTTATCGGTGTTGTAGCGCGCCGGATCCTCTCCGCCTTCGCCGGAGTTGGAGAAGCCGCCCAGGCCGTTCATCGCCTGGGCCAGCGCCTCATGGGCCTCGGGGCTCAGCGCGCCGATGGACATGGCCGCCGTATCGAAGCGTTGGAACAGGGCGCTTTCCGCCTCAACCTGCTCCAGCGCCAAGGGCTGCGCGACGGGGCGCAGCGCCAGCAGATCGCGCAGGGTGGTGATCGGGCGCAGGTTGACCAGGCTAGCGTAACGCTGGTAGTCGCGATAGTCGCCGCTCTGGACCGCCTGCTGTAGAGCCTGCACCACATCGGGGTTGTAAGCGTGGTACTCACCGTCGTGGACATATTTCAGCAGTCCCCCCTGATCCAAGGGCTGGCGCGGCAGCCAGGCTCGGCGGGACAGATTGTGCAGATCCTGCTGGAAGTCGCTGAAGGTCGCTCCACCGATGCGGCTGACGACCCCGGGGAAGCACAGATCGCAGATCGCGGGGTGGAGGCCGACGGCCTCAAACAGCTTGGAGCAGCGGTAAGAGGCCACCGTGGAGATGCCCATTTTGGACATGATCTTGTACAGCCCTTTATTAATCCCGTTGCGGTAGTTCAGCATCACCTGGCGGTAGCTGCGCGCGATGGCTCCGCTGTCCACCAGCTTGGCCAGGGTTTCATAGGCCAGATAGGGGTAGATTGCGGTGGCGCCAAAGCCAAGCAGCACGGCAAAGTGATGCGGGTCGCGGGCGCTGGCGGTTTCGACAATGATGTTGGCGTCGCAGCGCAGGCTCTGTTCGACCAGGCGCCGCTGCACCGCCCCGACGGCCATCGGCGCCGGGATCGGCAAACGCTGGGCGCCGATGGCGCGATCGGACAGAACCAGCAGCACCGCGCCGCGGCGCACCTGGGCTTCGGCCTCGTCGCACAGGGCGGCGAGGGCCAGTTGCAGATCCTGCTGCCCGGGATCGAAGGTGATATCCAGGGTTTCGGCGCGATAGTGCTCTTTTTCCTGCCCGATCAGCTGGGCGAAGTCAGAGTAGAGCAGCACCGGCGACTTAAAATTAAGGCGGTGCGCCTGTCCCTCGGCTTCACAGAAGACGTTCATTTCGCGCCCGATGCTGGTGGAGAGCGACATGACGTGGGCTTCGCGCAGCGGATCGATCGGCGGATTGGTGACCTGGGCGAACTGCTGGCGGAAGTAATCATAGATGAGGCGCGGGCGGCTGGAGAGGACGGCAAAGGGCGTATCGTCGCCCATTGAGCCGGTCGCTTCCTGGCCGTTCTCCCCTAGCACCCGCAGGGTCTGGTCGATCTCTTCCTGACTGTAGGCAAACTGTTTTTGGTAAGTGAGCAGCGCCGCATCGTCCAGCGTACGGCTGCCGACCCGCTCATCGGGCAGATCCTCAAAGGGGATCAGGCGCCGGACATTTTTCTCCATCCATTCGCGATAGGGGTGGCGGCTTTTCAGATCGTCGTCGGTTTCCCGCGAGTGCAGGATCTGCCCGGCGCGGGTGTCGATCACCATCAGTTCGCCGGGGCCGACGCGCCCTTTCTCCACCACTTCATCCGGCTGATAGTCCCAAATTCCTACCTCTGAGGCGCAGGTGATCAGCCTGTCTTTGGTTATCACATAGCGCGCGGGACGCAGGCCGTTGCGATCTAGGTTACAGGCGGCGAAACGTCCGTCTGACATCACGATGCCGGCCGGGCCATCCCAGGGTTCCATATGCATCGAATTAAAGTCGAAGAAGGCGCGTAGGTCGGGATCCATGTCTGGGTTGTTCTGCCAGGCCGGCGGCACCAGCAGACGCATGGCGCGCACAATATCCATCCCCCCGCTTAACAGCAGCTCCAGCATGTTGTCGAGAGAGCTGGAGTCAGAGCCGGTTTCGTTGACAAAGGGGGCGGCGTCCTGCAGATCGGGGATCAGCGGCGTCTTAAATTTGTAGGTTCGTGCCCGTGCCCACTGACGATTACCGGTGATGGTGTTGATTTCACCGTTGTGTGCCAGATAACGAAACGGCTGCGCCAGCGGCCAGCGTGGTACGGTGTTGGTCGAGAAGCGCTGGTGGAACAGGCAGATGGCCGACTCCATGCGCAGGTCAGCCAAATCGTGGTAAAAGCGCGGCAGGTCGGCGGGCATGCACAGCCCTTTGTAGATGGTAACCAGATTCGAGAGGCTGCAGACATAGAAATCCGGATCCTCGATGCGCTTTTCTATGCGCCGGCGGGCGATAAACAGACGGCGCTCCAGATCCCGCGGGCGCCATCCGGCCGGGGCATTGATGAAGATTTGCGCAATGTGCGGCATAGAGGAGAGCGCGATGTCGCCCAGCACCTCTTGGTTGACGGGGACGTCGCGCCACCCCACGATGGAGAGGGTCTCGTTCTGTAGCTCCTCCTCAACGATGCGCCGAGCGGCTCCTGCTCGCTCTTCGTCGCGGCTGAGGAACAGCATACCGACGGCATAGTTCTTGGCCAGTCGCCAGCCACGCTCTTCTGCCACCATGCGCAGGAAGCGATCGGGCTTTTGTAGCAGCAGGCCGCAGCCGTCGCCGGTTTTGCCGTCGGCCAGGATGGCGCCGCGGTGCTGCATGCGCGCCAGCGCATGAATGGCGGTACGCACGACTTTGTGACTCGGTTCGCCTTCTATATGGGCAATCAGGCCGAAGCCGCAGTTGTCCCGTTCATGGGATGCATCGTACAACATATTCAGTGAACCTCCCCAAGCTCTGCGCGGCCCCCACCGCCGGGCGCAGCGGCCTGTGGCTGGCAGGTTCTCGGTCGTTTGACCGGGGGCGCCCGTCGGGCAGCCGCCTGCATCAGTATTCACAAGCACACTGTCACGCGTTGCGCGGGGATCGTAACTAACTGGATAACTATGATGTGATGTTGTGTCCATCCGGAAGGGTGTTGTTTTTATTTCCGGCGGCTTTTCAACTTATCGGGAAAGATTTCGCAGGTCAAATGTGGGCTATATCACAGTTTATCGGGGCGTGTTTTGTGATACAGGATTGATTTTTAATGAAAATATATAAAAAAGTGCCTTGATGTGTCGCGAGAAGCGGACCGGCGGTGCCTACCGGGTAACACTGTCAAATTAGCCTGTTTGTTATTTTGTATGCTATTTAAACAAGTTAATTAAGACTAATATGTCGTATATAAAGAAGATGTTGATAATTAATTTTGTTTTTTCATCGCAGACTCATTCCGGTGCGGATCGTCGCAGAGCGCGGCGCTGTTTCGTGTGTAACAGTGAATTTAAAGTCATTTAATATGAATTGTGATGCGATGGTGGCGCGAGGGGATCGCCGTTGGCGCGTAAAAAAGCGGCATGGAGTATAATGGCGGAACTTGCCAGCGGGTTATATAAGGCCTCTTTTACTATTATGCAGTTGCAGCAATTGGTCAATATGTTCGGCGCCGACCTACAGCGCCGCTATGGGGAAAAAATTCATAAGCTCACGCTGCACGGCGGATTTAGCTGCCCTAACCGCGATGGAACGCTGGGCCGCGGCGGCTGTACGTTTTGCAACGTGGCCTCCTTTGCCGATGAACAGATGCAGCGGCGCAGCATCGCCGAACAGCTGGAGGCGCAGGCGCGCAAAGTTAACCGGGCGCGACGCTATCTGGCCTATTTTCAGGCCTATACCAGCACCTATGCCGAGGTCTGCATCCTGCGGGATATGTATCGGGAGGCTCTGCAGCAGGCCGATATGGTCGGCCTGTGCGTCGGGACCCGTCCCGACTGCGTACCGGAGAGCGTGCTTGATCTGCTGGCGGAGTACCGTGAACAGGGTTACGAGGTGTGGCTGGAGCTCGGGCTGCAGAGCGCCAACGATAAGACGCTGCGCCGGATTAACCGCGGACATGATTTCGCCTGCTATCAGCGTACGACCCGCGCCGCCCGGGCACGTGGACTGAAAGTATGCAGCCATCTGATCGTTGGACTGCCCGGCGAGGCGCACGCGGACAGTCTCAGCACGCTGCAGCGGGTGGTGGAGACCGGCGTCGAGGGGATCAAGCTGCATCCGCTGCATATTGTGACCGGCAGCGTACTGGCCAAGGCCTGGCAGGCTGGGCGCCTGCAGGATCTGGCGTTAGATAGCTATGTCCACACCGCCGGAGAGATGATCCGCCACACGCCGCCAGAGGTCATCTATCACCGGATTTCCGCCAGCGCTCGCCGTCCCACGCTGCTAGCCCCCCAGTGGTGCGAGAACCGCTGGACCGGGATGGTCGCCATTAATAACTATCTGCTGGAGTGCGGCGGCCAGGCTTCGGCGCTGTCGTAGCCTGCCCTCCTGCGCGGATTTTACGGTATGATTAATAACTTATCCTATTAAGCGACCGGCGTCGCCGTACGGGGCGCGCCGCCGTTGGCTCCCGTCATGACATCCGCCGGGGATAGGTTTACACCGAGATAATTGCCGGGGGAGTGCAAGATGAAACAAATTCGGGTATTGGCCCAGTATTACGTTGATTTAATGGTAAAACTTGGGCTGGTGCGCTTCTCCATCCTACTGGCATCGGCGCTGGTGCTGCTGGCCATGGTGGTGCAGATGGCGGTGACTATGCTTCTGCGTGGTCAGGTGGACAGCATCGACGTGGTGCGCTCGGTCTTCTTCGGCCTGTTGATCACCCCCTGGGCCGTCTATTTTCTGTCGGTGGTGGTGGAACAGCTGGAGGAGTCGCGTCAGCGCCTGAGCAAGCTGGTGAATAAGCTGGAGGAGATGCGTCACCGCGATCTGAAGCTGAACCAGCAGCTCAAGGACAATATCAGCCAGCTTAACCAAGAGATTGCCGATCGCGTCAAGGCCGAAGAGGCCCGCCTGCAGGTACTGGATACCCTGCAGCACGAGATCGATCAGCGCGAGCTGGCGCAGGTAGAGCTGGAGCAGCAGTCGGCGCTGCTACGCTCATTCCTCGACTCCTCTCCGGATCTGGTCTACTACCGCAATGAGAACGGTGAGTTTTCCGGCTGCAATCGGGCGATGGAGCTGCTGACCGGCAAGAGTGAAAAGCAGCTGATCGGACTGACGCCGCGCGATGTGTACGATCCGGATATCGCCCAGAAGGTTATCGAGACCGATGAAAAGGTTTTCCGCCATAATGTTTCCCTCACCTACGAGCAGTGGCTGGTCTATCCCGACGGGCGTAAGGCCTGCTTTGAGCTGCGCAAGGTGCCCTTCTATGATCGGGTGGGCAAGCGCCACGGCCTGATGGGCTTTGGGCGCGATATCACCGAGCGCAAGCGCTATCAGGATGCCCTGGAGAACGCAAGCCGTGAAAAAACCACCTTTATCTCGACCATCAGCCATGAGCTGCGTACCCCGCTGAACGGGATCGTCGGCCTCAGCCGTATCCTGTTGGATACCGAGCTGAATGAGGAGCAGTTGAAATACCTGAAGACCATCCACGTCAGCGCGATAGCGCTGGGGAATATTTTCAATGACATCATTGAGATGGATAAACTTGAGCGGCGCAAGGTACAGCTGGATAACCAGGCCATCGATTTTACCGGCTTTCTGACGGATCTGGAGAATCTGTCCGGGCTATTGGTGCAGCCGAAGGGGCTGAGCTTTACGCTGACGCCGGATCCCGCGCTGCCGCATAAGGTGATAGCGGACGGAACGCGCCTGCGCCAGATCCTGTGGAACCTGATCGGCAACGCCGTCAAGTTTACTCAGCGCGGCGGTGTCAGCGTTCGCGTCTGGCGTGAGCAGCAGGATAAGCTGCTGTTTGAGGTGCGCGATACCGGCATCGGTATTCCTCCGGAGGAGCAGGATAAGATCTTCGCCATGTACTATCAGGTGAAAGATATGCATGGCGGCAAACCGGCCACCGGCACTGGCATTGGCCTGGCGGTCTCCAAGCGTCTGGCGCAGACCATGGGCGGCGATATCGTGGTGAGCAGCGTGGCGGGAGAGGGAGCCTGTTTTACCCTCAGCATCCGGGCGCCGGTCGTCGAGGAGGCGTTGAGCGAGCCGCCCGAGGAGGAGGAGATGCCGCTGCCGGCGCTGCACGTCCTGCTGGTTGAGGATATTGAGTTGAACGTGATCGTCGCACGTTCGGTGCTGGAGAAGATGGGGAACAGCGTTGATGTGGCGATGAGCGGCGCCGAGGCGCTGGCCATGTTTGCACCGCAGGAGTATGACCTGGTGTTGCTGGATATTCAGCTGCCGGATATGACCGGCCTGGATATCGCCCGCACGCTGTGCCAGCGCTATGGAAAACCAGCGCTGCCGCCGCTGGTGGCGTTGACGGCGAATGTATTGAAAGATAAGAAAGAGTATCTGGACGCAGGGATGGATGATGTGCTGAGCAAGCCGCTGGCCGTGCCGGCGCTGACGGCGGTGATCCGCCGCTTCTGGGACAGCGCCCCGGCGACGGCGCTCGAGGCGGGAGAGTCCCATGCGCACGATCTCTGTGAGCTGCTGGATACCGAGATGCTGCAGCAGTATCTGGATCTGGTCGGGCCGCAGCTGATCGATCAGAGTCTGGCGGTATTCGAGAAGATGATGCCGGGCTATCTGTCGGTGCTGGAGTCCAATATGACCGCGCGCGATCAGAAAGGGATTACCGAAGAGGGACACAAGATTAAAGGCGCCGCAGGCTCCGTGGGACTGCGTCATTTACAGCAGCTGGCGCAGCAGATCCAGACGCCGACGCTGCCGGCCTGGTGGGATAATGTGCAGGAGTGGATCGACGAGCTGAAACAGGAGTGGCGCCACGACGTGCAGATTTTACGCGACTGGGTTGCGCAGGCTAATAAAAAATGACCCCGACGGAGTCGGGGTGCGCAACGACTGCGCCAACACCAGGGAAAACGAACATTTACGCATAGTTGATGAAAGAAATTATCAAGAAAAAGTTTGCGTAAATGGATCTAATCGGTTCGACGCACAGCGTCATCAACATACCAATAAGTTGGTTATGGATGTTAGTTCATTCAGTTAAATGTGTGATGTGTTCGTTTTTTTGCCAATACAAAGCCGTAGGGTGTTGACTTCCCCTAAAGTAGTTACTAATGCACAGGGCGCAGGAACGGCACGGATGCAGCGTAAAAAGCGAATAGTTAAGCGTGGTTAATTCTTTGGCGTTCTCCTTGCCGTCCGCGGGATGGGGAGCCTATTCACCGATAATGAGGAGAGGCGATGAAACGAGTCGGCGTAGTACTCAGCGGCTGCGGAGTCTTTGATGGGAGTGAGATCCACGAGGCGGTATTAACGCTGCTGGCGCTGTCCCGCGCCGGGACTCAGGCGGTGTGTTTGGCGCCGGATCGGGAGCAGGCGCAGGTGATCGATCACCTGCGCGGAGAGCCGACGGCGGAGCGGCGTAATATTTTGGTGGAGGCGGCGCGGATTGCCCGCGGCGATGTGACGCCGCTGGCGCAGGCGGATGCCAGCCAGCTGGATGCGCTGATCGTGCCCGGTGGATTTGGCGCGGCTAAAAATCTCAGTAGCTTTGCGACGGATGGCGCGGAATGCAGCATTGATCCGGCGCTGCAGCATCTGGTGACGCGTATGCACCGCGACGGCAAGCCGCTGGGGTTCATTTGCATTGCGCCGGCGCTACTGCCCAGGCTGCTGGGGGGCCCGTGCGGGTGACCATCGGTAACGATGCCGCCACGGCCGCCGCGATTGCGGCGATGGGCGGGGAGCACGTGGCCTGTGCGGTGAATGACATCGTGGTCGACGAGGCGCAGCGGGTCGTGACGACGCCGGCCTACATGCTGGCCAACACTATCGCCGAGGCGGCTGAGGGGATCGATAAGCTGGTCGCACAGGTGCTGGATATGACCCGATGAGTCAAACGGCAGCGTCGCGTCGGGTGCTTCAGCGCATCAGGCGTTGGGGGAGCCGCCTGGTGCTCGCGCTGCTGGGGGCGTGGATCGCCGCGCTGCTGATATTCGCCGTGCTGCCGGTGCCCTATTCCACGGTGATGGTACAGCGACAAATCGGGGCCTGGTTACACGGTGATTTTAGCTATGTTGCCCACCAGACCTGGCGGCCAATGTCGCAGATAGCGCCACAGATGGCGCTGGCCGCGATCGCCGCGGAGGATCAGAAGTTTCCCCAGCACTGGGGGTTTGATCTCACTGCTATCGGGCAGGCATTGGACAGCGCGGATGAGGGGGGAGGCCCGCTGCGCGGTGCCTCGACGCTGTCGCAGCAAACCATGAAAAACCTGCTACTGTGGGACGGTCGCAGCTGGCTACGCAAAGGGCTCGAGGCGCCACTGACGCTGGCGGAAGAGCTGGTGTGGAGCAAGCGGCGTATTTTAACGGTGTACCTGAACATCGCGGAGTTTGGCCCCGGCGTCTTCGGGGTTGAAGAGGCCGCCCAGCGCTATTTCCACAAGTCGGCCAGCCGGCTGACGGCGGGAGAAGCGGCGCTGCTGGCGGCGGTATTGCCTAATCCACATCGCTTCAGCGTACGGGCACCCTCGCGCTATGTGCTGCAGCGTCAGCGCTGGATCCTACGCCAGATGCGCCAGCTGGGCGGAGAGGCTTTTTTACAGCGCTACGATCTGCGTTAGCCGCCGATAGACATCAAACATCCCCGCCGCGGCGGGGATGTTTGGCTATTGCGTTGCGGCTTTACTTCAGCAGCGAGAAGGCGGTGGTGACATGTTTCACCCCGCTGACTTTACTGGCCGTTTGCGCGGCGGCCTGTCCCTCTTTGGGCGTCACTAACCCCAGCAGGAAGACCTCGCCATTTTCGGTGGTCACCTTCACATTGGTGGATTTCACCTGATCGCTGGCCAGTAGCTGGGAGCGTACCTTGGTGGTGATCCAGGCATCGGCCGAGGCCGTGCCCAGGCTGACCGGCTGGCCTAAACGGATCTCATTATAGATCGCCTTAGTGCCTTCAACGCCCATCGCGATCTGCTTAGCGCGGCTAATCAGCGCCTGGCTTGGCGCCTGACCGGTCAGCAGCACCTGCCCCTGATAGGCGGTTACCACGACGCGCGCCTCTTTCTTCAGCTGGGCGTCTTTGCTCAGGGCGTTGGAGATACGGGCCTCCAGGGTGCCATCGTCGACCTGGGTACCCACGCTGCGGGGATCGCTGGCCGCCTGGGTTGCCATAGTCGCACTGCCGATCACGGCGGCGACGCAGCCTTGCAGCAGCAGGGCACTGAGGACGACCAGCGCGGGAAAACATCGGGTTAAGGGAAAACGCATCGTCATGACGACTCCTTCAGTCAGCCTGGTGAGGAAACAGGGTATTATCAATTAAATCGCACAGGCAGTTTACGGTCAGCATATGCATCTCTTGGATACGGGTGCTGCGGTGCGACGGGATGCGGATCTCCACATCCTGCTGCCCCAGCAGACCGGCCAGCTCGCCGCCGTCATAGCCGGTCAGCGCCACGATCGTCATATCGCGGGTAACCGCCGCCTCGACTGCCTTGACGATATCACGGCTATTGCCCCGGGTTGAGATAGCCAGCAGTACGTCTCCCGCATGGCCCAGGGCACGTACCTGCTTGGCGTAGATCTCATCGTGCAGGCGATCGTTGCCTATGGCGGTTAAGACCACGCTATCGGCGTTTAGTGCGATGGCCGGCAGGCTTGGACGCTCGGTTTCAAAGCGATTGATCAGCGTCGCGGCGAAATGCTGGGCATTGGCGCCGGAGGCGCCGTTGCCGCAGCTCAGAATTTTATTGCCGTTCAGCAGTGACTGCACCAGCGTCATTGCCGCGCGGGAAATGGCATCGGGCAGGGCTTCCGCTGCGGCAATTTGCGTTTGTATGCTTTCAGTAAAACAGCCTTTAATTCTTTCCAGCACGGTAAGTGTCCATTTATTTGGAAAAGCCTGAACAGCGTTATGCGCTTCAGACAAATGCATTGGGCAGCCATTGTAACTGGCCGCCGGTGATTGCCAAAACGTCAAAACGACAATCGGCTGTCTCTATACTCTGATTTTGCGTCGCCAGCCAGCGGGCCGCGCAGCACTGTAGACGCTGGCGTTTACGGCGATCAATGCTGGCGGCCGCGCCGCCGTAGCAGGCGTTTTTTCGGTAGCGCACCTCGACAAAGACCCAGGTGGCACCGTCGCGCATAATCAGATCGATCTCACCGCCGCGCAGGCGTACGTTTGCGGCGTGAAAACGCAGCCCGGCCTGCTCCAGATAGCGGCGCGCCCGCTGTTCATGGTGCGCGCCGATCTGGTGAGCGGTTATTGAACCGGGACGATGCTGCCTTTCTGGTACTGCAGCCACGGCAGTTTCCGCTGGATGACGCAGTTGTCGTTGGCGCTCAGCGTCCCGGTCGCGCCCTGAACCTGGAAGCCGGGGATCTGGCGCAGCTGGGCGAAGTGGTTGGCCAGCGTCCAGGCATCAGCGCCCATGGCATACAGCCGCATCAGCGAATAGTCGTTGCGGTACTGGGCCGGCGCCTGCTGCAGAATGGCCGGATCGCTGCCGGCCAACAGCGGAATATCGCTGAACTGAATGCCCTCCATTTCCAAGCGGAAATCGGGACCGGCGCCCGCTTGATAGCTGCGTGAGCTGGCATATAGACCGATGCCGTTATGGGTGCCGTTGGCCAGATCGATCATCGGCTTGATCAGGGTGATCTCGGCCGGCGTCGCAATGATATAGACGGCGTCCACGCCGCCGCCGCTGGCTACCGGCGGCTGCACCGGCGCCGGGATGGTCAGGCCGGCAATCGTCACCGAGGCCGACGGGGCCGGTGCGACGCTGACCGGCTGGCCGGTCAGGCGGATCCCGGTGCCGCCGTTGATGGTGCTGCGCAGCTCGGCGCTGGAGCCGAAGGTTTGCTGCAGCACGCTGCCGCCGCCCAACGACTGCCATTCGGTGGCAAAGGCCTTCGCGACGCGATCGCCCAGCGGGCTGCGCGGGATCAGCAGCAGCGGGGTACGCTTACCCTGAGTCCAGATATGCCGCGCGGCATCGCGCGCTTCATCTTCCGGTGACAGCGCGAAATAGCAGATGTTGGGATGGTTCTGCACCTGCTCGGGCTGGTTGAGCGCCAGAATATTCAGCGGCGTAGAAAGGGTATTGAGTTGATCCACGTTGTTTTTCAGCAGCGGACCGACGACCAGGCTGGCGCCGGTTTGCTGCGCCTGGCTCAGCAGCGCGGGCAGCGGCTGGCTGCTGGTGTCATAGACCTGAATATGCGCGTCGGGATTGCCCGGGCTGACGCCGGGCGCGATCGGATCGCCAGCGGCGTCCAGCGGCGGCAGGGCAGCGCTATCGTTAGGGGCCGCGGGCGCCGCGGCGTCCGCCCCCTGGGCGCTGGGGCTGACGGCGCCGGCGGCGCCGGCGGCGTTAACGTCGGCCGTCGCTGCCGGGGCGCTGTTCGGGGTAAACGCGCCGTTTTTCGCGGCGTTGAAACCGGCCTCAATGGCGTCAGAGAAGACCTTGGCCTGACCGTTCAGGGGTAGCAGCAGCGCAATGCTGGCGGTAGAGGCCGACTGCAGGTGCAGGATATTGTCCAGTGCGCTGGGCAGCAGCGTCGCCGCCGGGTTATTGGGGTAGCGGGTCTGCCAATCTTTGATCGCCGCCTTGAGCAGCGCCGGATCCTGACGGTTATCCTGGTACAGCCGCAGCAGGTCCAGCCAGCCGCGCAGAATATCTTCGTTGGCGTTGATCACCATGCCGTTGAGATCGGCCGGGCTCAGGGTGCTCAGCGCGGCCCAGGTGGCGTCAATGTTGGCCTTGCGCTGCTTCTCCTGCGTCAGCAGCGGCTGCAGCGCGATATAGGCGCGGATCTGCGCCAGGGTGGTTTTCCCCTGCGCGGCGGCGATCACCGTCTGATAGTAGCGCAGCTGCTGCGCCTGACTGAGCTGGGCGACGTCCAGGTTGGCCAGGATGGTCTGCGCCTGCGCCGGGGCGTGCCGTGCGATCTCCAGCTCGGCGCTGACCAGGCGCTGCTCCAGTTGCTGAGCCTCGCTTAGCTGCGACGGCAGCTGGCCGAGCAGGTCGGCCGCCTGAGGTAGCTTTCCCTCCCGCAGCAGTGCACGAATGGCAAGTAATTGCCAGTCAGCCTTGCTATCATCGCTACTCTGCTGCATCTGCTGCAGATAGTAGTCGGCAGAAGCGGTGGCTTCGCTCTGTACGGGGGCCGGTGGCGTGGTAGATATGCGCCCGGAACAGGCGGCCAGCAGTGTGGCGGCCAAAACCAGCGGGATAAGGCGTCCGGACTTGGTGCGGACAGTGATTGAGGAAAGCATACTGTACCCAGTAAATTTTTTCAGAATGCTCAATATTAAATCGACAAACCGGATGAAACAATGAATCAAAACGATCATGCTGCCATTTCTGCGGCGACGCTGTACGTGGTGCCGACGCCTATCGGTAACCTCGGAGACATTACTCAGCGGGCGTTGGAGACGCTGAAAGCGGTCGATTTGATAGCGGCGGAAGATACCCGTCATACGGGAATGCTGTTACAACATTTTGCCATAAATGCGCGCTTCTTTGCATTGCATGACCACAATGAGCAGCAAAAAGCGGATCAGCTACTGGCGAAGCTGCGCGAGGGACAGAGTATTGCGCTGGTCTCCGACGCCGGTACGCCGCTGATTAACGATCCCGGCTATCACCTGGTGCGCCGCTGTCGCGAGGCCGGGATTCGCGTGGTGCCGCTGCCGGGTGCCTGTGCGGCGATCACGGCGCTGTGCGCGGCGGGCGTGGCGTCGGATCGCTTCTGCTACGAGGGCTTTTTACCCGCCAAGGGGAAAGCGCGGCGCGATCGGCTGCGCGATCTGCAGCAGGAGGCCCGTACGCTGATCTTCTACGAGTCGACCCATCGCCTGCTGGAGAGTTTGGCGGATATGGTCAGTGAACTGGGCGCCGAGCGCTATGTGGTGCTGGCGCGTGAGTTGACCAAAACCTGGGAGAGTATCCACGGCGCGCCGGTGGCTGAGCTGCTGGCCTGGGTGCAGCAGGATGAGAATCGGCGTAAGGGTGAAATGGTGCTGATCGTCGAGGGATACCAGGCGGATGAAGAGGCGCTGTCGCCCGAGGCGCTGCGCACCCTGGCGCTGCTGCAGGCAGAGCTACCGCTGAAAAAGGCGGCGGCGCTGGCGGCGGAAATTCACGGCGTGAAGAGGAATGCGCTGTATAAATACGCACTCGCGCAGCAATCAGGTGACAAGTGAGGCGGAATAGCCTATCATCCGCGCCGGAGTTGACTAGACAGTCGCCGCTGTGTCGTCGTCCTTTCGGGGAGACGGGCGCAGGGGAGGAAAGTCCGGGCTCCATAGGGCAGGGTGCCAGGTAACGCCTGGGGGGCGTAAGCCCACGACAAGTGCAACAGAGAGCAAACCGCCGATGGCCCGCTGCAAAGCGGGATCAGGTAAGGGTGAAAGGGTGCGGTAAGAGCGCACCGCGCGGCTGGCAACAGACCGTGGCACGGTAAACTCCACCCGGAGCAAGGCCAAATAGGGGTTCACAAGGTACGGCCCGTACTGAACCCGGGTAGGCTGCTTGAGCCAGTGAGCGATTGCTGGCCTAGACGAATGACTGTCCACGACAGAACCCGGCTTACCGGTCAACTCCCTTCATCTAAAAACCCCGCCTCGGCGGGGTTTTGCTTTTTAGGACGTTGGCGGCGGCGGCGATGCGCTATGCTCCTGCGCTGACGCCTCGCGTTCGCTCTCCTCCGCCAGCGGAGCATTGGCGGTCAGCAGGTAGGAGGATTGTTGCCAGCGACTGCGCCGCGCCTGCAGCAGTGTGCGTGCCAAAATGATGCCAATCGCCAGCGCTAGCAGCATCATCAGGCGCAGCAGGCTGGTGGTGTTGTCTACCTGCTGTGATTCGGTTGCCAGAACGTGGGTGTCCAGCGTCAGGCGCAGGAAGCCGAGGGGGCCATCGCGGCCGTCGATCGGCTGGACTATCTGGTGGTTAAAATAGCTGCCGGCGCGCTGGCCATCCAGCGCCAGCCGATCGCGCACCTCCACCCGTTCGCCGGCCTGGGCGATCAACGACCCGTCCAGCGCATAGACGCTGGCATCCAGGATACGGCTGTGGCGGGTCAGCGTTTCCAGGATGGGGGCGATTTTTTTGGTATCCGGCGTATCGTCATTGATGAGCGGGGAGAGGCGGGCGGCAACCTGCTGAGCCAGGGTTTGCGCCAGCTCGCCGACCTGATCGAGCCGCGCCCGCTGATGACTGAGGCTGAAATAGGACGCCCCCTGCATCAGAATGACCAATAATGCCAGACATATCAGCACGATGGCTGTTCTGTGCAGGCGGAAGCGAAGCGTAGCCTTAACCATTGGGGATCCTTTGCGCCGGTAATGACTTTATGTTGCCAGAAGCCTTGACGATAGGATAGCTTGAGGCACAGTTTTGACGCCGGGATGGCGTTTTTAAGGAGTGGTTATGCCCAACAGTCTTACCTTTTGCGATCTGCCCGCCGAGATTTATCGCTGGCCCGGCCTGCCGCTGTCGCTGAGCGGTGATGAGGTAATGCCTTTGGACTATCGCGCCGGTCATACTGGCTGGTTGCTGTATGGACGTCATCTGGATAAGGCGGCGCTGCAGGCGTTCCAGCGCCGCTTGGCGGCGCCACTGGTGGTGGTGGCCGCGTGGTGCATCGAGGACTACCAGGTGGTGCGCCTGGCCGGCGGTATGCCCGCCAGGGCCGCCAGGCTTGCCAATGAGCAGGGCATCGATACCGCGGTCTTGGGGCGTCTGCCGCACCTGCGCTCGCCGGGGCTGCTGGTGATGGATATGGACTCGACGGCCATTACCATCGAGTGCATTGACGAGATCGCGCGTCTGGCCGGGGTCGGCGGAGAGGTGGCCGCGGTGACCGAGCGCGCCATGCGCGGCGAGCTGGACTTTGCCGCCAGCCTGCGCCAGCGCGTGGCGGCGCTGGAGGGGGCCGACGCCGCCATCCTGCAGCAGGTCAGGGATGCTCTGCCGCTGATGCCGGGGTTAACCAGCCTGGTGCGCAAGCTGCAGGCGTTTGACTGGCATGTGGCGATTGCCTCCGGTGGTTTTACCTACTTTGCCGATCACCTGCGCACGCGCCTGAATTTGAGCGCCGCGGTGGCCAACGCGCTGGAGGTGCACAACGGGCGTCTGACTGGACGGGTCACGGGGCGGATCGTGGATGCGCAGTGCAAAGAGGATACCCTGTGCGAGCTGGCGCAGCGGCTGAATATCCCATTGGCCCAGACCGTCGCCATCGGCGATGGCGCGAACGATCTGAAGATGATCCAGCGTGCCGGGTTGGGGATCGCATTCCATGCCAAGCCCTGCGTCTACGATCGGGCGCCGCTGGCGATTCGTCATGCGGATCTCATCGGTGTCCTGTGCGTGTTGAGCGCGACGTTAAAGCATGAAGAGCGTTAGGGCGTATCCGCGCGGAGCGGCGGCGCCGGGCAGTCATCAGAAAGGAGGTCGGCAGTGGCAAAGGCGGTGAAACGGGCGTTTGTCTGTAATGAGTGTGGGGCGGACTATCCGCGCTGGCAGGGGCAGTGCTCGGCCTGTCAGGCCTGGAATAGCATCAGCGAGGTACGCCTGGCGGCGGCGCCGGCGGCGGGGCGTAGCGCGCGTCTGTCTGGCTATGCCGGCGATGCAGGAAGCCTGAGCAAGGTACAGAAGCTGTCGGAGATTAGCCTGGAGGCGCTGCCGCGTTTTTCGACCGGTTTTACCGAGTTTGACCGGGTGCTGGGCGGCGGCGTAGTGCCCGGAAGCGCCATTTTGATCGGCGGAAATCCCGGCGCAGGCAAGAGTACGCTGCTGCTGCAGACCCTGTGCCGCCTGTCACAGCAGATGAAGACCCTGTATGTGACCGGTGAGGAGTCGCTGCAGCAGGTGGCGATGCGCGCCCATCGCCTTGGCCTGCCGACGGAGGGGCTGAATATGCTGTCGGAGACCAGTATTGAGCAGATTTGCCTGATCGCCGAGCAAGAACAGCCGAAGCTGATGGTGATCGACTCGATCCAGGTGATGCATATGGCCGATATTCAGTCTTCGCCCGGCAGCGTAGCGCAGGTGCGTGAAACGGCGGCCTATCTGACGCGCTTTGCCAAGACGCGCGGCGTAGCGATCGTTATGGTCGGCCACGTCACCAAGGATGGCTCTCTGGCCGGTCCCAAGGTGCTGGAGCACTGCATCGACTGCTCTGTGCTGCTCGACGGCGACGCCGACTCGCGCTTTCGTACCCTGCGCAGCCATAAAAACCGCTTCGGCGCGGTCAATGAGCTGGGGGTCTTCGCCATGACCGAGCAGGGGCTGCGCGAGGTCAGCAACCCGTCGGCCATCTTCCTCAGCCGCGGCGAGGAGATCACCGCCGGCAGTTCGGTGATGGTAGTGTGGGAGGGGACCCGCCCGCTGCTGGTGGAGATCCAGGCGCTGGTGGATACCTCCATGATGTCCAATCCGCGGCGGGTTGCCGTGGGGCTGGAGCAGAACCGTCTGGCGATTCTGCTGGCGGTGCTGCATCGTCACGGTGGGCTGCAGATGGCCGATCAGGATGTGTTTGTCAACGTGGTCGGCGGGGTAAAGGTCAGCGAGACCAGCGCGGATCTGGCGCTGCTGATGTCGCTGGTGTCCAGCCTGCGCGACCGGCCGCTGCCGCAGGATCTGGTGATCTTTGGCGAGGTGGGGCTGGCGGGCGAGGTGCGTCCGGTTGCCAGCGGTCAGGAGCGTATTATTGAGGCGGCCAAGCACGGCTTCCGGCGGGCGATAGTCCCCCATGCCAACGTGCCGAAGAAGGCGATCCCCAATATGACGGTGTACGGCGTGAAGAAGCTGTCGGACGCGCTGGATATTCTGCAGGATCTGGCATGATGCGGATGCCAACCTGACGTTAAAAAGGCTCCCGAGGGAGCCTTTTTCGTAGCATGACGCGCTTATTTGGCGATCTTCTTGTATTTGATACGGTGCGGCTGCAGGGCTTCGGCGCCCTGGGTGCGCTTCTTGTACTCTTCGTACTCGCTGAAGTTCCCCTCGAAGAATTCGACGCGTCCCTCATCCTGATAGTCGAGGATATGGGTGGCGATACGGTCGAGGAACCAGCGGTCATGGGATATGACCATGGCGCAGCCCGGGAACTCCAGCAGGGCGTTCTCCAGTGCGCGCAGGGTTTCAACGTCCAGATCGTTGGTCGGTTCGTCGAGCAGTAGCATATTGCCACCGACCTGCAGCAGCTTGGCCAGATGCAGACGGCCACGCTCCCCGCCGGAGAGCTCGCCGACGCGTTTGCCCTGATCGGTGCCTTTAAAGTTGAAGCGGCCGACATAGGCGCGGCTGGCGATCTCAAAGTTACCGATACGCATGATGTCCTGCCCGCCGGAGACCTCTTCCCAGACGCTTTTCTTATCGTCCATGGCATCGCGGAACTGGTCGACGGAGGCCAGGGTCACGGTGTCGCCCAGCGTGATGCTACCGCTGTCCGGCTGCTCCTGGCCGGAGATCATGCGGAACAGGGTGGACTTACCGGCGCCGTTCGGGCCGATGATGCCGACGATAGCCCCTTTCGGGATGCTGAATGAGAGCGCATCGATCAGCAGGCGATCGCCGTAGGATTTGGATAGGTTGCTGACCTCCAGCACTTTGTCGCCCAGGCGCGGTCCCGGCGGAATGAATAGCTCGCTGGTCTCGTTACGCTTTTGGTAATCGGTATTATTGAGCTCTTCAAAGCGGGCCAGGCGGGCCTTGCCCTTCGACTGACGCCCCTTGGCGCCCTGACGCACCCACTCCAGCTCTTTCTCAATGGATTTACGGCGGGCGGCTTCAGCAGAGGCCTCCTGCGCCAGGCGCTGATCCTTTTGCTCAAGCCAGGAGGAGTAGTTACCCTCCCACGGGATCCCCTCGCCGCGGTCCAGCTCGAGGATCCAGCCGGCGACGTTGTCCAGGAAGTAGCGGTCGTGGGTGATGGCGACGACGGTGCCCTCATAGTCGTGGAGGAAGCGCTCCAGCCAGGCGACGGATTCGGCGTCCAGGTGGTTGGTTGGCTCGTCGAGCAGCAGCATATCCGGTTTTTCCAGCAGCAGACGACAGATAGCCACACGGCGACGCTCACCGCCGGAGAGATTGGCGATCTTGGCATCCCAGGCTGGCAGGCGCAGCGCATCGGCGGCGCGCTCCAGCTGGTTATCCAGATTGTGGCCATCGTGGGACTGGATGATCGCCTCCAGTTCTCCCTGCTCTTTGGCCAGCTTGTCAAAGTCGGCGTCCGGATCGGCGTACAGGGCGTACACCTCATCCAGACGGGTCAGCGCCTGCTTAACCTCGCCCACGGCCTCTTCCACCGCCTCGCGGACAGTCTGCTCCAGATTGAGCTTCGGCTCCTGCGGCAGGTAGCCGATCTTAATCCCTGGCTGCGGACGTGCCTCGCCTTCGATATCGGTATCAACGCCGGCCATAATGCGCAGCAGGGTGGATTTCCCCGCGCCGTTTAAACCCAGCACGCCGATTTTGGCACCCGGGAAGAAACTGAGGGAAATATCTTTCAGGATGTGACGCTTCGGCGGGACGATTTTGCCGACGCGGTTCATGGTATAGACGTATTGAGCCACGTTGCTCTGAGCCTCTTGTTATCGGATGAATATGCTGCGGATCGATAGTGGATGCGGAGTGTAGCCCGTTCATCCACGGATAACAACGACCCGCGGGCAGGGGGTGGACAAAGCGCGAGTATAGCGTGCCATCGCGCTTTTTCCTTGCGATCTCTGTCGGTTCCAGGTGAATTCTCCCCGATTGAGTGCGTAAAGGATAAAAGGGATGGCGACAGGCCGTAGGCAACGTGTAAATGCGTGCAAGAAAAGCTGGATACGGGGAATGCTTTGCTAAAATCACTGTCATAGAATTTCAGACGGTTAGCCAACGCTCTACGCGGAGCGATGGAGATCATTCGGTGGACGCGCGGGGCGCGAGGGTCAGTAAAGGAAAGAGACACATGGTCATGGTGGGCAAATGGCGCTATTGGAGCGTCGGGCTGTGCCTGGCGCTGAGCGCGGCGGCGGCCTCGGCAGATTCGCTCGATGCGCAGCGCACGCGCTATCAACAGATTAAGCAGGCGTGGGACGGCAACCGGATGGACAGCGTCAATCAGCTGATGCCGACGCTGCGAGACTATCCGCTGTACCCCTATCTGGCCTATCGGGCGCTGACGCAGGATATGTCCCAGGTTAACGCGCAGCAGATTAAGGCCTTTTTGCAGCAGTATCCGACGCTGCCGCCGGCGCGCAGCCTGACGTCGCGCTATGTCAATGAGCTGGCGCGGCGCGAGGATTGGATAGGTCTGCTCGCCTTCAGTCCCCAGCCGCCGCAGCCGGTGGCGGCGCGCTGTAACTATTACTACGCCCAGTATGCCACGGGGCATGCGGAGGCGGCGTGGCGCGGCGCGCAGGCGGTCTGGATGAGCGGTCAGTCGCTGCCCGCCAGCTGTGATAGGCTGTTCGATGCCTGGAGGGGGGCCGGTGGGCTACGGGATCAGGCGGTGCTGGCCCGCCTGCGTCTGGCGCTGGAGAAAGGCAACGCAGGGTTGGTGAGATATCTGCAGCAGCAGCTGCCGACGAACTACCAGACCCTGAATACAGCGCTGACGGCGCTGCAGGCCAATCCGCGCAGCGTAGAGGCCTTTGCCCGCAGCGTCGCGCCGAGCGATTTTACCCGCGATATCGTGGGGGTCGCCTTTGCCTCGCTGGCGCGCCAGGATGCGGATGCCGCGCGGGCGATGTTGCCTACGCTGGTGCGACTGCAGCATATTCCGTCGAGTCAGCGGCAGGCTATGGAGGAGACCATTGCCTGGCGCCTGATGGGCAGTGATGCCAGCGCCGACGATCGCCGCTGGCGCGACGGCGTGATCCGCCGCAGCCATAATGCGGCGTTGCTGGAGCGACGCCTGCGCATGGCGCTGGGCGAGGGCAACCCGGCACAGGTGCGCGAATGGCTGGGACGTCTGCCGCCGTCGGTGCGCGATAAGGATGAATGGCGCTATTGGCAAGCGGTGGCGCTGATGGATGAGGGGAAGCGCAGCGAGGGGCAGGCGATTCTGCGGGCGCTGATCACGCAGCGCGGCTTTTATCCCATGGTGGCCGCCCAACGGCTGGGTATTCCCTATCCGCTGCAGGTGATGCGCGCGGTACGCCCGGATGCCGCCCTGGCGCAGGAGCCGGCGATCGCCCGGGTGCGCGAGCTGATGTACTGGAACATGGATAATACCGCGCGCAGTGAGTGGAGCGCGCTGGTTGCCAGCAAGCCTCGTCCCCAGCAGGAGGCGCTGGCGCGCTATGCCCTGGATCAGGGGTGGGCCGATCTGAGCGTGCAGGCGACGATTGTGGCTAAGCTGTGGGATCATCTACAGGAGCGATTCCCGCTGGCCTGGCCGCAGGAGTTTCGCAGTGCAACGGAGGATAAGGGGATCACGCCAAGCTATGCCATGGCTATCGCCCGCCAGGAGAGCGCCTGGAATCCAGAGGCGCGCTCATCGGTCGGCGCCAGCGGCCTGATGCAGCTGATGCCGAAGACGGCGGAGCACACGGCCAAGATGTTCAGCCTGAGTCACTATCAGAACAGCAGCCAGCTGTTCGATCCCAAAACTAATATCGATATCGGTACCCGTTACCTGGAGTATGTCTACCAGAGCCTGGGGCGTAACCGTATTCTGGCGAGCGCGGCGTACAATGCGGGGCCGTCGCGGGTGAATACCTGGCTCGGCAACAGCGGCGGACGGGTCGATGCGGTGGCGTTTATCGAGAGCATTCCGTTTTCGGAGACGCGTGGCTATGTGAAGAACGTATTAGCCTACGATGCCTACTATCGCTATTTCATGCATCGCCCGGACCAGATACTGACGGATGCCGAGTGGGCGCGCCGCTACTAGCGCGCCGCGGCCTACATCCTGCGCGGGGTCTATGGTATGCTTGTACTCGTTGAATAGTTCAGCCGTAGGCAAGGTAGATCAGACGATGCAAAAGACAACGCCCGCGCCGGATCAGGCTCCCGCAGAGCCTGATGACTGGCAACGCTTCATTCAGCTCTTACAGCAGGCCTATCAAGAGGGGTGTCAGGAGCCGATGCTACAGCTGTTTCTGACGCCGGATGAGCGCGATGCATTAGCAACCCGGGTGCGCATCATTGAAGAGCTGCTGAAGGGGGAGATGAGCCAGCGTGAGCTGAAGAGTCAGCTGGGCGCCGGTATCGCCACGATAACCCGAGGCTCAAACAGCCTAAAAATGGCGTCGCCTGACTTTAAGCGCTGGCTGGTGCGTCAGCTGTTGCCATCGACGCCTCAGGCGTAATGGGGCGGTGGCTCGCGGTGGTAGCCGGGCTCCAGCGCCGCCAGGGCTAACAGCAGTGCCTGGTAATACACGCTGGTGCGGCTGAGTCGCCCCTGGGTAAAGATGCCGATGGCGCCCTCCCGCCGATTAATATCCTCGATACCGCTCAGGCGTTGCATCTCATGTCCCAGCGTCTCTCCCTGTCGGATACCGTCCATGACGCGGTCCGGCAGCGTTAGGCTGGCGGAGCGGGATTCGCCGCGGTGGCAGCGGTTTTCCACCGACATCCAGGCAAAGGTCATATTATCCTCAATTCCCGCCTCAATGCCGACCCAAAAGTCTGCCTCTGGCCGCAGCTGACGGGCGCAGATGACGCGGTGACGCGCTCCGCTGCGCGTTTGCGTGCTGCCCAAGGGCTGCTCCGGCACGCCGCTATCGACGTCTATCCCTTCAATGCGGTATTGTCCGGCGCCAAAGGCCGCGTCAAATGCCAGCGTAATGGCCTGAATTTTTGCCGGATTGGTGGTCGCGGCGACAACATGGTACATACGGTTCCGGTTTCCTTTAAACGAGTGGGTATCGCGACTGTCCGGAGCGCAGCCGACGGCTGCGCGTGCGCGGCAGCGGGGCTCCGTGTAGCGATTCGGCCGGGAATATCCGGTCAGTAAGCATAGCAGTGGCTGAAGACAGCCCAGTATAGGTAAAAAAGAGATGAGACAGGTATATCTTATTCGTCACGGCGAAACGGACTGGAACGTACAGCGGCGCATTCAGGGACAGTCGAACAGCCCGCTGACCGTGATGGGCGAACGGCAGGCGCGGCAGGTCGGCGCGCGCTTAGGCCAGATGGGCATTACCCACGTGATCGCCAGCGATCTGGGGCGCACCCAGCAGACGGGGGAGATCATCGCCGCGGCCTGCCGCTGTCCGCTGACGCTGGATGCCCGCCTGCGCGAGCTGAGCATGGGGGTGCTGGAGTCGCGTCTGTTGGCCTCGCTGTCGCCGCAGGAGGAGCAGTGGCGCCTGAGCATGCTGGATGGTTCGCCGCAGGGCTGTATTCCGCAGGGGGAGACCATGGCGCAGCTGGCTGAGCGCATGCAGCAGGCGCTGAACGATTGCCTGGCGCTACCGCCGGGGAGCCGTCCGGTGCTGGTAAGTCATGGCATTGCCCTGGGCTGCCTGCTCTCCACGGTGCTGGGGCTGCCGCCGTACGCTGAGCGCCGCCTGCGCCTGCGCAACTGCTCGCTGTCGCGGGTGGACTATCAGCAGAGCGCATGGCTGGCGAGCGGGTGGGTGGTCGAAACGGCGGGCGATGTGCAGCATCTGGCCCAGCCGTCGATGGATGAAGTGTTACGTTAGGACGACGGCGTGTGTCAGATGGGGATCAGGTACTCACAGCGCAGATTTTTTGGCGGGCGCTGGGTGGAGTCTATTAGGGGATAGAAACGCTCCACATCATAGCCGCGGCGACGGGTCAGATTCAGGGTCGGCAGGGCACTGTTATACAGGCTCATAATGAAGGCCTGGAAGTGCTCGGTCGGGCCCTGATAGCTGAATTTGGCATATTCACCGCCGGCCAGCTCGATAGACTGCACTTCGCGGGTGACCTGCTTGGGCAGCAGGTGCGGCTCCAGGGCCGTGGTATACATGATCGACTGCTCATCATCCTTGTCCGGGTTCGGATGAGAATGGTGCAGCCCATACAGCACCGGCGGAATATCGCGGATATCCTGCACCGCGTGTAAAAAATCGCGCCAGAACTGCGTGCGCAGCTCGGTACGTACGCGGCAGATCTGCTCCAAGGTACAGGTGTAGCTCTGGGTGACGCCGACCAGCGATAGGCTAGGCAGCGTGATGAACTCTGGCGTAGGGATAGCGTAATCCCCCAGACGGATCGGCGGGCGCATACCGTAGGCATGCCACTCCTCCGCCCTGCGATATAGCGCTGGTGTTTTGTTAAACTGCTTTTTGAAGGCGCGGGTGAACGTCTGCTGAGAGTCAAAGCGGTATTGCAGCGCGATATCCAGAATGGGCCGGCTGGTCAGGCGCAGCGCCGCCGCCGCGTTAGAGAGGCGGCGGGCGCGAATATAGGCGCCGATGGCCTGTCCGGTGACATCTTTGAACATGCGCTGTAAATGCCATTTGGAGTAGCCTGCCTTGGCCGCGACGTTGTCGAGGGTAAGAGGGTGATCGAGGTGTCCTTCTAACCAATTTAGCAGGTCATGAATAATATCGGCCTGATCCATAAAGCGTCCTTAATGCGGTGGTATACATAGGCTGCATACAATGTGCAGGGAAGCAACCATGATCCGACGAAACGTGCTGATTGCAATACGAACTTAAGGGCAAGCAGTATAATAAAAAAATGGCTTGTTATCTTTTCTATTCAACGTCGGCAAAGTAGTAACGACTGTTATTATAAAATTTCAGAGGTAAAGTAGTGAATAAATATTTTGTTGGCTTATGTGTCTCGCTGACGGCCCTGTGGGGTGCCTCGGTCCACGCCGAGGAGATCGGCTCTGTCGACACGGTATTTAAGCTGTTTGGCCCAGATCATAAGATTGTGGTCGATGCCTTTGACGATCCCGACGTGGAAAATGTGACCTGCTACGTCAGCCGGGCGAAAACCGGCGGAATCAAAGGCGGTCTGGGGTTGGCAGAGGATACCTCGGATGCGGCGATCTCCTGCCAGCAGGTGGGACCGATCGCGCTGAGTGAAAAAATTCGTAACAAAAAATCGGATGGCGAGGTGGTGTTTCGTAAGCGTACCTCGCTGGTATTTAAGAAGCTACAGGTCGTGCGCTTTTATGACAGCAAGCGCAATGCGCTGATCTATCTCTCCTATTCTGATCGGGTCGTGGAGGGATCGCCGAAGAACGCGATCAGCGCGGTGCCGGTGATGCCGTGGAGCGCGGCGCCGCAGGGGTAACATCGCATTCAAGCAAAAAAAAACAGGCCGACAGCGTCGGCCTGTTTGTTAACGATCAAGCGCGGCGCGATCAGTGTGCGATCTGCGCCTGCAGGAAGGCGGCGATCTCATCGACGCTGATCATCAGCTTCTCACCGCTGCGGCGATACTTGTACTCGATCTCGTTGTTATCGAGGTTACGATCGCCGATGACGACGGTATGCGGAATCCCGATCAGCTCCATATCGGCAAACATCACGCCCGGGCGCTCTTTGCGATCGTCCAGCAGGACCTCAATGCCCTTGGCGCGCAGCTCGTCGTACAGACGCTCGGCCACCTCTCTTACCCGGAACGACTTGTGCATGTTCATCGGCAGGATGGCGACCTGGAACGGTGCGATGGCGTCCGGCCAGATGATACCGCGCTCATCGTGGTTCTGCTCGATCGCCGCGGCGACGACGCGGGTGACCCCGATACCGTAGCAGCCCATGGTCATCAGCTGATTGCGGCCATCTTCGCCCTGTACGGTGGCGCTGAGCGCCTCGGTGTACTTGGTGCCTAGCTGGAAGATGTGCCCCACTTCGATGCCGCGTTTGATGAGCAGCGTCCCCTTACCATCCGGGCTGGGATCGCCTTCGACTACGTTACGGATATCGGCGACCTGCGGCAGCGCGGCGTCACGCTCCCAGTTGATGCCAAAGTAGTGTTTGCCATCGATATTGGCGCCGGCGCCAAAATCGCTCATCACCGCAACGGCGCGGTCGGCCACGACCGGCAGCGGCAGATTGACCGGCCCCAGGGAGCCCGGCCCGGCGTTAACCAGCGCACGGATTTCCGCTTCGTTGGCGAAGCTCAGCGGGCTAGCAACCAGCGTTAGCTTCTCGGCCTTCACCTCGTTCAGTTCGTGATCGCCGCGTACCAGCAGGGCAACCAGCGTATGGCCGCTCTCCTCGCTGGCGTGAACCAGCAGAGTCTTCACGGTTTTTTCGATCGGCAGGCCATGCTGTTCAACCAGCTCCGCGATGGTCTTGGCATTCGGGGTGTCCACCAGTTGCATAGGCTGGGTTGCCGCTGCACGACCGGTGGCCGGTGCCAGGGCCTCGGCCAGCTCGATATTGGCGGCATAGTCAGAGGCGGTAGAGAAGACGATGTCGTCCTCCCCGCTCTGGGCCAGCACCTGGAACTCATGGGAGGCGTTACCGCCGATGGAGCCGGTGTCGGCCTGTACGGCGCGGAAGTCCAGACCCATGCGGCTAAAGATGCGGCTGTAGGCGGCATACATGGCCTCATAGGTCTCCTGCAGGGACTCCTGAGTGGTGTGGAAGGAGTAGGCGTCCTTCATCAGGAATTCGCGGGAGCGCATTACGCCGAAGCGTGGGCGTACTTCATCGCGGAATTTGGTCTGGATCTGGTAGAAGTTCAGCGGCAGCTGCTTATAAGAGCTGATTTCATTGCGTACCAGATCGGTAATGACCTCTTCATGGGTTGGACCGAGCACAAACGGGCGATCGCCGCGGTCGACAAAGCGCAGCAGCTCGGGACCATACTGCTCCCAGCGCCCGCTCTCCAGCCACAGATCGGCCGGCTGCACCACGGGCATGGATACCTCGATCGCACCGGCGTAGTTCATCTCTTCTCGCACGATGTTTTCGACTTTGTTCAGAACACGCAAGCCGGTCGGCAGCCAGGTATACAGGCCGGACGCCAGCTTGCGGATCATCCCGGCGCGCAGCATCAGCTGGTGGCTGACGACTTCCGCGTCGGCGGGTGTCTCCTTGAGGGTGGAGAGCAGATATTGGCTAGTACGCATGAGTATGGTTCCGTTCGAACGAGCAAAAAAAAAGTAGTCTAGTTTACCAGTGCCTGCGAGGTGTCAAAAGAGAGCCGCAGGATTTTTTAGGCGCGGTGCCGTTACGATCGCAGGCGCCGCCTAGCGCGGATCGAGTCCCAGCACTTCGCAGACGCCGTTTTTTACCTGCCAGCGCAGGTTGAAATCCAGCAGGTGCACCGCATAAACCCGGCCATCCTCTTCCGCATGGCGGTAGGCTGGACGAGGATCCTGCGCCAGAACCTGGCGGATAAAGCGCGTCAGATGCGGGTAGTCCCGCTGCCGCAGGGCGATGTGCGCCTGTGCTTCGGAGCTGAAGACGACGGGCATATCGGCCGGCGGCGCCTGCTGGGCAAACCCTGCGCGCGCCTGCGGTTGGCTCTCGGCGAAGGGCAGGTAGGGCTTAATGTCCAGTACCGGAGTCCCGTCTACCAGATCCAGGCTGCCGAGCTGGAGTCGCACACCGTTGCGCGTCTCAATGCCGTGCAGTTCGACCAGAGACATTCCGATCGGGTTGGGACGGAAGGTGGAGCGGGTAGCGAAAACGCCCACGCGCGCGTTACCCCCGAGGCGCGGCGGACGCACCGTGGGGCGCCAGCCACCGTCCATGGTTTGGTGAAAGACAAAGATGACCCACAGATGGCTAAAGCTCTCCAGCCCGCGTACGGCATCCGGCTGATTATAGGGGGGCAAGAGCTCCAGCGTTCCTCCGCCGTCGCAGATCAGCCCCGGCTGACGCGGGATAGCGAATTTTTCCTTATAGGGTGAGCGGATGACGCCTATCGGCGCAAACTGAAAGTGGCTCATTGGGCTGAGGTTGCGATGCTAAGGGCGGAGCCGGTACAGGTGGCTTGGCGATAGCAGCCATGGCTCTGGCTAAGGATCTGGCAGCTGTGCAGCAGTACGGCGTTCGCCTTTAGCTGAGCGGCCTTATATAGCATGCGCTTACGCGCGGTAGTCAGGCTAGGGGCGCTATGGTGGGGGCGGGTCTGACAAACGCTGCCGCTGACTTCGCCGAGATCGCGAAAGGGTTTGCCGATCAGATCTTCAGCGCTCTCATACAGCGTAATCGGCGTCTGACGCGGCGCTACGGCGCGTGGCTTGGCGACGGTTTCCGGCGTTTTGTCTGCGGGCAGGGGCTTGATCGGGGCAGCCGGGCGAGACAGCAGAGAGCAGCCGCCCAGCGCAAGACTGGCCGTAAGCAGGCATAACGGTAATGCACGCATGGAAAATGTCCTGGGATTAATGGAATTGAGGAGTATTGAAACAATCTATAGCGCAAATGACCAGATGGGCAGAACGCCCATCTGGTCAAGCGGAGGGAGACTGCAAGAAATTACCAGCCTTTTACTGCCCCACCGTTAAAGATTTTGTTTGCTGCGTTATACACTTCATCAGACTGATAGGCCTGAACGAATTTTTTTACGTTCTCAGCATCTTTATTGTCTTCACGCGTGACGATCAGGTTAACGTAGGGGGAGTCTTTCCCTTCGACAAAGATCCCGTCCTTCGCCGGCGTCAGGCCAATCTGGCTGGCATAGGTGGTGTTAATGACGGCCAGTGCGATCTGATTATCGTCCAGGGAACGCGGCAGCTGGGGCGCTTCCAGCTCAACCAGCTTCAGATGCTTCGGGTTTTCAGTGATATCCAGCACCGTCGGCAGTAGGCCGATGCCATCCTTCAGCTTAATCAATCCTACGCTTTGCAGCAGCAGCAGGGAGCGACCCAGGTTGGTCGGATCGTTCGGAATGGCGATTTGAGCGCCGTCCTGAAGCTGGTCCAGTGACTTAATCTTTTTAGAATAGCCGGCGATCGGGTACACGAAGGTATTGCCGACCGCGACCAGCTTATAGCCTCGATCTTTAATCTGCTGATCGAGGTAGGGTTTATGCTGGAAGGCGTTGGCGTCAATATCGCCTTTGTTCAGCGCTTCGTTGGGCAGGACGTAGTCGTTAAAGGTCACCAGCTCGACGTTCAAACCGTATTTATCTTTGGCCACCTTCTGGGCGACTTCGGCAACCTGCTGCTCTGCGCCGACGATAACGCCGACCTTGATATGGTTAGGATCTTTCTCTTCCTGTCCACAGCCAGCCAGCGCCAGCGTGCCGAGTAATGTACCGACCAGTGCCAGGGACTTGAATTTCGTTGACATAGCATATCCTTCCGTATGTGATGTTGTGCTCTGCACGCTTGATTCTTTATTGTTTCCGTTGCTTATTTACGACTGATCGCCTTGACGATACGGTCACCGCTGAACTGGATCAAATACACTAAAACGACCAGCAATACTAATACCGTATTCATTACCGTCGCGTTGTAACCGATATAACCGTACTGGTAGCCGATCTGCCCGAGGCCACCGGCGCCGACTGCTCCCCCCATCGCCGAGTAGCCGACCAGCGTGATCAGCGTAATGGTCGCCGCGTTAATCAGCCCCGGCAGCGCCTCCGGCAACAGGATCTTGTTGACGATCTGCATCGGGGTCGCTCCCATTGCCCGCGCCGCTTCAATCAGGCCGCTTGGGATCTCCAGCAGGCTGTTTTCCACCATTCGGGCAATGAAGGGCGCAGCGCCGATGGTCAGGGGAACCAGCGCCGCCTGCAGGCCGATAGAGGTGCCAACGATCAGGCGAGTAAACGGAATCATCCAGACCAGTAGGATGATAAATGGGATGGAGCGAAAGATATTCACCAGCGCGGACAGCAGCTTATACAGCCGAGCATTTTCCAGAATTTGCCCCGGGCGCGAGGTGTACAGCAGTACGCCGACCGGCAGTCCGATGACAAAGCCAAAGAAACCGGAGACCAGAGTCATGACGACGGTTTCCCAGATGCCGCGAACCATTAACCACATCATTGCCTCAGACATAACCCAGTACCTCAACTTTCACGTGATGCTGTTCAAAAAAGGCGATAGCGGCTCGGGCATCGGCATCGTCGCCGTGGACTTCGGCCAACATAACGCCAAACTTCACTCCGCCGGCATAATCCATCTGGGAGCTGAGAATGCTGATGTCGACATTGAAACGCCGCACCGCCTGTGAAATCAGCGGCGCATCGACCGACTGGCCGGTAAACTCCAGGCGTAGCAACGGCTGGCTATCGGCGCCGCGGGTGGGCGTCATCCGCTTGGCGAAGTCATCCGGGATATCCAGATGCAGCGTGGCGTGGATAAACTGCTGGGCCAGCGGCGTCTTGGGATGCGAGAACACCTCGCCGACGCTGCCCTGTTCGATCAGCTTTCCCTGACTGATGACGGCAACCTGATCGCAGATACGCTTGACCACGTCCATCTCATGGGTGATCAGCAGAATGGTCAGCCCCAGGCGGCGGTTGATATCTTTCAACAGCTCCAGAATCGCGCGGGTGGTAGCCGGATCCAGCGCACTGGTGGCTTCGTCGCATAGCAGCACTTTGGGGTTACTGGCCAATGCTCGGGCGATAGCCACGCGCTGTTTCTGACCGCCGGAGAGGTTAGCGGGGTAAGCATCGCGCTTGTCTGCTAGACCGACCAATGCCAGCAGTTCGGTAACCCGGCGCGCGATCTCATCGCGCGGTACGCGATCCAGCTCCAGCGGCAAGGCGACGTTGCCATAGACCGTTCGCGAGGAGAGTAAATTGAAGTGCTGGAAAATCATGCCGATTTGGCGGCGCGTACGCGTCAGCTGTCCGGTGCTCATCGCCGTCAGATCCTGGCCGTCGACGCAAACCTGCCCCTGCGTTGGACGCTCGAGTAAATTGACGCAGCGGATCAGGGTGCTTTTACCCGCGCCGGATGAACCGATTACGCCGTAAATCTGTCCGGCGGGCACGTGCAGCGACACATCGTCCAGCGCGCTGATACGGCGCTGTCCCTGCTGGAATACCTTGGTGATATGAGTGAGTTTGATCATTTTTATATTTTTTCTTCGCCGTGGCCTGGGCCGTCATCATCAGTGATTTGAGTCACGTTATACGCTGGAGTGGATGTTAAGGCGTCTAGACGTCTAAGTCAACCGGTGAACGGTCAGTATGGCACGCTCTTTTTTCCGTGGAAACGTGCGATACTGTGCGCCGATTTCTCGTTTTAAGGAGTAATAGGTAAATGGCCCAGCAGATTCCTGCCATTTTTCTCGATCGTGACGGCACGATGAACGTCGATCACGGCTATGTACACGACAGCGACGACTTTCAGTTTATTGATGGCGTGATTGACGCCATGCGCGAACTGAAGGCGATGGGGTTTGCCCTGGTGATGGTGACCAACCAGTCCGGCATCGCCCGCGGGATGTTTACGGAGGATCAGTTTATGCACCTGACTGAGTGGATGGACTGGTCACTGGCCGATCGCGGCGTGGATCTGGACGGTATCTACTATTGTCCGCATCACCCGCAGGGTACGGTGCCCGAATACACACAGGCGTGCGACTGCCGTAAACCCCAGCCAGGCATGCTGCTGGAGGCACAGCGTTTTCTGCATATAGATATGGCGGCCTCATATATGGTCGGCGATAAGCTGGAGGATTTACAGGCGGCGCAGGCGGCCGGCGTGGGAACCAAGGTTCTCGTGCGCAGCGGTAAACCCCTGAGTGCGGACGGCGAGGCGTTGGCGGACATTGTGTTGGATAGCCTGGCGCAGCTACCGCAGGCGATTAAAGCCCGCCAGTAGTCGTTTATTTCTCCGCTTTGGTCGAAAATGGTGCAGGTGATAAAAAAGTTGAAATTAAGACTTGTCTCGTCGCGAGAAGTCCCTATAATGCGCCTCCACTGACCGGGAACAACGACCAACTCGTCGCCCAGTCAGGCAGAGAAAGCAAAAATAAATGCTTGACTCTGCGGGCGAAAAGCGTAGTATACGCAGCCCACGCCGGTGATAACTCAACGGGTTTTCACGGCGACGCTCTTTAACAAATTATCAGACAATCTGTGTGGGCACTCGCAAGATTCGTATTAAGCATTCCTCGGAATGCCAAAATATTTAAAGTCTTGAAGAGTGACAGCAGTTAATTCATTACGAATAAACAGTTTAATTTCTTTGAGCATCAAGCTTTTAATTGAAGAGTTTGATCATGGCTCAGATTGAACGCTGGCGGCAGGCTTAACACATGCAAGTCGAGCGGTAGCAGGGAGAAAGCTTGCTTTCTCCGCTGACGAGCGGCGGACGGGTGAGTAATGTCTGGGGATCTGCCTGATGGAGGGGGATAACTACTGGAAACGGTAGCTAATACCGCATAACGTCGCAAGACCAAAGTGGGGGACCTTCGGGCCTCATGCCATCAGATGAACCCAGATGGGATTAGCTAGTAGGTGGGGTAATGGCTCACCTAGGCGACGATCCCTAGCTGGTCTGAGAGGATGACCAGCCACACTGGAACTGAGACACGGTCCAGACTCCTACGGGAGGCAGCAGTGGGGAATATTGCACAATGGGCGCAAGCCTGATGCAGCCATGCCGCGTGTATGAAGAAGGCCTTCGGGTTGTAAAGTACTTTCAGTAGGGAGGAAGGTGTGAGCGTTAATAGCGTTCACAATTGACGTTACCTACAGAAGAAGCACCGGCTAACTCCGTGCCAGCAGCCGCGGTAATACGGAGGGTGCAAGCGTTAATCGGAATTACTGGGCGTAAAGCGCACGCAGGCGGTTTGTTAAGTTGGATGTGAAATCCCCGGGCTTAACCTGGGAACTGCATCCAAGACTGGCAAGCTAGAGTCTCGTAGAGGGAGGTAGAATTCCAGGTGTAGCGGTGAAATGCGTAGAGATCTGGAGGAATACCGGTGGCGAAGGCGGCCTCCTGGACGAAGACTGACGCTCAGGTGCGAAAGCGTGGGGAGCAAACAGGATTAGATACCCTGGTAGTCCACGCTGTAAACGATGTCGATTTGGAGGTTGTGCCCTTGAGGCGTGGCTTCCGAAGCTAACGCGTTAAATCGACCGCCTGGGGAGTACGGCCGCAAGGTTAAAACTCAAATGAATTGACGGGGGCCCGCACAAGCGGTGGAGCATGTGGTTTAATTCGATGCAACGCGAAGAACCTTACCTACTCTTGACATCCAGCGAATCCTGTAGAGATACGGGAGTGCCTTCGGGAACGCTGAGACAGGTGCTGCATGGCTGTCGTCAGCTCGTGTTGTGAAATGTTGGGTTAAGTCCCGCAACGAGCGCAACCCTTATCCTTTGTTGCCAGCGGTTCGGCCGGGAACTCAAAGGAGACTGCCAGTGATAAACTGGAGGAAGGTGGGGATGACGTCAAGTCATCATGGCCCTTACGAGTAGGGCTACACACGTGCTACAATGGCGTATACAAAGAGAAGCGACCTCGCGAGAGCAAGCGGACCTCATAAAGTACGTCGTAGTCCGGATTGGAGTCTGCAACTCGACTCCATGAAGTCGGAATCGCTAGTAATCGTGGATCAGAATGCCACGGTGAATACGTTCCCGGGCCTTGTACACACCGCCCGTCACACCATGGGAGTGGGTTGCAAAAGAAGTAGGTAGCTTAACCTTCGGGAGGGCGCTTACCACTTTGTGATTCATGACTGGGGTGAAGTCGTAACAAGGTAACCGTAGGGGAACCTGCGGTTGGATCACCTCCTTACCTGAAGATACGAAATTGTGTAGTGCTCACACAGATTGTCTGATAGATGTTCGAGCAAACGCGTCTGCGAAGCCGACCCTTGTGTCCCCTTCGTCTAGAGGCCTAGGACACCGCCCTTTCACGGCGGTAACAGGGGTTCGAATCCCCTAGGGGACGCCATTTGCGGTATCGGGTGAAAGACGGTGCCAACAGTATTGCAAAACGGACTTACGAGTCATGTTTGCAATATTTTGCTCTTTAACAATCTGGAACAAGCTGAAAATTCGAAAACAATCGAATTGCTTTTAATAAGTGATTCGAGAGTCTCTCAAATGCTTACAGCACGAAGTGAAACACCTTCGGGTTGTGAGGTTAAGTGACTAAGCGTACACGGTGGATGCCTAGGCAGTCAGAGGCGATGAAGGACGTGCTAATCTGCGATAAGCGTCGGTGAGCTGATATGAAGCATTATTAGCCGGCGATGTCCGAATGGGGAAACCCAGTGCAATCCGTTGCACTATCGTTAAGTGAATACATAGCTTAACGAGGCGAACCAGGGGAACTGAAACATCTAAGTACCCTGAGGAAAAGAAATCAACCGAGATTCCCCCAGTAGCGGCGAGCGAACGGGGAAGAGCCCAGAACCTGAATCAGTTTGTGCATTAGTGGAAGCGTCTGGAAAGTCGCGCGATACAGGGTGATAGCCCCGTACACGAAGGTGCACAGCTGTGAGTTCGATGAGTAGGGCGGGACACGTGTTATCCTGTCTGAATATGGGGGGACCATCCTCCAAGGCTAAATACTCCTGACTGACCGATAGTGAACCAGTACCGTGAGGGAAAGGCGAAAAGAACCCCGGCGAGGGGAGTGAAATAGAACCTGAAACCGTGTACGTACAAGCAGTGGGAGCATCCTTCGGGGTGTGACTGCGTACCTTTTGTATAATGGGTCAGCGACTTATATTTTGTAGCAAGGTTAACCGAATAGGGGAGCCGTAGGGAAACCGAGTCTTAACTGGGCGTCTAGTTGCAAGGTATAGACCCGAAACCCGGTGATCTAGCCATGGGCAGGTTGAAGGTTGGGTAACACTAACTGGAGGACCGAACCGACTAATGTTGAAAAATTAGCGGATGACTTGTGGCTGGGGGTGAAAGGCCAATCAAACCGGGAGATAGCTGGTTCTCCCCGAAAGCTATTTAGGTAGCGCCTCGTGAACTCATCTTCGGGGGTAGAGCACTGTTTCGGCTAGGGGGTCATCCCGACTTACCAACCCGATGCAAACTACGAATACCGAAGAATGTTATCACGGGAGACACACGGCGGGTGCTAACGTCCGTCGTGAAGAGGGAAACAACCCAGACCGCCAGCTAAGGTCCCAAAGTCATGGTTAAGTGGGAAACGATGTGGGAAGGCATAGACAGCCAGGATGTTGGCTTAGAAGCAGCCATCATTTAAAGAAAGCGTAATAGCTCACTGGTCGAGTCGGCCTGCGCGGAAGATGTAACGGGGCTAAACCATGCACCGAAGCTGCGGCAGCGACGCTTAGGCGTTGTTGGGTAGGGGAGCGTTCTGTAAGCCGTTGAAGGTGGCCTGTGAGGGCTGCTGGAGGTATCAGAAGTGCGAATGCTGACATAAGTAACGATAAAGCGGGTGAAAAGCCCGCTCGCCGGAAGACCAAGGGTTCCTGTCCAACGTTAATCGGGGCAGGGTAAGTCGACCCCTAAGGCGAGGCCGAAAGGCGTAGTCGATGGGAAACAGGTTAATATTCCTGTACTTGGTGTTATTGCGAAGGGGGGACGGAGAAGGCTAGACCGGCCGGGCGACGGTTGTCCCGGTTTAAGCGTGTAGGTGTGATGACCTGGCAAATCCGGTCATCTTTAACACTGAGGCGTGATGACGAGGCACTACGGTGCTGAAGTGGTTAATGCCCTGCTTCCAGGAAAAGCCTCTAAGCTTCAGATAACACTGAATCGTACCCCAAACCGACACAGGTGGTCAGGTAGAGAATACCAAGGCGCTTGAGAGAACTCGGGTGAAGGAACTAGGCAAAATGGTGCCGTAACTTCGGGAGAAGGCACGCTGGCATGTAGGTGAAGTCCTTTGCGGATGGAGCCGAAGCCAGTCGAAGATACCAGCTGGCTGCAACTGTTTAATAAAAACACAGCACTCTGCAAACACGAAAGTGGACGTATAGGGTGTGACGCCTGCCCGGTGCTGGAAGGTTAATTGATGGGGTCAGCCGCAAGGCGAAGCTCTTGATCGAAGCCCCAGTAAACGGCGGCCGTAACTATAACGGTCCTAAGGTAGCGAAATTCCTTGTCGGGTAAGTTCCGACCTGCACGAATGGCGTAATGATGGCCAGGCTGTCTCCACCCGAGACTCAGTGAAATTGAACTCGCTGTGAAGATGCAGTGTACCCGCGGCAAGACGGAAAGACCCCGTGAACCTTTACTATAGCTTGACACTGAACATTGAACCTTGATGTGTAGGATAGGTGGGAGGCTTTGAAGTGTGGACGCCAGTCTGCATGGAGCCGACCTTGAAATACCACCCTTTAATGTTTGATGTTCTAACCTGGCCCCGTGATCCGGGGTAGGGACAGTGTCTGGTGGGTAGTTTGACTGGGGCGGTCTCCTCCCAAAGAGTAACGGAGGAGCACGAAGGTTAGCTAATCCTGGTCGGACATCAGGAGGTTAGTGCAAAGGCATAAGCTAGCTTGACTGCGAGAGTGACGGCTCGAGCAGGTGCGAAAGCAGGTCTTAGTGATCCGGTGGTTCTGAATGGAAGGGCCATCGCTCAACGGATAAAAGGTACTCCGGGGATAACAGGCTGATACCGCCCAAGAGTTCATATCGACGGCGGTGTTTGGCACCTCGATGTCGGCTCATCACATCCTGGGGCTGAAGTAGGTCCCAAGGGTATGGCTGTTCGCCATTTAAAGTGGTACGCGAGCTGGGTTTAGAACGTCGTGAGACAGTTCGGTCCCTATCTGCCGTGGGCGTTGGAAGATTGAGAGGGGCTGCTCCTAGTACGAGAGGACCGGAGTGGACGCACCGCTGGTGTTCGGGTTGTGATGCCAATTGCATTGCCCGGTAGCTACGTGCGGAAAAGATAAGCGCTGAAAGCATCTAAGCGCGAAACTTGCCTCGAGATGAGTCTTCCCTTGGGCCTTGAGCCCACTGAAGGAACGTTTAAGACTAAGACGTTGATAGGCTGGGTGTGTAAGCGTAGCGATACGTTGAGCTAACCAGTACTAATGATCCGTGAGACTTAACCTTACAACACCGAAGGTGTTTTTAGAGAGACGAATTTAGCTTGTTCAAGATTGGAACCGATGGCCAGTGATGGCGGTTGGTAAAACAGAATTTGCCTGGCGGCGATAGCGCGGTGGTCCCACCTGACCCCATGCCGAACTCAGAAGTGAAACGCCGTAGCGCCGATGGTAGTGTGGGGTCTCCCCATGCGAGAGTAGGGAACTGCCAGGCATCAAACAAACAAAAAGACCCCATGCGCAAGCATGGGGTCTTTTTGTTTATCTATCGTTTTATAGCCTAATCCCGCTGCACGATGTTAGATGCGCTTATCGTAAATGGCAGCATACTAAGTTATATGGATGTCAGAATTTAAGCCTCAGTAGGTTATCGATGTGGTTCGCCGATGGGGAAGACGGTGCAGTTCGTTACGCGAAAGAGAGTAGGATAAACGCGTTAGCGTTTGAACGTCGCGAGCGACGGCCCGCAGGGTGGTTCACTTAGTGAACCATAAACTGCCAGGCATCAAATAGACGGAAAGATCCCATGCGTAAGCATGAGGTCTTTTGTTTATCGGGCTGTTGTCGGGCAGTGGGCGACTCCCGAGGCGAACTGCGGCGCCGGCCGTGTATCTGAATGCCGCATGCGCTGGCCCGCCTTAAGGGATCTTCTTATCGCCGCCGTTTTCTGCAGGTGCGGATGGCGTAGGAGATTGTGCCGGAGGGCTAAACCATTTCTCCTGGCTGACCCATATCGCCTCCTTAGGCTGCATGACAAAGTGCGGAGACATAATTTGGACGCCAAAGCGGTTAAATACATCCAGAATATGGCCGTGCAGCGTGCTTTTTACCTGTGCCGGCGTCGCTCCCGCGACAATCTCTGCCCGTAGCTCATAGCTGACATACCAGTCCTGCAATTCGTTCTGCCGGATCGCGGGTTCGACATCGTGCTGTATTCCCTCGGTTTGCTGCAGCGCCAGTAGCAGCATGGCGTGAACTTGACGCCAGGGAACATCGTAGCCGATGGTGACCCCGGTACTGATAATAATCCCGCCGTGAGCGGCGTGGGTACTGAGATTGACGATCTTGCCGCTGGCGACGACGGCGTTGGGGATCGTGACGTCAAAGCCTTCGCGGGTTTTCAGCTTGGTCGCCAGTATGCCAATATCATCAACAAAGCCGTCATACTCCCCTATGCGAACATAGTCCCCCTGGTGCAGGGCGCGTGAATAGATCAGGACCAGGCCGCTCATGGCATGGCTGACCAGACCCGCCGAGCCCAGCGTGATCATCAGTCCAAAAAAGACGCTGACGCCCTTGAACGCCAAGGTATCGGCGCCGGGGAAGAACGGGTAGGCCATCGACAGGGCGAACATCCAGATGATGACGCTGAGTAGGCGGCGGGTAGCCTTGATGGTATCCGGGTAGAGTCCCGGCAGCCTGAGGCGCCCGCTCTCCACCTGGCGGAACAGCAGGCGCAACAGGCGCTGGATCAGTAGCGCGATCGCGGCGATCGCGGCCAGGCTCAACAGATCCGGCAGCGCGGCGATCAGATCCTGTAACAGCTGTGCCGCCGCTGCCAGGCTAAAGCGATGAAGCGAGTAGCCCCAGTAGCGCGTGGCGGGAAATAGTTTTAAGGCCCATACCAGCCAGATATAGCTCGCAATGGCGCATCCCAGCAGCAGGAGTGCCGCTGATATGCGGCGCTCAAGGCTGCCAACGTAGCTGCGTAGGCGATAGGGAACCCAGCCGCGATGCTGCATGATGAGGATATCGAAATGGCTGCGGATCCGTTTTTGCACTCGCCGCGCTAGCCACAGCAGCGCCAATAGCAGCGCACTGCCGCCGGCGAATCGCAGCGCCGCGAGCGCCAGATAGTGCGTCGAATGCTGCTCTATCAACGCCCCGCGCAGATTTTCCAGCCGCTGCTGTATGCGCTCTGCCGCCTGATCCAACGACAGGTCGTCGCCAACGTCCAGATCCTGCTGGGCTAGCAGCAGCAGCGGTTTTCCATTGATAGAGAACAGGCGCACCGGCTGACCATAGCGCTGAGTCGGGGTGATCTGCACCGGCGACAGCAGATCGCCCGGCGCGATCTTCTGCAGATCTTGCGCCGCCTGTTTGACCCGCTCCTCCGGCGTCGCCAGGCCAAAGTGAGCCTGCAGCATCACGATCGGCTGCTGTAGGATAGTGACGGTGCGGGCCTGCTCGGCCTCGTCCGGCGCCAGGCGTGGCTCGGCGGCGCTAAGGGCTGCGCCCCACATTAGTGACAACAGCGGCAGGATAACGCGCAGGAGACGAACCATCGCATCTATCTCGGTGACGTTCAGATGCTATGAGTATAAGCGCGGCCTGTGCAAAGCGTGCGGCGGGAGATAAAAAGGCCTCCAGAGTGGGAGGCCATGAGATGGGCGTTACAGAATGCGGCTGATGAGGCGATCGACGCGAATACGGCGCAGGCGGCGGATCAGCTTGCGCACTTTCAGCGGATATTGCTGGATGGTTTCCAGATCCTCATAGCTACGCACGGCCTGGGTATGACGGCGGATACACTCCAGTTCGTGCTGACGCTGATGCTGGATCTCGCCCTGCGGATCGTGGATTAAAATCGCATTCTCCAGATCCAGACGCCAGGCGCGCGGATTGAGATTGTTGCCGGTGATCAGCTGCCAGCGATCGTCGACCCACATGCCTTTCAGATGATAGGTATTGTCATCGTCGCGCCACAGGCGCACGGTCAGCTGCCCGTTATCGAGGTAGGGCTGGAGCCGGCTGATAAAGCGCCGCAGGTTGATCTCATACAGATAGGGCAGTGCGCCGATGATCTTGAATGGCTCTTCTTCCGGAACAAAGAAGTCATTGGCCTTCTTGTCCCCGACGATGATTTCAACCTGTTTTCCCTGGCGCAGCAGAAAGATAATATCGCGCACCAGCGGGGCTGGCAGGTTGAAATAGGGAGTACACAGCGTGAGCGTCCGCTCAGTGCTGCAGATAAGGTGGTGAATGGTCTTATTCAGGATATTCTGCTTACCCAGACCGGCCAACGGCGTCACCGCCAGCTCTTCGTTCCCAGCCTCTGCCGGCACCTGATAGCCACTATCGCGCAGCGCATGGCGGAACTGGCGGGTTTCATTACGGATCTCCGGGCTTTTAGGGCGATCGCAGCGATCCAGACGCTGTACCGCGGGGTTGCTCAGCAAGGTGGACTGAACAAATTGGCACATAACCCCGGCCAGGCGCGGATTTTGGATAAAGTGGTAGCGATCGTAGCGGTACTTGTCATGACGGTGCAGGTAGACATCGTTCAGGCTGGCGCCGCTGTAGATCACCCGATCGTCGATGATAAAACCTTTTAGATGCAGTACTCCCAGAGCCTCGCGCGTGTTGACCGGCACGCCATAGATCGGCACGATGACATCAGGGTATTCGCTGGCCATCCGGCAGTACCAGTCAGCATTGGTGTTGCTGGCCTCTGCGCCGATGCGGCCGCGCTGTGCCCGGTGCCAATCGACCAGAACGAAAATCTCCAGCTGCGGACGCTGCCGTTTAGCCTGATAGAGCGCATTTAACACGTCCCGGCCGCCATCGTCATTTTCCAGGTACAGCGCTACCAGATAGATCCGCTGAGTTGCCTGGCCGATGGCCTCCAGCAGCGCCTGACGGAATGCCGCTGGCGAAAACAGCGTTTCTACCTCACCGACCTGTTGCGGGAGTTTGGGCAGTTGAGCAAGGTGTTGTTGATGTTTGGCTCGCTTAAATTTGGACAACATCACAGTGCGCTTCTTCTCTTGTCGTAGTGCAGCGCGGGCGGTTGCACACGCTCAGTTTAACCAACGGAATCGGACGATAATAACACTAGTTTTATCCCGTTGCGTATGTTTTGCCACGATTTGTCGAAATTGTCTCAGCATTTTTCGCTGTCTGGCAGCGTACTGTCCGACAGCGATAGTGAAAGATTGACTATCCCGTCCTCCAGCAGAATTTCCACCTGAAAGCCGATTTTACGCGCCAGCGCGATCATGCCGCGGTTGGTTGGCATGGTGATGCCCTGTAGACGTCGTAGCTGGCGCTGACGCGCATAGCGGATCAGTTTATCCAGCAGGATAGAGCCTAAGCCCAGGCCGTGACGATCGCTGCGCACCAGCACGGCGAATTCTGCGTCGGTATTATCGGGGTCGATCAGCGCGCGGGTGACGCCGAGGATCTCCTCGCCCTGCGGCGTGGACTGTACCGCGACGAATGCCATCTCCCGCTCGTAGTCGATCTGGGTCATCTTAGCGAGATCTTCATGGGTAAACTCATTGATCTCACTGAAGTAACGATAGTAGAGGTCCTCTTTGCTGACGCGCTGGATAAACTGCTGAAGCAGGGGCTCATCCTCCGGGAGGATCGGGCGCAGCAGGGCGTCGCCGCCGTTTTTTAGCCGGATGGACTCCTTAAGCCGGTACGGATAAGGACAGATGGCAAGCCGGGTTGGTGCCGCGTGCCGATCGAGTAGCTGCAGTGAGACATCCAATAGGGTGAAGGTGCTCCCGCAGGCCAGCAGCGGATGAATTTCCAGACGCTGGATCGTTGGACAGTCGACGATCAGGTGGGATACCTGCACTAGCACCTGACTGAGCCCGGCGATATCCAGATCGGCCAGCGGCGCGCGCCGCCGAATATGGCCGCGCTTTTGCGCCTGGACTATCAGGTAACGGGCTAGGTTCATATTCAGCGGGGGGAGCGCCGCCGCGGCATCCCGCTGGGCATCCCACTCGGCGCCGCCTTCACCCAGCAAAATCAGCGGGCCGAAGACGGCGTCGTTCTCCACGCAGATACGTAGCTCCTGCGCCCCGATACGGTTGGCCGTACCCTGTACCAGAAGCCCTAAGATCCGCGCCTGGGGATAGGCCTGACGGGCTCGGTCGAAGATCGCATTGGCGGCCTGCTCGACCTCACGCGCGTTGCGCAGATAGAGCATGACGCCCTGAACATCCGAGTTATGGGCGATATCGGGGGAGCGCAGCTTAAGGGCGATGGGATAACCGATGCGCTCGGCGATATGCACCGCTTCGGTACTGTCGTTGGCTATCCAGCCCGGCAGGGTATCCAGGCCGTAGCAGGCCAGAATATCGCGCACCTCATGGGTATCGAGGCGGGTGACGCCGTCGGCCTGCGCCTGTGCCAGCAGACGATGAGCCAGCGCGGTATTGGCCGGCAGACTGGCGGGCAGGGCCGGGGTTTCCATCAGCTGCCGCTGGTTGCGCCGGTATTCAACCATGTGCATAAAGGCGGTGACCGCCCCCTCGGGGGTGCGATAGGTCGGAATGCCCGCCTCGCTGAAGAGACGGCGGGCCTCTTGAGAAGTGTTTTCTCCGCTCCAGTTGGTCATCAGCGTCACATGGCGGGCTCGCGGGTGTGCGCTCAGCGTTTCGATCAGGGCGCGAGCGGTTTCGGTTGCCGGCGCAGTCGCGCTGGGTGCGTGCTGGATCAGCAGCGCATCGTAACAGCGGCTGTCGAGCAGGCGCTGTAGCGCGGCCTGGTAGCGGGCCGGCGTAGCATCGTCGCGCAGATCGATCGGACCCTGTAGGTAGGTCTCTGCCGGCAGCGCCGCGCACAGCGCGCTGTGCAGCGCATCATCGCACGGGGCGGGATGGCCACCGCGGCGCTGTAGCTCATCCAGCGCCATGGCGATCGGGGCGGCGCCGTTGCCGACGATCAGCAGCCGCTCTCCGCGCAGGGGATGCATATGGCTGAGGGTTTCTACCGCGGAAAACAGCTCGTGGGTATTTTGCACCCGCAGCAGCCCGGCGCGCTGAATGGCGGCGTCGTAGGCGATATCGAGCCCCGCCGCCTCGCCTAGCACGCGTCGCGCCTGCGGAGTACGCCCGCTTTTAATCACCAGGATCGGTTTGTTGCGCGCCGCGCTGCGCGCGGCCGACAGGAAGCGCCGCGCATCGTGCAGGTGTTCGAGATAGAGCAGGATCGCACTAGTTTTAGCATCCCGCGCCAGATAGTCCAGCAGCTCGTCGACGTCGGTGTCCAGGCTATCGCCTAGCGCTACAAAGAGAGAGAAGCCGATCTCACGCTGGCGAGCCCAGTCGAGAATGGTGTTAGATACCGCCGCTGACTGGGAGATAAAGGCCAGGCGCCCTGGCAGGATCGGTACCGGGGAGAAGCTGGCGTTAAGCTTTTGCCAGGGCGCCAGCAGCCCCAGGCTGTTGGGGCCCAGCAGTCGTACACCGTAGCGTAAGGCGAGGCTGCGTAGCGCGTCGGCCTGTGAGGCTGGGGAGGCGATGACGATGGCGGCTCGGCAGCCTTTCGTGCCCAGTTCGGCGATCAGGGCCGGGGTTCGCTGGGCGTTGGTACATAGGATGGCCAAATCCGGCACACAGGGTAAGTCGGCGATCGTCGGGTAGGCCAGCACGCCGCAGACGGCCTGATAGCGCGGTGTCACCGGCATTATCGGGCCGGGGAATCCTCCATTGAGCAGATTCAGCATAACCAGATGGCCGTTGCGTCCCGGCTGATTGGAGGCGCCGATGACGGCGATGGATTTGGGGCGTAACAGGGATTCGAGACTGCGTTGGCTCATGCCATCCTCCTGTGCGGTTTACCCAGCGGCTGATCGCGGCGAAATGCGCCAGATGGCATGATTCTAGAGGCTTTACTCCACGGCTGCAGCGACGGGCACCTGAGGGTGCGATTTACCTAGCAAATATTGCTGACGGAAATGGTGAAAGTGCTGCAGCAGTCCCTGCGATGCCAGCCGATCGTCCGCCAGCGCCAGCAGCGCAGCGGCGACTTCGGCGGTGCAGTACTGTTCTGGGCGATGAGCTTCCCGTAGAAGATAGCCGGGTGCCTGTGCCATGTTGATGGAGAAGACCGGGAACCTGTCCAGATAGGGGCTTTTGCGGAACATTTTGCGCGCCTCCGGCCAGGTGCCGTCCAGCATGATAAACAGCGGGCGGCGCTCATCGTGTCGTACCTCGGTGACGACGCGCTCTGGCTCAGCGTAGCTTCCCGGGAAGACCACGTATGGCTGGTAGGCAGGGTCATCGAGCAGCTGCAGCAGCTGCGGATCCGGCTGCGTCCTGGACCAGCCGTAGGCCAGGGTATCCGGCAGGACATCGGCGATCAGACGCCCGGTATTGCTGGGCTTCAGCGGCTCGGTATCATACATCATCAGGCAAAAGCGGCTATGGGCCGGGTAGCTGGCCAGCGTATCGCACAGGCAGTGGATCTGCGGTAGCAGGCAGCGCTGGCAGCGCTGCACGCGGCAGCCGCGTGCGTGAAATGGACGGGTTGACTGGCTCAGGCGCGCGGTGCGTAGGCGCAGTACGGCATTGGCGGACATGGTGTTCTCAGGGGTGAGCAAAACCGCTATTTTAAACAAGCCTCGTCACCGGGTACAGCGTCAAACGGCCCCGCGCGTGGGCCGTTTGGTTGATCTTGGGATCAGGCCTGCTTGGCCAGCTGCTCATCCAGCCAGGCTTCAAACGGCGCCTGGGGCATCGCGCCATTGAGCATATCTACGCGTTGGCCGTTGCGGTATAGCATGATGGTCGGGATGCTACGAATGCGGAAACGGCTGCTCAGCGCCGGCTGATCCTCGGTATTCACCTTGATACAGCGCACTTCGCCAGCCCGCGCCGCGGCGACGGCGGCGAAGACGGGGGCGAATCCCTGGCAGGGGCCGCACCACGGCGCCCAGAAGTCGATCAGTACCGGCAGGTCATCCTGCAACAGTTTATCCAGCGTCTCTTCGCTGGCGTTGACGATGGCGCCGTCAAACAGGGCATGGCTGCAGCGGCCACACTTTGCCTGTTCGCTGCGGCGATCGTCGGGAATACGGTTGGTTGTATGACAGGCGGGACAGACAGTGTTCATGATTATCCTCAGACATAAAACGGCGAAACTACAGTCGGGACATCCTCTGGCGTTTCAGCTAGGTTAAGCATTATTGTGCTGTATGATGGGGACCACAATCAGATTTACCCAATGACTATAATAGATAGCAGCTTTTATGCTTGGCATATGGCAACGCGTACTCACATCAGGTAATCTTCGCGCCTTGCGCGTAGGTGGAGAAAGTAATGAGCGACTCTTTGAATGGTAAAAACGGTAAAGTAAAAGTGATGTATGTTCGCGACTCGGACGCTGCCGATGATCGTCAGTCGCGTGCCCCCGCGAAGGGTCGTCCGGGTGCGCGCGGCGACCGCAGCCGCAGCGATCGTAATGACCGTGGCGATCGCAGCCGCAGCGATCGTAATGACCGTGGCGATCGCAGCCGCAGCGATCGTAATGACCGCGGCGACCGCAGCCGCAGCGATCGCAGTGACCGCGGCGATCGCGCAGCCCGTCCGGCGCGCAGTGAGAAGGGCGGCGGTGATCGTTCACCGTGGCGTACGGTCTCTCTGGGCGATAACGGTGGCGTAGGCGCTGAAAGCGATCACGGCGGTATCAGCGGTAAAAGCTTTATCGATCCGGAACAACTGCGTCGTCAGCGCGCCGAAGAGACGCGAGTATATGGCGAGAATGCCTGCCAGGCACTGTTTGCGAGCCGTCCGGAGGCCATCGTTCGTGCCTGGTTCCTGCAGGCCGTAACGCCGCGTTTCCGGGATGCCCTGCGCTGGATGGCGGCTAACCGCAAGGCTTACCATGTGGTGGACGATGCCGAGCTGACCAAGGCGTCGGGGACCGATCATCACGGCGGCGTGTGTTTCCTGATTAAAAAGCGTCGCTCTCTTGATGCGCAGCAGTATCTGGCCAATCAGGCAGAGGATGCTGTGGACTGCGTGCTGGCGTTGGAGAATGTGGCCAACCCTCATAACCTGGGCGGCATTATGCGCACCTGTGCGCACTTTGGCATCCGCGGGATCATTGCCCCGGAGAGCGCTGCGCTGGAGTCTGGCGCAGCCGTTCGTACCGCCGAGGGCGGCGCGGAGCACGTACAGGCGATCGACGCTGAGGATTTTTCTGCGACGCTGGATACCTTCCGTCGCGCCGGCTATACCATTGTGACGACCTCCAGCCATAAGGGGACGACGCAGCTGCACCGTGCGACGCTGCCGGCGAAAATCGTGCTGGTGGTAGGGCATGAAGGCGATGGCTTGTCTGACGGCACGCTGCAGCAGGGCGATCTGAGCATCTCTATCGGTGGCACTGGCAGCGTTGAAAGCCTGAATGTGTCAGTTGCCACGGGGATTATGTTGGCCGAATGGTGGCGACAGAATGCGCGTTAATTGACGTGACCTGCATAAAAAAGGCCGGATATTCCGGCCTTTTTTCTTGGTTTGCGATGAGTTGCGACGCTTACTCTTCCAGATCGCCGCAGAAGCGGTAGCCTTCGCCGTGGATAGTGGCGATGATCTCCGGTGTGTCCGGCGTGGATTCGAAGTGCTTGCGAATACGGCGGATCGTGACGTCGACCGTACGATCGTGCGGCTTCAGCTCACGGCCGGTCATCTTCTTCAGCAGCTCGGCGCGAGACTGAATCTTGCCCGGATTCTCGCAGAAGTGCAGCATGGCGCGGAACTCGCTGCGTGGCAGCTTGTACTGCTCGCCATCGGGGCTGACCAGCGAGCGGCTGTTGATGTCCAGCTCCCAGCCGTTAAAGCGATAGAGCTCAACGCTTTTACGCTCTTCGGTTCCGCTGCCCAGGTTCATGGTGCGGGAGAGCAGGTTACGGGCACGGATGGTCAGTTCACGGGGGTTAAACGGTTTGGTGATGTAATCATCGGCGCCGATTTCCAGGCCGAGAATTTTGTCCACTTCGTTATCGCGACCGGTCAGGAACATCAGCGCGACATTTGCCTGTTCACGCAGTTCGCGCGCCAGTAACAGGCCGTTTTTCCCAGGCAGGTTGATGTCCATGATGACCAGATTGATGTCGAACTCAGACAGAATCTGATGCATCTCGGCACCATCATTGGCTTCATGAACGATATAACCTTCCGCTTCGAAAATACTTTTTAACGTATTACGAGTGACGAGTTCGTCCTCGACGATCAGAATGTGCGGGGTCTGCATGTTTTGCTACCTAAAATTGCCAACAAATAGAAAAATAGGGGGTGTACAGCAGTCCGGGAACCCAGAACACCAAATTATGGGCGGCTTAACCGCGGGGCTCTAGTGACTACGGTACGTAAACTCGTTCTTGATGCACTTTCCATCAACGTCAACAACATCGCTAGGTTGGTCAGGGGGTGTCACTCCCTACAGCCCCGGTGGTGCCAAAAGCGGCGCACATCCTAACCCTATTAACAGCAATATAACAGCGCATGCGTCAAATGCCACCTAACAAAACTATCCTTTGTTGACATATATCAAGTCCAATTGTAGCACGTTAACAGATTTGTGAAAAACACTTACAAGTTTGCGTGCTTAATGACTATCTCCCGGAGATCTTCTCCCCTTGCTGCCCGCACGGCGGTGATAGCGTATTCGCGGCTATTTTTAATTTTTATTGTAGCTTAACTGTATGAATATAATGATAATGCTGCAGCGTTTTCTGCGAAATTTACGTTTGGCCATCAATTGCTGGAAATTTTTAAGAAGAACGTTATTTAACAAACTGAAACGTTATTTTTTGTTAAAAATGTGTAACTAAAAGCGGCGTGGAAAAATGATGTCTCGCGGGGTAGAGTGTGCGCCTAAGTAACAAAATGGGCTCTAAGCATGCAAATTCATATCGTCCTGGTCGCTCCGGCCAGAGCTGAAAACGTGGGGGCTGCGGCGCGCGCGATGAAAACCATGGGGTTTACCTCGCTGCGCATCGTGGACAGTCAGGTGGACGGCGAACCGGCGGCGCGCTGGGTTGCGCACGGCGCCGGTGATATTCTGGACGGTGCTCGCCACTTTGATACCTTGGCGCAGGCGCTGGAGGATGTTGACTTTAGCGTCGCGTCGACGGCCCGCAGCCGCGCGCGCTTTCACTACTATTGCACGCCGCAGGAGCTCTGCACGATCTTGCAGGAGAAGCAGCGCTGGATGGCCAGCTGCGCGCTGGTGTTTGGCCGCGAGGACTCCGGCCTGACCAACGATGAGCTGGCGCTGGTGGACTTGCTGACCGGGGTGCCGATGGCGGCGGATTATCCGTCGCTCAACCTGGGGCAGGCGGTGATGGTGTTTTGCTATCAGCTCTCCTCGCTGATGCAGGTACAGGCGGCCCAGGCTCCTGCGGCGCAGGAGGAGCAGTTGGCCGCGCTGCGCGCCCGTACCGATCGTCTGCTGACGACGCTGGGCGTCGACGGGGATACCAAGCTGAGCGACTGGCTGGATCAGCGCATCGGTCTGTTGGCCCAGCGCGATACCGCAATGCTGCACCGTCTGCTGCATGATATCGAATCCGCGCTGGAAAGGTCCGTGCCAGGTAAGAAAATGTAAAAAGGGTAATAATGGGAAGTTATGGCCATTTTTTATTGTTATATCGTGATGATCTGGCGAACCCCCATTGTTTTATTCTTTGAATTTCTATTATTTAGATATTCATGCTGTATAAAATTGACTGAGATCGGTGTCGCAAAATAGAAAACGATTGACTCCGCGCTGGCTTTGCTTTAACCAATATAGGGCAGACACAGGAATTTAATTGGACAGACGATGCGTAACTTCAGCCTGAATATCACCACAACAATTACCACCACCGGAACCACAGGTAACGGGGCGGGCTGACGCATACAGAAAAGTGAAAACGAAAAAGCCCGCACCTCACAGTGCGGGCTTTTTTTTCGGCCAAATTCGGAGAGAGTCAGATGAGAGTATTAAAATTCGGTGGCACGTCGGTCGCCAACGCGGAGCGGGTCTTCAGCGTTGCCGATATTTTGGAGAGTAAGGCCTCACAGGGACAGGTCGCCGCCGTGCTTTCCGCCCCGGCCCGTATCACCAACCATCTGGTTGCGCTGATTGAACGCACCATCGCTGGGCAAGATATCCAGCCGATACTCGGCGACGCCGAGAAGATTTTTAGCGATCTGATCGATGGCTTAGCCCTGGCGCAGCCGGGCTTCGACGCCGCGCCGCTGCGTCTGCGGGTGTCCCAGGAGTTTGGCCAGATCCGTCAGGTGCTGCACGGCATCGCCCTGCTGGGTCAGTGTCCGGACGGCGTCAACGCGGCGCTGATTTGCCGCGGAGAGGCGCTCTCCATCGCGATCATGGCGGCGCTGCTGCGGGCGCGCGGACGTCCGGTGACCGTGATCGATCCGGTCAACAGCCTGCTGGCCCGCGGTGGCTATCTGGAGTCCAGCGTCGATATCGCGGCGTATTGCCGCCCAGGTGATCCCGACCGACAGCCTGATCCTGATGGCGGGCTTCACCGCCGGTAACGAGCGCGGCGAGCTGGTGGTGCTGGGGCGCAACGGCTCAGACTATTCGGCGGCGGTGTTGGCCGCCTGCCTGCGCGCAGAGTGCTGTGAGATCTGGACGGACGTTGACGGCGTCTATACCTGCGATCCGCGTCTGGTTCCAGACGCCCGTCTGCTGGAGTCGATGTCCTACCAAGAGGCGATGGAGCTCTCCTACTTTGGCGCCAAGGTGCTGCACCCGCGCACCATTGCACCGATCGCCCAGTTTCAAATCCCCTGCCTGATCAAAAATACTGCCAATCCACAGGCGCCCGGCACCCTGATCGGCGCGCAGCGCCGCGCCGACGACGCGCTGCCGGTGAAGGGGATCACCCATCTGAACCATATGGCGATGCTCAACGTCTCGGGCCCGGGGATGAAGGGGATGGTCGGCATGGCGGCGCGGGTCTTCGCTGTGATGTCGCGCAGCGGTATTTCCGTGGTGTTGATAACCCAGTCCTCCTCTGAATACAGCATCAGCTTTTGTGTACCGCAGGGGGAGCTGGCGCGGGCCTGCCAGGCGCTGCAGGATGAGTTCTTCCTGGAGCTTAAGGATGGCCTGCTGGAGCCGCTGGATGTTATCGAGCATCTGGCGATCATCTCGGTGGTCGGCGACGGTATGCGGACCCAGCGCGGCATCTCGGCCAAGTTCTTTTCGGCTCTGGCGCGGGCGAACATCAACATTGTCGCGATTGCGCAGGGCTCCTCTGAGCGCTCGATCTCCGTCGTGGTGAACAATGATGCGGCGACGACCGCCGTGCGTGTGACGCACCAGATGCTGTTCAACACCGATCAGGTGATCGAGGTGTTTGTTATCGGCGTGGGGGGCGCGCTGCTGGCGCAGATTGAGCGTCAGCAGGCCTGGCTAAAAAGTAAGCATATCGATCTGCGGGTGTGCGGCATCGCGAACTCCCGAGCGCTGCTGACCCATGTACACGGTATCGATATGGCGAACTGGCGCGGGGCGCTGGAGCAGGCCTCGCAGCCGTTTAACCTGGGGCGCCTGATGCGCCTGCTGAACGAGTATCACCTGCTGAATCCGGTGATCGTCGACTGTACCTCCAGCCAGGCGTTGGCCGATCAGTACGCTGACTTCCTCGGTAATGGTTTTCACGTGGTGACGCCGAATAAAAAGGCCAATACGGCTTCCCTGGATTATTACCGCCTGCTGCGTCAGAAGGCGGCGGGCAGCCAGCGCAAGTTTCTCTACGATACCAACGTCGGGGCCGGGCTGCCGGTGATTGAAAACCTGCAAAATCTGCTGAGCGCCGGCGATGAGCTGCAGCGGTTCTGCGGCATTCTCTCCGGTTCGCTGTCGTTTATCTTTGGCCGCTTGGAGGAGGGGGCGACCTTCTCACAGGCAACCCGTGAAGCGCGTCAGCTGGGCTATACCGAACCGGATCCGCGTGACGATCTCTCCGGCATGGACGTGGCGCGCAAGCTGCTGATCCTGGCACGTGAGGCGGGATATGCCCTGGAGCTGGACGATATCTGCGTCGAGCCGGTGCTGCCGGCGGCGTTCGATGCCCGCGGTGACGTCGATACGTTCCTCGCCAATCTGGCGCAGGCGGATGACTCGTTTAGCGCGAGGGTCGCCGCTGCGCAAGCGCGTGGCTGCGTGCTGCGCTACGTTGGCGAGATCGATCAGGGGCGCTGCGCGGTGCGCATTGCGGAGGTGGACAGCGATGATGCGCTGTATAAGGTTAAAAATGGCGAAAACGCCCTGACGTTTTACAGCCGTTACTATCAGCCGCTGCCGATGGTGCTACGCGGCTATGGCGCGGGTAACGATGTCACCGCCGCCGGCGTCTTTGCCGATCTGCTGCGGACCTTGTCATGGAAGCTGGGAGTTTAACATGGTGAAAATATATGCGCCGGCCTCCATCGGCAACGTCAGCGTCGGTTTTGACGTCCTGGGCGCCGCGGTAACGCCGCTGGACGGCACGCTGCTGGGCGACTGCGTCAGCGTGGAGGCCAGCGACCGTTTTGCGCTGCACTGCCGCGGACGCTTCGTCAACAGTCTGCCGGCAGCCGCTCAGGAGAACATTGTCTATCAGTGCTGGCAGCGCTTCTGTGAGGTGACGGGGCGCGAGCTCGCCGTCGAGATGGTGTTGGAAAAGAACATGCCGATAGGCTCAGGCCTCGGCTCGAGCGCCTGCTCCGTGGTGGCGGCGCTGGCGGCGCTGAACCGTTTTGCCGGCGATCCGCTGGATGCCCAGCGGCTGTTGACGCTGATGGGAGAGCTGGAGGGGCGTATTTCCGGCAGCGTCCACTATGACAACGTCGCGCCCTGCTATCTGGGCGGTCTGCAGCTGATGCTGGAGGCGCAGGGGATCATCAGCCAGCCCGTGCCCTGCTTTGACGACTGGCTGTGGGTGATGGCGTATCCCGGGATCAAGGTCTCTACCGCCGAGGCGCGCGCCATCCTACCGCCGCACTACTCACGCGGCGACTGCGTGCGCCACGGCCGCCATTTGGCGGGGTTCATTCATGCCTGCCATACCCGCCAGCCGTCGCTGGCCGCGGCGCTGATGCAGGATGTGATCGCCGAACCCTACCGCTGTGGCCTGCTGCCGGGCTTTGCCGATGCCCGCCGGGCCGCCGGTGAGCTGGGCGCGTTGGCCTGCGGGATCTCGGGCTCCGGCCCGACGCTGTTTGCCGTCTGCGATGATCCGGCGGCGGCGCAGGCGGTGGCGCAGTGGCTAACGCAGCACTATCTGCAGAATGAACAGGGCTTTGTTCACATTTGCCGTTTGGACACGGCGGGCGCACGACAACTGGGATAAACCATGAAACTGTATAATTTAAAAGATCACAACGAGCAGGTTAACTTTGCGCAGGCGCAGGCGCTGGTGCAGGGGCTGGGGCGCCAGCAGGGACTGTTCTTTCCCCATGCGCTGCCCGCCCTGGCGCGGGCGCAGATCGATGCCCTGCTGGAGCAGGATTTTGTAACCCGCAGCGCGCATATTCTAGCGGCGTATCTGGGGGATGAGTTCCCCTTTGAGACGCTGCGCGATCGGGTTCAGGCCGCCTTTGACTTTCCTGCGCCGGTGGTGCCGGTCAGCGATGATATCACGGCGCTGGAGCTGTTTCACGGGCCGACGCTGGCCTTCAAGGACTTTGGCGGGCGCTTTATGGCGCAGATGCTGCAGCAGGTCGCGGGGGAGCGGCCGGTGACCATTCTGACTGCCACCTCCGGCGATACCGGCGCCGCGGTCGCCCATGCGTTTTATGGTCTGAAAAACGTCCAGGTGGTGATCCTTTACCCGCGCGGCAAGGTCAGTCCGCTGCAGGAGAAGCTGTTCTGTACCCTGGGCGGCAATATTCGCACGCTGGCGATTGAGGGCGACTTCGATGCCTGCCAGGCGCTGGTCAAACAGGCGTTTGACGATCAGACGCTGTGCAGCGAGCTGGGGCTAAACTCGGCTAACTCTATCAATATCAGCCGGCTGCTGGCGCAGATCTGCTACTACTTTGAGGCGGTAGCCCAGCTGCCGCAGGCGGCGCGCAATCAGCTGGTGATCTCGGTGCCGAGCGGCAACTTCGGCGATCTGACCGCCGGGCTGCTGGCGCAGTCGTTGGGGCTACCGGTGAAGCGTTTTATCGCCGCGACCAATGCCAATGATACCGTGCCGCGTTTCTTATCCAGCGGTGTCTGGCAGCCCCATGAGACCGTCGCGACCCTCTCCAATGCCATGGACGTCAGCCGTCCCAACAACTGGCCGCGGGTGGAGGAGTTGTTCCGGCGTAGGGTGTGGCCGCTGGGCGCACTGGGGTACGGGGCGCTGAGCGATGCGCAGACGGCGGCGGCGATGCGTGAGCTCGCGGCGCTCGGGTATGTCAGCGAACCCCATGCCGCTATCGCCTACCGGGCGCTGCGTGACAATCTACAGCCCGGCGAGTATGGCCTGTTTCTGGGTACCGCCCATCCGGCCAAGTTCCAAGAGTCTGTCGAGGCGATCCTGCAGCGGAGCATCCCGCTACCGCAGGCGTTGGCGGCGCGGGCTGAACTGCCGCTGCTGTCACAGGCGCTGCCCGCCGATTTTTCCCGTCTGCGGGCGGCGCTGCTGGGACGCCCATGATGCTCGCTCCCCCGCCGCTGTGCGGGGGAGAAGGACGGTACGGCGTAGTAAGGCGAGGGGTCAGAGGGCGGGGGATATCGCCGAGTGGCGACGGGTAAACAGCAGCTCGCGCCCTTGGCGTCCCTGCGTTTCACCGGCAAAGGCGTAGCCCTCCAGATCGAATGCTTTGAGCTGCTCCGGATCGCGCAGGCGCGCCTGGATAATAAAGCGGCTCATCAGCCCGCGCGCCTTCTTGGCGTAGAAGCTGATGACCTTCATGCTGCCATTCTTCTCATCCATAAAGATCGGCTTAATTAGCTCGCCCTCCAGCGCCGCCGGTCTGACCGCCTTAAAGTATTCGTCTGAGGCCAGATTAACGACGACCCGATCGCCCTGCTGCTGCAGCTGCTGGTTGAGCTGCCGGGTGATGCTGTCGCCCCAGAAGGCGTACAGATCGTTGCCGTACGGGGTGTGCAGACGGGTTCCCATCTCCAAGCGGTAGGGCATCATCAGATCCAGCGGGCGCAGCACGCCGTACAGGCCTGACAGCATGCACAGGTGCCGTTGGGCAAAGTCAAAGTCCTGCTCGCTGAACGTCTCCGCCTGGAGTCCGGTATAGACGTCTCCCTTGAAGGCCAGGATCGCCTGACGGGCATTTTCCGGCGTGAAGCGGGGCTGCCACTCGGTGAAGCGGGCGGCGTTCAGTCCGGCCAGCTTGTCGCTGATTTTCATCAGCGAGCCCAGCTGCGCCGGCGTCAGCGTGCGCACCGTCTGCATCAGGGTTTCGGCCTGCGCCAGCATCTGCGGCTGGGTATAGCGCTGGGTGGCCAGCGGAGAGGTGTAATCCAACGTTTTAGCCGGAGAGATAATTGTCAGCATAGCGGCGTCCTGCAAAAGAAGATGAGTGACCTCGTCTACTGTAGCAAACTGCGCCGGCGGCGGGGAGAATTGCTGTGATAGGGGGAGGCGACACTCCCCCTTGGCGATCACTTACTGCCGCGGTGGTTTTTCCCAGATACCGGGCTCAACCTGCTGCTGGATCTCGGGATACTTACTGAGGTCCAGCGTCGGCAGTAGTCCCAGACGGCGCTGGTGGTTATAGTCACGCGCCAGCTTGAAGGCGACGCCCGACAGCAGCAGGATGGCGATCAGGTTGGTTATCGCCATCAGGGCCATGGAGAGATCGGCCATTTTCCAGACGAGAGGCAGCTCCGCCAGCGCGCCGAACATCACCATGCCCAGCGTACACAGGCGCAGGAAAACCAGGCCGTGCGGATGGTTGTGCTCCAGAAAGATCAGATTGCTCTCCGCATAGGCATAGTTCGCGATGATCGAGGTGAAGGCGAAGAAGAAAATGGCGACGGCGATAAAGATGCCGCCCCAGTCGCCGACGGCGGAGGAGAGCGCCCGCTGGGTCAGCTCAATGCCGCTGATGGTGCCCGGCGCGGCGTCCAGGACGCCGGAGGAGAGGATGATGGCGGCGGTCGCGCTGCAGATAACCAGCGTATCCATAAAGACCCCCAGCATCTGCACGTAGCCCTGTGAGGCGGGGTGCGGCGGATACGGGGTGGCGGAGGCGGCGGCGTTGGGCGCTGATCCCATGCCGGCCTCGTTGGAGAACAGCCCGCGCTGGATCCCTTGGGTCATCGCCTGAGAGATGCCGTAGCCGATGGCGCCGGCGGCGGCCTCCTGCAGGCCAAAGGCGCTTTTAATCACCAGCAGCAGCACCTCTGGCATTCGGGCCAGATTGTGTCCCATCACCCAGAATGCCAGCAGCAGATAGGCAATCGCCATGACCGGCACCACCAGTTCGGCGGTTCGGGCAATCGAGCGCAGGCCGCCAAAGATGACGACGCCGCACATCAGCATCAGCGCGATGCCGACGTACAGCGGCGGAATATGGAAAGCAACGGCCGTCGCCTGCGCGATAGAGTTGGCCTGCACCGCGTTGAAGACCAACCCAAAGGCAACCAGCAGAAACAGGGAAAACAGGATCCCCATCCAGCGCATGCCGAGCCCCTTTTCCATATAGTAGGCCGGACCGCCGCGGAAGTTGCCCTGATCGTCACGGGTCTTGTACAGCTGTGCCAGGGTGCTCTCAATAAAGGAGGTGGCCATGCCGATCAGGGCGATGATCCACATCCAGAAGATGGCGCCCGGTCCACCGGCGGTCAGCGCGATAGCGACGCCGGTCAGGTTACCCGTGCCGACGCGTGCGGCCAGGCTGGTACACAGCGCCTGAAAGGAGGAGATACCGCCGCTGTCGGCCTTGTTGCTGTTCTTCAGAACAGAAAACATGTGGCCAAAATGGCGAAACTGAATAAAACCGGTGCGGAACGTGAAATACAGGCCAGCGCCGATCAGCAGATAGATCAGTACCGAGCCCCATAAGATGTTGTTGATAAAACTAATGAGATCCGTCAATGCGTGCTCCTCTTTTATTATGTCATCTCCCTGATGATACGGTACGCACCGCCGCCCGTTGCGCAACGCGGCGCGATACCGTGCCGATAAAGGCGGCAAGAATGTAGCATGATTTTTAATAGGTAGGGCAGAATATTCGCGTTAACGCTTGCTCTGTAGTCATTGTCACTGGGTAAACGGTTGCCCAACAATTTACGGCCAGAATGTGGAAAAACGGTGCATTTCCCTGTGCTGTTTCCTCCATTGCGCAACGCAAACAGCGTGTTATCATCGGAGCAGGCACGTCACAAGCTCATGCACAATTTGTTAGCGCTTTCGCCTTTGCGCAAGGTGATACCCCTGATAGCGGCGAGGTATTAGGCCGTAAGCGACGGGGGAGATAACAATTGGCGTATCAAGCTGGTTAATACACCAAAATGGGAACGCTAAAATGACCGATAAACTGACCTCCCTGCGTCAACTGACCACCGTTGTCGCTGATACTGGCGATATCGCCGCGATGAAGCAGTATCAGCCTCAGGATGCCACGACGAACCCCTCTCTGATCCTCAACGCCGCGCAAATTCCGGAATACCGTAAACTGATCGACGATGCCATTGCCTGGGCGCGTGCCCAGAGCGGCGATCGCGCGCAGCAGATCGTGGACGCCTCAGACAAGCTGGCGGTAAATATCGGTCTGGAGATCCTCAAGCTGATCCCGGGCCGCATCTCCACGGAGGTGGACGCCCGTCTCTCCTATGACACCGAAGCCAGCGTGGCGAAGGCGAAGCGCCTGATTAATCTGTATAACGATGCCGGCATCAGCAACGATCGTATCCTGATCAAGCTGGCCTCAACCTGGCAGGGCATCCGCGCCGCGGAGCGTCTGGAGAAAGAGGGCATCAACTGTAACCTGACCCTGCTGTTCTCCTTTGCTCAGGCCCGGGCCTGCGCCGAAGCCGGTGTGTTCCTGATTTCACCGTTTGTCGGCCGTATTCTTGACTGGCACAAGGCCAACGGTGGTAAGAGCGAGTTCGCGCCGGCGGAAGATCCGGGCGTGATTTCCGTTACCGAAATCTATAACTACTATAAGCAGCATGGCTATGAAACCGTGGTGATGGGCGCCAGCTTCCGCAACGTCGGCGAGATCCTGGAGCTAGCCGGCTGCGACCGCCTGACCATCTCCCCGTCCCTGCTTAAGGAGCTGTCTGAAAGCGCGGGTGGCGTCGAGCGTAAGCTGGCCTATCAAGGTGAGATCAAGGCTCGCCCGGCGCGGATGAGCGAGGCCGAGTTCTACTGGCAGCATAACCAGGATCCGATGGCGGTCGAGAAACTGGCGGACGGTATCCGCAAGTTCGCCGTTGACCAGGGTAAGCTGGAAAGCATGATCGGCGCGCTGCTGTAAGCGCGTTTTGTCGAATATCCCGAACACCCCGGCCGCGCGTGCGCCCGGGGTGTTCTTTTTTTATCTGCCGCGTCGCAGCGGTGGGCTCAAGGCGGATAGCGGTGCGCTGACGCCGATAAGCGAGGTGAAACATGATGCAGCTCCATGATATGGGCTTGTTTCGTCAACAGGCGCTGATTGACGGGGTGTGGTGCGATGCCGATAGCGGCGACGTCATGACGGTGATTAACCCGGCGAACGGGGATACGTTGGGCAGCGTACCGAAGATGGGGGCGGCGGAGACCCGACGGGCGATCGAGGCTGCCGCCCACGCGCTGCCGGGCTGGCGCGCCCGTACGGGGAAGGCACGGGCGCAGATCCTGCGCCGCTGGTTTGATCTGATCCTGGCGCATCAGGACGATCTGGCCCGGCTGATGACCCTGGAGCAGGGTAAGCCGCTGGCGGAGTCGCGCGGCGAGATAGCCTATGCGGCGTCGTTTATTGAGTGGTTTGCCGAAGAGGCCAAGCGGGTCTACGGCGATACCATCCCCGCTCCGCAGGGCGATAAGCGCCTGCTGGTGATCAAGCAGCCCATCGGCGTGACGGCGGCGATTACGCCGTGGAATTTTCCTGCGGCGATGATCACTCGCAAGGCCGGGCCGGCGCTGGCCGCGGGCTGTACCATGGTGCTGAAGCCCGCCAGCCAGACCCCCTACTCTGCGCTGGCGCTGGCGGAGCTAGCGCTGCGTGCCGGGGTACCGCAGGGGGTCTTTAGCGTGGTGACCGGCTCGGCCGGGGCGGTGGGCGATGAGCTGACCGCCAATCCGCAGGTGCGTAAGCTGAGCTTCACCGGATCGACGGAGATCGGGCGTCAGCTGATGGCACAGTGCGCGCACGATATCAAGAAGGTCTCTCTGGAGCTGGGCGGCAATGCGCCGTTTATCGTTTTTGATGATGCCGACCTGGATCAGGCGGTGGCGGGGGCGATGGCCAGTAAGTTTCGTAATGCCGGCCAGACCTGCGTGTGCGCCAATCGCCTGTATATACAGGAGGGCATTTATGAGCGCTTTGCCGAGAAGCTGTGCCGTGCGGTACAGGCGTTGAAGATGGGCAATGGGCTGGATGACGGCGTGACCGTCGGTCCGCTGATCGACGGCCGGGCGCGGGCCAAAGTGGAGGAGCATATTGCGGATGCCGTGGCGCGCGGCGCCCGTATCGCCTGCGGCGGTCAGGCCGATGCCCGCGGTGGGAACTTCTTTTGCCCGACCGTTCTGCTGGACGTGCCCGCCGATGCGCAGGTCGCGCGCGAGGAGACGTTTGGCCCGCTGGCACCGCTGTTTCGTTTCCGTGACGAAGATGAGGTCATCGCCCGGGCCAATGCGACGGAGTTCGGCCTGGCCTCCTACTTCTATACCCGCGACGTGGGGCGGGTATTCCGCGTCGCTCTATACCCGCGACGTGGGGCGGGTATTCCGCGTCGCCGAGGCGCTGGAGTATGGCATCGTCGGCATCAACAGTGGGCTTATCTCCAATGAGATGGCGCCGTTTGGCGGGGTGAAATCCTCAGGGCTGGGCCGGGAAGGCGCCAAATACGGCATTGAGGACTATCTGGAAATTAAATATTTGTGCCTCGGTCTGTAGAAGCGCGGCGCGCCGTTAATCGCGGCGCGCCAGCGTACGCTGGCAGTTTTCTGTGCCGTTTCCCCATCCCCTTCCGCTCGATAAATTTTGCCTCTTCGCGGCGATGGCGCTAACGTTTTGCCAGAGCATCCATTACGACATCGTAGATTGCCGACAGAGGAGATTGGGTCATGTGGAGAAAACATTTCGCCGCCATCTTTCTGGATATGGACGGCGCGCTGCTCGACAGCGACGGTCATGCGGAGCAGGTATGGGAGCAGTGGGCGCATCAGCGCCAGATAGACCACGCCCTGCTGCGTCCGCGCATTTATAGTCAGCGGGTACAGGAGACCCTGCGCCAGCTGGCGCCCCGCTACAGCGATGAGGTGGAGTGCCAGCGTCTGGAGCAGGCGCTGCTGGCCGCGGTGCGTCAACGGCGTAGCCGTCTGCGCCAGGACGCCACCGCGTGGCTGGCGACGCTGGGTGAAACGCCCTGGGGCGTAGTGACGCAGGCCGGGCAGCCGCGCGCCGCAGAGCAGATTGCCCACAGCGGCATGTGCCCGCCGCCGTTGGTGATCGGCGCAGAGCAGGTCAGCTGCGGTCGTCCCGATCCCGAACCGTATCTGCTGGCCGCCAGCCACTATGGCCTGGATCCCCGCGACTGCCTGGTCATCGAAAGCGACGAGGTCGGCATCCGTGCGGCTCAGGCCGCGGGAATGACGGTCATCGCCCTGAGCCACCGTCGGCCTCGTCACTCTTTACAGCGCGCGGACGTGGTGATCGGCGGCTGGCGTAGTATCATCCTGCATCCACAGCCGGAAGGCATCGTCGTTGAGGTTATTGCATGAATACACTACGCATCGGTTTAGTCTCGATCTCTGACAGGGCATCCAGCGGTGTCTATCAGGACTTGGGAATCCCGGCGCTGGAGGCCTGGCTGGCCAGCGCGTTGGCCACCCCTTATACCCTGGAGACCCGACTGATCCCGGACGAACAGCCGCTGATCGAGCAGACCCTGTGTGAGCTGGTGGATGAACGCGGCTGTCATCTGGTTCTGACTACCGGAGGTACCGGCCCGGCGCGGCGCGACGTGACGCCGGATGCCACGCTGGCGGTCGCCGATCGTGAGATGCCGGGGTTCGGTGAGCAGATGCGTCAGATCAGCCTGCGCTTTGTGCCGACGGCGATCCTGTCGCGTCAGGTGGGGGTGATCCGCAAGCAGGCGCTGATCATCAATCTGCCGGGTCAGCCGAAGTCGATCCGCGAAACGTTGGAGGGGCTGAAGGATGCCACCGGCGCGCCGGTGGTACACGGGATTTTTGCCAGCGTCCCGTACTGTATTCAGCTGCTGGAGGGACCCTATGTGGAAACCCATTCTGCGGTAATAGCAGCATTTAGGCCAAAAAGTGCCCGGCGCGAAACAATCAACTGAAGTTAGCGCCATTGCAAGATAAGATTCAGAATGACTGGTATGTCTGTGACTAACGTTATATTTCTATTTTTGCAACACAACATGAACAATCAGTGTCACAAAAATAGGGCCGTCAAGACATATGGAATTGTACAATCATCGTCGTCTGAACCATCAGGACTATAAAACGCTGGCGCTGGCCGCTTTGGGTGGGGCGCTGGAGTTTTATGACTTCATCATCTTCGTGTTTTTCGCCGCCGTGGTCGGCGCGCTGTTTTTCCCGCCGGACATGCCGGAGTGGCTGCGTCTGGTGCAAACCTTTGGCATTTTCGCCGCGGGGTATCTGGCGCGTCCGCTCGGCGGAATTATCATGGCGCACTTCGGCGATCGCATTGGCCGCAAGCGTATGTTCTCTCTCAGTATTCTATTAATGGCGCTGCCGACGCTGGCGATGGGGATGCTGCCGACCTACCAAACTATTGGTATCGCCGCGCCGCTGCTACTGCTGTTGATGCGGGTGCTGCAGGGGGCCGCGATCGGCGGTGAGGTCCCGGGCGCCTGGGTTTTTGTGGCGGAGCATGTCCCGCCGCAGCGCATCGGCTTTGCCTGCGGGGTTCTCACCTCGGGGCTGACGTCCGGTATTCTGCTGGGGTCGCTAGTGGCGACCTGGCTGAACAGCTGGCTTACGCCTCAGGAGGTGCTGGCCGGGGGCTGGCGTATCCCCTTCTTCTTGGGCGGGCTGTTTGGGCTGATGGCGATGTACCTGCGGCGTTGGCTGCATGAGACGCCGGTATTTTTGGCGATGCAGGCCCGTCGGGCGCTGGCGGCGGAGCTGCCGCTGAAGCAGGTGGTGCGCGATCACCGCAGGGCGGTGGCGGTATCGATGCTGTTGACCTGGCTGCTGTCGGCCTGCATCGTCGTGGTGATCCTGATGACGCCGAGCCTGCTGCAGACGCAGTATGGCCTGCCTGCGGCGCTGACCCTGCAGGCTAACAGCGTGGCGATTGTGACGATGACCCTGGGCTGCGTATTGGCGGGTGGGCTGGTGGATCGCGTAGGGGCGGGGCGGCTGTTTATCGGTGGCGGCCTGCTGCTGGCGCTGTGCACCTGGCAGTTCTTCAGCAGCCTGTCGCCGCAGATCGAACCGGCTCAGCTGTTCTGGCGCTATGGACTGGCCGGTTTTAGCATCGGCACCATCGGCGCGGTGCCCTTTGTGATGGTCTGTGCGTTCCCTGCTGAAGTGCGTTTCAGCGGGATCTCCTTTTCTTATAATCTGGCGTATGCGGTTTTTGGTGGCCTGACGCCGATCGCGGTGACCCTGACGCCGCTGGCGGCGGGTTGGTATGTACTGCTGCTCTCGCTGCTGGGCGTGGCGCTGGGATTCTATTTTCAGCGCTCTCCGCTGCGGGCAGCGCAGGGGGAGGCGCGGCTGTCGCACTAGCCGGCGCGCGTTGCTACGCGCGGTGTAAAACAGGATACAAAAAAGGCTTCCTACAGGAAGCCTTTTGCGTGGTGGCGCGGTTAGGCGTGCTTAGCGCCGATCGGCAATACGTCGCGGCCATACTGCTCGTTAATTACCTCGGCCATCGCCAGATAGATAGCGCTGGCGCCGCAGATAATCCCTTCAATGCCGGCGATGTGCAGCACGCTGGCATTCGCCGTGATGTTGCCATAGGCCAACAGGAAGAACAGTACGGTCAGGCTGGCGAAGACAAACTGCAGGACGCGGTTGCTGCGCAGGGTGCCAAAGAACATAAATAGGGTAAAGATGCCCCACAGCGCCAGGTAGGCCCCCAGTGACAGGGCGTCGGTGGCCTCGGCCAGCCCCATCTTCGGCAGCGTCAGCAGTGCCACCAGGGTCAGCCAAAAGGCGCCGTAGGCGGTAAACGCGGTCAGCCCAAAGGTATTGCCCTTCTTATACTCCAGCAGTCCGGCCAGGATCTGGGCGATACCGCCAAAGAAGATCCCCATCGCCAGAATAACGGAAGTCAGCGGAAAGAGCCCTGCGTTGTGCAGGTTCAGCAAGACGGTAGTCATCCCAAAACCCATCAGACCCAGGGGGCCGGGATTTGCCAACTTGTTGGTGTGCATAAAGCCTCTGTAATTATAGAATGTAGAAACGGGCTTGGGCCCGTAGGTACGTGCGCCGGGCCGCCACAACGGCCGCTGTTCCCGAGCGCGCGGCATAATAAAGAGGCATCGCACAAGAAACAATCTCTGGTAATAAAAAATCCGTTTTTTTTTGCATCTTCCCCCTTGATGCCCGCGTAGGCGACCCCATCTTAGTAACATCGAAGTTGTTACCCTGTTCGGCAAATGTGGTGAGAACGGTGGTTGAAATGCGAAAACTCGCCCCCACCTAAGGTAACAACGAGCTTGAAAACCGAATTTTTAGTGGAGACGTTCGATGGGTAAAATCATTGGTATCGACCTGGGTACAACTAACTCTTGTGTAGCAGTTATGGATGGCGGCAAAGCCCGCGTGCTGGAGAATGCTGAGGGCGATCGCACCACGCCTTCCATCATCGCCTATACACAGGATGGCGAAGTTCTGGTCGGCCAGCCGGCAAAACGCCAGGCGGTCACCAACCCGCAAAACACGCTGTTTGCGATCAAACGTTTGATCGGCCGTCGTTTTGAAGATGCCGAAGCACAGCGCGATAAAGACATCATGCCCTACCAGATCGTGGCAGCCGATAACGGCGACGCCTGGGTAGAAGTGAAAGGCCAGAAGATTGCACCGCCGCAGATCTCGGCTGAAGTCCTGAAGAAAATGAAGAAAACGGCGGAAGATTTCCTGGGTGAGTCGGTGACTGAGGCGGTCATTACCGTTCCGGCTTACTTTAACGACGCGCAGCGCCAGGCGACCAAAGACGCCGGCCGTATCGCCGGTCTGGATGTGAAGCGTATCATCAACGAGCCGACTGCGGCTGCGCTGGCCTACGGCATGGACAAAGGGGTGGGTAACCGCACTATCGCGGTCTACGACCTGGGCGGTGGTACTTTCGATATCTCCATCATCGAAATCGATGATGTCGACGGCGAAAAGACCTTCGAAGTTCTGGCGACCAATGGTGATACCCATCTGGGCGGGGAAGACTTTGATAGCCGTCTGATCAACTACCTGGTTGATGAGTTTAAGAAAGAGCAGGGTATCGACCTGCGCAACGATCCGCTGGCGATGCAGCGCCTGAAAGAGGCCGCAGAAAAGGCGAAGATCGAGCTCTCTTCTGCTCAGCAGACCGACGTGAACCTGCCGTATATCACTGCAGATGCCACCGGTCCGAAGCACATGAACATCAAGGTGACCCGCGCTAAACTGGAGTCCCTGGTTGAAGATCTGGTTGCTCGCTCCATGGAGCCGCTGAAGGTGGCCCTGAAGGATGCCGGTCTGTCCGTCTCTGACATCGACGACGTGATCCTGGTGGGTGGTCAGACCCGTATGCCGATGGTGCAGAAACAGGTTGCTGATTTCTTCGGTAAAGAGCCGCGTAAAGACGTTAACCCGGATGAAGCGGTGGCCATCGGTGCAGCCGTTCAGGGTGGCGTGCTGGCGGGCGATGTGAAAGACGTACTGCTGCTGGACGTTACCCCGCTGTCTCTGGGTATCGAAACCATGGGTGGCGTCATGACGGCGTTGATCTCTAAGAACACCACCATTCCGACCAAGCACAGCCAGGTGTTCTCGACCGCAGAAGACAACCAGTCTGCCGTGACCATTCATGTCCTGCAGGGTGAGCGTAAGCGTGCGGCGGATAACAAGTCTCTGGGTCAGTTCAACCTGGATGGCATTCAGCCGGCGCCGCGCGGTATGCCGCAGATCGAAGTCACCTTCGACATCGACGCCGACGGTATTCTGCACGTCTCCGCTAAGGATAAGAACAGCGGTCGCGAGCAGAACATCACCATCAAGGCTTCTTCTGGTCTGAGCGAAGATGAGATCAAGCAGATGGTGCGTGACGCCGAGGCCAACGCCGAAGCGGATCGCAAGTTCGAAGAGCTGGTCCAGGTGCGTAACCAGGCCGATCAGCTGGTGCACGGCACCCGTAAGCTGGTGGAAGAAGCGGGTGACAAACTGCCGGCGACCGACAAGAGCGCGATCGAAGAGGCTGTGAAGGCGCTGGAAGCGGCCAGCAAGGGTGAGGATAAGGCGGATATCGAAGCCAAAATCCAGGCGCTGGTACAGTCTTCTGCCAAGCTGCAGGAGCTGGCGCAGCAGCAGGCCCAGGCCGGTGAAGCGCAGGCGGACACCAGCGCTAAGAAAGATGACGACGTGGTTGACGCCGAATTCGAAGAAGTGAAAGATAAAAAATAATCGCCCTTAAGCGGGCATGGTAACGGCGGCATAAGCCGCCGTTATTCACCGGCACGGGCGTCGAGGAAACTCAACGCCCGTGCCTCTATGTTAGGGGCAAAGCAACCGAAATGGCGAAGAAAGACTACTATGAGATTTTGGGCGTATCCCGTGAAGCGGATGAGCGCGAAATCAAAAAAGCCTATAAACGCCTGGCCATGAAGTATCACCCTGACCGTAATCAGGGCGACAAAGAGGCCGAGGACAAGTTTAAGGAAATCAAAGAAGCCTATGAAATCCTGACCGATGCGCAGAAGCGTGCGGCCTACGATCAGTACGGTCATGCGGCGTTTGAGCAGGGCGGCATGGGCGGCGGCGGCGCCGGTGGTTTCGGCGGCGGTGCGGATTTCAGTGACATCTTCGGTGACGTGTTCGGCGACATCTTCGGCGGCGGTCGTCGCCAGCGCGCGGCGCGCGGCGCGGATCTGCGTTACAACATGGATCTGACGCTGGAGGAGGCGGTACGCGGCGTCACCAAAGAGATTCGAATTCCGACTCTGGTTGAGTGCGACGTCTGCCATGGCAGCGGTGCCAAGAAGGGCAGTGAGCCGATTACCTGCCCGACCTGCCATGGCGCCGGTCAGGTGCAGATGCGGCAGGGCTTCTTCACCGTACAGCAGCCTTGTCCGCACTGCCACGGGCGCGGTACCATCATTAAGGATCCGTGCAACAAGTGTCACGGCCACGGCCGGATTGAAAAATCCAAAACCCTGTCGGTGAAAATTCCCGCCGGGGTCGATACCGGCGATCGCATTCGCCTGGCGGGCGAGGGCGAGGCCGGTGAGAACGGGGCGCCGGCCGGCGATCTGTATGTACAGGTGCAGGTGAAGGCACACCCGATCTTCGAGCGGGAAGACAATAACCTGTTCTGCGAGGTGCCGATCAACTTTGCGATGGCGGCGCTGGGTGGCGAGATTGAGGTGCCGACCCTGGATGGGCGGGTTAAGCTGAAGATCCCGGCCGAGACGCAGACCGGCAAGATGTTCCGTATGCGCGGCCGGGGCGTGAAGTCGGTGCGCGGTGGGGCGCAGGGCGACCTACTGTGCCGCGTGGTGGTCGAGACGCCGGTGAACCTGAACGACAAGCAGAAACAGCTGCTGCGTGAGCTGGAGGAGAGCTTCGGCGGCCCCGCCAGCGATAAGAACAGTCCCCGCTCCAAGCGTTTCTTCGACGGAGTGAAGAAGTTCTTTGATGATCTGACGCGCTGATACTCCGTTCGTTCTGCGTATTCAATCCAATCCCCGGGCAGCGCGCTGCGCCGGGGATTTTTTATTGCGCGCGCTGAGCTCAATTTTGTGCGCGTGCCGAGCTCAGTTCGTTAATGGTGCCTGTTTTATAAAAAATAGTTCTATTTTTCCGAATTATATACGAAAAATAAATTACTTTTTTCGAGCTATAAGAGGGAGTATGCTGATAATAAGAGTTTCCTATCTTCTTTGTTTCAGTAGCTTGGATGAGTGCAATGATAAAGAGTTTGCAGCGTTTCGTCGGCAGTGATGCCTTTGGCGGCGTGATTTTGATCATCGCCGCCGCGCTGGCCATGATCCTGGCCAATACGGACTGGACTAGCCATATCTATCAGGCCTTCCTCAACACGCCGGTTGAGGTGCGCGTAGGTAGCCTGCACATCAATAAAAATATGCTGCTGTGGGTTAACGATGCCCTGATGGCAATATTCTTCCTGATGATCGGTCTGGAAGTGAAGCGCGAGCTGGTGTGCGGTTCGCTGGCCAGCACCCGTCAGGCGGCTTTCCCGGTGATCGCCGCCCTGGGTGGGATGGTGGTGCCGGCGCTGATCTATTTGCTGTTTAACGGTCAGGATGCCGTTGCCAGCACCGGCTGGGCTATCCCGGCTGCGACCGATATTGCCTTTGCTCTGGGGGTATTGGCGCTGCTGGGGAACCGGGTGCCGCTGGCGCTGAAGGTGTTCCTGCTGGCGCTGGCCATCATCGACGACCTGGGCGCTATCATCATCATCGCGCTGTTTTACACCAGCGATCTGTCGATCCTGTCGCTGGCGGTGGCCGGGGCGGCGATCGTGGCGCTGGCGCTGTTGAATCTGTTTAACGTGCGTCGCGTCGGGCTGTATATTTTGGTCGGTGTGGTGCTGTGGACCGCGGTGCTGAAGTCCGGCGTCCATGCGACGCTGGCCGGCGTGGTGATCGGTTTCTTCGTTCCGTTGAAAGAGCAGGATGGCCAGTCACCGGCGCGTTCGCTGGAGCATGCGCTGCATCCGTGGGTGGCCTATATGATTCTGCCGCTGTTTGCCTTTGCCAACGCCGGGGTCTCTCTGGATGGCGTGACGCTGTCAGGTCTGTTCTCTCTGCTGCCGCTAGGAGTCATCGCCGGCCTGTTTATTGGCAAGCCGCTGGGGATAAGTCTGTTTTGCTGGCTGGCCGTTAAGCTGAAGTTGGCCACGCTGCCGCAGGGGACCACCTTCAAGGAGATTATTGCCATCGGCGTGCTGTGCGGCATCGGCTTTACCATGTCCATCTTCATCGCTTCGCTGGCCTTTGGCGATGCGGATCCGGCGCTGGCCGTCTTCTCGCGCCTGGGGATCCTGCTGGGCTCCTCCCTGGCGGCTATCGTGGGCTATCTGCTGCTACGGCGGGTGCTGCCGGCGCAGAAAGCGGCGGCGTAACGGCCGCGTTATCCGCTACATGTCCACCGCGGGGTCGCTTTTGCGACCCCGCTCTCGTATAGGG